>NZ_JACJFT010000010.1:0-1250 GCF_014164605.1 Luteimonas sp. MC1782
GGGACTTCCTTCGATAAAGTGGACACCCGTTGGTTAGGCGCATCTGCGCTCGTAGTCGGCGGGTGCGGTGTAACCCAGCGCCGAGTGTAGGCGCTGGTGGTTGTAGAAGTCGACGTAGCCGCGGATGGCCGCGTGCAGGTCCTGGTCGCTGGCGAAGGTCTGTCGGTGATACATGTCGGACTTCATCGACTTGTTCCAGGACTCCATGTGCGCGTTATCGTTCATGCGCTTGGGGCGGTTGACCGATTGGGCGAGGCCGGCGCGCTGCACCTGGCGCTTGAAGTCGCCGGCAATGAACTCGATGCCGCGATCGCTGTGGAACACGGTGCCGTCTGCAGGCTTGCGCGTGCGCAACGCGGCAGCCAGCGCACGGCGCGTCAGTGTCGTTGTTCGATCCTTGCCCAACGCCCATCCGAGCAGCCGTCGCGAGTGGCGATCCATGACGGTGGCCAGGTAGCGCCACTCGCCGCGCACTTTGAGATACGTCACGTCGGCCACCCAGACCTTGTCGATGGCGCTGACGTCCACCGCATGCGCACGACTCTCGACGCTGCCGAGGAACCGGGCAAGCCCCGGTCTCTGGCGATACTGCCTCGACGAGCAGGCCCGGACGCCTGTTTCCCGCATCAATCGCTCGACCCGACGCCGGCCAACTGGTTCGCCCGACTGCTGAAGGGCTGCATGCACACGCGGACTGCCATAGGTCTCGCGGCTCTGCGCATGGACGGTGCGAATCCGATCGATCAACGCTGCGTCGTCGTGAGCACGCTGGCTCGGCGGTCGCTGCTGCCACGCGTAGAAGCCGGAGGCGCTGACGCCGTAGAGCCGGCACATCGTTCTCACCGGACAGGCTTCCTGGTGGTGCGCGATGAAGGCGAAGACCTCGGCTTTCGAGCCGAAGTGAACGCGATGGCTTTTTTTAAAAGGTCATGCTCGACCTGCAGCCTTTCGTACTTCCGCTTCACTTCCCGCAGCGCCTTGAGCTCTGCGGCTACTGTCTTGTCCAGCTCCGTACCCTTGGTCACGATCACTCCCTCGCGGGCCAACTTGCGCCAACGAGACAACATGAAAGGGTGGATGTAAAGCGACTCGGCAACATCGGCGACGGAGACGCCGGGAAGCTCACTCAGGCGTACTGCGGTGGCCTTGAAGTGGTCTGTGTAGCGATAGGTTGTTCGGGGGCCTGGCGTAGGCATAAAGACACTCCTGATCGTTAGGTCAGGGTGTCCACTGAAGCGAAGGAACTACCG
>NZ_JACJFT010000011.1:0-581 GCF_014164605.1 Luteimonas sp. MC1782
CTAACACCTAAGTTAAGCCGAGACGCGTAGTGGAGCGAAGCACATGGCAAGCTGTACCTGCCATGTGCTTCGCGTAACGAAGCGGCTTCGGCTTGAACGCATTGTTAGGCCCCGTCACGGCGAACACATGATCTCAACAGAAGAAATAGTGTCAGCCTGAAACGTTAGCCGAAGCCAACAACCGTCGTCCCACAGATAGTCTCTAAACGTTGCACCATCTCGCTCATAGGCATCGGAAGGACCGTATTTCTGTTTGACCTGCGCGTACGTCATGCCTGGACAGATCTTTGCAGCAGTACAAAAGCTCTTGCTGGTGCTAAGAACGCCACCCACACCGTGATCGTCAAGGTAAACCCAGAGATCTTGGTAAGCCAATGTTATGGGCAGAAATCCGCCTTCCTCTTTTCTGTGCTGGGGTTTTCCCAGCGCAGCGACAACAGAGGACTCGCTCTGCCCGAGAGTGATTCCGCCTAGTTCTAGCCGCTCATTCCCAGAAATGGACGTGGCATTCGAGCAGGCCATGGTTGATTGGACGCAGATCACCAAAAGTAACAGCAGTGCTTTCATAGGGGCCTAACGCC
>NZ_JACJFT010000001.1:0-2029251 GCF_014164605.1 Luteimonas sp. MC1782
CTGGTTCGGCGACGTGCTGGCCTCGGTCGGCGTCGTGATCCCGCTCGGCCCGGAGCCGACCGCGCCGGTCGCCCCGGCCCCGGTGGCCCCGAGCTGCGCCGACATGGACAGCGACGGCGACGGCGTGAACGATTGCGACGACAAGTGCCCCGGTTCGCAGGCTGGCCAGACCATCGGTCCGGACGGCTGCCCGGTGCCCGTGTCGATCGACCTGAAGGGCGTCAACTTCGACTTCGACAAGGCGACCCTGCGTCCTGACGCGGTGGCGATCCTCAACGAGGCGATCGAGATCCTGAAGCGTTACCCGCAGCTGAAGGTCGAAGTGGCTGGCCACACCGACTCGAAGGGCACCGACGCGTACAACCAGTCGCTGTCCGAGCGTCGTGCCACCACGGTCTATGACTACCTGACCAGCAACGGCATCGACTCCGGCCGCATGGTGGGCCCGAACGGTTACGGCGAGAGCCGCCCGATCGCGCCGAACACCAACGATGACGGTTCGGACAATCCGGAAGGCCGCGCGCGCAACCGCCGCACGGAGCTGAACGTCCAGAACTGAGTCGTCCCTGAATAGGTATACCGACGCCCGGGTACATCCCGGGCGTTGCTTTAATTAATTGTTAACATTCACCTGAATGTGTACTATCGGCGGCGCCACTGGCAGGCGACAGGGTGCCCGAGTGGTCGATCCCCCCAGTAGTCCCGCCGCCCCGATTTCGTTCCTGACTAGGAGTACGTATATGAAGATTAAGTTGTTGAGCACCGCCCTGCTGGCCGGTCTCGCTGTGTCGCAGGCTGCGGTCGCGCAGGATTTCGACGATCGCTGGTACATCACCGGTAGCGCAGGCTTCAACCTGCAGGACAACGACCGCGGAACGCGCAATGCGCCGTTCGGCACCTTGGGCCTCGGCAAGTTCATCAGCCCGGACTGGTCTCTGGACGGCGAGCTGAACTACCAGAACCCCAACAATGACGCCAACCAGAACCTCAACTGGAGCCAGTACGGCGTGTCGCTCGATGCCCGTCGCCACTTCATCACCGAGGGGCGCAGCTGGAACCCCTACGCGCTGTTTGGCGTCGGTTACCAGCGCTCCGAGGAAGAGTACAACAACTTCCCGAACCCGAATTCCCCCGGTCAGCGTGAAGACGGCAACTTCGCCGCCAAGGTCGGCGTGGGCCTGCAGGGCGACCTGGGCCGCGTCGGTATCCGTACCGAGCTTGCCTACCGTGCAGACTTCGACGACACCAGCGTTGCCGCACCGGACGAGAGCTGGTTCGGCGACGTGCTGGCCTCGGTCGGCGTCGTGATCCCGCTCGGCCCGGAGCCGACCGCGCCGGTCGCCCCGGCCCCGGTGGCCCCGAGCTGCGCCGACATGGACAGCGACGGCGACGGCGTGAACGATTGCGACGACAAGTGCCCCGGTTCGCAGGCTGGCCAGACCATCGGTCCGGACGGCTGCCCGGTGCCCGTGTCGATCGACCTGAAGGGCGTCAACTTCGACTTCGACAAGGCGACCCTGCGTCCTGACGCGGTGGCGATCCTCAACGAGGCGATCGAGATCCTGAAGCGTTACCCGCAGCTGAAGGTCGAAGTGGCTGGCCACACCGACTCGAAGGGCACCGACGCGTACAACCAGTCGCTGTCCGAGCGTCGTGCCACCACGGTCTATGACTACCTGACCAGCAACGGCATCGACTCCGGCCGCATGGTGGGCCCGAACGGTTACGGCGAGAGCCGCCCGATCGCGCCGAACACCAACGATGACGGTTCGGACAATCCGGAAGGCCGCGCGCGCAACCGCCGCACGGAGCTGAACGTCCAGAACTGAGGACGTCGGCACCAGTAGTCCCACGAAGCCCGGCCCAGTGCCGGGCTTCGTGCTTTCAGGGACTGCTACACTTCGCGTCGCAGCAGGAGGAAAGCCCACATGAAGCGTGCAGCAATGTTGTTGGTGGCCGGCCTGGCCGTCCCCGGGATGGCCCATGCGGCGATCGATTGCGCCAGCCTGGCGGCGTCGAACCCGTCCACGTCGCGCATCACCGTACTCGCGCCGCTCGCGCAGGAACTGGTCGCGCCGTCCTATCTCCTCGGAGGCAACAGCGGCGTGCTGTCCTATGCCTACGACGAATCGCAGACAGTCGAGGAAGTGCTGCTCCGCCAGCGCATCGAGGGCTGCCGGAACGTGGCCATCGCGGTGCCCGCGCCCAGCGTCGCCAACCCCGATGATCCCGGCGCGTACAAGCCGAAGACCGAATTCGACAACACGCCGTGGCGGTTCGACATGAACCAGAACGGCAAGCGCATGACCGCCGATGAGTTCGACGCCTGGATGAAGTCGCGTGGCGTGCGCGTTGCGCGCGGTGGCGCGGCGGCTCCCGTGGTCGAACCGCCTCCGCCCGAAGCGGCCGAAGGCAGCGCTACCCCCGACTGATCGCGGGCGTCGCCCGCGGCGGCGTTCAGGTCTTCAGAACGCCAAGCTCGCGCCCGATGCGGGTGAACGCGTCGATTGCACGATCAAGGTGCTCGCGCGTGTGCGCCGCGGAGATCTGCGTGCGGATGCGCGCCTGGTCCTTGGGCACCACCGGGAAGAAAAAGCCGATCGCGTAGATGCCTTCCTCCAGCAGCCGCTCGGCGAAGCGTTGCGCAAGCTTGGCGTCGTACAGCATCACCGGGCTGATCGGGTGCGTCCCCGGCCGCACGTCGAAACCCGCGGCGATCATCTTTTCGCGGAAGTAGCACGTGTTGTCGACCAGGCGTTCGCGCAGGTCGCCGGCCGCTGCCAGCATGTCGAACGCCTTGGTGCCGGCCGCGACCACGTGCGGCGGCAGCGAGTTGGAGAACAGGTAGGGCCGCGAGCGCTGGCGCAGCATCTCCACCACTTCGGCCTTCGCGGTGGTGAAGCCACCCAGAGCGCCGCCCATCGCCTTGCCCAGCGTGCCGGTGATGATGTCGATCCGGTCCAGCACGCCCTTGACCTCGGCGGAGCCGCGGCCGGTCGCACCCAGGAAGCCGGTCGCATGGCACTCGTCGATGTGCACCAGTGCGTCGTACTTCGCCGCCAGTGCGGTGATCTGGTCGAGCGGCGCGATGAAGCCGTCCATCGAGAACACACCGTCGGTGGTGATCATGATGGTGCGCGCGCCATCGGCGCGGGCCTGCTTCAGCTGGGTTTCAAGATCGCCCATGTCGCAGTTGGCGAAGCGGTAGCGCTTCGCCTTGCACAGGCGCACGCCGTCGATGATCGAGGCGTGGTTGAGCGCATCGGAGATGACCGCGTCCTCCTCGCCCAGCAGCGGCTCGAACAGACCGCCATTGGCGTCGAAGCAGGCTGCATAGAGGATCGTGTCCTCCTTGCCGAAGAAGTCCGCGATCGTCTTCTCGAGCCGCTTGTGCAGGTCCTGCGTGCCGCAGATGAAGCGCACCGAGGCCATGCCGAAGCCGTGCGTGTCGAGCGCATCCTTGGCCACGGCGATGATGTCCGGGTGGTCGGCCAGGCCCAGGTAGTTGTTGGCGCAGAAGTTCAGCACAGTGCGGCCGTCTTCGAGTTCGATCTCGGCCGACTGCGGGCTTGTGATGATGCGCTCGGCCTTGAACAGGCCCTGCTCGCGGATCTCGGCCAGGGTTTCGCTGTAGCGTGCGGTGAGTGACACGGGACACTCCTCGATGTTGGGGATGCAGGTCGCGCTGGCGCGGCAGTGCCGCCTGTCTCGCGCGACACAATGCCGGTTACCAGCTCAGTACGACCTTGCCCGACTTGCCCGATTCCATCAGGTCGAAGCCCTTCTGGAACTCGTCGACCGGCAGCTGGTGGCTGAGCACCTTGTGCAGCGGGAACCCCGACAGCACGAGCTGCGTCATCTTGTACCAGGTCTCGTACATCTTCCGGCCGTAGATGCCCTGCACGGTGAGCCCCTTGAAGATGATGCGGTCCCAGTCGATGCCCGCGCCCTGCGGCAGGATGCCGAGCAGGGCGACCTTGCCGCCGTGGTACATGCAGTCGAGCATGTCGTTGAAAGCACGTGGATTGCCACTCATTTCCAGGCCTACGTCGAAGCCTTCGAGGTGCAGGTCGGCCATGACCTCCTTGAGCGACTGCTGGGCCACGTTCACGACGCGCGTGGCGCCCATGTCGGCGGCGAGCTTCAGGCGGTAGTCGTTGACGTCGGTGACCACCACGTTGCGCGCGCCGATGTGCTTGCAGATGCCGGCCGCCATGACCCCGATCGGGCCGGCGCCGGTGATCAGCACGTCCTCGCCGACCACGTCGAACTCGAGCGCGCAGTGCGCGGCGTTGCCGTAGGGGTCGAAGAACGCAGCGAGTTCGCTGGGCACCTGGTCGGGGATCGGCCACAGGTTGGTGGCCGGCATGACGATGTATTCGGCGAACGCGCCGTCGCGGGTCACGCCGATGCCGACGGTGTTCGGGCACAGGTGCTGCTTTCCGGCCCGGCAGTTGCGGCAGTGTCCACAGACGATGTGGCCCTCGGCCGACACCCGCTGGCCGAGGGTGTAGCCGCCCACGCCCGGACCGATCTGCACGATGCGGCCGACGAACTCGTGGCCGATCACCAGGCCGGGCTTGATGGTGCGCTGGCTCCACTCGTCCCACAGGTAGATGTGCAGGTCGGTGCCGCAGATCGCGGTCTTCTCGAGCTTGATCAGCACCTCGTTCGCGCCCGGGACGGGCACGGGCACCTCGTCCATCCAGATGCCCTTGCCGGCTTCGCGCTTGACCAGCGCCTTCATGGTGGTGGGGATGACGGCGGGTGCGGTCTGCGACATGTCGGGCCTGTGGCGTGCGATCGAAAGCGCGATTGTACCGCCGGCACATGCAGCGACGCGTGTGCGGGATTTGCCACCGCGGGTGCCAGCGCCTAAGGTCGCGGGCTTTATGCCTGCTCCGAGGAATGCCCGTGATCCTGCGCCTGCTGCCCGTCGCACTTGCCGCCGCCCTGTTTCCCGCCGCCGCCCTGGCCGACGAAGGCATGTGGATGCCGTCGCAGCTGCCGCAGGTGGCCGCGCAGATGGAGGCCGCCGGCTTCAAGGGCGATCCACGGGACCTCGCCGACCTCGGCAAGCATCCGATGAGCGCGGTGGTGTCGCTGGGCGGCTGCACCGCGAGCTTCGTTTCGCCGCGCGGCCTGGTGGTCACCAACCACCATTGCGCGCACGGCGCCATCCAGCTGAATTCGACGCCGGAGAACAACCTGATCGTCAACGGCTTCAATGCCGCGACGCCCGCCGACGAGGTGTCCGCCGGCCCGGGCGCGCGGGTGCTGGTGACCGACCGCTTCGAGCCGGTCACCGAGCGGATCCTGGGCGCGGCCAGCGGCCTGCGCGGACGCGCGTACTACGATGCCATCGACGCCGCCAGCAAGGCCGTTGTCGCCGAGTGCGAGGCCGAGCCCGGCTACCGCTGCAGCGTGGCCAACATGTACAACGGCAGCGAGTTCCACCTGGTGCGCCAGCTGGAACTGAAGGACATCCGCCTTGCGTATGCACCGCCGGACGCGATCGGCAGCTACGGCGACGAGATCGACAACTTCATGTGGCCGCGCCACAGCGGTGATTTCGCCTTCTACCGCGCCTATGTCGGCCGGGACGGCAAGCCCGCGCCGTACGCGGTGGACAACGTGCCGTACACGCCGGCCGCGTGGCTGGAGGTGTCCACCGATCCGATCGCCGAGGGCGATTTCGCCATGCTCGCCGGCTACCCGGGTCGGACGTTCCGCCACCGCACCGCCGCCGAGTTCGCCGACCAGGTGGAGTGGCAGCTTCCTTCGCGGGTCGCGCTCAACGCGGCCCTGCTGGAGACCATCGAACGCGCCAGCGCGGGCAACGCCGAGGCCACCGTACGCTACGCCGCGCATGTTGCCGGCATCAAGAACACGCTGAAGCGCGCGCAGGGTGAACTCGACGGCCTGCAGCGCAGCGACGCCGTCGCGGTGCGGCGCGCGGAGGAGGCGGCGGTACTCGGTTGGCTGGCGCAGCAGCCGGATGCCAAGTCCAGCCGCGACGACATCGAAGCGGCCATGCAGGTCATCGCGCAGGCGCGCGCCACCCGCGAGCGCGACCAGCTGTTCGGCATGCTGCGCAGCCAGACCCAGCTGCTGAAGTCCGCGCTGCAGCTGCAACGCCTGGCACTGGAGCGCGGCAAGCCCGACCCGGAGCGCGAGAGCGGTTACCAGCAGCGCGACGAAGCGCTGGTCGAGGCCGCGTTGAAGCAGGCGCAGCGGCGCTACGACCCGGCGGTGGAGCGCGCCATCCTGGCCACCTTGCTGGCGCGCTATCACGCGCTGCCGGCTGACCAGCGCATTGTCGAGGTGGATACGGTGTTCGGTGGCAACGATGCCGCCGCGGCGAAGGCCCTCGACGCGCTGTACACAGGCACCACGCTCGGTGCCGAAGCCGTGCGCCTGCAGCTGCTGGCGGCGCCGCCGGCCGAGGTGCAGGCATCGACCGATGCGCTGATGCGGGCCGCGGCGACGCTGCTCACGGCCGAGCTGCGTCTGGAAGACGAAGCCAAGGCGCGCGAGGGCGAGCTGCTGCGCCTGCGCCCGGCGTACATGCGTGCGCTGGCCGGCCATGCCGCGGCGCAGGGCAGGGCGCTGTACCCGGACGCCAACTCCACGCTGCGCGTGAGCTACGGCCGGGTCAGCGCCCTGGCACCGCGCGACGCGGTGCACTACACGCCGCTCACCACCGTGGACGGCATCGTCGAGAAGCACACCGGCGAGGCGCCGTTCGACGCGCCCGCGCCGCTGCTGGCCGCCATCACACGGCGTGACTTCGGCGCCACCGTCGATCCGGTGCTGGGCACGCAGACCGTCAATTTCCTGACCAACCTCGACACCACGGGCGGCAACTCGGGGTCGCCGGTGATGGACGCCAAGGGCCGCCTGATCGGCCTGAACTTCGACAGCAACTGGGAGGCGGTCAGCGCCAGCTGGATGTTCGATCCACGCTACAAGCGCGCGATCCACGTGGATGCGCGCTACATGCGCTGGCTGATGGCGCGCGTCTACCCGGCGCCGCAGCTGTTGCGCGAGATGGGGCTTCCACTCGACCAGGCGGACTGAGCGGGCCGGCCGGGCCGCCATCGACCCGGCGCGGGCAACCGGGCCAACCGGCAGGGTCCAGGCTGCCGCGGGGGAGGCTAAACTCCCCCCTTCACTGGCTATCCGGGATCCATCCATGCGCAAGACCTTCCTCGCGGCGGCCGCCGCAGCCGCCACGGCCGCCGTCGCCTTCCCCGTGCATTCGGGCGAGGGCATGTGGGTGCCGCAGCAACTGCCGGAGATCGCCGGACCGCTGAAGAAGGCCGGGCTGAAGCTCAATGCCAACCAGCTCGCCGACCTGACCGGTGACCCGCTGGGCGCGGTGGTCTCGCTGGGCGGCTGCACCGCGAGCTTCGTTTCCCCGCAGGGCCTGGTCGCCACCAACCACCACTGTGCCTACGGCGCGATCCAGCTCAACTCGACGCCCGAGAACAACCTGATGCGCGACGGCTTCTACGCCGCCGCCCTCGGTGACGAGCTGAGCGCGGGCCCGACCTCGCGCATCTACGCGCTGGAGGCGATCGAGGACGTCACCGACCGCGTCCAGGCTGCCGTGGCCGCCGCGCCGGACGCCATCGGCCGCACCAGGGCGCTGGATGCGATTGAAAAGTCGCTGGTCGCCGCCTGCGAAGCCGACGCCGGCTACCGCTGCCGCCTCTACAGCTTTGCCGGCGGCAATACCTACCGCCTGTTCAAGAACCTCGAGATCCGCGACGTGCGCCTGGTGTACGCGCCGCAGGGCAGCATCGGCGCCTACGGCGGCGAGATCGACAACTGGATGTGGCCGCGCCACACCGGCGACTTCGCGTTCTATCGCGCCTACGTCGGCAAGGACGGCAAGCCGGCGGCCTACGCCGAGGACAACGTGCCGTTCCAGCCCAAGCGCTGGCTGAAGTTCGCGGACAAGCCGCTGGGCGCGGGTGATTTCGTGATGGTGGCCGGCTACCCGGGCCGCACCGCGCGCTATGCGCTGGCCAGCGAGTTCCAGGCCACGCAGGACTGGACGTACCCGACCATCAGCCGCCACTACAAGGCGCTGCAGGCGCTGGTGGCCAAGGCCGGCGAGTCGGACCCGGACATCGAGGTGAAGTACGCCAGCACCATGCGCGGCTGGGAAAACGTCTACAAGAATTACGACGGCCAGCTGGCCGGCTTCGAGCGCACCGGCGCGCTGGCCACCAAGCAGGCGGCCGAGGCCGGGGTACTGGCATGGGCCGCCGCACAGGGCGAGGCCGGCAAGCCGGCCATCGACGCCCACGCGCGCCTGCTCGAGCTCGAGGCCGCAAGCAATGCCACGCGCGAGCGCGACCTGGTGTTCGGCCAGTTCAACGGCACCGGCCTGCTGTCGGCGGCGATCCGCAGCTACCGCCTGGCGATCGAGCGCGAGAAGCCCGACGCCGAGCGCGAGCAGGGCTACCAGGAGCGTGACCTGCCGACGCTGGAGGGCGCCATCCGGCAGATGGATCGCCGCTACGTGACCAGCATGGATCGTGCTTTGCAGCAGTACTGGCTGGACGCATACGTGAAGCTGCCGGCCGACCAGCACGTCGAGGCGCTCGATACCTGGCTGGGCGGCACCGACGCCAAGGCGATCACGCGCACGCTGGACCGTGTCAACCGCAGCGAGCTGACCAATGCCGATGCGCGCATGACCTGGCTGAAGGCCGATCGCAAGACCTTCGAGCGCAGCAAGGATCCCGCGATCCGCTACGCGGTGGCGGTCATGCCCACGCTGCTCGCGCTCGAGGCGGAGCGCAAGACGCAGGCCGGCGACGCCCTGCAGGCGCGCCCGGTGTTCCTGCAGGCGATCGCCGACTACAAGGCCAGCAAGGGCGAGTTTGTCTATCCCGATGCCAACTCCTCGCTGCGCATCACGTTCGGCAACGTCAAGCCATACACCAAGCTTGACGGCACGCCGCAGCAGCCCTTCACGAAGCTGGAAGAAGTGGCCGCCAAGGCGACCGGCGAGGAGCCCTTCGACGCGCCCCCCGCGCTGCTCGAGGCGATCGCGGAGAAGCGCTATGGCGGCTTGGCCGACCGTCGCCTGAAGACCGTCCCGGTGAATTTCCTCTCCGACCTCGACATCACCGGTGGCAACTCCGGGTCGCCGGTGCTGGATGCACGCGGCCAGCTGGTGGGTTTGGCGTTCGACGGCAACTGGGAGTCGGTGGCGTCCAACTGGGTGTTCGATCCGGTGATGACGCGGATGATCTCGGTGGACCAGCGCTACATGCGCTGGGTGATGCAGGAGGTCTATCCCGCGCCGCGCGTGCTGGCGGAGCTCGGCCTGACGCCCAAGCCGTGAGGATCCTGCTCGCCCGCCACGGCGAAACCACCTGGAACCGGGAAGGCCGCTACCAGGGCCAGGAAGACATCCCGCTGTCCGATGCCGGCGCCAAGCAGGCGCTGCGCCTGGGCGAGCGCCTGCACGACGTGCGCATCGCGCGCGCCGTGGCGTCGCCGCTCGGGCGCGCCTACGACACCGCGCGCCTCGCGCTCGGCGACGCGCGCGCGGACATGCTGGAGGTCGACAACGACCTGATGGAAATCGCCCACGGCAGCTGGGAAGGCAAGCTGGCAAGCGAGATCCGCGAGTCCGATCCCGAACGCCTCGCTGCCTGGCGTGACACCCCCGACAAGGTGCAGATGCCGGGCGGCGAGTCGCTCAAGCAGGTGCTTGCGCGCGCCTGGCCGGCGCTGGCGAATGCCTGCGAGGGCCTCGGCCCGGAGGACACGCTGCTGGTGGTGTCGCACGACGCGGTGAACCGCGTGCTGCTGTGCCGCGTGCTCGGCCTGCCGCTGTTCCGGCTGTGGACGTTCCGCCAGGCGCCGGCCACGCTCAACCTCCTCGAAGGCCCGGACGTCGAGCATCTCGACGTGGTGCGCCTGAACGACTGCGCGCATCACACGCTGCTGTTCGGCGAAGCGGTGCACCGCGCCCTCTGAGCACCCCGCGATGACCACTACGCGCAGCCTGGGTGACTGGCTCCGGTATATCGAGGGCCAGCACCCGCAGGCCGTCGACATGGGACTGGACCGCGTGCGCGCGGTCGCGGCACATATGCAGCTGGGGCGTCCGGCCACGCACGTCGTCACCGTCGCCGGCAGCAACGGCAAGGGCTCCACGGTGGCGTTCATCGAGGCCATCGCGCGCGCCAGCGGCCTGCGCGTCGGCGCCTACACGTCGCCGCACCTGCTCGCCTACAACGAACGCGTGCGCATCGACGGTGCCGATGCCGGCGATGCCGCGCTGGTGCGGGCGTTCGAGGCGGTCGAGGCCGCGCGCCACGACACCACGCTGACCTATTTCGAGTACGGCACCCTGGCGGCGCTGTGGCTGTTCGAGCGCGCCGGCCTGGACCTCGCGGTGCTCGAGGTCGGCCTGGGTGGCCGGCTCGACGCGGTCAATATCGTCGACCCCGACGTGGCCGTGGTCACCACCGTCGATCTCGACCACCAGGATTGGCTGGGCGCCGACCGCGAGGCGATCGGGCGCGAGAAGGCCGGCATCGCCCGCGCATGGAAGCCCCTGGTGCTGGGCGAGGACGATCCGCCGTCCAGTGTGCTCGGCCATGCCTACGCCATCGGCGCCTCGGCGATCCGCGGCGGCAGCGACTTCCGCTTCGGCCTGCACGACGACGGCAGCCCGGGCTGGTGGTGGCGCGAGCCCGGCTTCGAGCTCGCGCTGCCGATGCCGCGGCTGGCGGCGCCGACACAGCTGCGCAATGCCGCGACCGCGATCGCGGCACTGCGCGCGCTGGACGTGGACATCGACGATGACGCCTGGGCACGCGGCGTCGCAGCGGCCGATATTCCCGGGCGGCTGCAGCGGTTCGGACGCGGCGGCGTGACGGTGCTGGTGGACGTGGGCCACAACCCGCAGGCGGCGCGCGCGCTGGACGACTGGCTGCGCACGCAGGCCGGGCAGGGTGGGCGCACGCACGCGGTATATGGCGCGCTCGTCGACAAGGACGCCGCCGGGGTGGTGGATGCGCTGGCGTCGCAGGTCGATGCCTGGTACCTCGCCGGACTTGCCGAGGCAGGCCCTCGCGGTGGCGATGCGGATGCGCTCGCCGCGCGCCTTGTCGGCACCGCGGCCATCGACGGCACGCACCATGCCGATGTCGCCGCCGCATTGTCCGCCGCAATCGCCCATGCCTCCCCCGGCGATCGCGTGCTGGCCTTCGGCTCGTTCCATGTCGCCGCGGCCGCGCTGGCATGGCTGGCGGGCACGGGTTCAGAAGCCCGCGCGGGTGGCGGCGTATAATTCGCACGCCCCCTTGTCGCTTCGAGCGCATATGGATTCCGGACTGAAACAGCGCCTGATCGGCGCCGCGGTGCTGATCGCGCTTGCGGTGATCTTCCTGCCGATGCTTGTCCAGGGCCCGGCCCCGGACAGCGGCGTGTCCGACCTGTCGCTGCAGGTGCCGTCGGCGCCCGGCGGCCAGTACGAAACGCGCGACCTGCCGCTGGTGGTGCCCAATGCCACCAGCAGCGCAGGCCTGCTCGCCGATGACGGCAGCCTGGCGACGGTCGACACCGCCACTGCGCCGACGCCCGCGGGCGCACGCTCCGACGACGCCGCCGACCTGTCCAGCGCGCAGCCGCTGGTCGAGGAAGACGGCGTGGTGGCTACGCCGCTGCCGCCCGATCCCGCGCCCGCGCTCGCTGCCGCAGCGCCAGCCGCGGCTGTGGCTCCCGCGCCAGCTGTAACCCCTGCAGTCGCAGCAGCGAAGCCCGTGGATGCGCCAAAGCCCGTCGCCGCCGCGCCCGCGCAGCGCCTGCCGGCCGCCACTGCCGGTGGCGACTACGTGGTGAGCTTCGGCGCCTACGCCACGCGCGCCGACGCCGGCGCGGTCGTCGATCGCCTGCGCAAGGCCAGCCTGCCGGGCTACGTGGAGGAAACCACGGTCAACGGTCGCGACGCCTGGCGCGTGCGCATCGGTCCCTACGCCTCGCGCGCGGACGCCGAATCGGCGCGCATCACCGCCGGCGGCATCGGTTCGCGTGCGCAGGCGCAGGTGGTCGCGCTCGACGCGCGCCCGTCCGCCACGCCCGCGGCCCGGCCAGTCGCCACGGCTCCGGCACCGGCGAAGCCGGCGGCCAGCACGCCCTCCACAGTTTCCGCGGTGCCCGCGCCCGCCGCCACGCCACCCGCCGCCGCCGGCACCGGTTTCGCCGTGCAGCTCGGCGCGTTCGGCAACGCCGCGGATGCGCAGGCGCTGCGTGACCGCCTTCGGGCTGCCGGCATCGGTGCATTCACCGACACCGTGCAGACCGACAAGGGCGCACTCACGCGCGTCAAGGCCGGTCCGGTGCTCACCCGCGCCGAAGCGGACCAGCTCAAGGCGCGGATCAAGTCTTCGCAGGGCATCGACGGCCTGGTGCGCGCGCATCCCTGAGCCCTGCGGTCGACCCTTCGGCTGATCCTTTCCATCGCTCCATTCCAGACCTTGGCAGGACCCCATGTGCGGCATCGTCGGCATCGTTGGCACCACTGAAGTCGCACCCGCGCTGTATGACGGCCTGACCGTGCTCCAGCACCGCGGCCAGGACGCCGCGGGCATTGCCACCGCGGTGGGCACCCAGCTGCGCGTGCACAAGGGCAACGGCCTGGTGCGCGATGTCTTCGATGCGCGCGCCATGGCGCTGCTGGATGGCCGCGTGGGCATCGGCCACTGCCGCTACCCGACCGCGGGCTCGGAGGGCAGCGACGAGGCGCAGCCGTTCTACGTCAATTCGCCGTTCGGCATCGCGCTGGCGCACAACGGCAACCTGGTCAACACCGACGCGCTGCGCCGCGAGGTGTTCGAGACCGACCGGCGCAACGTCAACACCCAGTCCGATTCCGAGGTCCTGCTCAACGTGTTCGCGCATGAGCTCGACCGCAGCCGCGCGCTGTCGCCGGAGACGGCGTTCGACGCCGTGGAAGGCGTGATGCGCCGTGCGAAGGGCGGGTTTTCCGTGGTGGCGGTGGTGCTCGGGCTGGGCCTGGTGGCGTTCCGCGACCGCAACGGCATCCGCCCGCTGGTGCTCGGCAAGCGGGAGACCGCGGAAGGCACCGAGTACTGCGTGGCCTCGGAATCCGTGGCGCTCGACATCCTCGGCTTCGAGCACCTGCGCGACGTGGCGCCGGGCGAGGGCATCGTGATCACCGCGCGCGGCGAGCTGCATGCGCGGCAGTGCGCGGAGCCGGCCGAGCACGCGCCGTGCATCTTCGAGTACGTGTACTTCGCGCGCCCGGATTCGATGATCGAGAACATCTCGGTGCACAAGGCGCGCATGCGCATGGGCGTGACGCTGGGCGAGAAGATCCTGCGCGAGCGGCCCGACCACGACATCGACGTGGTGATCCCGATCCCCGACACCTCGCGCGATTCCGCGCTCGAGCTCGCCAACGTGCTCAACGTGAAGTACCGCGAGGGCTTCATCAAGAACCGCTACGTGGGCCGCACCTTCATCATGCCGGGGCAGGTGGAGCGGGCGAAATCCGTGCGCCGCAAGCTCAATCCCATCCCGCTCGAGTTCCGCAACCGCGTGGTGCTGCTGGTGGACGATTCCATCGTGCGCGGCACCACGTCCAGGCAGATCGTGCAGATGGCGCGCGATGCCGGCGCGCGCAAGGTCTACCTGGCCTCCGCGGCGCCGCCGGTGCGCTATCCGAACATCTACGGCATCGACATGCCGTCGGTCGAGGAGCTGGTGGCGAATGGCCGCAGCGAGAAGGAGATCGAGGAATTGCTGGGCTGCGACTGGCTGGTCTACCAGGACCTCGCCGACCTCGAGGTCGCGGTGGCCGGGCACAAGTTCCCCGGCAAGAAATTCGACAGTTCGTGCTTCAGCGGCGAGTACGTCACCGGCATCGAGCCGGGCTATTTCGAGCGCCTGCGCCAGCTGCGCTCCGACGAGGCGAAGAAGAAGCGCCGCGTCGGCACCTGAGCGTGGCCGCCTCGCTGATCGATGCCGCGCGCGCCTGCCTCGCCGCGGCCTCCCCGGATGACAAGGTGGCGGCGACGCATGTGGCGGCCGATGCGTTCCGGCGCGGTGGACTCGTGATCGATGCCGACGCGCCAGCGCCACGGCCCATCGCGATGCCCGGCCGCCCGCCGCGCCCGCACCTGGTGCACCCGCGCGAGTTGCCGCGCAGGGGCTTCGGCAGCGATGAGGGGCGTGCGGCGTTCATCCACGCGATCGCGCACATCGAGTTCAACGCCATCGACCTCGGTTGGGATGCGGTCTACCGCTTCCGCGGCATGCCGGCGCAGTACTACGCCGACTGGGTGATGGTGGCCGACGACGAGGCGCGGCACTTCACGATGCTGCGCACGCGCCTGCAGGCGATGGGCTTCGACTACGGCGATTTCGGCGCGCACAACGGGCTGTGGGAGATGGCCGAGAAGACTGCGCACGACGTGCTGGCGCGCATGGCGCTGGTGCCGCGGGTGCTCGAGGCGCGCGGGCTGGACGTGACGCCTGGGATGATCGTGAAGCTGCGCGCGCTGGGCGACCATGCGACGGCCGACATCCTGGAGGTGATCCTGCGCGAGGAGATCGCGCACGTGGCCGCAGGAAGCCGGTGGTTCCGCTGGTGCTGCGAGCGCGACGGCATCGATCCGGAGCCGCGTTTCCGCGAATTGCTGGTCGAGTACGCGCGCGCGGTGCTGCACGGGCCGTTCAACGTCGATGCGCGCAGTGCGGCGGGTTTCAGCGAGGACGAGTTGGCGGCGCTGGTCCAGATTTCCGGCTGATCGCTGGCGGTGGTGTGGTCAGGCCTGCAGGCTGTCCAGGCGCATGGCATCGGCGTCCACGCGCAGCACCGATCCCTGCTCGTACCAGTCGCCGAGCACCACGCGGGTGCAGGCGCGGTCTTCGAGCTCCAGCGCGTGCACCGCCGGGCGGTGCGTGTGGCCGTGGATCAGGAGGTCCACGCCATGCCCGCCGAACGCGGCGGCGACGGCTTCGGGCGCAACGTCGGTGATCGTTTCCATGGTGCCGGCGTCGCGCAGTTCGCCCTGGCGCGCCTGGCTTGCGGCGCGTGCCTGGTGGGCGAAGGCGAGTCTGACGGACAGCGGCTGCGCCAGGAACTGCGCCTGCCACGCCGGGTCGCGGGTCTGGGCGCGGAACTGCTGGTAGGCGAGGTCTTCGGTGCACAGGGTGTCGCCGTGCATCAGGAGCGCGCGCCGTCCGTGCAGGTCGATGACGGTCGGGTCGTCCAGCAGGTGCATGCCGGCACGGCGCGCGTAGGCGGTGCCCAGCAGAAAATCGCGGTTGCCGTGCATGAAATGCACCGGCACGCCCGACGCGGCGAGCGCGGCGAGGCGCTCGGCCACGAACGCGCCGGTCTCCGACGGGTCGTCATCGCCCACCCAGGCTTCGAACAGGTCGCCGAGGATGTAAAGGGCGTCGGCGCTGCGGACTTCTCCGTCGAGGAACCCGCCGAACAGGCGGGTAATGTCCGGGCGCGCCGGATCGAGGTGCAGGTCGGAGACGAAGAGGGTGGCCATGCGGAGGATTGTAGGGTGAGACATCGCGACGCCGGCCATGGCACGGCGCGTCGGCGGCCTACGAGGCTAAAATCCACGTTCTCCTGGATCACTGCAAACGCCATGACCGTCCGCACCCGCTTCGCCCCCAGCCCCACCGGCTACCTGCACATCGGCGGCGCCCGCACCGCCCTGTACTGCTGGCTGGAGGCGCGTCGCCGCGGCGGCCAGTTCGTCCTGCGCATCGAGGACACCGACCGCGAGCGCAGCACCCAGGGCGCGATCGACGCGATCCTCGAGGCGATGGAATGGCTGGGCCTCGATTACGACGAGGGCCCGATCTACCAGACCGCGCGCGTCGACCGGTACCGCGAAGTGGCCGAGCAACTGGTCGCGGCCGGGCAGGCCTATTACGCCTACGAGTCGAAGGACGAGCTCGACGCGATGCGCGAAGCCGCGATGGCCAAGGGCGAGAAGCCGCGCTACAACGGCGCCTACCGCGAGCAGGGCGCGCCGTACCGCGACGATCCCAACCGCGTCATCCGCCTGAAGAACCCGCTGGATGGCGTGGTCGCGTGGGAGGACAAGGTCAAGGGCCGCATCGAGATCAGCAACACCGAACTCGACGACCTGGTGATCTTCCGCCCCGACGGCTACCCGACCTACAACTTCGCGGTGGTCGTCGACGACCTCGACATGCGCATCAGCGACGTGGTGCGCGGCGACGACCATGTCAACAACACGCCGCGCCAGATCAACATCTACCGCGCGCTGGGTGCCGAGGTGCCGGCGTTCTCGCACCTGCCGATGATCCTCGACGAACAGGGCGCCAAGCTTTCCAAGCGCACCGGCGCGGCCGACGTCATGCAGTACCGCGACGCCGGCTACCTGCCGCACGCACTGCTCAACTACCTGGCGCGCCTGGGCTGGTCGCACGGCGACCAGGAGATCTTCTCCATCGACGAGCTGAAGGCGCTGTTCGACCTCAAGGACGTCAACGCCAAGGCCGCGCGCCTGGACATGGCCAAGCTCGGCTGGCTCAACCAGCAGTACCTGAAGAGCGATGCGCCGGCGGACATCGCGAAACATCTCGAGTGGCACCTGCAGGCCGCGGGTTACGACCTCGCGGCCGGGCCCGTGCCGGCCGACGTGGTGCTGGCGCTGCGCGACCGCGTGCAGACGCTCAAGGACATGGCCGAGCGCGCCGCCGTCTGGTACCAGCCGCTGACGGAATACGATGCCGCGGCCGTGGCCAAGCACCTGACCGCAGCCGCCGGCATGCCGCTGGCCGAGGCGCGCGCGCGCTTCGACGCGCTACCGGAGTGGAGCGCCGAGGCGATCCATGGCGCGCTGCAGGCGGTGGCCGAGGCGCTCGGCATCGGCATGGGCAAGGTGGCGCAGCCGATGCGCGTGGCGATCACCGGCACGCAGGTGAGCCCGGACATCGCGCACACCGTGTACCTGGCGGGGCGCGACGAAGCGCTGAAGCGCATCGACGCCGCCATCGCACGCACCGGCTGAAAGCGCGTTCTCGGTGCGCCGGCTTGAGTCGGTGCGCCATGGCCACCATCATGGGGTCATGTCCGAGCACGTTCACGCCTGTACGCATCCCACGCACCACGTCCACGACGGCAAGGCCTTCGTGGCCGCGGTCGAAGATGCGTGCCGTGAGCGCGGCCTGCGCCTGACGCCGATCCGCGCCCACGTGCTTGGCCTGATCGCCGAGGCCGGGCAGCCCATCAAGGCCTACGACCTGCTTGATCGCGTGCGCGACGGCAAGGGCCCGGGTGCCGCCGCGCCGCCCACCGTTTACCGCGCGCTGGATTTCCTGCTCGCCAACGGCTTCATCCACAAGCTGCAGTCGGTGAACGCGTTCGTGGCCTGCCACCATCCCAGCACGGCGCAGCACTCGGTGCCGTTCCTGATCTGCGACAGCTGCCACGCCGCGATCGAGCTCGAAGACCTGCAGGTGGTCGGCGCACTGCGCGATCGCGCGCTGGCGCTCGGCTTCCGGCCGCGCGCGCAGACGCTGGAAGTGCATGGCACCTGTGCGCAGTGCCTGGCCAGCGGTGACGCGGCGGGCGAGGCCTGACGGCGCGCTCCCGCGCTGGCCGTTGCCGGCCGTGACCGCCTAGAAGAACACGCGCACGCCCGCGGTCACGCCGCGGCCGGCCAGCGGCGCGAGGTCCTTGAGCACCGAGGTATGCACGCGTGCTTCTTCGTTCAGCAGGTTGCGGCCGTCGACGAAGAGTTCCATCGCGTTGCCGTTGGCGCCGTCGCGGTGCCAGGCGACGCTGGCATGCACCAGCGTGTAACCGGGCGACGTGGTCTCGAACTGCGCAACGTGGTCCTGGCGCGCGTAACGCACCGCGCCCAGCGATGCCCGCCACTGCGCGCCCTGCCAGCGCAGTTCGCTGCCGAGGCGGCGCGGCGCGATGCGCGGCAGGTTGCCTTCGGGCACCAGTTCGGCGGTGTATTCGTGGGCGTGGTCGCCGTGCGCGATGCTGGCGTTGAACATGTGGCTGGCGCCACCGTCGAGGCGTCCGCGCACCACGTCGGCGAACGTCCGCAGGCTCCATGCGCCGTGGTCGCCCTCGGCGAAATCCCACTGCGCCTCGACTTCGCCGCCGTGGAAGCGCGCGTCGCCCTGGTGCCAGGCGCGCAGCGCGAGGCCGTCGTCTTCCAGGCCTGTGTCGGCCAGGTAGATGAAATCGTCATAGCGCACCTGGAACAGCGACGCGCCCAGGCGCAGCGGGCCGTGGTGCCAGTGCAGGCCAATCTCGGCGCGGTTCGCGGTCTCCGGATCGAGGTCGGGGTTGCCGAACTCGAAGCTCTGCGTGGCGACGTGCATGCCGCTGGAATACAGTTCCTCGGCGGTCGGGGTGCGCTGCGCGCTGTCCAGTCCGAACGAGAGATGCAGGTCCGGCGAGACGTCCCAGCGCATGGCGAGCGAGGCGCTGGTGGCGTCGAAATCACGCGAGGGGCCGATCGCGTCCGCCGGCGCCACATCGATCCTGTTGCGGTCGTGGCGCAGGCCGAGTTCGACGCCGAATGCGCCGAAATCGCGCTCGCCGATCCAGAACAGGCCGCCGTCGCGCGCCTTGGAATCGGGCACGAAGGCCTCGTCGCCGAGCGCGCTGAAATCGCGTTGCGACCACTGCAGTCCGAACGCGCCCTGCCAGCCGCCCAGCGGGCGGTGCACGAGCTCGACACGGCCCTCCAGCGTGGTGTTGTCGAACACCGTGCCCACCGCATCGCCTTCGTACTCGGTATGCGTGTAGTCGGTGTGGGCGAGCTTGACGCGCAGGCTCTCGAACGCGCCGATGTCGTCCAGCCCGCCGCGGACCTCGTTGCGGCGCTGGTCCATCACGACGTGCACGGCGCCGTCGGCGTCGGCGTCCGCGTGCGCGTCGGCTTCTTCGTGGGCATGTCCGTCGCCATCCGCGCTTGCATGGTTGTGGCCCGGCACCCCATAGCGCGTGTTGAACAGGCTGTGGCCAATACCCAGGAAACCACCGTCGCCGATGTACGACACGCCCAGCGCGCCGCTGTCGGTGCGCACGAAGCTGTTGGGCAGGTAGCCACGGACGGCCTCGTCTTCCTCGTGGTGGTCGTGATCGTCATGATCGTCGTGGTGCAGGTCTGCGCGCTCGGCATACCCGGGGATGTCATAGTTGCCGGTCTCGCGATGCAGCGCGTCGAAATGGAACACCACACGCCCGGATGCCGAGGTGCCGTCGAGGCGCACCATGCCGGTGCGCTCGTCGTTGACGCTGCCGGCGCGCAGCTCGGCACGGCCCTCGAGCGGCGACGACGTGGCCGTTTCCGGGATACGGCCGTCGATCACGTTGACCGCGCCGCCGATGGCGCCGCTGCCGTACAGCAGCGTCGCCGGCCCCTTCAGCACTTCGATCTGGTTGGCGAGGAACGGCTCGATGCTGACCGCATGGTCGGCGCTGACCGTGGACACGTCGCCGGCCGACAGGCCATCGCTCAGCACCTGCACGCGCGCGCCCTCGAGGCCGCGGATGACCGGGCGGCCGACGCCGGCGCCGAAGAACGAAGACTGCACGCCCGGCAGGCGCGACACGGTTTCGCCCAGCGAGGCGGCCTTGGCCTCGTCCAGCTGCTCTCCGGCCAGCACCGCCACCGGGCGCGCCAGGTCCTCGGCCGTGCGGGCCAGGGGGTTGGCGCGCACCACGATGCCGCTGAGATCGGCGATCTCTTCGTCGTGCCGGGGATCGTCCTGGGCGGCGGTGGCCACGGTGGGCAGGCCGCCGAGAGCGAAAGCCAGGGCGAGGCAGAGCGGGGTCGGGCGGAAGCGCTGGGGGGACATGAACAATCTGGGCTTGGATGGCGGCGGGAAGTGTTATAACATTTCATCACTGACGCAACCCTTACGGAAGTCATGGCTTCACCGTCCGCCATCCGCAACGCAGACCGCGTCGGCTTTGCCGCATCGTTCCTGTGCGCGATCCACTGCGCGCTGCTGCCGGTCGCACTGGCGCTGTTGCCGGCGCTTGGCTTCACGGCCGTGGGCTGGGTGGACATCGACCAGGCATTCGTGGTGTTCGCCACGCTGCTCGGTGCCACCACGTTGTCGCTGGGCTACCGCCGGCATCGCGCGTTCCGGGCGTGGGCGTTGCTGCTGCCGGGGCTGGGACTGGTCTGGGCGGGCGCGTTCACGGCGCTGCACACGCACGGTGTGGCCCATGCGGCGGTAATGGTCTCCGGCGGGCTGTTGCTGGCAACGGCCCACCTCGTCAACCTGCGCCTAACACACGCCGCGGCCAGCACCGGTCCAGCGCCGTAAACCCGCATGCGTGCTAGGATTCGCGCCCTGCGGCGTGCATGCGCGCGCCGGATCGAACAACCTCCAGGAGCATCACATGGGCAAGGGCGACCGCAAGACCGCCAAGGGCAAGCGCTTCAACTCCAGCTACGGCAATTCCCGTAGCCAGGTGACCACCAAGGCCGCGGGCACCGCTGCCGCGCCGGTCGCGAAGAAGGCTGCCAGCAAGACCGTTGCCAAGGCGCCGGCCAAGAAGGCCGTGGCCAAGAAGACCGTCGCCAAGGAATAACGCGCCCTGTCAGCGCGATCGAGAGAAGCCCCGCCTGCGCGGGGCTTTCTTCGTTTCGGGCCGGCCGCCTGTCAGCGCGACGCCGCCCCCGCCTCCACCTGCGCCCACACGCGCAGCAGGTTGCCACCGAGGATCGCGCGGATGTCGGCATCCGAATGGCCGCGCGCCTGCAGGCCGGCGATGAGGTTGGGGTAGTCGGCAACCGTGCGCAGGCCCTCGGGCAACTCGCCGCTGACCCCGTCGAAATCGGAGCCGATGCCGACGTGTTCGACGCCAAGCAGTTTCACCGCGTAGTCGATCTGGTCGAGCACGTCCGTGATCGGCGCCTCCAACGGTGGGTTGGCGGCCTCCCAGTCCTTTTCGAACGCGGCGCGGTCTGCCGGCGGCTGCCCGGCGGCCACGCGTTCGGCGTTGGCGCGGTTGAAGGCGTCGGATGCGCGGAAGTAGGCCTGCGTCTTCGCCGCCGCTGCCGGGGTGACGAAGGCGATGCCGAACGGGATCTGTACGACGCCGCCCTTCGCGGCGATCGCCAGCGCGAGTTCGTCGCTCAGGTTGCGCTCGAAACCCGGGGTGAAGTGGCGCAGAGCCGAATGGCTGGCGATCACCGGTACGCTGCTCAACGCCACCGCCTGCGCGACGGCGGCATCGGACAGGTGCGAGACGTCGACCATCATGCCGAGGCGGTTCATCTCGGCCACCACGTCGCGGCCGAACGGGCTCAGGCCGTCCCACTTTTTTTCGATGGTGTACGACGAATCGCTGATGCGGTTGTTGGCGCTGTGCGCGAGGGTGATGTAGCGCACGCCGCGGTCGTGGAAGAAGGCGACCTGTGCGAGGTCGTCGCCGATCGGTGCGCCGTTCTCCATGCCCAGCGGCAGCAGCACGCGGCCGCCCTGGCGCAGCTGTTCGACATCGCGCGGCGAGGTGACGATCGCAAAGCGGTCCGGGTGCCGCGCCACCAGCGCCTCCACGGCGTCGATCTGCGCGTTGGCCGACTGCCAGGCGCTGCCGCCGTCGTCCTCGCGCGGCGAGGTGTAGATGGACATGAAGGCGACGTCCAGGCCGCCTGCGCGGGCGCGCGGGTAGTCGAACTCGCGGTCCGGCGCGCTGACGCCGAGGTCGGCCCAGGTGTCGACCAGGATGCCGGGCGCATCGATGTGGGTGTCGACGATGACCGCGTCCTGCGCAAGCGCGCGTGCGGCGTCGGTGGCCTGGGCCAGCGCCAGCGTGGGCGCGGCAAGTGCGATGGCGAGCAGGCAGCGGGGCAGGGCGCGGTTCAACACGTGCTTCATTCGGATCTCCAGGATCAGGCGACGCGGCGGCCGCCGCAGTGGACGGAGGCGGCAAGATCGCCGCCCAGCCAGTAACAGAGTGCCGCGGGCTCGCGCACGCGCCAGCGCACGAAGTCCGCGCGCAGCCCGGCGCGCAGCGTGCCGCGGTCGTCGAGGCCCAGCGCCTTTGCGCCATTGACCGTGGCGCCGCGCAGCGCGTCCTCGGGCGACAGCCTGAAGTGCGTGCAGGCCAGCTGCATCGCCTGGCGCAGCGACTGCAGTGGCGAGGTGCCGGGGTTGCAGTCGGTGGCCACGGCCATCGCCACGCGCGCGGCGCGGAACGCTTCGATGGGCGGCAGCCGGGTTTCGCGCAGCACGTGGAAGGCGCCAGGCAGCAGGACCGCCACGGTGCCGGCAGCGGCCATCGCCGCCACGCCGTCGGGCGAGGTGTGCTCGACGTGGTCGGCCGACAGGCCACCGAACTCCGCCACCAGCGCCGCACCGTCGCCGTCGCTCAGCTGGTCGGCGTGCAGCTTCACCGGCAGGCCGAGGGCGCGCGCGGCTTCGAACACGCGCCGCGTCTGCGCCGCGGTGAACGCGATGCGCTCGCAGAACGCGTCCACCGTATCCACCAGGCCCTCGGCGTGCAGGCGCGGCAGCCAGTCGAGCACAGCGTCGATGTAGCCGTCGGGGTTGCCGGCGAACTCCGGCGGCAGCGCGTGCGCGCCGAGGAAGGTGGTGCGCACGCCGATGCCGAGCGTGTCGCCGATGCGTCGCGCCACGCGCAGCATCTTGCGTTCATTGGCGAAGTCCAGGCCGTAGCCGGACTTGATCTCCAGCGTCGCCACGCCGTCGCGCAGCAGGGCACGGGCGCGCGGCAGCGACTCGGCAAGGAGCGCGTCCTCGTCGGCGGCGCGGGTGGCGCGCACCGTGGACACGATGCCGCCGCCGGCGCGCGCGATGTCCTCGTAACTCGCGCCATTCAGCCGCTGCTCGAACTCCGCGGCGCGGTCGCCGGCGAACACCAGATGGGTGTGGCAGTCGACCAGCGCGGGAGTGACCAGGTCGCCGCCCGCATCGATGACGTCTTCGGCCAGCGTGTCCACCGCGGCGGGCAGCGACAAGGCCGGCCCAGCGAAGACGATGCGGCCGTCGCGCCAGGCCAGCGCGCCGTCAGGCACCAGGCCGTAGCCGGCGTCGCCGTCCAGCGTGGCGAGCGTGGCGTTGTGCAGCAGCCCGTCCCAGCGCTCAGGCATGTTGGACATCCGGACGGTGTTCAGGAGCGCGAGGCATGGCGGGCCTGTCGGCAAGGTGGCGACGCGGTAGCCTAGCGCACTCCCGACGCACACCTGCTGCCATGCCTGCCACCGCGACTCCACTCCCGCCGCTCGTCCAGCCGGTTGCAGGCGGCTGGCGCGTGCCCGCGATCGCCAACCTGCATTCGCACGCCTTCCAGCGCGCGATGGCCGGCATGGCCGAGCGCCAGACGCATCCCGAGGATTCGTTCTGGACCTGGCGCGAAACCATGTACCGGATGGCCGCGCGCTTCGATCCCGACCTGCTGCACGCCGTCGCCTCGCAGCTGTACGTCGAGATGCTGGAAGCCGGCTACGGCAGCGTCTGCGAGTTCCACTACGTGCACCACCAGCCTGACGGCCGGCCGTACGCGGTGCACACGGCGATGGCCGACGCACTGCTTGCCGCCGCGCGCGACACCGGGATCCGCATCACCCTGCTGCCCGTGCTGTACATGACCGGGGGCTTCGACGGCCACGCGCTGGGCGAGCGGCAGAGGCGCTTCGGGCACGACGTCGACAGCTACCTGCGCCTGTTCGACGCCCTGCGCGCGCACACAGGCGACGGCGTGCGGATCGGCTGCGCGCTGCACAGCCTGCGCGCGGTGCCCGAGGTGGCGATGCGCGAGGTGCTGGCCGGGCTGCCGGCCGATGCGCGTATCCACATCCACGTCGCCGAGCAGGTCGGCGAGGTGCAGGACTGCCTGGCGCTGCGCGACGCGCGGCCGGTGGAATGGCTGCTCGGCCACGCCGATGTCGATGAGCGCTGGACGCTTGTGCATGCCACCCACTTGGACAACGCGGAACTCGCCGGCATTGCCGCCAGCGGCGCCACGGTCGCGATCTGCCCGACCACCGAGGCCAATCTCGGCGACGGCCTGTTCCGGCTGCGCGACTACCTGGATGCCGGCGGCAGCTGGGGCATCGGTTCCGATTCGCACATCTCGGTGTCGCCGGTGGAGGAGCTGCGCTGGCTTGAATATGGGCAGCGCCTGGATACGCGCCATCGCAACATCGCGGTGTCCGCGGCTTCGACCAGTGTCGGCGAGACCTTGCTGCATGGGGTGATGGCAAGTGCCGCCAGATCCACCGGGTTCGAGCCTGGCGACGATCATGTGCTGCTGGACGGCGAGGCCGCGGTCTTCGCCGGTGCCACGGCGTCGGATGTCGCCGACCGCTGGATCTTCAGCGGCAACGTGCCCTGCGTGCGCGAGGTCGAAGTGGCGGGCGTGACGCTGGTGAGCGAAGGCCGCCACCGCGACCGCGACGCGGTGGCCGGCCGCTATCGCCGGGCGATGGTGCGGCTGCTGGACTGAGCCTCAGCGCGACAGCGTGGCCGCCGGCGATGCCTGCGCGGCGGCGGCGAACAGGTCGTCATCGCCCGGTGGCAGGGCACCTTCCAGCCGAAGCAGGAACGCCTTGGTCGGCAGCCCGCCGCCGAAGCCGGTGAGCGAGCCGTCGGCGCCGATCACGCGATGGCAGGGCAGCACGATCGGCAGCGGATTGCGGCCGTTGGCGGCGCCCACCGCGCGCATCGCGCTGGGCTTGCCGATGCGCTGCGCGAGGTCGCGGTAGCTCCAGGTGTGCCCGTAGGGGATCGCGGCGAGTTCGGTCCACACGCTGCGCTGGAATTCCGTGCCCTGCGGCGACAGCGGCAGGTCGAAGCTGCGCCGGCGGCCAGCGAAGTATTCCTCCAGCTGCCTGCGGGTCTCCGCGATCACCGCGTTGCTGCCTTCGCGCCATGCGGAACCGGCCGGCGGCTGCCTGGGCGGCGGGAAGTCGATGCGCTGCAGCCCGGTGTCGTCCGCGGCGAGGGTGAGCACGCCGATCGGCGTGTCGAAGTGCTGGTAGACGAGTGTCATGGGCGCGGAGCCTCTGCGATGGATGGACGCGCGCGACGGCGCGCGTGAGTGGACACCTGGACCTTGGCCGCGGTTGCCGTTGCCGCCGCGTCGCGCCAGAGGTGGATGACGGCGTAGGCGCGCCAGGGCCGCCACGCCTCGGCGCGCAGGCCGAGTGCCTTGGCGGTGAGCCGGCCGTCGTCGGGCGCCGCGGCCTTCTGCAGCACCAGGTCTTCGGCCGGGAACGCATCGGGATGGCCGAGCGCACGCATGGCGATGTACTGCGCGGTCCACGGGCCGATTCCCGGCAGCGCGACCCAGCGTTCGGTGAAATCGGCAAGCGTGCGCTCCGGGCGGAAGTCCACACGGGCGTCGAGCAGCGCCCGCGCCACGCCGCGCACCGTGTCGGCGCGCGCGCGGGTCAGGCCGATGGCGGCGAGGTCGGCATCGGCGAGTGCTTCGGGCGTCGGGAACAGGTGCTCGAGGCCGCTGGCGAACGGCGTGGCCAGCGTGGTGCCGAACTGCCGCGCCATGCGCGTGGCGAGCGTGCGTGCCGCGGCCACGCTCACCTGCTGGCCGAGCACCGCACGCACCGCGATCTCGAACCCGTCCCAGCCGCTCGGCAGGCGCAGCCCGGGATGCGCGCGCAGCAGCGGTCGCAGGTGCGGGTCGCCTGACAGCGTGCTTGCGATGGCCTGCGGGTCCGCGTCGAGGTCGAACATGCGCCGCAGGCGTTGCACGATGTCGAGCAGGCGTGCAGCCAGCGGCGCGTGCAGCTCCAGCTTCAGCGCGTGTTCGCCGCCCGGCCAGGCGCTGACGCGCAGCCAGCCGTCCGGGCCGCCGTTGCTGCCGGCGATCACGCGCGCATAGCCGGACGCGTCCACCACTTCCACGCCCGGCAGCGCGCGCCCGCGCAGGAACGCGAGCATCGCCGCGAAGTCGTACGGCGGCCGGTAGCCGAGGCGCAGCACCAGCGAATCGGCCCCGGTGTTGCGCGCCGCGCCGGGCTGCCGGCGCAAGTCGCGCGGCGCCATCCGGTAGGCGTCCTTGAACGTCGTGTTGAAGCGCCGCAGGCTGCCGAAGCCGGCCGCAAGCGCTACATCGGTGATCGGCAGCGCGGTCTCGGTCAGCAGCTGCTTGGCGAACAGCAGCCGACGCGTGCCGTGCACGCCCACCGGCGGCGCGCCGAGGCGCTCCACGAACAGCCGCCGCAGCTGCCGCTCGCCGATGCCGACCCGCGCGGCCAAGGCCGCCAGCGGCGCGTCGGCCAGCGCGCCCTGGTCGATCAGCGTGAGCGCGCGCGCCAGCGCCGCATCGCCGCGTCGCCACGCGCCGTCGTGCGGCGACAGCTCGGGCCGGCAGCGCAGGCAGGGGCGGAAACCCGCAGCTTCGGCGGCCGCGGCGTTGGCGAAGTACGAGACACGCGTTGCGAACGGCGCCGGGCACACCGGCCGGCAATAGATGCGCGTGCTGTGCACGGCGGTGAAGAACAGTCCGTCGAAGCGTGGGTCGCGGCTGCGTCGCGCCTGTTCGCAGACCTGCACATCGGGGAGGGCGGGGGAGGCCATGGACGCAGGCTAGCACCGGCCGGCGCGCCGGACTCGCCGCTTTCGGACATCAGGGCCCGAGCCTTTCCGGCGCGGTTCAGGGCCTTGCGACGGCTGGCACCAGGGCCGGCAGCAGCGCCTCGGGATCGCCGTCGTTGTCGGCGGCCGCTATGCCCAGGAGCCGCGTCAGCAACGGATACACGTCGACGTTGTCGATCGCATCGATCACCGCGCCACGGCGGAACGCCGGGCCGCTGGCGATGAACACCGCGCGCATCGACGGCAGCGCCGGGTCGTAACCGTGCGAGCCGCGCATGCCGCCCTGTGCACGGGCTTCAATAATCCGCGGCAGCACCGCGTCCCAGCCCTCGTCCATCTGGCAGACGATCGCCGGCACGCGCGGGTGCGTGCCGTAGTGCCAGCGTGCCGGCAGGTCCTCGCGGCGCCAGCATTCGTGGTGCGCATGCTGCCCCAGCAGGCGCGTGGCCACTTCGGATTCATGGCCCGCGTTCGGTTGCACCTGGAGTACCTGGCCGATGCTCACCACGCGCGCCTGCTCCATGGTCACCAGGTCGTCGATGGACAGCTGGTGGCCGGGCGGCACCTCGGCCATGCCGTGGTCGGAGACCAGCACGATGTTGGTGTGCTCCAGGCGCCCCTCGCGCTGCAACGCGTCCAGCAGGCTGCCGAACGCGGCGTCGACGCCCACGAGCGCCGCGCGCGCCTCCGCCGAGCCCGGGCCGTAGGTGTGGGCCGCGGTGTCGACATCGTGGAAGTACAGCGTGGCCAGGCGCGGGCGCGTGGCGTCCGGCTCCAGCAGCCAGCCGGCTACGGTGGCCGCGCGCTGGGCGGCGGATGCGGATTCGTCATACACATGCCAGCGCGTGGGCCGCACGCCGGCCACCTCGGCCTCGGAGCCCGGCCAGAACATGGTGGCGGTGCGCAGGCCGGCGTTTTCGGCGCCTACCCAGATCGGCTCGCCGCCCCACCAGCCGCTGGTGCCCACCGCGTCGCGGTCGGACAGGCGGAACGTGCCGAGTTCCGCGTCGTGCATGGAGTTGTGGACGATGCCGTGGCGGTCGGGCCGCAGCCCGGTGGCGATGGTGTAGTGGTTGGGGAAGGTGAGCGACGGGTAGGAGGGCGTCATCCAGCGCGCCTGCACGCCGTTGGCGGCGAGGCGGAAGAGATTCGGCGAGTCGTCTGCGTTGATGCGGTCCGGGTGCAGGCCGTCGATGGAGATCAGCAGCAGCGTATCGGACGCAGTTGCGGGGGCAGTCCCCCCGGCATCGACGACAGGCTGCAGCGCCGTCGGCGTCGAGCAGGCGGATGCCAGCAGAGCGAAGGCGAGTGCGGCAAACAGGGAGGCGGTTCTTGTGGCTGCATGCATGCGTCCATGGTAATGCGCCTGTATTGCATTCCGGACTGCACCGGAGATATCCGAAGTCCCTATGAGACTTGTCCATTTTCTGGACGCGATCACAGAAATGCTCGCTTGCGTGTATTGACCGGTCACCGATCGACCCGTAGCGTCAGCTCATGGCGCATGTAGTCCACCGCAGCGCTCGCGTCGTAGCCAGGGGGCCACGACACACACGGAGTTCCACGGCCGAGGACAAGGATCGTTCCGGCCTCTAATTCAAGCTTGTCGCCGGGGAGGGGGACATGGACGTCAAGGATGACGTGGTCGGGTGCTGCAGTGCCGCCCTCGTGGCGTTGATGCTCAGTGCCTGCGCAACGCGCGATGCGCCCGACGTCCGCGGTCGCTGGCAGCCGGTCAACCGATACGCCGATACGACGCACGCCATCCCGCTGCGCGGGGCGTACGTGTTCCAGGCCTCTCCGCTCGATCGCACCCTGCGCAGCCTGCTGGCGCGCTGGGCACGCGATACCCAGATGACGCTCGATTATCGCCACCATGCCGATTTCACGCTGCACCTGCCGGTGCAGGCGCTCCGTGCGCAGCGCCTCGAAGACGCCGCCGCGCAGTTGAGCGAGGTCTATGCCGCGCATGATGTCCTGGTGGCGGTCGATGGGGACCGGCTGGTGGTGACGAGACGGGAGGCGGACCCGGGCTGACCGCGGGCGACAGAACCAACCAACACGAACCTTGCACGGATTGCATCATGTTCGGAAGGAAACTGGCGTCGCCGGCGATCGAGGAAGCGATCGCCAAGGCGACAGACTACGAAATCACCATCGTCGACCTCGCGCGTCGCAGCGAACGCCGCGCGTGGCTGGTCGCGCTCGTCGCCGCGGTGACCGCGCTCCTGCTGGGCGCCGGCTACTTCCGCATCCTGCCCTTGAAGGAACGCGTGCCGTTCCTGGTGATGGCCGATGCCTACAGTGGCAATGCCACCATCGCCCGCCTCGATGAAGACTTCCGTCATCGCGCGCTGACCGCCAGCGAAGCCATCAACCGCGCGAACGTCGCGCGCTTCGTGGGGCTGCGTGAATCCTATGACGTCGCGATGATGAACCTGCGCGACTGGCGCGCGGTGCATGCGATGACGGTGCCGGAGGTCGGACGCGAGTACGCGGCGCTCCACGCCGCCAACAATCCCCGCAGCCCGTTCAACACGCTTGGACGGATGCGCGCGATCCGTGTGCGCATCCTCAGCATCCAGCTTCTCGATGGGCCAGACGGACAGCCCGGCGGGGCCACGGTGCGCTTCCAGCGCAGCGTCTACGAAAAATCATCCGGTGCGACCCGTCCATTGGACAGCCGCATTGCAACGCTCGGCTTCACATACAACCTGGCCCTGAAGATGGATGAGCCTGATCGCCTCGAAAACCCGCTTGGATTCCAGGTGACGAGTTACCGGGCCGACAACGACTACGCCGCGTTGCCGCCCGCTGAATCGGAGGCGGCGGACGCAGCGCTCGAGCCCGTGTCCGATGACGCGGTGGCGGACAACAGCGATCCCCAGGCCGCGCCGGGCGAACAACGGGAGGCTGGCCCGTGACCAGAAGCCTGGCCACCGCACTGGTCGTCATGTCACTGGCCTGCTGGCTTGTCGCGGGACCCGTGCACGCCCAGCAAGTCGACGTCTACGAGTACGAGCCAGACCAGGTCTACCCGGTGCATACCGCACTCGGCATCGCCACCCAGATCGAGCTCGATCCCGCCGAGGAGATCCTCGACTACAGCACCGGCTTCAGCAGCGGCTGGGACCTGACCCGGCGCGGTACCGTGTTCTATCTCCGGCCGCGGGATGCCGACGTCGACACCAACATGCTGGTGCGCACGCAGTCGCACGCCTACATTTTCGAGCTCAAGGTCGTGGCAAGTGACTGGACCTCCCTCGAGCAGGCACGGCGTGCTGGCGTGCAGTACAAGATCGCGTTCCGTTACCCGCCCGACGAAAGCTTCAAGGCGCCCGCCGAGGAATCGCCTACCGCGGGCCTGAGCATTACTCTCGACAGGACGCGGCAGTACAACTACGACTACGACTATGCCGTGCGGCGCGGGCAGGCGTGGCTGGTGCCCGCCAATGTGTACGACGACGGCAGCTTCACCTACGTGCGAATGGGCGATCAGGCGAGGTTGCCAACCGGGGGTTTCCCGGTGGTGTTCGGCCGCGAGCGCGAGGATGGTGAGGACTTCGTCGTCAATACGACCGTCGAAGGCAGCACGGTGGTGGTGCATGGCACCTATCCGTATCTCGTGGTCCGCCACGGGCGCAACGTCGTCGGCCTGAGGAGGAACCCCCGATGAGCGAGCGTGACATCCGGTCGCCGGACGGCCGCGCCGGCCACTATGCGGCGCGCCAGGCAAGCCCCGACCTGGACGCCTCCGCGCCAGTCCTGCGCACCGAGGACATGCGCCGCCTGAATCGCAAGGCGCTGGTGTTCCTGGCCGGGATCGTGCTGCTGCTGGTGCTTGCCGTCGTATGGACGCTGCGCGCCGTGAGTGGCGAAGCGGCCACGCCTGCCGGACCGCGTGAGCAGGCACTCGTCATTCCCGAACTGCCACGGACGGCAGCACCACGCGAGCCGAACGTCGAGACGATACCGCCAATGCCCGCCATGCCGATCCCGGTGATGCCCAGCACTGGCCAGCAAGCGGCGCCGGCATTGCCCACCTTCGCCATCCCCCGTGCTCCCGCAGGTCCGTCGCTGCGCGAACGGAGGATGCAGTCGGGCGATGGCGACAGGCTGCCGAAGGGACCGGACGCATACATGCAGGCCATGCTCGCCGGCCTTCCAGCGGCAGAGTCCGCCCAGGTCGAGGCTGAGCCGACCACCACCTCGCGTGCGCGACACATCACGCGGCCGGACGCGCTGCTGGTCCGTGGCACCTACATCCGCTGCGTGCTTGAGACGCGCATCATCACTGACATCCCCGGATTCACCTCCTGCGTTGTCACCGAACCTGTGTATTCGATCAACGGCCGGCAACTGCTGCTGCCACGCGGTTCAAAGGTGCTTGGGCGCTACGACACGGAGCCGACGGGTCCGCGCGTGGCAGTCGTCTGGGACCGCATCTCGACGCCTGGCGGGCTGGACGTCGCGATGGCGAGTCCTGGCGTCGACAACCTCGGCGGGGCCGGGCATCCGGGCGATTACAGCGCGCATTGGGGCAGCCGGGTCGCCTCGGCGCTCCTGATCAGCCTGCTGAGTGACGCCTTCAAATACGCGGCTGCAGAGGAAGGGCCGACATCGTCGACCATCGGCCCGGCAGGCGTGGTTGTCCAGTCGCCTTACGAGAGCGCGACCGGAAGGACCATGGAGCGACTCGCAAACCAGGCACTGGACAGCCGCAGGCCGCCGACGGTGACGATCCAGCATGGCACCGTGGTGAACGTGTACGTCGCCCGCGACGTCGATTTCTCCGCCGTGGTGGCGAAGCTGTGATGGCCGATGGCAGCTCCGTGCCAGCGATGCCGCACGAGCCCCCGCGCGGTGGCGCGCCTGGCGGCTTCCTCGAGTACCAGTACGAAGTGCTGGGCATCATCGGCTACATGACCTCCCCCGACGTCACGGAAATCTGCATCAACCGTCCGGGCGAGGTCTGGCTCGAGCTGCGCGGCAAATGGCAGCGCGTCCAGGTTCCCGGCCTCACGTTCGAGCGCGCCCGCCAGTTCTGCACGGCGGTGGTCAACGAAAGCGGTACCGGCCAGCGCATTACCGATGCCGATCCCGTGGTCTCGCTGACCTTCCCGACCGGCCAGCGCGCACAGTTCGTGATGCCCCCCGCCTGTGACGCCGGCAAGGTGTCGATCACCATCCGCCTGCCGTCCCGGGGCACCCGCAGCCTCGACGCGTACCGGTCCGACGGATTCTTCGATGCGGTGCAGCCGGTGACCGGCGCGCTCGATGCCGGCGACCGCGAGCTCCTGTCGCTGCGCGCCGCGGGCAGGTACGTCGATTTCTTCCGGTGCGCCGTCCAGCAGCGCAGGAACATCGTGGTCGCAGGCGCGACGGGGAGTGGCAAGACCACCTTCATGAAGTCGCTGGTCGAGCACATTGACCCCGATGAGCGCCTGGTGACCATCGAGGATGCCCGCGAACTGTTCATCAGCCAGCCGAACGTCGTCCACCTGCTGTATTCCAAGGGGGGGCAAGGCACGGCCAATATCACCGCAAAGGGCTGCATGGAAGCCTGCCTGCGGATGAAGCCGGACCGGATCATCCTCGCCGAACTGCGCGGCGACGAAGCCTTCTACTTCATACGAAATTGCGCATCCGGACACCCCGGCTCGATCACCAGCTGTCATGCCGGAAGCACCGCGCAGGCCTGGGACCAGCTCGCACTCATGGTCAAGGGCTCCCCCGAAGGCGCGGGGCTGGAGTTCGCCACCATCCAGCGCCTGCTCATGTCGACGATCGACATCCTCGTCCACATCAGCGCACGCGGCGGGCGGCGGCATGTCACCGGTATCGACTTCGAGCCGATGCGCATGACGGCCGGACAAGCCGGGGGCGGACCATGATCCCGGGCATCGAGGCACTCGCCTGCCAGGACCTGGCCGTGCCGGCTGAGGTGATGCACCACATCGTGCGCGTCGAGTCGTCGTACAACCCGTATGCGATTGGCGTGGTCGGCACGCGCCTGGCCCGCCAGCCCCGCAACCTGGCCGAGGCGATAGCGACCGCCAGGCAGCTGGAACGCGACGGCTTCAACTTCTCACTCGGCCTGGCGCAGGTGAACCTGCACAACCTCGCGAAGCAGGGGCTTGCGGACTACGCGCTGGCATTCGACCCGTGCCCCAACCTGGTCGCCGGCTCCCGCATCCTCGCCGACTGCCATGTGCGCGCCGGGGGGGACTGGGACAAGGCGTTCAGCTGCTACTACTCCGGAAACTTCAGCACCGGCTTCCGCGACGGCTACGTGCGGAAGATCCGCGCGTCGATCGCGCGGGACGCCGCTGCGCCCGCCGCGCTCGCGATTGCCGTGGCGGCCCCCCCCTCGCCACCACGCAGGCCAGGAAACGACAGTCCCGCCCAGCCCCATCGCCAGAGTCTCGCGGGTCGCAGGGGGGCATCAGCACCTGGCGCAGTGGAGCCGGGTGCGCAAGCCGTTCCGCCACCGCCGGTTTCGACTTCGCAGCCGGCGGTTGCAACGGCCGCTGACCTATCCGTGGCGGCGCCTGCCGGGCGCGACACCGCACTCGTCTTCTGAGAATCGCCCCCGCCGGGATGGCGGGCATCCATCACCCACGCAAGGACGCACCATGAACGCACGCAAGCAAGGCAGGGGACACCAGCGGCATTTCGGCATGCGCCGGCGGGTTTCTGCCGCCACGATCGTGGCGCTGGCTCCAGCGCCGTACCTGGCGCTCGCCCAGGGGTTTGGCGGGGCGGACACCAAGGTCTGCGGCTTCTTCGAAAACGTCAATGGCCTGTTGAACATGGCGTCGATCGCCGTGGTCACGATCGCCATCATCTTCGCCGGCTACCAGATCGCGTTCGCGCACAAGCGCATTGCAGACGTCGCGCCAATCCTGATCGGTGGCCTGCTGATCGGCGCGGCCGCGCAGATCGCGAGGATGCTGCTCGGCCCGGAAGCGGGCGAGTGCACGGCCATGCTGGGAGCGATGCTTCCGGTGTCGCATGCATAGGGATGTGCTCTTTCGCGGCTGCACGCGCCCTGCCATGTTCCTGGGCGTGCCGTACGTGCCGTTCTTCATCGGTGCCGGCGCGTGCCTGCTGCTGGCGGTCTACGTGAACCTGCTGCTGCTTGTCCTGCTGCCGCCAGCGGTGTTGGCAATGCGACAGATGGCGCGTCGCGACGAGATGGTGTTCCGCCTGCTGGGATTGCGCTGGCGCATGCGCCTGGGCGTGCGCAACCTCCAGCTGCGCGGTGGGGCGTGGTCGTTCGCGCCGAGCAACTGTCGTGTGCGTGGAGCCTCGTGATGGGCGCCGCCGCCGATGCGACAGTGGCGGAGTTCGTGCCGCTGTCGTCGCACGTGTCACCCACGGTGGTGAAGACCACGGGTGGCGATTTCCTGGTGGCATGGCGCCTGGCCGGCCTGCCATTCGTCGGTCGCGAGGCGTGGGACCTGGAACACCGCCATGCCACGTTCAATCGGCTGTTGCAGTCGCTGCGCGCGCCGGATTCCAGCAATGTGGCCTTCTGGGCGCACGACATCCGACGCAGGCGTGCCATCAAGGGTGGCGGACGGTTCGCACAGGCGTTCAACCAGGCCTTGTCGGATGCCTACTTCGCGCGTCTTTCGGAGCACGATGCGCTGCAGAACGAGCTGTACCTCGGCATGCTGTACCGACCGGTCGTGTCGGGAAGACGGATGTCGGAGCACAGTTCCGACCTGCGGCGCCTGCGCGCGGAACAGGAACAGGCGGTGGCGCGCCTGCAGGAGCTGGCAGGCAACGTCGAGGCGGTGCTGGCCGACTACGCCCCGCAGCGCCTCGGGATGTACGAAGCCGACAACGGCGTCCTGTTTTCCGAAGTCCTGGAGTTTTACGGCTACATCCTCAACCGCCTCGACGAGCCGGTGCCGGTGCTGGCGGCACCGATCGCCGACTACCTGCCGGTCAGTCGGCACACGTTCTCCGCACGGACGGGCGATTTCGTGGTGGCCACCCCGTGCGGGCGACACGAGTACGGCGCCATCCTCAACATCAAGGAGTATTGCGACGCCACCTGGCCCGGGATCCTGAACGGCCTGAAATACCTGGATTTCGAATATGTCATGACCCAGTCGTTCAGCCCGATGGGTCGCCAGGACGCACTCCGGGTGCTGGAGCGCACCAAGGGCATGATGGTGTCTTCGGGAGACAAGGCGGTCAGCCAGATCGCCGAACTGGACCATGCAATGGACCAGTTGGCGTCCGGCAACTTCGTGCTCGGCGAGTTCCATTTCTCGCTCGCCGTGCATGCCGCAAACCAGCAGGCGCTGTCGCACAACATCGCGGCGGCGCGGGCGGAGCTTTCAAACGCAGGATTCGTGTCCGCCAAGGAGGACTTGGCGGTGGCTTCGGCATTCTATGCCCAGCTTCCCGGCAACTGGCGGTATCGCACTCGACTGGCCAACGTCAGCTCGTTGAACTTCCTGGGCCTCTCGCCGCTGCACAACTTCGCCAGTGGGAAGCGGGCCAGGAATCCTTGGGGAGAGTGCGTGACCACCCTGCAGGCCACCAACGGTCAGCCGTACTTCTTCAACTTCCACGCAACCCTCGCCGCAGAGGATTCGCGTGGCGAGAAGGCCCTCGGAAACACCATGGTCATCGGCAAGTCCGGGACCGGGAAGACGGCGCTCGTGAACTTCCTTCTCAGCCAGGTGCAGAAACTTGAGCCGGCACCGACGATCTTCTTTTTCGACAAGGACCGTGGCGCCGAGATCTTCGTGAGGGCGTGCGGCGGCAACTACCTGGCGCTGGAAAACGGCCGCGCAACCGGGTTCAATCCCTTCCAGTGCGAGCGCACGGAGGCCAACGTGCAGTTCCTCGCCGAACTGACCCGGATCCTCGCCGGGAAAGCCTCGTACACCGCGCGCGAGGACGATGACATCCACCGGGCCGTGGAGGGCATCCTCGACACGCCGCCGCCACTGCGCAGCATGGCCAACTTCCAGAAGAGCCTGCCCAACATGGGTGACGACGGCCTCTATGCGCGCCTGCGCAAGTGGACCACCGGCCACAGCCTTGGCTGGGTGTTCGACAATCCGGTCGACACGGTCGATCTTTCGCGCGCCAACATCATCGGTTTCGATTACACCGACGTCGTCGACAACGCGGAGGTGCGGGTTCCGGTGGTGCGCTACCTGCTGCATCGCCTCGAGGGGTTGATCGACGGGCGCCGGCTGATCTACGTGATGGACGAGTTCTGGAAGATCCTCGATGGCGGCGGTGCGCTCAAGGATTTCGCGCGCAACAAGCAGAAGACCATCCGCAAGCAAAATGGCTTGGGCATCTTTGCGACACAGAGCCCGGAGGATGCGCTGTCCAGCGACATCGCCGCGGCACTTGTGGAGCAGACAGCGACCCTGGTCCTGTTGCCCAACCCGAACGCCAACCGCGCCGATTACGTGGATGGCTTGAAGCTGACCGAGGCCGAGTTTCGCGTGGTGCTGTCGCTCGACGAGCGGTCACGGTGCTTCCTTGTCAAACAGGGGCATGCCTCCAGCGTCTGCCGGCTCGACCTGGATGGCCTGGACGACGCACTCGCCGTGATATCTGCATCGACCGACAACATCGAAGTGATGCATCGGGTCCTGGCCGAGCAGGCGCGCATCCACGGCATCCCGGCGGACGATCTGCGTCCGGTGCAATGGCTGGAGGCTTTCCAGGCTGCGCGACGTGGCACCGGCAGGCATGGCGACAGCACGCCGCACGACAGTAGCGGGGACGTGCGTGCGAATTGAAGCACAGGGAATAGAAGACTCAACCAAGGAGCGGGACATGGACGACAAGGAAGTCGGCGGGCGTGGAGGCGGGGTGGCAGCGAGCCCCTCGCGGGTGGCGGCGGGCATGCTGCTTGCGACGGTGCTGGTGGCTGGCCCGGCCAACGCCCAGGTCGCGGTGGTGGACATGCCACACACGATCAAGACGATCCTCGGCTGGATCGCGCAGTACCAGCAGATGTGGCAGGACTACCAGAGCCAGATCGACCAGCTGAGCAGCCTGGAAAAGCAGTACCAGCAGGCGCTGGTGGCGGGGGCAGCCTACGACGGCAGTCCCGGACACCGCGAACAGTTCGCCGAGCGTGGCCTGGATGATGGCCTGGCTGACCGCTGTGGCACTGAGCCCCGCAACAATCCTGCCGGCGTAGAGCAGCACATGTATTGCAGCGCCATCGTCAACACAGAGAACCGCAGGTTCAATGCGATGGTGGCGATGCTCGAGGATGTCGAGGCGCGCGACGGCGAGTTGCGGGCCACGTACGCCGAGCGCGCTGGCATCGGCGCGGACGAGCAGGGCAAGCTGGCCTCGAATACAAACCGCATCCTTGCGATCCAGGGGCAACTGCAGAACGACGTGCAGAACGCAGAGACCTTGCTCGGCGCATACGACGCCACCTTGCGGACCCTGCAGGCCGACCAGGTGCGCGCGGCCAACAAGACTTTCAGGAGCTCGGGCGCCGATGAGCTCGTGCAAGGCGTCGCCTTGAAGCTCGCGCTACGTACCGCACGCGTGCGCGAGCGCTGAAGGCGCCCCGACCATGGCCATCGATGACGCGCTGCGGATTGGCATGGGGATGATCGACTGGATGCAAGGCCAGGCGGCCCTCCCCAACATGGTCTTTTTCCATGAGATCAGCAGCTTCCTTGACGACGAGATCAGCGAATTCGCCGGCAACCTGCTGGGTCGCGTGTTGCGGGTGGTGGGTACGGCCGCACTGAGCCTGCTGACGCTGTGGATACTCGTGCATGGTTACCGGATCGCCACCGGTCAGTCGCGCGAGCCGATGATGGCGCTGGTCACCGACGCACTCAAGGCGGTGCTGGTCATCGGGATCGCCACCGGGGCTGCCGCCGGCTCCGGGTCGATCTACCGCACGCTCACGCAGGGCCTCAGTGAAGTTGTCGCGGAGACAATCACGGGCGAGGGTGATGGCGGGCCCTATGCGGATATCGACCGGACGCTGGCGATCATGCAGGTGGCGTTGGCGGCGATCGACTCGGTGGATTCGGGCGACGACCTGCTGACTGACAAGCGGAAGGACCGGGCGTTGTGGTTCACGGGCGTCGGCCTCGGCGGCCCTGCGATCATGGCGGCGGCAACCCTGCTGCTCAACAAGGTGGCCGTCGCGCTGGTGGTCGGACTCGGGCCCATCTTCATCCTGTGCCTGCTGTTCCGCGCAACGCAGCAGCTGTTCACCAAATGGCTCTACTACGGCATCGGCACGCTGTTTTCGCTGGCGCTGCTCACGGTGATGGTTACGCTGGCACTCGACATGGTGATCGCGGTTGGCATTGCATTCTGGGTTGCAGGCTGGACCACGGGTGCCAGCCAGGAGAGCCTGACCGCGATGGCGATGCAGCAGGGCGGCATGGGATTGATCCTGACCATGCTCATCATCGGCGCGCCGCCGATGGCCGCCGTTTTCTTCAACGGCGTGCTCGGGCAGTTCTCCGCCTACAACGCGCTCAACGCCCTGTCGCCAGGGTCGGGGCAGGGCGCGCCACCCGGGTCCGGACTGCCTCCCGGCGTCGCCGCAGCCCATGCCCCGGTCGCCGCAGGGCATGGCGCCGCGTCCGCGATGGAGGCCAGCGACCCGGCGGGGGCGATGCGACTTGCGGGACAGCGGTCCGCGAAGGTCGATGTCGATGTCATCCGCCCCGCCGGACATTCCGGGTAGCCCGGCGCCGCCGCGGACGATTTGTTCTAGAATCGGGCGCTCCACCCTTGGCGCAAAGGTGGCCCGCGGCAACGCCGGCCGAGCGTGCGACATGAGCACTACCACCGCCCACCGCTGATTCCCGCCCGCGGCCGATTACGGAAGGCGCCCGCGTGGCGCTTTTTTCTTGTCCGCGGCCTGCAGCCCTTGCCGACCGCCCAGCCAGCAGCCCATACATGATCACGATCACGCTCCCCGACGGCAGCCGCCGCGAGTTCGACCACCCCGTCTCCGTCATGGAGGTCGCGCAGTCCATCGGCCCCGGCCTGGCCAAGGCCACCGTGGCCGGCAAGGTCGACGGCCGCCAGGTCGACGCCTCCGACCTCATCGACCACGACGCCAGCCTGCAGATCCTGACCCCCAAGGATGCCGAGGGCGTGGAGATCATCCGCCACTCCTGCGCGCACCTGGTGGGCCACGCGGTCAAGCAGCTGTACCCGGACGCCATGATGGTGATCGGGCCGGTGATCGAGGACGGGTTCTACTACGACGTCTGGCGCGCGCAGCCCTTCACGCCGGACGACATGGCCGCGATCGAAGCCCGCATGCGCGAGCTGATCGATACCGAGTACGACGTCATCAAGCGCATGACCCCGCGCGAGGAGGTCATCGGTGTCTTCCAGACGCGCGGCGAGGACTACAAGCTGCGCCTCATCAAGGACATGGGGCCGGACGTCACCGAGATGGGCCTGTACCACCACCAGGAGTACGTGGACATGTGCCGCGGCCCGCACGTGCCCAACACGCGCTTCCTGAAGGCGTTCAAGCTGACGCGTGTGTCCGGCGCCTACTGGCGCGGCGACTCCAAGAACGAGCAGCTGCAGCGCATCTACGGCACCGCCTGGGCCGATGCCAAGCAGCTCAAGGCCTACGTGCAGCGCATCGAGGAAGCCGAGAAGCGCGACCACCGCCGCATCGGCAAGCAGCAGGAGCTGTTCCACCTGCAGGAAGAGGCACCGGGCCTGGTGTTCTGGCACCCCAAGGGCTGGGCCATCTGGCAGGTGGTGGAGCAGTACATGCGCGGCGTGTACCGCACGAGCGGCTACGGCGAGGTGCGCTGCCCGCAGGTGCTGGACGTGAGCCTGTGGCAGAAGTCCGGCCATTGGGACAACTACAAGGAGAACATGTTCTTCACCGAGTCCGAGAAGCGGACCTACGCGGTGAAGCCCATGAACTGCCCGGGCCACGTGCAGGTGTTCAACCAGGGCCTGCACAGCTACCGCGACCTGCCGATCCGCTACGGCGAGTTCGGCGCCTGCCACCGCAACGAGCCCTCGGGCGCGCTGCACGGCATCCTGCGCGTGCGCGGCTTCACCCAGGACGACGGCCACGTGTTCTGCACCGAGGGCCAGATCGAGTCCGAGGTGACCGCGTTCCACGCGCAGGCCATGAAGGTCTACGCCGACTTCGGCTTCGAGGAGGTGCAGGTGAAGCTCGCCCTGCGCCCGGATTCGCGGCTCGGCGACGACGCCACCTGGGACAAGGCCGAGATCGCGCTGCGCTCGGCGCTGCGGTCGGCCGGCGTGGAGTGGACCGAGCTTCCGGGCGAGGGCGCGTTCTACGGCCCCAAGATCGAGTACCACCTGAAGGACGCCATCGGCCGCACCTGGCAGCTGGGCACGATGCAGGTCGATTTCATGATGCCGGGCCGCCTGGGCGCCGAATACGTCGACGAGCACAGCCAGAAGCAGACGCCGGTCATGCTGCACCGCGCCATCGTGGGCTCCATGGAGCGCTTCATCGGCATCCTGATCGAGCACCACGCCGGCAGCTTCCCGGCCTGGCTGGCCCCGGTGCAGGCGGTGGTGATGAACATCACCGACGCCCAGGCCGACTGGGTCGAAGAAGTGCGGAATATCCTTGTCAATCAAGGGCTTCGGGTCGAATCCGACCTGCGCAACGAGAAGGTTGGCTACAAGATCCGCGAGCACACGATGCAGCGGGTGCCCTACCTGCTGGTGGTGGGCGACCGCGAGAAGGAGACCCGGGCGGTCGCCGTGCGCACCCTGGCGGGGGAGGACCTGGGCAGCATGCCGCTTTCGGACTTCATCGCCCGCGTGCATGCAGAACGGGCCCCTTGCTGAGTATCATGTAGCCTCGCGCCCGCCAGATGGCAGGCGCCATGGGGCCCGGCATCCGGGTCCTGCCCGGTAGTGTTCACCCACGGAGATTGCAACATCAGCACACCTGACAAGCAGAATAGAAGGAACGGCGAAATCCGCGTGCCGCGCGTGCGCGTGATCGGTTCGGACGGCGAGATGATCGGCGTGCTCACGCGCGACGAGGCCATCGCCATGGCCGAAGAGGAAGGACTCGACCTCGTCGAGATCCAGCCCAATGCCGATCCGCCTGTGTGCAAGGTCATGGACTTCGGCAAGTTCAAGTTCGAGACGCAGAAGAAGGCGAACGAAGCCAAGAAGAAGACCCGCCAGGTCGAGATCAAGGAAGTCAAGTTCCGTCCGGTCACCGACGAGGGCGACTACCAGATCAAGCTGCGCAAGATGCGCGGGTTCCTCGAGGAAGGCGACAAGATCAAGGTCAACATCCGCTTTCGTGGCCGCGAGATGAGCCATCAGGAGCTGGGCCGCGAGATGGCCGGCCGGATCGAGACCGATCTCGGCGAGGACATCGTCATCGAGTCCAGGCCGCGCCTTGAAGGCCGGCAGATGGTCATGATGATCGCGCCCAAGAAGAAGTGATGCCGCGCGCCATCGGCGCGTGACGCGACACCCCTCCCGCCGCGGCACGCGGGAAGGCGCATGAACCCGGTGATTTGCCCGAGGTGCCCGAGTCCGTGCATAATGCGCGGCTCGGTGTGCCGTTTTGGCGGCGTGCCGGATGGACCCGTCCTGGATCCGCAGTGGATTCCAGGGCCTAAGACCGGCAGGGGCAGGACGGAAAGCGTGGCGCAAGCCACCGCCCGGGCCAGTGACAGAAACCAAACAGGGATCCCAGCAATGCCCAAGATCAAGACGCACCGGGGCGCGGCCAAGCGCTTCAGGAAGACCGCGTCCGGCAAGTACAAGGCAGGCCACGCGAACCGTAGCCATATCCTCACCAAGAAGGCGACGAAGCGGAAGCGCAACCTCCGTCAGACGAACCACATTCCTGCGTGCGACAGCGGTCGTCTCGATCGCATGCTGCCGTATCTCTGAGGAGGACTGAACAATGGCACGAGTAAAGCGTGGCGTGCAGGCGCGCCGCCGTCACAAGAAGGTCCTCAAGCAGGCCAAGGGTTACTACAACGCGCGCCGCAAGGTGTTCCGCGTTGCCAAGCAGGCCGTCACCAAGGCCCTGCAGTACGCCTATATCGGTCGCAAGCAGAAGAAGCGCAATTTCCGCTCGCTGTGGATCGTCCGCATCAACGCGGCGGCCCGCATCAACGGCATGAGCTACAGCCGCTTCATGAACGGCCTCCTGAAGGCCGGCATCACCCTCGACCGCAAGGTGCTGGCGGACATCGCCGTGCACGACGCGGCGGGTTTTGCCGCGCTGACCGAGAAGGCGAAGGGCGCGCTCGCAGCGTAAGTGTGTCGCCGGCCACCGCGCGTTCGCGCGGCGGTGGCCAGGCGGACAACGCGGTACACGCATGGGGAAGGGCGCAAGTCCTTCCCCATGTTTCGTTTTGGCTCCCCGAAGGTGCCCTGATGACCGATATCGAACACATCCGCCAGCAGGCGCTCGCCGACATCGCCGCCGCGCAGGCACCGGATGCGGTGGAAGCGCTGCGCGTCGCGCTGCTCGGCAAGAGCGGCAGCATCACCGCACTGCTGAAGACGCTTGGCACCCTGCCGGGCGAGCAGCGCAAGGCCGCTGGCGAAACCATCAACCGGGCCCGCGACGCGATCGGCGAGGCACTGGCCGAGCGCAAGGCCGCGCTTGAAGCCGCCGCGCTCGACGCGCGCCTGGCCGGCGAATCCATTGATGTCACGCTGCCCGGGCGCGATGCCGACCGCGGTGGCCTGCACCCGGTCAGCCGCACCATGGAGCGCATCGCCGAGATCTTCGGCCGCCTTGGCTACGCACTCGCCGACGGCCCCGAGATCGAGGACGACTTCCACAACTTCGAGGCGCTGAACTTCCCGCCGCACCATCCGGCGCGCGCCATGCACGACACGTTCTACTTCGGCGATGGTCGCCTGCTGCGCACCCATACCTCGGGCGTGCAGGTGCGCTACATGCAGGAACACGCGCCGCCGCTGCGGATGATCGCGCTGGGCAAGGTCTACCGCAGCGATTCCGACCAGACCCATACGCCGATGTTCCACCAGTGCGAAGGCCTGCTGGTCGGCGAGCACGCGAGCTTCGCCGACCTCAAGGGCACGCTGGTGGAGTTCGTGCGCGCGTTCTTCGAGCGCGACTTCGAGATGCGCTTCCGCCCGAGCTATTTCCCGTTTACCGAGCCCTCCGCCGAGGTCGACATCGCCTGGGCCCAGCCGGACGGCTCCACCCGCTGGCTGGAAGTGCTCGGCTGCGGCATGGTCCACCCCACCGTGCTGCGCAATGTCGGCATCGACCCCGAGCGCTTTACGGGTTTCGCCTTCGGCCTCGGCGTGGAGCGCTTCGCGATGCTGCGCTACGGCGTGGACGACCTGCGCAGTTTCTTCGACAACGACGTGCGCTTCCTGCGCCAGTTCGCCTGAGGCCGCCGCATGAAATTCTCCGAGAACTGGCTGCGCCAGCACGTCTCCACCACCGCCTCGCGCGATGAGCTCGCGGCCACGCTGACCGCGATCGGCCTGGAGGTCGAGGAACTCACGCCGCTGGGCGCTGCGCTCGACGGCGTGGTGGTGGCGCGCATCGTGTCCGCCGAAAAGCATCCCGAAGCCGACCGCCTGCAGGTCTGCCAGGTCGACGCCGGTGGCGATGCGCTGCTGCAGATCGTGTGTGGCGCGCCGAATGCGCGCCCCGGCCTGCTCGCGCCGCTGGCCACCATCGGTGCCCAGGTCGGCACGCTGACCATCACGGCCGCGAAGCTGCGTGGCGTCGACTCCAACGGCATGCTGTGTTCGGCGAAAGAGCTCGGCATCGACGCCGATGCCTCGGGCCTGCTCGAACTGCCTGCGGATGCCCCGGTTGGCGCGTCGCTGGCGGACTACCTGGGCCTGCCCGACGCCAGCATCGAACTCAAGCTGACGCCCAACCGCGCCGACTGCTTCAGCGTGCGCGGCATCGCCTACGACGTGGCGGCGGCCTGCGGCAGCACGGTGGTCGAGCTCGACGCCACCCCCGTACCCGCGCAGGGCAACGCCACGCTCGCGGTCACGCTGGATGCCGGCGCCGATGCGCCGCGCTATGTCGGCCGGGTGATCGGTGGTGTCGACGCGGGCCGCGCCACGCCGCCCTGGATGGCCGAGCGCCTGCGCCGCAGCGGCATCCGTCCGCTGTCGTTGCTGGTGGATGTCACCCAGTACGTGATGCTCGAACTCGGCCAGCCGATGCACGCCTACGACCGCAGCCTGCTGCAGGGGCCGGTCGGCGTGCGCCGCGCGCGCGACGGCGAGGCGCTGAAGCTGCTCGATGGCCGCGATGTCGCACTGGATGCAGGCTTCCTGGTGATCACCGACGCGGACCGTGCGATCGGCCTGGCGGGGCTGATGGGCGGCTTCGACACGCGCGTGACAGACGCGACCCGCGACGTCTTCCTCGAGGCCGCACATTTCGCGCCGGCCGCGATCATTGGCCGTGGCCGCAAGCTGGGCCTGCATACCGACGCCGGCCACCGCTTCGAGCGCGGCGTCGATCCGGAACTGCCGCGCACCGCCATGGAATACGCCACGCGGCTGATCCTCGACATCGCCGGCGGCGTGCCCGGCCCGGTGGTCGCGGTGGACCATGCGCAGCACCTGCCGCGGCCGACGACGATTCCCCTGCGCCGTGCGCGTCTTGCACGCGTGCTCGGCATCGCCATTGCCGATGCCGATGTGGAGCGCATCCTCCGTGCGCTGGGCCTGGGCGTGGAGGTGGGTGATGAAGGCTGGACCGTCACCGCGCCGACCCGCCGCTTCGACCTCGCGATCGAAGAGGACCTCATCGAGGAGGTGGCCCGCATCCACGGCTACGACGCCATCCCCACCACGCTGCCCGGCGGCGCGATGCGCCTGGTGGCGGCGTCGGAAACCGAGTTGCCCGAACACGACCTGCGCCGCGCGCTCGCCGCCCGTGGCTACCTGGAAGCCATCAATTACGCCTTCGTCGATGCCGGCCTGCTTGCCACGTGGCAGGCCGACGAGGCGCTGGTGCCGCTGGCCAACCCGCTCAGCGCCGAGCTCGGCGTGATGCGGCCCCGGCTGCTGCCGGGCCTGGTGGACGCGCTGGCGCGCAATGTCGCGCGGCAGCAGGTGCGCGTGCGCCTGTTCGAGCTCGGCAAGGTGTTCACCGCTGCGGTCGCGGGTGAAGCGCCGGTGGAGACGCCGCGCATCGCCGCCGTGGCCTGTGGCGATGCGGCCGGCGAGCAGTGGGGCGCCGCCGCGCGCCGGGTCGACTTCCATGACCTCAAGGGCGATCTGGAAGGCCTCGCGGCGCTCTCCGGTACCGCGCTGGCGTTCCGACCGGCCACGCCCCCCTGGGCGCATCCAGGCCGGGCCGCGGACGTGCTGCGCGACGGGCAGCTGGTCGGTGCGATCGCCGAACTGCACCCGCGCCTGCAGCAGGCGCTGGGGCTCGACCATCCCGTGGTGGCGTTCGAACTCGACCTGGCTGCACTGCGCGCGCGCGCGGTACCGCGCGCCCGCGCGCAGTCCAGGTTCCCGTCCGTGCGCCGCGACCTCGCATTCATCGTCGCCGACGCGGTCGCCTGGGCGGATCTTGAAGCCTCTGCCCGGAGTGCCGCTGGACCGGTCCTGCGCGGTCTGCGCCTGTTCGACGTCTACGCCGGGAAAGGCGTAGAAACGGGATTCAAGAGTGTCGCGATGGGCTTGATTCTGCAGGACGATTCACGCACGCTGACCGACCGCGATGTGGATGCGGTGGTGGTTGCGGTCACCAGTGCGGTGGCGGCGGCGCACGGAGCGCGCATCAGGGGTTGAGCAGGGAGTTGGCATGGCGTTGACGAAGGCGGAAATGGCCGAACGGTTGTACGAAGAGGTTGGCCTGAACAAGCGCGAAGCGAAGGAATTCGTGGACGCGTTCTTCGTCGCCCTGCGCGAGGCCCTGCAGGGTGGTCGCCAGGTCAAGCTGTCGGGCTTCGGAAACTTCGACCTGCGCCGCAAGAACCAGCGCCCCGGCCGCAACCCCAAGACCGGGGAGGAGATCCCGATCTCCGCGCGCACGGTGGTCACCTTCCGCCCCGGCCAGAAGCTCAAGGAACGCGTGGAAGCGTACGCCGGAGGCACCCATGCTTGATCCCGGCAGCAACCGCGAACTCCCCCCCATCCCGGCCAAGCGCTACTTCACCATTGGTGAGGTCAGCGAGCTGTGCGACGTCAAGCCGCACGTGCTGCGCTACTGGGAGACCGAATTCCCGAGCCTCAGCCCGGTCAAGCGCCGCGGCAACCGGCGCTACTACCAGCGCCACGACGTGCTGATGGTGCGGCAGATCCGTGGCCTGCTGTACGAACAGGGCTATACCATCGGCGGCGCCCGCCTGCGGCTCGAAGGCGAGGGCGCCAAGCAGGAGTCGGCGCTCAGCAGCCAGATCATCCGCCAGGTGCGCATGGAGCTCGAGGACGTCCTGCAGCTCCTGCGTCGTTGAACAACCTGCCGGCAGGGCGCGCATGAAGGCGCTGCGCCGGCTATAATCCGCACCCATCCGGGGTATAGCGCAGCCTGGTAGCGCACTTGTCTGGGGGACAAGTGGTCGTCGGTTCAAATCCGGCTACCCCGACCAAATCTGTGTGACTTCAACGGCCTGCGATCACTCGCGGGCCGTTTTTTATTCACCTCGTGGAGTGGCGCTCACTTGCGCGCGAGCATCATGCGGTTTCGACCGTTGCGCTTGGCCTCGTACAACGCGGCATCGGCGGCGTTGACCCAGTCCTCGATGCGCGCATGGTTGGGCCGCGCCGCGGCGATGCCGATGCTCACCGAGTGGGCCAGGTCCGGCGCCTGTGGCAGGCGGATGTTCTCGACCGCGGCACGGAACGCCTCGGCGAGCGCGGCCGCCTCGGGCAGCGCGGTCGCCGGGCACACCACCGCGAACTCGTCCCCGCCGAAGCGACCAGCCACATCTGCGGGTCGCAGGGCGCGCAGCAGCAGCGCGGCCACCTCGCGCAACAGCGCGTCACCGGCGATGTGGCCGTAGCGGTCGTTGGCCTGCTTGAAGCCGTCCACGTCGATCATCACCAGCACGGCCGGCCCGGCCCCTGCATGCACCTCGTGCAGCGTGCGCGCGACCTCGCGCTCCCAGTGGTCGCGCGAGCGCAGCCCGGTGAGCATGTCGGTGCGGCTGAGCAGGTCGAGTTCCTGGTTCTTGCGCAGCACCTTCCTCACCAGTTGCCGGCGCCCGTGGCTGACGGCGAACGTGTGGATCAACAGCATCGGCAGGCAGGCCAGCACGACGCCGGTGCTGGACGCGGGCGCAAACGCGAACCCGGTCGCGAGGCCGCCCGCGAGCACCGCGGCACATGTCGGCAGCAAGGTGCGCCTGTACAGCCCCGGGATATCGGTATTGATCTTGTCGGCGGCGGGAAGGGCGATCAGCAGCACGGCCGGCAACAGGTTGAAGTGCAGCAGCGGTACCCACAGCGCCGCGAGCGCGGAATCCATGACCAGGTTGCGTTGCTCGGCAACGAAGGGCGAAGCGCTGCGCCGCGCCAGCACATGGGCGAGCTGTGGCCAGGCCACGCCGGTGAACGCGCACAGCGCCCAGAGCAGCGGCCCCGCCTGCAGTTCGGCCAGGACGGTCGCAATCGCCAGCGCACCAAGTGCCATGCCGAGGACGCGGTACGGGTAGATGCGACGCGGCAGCGCCGTACGTGCGCGGGTCAAGTTGAAACCCGTGGCGTGTGTCGGCCCCGGGCGAGCCGTCTGTGGGTCCTGCAACGCATCCCCCCCATGGGCCGGGGCGATGCCCGGCGCATCGTGATTATAGTGCGCGACCGGCTGGCGCGCCGACAGGAACCTTCGTCCCCGGGCGCGCTCGAATGGTGTCGCATCCACAGGCAGGGACCGCGCATGACTCTTTCGCAATCCGTCCGCAGGCGCGGCCAGGCATGGGCCGTGGCCGGCGTGCTGTGCCTGGTCGCCGTCGGCAAGCTCGCAGGCGCCCAGCCCGCCGCCCCGACTTCCGGACCGGCCATCCGCGATCTCGAGGCGCTGGTGGTGTCGGGCACGCGGCCCGGTCCCGGCATGTGGAAGGTGTCGAAGGGAGGCCACGTGCTGCACATCCTCGGCACGGTGTCGCCGCTGCCGCGGCGCATGGACTGGAATTCGGCCGACGTCGAGGCCGTCATCGCGCGCTCGCAGGCGGTGATCGAGGCGCCTTACGTCGCGGTGAATTCCGACATCGGGATGTTCCGGGGCCTGGCACTGGTGCCGGCGATGCTGCGCGCACGCAACAACCCGGCCAAGCGGCCGCTGCGCGACGTGGTCTCCGCCGACCTCTACGCGCGCTGGCAGTTGCTCAAGGCGCGTTACATGGGCCACGACCGCGGCGTGGAAAAGCGGCGGCCGCTGGTGGCCGCGCAGGAGTTGTACGAGGCGGCGCTGAAGAAGTCGGGGTTGCGCATGGGCGGCGTGGTCACGCCGGTGGTGCGCAGGGCGGCGAGGGACGCCGGCGTGCCACTGCTCGAGAGCAAGGTCGCCCTGACGCTCGAGGATCCCAAGGCCGTGTTGAAGGAGCTCAACGACAGCGACCTCGCCGACCGCGAGTGTTTCGCGGGCACCATGGCTCGCATCGAGACCGACCTCGACAACATGCGTGCGCGCGCCAATGCCTGGGCCGACGGCGACCTTGAAGCGCTCGGCGCGCTTCCCTACGACGACCATTACCGGACCTGCATGGAGGCGCTCACCGCCAGCGCGCTGGCGCGGCGCCTGGGATTCAACGACTTGCGCGCGCGGGCCGACCAGGCGTGGCTGGCGAATGCAGACAAGGCGCTGGCGGAGAACCCGGTGAGCTTCGCCGCGCTGCCGATGTCGCAACTGCTGGCGGAGGACGGCCTGCTCGCGCAGCTGCGCGAGCGCGGCTACGAGATCCAGGCACCCTGAGTCCGGCTTCGGCGTTCAGCGATCAGCGGTCAGCGGGCGGCCGTCAGCCGGCGGCGGTGCGCGGCGCCGCCGCGGGCTGCTCGGCCTGTGGCCAGCGCGCCAGGACGGCGGCGCGGATGCCCGCGGCGTCGATGCCGGCCTCGGCCAGCAGGTCCTCGCGGCTGGCGTGGTGCTGGAAGGCGTCCGGCAGGCCGAGGTGCAGGACCGGCAACAACACGTTTTCAGCCGCCAGGAGCTCCGACACCGCGGAGCCGGCACCGCCCATCACCACGTTGTCCTCGATGGTGACAAAGCCCTCGTGGCTCGCGGCCAGCTGCAGCAGCAGTTCGCGGTCGAGCGGCTTGATGAAACGCATGTTGACCAGGGTGAGGCCGAGCTCGGTGGCGACCGCTTCGGCCGCCGGCACCGTAGCGCCAAACGCCAGCAGCGCGACGCGCGTGCCGGCGCGACGGAGTTCGGCCCTGCCGATCGGCAGCGTCTCGAGTGCGTCGCCGGCGGCGATGCCGGTGCCACTGCCACGCGGATAGCGCACCGCGGCCGGGCCCGGGTGGCGGAAACCGGTGGTCAGCATCTGCCGGCACTCGCGTTCGTCGGCCGGCGCCATCACCACCATGTGCGGCACGCAGCGCAGGTAGCTGAGGTCGAGGTTGCCGGCGTGGGTGGCGCCATCGGGCCCGACCACGCCGCCGCGGTCGATCGCGAACAGCACGTCGAGCTGCTGGACGGCGACGTCGTGCACAAGCTGGTCGTAGCCGCGCTGGAGGAACGTCGAATAGATGGCGACGACGGGCTTCGCGCCCTCGCAGGCCATGCCCGCGGCCAGCGTGACCGCGTGCTGCTCGGCGATGGCGACATCGAAATAGCGCGCCGGGTACTCCTTGCTGAAGCGCACCAGGCCCGAGCCTTCGCGCATCGCGGGGGTGATCGCCATCAGCGTGTCGTCGGCCGCGGCCATGTCGCACAGCCAGTCGCCGAAGACGTCGGTGTAGGTGGGCTTCTTGACCGCGCCGGGCTTGGACACCAGGCCCTGGTCGGGGTCGAACGGCGAGACGGCGTGGTAGCCGATCTGGTCGCCTTCGGCGCGCTCGTAGCCCTTGCCCTTGGTGGTGATGACGTGCAGCAGCTGCGGGCCCTTCATGCCCCGCACCACCTTGAGCGCCGAGACCAGCGCCTTGATGTCATTGCCGTCGATCGGGCCGGTGTAGTGGAAGCCCATTTCCTCGAACAGCGTGGACGGCACGAACATGCCCTTCCAGTGCTCTTCCCAGCGGCGCACGAATTTCGCCGGCGCGCCGCGCTTGTCGCCGAGCAGCTTCTTGCCGCCCTCGCGCAACGCGTTGAGCGTCTGGCTGCCGGTGGCGCGGCCCAGCATCTTGGTCAGCCCGCCGACGTTCTCGCTGATCGACATGCGGTTGTCGTTGAGCACCACCAGCAGGTTGGGCTCCGGGTCCATGCCGCCGGCGTGGTTGAGCGCCTCGTAGGCCATGCCGGCGGTCATTGCGCCGTCGCCGATCACCGCCACCACCTTGCGGTCGTCACCGGCGCGCGCGGCGGCGATCGCCATGCCCAGCGCGGCCGAGATGCTGGTGGAGGAGTGACCGACGCCGAACGTGTCGTACTCGCTTTCCTCGCGCTTGGGGAACGGCGCAACGCCGTCCTTCTGCTTGACCGTGTGGATGCTGTCGCGGCGCCCGGTCAGGATCTTGTGCGGATACGCCTGGTGGCCGACGTCCCAGACGATGCGGTCGCGCGGGGTGTCGTAAAGATAGTGCAGGGCGGTGGTCACCTCCACCACGCCAAGGCCCGCGCCGAAATGGCCGCCGCTCTTGCCGACGGATTCAATGAGGTAGGCGCGCAGCTCGTCGGCGATCGCGGGCAGCTCGGCCTCGTCGAATTCGCGCAGGCGGGCCGGGTTGTCGATGCGCGCAAGGCGCGGATGGCGGGTGGAGTCGATCATCCGCACATTGTAAGACGGCAGGGCCCCGCGGCGCGTGGCGGCGGGGCGCCGCGTGGCTGGCCCCCGTTCAGCGGTTGCGCAGGCGCCCCAGCAAGCCGCCGGCGCGCGCCTTGACCGGCTCTTCGACGACCGGCGGTGCCTCTACCACGGCCTCGGCGTAGCCCGTGGCCAGATTGGCATTGATGAAGTCGGCGACGTCGGCCTCGGGGATGCCGCTGGCTTCGGCGATCTCGGCCACCGTTGCGGGTCCTTTCATCATCGCGGTCGCGATGCGGAAGTGGCGCGGATATTCGCGCTCGGTCTGCGGCCACTTGGTGAGTGCAAACCGCCCGGCGGGGTCTTCCCCGGGCAGCAGGGCGCCGCCGCCGGCGAGCAGGCCACCGAGCCAGCGCAGGCGAGCCAGCGGCTGCGGCGCGCCCGCAGCGGCGGTCTCGCGCGCCCAGGTGGCGGCGTCGACCGGTGCGAAGTCGGATGCCTCGAGCGCGCCTTCGAAATAGCCGGCGAGCGGATTCAGGGGCGTCGGGCCGTGCCACCTGTCGTTGTCCGCATCGATGAACAGGGTCGGACCCGACGCGCGGCGGAATCGCACGCGGCCGGACAGCGCGCCGGGACGGAGCCACGCGGCGAGGTCGTCGGGCACGGGTGGAGCTTCCTCAATCAGCTCCTCGGCCTCTTCGACCGGCAGCATCTCGACGGTGCCGCCGGAATCCTCATCCGGCGGGACCGCCTGCATGGGAGGTTCCGGCAGCGCTGCCACCGCTGCGGGTGGCGCGGGCGCCACGGGTGGTGGGGCGGCTTCCACTGCATCCAGTGCCGCGGACATGGCGTTGGCTGCAACCGGTGCGGGTGCAACCGCTTCGTGCTGTTCCGCGGCCGCGGGAGCCGCATTCGCGGCGGCGCTTCCGATCCCGGGCGCCGGCGTGGCGGCAAGCTCGACACCGACGCTGCGCGCGACTTCGGCCAGCAGCTCTGCGACCTGGGCGCCATCAAATGGCCTTCCAAGGCGGAACTCGGTCTGGCTCCGCGCCGCCGACGTCAGCCCGATCACGTGGCGTCCGGCGGCATGCAGGCGCAGCCAGCTCATCGGACCGTACATGCTGTCCATGTCGACGACGACGTGGTCGGCTTCGGCTTCCGGGAGCAGGCGCCACGCGCCGCCGAGGCGTGCGTTGCCATCGTCGAACGCGGCCTTCAACGCCGTTTCTGTAGCCGGGTCCATGCCGGTCAGGCCGAGGGTCAGCGACATGGGCGAACATGCTCCGGAAACAGTGATGAGCGAGTGTCCGGGAGCGTGGCAGCTGCGTCAACGCGCGCGCTGCGGCAGTTGCGGCTGCTGCGCGTCACCTGCGCCGGGCGTTTGGTGACCGTGGTCGCGCTTGTTCGTGGCGGCACGCGCGGATGTCGCTCAGTGGCGCGGTTTCTTCGGCAACTGGCTCTTCAGGAATGCCATCTGGTCGGCGAGGATGTTGCGGTTGGAGAGGATCAGGTGCTCGATCCAGCTCGGCCGGTACGGCACCGCGAGCAGCGGCATCGACGCCTGCTGCGGCGTGCGCCCGCCCTTGCGCGAATTGCACGGAAAACAGGCGGTGACCACGTTCTCCCAGGCGTCCTCGCCGCCCTGCGAGAGCGGATGCACATGGTCGCGGGTCAGGTGGCGATGCGCCACGTCGCGCCCGCAGTACAGGCACAGGTGCTGGTCGCGGGCGAACAGCGCGGTGTTGGTCAGCGCGGGCGTCGGGTTGAGCGCGCGCGAGCGCGCCTGGCTGCGCGCGGCGACGATCGGATGGAGTTCCACGAGGCTGCGCAGGCCGGTGGCGCGGCAGGTGCCGCCGCGCACCGCGAGGCAGGGATCGCCCAGCGTCCAGGCCACGGCGCCGCGCACGTACAGGCAGGTCGCGTCCTGCCAGCTCATCCAGTCGAGGGCGCGGCCGTGGGCATCCAGGGACAGCAGGCGTACGCGGTCAAGCGCATGTCGGCCGGCGCCTGCCGGGAGGCCAACGGCGGCCGGCGGGGCGGGGCCCATGCCGCGGACGAGGCGAAGTTTCGCTCTGTCGGGTTCCATGGGAACAACAGCTTATACGCCCTCGACTACGGCTTGTGTAGCGCCGCCGGAGCTGGCCGGCGGCGGGGCGGCAGACGCAGGTCAGGCGTCGAAGGCGTCGGCCTCGAGCGTCATCAGCGATGCGGCGCCCGAAGCCATCGCCTCGGCGTGCGCCAGGGTGCGTGGCAGGATGCGCGCGAAATAGAAGCGCGCGGTCTCGCGCTTGGCGTCCTTGAACGCCTGGCTCCGCGACGACTCACGCGCCGCGGCGGCGGCGCGCAGCCACCAGTAGGCCAGCACCACGTAGCCGGAATAGAACAGGTAGTCGTGGCTGGCCGCGCCAAGCTCCTCCGGATTCTCGGCCGCGCGCTGCAGCACGTTCCTGGTCAGCACCGTCCACTCCGCGGCCTTGGCACGCAGGATGGCGACATCGGCGCCCAGTTCCGGATCATCGGCATGGGCGGCGCAGAACGCCTCCACCTCGGCCAGGAAGAGCTTCAGGCCGGCGCCCTGCGAGGACGCCGTCTTGCGCCCGATCAGGTCCAGCGCCTGGATGCCGGTGGTGCCCTCATACAGCGTGGTGATGCGCGCGTCGCGCGCGAGCTGCTCCATGCCGTGCTCGACGATGTAGCCGTGGCCACCGAAGCACTGCAGCGCGTTGTAGGTGTTTTCGATGCCCCATTCGGTCTGGCAGGCCTTGGAGATCGGCGTGAGGAACCCGACCAGGGTCTCGGCGCGCGCGCGCTCGTCGGCATCGCTGGAATGCGAGGCGATGTCGAGCAGGCTGGCCGCCTGCAGCGCGAGCATGCGGCTGCCTTCCACCAGCGACTTGATGGAGAGCAGCATGCGCCGCACGTCGGGGTGGACGATGATCGGGTCGGCGGGCTTGTCCGGGAACTTCGCCCCGGACAGCGAACGCGACTGCAGGCGCTCGCGCGAGTAGCGCAGTGCGTTCTGGTACGCGCGCTCGGAGAGTCCCAGCCCCTGCAGGCCCACCCCGATGCGCGCCGAGTTCATCATGGTGAACATGGCCTTGAGGCCGCCGTGCGCCTCGCCGACCAGGTAGGCTTCTGCGCCGTCGAAATTCATGACGCAGGTGGCCGAGCCCTTGATGCCCATCTTGTGCTCGATCGACCCGCAGCGCAGCGCGTTGCGTGCGCCGATGCTGCCGTCGCGGCCGACCTTGAGCTTGGGCGCCACGAACAGCGAGATGCCTTTGGGCCCGGGCGGTGCGTCGGGCAACCGCGCCAGCACCAGGTGCACGATGTTGTCGGTGAAGTCGTGCTCGCCGGCGGTGATGAAGATCTTGGTGCCGTGGATCGCGTAGGTGCCGTCCGCGGCAGGCTCGGCCCGCGTCCGCAGCAGGCCCAGGTCGGTGCCACAGTGCGGTTCGGTCAGGCACATGGTGCCGGTCCAGCGGCCTTCGACCAGCGGCTTCAGGAACACGTCGCGCTGCCAGTCCTCGCCGTGGCGCTCGATGGCCATCACCGCGCCGTGCGACAGCAGCGGGAAGTTGCCCCAGGCAAGGTTGGCCGCGTTGACCATCTCGTTGACCGACAGCCCGAGCATGTGCGGCATTCCCTGTCCACCGAACGCCGGGTCGGCAGTGAGGCCCGGCCAGCCGGCGTCGATGAACTGAGCATAGGCCGCCTTGAAGCCGTCCGGCGTGCTGACATCGCCCGTCGCGGGGTCGTGGTGGCAGCCCTGCTGGTCGCCGACGGCATTGAGCGGGGCGAGCACGCTGCCGGTGAACCGCGCGGCTTCCTCGAGCACGGCATCCACCACGTCCGCGCTGGCATCGTGGAATCCGAGGCGCGCGAACAACGCCTGGGCGTTGAACACGTCGTTGAGCACGAAACGCACATCGTCGATCGGGGCCTGGTAATTGCTCATGGGTTCGCGCGGTGTCCTGGTCTGGGTGGGGTGCGTCGTGCCTGTCGCAGGCGCTCAGCGCAGCACGCCGGGCAGGCCCGGCATCGGGCTCAGCGCGCTCTTGCGGAGGATCCTGTAGCTGCGGGATGAGCCGCGATCTGCAGGCGCGGCGTCGATGCTGCCTTCCAGCGCGTAATCCACGCCGCGCCGCGAGGCGAGTGCGTCGGCCAGGACCATGCGTGCGCCCGCGTCGGGACGCATCGTGACGCTGACGACGTCGGCGGACTCGGGCCCGACGGTCAACGCCGGCTGGTGGAGGAGCTTGCCTGCGGCCTGGTCGCCGATACGGACATCCAAGGTGAGGCTGTCGAAGCGCATCGGGACGCTGCTGTAGTTCTGCAGCCTCAGCTCCACCGACCAGCTCCCGTCGGCGGCCACGGTGAGCTGCTGGATGCTGGCGGCGGGCTCGGAGACCCGGCGCACCGGGCCGCTGGTGCAGCCCGCGAGTACAAGGCAGGCCAAGGCCAGTGCGAGCAGAACGCGATGCGTCATTCCATGCTCCTGTGACGGGTGCGCCGAGCATAGCATCGGGCGATACGGTAGCGGATGGTAGGCGCGGCGGGCTGGTGAGGTGGCGGAATCCGTGGCTCGCTTGCGTTTAAAGTGCATGCCTTGCCTCGGCCACCACGGCCCTGGTCCGCAGGAGCAACGATGAGCGTCGAGCCGAACAAGAAGGGTTTCCGGGAACGCCTGCCGTGGATGATCGCGGCGCTCGCGGTGATCGCGCTGGTGGCCACACTGGTGTGGGGGCCGAAGGACCGCGCCAAGCCCGACGCCGACGCGATCGCGCAATTGACCGAGCGCATGGCCGCGCTGGAAACCGGTGGCGCCGACGGGCTGCGACGCCGTCCGGCGCAACCGGATCCGGGTCTGGGCGTGGGCATGGGCGCGCGCGATGGCGATGAGGCGACCGCGATGGGACGGACGCAATCAGCAGAAGAGGCGGCGGCGGCGCGCGACCGGCAGCTGCGCGAGCTCGAGGCGCAGTTCGCGCGCGACGTCGCCGATCCGGCGACCGGGCCGTCCACCGAACGCACGCTGGTGGCCACCATCTCCGGGGACACCATGGCTGCGACCGGGCTGACGCCGGGCAACGTCGACATCGCGTGCAGGAAGGCCAGCTGTCGCATCGTCGGCAGCTTCGACCGCATGGGCGATGCCCAGGACTGGGGCCTGTTCTACATCACCGCCGCGGGCGGCGACGTGCTGTCGCAGACGCAGATGGTGTTCGTGCCCAAGCCGGACGGCAGGACCGAAGTGCGCATCTATTCGGCGCGCGCCAAGGACTGATCGGCGCGCAAGCGCCGCACGCGGCTCCCGCGCCACGTTTCAGCCCATCCGGAACACGATGCCGAGGGCGCCGATCTCGCCCGGCTCGCCGTCCAGGTCGGCCTGCAGCAGCGGACGCTCGCCGAGCCAGCGCGTCGGGAGGTCCAGCGACAGCATGCTGCCTTCGGCGACCACGCGCAGGCCCGGGATATGGGCTTCTTCGTGGCCGCGGTGCAGCAGGACCGCCAGGCGCAGCAGGATCGCCAGGCGCCGCGCCTCGGGCAACAGGCGGTCGGGAAGTGCCTCGAACGCCGACTTCGGGACCTTGCGCCGATGCGTGCGCACCAGCGCCGCCAGGAACTGCTGCTCCTGGCGCGAGAAGCCGGCGATGTCGGAATACTCGACCACGTAGGCGCCGTGCACCTGGTACTGGCTGTGCGCGATGGAGAGCCCCAGCTCGTGCAGCTGTGCGGCCCAGTCCAGCATCAGCCGGTCGTCGGGGGACAGCGACCACGCCGCCGCGACCTGGTCGAACAACGCCAGGGCCGTGGCCGCGACCCGTGCGCCCTGCGCCTGGTCGATGCCATAGCGGAGCACCAGTGCCGCGATCGACGCCTCGCGCGGATCGGCATCGCCGGCGCGTCCCAGCATGTCGTACAGCACGCCCTCGCGCAGCGCGGCTTTGCTGACCATCATGCGCTGCAGCCCGAGCGTGTCGAACGCGGCTTCCAGTGCGAGCAGTCCGCCGGCGATGATCGGGCGACGGTCGGCCGACAGCGACGGCAGGTCGATGTCGTCGATGAGCTCTGCGCGCAGCAGCCGCTCGCGCACGGTGGCCAGGGCCTCGGCGGTGATCGCGCCCTTGGTGAGCTTCATGGTGGCGCAGATCTCGCCGATCGCCTTGCTGGTGCCCGATGTGCCGATCGCTTCGTGCCAGCCGAGGCTGCGGTAGGCGCTGGCGAACTGCTGGAATTCGGCGGAGACCTCGATCAGGGCATCGCGCCATTTGCGCCGTGACAGGCGGCCGTTGGAGAAGAAGCGGCGCGTGGTGGCGATCGACCCGACCTGCACGCTCTCGCGTTCGATGGTGGTGAATCCGCGGCCGATGATGCATTCGGTCGAGCCGCCGCCGACGTCGATCACCAGCCGGCGCTGGTCGTTCTTGGGCGGCTGCGCGTGTGCTACGCCGAGGTAGACCAGGCGCGCCTCCTCGCGGCCGGCCACGACCTCGATCGCATGGCCGAGCGCGGTCTCGGCAGGCATCAGGAACGCCTGCGGCGCGGCGAGGCGGCGCACGGTATTGGTGGCGATGGCGCGCACGCGGTGCGGGGGGATATCGCGGATGCGCTGGCCGAAACGCGCCAGGCATTGCAGGGCGCGCTGGCGCACCTCGGTGACCAGCCCGCCCTTGGCATCGAGTCCTTCGGCCATGCGCACGGTCTCGCGCAGGCGGTCGACGACGCGCAGCTGGCCCAGCGTGTAGCGCGCAACGACCATGTGGTAGCTGTTCGAGCCGAGGTCGATGGCCGCCAGCATGTCGCCGTCCTCCAGCGGCTGCGATTGCGAGGCGGTGGCCGATGCGCGCGTGTCGTTCATCATCCGGTCCCCGCCATCAGTGCCGCCTGCGCGGAATGTGGCGGCTCGCCCTCCGCGGGCGCGAGCTGGCGGTAGCTGCCATCGTACTGCAGCTCCCAGGCAGTGGTGTTGTCGGCAAGGTAGTTCTCGAGCGTTTCCCGGCGCACGCGTTCGGCGATCACCGGGTCGATGATGGGGAAGCAGGTTTCAACGCGGCGCAGCAGGTTGCGCTCCAGCCAGTCGGCGCTGGCACAGAAGGTTTCCGGCGCGCCGTCGTTGCCGAACCAGTACACGCGGCTGTGCTCGAGGAAGCGGCCGACGATGGAGCGCACGCGGATGTTGTCGGAAACGCCCGGGATTCCCGGGCGCAGCGTGCATGCACCGCGCACGATCAGGTCGATCTGCACGCCGGCCTGCGAAGCGGCATACAGCGCACGCACCACCTGCGGCTCGTTCAAGGCGTTCATCTTGGCGATGATGCGGCCCGCGCGCCCGTCCTGCGCGAAGCCGGCTTCGCGCTCGATGCGCGCCATCACGCCCGCGTGCAGGGTGAACGGCGATTGCAGCAGGCGCTTGAGCCGGATCGCCGGCGCCAACCCGGAAATCTGCTGGAAGATCTGGTGCACGTCGCTGCCGATCCCGGGGTCGGCGGTGAGCAGCCCGATGTCGGTGTACGCGCGCGCGGTGCCGCTGTGGTAATTGCCCGTGCCCATGTGCACGTAGCGACGCATGCGCTTGCCCTCGCGGCGTACCACCAGCAGCATCTTGGCGTGGGTCTTGTAGCCGACCACCCCGTACACCACCTGCACCCCGGCGTCCTGCAGGCGGTCGGCCAGGCCGAGGTTGGCCTCCTCGTCGAAGCGCGCCCGCAGCTCGACCACCACCGTGACGTCCTTGCCGTTGCGCGCCGCCTGCACCAGGTGCTCGACGATCGCCGAGTCCTTGCCGGTGCGGTACAGCGTCTGCTTGATCGCCAGCACGCCCGGGTCGGTGGATGCCTGCTTGAGCAGTTCCAGTACCGGCGTGAACGCGTCGAAGGGGTGGTGCAGGAGCACGTCGCCCGCGGCGATGCGCTCGAACATCGCGTCACCGCCCGACAGCTGCCGCGGCTGGAACGCGGGGAATTTCAGTTCCGGGCGGTCGACCTCGTTGTACACCTGGATCACGCGGTTGAGGTTGACCGGCCCGTTGATGCGGTACACCGCGTTTTCGGGCAGGTCGAAGTTGCGCAGCAGGCCCTCGACGATCGGCTTGGGGCAATCGGAGGCGATCTCCAGGCGCATCGCGCGCAGGTAGCCGCGGCCGACCAGCTCGTCGCGCAGCGCCAGCGCGAGGTTCTCGATCTCGTCCTCGTCGACGATCAACTCCGAGTTGCGGGTGACCCGGAACTGGTACGCCCCTTTCACCGTCATGCCCGGGAACAGGTCGTCGACGAACTCCGACAGCATCGCCGACAGGAACACGAAGTCGTGCTCGCCGCCGGATACGCGTTCGGGCAGGCGGATGATTCGCGGCAGCGAGCGCGGTGCGCGCACGATCGCCAGGTGCCCGCTGCGCCCGAATGCATCCTTGCCCTTCAGCACCACCACCAGGTTCAGCGACTTGTTGAGGATCTTCGGAAACGGATGCGACGGGTCGAGTCCGAGCGGCGACAGCACCGGCAGGATCTCCTCGCGGAAATACGCGCGCAGCCAGCGCTTCTGGCGCGTGTTCCAGGTGTCGCGCGACAGCACGCGCACGCCGGCGTCGGCCAGCGCCGGGCGCAGCACGTCGTTCCAGCACTGGTATTGCGCGTCCACGAGGTCCGCGGTGCGTTCGTGGATGCGCCTGAGCACGGTGGCCGGTGCCAGCCCATCGACCGGAAGCGGCATGTCGAAGTCCTGCGCATGGCGCACGGTGGCGGCGCGGATCTCGAAGAACTCGTCGAGGTTGGTGCACGAGATGCACAGGAAGCGCAGCCGTTCCAGCAACGGCATGGACGCGTCCTGCGCCTGGGCGAGGACCCGGAAGTTGAAGTCCAGCTGCGACAGCTCGCGGTTGAGGTACAGGGCCGGATCGCGCAGCGGGTCGGCGTCGGACTGCTCCTGGGTGCCCTGCGTGTCAACGGGCGCCGGGGCCTGCGTCGAGGTCGCCAGCTTGTTGGACCGGGGCGCGCTTGCGCGCCGCCTGGGCGTCTTACCGGGCGTGCTCATGGGCGCGCTGTTCTCCGTGGTGGTCGTCGTCGTCGCGCTCGACGATGCGCGCGGCGACGAAGTGGCAGGTGAACGTGCTGCCGCGCCCGACCTCGCTCTCGATGCCGAGGCGGGCCTGGTGCAGCTGCAGCACGTGCTTGGCGATCGCGAGCCCCAGGCCGGTGCCGCCGGTCTCGCGCGTGCGGCTGGTGGAGACGCGGTAGAAGCGTTCGGTCAGTCGCGGAAGGTGGTCGGCCGGGATGCCGTAGCCGCTGTCGCGCACTGCGAGATCCGCGCCACCCTCCGCGTTGCGCATGAACCCGATCGAGATCGCGCCACCGCTGGGCGTATAGCGCACGGCGTTGGCCACGAGGTTCGAGAACGCGCTGTGCAGTTCCCGGGTGGAGCCCGCCAGGTCGACACCGGCATGGTCCTCGACCGTGATCACGTGGCGGCCCTTGCTGAGCGCCTCGGCCTCGCGCCGCAGCGTGGCCAGCATCGATGCCATCGACACGGGCTCGTCCGGCAGCGCCTCCTGGGCTTCCAGCCGCGACAGGGTCAGCAGGTCCTCGACCAGCTGGGTCATGCGCTGCGACTGCCTGCGCATTTCCTCCAGCATCGGAGCCCATTCCGGGTTGTCCTCCGGGTCGAACATGTCCAGGTAACCGTGCACCACGGTCAGCGGGGTGCGCAGTTCGTGCGAGACATTGGCGACGAAGTCGCGACGCATCTGCTCGAGGCGCACCATCTTGCCCACGTCGCGCGCGACCAGCAGCCACAGCGAGTCGGAATAGGGGATCAGGCGCAAGCTGAGGCGCACGCCGGCATCGACGGGCGAGGCGACGTCGAACATCGGCTCCGCATGGCGGCCGGCGCTGAGCCAGCGCGCCATCGGCAGCGGCTGCAGCCGTTCGCTGATGCTCGCCCCCTGGTCGCGCGGGTAATCGAGGCCGAGCAGGGTGGTCGCGGCGCTGTTCGACCAGAGCAGCCGCTGGCTGTTGCGGTCCACGATCACCAGCGCGTCCGGCAGCACCGCGGCCACGGTACGGTAGGCCCGCAGCATTTCGACCAGCCGCCGGTCACGCGTGCGGGCATCCTGGCGTCGACGGTGCAGCAGGCGTTCCACCTCGCTCCAGGTGCCGCGGCCGTGGCCCGGCGGTGGCATGCGCTGGCGGGTGTCCACGCGCGTCAGCAGGCGGCGCAAGCGCAGCACATGGCCGGCCAGCAGCGCCAGCGCCGCCAGCGCGAGCGCCGGCCAGGGCTTGCCGACCGCGAACCCGAGGGCAAGCGCGCCCGCGAGCACCGTGGCCAGGGTGGCCAGGGTGCGCAGCCAGGCGGATTCTGCGGTGGGCGGCATGCCGCCAGTCTAGACGGAGGCGGAGAATCGGTAACCCGCGCCACGCACCGTCTGCACCATGGCATCGAGGCTGACCGGTTCCAGCGTCTTGCGCAGGCGGCGGATATGCACGTCGACCGTACGCTCCTCGACATAGACGCTGCCGCCCCAGACATGGTCGAGCAGCTGCGAGCGCGAGTACACCCGGTCGGGATGGGTCATGAAGAAATGCAGCAGGCGGTATTCGGTGGGCCCGATCGCGACCGGTTCGGCGCCGGCGAACACGCGATGGGCGGCGCCGTCGATGCGCAGTCCGCCGACGTGGACGCTGCCGTCCTCGTCGTCCTCGCGCGAGCGGCGCATCACCGCGCGGATCCGGGCGAGCAGTTCACGCGAGGAGAACGGCTTGACCACGTAGTCGTCGACGCCGGCTTCCAGGCCGCCGACGCGGTCATTCTCCTCGCCGCGCGCGGTCAGCATGATGATCGGCACGTCGCGCGTCAGCGGCTCGCGCCGCCAGCGCCGTGCCAGCTCGATGCCGCTGGTGCCGGGCAGCATCCAGTCGAGCAGGATCAGGTCTGGCACGCGGTCCACGATCGCTTCCTGGGCCTGTCGGGCATCGCCGGCGTGGACCGGGTCGTAATCGCCCTTGCGGAGCGCGAAGGCAACCATGTCGCGGATGGCCGGCTCGTCGTCGACGATGAGGATGCGCTTTTGCACGCGTTCACGGCTCGCGGAGGGGGGACGCAAGCATTAGACGACGGTTTGGTGACGGTTTGGTGACACGGCGCCGGGGCGGCCGGGCCTTCCTCAGCGGCGCAGATCGGGGTCGCGGATTCCCTGGCGCTGCAGCTCGAGCACGATCGGGGTGATGGCGGCGATGCGCGCGTCGATGCGGGCGCGTGCGTAATAGTCGAGGTCCTCGCGGCGGCGCAGCGTGTTGAGCTGCATCAGGGCCGCTTCGGCGCGGCCGTTGAGGAATGACGATTCCGCCCAGGCCTCGCCGGCGCGGACCGGGTCGCCGGCGATCTCGCTGGCACGCGCAAAGGTGCGCTGGAACACCGGGTCTTCGCTCGAGCTGCCGAGCAGCGGCCGCAGGATGTCCTGGGCACGGCGGCCGGCGTCGGCATTGTTCCGTTCGCCAAGCATCTCGGCATAGGCAAGCACCACAGCGCGATTGCGCGGCATGCGCTGGACCAGGGCCTCGAAACGCGCGTCCGCCGCGGCGTGGCGCCCGCGGCGCGCGTCGGCCTGGGCGAGTCCGATGGCGAGCCAGGTGTCGTCGCCATGCGCTGGCAGGAGGGCCTCGAACTCCCCTGCGGCCGCGGCGCCATTGCCGGCAAGCAGCTGCGCCAGGCCGAACCCGTAGCGTTGCGCGTCATCCAGGGCAGCCGCACGCGCGAGGCGCTGGTATTCCGCGATCGCCGCGGCCGGGGTGTCCGCGCTCAGCACGCGCAGCCGCTCGCGGGCCCACGCGAAACGGCCGTCGCCTGTGGAGGCCGACGGGGTGCCGATGCGCAGCGCATGCGGCAGCAGCGGGTTGTCACCGGCCAGCCCGCGGGTGGCCAGCGCCGGGTTGCCCGGCGCGGCTGCGTGCTGTTCGGCCAGCTGGCGCGCCTCGCTGATGCGGGTGGTCGTGACCGGGTGGGTGCGCAGGTAGTCGGGCAGGCGCTCGCGTTCACCCCCCTGGTTGGTGCGCGACAGGGCCTGCATGCGCTCGAACATCCGGGCCATCGCCGCCGTGTCGTAGCCGCTGCGCGCCAGGGTGCGCATGCCGAGCCGGTCGGCCTCCGATTCGTTGGAGCGCGTGTAATCGATCTGCCGCTGCAAGGCCAAGCCCTGGGCACTGGCGACCGCGGCCATGGCGGCCTCGCCGGAGGAACTGCTGTCGGACTGGCTGGCGACCGCGATCGCGCCGAGCATCGCCAGCAGCATCGGCACGCTGTCGCGCTGTGCACGCTCCACCCCGCGCAGCACGTGCGACTGGGTGACATGGGCGACCTCGTGCGCGAGCACCCCCGCGACCTCGTCCTCGCTGCCGGCGGTCAGGACCAGGCCGGCATTGGTGCCGATGTAGCCGCCGAGCGTGGCGAAGGCGTTGACCGACCGGTCCTTCATCATGAAGAAGGTGAAGTCCTGCGTCGGCCTGTCGCTGGATGCCGACAGCCGGTTGCCGAGCCCGCGCAGCCAGCTGTCGACCAGCGGATCGTCGAGCACGTAGCCGTAGTGGCGCAGTTGCGCCAGAAGCATGCTGCCGTATTCCTCCTGTTGCGCGGGGCCGAGCAGGGTGGCGGCGGACGAGCCGATGTCGGGCAGGCGCTGCTCCTGTGCGGGGGCGTGGCCGGCCGCGAATGCGAGGACCAGTACGGCGGTGGTGGCGGGCAGCAGGCGCATCGGTCGTGGGGCTCGGTCGGGCGGAGGGCGGCTTTGGAAACGTGCAGCGGCGACGGACAGCATGGTGGGCTGGGGCACCCAGGGCGTGAATCCGACGTTAATCCATCCCGGCCGGCTGCGCCGGATGGCACGCGCCACCCCTGCGGGTGCTGGAAATCGCGGCGCTTGCCCCCACAATCGACCGCACCACGTCGCGCAAGTTTCCGGAGAGCACATTGAACGAGTCCATCGCCCCCGAGATCACCCTGTACACCAGCGCCATCTGCGGCTACTGCGTGGCCGCCAAGAACTTCCTGCGCAGTCGGGGCCTGGAGTGGAAAGAGGTGCGCATCGACACCGATCCCGCCGAACGCGAGAAGATGGTCGCCCTGGCGCGCCGCACCTCGGTGCCGCAGATCTTCGTCGGCGACGTGCACGTGGGCGGCTATGACGACCTGATGGCGCTGCACCGCGCCGGCGGCCTGGAGCCGCTGCTGGCGGGGAAGGGCGCATGAGTACGGATTCCGCCGAAGACGCGCGCCTGCGCGAGTTCACCGCCTTCCGCCAGCGCATGAACGAGCGGATTCTGGCCGAGCCCAACCAGGTGGTGCGGCGCTTCTTCGCACTCGACACCCAGACCTACCAGGCTGGCGCGCTGGACGTGAAGACCAAGGAACTGCTCGGCCTGGTGGCGTCACTGGTGCTGCGCTGCGACGACTGCATCAGCTACCACGTGGCGCAGTGCCGCGAGGCGGGGGTGGGACGCGACGAGATGTTCGAGGCGTTCTCGGTCGGGCTGGTGGTGGGCGGCAGCATCGTGATCCCGCACATGCGCCGCGCGGTCGATTTCCTCGACCGGCTGGAGGCCGGCGAGGCCGTCGCCGGGCCGCACGTGCACGACTGAGGCGTGGCCGGACTGCGGTGTCCGGCCCTCGGAGCGCACGGCCGAGCGCGGCTTGCGGCATAATTGCTTGCTGATTCAAGCCTCTCGACGCCACGTGCCCCCCGCCCGGCGTCTTCCTGCATGGACCCCAACACAATGACCCACACCATCACGGTCATCCGCGGCGACGGTATCGGCCCGGAGATCATGGACGCCACCCTGCTCGTGCTCGAGGCGATGGACCTCGACCTTGTCTACGAAGAAGCCGACGCCGGCCTGGTCGCGCTGGAAAAGCACGGCGAGCTGCTGCCGCAGGCCACGCTCGACTCCATCGGCAGGAACCGCGTGGCGCTGAAGAGCCCGCTGACCACCCCGGTGGGCGGCGGCTTCTCGTCGATCAACGTCGAGCTGCGCCGGCGGTTCGACCTGTACGCCAACGTGCGCCCGGCAACGTCCTTCCCCAACACCCGTTCGCGCTTCAGCGAAGGCGTCGACGTGGTCACGGTGCGCGAGAACACCGAGGGTGCGTACAGCGCCGAAGGCCAGGAGACTGCGGCCGACGGCTCCAGCGCCATCTCGATCACGCGCACCACGCGCAAGGGGTCGGAGCGCATCGTGCGCTACGCGTTCGAGCTGGCGCGCCGCACCGGTCGCAAGAAGGTCACCGTTGTGCACAAGGCGAACATCCTGAAGTCCACCTCGGGCCTGTTCCTGAACGTTGCCCGCGAAGTGGCCGCGCTGTACCCCGACATCGAATGCAACGAGATGATCGTGGACAACACCTGCATGCAGCTGGTGATGCGCCCGGAGCAGTTCGACGTCATCGTGACCACCAACCTGTTCGGCGACATCATTTCCGACCTGTGCGCCGGCCTGGTCGGTGGCCTCGGCCTGGCTCCCGGTGCGAACATCGGCGCCGATGCCGCGATCTTCGAGGCGGTGCACGGCTCGGCCCCGGACATCGCCGGCAAGGGCATCGCCAACCCCTGCGCCCTGCTGCTCGGCGCCGCGCAGATGCTCGACCATCTCGGCATGCCGGAGAAGGCGACACGCCTGCGCGCGGCCATCGTGGCCACGCTCGAGGCCCGCGATTCGCTGACCCCGGACCTGGGAGGCGAGGGCACCACCATGACGTTCGCCAAGGCGATCGCCAGCCGCGTGGCCTGATCCACGGCACCAGCATTGCAATTGGACGGGCGCTTCGGCGCCCGTTCCGTTTCTGGAACGACGTCATCCTGTGGCGCGCGTCGACAGGGACGCTGCCACGCCCCACAATCGCCGATCCCTTTATCCGGATAGAGCGATGGAAGTCCGTCCCAGCGCGCTCGCGCTGACCCCGTTGCTGCTGTTCCTGGCGCTGTTCTTCGGCGCGGGCCTGTACTTCACGGCCCAGGGCGAGGCGATGGGCTTCTACCAGTTACGCGCTCCGGTGGCGATCCTGCCGGCGCTGGGGCTGGGTGCGTGGCTGGCCCACCGACGGGGCCTGCCGGCCGGCGAGATCCTGCTGCGCGGCATGGGTGATCCCAACATCATGATGATGTGCCTGATCTTCCTGCTGGCGGGCGCGTTCGCGTATGTGTCCAAGGCGATCGGCGCGGTGGACGCCGTGGTGGCGCTGGGCATCGGTGCGCTCCCGCCCGGGCTGATCCTGCCGGGCCTGTTCGTGCTGGCGGCGCTGATCTCGCTGGCTATCGGCACGTCCATGGGCACGATCGCGGCCGTGGTGCCGATTGCGCTCGGCGTGGCGGATGCCTCGGGTCTTGATCGCGTGGTGGTACTGGGCGCGGTCCTCGGCGGGGCGATGTTCGGCGACAACCTGTCGATCATCTCCGACACCACCATTGCCGCGACGCGCAGCCAGGGCGCGGAGATGCGCGACAAGTTCCGCGAGAACTTCAGGATCGCGCTCCCGGCGGCGCTGGCCACCATGGTGCTGCTCGCGTTCCTGGGCGATTCGGCACCGGTCACTGCCGATGTCTCCGCGTCGCCCTGGCTGGCGCTGCCCTACGCGCTGGTGCTGGTGCTGGCACTGCTGGGCCTGGACGTGCTGGTCGTGCTTGCGATCGGCCTGGCGCTGTCGGCCGGGTTCGGGCTGGCGCTCGGCAACGACTACGACGTGGTGCAGTTTGCCGGCGACGTCTGGATCGGGTTTGAAGGCATGGTCGAGATCCTGCTGCTGTCGTTGCTGATCGGCGGCCTGGGTGCGCTGATGAAGGCCAGCGGTGGGCTGGAGTGGCTGGCGCAGGTGATCGCGCGCTTCGCGCGGGGCCATCGCGGGCGTCGCACCGGCGAGTTCAGCATCGCCGCGCTGTCCGCCACCGCGGACGTGTTCACCGCCAACAACACCGTGGCGATCCTGGTGAGCGGCGGCGTGGCCAAGGACATCGCTTCACGCCACGGCATCAGCCCGCCACGCGCGGCCAGTGTGCTCGACATCTTCGCCTGCGTACCCCAGGGCCTGCTGCCGTATGGCGCGCAGATCCTGCTCGCGGCCTCGCTTGCGTCGGTGTCGCCGGTTGCGCTGAGCGGCGCGGTCTACTACTGCTGGATCCTGGCGGTAGTGGCCATCGGGTTCATGGCGTGGCCCAGGCGCGTGCCCACGCCACCCCGCGCCGCACCGGGCGATGGCACCTGACGCCATGGGAAAGGGCGCCCGGAGGCGCCCTTTACGGTGACGCCGTGCGGCAGGCGTCAGTTGCGCGACTGCAGCTTCGACAGCAGGCGCAGGAACTCGATGTACAGCCACACCAGCGTCACCATCAGGCCGAACGCGCCGTACCACTCCATGTACCTGGGTGCGCCCTTTTCGACACCGGTCTCGATGAAATCGAAGTCCAGCACCAGGTTGAGCGCCGCGATCACGATCACGAACAGGCTGAATCCGATGCCGATCAGCCCGCTGTCGTGGATGAACGGCATGTTGATGCCGAACATGCGCAGCACGATGCTGGCCAGGTACACCAGCGCGATGCCGCCGGTGGCCGCGACCACGCCCAGCTTGAAGTTCTCGGTGGCCTTGATCAGCCCCGAGCGGTAGGCGAACAGCAGCGCGAACAGCGTGCCGAATGTCAGCAGCACCGCCTGCATCACGATGCCTTCGTACATGTGGTTGAACATCGCCGAGATCGCGCCGAGGAAGAAGCCCTCGACCAGCGCGTACAGGGGCGCGGTGACCGGCGACCATTCCTTCTTGAACACGGTGACCATGGCGATCACGAAGCCGCCGATGGCGCCGCCCCACACGTAGACCGAGAAGCCGGGGGCGAGCTCGCCCGTCGCGCTGAACGCCTGGCTCCAGGCGAAGGCCGCGGTGAGCACCGTCAGCAGCAGCAGGAAGGCGGTCTTGTTGATCGTGCCGTTGAGGGTCATCGCGCCGGCGTCCCGGGTGACGACGGTGCCGCTGCCCAGGTCGAGGAACGTGGAGTCGGAGAGGACGGGATTTCCGCTGCGCATGTGATGATCCCCCGGATCAGATGGAGTTGGCTGCCGCGAGGATACACGCCGTCACGCGGTCACAAGCCATGTGGGGCCGGCTGAAGGCGCGGCAAGGCCTGCGTTGACACTCCGCGGGGCGCTCCCGACAATGGACTCCCGTCCGGTACGCCGGCGGGTCCGCACTCGGCGGGGTATAGCGCAGTCTGGTAGCGCGCCTGCTTTGGGAGCAGGATGTCGGGGGTTCGAATCCCTCTACCCCGACCACCGGCAGGCGCCGTTCCTTGGCGCGCCGCTCCGCACGCCACGCACCTGCGCCCGTAGCTCAACGGATAGAGCACCGGCCTTCTAAGCCGGTGGTTGCAGGTTCGAGTCCTGCCGGGCGCGCCAACTCGACCTGGCGTTTGCGGCGGGCGTGACACATCGCCCGTCGAGCGCGCTACAATGCGCGCCCGCTGGCGCTGCCGGCCCGGCGTGATCGCCAGGCAGGCAGGCGGCATCGGTTTCAATGGTGGATGTAGCTCAGTTGGTTAGAGCACCGGATTGTGATTCCGGGGGTCGCGGGTTCAAATCCCGTCTTCCACCCCAGTATTCCGGCATGCGGTCGTGGTTGTCAGGCGGCCGGGCCTTGCGGTAAAGTTTCGCGTTCGGGCCGTTAGCTCAGTTGGTAGAGCAGTTGACTCTTAATCAATAGGTCCAAGGTTCGAATCCTTGACGGCCCACCAATCCGAAGGCGCCCGGCACTGCCGGGCGTTTTTTTTTGCCCGCCGCGGAAACGGCGGCGGGCAGCAGGCGAAAGTGGCGGAATTGGTAGACGCCCTGGTTTTAGGTACCAGTGCCTCACGGCGTGCGGGTTCGAGTCCCGCCTTTCGCACCACCCGGGCCCCGGCGGGCCAGCCGCCGGCGGTGCTGGCGGCAGCGGCCGGAATCCGCCAAAATGTTCCGTTCCGCCGCCCGGACCAGGCCTTGTGCCCGCCCGCCGGCTACACCATCAACACAATCCGTGGCGGCGTCCGCGGTGGCAGGAGTGGGTATGCAAGTTTCAGTCGAGTCGGTGGGCAACCTCGAGCGCAAGATGACCTTCAGCCTGCCGGCTGACCGGCTTGAGGACCAGGTGGGCGGCCGCCTGCGCGAGATCGGGCGCACCGCGCGCATCAAGGGCTTCCGTCCCGGCAAGGTGCCGGCGAAGGTGATCGAGCAGCGCTTCGGCGCGCAGGTCCGCAACGAGGTCCTCGACGGCATGCTGCGCGAAGGTTTCGATGCCGCCGTGCGCGACAACGCGCTGCGCATCGCCGGCCAGCCGCGCATCGAGCGTGGCGAGGAAGGCCTGGCGTACGTCGCGACGTTCGAGGTCGTACCCGACTTCGGCGAGATCGACGTGGCCAGGCTCGACGTTGTGCGCCACGTGGCCGAGGTCACCGAGTCCGACATCGACCGCATGATCGAGAACCTGCGCCAGCAGCGCCGCAGCTGGTCCGCGGTGACCCGTGGTGCGCAGGCGGGCGACGCGGTGGACATCGAAACCTGGTCGCAGATCGGCGACGAGCGCCTCCCCGCCGAAGGCGTCGAGCGCGGCGTGGCGGTGATCGGGTCGGGCGCGATGCTCGCCGACATCGAGAATGCGCTGCTGGGCATGGCCAAGGGCGACGAGAAGACGGTCGACGTCAACTTCCCGGCCGACTGGCGCGTCCCACAGCTGGCCGGCAAGACCGCCCAGGTGCACCTGCGTGCCGAGCAGGTGTCCGAGCCGGTGATGCCGGAAGTGGATGCGGCGTTCATCAAGAGCTTTGGCGTGAAGAGCGGCGAGATGGAGCAGTTCCGCTCCGACATCCGCACCAACCTCGACCGTGAACTGAAGAACGCGTTGATGAACCGGCTGCGCCGCGCCGTCGGCGAGCAGCTGGTCGCCGCATACGCCCACGTGGAGCTGCCGCCGAAGCTGGTCGAGCAGGAGGCGCGCGCGCTGGCTGCGCAGGTCGCGGAGCAGGCACGCCGCCAGGGCCGCGAAGTCACCATCCCCGCCGATGCGCACCTCGAGCTCATGGAGCCGGCGCGCAAGCGCGTGCTGGTCGGCCTGCTGGTCGGCGAGGTGGCGCGCACCCACCAGCTCATCCTCGACCGCAAGCGCCTCGACGAGAGCCTGCGCCTGATCGCCTCGACCTACGAGGAGCCCCAGCAGGTCATTGACTTGTACCGCAACGATCCCCAGCTTATGGGTGGACTGCAGAACCGGGTGATGGAGGAGCAGGTGATCGACTGGATCGCCGAGCGCGCCAGGCACACCGACCAGCAGCTGACCTTCCAGGAAGCGATCGCGCCGCAGGCGTGACCGCGACCGTCGCACAGGAATCCCCATGAGCATGCAGACCAAGGCCCTCAACCTCGTTCCGATGGTGGTCGAACAGACCAGCCGCGGCGAGCGCGCGTACGACATCTACTCGCGCCTGCTGAAGGAGCGGGTGATCTTCCTGGTCGGCGGCATCGACGACCACGTGGCCAACGTGATCGTGGCGCAGATGCTGTTCCTCGAGGCGGAGAACCCCGAGAAGGACATCAACCTGTACATCAACTCGCCGGGCGGCATCGTCACGGCGGGCATGGCGATCTACGACACCATGCAGTTCATCAAGCCCGACGTGAGCACCATCTGCGTCGGCCAGGCAGCCAGCATGGGCGCGCTGCTGCTGGCGTCGGGCGCCGCCGGCAAGCGCTACGCGCTGCCGAATTCGCGGGTGATGATCCACCAGCCGCTCGGTGGGTTCCAGGGCCAGGCCACGGACATCGAGATCCACGCCCGTGAGATCCTGTCGATGAAGCAGCGCCTGAACGAGATCCTGGCCCGCCACACCGGCCAGTCGCTGGAAACCGTCGCCCACGACACCGAGCGCGACAACTTCAAGAGCGCCGCGGCCGCCCGTGACTACGGGCTGGTCGATGAAGTCCTCGAGCGCCGCCCGGAAGACTCCATCCAGCCTGCCTGATCGGGGCTCAAGCCCCTGCCAGCCCGCGGCCAACCAGCCGCGGACCCGCCGTCCGGTGCGTTTGCGGCCCCGGGCGCGGGTGCTATTCTCGAAACCGACCATCGCAGCACAGATTGACGAGAGCATGACCGAAGACCGACAGGGCCGTTCCGGCGACAGCAGCAAGATCCTCTACTGCTCGTTCTGCGGGAAGAGCCAGCACGAGGTCCGCAAGCTGATCGCGGGCCCGAGCGTGTTCATCTGTGATGAATGCGTCGAGCTGTGCAACGACATCATCCGCGAGGAGCTCGAGGAGAAGGCGCAGTCCGCGCGCAGCTCGCTGCCCAAGCCGAAGGAAATCCTCGAGGTCCTGGACCAGTACGTGATCGGGCAGCTGCGCGCCAAGCGCACGCTCGCCGTGGCCGTGTACAACCACTACAAGCGCATCGAGAGCCGCTCCAAGAACGACGAGGTCGAGCTCGCCAAGTCCAACATCCTGCTGGTCGGTCCCACCGGCTCCGGCAAGACGCTGCTCGCCGAGACCTTGGCGCGCCTGTTGAACGTGCCGTTCACCATGGCCGATGCAACGACCCTGACCGAAGCCGGCTATGTCGGCGAGGACGTCGAGAACATCATCCAGAAGCTCCTGCAGAAATGCGACTACGACGTCGAGAAGGCGCAGCAGGGCATCGTCTACATCGACGAGATCGACAAGATCTCGCGCAAGAGCGAAAACCCGTCGATCACCCGTGACGTGTCGGGCGAGGGCGTGCAGCAGGCGCTGCTGAAGCTCATCGAGGGCACCGTCGCCAGCGTCCCGCCGCAGGGTGGCCGCAAGCACCCGCAGCAGGAGTTCCTGCAGGTCGACACCCGCAATATCCTCTTCATCGTCGGTGGCGCGTTCGCCGGCCTGGACAAGATCATCCAGCAGCGCAGCACGGACTCCAGCGGCATCGGTTTCGGCGCCAAGCTCAAGAGCTCCGAGCGCAAGACCGAGATCGGCAAGGTGCTGGCCGACGTCGAGCCGGAAGACCTGATCAAGTTCGGCCTGATCCCCGAGTTCGTCGGCCGCCTGCCGGTGGTCGCGACGCTCGAGGAGCTGGACGAGGCGGCGCTGGTCAAGATCCTCTCCGAGCCCAAGAACGCGATCACCAAGCAGTTCCGCAAGCTGTTCGAGATGGAAGGCGTGGAGCTCGAGTTCCGCCCCGACGCACTGGCCGCCATCGCCCGCAAGGCGCTCAAGCGCAAGACCGGCGCGCGCGGCCTGCGCACGATCGTCGAATCGGTGCTGCTCGACACCATGTACGACCTGCCGTCGCTGGAAAACGTCAGCAAGGTGGTGGTGGACGAGTCGGTGATCGAGCACAAGTCCGAGCCGTACCTGATCTACGAAACCCCGGCCGTCCCCGCGCCGAAGGCCGCCTCGGGCGACTGAAACAGGCGGTCGCGGCATCAGGCAGGCGCTGCGCCTGCCTGTCCGTTCAGGTGGAATGACCCGGGCCACGCGCCCGGGCATGGCCGTTGGCCGGGCGTCCCGCCTCGGTCCCGCGACCCCAGGGCCGCGCTGAGCCCCCTGAGCACACTGGCGCCACGCGCGTCCACGGTGCTTGCATCCGTTCCCGCCGAACCCCATAAACAGGGCCATGCGGCCACCAGGCCGCGCGTCCTCCAGGAGTAGCGATGAGCCCCCCCGATCAGCCCACCCTCGACCTGCCGGTCCTGCCGCTGCGCGATGTCGTGGTGTTCCCGCACATGGTCATCCCGCTGTTCGTGGGCCGCGACAAGTCGATCCGCGCACTCGACCTGGCGATGGAAGGCGACAAGCAGATCCTGCTGGTGGCGCAGAAATCCGCCGAGACCGACGATCCGGGGGTGGACGACCTGTACGCGGTCGGCACCCTGGCGCAGGTCCTGCAGCTCCTGAAGCTGCCGGACGGCACCATCAAGGTGCTGGTGGAGGGCGTCTCGCGGGTGACGGTGTCCAACGTCCGCGAAACCGACGGCACGCTCAGTGGCAGCGGCACGGTGGTCGACACCGCCGCCGACCGCGAGCCGCGCGAGGTCGAGGCCATCGCCCGCTCGCTGATGTCGCTGTTCGAGCAGTACGTGAAGACCAACCGCAAGCTGCCGCCCGAGCTGCTGCAGACGCTTGCCGGCATCGACGAGCCGTCGCGCCTGGCCGACACCATCGCGGCACACCTCGGCGTGCGCCTGGCGGACAAGCAGCGCCTGCTGGAGGCCGTCGGCGTCGCCGCGCGGCTCGAGATGCTGGTCGGCTTCGTCGACGGCGAGATCGACGTGCAGCAGATGGAGAAGCGCATCCGCGGCCGCGTGAAGTCGCAGATGGAGAAGTCGCAGCGCGAGTACTACCTCAACGAGCAGATGAAGGCGATCCAGAAGGAACTCGGCGAGATCGACGACGCGCCGAACGACATCGAGGAGATCGCCCGCAAGATCGCCGAGGCGGGCATGCCCAAGGCGGTGGAAGCCAAGGCGCGCAACGAGTTCAGCAAGCTCAAGCAGATGTCGCCGATGTCGGCCGAGGCTGCCGTGGTGCGCAACTACCTCGACTGGCTGCTCGGCGTGCCGTGGAAGAAGCGCAGCAAGGTGCGCAAGGACCTCAAGGTCGCGCAGGACGTCCTCGATGCGGATCATTACGGGCTGGAGAAGGTCAAGGAACGCATCCTCGAGTACCTCGCGGTGCAGACCCGGGTGAAGCAGATGAAGGGCGCGATCCTGTGCCTGGTGGGCCCGCCGGGCGTCGGCAAGACCTCGCTCGGGCAGTCGATCGCCAAGGCCACCAACCGCAAGTTCGTGCGTATGTCGCTCGGCGGCGTGCGCGACGAGGCCGAGATCCGCGGCCACCGCCGCACCTACGTCGGCTCCATGCCGGGCCGCATCGTGCAGAACCTCAACAAGGTCGGCACGAAGAATCCACTGTTCATGCTCGACGAGATCGACAAGATGTCGATGGACTTCCGTGGCGACCCGTCTTCGGCACTGCTGGAAGTGCTGGATCCGGAGCAGAACAATTCATTCAACGACCATTACCTGGAGGTCGACCTGGACCTTTCCGAAGTGATGTTCGTGGCGACGTCCAACTCGCTCAACATCCCGGGGCCTCTGCTCGACCGCATGGAAGTGATCCGCCTGCCCGGCTACACCGAGGAGGAGAAGGTCAGCATCGCCATGCGCTACCTGTTGCCCAAGCAGATGAAGGCCAACGGCTTGCGCGAAGGCGAACTGAAGATCGCCGAGGACGCAGTGCGCGACATCGTGCGCTACTACACGCGCGAGTCCGGTGTGCGCAACCTGGAGCGCGAGATCGCCAAGATCTCCCGCAAGGTGGTCAAGGAGATCGCGCTCGCCGGTCCGCAGAAGAAGAAGGCGCGCGTGTTGACGGTCAACGCGAAGAACCTCGACAAGTACCTGGGTGTGCAGCGCTTCGATTTCGGCCGTGCCGAGCAGGACAACGAGATCGGCCTGGTGACGGGCCTCGCCTGGACCGAGGTCGGTGGCGACCTGCTGCAGATCGAATCCACGCTGGTGCCGGGCAAGGGCCAGCTGATCCTCACCGGCCAGCTCGGTGATGTCATGAAGGAATCGGCGTCGGCGGCGTTGTCGGTCGTGCGCGCGCGCGCCGAGGGGCTCGGCATCCCGCTCGATTTCCTGCAGAAGCAGGACGTCCACGTGCACGTGCCCGACGGCGCGACGCCCAAGGACGGTCCCAGTGCAGGCATCGCGATGGCGACGTCGCTGGTGTCGACCCTGACCCGCGTGCCCGTGCGCGCCGACGTGGCGATGACCGGCGAGATCACGCTCCGCGGCAAGGTCACCGCGATCGGCGGGCTGAAGGAAAAGCTGCTCGCCGCGTTGCGTGGTGGCGTGACGACGGTGATCATTCCCGACGAGAACCGCAAGGATCTCGTCGACATGCCGAAGTCGGTCACCGATACCATCCGCATCGTTCCCGTGAAGTGGATCGACGAAGTACTCGACCTCGCGCTTGAACGCCCGCTGTCGCAACCCGCGGCGGCGATCGAAGCGGTGCCGGCGCCTCCGCGCCGCACGCGCAAGAGCACGCCGCGCGTCGCCGTCAAGCATTGATCGGCTCGGCGAACCGGTCCGCAGGGAAGCAGAACGCACGCATGGAAGCGGGTTTTTCTTGCGCAGGCAAAATCGCGCTGGTATAAAGTCGCGCTGCGCATCGCGACCTCCATCGCACGCGACACCGGACATGCGAGCGGCCCGCCGCCAACATGCCCGCCATCTCATTCGAGCGGCTTGCGGGCCGCGCAGGGAGCAACGAACACATGAACAAGAACGATCTGGTCCAGGCTGTCGCCGACGAAGCCAACCTGTCCAAGGCCGATGCCGCGCGTGCCGTCGACGCCGTGCTGTCGTCGGTGGGCAAGGCGCTGTCGAAGGGCGACACCGTTGCCCTGATCGGCTTCGGTACCTTCCAGGTCCGCGAGCGCGCCGCCCGCACCGGTCGCAATCCGCGCACCGGCGAGGAAATCGCCATCGCCGCCGCAAAGAATCCGGTCTTCAAGGCTGGCAAGGCGCTGAAGGATGCCGTAAACTAAGCGACCCGCTTGGGTGCTTAGCTCAGCGGTAGAGCGTCTCCTTTACACGGAGAGGGTCGGGGGTTCGATCCCCTCAGCACCCACCAAGGTCTGATGCTCGTACAAGGTTCAAAAAAGCGGAGTGGTAGTTCAGTTGGTTAGAATGCTGGCCTGTCACGCCGGAGGTCGCGGGTTCGAGTCCCGTCCACTCCGCCAGTTACACCCGAAGGCGCCCGAAAGGGCGCCTTCTTCTTTTGCGGTCCGTGGCCGCGGATGCGGAGCGCTTCGGCGAGCCATGCGCTAGACTGCGCGGCTACGTCATTCCCGCGTGCCGACACATGCTGCAAGCCCTTCGAGACAAGACCTCCGGCTGGATCGCCGTCGCCATCGTCATCCTGCTGGCGGTGCCATTCGCGTTCTTCGGAATGGAGCAGTACCTGTTCCAGAATTCCGCGAACTACGCCGCCAAGGTGCAGGCGCCACCGGCATGGTGGCCGTCGGCACCCGACGCATGGCCCGTCCGCAAGCTGTTCTGGACGTCCGAGGAGGTCTCGCCCGAGGCCTTCCGCAGCGAATTCGAGCGCAGCCGCCAGCAGGCGCGCGAGCAGCAGGGCGAAGCGTTCGACGGCCGCGAGTTCGAGGCGATGGACAACAAGCTGCGCGTGCTGGACAGCCTCGTCGACCAGGCCGTGCTGCGCCTCGCGGCGCGCAATGCCGGCATCGAGGTCGGCAACGCCCAGGTGGCCGAGGTGATCCAGTCGATCCCGGACTTCCAGGTTGACGGTCGCTTCGATCCGCAGCGCTACCAGCTGGTGCTGCAGTCGCGGGTGCCTTCGCGCACGCCGCGCGAGTACGACGACCAGATCCGCGCCGACCTGCAGATGCTGATGCTGCCGCGCCAGGTCGCGGGATCGGCGTTCATCACCAAGGCGCAGCTCGACCGCACCATGGTGCTGCTCGGCGAACAGCGCGACGTGAGCTTCGCCGTGGTGCCCGCGCCGCAGCCCGATACCGGCGCCATCAGCGCGGCCGACATCCAGGGCTGGTACGCGAGCCATCGCGGCGATTTCCGCGCAGCCGAGTCGGTGTCCATCGAGTACGTGGAGGTCGAGGGCAGCAAGCTGCCGCCGCCGGCCGCGCCGGACGAGGCCACGCTGCGCGCGCGCTACGAGCAGGAGAAGGCACGCTTCGTCGAGCCGGAGCAGCGGCTCGCGTCGCACATCCTGGTCCGCGTGCCCGAAGGCGCCGATGCCGCGGCGCAGGCCGCCGCCAAGGCACGCGCCGAAGCGATCGCCGCGAAGGTCCAGGCCGCAGGCGCGGATTTCGCGGCCGTGGCGCGCGCCGAGTCCGATGACGAAGGCTCCAAGGCGCAGGGTGGCGACCTCGGGTGGATCGAGCGCAACACCATGGGCGATGCGTTCGACACCGCGCTGTACGCGCTGCAGCCCGGCCAGGTGAGCGCGCCGGTGCAGACCGACTTCGGCTGGCACGTGCTGCAGCTGCGCGAAGTCAGTGCCGGCAAGTCGGTGCCGTTCGAAGCGGCGCGCGACGAACTGGCCGCCGCCCAGTCGGCGACCGACGGCGAGCGCGCATTCAACGACCTGATCGGCCGCCTGGTGGACCAGGTCTATCGCAACCCCGGTTCGCTTGCGCCGACCGCGCGCGAAGCGAAGCTGCCGGTGCAGAAGCTGGGCCCGTTCACGCGTGGCGACGCACAGGGCATCGCCGCCCATCCCGCCGTGCTGCGCGCCGCGTTCTCGGACGCACTGGTGCAGGACGGCACCGTCAGCGATCCGATCGAGATCGGTCCCTCGCACAGCGTGCTCATCCGGGTGACGGCGCACCAGCCGGAGCGCGAGCTGCCGCTGGCCGATGTGCGCGATCAGGTCGTGGCGGCGATCCGCGCCGATCGTGGCCGCGCCGCGGCGATCGCCAGGGCTGATGCCGATGTCGCGCGCATTGCGGGCGGCGAATCGCTCGCGGCCATCGCCGCCGCCGCGGGTTGGCAGTACGCCAGCGTGCCCGGCGCGCGTCGCGGCATGCCTGTCCCGTCGGCGGAGGCCAATGACGCCTATTTCGCCGCCGCCGGACCCGTCGAAGGCAAGCCCTCGGTCGGAAAGCTCGTGCAGGACGATGGCAGCATCGTGCTGTTCACCGTCGACAATGTCACGCCCGGCAACCCGCAGGACGCCAGTCCGCAGGAGCGCGCCATGCTGGCCAGCCAGTTCGCGCAGATGGCGGGCCAGGAAGATGCCGAAACCATGCTGCGGGCCCTGCGCCGGCGCATGAACATCAGCATCGTCGAAGCGCGCCTGTAGCCTGCGCCCGGCGTCTCCGCGCTGCATGAAAAAGCCCGGCTCAGGCCGGGCTTTTTCGTTGCTGGCGCAGTGTCGCGGTCAGTCGGCCGAAGGCGCGTCTTCCAGCCCGGTCATGCCGACGATGTTGTAGCCGGCATCCACATACGTCACCTCGCCTGTCACGCCCGCCGCCAGGTCCGAACACATGAACGCGGCGACGTTGCCGACGTCCTCGATGGTCACGCTGCGGCGCAGCGGGGTGTAGGCCTCGACATGGCCGAGGATCTTGCGGAACCCGCCGATGCCCGCCGCCGCCAGGGTCTTGATGGGTCCGGCCGAGATCGCGTTGACGCGCGTGCCCTCCGGCCCGAGGTTGAGCGCCAGGTAGCGCACCGTGGCTTCCAGGCTGGCCTTGGCCACGCCCATCACGTTGTAGCTCGGCAGGGTGCGCACCGCGCCCAGGTAGCTCAGGGTCAGCACCGCGCCCTTGCGCCCCTGCATCATCGGGCGCGCGGCCTTGGCCAGCGCCGCCAGCGAATACGCCGAGATGTCATGGGCCGACGCGAAATTCTCGCGGGTCAGGCCGTCGAGGAACTGGCCGGTGATCGCCTCGCGCGGCGCGAACGCGATCGCGTGCACCAGGATGTCCAGGCCGTCCCAGTGCTGGCCGAGGGCAGTGAACAGCGCCTCGATCTGGGCGTCGTCGGCGACATCGAGCGGGTACACGGGCCCGCCACCCAGCCGGCCGGCGACGTCTTCGACGCGCGACTTGAGCTTTTCGTTCTGGTAGGTGAAGGCGAGCTCGGCGCCCTCGCGGTGCATGGCCTCGGCGATGCCGTTGGCGATGGAGCGCTGGCTGGCGATGCCGGTGATGAGTGCGCGCTTGCCCTGCAGGAATCCCATGGTGTGGTTGGACCCGATGTTGTGCGGAAGCGCCTAGTTTGCCACGGCCCCCCGGGGTGCGGTCGCGGCCGCGGCCGGGACCAGTACGTGCACGCCGCCCGCACGGCTCGAGCCCTGTGGAGCGAAGGCGGGATTCAGGCGTTTCAGGCGCGCCGCGTCGAGACCCTGGCGGGCGGCGAAGGCGTCCAGGCTGGCCGCGTCGGCGGGCAGTTCGATCGCGACCAGGCGCGCCACCGGACGGTCCAGTGCTTCGCGGAAGTCGCGCTGGCGCCCGGCCTCGACCATCAGGCACGACAGCGCGTGCAGCTTGACCACATAGGCGCGGGTGATGCCGGACAGGCTCTCGAGTGCTTCCGGCCGGGCGTTGGCGGCGCGCATGTCGTGGCGCTTGAGCGCACCCAGCACGCGGTATTCGCCGGCGTTGAACGCCATCACCGCAAGCCGCCAGTCGCCGGCAAACATGCCATGCAGGGTCTTCAGGTAACGCACCGCGGCGCGGGTCGCCTCGACCGGCGACAGGCGGCCGTCGAAGCCCGGTCGCATCGGGATCCTGTGGTTGCGCGCGGTGAGGGCGATGAACTGCCACAGGCCGGCGGGGCCGCTGGCACTGCGCGCGCCGGGACGGTAGCCGCTTTCGACGAACGGGATGAGCGCGTATTCGGTGGGCAGGTGCGCTTGGCGCAGCGCATCCACGACATAGCCGAACAGCGGCAGCACCTCGCTGTCGACGGCCGCCAGCTGCGCCGGTACGTGCGCGAAGTGCGACTCCCAGCGCGGGCTCGCGTCTTCGCAGGCTGGCTGGCCGAGGCCGCCGACGAACGCCTCGTAGATGTCGACGCCGGTATGCGCGTCGGGCTTGCCGCTGGCCGGCACCGCCAGCTGCACGGTCGGCGCCGCCTGCGTGCCCGCGGTTGGCGATTGGGCGTCTGCGGGCAACGCTGCCAACAGCAGCACGCCCAACAGCAGCGTGGCTGCGCAGCCTGAAGCGCGCGTCATGCGCGGAAACCGTCCTTCCAGCGCCGCAGTGCGGCGAAGGTCGCGACCCGATCGAGATCCCCGCGACCTTCATGGGCCGCGACGGCGGCGCGGACGGCGGGCGCGTCGACGCGCAGGAACGGGTTGCAGGCGCGCTCGCTGGCGAGCGTGACGGGAAGGGTGGGCTGTCCGGCCTGGCGCATGGCGGTCACCTCATCGATGCGACGCTCAAGCGCCGGATTGTCCGGGTCGACGGCCTTCGCGAAGGCGGCATTCGACTGCGTGTACTCGTGGCCGCAACACACCAGGCTTTCGCCCGGCAGTGCGGACAGCCGATCGAGGGAAGCGAGCATCTGCCCGGGTGACCCCTCGAACAGGCGGCCGCAGCCGAGACTGAAGAGTGTGTCCCCGCAAAACAAGTGGCCGTGGCCGTGGAATGCGATGTGGCTCACGGTATGGCCAGGCACGGCGATCACATCGAAGCCGTGCCCACCGGCCTCGACCCGGTCGCCGCCGCCCACCCGGGAGCAGGCAAAGGGGATGCGCTCGTCCGCCGGCGCATACACCGCCAGGCCGGGCCAACGTTGCAGGAGCTCGGGCACGCCGCCCACGTGGTCATCGTGGTGATGGGTCAGCAGGACCGCCGTTGGCCGCAGCCCGGCATCGGCCGCGGCAAGGACCGGGCCCGCCTGGCCGGGGTCGACCACCAGCGCGCCCGCGCCGGCGAGGTCCGGCAGCATCCAGATGTAGTTGTCGGCGAAGGCGGGCAGGGCAAGCGACTGCATGGGACCGGGGACCTTGTCGGGCGGGGCGTCTAGAATGGCGACCATGCCCCTGCCTCTCCGGACCGGTCAACCCGCTCCCGCCATCCTGTGGTTCGCCAGCACGCCGGGCCGCGCCCTGCTGCAGAGCGAACAATCCGCCGTCGAACGTGCGCTCGCGGAGCGCCCGGCGCAGCCTTGGCTGTGGCTGGCGCCGCTGCCGCCGCTCCGGCCCGCCGGCCGGCGCGGGCTGGCGCTGTCGCCCTGTGGTGATGGCTGGCGGGGCGAGGTGAGCTGCAGCCTGCCGCTGCCGCTGCCCAGCGAGGCGTTCGGCACGGTGGTTGTGCAGCATGTCGCCACGCTCGACGACGGTGGCCGCGCGCTGCTCGAGGAGGCTGCGCGCATCCTGGTGCCCGGGGGCCGGCTGGTGATGTTCCTGCTCAATCCGCTGTCGCCCTACCGCTGGCACTGGCTCGGCCACGGCCTGCGCGCATCCGAACCCCTGGTGTGGCGGCGGCGACTGCGCGCCGCAGGCCTGCAACCGGATGCGGTGTCCGATGGCATCGGTCCGCGCTGGCGGACCGAGGGCGACCTGCGCGAGCAAAGCGGTGCCGGATTCCGCGCCGCGTACCTCGTCCGCGCCGAGAAGCGCGCCATGCCCTTGACCCCGGTCCGCCAGGCACGCGTCCTGGCGATGCCGCAGGGAGCGAGCGCGGCATGAAGTCGATCGAGGTGCATACCGACGGGGCCTGCCTCGGCAATCCCGGCCCCGGAGGCTGGGCGGCCCTGCTGCGCTACGGTGCGCGCGAGCGTGTCCTCGCGGGCGGCGAAGCGCTGACCACCAACAACCGCATGGAGCTGATGGCGGCCATCGTGGCGCTGGAGACGCTGACCGAGGCCTGCGAGGTCACCCTCCACACCGACTCGCAGTACGTGCGCCAGGGCATCACCGAGTGGATGAAGAACTGGGTGCGCCGCGGCTGGAAGACCTCCGGCGGCGATCCGGTGAAGAACCGCGACCTGTGGGAGCGCCTGCACGCCGCCACCGGCCGCCACAGCATCGACTGGCGCTGGGTGAAGGGTCACTCCGGCGACCCCGACAACGAGCGCGTCGATGTGCTGGCACGCGATGAAGCAGTGAAGTTCAAGGCCGCCGCCGCCGCCGCGCTGCGCTGACCCGCACACGCTAAGCGCCACGCCCCACGCCCCACGCCCCGCGCCCCACGCCCCACGCCCCACCCCCCACCCCAATCCGCCCGGGAAGCCATGCGCCAGATCGTCCTCGATACCGAAACCACAGGCCTGGAATGGCGCAAGGGCAACCGCGTGGTCGAGATCGGCTGCGTCGAACTTGTCGAGCGCCGGCCCACCGGGCGCACCTGGCAGCAGTACATCCACCCCGGGCGCGAGTTCGAGCCCGGGGCGCAGGAAGTCACCGGGCTGACCCTGGAATTCCTGGCCGACAAGCCGAAGTTCGCGGCGATCGTCGACGAGTTCCTGGCGTTCATCGACGGCGCCGAGCTGGTGATCCACAACGCCGCGTTCGACCTCGGCTTCCTCGACCACGAGCTGTCGCTGCTCGGTGACGGCTATGGCCGCATCCGCGATCGGGCGGCGGTGCTGGACTCGCTGGAAATGGCGCGCCAGCGGTTCCCGGGCCAACGCAATTCACTCGATGCGCTGTGCAGGCGCCTGGGTGTCGACAATTCGCATCGCCAACTGCACGGCGCGTTGCTCGATGCGCAACTGCTGGCCGAAGCCTACCTGGCGATGACCGCGGGCCAGACCGAACTCGGCCTGGCCGGATCGGACACGGACCCGCAGCAGGTGGCGATGATGCGCATGCCGCCGGCGGCGAGCGATGCGCCGCGGCCGCGGGTGGCGGTGGGCATGACGGACATGGCTGCGCACGAGGCGCGGCTGGCCACGATCCGCAAGCGCGCCGGGCGGGCGGTCTGGGACGTCGAAGACGAGTTGGCGGAGCACGCGACGGCCTGACGCCGCCGCACCGGGTCAGTGGCGGCGCACCAGCACCACGGTGACGTTGTCCGAGCCGCCGCCGTCGAGCGCCGCGGCCACCAGGCCGTCCACGCACTCCTGGGCGCTGCATTCGGTGTGCGCCAGCACGCGGGCGATGCCGTTGTCGTCGACTTCCTCGGTCAGGCCGTCGCTGCACAGCAGCAGCTGCATGCCCGGCGAGAGTTCGCCCGACATGGTCTCGACGTTGAGCGCCTGCGGGTCGGTCACGCCCAGCGCCTGGGTCACCACGTTGCGGTGCGGATGGCTGCGCGCCTGGTCGATGCTGATCGCGCCCTGGCTGATCAGTTCCTGGACATAGCTGTGGTCCTGCGACAGCTGCGCCAGCTTGCCTTCGTGCCAGACGTAGACGCGGCTGTCGCCGACCCAGGCGACTTCGAAGCGGTTGCCGGTGATCCGCGCCGCGACCACGGTGGTGCCCATGGGCAAGGCGTCCTGGCGCTTGCGCGACGCGCTGATGATTTCCTCGTCGGCGATGCGGATCGCCTGCGGCAGGGGCGTGCCCTGGCGGGTCTCGCGCACGATCGCCTCGCGGGCGAGCGCGCTGGCGACCTCGCCGTACTCGTGGCCACCCATGCCGTCGGCAACCAGCCAGAGCCCGAGCTCGCTGTCGCCGTAGTACGTGTCTTCGTTCAGCTCGCGCCGCAAGCCGACATGGGTGAGATGGCCGAATTCGATCATGCGCGGGCCGATTCGGCTCCGGGGGTGGCTGTCAGGAAGAACGGCGTGGAAGCGCGGAACAGGTCAGCGGGCATGCAGTGTGATGCGGCGTGGTGGTGGAGGGATGATGGCACACGGCAATGTGTGGAACTTCGAACGCCGCCAGATACGCAAAAACCCCCTTGCGGGGGCTCTTGCGTATCTGGCGGAGAGGGGGGGATTCGAACCCCCGAGGCGCTATAAACGCCTGCCTGATTTCGAGTCAGGTACATTCAACCGCTCTGCCACCTCTCCGGTTCCCGACCGCGAGGGCCGGGGGCGCAATGATACGGGTCACCGGCGGGGGCCACAAGACGAACGCGTACACTGGCCGTCCCTGACGTCCGTAGCCAGAGACCCATGTCCGAAATTTCCGTGCCCGTCTCGTTCGGCGAGCTGCTCGACAAGATCGCCATCCTGCAGATCAAGTCCGAACGCATGACCGATCCGGCCAAGCTGGCCAACGTGCGCAACGAGCTGTCGGCGCTGGAAAAGACCTGGATGGCGCACCCGGCCGCCGGTGGCGACATCGTGCGCCTGCGGGCCGAGCTCAAGGCGGTGAACGAGCGCCTGTGGGTGATCGAGGACGACATCCGCCTCAAGGAAAAGGCCCAGGCCTTCGACGAGGAGTTCATCGCCCTCGCGCGCAGCGTCTACGTGCAGAACGACGTGCGCGCGCGGATCAAGAAGGACATCAACCTCGCGCTCGGCTCGAGCTACGTCGAGGAAAAGTCGTACGAGGATTACAGCCCGGGCGTGCCTGGCTGACGCAGGTCGGCGCGGCGACGCTCGAACGCGCTGATCGCGTCGTCGACGGTCACCAGGTCCATGACGCCGTCCGCCTCGATCTTGGTACCCCAGGCCAGCTCCGCGGCGGGCTTGCCGAGGTATCTCCGCGCCGCGTCGTCGTAGCGGTCGGCGCAGTAGCGGATGTCGGAATAGGGACCGCTGCGCCGCGGGTCGGTGGCGGCGTGCAGGCCCAGCACCTTGGCGCCCATGGCATTTGCGATGTGCATGGGGCCCGAGTCGGGGGTCATGACCAGGTCGGCGCGGGCCAGCAGCGCGGGCAGCTGCTTCAGCGTGTCCCTGCCGATCAGGTCCAGTGCCGGCGCCCGCATCGCGGACAGGATGGCGTCGCCTGTGTCGCGTTCCAGCGTACTGCGGCCGCCGCAGAGGACGACCCGCCAGCCGCGCTGCGCGGCATGGTCGGCCACGGCGGCGTAACGGTCGGCGCGCCAGTTGCGGCGTGCATGGCTGGAGCAGGGCGAGATGACCAGCGTCGGCGCCGCGTCGCGCGGCCATTGCGCCTGGGCCCAGGCGTGCGCTTCATCGGGCACCGGCAGCCGCCATTCAACCTTGCCGCGGGTCACGCCCAGCGGCTCGCTGAAGCTGCCAAGCACATCCAGCACGTGCGGGCCGGCGGCTCCGCGGATGCGTTCATTGACAAACAGGCCATGCAGTTCCTTCGATCGCGCGCGGTCGTAACCGATGCGCCGCCGCGCGTGCACGCCTGTCGACAGGAGGTTGGCGCGCAGCGCGAGCTGCATCAGCAGCAGCGCGTCGAACCGGCGCCCGGCGAGTTCACGACGCAGCGCGCGCATTCCGTGCAGTCCGGTCTTCTTGTCGTAGACCACGAACTCCACGCCGGGAAGGCCTTCGAGCAGGCGCTGCTCGCCCTTGCCGATGATCCAGGCCAGCTCCACGCCGGGCCAGGCAGCCTGCAGACAGTGCACCAGCGGCAGCACGTGGGTCACGTCGCCCAGCGCAGACAGGCGCAGCAGGCAGATCGAGCGGGGCGATGCAGGCGGGAGGGCTGGCAAGCTTGTTAGACTCGGTTGATGGCCATTTTCGATGCCACCGAGAGCCTGACGCCGTTCCGCGCCGGACCCCGGGAACGTGGCGTCGGGTCGATTCTGTTCGACCAGACGCAGCTGCGGCAAGCCGACCCGCGCTGGTTCGACCCCGAAGCCTGGGGTGCGCGTGCCACGCCGGTGTCGGGCAGCGGTCGCGGTGGCGCCTGGTTCATCGACGGTGCCAGCCACGGTCCCTGCGTATTGCGCCACTACCTGCGTGGCGGGATGGCCGCGGCGGTCAGCCGTGACCGCCACCTGTGGCGCGGCGTCGACCGCGTGCGCAGCTTTGCCGAGTTCCGGCTGCTGCGCGAGCTCAAGCGACGCGGCCTGCCGGTGCCGCAGCCGATCGCGGCCGCGTACCTGCGCGAAGGCATGTGGTATCGCGCATCGATCCTGATGACGCGCCTGATGGACGTGCAGTCGCTTGGGGCGCTGGCGGCGCAGCAGCAAGGCGACGCGCCCTGGGAGGCGGCCGGCGACCTGATTGCGCGCTTCCATCGTGAAGGCCTCGACCATGCCGATCTCAATGCGCACAACATCCTGTTCAACGACACAGGGCAGGGCTGGGTGATCGACCTCGACCGCTCGCGCATGACCATACCGGCCACCGCCTGGCGCTCGCGCAACCTGGCGCGCCTGGAGCGGTCGCTGCTCAAATTGCGCGGCGAACGCAGCGAGGAGGCGGTGCGCGCGGACTTCGCCCGCCTGCGCGCCGTCTATGACAAGCGCTGGGCGCGGGGCATCTGATGGCCTGGTCGCTGCGGTTCCAGGGTGTCGGCAACGCGTCGGCGGTGGCGCTGGGTTCGCCTATGGCCACGCTGGAGCGCGACGGCGCACCGTGGCTTGCGATCGACTGCGGCGCCGAAGGCCTCACCGCATACCTGGCGCATTACGGCGCGCCGCCGCCCGCGTTGTTCGTCACCCACGTGCACCTCGACCACGTGGCGGGGTTCGAACGGCTGTTCGTGGCCAACTATTTCGATCCCGCGCGGCGCGGGCGCACGCCGGTGTATGTCCCGGTCGACGTGCTGCCGCTGCTGCACCGGCGCATCGCCGAATACCCCAACGCGCTGGCCGAGGGTGGCGCCAACTTCTGGGATGCGTTCCGCGTGGTGCCGGTGGGCGATGCGTTCTGGCACGACGGCGTGCGGCTGGAGACATTCGAGGTCCGCCACCACTGGCCGCGCAGCGCCTACGGGCTGCGCCTGCGCGGCAGCCTGGCGTGGAGCGGCGACACGCGGCCGATCCCGGAGGTGCTCGCCACCATGGCCGGCGAGGGCGAACTGGTGGCCCACGACTGCGGCCTGCACGGCAACCCCTCTCACAGCGGCATCGCCGACCTCGAACGCGAATATCCGCGCGAACTGCTCGCGCGCTGCGTGCTCTACCACTACGCCAGCGCGGCCGATGGCGACGCCATGCGCGCCCGCGGCCATCGCGTCGCAGGCCCGGGCGAGGTGCTGGCATTGGCTGATCCGCTGCCGCATCCGGCACTGTCGCCGTGAACGCCCTGTTGCAGCCGCAGGCCCTGCTGCCGGCGATGCCCGCCGATCGCCTCGGGCGGCCGCTGCGCGAGCTGCGCCTGTCGGTGATCGACGCCTGCAACTTCCGCTGCGGCTACTGCATGCCGGCCGAGCGCATCGCAGATGACCACGGGCTCGACAGCGCATCGCGCCTGTCGTTCGATGAAATCGAGACCCTGGTGCGCGGCTTCGCGCGGCTGGGCGTGCACAAGCTGCGCATCACCGGTGGCGAGCCGCTGCTGCGCCGCGACCTTCCGGCGCTGGTGGCGCGCCTGGCGCAGGTGCCGGGCATCGACGACCTGGCGCTGACCACCAATGGCTCGCTGCTCGCCCGGCATGCGCACGCACTGCGCGCCGCCGGGCTGCAGAGGATCACGGTCAGCCTGGACGCGCTCGACCCGGCGCTGTTCCGCATGCTGAGCGGAGGTCGCGGCGAGGTGGCCGACGTGCTCGAAGGCATCGCCGCGGCGGAAGCCGCCGGCTTCGGCAGCCTCAAGCTCAACTGCGTCGTGCAGCGCGGGGTCAACGAGGGCGAGGTGGAGGCGCTGGCCGCGCGTTTCCGCGGCACGCCGCACGTGCTGCGCTTCATCGAGTTCATGGACGTCGGCACCTGCAACGACTGGCAGCCCGCGCGCGTCGTGCCGTCAGCCGAACTGCACGCGCGGCTGCACGCGCGCTGGCCGCTGCGCGCGCTGGACGCGCAGTACCGCGGCGAAGTCGCCGTGCGCCATGCCTGGGCCGACGGCGCCGGCGAGATCGGCTTCGTCAGCGCCATCAGCGCGCCGTTCTGCGGCGACTGCCATCGCGCGCGGGTGTCGGCGGATGGCCATCTGTACACCTGCCTGTTCGCCGCGGACGGGCACGCGCTGCGCCCGCTGCTTGCCGGCGGCGAAGCCGCGCTTGCCGGACATGTCGGCGGCCTGTGGGTGCGGCGCGCGGCCCGCTACAGCGAGCAGCGCGGCAGCCCGGCTGCGACGCGGCGCCACGTCGAAATGTTCCTCGTCGGTGGCTGAGATGATGCGCAGCGCCAAGGGCCTCACCCACATCGACGCCGAAGGCCGCCCGGGCATGGTGGACGTCTCCGCCAAGGCGGTTACCGCGCGCGTGGCGATCGCCGGCTGCCGGGTGCGCTTTCCGGCGGCGGTGGCGGCGCAGCTGCGCGCCGACGGCCTGCGCAGCGCGAAGGGCGGCATCGTCGATACCGCGATCATCGCCGGCACGATGGCGGTCAAGCGCACCCACGAGCTGATCCCGTTCTGCCACCCCTTGCCGATCGACGGCATCCGCATCGCCATCGACTGGCACGGCGAACGCGAGCTGGCGATCGAGTGCGCGGTGAAGACGGTGCACCGCACCGGCGTGGAGATGGAGGCGCTGACCGGTGCCACCATCGCGGCGCTGACCGTCTACGACATGTGCAAGGCGCTCTCGCACGCGATCGTGATCGGCCCCGCGCGCCTGCTCGGCAAGCGCGGCGGGCGCCGCGACGTTGGCCGTGGCACGGCGCCGGGCGCGCGCTGATGGCCCGCGTCACGCTGCTCTACTTCGCCAGCCTGCGCGATGCCGCGGGCGTCGGCCGCGAAGAAGTCGACAGCCAGGCCGTGGACCTGCGCGCGCTTTACGTTGAGACGCAGGCGCGGCACGGTTTTGTCCTGCCAGTCGATCGCCTGCGGGTGGCCGTGGACGGCGAGTTCGCGAGGTGGAATGAAGCGCCGCTTGCCGGCAGCGAGGTCGCGTTCATCCCACCGGTGTCGGGCGGATGAGCGCCGGCGCGCGGTTCGCGATCGCCGACGCGCCGTTCGCGGTCGCGCCGCTGCGCGACGCGCTGCGCGACGCCCGTGCCGGGGCGTTTGCAAGCTTCGAAGGCTGGGTGCGCAACCACCACGCCGACCGCGCGGTCGCCGGCCTGCGCTACGAGTGCTATCGCGCCCTGGCCGAAACCGAAGGCAAGCGCATTCTTGACGAAGCGGAAGCGCGCTTCGCCATCACCGGCGTGCGCTGCGTGCACCGCGTCGGCGACCTTGCGATAGGCGAGCTGGCGGTGTGGGTGGGCGTGGCGGCGGCGCACCGCGACGCGGCATTCGACGCGTGTCGTTACGTGATCGACGAGGTCAAGGCGCGGGTGCCGATCTGGAAGCACGAATGCTACGCCGACGGCGCTGCCGACTGGCTGCATCCGGGGTCCTGAAGGAGGCAACCCCGCCGGCTGACCTCGGCGCCCGCGTCGATCGATACCGTTGCTGCCTTCCGGCCCTGGCGGGGTTTTCGACCTAGCGTCGCGAGGGGCCGACGGGGCCACCACGGAAACCTGCGAACGCGTGCGATGCCTGGCACGCGCCTGAAACTGGCGGAGAGAGGGGGATTCGAACCCCCGAAGCGCGGTTTAGACGCTTACACACTTTCCAGGCGTGCTCCTTCAACCACTCGGACACCTCTCCGCACCTGGCCCGTGCTTCACGCCTGTCCATGGAATGGGGGCTCGGGGGCGGCAAGTCTAGCCGCCAGCCCGCGCGCGGACAAGGAAAACCGCTCGCGCGCCCGGCACCGCGGCCGCGCCGGATGCGCATGGCAGAATGGCGGCATGTCCTACCTTGTCCTCGCCCGCAAGTGGCGCCCGAAGCGGTTCGCCGAACTCGTCGGCCAGGAGCACGTGGTCCGTGCGCTCACCAACGCGCTCGATTCCGGCCGTGTCCACCACGCGTTCCTGTTCACCGGCACCCGCGGCGTGGGCAAGACCACCATCGCGCGGATCTTCGCCAAGAGCCTGAACTGCGAGCACGGCGCGTCCAGTGATCCCTGCGGCACGTGCGAGACCTGCCAGGCAATCGATGCCGGCCGCTACATCGACCTGCTGGAAATCGACGCCGCCTCCAACACCGGCGTCGACAACGTCCGCGACCTGATCGAGAACGCGCAGTACATGCCGTCGCGGGGGCGCTACAAGGTGTACCTGATCGACGAGGTGCACATGCTCACCAAGCAGGCGTTCAACGCCCTGCTGAAGACGCTCGAGGAGCCGCCGGAGCACGTCAAGTTCCTGTTCGCCACCACCGACCCGCAGAAGCTGCTGGTGACGGTGCTGTCGCGCTGCCTGCAGTTCAACCTCAAGCGGCTGGACGAGGCCCAGATCGGCGGCCAGATCGACAGGATCCTCGCCGCCGAAGGCATCGCCGCCGAGCCCGGCGCGGTACGCCAACTGGCGCGCGCCGCCGACGGCAGCCTGCGCGACGGCCTGTCGCTGCTCGACCAGGCGATCGCCTACACCGGCGCCGGCGAAGGCCGCGGCAGCCTCACCGACGACGCCGTCGCGACGATGCTCGGCACGGTCGACCGCACCCGCGTGGCGACGCTGCTGGCCGCGCTGGCCACAGGTGACGGCGCCGCGCTGATGGCCGAGATCGAAGTGCTGGCAGGCTATTCGCCGGACTGGGCCGGCGTGCTCGAGGCGCTGGCCGCGGCGCTGCACCGCATCCAGGTGCGCCAGCTGGTGCCGGGCAGCGAGGTCGAGGGCGAAGGTGTCGACGTCGAGGCGCTGGCGGCCGCGCTGCGCCCGGAGCTGGTGCAGCTCTGGTACCAGATGGCGGTTTCGGGCCGGCGCGACATCGGCATGGCGCCCAGCACCCGCGCGGGCTTCGAGATGAGCCTGCTGCGCATGCTGGCGTTCCGGCCCGGCGAGGGCGGGACGACGGCATCGGGAAGCGAGGCCCCCGGCATGCGTGCCAGCGGCGTGTCCGCCGCTGCAGCCGCACGCGCCGCGCTCGGGGCGGCCGCGCCGTCCGCGCAGGGTGCATCGCCTCCGGTGACAGCGTCCCCACGGGAGCTGCCGCCGACGGTCGCGGGTGGCGGCACGGAGGCACCACCCGCCCGCGTCGCGCCCGTAGCGCCCGTCGCCACAGCTGTTCCCGCACCTGCACCTGCGAGCGCAGCCGCACCCGCACGCGCAGCAGCCCCCGCACGACCCGCGCCGACACCCACCATCGACCACGACCAGTGGCCGGATCTCGTCGCCAGCCTGGGTCTGCGCGGGCCGGTGCGCGAACTGGCGGCCAGTTCGGCCTTCGTGGGCCACGAACAGGACGTGCTGCGCCTGTCTTTGCCCGCGGCAGATGAACACCTGCGCGCGCCGTTCCTCGTGCAGCAGCTTGCAGACGCGCTTGGCGCGCGCTGGGGCAGCCCCCCGCAGATCCGCTTCGAGGCGGCCGCGGGTGCCGCTGCCGGCGAAACCCTGCATGCGCGCAACGAGCGCGTGCGCGACGAGCGCCAGGGCGTCGCCGAGGCCACCTTCCTCAACGATCCGGACGTGCAGCGGCTGATGTCGCAACACGGCGCGCGGCTCGTCCCCGATTCGATCCGCCCCCTAGAAGACCAGGAGCACTGACATGCGTGGAAACATCGCCCAGCTGATGCAGCAGGCGCAGAAGATGCAGGAGAACCTGCAGAAGGCCCAGGAAGAACTCGCCAGTGTCGAAGTCACCGGCAGCGCCGGTGGCGGCATGGTGGAAGTCACCCTCACCGGCCGCAAGGAGTGCCGCAAGGTACGCATCGACCCCAGCGTGCTGTCCGATCCGGAAATGGCCGAGGACCTGATCGCCGCGGCGTTCAACGATGCCAGCAACAAGGTCGACGCCGAGTCGCAGTCGCGCATGGGCGCGGCGACCGCGGGCATGGCGCTGCCGCCCGGCATGAAGATGCCGTTCTGACCACGCACGACGTCCCGACCCGCGCCTGCCGCCGATGAGCGCACCGTTGCTCGAACAGCTGGTCGAGGCATTCCGCGTGCTGCCAGGCGTCGGCCCAAAGACCGCGCAGCGCATGGCCTACCACGTGCTCGAACGCGGCCGCGACGGCGGACGCCGGCTTGCCGCGGTGCTCGCCGAGGCGGTGGAGCGCATCGGTCATTGCAGCCGCTGCCGCGACTTCAGCGAACAACCGCTCTGCGCGACCTGCGCCAGCGCCGCGCGCGACGTGCAGCTGCTGTGCGCGGTGGAATCACCGGCCGACCGGCTGGCGATCGAACAGGCCACCGGCTACCGCGGCCTGTACTTCGTGCTGCAGGGCCGGTTGAGTCCGCTCGACGGCATCGGCCCGCGCGAGCTCGGCCTGGAGCAGCTGGGCGCGCGCCTCGCCGAAGGCGAGGTGCAGGAACTGATCATCGCCACCAACCCGACGGTGGAAGGCGAAGCCACCGCGCACTACCTGGCGCAGCTGGCGCGCCAGCACGGCGTGCGCCCGAGCCGGCTTGCGCACGGCCTGCCGCTGGGCGGCGAGCTGGAGTACGTGGACCGCGGCACGCTGTCGCACGCGTTCGGGTCGCGCAGCGAAGCCGGCTGAGCGGAGCGCCTGCGGGCTTCGGGCTACGATGCCCGCATCCATCCGGCATGCAGGGCCCGCGCCATGTCCACCATCTTCCACAAGATCATCAACCGCGAGATCCCCGCGGACATCGTCTACGAAGACGAACACCTGCTCGCGTTCCGCGACATCGCACCGCAGGCGCCGGTGCACGTGCTGTTCGTGCCCAAGGTCGACGTGGCCACGCTCAACGACCTGCCGCGCGGACAACCCGAACTCGTGGGTCGTCTGGCGCTCGCCGCGGCGGACTACGCGCGGCGCGAAGGCTTTGCCGAGGACGGCTACCGGATCGTCGTCAACTGCAATGGCGACGGTGGCCAGACGGTGTTCCAGCTGCACCTGCACCTGCTGGCCGGCGCGCCACTCGGGCGCTTCGGCACGACGCTCTGAGCGCGCCTGCCCGCCCGCGCCGGGCGCTTACCAGTAGCCCCACCACGGCCACGGCGCCGGGCGGGTGATCACGTTGATGTGGTCGCGCCGGGGCCACAGGTAGACCACGTCGGCTGCGACCTGCGGGAAGCGGTAGTCGTAGCCGCCGATCTTGCGGGTCTCGTAGCCGCTGATGCGACCGGTGAAGGTGACATCGCGGTTGCGCTCGAACACCGCCGGGTCGTAGAAGCCGGGGCGGCAGGCGATGAACCGGCCCCCGGTATCGTCGCCTCCCCAGTACGGCCGCCCATAGTGGTCGAGCCGTGCCGACACCATTTCAAAGCAGGTGCTGTCGGGGCGGGGTTCGACCTGGACGATGCGTCCGCCCCAGCGCACCACGGCACCGGTGGCCTGCTGGGCGGCGGCGTCGCGCGGGGAGAGCGGGTTGAACTCGCCCTGCAGCGGGCGAGGCTGCGATGATGCGCAGGCCGCAAGCAGCAGGGCGGCGGCGATGGCGATGAAGGGGCGGATGCTCATGCGGATCTCCGGCATTGCCTGGGGTTGCAGGTGGGGTGTCAGGGGCGATGCGCGCGCAGGTCGTGGACCAGCGTGCGGCCGTCGCCGCCACGATCGCGAGCGTAGCGCCATTCCGCGAAACGCGCGGTGAGCGCGACCAGTGCGGTGGACTGCTGCCGCAGGGCCAGGACCCGCGCGGTCCAGGCGTCGGCGGTCTCGTGCGGCCGGCGCCCGAGGCCGAGGCGCCCGTAGCGCGCGCCCAGCCGGTGCCATGCGCGCAACACCGGGTCACGCTCGCGTTCGCCGCGCGCGACCAGCCACAGCATCGCCGCCAGCGCGGCACCGCCGATCAGCGCGAACAGCGCCACCAGCTGGCTGCTGCCGAGGTCGCCGCCACCCAGCGAGCGCAGCATGCGCTGCTGGCGTGCGGCGTCGAAGCCGAGCACCAGGTCGTTCCAGCCGCGGCGCAGCCAGTCGCCCATGTCGTACATCGGCGCCAGCGCCTGCAACCCGCCCGCGCCTCCCGACGCGCGGTCGGCGAGGGTGTCGTAGATGCGTTCGGGTGCGACCGCGGCGGTCGGATCCACGCGCACCCAGCCGCGCCCGGGCAGCCAGACCTCGGCCCAGGCGTGCGCGTCGGAGCGGCGCACGATCCAGTAGCCGCCGAAGGGATTGCGGTAGCCGCCGGTGTAGCCGGTGACCACGCGCGCGGGGATTCCCGAGGCGCGCATCAGCACCACGAATGCCGAGCTGAAGTGTTCGCAGAAGCCCTGCTTCTGGTCGAACAGGAATTCATCGACCGCGTGCCGGCCCGGCAGCGGCGTGGTCAGCGTGTAGCCGAACTCGGCGCGGATCCAGGCGAGGGCACGCTCCACGATCACCGCGTCGTTGCCGCTGCCGGCCTGCGTGCGCCACTCCCGCGCCAGTGCCATGGTGCGCGGGTTGTAGCCATCCGGCAGCCGCAGCGCGGCGGCGCGCAGGGTGCCGCGCAGGTCGGGCTCGAAGGCCACCGGTGCGGCCGAGGTCATCCGCCAGCGCGTGGTGGCCGACAGCGTCCGGTCGGTGCGCAACATGTGGTCGATCGACGCCTGGGCGCCTTCCGGCACGGCCATGGGCAGTTCGAGCGCGACGAGTTGCCGGCGGTCGGTCGGTTCGACCTCGAGGTCGTAGATGTAACGCCGCGGCCCATGGGTGACCGCTGCGGCCGGCAGGCCGCGGAACCAGGGCGAGGTGGTCCATTCGCGGCCGTCGTAGTTCCACAGCACCGGCCCGCGCCAGTACATCTCCGACGTCGGCGGGGCAGCGCCGTCGAAGGTGACGCGCAGCGCCACGCTGTCGTCGTTCATGAGGTCGAGCCACCCGCCCGGCGCCATGGTGTCCGACAGCCCCGGTCGCGCGATGACGCGTTCCGGCACGCCCCACAGCGGCGTGGCCATGCGCGGGAACAGCCAGAATGCCGCGAGCGCCAGCGGCAGGCCGATGGCCACCAGGCGCAGCACCCGTGCCAGGCGCGGCGCGGGCGCCAGCACCTCGGGTTCGCCGCTCTCCATTTCCGACAGGCGCAGCAGCGCGGCCAGCACCAGCACCGCGGCCACCAGGCCAAGCAGCAGCGACAGCGGTCCCTGGTCGAGCAGGAAGGTCGCGAACGGGGCGAACAGCGCGAAGCCGAGCAGGCTGCGTGCATCGCGCAGCGTGGCCAGTTCCATGGGTTTCAGCGCCAGCATCGCCGCCAGCAGCGCGCAGCCGGTGTCGCGGCCGAACGCAAAGCGCGCGTTGGCGACCACCAGCGCCACCACCGCCAGCGACAGCACCATGCGCAACGCGGCCGGCAACGGGCGACGCCAGGAGGCGGCGGTGGCGACGATGCCGGTCAGTGCAAGCCCGAGCGCGAGCGTGCCCGGCAGCTGCAGCAGCAGCGGCAGCAGGCAGGCGGCCGCGGCCGCGAGCGACCAGCCGCGCGCCTGCGCGTCGAGCGGCGTGCTGCGTGACGGCTTGCGCCTAGCCAAGGCTGCCGTGCTCCGAGCCGGTGGCCGGCGGCAGCAGCGCCAGCGCGCGCAGGCAGGCATGCCGATGCGCGGCGCCGCGTGCCGGGCCGATCGCTGGCTGCTGCGCGAGCTGCAGGCGCCAGCGACGGCCTTCGCGTTCGGCCTGGTCCACCCAGCGCGCCAGCCGCGCGATGCGCGCCTCGTAGGCCAGCGGTGCCAGCGCCAGCCAGTCCAGCACTACGTCGGCACCCTGCGGCTGTTCGTATTCGCGCACCAGCAGCGTGTCGCGGCGCGCCGACGGCTTCCAGGCAATGGCGCGACGCGCGTCGCCACGCCGGTAGGCGCGCAGGTGGTGGACGTCGTCGCCAGCCGGCTGCATGCGCGCCCGGGCATTGTCGCCACGGCCGTGGGGCAGCGGCGGGCCTTCGGCTTCCGGACGCGGATAGACCAGCAGGTCGTCTGCGGGCCACGCATAGGCCCACGCGCGCGCAAGGCCCAAGGGACGCGTGGTCGAGATCCGCAGGCGACCCGGTTGCAGCCATCCGCGCCGCTGCGTGGCCAGCGCCAGCCGCACCTCGCCGGCGCCGTCGCGCAGGGACAGCACGGCGGAGGCGTCACCCGCATCGACGCGCAGGCCGCGCCGCGTGCGCTGCGGATCGGCGCGCGCGTGCACGCGCAGCAGCAACGGCGCGCCCGCGGGTACAGGCTCGGCGTCCACCGCCACGATGCGCAGGCCCGACAGCTGCAGATGCGCCGCCAGCAGGCTGGTGTTGCCCGCGCCGGCCAGCAGCAGGGCCAGCAGCAGCGCCGGATTGTTGTTGTAGTTGAGCGCGCCGAGCAGCATCACCACCACCAGCGCGCCGAAAAAGGCGCCGAACGCGGTGGGCAGCACGTAGATGCGACGGCGGTCGAACGCGACCGGGAGCACTTCCGGGCGACGCGGGCGCGCCAGCCCCTCGAGGCGTGCGCGCAGCCCGGCCAGGCGCCGCTCCGCCATCCTCAATCGACCGCGACGGCGTGCAGGATCGCCTGCGCCAGCGTGGTGTCGTCGCCGGCGTCGACATCGGCCACCAGGCGGTGCGCGGCCACGGCGGCGAACAGATGTTGCACGTCGTCGGGCAGCACGTGCCCGCGGCCAAGCAGCAGGGCGTGCGCGCGCGCCGCGCGCAGCAGCGCGATGCCGGCACGCGGCGACAGGCCGACGCGCACGCCGGCATGGTGGCGGCTGCGCGCCAGCAGTGCCTGCACGTAGCGCACCAGCGCGTCGCTGGCGTGCACCGCGCCCGCGGCTTTGCGCAGCCGCAGCACGTCGTCGTCGCCGAGCATCGGCATGGCCTGCGCGATCAGCGTGCGGCGGTCGGCGCCGGCGAGCAGCGCGCGCTCGGCGGCTTCGTCCGGATAGCCCAGGTCCAGGCGCAGCAGGAAACGGTCGAGCTGCGAGTCGGGCAGGGGGTAGGTGCCGGCGAGGTCCACCGGGTTCTGGGTGGCGATCACGAAAAACGGCTGCGGCAGGGCATGCGTGGTGCCGTCCACGGTGACCTGGTGCTCGGCCATGGCCTCGAGCAGCGCGCTCTGCGTGCGTGGCGGCGCGCGGTTGATCTCGTCGGCCAGCAGCACCTGGGTGAACACCGGGCCCGGGTGGAAGCTGAAACTGCGCGCCTGGGCGTCATACACCGACACGCCGACGATGTCGGAAGGCAGCAGGTCGGAGGTGAACTGCACGCGCTGGAAGCCGAGGCCCAGCGTGGCCGCCATGGCGTGCGCCAGCGTGGTCTTGCCCAGGCCTGGCAGGTCCTCGATCAGCAGGTGGCCGTCGGCGAGCAGGGCGGTGAACGCAAGGCGCACCGCCTGCTCCTTGCCCAGCACCAGGGAATTCACCTGCGCCTGTGCATCTTTCAGGGCCTGGCGCAGGGCGTCGGTTAGCATGGCGTGGCTCACATGGTGTGCAGTCATGCCCGGTTGCCGGGCGGATGATCGAGTCTAACGAGGTCGCTGGCGGATGCGGAAACCGATCGACGCGCGCGTGGTCTTCATCGCGCTGTGGTGCACCCTGCTGCTGGTCAAGGCGGCGATCGCCGTGCGCCTGCCGCTGTTCGTCGACGAGGCCTTCTACTGGCAGGAGAGCCGCCACCTGGCGTGGGCGTACTCGGACCTGCCGGGGCTTACGGCATGGATGATCCGCATCGGCGGCATGGTGTTCGGCGACGGCGTGCTGGCGCTGCGCATGCCGTTCCTGCTGGTCGCCTCGGCGCTGCCGTGGCTGGTGGTGCGCATCGCCGCGCGCGAGTTCGGCGAAGCGCGCGCCTGGGTCGCGGGCATCGCCGCTCTTCTGTTGCCGCTGGCCGGCAGCCTCGGCCTCATGGCGCTGCCGGACACGGCGATGGCGCTGGCGACGCTGCTGTGCCTGGACGCGGGCACGCGCATGCTGCGCGGCGTCGGCTATGGCGTGGTGCTGCAGTTCGCGCTGGGCCTGGCGATCGGTGCGCTCAGCCATTACCGCTTCGCCGCGGTGGTGGGCGTGGGCTTCGTCGCGCTCATGCTGCTGCCGCAGGGCCGCCAGGTGCTGCGCGACCCGCGCGTGTGGATCGCGATCGCGTTCGGCGCGGCGGCGTGGACGCCGCTGCTGGCCTGGAACTTCGAGAACGCCGAAGCGGGCCTGCGCTTCCAGCTGGTCGACCGGCATCCATGGTCGTGGCACCCGGACGGGCTCTGGTTCATCGCGATCCAGTCGCTGCTGGCCACGCCGCTGCTGTTCATCGCACTGCTGCTCGCCGGCGTGCGCTACTCGCGTGACGACAGCGAGCCGGTGCGCTTCCTTGCCCTGTGCGGGCTGTTGCTGGTGATCGGGTTCTTCGTGCTGGGATTCTTCGCCGATACCGAGCGCGTCAGCTTCCATTGGCCGCTGCCGGGGCTGCTCGCGTTGCTGCCGCTGCTGCCGGCGGCCCTGGCGCGCTGGCGGCCATGGCTGCGCGTGGCGACCTGGGTGGTGGCCGCGTGCGGCCTGGTCGCGGTGCTCGGCTATTACGTGCTGGTCTCGATGCCGGCGCTGCGCGCGCAGACCGCCACGCTGAAGTGGTATCCGTCGAACTTCGCCGGCTGGAACGAGCTGGCCGTGGCGGTGCGCGAGCAACGCGCCGCCATGCCGGCGGGGACGCGACTGGTCGCCGACAACTTCAAGGTCGGCGCGGAACTCGGCTTCGCGCTCGACAATCCGCGCATCGAAGTGCTGGAACATCCGGTCAACCGCGACCACGGGCGCGCGCCCCAGCTGCGGTTGTGGGGCCTGGAGGCGAGCGGGGCGGTCGATCGCGGCGTGGATCCGGTGCTGCTGGTCGTGGCCGCGAGCGAAGTGGAATACAAGCACCTGCTGCTGCGCTACCACGCGCTGTGCCGGCGCTTCGGGCCGCTGCCGCCGCCGCGCGTGGTCAACGTCGACCACGGGCGCACGCGGTTCCTGCTGTTCGCGCTCGGCCCACGTGCCGAGGCCATGCCCGAAGGCGGCTGCACGCTGCCGGCGATGGCCTGGCTCGACAGCCCGGCATCCGATGCCCGCGTCGACGACCACGTCGCGGTGGCGGGATGGGCGTTCAAGGACGGCGTGGGCATCGACCGCGTCGAGGTCACGCTCGACGGCACGGTGGTGGCGACCGCGCAATACGGGCTGGAGCGGCCGCATGTCGCCGGCTACTGGTCGATCTCCACCGATGTCGCGCATCCGGCCGTCGGTTTCCAGGCCGATGTGATGCTGCCGCCGGGCCTGCAGGGCGCACACTGGCTCGGCCTGCGCCTGCATGGCAAGGACGGCAGTGTCGAGGACTGGCCCGAACAGCGCATCGTGGTGGGGAACAGCGACTGAGGTGCCGCGCGCGCCACCGCGCCGCGGCCGCCGCCACGCTCAGGGCAGGATGCAGCCGGCCGCGCGCAACAGGCGCGCGGTCGCAATCAGCGGCAGGCCGACCAGCGCCGTCGGATCGGTGCTGTCGATGGCTTCGAACAGCGTGATGCCGTAGCCCTCGCACTTGAAGCTGCCGGCGCAGTCCCAGGGCTGCTCGGCATCGACATAGCGCGTGATCGCGGCGATGTCGAGCGCGCGCAGGCGCACGCGCGTGGTATCGCTCTCGGCATGCACGGCGCCGCCTGCCGCCACGGCCACGGCGGTATGGAAGACGACTTCGCGCGACGCCATCCCGAGCAGCTGGGCGATCGCGGCGTCGCGCCCGCCGGCCTTGCCGATGGGCCGGCCGTCAAGCTCGGCCACCTGGTCGGAGCCGACCACGCACGCATCCGGATGCGTCGCAGCGACCGCCGCGGCCTTGGCGCAGGCCAGGCGCATGGCCAGGAGGGCGGGCGATTCGCCGGGGCGTGGCGTCTCGTCGACCTCGGGGCGGACGGATTCGAAGGGCAGCCGCAGCCGCGCCAGCAGTTCGCGGCGATACGGTGAAGTGGACGCGAGCACGACGGCAGGCGCGGGCATGTCAGTGCAGCGGCGCGCGCGCGCGCTCGATCCGCGACAGCTCCCGCTCGATGCGGCTGCGCGCGGTGTCGATGGAGTCGCGCACGGTGGCCAACTCGGCCAGCGAGGCGCGTGCGCCGTGTTGCTGCAGCCACAGGCGCTGGCGCAGCATTTCCTGCATGGCGGCGCGCACCGGATCGACGGCGTCGCCGGCGACCGCCTCGAATTCGGCGCGCGCGGTGCGCAGGCGCGATTCCAGGGCGTCGGCGGCGTCGAGGACACCGGTCATGGCGCGGCGGCGCCGGCCGATGCCGGCCTGGCGCAGCAGCAGCCACAGGCCCGCGGCCAGTGACGCGAGTACAATCAGCAGCGGCGTCAGGGACACGCGGGAGCCCTCGGTGGTGGGCCCGCAGTCTGCCCGTTGCGGCCCGGCGCGGGCAAATCGCCCCCGTACGCGCGGATCTGGCCGCGATCCGCGGTTTGACAGGGCAGGGACCGAGGCCTAACATTCTCCGGCTTATGTCTGCAGACGTGCCCGAGGTATTGGACGCTTGGCGCATGGTCGCGGCCCGGCGCGAGTTTGCTGGCCGCCTGCCGCTGTCCGCGCTTGCGCGGTTGGCCGACACGCTGGTCGATGCCGAAGGGGACGTTTCCTTCAGCCTCGGCTTCGATCGTGACGAGTTGCAGGTGCCTTTCGTGGAATTGAGGATCGACGCGGAGTTGCCGCTGCTTTGCCAGCGCACCCTGCAGCGGTTCCTGTTCCCGGTGTCGCTGGTGCAGCGGCTTGGCCTGCTGCGTGCGAGCGATGACGAGAGCGAGAGCGAGGCTGCCGAAGCCGCGTTGCCGGAGGGGTACGAAGCCCTGCTGGTGGCCGACGACGGTCTCGTGCGCCCCGCGGAGCTGGTCGAGGACGAGCTGATCCTGGCCGTGCCGGTGGTGCCAATGGCACCCGGTTCGGAAAGCGTCGAGCGCGACTGGCCGGTCTCGGAAGATGAAGAACAAAGTGCCAACCCGTTCGCGGCGTTGGCTGACCTGAAAAAGAATTGACAACCCGGTTTCGTTTGGAGCACACCCATGGCCGTACAGAAGTCCCGCGTTTCCCCCTCCCGCCGTGGCATGCGCCGTGCGCATGACGCGCTGAGCGCCAAGCAGCTGTCCACCGACCCGACGTCGGGCGAGACCCACCTGCGCCACCATGTCACCCCGGACGGTTTCTACCGCGGGCGCCAGGTCGTGCAGCCGAAGGTCAAGATCGCCGACGAGGATTGACCTCTCCGCCCGTCGCGCTGCGTCGGGCAGGCCCATCGCGCGTGCGCCCCGCGCCGCGCGATCCGCCGGCATTGCCGGCGCTGGAACCAACGAGGTCGATCCACCAGATGAGCGAGTCCGCAATTCCCGCGACGGCGCCCGCGCCGCGCATCTACGCGCGCATCGCGGGTACCGGCAGCTACCTGCCGGCCAAGGTGCTGACCAACGCCGACCTGGCCGAGTTCGTCGATACCAGTGATGAGTGGATCGCCAGCCGCACCGGCATCCGCCAGCGGCATATCGCCGCCGAGGGCGAGACCACCGGCGACCTCGCCTACCACGCGGCCGTGCGTGCGATGGAAGCCGCCGGCGTCGACGCTTCCGAACTCGACCTGATCATCCTCGGCACCACCACGCCGGACATCATCTTCCCGTCCACCGCCTGCCTTGTGCAGCACCGCCTGGGTGCCAACGGCTGCCCGGCGTTCGACGTCAACGCGGCCTGCTCGGGGTTCGTCTATGCGCTGAGCGTGGCCGAGAAGTTCATCACCTCCGGCGCCGCGAAGACCGCGCTTGTGATCGGTGCCGAAACCCTTACCCGCATGGTCGACTGGAGCGAGCGCACCACCTGCGTGCTGTTCGGCGACGGCGCCGGCGCGGTGGTGCTCAAGGCCGATGCCGAGACCGGCATCCTCAGTACCCACCTGCACGCCGACGGCGGCAAGAAGGAGCTGCTCTGGAACCCGGTGGGCGTGTCCGTGGGCTTCAAGGAAAACGAGAAGAACGCCGGCTTGCGCATCAACATGGCGGGCAGCGAGGTGTTCAAGGCCGCGGTCAAGGCGCTGGACGCGATCGTCGAAGAAACCCTCGAGGCCAATGGGGTCGACCGCCATGACATCGACTGGCTGATCCCGCACCAGGCCAACCTGCGCATCATCGAAGCCACGGCCAAGCGGCTGGACATGCCGATGGAGCGGGTGATCGTCACCGTCGACAGACACGGCAACACGTCCTCGGGCTCGGTGCCGCTGGCACTGGACGAGGCGGTGCGCTCCGGCAGGGTGCAGCGCGGCCAACTGGTGCTGCTGGAAGCCTTTGGCGGCGGATTCACCTGGGGCTCGGCGCTGCTGCGCTACTGAGCCGCGCCACATCCCGCGAGGCCAGGGCCGCGATCTTCGCGGCCCTTTCCGTTCTTGCGTGCCTGGAAAGAGCTTCTTGTGCCACGGATTAGGCGGATGACGCGGATCCGGACCAGGCAGGTGAGGGATGGCGGTCGCGCAGCCGGGTCAGTACGGGCGGGTACAGACGGACCGGGGCGTTCACGCTTATCATCCCCCGGCTTTTGAATCGGACCGTACGCTTGACCGCATCCCAGCTTGCTTTCGTGTTTCCAGGACAGGGCTCACAGGCCCCCGGCATGCTCGCCGGCCTCGCCGCGCGCGGCACCGTGGTGCGCGACGCGTTTGCCGAAGCTTCGGACGGCGCCGGCGTCGATCTCTGGGCGCTGGCGCAGGATGCCGACGACAGCTCGCTCAACCACACGGAATTCACCCAGCCCGCGCTGCTGGCGGCGGGTATCGCCGTGTGGCGCGCGTGGCAGGCGCAGGGTGGCGAAGCGCCGACGCTGCTTGCCGGCCACAGCCTGGGCGAATACGCCGCGCTGGTCGCCGCGGGCGCGCTGTCGCTGGCGGACGGCGCGAAGCTCGTGCGCCTGCGTGGCCAGTTGATGCAGGACGCGGCACCCGCCGGCACCGGCGCGATGGCGGCCGTGATCGGTGCCGACGACGCGCTGGTGCAGGACACCTGCGTCGAGGCTTCAGGCGAGGCCGGCGTGGTGGTGCCGGCCAACTTCAACTCGCCGGGGCAGATCGTCATCGGCGGGCATGCGGCCGCGGTGGACCGCGCGCTGGAACTGCTTGCGGCCAAGGGCGTGCGCAAGGTGGTGAAGCTGGCCGTCAGCGTGCCGTCGCATACGCCGCTGATGCGCGAAGCCGCCAACCGCCTGTCCGAAGCCATGTCCGGACTGGCGTGGAGCGCCCCGGCATTGCCCGTGGTGCAGAACGTCGACGCCGAGGTGCATGACGGCGTGCAGGCGATCCGCGACGCGCTGGTGCGCCAGCTGTACCTGCCGGTGCAATGGACCTCCTGCGTCCAGGCGCTGGCCGGCCGCGGCGTCACCCGCGTCGGCGAATGCGGCCCCGGCAAGGTCCTCACCGGACTGGCCAGGCGCATCGACAAGTCACTGGACGCGCGCGCGCTCGGTACCCCGGACGACTTTGATGCCGCCTTGGCGGAATGGAAGAAAAGCTGATTCCTTTGCCACGGATCTGCGCGGATGAACGCGGATAGGGCAAAGACGAAGCCGTGTCTTGTCTGCGAATGCTTGATCCGCGTTCATTCGCGTCAATCCGTGGCAAAAAACGCTCTTACTGATACAGGCAACGACGTATGACACAGGAATTGAAGGGCGAGGTCGCGCTGGTGACCGGCGCGAGCCGCGGCATCGGCGCGGCGATCGCCGACCAGCTGGCCGCCATGGGCGCCACGGTCGTCGGCACCGCGACCAGCGAGGCGGGCGCGCAGGCGATCGCCGCGCGCTTGGCGGAGCAAGGCGGCCAAGGCCGCGTGCTGGACGTGTCGGTTCCGGGTGACATCGAGGCGCTGGTCGATTCGATCGCCAAGGAGGTCGGCGCGATCTCGATCCTGGTGAACAATGCCGGCATCACCCGCGACAACCTGCTGATGCGCATGAAGGACGAGGACTGGCAGGCCATCCTCGACACCAACCTCACCAGCGTCTACCGCGCCTCGAAAGCCGTGATGCGCGCGATGATGAAGGCGCGCCGCGGCCGCATCATCAACATCGCCTCGGTGGTCGGGGTGACCGGCAACGCCGGGCAGGCCAACTACGCCGCCGCCAAGGCCGGGGTGATCGCGTTCAGCAAGTCGCTGGCGAAGGAGATCGGCAGCCGCGGCGTGACCGTGAACGTGGTCGCGCCGGGCTTCATCGCCACCGACATGACCCGCGACCTGCCTGAAGCGTCCAAGGAAGCCCTGGTCGGCCAGATCGCACTGGGTCGCCTGGGCGAGGCGGCCGATATCGCCCGTGCGGTCGCATTCCTGGCCGGGCCGGGCGCAAGCTATATCACCGGCGAAACCCTGCACGTCAATGGCGGCATGTACATGCCGTGACACCGCGCAACGTCCCACCCGTTTCCCTTACACTATCCACCGCAACTGCCTCCACCGGAGCCGAATACCCATGAGCAGCATCGAAGAACGCGTCAAGAAAATCGTCGTCGAACAACTGGGCGTCAAGGAAGACGAGGTCAGCACCAGCGCCTCCTTCGTCGACGACCTTGGAGCCGACTCCCTCGACACCGTCGAGCTGGTGATGGCCCTCGAAGAAGAGTTCGAGTGCGAGATCCCGGACGAGGAAGCCGAGAAGATCACTTCGGTGCAGCAGGCCATCGATTACATCAAGGCCCACGTCAAGGCCTGATGCGTCCAGTGCGGCCCTTGGCCGCAGCGTGACAACCCGGGGCCGCTGATGCGGCCTCGGGCGTTTTCGGCGCGCCGGTTGGCGGCGCGCGCAACCGTCCAGGAGTCCACATGTCCAAGCGTCGCGTCGTCATCTCCGGCCTCGGCATCCTGTCGCCGCTGGGCAATGACCTGGCCTCGTCCTGGCAGGGCATCGTTGACGGGCGTTCGGGCATCGGCCCGATCACCAACTTCGACGCGTCGGGCTTCGCCACGCGCATCGCCGGCGAGGTCAGGGGCTTCGACCCGACGCAGTGGATCGCGCCCAAGGACGTCAAGAAGATGGACCCGTTCGTGCACTACGGCGTGGCCGCGGCGCTGATGGCGATCGCCGACGCGGGGCTCGACGTGGCGGCCGATCCCGAGCGCATCGGCGTGGCCATCGGCGCCGGCATCGGCGGGCTCAAGGGCATCGAGGAAACCACGCTCAAGTACGCCGAGGGCGGCGCGCGCAAGATCTCGCCGTTCTACGTGCCGAGCACCATCATCAACATGATCGCCGGCCAGGTTTCGATCATGACCGGCGCGCAGGGCCCCAACATCGCCGCCGTCACCGCCTGCACCACGGCGACGCACAACATCGGCCTGGCGATGCGCATGATCCAGTACGGCGATGCCGACGTGATGATCGCCGGCGGCGCCGAGTACGCCACCACGCCGACGTCGCTCGGCGGCTTCTGCGCGATGAAGGCGCTGTCCACCCGCAACGACGATCCCGCCGCGGCGTCCCGCCCCTGGGACGAGGGCCGCGACGGCTTCGTCATGGGCGACGGCGCCGGCATCCTGGTGATCGAGGAATACGAACGGGCCAAGGCCCGCGGCGCGCGGATCTATGCCGAACTTGCCGGCTTCGGCATGAGCGGCGACGCGTACCACATGACTGCGCCCAGCGAGAGCGGCAGCGGCGGCGCGCGTTGCATGCGTGCGGCGATCAGCGACGCGGGCATCGATCCGTCCGCGCTCGGCTACATCAACGCCCACGGCACCTCCACCCCGGCCGGCGACCTGGCGGAGACCATGGGCATCAAGAGCGTGCTCGGCGGGCACGCACGCAAGGTCATGGTGAGCTCCACCAAGTCGATGACCGGGCACCTGCTCGGTGCGGCCGGTGGCGTGGAGGCGGTGTTCTCGGCGATGGCCCTGCACACGGGGGTCATTCCGCCGACCATCAACCTCCACAATCCCTCGCCGGGCTGTGACCTCGACTACGTGCCGCATACCGCGCGCCAGCAGCAGGTGGACATTGCCATGTCCAACTCCTTCGGCTTCGGCGGCACCAACGGCAGCCTGGTCTTCCGCCGCATCTGACGCATCGCCGCCGCCTCCGCGGCGGCAGCGGCCTGCCTGCATGCTGACCATCCGCTCCCTGCCATCCGGCGTCGACCTGCTGGCGCTGCAGCGGCGCGCGCCCGCGCGTTTCCCGCTGTTGCTTGAGTCGGTCGCCTCCGGCACTGCGCAGGGGCGCTGGGACATGCTGCTCGCCTCCGACGGCGCCCGCATCAGCCTGGGGCGTGACGGCCGCAGCGTGCGCGAGGACGGCAGTGTCGCGGGCGCGAATTTCCTTGCCGCACTCGATGCCGACTGGCAGGCGCTGCGCCTGCCGCGCGAAGAGCCGCTGTGGCCGTTCCGCGGCGGCTGGGCACTGCTGCTGGGCTACGAGCTGGCGGCGGAAGTCGAACCCGTGCTGTCGCTGCCCGCCGCGGAAGGCATGCTGCCGGTTGCGGTCGCCTGCCGCTGTCCTGGCGCGGTCCTGCGCGACCGCGCCAGCGGCGAGGTGGTGGCGGTGGCCGAGCGCGGGTACGAGGCGCTGCTCGAGGCGATTGTCGCCGACGCGATGTCCGCCGCCGCGCCGCCGCCGCCCGGATGGCCGGGCGTGATCGCCTGCGAAGAAGATCTGGGGGAAACCTATCTCCACGGCGTCGCGCGTGCGCTCGACTACATCCGTGCCGGCGACGTGTTCCAGGTCAACCTGTCGCGCGGCTGGGACGTGCGCTTCGACGCCCCGCTCGAGCCCGCGGCGCTGTACCAGCGCCTGCGCCTCGCCAATCCCGCGCCGTTCGCCGGCCTGTTCGACCTGGGCGATGCCGGTGCGGTGGTCAGTGCCTCGCCCGAGCGCCTGGTGTCGGTACGCGGTGACGTCGTGGAGACGCGCCCGATCGCCGGCACCCGGCCGCGGCTGGCCGGTGACGACGACGCGGGACGCATCCGCGAGCTGGTCGGGCACGCCAAGGAGCGCGCCGAGCACGTGATGCTGGTGGACCTCGAACGCAACGACCTCGGCCGCGTCTGCCAGGCGGGCAGCGTCGAAGTCGACGAGCTGATGGTGGTGGAAAGCTATGCGCACGTGCACCACATCGTCAGCAACGTGCGTGGCCGGCTGCGTGCGGATGCAACGCCCGGCGCTGTGCTGCGCGCGGTGTTCCCCGGCGGCACGATCACCGGGGCGCCCAAGGTACGCTGCATGCAGGTGATCGCGGAACTCGAGGGTGTCGGCCGCGGTGCGTACACCGGCGCGATGGGCTGGTTGAACCGCGACGGCGACCTCGACCTCAACATCCTGATCCGCAGCGCCGAAGTCGCGGGCGCCCAGCTGCGTTTCCGCACCGGCGCCGGCATCGTGGCCGATTCGGATCCGGCGCATGAACTCGACGAAACCCGCGCCAAGGCGCGCGGCATGCTGCAGGCGCTTGGCCTGACCGGCGATGCAGTCGGCAAGGTATCCTGAGGCCATGCTTGCCATCATCCCCGCGGGTCCCGCCGCATGAGTGCCTGGTCGGCGCTGAAGCGCATCGCACTGGCCCTGTTCCTGCTGTCCGCGCTGGTGATCGGCGGCGCGGCGTACTGGGGCTGGACCCACTACACGAGCTTCGCGTCGGCGCCGTTGCCGGGTGTCGAGGACGGCGACAGCCTGGTGGTCGAGCGCGGCGATTCCCTGCGCCGGGTGGTCACCCGCCTGCGCGGGCAGGGCAAGGCCGCGGGCAGCGACATCGAGTGGCGGCTGCTTGCCCGCCAGCTGGGTGCCGGCGACCGCATCCAGGTCGGCGAGTACGCACTGGAACCGGGCATCACGCCCTCGCAGCTGCTGCTGCGGATGCGCGACGGCAAGGTGGTGCACCACCGCGTGACCATTGTCGAAGGATGGAACATCCGCGAGCTGCGCGCGGCGCTGGCGCGCGCCACGCCGCTGGTGCAGACGCTGCACGAGCTCGACGATGCCGCGCTGATGGCGGCGCTGGGACGCGACGGCGTGCACCCGGAAGGCCGCTTCCTGCCCGAGACCTACGCCTACACCACCGGCGACACCGACCTCGACCTGCTGAGGCGCGCGGCAGCCGACCTCGACAGCGCGCTTGACGCCGCCTGGGAAGCACGCGCCCCCGACCTGCCGATCTCGTCGAAGGACGAAGCACTGGTGCTGGCGTCGATCGTGGAGAAGGAAACCGGCATCGCCGAAGAGCGCGCGCGCATCGCCGGCGTGTTCACCCGCCGCCTGCGCATCGGCATGCGACTGCAGACCGATCCCACGGTGATCTACGGCATGGGCAGCAACTATGCGGGCAACATCCGCCGCGCCGACCTGCTCGCCGATACGCCGTACAACACCTATACCCGCGACGGCCTGCCGCCGACGCCGATCGCGATGGCCGGGCGCGATGCGCTGCGCGCCGCCACGCAGCCCGCCGAGGGCGATGACCTCTACTTCGTCGCCGTTGGCGATGGCAGCGGCCGGCATGTCTTCTCGCCGTCGCTGGACGCGCACAACACGGCGGTGCGCGAGTACGTGCGCCGCTACCGCCAGCAGCACGCGCCGCGATGAACGCGGTGCCGATGCATCCGCGGCTGGTCTCGCTGGAGGGCGGGGAGGGCGCGGGCAAGACCACGGTGCTGGCTGCGCTGCAGGCCGAACTGGCCGCGCGCGGCGACGAGGTGCTGGTGACCCGCGAACCCGGCGGCACGCCGCTGGCCGAGATGATCCGCGATCTGCTGCTGTCGCCCGGGCACGAGCCACCGGCGGCCGAGACCGAGCTGCTGCTGATGTTCGCGGCGCGCGCGCAGCACGTGCGCGAGGTCATCAACCCGGCGCTCGCACGCGGCGCCTGGGTGCTGTGCGACCGCTTCACCGATTCCAGCTTCGCCTACCAGGGCGGCGGCCGCGGGCTCGATCCCGCGCTCATCGAAACGCTCGAGCGCGGCGTAGTCGGCCTGCGTCCGGGCCTGACCTTGCTGCTCGATCTGGACGTCGCCCAGGGGCGCGCCCGCACCCGCGGCCGCGACCCGCAGCCGGACCGCATCGAGCGCGAGCGCGACGAGTTCTTCGAGCGCGTGCGCGCCGCGTTCCTGGCACGCGCCGCGGGCGATCCGGTGCGATTTCGCGTCATCGACGCTTCGCGCGCTGCAGGCACCGTGGCGGCAGATGCTGTCGCGCGCCTGCGCGAATGGCGAGGCGGCGCATGATGCCGACCGACGCCATGGCGCCCTGGCAGCAGCGCGTGCACGACCACGCCGCGGGCGCGATCGATGCCGGGCGCATGGGGCACGCGCTGCTGTTCTGCGGCCCGGCGCGGTTGGGCAAGCGGCGCGTCGCCGAGCAGCTGGCGCAGCGCGTGCTGTGCCTGGCGCCCGACACCGGCCTGCGCCCCTGTGGCGCCTGCCGCGCGTGCCGGCTGTACCTGTCGCGCAGCCAGAAGGATCCGCTTGAGGAGCGTCCCGACAAGGCGCTCGCGCATCCGTTCGGCCATCCCGCGCATCCCGATGCGGTGTTCGTCGGCTATGCGTGGCGCTTCACGCCGTCGCCGCAACGGCAGCTGACGCAGATCTCGGTCGACCAGGTGCGTGAACTCTCCGAGCGCCTGTCGACGACACCGCAGTACGGCAGCGCCAAGGTCGCGATCATCGAACCGGCCGACGCCATGAACGAGGCGGCCGCCAACGCGCTGCTGAAGACGCTTGAGGAGCCCGTGCCAGGGCGCTACCTCTGGCTCATCACCGACAATCCCGCGCGCCTGCCGGCGACGATCCGCAGCCGCTGCCAGCGCCTCGAGTTCCGCCTGCCGCCCGCTGACGAGGCCGCGACATGGTTGCAGGCGCAGGGCCATCCCGCCGCCGCTGCGGTCGAAGCGCTCGCAGCGGCACGCGGCCATCCCGGTCTTGCCGATGCCTGGCTGCGCGACGGTGGCATGGCGCTGCGCAGGGCGGTGGCCGCCGAGCTCGGCCGGGTCGCGCGCAATGACGCGTCGGCGCTCGAGGTGGCCAAGGCCTGGACCGGCGATGACGATGCCGACAAGCGCCTGCGGCATGCGGCGGACATCGCGGTCGCGGAAGCGGCCGGCTTGACCGATCCGCTGCGAATCCGGAAGCTGGCGGCCTGGTTCGATGCCGCCAACCGCACCAGGGACCTGCTGCGCACCACGGTGCGCGCGGACCTCGCGGTCGCCGAGCTGCTGCTGTCCTGGCGCAGTGCGGCGGGTGGCGACACGGCAAGGGGAGTGGCGAAATGAGTGCAACCGGTGGTGCGCGGCAGGGCATCCTGTCCCTCGCGGTCAAGGACAAGGCGCAGCTGTATGCGGCCTACATGCCTTACCTGAAGCACGGCGGGATCTTCGTGCCCACCACGCGGCGCTACTTCCTCGGCGACGAGGTGTTCGTGCTGCTGACGCTTCCTGAATCCAGCGAACGCCTGCCGGCCGCCGGCAAGGTGGTCTGGGTCACGCCGCCGGGCGCGCAGGGCAACCGCACCGCCGGCATCGGGGTGCAGTTCGCCGACACCGCCGAGGGGGAGAACGTGAAGGGTCGCATCGAGACCCTGCTCGCCGGTACGCTGAATGCGGAAAAGCCTACGCACACGATGTAGGGTGGTTTCGACAGCTTTTTTCTCGCGAAGGCGCGAAGGCGCGAAGAAAGCGAGTTTTTCTTTGCGCGGCCTGTCCGCCCGCTATTTCGCACCGCGTTGTCCCGTGAGTGTCGTCCGTTGCTGGAGGCCTCCCGTGGACCGTCGAATCTCCGTTTCCCTGTCGTGCGCCGTAGCGGCGCTGGCCCTCGCCTGTGCCGGCTGCGGCCAGCACGCCTCCACGGCGGATGCGCCGCGGTCGTCTCCCCCGGAAATGGCGATGGTGGGCGCGGTGCTGTTGGAGGGACTGGGCGACTACAGCTTCCCGGTCAGCAGCACGCATCCGGAGGTGCAGCGCTGGTTCGACCAGGGCCTGGCGCTGACATACGGCTTCAACCATGACGCCGCGGAGCGCGCCTTCCTCAAGGCCACCGAACTCGACCCGGCGTGCGCGATGTGCTGGTGGGGCGCTTCGCTGGTGCTCGGACCGCACGTCAACGCTGCCATGGACCCGGCCGACAATGCCGACGCGTGGAGCCGGCTGCAGCGCGCGCGTGAACTGGGGCCCAGTGCGACCGCGCGCGAGCAGGCATTCATCGAGGCGCTGGCGGCGCGCTACGCCGCGCAGCCGCCCGAGAATCGCCGCCCGCTGGATGAGGCCTATGCCAAGGCCACAGGCACGCTGGTGAAGCAGCGCCCGGATGACCTCGATGCCGCGGTGCTGCATGCCGAGTCGCTCATGGACCTGCAACCATGGGACTACTACGACCAGGAACTGCGGCCCAAGGGCCATACCGCCGAGGTGGTGCAGACGCTGGAATCGGTGATCGCGCGCGACCCCGAACACGCCGGCGCGCTGCACCTGTACGTGCATGCGGTGGAGGCATCCGCCGATCCGCAGCGCGGCGTCGTGGCCGCCGACCGCCTGCGCCAACTTATCCCGGGTTCGGGACACCTTGTGCACATGCCCGCGCACATCTATGCGCGCGTCGGCCGCTGGCACGACGCGGTGCTCGCCAACCAGCGCGCCATCGAAGCCGATGACGCGTACCTCGCGATCTGCCGCGGCAACGTGAAGGGTGTCTACCCGCTCGGCTACGTGCCGCACAACCACCATTTCCTGTGGTTCGCCGCGAGCATGGAAGGCAGCAGCAAGCTGGCCGGCGAGGCCGCGCGCCATACGTCGGAACGCACCGAGCTGCCGGAGCTGATGCGCCAGCCGGGCTTCGCCGGCCTGCAGCACTACTGGATGACGCCGTGGTTCGAGCGCGTGCGCTTCGGCCGCTGGGACGAGATCGCCGCCGCGCCCAACCCGGCCCCGGACCTGCCCTACGTCACCGCGATCTGGCACTACGCGCAGGGCATGGCAGCGGTGCGGCAGTCACGGCCAGCCGATGCCGACCGCCATCTCGCCGCACTGCGACCGCTTGCCGCGGACCCGGAGATGGAAACCTTGATGGTGTGGGATCGTTATCCGCTCGCGCATTCGGCCCGCATCGCCGAGCGCGTGCTCAGCGCCGAGATCGCCGCGTCGCGTGGCGACCATGGCACCGCAATCGCGGCGCTGCGCGAGGGCGCGAAGATCGAGGACGGCATTCCCTACGACGAACCACCGGGCTGGCATGCGCCGGTGCGCCACACGCTGGGCGCGGTGCTGCTCGATGCCGGGCGCGCGGCGGATGCCGAGAAGGTGTATCGCGAGGAACTGCACCGCAATCCGGGCAATGGCTGGTCGCTGTTCGGCCTGGCCAAGAGCCTGGACGCGCAGCGCAAGACGCGCGAGGCGGCCGATGTCCGGCGCCGGTTCGCGGCGGCCTGGCAGAACGCGGATGTCGAGCTGACAGCGTCGCGGATGTAAGGGCTGAGGCGTCCTTCAGCTCCGCAACACCGCAGCATCCCATCCCGGGCGCGGCGCGAAACGATCGCCATGGACCGCCTGCAGCGCCTTGAGCCGGGCGAGCACCACAGCGACGCCGGTCTCGCGCACGTACTGGATCGGGCCGCCGCGGAACGGCGCGAATCCGGTCCCGAAGATCACGCCGGCGTCGAGCAGGTCGGCGTCGGCGACCACGCCGTCGTGCAGCGCGGCGACCGCCTCGTTGATGAGCGGCAGGATCAGGCGATCCTCGAGGTCGGTCGGGGCCTGGTAGTCCTTCGGTACCTCGGGCTTCTTCGCCTTGCCTTCGGCCCAGGTGTACAGGCCCTGGCCGTCCTTCTTGCCGCGCTTGCCGGCCTCGGGTGGCGTCGACAGCGAGGCGGGGATCGGCAGGCCGAGGAACGGCGCGAGCTCCGCGCCCACGCCCACCGCCACGTCCAGGCCCACCGTGTCGATCAGCTCGATCGGACCCATCGGCATGCCGAACTTCACCGCGGCCTTGTCGATCACCGCACCCGGGATGCCCTCGGCGTGTGCGGTCGCGGCCTCGAGCATGTACGGGAACAGCAGGCGGTTGACCAGGAAGCCCGGGGTGCCCGTCACAGGCACCGGCAGCTTGTCGATCGCCTTGCAGAACGCCGCCAGGCGCCGTTCGGTCTCCGGGTCCATGACGTCGTGGCGTACGATCTCGACCAGCGGCATCATCGCCACCGGGTTGAAATAGTGCAGGCCGGCGAAGCGCGCCGGCTGTGCCAACCCGCCGCGCAGCTCGTCGAGCGGGATCGACGAGGTGTTGGTGGTCAGCAGCGCGTCGGCTTTCAGCCGTGGCTCCACGCTGGCGTACAGCGCGCGCTTGGCTTCGGGCTGCTCGATGATGGCCTCGATCACCAGGTCCGCGGTGGCCACGCCGTCGCCAGCGAGGTCGGCCTTCAGGCGCGCGGCAACCGCGGGCCGCCTGGCCGCGTCCTTGACCTTCTTCGCGAACAGCTCTTGCGCGCGCGCCATGGCCTTGTCGATGAAGGGCTGCTCGCGGTCCTGCAGGGTGACGTCGAAGCCCTTGTAGGCCGCCCAGGCGGCGATGTCGCCGCCCATCACACCGGCGCCGACGACATGCACGTGCTGGATGCCACTGTCCTTGCCGCCCATGCCCTTCAGGCGTTCCTGGAGGAAGAACACCCGCGTCAGGTTGCGCGCGGTGGGCGTGCCGGCCAGCCTGACCACAGACTTGCGCTCGGCCGCGAGGCGCTTCTGCACGCCGCCGCCCGTGCGCCGCCAGGTCTCGATCAACGCGTACGGCGCGGGGTAGTGCTCCTTGCGCGCCTTGCGCGCAACCTGCTTCACCAGCATCGGCGCCAGCAGTTGGCGCGCCGGCCAGGTGTTGGTCAGCCAGGCCGTGGCGCGCTGCTTGAACGGGCGGACGCGTCCACCGATCGCGAGCGCGACGGCTGCATCGACCAGGCGCGCGGGCTCGACCACCTCGTCGACCAGGCCGATGCCCTTTGCCGCCGACGCCGACAGGGTGCGGCCGGTCAACATCATGTCCATCGCCGCCGGCGTGCCCACCAGCCGCGGCAGGCGCACGCTGCCGCCCCAACCGGGATAGATGCCGAGCTTCACCTCGGGCAGGCCGATGCGCGTGGACGGATCGTTGCTGGCCACGCGCCAGCGGCAGGCCAGCGCGATCTCGGTGCCGCCGCCCATGCAGAAGCCGTGGATCGCGGCCACCGTGGGGCAGGGCAGGTCGGCCAGCCGCTGGAAGGCCTGTTGGCCGCGGCGGATGGAATCCCCGATGGTGCCCTTGGCATCGAACGCGGCGAACTCGCGGATGTCGGCGCCGGCGATGAAGCCGCGCGCCTTGCCGGAGCGCAGCACCAGCGCCTTCGGTGGATCGAGCGCCAGGCGTTCGAGCAGCGCGTCGAGTTCGACCAGCACGTCCTGTGCAAAGGTGTTCACCGACTCGCCGGCGCGGTCGAACGTCAGCAGCACGACGCCATCGGCACGCTCTTCGGCTTGCCAGTGGCTGAAGCGCAGACCATCGAGGCCAGCAATCATTCGGAACCATCCGTTGGGGTACGTGCGGGGACCTATGATCCAGAGTCCGTTCAGCCCGCGTCAAATCGGCTTGTCTGGGACTTCGCGCCTTGCGGCAGTGGCCTGCGGGCCCCAGATCATCCGCCAGCCGGGAACTTTTCCCGCCGCACATGGTCACAAGCCCCGCCTGCAGGCCGGGCGGAAGGAGCGCCGGGCCCATGGCCGAAAGCGACACCGAACACCTCGATCACGATCTCGTGCGCCGCGTCCAGCAGGGCGACACCGCGGCGTTCGACCTGCTGGTGCGCAAGTACCAGCACCGCATCGCCGCCCTCATCGGACGCTACATCCGTGACTGGAGCGAATGCCAGGACGTGGCCCAGGACACCTTCATCCGGGCCTACCGCGCGATCGGGAGTTTTCGTGGCGATGCACAGTTCTATACCTGGCTGCACCGCATCGCCGTGAACACCGCCAAGAACCACCTGGTGGCCAGCAACCGCCGCCCGCCGACGGACGACGTGGAAATCGAGGATGCCGAACATTTCGATTCCGCGATCCGCCTGCGCGACAACGACACCCCGGAGCGTGAACTGATGCGCCAGCAGCTGGAACAAACGGTGATGCGCGCGGTCGAAGCCCTGCCGGACGAGCTGCGCACGGCGATCACGCTGCGCGAAGTCGAAGGCCTGAGCTACGAGGAGATCGCCCAGCGCATGGATTGCCCGATCGGTACGGTCCGCTCGCGGATCTTCCGGGCCCGCGAGGCGATCGACGTCGAACTCGCGCCACTGATGGACAACGAAACCGCGTCCCGACGCGCGGTGCGATAGAGCATGACGATGAACCACGACGCTGAAGACCTGGAGTTCCAACCGGCCCCGCCGGACAAGCTCTACACCCACAACCGCCGCCAGCTGTCGGCGATGCTGGATGGCGAACTGTCGCCGGACCAGGCGCGTTTCATGTTGCGCAGGCTGCAGCACGACACCGACCTGGCGGACTGCTGGGAGCGCTGGCAGGTCTGCGGCGACGTGCTGCGCGGGCACGGCCACGCACTGCTGCCGGCCGATTTCTCGCGCCGCGTGGCATTGGCGATCGCCGCGCCGGACGCTGGCTCGGCCAACGGTACCGGGCAAGCGCTCTTCCGCCGCCCGCGTGCGCGCCTGGTGCGCTGGGGCGGAGGTGCGCTGGCGGCCTCGATGGCCCTGGTCGCACTGTTCATGGCTCGGCAGCTGCCGGACAGCCCGCTGCCGGCAACCGCCGGCGGCGGCGAGCTGGTGGCACAGGCCATCGACGCACCGCCCGGTGCGCGCGAGGTCCGCGACAGTCTCGCGCGCGTGCCCGACACCGCGGCGCCGACCGCGGTTCCCGGCCCCCTGCTGGCGGGTAACGAAGCACCCGCGTCCCAACTGCCGGAAGGCAGCGAGGGCGCCTGGGCCGCGACGACCTCGGTGGCGGTCGCGGAGGTGCCGCGGCGTGCCGCCGAGCGGCGCTCGCGTGGCCAGTCGCAGCGCGCCGCCCGCCGTGTCGCGGCCAGCACGCCGGTCCGCGCCAGGGCGGTTGCGGGCACGTCGATGACGCCGGGAATGGGGCCGACATCCACGGACGACGCGGTCGGACTGCTGGCCGACCTGCCGGATGCGCGCGCCTTCGGCGCCCCGTTTGGCGCCCAGGCCGTGGCACCGTCGCGGCCGTGGCCGCGCGCGGTGCTGCCGGGGCTTGCCGCCGGCAACCAACCGTTCGCGGCGCGCTATGGCCTGCCGTCGGCACCGTCCGACGCCGCGTTCGCGCCGTTCCAGCCGCGCCTTGTCGAACCCTCGCCGGTGCGCCAGTCCGTCGTGCCGGGGGCCGACGCCCGCGACGCGAGGCCCGAGCCGGGCACTGGCACCGACTGATTCACGCCCCACGGCGCGCGCCGCCGTGGGCCTCCCGTTGACCCCCCCTTTATCGAGGCCGAATCCCCGATGAAATCCCCCGTGTACGCCCTTGCCCTGGTCACCTTGACCGCCGCCGGTACCGCCGCCGTCATCCTGCCGGCCGCCACCGCCCAGTCGGGTGCCGCCACGGTGCCGGCGGCCGCGCCGTCGCCATCGATGGTGTCCGGCCTGCCCGACTTCACGCGGCTGGTCGAGCGTGTCGGCCCGGCGGTGGTCAACATCGAGGCCGTGAGCGGTGGTACGACCGCCGCCCGCCCCCAGCAACAGCAACAGCAGATGCCCGACGAGATGCCCGAGTTCTTCCGGCGCTTCTTCGGTCCGGGTACGCCGTTCCCCGGCATGCCGCAGGATCCCGGCGGTCGCCGCGGCATGTCGATGGGCACCGGGTTCCTGATCTCGGCCGACGGCTACGTGCTCACCAACCATCACGTGGTCGCCGGGGCCGACGAGCTCAAGGTCAAGCTGTCCGATCGCCGCGAGTTCACCGCCGAGCTGGTGGGCGGCGACGAGCAGTCCGATGTCGCCCTGCTCAAGATCAAGGCCGGCGCCAGCCTGCCGTACCTGCGCGCCGGCAACTCCGCGGCGCTCAAGCCCGGCCAGTGGGCGGTGGCGATCGGCTCCCCGTTCGGCCTCGACCAGTCGGTCACCGCCGGCATCATCAGCGCGGTCGGTCGCTCCAATCCGTATGCCAACCAGCGCTACGTGCCCTTCATCCAGACCGACGTCGCGATCAACCGCGGCAATTCCGGCGGGCCGCTGCTCAACACCGCCGGCGAGGTGGTGGGCATCAACTCGCAGATCTTCTCCAACTCGGGCGGCTACATGGGTGTCAGCTTCGCGATCCCGATCGATGTGGCGATGAATGTCGCCGAGCAGCTGAAGACCACCGGTCAGGTCAAGCGCGGCCAGATCGGCGTGCAGGTGCAGCAGATCACCACCGACGCCGCGAGCGGCCTGGGGCTGCCGGATACGCTGGGCGCGCTGGTGGCCGATGTCGTCCCCGGTGGTCCCGCGGAGAAGGCGGGGCTGGAGCGAGGTGACGTGATCCGCGAGATCGACGGCACGCGCGTCATCCAGTCCAGCGACCTGCCGCCGATCGTCGGTGCCAAGGCGCCCGGCAGCCGGGCCACCCTGAAGGTGTGGCGCGAGGGGCGCAGCCGCGATGTCACGGTCACGCTGGGCGAGCTGGACGAGGGCGTTGCCAGCGTCCGCCCGGTGCAGGGCGGTGCTGCGCCGGCGAAATCGAGCAACCCGCTCGGGCTGGTGGGCCAGGAGCTGTCCGCCGCGCAACGCCGGCAGCTCGAACTGCCGGACGGCGACGGCGTGGCGATTGCCCGCGTCGAGGGCCTGGCCGCCCGCGCGGCGGGCATCCAGCCCGGTGACGTGGTGCTCTCGGTGGGCCGCAAGGGCGTGGGTTCGCCCGCCGACCTCGATCGCGAGCTGGCCGCGGTACGCCCCGGCCAGACGGTGATGCTGCTGGTACGCAACCGCAGTGGCGGCACCCAGTTCATCGCGGTGACCCCGCGCACCGCCGCCGAATAGCCGTTCGGGTGAAACCCTTCCCCCGCACTGCGGGGGAAGGTGCCCCGAAGGGGCGGATCGGGCCGCCGCCACCCTGTGCGACAATGTTCCGTTCGACGCCATCCGGCCCGATACGGCCCCGCCTGCGATCCCCATGCCCCCAGATTCGATGCGGAACATCCGCAACTTCTCCATCATCGCCCACGTCGACCACGGCAAGTCCACGCTGGCCGACCGCATCATCCAGATCTGTGGCGGCCTGACCGCGCGCGAGATGGAGACGCAGGTCCTCGACAACAATCCGATCGAGCGCGAGCGCGGCATCACCATCAAGGCGCAATCGGTGTCGCTGCCGTACACCGCGCGCGATGGCCAGACCTATTTCCTGAACTTCATCGACACGCCGGGCCACGTCGATTTCAGCTACGAGGTCAGCCGCTCGCTGGCTGCCTGCGAGGGCGCGCTGCTGGTGGTCGATGCCGCGCAGGGCGTCGAGGCGCAGTCGGTCGCCAACTGCTACACCGCGGTGGAGCAGGGCCTGGAAGTGGTGCCGGTGATCAACAAGATCGACCTGCCGACCGCCGACATCGAGCGCGCCAAGGCCGAGATCGAGGCGGTGATCGGCATCGATGCCAGCGACGCGGTGGCGATCAGCGCCAAGACCGGCTTGAACGTCGAGGACGTGCTCGAGGCCATCGTGCTGCGCATCCCGCCGCCGGCGCCGCGCGAGACCGACAAGCTGCAGGCGCTGATCATCGACTCCTGGTTCGACAACTACCTGGGCGTCGTGTCGCTGGTGCGGGTGATGCAGGGCGAGATCAAGGCCGGCGACAAGATGCTGGTCATGTCCACCGGCCGTACCCACCAGGTGGACAAGGTCGGCGTGTTCACGCCCAAGCGCAAGGAGCTGGCCAAGCTCCGCGCCGGCGAGGTGGGCTGGATCAACGCGTCCATCAAGGACGTGCACGGCGCGCCGGTCGGCGACACGCTGACCCTGGCCACGGATCCGGCGCCGGCGCCGCTGCCGGGTTTCCAGGAAATGCAGCCGCGCGTGTTCGCCGGCCTGTTCCCGGTGGATGCCGACGACTACCCGTCGCTGCGCGAGGCGCTCGACAAGCTGCGCCTCAACGACGCCGCGCTGCGCTTCGAGCCGGAGAGTTCCGAGGCCATGGGCTTCGGCTTCCGCTGCGGCTTCCTCGGCATGCTGCACATGGAGATCGTGCAGGAGCGCCTGGAGCGCGAGTACGACCTCAACCTCATTTCGACCGCGCCGACGGTGGTGTACGAAGTACTCAAGACCGACGGCAGCATCCTCACCCTCGACAACCCGGCCAAGCTTCCGCCGGTGAACCTGATCGAAGAGGTCCGCGAGCCGATCATCCGCGCCAACATCCTCACCCCGCCGGATTACGTGGGCAACGTGATCACCCTGTGCGAGGAAAAGCGCGGCAGCCAGATCGGCATCAACTACCTCGGCAGCCAGGTGCAGATCAGCTACGAGCTGCCGATGGCGGAAGTGGTGCTCGACTTCTTCGACCGCCTGAAGTCGGTGTCGCGCGGCTACGCGTCGCTGGACTACCAGTTCCTGCGCTTCGACGCCGGTCCGTTCGTGCGCATCGACACCCTGATCAACGGCGACAAGGTCGACGCGCTGTCGCTGATCGTGCACCGCCAGCATGCCGACCGCCGCGGCCGCGACATCACCGAAAAAATGCGCGAGCTCATCCCGCGGCAGATGTTCGACGTGGCCATCCAGGCCGCCGTCGGCTCGCAGATCATCGCCCGCACCACGGTCAAGGCGATGCGCAAGAACGTGTTGGCCAAATGTTATGGTGGCGACATCTCGCGCAAGAAGAAGCTGCTCGAGAAGCAGAAGGAAGGCAAGAAGCGCATGAAGCAGGTCGGACGCGTCGAGATCCCGCAGGAAGCCTTCCTCGCGGTCCTCCAGGTCGACAACAAATAGCCGCACCGGGAGCTCCGTGATGATGAAATGGTTTGAGATGGGGCTGGTCCTCCTGACCCTGCTGAGTGGCCTCATCTGGCTGCTCGACAGGCTGGTGTTCGCCAAGCGCCGCGCGGCCGCCGCCGGCCTGCTGGAGCCACAGGAGCCGTGGGTCGTCGACTACGCGCGCGCCTTCTTCCCGATCCTCGCGGTGGTGCTGGTGCTGCGCAGCTTCATCGCCGAGCCGTTCCGCATCCCTTCGACCTCCATGATGCCGACGCTGCTGGTCGGCGACTTCATCCTGGTCAACAAGTTCGCCTACGGGCTGCGGCTGCCGGTGAACAACCACAAGGTCGTTGCCATCGGCGAGCCCGCGCGCGGTGACGTGGTGGTGTTCCGTCCGCCGCAGTACCCCGACCAGGACTGGATCAAGCGCGTGGTGGGCCTTCCGGGTGACCGGATCGCCTACCGCGACAACACGGTGTTCGTGAACGGCGACGCGGTGGCGTACGAGCCCGTCGGCCGCTACGTGGGCAAGGGCCGCGGCGAGGAGATGAGCGGCGCCACCCTGCTCACCGAGGACCTTGGCGGGCGTCGCCACGAACTGCTCGAAGTCGACAGCCCGCTGTTCGCCAACCACGGCGTCGGCGAGTGGACGGTGCCGGCCGGCGAGTATTTCGTCATGGGCGACAATCGTGATAGAAGCGACGACAGCCGCTTCTGGGGCACCCTTCCGGAAGGCCAGCTTCGCGGCAAGGCGTTCCTGGTGTGGATGAATTTCGACAGTTCCGCCGGCGGAGTGGATTTCAGCCGCATCGGCACGCGCATTCCCTGAGCCATCGGCACGGGGCATGGATACTGGTGTTCCAGGGGATCGAGGGGAAACTGCTATGAGAAACGCGCAACGCGGCATCACCCTGCTGGGGTTCGTGATCGTGCTGGCCGTGGTCGGCCTGTTCGCCTATGTCGGCATGAAGCTGTTCCCGATGTATTCCGAGTACTACAGCGTGCGGTCCGCGCTGAAGGGCCTGGCCAACGAGCCGGGCATCGCCAACACCGACCCGCGCAAGATCCAGGACCTGTTCTTCCGCCGGCTGTACATCAGCTACGCCGAGAACGTGAAGGCCGAGCACGTCAAGATCAAGCGCGTCGACAACGGCTGGCAGATGGATGTGAACTACGAGGTGCGCAAGCCGGTGATCGCGAACCTCGATGTGGTGGGCAGGTTCGACACCACGCAGATGTTGACCAGGTCCGGTGACCTCAACTGATGCCGCTGCCGTCCGCTTCGCGGGGCATGCGTTCCGCGATGGCGGCTTGCTGGCGCAGGCGCTGACCCACCGCAGCGCCGGCGCCCCGCACAACGAACGACTTGAATTCCTCGGCGATGCGCTGGTCGGCCTGATCGTCGCCGAAGCGCTGTACCTGCGCTGGCCCAAGGCCGACGAGGGCGTGATGACCCGCGCCCGCGCCGAACTGGTGCGGGAATCCTCGCTGGCGCGTATCGCGCGCGGGCTCGACCTCGGCGCGCGCATCACCCTCGGCCCCGGCGAGATGAAATCCGGCGGCCACCGCCGCGACTCGATCCTGTCCGACGCGCTCGAGGCGCTGGTCGGCGCCATCTACCTCGACGCCGGTTTCGATGCCTGCCGCAGTGCCGTGCTGCCGTGGTTCGAACCGGCGCTGGCGGGGCTTGCCGCCGGCCGCATCGGCAAGGACCCCAAGACCCGGCTGCAGGAGTGGCTGCAGGGTCGCCAGCGCCCGCTGCCGGTCTACGATCTCCTGTCCGAGGCCGGTGACGAACACGCCAAGGTCTTCCACGTGCGCTGCACGTTGGTCGAACCCGCGCTGTCGGCATCGGGCGAGGGCAGTTCGCGCCGCGCCGCCGAGCAGGCCGCCGCTGGCGCCGTACTTGCACAACTGGAAGCAGACAAGCCATGAACACCCCCAACGACGCCGAAGCCGGCCACCGCAGCGGCGCCATCGCCGTCATCGGACGGCCCAATGTCGGCAAGTCCACCCTGGTCAATGCGCTGGTCGGCGCCAAGGTGAGCATCGTCTCCAATCGCCCGCAGACCACGCGCCACCGGCTGCTGGGCATCGCCACCGTGCCCGGCGGCCAGCTGCTGCTGGTCGACACGCCCGGCATCCATCGCGGCGAGCGCAGCCAGTCGGCGACCGCGATGCACCGGATGATGAACCGTGCCGCGCGCGGAGCCGTTGAAGGCGTCGAGGCCGTGCTGCTGGTGGTCGAGGCCGGCCGCTGGGACGAGGAGGACACGCTGGCGTACGAGTCACTGCGCGAGGCGGCGGTGCCGGTGGTCCTCGTCGTCAACCAGGTGGACCGCATCCGCGACAAGGCGGCGTTGCTGCCGTACCTGCAAAAGGTGACCGAGGGACGCGAGTTCGCCGGCGTGCACCCGATCTCGGCCCTTAAGCGCAAGGGCCTGGAGGCGTTGGTCGCACAGCTGCTGACGCTGGTGCCGGAACAGCCGCCGATGTACGCCGAGGACGAGATCACCGACAAGAGCCAGCGCTTCCTGGCGGGCGAGATGCTGCGTGAGCAGCTGATGCGCCAGCTGGGCGCGGAACTCCCGTATGCGACCACGGTGGAGATCGAGTCGTTCACCGAGGAGTCCACCAAGTCCGGGCCGATGATGCGCATCGGCGCGGTCGTGTGGGTCGAGCGCGACGGCCAGAAGGCGATCGTCATCGGCAAGGGCGGCACCCGCCTGCGCGAGATCGGCAGCAAGGCGCGGTTGTCGATGGAGCGGCTGTTCGGCTGCAAGGTGTTCCTGGAAACCTGGGTGCGCGTGCGCCAGGGCTGGTCCGACGACGAGGCCGCGCTACGCACCTTCGGCTACGACGAGTAGCGCCCCTACAATGCGGGCATGCGCTTGCTCGGCCAGCCCGCCTATGTCCTCCATGCCCGGCCGTGGCGGGAAACCAGCCTGCTGCTCGAGGTCCTGACCGCCGAGCACGGACGCATGGGGCTGGTGGCGCGCGGCGTGCATGGACCGCGGCGACAGGCGCTGCGCGCGGCGCTGCAGCCGCTGCAGCACATCCGCTTCGACGCCGTGCAGCGCGGCGAGCTCGCGCACCTCAACGCCGCCGAGGCGATCGATGCCGCGCCGAGGCTGCAGGGCGAACTGATGCTCGCCGGCTTCTACGTCAACGAACTCGTGCTGCGGCTGGCGCCACGCCAGGATCCGCAGCCCGAGCTGTACGCGCTCTACGGCGAGTTGCGTGCGCGGCTTGGCGCCGGCGAGCCGCTGGCGTGGACATTGCGCCGCTTCGAGCGCGACCTGCTCGAGGTGCTGGGCGTGGGGTTCGACCTTGCACATGACGCCGACGGCGTGCCGTTGGATCCGGCCGCGCGCTACCGCCTCGATCCCGAGCAGGGGCCGCGCCGGGTGCGTGGGGAGCGCGACGGCGAACGTTCACGCAGCGCCACCGGGCGCGCGCTGCTCGACCTGGCGGCCGACGACCGAGCGCCGCCGCCCGAGGAACTCGGTGGCTTGCGGCGCGTGCTGCGCGAGGTGCTGATGTCGCACCTCGGCGCGCGGCCGCTCACCTCGTGGCAACTGATGGCCGACCTCGGCCGGCTCACCACTCACGGCGGTGGCAGCAGCTCCTGAGCGGCGTCCTTGAACGCCTGCAGTGCGGCGGCCGAGCCGGGTGCGCCTTCAAGCACCGCGACTGCATCGCCAAGACGCGCGGCGCCGACGAAGCCGCAGCTGGCGCGCAGCCGGTGCAAGGCATCGCGCATCCGGCGTTCGTCGCCGTCGAGTGCCGACGCCACCACGCCTTCGCGCGCCGCGGGCAGTTCGTCGAGGAACAGGACACGCAGCGCATCGACGTGCGCGCGCTCGCCGTTGAGCGCACGCAGCGCGGCGGCATCGTCCCACCTGGGCGGTGGATCGACCGCATCCCCGGCCAACTCGGCCACGTCGGCCACGTCGGCCACCTCGGCCACGTCCTCGGCCACCCGCGATGGATGCCATGCACCGATCGCCGTGGCGAGCGACGCGCGCAATGCGGAGGCCGCCAGCGGCTTGACCAGCACCGACGCGAAACCGGCGGCGCGCAGCTCGTGGTGCAGCCAGGGGTCGTGGGCGGCGGTGTGCGCGATCGCGGGCGTGGCCAGGCCGAGTGCCCGCAGTTCGGCCAGCAGGCCCGCGCCATCGCCATCGGGCAGGTGCGCATCGAACAGCCACAGTGCGTGGCGGACATCGGCGGCCTTGGCAAGGGCGTCGGCCCGACTGCCCGCGACATCCACGGTGGCCGGCAACGCTTCGATCGCGGCGGTCATGAAGGCGGCGGTGGTGGGGTCGTCCTCGACCAGCAGGATGCGTGGCTTCATCGGCGCGTGTCGTCCTGTCGTTATTCTGGCGGCCATGCCGAGGGCGATCTTACCGCTGCTTTTGCTGGTGCTGCTGGGAGCGGCGGATGCGGCGTGGGCGCGCACCCTGTCGGCGACCATCACGCGCGTCGCCACGCCGGTGGCCACCCTGGAGGGCGTGCACGTGCGCCTGCGTTGGCCGGAGGGCGCGACGCAGGGTGAACTGCAGTTGCGCGCGGCACGGGTCGATGCGCCGGACCTCGGGTATCGCTTCCGCGACGTCGACTGGCGCTGTCCGCTGCGCCGCGATGGCCAGGGCGGCTGGCGCTGCGATGGCCAGGTGCGCCAGCAGCGCGGCGCGCCGTTGCGGCTGGCCCTGGCGTTGGCACCAGGCATGGCGAAGGTCGACGCGGCGCTGTCGGCGGGCGGGCAGGGGCAGGCGCGGCTGGCGGTGCAGTACGAGCGCGCCGCGCCCGACCTCACGCGCATCGATCTGGTGGCGGTGCCCGTCGCCTGGGCGCAGGCGCTGGCCAGCCAGGCCTGGTTGGCCGGTCGACTCCACGGCGGCACGCTCGATGGCACGGTCCGCGTGCACGCCCCCCGTGGCGGGCCGCTGCACGTGGAGGCCCCACTCACCTTGGGCGGCGTTGCATTCGACACCGCCGACGGCAGCATCGCTGGCGAGGGCCTGGACGCCCGGCTGCGGATCGACTGGCGCGCGCTGGCCGGCGGGCCCCACGTCACCGTGGATGGCGCGCTGCGCGGCGGCGAACTGCTGTTCGGCAACGCCTACGTCGCGCTGCCGGCGCACCCGGTGGCGGTGCGCGTGGCCCTTCAGGGGGGCGCCGAAGGGTGGACCGTGCCGGCATTCTCCGCCAGTGATCCGGGCGTGCTGGAGGCCAGTGGACGCGCGGCGCTGGCCGGCGACGGCAGCGTGCGCAGCCTCGACCTGGCATTGCACAGCGCTGCGGTCGCGGTGCTGCCCGAACGCTATCTGTCCGGCTGGCTGGGCATTGCCGGATTGACCGGCTTGACGCTGGAAGGCGCGCTGTCGGTTGAACTCGCCCTGCGCGACGGCGCGCTGCACGCGCTCGCGTTGCGCTCGGTCGCGCTGGACGTGGCGGCGCCGGATGGACGCTTCGCCTTCAACGGGCTCGACGGCGAACTGCGCATCGTCGCCGGCGGCAGCGCCGACAGCACGCTCGGCTGGCGCGACGGTGCGCTGGGCGATATCGCGTTCGGGCCGGCGCGCCTGCCGTGGCGCAGCCGCGACGGCCGCCTCGCGCTGCGTGAGCCGGTGCGCGTGGCGCTGCTCGGCGGAGAACTCGCGCTGTCCGGGGTGTCGCTGGCACTTCCGCGCGATGGCAAGGGCATGGAGATGGAAGGCGCGGTGGCGGTGGAGGCGCTGGACATGGCGAGCCTGGCCACGGCGCTCGGGCTGCCGGCGTTCCCGGGCACGCTGTCGGGGGTGATCCCGCGGATGCGCTATGCCGGCGAGCGCCTCGCCTTCGATGGTGGCCTGTCGATGCGCGCCTTCGACGGCGAGGTGCGGGTGTCGTCGCTGGCCATGGAACGGCCGTTCGGCGTGGCGCCCACGCTGTCGGCCGACATCGTGCTCGAGGGCCTCGACATGCAGGCGCTGACCGGCGTGTTCGATTTCGGCAGCATCAGCGGGCGCCTGCACGGCGAGGTGCTGGGCCTGCGCCTGGTCGACTGGCAGGCCACCGCATTCGATGCCGAGCTGCACACCGAGAAGACGCGCGGGGTCCGCCAGCGCATCAGCCAGCGCGCGGTGCAGAACATCTCCAGCGTCGGCGATGCCTCGTTCGTGACCAGCCTGCAGGGACGGCTGCTCGCGGTGTTCGACGACTTCGGCTACCGCCGCATCGGCATCTCCTGCCGGCTGGCCAATGGCGTCTGCGCGATGGCTGGGCTTCATCCCCGGGGCGCAGGGTTTGCTATCGTCGAAGGTGCCGGCCTGCCGCGCCTGGACATCGTCGGCTACAACCGCAACGTCGACTGGGAAACCCTGGTCGAACGCCTGGCGGCGGTGGGGTCCGGCGATGTCACCCCCGTGTTCGACTGATCGACCGCGTCCGAGGAGGACTGCATGCGCCACAGGATGGGATTGCCGTTTGTCGCCGCGCTGGTGCTCACCGCCTGCGTCACCATCAATGTCTACTTCCCGGCGGCGGAGGCTCGCGAAGCAGCGCGCGAGTTCGTCGAAAAGGTGATCGGCGACGAGGCCGCGCCCGAGGCCGTGCCCGCGCCCGGAGGGGGCATGGCGATGCTTCCGGCCGAGCGCGCATCGCGGCGCGTGGCCTTCGATCCGTGGATGCTGCTGGGCATCGCGCCGGCCCATGCGCAGGCGCCGGACATCACCATCCGCACGCCGGCCATCCAGGCGATCCAGTCGCGGATGGAGTCGCGGTTCGCGAGCCTGCGCCCGCACTTCGACAGCGGCGCGCTGGGCTTCGGCGGCGATGGCCTGCTGGTGGTGCGCGAGGCGGCCAAGGTGCCGCTCAAGGATCGCGTGGCGGTGAACGCCGCGGTCGCCGATGACAACCGCGACCGCAAGGCGGTGTATCGCGAAATCGCGGTCGCCAACGGCCATCCCGAGTGGGAGGCGCAGATCCGCGAGGTGTTCGCACGGCAGTGGATCGACAGCGCGCGGCCGGGGTGGTGGTACCAGCAGGGCGGCGCCTGGAAGCAGAAGTAGGCGGCGCCTCACCGGAGCCGCCGCGCGGCGCCCGCGCCGGCGGCTTCTGCGACAATGCGCGGCCGTTCCCGAGGGCCGCAACGCATTGGCTCGCATCGACCAGACCCCCTTCCAGGCCGAGATCCTCGACCTCAGCCATGACGGCCGCGGCGTTGCCCGGCGCCCCGCAGGCCACGTCAACGCCGGCAAGGCGGTGTTCGTGGCCGGCGCGCTGCCGGGCGAGGTGGTGATGGCGCGGCAGACCGCACGCTCGCGGCATTTCGATGAAGCCGAAGCGGTCGAGGTGCTGACCGCGTCGCCGGAGCGCGTCGTGCCGCGCTGCCCGCACTTCGGTACCTGCGGCGGCTGCACGCTGCAGCACCTGGCCGAGGACCGGCAGATCGTCGCCAAGGCGCGGGTGCTGAACGATAACCTCGCGCGCATCGGCCACGTCACCCCGGATGCGGTGCTGCCGCCGCTGAGCGGCGCCGCCTGGGGCTACCGCCGCAAGGGCCGGTTCTCCGTGCGCCGGGTGGAGAAGAAAGGCAAGACGCTGGTCGGTTTCCGCGAGCGCGACCCGCGCTTCGTCGCCGAGCTGCGCGAGTGCCACACCGTCATCCCGGCGCTGGGCATGCGCGTCGAGGCGCTGGCGGCGCTGGTCGACTCGCTGGACGCACGCAGCGACATCCCGCAGATCGAGTTCATCGCCGGCGACGACAGCATCGCGCTGGTGTTCCGCCACCTGCAGCCGCTGGGCGATGCCGACCGCGCGCGGCTGGTGGCGTTCGCGCAGGAACAGGGCTTCGCCGTGTTCCTGCAGCCCGGCGGCCCCGATTCCCTGCAGCCGCTGTGGCCGGAAGATGTGGCGCTGTCGTTCCGGCTGGCGCCGTGGGACATCGAGCTCGGGTTCCGGCCGCTGGACTTCATCCAGGTGAATGCCGACCTCAACGAGAAGATGATCGCGCATGCACTCGCGCTGCTCGACGTGCAGCCCGGCGAGCGCGTGCTCGACCTGTTCTGCGGGCTGGGCAATTTCACCCTCCCACTTGGGCGCGTCGCCGCCGAGGTGGTCGGCGTGGAAGGCGATGCCGGGCTGGTGGCACGCGCGCGCGAAAACGCCGAGCGCAATGGCATGCCGCACGTCAGCTTCCACGTGGCGGATCTTTCCACCGATCTCTCGCGCGAGCCGTGGATGCGTGCCGGCTTCGACAAGCTGCTGCTCGATCCGGCGCGCGCCGGCGCGCTCGACGTGCTCAAGCAACTGCCGCTGAAGGGCCTGAAGCGCATCGTCTACGTCAGCTGCCATCCCGGCTCGCTGGCGCGCGATGCCGGTTACCTGGTCAACGAGCGCGGCTGGCGCCTGCGTTCGGCCGGGGTGATGGACATGTTCCCGCACACCGCCCACGTCGAATCGATCGCCGTGTTCGAACCGGCATGACGCACCCCGGCCGCGCCAGCACCCACGCAGGAGTCCCCGATGGCAATTGAGATCGAGCGCAAGTTCCTGGTTACCGGCGACGGCTGGCGCGCCGCCGCGCACGCGGTCGTGCCGATGGCGCAGGGCTACATCAACGACCAGGCGGCGATGGACGAAGGCCGCCAGAACGCTTCGGTGCGCGTGCGCATCGCCGGCGACGAAGCCTTCCTCAACCTGAAGTCGCGCGAGCTCGGCCACACCCGGCAGGAGTTCGACTACCTGATCCCGGTCAACGACGCGCGCGCGCTGCTCGCGCTGTGCGTCGGCGGTCTGCTCGACAAGCGCCGGCACCTCGTCTGCCACGGCGACCACCTCTGGGAAGTCGACGAGTTCCTCGGCGACAACGCCGGTCTGGTAGTCGCCGAGGTCGAACTCGGCAGCGCCGATGAGACATTCCTGCGCCCGGACTGGCTGGGCGCCGAAGCGACCGACTGCCCGCGCTACTACAATCTGGCCCTGGCCTCGCGCCCGTACTCGCAATGGAGCGAGGCCGAGCGCGCCGGCCCGGAAGCCTGAAGGAGAAAGTCCATGCTCGTCATCGGCGTCGAAGGCACCGAACTCACCGCGCGCGAACGCGACTGGCTGCAGCACGACGCCTGCGCCGGCGTGATCCTGTTCACCCGCAACTTCGCATCGCGCGAGCAGGTCGCCGAGCTGTCGGCGGCGATCCGCGCCGCCGCGCCAAGGCCGCAGCTGGTCTGCGTCGACCAGGAAGGCGGCCGCGTGCAGCGTTTCCGCGAGGGCTACAGCGCGCTGCCGTCGTTGCAGGGCTTCGGGCGTGACTACGCTGTTGATCCGCAGGCCGCGCTCGAGCGCGCCCGCGAGCACGCCTGGCTGATGGCCAGCGAAGTGCGCGCTTCCGGCGTCGACCTGAGCTTCGCGCCGGTGGTCGACCTGGGTCGCGGCAACCTCGCCATCGGCGACCGCGCGTTCTCGGATGACCCGCAGGTGGTCGCCGCGTTCACCCGCGCCTACGTCGAGGGCATGCACGCTGCCGGCATGGCCGCCACCCTGAAGCACTTCCCGGGCCACGGCTCGGTGCGCGAGGACACGCATTTCGACGACGCGGTCGATGACCGGCCTCTCGAGGCGATCCGCGCCGACGACCTGGTCCCGTTCGTGGCCGGCATCGACGCGGGCGCCGACGCGGTGATGCTGGCGCACGTGGTCTACCCGCAGGTCGCGCCCGAACCGGCCGGCTACTCGCCGCGCTGGATCAACGACATCCTGCGCACCGAGATGGGCTTCCGCGGCGTGGTGTTCTCCGACGACATCGGCATGGCCGCGGCGTTCTCCGCCGGCGGCGTGAAGCAGCGCATCGATGCGCACCTCGACGCCGGCTGCGACGTGGTGCTGGTCTGCCACCCGGACCTGGTCGAGGAGTCGCTGGTGGCCGTCGAAGGCCGCACGCTCAACACCATGGCGCTCACCGGGCTGCTGGGCCGCGGGGCACTCGGCTGGGACGGATTGCTCGCCGATGCGCGCTACAGCCGTGCGCGCCAGGGGCAGGGCGGCGGGGTGCCGGCATGAGCGCGGCGCTGCTCGTCGACGCGCTGGCCGGCGCTGACGTGATCCACGACCGCGCCACGCTGGAAGCCGCCATCGAAGGCATGGCCGATGCCATCGTGCCGGACTACGCCGACGACGCGCGCCCGCCGCTGTACATCACCATCATGCATGGCGGCATGCCGTTCGCCGCGCAGCTGGCGTTCGCGCTGGGCGAGCGCGGGCTTGACCTCGAGTTCGACTACCTGCACGCCACCCGCTACCGCGGCGCCACCAGCGGCTCGCGCCTGGCCTGGCTGCACCGTCCGTCCACCCCCATGCGCGGCCGCCGCGTGCTGCTGGTCGACGACATCCTCGACGAAGGCCACACGCTCAATGCCGTGATCCGCTGGTGCCAGGACGAAGGCGCGGCCGACGTGCGCGTGGCGGTGCTGGCGACCAAGATCCACGACCGCTGCGTGGAAGGCGTGTGCGCCGACTACTCCGGCGTCGAGGTCCCCGACCGTTACGTGTTCGGCTACGGCATGGATTTCAACGAGCAGGGCCGCAACCTGCCGGCCATCTACGCACTCGCCGACTGACCGGAGATTCCCGTGAGCCAGCCGATCACCGACCTCGCGCTCGCCGTCATCGGCGGGACCGGGCTGTACCAGCTGGCCGGACTGGAGGACGTCGAGCCGCACCAGCCGGTGACCCGCTTCGGCGCGCCCTCCGGGCCGGTCCGCATCGGCACCCTGGACGGGCATCGCGTCGCGTTCCTTGCCCGTCATGGCGAAGGCCATTCGGTGCCGCCGCACCAGGTGAACTACCGCGCCAACCTGGTGGCGCTGCAGGCGCTCGGCGCGCGCCGCGTGCTCGCGCTGAATACCGTGGGCGGCATTACCGCGCGATTCGGTCCGCGCGTGCTGGCCTGCCCGGACCAGCTGATCGACTACACCTGGGGACGCGTGGCGACCTTCTGCGAAGAGCCGGGCAGCGAGGTGCTGCACGTGGACTTCGGCGATCCGTACACCCCGTCGCTGCGCCACGCGGTGATCGGCGCGGCGGCGGAGGCGGGCGTCGCGCTGCTGGACGGCGGATGCTATGGCGTCACCCAGGGCCCGCGCCTGGAGACCCGCGCCGAGATCGCGCGCATGGCGCGCGACGGCTGCGACCTGGTCGGCATGACCGGCATGCCCGAGGCCGGGCTGGCGCGCGAGCTCGGACTCGACTACGCCTGCCTGGCGATCGTCGCCAACTGGGCGGCCGGTGCCGGGCCGGTACACGACGAGGTGATCACGCTCGAAGAAGTGGTGGCCAACGTCGAAGCGGCGTCATCCGGGGTGCCCGGCCTGGTCGCGGCCCTGCTCGCGGGGTGATTGAAGTCGGCCGGGTTGCTTTGCATACTCGGGCCGTGTGACCCGGCGCCTTGCACGCCGACACACGCAATCGCATCCAGACGAGGTGGAAAGAGTCATGCAATACGGCACAGTGAAGTGGTTCAACGACGCCAAGGGCTTCGGGTTCATCGCACCGGAGGACGGCAGCACGGATGTCTTCGTGCACTACTCGGCAATCTCATCGGAAGGCTTCCGCAGCCTGCAGGAAGGGCAGCGCGTCAGCTATGAAGTCACCCAGGGGCCGAAGGGCGCACAGGCGACAGGCGTTGCAGCCGTTGCGTAAACGCTTCGATCGATAAGACAGTTTTCCCTGTTCCGGGGCCTCGCTGAGCGGGCCCCTTTTTTATGCGCCGACGCGCTTGCAGCGCGCATGGCGCTCCATGACAATCCGACGATGCGCCTCGTCCCCACCTTGTTGCTGGTCGCTTGCCTGTTCGGCGCCTGGCGCTGGTGGGATGGCCGACCGGATTCGAGCAGCGGGTTCGACGCCGGTGCCAGCGTGAGCGAAAACGGCTTTGTATCGGTGCAGATGCCCGATGGCGCATCACGCCACGCGGTACTGGTCCTTGCGCCGCAAAACTGTCCTTCCGACCAGGCGCGGCGCAGCGAGGCGCTGGTCGCGTTCCTGCAGGACAAGGGCGTGCCGGTGGTGCGGGGCCACTCGATTTCATTCGCGTTCGACAATCCAACGCCGGAGCAGGTCGCGGGCGCCAACCGCGCGGTCGAGGTCTTCAAGCGCGGCGCACCGGCGGTCTTCATCAACGGCATGGCCATGTCCGATCCCACGCCGGCACAGGCCGCTGCGGAGTACCGCAGGCTTCGGATCGCGGGACTCTAGCTGAGCGCGATGCGTTCGCCGGCTGCGCGCAGCTCGGCGTCGCGCAGGTCGAGCACCGGTGAAGTGAGCGGGACCGGGCTTGGCCATCGGCTCGAAAAAGCGGGGTTGGGTATGCTTGCAGGGTTGATGCCCGCGGGCGTCCGTCCACCTGCCAGGAGTTACGATTTGAAGACCAGCCTGCTTTCCGCCGCGACCGTGCTCGCCCTTGCGATCGCCGCACCCGCTTCCGCGCATGACGCCCGCGATGCCGCCGGCTGCCTGGACATCGCCTGCGACACCAGCCTGCTGTATGCCGCTGACGATTCGGGTGCCGGCAGCGCCGGTGCGAGCGTCGCCGCCGACCGCTTCGGCAGTTGGGGCATCGACACCGCGGGGATGGACCGCGATGTGTCGCCGGGCGCGGACTTCTTCGGCTACGTCAGCGGCACGTGGGCCGCGAACACCGACATTCCCTCGGACAAGTCGATGTACGGCTCCTTCCTGGTCCTGCGCGACCTGTCCGAGGCGCGCGTTCGCGGCCTGGTCGAGGGCTACGTGGGGCAGGGCGATGCCGCGACCGGCGACGCCGCCAAGGTCGCCACGCTGTACCGCAGCTTCCTCGACGAGGCCGCGATCGAGGCCCTGGGCGCGAAGCCGCTGGCGCCGCACCTCGACGCCATCCGCGCCGTGGCCGACAAGGACGCACTGGCCGACCTCATGGGCGCGGCGTCCGGCAGCGTCGGCGCCACCCTGTTCCGCCTGGGCGTGTCCGACGACCAGCGCGATCCCGACCGCTACACGCTCTACATGAGCCAGTCCGGCCTCGGCCTCGGCGACCGCCAGATGTATCTGGACGAGAAGTTCGCGCCGCAGCGCGAGCGCTACGTCGCCTACATCGCGCAGCTGCTGCAGCTGGGCGGCTGGAACGATCCGAAGGGCAATGCGCAGCGCGTGTTCGACTTCGAGAAGGCGGTGGCCGAAGCCCACTGGACCCGTGCCGAGAGCCGTGACCGCAGCCGCACCTACAACCCGGTCGAGCGCGCCGACTTCGCCGCCACCGCGCCCGGCTTCAACTGGGAGCGCTACTTCGCCGCCGCCGGCGTCGAACAGGCGTCGCGCGCGGTCGTGCGCCAGGACAGCGCGATGCCGAAGCTGGCCGGGCTCTTCGCCGATGCCGACCTCGACACCCTCAAGGCCTGGCAGGCCTTCCACGTCACCGACCAGGCGGCGCCGCTGCTGTCGGAGGCGTTCGTCGACGCCCACTTCGACTTCCGCTCGAAGTTCCTCTCCGGGCAGCCGGAGCAGAAGGAACGCTGGAAGCGCGGCGTGGCGCATGCCGAGGAGGCGATGGGCGAGGCCATCGGCCGCGACTACGTGCAGCTGTATTTCCCGCCGGACGCCAAGGCCAAGATGGACGAGCTGGTGGCCAACGTGAAGGCGGCCATGGGCGCGCGCCTGGACCAGCTGGAATGGATGGGCGAGGACACCAAGGCGGAGGCCCGCGCCAAGCTGGCCGGCTTCGGCCTGAAGATCGGCCACCCGGAGACCTGGCGCGACTACGCCGCGCTGGAGGTCAGGGACGGCGACGTGCTCGGCAACGCGCTGCGTTCGGCCGCCTTCGAATGGGACTACGACCGCGCGCGCATCGGCCATCAGGTCGACAAGGCCGAGTGGGGCATGACCCCGCAGACGGTCAACGCCTACTACTCCTCGGTGAAGAACGAGATCGTGTTCCCGGCCGCGATCCTGCAGCCGCCGTTCTTCGATCCCGACGCGGATCCTGCGGTGAACTACGGCGCCATCGGCGGCGTGATCGGCCACGAGATCATCCACGGCTTCGACGACCAGGGCCGCAAGTCCGACGGTGGCGGCCTGCTGCGCGATTGGTGGACGGCCGACGACGCCGCCAAGTTCGAGGTCCAGGCCGCGAAGCTCGGCGCCCAGTACGAGGCTTTCGAGTTCCCGCAGCTGCCGGGCATGCGCATCAACGGCAAGGTGGCCATGGGCGAGAACATCGGCGACCTGGGCGGCCTGACCATCGCACTGGGAGCCTACCGTCGCTCGCTCGACGGCAAGCCGGCGCCGGTGATCGACGGTTTCAGCGGTGAACAGCGCCTGTTCATGGGCTGGGCCCAGGTGTGGCGCACGCTGTGGCGCGACGACGCCCTGCGCCAGCAGCTGGTCAACGGCACGCATTCGCCGGGCCACATCCGCGCGTTCGCGCCGCTGCGCAACATCGACGCCTGGTATGACGCATTCGACGTCAGCGAAAGCGATCCGCTGTGGATCGCGCCCGAGGATCGGGTCCGCATCTGGTAGTTCGGCGGTAGTGCGCGCACGGGGCGCCGACTGCGGCCCGTGCGCGGCCTCTATGCCAGCCCGCCCGGGCGCAGCTCGATGCCGATCGCCGGCGCGATCGCGCGCATCGCATCGTCATCGCGGCTGAGCGCGATCCAGCCGGCGACAGTGTCGGTGCCGGTTTCCCACACCCACAGGGTGTAGCCGTACGCGCGCAGCGCGTCGTAGGCCACGTGCAGCAGGTCGGCGATGCTGGCGTCGGCGAGGAATTCGTCGTCGGTCGGATCTTCGACACCCCAGTCGAGGTCGAGGTTCCAGCGCGAGACGAGTTCGGTGATGCTCTCCACGAACGCGGCGGCATCGTCGTCGTGCACCTGGAAACCGGATTTCCAGTCGATGATGTCCTTCAGCACCCAGGCCGGTTCGAACTCGTCCTCGTCGGCGTCGGCGGTCGCCTCCTGGTAAGCGGCGAACTGCTGCAGCGCGGTCTCTTCGTCGCCGGGATTGAGCAGCAGCAGCAGGTGCCAGACCAGCGCCTCGCTGCCGGCGTCCTCGTCGATTTCCAGGTCGGGGTCGAACCCGCCCGCGTAGTTGTCATCCGGGTCGAATTCGCTGTCGGGAGCGTGCATGGCGGGTGGTCCGGTGCGGGGCGCACAGGATAAGCGCAGCGTGGTGGCCACGGCGTGCGCGCGCCACGCGCGCCGGCCGCAGCCATGGGACCATGGCCAACCCATGCCGCAAGACCTGCCCATGCCGCCCGACCCCGGCTCCGCCGCGCCCGCACCGCGCGATGCCCAGGTGTTCACGTTCAGCCCGATCGCATACGTGCGCTCGCCGTATGCGCGCCGCATCGACGCGCCGCACCAGGCCACCGTGGTCGAAGGTACCGAGACCGGGGATGCCGCCAACGCGCATATCGAATTCATCGACACGCTGCCGGCGGCCGCGTTCCGCGACCTGGCCGGCTTTGCGCGGATCTGGCTGGTGTTCGTGTTCGACCGCAGCGAGGGATGGAAGACCGAGGTACGCCCGCCGCGCGGCGGCGGCAAGCGCAGCGTGCTCGCCACCCGCGCGCCGCATCGGCCGAACGCGATCGGGCTGTCGGCGGTGGAGCTGGTGGCGGTGGAGGCGCGCGCGCTGCGGGTGCGCGGGCTGGACCTCCTCGATGGCACCCCGGTGCTGGACATCAAGCCCTACGTGCCCTACGCGGACGCGTTTCCAGGGGCGGCGGCCGGCTGGATCGACGCGATCGACGCCTGCACCGGCCAGCATTCCGCACCCGGGCCACGGCGGCCGCTGACTGGCTGAACCGGCATCGGGCGCCGCCGCGCAGGCCCGTGCAGGCGCGGCTGACCGCGATCTCCAGGCGCCAGTGCTGTCGTTTGCGGCGTCGACCCCGCAAACTATGCGCATGACCACGACCCCACCGGGCGCACCTGACGCCCGCGCCGACCTGCCCGACGATACGCTCGCAGCGCGCCTGCGGGACGCCACCGACACCCTCGAAACCGTCGCCGCCGACCACGCGCTGCTCGACGCGCTGGACGATGACACCCGCGAGCGCCTGCACCGCGCGCTGGCCGCGATCAGTGCGCCGGTCGATCCCGTGGCGCGCCGCCAGCGCCGCAAGCAGGCCAAGCGCAGCCGCGTGCTGGAAAAGAACCAGCGCGACGACGCGCTCCTGGATGCCACCGGCATCCGCACCCTGCGCCGCCAGCCGGTGTTCACCACGCCGAACTATTTCCCGCCAGCGGATTTCAAGCCCCGCGACCTCGACGCGGACGTGCCGCCGCATCACGAAGCCCTGGAGCCGCAGCACTGCTATGTGTGCAAGCAGAAGTACACGCGCATCCACCACTTTTACGACCAGCTGTGCCCGACCTGCGGGGATTTCAATTTCGCCAAGCGCACCGAGCTCACCGACCTGCGCGGGCGCGTCGCGCTGCTGACCGGCGGCCGGGTCAAGATCGGCTACCAGGCCGGGCTGAAGCTGCTGCGCTGTGGTGCGCGGCTGATCGTGACCACGCGCTTCCCGCGTGACTCCGCCGCGCGCTACGCCGAGGAGCCGGACTTCGCCGACTGGCACGACCGCCTGGAGATCTTCGGACTCGACCTGCGCCACACGCCGAGCGTCGAAGCGTTCTGCAGCCAGCTGCTGGCAACGCACGACCGCCTCGATTTCATCATCAACAACGCCTGCCAGACGGTGCGTCGCCCGCCGGAGTTCTACGCCCACATGATGGCGGCGGAAACCGCCGCGCTGCACGACGCGCCCGAACACCAGCGCATGCTGCTGGGCCGCTACGAAGGCCTGCGCGCGACCGCGGTGCTGCCGGAAGGCGAGGGCAGTGCGCTTGCCGGTCGCGACCTGCGGCACGAGGCCGCCGCGGGCCTGACCCGCGCCGCCGAGCTGTCGCAGGTGCCGCTGCTGGCCGAAGAGCTGCTGGGCCAGTCGCACCTGTTCCCGGAAGGGCGCCTGGACCAGGACCTGCAGCAGGTCGACCTTCGCGGTCGCAATTCATGGCGGTTGATGATGGATGAAGTGCCGTCGGTCGAGCTGCTCGAAGTGCAGCTGGTCAACGCGATCGCGCCGTTCCTGATCAATGCGCGGCTCAAACCCCTGCTGCTGCGCACGCCCGACGGCAGCGCCCCAAGCCGTGACCGCCACATCGTCAACGTGTCGGCGGTGGAGGGGCAGTTCTACCGCAACTTCAAGACCACCCGGCACCCGCACACCAACATGGCCAAGGCCGCGCTCAACATGATGACGCGCACCTCGGCGGCCGATTACCACGGCGACGGCATCCACATGAATTCCGTGGACACCGGCTGGGTGACCGACGAGGATCCGGTGGAGATCGCGGCGCGCAAGACCATCGAGGAGCGCTTCCACCCGCCGCTCGACATCGTCGACGGCGCGGCGCGCATCGTCGATCCGATCATCGCCGGCCTCAACACCGGCGAGCACGTCTGGGGCCAGTTCCTGAAGGACTACAAGCCGACCGACTGGTGAGCAGGTGGAGCCCGGGAGCGCCACGCGGCGCGCCCGGCTCTGTCGGCTGATCGAACGCGAACGGGCCTCAGCCCGGCGCCTTCGGATTGCGCAGCACCGACTTCAATCCGGTCTTGATCTTGGCGTGCGCAGTGATCCCGGCCGCGGCCGGCGACGCCTTCCACGCCTCGTACTGTTCGTCGAACTCGGCGAGTTCCTCGGGGGTGAACAGCTCGCGCGCCGAGGCGAACATCTCCTTCTCCTCCTCCTTCGCATGGTGGTCGATGAACTCGCCGAGCACTTTCACCGAACCCGCGAACTGGCGCGTGGTCTTGTCCGACGCGTGCAGGTCGGGGAGTACGGTCAACTCGACCGCACGATGCTCCTGGATCGCCTCGGCGTGCTGCAGCAGCTGCTCATGCGAGGCGCGCTTGGCGAACGCCGGATAAAACACCAGCTCCTCCCATTTCGCGTGCGGGATCAGGTTCGCCTCGATCTTCTCCAGCAGGTCGCCTCGCGTCTTTTCGGCGCGGTCGGTGGTGGCGTTGATCTGCTCGAACAGGCCGCGGAGGGCGTCGTGTTCCTTCTTCAAGGTGGCGAGGATGCTGCGCATTGGCGTGGCTCGTGCGGGAGGGTTGGTCATCGAAACCCGGTGCGGCGGATGCCGGCGTGAAGGCCCGCGGCCGCCGTCCGGGGCTGGTCAGTCGGGGACGTACAGTCGCTGGCAGGTGTCGCACCAGAAGGCCCGCCGCTGCGCGCGGCCGAGGTGCTTGCGGAAGGACAGCGGGGTGCCGTCGCGCGGGCAGCTGCGCCTGGTGTGCACCTGGTAGTTCTTCTTCAGCACGTAGGCCTTCTTCCAGCGGTAGAAGTCGAAGCTGTACTCGCGCGCCTGCGCGACCAGTTCGGACAACTTGCGCGCGGGCAGGGCGCCCACCGTGCTTTCGGGGTGCACGCGGATCCGGTGCAGCACCTCGTTCTTGATGATGTTGCCGACGCCGGCGAACACGTCCTGGTCGAGCAGCACGTCCGCGGCCAAGGCCTCCGGCTGCGCGCGCAGCTTGCGCCGCGCCAGCGCCGGGTCCCAGGCGTCGTTCATGACGTCGCCGCGCCAGTCATAGCTGTCGTCGAGCGCACCTTCGACGAAGCGCACCGAGCAGGCGTAGAAGTTGAGCTCCTCGCCCTTGCTGAAGCCCAGGCCCAGGCGCGGCGGCGTGGGCTTGGTCTCGTTGATGCGGTAGCTGCCGAACAGCAGGAAGTGGATGCGCAGGCTGAAGCCGTCGAACTCGAGCAGGAAGTGCTTGCCCCAGCTGCGCACGGCCATCACCTTGCGGGTGCGCATGCGCTCGATGTCCTGCGTGCTGTTACCCGACACGCGCAGCACCTTGCGGCCGGCGAAGCGCGCGGCATCCTCGCGCAAGAGGACAATGGAGGGACCTTCCGGCATGGCGGCGAGTATCGCCACGCCGGGTGACACGGATGTCAACGATCGTGGGCGCGGGCGGACCGGCTGCGTGTTGCCGGCTTCACGACAAGGGCGGCGAGCGGGTGATATCCGTAGGCCACCACCCACGCGAGCTGGACAGCGCATGCCACGTTCCCGCATCTCCAGCGCGTCGATCCGCACCGGCACCGCGGGCTGGTCGATCGCCGCCGGGCATCGGCCGCTGTTCGCCATGGGCGACAGCATGCTCGCCACCTACGCGAGCCGCTTCGCGATGGCGGAGATCAACTCCTCGTTCCACCGCCCGCACCGGCGGGCCACGTACGAGCGCTGGGCGGACGCGGTGCCCGACGCGTTCCGGTTCTCCGCCAAGTTGCCGAGGACCATCACCCACGACCAGCGCCTGCGGGCGGCGGGACCTCTGCTTGACGCCTTCCTCGACCAGGCCGGTGGCCTGGGCGACAAGCTCGGCTGCCTGCTGGTGCAGCTGCCGCCGAGCCTCGCGTTCGACGGCCGCATGGCGGCGACGTTCTTCGCCATGCTGCGCCGGCGCTGGGCGGGTGGCATCGCCTGTGAGCCGCGCCACGCCAGCTGGTTCGCGCCGCGCGTCGACGCGCTGTGGCAGCGCCACCGCGTCGCGCGGGTCGCGGCGGATCCGGCGCCGGTGGCGACCGCCGCGGAGCCGGGAGGCGATCCGGCGCTGCGCTACTGGCGCTGGCACGGCGCGCCGCGGGTCTACTACAGCGACTACGTCGCCGATGCGCTGGCGGCGCTCGCGAAGCAGGTCGCCGCCGCGACGCCGCGCGGCAGCGAGGCCTGGGTGGTGTTCGACAACACCGCGCACGGCCATGCCACGCCCAATGCCGCCGCGTTCCAGGCGCTGGCCACGCGCTGACCCGCCGGGGGTGCATGCCGGCACCGCTGCGACTACGCTGTGCATCGTTTCCGAACCAGGCGGACAGCCCCCATGGCGATCCCTGAATCCGATATCCAGCCCGGCTGGATCTACAGCACCACCCGCAAGCAGGAGCGCCTGGTGCTGGGCCGCGACCGCGACGGCCGCATCGTCTACGTGTCCAAGGGCCGCAACATCGCCGGGCCGTTCCTGAACTGCCACGTGCGCATCACCGCCAAGCAGTTCGCGGAGCGCGCGACCGGCAAGCTGCGCTTCATCGACGACGTGAAGCCGTACATCATCGCCAACAAGGCGACCACGGTGGTCGTGGGGCCACAGCCGCGGCGCGGTGGCGTGGTGCCGGAGCACATGCTGGCCTGGCCGACGCGCGGGGCCGGCGCCAAGGGCTGACCCGCAGCCCGGAGTGGAGCGCGCCATGGTCACGCACGTCGTCGACAACCAGCCGCCCGAGTTCGCGCCGCGTGACCTCTGGGGCGACGATGTCGTGCTGCGTGACGCGCTCCCGCGCGAAGGCGCGGCGGCGTTCACCGCGCACGTTGCCGCGTACGGCGCCATCGCCGGCGGCGAGCTCCTGGCGCTGTCGCACGACGCCCATCGCGACCGGCCGCGGCTGCGCACGCACGACCGCTTCGGCCGGCGCATCGACGTGGTGGACTTCCACCCCAACTACCACCGGCTGATGCAGGTCGCGGTGGAGCACGGCGTGGCCGGCCTGTCCTGGGCGCAGCCCGGCACGGGTGCGCACGTGGCGCGCGCGGCGCTGAGTTACCTGCACCACCAGGTGGAACCCGGCACCAGCTGCCCGCTGACCATGACCCATGCCGCGGTGCCGGTCCTGCGCCTGGCCCCGAGGCTGCGCGAGTGGGCGGACAAGGTCGCGAGCTGCCGCTACGACGCGTCGGATCTCGCCATCCATGCCAAGCCGGGCGTCACCATCGGCATGGGCATGACCGAGAAGCAGGGCGGCAGCGACGTGCGCGCCAACACCACCACGGCCACGCCGCTGGCCGATGGCGACGCCGTGGCCGGAGATGCGTACATGCTGCGCGGGCACAAGTGGTTCTTCTCGGCGCCGATGTCCGACGGTTTCCTGGTGCTGGCCCAGGCGTCCGATGGCTTGAGCTGCTTCCTGATGCCGCGGCGGCGGTCCGACGGCACCCGCAACGCGTTCTCGCTCGTGCGCCTCAAGGACAAGCTCGGCGACTGGTCGAACGCTTCGTCCGAGGTCGATTTCGAGGGCGCGGCCGCCTGGCGCGTGGGCGACGAGGGCCGCGGCGTCGCCACCATCCTGCAGATGGTGATGCTCACCCGCCTCGACTGCATGCTGGGTTCGGCCGCGGGCACGCGCATGGCGCTGGCGCAGGCGATCCACCACTGCCGGCACCGCAGCGCGTTCGGCAAGCGCCTCGCGGAGCAGCCGCTGATGCGCAACGTGTTGGCCGACCTGGCCGTCGAATCCGAGGCGGCGCTGGCGCTGGCGATGCGCGTGGCGCGTTCGGTGGATGCCGCGCCGCACGACCCGCACGAAGCCGCGTTCGCCCGCGTCGCCACCGCGGTCGGCAAGTACTGGATCTGCCGCCGCGCGCCGGCACTGGTCAACGAGGCGCAGGAATGCCTGGGCGGTGCCGGCTACATCGAGGACTCGCTGCTGCCCCGGCTGTACCGCCAGGCGCCACTGAATTCGATCTGGGAAGGCAGCGGCAACATCCAGTGCCTGGACGTGCTGCGTGCGCTGGCGCGCGAACCCGAGGCCGGCGCGGCGCTGCTCGCCGAGATCGACGCCGCGCGCGGGCTGCACCCGGCGCTGGACGCCGCGCGCGCGGCATTGCGCCTGGCCCTGCCGGACGCGTCCGAGGCCGGCGCACGCCTGCTGGTCGAACGCATCGCGCTCGCGCTGCAGGCCTCGGTGCTGCTGCGTGCCGGCAGCCCGGTGGCCGAAGCGTTCTGTCGCAGCCGCCTGGGCGGCGCGCATGGCCTGGCGATGGGCACGCTGCCGGCGGAGCTGGCCACCCACGCCGCCATCGAGCGCGCGCTTCCAGCTTGAGGCCGTCGCCGTGCGTGCCGCGCATGGGCGAGTGCATCGACACCCGCTATGCGTCTGCGGACACGCCCTGCACATCCAGGAACTGCAGCCGCGCAAGCTCCGCATACAGCCCGTTCTGCGCCATCAGCTCGGCGTGGGTGCCCTCGGCGACGATGCACCCGGCGTCCACCACCACGATGCGGTCGGCCTTGAGCACCGTGGCCAGGCGATGCGCCACCACCAGCGTGGTGCGGCCCGCCATCAGTCGCTCGAGCGCGTGCTGCACGGCGCGCTCGCTCTGTGCGTCGAGTGCGGACGTGGCTTCGTCGAGCAGCAGCACGGGCGCGTCGCGCAGCAGGGCGCGCGCGATCGCGATCCGCTGCTGCTGGCCGCCGGACAGGCGCGCGCCGCGTTCGCCCAGCTGTTCGTCGTAGCCGCCGGGCAGGGCGGTGATGAAGTCGTGCGCCTCGGCCGCGCGCGCGGCGGCTTCGACTTCGGCGTCGGTCGCCTCCAGGCGGCCGTAACGGATGTTGTCGCGCGCGCTGGCGGCGAAGATCGTCGGCTGCTGCGGCACCACCGCGATCGCACCGCGCAGCGCGATCGGGTCGAGCGTGCGCAGGTCCACGCCGTCCAGCGTCAGCACCCCGGACTGCGGGTCATAGAAGCGCAGCAACAGCGAGAACACCGTGCTCTTGCCGGCGCCCGACGGGCCGACCAGCGCGACCGTCTCTCCCGGCGCCACGGCCAGCGTGAAGCCGTGCAGCGCCGGCATGTCCGGGCGCGACGGATAGTGGAAGGTCACGTCGCGCAGCGCGACTTCGCCGCGCACCGGCCGGGGCAGGGTGGCGGGTGTGGCCGGGGTGGAGACCAGGGCGCGTTCGTCGAGCAGTTCGCTGATTCGCCCCATGCCGCCGGCGGCTTTCTGCAGTTCGTTCCAGACCTCGGCCAGCGCGCCCACCGAGCCGCCGCCGAACAGCGCGTACAGCACGAACTGGCCGAGCGTGCCCGCGGTCATGGTGCCCCCGGCCACGTCGTGCGCGCCCGACCACAGCACCAGCGTGATCGCGCCGAACACCGCGGTGATGGCGACCGCGGTCACCATCGCCTGCACGGTGATGCGGCGGCGCGCGGTGGCGACCGACATGGCCACGGCGGCTCCGAAGCGCGCGCGCTCGTGTTCCTCGCGGGCATGTGCCTGCACCGTGGACACCGCGCCCAGGGTCTCGTTGGCGAGCGCGTTGGCATCGGCGATGCGGTCCTGGCTCTGCCGCGAGATGCGCTGCAGGCGGCGGCCGCCCAGCACCAGCGGCAGCACGAAGAGCGGGATGCCGACCAGCGTCCACAGCGCCAGCCTGGGGCTGGTGACCACCATCATCGCCACGCTGCCCAGCACCATCACCGTGCTGCGCAGGGCCACCGACATGCTGGTCGCCACCACGCTGCGCAGCAGCTCGGTATCAGCCGTCAGCCGCGACACTAGTTCGCCGGAGCGGCTGCGCGAGAAGAATGCCTGGTCGAGTCCGATCAGGTGGCCGTAGAGCTGGTTGCGCAGGTCGGCGACCACGCGCTCGCCGAGCAGCGAGACGAAGAAAAACCGCGCGGCGGTCGCCAGCGCCAGCGCCACCGCGACCGCCAGCAGCAGGCCAAAGGCCGCATCGATGCCCGACCCGCTGGCGAACCCGCGATCGATCATGTGGCGCACCGCCACCGGCAGGCTGAGCGTCGCGGTGCTGGAGGCGACCAGCGCCAGCAGCCAGGCGACCAGCAGGCCCTTGTGGCGCGCCAGGAACGGCAACAGGCCGCGCAGGCTGGCGAACGGTGCCTTGCGCTCGCCGGCGGGCGCGGCGTCGCCGGGTGGGCTGTCGCTGCCGGCGGTTGCGGTGGGTTGGTTTGCCTGCTGCGACGCTTGCGGGAATCGGGCCATCAGCCATTGTCGCCGATGCGCACGCGGTCGCGGGTGGCGTCGCGCAGGCGCGCACGGAAGCCCTCCACCGCATCCGCCGGCAGCCGCACATGGAAGTGCGCACCGTCGGCATCGAAGGTTTCCGAGAGCTTCTCGGCCGCGAATGCCGGCAGCGCCGCGTGCACCTCGCCGCAATCGGCAAAGCCGCAGGCGACGCGCAGCTCCGCCATGTCGATCACGTCGCGGCGCGGCGCGGTGCGCAGGCATTCCGCCGCGGCACCGCCATAGGCGCGCACCAGGCCGCCGGCGCCGAGCTTGATGCCGCCGTACCAGCGCGTCACCACCACCGCCACGCCATCCAGGCCCTGGCCATCGATGGCCGCGAGGATCGGCCGGCCGGCGGTGCCGGCGGGCTCGCCGTCGTCGCTGGAGCGGTAGCCGGCGCCGATCCGCCACGCCCAGCAGTTGTGGGTGGCGTCGGCCACCGACACCGCGGCCATGAAGGCGGCAGCGTCATCTGCCGACTCCACTGGCGCGGCGTGGGCGAGGAAGCGGCTGTGGCGGACTGCGATCTCGTGCACCGCGGTTGCGGCCAGGGTGGTGCGCATTACGGCAACAGCACCCGCAGGTCGCGTGGCACGTCCACGTCGGGATAGCGGCGGCGGAATTCCTCGAAGCTGGCGCGGGCCTCGGCGTAGCGTTCTTCGGCGACGAGTTCGCGGATGCGCGCCAGCCATGCCTCGCGCACTTCGGGTGCATCGGCGGAGGCCGGCGGGGCATCATCCAGCGGTTGGTCGTAGGCGTGGCCATCGTCCTGGCGAAGCGGAGGTGACGACGCCGCTTTCGCAGCGGTAGCCGCCGCTGCAGGGCGTGTCGCTTGTTGCGCCGTGCGCTCGACGCGCTGTCGCGCAGCGTCGGTGGCTGCGTCCTGGGCCAGGCTGCGTCGTTCGGCATCGGCCGCCGCAGCGCCGGCCTGCCGGGCGGATTCGCGCTGCGGCGCGGCAGCGGTGACGGGCTCAGGCGCGTCGAACACGACAGGCGCAGGCGGCGGGGGCGAGGCAGGCGCAGGGGGAGCCGGCGATGCCGGCTTGTCCATCGCGGGCATCCCGTCGCCGGGCGGTGCGGATCTCACATGCACTGCGGCGGCTGCGGCCGTGGACGGCGCGGGTGGCAGCCGTGCTTCAACGCGCGATGCCGCGCCCGGATCGGCGATGGACGGTACAGCGGTGTCGTCGTGGATCGCGGCCTGGTTCTCCACGGCTGGCGCCGGCGGTGGCGTTGCAGTGCCAACCTCACGGGCCACGGCTGCGCGCGGTGCCTCGTCCGGCACTTCGATCGCATCGCCCTGTGGGCGGATTTGCCAAGCCACGCCGACGGCGAGCACCAGCGACGCCGCCAGCCCCGCACCCGCGGCCCACGCCATGCGCGGCCGGCGGGTAGCGCGTGACGCAAGGCCAGGCGCGTCGCGTGCGGCCTTGCGCGCCGTCGCCAGGATCGCGGCATCCAGCGCCGGCGACGGGCCGGCAGATGGCCTGTCGCGCGCCAGCAGCGCCGCGAGCTCGCGCTCCTCGTGGTCCAACGGAGTCCCGCGCGGGGGCACGCGGCTCATGCCGGACGCTCCTGCGCGGCAACGGGCACGACAGCGCCGTCCCCGGCATCGGCGGGCTGCAGGCGCTGGCGCAGCTTGTCCATGGCGTAGCGCAGCCGTGACTTGACGGTCTCGCGGCCCACGCCGGTGATCCCGCCGATCTCCTCGAGGCTCAGTTCCTGCTCCAGCCGCAGCACCAGGACCTCGCGCTGCTCGGATGGCAGCGCGTCCAGCGCCAGCTGCAGGTTGCGCCGGGATTCGAATGCCGACAGGTTGCGCTCCGGCGTGTCGGGATCCTCCACGCGCGCGGTGCGCAGGTCGGCATCGGCGGGCGCGGGCGGGCGGTGCTGCATGGCGCGCCAATGGTCGTTCATGCGGTTGTGCGCGATGCGATAGAGCCAGGTCGAAAAGCCGGCTTCAGGGCGCCAGTCGCGGCGCGCCGCGATCACGCGCTGCCAGGTGTCCTGGTACACGTCGTCGGCCAGCGCGGGGTCGCGCAGGAGGCGCAGCAGGTAGCGGTGCAGGCGCTGGCGATGGCGCGCGTAGAGCTGCTCGAACGCGGCCACGTCACCATCCGCCCAGGCCAGCATCAGCGCCTCGTCGCTGCCCTTTGAACCGTCGTTGGCGGCGCGCTCGTCCATCGTCGCGAGGGTACGGGCTGCGCGCCGCGGCGGGAAGCCCGTGCGGCCGGCGGCGCGACCATGCATCATGCGCGGACCGGCCGTGGGGGGCGGCCTGGATGCCTTGCCGGCCGTGAGCGCGTTCAGCGTTGTTCCCGAAGGGTCCTCGTCTGCGAGGAGAAGTGGCGCGTGCAGGCAGTGCTGGATGTTCCGATAGCGATGACGCCGCGCGAGGGCGACCTGGCGGGGCTGGCGGACGTGCTCGCGCAGTCGCTGCCCACCGGCTCGGGCGTGGTGGTGTGCTGGAACGATCCGCGCATCGGCGTCGGCATGTCGGCGGTGGACGGGGTGCCGCCCGCGTTGCGCGCCCACGCGCTTGCGCTGACCGGCGGCGAAGCGCACGCCGGCGACGGCGCCGCGATCGACGAGGCCTGGAGCAGTGAGGGGGCGGCGCTGGCGATCGCCGCGCGGCTGCCCGAACCGCTCACGCCCGCCTCCCTCGACGCCTGGCGCGCGCTGGCGCGGCGCGCGGTCACCGCGACGTTGTCGGCAGCGCAGGGCGAAGCGCGCATCGCATCCCTGCGGAAATCCGAACGCCTGCAGCAGGCGCTGTACGAGATCGCCGATGTCGCCGGCTCCGGGCTGGACATGCATGACGTGCTGGCGCGCATCCACGGCGTGGTCGGCAGCCTCATGTCGGCCGAGAATTTCTACATCGTGCTCTACGACGACGTCCGCGAAACCGTGCGTTTCCTGTACTTCGCCGACCAGCGCGACCCCTGGGTGGCTGATCCGGACACCGAGATCGCGCTGTCCGACATCCCCAACAGCCTCACCGTGGCGATGCTGGTGCACGGCCGCCCGCTGCTCGGGCCCTCGGCGCGGATCCGACGCCAGCTGAAGGTCGGCCGCGACCAGTTCCTCGGACCCGACAGCGCGGACTGGCTTGGCGTGCCGATGCGCCGCGACAGCCGCGTCAGCGGCGCGATCGTGGTGCAGAGCTACGACAAGCCCGACTGCTACAGCGACGAGGACCGCGTGCTGCTGGAGTTCGTGGCCCAGCACATCCTCACCGCGCTGGACCGCAAGCACGCGCACGCCGAGCTGGAGCGCCGCGTCGAGGCGCGCACGCGCGAGCTGCAGCGGGCCAACCAGGTGCTGCAGGCGGAGATCGTCGAGCGCCAGCGCGCCGAGCGCCTGCAGCGTGCGCTGTTCCGGATCAGCGAGCTGTCGGTCGCCGCCGGCAGCGTGGAACGCTTCTACGCGGACCTCCACGCGGTGGTTGGCGAGCTGCTGTACGCGCGCAACTTCTACATCGCCATGGTCTCGGCCGACGGCAAGCACATCGAGTTCCCGTACTCCGTCGACGAGCGCGACGCCGTGCGCCGCCGGCGGCGGATGACCCGGGGGCTGAGCGAGTACGTGATCGATCACGGCCGTGCGCTGCTTGCCGACCGCGCCAGGATCGCCGAGCTCGAAGCCAGCGGCGAGCTGCGCCATCACGGCAGCCTGGCCCACTGCTGGCTCGGCGTGCCGCTGTCGCGCGATGGCGTGGTGGTGGGCGTGATCGCGGTGCAGAGCTATTCGCCGGACATCGGGTTCAGCGGGCGCGACCAGGGGCTGCTGACCTTCGTTGCCGACCACATCGGCGGCGCGCTGGCGCGCAAGCGCTCGCAGGAACACCTGAAAGCCGCGCACGCCGAGCTCGAGTCGCGCGTGGAGGCGCGCACCCGCGAGCTCGAGAGCGCCAACCGCGAGCTGCGCGCGCAGGTCGGCGAGCGCCTGCGGGCCGAGGAGCGCCTGCTCCACCAGGCGCGCCACGACCATCTCACCGGCCTGCCCAACCGCACCCGCCTTCTGGAATGCCTGGATACCGCCGTGGCGGAAACGCGCAGCCAGGCGCGCGGGCCGTTCGCGGTGCTGTTCCTCGACCTCGACCGCTTCAAGCTGGTGAACGACAGCGTGGGCCACGCCGCCGGCGACGAGATGCTGGTGGAGGCCGGGCGGCGCATCGGCAGCATGCTGCGCGAGGGTGACGTGGTCGCGCGCCTGGGCGGCGACGAGTTCGCCGTGCTGCTGGCCGACGCCGCCGACGGCGACGTGGCGCAGGCCGTCGCGGCGCGGATCCTGACCGCCCTGGGCGAGCCGATGTGGATCGCCGGGCGCGAGCTGTTTCCCTCGGCCAGCGTCGGCATCGCCCTGTGGCAGTCGCGCTACCGCCACGGCGAGGACCTGCTGCGCGATGCCGACGCGGCGATGTACCGCGCCAAGGCGCGCGGGCGCGACCGCAGCGAACTGTTCGACGAGAACATGCGCGCCGAGGCGACGCGCCTGCTGGACCTCGAGGCCGACCTGCGCCGCGCGATCCTCAACGACGCCTTCGAGCCGTACTTCCAGCCGATCGTCGACCTGGCCAGCGGCGAAGTGGTGGGCCACGAGGCGCTGTTGCGCTGGAACCACGAACAACGCGGACCCCTGCAGCCGTCGGAGTTCATCGGCGTGGGCGAGGACAGCGGCCTGATCGAGCAGGTCGACTGGCTGCTGTACCGGCGCGTGTTCGAGTGGATGACCCGCGGCCATCGCGGCCATGTCTCGATCAACGTCTCGCCGCGCCACTTCCATTCCGAGAACTTCGCCGAGCGCCTGCTGCGGATGGTCGACGATGCGGGTGCCGATGCGTCGCGGCTGCGCATCGAGATCACCGAGGTCGCGCTGCTCGACGACGCCCCGCGCGCGCTGCGCATGCTCAACAGCCTGCGCGAGCGCGGCGTGCTGGCGCTGCTCGACGACTTCGGCACCGGGTTCTCGGCGCTGTCGTACCTGCATCGCTTCCCGATCCACGCGCTGAAGATCGACCAGAGCTTCGTGGCTGGCCTCGATGACGACCTGCATCCCGAGAGCCTGGCGCTGGTGCGCGCGATCCTGGTGCTGGCGCGCACGCTCGGCATCCAGACGGTGGGCGAGGGCGTCGAGACGGCCACGCAGGCGCAGACCCTGCGCGAGCTCGGTTGCACCTATGGCCAGGGCTTCCTGTTCGGTCGCCCCCTGCCGGCACCGGCGGCGGGGCGCCGGCCGCGCTGAGCGTGGGCAGGCGGCGCCTGGGGACACCGCTCAGTCGGCCGGTCGCGTGACGTCGCCACCGGTGGCGATGCGGCCGGCTTCGACCAGCTCCGCGAACTCGGCGCGCAGGCCCCAGCGGTCGTCGCCACGGCTGGCGCGCGCGCTGTGCGCGATCGCATCCCAGTCCCAGCCCTCGATGTTGCGCCCGCCGCGCAGCGCGTCGGCGAACGCCGCCACGGTGGCCGCGAAGCGCATCGTCGCGCTGGCTTGCGCGCGGATCGCGTCGCGGCGCACGGGCACTTCGATCAGCCGGCTGGCGTCCTCGCCCGGGCGCTTGTAGCGCAGGCGCAGGTGCGCGAGCTCGGCGCCGCCTGCGGGCTGCGCCTGCGTGGCGCCGTAGCGCAGCGCGGGCAGGCGTTCGGCGCCCGAGCCGACCAGGGCGACCTCGTACAGCGCGGTGACCTCGTGGCCCGCGCCGATGTCGCCTGCATCGACGCGGTCGTTGGCGAAGTCCTCGCGCTGCAGCCTGCGGTTCTCGTAGCCGACAAGGCGATACTCGGAAACCACCGCCGGGTTGAACTCGACCTGCACCTTGACGTCGCGCGCGATCGTCAGCAGCGTCGCCGACATCTCCTCCACCAGCACCTTGCGCGCCTCCAGCACGGTGTCGATGTATGCGTGGTTGCCGTCGCCGACATTGGCCAGGCGCTCGGCCATCGCATCGTTGTAGTTGCCCTGGCCGAAGCCGAGCGTGGTCAGCGCGATGCCCGACTTGCGCTGGTCGCCGACCAGGGTTTCGAGCGCCGCCCGGTCGACGGTGCCGACGTTGAAGTCGCCGTCGGTGGCCAGGATCACGCGGTTGGCGCCGCCGGCCACGAAGCCCTGGCGCGCCATGGCATAGGCGAGCGTGATGCCTTCGCCCCCGTTGGTGCTGCCGCCGGCCTGCAGCCGCTCCAGCGCGGCGATGATCTCGCCCTGGCGGTTGCCCGGCGTCGGCGGCAGCACCAGGCCGGCCGAACCGGCGTAGGCCACGATCGACACCCTGTCCTGCGCACGCAGCTGCGAGGCCAGCGCCGAGAACGCCTGCTTCAGCAGCGGCAGCTTGTCTTCGGAATGCATCGAGCCGGAGGTGTCGACCAGGAACACCAGGTTGGCCGGCGGCAGCTCCGCCTTCGGCACGTCATAGCCCTTGAGGCCGACCATCATCAGGTGGCGCCTGGGGTTCCACGGCGCCGGGGCGATCTCGACGGTCGCGCGGAACGGCACGTCGCGACTGGCGGGCGCCGGATGGCCATGGCGGAAGTAATTGATGAACTCTTCGGCGCGCACTGCGTCCGCGGGTGGGCGCGTGCCCTGGCGCAGCATGCGGCGCACGTTGCTGTAGCTGCCGGTGTCGACGTCCACCGAGAAGGTCGACACCGGCTGCTCGGACGCGCGCTGCACCGGGTTGTCGCTGCGCGCCGCGTACTGCTCGGTGTTGGCGGGCGGGGGCGCGAACATCGGAGGCGCAGGGGGCGGCGACGGCATGTACGTGCGCTGCGCCGCCGCCGTGGTGCGCACGGCGTGTTCGCGCGCCATCGCGTCGGCCGCCACGGCGCGCTGCTGCCCGATCTCCGTCGCCGTGGCCGGCGCGGGGGCATCGAAGATGACGGGCGGCGCCGAGGGCGCGGCCGCCTCGTGATTCGCCGTCTGGCAGGCTGCGAGCAGCAGGGTGGTGGCCAGTGCGGCCAGGGTGTGTCGGTTCATGGGTGGCTCCCGAGGTTGACCCCCAAGCCAACGGGCCGGCGGGCCGGACGGGGTTGCGGGCCCTCAAACCGGATCGCGGATCACCAGCAGGCGCGGCTCGGTCATGTCCTCGATCGCGCTGCGCACGCCCTCCCGTCCCAGGCCCGAACCGCGCACGCCGCCGTAGGGCATGTTGTCGACGCGGAAGCTGGGCACGTCGCCGACCACCACGCCGCCGACGTCGAGCGCATCCCAGGCGCGCATGGCGTGGGCAAGGCTGGCGGTGAACACGCCCGCCTGCAGGCCGAAGTCGCTGTCGTTGGCGCGCGCCAGCGCGTCCTCGAACGTATCGAAGGCTTGCATGCATGCCACCGGGCCGAAGGCTTCCTGGCGCATCAGTTCGGCGCCGGGCGGCACGTCTTCCAGCAGCGCCGCGGGCAGCATGTTGCCGACGCGGATGCCGCCGGCGAGCTGTTTCGCGCCCGCCCTGCGCGCGGACTGGATCCACGCGTCGACGCGCTTCGCGGCCGCCTCGTCGATCATCGGCCCGATCACCGTGCGCGCGTCGCGCGGATCGCCCATGCGCAAGGCCGCCACCGCGGCCTTGAGCTTGCGGCGCAGCGCCGGGTACACCGACGCATGCACATAGATGCGCTGCACGCTGATGCAGCTCTGGCCGGACTGGTAGTACGCGCCGAACACCAGCCGCTCCACGATGTGGTCGAGGCTGGCGCCAGGGTCTGCATCGACGATGCAGGCCGCGTTGCCACCGAGTTCCAGCGTCACCTTCTTGCGCCCGGCGCGCGCCTTGAGGTCCCAGCCGACCAGGCCGCCGGTGAAGCTGAGCAGGGCGATGCGGTCGTCCTCGACCAGCGCCGACGCCGCGTCGTTGTCGCAGGGCAGGACCGAGAACGCGCCCATCGGCAGGTCGGTTTCGGCCAGCACTTCGGCAATGATCAGCGCACCCACCGGGGTCTTCGCCGCCGGCTTGAGCACGAACGGGCAGCCGGCGGCGATCGCCGGCGCCACCTTGTGCGCGACCAGGTTGAGCGGGAAATTGAACGGCGTGATGAAGCTGCACGCGCCAACCGGGACACGCTTGACCATGCCGCGGTAGCCACGGCTGCGCTCGGACACCTGCAGTTCGAGGACCTCGCCGGTGATGCGCGTGGCTTCGCCGGCGGCGATGCGGAAGGTGTCGATGAGCCGGGTCACCTCGCCGCGCGCGTCGCGGATCGGCTTGCCGGCCTCGATGCACAGTGCATGGGCGAGTTCGTCGGCGCGCTCGCCGAAGCGCCTGACGCAGTGTTCGAGCACGTCACGGCGCGCGTCGGGCGGGAAGGCGGCCATCGCCCGGCGCGCCTTGTGCGCGGCCACGATCGCCTTGCGCACGGTGGCGGCATCGGCCAGCGCCACGCGCGTGGCGCGCTTGCCGGTGTACTTGTCGAAGACGTCGAGGTCGGTGTTGGCCGCCACCGCGCGGTTGGCGAGGTAGTAGGGGTAGCTCGCTGCAAGCCCGTCGCGCTGCCTGCCGGTCGCGGCCGCGCCGCCCTTGCCGGTTTTCGCCACCGTCGTTCTCCTCTGATCGCCCGTGCGCACGCACTGCACGCGATTATGCGCAACAGCGGTGATCACGGGGTCAGGCCGGAGCGGCCCTTACGTGTCCTTGCGCGACTCCACGCGCAAGCGCAGGGCACCGTCGGCAAGGCGTGCGTCGAGCACATCGCCGACGGCGGCATCGCCCGTGGTGCGCACCACGCGGCCGTCGGCGTGCTGCAGGATCGCGTAGCCGCGCGCAACGGTGGCCAGCGGGCTCACCGCCTGCAGCGAGCGCGCGAGGCCGTGCAGGCGCAGGGCGTCGTCGCGCAGCCGACGGGCGACCGCCGCCTGCGGCCGCGGTGCCAGGCTCGCAAGGCGTTCGCGCAGCGCAGCAAGGCGCCGCGCGGGGTGCGTTGCGCGCAGCACGGCATCGGCGTGGCGCAGGCCGGAACGCCATTCGGCGTCGCGCACGCGCCACGCGGCCTGCAGCCGGCGCAGCGCGTCCTGCTGGCGTTGCCCCAGCGCCTGCAGGCGCGCCTGCGGGCGCACGGCGTGCAGGCGCAGCGCGGCGCGGTCGGTGCGCTGCATGGCGTTGCGCAGCTGCTGCAGGTGCAGGGCGCCCAGTCGCTGGTGCAGGCCGCGCAAGCGGGTGCCGACGTCGACGCGGTCGGGCACCAGCAGTTCGGCGGCCACAGATGGCGTCGGTGCGCGCAGGTCGGCGGCGAAGTCGGCCAGGCTGAAGTCGGTCTCATGGCCGACGGCGGACACCACCGGGACCGGCGAGGCGGCGATCGCGCGTGCCAGGGCTTCGTCGTTGAACGCCCAGAGGTCTTCCAGCGAGCCGCCACCGCGCGCCAGCACGAGGACGTCATAGCGGCCGCTCGCCCCCGCGCGCTCGAGCATCGCGCGGATCTGAGCCGCGGCAGCCTCGCCCTGCACGGGAACCGGCAGGACATCCACTTCAACCAGGGGAAAGCGCCGGGCAAGCACGCTGAGGACGTCGCGCACGGCGGCGCCCGAGGGGGAGGTGATCACGGCCAGGCGCCGGGGGTAGGCGGGCAGCGGGCGCTTGCGGGCGTCGTCGAACAGGCCTTCGGCCTGCAGGCGTGCCTTCAGTTCTTCGAAGGCGCGGCGCAGGGCGCCTTCGCCGGCCTCCTCGAGCGAGTCGAGGATCAGCTGGTAGTCGCCACGCGCTTCGTAGAGCGTGAGCCGGCCGCGGGCGATCACCTTCAGGCCGTCACGGGGCTGGAACTTCAGCCATTGGCTCTTGGGGCGGAACAGGGCGCAGCGCACCTGGGCGCGGGCGTCCTTGAGGGTGAAATACAGGTGTCCGGAGGCGGGGCGGGAGACGTTGGCGAGTTCGCCTTCGACCAGCACGACCGGAAAGGCGTCCTCGAGCAGGCTGCGGGCGAGGGTGTTGAGCTGGCTCGGGGTAAGGATGTTTTCGGACGCGGCAGGCATGTGGGCAGGATACCGTGCGCGGGCGGCGGGCCTGGGCACTGTGGGCGGGCTGGCCTTCCGCGGTTTGTGGGAAGAACAGCACCGTTGGCTGACTGGCTGGCTGGCTGGCGGGTTGGTGGGTACTCCGTGGGCTGACCCCCTTTCGGACTGGCGGGTGTTTCCTCGGGGCTTTGGTCGCAGCGGGGGTCTTTAGGCCCACTACGCACCCACCAACCCGCCATGGCGCGCTTCTGGCGGCCGCAGGGAGAGCAAGAGCCGCGCTGCCCCGACGACGCGGTCCTGCAGCCACCGGGATGAGGCGGCCAGCGCGACGCTTTCCCCCAAGCCGCAGCGCCGGTGGCAGCGGAGGGTGTACGGGTACGCAGCCGGCCTCAAGGGCCCGCGCTGCGGGACCGCCGCGCAGTACCCGCCCATCTCCCGACCTGCCATGACCCATGCAGCGGGGACCAGCCGGCGGAGTACCCGTACATCCTCCGCCAAGACCAACCAAGTGAAGGCCCCGGAACAATCACGGCGGCAGGGACTAAAATGCCGCAATGAACGCCATTCCCAGCATCCGTCACGCCGGCAGCGCCGGCAGCCTTGAAGAGTGGGCATTCGGCCCGGCGCCGCGGCGCGCCACGCGGCAGGTGCGGGTGGGCAGCGTGCTGGTCGGTGGCGACGCGCCGGTGGTGGTGCAGTCGATGACCAATACCGATACCGCCGATGTCGCGTCCACCACGAAGCAGGTGGCCGAGCTGTGGCGGGCGGGATCGGAGCTGGTTCGGGTCACCGTGAACAATGCCGAGTCGGCGGCGGCGGTGCCGCGGATCGTCGAGAAGCTGGCGATGATGGGCATCGAGGTGCCGATCGTCGGCGACTTCCACTACAACGGGCACCAGCTGCTGGCCGCGGAGCCGGCATGCGCGGAGGCGCTGGCGAAGTACCGCATCAACCCGGGCAACGTCGGCTTCGGCCGCAAGCGCGATACGCAGTTCGCGCAACTCATCGAGTTTGCGACGCGTTACGGCAAGCCGGTGCGCATCGGGGTCAACTGGGGGTCGCTGGACCAGTCGCTGGCCGCCGCGCTGATGGATGAGAACGCGCTGCGCGCCGCGCCCTGGGATGCCGGGCGTGTGCTGCGCGAGGCGCTGATCCGCTCGGCGCTGGATTCGGCGACGCGCGCGGTTGAGCTGGGCCTGGGCCCCGACAGGATCGTGCTGAGCTGCAAGGTGAGCGGCGTGCAGGAGCTGATCGCGGTGTACCGCGACCTGGCGGTGCGCAGCGATTTCGCGTTGCACCTCGGGCTTACCGAGGCCGGCATCGGCAGCAAGGGCATCGTGGCGTCGAGCGCCGCACTCGCGGTGCTGATGCAGGAAGGCATCGGCGACACCATCCGCATCTCGCTCACGCCCGAACCGGGTGCGCCGCGCACGCAGGAGGTGGTGGTGGCGCAGGAACTGCTGCAGACCATGGGCCTGCGCGCGTTCACGCCGATGGTCACCGCCTGCCCGGGCTGCGGCCGCACCACGTCGGAGTTCTTCCAGGAACTGGCCCAGGTGGTGCAGGAACACGTGCGCGCGAAGATGCCGGAGTGGAAGATCAGCCATCCGGGCGCCGAGCACATGACGCTGGCGGTGATGGGCTGCGTGGTCAACGGGCCGGGCGAGTCGCGGCATGCCGACATCGGCATCTCGCTGCCTGGCACGGGCGAGGCGCCCTCGGCGCCGGTGTTCATCGACGGCGAGAAGGCGCTGACCTTGCGCGGCGGCAACATCGCCGGCGAATTCGTCGACCTGATCGACAGCTACGTCGACCGACGCTATGGCCGCGCCGCGCACGCCGACTGAGGCGCTCGCCAACCTGTTGTCGGATGCCCGCTTCGGTGCCGGCTTCCTGCAGCGCCATGGCTGGCGGCTGGTGCTGGTGTTCGTGGGCCTGCTGCTGCCGTTGTGGGGCTTCGCGGAACTCGCCGACGAAGTGCTGGAGGGCGAGCCCTTCGCCTTTGACGAGCCGATCCTGCTGTTCGCGCGCGAGGCGGCGGCGGGAGGGCTGGACCAGCTGTTCCTGCTTGCTTCGAAGCTGGGCTACGAGTGGGGCGTGGTGCCGGTGGACATCCTGCTCGTGCTCGGCCTGGCGCTGGCGCGGCGGCATCGCGAAGGGCTGTTCGCAGGGGTCGCGCTGCTGGGCTCCGCGCTGCTCAACATGGCCGCCAAGCTGGCTTTCGCGCGCGAGCGCCCGACGTTGTGGGAGGCGATCGCGCCCGAGCACACGTTCAGTTTCCCGAGCGGCCATGCCATGGGTTCGATGACGCTGGCGATGGTACTGGTGCTGCTGTGCTGGCACACGCGCTGGCGCTGGCCGGTGCTGGTGGCGATGCTCGGCTTCGTGCTGCTGGTCGGGCTGTCGCGCGTCTACCTGGGCGTGCATTACCCGTCGGACATCCTCGCGGGCTGGACAGCCGCGCTCGCCTGGACGGCCGCGACCTGGCTGCTTGTCAAGTACGGGGCCGGGCGCGTCGGCAGGAAGGGCTTGCCCCCGCCACTGGAGTGAAGGATGCTCGGCGTCGGTGGACCGTGGCGACATGCACGGCCAGCCGCTGCCGGGGGGCACCACATGGGCCGGGTCGCATCAACACCGGCTGCGTGGACGAGTGTCGAAACACACACGTATCCAGACCACGTTCCAGGGGAGATGACATGACCACGAAGCCAGCAGTGGTGGCGGCAGTCGCCGTCGCCATCGTGGTGTCGGCCGCCGCCGCCGCCGCCATCGGAGTGAAATCCAGGCTCGCGACACCCGCGACCACGCAGGCCACGTCCCTCGGGGCCGGGCCCGTCGCGGGCACCGCGGCGCGCGCGCCAAAGGAAGCCGCGGAACCGCACATCGTGCTGTTCAACGAGCCCGCCCTGGCCAGCTACCGCGGCGATGTGCGCGGAATCGCGGCCCCGGCGCGCAGCGCGGGCGGACGCCTCGACGCCGCCAGCCGCCAGGCCGGTGCCTACGTAGACTACCTGCGCAGCCGCCAGGCCGCGCGCGAGTCCGACATCAGCCGCGCGCTCGGCCGCAGCCTGCAGGTCGGGCATCGCATGCAGCACGCGGTGAACGGCATCGTGGTCACGCTGACGGCTTCGGAGGCGGCGAAGGTGGGCCGCATGCCGGACGTCAGGCTGGTCGAGGGCTATCGCGAGTACGCGCTCGACACCGACACCGGTCCGGGCCATATCGGCGCACCGGCCGTGTGGTCCGGCAGCGCCGCCGGCGGCGCGTTCCAGGGCGAAGGCATGGTGGCCGCGATCCTGGATTCGGGCATCAACTTCGGCAGCCAGTCCTTCGCGGCGGTCGACCCGGTGGACGGCCATGTGCACGTCAACCCGCTCGGCAGCGGCAACTACCTCGGCACCTGCGCACCCGGCGGCGTCGACGCGGGCCGCTGCAACGACAAGCTGATCGGCGGCTACGACTTCGTGTGCGCGGCGCCGGGCAATGCCTGCAGCAATCCGGGTTTCCGCGAGGAGCCTGGCTTCGGCGACACCAACTCGCACGGCAGCCACGTCGCGTCGACGGTCGCCGGCAATCGCCGCGTGGTCGCGATCAGCGGCGCGCAGGCGTCGATCTCGGGTGTCGCGCCGCGTGCCGGCATCGTGGCCTTCGACATCTGCTACACCAACATCTCCACCGGACAGGGCCTGTGCCCGAACGTGTCGGCGGTGGCGGCGATCGACCAGATCGTGATCGACGGCGTCGCCGACGTCATCAACTACTCCATCGGCGGTGGTGCGCAGCCCTGGGGCGAGGCGGTCTCGCTGGCCTTCCTCAACGTGGTGGAAGCGGGCGTGTTCGTGGCGGCCTCGGCCGGCAACAGCGGTCCGGCAGCCGGCACGCTTGGCCACGTGGAGCCATGGGTGTCCTCGACCGCGGCGGCGCGCCACGGGCGCGAGGGCTTCTCGTTCCTGATGCAGGTCACCGGGCCGGGCACCGTGCCCGAGCCGCTGACGGCCATCGAGCTCTCCACCGGCGCCAACGGCGTGGGCCACACCGTGGCGTACCCGGCCAGCACGCCGCTGCGCGTGAGCCCCACCGTCGATGCGGTCGACGACGGCTGCGCGGGTTACCCGGCCGGCACCTTCAACGGTGCGATCGCCGTGGTCCGCCGTGGCGGCTGCAGCTTCACCATCAAGACCAATGCCGCGTCCGCCGCGGGGGCGGTGGCGGTGGTGATCGCCAACAACCTGCCGGAAGTGCTGGTGCCTTCGGTGCCCGACACCACCGTGCCGGCGTTCGGCGTGCCGCAGGCGGTGGGCAACGCGCTGCGTGACTTCAACGCGGCCAACCCGGCGGCCACCGCCACCATCGGCTTTCCGGCGGCGCCGCTGCCCAACACCGCCGATGCGCTGGCCGCTTTCAGCTCGCGCGGCCCGGCAGGCACCTTCAGCCTGATCAAGCCCGACGTCACTGCACCCGGCTACGGCATCCTGGCCGCCGTGTCGGGGACCACGATCAGCGGTTCGGAGAACGCCGTGGGCCTGATGAACGGCACGTCGATGGCGTCTCCGCACCAGGCGGGTGCCGCGGCCCTGGTCCGCCAGGCGCGTCCCGGCTGGAGTGTCTCCGAGGTGAAGTCGGCCCTGGCGATGACCGCCACCACGACGGTCTTCCTCGAAAACGAGGTCACGCCCGCCAACCCGTTCGCGCGGGGTTCGGGCCGGATCCGCGTGGACCAGGCGGTGCGCGCCGGCCTGGTGCTCGATGAGACCGCGTTGAACTACGCCGCGGCCAACCCGGCCACGGGTGGCGATCCCGCCACGCTCAACCTGCCAAGCCTGGCCGACCGCAACTGCGCCGGGGGATGCACGTTCACCCGCACCTTCCGCAACGTCGACGGCCGTACCCAGATCTGGGCGGCAAGCCTGGCTGGCCTGCGTGGGCGCGTGCAGCCAAGCCTCGCGCGCGTGCCGGCCAATGGCAGCGTGACGTTCGTGGTGACCATCGACAGCGGCAACCTGCCGAACAACGGCAGCTGGAGCTTCGGCAACCTGCGCCTGGCGCCCAGTGGCGTGAAGGGTGGCAAGGCGGATCCGGTGCTGAACCTGCCGATCGGCGTGGCGGTGCAGCCGCCGGTACTGGTGCTGCCGGGCGTGGTGCAGGCCAGTGTTGCGGCGGGCGGCCAGGGCTCGGTGACGGTGCCGATGACCAACGCCGGCGGCTCGGCGCTGGCCTGGTCGGCCGACAACACCGGCAATGCGATCAGCAGGCTGGTCGAGACCTGGCGCGGCACGGCCACCAGCGGCTTCCGCGCCAGCCAGTACAGCGACCCGGCATCGGCGGGTGGCTTGCTGGCCCAGTTCTCCAGTGATGACTTCACGGTCGACGCGAGCACGCGCATCACCAGGATCACCGCCGAGGGATTCGTCGTCAGCGGCGTGGCGCTCCCCACGGCGTCGCCGAACCTGCGCTGGAGCATCTACCCGGACGCCGGCGGCATGCCGGCGGGCAACCCGCAGACCAACCCGGGCGCCGCGGTGTGGACGCACTCCAGATCAGCGCTTGCCACGGGCGTGCTGGTCGAGGGTGGACGCATCGGCCTGGACCTGGTGGCGGCCGGCCAGTCCGTCACGCTGGCCCCCGGACGCTACTGGGTGGTGATCAACACCGCCGGCACGTTCGCCAACCGCTGGGCCTGGTACGGCAGCAGCGCCGGGCAAGGTGGCTTTGCCAGCCTCAACGTGGCCGGCGATGGCAGCGGTGCGTGGACCGCCAACGTGGCGTTCCCCTCGCTCGACCTGCAGGTCGACGGCGAGGTGGCGTGTGGCGCCAGTTGGCTGGGCGCGGTCACCCCGGCCTCGGGTTCGCTGGCCGCGGGCGGCTCGCAGTCGCTGGTCGCCACGCTGCTGGGCAACGGCCTGGCGGCGGGCAGCTACTCGGGCTTCGCCTGCGTCGCAAGCAACGACCCGGCGGTGGCGAAGAAGGCGACACGCGTGGCGCTTACCGTCACGCAGTGACCCCGCTCCACGCAGCGTCTTGATGGCAAGGGGCCCGGGAAACCGGGCCCTTTGCTGTTGCGCCAGTCCGCACCGTCACTCGCCTGGCTTGGCCGCCCCGGCCGGGCCGCTGGTCGCGGCGCGTCGCGCCAGCTGCACCTCGCGGTGCGCGATGTAGATGTTGGCGCCCAGGATGATGCCGGCGCCCATCAGGGTCCACTGCGTGGGCGCCTCGCCGAACAGCAGCCAGGCCGCCAGCGCCACCAGCGGCAATTGCATGAAGCTGATCGGCTGCAGCGCCGACACCTCGCCGATCTTCAGTGCCCTGGTCCACAGCAGCTGGCCACCGGTGCCGAATGCACCGAGCAGCAGCAGCCACAGCCAGGTGATGCCCTGCGGCCACTGCCATGCGAACAGCGCCGGCAGCAGCGACATCGGCACCCAGAACACGTAGGTGTAGAAGACGATGGTGTCGGCGGCGTCCACCCGCGACAGCTGCTTGATCTGGATCGCCACCAGCGCCGAAAGCAGGGCGCCGCCCAGCGCCACCAGGCTGCCGGCGCTGAAGGCCTCGCTGCCCGGGCGCACGATCACCAGCACGCCGACCAGGCCGATCACCACCGCCGACCAGCGCCGCATGCGCACGGTTTCGCCGAGGATGAACACCGCGGCCACGGTGGCGAGCAGCGGCGTGGCATACGACAGCGCCACCGCCTGCGCCATCGGCAGGTTGCCCAGCGCCCAGAAGCCGCACAGCATCGACGCCACGCCGATCGCGCAGCGCACCAGGTAGCGGGGCAGCTGCGCGGTGCGCGGCAGGCGCCAGCCGCCGCGGAACAGGAACGGCAGCAGGAACAGCAGGCCGAACAGGTTGCGGAAGAACGCGATCTGGGCGGTCGAGAGGTCCGCCGAGGCGATGCGGATCATGACCGCCATGGCGGCGAAGAACGTGGTGCTGCCGAGCATCAGCAGGGCGGCGCGTGACTGCGGGTTGGCGGGCGCGTTGCTCACCACGCGGCGCCGACGATGCGGGGCTCCGGCTCGAGCGCGACGCCGAAGCGCGCCTGCACCGAGGCGGCGATCCGCTGCGCCAGCGCGAGCAGCTGGCCACCGCTGGCAGCGCCATGGTTGACCAGCACCAGGGCGTGGCCGGGTGCCACGCCGGCGTCGCCGTCGCGATGGCCTTTCCAGCCGGCGGCGTCGATCAGCCATGCGGCCGACAGCTTGCGCATGTCGGTGGCGCCGGCCGCGAAACACGGCAGCGCCCGGTGCGCGGCGAGGAGCGCGTCGGCCTGCGTCGCCGGCACGATCGGGTTCTTGAAAAAGCTGCCGGCATTGCCGAGCACGGCGGGATCCGGGAGCTTGCGCCGGCGAATGCGGCACACCGCCTGCGACACGTCGGCCGGGGTGGGCAACGCGATGCCCATGGCTGCAAGCTCTTCGCCGATGCCGGCATAGCCGAGTTCCAGCCGCGGTGTGCGCGACAGCGCGAATTCCACCGCGGTGACGATCCAGCGCGCGCGTTCGCGCTTGAAGCGGCTGTCGCGGTAGGCGAAACCGCAGTCGGCGGGATCGAGCCGCACCAGGCGGCCCGCGTCGCGGTCCCAGGCCTCGACTGCGTGCACGCGGCGATCGATCTCGACGCCGTAGGCGCCGATGTTCTGGATCGGCGCGGCGCCCACCGTGCCCGGGATCAGGGACAGGTTCTCCAGCCCCGACAGCCCGAGGGCGAGCGTGTCGCGCACGAACTCGTGCCAACCGCGACCGGCGCCGGCGCGCACGATGACCGTGTCCGTGTCCGTGTCCGCGTCCCCGTCGATCACGGCGATCGCGCTGTCGCACATGGCCAGGGCAACGCCATCGAGGTTCGCCGCGAACAGCAGGTTGCTGCCGCCACCGAGCACCAGCAGTTCGCCGTCGGCGATCCGCGGGTCGGCGAGTACAAGGGGCAGGGCGGCGGCGTCGTCCACCTCGACCAGCCACGCGGCGCGCGCGGGCACGCGGAACGTGGTGCGATCGGCCAGGTCGGCGTCGCGTGTCCAGCGCACGGCGTGCGGGGCGTCGATCGGCGTGGCGCTCACAGGTTGGGCAGGTTTCCGCGGCTGGGGGCTTCCTTGCGGCGGCGGATGGCCTCCACGCACTCGCCGATCAGGCGCGGTCCGCGATACACCAGCCCGGTGTAGAGCTGCACCAGGGTCGCCCCGGCCGCGGTCTTCTTGGCCGCATCGGCGCCGGACATCACTCCGCCAACGCCGATCAGCGGGATGCCGTCGGGCAACCGCGTGCGCAACATGCGCAGCACCGCGGTCGACTTGTTCATCAGCGGCTCGCCGGACAGACCGCCCGCCTGGGCCGCATGCCGATGGCCCTGCACGGCGATGCGCGACACGGTCGTGTTGGTCGCGATCACGCCGTCGACCGAGAGGTCACCAAGCACGCGCGCGGCGGCGTCGATGTCCTCGTCGCTGAGGTCGGGTGCCACCTTCACCAGCAGCGGCACGCGGCGGCCATGGCGCGCGGCCAGCCGCTCCTGCGCCTCGCGCAGCTCGCCGACCAGCCGCCGCAGCGACTGTTCTTCCTGCAGTTCGCGCAGGCCCGCGGTATTGGGCGATGAAATGTTGACCGTCACGTAGTCGGCGAGCGGGTAGACGCGCTCCAGGCAATGCAGGTAGTCGACTGCCGCGGATTCGTTCGGGGTGTCCTTGTTCTTGCCGATGTTGATGCCGAGCAGGCCACCGCGCCGAGTGGCGCGCTCCACGTTGCGCACCAGCGCATCCACGCCGTGGTTGTTGAAGCCCAGCCGGTTGATCAGCGCACGGTACTGCGGCAGCCGGAACATGCGCGGTGCCTGGTTGCCGGGCTGCGGGCGCGGCGTAACCGTACCGATCTCGACGAAGCCGAAGCCCAGCGCGAGCAGCGCATCGATGTGCTCGCCGTTCTTGTCCAGCCCCGCGGCAAGACCCACGGGGTTGGGGAAATCCAGGCCGAAGGCGCGCGTCGGAAACTGACGCGGCCGGGCGCCGAGCACGCGCTGCAGCCGCATGCGGTGCAGCGCCTCCATGGACGCCAGGCCGAGCCGGTGTGCACGTTCCGGCTCGAGTGCGAAGAGGAAAGGCCGTGCCAACCCGTACATCGCGTCCTCAGATATCGAACTTGATGCCCTGGGCCAGCGGCAGCGCGTCCGAGTAGTTGATGGTGTTGGTCTGGCGGCGCATGTAGGCGCGCCAGGCGTCGGAGCCGGACTCGCGCCCGCCGCCGGTTTCCTTCTCGCCGCCGAACGCCCCGCCGATCTCGGCGCCCGAGGTGCCGATGTTGACGTTGGCGATGCCGCAGTCCGAACCGGCCGCCGACAGGAACGCCTCGGCGCGCTTGAGGTTGGTGGTGAAGATCGACGACGACAGGCCCTGCGGCACATCGTTCTGCATGGCGATCGCCTCGTCGAGCTGCGAGTACTTCATCACGTACAGGATCGGCGCGAAGGTCTCGGTCTGCACCACCTCGGCGCTGTTGGCCAGGCCGGTGATGATGGTCGGCAGCACGAAGAAGCCCTTGCGGTCGGTGAGCGCGGTGCCGCCGCTCTCGACCTTGCCGCCGGCGGCCTTGGCCTGCTCGATCGCCGCCAGGAAGGCGTCGACCGCGGACTGGCTGTTGAGCGGGCCCATCAGGTTGGCGGCATCCGTCGGGTCGCCGATCTTCTTCTCGACCTGCGCGTAGGCGGTCTTCAGCTTGCCCAGCACCTCGTCGAAGATCGACTCGTGGATGAACACGCGGCGGGTGCTGGTGCAGCGCTGGCCGGCGGTGCCGACGGCGCCGAAGGCGATCGCCGGGATGGCGAGCGCGAGGTCCGCGGTCTCGTCGACGATGATCGCGTTGTTGCCGCCCAGTTCCAGCAGCGAGCGGCCCATGCGGCGCGCGACGCGCTCACCGACCTGGCGGCCGACGCGCGTGGAGCCGGTGAAGCTCACCAGCGCGATGCGCTTGTCGTCCACGAAGCGCTCGGCGAGGTCGTTGCCGGCATCGTTGAACAGGAAGAACAGGTCGGGGAAGCCGGCCTTGGCCAGCGCCTCGTTGCAGATGCGCATCGACGCGATCGCCGACAGCGGGGTCTTGCCCGAGGGCTTCCAGATCGAGATGTCGCCACAGACCGCGGCGATGAACGAGTTCCACGCCCAGACCGCGACCGGGAAGTTGAACGCCGAGATGATGCCGACGATGCCCAGCGGATGCCACTGCTCGTACATGCGGTGGCCCGGGCGCTCGGAATGCATGGTCAGGCCGTACAGCTGGCGCGACAGGCCGACGGCGAAGTCGCCGATGTCGATCATCTCCTGGACCTCGCCATCGCCTTCCGGCTTCGACTTGCCCATTTCGAGCGCGACCAGCGAGCCCAACTGGTCCTTGTGCGCGCGCAGTGCGTCGGCGCACAGGCGGATGGCTTCGCCGCGGCGCGGGGCGGGCGTGGTGCGCCAGACCTTGAAGGCGGCCTGCGCGCGCTCGACGATCAGTTCGTAGTCGGCCTGCGAGGTCGCATTGACCTTGGCCAGCACCTCGCCAGTACTCGGATTGACCGGCTCGAGCACACCGGCATCGGCGGTCTTCGACCATTCGCCGCCACCAAGGAAGGTGCCGGACTCGTGGGCCGACAGGCCGAGGGCGGTGAGGACGGGGTGGGACATGGCAGGCTCCTGCGATCGTGCGCCGCGGCGGCGGGCCCAGGGGCGACCGTCCGTCGATGCGATGAGAGTGGTGCCCCCGGCGCGATTCGAACGCACGACCTTCCCCTTAGGAGGGGGACGCTCTATCCAGCTGAGCTACGGGGGCTGCAACCCGCGATTTTGGCACGCCGCGCACGGTGCCGGCAAAAAGAAAAACGCCCGACCGTTGCCGGTCGGGCGTCTGGAATCGTGGTGGAGCGGAGGGGGATCGAACCCCTGACCTTCGCGATGCGAACGCGACGCTCTCCCAGCTGAGCTACCGCCCCACGATCCGCGGATTCTATACGGTGCTTCCGCCGCTCGGCAAACCCTGCGTGGCGCCGGCGAGCAATGGCGCCAGCGTGGGTGCCAGCAGCTCCCGGCGCCAGCCGCCCAGCACCGACCAGTCGCCGTCGTCGAGCAGCGATTCCAGGCGACGCCGCGAGGCGAGCACGCCATCGGGAAGGCCGAGTTCGGCGCTGCGCGCGGCCACGGCGTCCTGCAGGCGGCGCACGGCGGCCTTGTCGCGCTCCTCGGTGCGGATCGGAGGCGCGTCGGCCTCGTCGGCAAGCGGCGTGCCCAGGGCGGTCCAGAGTTCGGCACCCAGCTTGCGCGGCGCCTTGGGGTGGGCATCGAGCAGCTGCTTCAGCGCACCGGTATCCGCGGGATTGGCGCGGGCGATGCCGGCGGCGAGATCGTTGTCCAGCACCCAGGTGCGCGGCCGGTCGTGCTCGCGTGCCCAGGCGTCGCGCCAGCGCAGCAGGCGCAGCAGGCGGCGCTGGCCATCGCCGTCGAGGTATTGCGCGGCGCGGATCGGCAAGTGTGGCCAGCGCTCCAGGGGGTCGCTGCACGCGGTGTCGCGCATGCGCGCGCAGTCCTCTTTCAACCAGTCCATGCGCCCGAGCGCTTCGAGGCGCTCGCGCAGATGGTCATGCAGGGCGAACAGGTGGCGCACGTCATCGGCGGCATAGGCCAGCTGCGCATCGGACAGCGGCCGCCGCAGCCATTCGGAACGCGTCTCGCCCTTGGACAGCGTCACGCCGAGGATCTCCGCCACCAGCTTCTGGTAGCCGGCACCGGCGGCCACCCCGCCGATCGCCGCCGCGACCTGGGTGTCGAACAGGCCCTCGGGCACGGCGTCGCAGGCGCGGCGGAATGCGATCAGGTCCTCGCTGGCGCTGTGCATCACCTTGGTGATCGCGGGATCCAGCAGGATCGGGCGCAGCGCCTCGCAGGTGCCGGGTGCCAGTGTGTCGACCAGCAGGATCTCGTCGTGCACGGCGATCTGCACCAGGGCCAGTTGCGGCCACCAGGTGCGTTCGCGGATGAACTCGGTATCCAGGCCGATGCGGGCGGGGCGTGTTTCGAAGCGGGCGAGCAGGGCGGCCGGCTCGGCAATCCAGGTGAAGTCTTGGTCCATCGGCGCCAGCTTACCGACCACGCGGCATGGTCGGCAAACGCCGTCACAGGCGCCCAGCGGCGCGGGCCGCTGCGCGGATGCGGCCGCTTGCCGTAATCTGGCGCCCGTGAATGCCCCGCGCCCAGCCTCCGCCCGCCCACGTTGCCGTGCGCCCGTCATCGCCCTGGTCACGCTGGCGGTCGCGCTGCTGGCCGCCTGCAACCGCGACGCCGGTGACACCGATCCCAACGCCGATGCCGCCGGCGCCGCCACCGGCGATGGCAGCGTCACCATCACGGGTGATGACGGCATCGCCGAGCGCCTGACGTGGCGCGCGCCGCACGTGGACCTGCCTGAAGACGACGAAGACATGGCAGTGACCCGTGCGCGCGCGCAGGCGGCGCTTGAAGCCGGCGACCTCGATGCCGGTCCGGGATCGGCGATACCGCTGTATCTCGCCATCCTGGACCGCGATGGCGACGACCGCACGGCGCGGGCCGGCCTGGATCGCGCGCTGCAGGACCTGCTCGCGCAGGGCGACCAGGCGCTGGCCGGTGCCGGCGACGACATCGCGGCCCTGCGCCGCGCGCAGCAGGTCGCTGCGGTCGCGCGCAGCCTGCGTCCGGCTGACAAGGCGGTGCGCGGGTACCTGGCGAAGGTCGACCGTGCCGAACAGCTGTGGGAGCTCAACCGCACCGCCGAAGGTGAACTGCGCGCCGGGCGGCTCGGCGAAGACGGTGGCGGCGCGCTGGCCCGCGTGCGCGAGGTGCTCGCCCTGTCCAAAGGCCAGCCGCGCGCCATGCAGACCCTGGCCGCGGTCGAGAGTGCGCTGATCCGGCGCGCCGAAGACGCCGCGGCGAAGGGCGATTTCGACGCCGCCGAGGCCTGGCTTGCGCATGCGTCCAAGGTGCGCGAGGGCAGTGCCACGATCCCCGATGCGCGCGATCGCGTGGCCACCATGCGCCGTGCGCGCGTGCTGGCCCTGCGCGACGAGGCGATGGCCGCGCTGCATGCCGCCGACGGCATCGAGCGCGCGCGCACCCGCCTGGCGCAGATGCTCACCCTGGCCGCGCCCGGCGATCCGGCGGTGGTCGAGTTGCGCGAGCGCATCGACCTGGCGGTGCACTACGGCAGCTTCCGGCCCGGCCAGCGGTTCACCGATGCCGCCGGCGGTGGGCGCGGACCGCAGATGGTGGTGGTGCCGCACGGCGGCTTCACCATGGGTGCCGGAGCCGATGACCGGGATGCGGAAGACAGCGAGCGCCCGAGCCGCAACCTGCGCTTCGATCGCGGCTTCGCGCTGTCACGGCACGAGGTGACCGTGGCGGAGTTCCGCAGGTTCGTCGAGGCCACCGGTCATCGCAGCCGGGCCGAGCGGCGCGGGTTCTCGATGAGCTACGACGAGCGCAGCGGCAACTTCGTGCGCCGCAGCAAGGCTGACTGGCGCACCGATTTTTCAGGCGCGCCCGCCGATGGGGTGTTGCCGGTGGTGCACGTCAGTGCACGCGACGCGCAGGCCTATGCCGACTGGTTGGCATCAGTGACGGGCCAGCGCTACCGTCTGCCGAGCGAGGCGGAATTCGAGTACGCGCTGCGCGCCGGTGGCAGTGGCCAGTACCCGTGGGGCGACGCCGCGCCTCCCCCCGGCGCTGGCAACCTCACCGGGGCCGGCGACCGCTCGCCGGGTGGGCGCAGCTGGAGCAACGCGTTCGCCGATTACGAAGACGGCCACTGGGGTCCCGCGCCGGTGGGGAGTTTCTCGGCAAATGCATTCGGTCTTCACGACCTCGCGGGCAATGTCAGCGAATGGGTCGCCGACTGCTGGCATGACAGCTATCGGCGGGCTCCTGGTGACGGCGCGGCCTGGGTGAATCCGGGTTGCCGCACGCAGGTGGTGCGCGGCGGTGCCTGGGCGAGCTCGCCGGTGCAGACGCGCAGCGCCTGGCGCGCACCGGCACCGGTCGACAACACCAATGCGCGCGTGGGGTTCCGCGTCGCGCGCGACATCTGAAACCAGGGCAGGAGCAAGGCGAATGCGTCAGGACCCGTTGGGACGTCAACAGCAGCGCCAGTCGTCGCCGCGTCGCGGCTTCAATCCCAGGATCCTGATCCTGATCGCTTTCCTCGGCTATGGCGCCTACTACTACTTCTCCAACCAGACCGTCGACCCGGTGACCGGCGAGAAGGTGCTGATCGACAAGTCGCTGTCGATCGAGGACGAAAAGGCGCTGGGCCTGCAGGCCTACGAGGAAATCCTGTCGACCGAACGGCCGGTGGACCCCAACCTGCCGATCGCGCGCGAGATCCGCGAAATCGCGCAGCGGCTGATCGCCAAGGTGCCTGAAGTGGAGGCGGCGCTGGCGGCGGAAAACGGGCAGCAGGCGCCGGGCTTCTCGGCCGGCTTCGAGTGGGACGTCAATGTCATCCAGTCCGAGCAGGCGAATGCCTTCTGCCTCCCCGGCGGCAAGATGGCGGTGTACACGGGCCTGGTGCCGGTGGCGCAGAACGACGATGCGATGGCGGTGGTGATGGGCCACGAGATCGCCCACGCCCTGCTGCGCCACGGTGCGCAGCGCATGGCGCAGCAGAAGCTGACCCAGGTCGGGCAGATGGCGGGCGCGATGAGCGGCATGGACCCGCAGCAGCAGCAGATGGTGATGGCCGCGATGGGCTACGGCTACCTGTTGCCGTACGCGCGCAAGCACGAGACCGAAGCCGACGTGGTCGGCCTGATGCTCGCCGCCGCCGCCTGCTACGACCCGCAGGAAGCGGTGCCGCTGTGGGAGCGCATGAGCGCGTCCAGTGGCGGCGAAGCCCCGCCGGAGTTCTCGTCCACGCATCCCAATCCCGGCACGCGCATCGAGAACCTGCAGTCGCTGATGCCCAAGGCGATGGAATACCAGAAACGCTTCTGCCCGCAGGGGGCTACGGCCGCGCGCTGAATGCGCGTAGATCCGCGGCAAGAAGGCTTTCCGGGCAGATCAGAAGCTCATGAACATCCCGCCGTTGACGGGGATGTTGGCGCCGGTGATGTAGCCGGCGTCCTCGGCGGCGAGGAAGGCGACGGTGCGGGCGATCTCGTCGGGGCGGCCGAGGCGGCCGACGGGCACCTGGTCGACGATGCCGGCGCGGATGTCTTCGGGGATGGCCATCACCAGCGCGGTTTCGCAATAGCCGGGTGACACCGAGTTGACGGTCACGCCCTTGCGCGCAACTTCGCGCGCCAGGGCCATGGTGAAGCCGTGCATGCCGGCCTTGGCGGCGGCGTAGTTGGTCTGCCCGAACTGGCCCGTCTGCCCGTTCACCGAACTGATGTTGACGATACGGCCATGGCCGCGAGCCGTCATGCCCTCGAGCGCATGGCGGCAGATGTTGAACACGCCATCCAGGTTCACCGACAGTACCGCATCCCAGTGGCTGCGATCCATCTTGCGCAGCGTGCCGTCGCGGGTGATGCCGGCGGCGTTGACCAGTACGTCCAGGCGGCCTTCGCCGGACTCGACGCTGGCCACCAGGGCGCCGCAGGCGTCGAAATCGGTGACATCCAGCGGCATGAAGGCCACGTCCAGCCCGGCGACCGCGGCTTCGAAGGCTTCGACACGTGCGGCATCGCGTCCGAGGTCGGCGGCGATCACGCGCTGGCCCGACGCGGCGAGCGTCCGGCAGATGGCCGTGCCCAGCCCGCCGATGCCGCCGGTGACGACGGCAACGCGTTTCCCCATGGTGGCGCTCACTTGCCGCGTGGCTTCTGGTTGCCGGCGGCGGTGCTGTCGGTCTTGTCCGCCTTGCCGGCCGGCTCCCCGGACGGGTGCGCCACACCGGCGACGAGGCTCTTCTGCAGCTCCTGCCACATCGCCATGTTGCGCTCGGTGAGCTGGTTCACCATCGCCCACGGCGTCTGCCCGAGCATCCCGCCCATCTGCTGGCGGAACTGCTGCTGCTGCTCGAGGAACGTATGCATCGAACGCTCGAGGTAGGTCCCCATGAAGCCCTGCAGGGAATCGCCGTAGAAGCGGATGATCTGGCTGAGCAACTCGGTGGACAGCATCGGCTGCCCGTCCTGCTCGTGCTCGGTGATGATCTGCAGCAGCACCTGGCGGGTCAGGTCGTCGCCGCTCTTGGCGTCGCGGACCTCGAAGTCCTCGCCGTCGACGATCAGCTGCCGGACGTCCTCGATGGTGATGTAGCTCGAGATCTCGGTGTCGTAGAGACGGCGGTTGGGATACTTCTTGATGACGCGCATGGCCATGGAGCAGGCGCTCTGAAAACGGGACTTGCCCGCAGCATGGCGCAGTGCAGCAGGGCTTGCAACCGGCGCCCGGAGGGCGCCGCCGCGTTCACCAGCCCATGTATTGGCCGCCGTTGGCCGAGAGGTTGGCGCCGGTGATCCAGGCGGCTTCGTCAGGCAGGAAGAATGCCACCGCGTAGGCGATTTCATCGGGGCGGCCCAGCCTGCCGGTGGGGATCTGGGCGACGATCTTCTCGCGCACGGCCTCGGGCACCGCCATCACCATGTCGGTGCCGATGTAGCCCGGGGACACGGTGTTGACGGTGATGCCGAACCGCGCGTTTTCCTGCGCCAGCGAAATCGTGAAGCCGTGCATGCCGGCCTTGGCGGCGGCGTAGTTGGCCTGGCCGTACTGGCCCTTCTGGCCGTTGATCGAGCTGATCTGGATGATGCGGCCCCACTTGCGCTCGCGCATGCCCTCGATCACCGCGCGGGTGACGTTGAAGCAGGAGTTGAGGTTGGTGTCGATGACCTCGTTCCAGTGCTCGGCGGTCATCTTGTGGAAGGTGCCGTCGCGGGTGATGCCGGCGTTGTTGACCAGGATGTCGACCGGGCCGAGCTGCGCCTCCACGTCGCGCACCATGGCGGCCGCGTCTTCGGCACTGGACACGTCGCCGCGCGCAAGCGCCACCTCGCAACCCTGGGCACGCATCTCCTGCTGCCACGCTTTCGCGCGCTCCTCGTTGCGGTAGTTGGTGGCCACGCGGTAGCCCGCGTCCGCCAGCCGCTTGCAGATCGCCGTGCCGATGCCGCCGGTCCCGCCGGTCACCAATGCCACCCGTCCTTGCATGTCCGCGCTCCCCGTTGCATGGACGCCCGACGCGTCCGTTGCCGCGGATTCTATGCGCCATCCATTGCGGGGCCGTTGTGCAATGCGGCGATGGCCACCGGCGCCTGCGGGATGCGGGCGGGATCGACCGCCGCCACCGCCGCGGCCAGGAACGGTGCGAGCGCGGCCCGTGGTGGCAACGCGCACGGGTCCTGGCCCAGCGCGCGCCACGCGGCACGCAGCGCCGGCAGCGGGCGGGCGTCATCGACCGGCATCGCGTGCAGCGATTTCGACAGCTTGCGGCCATCGGCGCCGAGCACCAGCGGCAGGTGCAGGTAGCGTGGCCGCGGCAGGCCCAGCGCCTGCTGCAGCAGCAACTGGCGCGGGGTGGAGTCGAGCAGGTCGGCGCCGCGCACGATGTCGGTGATGCCCTGCGCGGCATCGTCGACGACCACGGCAAGCTGGTACGCCCAGGGGCCGTCGGCGCGGCGCAGCACGAAGTCGCCGACCTCGCGCGCGACATCCTGGACGATGCGGCCGTGCGCGCCGTCGTCGAATGCGATGCGCGTGCCGTCGGGCACGCGCAGCCGCATCGCGGGATCGGCACGTCGTGCGCCGGACACGCAGCGGCGGTGGATTCCGCCGCTGGCGACCAGGTCTGCACGGCTGCAGTGGCACTCGAATGCCAGGCCGGCCTCGGCCAGGCGCGCCAGCGCCGCCGCGTACAGCGCCCCGCGCCGCGACTGGTACTCCACCGCGCCATCCGGGTGCAGGCCGAACGCGTCCAGGGTGCGCAGTTGCGCGCGTGCGGCGCCAACCGCCTCGCGCGGCGGGTCGACGTCCTCCACCCGCACCAGCCACTCGCCGCCGGCGCGGCGCGCCAGCAGCCAGCTGCCGAAGGCCACCAGCAGTGAGCCGAAATGCAGGGGGCCGGTGGGCGAGGGTGCGAAGCGGCCGCGGTACGGCGGCCGCGACGGTGGATCGGGTGGCTGGCTGGGCACGGGCGGCAACCTGGGCGTCGGCTTGAATTTAAGCGTGCATGGCCACAATTTGCACGTTATCCCCGCGTCATCCCAGGACACCCGCCATGCTCAAGCGCGTCGCTCTTTTCCTTGCCACCAACCTGGCAGTGCTCGCGCTGCTCAGCATCATCATGTCCGTGTTCGGCATCAACCCGCAGTCGATGGGCGGGTTGCTGGTGATGGCGCTGCTGTTCGGCTTCGGCGGTTCGCTGATCTCGCTGCTGTCGTCGAAGTGGGTGGCCAAGCGCGCCGCCGGGCTGCACGTCATCACCCAGCCGCGCAACGAGACCGAGCGCTGGCTGGTGGACACCGTCGCCCGCCAGGCGCAGGCCGCCGGCATCGGCATGCCCGAAGTGGCCGTGTACGAGGCGCCGGAGATCAACGCCTTCGCGACCGGCGCGAGCCGCAACAACGCGCTGGTCGCGGTGTCGACCGGGCTGCTGCGTTCGATGGACCATGGCGAGGCCGAGGCCGTGCTGGCGCACGAGATCAGCCACGTGGCCAACGGCGACATGGTGACCATGGCGCTGCTGCAGGGGGTGCTGAACACGTTCGTGATCGTGCTTGCGCGGGTGGTCGGGCGCGCGGTGGATGGCTACCTGAGCAATGGCCGGGAAGGCGGCGGCGGCATGGCGTACTACGCCATCGTGTTCGCGCTCGACCTGGTGTTCGGGTTGTTCGCGAGCCTGATCGCGATGTGGTTCTCGCGCCACCGCGAGTTCCGGGCCGACGCCGGTGGCGCGGCGCTCGCCGGCCGCGACAAGATGGTCGCCGCGCTCAGGCGCCTGTCGCTCAACCAGGGCGCCAACACGCTGCCCAAGCAGGTCGCGGCGTTCGGCATCAGCGGCGGCGTGGCCCACGGCCTGCGCCGGTTGATGATGAGCCACCCGCCGCTGGAAGAACGCATCCGTGCGCTCGAAGCCGGCAGCATCGACGGCAAGGCCGCGCTGCAGCAAGGCTTCCTGGCCTGAGCTCGCTGGCCTGAGGCAGCGGCACGGTCAGCCTGTGGTGGGCTGTGGCGCGTTGTTGGGGCGCGCCGTGGGTTCTGGCGGCGGCTGCCCGCACATGCCGGCATTCTTCGCTGGCGTTCCGAGGCGTGCGAATGCCGGCATGCGCGGCCAGCCGGTGTTGGGCCGTGGCGGGTTGTTGGCACGCGCCGTGGGTCTTCGCGACGGCTGTCCGCGCATGCCGACACGCTTCGCTGGCGTTCCGAGGCGTGCGCGTGCCGACATGCGCGGACAGCCTTTGCAGCGCGCGGCGACGTGCAGGTTTATGGCGGAGTGTGGTTGCGCGAGACGTCGTACGCCATTACGTCAAGAGCGCTGTCCCGTCCAAGCCACTCTCCTCACTGCAGCAGGATCACGAGGAGGCTGGGGTCACAGGCCCGCAAGCGCACGCCTCGGAACGCCAGCGAAGCTTGCGGGCCTGTGACCCCAGCCGGGCCGTGGCCTCGCGAAAGCACGCCTCGGAACGCCAGCGAAGCTTGCGGCCTGCAGCCTCCAGCCGGACCGTGGCCTCGCGAAAGTCCCCGTCTTATTCGAAGTCGTAACCCATGTCCGGCCCGGACGGCGCCAGGAAGTGCCCGGACACGTAATCCACCCCGGTGCCGAACAGCACCGACATCGTCGCCGCATCGCTGACGAACTCGGCCATGGTCTGGATGCCGAGCTCGCGGGCCTTGCCGGCGATCTCGCGGACGCGTTGCTGGTTGTCGGGGCTCTTGGCCAGCTCCTCGGTGAAGCCCGGATCGATCTTCAGCATGTTCGGCTTCAGGTGCGCCAGCAGCTGGAACGAATCCAGGCCCGCACCGAAGTGCTCCAGTGCGATCCGGCAGTCGAGGCGTCCGATGGCGGCGGCGAACGCCTGCGCCGCCTTGAGGTGGGTGAACACCTTGGCCTCGGGCAACTCCAGCACCAGGTACTCGCCGGGCACGCCATGGGCAAGCAGCTGCTCGCCGATGAAGCGGGGCAGGCTGTCGTCGGCCAGTGACGCCTGGCTCACCTTGACCAGCAGCGTGGTCGGGCGGCCGGCGCGGATGCGCTCGCCGATCACCTTGATGGTGTGGCCCACCACGTAACGGTCGATCTCCCAGAGCAGACCGTGCTCCTCGGCGATCTGCAGGAAGGTCAGCGGCTTGATCAGTTCGCCGTCGGCACCCTTCAGCCGCAGGAAGGCCTCGTAGACCGCGCCGGTATCGCCCTGCAGGCTGATCACGGGCTGGTAGTGCAGCACGAATCCCTCGTTGTCCAGCGCGTCGCGCAGGCGGGTCACCCAGGCCTGGACGTGCTCTTCCTCGGCGCGGTCGACCGCGCTGGCGTCGAACAGCTCCAGGCGGTTGCCGCCGGTGCCGTTGGCCGAGGCGACGCCTTCGGTCGCCTTGGCCAGCACCTGGCTGACGCTGGCGATCTTTTCGCCGACCTGTACGCCGCCAATGCTGGCCGTGATCACGCTGGAGCGCTCGCCGATGTCGAACAGCTCGGCCGCAAAGGCCTCCAGCACGCGCGTGGCGATGGCCTGGGTGCGGGTGTGGTCGCTGTTGCGCAACAGCACGGCAAGCGTGTGCTCGCCGAAGCGCGCGGTGATTGCATCGTCACTCTCGACAGCAATGACCGACTGCAGGCGCGCGCCTACTGCGGCGAGCAGCCCATCGGCGGAATCCAGGCCGATATCGGCGAGCAGGTGCTGGTAGTGGTCGGGCTCGACCAGCAGCAGGCCGTGCTGCGCACTGCCCTGGGAGACCGCGTCGACGGCATCCTCCAGCGCGCGCAGGAACGTCGCCCGGTTGAACAGCCCGGTGGCCTGGTCGCGCTGGCGCAGCTCCTCGATCTCCAGCGCCAGTTCCGGGTCGAACACGTCCTGGCGGCGGAAGATGACCTGCAGGCAGGGTTCGCCCTCGTACTGCGCCTGGGTGAACTCCATGGCCGCGGGAAAGGCGTTGCCGTTGATGTCGCGCGCCTCCAGTTCGTGGCGCGGCGGCGGGGCGTCGCCACGGGCGAGGTCCTTGAGCAGCTGGCGGAAGCCTTCGATGTGCTGCGGCGCGACCATGTCGAGCAGCGACATGCCCTCGACGTCCTCGAAATCGTCGTAGCCGAACATCTCCAGGTAGGCCTGGTTGGCGCGGATGTGCATGCCTTCGTGGATGTAGGCGATCGGCTCGCGCGAGGAGTCGATCAGCGCATCGCAGCGGCGCTCGGTTTCGCGAAGGCGGCCTTCGAGCCGGCGCAGCGCGCGCCGGGCCTCGACATCGGCCCAGGCGTCGCGCACCGCGGCCAGCAGCAGTTGCGGCCGCTCGCGCAGGGTGACCGCGCGCACCCCGGCGGACAGCGCCTCGACATAGCCGGCCTCGTCGATGGCCCCGGCCACCACCACCACAGGAAGGTCCTTGCCGCTCGCCAGCACCTGCTGCATCAGTGTCCCGAGCGGCACGGTCACCGACGCCTGTTCGGCGACCACCACGTCGATCGGCTGCCCGGCGATGGTCGTCGCGGACTCCTCCGCCGATGCGGGCCGCAGCGGGCGCACCGCGATGCCGGCATTGCGCAGCGTGCTGACGATGGCTTCGGCCGCTTCGACGCTGTCGTCGACGATCATCAACCGCAGGGCGGCATCCTGGCTCTTGGACATGTGGGTCTCCGTGGTAGCGGCGTTATGCCATGCGCCGACGCCTGGCGTCCACGACAGTGCGCATCAAAGCGCGCGTTTCGAAGCATCGCCGGCGACTTCGCGCACCAGCCGGGGGACGAGATAGCCGGGCAGGCGCGCCACCAGCGCCGCATGCAGTGCGCGGGCGCGTGCGTCGGGCACCTCGAAATGTGCGGTGCCGGCGACGCGGTCGAGCTGGTGCAGGTAGTAGGGCAACACGCCGGCATCGAAGCCGCGCTCGCACAGGGTGGCCAGCGCGTCCACCGAATCGTTCACCCCCGCCAGCAGCACCGCCTGGTTGAGCAGGGTGGCCCCGGTGCCGCGCAGCGCGGCCATGGCGGCGTCCACGTTGGCGTCGAATTCGTTGCCGTGGTTGGCGTGCACCACCATGGCCACCGGCCAGGGCAGGGCGGACAGCCACGCCAGCAGGGCGTCATCCACGCGCTCCGGCAGCACCACCGGCAGCCGGGTGTGGATGCGCAGGCGGCGCACGTGGGGCACGGCGCGCAGGCGGTCGGTGACTTCAGCCAGCTTGTGGGTGGCGAGTGCCAGCGGGTCGCCGCCGGACAGGATCACCTCGCTCACCGACGGGTCGGCGGCAATCGCATCGACAGCGGCGGCCCAGCCGCCACTTGCCGCGGTCTCTTCGGCGTAGGGGAAGTGGCGGCGGAAACAGTAGCGGCAGTTGATCGCGCAGCTGCCGGTGGCTACCAGCAGGGCGCGGCCCTGGTACTTGTGGATCACCCCGCGGGCCACGCGCGCGGCGCCGTCGCCGACCGCGTCCAGCCCGAACCCGGGCACCGTGCGCAGTTCCTCGTCCAGCGGCAGGACCTGGCGCAGCAGCGGGTCGTGGCGGTCGCCATGGCGCATGCGGCCGATGAACGCGCGCGGCACCCGCAGCGCGAATGCAGCCAGCGCGGCCTCCGGGACAGCCCCGGCTTCGGCCTCCAGGCCGAGCAGGGCAAGCAGCTCGCGCGGGTCGCGAACCGAGTCGCGCCAGGCCTGCTGCCAACCGCGTGGCTGCATGGGAAGGGGGGCTGCGAGTATCATTTCGCGACATTCTAGCCGCTCGCGCGGCCCACCCCCGCCGAACCCCTGCAGGAGCACGCATGGCCAGCTATGGCATGAACGACGTCAAGAACGGGATGAAGATCCTGGTCAACAATGATCCGGCCGTCATCACCGACACCGAGTACGTCAAGCCGGGCAAGGGCCAGGCGTTCACCCGCGTGAAGTACCGCCTGATCAAGTCGGGCCGCGTGCAGGAAGTCACCATGAAGGCGACCGACTCCATGGAAGCCGCCGACGTGGTCGATACCGACATGCGCTACCTGTATGCCGACGGCGAGTACTGGCACTTCATGGATCCGGAAAACTTCGAGCAGGTGCAGGCCGACAAGGCCGGCATGGGCGGCGCCGAGAAGTGGCTGAAGGGCGAGGAGGATTGCGTGGTGACCCTGTGGAACGGCACGCCGATCCAGGTCACGCCGCCGAACTTCGTCGAGCTCAAGATCGCCGAGACCGATCCCGGCGTGCGCGGCGACACCTCCGGCGGCGGCGGCAAGCCGGCCACGCTGGAAACCGGCGCGGTGGTGCGCGTGCCGCTGTTCGTCAGCCAGGAAGAGGTCATCAAGGTCGACACCCGCTCCGGCGAGTACGTCAGCCGGGTCAAGTGATGACCGCAGCGGACACGCCCGAGGCCTGCGACCTGCTGCTCGAGGCCGGCTTCGTGGTGCCGGTCGAGCCGCACGCGGTGGTGCTGGAGGACCATGCAGTGGCAGTCCGCGACGGCGTGATCGTCGCGGTGCTGCCGGTCGCGGAGGCGCGCCTGCGTTTCCGCGCGGCCGAAACCGTGGCGCGCCCCGGCGCGGTGGTGGTGCCGGGCTTCGTCAATGCCCACACCCACAATCCGATGACCCTGTTGCGCGGGATCGCCGACGACCTGCCGCTCAAGGTGTGGCTGCAGCAGCACATCTGGCCGATCGAGGCCGCGGTGATGGCACCGGACTTCGTCGCCGACGGCATCACGCTCGCCATCGCGGAGATGCTGCGCGGCGGCACCACCTGCGCCAACGAGAACTACTTCTTCCCCGACGTGCAGGCCGCGGTGTACAAGCGCCACGGCTTCCGCGCCCGGGTCGGCCTGCCGGTCATCGACTTCCCCACCGCCTGGGCGAAGAGCGACGACGAGTACTTCGACAAGGCCGGTGAAGTCCACGACCAGTGGCGCGACGATCCGCTGGTGTCGATGGCGTTCGCGCCGCACGCGCCGTACACCGTCAGCGACGCCAACTTCGAGCGCGTACGCATGCTGGCCGACCAGCTCGACGTGCCGGTGCACCTGCACCTGCACGAGACCGCGCAGGAGGTCGAGCAGTCGCTGCGCGAGCACGGCCAGCGTCCGCTGGCGCGGCTCGACCGCCTGGGTCTGGTCAACGACCGCCTGATCGCGGTGCACATGACCCAGCTGACCGATGCCGAGATCCATCTGTGCGCCGCGCGCGGCGTGAGCGTGGTGCATTGCCCCGAGTCCAACCTCAAGCTCGCCTCCGGGTTCTGCCCGGCCTGCGCGCTGGAGCGCGCCGGCGTGAACCTCGCCATCGGCACGGACGGCTGCGCCAGCAACAATGACCTCGACATGGTCTCGGAAACCCGCACCGCGGCGCTGCTGGCCAAGGCGGTGGCGCGGGACGCCGAGGCATTCGACGCGTTCACCGCGCTGCGCGCGGCGACGCTCGGTGGCGCGAAGGCGATGGGCCTCGACCACCTGGTCGGCTCGATCGAGCCCGGCAAGCAGGCCGACCTCGCCTGCATCGAACTCTCCGACCTCGAGACCCAGCCTCTGCACCACGTGGTCTCGCAGCTGGTCTACGCCGCCGGCCGCCACCAGGTGAGCGACGTCTGGATCGCCGGTCGCGCGCGACTGCGCGCCCGCCAGCTGGTCGACATGGATGTGGCCGCCATCACCGCCAACGCACGGCAATGGCGCGAGCGCATTGCCGGCATCGACCGCAGGCAGCCATGACCATGCAGCCCTCATCCGACGCACGCCCCAACTTTCGCCAGTCCGAGCTCGACAAGTTTGCCGCGCTCGCCACCCGCTGGTGGGATCCCGACGGCCCGCAAAAGCCGCTGCACGCACTCAATCCCGTGCGCCTGGCGTATGTGCAGGCGCGTGCACCGTTGCCCGGCCGCCGCGTGCTGGATGTGGGCTGCGGCGGCGGGCTGCTGAGCGAGGCCATGGCGCGCATCGGCGCCGAGGTCACCGCGATCGACCTCGCCGACGAGCTGGTCAAGGTCGCGCGCCTGCACGGGCTGGAGTCCGGCCTCAAGGTCGACTACCGGCTGCAGTCGGTGGAAGCGCTGGCCGACGAAATGCCGGGCGCGTTCGATACCGTGACCTGCATGGAAATGCTCGAGCACGTGCCCGACCCGGGCGCCATCCTCGGCGCCTGCGCGCGCCTGCTGAAGCCGGGCGGCCGGCTGTTCGTGTCCACGCTCAACCGCACACCGGCGGCGTTCGCGCTGGCGATCGTCGGCGCCGAGTACATCGCGCGGCTGCTGCCGCGCGGCACCCACCAGTACCGCGACTTCATCAAGCCTTCCGAGCTCGCGGCATGGTTGCGCGGTGCGGGGCTGGAGCTGGAGGACGTCAGCGGCATGGTCTACGAGCCCTGGCGCAACGCGGCGCGGCTGTCGTCGCGCACCGACGTCAACTACCTCGCCTGCGCGCGCAGGCCGGACGCGGCGTGAGCGGAGCTGCGTCGCCGGCCGGGCAGGGCGGCCGCTTCCCGCGCTGCGTGCTGTTCGATCTCGACGGCACCCTGCTCGACAGCGCCCCGGACATGGCCGCCACCCTCAACCGCATGCGCGCCGCGCGCGGGGCGGCACCGATGGAGCTTGCTGACGTGCGCCCGCACGTCTCGCGCGGCGCGCGGGCCATGAGCGCGGCCGGATTCCCCGAGCTGGGCGGCGAAGTCGGGCCGGAGATCGTGCGCGAGTTCCTGGACACCTATGCCATCGAACTCGGTCGCCACGGCGCCGCGTTCGACGGCATCGAGGCCATGCTGGCTGCACTCGAGGCCGATGGCACGTGCTGGGGCATCATCACCAACAAGCCGGAGTACCTGGCGCGCGCGCTGATGCCGTCGCTGGGCTGGGAGACGCGCAGCGCGGTGCTGATCGGCGGCGACAGCCTGGCCGAACGCAAGCCGCACCCGCTGCCGCTGCTGCACGCCGCGGCGCAGCTGGGCTTTGCGCCCGCCGACTGCGTGTACGTGGGCGATGACGAGCGCGACATCCTCGCCGCGCGTGCCGCCGGCATGCGCTCGCTGGTCGCGCTGTGGGGCTACCGCCTGCAGCACGACGACCCACTCACCTGGCAGGCCGACGCCATGGCCGACGCGCCGCGCGACCTGCTTGACCCGGCGGCCTGGCCGTGAGCATCGATGTGCGCGACGAGGCCGCCGGCTTCGTCGCCAAGTGGCGCACGCGCTGGCCAGAGTGGGCGCTGGCGATGGTGTTCGTACCGGCGGCGCAGCGCGACGTGGTGGAGGCCTGGTTCAGCCTGCTGCAGGAGCTGAGCGACGCGGCCTGGGCCGGCAGCGATCCCACGCCAGGGCTGGCCAAGCTGGCGTGGTGGCAGGAGGAACTGGCAGGTTGGGAGAAGGGCGCGCGCCGGCATCCGCTGGGTGCGGTGCTGCAACCGTGCCAGGCGCCGTGGCGCGCGCTGGGCTTGGCGCTGCCCACGCTGCGCGCCATGCGCGACCAGGACGAACACGACAGCCTGCCGATGGCGTCCATGCCTGCGGACGGCCAGGCCTTCGCCGAGGCGGTTGCCGCGTGCGAGGCAGCGTTGTTCGCCGGCCGCACGGTCGATGCGGGCGCGGTCGCCGCGGTTTTGGCCACACTGGCCGGCGAGAAGGCGTTGCTGGTCGGCGCGGTCGGTGCCGCCCCCATCCCAGAGGCGACGGCAATGACGGTGCAGCCGGGCACGCGGCCACGTGGCATCCAGCTCGCGCTGCTGCGGGCGCGCATGGCACATCCCGAACGGGCGGTGCCGCCGCTGCGGGCGCTGCTGGCCGCGTGGCGCGGGGCGCGCCGCGCGGCCTGACCGCGACGCAGCGTTGCAGCGACCGGTTTGCAGCGCCGGGTACAATTGCAAACCGTTCTCGATTGCAGGCACGCCGCTTGACCTCCACCACGCAACCGCAGGCGCTGCCCGACGTCGCCGACGATCTCGCCGCCGCCGCGCGCCCGCTCGACTGGGTCGGCATGCGCAGGATCGCGCTGCCCTTGCGCGTGGCCACGGAGGGTGGCGACTCCATGCTGGTGCCGGCGTCGGCGGACATCGGCGTCAACCTCACCAGTGCGGATACGCGTGGCATCCACATGTCGCGGCTCTACCTGCGCCTGCAGGACACCCTGGCCGCGCAGCCGCTGACGGTGCCGGTGCTCGGCCGGCTGCTGCAGGACTGCATCGACTCGCAGAGCGGGCTGGCCAGTACCGCCCGCCTGACGCTCCGCTACCAGCACCTGCTGCTGCGCCGCGCGTTGGCCAGCGACAACGCCGGCTGGAAGGCCTATCCGGTCGAACTCGACGCCAGCCTGTCCGCTACCGGGATAGAGGTGGTGCTCGCGTTCGGCGTGGACTACTCGAGCACCTGCCCGGCCTCCGCCGCGCTGTCGCGCAAGGCCAACGCCGATCGCTTCGCAGACGATTTCAGCGGGGAGCCGTCACCGTCCGCCCCGGCCGTGCGCCACTGGCTCGCATCCGAGCGCGGACTCGCCGCAACTCCGCACGCGCAGCGCAGCCGCGCCGACGTGCGCGTGATGCTGCGCCCGGGCATCGGCATGCTGCCGCTGCGCGAACTGGTGGACGCGGTCGAGGCGGCGCTTGGCACGCCGGTGCAGACCGCGGTCAAGCGCGAGGACGAACAGGCCTTCGCCCGCGCCAATGCCGCCAACCTGATGTTCTGCGAGGACGCGGCGCGCCGCGTCGCCGCCGCCGTCGCCGCGGATGCGCGCGTCGCGCGCTTCGACATCACCGTGTCGCACTTCGAAAGCCTGCACGCGCACGACGCGGTCGCCCGCGTCAGCGGCGCCGTCGGCTGACGCCCTAGGGGCGTTCCAGCACCAGCAGCGGGTCGACGCGCACGTCGAACCAGTTCATGCCCCAGTGCAGGTGCGGGCCGGTGGCGCGTCCCGTGGCGCCGACGGCGGCAAAGGCCTGGCCCTGCTCGACGCGGTCGCCTTCCGCGACATCGATGCGCGAAAGGTGCAGGAAGTTGGAGCTCACGCCGTGGCCGTGGTCGATCACCACGGTGCCGCCGGTGAGGTAGAGGCCCGGGTCGGCGAACGTCACCACGCCGGCTGCCGGTGCCTTCACCGCGGTGCCGGTGGGCGCGGCGATGTCCATGCCGGAATGCCCTGCGCCTGGCTTGCCGTTGTAGATGCGGCCGCTGCCGAAGCGCCCGCTGATGCGGCCTTCGACCGGACGCTGGAAGCGCCGCGCGAAGTCGGCGCGGTCGTCGTCGCGCACGCGCACCGCGGTGACGCGGGCCTGTTCGCGGCGGATGCGTTCGGCGATCGCCGGCGGCGGCTCGACGGTTTTCGGCGGCACCCCGTTCACGTGTTCCATCGGCCAGTCGCGCGGGGTGACGGCGATGCTCGCGTGCGTGCGGCGGCCGTCGGGTGCGGTCACGCCGACGCGCAGCGGGCCGGCGGCATCGCGGCTAACGCCGAACACCACGCTGCCGTAGCCGGTGGTGCGCAGCACGCGGCCGTCGTAGTCGACGCGGCTGCCCGGCGGCACCTTGCCGATTACCAGCGCGCCCTGCTGCACGCTGGCCGGGAACACGACGCGCGCGTCGGCAGCTGCCGGCGCATCGCTCGAAGCCTGCCGTGCAGCCGCGGCGGGCGCGGCGAGCGCGGACGCGACGCCAACGGCCAGCGCCAGCAGCGCCGGCAGCGCGCCCGCGGGGCGCATCAACGCGCGAACTCCAGGCGCCGCCCCTGTGGCGTGCCCACCAGCGCACTGCCGTCCCACGCCAGCGCGCCATTCACCCAGGTCGACGCGATGCGCGAACGGAACGTGGTGCCCTCGAACGGCGACCAGCCGCATTTCGACAGCACGTCCTCGCGCTTCACGGTGAACGGCCGGTCCTCCACCAGCACCAGGTCGGCGTGGTAGCCCTCGCGCAGGAAGCCGCGATCGGCGACACCGAACAGCTGCGCCGGGGCATGCGCGAACTTCTGCACCACGCGCGCCACATCGAAGTGGCCTTCGCGCACGCATTCCAGCGCCGCGACCAGCGCGTACTGCACCAGCGGCAAGCCGCTCGGCGCGCGCACGTAAGGGTTGTGCTTCTCCTCCCAGGTGTGCGGCGCGTGGTCGGTGGCGAGCACGTCGATCACGTCGTCGGCCAGTGCGCGCAGCAGCGCCGCGCGGTCGGAGGCGTCCTTGATCGCCGGGTTGCACTTGATCTGGTGGCCGAGGCGCGCGTAGTCGGCGCGGTCGAAGCGCAGGAAATGGATGCAGGTCTCGGCGGTGATGCGCTTGCGCAGGCGGCCCGCGGCGTCGACCAGCGGGCCGGCCTCGAACAGGGCGAGCTCGTCGGCAGTGGAGATGTGCAGCACGTGCAGCCGCGTGTCGTGGCGGCGCGCGAGTTCCAGCGCCAGGCGCGTGGACTTGATGCAGGCCTCGCGCGAGCGGATGTCGGGGTGCAGCTCAGCGGGGATGTCGTCGCCATACTTCGCCCGTGCGGCGGCCTGCGCCGCCTCGATCATCGGCGTGTCCTCGCAGTGGGTGATGATCGGCACCGGGGTTTCGCGGAAGATCGCGTCCAGCGTGGCCGGGTCGTCGACCAGCATGTTGCCGGTGGATGCGCCCATGAACACCTTCAGCCCGGGCGTGGCGCGCGGGTCGATGGCGCGCACCGCCTCCAGGTTGTCGTTGCTCGCGCCCATGTAGAAGCCATGGTTGGCGCGGGCGCGGCCGGCGGCGCGCGCGTACTTGTCCTCGAGCGCCGCGGCATCGAGCGTCGGCGGACTGGTATTGGGCATGTCCATGAAGCTGGTCAGGCCACCGGCGACGGCCGCCGCGGATTCGGTGGCCATGTCGGCCTTGTATTCCATGCCGGGTTCGCGGAAATGCACCTGGTCATCGATCATCCCCGGCAGTAAAAGGCGGCCCGAGGCATCGACCACGGTATCGCCATCGCGCGCGGCGAGGCTGGAGCCGATGGCGTCGATGCGCCCCGCGCGGATGCGCAGGTCGGCGTCGAACTCGCGGCCTTCGTTCACCAGCCGGGCGTTGACGATCAGGGTGTCAGTCATCCATTCCGTTCCTTGCGCGCGGTGGCACGGGGTCGTGCCCACCGGGATTGAGTGGGTGGCAGCGGCCAACGCGACGCACCGCGAGCCAGCCGCCGCGCAGTGTCCCGTGGCGGGCCAGGGCCTGCATGGCGTATTCCGAACAGGTCGGCGCGAACCGGCAACGCGGACCGAGCAGCGGGCTGAGCCAGCGTTTGTAACCGCGCAGCAGCGCGATGAGGAGACGATTGATCACGTGGCGCCGACGCAAAGGCCTGCCGCGGTTGCCGCTGCAGTCAGGGCAGGGTATAACACCCCGCTTTCCCGTCCAAGCGCGGGGTGCGGCGCCGGCGTGCATGGAATCCTCACCGCGCTGCAGTCATGTTGGGCGGATTGCCGGCGGCGTTCGCGCCGGCACCCACTTCCCAGTACAAGGATCGCTGACCGTGGCAGTGAAGAAGACAGTCAAGAAGGCCGCCAAGGCCGCCAGGCCCGCGGCAAAGAAGGCCGCGAAGAAGGCTGCCAAGGCCGCGCCCAAGACCCTTGCCGCCAGGAAGCCCGTTGCAAAGAAGCCCGTTGCCGGAAAGGCCGCAAAGCCTGCGGCGAAGAAGGCAGTGAACAAGCCCGCGGCGAAGCCAGCCGCCAAGAAGGCCGTGGCGAAAAAGCCCGTGGCCAAGAAGTCCGTCGCCAAGACGGCCCCCAAGAAGGTTGCTGTGAAGAAGATTGCGAAAACCGTCGCCAAGCCGACGGTAAAGAAGGTCGTGGCCAAGAAGGCCGCGGCAAGAAAGGTCGTGGCGAAGTCAACCGTGGCCAAGGCCGCGCCGAAGAAGGCGATTGCCACGTCATCGCCGGCGGCGAAGAAGACCGTCGCTGCTGCGCCCAAGCCGGCCGCGAAGGCCGCCGCGCCGGTGGCCAGGGCGCCGGCAGGCAAGGCCGTGGCCGGCAAGGTGGCTGTTCCTGCCCAGCCCGTCGTCCAGAAGTCGGCGACCAAGGCGAGTGCCAAGGCCGCGACCAAGGTTGCCCCTGCAGCCAAGCCGGCCCCGGCGCGGCCTGCGGGCAAGGTCGCCGTGGCGATCACCAATCGCCCGCCTGCGGCCCCCGCGCCGAAGACCCGCTACAAGGTCGTGCCCTACAAGACCGATCCGTCCAATGGTCGCCCGATCGTGCCCGAGGGCTACAAGCCGGGTGCCGACGAGGAGTACATGAGCCCGCTGCAGCTGGAGTACTTCCGCAAGCGCCTGGCGGAATGGCGTGCCGACCTGGTGGAGGAATCCAAGCAGACCATCGAGAACCTCAAGGACGAGGTGCGCGACGTCGGTGACGATGCCGAGCGCGCCACGCGCGAAACCGAGAACTCGCTGGAGCTGCGCACCCGCGACCGCTATCGCAAGCTGATCGGCAAGATCGACAGCACGCTCAAGCGCGTGGATTCCGGCGAATACGGCTACAGCGTCGATTCCGGCGAAGAAATCGGCCTGGATCGCCTCGAGGCGCGCCTCACCGCCGAGCGCACGATCGACGAGCAGGAGCGCTGGGAGCACCTGCGCAAGCAGATCGGCGACTGAGCCAGCCCCAAGCTGCGTGGGTCACGAGAAGAGCCCGGCGATGCCGCCGGAGTCCTACGGACCTGACGCCAGCTCGCGCAGGTCCAGTCTGCGCAGTTGCGGCGCGCGCCTGGCGGCGACCGCAGCCACGACCATGGTCACGCAGCCACCCAGCACCACTGCCGGCACCAGCCCGAGCAATCTCGCCATCGAGCCGGCGTAGAACGCACCGAGCTCGTTGGACGATCCCACGAACAGGCCGTTGATCGACGACACCCGCCCGCGCATCCGGTCGGGCGTCGCCAGCTGCAGGATGGTCGAGCGCAGCACCACCGACACGCCGTCGCACACGCCCGACATCAGCAGGAAGAACGCCGACAGCCAGAACGCGGTCGACAGCCCGAAGCCGATGATGCAGATGCCGAAGCCGGCCACCGCGAACAGCAGGGTGCGCCCGGCGTTGCGCGTCGGTGGACGTCGCGCCAGCCACACGCCCATCGCCACCGCGCCCAGCGCCGGCGCGCTGCGCAGGATCCCGAGGCCCTCGGGGCCGTAGTGCAGGATTTCCTTGATGAAGGCCGGTGCCAGGGAGATCGCCCCGCCAAACAGCACCGCGAACATGTCGAGCGCCAGCGCGGCCAGCAGGATCTGGTGCGAGAACACGAAGCGCGCCCCTTCGGCGATGCTGGCGAAGATCGGCGCGCCCTGCAGGGTGATCGCGGGCTCGGTCACCTTCAGGCGACCCACGGCCACCGCCGCCAGCAGGGCAAATCCTGCTGCGGTCGCATAGGCCGCGGACTTGCCGGCCAGGCCCACCACCAACCCGCCTGCCGCCGGCCCCAGCACCAGTGCCGACTGGAACACGATCGAGCCGACGCCTGCACCGCGAGCGAACTGCGCGCGCGGCAGCACGCGCGCGAACAGCGCGTTGTAGACCGGGCCAAGGAACGCACGCACCGCGCCGGTCAGCGCGACCGCGGCGTAGATCCAGCCGACGTGAACCTGGCCGGGCATGCCGGCGGCGATCAATGCCAGCGCGATCGGTGTCAGTGCCAAGCCGATGCACGCAAACATGCCAAGCCTGCGCCGCGGCAGGTGGTCCACCAGGTAGCCGGCGAACGGCGCCACGCAGAAGTACGGCACCAGCTCCGCCAGGCCGATCAGGCCGAGCATCCACGGGTCGCGGGTCAGCTCGTAGACATGCCAGCCCACCGTCACCGCGACCATCTGGTACGACAGGATGTTGCAGATCCGGTAGGCCATCAGCCCGCGGAAAGCACGGCTGCGCAGCGGTGCCGGGTGCTCCCGCGCAGCGCGGTCCGTGTCGCCGGGAGGCGTGGCCGCGGCGCCCGCCGTGGTCACGCCTGCGCGCGCTGCGCGGTGTCGCGGATCACGGCCAGCAGCGCGGCCAGTCCGTTGCTGCGGGTCGGCGACAGGTGCTTCGCCAGCCCGATATCGGCGATGTATCCCGGCTCGCTGGCCAGGATCTCGGCGGCGCTGCGGCCGGCGTAGACGCGCAGCGCCAGGAACACCAGGCCGGAGACGATGGCGGAGTCGCTGGCCGCGGCGAACTCAAGCCGCGTGGCGTCGCCGGACGGCACGATCCACACCATCGACTGGCAGCCGAGCAGGCGGTGCTGCTCGGTGCGCAGCGCGTCCGGGAACGGCGGCAGCTTGCGGCCGAGGTCGATCAGGTACTGGTAGCGCTCCGACCAGTCGCTGAAGAACGCGAACTCCTCGCGGATCGCGGCCTGCGCCTCGTCGGCGGTGGCTTCGAGCGGGAACACGGTGTCGTTCATGCGCGTTTCCAGCGTACGCCCTGCGGCGTGTCCTCGAGCAGCACGCCTTCGCCCGCCAACTGATCGCGGATGGCGTCCGCGCGCGTGAAGTCGCGGGCCTGCTTGGCGGCGCCGCGTTCCTCCACCAGCGCCTGGATGCGCGCGTCGTCGTCGCCCGAGGTGCCGCGCCCGAACCACGCCGCCGGTGACTGCTGCAGCAGCCCGAGCACGCGCGCGCCGGTGCGCAGGCTGGCGCCGAGCGTGGCCAGCGCCAGCAGGGGGCCGACACCCGATGTTTCGCCGTTGCCGATCGCGCTGCGCAGCACGCGCGCGTTGCCGGCGATCGCGGCGAGTTCGGCCAACGCCTGTGGTGTGTTGAGGTCGTCGTCGAGCGCGGCTTCGACGGCGTCGGGGATCGCGACGTCGGGGGCCGTACCTGCCGGCAGCAGCGCGTCGATGTCGCGCAGCGTGCCGTACAGCCGGTCCAGGGTGCGCACACTCTGTTCGACCAGCGCATCCGACCAGTCCAGGGGCTGCCGGTAGTGCGCCGACATCAGCGCATGGCGCAGCGCCTCGGGCGGGTGGGCGCGCACCAGGTCGTGGACCTTTTCGATGTTGCCCAGCGACTTCGACATCTTGGCGCCGCCGAAGTTGAGCATGCCGTTGTGCAGCCAGAACCGCGCGAAGGGCTTGCCGCCGTGCGCGCATTCGCTCTGCGCGATCTCGTTCTCGTGGTGCGGGAACTGCAGGTCGACGCCGCCGGCGTGGATGTCGATGGTCTCGCCGAGGTGGGCGGCCGCCATCGCCGAGCATTCGATGTGCCAGCCCGGGCGGCCATGGCCCCAGGGCGAGTCCCAGCCGGGCAGGTCGCCGGTGGAGGGTTTCCACAGCACGAAGTCGCCGGGATCGCGCTTGTACGGCGCGACCTCGACGCGGGCACCGGCCAGCATGTCCTCGAGCTCGCGGCGCGAAAGCTTGCCGTAGGCCTCGAAGCTTGCGACCGCGAACAGCACGTGGCCTTCGACGGCGTAGGCATTGCCGGCGGCAACCAGGCGCTCGACCATGGCGATGATCTGCGGGATGTGGCGCGTGGCCTCGGGCTCGATGTCGGGCGGCGCCACGCCCAGTGCCGCCATGTCCTCGCGGTAGGCGACGGCAAAGCGGTCGGTGATCGCCGAGATCGGCACGCCCTGTTCCGCGGCGGCGGCATTGATCTTGTCGTCGACGTCGGTGATGTTGCGGGCGTAGTCCAGCCGACCGAAACGGCGGCGCAGCAGCCGCGCCAGCACGTCGAACACCACCGGCCCACGCGCGTTGCCGATGTGCACATAGTTGTAGACCGTGGGCCCGCAGACGTACATCGTCGTGCGCGCAGGATCCTCGGGCTGGAAGTCCTCGACCCGCCGGGTCAGGCTGTTGAACAGTCGCAGGGTCATCGCTTCGGCCGCTGTGCAGGCCCCTGATTCTAGCGGTCGCGGCAGGGCCACGACAGCCACGATTCAGCCCTTCGGGCCTGCCAGCCCATACACTGCCGGGACACCATGCACCCCTTCTCGCCTGCCAAGCGGTGCCTGCCGCTGCTCGTCGCCGCCGCTCTAGCGGCCCCCGCGGCGTGGGCGCAGCACACGGTGATCCAGTCGGAGAACGTGCGCTACGAGTACGCCCAGGTGCTGCGCGCCGAGCCCGTCTACCAGACCCTGCGCGCCACCAGCATGGTGGAGCGCTGCGAGCAGTCCTCGATGGTGCAGGACGCCGCCGATGCCGAATCGCGCCGCGGCCTGGCGCGCGTGGTGGGCGCGGTCAAGGATGTGCTCAGTCCGGCGCGCACCGCCGAGGTCGAAGGCGGGGACGCCGACACGCCGGGCTGCCGCATGGTGCCCGTGGAGCGCGAGTTCCGCCGTCCGATCGCCTACGACGTCGATTACGTCCATCGCGGCAGCAAGTACCGCTCGCGGCTGCCGGCCGACCCCGGCAACCGGCTGCGGGTGCGGGTGTCGGTGACCCCGGTGACGCCGGCCGGCAACCAGGACTGAGGCCCCTCCCTTGCACCGCGGGCCACGGCCATGGGACCATTCCGGGTCATGCAGCACACCGCCGCCAACGCCGTCGCCATCCTGACCTCCGCCCGCATGGCGGCCGGGATGACCTCGCGCGCGCACCGACCGGACGCCCTCATTCGCGCGGGTTGAGACCGGATCGCCTGTATATCCGTTGTCCAGAGCCCGGCCCGAGCCGGGTTTTTTCGTTTCCAGCCCCATGGACCATGTCATGACCGCCCCGATCAATCCCGCTCCAATCAAGCCCGCTCCAATCAGGCATTTCCTCAACACCCAGGACTGGAGCCGCGCGGAGCTCGACGCCGTGCTCGCCGACGCCGAACGCATGAAGCGCGACCGCCTCGGCGACGCCTTCAAGGGCAAGTCGATCGCCCTGCTGTTCTTCAATCCCTCGCTGCGCACGCGCACCAGCTTCGAGCTCGGCGCGTTCCAGCTCGGCGGCCACGCGGTGGTCCTGCAGCCCGGCAAGGACGCCTGGCCGATCGAGTTCGACCTGGGCACGGTGATGGACGGCGAGGCCGAGGAGCACATCGCCGAGGTCGCACGCGTGCTCAGCCGCTACGTCGACATGATCGGCGTGCGTGCGTTCCCGAAGTTCGTCGACTGGTCGGTGGACCGCGAGGACCGCGTGCTGGCCGGCTTTGCGAAGTACGCCACGGTGCCCGTGATCAACATGGAAACCATCACCCATCCCTGCCAGGAGCTGGCGCATGCGCTGGCGCTGCAGGAGCACTTCGGCACGCGCGACCTGCGCGGCAAGAAGTACGTGCTCACCTGGACCTACCACCCCAAGCCGCTCAACACCGCCGTCGCCAACTCGGCGCTGACCATCGCCACCCGGCTGGGCATGGACGTGACGCTGCTGTGCCCCACGCCGGAGTACGTGCTGGACGAGCGCTACATGGGCTGGGCGGCCGACAACATCGCCGGGAGCGGCGGCTCGCTCACCGTCAGCCACGACATCGACAGCGCCTATGCCGGCGCCGACGTGGTGTACGCCAAGAGTTGGGGCGCGCTGCCGTACTTCGGCAACTGGGCGCCGGAGAAGCCGATCCGCGACCAGTACCGCCACTTCATGGTCGACGAGGCCAAGATGGCGCGCACCAACGATGCCGTCTTCAGCCACTGCCTGCCGCTGCGGCGCAACATCAAGGCCAGCGATGCGGTGATGGATTCGCCGCGCTGCATCGCCGTCGACGAGGCCGGCAACCGCCTGCACGTGCAGAAGGCGGTGATGGCGGCACTGGCCAGGCAGTAATCCGGCAGCGCGCGCCCGCGCGCACCCTGCGGCACCGACTCCCCCCCACGTCCAGATCGAGCGGCATCCATGAACACCCCCGAGACATCCAGAGACATCGTCCTCGCCTTTTCCGGCGGCCTCGACACCAGCTTCTGCGTGCCGTGGCTCAAGGAGCAGGGCTGGACCGTGCACACCGTGTTCGCCGACACCGGCGGCGTCGACGCCGACGAGCGTGCGTTCATCGAAAAGCGCGCCGCCGAGCTGGGTGTGGCGAGCCATCAGACCATCGACGGCGGCCCGGCGATCTGGGACGGCTTCGTGAAGCCGTTCGTGTGGGCCGGCGAGTGCTATCAGGGCCAGTACCCGCTGCTGGTCTCCGACCGCTACCTGATCGTCGACGCCACCCTGGCGCGCGCGCGCGACCTCGGCACCAACGCCATCGCGCACGGCTGCACCGGGATGGGCAACGACCAGGTACGTTTCGACCTGGCGGTGAAGGCCTCGGGCGATTTCCGCATCGTGGCGCCGATCCGCGAGATCCAGAAGGAACACACGCAGACGCGTGCCTACGAGCAGGAGTACCTGGCCGAGCGCGGCTTCGGCGTGCGCGCCAAGCAGCGCGCCTACACGATCAACGAGAACCTGCTCGGGCTGACCATGTCCGGCGGCGAGATCGACCGCTGGGAAGCCCCGGGCGAGGGCGCACGCGGCTGGTGCGCGCCGCGCGCGGCGTGGCCGGAACAGCCGCTGAGCCTGGCGCTGCGTTTCGTCAACGGCGAAGCCGTGGCCATGGACGGCGAGGAGATGCGCGGCGAAACGCTGCTGGCGCGCCTCAACACCATGTTCGCGCCGTATGGCGTCGGCCGCGGCATGTACACCGGCGACACCACCATCGGCCTCAAGGGCCGCATCGTGTACGAGGCGCCGGGCCTGACCGCGCTGCTGGTCGCGCACCGCGCGCTGGAGGAGGCGGTGCTCACCAAGCAGCAGAACCGCTTCAAGCCCGACGTCGCGCGCAAGTGGGTGGAACTGGTGTACGAAGGCTTCTTCCATGACCCGCTGAAGACCGACCTCGAAGCGTTCCTGGCCTCGTCGCAGGCGACCGTCAATGGCGAGGTGGTGCTTGAAACGCGCGGTGGCCGCGTCGACGCGGTCGCGGTGCGCTCGCCGCACATCCTCAACGCCAGCGGCGCGACCTATGCGCAGTCGGCCGACTGGGGCGTCGAGGAGGCCGAGGGCTTCATCAAGCTGTTCGGCATGAGCTCCACGCTGTGGGCGGAGGTCAACCGCAAGTGAGCCAGGCCGGCGACCCGCTGCTGGATGCCGTGCTGCGCCACCTGCGCGCGCTGGTGGCGTTCGACACCCGCAACCCGCCGCGCGCGATCGACAGCGGCGGGATCTTCGACTACATCCGCGCCCAGCTGCCGGATTTCGAGGTGACGGTCAGCGACCACGGCGCCGGCGCGGTGTCGCTGTTCGCGCGCCGCGGCCGGCCGGCGCTGCTGTTCAACGTGCATCTGGACACCGTGCCCGATTCGCCGGCATGGACCGCCGACCCGCACGTGCTGCGCGTCGAGGACGGGCGCGCGATCGGCCTCGGCGCCTGCGACATCAAGGGTGCGGCCGCGGCGCTGATCGCCGCGGCGCAGGCCAGCGACGGCGATGCGGCGTTCCTGTTTTCCAGCGACGAGGAAGCCAACGACCCGCGCTGCATCGCCGCGTTCCTGGCGTCCGCGCACGGCTTCGACGACGTGCTGGTGGCCGAGCCGACCGGCTGCGAGGCGGTGCTCGCCCACCGCGGCATCGCCGCCGTGCAGCTGCGCTTCCACGGCGAAGCCGGCCACGCCTCGGGCGCGCAGGCGCTCTCGGCGAGCGCCGTGCACAAGGCCATGCGCTGGGGTGTTGAAGCGCTGGCGCTCGCCGAAGGCGAGGCGCACCAGCGTTTCGGCGGCCTGACCGGCCTGCGCTTCAACATCGGCCGCGTCGAGGGCGGCATCAAGGCCAACGTGATCGCGCCCGCGGCCGAGGTGCGCTTCGGCTTCCGGCCACTGCCGTCGCAGGACATGGACTCGCTGCACGCGCGTTTCGCCGCACTCGCCGCCGAAGGCAGCGAGTACCTCGCCACGTTCTTCGGGCCGTCGCTGCCCGCCGGTGACGTGTCCGCCGCCGAGGAGCGCCGCCTGGCCGCGCGCGACCTCGCCGACGGGCTTGGCCTGCCGATCGGCAACGCCGTGGATTTCTGGACCGAGGCCTCGCTGTTCTCGGCCGCCGGCCTCAACGCCATCGTCTTCGGGCCCGGGCACATCGCCCAGGCGCATACCGCCGACGAATGGGTTTCGCTCGACCAGCTCGCACGCTACGCCGGCGCCGTGCACGCCATCCTCTCGAAGGCCACATGAACGCAACGCCCGCCATGCAGAACGTCCACCGCCAGACCCGGCAGACCATCGTCCGCCTGCTGTCCGGCATGGGCAGCGCCAAGGAAATCAGCCAGTACCTGAAGCGCTTCTCGCAGCTCGATGCCGCGCGCTTCGCGGTGGTGAAGGTGGGCGGCGCGGTGCTGCGCGACCAGCTCGACGAGCTGGTGTCGTCGCTGGCGTTCCTGCAGCAGGTCGGCCTGACGCCGATCGTGCTGCACGGGGCCGGGCCGCAGCTCGACGAGGCCATGCGCGAGGCGGGCATCGACAAGCGCGTGGTCGACAACCTGCGCTATACCGATGCCGAAGGGCTGGCCATCGTGCGCCGCGTGATGCGCGAGGAGAACCTGCGCCTGGTGGAGGCGCTGCAGGCCGAGGGCGTGCGTGCCACGTCGATCCAGTCCGGCGTGTTCGAGTGCGCGTTCCTCGACCGCGAGCGCTACGGGCTGGTCGGCAAGGTGGCGCGCGTCGACACCGATGGCGTGGCGGCGGCCATCAAGGCCGGCTCGATTCCGGTGATCGCCTCGCTCGGCGAGACCGCGCAAGGCCAGATCGTCAACGTCAATGCCGACTGGGCCGCGAATGAACTGATCAAGACGCTGCAGCCGTACAAGATCGTGTTCCTCACCGGCACCGGTGGCCTGCTCGGCGCCGATGGCGAGGTGATCGACTCGATCAACCTCAGCACCGAATACGACGAGTTGCTGGCCCAGCCCTGGCTGCACTCCGGCATGCGGGTGAAGATCGAGCAGATCCACGACCTGCTGATGGCGCTGCCGCATTCGTCGTCGGTGTCGATCACCCGACCCGGCGAGCTCGCCAAGGAACTGTTCACCCACAAGGGCTCCGGCACCCTGGTGCGGCGCGGCGAGCGCGTGCTGCGCGCGGAGCGCTGGGACCAGCTGGACCTGCCGCGGCTGCGCACGCTGATCGAGTCGGCGTTCGCACGTACGCTGGCCGTTGACTACTTCGATCGCACGCCGCTGCTGCGCGCCTACGTCAGCGAGCACTACCGCACCGCGGTGATCCTCACCGAAGTGGATGGCGTGCCGTACCTCGACAAGTTCGCGGTGCTCGACGACGCGCAGGGCGAAGGCCTCGGGCGCGCGGTGTGGCAGGTGATGCGCGAGGAAACCCCGCGCCTGTTCTGGCGCTCGCGCCACGACAACGCCGTCAACATCTTCTACTACGCCGAGTCCGACGGCTGCTACAAGCAGGCGAAGTGGAAAGTGTTCTGGTACGGCCTGCAGGCGTTCCCCGACATCGAGCGCGCGGTGGCGCATTGCGCGGTGCGCCAGCCGACGCTGCTTGATCCTGCGCCGGGTGCGGCAGCGGCGGTGCGGCATGGTTAAGTCGGTCGGCATCGTTGGCGCGCGCGGCCACACCGGCGCCGAGCTGATCCGCCTGCTCGCCGCGCACCCGGGTTTCGAGCTCGCGTTCGTGTCCTCGCGCGAACTCGACGGCCAGCCGGTGTCGGCGCACGTACCCGAGTATCGCGGCGAACTGCGCTACGCCAACATCGCGCACGAATCGCTTGGCGGATACGCCGTGGACGCCTGCGTGCTGGCGCTGCCCAACGGCAAGTCGGATGCCTGCGTCGCCGGCCTGGCCGGGCAGGGTGCCGACCCGGTGATCGTGGACCTGTCGGCCGACCATCGCTTCGACGACGCCTGGTATTACGGGCTGCCGGAACTGACCCGGAGCACGTATGCCGGGCAGCGGCGCATCGCCAACCCGGGCTGCTACGCCAGCGCCATGCAGTTCGCCATCGCGCCGATGCTCGACCAGCTCGAAGGTCCCGTGCAGTGTTTCGGCGTGTCCGGATTCTCCGGCGCCGGCACCTCGCCGTCCGACCGCAACGATCCCGGCAAGCTGCGCGACAACCTGATGCCCTACGCGCTGGTGGATCACCTGCACGAGCGCGAGGTCACCCGCCAGCTTGGCGCGCCGGTCGAGTTCATGCCGCACGTGGCGCCGCACTTCCGCGGCATCACGCTCACCGCCAACCTGCACCTGCGCGCACCGGTGACGCTGGACGCAGTGCGCGCGCGCTACCACGCCCGCTATGCCGGCGAGCCGCTGCTGCGGGTGGTGGATGACGCGCCGTGGGTGAGCGCGATCGCCGGCCGCCACGGCGTGGAGGTCGGCGGCTTCACGCTGTCGGCCGACGGCCGCCGCCTGGTGGTGGTGGCCACGCTCGACAACCTGCTCAAAGGCGCCGCCACGCAGGCGCTGCAGAACCTCAACCTCGCCTTCGGCTATCCCGAGACGCAAGGCATTCCGCTCGACTGATCCCGCTGGAACCGACATGTCCGACCTTCTGTGGCAAAAGCCCGGCGTCAGCGTCGACACCGCGATCCAGGCCTTTTTGGCCGGCGACGACGTGGTGCTGGACCGCGAGTTCTTCCTGAACGACATCGAGGCCAGCCGCGCGCACGCGCAGGGCCTGGCGCGCATCGCCATCCTGGCCAATGACGAATTGGCCGGCATCGAGCGCGAACTGGATGCGCTGGCAGGCGATTTCAGCGCCGGCCGCTTCGTGCTCGACGACCGCTACGAGGACGGCCACTCGGCGATCGAGGCGCGCCTCACCGAGCGCCTTGGCGACGCCGGTCGCCGCATCCACACCGGGCGCAGCCGCAATGACCAGGTGCTGGTGGCGACGCGGCTGTGGCTGAAGGCGCAGCTGGCGCGCACGCAGGCGCTGTGCGTGGAGGTCGCGGGCATCGCGCTCGACCGCGCCGCGGCAGAGCGCGACGTGCCGCTGCCCGGCTACACGCACCTGCAGCGCGCCGTGGTGTCGTCGCTGGGCATGTGGTGGTCGGCGTGGGCGGAGGCGTTCATCGACAACGCGGCGCGCGCGCGCGACACCCTGGCGTGGATCGACGCCAATCCGCTCGGCAGCGCCGCCGGCTACGGCGTGAACCTCCCGCTCGACCGCGGGCACACCACCGCGGCGCTCGGCTTCGGGCGCATGCAGGTGGCGGCGACCTACGCGCAGCTGTCGCGCGGCAAGTTCGAAATGGCGGCGCTGGAAGCGCTGTCGAGCGCCATGCTCGACCTGCGCCGCCTGGCCTGGGACCTGAGCCTGTTCACGGCGGCCGAATCCGGCTTCGTGCGGCTTCCGGCGCAGTACACCACCGGCAGCTCGATCATGCCCAACAAGCGCAATCCGGACGTCATCGAGCTGATGCGCGCGACCTACGCCAGCGTGGCCGCGGCGCGCTGCGAGATCGAGCAGCTGCTTTCGCTGCCGTCCGGCTACCACCGCGACCTGCAGCTGTCGAAGGGCGCGCTGTTCCATGGCTTCGGCAAGGGCCTGCAGGCGTTGGCGCTGCTGCCGGACCTGCTGCGCAACCTCGACTGGAACACCGACCGCATGCGCGCCGCGCTGGAGCCGTCGATGTACGCCACCGACCTCGCCGTCGACATGGCGCGCGCGGGCGTGCCGTTCCGCGATGCCTATCGAGCGGCCGCGGATCCGGCGCGTTGGGCCGAAGGCGATCCGGCTGCCAGCCTGGCCGCGCGGGTATCGCCGGGGGCCGCGGGTGACCTGTGCCTGGAGGAATTGCGCGCGCGGTTGCAAGCACTCCAATGAGCATGGCCCCGCGGAAGCGGCGCACGCGCGCGACGGCGCGCCCGCTCAGCCTGGCCCTGCAGGGTGGCGGCGCCCATGGCGCGTTCACCTGGGGCGTACTTGATGCCCTGCTCGAGGACGGCCGCTTCGACCTGTGCGGCGCCAGCGGCACCAGCGCCGGCGCCATGAACGCGGTCGTGCTTGCGCATGGCCTGCTGGAAGGTGGCCGTGATGGCGCGCGTGACGCGCTGTCTCGCTTCTGGAGCGCGGTGGGCGGCAATGCGTCGCTGCTGCACGTCGGCGCCGGTGCAAGCGATGGCCGGCCCTCGCCGATGGCTTCGCTGATGCTGCAGTGGAGTGGTTTCCTCGCACCTGCGCAGTTCAATCCCATGGGCTACGACCCGCTGCGCGACATCGTCGAGGCACAGGTCGATTTTGAACGCTTGCGCGCAGAGCCGGGCTTCGACCTGTTCATTGCCGCGACCCACGCCAATACCGGCCGCCTGCGGCTGTTCCGCACCGCCGAAATCAGCGCCGATGCGGTGCTCGCCTCGGCCTGCCTGCCGGCGCTGTACCAGGCCGTGGAGATCGACGGTGAGCCGTACTGGGACGGTGCCTTCGCCGCCAACCCGCCGGTCTTGCCGCTGCTCGCCGAGTGCAGGGTGGACGACGTGCTGATGGTGCTGCTCAACCCCGCGACCCACGGCGCCACGCCGCGCACCGCGTCCGACATCCGCGACCGCTCGCAGGTGCTGGCGTTCAACGCCGCGTTCCTGGCCGAGATGCGCAGCCTGGTGCGCATGCGCGAGTTCATGCGCCGCTCGATCGTGCCGTGGCTGGTGAAGGAGCATCCGGTCCGCCGCAAGCGCCTGCACCTCATTGCCGACGATGCGCTGATGGCCCGGCTCGACAACGATTCCAGGTCGACCACCAGCCTGCCGTTCCTTGAAACCCTGCGCGACCACGGCCGCAGTTGCGCACAGGCGTGGCTTGCCGGCGACGCGATTTCGGTTGGCAAGCGTTCGACGGTGGATGTCGCCGGCTTCCGGTAAGCGTCGGCACCTGGCGTATGCCGGGTGGTTCGGCAGCGTCAGGCAGTGGTGGCACGCTGCCAGGCATCCTCAAGATAGCGGGGCTTGCAGGCCTGCCAGGCACCCAGCAGCATCACCACGGCACTTGCGGCGAGCATGGCGAAGGGCCAGGCCCAGCTGCCGGTGGCCTCATGCAGCAGCCCGAACAGCAGCGGGCCCAGGCAGGCCAGCGTGTAACCCATGCCTTGGGTGAAGCCGGACAGCGCGGCGGATCCGGCCGGCGTGCGCGTCCGCTTGTTGAGCAGAGTCAGCGCCAGCGGGAAGGTGCAGCCGCCGAGGCCAAGCAGGGACACCCAGATGAGCGGGACGGCCATCGGAGCAAGCAGCAGGCCCACGTAAGCCACCACCTGGCAGGCGGCGCAGGCGAGGACGATCGGGAAGGGGTTGCGCATGCGCACCGCGATCGCCGGCATCACCAGCGCGCCAAACAGGCCCAGGCCTGCGAACAGGGCGACCATCGCGCCGCCGAAGGCCGGGCTGGCGCCGGCGTCGGTCAGCAGCTTGGGCAGCCAGGTGAACAGGGCGTAGGTCATCAGCGAGGTCATGCCGAACATCAGCGCCATGCCCCAGCCGATCGCGGTGCGCCAGGTGCGCACGCGCGGGGGCGGGGCGGCGAGTTCGGGGGCGCCGTCGCCGGGCAGCACGGCGCGGTCGTGGACGCGTGCCAGCGCGGAATCGGCGCGGCGCTCGATCCACAGCACGCCCAGCCAGGGCAGCATCGCCGCCACCGCGACCAGGGCCCATGCACCCAGGGAAATGCGCCAGCCCACCGCGGCGGCCACCGGGACGGCCAGCAGCGCCGGTAGGATCGTGCCCATCTGCAGCACCGCGATGTACAGCGTGCTGACCACGCCGATGCGCGTGGCGAAGTAGCGCTTGACCAGTGGCGGCAGCACCACGTTGCCAATGCCGGCGCCGGCCAGGGCCACCACCGAGCCGGCGATCAGCACCGGAGTACCGGGCGCGAATGAGCGCAGCACGAGCCCGGCCGCGGCCAGCGCCATGGCCAGCAATACCGTGCGCTCCAGGCCCGCGCGATGCGCGATGGCCGGGGTAGCCACCCCGAACACCGCGAAGGCGGCGCTCGGCAGCATGCCCAGCACGCCCGCCATGGTGGCGCCGAAGGCGAACTCGCGGCCCAGGACGTCCAGCAGCGGCGTGATGGAGGTGACGGCGGTGCGCAGGTTGAACGCGGACAGCACGATCCCGGCGAGCACCAGCGCCGCGCCCGCGCCGAGGGCGGGTGTGGACGATGCCCGGGCCGCTGCTGTACGCATGGGGGAGGGAACTCCAGGAGGCCGCGCGCGGCGCGGAAACGAAAAGACCGGCCGATGGGGCCGGTCTTCGCTTGCTATCACCGAGTGGTCGGGGAGACAGGATTCGAACCTGCGACTTCTACGTCCCGAACGTAGCGCTCTACCAGGCTGAGCTACACCCCGAGTCGGTGAGCCGCGCATTTTAGGAGTCGCGGACGCGAAGGGCAAGCCCCTTCTCGTCGGCCGTGCCGGGGATGCGCCCGCAGTCGCTAGAATGCGGGGCTCACCGGTCCACCTTGTCCCCGGAGTTTCCCGCCTTGATCAAGCCACGCACGCCCCCGGGCGTCATGGAGCTGCTGCCCCGCGACCAGATCGCCTTCCAGCGCATGCTCGACACCATACGCGGCACCTTCGAGCGCTTCGGCTTCCTGCCGGTGGAAACCCCGGTGTTCGAGCTGTCCGAGGTCCTGCTGACCAAGACCGGCGGCGAGACCGAGCGCCAGGTGTATTTCGTGCAGTCCACCGGTGCGCTGGGCAAGGCGGCCGAGGCCGGCGGTGCCGAGGGCGTGCCGGAGATGGCGCTGCGCTTCGACCTGACCGTGCCGCTGGCCCGCTACGTGGCCGAACACGAACACGACCTCGCGTTCCCGTTCCGCCGCTACCAGATGCAGCGCGTGTACCGCGGCGAGCGCGCCCAGCGCGGCCGTTTCCGCGAGTTCTACCAGTGCGACATCGACGTGATCGGCAAGGACACGCTGTCGCCGCGCTTCGACGCCGAGATCCCGGCGGTGATCCATGCGGTGTTCGAAGCGCTGGGCATCGGCGCGTTCACCATCCAGCTCAACCATCGCAAGCTGCTGCGCGGCTACTTCGAGGGCCTGGGCATCGAAGGCGACCGCCAGGCGGCGGTGCTGCGCGAGATCGACAAGCTCGACAAGCGTGGCGAAGACGCAGTGCGTGCGACGCTCGAAGGCGAGGGCTTTGGAATTGCCGCGGACGTCGTGGAACGGCTGATGGCGTTCTCGCGCGTGCGCTCCACGGGCCACGACGACGCGCTGGCGCGGCTCGATGCGCTCGGTGCCGGCACCACGCTGTTCGAGGAAGGCCGCGACGAGCTGCGTGCGCTGCTCGGCACGCTGAAGGCAATGGGTGTGCCCGAGGCGCGTTACGCGATCAACCTGTCGATCGCGCGCGGCCTGGATTACTACACCGGAATGGTCTACGAGACCGTGCTCGACGAAAACCCGGGTATCGGCTCGATCTGCTCGGGCGGACGCTACGAAGATCTCGCCGGCCACTACACCAAGTCGAAGCTGCCCGGCGTCGGCATCTCGATCGGATTGACGCGGCTGTTCTGGCAGCTGCGCGAGGCAGGGCTGGTCACCACGGCGGAGAGTTCGGTGGATGCGCTGGTCACGCTGTTCGACGACACGGGACTGGAACATGCACTGGCGTTGTCGCAGCGCCTGCGCGCGGCCGGCCTGAACGTCGAAACGCAGCTGGAGCCGCGCAAGCTCGCCAAGCAGATGCAGTACGCCGACCGCGCCGGCATCCGCTTCGTGGTGATCCGCGGCGACAACGAGGCCGAGCGCGGCGTGGTGGCGGTCAAGGACCTCCGCCGTGGCGAACAGTTCGAGGTCGCGGAAGCCGAGCTGGCGCGGACGCTGCTGGTGGAGCGCGAACAATGGAAGGTGCAGCGTGGGCAGTGACGTGATCCGCCTGGATGGGCTGTCGCTGACGCGCGCCCAGCTGGTGGCGGTGGCGCGTGGCGCCAGCGTCGCGCTGGATGAGTCCGCATTGACCGCCGTCGCCCGTGCCGCCGATTTCCTCGCCGAGCAGGTACGCCGCGAGGAGCCGATCTATGGCGTGTCGACCGGCTTCGGCAGCAACGCCGACAAGCTGCTCGGTGCGCATCCGCTGCGCGACGAGCTGCCGGGCGCCAGGCCATCCGGCCGCTCGCTGCACGAGGAGCTGCAGCACAACCTGATCATCACCCACGCGGTGAACGTCGGTGAGCCGCTGGCCGCCGACGTGGTGCGCGCGATGCTGTGCATCCGCATCAACACCCTGCTGCGCGGGCACTCCGGCATCCGCGTCGGCACGCTGCAGGCCATGGCCGCGATGCTCAACGCCGGCATCGTGCCGGTGGTGCCGGCCCTTGGCTCGGTGGGTGCCTCGGGAGACCTGTCGCCGCTGTCGCACCTGGCGATCGTGCTGCTTGGCGGTGGCGAGGCCTTCGTCGAAGGCGAGCGCATGGCCGGCGCCGAGGCGCTGCGCCGCGCCGGCCTGGCGCCGCTGCAGCTGTCGTACAAGGAAGGCCTGGCGCTCAACAACGGCACCGCGCAGATGCTGGCGATGGGCGTGCTGGCGGTGGCGCAGCTCGAAGACCTGCTCGACACCGCGGACCTCGCCGCAGCGATGACCATCGATGCCTTCGCCGGGCGTCTGGGCGCGTTCGCCGAGGACGTGCATGCGCTTCGCCCGCACCCGGGCCAGGTGGCGGCCGCCGCGCAGCTGCGCGCGCTGCTTGAAGGCTCCACGCTGGCCGACATCCCGTACCACCTCGTGCCGCGTTTCCGGCAGTGGCTGCCGTCGAGTTGGGACGATGCCGAGGCGCAGGCGCTCAATTTCGACATCGGATGGGACTGGGTGCCGCTGGGCCAGCGGCATGGCCGCGAAAAGTTCTACGACCGCTTCCGCCCGTTCCGCGGCGGCAAGAAGCACCAGCCGCAGGACAGCTATTCGCTACGCTGCGTTCCACAGGTGCACGGCGCGGTGCGCGATGCGGTTGCACAGGCCGCACGCGTGCTCGAGGTCGAGCTCAATTCGGTCACCGACAACCCGCTGGTGTTCCCGGACAAGGTCGCCGAGCACGTCGAGGAGCAGGTCATCTCCGCCGGGCACTTCCACGGCATGCCGCTCGCGCTGGCGATGAGCTACGTCAAGGCCGCGATCCCGGTGCTGGCCTCGATCTCCGAGCGCCGCCTCAACAAGCTGGTCGACCCGGCCACCAATGACGGCCTGCCGGCGTTCCTGATCGGCAACGAGGACGGCACCGAATCCGGCTTCATGATCGTGCAGTACACCGCCGCCGCGATCGTCAACGACCTTGCCAGCCGCGCCATGCCGACCAGCGTGTATTCCATCCCGACCTCGGCCAACGCCGAGGACCACGTGTCGATGGGCGCCAACGAGGCCCGCCACGTGCTGGCCATGGCCGCCGACCTCGGCAAGGTGCTCGCGCTCGAGCTGTACACCGCAGCGCAGGCGTTGGACCTGCGGCGCGACATGATCAATGCCGCCCGTGACCTGGCGCGGCGCGTCGACGCATCGGCGTTTGCCGCGAAGGTGCAGGCCGGCGCATTGCCGGATGCCGCGGCGCGGGCGAAGTTCATCGCCGAGGTCGACGGCCTGCGCGGCGAGCTCGCGGCCGCGGAGGCGTTCCACCCCGGCAAGTCCGTGGCGGCGGCGCATGCCGTGATCCGCGCGCGCATCCCGTTCCTCCACCGCGACCGCGCGCTGGATGGCGAAGTCGCCGCCGCAGTGAAACTGGTGGAAGAGGGCGCGCTGTTGGGCGCCATCCCGCGCACCGGCGCCAGGGCTTGAACCTGCCGCTGCACTTCGGCTGGATCGGCGCGTTCGAAGCGGGACTGATCGCACTGCTGGTCGGGGTGCTGGCCTACGCGCTCTTCCACGCCATCGGCGTGCGCCAGCGCTGGACGCCCGGCCACGCCATCGGCTGGGCCTGCCTGTCGGCGGTGGTCATCGGCGCCGGCATCGACATCTGGCACCTGTTCTACCTGGGCGTGGTCAAGCTGGAGTCGCCGGTGTATGCGCGCATCGCACTCGCCAGGATCCACGACCCCAACGGCCTCGGCACCCGCGTGCTGATGGAGATGGTGGGGGCGCTCTGTGGCGTGGCGCTGGCCTGGATCGTGGCCGAGCGGCGCGGCAGGTAGCCAAACGTGGCGCCCGAGACCGTCCCGCCGCAGGCCGTGTAGGGGATTTCCCGAACTGCGGAACAGCCCACGTCCCGCGCCCCGGATGGCGCTAGACTCGGCGCGTGCAAGGAAGCACGCCATGGCACCCGACTCCGCCGCAATGGCGCGAGGGTGGGCCTATTAATACCGGCACAAGGAAGGAACATGAAGCATTTCCTCGCAGTCGCCTTTCTCTCGCTGCTTGCGATACCGGCGCGGAGTCAGGATCCTCCCAAGCTTCAGCTTACGTGTGATGCATCTGCATCACTTCTGGATCTCCGGGTCAATGTGCCTGCAATCGCCCCCAGGCAAAATGTCGAGAGTGAAGAAATCGATATCTCCTCATTGGTCGTGTTCGAACCCGGGGATGGGCATCAAAACGTTCGCCGGACAGGCACGCGAACGGAAAGCAGGATCTGTGGAAGCCTGCTTGTCCGGATCAGTGCGGGTTACTACAACGCCAACCCGCAGGGCGAGCGTGGCGCTGCAGACGACTACCCCTTGATTGAGGTTGAGAGCGGCGGAAGACTTCTGCTGGGTCCTGTTGCGCTCGGGGTCTGCGAAGCCGGTAGCGCCCGCCAGGATGCCTTCGCGAAGTGCCCAGAAGAGTGGGCGACGGAGGTGCGCATCCGTGCGAGGTCAGAAGGCGGCCACGACGTGGAATTGCAGCACGTCTATGGCGAGCGCAGATTCATGCCGCCCAACTAGTAAGGTCTTGTAGGTGTTGACAACCCAGGACAGGGCGGGGGGCAAGGATTGCCGTGGAATACATAGAAATCACGCAAGCAGAGTACAAGAGGCTCGCAGCGAATCTGATCATGCATACCGAGGCGTTCGAGGCGCGTGCGTATGATCTTCGAGATGGCGCTGCAACCATCGGGTTCGGCTATACGTTCAACAGAGCCAACAACGTTGAGCTTTGGGAACGAGCGAACATCCAGCTGGACGAAACGCAACGTCGGCATCTGGAGCGGATTGATGCCGCCACGACCAACGCAGAGCGAACCAGGTTGGGCCTCCGGTTTGCTCGCGCACTAACGCGCGAAGAAGCCCGCGATCTCCTGGAGCTGGCATCGATCCCGGAGTACGAAGATCCGGCGAACAGCCTAGGCATGCCGTATTCAAAGGAAAGAGCCGTTCTGGTATCTGTCACCTATAACCGCGGACAACATGCCGTCAGGACCCGAATGGAAGGGTTTGCTGAGGCGATTCGTGAGGGAGATCGCGCTGAGGCCTGGTACCAGCTCCGCTACAACAGCTGGGGGTCGAACCCGGGCGCAGAACGTGGCTTGCGCAAGCGACGAGGCATGGAAGCGGCGATCTTTGGACTGTACGACGACCCCGCGAATATCAGTCCCGAAGAGGCGCTCAGCGTCTATGGCATGTTCCAGCTGCACCGCGACAGCATCAGGGCGCTGGAGTCGGCGTGGGGTGTCAGCTTCGAAGGTGTGCCAAGCAGGCTCGACGTAATCGGTCTGGCGAATAGAGACTACAGGGAACTGCTTCTCGAGTCTGGCCCGGTGCCGACAATCAATGCTGCGCTGGAGCCGGCCAAGCGCGCCTTGCTGCATGGGTTGCGCGGCGAGTTCCCAGAAGTTGCTGACCGTCTTGACGCCGGGATCCTGGATGCCACTGCAATTCATGTAGATCCTGGTCGCCAACTTCGTCTCGGAGATCGGCTTACCGTGGCGCAGAGAAATTCGACATCAGAACGCGTCGACACCGATCGCGCCCATGCCCTCGATGGCACAGTGGCGCGCGCCGGTGTGGAGGTCGGTAGGAACGACTTGCTGCTCGGCATGGGGGGTGACGACACTTTGGTCGGCGGCCGCGGCCATGACATTCTGATCGGCGGGGCGGACCAGGATCAGTTGCTGGGGGGGATTGGTTTCGATACCTATCTGGTTGATAGCGGCGACGTGGTCAGGGACGAAGATGGGCTTGGTCAAGTTCATTGGGATGGCAAGACGCTGGGCGGTGGTGCGCAAGCGCCGGCAGACCCTGAGGGTATCTACCGGAGCAGCGACGGCTGTCATACCTACCAGCTCGATGGCACTGATCTACTCGTGACGCTGCAGGGTGGCGCGGCGATTCGTGTAGCAGGTTTCGACAACGGGGATCTCGGGATCAGTCTGGATCCCGGTCACGGGCAGGATGTCGCAGACCTCGTCATGTATCACGAGGTTGACGAGCAGTTGTCGGCAGCGAATGCTGAGCGCGAAATTGCAGAGCCGGCCTCCGAGCTCGAGCAAGTCACCGCCGACGTGTTGCGCGACCTCCGTTGCGCCGGCATGACCGGGGTGAACCATGTCCGGGCCAGTGTCGGGTGCTCCGCCGGCAAATCCAATCCCGAAGCCAGGCTCGTCGCCTGGCAGGGAGACCCTCGCGATCCCGCTACGCGCTGGAGCGTGACGTCGGTGCAGGATGTCGCTGGCGTCGATGTGGACGAGGTCCTCCGACAGTGCAATCGCTCTGTGGACAGGCCGGGGCAATCGCCGGAGCTTGCTTCCCTTCAACAAGTGGCACCCCGGCACGCTGGGCCCGGAGCCCCCTAGGCAGCCCTCCGGTCGCTCCCCGCAATAGCCAATGAACGAGCGGGCTTGCGCCGCCTCGAGCGCTGTGCATAATGTACTAACGCATTAACACGCTGGAACAATGAAGCAACGCCCGCTCACACTGTCGAGGAAGGACGCCGATGCCGGATTCCAGGCACTGGCGGAGGCGCTCGCCGCGCTCGACAACCCGTCGGACGTGGCGGCGTTCCTGCGCGACCTGTGCACTCCGGCCGAGCTGGAGGCCATGTCCGATCGCTGGCGCGTGGTGCCGCTGCTGCTTGAAGGCGTGCCGTATCGCGAGATCCACGAACGCACCATGGTCAGCGTGACCACCGTCGGGCGCGTCGCCCGCACGCTGGAGCAGGGCGAAGGCGGCTATGCCGCGGCCGTGCGTCGCCAGTTTCCCCGCCTCGCCGAATCCCACTGAAGGCCCCCGCCATGAGTCCTCCCGTCGCCGCGCCGCGCCGCGATCGATTGCGCATCGCCATCCAGAAATCCGGTCGCCTCGGCGAGCCGGCGCGCGCGCTGCTCGCGTCCTGCGGGCTGTCGTGGCGCGAGAGCCGCGACCGCCTGTTCTGCTACGGCGAGTCGCTGCCGGTGGACCTGCTGCTGGTGCGTGACGACGACATTCCCGGTCTGCTCGCCGACGGCGTCTGCGACTACGGCATCGTCGGGCGCAACGTGCTGGACGAATACTCGGCCGAGCGCGCGGCGCGGGGCGGCGCTGCGGCGGCGCGCGAGCTGCGGGCGCTGGGCTTCGGTGGCTGCCGGCTCGATATCGCGCTGCCGGAAGGCCAGGCATGGGACGGGCCTGCGCAGCTCGAAGGTGCGCGCATCGCCACCAGTTACCCGGCGTTGCTGCGCCAGTGGCTGCAGGCGAATGGTGTGTCCGCTTCGGTGGTCACGCTGTCGGGGTCGGTCGAGATCGCGCCGCGGCTGGGGCAGGCGGATGCGATCTGTGACCTGGTGTCCAGCGGCGCGACGCTGTCGGCAAACCAGCTGGTGCCGGTGGCGACGTTGCTGCGCAGCGAGGCGGTGCTTGCCGGGCCGCCGCAACCGTTCACCGACGCCCGCGCCGACCTCGCGCAGTTGCTGCTGCGCAGGCTGGATGGCGTGCTGAAGATCCGCGACAGCCGGCTGTTGCTGTTCCAGGCGCCGCGCAGTGCGATGCCGGGGCTGATGAAGCTGCTGCCGGACGCCGAGCCGCCGACGGTGCTGCAGGTCGATGGCGCCGACAGCCTGTCGCTGCAGGCGCTGTGCCATGGCGCGATGACCTGGCAGCGGCTGGAAGACCTGAAATCCGCCGGCGCCAGCGGCCTGATGGTGCTGCCGGTCGAGAGGACGCTGGCATGAGGCGACTGCGCTGGTCCACGCTGGATGCCGATGCGCGCAGCACAGCGCTGCGCCGGCCCACGCAGGCAACGTCGGACGCGACCGCGCGCTCAGTCGCGGCCATCATCGAGCAGGTGCGGCTGCGTGCCGACGCGGCCCTGACGGAGTACGCACGCCAGTTCGACGGTGTCGATCTGGAGGCGTTGGCGGTGGGCGACGACGAGTTCCTCGCCGCGCAGGCGCATGTCTCCGATGCCCTTCGCGGTGCGATGACCGCGGCAAAGGCACGCATCGAAACCTTCCACCGCGCCGGCATGCAGGGCGACTACGCCGTGGAGACCGCGCCGGGCGTCACCTGCGAGCGCGTCGTGCGGCCGATCCGCCGCGTCGGCCTGTACGTGCCCGCCGGCAGCGCGCCACTGCCGTCCACCGCGCTGATGCTCGGCGTGCCCGCAAGCCTCGCCGGTTGCGCGGACATCGTGCTGTGCACCCCGCCACGCGCCGACGGCAGCGCCGATCCGGCGGTGCTGGTGGCGGCCGCTCTGTGTGGCATCACCCGGGTCTTCAAGATCGGCGGCGCGCAGGCGATCGCGGCGATGGCCTGCGGCACGGCGAGCGTGCCGTCGTGCGACAAGGTGTTCGGGCCGGGCAACGCCTACGTCACCGAGGCCAAGCGCCAGGTGGCGCAGGCCGGCCTGGCGGCGATCGACATGCCCGCGGGGCCGTCGGAGGTGCTGGTGATCGCGGATGCCGGTGCCGATGCCGCGTGGGTCGCGGCCGACCTGTTGTCGCAGGCGGAGCACGGGCCGGATTCGCAGGTGCTGCTGCTGTCGGACAGCGAGGCGTTGCTCGAGCGCGTGGGTGTCGAACTCGAGGCGCAGTTGGCCGCGTTGCCGCGTGCGGCGATCGCGCGCGAGGCGCTGTCGGCGTCGCGACTGGTGCTGGTGGACACGCTCGACGAGGCGTTCGCGATCAGCAACGACTACGCGCCGGAGCACCTGATCCTGGCGTTGCGCGCGCCGCGCGACTGGCTCGATCGGGTCGCGGCCGCAGGCTCGGTGTTCCTGGGTGACCACACCCCCGAAGCGCTCGGCGACTACTGCAGCGGTACCAACCACGTGCTGCCGACCGGCGGCGCGGCGGCGGCCTGGAGCGGGGTGAGCGTGGCCAGCTTCCAGAACTTCGTGAGCGTGCAGTCTGCGACCGCCGCGGGCATCGCCGCGATCGGTCCGGACGCGGTCGTGCTGGCGGAAGCCGAAGGCCTCGAGGCGCACGCCAACGCGGTGCGTCTGCGGCTGCAGGCGCCACGGCAGGCATGCGCATGAGCGCGGCCATCGACCTGCTGCGCCCGGACCTGCGCGGATTCGCGGGCTATCGCTCCGCGCGCGGTGAAGTGGCGCGCGGCGATGTCTGGCTCAATGCCAATGAAAGCGCGTGGCCGAACCCCGGCGATGCCGGCGGCGGCACCAACCGCTACCCGGAGCCGCAGCCCGCCACACTGCGCGCCGCGCTGGCTTCGCTGTACGGCTGCGAGCCCGACCAGTTGCTGGTCGGCCGCGGCAGCGACGAGGCGATCGACCTGCTGGTGCGCGCGCTGTGCCGCGCCGGCATCGACGCGGTGCTGGCCACGCCGCCGGTGTTCGGCATGTATGCGGTCAGCGCGCGGCTGCAGGGAGCGCCGTTGATCGAGGTGCCGCTGCGCGACGCCGATGCCGGATTCGAGCTGGATGCCGATGCCCTGGTCGCCGCGGCCGTGCAGGGCAACGCGCGGATCGTGTTCCTGTGCTCGCCATCCAACCCGACGGGCGGCGCGATCCCGCTCGCGCTCGTTGCCGACATCGCGGCGCGGCTCGCCGGCCGCGCGCTGGTGGTGGTCGACGAGGCCTACGCGGAGTTCGACACCCAGGCGTCGGCGACCACGCTGCTGGCCAGCTGCGCCAACCTGGCCGTGCTGCGCACGCTGTCCAAGGCGCATGCGCTTGCGGCGGCGCGGATCGGCTGCGTGATCGCGGATGCCGACCTCATCGCCGCGCTGCGCGCCTGCCAGGCACCCTATCCGGTGCCGGCACCGTGTGCGGCGCTGGCCCTGGCGGCGCTGGCGCCGGACGCGCTGGCCACCACCCGCGCACGCGTGGACCTGGTGGTCGCCGAGCGCGAACGCATGCGCCTTGCGCTGGCCGGCCTGCCCGGCGTGCGCCGGGTGTATCCGTCGGCCGGCAACTTCCTGCTGCTGCGCTTCGCCGATGCCGGCGCCGCGCTCGCCGCGCTGCAGGCGGCCGGCGTGGTGGTGCGCGACCAGCGCGCTGTCGCCGGCCTTGACGATGCGCTGCGCATCACCATCGGCACGGCGGCCGAGAACGACCGCGTATTGGCCGCGCTGGGCGCGGCGGGGAGCACACCATGACTCCGATCCTGTTCGTCGACCGCGACGGCACGCTCATCGAGGAGCCCGACGACCTGCAGATCGACGGCCTGCACAAGCTGCGCTTCTGCCGCGACGTGGTGCCGGCCCTGCTGCGCCTGCGCGATGCCGGCTACCAGTTCGTCATCGTCAGCAACCAGGATGGGCTGGGCACCGACGCCTTCCCGCAGGAGCACTTCGACGCGCCGCAGGCGGTGATGATGCAGGTGTTCGAGAGCCAGGGCATCGTCTTCCGCGACGTGCTCATCGACAGCAGCATGCCGGCCGACAACGCGCCCACGCGCAAGCCGGGCCTTGGCATGGTGATGCCTTACCTCAAGGACCGCGGCATCGACTGGGCGCGTTCGGCGGTGGTCGGCGACCGCGAGACGGACATGCAGTTCGCGGCAAACCTCGGCATCCGCGGCTTCCACCTGCGCACGGCGAGGTTTGGTGGCGAATGGGACTGGCCGGCGATCGCGCACGCGCTGGTCGATGCCCCGCGCCGCGCCAGCGTGGTGCGCGAAACGCGCGAGACCCGCATTCGCGTGGACATCGACCTGGACAGCGTGGCGGAGCCCGCCATCGCCACCGGCCTGGCGTTCTTCGACCACATGCTGGAGCAGATCGGCAAGCACGGCGGCATCGCGCTGCGGGTGCAGGCCGAAGGCGACCTGCACATCGACGAACACCACACCGTCGAGGACACCGGGCTGGCGCTGGGCCAGGCGCTGCGCGAGGCGCTGGGCGACAAGCGTGGCATCGGCCGCTACGGTTTCACGCTGCCGATGGACGAGACCCTGGCCAGCGCGGCGCTGGACTTGGGCGGGCGGCCGTACCTGGTGTTCGACGGCGTATTCCGGCGCGAGCGCGTCGGCGACCTGCCGACCGAACTGGTGGCGCACTTCTTCCGCTCGCTGTGCGATGCCTGCGGCTTGAACCTGCACCTGCAGGTCATGGGCGACAACGACCACCATAAGGTCGAAGCCTGCTTCAAGGCCTTCGCGCGGGCGCTGCGGCAGGCGGTCGCGCGCAGCGGCCAGGTGCTGCCCAGTACCAAGGGCACGCTGTAGCCATGGACGTGGTCATCATCGATGCCGGCGGCGCCAACCTGGGCTCGGTGCGCTACGCGCTCGAGCGGCTCGGCGCCAGGCCTCGCATCGCCCGCGATGCCGATGGGCTGCGTGGCGCCGCACGCGTGATCCTGCCGGGTGTCGGTGCCGCCGCGCCGGCGATGCGGCTGCTGCGCGAGCGTGGTTTCGACACGGTGCTGCGCGAGCCGACGGTTCCGCTGCTGGGCATCTGCCTGGGCATGCAGCTGCTGTTCGAGGACTCCGAGGAGGGCGACGTGCCCTGCCTCGGCCTGCTGCGCGGCAGCGTGCGGCGGCTGGCGCCGGCGCCGGGCCTGCGCGTCCCGCACATGGGCTGGAACCGGCTGCGCATGCGCGGCGATTCGCGGCTGATGGCCGGCATCGAGGACGGGGCATGGGTCTATTTCGTGCATGGCTACGCTGCGCCCGTGACAGGCAACTGCGTGGCCGACTGCACGCACGGTACGTCGTTCGCGGCAGTGGTGGAGCAGGACCTCGTGGCCGGCGCGCAGTTCCATCCCGAGCGTTCGGGGGCAGCCGGCGCGCGGCTGCTGCACAATTTCCTTGGAGCGCGTGCATGAGGTTCAACGTCTATCCCGCGATCGATGTCCGCGATGGCCGCGTGGTGCGACTGGCGCAGGGCGACTACGCGCGCGAGTCGCGCTACGCGGATGCGCCGCTGGATCTGGCCATGCGCTACGCCGAAGCGGGTGCCCGCTGGCTGCACCTGGTCGATCTCGACGCGGCACGTGCCGGCGGCTACACGCTGGCGCCGCTGCTGTCGCGCATCAAGGCGCAGACCGGCCTGTCGGTGCAGACCGGTGGCGGCGTGCGCAGCGAGGGCGATGTCGACGCGATGCTGGACGCCGGCGCGGACCGCGTGGTCATCGGCTCGCTGGCGGTCGCCCGGCGCGACATGGTCGCAGGCTGGGTGGCGCGGCATGGCGCGGCGCGGATCGTGGTCGCGCTGGACGCGCGCCAGGCAGCCGACGGGCAGTGGCGCCCAGCCACACACGGATGGACCGAGGACGCCGCGGAGACACTGGACGCGCTGGTCGCGTTCCATGCCGGCTCCGGGCTGCAGCATCTCCTGTGCACCGACATCGGCCGCGACGGCATGCTTTCCGGCCCCAACCTTTCGCTGTATGCGCGCCTGCGCACGCTGGCCCCGACGCTGCGGCTGCAGGCCAGCGGCGGAGCCCGAGACGCCGACGACATCGCCGCGGCGCGCGCCATCGGCTGCGACGGGATCGTGCTCGGCAAGGCGCTGCTGGAAGGCAGGCTCGGCCTGCACGACGCGCTTGCGCTTGATGACGCAGCCGCATCCGGGCAGGCGCCGCCATGCTGAGCCGCCGCATCATTCCCTGTCTCGACGTGCAGGACGGACGCGTGGTGAAGGGCGTGCGCTTCCGCGACCACGTCGACGTCGGTGACATCGCCACGCTCGCGCAGCGCTACCGCGACCAGGGTGCCGACGAGCTGGTGTTCTACGACATCGGCGCCAGTCCGCGCGGGCGCAGCGTCGACATCGCATGGATCGAGCGCCTGGCGCGGCTGCTGGATATCCCGTTCTGCGTCGCCGGCGGCATCCGCAGCGTCGACGACGCGCGCCGCGTGCTGCACGCGGGCGCCGACAAGATCTCGATCAACACGCCCGCGCTCGAGCGTCCGGCGCTGGTCACCGAGCTGGCGGACGCGTTCGGCGTGCAGTGCGTGGTCGTCGGTATCGACTCGCTGCGCGAGGCCGACGGCAAATGGCGCGTGCGCAGCCACACCGGCGATGCGGCGGCGATGCGCGCCCCCGGGCGGGGCACGCTTGACTGGATCGAGGAGGTGCAGGCGCTCGGTGCCGGCGAGGTGGTGCTGAACTGCATGGCCAGCGACGGCGCGCGTGTCGGCTACGACATCGAACAGCTGAGCGCCGCGCGCAAGGCATGCCAGGTGCCGCTGGTGGCATCGGGTGGCGCCGGCGCGATCGCGCACTTCGCCGAAGTGTTCCGCGAGGCTGACGTCGATGCGGCGCTGGCCGCCAGCGTCTTCCACTCCGGCGAAATCGCCATCCCCGTTCTCAAACAGGCCCTGCGCGCGCAGGGCATCGAGGTGCGCGATGCGTGACGCCATGCCGGCGCTGGACTGGGACAAGGGCGGCGGGCTGCTGCCCGCGATCGTGCAGGATGCGCGCACGCGGCAGGTGCTGATGCTGGGCTGGATGACCCCCGAGTCGCTTGCGGCCACGCAGGAGAGCGGCCTGGTCACCTTCTTCAGCCGCAGCCGCCAGCGCCTGTGGGTCAAGGGCGAATCCAGTGGGCACCATCTGAAGCTGGTGGCCATCGAGGCCGACTGCGATGCCGACACCCTGCTGGTCACGGCGGAGCCGCAGGGACCCACCTGCCACCTGGGCCGAGACAGCTGCTTCGCAGGGGCGACGGGCAGCGCGCTTGCGCACCTCGACCGGGTCATCGAAGGCCGTGCCGCCAGCATGCCCGAAGGCAGCTACACGACGCGGCTGCTGGCCGGCGGCATCCGCCGCATCGCGCAGAAGGTCGGCGAGGAAGGCGTGGAGACCGCGCTGGCCGCGGTGGTCGAGGACGACACCGCGCTGCTGGGCGAAGCCGCCGACCTGGCGTACCACCTGCTGGTCCTGCTGCGCGCCCGCGGCCTGGGCCTGGCCGACCTGGACCAGGTGCTGCGCGCGCGCAACGCCTGATTGCCAGGCACGAGCGCTCAGGCCACCGACGCCGACGTCTTCACGCAGTCGCGGCCGTTGGCCTTGGCGCTGTACAGCGCCTGGTCGGCGATCTGGAAGGCGTCGTCGATGTCGTCGATCGTGCCGGGCTCGATGGTGTGCACGCCGACACTGGCCGACATGTGGATGGTGTCGCCATTGGAAATGCAGGGCTCTGCAATGAGCGACTGGCGCACCGCCTCGGCCACCGCGACCGCGGCGTGCAGGTCGTGGCCCGGCAGCGCGACCACGAACTCCTCGCCGCCAAAGCGCGCCGGCAACGCGTCGTGTGGCCGCAGCGCACGGCCGATGCGTTGCGTGGCCCAGCGCAGGCAGTCGTCGCCCACCAAATGGCCGTGCTCGTCGTTGACCGACTTGAAATGGTCGAGGTCGATCATCAGCAGCGACAGCGGCTTGCCGCCGTCGTTGCACTCGCGCAGCATCCGCTCGAAGGCTTCGTGGAAATAGGTGCGGTTGTAGAGGCCGGTCAGCCCGTCGCGGCGGCTGGAATCGTGCAGCCGCGCATGCGCCTCCTCCAGCTGCGCCAGCGCATTGCGCACCTCGCTGGTCCGCTGCGCCACCTTGCGCTCGAGCATCAGGTTGGCGTCGCTGACGATGCGTTCGTTCTCGTTGCGCAGTGACGCATACCGGTAGCTCAGCGCGATCGACAGGAACAGCATCTCCAGCGCGGAGCCCAGCTGCACGCCGTACTCGGTGATGAACGACTTGGGCAACACGCCGAACGCGACCAGCGTGAACACCGCGGTACCGGCGAGGAACATGCTCCACGACAGCAGGAACAGCCGCGCCGGCGCGTAGCCTCGGCGCAGCGCCACGATGCTGACGATGGTGATCCAGATGATGCTGGCCAGCACCGCCAGCGACACCGCCTGGGTGATGATGCGGTAGGGCACGATGATCGCGGCGATGCCGAATGCCACGAATGCGGCGATGGCGGCGATGCTCACGGCATTGCCGCGCGGCCAGCGCTCGCCCAGCCCGAGGAACACGCGCGCGAACTGGTGCATGCCCACCAGCGCCAGGCTGATCGACAGCGGCACCGACTTGTCGGCAAGCCAGGTGTTGTCCGGCCACAGGTACTCGAAGCCCAGGCCGTTCAGGCAGAACAGCACCAGGCCGAACGCCCCGATGTGGAACAGGTACCAGAAGTAACTGGCATCGCGCAGCACCAGCCACAGCACCAGGTTGTAGAAGAACAGCGCCAGCAGGATGCCGTAATACAGGCCGATGGCGAACTGCGCATCGCGCGACATCTCGATGAACGCGCTCGGGGTGTACAGCACCAGCGGCACCTGCATCGAGCTCTGGCTCTGCACCCGGATCAGCAGTTCGACGCGCTGGCCCACCGGCAGGTCGAGCAGGAAGTTGGGATGCCGGTAGCGGATGCTGCGCGCGGCGAAGGGCAGGGTGTCGCCGCCCGCGCGGTGCTCGATGCGCCCGTCGGGGTAACGGACATAGAGGTCGATGTGGTCGCTGAGCGGATAGGCCTGCACCAGCAGCCAGCGCGGTTCCGCGCGGTTCTCGTTGATGATCGCCGCATGGAACCAGAACGCGCCGTTCTGGAAGCCGAAGGTGGCATCGCTGCGCGGCAGCGGTGCGAACACGCCGTTGCCGACGCGCCGCCACGCGTCCTCCACCCCGTCGCTGGCGTCGGTGTCGTGGCGGTAGCTCATGTAGGGCGCGAGCGCGACCTCGCCGGTCGTTGCGCCAAGGCCCAGCGTGGGCGCGGCCCACGCGCTTGTGGCGCATGCCAGCAACAGGCAGAGGCAGGTCAGCAGCAGGCCCCTGGCGGGTCCGGGCCGCGCCTGGATCATGCCCATCTGCACATGCCTGCTTCCATGTCGCCCCTGCCCCCCCGTCTGGGCTGATCATATCCCCGCGGCGTCGTACTTTTGCAAACGCGGGTCGCCGGCATAATGGGCCACCGATCACGACGGAGCAGGTATGCCTTTGCTGCGCTGGATTACCGGGATTGCATTGCTGTTGGCGCTGGCGGGCCCGGCCACGGCCCGCGATGCGCTCACCGTGCTGCTGTTCGCCGACCCGCAGGTGAAGTCGGCGCGCGACATCGACTATTACGCGCGCGACATCGTCGAGCCGTTGCGCGCCGATGGCGGCATGGGTGCCGATCTCGGCATCACCCTGGGCGACATCGTCGATGACGCCGTCGCGCTGTACCCGGAGGTCAATGCGGCCACCGCGCGGCTCGGCATCCCGTGGCTGCACGTGCCGGGCAACCACGACCTGGACCCGGGCGCGGAAGGCGATGCCGGTTCGCTGTCGGCGTTCCACCGCAGCTATGGCCCGGACAGCTACGTGCGCGAGGAGCCGGAGGCGGCGTTCGTGGTGCTCGACAACGTCGTCAAGCTGCCGGGTGCGGGCAGCGGCTACGTCGGTGGCCTGCGCGAGGACCAGTTCGCGATGCTCGAGGCGTGGCTACCCGCCCAGCCGCACGACCGCCTGCTGGTGCTGGCGATGCACATCCCGCTGTTCGACACCGCGGCGCCGGGCCGCGCCGAGACCTTCCGCCGCGCCGACCGCGAGCGGCTGTTCGCGATGCTGCGCGATTTCCCCAAGGTGCTCGTGCTCAGCGGGCATCGCCACACCCAGCGTCATTACCGGCACGGGCCCGCGGACGGCTGGCACGGCGCCACGCCACTGCACGAGTACAACGTCGGCGCGGCCAGCGGCGCGTTCTGGTCGGGCGCTCCGGATGCCGAAGGCATCCCGGACGCCACCATGGCCGACGGCACGCCCAACGGCCACGCGCTGCTGCGGATCGCTCCCGACGGCGATTACCGCCTGTCCTGGCACCCGGCGCGGCTGCCGACGCACGACCCGGCCTTTACCCAGGCCATGGCGCTGCACGCGCCCGCGGTGCTGCGCCACGGTGCCTATCCGGCCTGGGCGGTCTACGCCAACGTGTTCATGGCCGAGGACGACAGCGTGGTCGAGTACCGCATCGACCGCGGTGACTGGCGCGCGATGGCCAAGGTGCTGCGCGCCGACCCGCGGCTGCTGGCCGAGAACGTGCGCGATGACGCCGCCGGTGCGCTGCGTGGCTACGACCGTTCGCCGGAAGCCGAGGTCTCGGCACATCTTTGGCGCGGCGCGCTGCCAACCGACCTCGCGCCGGGCGAGCATGAGGTCGAGGTGCGCACGTTCGACCGCTGGCACGGCGAGCAGCGCGCCCTGACCCGCTATCGCCTGGACCAGGCCGCTCCCGGGCACGGCGCATCACGCTGGAAGGCGGCGCACGGGGGCACGGGTCTCGCCACGGCGACCCGATAGTTGCGCGGACAGGTCAGGGCGTGATGGCGTCGAACGAATCCACGCGCGCGTGGCCGTTGGCCGCATCGCCCGTGCGCGGCTCCGGGTAATCCTGCAGTCGGTCGACCAGCACCGTGCGCAGGCCGGCATCGCGTGCGGCGTCGAGTTCGGCCACCACGTCGGACAGGAAGACGATCTCGCCCGGGTCGCGCTGCAGGCGCGCCGCGATGTTGGCGTAGCTCGCGGCCTCGCGCTTGCCGCCGACCTCGGTGTCGAAGAACGCGTCGAACAGTGGCAGCAGGTCGCCGGCATCGGAATGGCCGAAGAACAGCTTCTGCGCGGGCACGGAACCGGATGAGTACACCGCCAGCGGGTGGCCCGCGTCGTGCCAGCGGCGCAGCCCCGCGACCGCGTCCGGGTAGATGTGCGCGGTGAAATCGGCGCGCCGGTAACCGTCGCTCCACAGCATGCCCTGCAGCGCCTTGAGCGCGGTGTGCTTGCGGTCCTCGTCGATCCAGCCCTGCAGCGTCTCGACGATCATCGCGTCGTCGCACATCGCGCCATGCGCGGTGGCCACCTCGTCGAGCCAGCGCCGCACCTCGGGGTCATGGCCGCGCTCGCGCACGAACCGTGGCAGCTCGCGCCGCGCGTACGGAAACAGCACGTCGCGCACGAACGCGATACTGCCCGTGGTGCCCTCGATGTCGGTGAGTACAGTCGTTTTCATGGAAGCCGCGCCTCAGCGCGCGCCTTTTTCGTAGCGGGGAAACTTCCGCGCGATGTCGGTGCCGGTGAAGTGGCCGACCCAGCCGTCGGGCTGCTGGAAGAAGCGGATGGCGACGAATTCCGGCTCCGGTCCCATGTCGAACCAGTGCGTGGTGCCATCGGGGACCGCGATCAGGTCGTCCTTGACGCACTCGATCTCGTAGACCTTGCCGTCGACGTGCAGGGTGAACAGCCCGGACCCGGCGACGAAGAAGCGCACCTCGTCTTCCTTGTGGAAGTGCTCATCCAGGAACTTGCCGCGCATTTCCTCGCGCTTCGGATTGTCGGGGGCGATGCTGATCACGTCGACGGTGGTGAAGCCACGCTCGGCGCTGATGCGGTCGATGTCGGCCTTGTACGCGGCAATCACCTCGTCCTGCGACGCGCCCGCGGCGATCGGCTGCGTGGCCTGCCAGCGCTCGAACGTCACGCCGATCGCGTTCAGCTCGCGCGCGATGGCGTCGCCGTCGCCGGTGTCGAGCAGCGGGGTGGTGGGGGTGTCGTCGGCGAAGATGCGCAGGCGGCTCATGGGGGACTCCTGTGGATCAGTGGCGCGGCTGCAGCCGCAACAGCTCGAGCTCGCAGCCGAGCAGGAATTCGAAGGCTTCGAGGTGGCGGCGCGCCTCGGCCATGTCGCGGCCCCAGGCGTACAGGCCATGGCCGTCGATCAGGTAGCCCCACATCGGGCCATCGTCGAGCAGGGCGTCGACCTGCGCGGCCAGCGTGGGCATGTCCTGGCTGTTGGGCAGCACCGGCAGGTCGAGTTCCACCTCGTGTGTGGACGTGCCGGCGAACGCCTTCAGCAGTTCGTAGCCGGCCAGGTGCACGTGGCCGGCACCGGCGTACAGCCGCGAGGCAACGGTCTGCGTGCGCGAGTGCGTATGCAGCACGCAGCCGATGTCGGGAAAGCGGCGGTACAGCTGGGTGTGCAGCAGGGTCTCGGCCGAGGGCCGGTGGTCGCTGCCGACGGCGCGGCCGTCGAAGTCCACGACCATGATGTCGGCCTCGCACAGCTTGCCCTTGTCGCGGCCGGAAACGGTGATCGCGGCGTGGCGGTCGTCGAGCCGGCGCGAGAAGTTGCTGCTGGTCGCGGGTGTCCAGCCGGCCGCGGACAATTCGCGCACGTTGATGATGAGTTCGCCGGCGCGCTCGCGCAGTGCGTGGGTGTCGTAGGGCAGGGTGTCGGCCATGCCCGGATTCTACCGCGCGGGTCTAACGCGTGGCGCGGCGCGCGAATCCCCGGTAGCCGGCCCAGCACAGCAGGGCGATCACCAGCCCGCCGACCAGCGTGTCCACCGGCGTGGAATAGACCAGCAGGCCGCAGGCAACCAGGGCGCCCATGCCGAGCAGGCGCTCGCGCGGGCCCGACGGCAGCTCCGGCGAGCCGAGCAGGAGGCTGAGGCCGGCTGCGATGTACGCCATCACCACCAGCGTCACCACCATGTTGATGATGGTCTCGAACTGCGACGACACCGTCGGCGCCAGGGTGAACACCGCGATCAGGGTCATCGCCGACGCGATGATGAACAGCCCCCAGCGCGCCGAGCCGTTGGGATTCAGGCGTCCGAAGATCGCCGGCAGGAAGCCGCGATGCGCGGCGCGCGCGCCGGATTCGCCACTGACCAGCATCCAGCCGCCCAGCGTGCCGGTCGCCTTGATGGCCGCCGCCGCCGCGATCACCGGCACCGCCCACACTCCGAACATCTCGCCGGCGACCAGCGCGAAGGGCGCGCTCGATTCGGCGATGCGTTCGGCGGGCACGATGCCCATCATCAGCACCGACGACACCAGGTAGACCACGCCGGCGATCAGGATGCCGCCGATGGTGGCGCGCGGCACGTTGCGGTCCGGGTCACGCACCACGCCGGCGACCATCGCCCCGGTCTCAAGGCCCACGAACGCCCAGAAGATCGGCGCCAGCGACGCCATCACCACCACCGCGTCGGTCTCGCCGCTGACATTCCATGCGGCGCGGTAGATCTCGGGGTCGAAGCTGCCCCAGCCGGCGGTCAGCACCGCGACCACCGGCAGCAGGCCAAACACCACGCACAACGACTGGAAGCGCGCGATCGGGCGCGGCCCCATCAGGTTGATGGCGAACATCAGCCAGATCAGCGCGACCTGGCCGAACAGGCGCACGCCCTGTCCGTCACCCAGCTGGAGCAGGGCCACGATGTAGCCGAATGCCGCCACCGCGATGGCGTTGTTGCCGATCCACGACGAGATCCAGTACAGCGTGGTGGCCAGGAAGCCCATGTCGCGGCCCAAAGCGGGTCGCACGTAGTCGTCGGGCGAGGTCATGTCCGGGTAGGCGCGCGCCAGCCGCGCGAACGCCGCGCCGAGCACGATCGCGAGGATCGTGCCGAGCAGCCAGGCCAGCGCGGTCACGCCGCCGGACTTGGCCAGCGTGGCCGGCAGCAGGAAGAATCCCGAGCCGATCATGTTGTTGGCGACGACGAACGTCGCCAGCACCGGGCCGATCTTCTTCGCGCTGGCGACGACGTCAGTCATGGCGGCCCGCCCTCAACGCGTACGCAGCTTGCTGTGCCAGTGGCCGTAGCCGAAGTAGATCACCATGCCGATGGCCATCCAGCCCACGAACAGCGGCCAGTGCTCCATGAAGGGCGGCAGGAACAGGTACAGGCAGGCCGCGACGCCGAGCGGCGACACGACGTACACCAGCGGCACCCGGAACGGACGCGCAAGGTCGGGCCGCTTGATGCGCAACACCAGCACGCCGGCCGACACCGTGGCGAACGCCAGCAGGGTGCCCATCGACACCATCTCGCCGAGCAGGCCGATCGGCAGGAATCCCGCCAGGCACGCGGCAATCGCGCCGACGATGATCGTGCCCACGTAGGGCGTCTGGTACTTCGGGTGAACACGGCCGAAGATCTTCGGCAGCAGGCCATCGCGCGCCATGCTGTAGAAGATGCGCGGCTGCGCCATCAGCATCACCAGGATCACCGACGACAGGCCGGCGATCGCACCCACCTCGACCAGCGACTTCAGCCACAGCAGGCTCGGGTAGGCCTCCAGCGCGGTGGACACGGGCTTCGGCGTCGACAGCTGCGGGTACGGCACCAGGCCGGTCAGCACGCCGCAGACCAGGATGTAGACGATGGTGCAGAACACCAGCGACCCGAGGATGCCGATCGGCATGTCGCGCTGCGGGTTTTTCGCCTCGCCCGCCGCGGTGGAGACCGCATCGAAGCCGATGTAGGCGAAGAACACGATCGACGCGCCGCGCACGATGCCTTCCACGCCGTACTTGCCCGGCCCCTCGTTGTCGGGGATGAAGGGCTGCCAGTTGGCCGGGTCGATGTACTGCAGGCCGAAGCCGATGAACAGCATGATCACCGTGACCTTGATGGCCACGATGATGGAGTTCACGAACGCAGACTGGGTGATGCCGACGTAGCACAGGCCGCTCACCGCGGCCACGATGCCCACAGCCGGCAGGTTGAGGATCGCGCCGGTACGCACGAATTCGCCGTTGGTGACGGTGAACGTGGCCATCGACAGTGCATCCGGGATCGGGATGCCGAGCGTGCCGAGGAAGCCGTTGAGGTAGCCCGACCAGCCGACCGCCACGGTGGAGGCCGCGAACAGGTATTCCAGCACCAGGCACCAGCCGATGAACCACGCCACGAACTCGCCGAGCGTGGCGTAGGCATAGGAGTAGGCGCTGCCGGAGACCGGCATCATCGACGCGAACTCGGCGTAGCACAGGCCCGCCAATGCGCAGGCGAAGCCCGCCAGCACGAAGCTCAGGACCACCGCCGGCCCGGCGTGTTCCGCCGCGGCATGCCCGGTCAGCACGAAGATGCCCGCGCCGATCACCGCGCCCACGCCCAGCAGGAACAGCTGCGTCGCGGTGAGCGTGCGCTTCAGGCTGATCTCGCCCTGCAGGCTGCCCTCGACCGGTTCGCCGGCATCGACGTGTGGAGCAGGCTCGATCGCCTTGACCCGCATGAGGTCCCTGAGCATTCGCGTGTTCCCCTTCGTTGTGGCAACGGACGGCGTGGGGACCGCGCTGCATTTGACGGCGCCGTGGGCACCATGGCTGCCGTACCTTGCCAAAGCATGGCGGGGATCACAAGCGGGATCGTCGGGCATGTGCAGGGCGATAATGGACCGCCGAGCGCGAGCCGAAGAATGTCGCAATGCACCATCCATCCGTACGCTGGCGGCGATCCAGCCGTCGATCTGCTCGCCGTTGCGTTTGCCGCGCACGCGCGACGTATGCCGGATGAGGGGGACGCGGCGCGGGTGTTCATCGAGCTCCTGCGCGATCGGGAAGATCCATTCCTGCGCACGCGACTGGCGGGTCATTTCACCGCGTCCGCGTTCGTGGTGAGTGCCGACGGCGGGCGCACGCTGCTCACCCACCATCGCAAGCTCGACCGCTGGCTGCAGCCGGGCGGCCACGCCGATGGTGATCGCGACCTTGCGCGCGTCGCCCTGCGCGAGGCTGAAGAGGAGACCGGGCTCATCGGGCTGGCGGTGGAAGGCGGGATCTTCGACCTCGACCGGCACTGGATCCCGGCGCGCAACGAGGTCCCGGGCCACTGGCACCACGACGTGCGCTACGTGGTGCGCGCGGGCGCCGACGAGCGTTATGTCGTCAGCGACGAGTCGCATGCGCTGGCGTGGCGCGACATCGCCGCCGTCGCCGCCGACGACGACGGCATCGACCCCTCATTGCGGCGCATGGCGCGCAAGTGGCTGGCGCGCGCGCCTCAGTAGAGGATGCGCGCGCGCAGCGTGGCGGGCACCGCGGCCAGCGCGGTCCGCAGGCCCTGCGCCTGCTCCGGCGTGGCGGTGATGTCGATCACCACGTAGCCGACCTTGCTGTCGGTGCGCAGGAACTGCCCGTCGATGTTCACGCCTGCCTGCGAGAAGATGTCGTTGACCTGCGACAGCACGCCGGGGACGTTGCGGTGGATATGCAGCAGGCGCTGGCTGCCTTCGTGCCCGGGCAGGGTGACCTCGGGGAAGTTGACCGCCGACAGCGTGCTGCCGTTGTCGCTGTAGCGCACCAGCTTCGACGCCACCTCGATGCCGATGTTGTCCTGCGCCTCGAGCGTGCTGCCGCCGACGTGCGGGGTGAGGATCACGTTGTCGAAGCGCGTCAGCGGCGAGGCGAACGCGTCATCGTTGCCCTTCGGCTCCACCGGGAACACATCCACCGCCGCGCCGCCGACCTGGCCGCTGTCGAGCGCCGCGGCCAGGGCGTCGATGTCGACCACGGTACCGCGCGAGGCGTTGATCAGGTGCACGCCGGGCCTCATGGCCGCCAGTTCCGCGGCGCCGATCATCATCCGCGTGGACGCGTTCTCCGGCACGTGCAGGGTCACGACGTCCGAGCGCGCCAGCAGGTCGTCCAGGCCGGTCGCGGCCTGCGCGTTGCCGAGCGAGAGCTTGGCCTCGATGTCGTGGAACAGCACGCGCATGCCGAAGCCTTCCGCCAGCAGCCCGACCTGGGTGCCGATGTGGCCGTAGCCGATGATGCCGAGCGTCTTGCCGCGCACCTCGTGGCTGCCGGTCGCAGATTTCAGCCAGTCGCCGCGCAGGCAGGCCGCGTGCTTCCGCGGGATGCCGCGCATCAGCATGATAGCCTCGGCGATCACCAGCTCGGCCACGCTGCGGGTGTTGGAGTAGGGGGCGTTGAACACCGGCACGCCGGCGAGCTCGGCGGCATCCAGGTCCACCTGGTTGGTGCCGATGCAGAAGCAGCCGACCGCCAGCAGGCGCCGCGCGTCGGCCAGCACCTCGGCGGTCAGCTGGGTGCGCGAGCGGATGCCGACGATGTGCGCTTCGGCGATGCGCGCGCGCAGCTCGCCCTCGGGCAGCGACGACGCGAACGCCTCGATGTTCGAGTAGCCGGCATTGCGGAACACCTCGACCGCGCTGTCGCTGACGCCCTCGAGCAGCAGCACGCGGATGTCCTTGCGGGGGTAGGAGGTCTTGAGCATGCGGATGCGCCGGGCGGGCCCCCAAGTGTGCCAGCCGGGCGCGCATGTTGCACCGCAGCGCTGGACGCTGGCACGGGCGGCTGGCAGGCTGGCCGCACTGCAGCCAGCCGAGGTCCCGATGAACGATCCGCGCCTCCAGCGCCTGCATGACGCCGTCCCGGGCCTGGCGCTGACCACCGAGGCCCACGACCTGCTGCATTACGGCCGCGACTGGACCCGGCGCTGGACGCCCGCGCCGCTGGCGGTGGCGTTTCCGGCCAGCACTGCGCAGGTCTCCGCGGTGCTGCGCTGGGCCGGGGTGGAAGGCGTGGCGGTGGTCCCGTCAGGTGGCCGCACGGGATTGTCCGGCGGCGCGGTGGCCGCCAACGGCGAGCTGGTGCTGAGCCTGGAACGCATGCGCCGCGTGCTCGCCTTCGATGCGGTCGACCGCACGCTGGTCGTCGAGGCCGGCGTCGCGCTGGAGACGGTGCAGGAGGCGGCGCGCAGCCACGGACTGTACTACCCGGTCGATTTCGCCTCGCGCGGCTCCTGCACCATCGGCGGCAACATCGCCACCAACGCCGGCGGCATCCGCGTGCTGCGCTACGGCAACACCCGCGAATGGGTCGCCGGGCTGAAGCTGGTGACGGTCGCTGGTGACGTCCTAGACCTCAACCGCGGCCTGGTGAAGAACTCCAGCGGCTACGACCTGCGTCATCTCGCCATCGCCTCGGAGGGCACGCTGGGCGTGGTGGTGGAAGCCACGCTGCGGCTCACCGCGCCGCCGCCGCCCACCGCGACCATGCTCCTGGCGCTGCCCTCGTTCGCGGTGCTGATGCAGGTCTTCCAGGCGCTGCGCGCGCGGCTTGCGCTGGAGGCGTTCGAGTTCTTCACCGATCGCGCCCTGCACCACGTGCTCGCGCATGGCGCGCAGGCGCCGTTCGCCGACGTGCATCCGTACTACGTGGTGGCCGAGTTCGCTGCCGACGGCGCCGATGATCCGCGCCTGCTCGACGCCTTCAGCCACTGCGCGGAGCAGGGTTGGGTGGCCGACGGCGTGATTGCCGGCAGCGACGCGCAGGCAGCGCAGCTGTGGCGGCTGCGCGAGGACATCACCGAAAGCCTCGCAGCATCGTTGCCTTACAAGAACGACGTGGCCGTGCGGGTGTCGGCGATGCCCGCGTTCCTGGCCGAGGCGCAGGCGCTGCTGGCGGCCGAATATCCGGATTTCGAAGTCGTCTGGTTCGGGCACATCGGCGACGGCAACCTGCACATCAACGTGCTCAAGCCGGCCGACATGGATCAGGATCAGTTCGTGGCGCGCTGCGGCGCGGTCACTGCACACCTCGCCAGCCTGCTGAACCGCCATGGCGGTAGCATTTCCGCCGAGCACGGCATCGGCCTGGTCAAGAAGGCGTTCCTCGGCTCCACCCGCGATGCGGCGGAGATCGCGGTGATGCGCGCGGTGCGCGCCGCGCTGGACCCGGCCGGTATCCTCAACCCCGGCAAGCTGTTCGACGCCGACTCCCCCACCAGTGACTCCACGCCATGATCCGATCGCTCTGCGCCTGCGCGCTGCTCCTCCTCGCCACCGCCACCGCGCACGCCTCCAGCTTCGCCGGCACCAGCGGCGGTGCCTCTTCGGCATCCAGCGCCGGCTCGTCCGGATCCACGTCGGGCAACGACAAGATCGTGCTGCAGGCGCGCGAGGATGCGGCCGGTTTCGTCGCCACCGATGGCCGCATCCGCGGTGCGCGCCTCGAGGCGGCATTGCGCCACCTGCGCGGGCAGTCCGCCGCGGCTCGCGAGGCCAGCGACCTTGAACTGGCGCGGGCGATCCTCGCCCGCTGATGCGCTGATGCGCTGATGCGTCGCTGGGCGCCGCGCCTGCTGCCGTGTTTGCTGGCCGTGTCGTGGCCGGCGCATGCGGCCCTGCTGTTGACCGTGGAAGCCGGCATCCCCGACGCCGAACTGGAGGCCAGCCGACGCCTGGTGGAGGCCACGCTGGCGCGGCTGCCGCCCGCGCTTCAGGACTGGGATGCCACCCTGACCCTGGGCTGGCGCGACGACCTGCCGGCGCAGGTCCACGGCCGCATCCTCCGCCAGCGCATCATGCTGGATCGCGCCCTGCTGGCCGCGTGGTCGACCAGCGGGCCCACATCCGCGCGCGGTGCCGCGGTGGCGGCCCTCGTCCACGAGATCGCCCACGCCTGGGACCTGGGCCCCGGTGGACTCTCGCGCGAGCCGCGCACGCTGGACCTGGCCGGCTGGCAGGTGCGGCCGCTGTGGCCAGGCCGGGACGCGCGCAATGCCTTCGGCGAACGCAGCCCGGATGCCTACGAGCTCGCGTCGCCCGCGGAGTTCGTCGCGGTCAATCTCGAGCACTTCCTGCTCGATCCCGCGTACGCGTGCCGCCGGCCGTCGCTGCACGCGCACCTGTCGGCGCATCTCGGCTGGTCGCCGCCCGCGCAGCCGTGCCCGGTTACGCTCCCCTACGTGGATGCCGGCGTGCTGACCGATGCCGATGCCGCGCCGCTGCTGGAGCTGGATCCGGCGCGCGTGTACGCGGTCGATTTCCTGCTGGCGGACGGCAGCGACGCGGTGATGAGCCGCTGGGGTCATTCCATGCTGCGGCTGGTGGTGTGCGCGCCCGGGCGCGCGCCGGGCCCGGAGTGCCGGCTCGACCTCGACCACCATCGCGTGCTGTCGTTCCGCGCCTTCGTCGACGACGTGCAGGTCTCCAACTGGCGCGGCCTGACCGGCGGCTACCCGTCACGGCTGTTCGTGCTGCCGCTGCAGCAGGTCATCGACGAATACACGCGCGTCGAACTGCGCGGCCTCGACTCGTTGCCGCTGCGCCTGGATGCGGATGACATCGCGGCGCTGCTGCAGCGCGCCGCGCGCGTGCACTGGAGCTATGACGGCCACTACCGCTTCGTCGGCAACAACTGCGCAGTCGAGACGTTCAAGCTGCTGCACGATGGCGTGCCGCGGCTCGCCGCCGCCGACCTGTCCGGCATTACGCCGAAAGGCCTGCTGCGGCGGTTGCGGCGCGCGGGCGTGGTGGACGATGCGCAGGTACCGGCAGGGGCCATGGAAGCGCTGCGCCTCGGCTACCGGTTCGAGCCCTGGAGCACGCACTACGCGGCGCTGTACGAGGTCGCGCGCGCGGAGTTGGCGTTGCCGGCGGAGAATGTCGACGCGTGGTTCGCGCTGCCGCCGCAGGTGCGCGCGGAATGGCTGCCGCACGCCGACATGCGCGCCTCGGCGGCGCTGCTGCTGCTGGAGGAAGCGGCATTGCAGCGCCTGGAGCTGCGCGCGCGCGACGTGCTCAAACGCCGGCTATCCAGGCGCGATGCGGGCGAACTCGCGCCGGTGGTGCGGGCGGCGCTTCGCGACGGGTCCGTCTTCTCGAGCCCGGCGGAACTGGTGTCGTTGCCCGGCTACGGGCTGCCGCAGCATGAGGAGCGCGAACAGGCGCGCAGCGGTGCGGCCGCACGCGCGGCGCGCTTGCGCGGGGTCGAGGCCGATCTGCGCGCGCAGGCTCGCGCCTGGCTGGATCCCGGGATGCGCGCGACATTGCGCCAGGTCGAAGCCAATGTCGCGCGCATCGGTCTGCGGCTGCGGGCGTTGGCCACTCCGCAGCGCGCGGGCTAGTCCGCGCGGCCTGAGAACTCGCCGCTGGTGGTGTTGACCAGCACGCGTTCGCCGTTGCCGATGTACTCGGGCACCTGGATCTCGATGCCGGTCGACAGCCGCGCCGGTTTAGGCCGCTTGGTCGCGGTACCACCCTTCAGTTCGGGCGGGGTTTCCACGACTTCGAGGGTCACGGTCTGCGGCAGCTGGAGGGCGACCGGGGCGTCGTCGATCAGCTGCACGTAGCAGCCGCTCAAGCCGTCGGTGATGTAGCCGGCGCCGTCGCCGACCATCGCCGGATCGAGCGGGTAGGGCGTGAAGTCCTCGTCGTCCATGAACACGAAGGCGTCGCCGTCCTTGTAGGAGAAGCTGGCCTGCCGGCGCAGCAGCTCGACTTCCGCCAGGTCGTCGTCACCATCGAACGAGGCGTCGGTCTTGTTGCCGCCGGGCACGCTGTACATGGTGAACCGGAAGCGCACGTTGCCGCCGCGGCCCTGCGGCGAGCTGCGGTCGATGTCGCGGACCTGGTAGACGGTGCCGTTGTGTTCGACCACGTTTCCTTTCTTGACGTCGTAGGCCTTCATCGTGGGTCCTTATTTCGGTGCGAGGCGCACGGCGCCGTCGAGGCGGATGGTCTCGCCGTTGATGTAGCGGTTGCCGATGACGTAGGCCACCAGGTCGGCGAACTCCTCGGGGCGGCCGAGGCGCGAGGGGAACGGGATCGACGCGCCGAGCGAGGCCTGCACGTCCTCGGGCATGCCGTCGACCATCGGCGTCCAGAAGATGCCGGGGGCGATGGTGTTGACGCGGATGCCGAAGCGCGCGAGCTCGCGCGCCATCGGCAGGGTCATCGCGACCACGCCGCCCTTGGACGCCGAGTACGCGGCCTGGCCGATCTGGCCTTCGTAGGCGGCGACCGAGGCGGTGTTGATGATCACGCCGCGCTCGCCGTCGTCGCCCGGCGCGTTGTGCTGCATCTGCGCGGCGGCGGCCTTGGCGACGTTGAAGCTGCCGACCAGGTTCACCATTACCGTGGTCGAGAACTGCTGCAGCGGCATGGGTGCTTCGCGGCCGAGCACGCGGCCGGCACCAAGGATGCCGGCGCAGTTGATCGCCGCGTCCAGGCCGCCGAGGAAGTCCCTGGCCGCCGCCACGTTGGCGGCCACGCCATCCTCGCTGGTGACATCGGTGCGGAAGTAGCGTGCGTTGGCTTCGCCCAGCGCGGCGATCGCGGCGCCGGCCTTGTCGTCGTTGACGTCGAACAGCGCGACCTTGCCGCCAGCCTCGACGATGCGGGTGGCGACGGCGAGGCCGAGGCCGGAGACGCCACCGGTGACGATGGCGCGGGTGTCCTGGATCCGCATGGAGTGGGTTCCTTGAAGGGAGCCCGCGATTTTAGCCCGACACCGGCGCTCCCAGGCGCAGCGCGAACTGGTCGGCCGGCAGGCCCGGCGCGAACAGGAACCCCTGGCCCACCGGCACGCCGAGCGCGAGCAGGAACGCGCGCTGCTCCTCGTTTTCCACGCCTTCGGCAACCAGGCCCAGACCAAGGCTGTGCGCGATGCCGGCCACCGCCTGGCAGACGGCGACGTCCGAGGCGTTGCCGGGCACGCCGGTGACGAACAGCTGACTCAGCTTCAGGCCCTGGATCGGCAGGCGGCGCAGGTAGTTCAGCGCGCTGTAGCCCTCGCCGAAATCATCGATCGCCAGCGCGACGCCCATCGCGCGCAGCTGCGCGAAGGTGTTCAGCGTCTCGGGCGCGTCCTCGATCAGCACGCGCTCGGTGAACTCCAGCTCCAGGGCGGAACCGGGCAGGGCGTACTCGTCGAGCAGCGCGCGCACCTTGGCGGCGAGGTCGTCGCCGAGGAACTGCCGGTAGGAGACGTTGACCGCGACGCGCACGATGCCATGGCCGGCATCGCGCCATTCGGCCACCTGGCGGCAGGCCATGGACAGCACCCAATGGCCGATGCGCACTATGTCGCCGGTGCTTTCGGCGTGGGCGATGAAATGGTCGGGCCGCATCTCGCCGAGGCGCTCGTTGCGCCAGCGGATCAGCGCCTCGGCGGCGACGATGCGGCCGCTGGCCAGGTCCACCTGCGGCTGATAGACGAGGTGGAATTCGTCATTGTCCGCGGCATGGCGCAGCTGCGTCTCGAAGCGCAGGCGGTCGCGCTGCGACTGCGCCATGGCCGGGGTGAACACCTGCCGGCCGTTGCGCACGCGGCGCTTGGATTCGTACATCGCGGTGTCGGCGCTCTGGATCAGCGCGTGCGGCGTCTCGCCGTCGTCGGGTGCACGTGCGATGCCGATGCTGGCGGTGACCGCGAACTCCTCCTTGTCCACGCCGAAGCCCACCGCGAACACGTCGAGGATGGCGTCCGCCAGGCGTTCCGGGCAATCCGGATCGTCGGCCGTGGAGCAGGCGACCAGGAACTCGTCCCCGCCGAAACGTGCGATCAGGCCCTCGGTGCCCACCGCGCGGCGCAGGCGCTGCGCGGCGGTCACCAGCAGGTCGTCGCCGGCGGCATGCCCCAGCACGTCGTTGACCATCTTGAAACGGTCGAGGTCGATGTACAGCACCGCCACCCGCGACTGCGTCGCATCGGCCATGCGCGCGGCCAGTTCGCCGAGGATCGCATCGCGGTTGAGCAGCCCGGTGAGCGGGTCGGTGCGCGCCTGCACGCGCAGGGTTTCCTGGCCCTGCTTGTGCGCGGTGATGTCCTGCAGGGTGCCGGTGATGCGGCTTGCGCCCGGGTCGCCAGGCTCGGCCTCGCCGATCACGCGCACCCAGAACGCGTGGCCGTCGGCCCGCGCGCCCTGCAACTCGAGGTCGAAGCCGTGGCCTTCGAGGATCGTCGCCTCCACCGCGCGTCGGAAGCGCGGGCGGTCGTCGTGGGCGAGGCAGGCGATCATGTCGTCGATCGAAGCCGGCACCTGCGCCTGCGCCAGGATCCCGGCGGCGACATCGGTGAGGTACAGCCGCGCGCTGGCGCGGTCCCATTCCCAGCCGCCAATGCGCGCCAGCGCCTGCACGCGGTGGAACAGCGCGCTGTCGCGCTTGAGCGCAGTGACGTCGGAGAACATCGACAACGCCTGGTGCGGCCGGTCGCTGCCGGCGGCGTACTGCGGCACCGCGGTCACCGACAGCCAGCGCAGCTTGCGTTGGGGGCGGTGGTAGAGGCCAAGCAGGGTGCTGCCGACCAGGCGGCCCTCGCGGATGGCGCGCATGGCCGGGTATTCGTCGGCCGGCATTTCGCTGCCGTCCTCGCGCAGCACCATCCATTCGCCGGCTGGCCGCGGCGTGCGCTGCTTCGGGTAGCCCGGCACATGCCCGGGCACGCCGATCATGCGCAGCGCCGCCGAGTTGGCGTAGACCAGGCTGCCATCGGCTGTCTGGATCACGATGCCCTTGTCGATCACCTCCATCAGTTCGCGGTAGCGCACCTCGGCTTCCTGCCTGCGGCTGAGGTCGCGCGCCACCGCCACCACGCACCTGCGGCCCTCATGCAGGAAACCCGCCGAATGCACTTCCACCGGGAAGCGCGTGCCGTCGGCGCGCATGTTGCTCACTTCGATGACGAAGCTCTCGCCGCGGTCCACCGCCTCCCACACCGGGCCCATGTGGTCCTCGGGCAGGTCTGGGTTGAGCACGTGGATCGGCTGGCCGACGACCTCCTCGCGCGGCCGGCGGTAGGCCGCCATGCCGGCCTTGTTGAGGTCGAGCACGGTGCCGTGCTCGTCGATGATGCTGACCGGGTCCGGCACCGCGTCGAACAGCGCGTGGTAGCGCAGGCGCGCGATCTCGGCGTCGACGCTGGCCGCCTGCAGCGCATCGCGTGCGCGGCAGAGCAGGTCGCGGGTGCGGGCGGGCAGGGTGGAGTCGCGGGAGGCGCAGTCGAGCGCTGCCAGGACCTGTGCGCTGCCGTCGTTGGCCGACGGTGGCACCGGGGTTTCCTGCAGGCCCGATGCGCTCATGTCGTGGCGCGTGCCCGGGTCACCCGGCTGCCGCTTTCGCGGCCAAGCAGCCCCGCCAGCCAGCGACCGGTATCGGCCAGCGCGTCGAGGTCGACACCGGTGTGGATGCCCATGCCGTGCAGCATATACACGAGGTCCTCGGTGGCGAGGTTGCCGCTGGCACCCTTGGCGTACGGGCAGCCGCCGGTGCCCGAGACCGCGGCATCGACCACCGCCACGCCTTCCTCCAGGCAGGCCAGTACATTGGCCAGCGCCTGTCCGTAGGTGTCGTGGAAATGCACCGCCAGCGCATCCATCGGCACGTCGCCGGCCACCGCACGCAGCATCGCGCGCGCCTTGCCCGGGGTGCCCACGCCGATGGTGTCGCCCAGCGAGATCTCGTAGCAGCCCATGGCATGCAGTGCACGCGCCACGCGCACCACCTCGGCGACCGGCACGTCGCCCTGGTAGGGGCAGCCGAGCGCGGTTGAGACGTAGCCGCGCACGCGCACGCCGTCTTCCGCGGCCTGCGCCAGCACCGGGCGGAAGCGTTCCAGCGACTCGTCGATGCCGGCGTTGGTGTTGCGGCGGTTGAAGGTGTCCGACGCCGCGGTGAACACCGCCACCTCGGTGGCGCCGACCGAGCGTGCGCGCGTGTAGCCGTGCAGGTTGGGCACCAGCACCGGATAGGCCACGCCGTCGCGGCGCGCGATGCCGGTGAACACTTCCGCGGCGTCGGCCAGCTGCGGCACCCACTTCGGGCTGACGAAACTGGTGGCCTCGATCGCCTGCAGGCCGGTGGCGGACAAGCGGTCGACCAGGGCGATCTTGTCGGCGGTGGCGATGATCGCGGCCTCGTTCTGCAGGCCGTCGCGCGGCCCGACCTCGACGATGCGCACCCGTGACGGCAGGGCCATGCTCAGGACTCCAGCAGGACCAGCACGGCGTCGGCCTCGACGAAGTCGCCTTCGCGTGCGCGCAGTTCGGCCACCACGCCGTCGCGCGGCGCCTTGAGGGCGAGCTCCATCTTCATCGCCTCCATGACCAGCAGTTCCTGTCCCTGCGCCACGCTGTCCCCCGGGGCCACCCTGGTGACGACGATACGCCCGGGCATGGGTGCCGCGATACGGTCGCCGGTGCCGGCCGTGTCGGCGAGCTCGGCCTCGTAGGCCGGGGCACGCTCGAAGCGCCAGTGGCGACGGCCGTCATGCAGCAGCAGGCGCGTGGCGTGGGTGTCCAGCCGGTAGCGCCGGCCGGCACCGCCGAAGCGCGCCGACAGGCCGCCATCGGCAAGGCGCGCGCCAGCCACCACGCTGTCAGCGCCTTGGCGGCTGATGCGGTAGTCGCCGTTGGCACCGTGCGCCTCGAACACGTGGCGCAGGCCGTCGGCGCGCAGCACCACGCGGCGCAGGCCGGCGTGGCCCAGGCGCCAGCCGTCGGCGACCGCCCAGGGCGAGCCCGGGTCGCTGCTGCCGGCCGCGGCGCAGCGGGCTTCGGCCTCTTCGGCGAGCAGCGCGGCGGTGGCGGCGGCCAGCAGCGCGGCATCGTGGTCGCCGGCATCGGCGGCGCCGTCGTTTCCGATGAACTCGTCAAGATGGCGGTCGAGGTAGCCGGTGTCGATGCTGCCGTCGACCACCGCCGGATGGCGGACCAGGCGTTCGAGAAAGGCGATGTTCGACTTCGGGCCTTCGATCGCGCAGTCGGCCAGCGCGTCGCGCAGCCGCGCCAGCGCGCCGGCGCGGTCGCGGTCGTGCACGATCAGCTTGGCGATCATCGGGTCGTAGAAGATCGTCACCACGTCGCCTTCGACCACGCCGGCATCGACGCGCACGTGCGCCGAAGGTTGCGGCAGGCGCAGGCGCTGCAGGCGGCCGGAGCCGGGCAGGAAGCCCGCGTCCGGATCTTCGGCATACAGCCGCACCTCGATGGCGTGGCCGTCGCGCGGAATCGCGTCCTGCGCCAGCGGCAGCGGTTCGCCGGCGGCCACGCGCAGCTGCCACTCCACCAGGTCCAGGCCGGTGACCATCTCGGTGACCGGGTGTTCCACCTGCAGCCGGGTGTTGATCTCCATGAAGAAGAACTCGCCCGACGGCGCGACGATGAACTCCACCGTGCCGGCGTTGGCGTAATCGATGGCGCGCGCGGCCAGCACCGCGGCCTCGCCCATGCGCGCGCGCAGTTCCGGCGTGAGGAACGGCGAGGGCGCCTCCTCGAGCACCTTCTGGTAGCGGCGCTGCGCCGAGCACTCGCGTTCGTTGAGATGGATGGCGTTGCCGTGGGCATCGCCGAACACCTGGATCTCGATGTGCCGCGGCGACTCGATGTAGCGCTCCAGCAGCACGCGGTCGCGGCCGAAGGCATTGCGCGCCTCGCGCTGGCAGCTTTCCAGCGCCGGCAGGAATTCCGCGGCCGCGCGCACCACGCGCATGCCCTTGCCGCCGCCGCCGTGCGCGGCCTTGATCATCAGCGGATAGCCGATGCGGTCGGCTTCGCGCCGCAGGAGCTCCGGCGCCTGGTCCTCGCCGGTATAGCCGGGCACCACCGGGACGCCCGCGGCGTGCATCAGCTCCTTGGCGCCGGCCTTGCTGCCCATCTTGCGCATCGACGCCGCCTTGGGGCCGATGAAGGCGATGCCGGCGCCCTCGACCGCATCCGCGAAGTCGGCGTTCTCGCTGAGGAAGCCGTAACCGGGATGGATGGCCCGTGCACCGGACTGCTTCGCCACGTCGAGGATCACGTCGCCACGCAGGTAGCTGTCCTGCGGCCGCCGGCCACCGATCGGATACGCCTCGTCCGCCAGTCGCACATGCTGTGCATCGGCGTCGGCCTCGGAATACACCGCCACCGTGGCGATGCCCATGCGCCGCGCGGTGCGGATGACGCGGCAGGCGATTTCGCCGCGGTTGGCGATCAGAATCTTGGTGAAGGGCATTTTTTTTGGCCACGGATTTCCGCGGATAGACGCGGATGGAGGAGAGTCTAGGTGCGAAGGGTGTTCTCGCGAAGGTCGCGAAGGACGCGAAGTACTACACGGGGTACTTTTCTACTCGACGACCCAGCGTGGAACGCGCTTGTCGAGGAACGCGCCGAGGCCTTCCTGGCCTTCGGGTGAGACGCGCAGGGCGGCGATCAGGGCGGCGTTGTCGTGGTCGAGGCGGTCGGGGTCGGTGGCCGCGGCGACTTCGCGCACCAGCCGCTTGGCGTCGGCCGAGGCGAACGGCGCGGCTTTCAGCAGCAGGGCCACCTGGCGATCCACGGCGGCATCCAGCTGGTCGGCGGGCACCACCTGGTGCAACAGGCCGATGCGCAGCGCCTCGGCGGCATCGAAGATCTCGGCGGTGGCGAACCAGCGCCGTGCCTGGCGGCTGCCGATGGCGGCGATCACGTAGGGCGAGATCACCGCCGGCAGCAGGCCCAGGCGGCTTTCGGTGAGGCCGAACTTCGCCTCCGGCACGCCGATGGCGATGTCGCAGCAGGCCACCAGGCCCACGCCGCCGCCGAATGCCGCGCCGTGCACGCGCGCGATGGTCGGCCTGGGCAGGCGATCGAGGCTGCGCATCAGCCGCGCCAGGGCGAGGGCGTCGTCGCGGTTCGCGCCCTCGTCGGCACTGGCCATGGCGCGCATCCAGTTGAGGTCGGCGCCGGCCGAGAACGAGGCCCCGCGGCCCTCCAGCACCACCACCCGGACCGACGCATCGCCGGCCAGCGCATCGAGTGCCGCGGTCAGTTCCGCGATCAGCGCCGCGTCGAAGGCGTTGTGCAGTGTCGGACGGTCCAGGCACAGGCGCGCCACCGCGCCGTGCCGGGTGAGTGTCAGGGGTGCCGGCATCGTGAGCCTCCGCGTAAGGACATAAATGATAGCCGCGCCCCGTGACCGCGCTACAATGAGAACTGTTCCCATTTGGAAGTTCCCGTGAGGCTGACCGAGCTGCCGCGCCGCACGCCTGCGATCGTCGACCGCGTCGAGGCGCGCTACGACAACGACCACATCGCGCGCCGCCTGCGCGAGCTCGGGTTCGTGGCCGGCGAGGAAGTGCAGGTCACCGCCGCCGGGCCGTTCGGTTCCGAACCGCTGCTGGTCCAGGTCGGCTACACGCGCTTCGCCCTGCGTCGCGACGAGGCCGCGCGGGTGGTGCTGCGCAATGGCGACGCTCGCCCATGAGCGTCGACGCCAAGGCGCTGCCGCGACTGGCCCTGGTCGGCAATCCGAACTGCGGCAAGACCGCGCTGTTCAACCAGCTGACCGGCAGCCGGCAGAAGGTCGCCAACTACACGGGCGTCACCGTGGAGCGCAAGGAAGGGCGGCTGGTCGCGCCGTCCGGGCGCCAGTACGCGGTGCTCGACCTGCCGGGTGCCTACAGCCTGCATCCCTCGAGCCTGGACGAGGCGATCACCCGCGACCTGTGCCGCGGCTTCTATCCGGGCGAGCCGGTGCCCGACGCCATCGTCTGCGTGGTCGACGCCACCAACCTGCGCCTGCACCTGCGCTTCGCGCTGGAAGTGCGCGAGCTCGGCCTGCCGATGGTGGTGGCGCTCAACATGGCCGACGCCGCCGCGCGCCGCGGCGTGGTGATCGACCGCGCCGCGCTGGAGGCCGAACTCGGCGTGCCGGTGGTGGAGACCATTGCCGTGCAGCACGACGGTGCCGTGGCGCTGGTCGAACAGATCGAAGCGATGACCGCGGCACCGCGGGCGCCGCACAGGCGCCTGGGTGGCGCGGACGCGACGGTCGACAGCGACGCCCTGCACGCGGAGACCCGGCGCCTGCTGGCGCTTGCGGTCAGCATGCCCACGCGCACCGCGCGCCTGGACGACAGCCTCGACCGCTGGCTGCTGCACCCCGTGTCGGGCCTGCTGACGCTGGCGGTGGTCATGTTCCTGATTTTCCAGGCGGTGTACGCCTGGGCCACGCCGGTGATGGACCTGATCGAGGGGGGCACCGCGTGGCTGGGCGATGCCGTCGCCACGACCATGCCGGACGGCCCGCTGCGCAGCCTGCTGGTCGACGGCATCATCGCCGGGCTGGGCGGGGTGGTGGTGTTCCTGCCGCAGATCCTGGTGCTGTTCGCCTTCATCCTCGCGCTGGAGGAGTCCGGCTACCTGCCGCGCGCGGCGTTCCTGCTCGACCGCATGATGGCGGCGGCGGGCCTCTCCGGACGTTCGTTCATCCCGCTGCTGTCGAGCTTCGCCTGCGCGGTGCCCGGCATCATGTCCACGCGCTCCATCCAGGATCCGCGCGACCGCATCGCCACGATCATGGTGGCGCCGCTAATGACCTGCTCGGCGCGACTGCCGGTGTATGCGCTGCTGATCGGCGCGTTCATCCCGGCGCGCGAAGTCGCCGGCATGTTCAACCTGCAGGGCCTGGTGCTGTTCGCGCTGTACATGGCCGGCATCGTCAGCGCGCTGGCCGTGTCGTGGATCATGAAGCGCTGGCGCCGCGACAAGGGCGAGCACCCGCTGCTGCTGGAGCTGCCGTCGTACCGGGTGCCGCACCCGCGCGATCTGCTGATCGGGCTCTACGAGCGCGGCATGATCTTCCTCAAGCGCGTCGGCGGCATCATCTTCGCGCTGACCGTGCTGCTGTGGGTGCTGCTGTCATTCCCGGCGCCGCCGGCCGACGCCATCGGCCCCGCCATCGACTACAGCTTCGCCGGCCGCATCGGCCACGCGCTTGCGGCGGTGTTCGCACCGATCGGCTTCAACTGGCAGATCTGCATCGCGTTGATCCCGGGCCTTGCCGCGCGCGAAGTGGCGGTGTCCGCGCTGGCCACGGTGTATGCCCTGTCGGCCGTCGACGACGATGCGGCCAGCCAGGCCCTGTTGCCGATCATCAGCGACGGCTGGTCGCTGGCCACCGGGCTCTCGCTGCTGGTGTGGTTCATCTACGCGCCGCAGTGCATCGCCACCTGGGCCGCCATCCGCCGCGAGACCGGGTCGTGGAAGCTGATGGCCATCAACGCCGTGTTCCTGTTCCTGCTGGCCTACCTGGCCTCGTTTGCGACCTACCAGATCACCGTGGCCCTGGGCGGCGGCTGACGATGGGCATCGGCCTGGCCGTGCAATACGGGGTGGTGGCGCTGGTGGTGCTGCTCGCCGCCTGGATGGCGCTGCGCCGGCAGTTTCCCGGCACCACGCGCCGCCTGCGCATCGCCGTCGCGCTGCCACTCGTGCGCGATGGCCGCCCGCCTTGGATGCGCCGTCTCGGCCTGCGTATCGCTCCCGCGGGTAGCGGCTCCGGCACCAGTTGTGGCGGTGGGTCGTGTGGTGGCTGCAGTTGAGGCTCTCATGTCGCGCGCTGGCGGGTTGGCACATCGCTTCGCGGTCTGACGGCCCTTCGGGCCTTTAGGCCCGCTGCGCGATGCGCCAACCCGCCCGTGCCGACGGTTTCGCCGGGCGGCGGAAAAGCCGGGGCGCGCGCTGGCGGGTTGGCACATCGCTTCGCGGTCTGACGGCCCTTCGGGCCTTCAGGCCCGCTGCGCGATGCACCAACCCGCCCGTGGCGACGGTTTCGCAGGGTGGTGGAAAAGCCGGGGCGCGCTGGCGGGCCTGCCCGCCCTACGGTGTCGTCGTGAGATGGGCGCGGACTGCCTGGGCGAATCCGGCGCCGGCGTTGGGATCCAGGCCGAGGTAGAAATCCGGTTCGATCAGTTCGGCTTCCATCAGCAGCCAGCGGCCGTCGGCGACGGGCACGACATCGATGCGGGCGTACAGCAAGGGCGCGCCGATCGCGGCCAGGGTCTGCTCGGCCAGCGCGAGCGCGCCGGCGGGCGGGCTCGGCACGGCGCTGTAGAGGCCGCCGTATTGCACCTGGATGCGGAAGTCGCCGTCCACCGGGCGCTTGTTGACGGCGTGGCTCAGGCGCCCGCCGAAAAACAGCAGCGAGGTTTCGCCCTCGGTCTCGATCGTCGGCAGGTAGGGCTGGATCATCGCGGCACCGTCGGGCGCGCCCACCAGTGCCTCGCCGCGACGCACGCGCTGCGTCTGCCAGGCACCGCCGGACACGGCGGGCTTGACGATCAGCTGTGCGGCGCCGGTTGCCTCGAACATCGCATCGATCTGTTCGCGCGTGACGCGCTCGGTCCAGGTGGTGGGCGGGATGGCGATACCGCGTCGCGCCAGTGCGTCGAGGTAGTGCTTGTCGGAGTTGGAAGCCAGCACTTCGGCCGGATTCGCGATCGGCACGCCCGCGTCCTGCCACGCCCGGCATGCCCGCAGCCAGCGCGCGTGGTCGAGGTGGTAGCCCCATGCGAGCAGCGGCAGCACGAGCGGAAATTCCATGAGCTGCCCGCAGTCGTCGACATGCGCGGTCCAGGGAGTCGGCGTTGCCGTCACGCCTGCGGTGGCGAGCGCGTCGGAGAGCCGCGCGAGTACATCGGGCCAGCTCCCGGCATACGTCTCATCCGCCGGGTCCGGCGTAAGGATGGCGGCGCGGTTCGATGCAAAAGGCGTGTGCATGGCGGAGAGTCCAGGTCGCGCTGGCGGGTCGTCACATCGCTCCGCGGTCTGACGGCCCTTCGGGCCTTTAGGCCCGCTGCGCGATGCGCCAACCCGCCCGTGGCAAGCCTTTCGCGGCCCGAAGGGACGCCAACCCCGCGACAGCAATCGGCGCGGTGGGCGTGCACCGTGCGGAGCCGGCCTCGGCACGCAAGACGGTGGAGCACGGTGCACGCCCACCGCCTCGCCAAGCCAATCACCTCAGTGCCGCGAAGTAGGCCGCTTCGGCATCCGCCGCATGTCGTTGGTCGGCATCAACTCCACCGCCAGCGTGAACGTGCGCGCATCGCCCGGATGGATGGCGCCCACGCCGACCACCTGGTGCGAGACCTCCTTGCCCTCGTCGTCACGAATGGTCAACACCACCGAGTACTCCCACGCGCCGCCCTCGGCGGGATGGCGGATCTCGCCCTCCACCTGCAGTGCACGCGTGACCTGGGTCGGCTGGGCCTTGTCTTCGAAACGCAGGTAGTGCCGGCACGACGGGCACGTCACCGCGCTTTCCAGGATCGTCGTCTTGCAGTGCGGGCAGGTGCGCGTGGCACCTGCCGCACCGGGGCGTGTGCTCACGAGACCAGGTCGAGCCCGGCCTTCGAGGCGTCCTTCTTGCCCTTGTCGTCCTTGCCCGGCGCATCGTCGCCCCAGCCACACTCCACGTTACCGCGGATGCGCGCACCGGCGGCCACCGTCAGCGTGCCCGCCTTGACGTCGCCCATCAGCACCGACGACGCCTGCAGTTCCACGCGCGACGCCGACTCGATGTTGCCTTCCAGCTCGCCGGCCACCGTGACCCGCTGCGCGCGCACGCCACCGTTGAGCTTGGCGCCGGTTTCGATGGTCAGGTCGCCTTCGACGTTCACGTCGCCCTTGAACTTGCCGGCGATGCGCACGTGGCCGCTGCCCGAGATCTTGCCCTCGATGGTGAGGTCGGCGGCGATCAGCGATTCCTTGAGCTGCGGCTGCGCAGGCACGCGCGGGGTCGGCGTGGGCGTCTGCACCGGCGTGAAGTCGGCGATCGCGGGCGCGGGCTCGCGCACCGGCGTGTCGAGGTGGCTGGTGGCGGTGTTGTTGCCGAACGGCAACGAGGTGTCTTTCTTGGCGGAACCTTGCGGGTTGAAAATGGCCATCGGGGGATGCTTCCTCGGGTACAGGGCAGGGCGTCAGGGAAGTCCGAGCCTATCACGCGAACGCCTTCACATCGCTGTGACACGGGTCACCAAACCTGAACCGCACCAATGACTTGCGCGCGTCGCTACATGCGGAAAACGCCGTAGCGGGCCGGTTCCACGGGGGCATTGAGCGATGCGGACACCGCCAGGCCGAGCACCCGCCGGGTGTCGGCGGGGTCGATGATGCCGTCGTCCCACAGCCGCGCCGTGGCGTACCACGGGCTGCCCTGGGCCTCGTACTGCTCGCGGATGGGTGCCTTGAAGGCCGCCTCCTCGTCCGCGCTCCAGCTGCCGCCGCGCGCCTCGATGCCGTCGCGTGTGACGGTGGCCAGCACGCTCGCCGCCTGCTCGCCGCCCATCACGCTGATGCGCGCGTTGGGCCACATCCACAGGAAGCGCGCGCCGTAGGCGCGGCCGCACATGGCGTAGTTGCCGGCGCCGAAGCTGCCGCCGATCACCACGGTGAACTTCGGCACGGACGAGCACGCGACCGCGGTGACCATCTTCGCGCCGTCCTTGGCGATGCCGGCGTTCTCGTACTTGCGGCCGACCATGAAGCCGGTGATGTTCTGCAGGAACACCAGCGGGATGCCGCGCTGGTTGCACAGCTCGATGAAGTGCGCGCCCTTGAGCGCGCTCTCGGAGAACAGGATGCCGTTGTTGGCGACGATGCCGACCGGGTAGCCGTGCAGGTGCGCGAAGCCGGTGACCAGGGTCTTGCCGTAGCGCGCCTTGAACTCCTGGAACTCGCTGCCGTCGACGATGCGCGCGATCACCTCGCGGATGTCGAAGGGTCGCCGCGTGTCCTGCGGCACGATGCCGTACAGCTCCTCGGCCGCGAACAGCGGCTCGCGCGGCTCGCGCACCGCCACCGGCAGCTGCTTGCGCCGGTTGAGGTTGCCGACGATGTCGCGGGCGATCTGCAGCGCGTGCCGGTCGTCCTCGGCGAAGTGGTCGGCGACGCCGGACACCGAGGTATGCACGTCGGCGCCGCCGAGCGCCTCGGCATCGACGATCTCGCCTGTGGCTGCCTTCACCAGCGGCGGGCCGCCGAGGAAGATCGTGCCCTGGTCCTTGACGATGATCGACTCGTCGCACATCGCCGGCACGTAGGCGCCGCCGGCGGTGCACGAGCCCATCACCACCGCGACCTGCGGGATGTTGTCGGCGCTCATCCGCGCCTGGTTGTAGAAGATGCGGCCGAAGTGCTCGCGGTCCGGGAACACCTCGTCCTGCAGCGGCAGGAACGCGCCGCCGGAATCGACCAGGTAGACGCAGGGCAGGTGGTTCTCGCGCGCGATCTCCTGCGCGCGCAGGTGCTTCTTCACCGTCATCGGGAAGTAGGTACCGCCCTTGACCGTGGCGTCGTTGGCCACCACCACCACTTCCTGGCCCATCACCCGGCCGATGCCGCAGACCATGCCGGCCGCGGGCGCGGCGGCGCCGTACATGTCCTCGGCGGCCAGCGGCGCGATCTCGAGGAACGGCGAACCCGGGTCGAGCAGGGCGGCGATGCGCTCGCGCGGCAGCAGCTTGCCGCGCGCGACGTGCTTCTCGCGTGCCTTGTCGCCACCGCCGTCGGCCGCGCGTGCCAGGCGCCTGTCGAGTTCGTCGACCAGGGCGAGGTGGTGTTCGACATTGCCGGTGAAGTCGCTGGACGCGGTGTCCAGGCTGCTGCTGAGGACGGGCATGCGCTCACATCGGGCTGCGGGTGGCCGGCAAGGATACCCGCAAGAAAAAAGGCCCGCCGAAGCGGGCCCTGCTGCCGGGCAAAGCCTGGCGGCGAAGGTCAGTCTTCGACCTTCTCGGCGGCGCGGTCGGCCGAGTCGGCGGCGTCGCGCAGTGCTTCGGCGGTGGCGGCCTGCGCATTGTCGGCGGCGGCAGCGGCAGCGGCCTGCGCTTCGGCGGTGGCCTGGTCGACGGCCATTTCGGCTTCGGCGGCGGTTTCGCCGGCGGCAGCGGCAGCGGCGTTGGCAGACGCGGCAACGGCGTCACCGGTGGCTTCAGCGGCCTGGCCGATGGAGTCGCCGGCGGTCTCGGCGGTGGCTTCGGCTTCGGCCGACGCCTGCTGGGCGGTGGAGGTCTCGTTCTGGCACGCGGCGAGCGCGAAGGTGCAGGCGGCCAGCAGCGCGATGGTCTTGATCTTCATGGGATATCCCCTGGGCAGTGTGGTGGAGCGGAGGTGCAACGGTCGGAAAGGAAAAGCCGCTGGCGGACCAGCGGCTTCTCTTTTTACATGACGCTTGCGATACGACCGACCCGATTACGGGGTCGCCGCGTCCTTGACAGCCTCGGCCTCGTTCTCGGCGGCGTCGGCAGCGTCCTGCGCGGTGTCGAGCGCGTCTTCGGCGGCATCGGCAGCAGCGTCGGCGGCTTCGCCGGTGGTCGCGGCAGCAGCGGCAGCGGCCTGGTCGGCAGCGGCGTCAGCAGCGGCAACGGCCGAGTCGGCAGCGGCGTCGGCAGCCTGCGTGCCGGCCATGGCGGCGTCGGCAGCAGCCTGGTCGGCGGTCTGCGCGGCGTCGGCAGCGGCGTCGGCGGCGGCGTCCTTGTTGGTGCACGCGGTCAGGGCGAAGCCCAGCGCCAGCGCGATCAGCAGCTTGTTGATGGTCATTTGGTACATTCCTCGTCGTGGATTGGGCAACGCGCAACTGCGCGCCGCGACAATGATGACAAGCCTCGATTGGCTGTCAAGCGGTAGTTTGAAGTGCCAGAGGTAAAGGGCGCGTTAACGGATCAGGCAAGTTCCACCGCAATCGCCGTCGCTTCGCCACCACCAATACACAGGGACGCCACGCCGCGCTTGCCGCCGCTGGCCTTCAGGGCGTGCAGCAGGGTGACCACCAGGCGCGCTCCGCTGGCGCCGATCGGGTGTCCCAGGGCGCAGGCGCCACCATTGACGTTTACCTTGGCGTGGGGAATGTCGAGATCGTGCATGGGCGCCATGGCGACGCACGCGAACGCCTCGTTGATCTCGAACAGGTCGACGTCGGCGACCGTCCAGCCGGCTTTGGCAAGCACGCTTGAAATCGCTTTCACCGGCGCGGTGGTGAACCATTCCGGGGCCTGCGCGTGGCCGGCATGCGCCACGATGCGCGCCAGCGGGGCGATCCCGCGGCGCGCGGCCTCGTCGGCCGACATCAGCACGACCGCGGCGGCGCCATCGGAAATCTTCGAGGAGGATGCCGCCGTCAGCAGCCCGTCCTTGCCGAACGCCGGGCGCAGGCCCGGGATCTTGCCGACATCGATGCGGCCCGGTTCCTCGTCGCTGTCCACCACCACCTCGCCCTTGCGGGACTTCACGGTGACCGGCGCGATCTCGTCCCTGTAGGCACCCGAGGCCTGCGCCTGCTGCGCGCGACGCACGCTCTCGGTGGAGAACGCATCGAGCGCCTCGCGGCTGAAGCCGTACTTCTCGCAGGCGGCATCGCCGAACACGCCCATCGCCTTGCCGTCGTCGGGGTTGGTCAGGCCATCGTGGGCCATGTGGTCGAGGAACTCGGCGCTGCCGAAGCGCAGGCCGGTGCGCGAACCGTTGAGCAGGTGCGGCGCATTGGTCATCGACTCCATGCCGCCCGCCACCACCACCGAGGCCGAGCCGGCCTTGATCATGTCGTGCGCCAGCATGATGGTCTTCATGCCCGAGCCGCACACCTTGTTGACGGTGGTGCAGCCGGCGGCATCGTGGATGCCCGCGGCGCGCGAAGCCTGGCGCGCGGGCGCCTGGCCAAGGCCGGCCGGCAGCACGCAGCCCATCAGCACTTCGTCGACCTGATCGCCAGCGACGCCCGCAGCGGCGAGCGCGGCGGAGATCGCCGTGGCACCGAGGGTCGGGGTGGGCACGCCGGTGAACTGGCCGAGCATGGAACCGATGGCGGTGCGCTTGGCACCGACGATGACGATGTCGGTCATGGTGAACTCCGTGGGGATTGTGCTGGCATTATCGCACCGCGCCAGCGCCGCGGAATCGTCCATTCGGGCCAGCCGCGGCTGCCATGCTTGGCGCCTGGCGGGTTTTTGGCGTAATAGCGGTGCTGCGGCAACTTCCAGGGAGAGGGTGATGGCGGGAATCAGGTGGGCAGGCACCGATGGCAGGACCATCGCAAGGCTGGCAGTGGCGATGCTGGCAGCCGCGCTTGCGGCATGTGGCGGCGGTGGTGGTGGTGACAATGTGCGTGTCGACCCGCCGCCAGCAGCGCCACCCCCGCCACCCCCGCCGCCGGTGGTGGAAGCGCCCAATCCGGCGTACAGCCAGCATCTCGTCCATACGAATGCCGCCGCGGCGCACGCCGCCGGCTACACCGGTGCCGGCGTGCGCATCGGCTTCGTCGACAGCGGCGTCAACCGCAACCATCCGGCGTTCGGCGGCCGGGTGGTGTCGAACCTCGTGTACATCGACGGCCGCAACAACAACCTGACGGTGGACGATGTGGTGGGCCACGGCACCGCGGTGGCGCAGGCCGCGGCGGGGCAGGCGTTCGGCAAGTGGCCCGGCGGCATCGCGCCGGGAGCGGAAATCGTGTCCGCGCGCATCATCAGCGACAGCCCGCCGGAAGACGACGGCTCCGGCGAGGGCAACGAGGTCGACGGACCGCTGGGCCTGGCCGGCGTGCACCGCGACCTGATCGACCGCGGCGTGCGCATCATGAACAACTCCTGGGGCGGGCTGTACTGGAGCAATCCGAACGTCACCGCGGCGATCGCCGCCGAGTACCGGCCGTTCATCATCGGCAACGACGGCCTGGTGGTGTTCGCCACCGGCAACTCCGCCTTTGCCGCTCCATCCGACATGGCGGCGCTGCCGAGCCAGCAAGGCCCCGGCGGCAGCCTGCCCGCGGCGGACCTTGCGCGCGGCTGGATCGCGGTGGCGGCGCTTGCCGAAGGCAGCACCTCGCACCTGGCCACATACTCCAATGCCTGCGGCATCGCCATGGACTACTGCATGGTCGCGCCCGGCACCGTGGTGGTCACCGGCGCGGACAATCCGCCGCATGCCCCGGACTACTGGCGCTGGTCCGGCACGTCGCTCGCGGCGCCGCTGGTGTCGGGCGCTGCCGCGCTGGTGTGGCAGGCGTTCCCGTACTTCAACAACGACCTGGTGCGGCAGACGCTGCTTGGCACCGCGACCGATCTCGGCGCCAGCGGCATCGACCCGGTGTTCGGCAACGGCGCACTCGATGTCGGCAAGGCGGTCGGCGGTCCGGCGCGGCTCGACTGGGGCACGGTCACCGCGGACTTCGACGGCTTCAGCTCGAGCTGGTGGAACCAGCTCTCCGGCGCCGGTGCGGTGCGCAAGCAGGGCAGCGGCACGCTGGTGCTGGAAAACAACGCGCTCAACGGCGGCGGGCTCGAGGTCGCGGAGGGTACGCTGCATGCCAGGGGCGGGGTGGCGGGCGACGTGTGGGTGGGTCCCGCAGGCCGGTTCCTCACCGGGACGCGGCTCTGGGGCGGCCTGGAGAACGCCGGCCGGGTCGAGGTGCGCGCACCCGGCGGCCAGGGCGGCAGTGACCGCCTCACCCTCGAGGTGCAGGGCGACCTCATCCACCGTGCCGGCGCCACGCTCGGCATCGAGCTGGGCACCGGACTGCGCGTCATCGGCGCCGCGGTCATCGAGGGCGGCGCCCTGCAGGTGCTCGGCGTGCGCAACGGCTACACCTCGTCGAGCCGCGAGGAGCTCCTGTTCGCGACGGCACGTGTCACCGGCACCTTCGACGCGCTGACCGCGGCACCGGGCGTGTTCCTCGACGCCAGCCTGGCCTATACCGACTTCCACGTCTGGCTCGACATCCAGCGCCTGGACATCACCGCGGTCGCGGCCTCGTTCGACGCCGTCACGCCGGCCAGCATGCTGTCGGCGGAGCGCATCGAGCAGGCGTTCCGCGAGATCGACCGCCAGCAGCGTGATGCCGGCGGGGCGATCGACGGCGGCTTCATCACTGCTGCCGGCGAGTTCCAGCGCATTGGCACCCAGGCCGGCGCACAGCGGGCGCTGTCAAGCCTGTCGGGCGAGCTGCACGCCGCGGCCACGGCGATGACGCTCGACACCATCGACATGGGCCGGCGCGCGCTGTCGTCGCGCTTGGATGCGTTCGACGGCAATGCGCGCGGCGCGGGCGCATGGACGCGCACGCTCGGCAGCGCGGGCGAGGGCGGCCTTGCCGGCAACGGCTTCGCGGTCGACGGCTGGTTGATGGGGCGCGATCACGACCTCGGCAACGGCGCGACCGCCGGCTTCGCCTTCGGCGAGACCCGCGCGCTGGGCCGCGTCGAAGGCCTTGGCGATCGCGGCCACGACCGCCAGACCCTGGGCACGGCGTATGCCGGCTGGCTGCGCGGCAACGCCTATCTATCGGGTCAGGCCACGTCGGGGCGTTTCCAGCGCGACATCGAGCGCCGCCTGTTTGCCGGCGGCGACACCGCGGGCGTCTCCAGCCGCTACGGCGGCGACTACTCCGCGGCCAGCCTCGAGACCGGCTACCGCTTCGACATCGCCGGCGTCGCACTCACGCCCTACATCGCCGCCCAACACGCGCGCATGCGCAGCGACGGCTTCAACGAAGGCGGGGCCGACGGCTTCGGCCTGCGCACGGACGCGTGGTCGGCAAGCCGCAGCCAAGCGATCGCAGGCCTGCGCATGCAAGGCGCGTGGCACGGCCTGCGCGTGCACGGCTACGGCGAGTGGCAGGAGACGCTGGCCGCAAGCGGCTTCGACGTGGCGGCGAGCTTCACCGGCGTGCAGGCCTGGGCACCGCTGGGCGGGCAGGCGCCGGCGCTGTCGGGCGGCGCGTTCGGCCTGGGTGTGCAGTCAAGGTTAGGCCGCAACGCGATGCTGGGTCTCGGCTTCGACCAGCGCTTCGGTCCGCGCGGCGATGAGCGGATGGTCTCGCTGCGCTACGCGGCGGGGTTCTAGGCCCGCCCTTCGAACAGCTCGCGGCCGATCAGCATGCGCCGGATCTCGTTGGTGCCGGCGCCGATCGCGTACAGCTTGGCGTCGCGCAGGATGCGGCCGGTGGGGTACTCGTTGATGTAGCCGTTGCCGCCCAGCGCCTGGATGCCTTCCAGCGCCACCTGCACCGCGGCTTCGGAGGCGTGCAGCAGGCAGCTGGCCGCATCCACGCGCGAGCGGTGGCCGGCGTCGTAGTCGCGCGCCACCTGGTAGGCAAACGCGCGGCTGGACTGCAGCGCGGTGTACATGTCGGCGATCTTGGCCTGCATGATGCCGAAGGTGCCGATGGCGGCATCGAACTGGCGGCGCTCGCGCACGTAGGGCAGGGCGGCATCCAGCGCCGCCTGCATCAGGCCGATCGGGCCGCCCGAGAGCACCAGGCGTTCGGTGTCCAGGCCCTTCATCAGCACGCGCACGCCCTGGTTCACCTCGCCCAGCACGTTCTCCACCGGGATCGCGCAGTCCTCGAACACCAGCTCGCAGGTGTTGGAGCCGCGCATGCCCAGCTTGTCGAGCTTCTGCGCGGTGCGGAAGCCGGGCATGCCGCGTTCCACGATGAACGCCGTCATGCACTTGCTGCCGGCATCCTTGCCTGCGGTGCGCATGTACACCACCAGCACGTCGGCCTCGGGGCCGTTGGTGATCCACATCTTGCTGCCGTTGGCGACCCACACGCCGTCGCGCAGCTCGGCGCGGCAGGCCATCGAGCCGACCACGTCGGAGCCGGCGCCGGCCTCGCTCATGGCCAGCGCGCCCTTCCATTCGCCGCTGCAGAGTTTCGGCAGGTACTTCGCGCGCTGCGCGTCGGTGCCGTTGGCATGCAGGTTGTTGACGCAGAGGTTGGAGTGCGCGCCGTACGACAGGCCGATGGCGCCCGAGGCGCGCGAGATCTCCTCCATCGCCACCAGGTGCGCCAGGTAGCCCATGTCGCTGCCGCCGAATTCACCCGGCACGGTCAGGCCGAGCAGGCCCATCTCGCCAAGCTTGGGCCACAGCGCCTGCGGGAACGCGTTGTCGCGGTCGGCGGCCTCGGCGAGCGGCGCGATCTCGGCCTCGGCGAAACGGCGCACGGCGTCGCGCAGCGCGTCGATGTCTTCTCCCAGTGGAAACGGGCGCATGTTCGATCCTCCATGTGGTGCGGCCGGCACATCCGGTGCCGGCGCGAAGTTCGGAAACAACGACGGGGCACTCGGCCCCGTCGTCGCGTACTACGTGGCGCGGATGATTATGCGCCGCCGCGGATGCGGCCCTGGAAGCGCGGGGTGCTGCGACCCAGCGGCAGCTTCAGCTTGCCCATCACCTCGATGCGCTCTTCGGCCATGCGGTCGGCGGCCTTGTAGGTCGGGATGCCGTCGCGCTCGGAGATCTCGAAGATGCGCGTCAGGTTGTGGTAGATCGTGCGCATCATGCGCATGGCGCGCTCGCGGTTGTAGCCGGTCATCTCCAGCGCCACGTTCATCACGCCGCCGGCGTTCACGGCGTAGTCCGGCGCGTACACGATGCCGCGCTTGGCCACTTCGTCGCCGATCGCGTTGCTGGCCAGCTGGTTGTTGGCCGGCCCGCAGATGACCTTGAACTTCATGCGGTCGAGCGTCTGCTCGTTGAGCGTGCCGCCCAGCGCGCAGGGCGAGTAGACGTCGGCGTCGACGTCGTAGATGTCGTCCGGCGCAACCGCTTCGGCACCGTACTCGTTGACCGCCTTGTCCAGCAGCGCCTTGTTGATGTCGGTCACGAAGATCTTCGCGCCGCGCTCGTTCAGCAGCTTCACGTACTCCATGCCCACGTGGCCCAGGCCCTGCACGGCGTAGCTGTAGTTGCCGACTTCCTCGTCGCCGTACTTCTTCTGCAGCGTGGCCATCAGGCCCTGCAGCGAACCGTAGGCCGTGAACGGCGACGGGTCGCCCGAGCCGCCATGCACCTGGTGCACGCCGGTCACGAACTCGGTCTCGCGGTACACGTATTCCATGTCGTTGACGTCGATGCCGACGTCCTCGGCGGTGATGTAGCGCCCGCCCAGCGACTGCACGAACTGGCCGAACGCGCGGAACAGCGCCTCGGACTTGTCGGTCGCGGGGTCGCCGATGATCACCGCCTTGCCGCCGCCGATGTCCAGGCCGGCGACCGCATTCTTGTACGTCATGCCGCGCGACAGGCGCAGCACGTCGTTGAGCGCCTCGGCCTCGGTCTTGTACGGCCACATGCGGGTGCCGCCCAGCGCCGGGCCCAGCACGGTGTTGTGGATGGCGATGATCGCCTTCAGGCCGGCGTCCTTGTTGTGGCAGAACACGACCTGCTCGTGGCCGTAGGTATCGAGGTGCTCGAAGATCATTCCAAAACTCCGCAGCCGGCGGGAGGTTTCGCGGAAGCGCGAAAGGCGCCGGCAATCTGTGGTAAGTGGCTGAATTCTTTGGTTGTGCGCGCCCGTGCGGTGAAACCGGGGGCAACAGCCGCGGCATTCTACGCCCCCACCGCGGCAAAAGCCCGTATGCGCGGCAGCGGCCGGCGCGCCGGCCGGGCGGGCTCAGAGCTGCGAGTCGAGCGGCAGCCAGCGGAAGATCGCGGCCTGCACCCTGGGCCAGAAGGCGGCGTCGGGCTCGCGGGTCAGCAGCCGTGGCGGCGTGGCGGCGGCGTCCAGCCAGCGCAGGTCGCCGTCGGCATCCAGCTCCACCCGGTAGCTCAGCTGCGGGCCGGCGAGGTGCCGGTATTCGGCGCGCAGCGCGTCGGCCAGGCCGGCGTGGTCGAAAAACACGCCCATTTCCGTGTTCAGGTAGGCCGAGCGCGGGTCGAGGTTGTAGGAGCCGATGAAGCCCTGGCTGCGGTCGATCAGGAACGCCTTGGTATGCAGGCTGGCCCCGCGGCCGCTGCCGCTGCCGCTGCCGCTGCCGCCGAAGCCACTGCCACTGCCACTGCCGCGGCCCGCGTTGCCTCGCGGCACGTCCCGGCCGGCACCCGCCCGCGCCGCTTCATGGCGCAGTTCGTACAGGTGCACGCCGCCGGCCAGCAGCGGCTTGCGGTACTTCGCGTAGCCGCCATGCACCGCGGCCACGTCGTTGGCGGCCAGCGAATTGGTCACCACGCCCACGTGCACGCCCTGCGCGACCAGGCCGGTGAGCTGCAGGGTGATGGCGTCGCCGGGCACGAAGTAGGGCGAGATCAGCAGCGCCGCGCGGCCGGCGTCGCGCAGGGCGGCATCGATCCGGTGCACCAGCCAGCCGCGCTGGTCGTCGCCGTCGTGCTTGAGCGGCGGGTCGGACACCACCTCGATGTGCTCGCTCCAGAACGGCGCCAGCTTCTGTCCCAGGTAGGCCTGCACCGTGGTCGACGACTCCACGCGGTCCAGGTAGCGGCGCGCGTCGGCGCTCGCGGCCTCGCCGCCGATCCCCGCCAGGATCGCCTCGCGATCGAAGGTGCGGCGCTTGCTCAGCCCGGCCAGCGGCACCGCCGCCTCGCTGTTCCAGAACGCATCGAAGATCGCATCGGCATCGGCCACCGCCGGGCCGAACAGCAGCAGGTCGAGGTCGTGGAAGTTGGCGTCATCGGACGCGCTGAAATACTCCAGGCCGATGTTGCGCCCGCCCACCACCGCCACCCGGCCGTCGGCGATCCAGGCCTTGTTGTGCATGCGGTGGTTGAGGCTGAAGACCCGCTGCAGCATTTCCAGCAGGCGCGAGATGCCGTCGCGGTTGCGGAACGGGTTGTACACCCGCACCTCGATGCCGGCATGGCTGTCGAGCAGCAGCAGCTTGTCGTCATTGCCGCCGGCGCTGATGTCGTCGAGCAGCAGGCGCACGCGTACGCCGCGCTCCGCTGCCAGCCACGCCTCGCGTGCCAGCAGGCGGCCGGTGAGGTCGTCGTGCCAGATGTAGTACTGCAGGTCCAGGCTGCGCCCAGCCTGGCGGGCGGACATCGCGCGCGCGGCAAAGGCGTCGATGCCGTCGGTGAGCAGCAGCGCGCCGGTCTTGCCGGGGTTGCGCGCCAGCAGCGGCACGAGTTCGCGGTCCAGCCCGGTCTGGTCCGGCGACAGCGGCAACGCGTGGCTCGGCGCGCCATTGGCCGCGGGCGTCAGGTGGTCGGCCAGCAGCAGTCCGCTGCCCACCAGGGCCGCGGCTGAAAACGTGCCCCACAGCAGGATGCGCTTGACCCGGGTCATCGTGTGCTCGAACGTGGATGCCGCGCAGAGCCGCGGCCGCGCGACTGTAGCCGCCGCGTTGTCCCCCCAGCAAGGAGAGACGAGCATGGCCACCCGTCGCAGCACGCCGCGCACCGCGGAAGGACCCGTCATCGCAACGCCTCCGCTGGCCGTGCTGCAGCCCGGCGCTGGCACGCGGCTGTTCGATGCGCGCCCGGATACCGCCGACTTCCGCGATCGCATGTTCGAACCCACGCTGGTCGACGTGGCCACCGAAGTCGCGCTCGACGAGCATCTCGCGCTCGGCGTGCCGGTGCTCGACCAGGGCGTGGATGGCGCCTGCACCGCGTTCGGCCTGGCCACCGTGGCGCATACGCTGCTGCGCCGTCGCCGCCCACAGCCGGACGCGTCCGCGGTCAGCGCACGCATGTTCTACGACATGGCGCGCCGCTACGACGAATGGGAAGGCGAGGGCTATTCCGGCTCCAGCTGCCGCGGCGCCATGAAGGCCTGGCACCGCCATGGCGTGTGTGCCGAAGCACTGTGGCCGTACCGCCCCGGCATCGCGATCGAGGCCTATACAGAGGAACGCGCGCGCGACGCCATGCGCAATCCCATGGGCGCCTACGCGCGCGTCAACCACAAGGACCTGGTGGCCATGCATGCCGCGTTCGGCGAAGTGCGCGTGCTGTTCGCCTCCTGCGCCGTGCACGCCGGCTGGCACGCGCCGCCCGCGGATGGCCACATCGCCTGGGCGAAGCAGGAGCCGATCGGCTACCACGCGTTCGCGATCGTCGGCTACGACCACTCCGGCTTCTGGATCCAGAACGCCTGGGGCACCGGCTGGGGCCGTGGCGGCTTCGGCCATGTCGGCTACGACGAATGGCTGGAGCACGGCACCGATGTCTGGGTGGCACGGCTGGCGGTGCCGGTGGCGCTGGAGCGCGCCGGCTCGGCAGCGGTCAGCAACTCGCCGCTCGGCCGGCAGTCGGTGGGCTATGCGCAGGCCGACCTGCGCCCGCACATCGTGAGCCTCGGCAACAACGGCGCGCTGCGCTGCGATGGGCGCTTTGCCTGCACCCAGGACGACGTGCGCAACATCGTGCGCCGCGACATGCGCGCCATCACCGCCGGCTGGAAGAAGAAGCGCGTGCTGCTGTACGCGCACGGCGGCCTGGTGCCGGAGGATGCCGCCATCCAGCGCGTCGCCGACTACCGCGAGGCCATGCTGGCGCAGGAGATCTACCCGCTGGCCTTCATCTGGAAGACCGACCTGTGGACCACGCTCGGCAACATCCTGAAGGACGCCGCGCGCCCGCGCAGCGAGGGCATCGTCGACAAGGCCAAGGACCTGCTGCTCGATCGCCTGGATGACACCGTCGAGCCCCTCGCGCGTGCCATCGGCGGCCGCGCGGTGTGGGAGGAGATGAAGGAGAACGCCACGCTGGCCACCACCGCCGTGCGCGCCGCGCCCGGCGGTGGCTGGGTGGAGCACGGTGGCGCCGCGCAGGTGGCGCGGCTGGTGGACGAATGGCGGCGCGAGGACGCCAAGGTCGAGATCCACATCGCCGCGCACAGCGCCGGCAGCATCCTCATGGCGCCGCTGCTGCAACTGCTCACCCGGCCCGGGCAGATCATCGGTGGCCCGGCCAACGGCATGCTCGGCATGGGCGGGCGCGTGGCCAGCGTGTCGCTGTGGGCGCCGGCGATCGACATGGACGGCTTCATCCAGGCCTACGTGCCGGCGATCTCGTCGCGGGCGGTGGCGCGCGCCTCGCTGGCCACGCTCACCGACAGCGCCGAGCAGGACGACCACTGCATGCGCCTGTACAACAAGTCGCTGCTGTACCTGGTGGCCCGCGCGCTGGAACAGCAGCCGCGCAGCTGGATCGACCGCCGCCTGCGCCAGGGCACGCCGATCGCCGGCATGGCGCGCTTCATCCAGGCGCGCGAACCCGCCGACCAGGCCTGGGGCCACGAACGCGTCACCAGACTGATCGAAGCCGGCCGCCTCGCCTGGGTGCAGGCGCCCAACGCCCTCCCGCTGGGCGACCCCGGCGCCTCGCGCGCGTCCACGCACGGCGGTTTCGATGACGATCCGGCCACGCTGCAGGCGCTGATCGCGTTCATCCTCGGGCGGTCCCCGGCGCCGGCGGAATTCGCCGTGCGCAGCACCCGTGCCGACCTGGGCGCGCGCCGCGACCGGGCCTGCGACGCGTTGTCAGGGTCAGTTACATGAACGGGGGGCGGATGCGCCCGGTTTACGCCGCCGCGCGGCGGGTGATTAGATAGCGCAGTGGCGCCACGACGGCGCGCGTGAAGCGAGGGTGGCAATGCAGGATGCCGTACAGGATGCGCGCCCGACGGGCGCGAACGTCGGCATGCGCCACGCGGGAGCGCTGGGAGAAGTGCGCGCCGCCACCCGTGCCACGCATGAGGCGCTGGACGCCGCGCTGCCCGACGGGCTGCACGGCTTCGAGGACTACACGCGCTACCTCGGCGCGCTGCTGCCGCTGGCGCAGTGGCTGGCCGACAGCTGGTCGCCCACGTGGCCGGCGGAACTGGCCTGCTGGCGCGACAGCGAGCGCGTCGATTTCCTGCGCGCCGACCTCGCCGCGCTGCACGCGCCTGCGTGCAGCAGCGCGGTCGCCGGTGCCGTCACGCCCGCCGAATGGCTGGGCGGCTGCTACGTGATGGAAGGCTCCGCGCTGGGCGCGCGCGTGCTGGCGCGTGATGTCGACGCGCTGGAGCGGTCGCATCCCGAGGTCGCCGGCGCACGGCGCTTCATGCGCCACCTGGCGCGTGATCCGCGGCGCTGGCGCTGTTTCGCCGGCCTGCTGGACGCGCTGCCCGCCGAGGCCGTGGCCGATGCCGTGCGTGGTGCGCGCCGCGGGTTCGCCATGGTGCATCGCAATCTCGACCCACATGGAGTGGTGGTCGCATGAACATCGATCCCGTGCTGCAGCGCGCGCTGGACACCTGCGCCCAGGAACCCATCCACATCATCGGCGCCATCCAGCCGCCCGGCGTGCTGGTGGTGTTCGGCCGGACGGACCGCCGCATCGTCGCCGTGTCCGCCAACGCGGTGGACCTGTTCGAAGTGGACGGCATCGACGCCATGCTCGGCCAGCCCGTGGAAACGCTGCTCGACAGCGGCCCGCTGGACGCGATCGACGCGGTGCTCGCGCGCGGCGTGGGCGGGCTGTCGCAGTTCGCCGGCATCATCAACGTCGGGCCGATGGGCGCCATGCACGAGCTGTCCACGCATGCCATGGGCGACCTGGTGCACGTCGAGCTGCAGCCCGCGGGCCTGGCGCCGCCGCTGGAGGGCGGGCACCTGGTGGTCACCGGCCTGGACGAAGCCTCCGGCGGAAAGGATTTCCTCGACGCGGTGGCGCACAAGGTGCAGGCGCTGTCGGGCTACGGGCGGGTGATGGTGTACCGGTTCCTGCGCGACCACACCGGCGAAGTCGTCGCCGAGGCGCTGGCCGGCGGCATGGCCTCGTATGCGGGGCTGCGCTTTCCCGCGTCCGACATCCCGCCGCAGGCGCGCGGGCTGTACGTGCGCAACCGCCTGCGGGTGATCGCCGACACCCGCTGCACGCCGGTGCCGGTGCACCAGCTGCCGTCGCTGGGCGCGCCGCTGGACATGAGTTTCGACGTGCTGCGCGCGGTGGCGCCGGTGCACGTGGAATACCTGCACAACATGGGCGTGGCCGCGTCCATGTCGATCTCGCTGGTGGTCAACGGCCAGCTGTGGGGACTGGTGGCCTGCCACCACGATGCCCCGCGCCCGATCGGCGCGCGCCAGCGCCAGGCGCTGGACATGGTGGGGCGCCACGTGTCGATGATCCTCGATGCCAGCGAGCTGCGCGCCCGCGCGCGCCGCGACGACACCCTGCGCGCGCAGCGCAACGCGCTGGAAGCGCTGCTGCGCGCCGCGCAGGTGCCCTCGGAGATCCTGCTGGACAACCTCGGCCTGCTGCTGGGCGCGATGCGCGCCGACGGCGTGGCGCTGCACATCGGCGGCGAGCTGCGCGCCCATGGCGTGGTGCCCGATGCCCCCGGGCTCGTGGCGGCGCTGCAGTGGGCGCGCGGCCAGGGTCGCCGCGGCCCGGCCACCGCGCGCAGCTGCAACGAATGGTCCAGCGATGACGCGTCCGGCCCCTGCGGGCTGTTCAGCATGCCGCTGGGTGAAGGCAGCGACGACTGGCTGCTGCTGTTCCGCGCCGAGCAGCGCGAAACCGTGCGCTGGGCCGGGCGACCCGACCGCCCGTTCCAGGTGGATCCGGACGGCGGCAAGATCGGCCCGCGCACCAGCTTCGAGGCCTGGGAGCAGGAGGTGGTGGGCACCGCGGCACCCTGGACCAAGGGCGACACCGAGCGCGCGCACCACCTGTGCCTGGTCATCGAGCGCTACCTGGTGGCCGCGCCCTCGCTGCCGCGCCTGGAAGACGCGCAGATGGACGAGCGCCTGGTCAGCCACGAGGCCCGCGAACAGGTCACGCGACTGCGGCGCCTGGCCGAGCTGCTGTCCACCGCGCGCACCGGCCGCGCGCGCCTGCAGCGCTTGAACACGCTGCTGCTGCAGATGGAAGAGGAGCTGGGCGCGCTGGCCGACGTCGCGGAATAGCGCGGGATACAATCGGGCCGTACCCACGATTTGTACGGATTGCCCCCCGATGAGCGTTCCCGCCAGCCAGCATGTCCCGACCGCGCAGCCTGAAACCAGCCCGCTGCGCTTCGTCACGGCCGCCAGCCTGTTCGACGGCCACGACGCCGCCATCAACATCATGCGGCGGCTGATCCAGGCGCAGGGCGCGGAGGTTATCCACCTCGGCCACAACCGCTCGGTGGAAGACGTGGTGCGCGCCGCGCTGCAGGAGGATGCCGACGCCATCGCCCTGTCCAGCTACCAGGGCGGGCACGTCGAGTACATGAAGTACATGGTCGACATGCTGCGCGAGCACGGCGCAGGCCACATCCGCGTGGTCGCCGGCGGTGGCGGCACCATCACCCCGGAGGAGATCCGCGAGCTGCAGGACTACGGCGTCGAGCGCATCTACCACCCCAACGACGGCATGAAGCTGGGCCTGGTGGAGATGATCGAGGACGTGGTCGCCCGCGTTGCCGCCGCCCGCGAGCAGCGCGGCCAGGCCCACCTGCCGCCGGCTGACGACGTGATCGCCCGCATTGGCCCGTCGCACGTGGATCCGGACCAGGTCGCCATCGGCCACGCGCTGTCGGCGATCGAGGCGGGCACTTACAGCGAGGCCGAGCTCACCGCGTTGCGCCGCCAGTGGGACGTCGGCACGCATGCCCCGGTGATCGGCATCACCGGCACCGGCGGGGCAGGCAAGTCGTCGGTCACCGATGAGCTGCTCAACCGCTTCCTGTCGAGCTTCCCGGACATCCGCATCGCGGTGATCTCGGTGGATCCCACCCGCCGCCGCAGCGGCGGCGCGCTGCTCGGGGACCGCATCCGCATGAACTCGCTGCGCTCGCATCGCGTGTACATGCGCTCCATGGCCACGCGGCGGCAGAACGTGGCCACCAACGCGGTGCTCAAGGACTGCATTGCCTACCTGCGCGGGCTGGGCTTTGGGCTGGTGATCGTGGAGACCGCGGGCATCGGCCAGTCGGACTCGGAGATCGTCGACATGGTCGACTTCCCGATGTACGTCATGACCTCTGATTACGGCGCGGCCAGCCAGCTGGAGAAGATCGACATGATCGACTTCGCCGAGCTGATCGTGCTCAACAAGTACGACAAGCGCGGCGCCGAAGACGCGCTGCGCGACATCCGCAAGCAGTGGAAGCGCAACCGCGTCGCGTTCAAGACCGCCGACGAGGACGTGCCGGTCTATCCCACCATCGCCAGCCAGTTCAACGACCCCGGCATCAGCTGGATGTTTGCCAACCTGTGCCGGTTGTTGCGGGAGAAGCTGTCGCTGCCGGCGGAGAAGTGGACTCCGAAGCTGGATACGACGTTGAAGGAGCCGCGGGCTACGGTGCTGATTCCGGGGGCGCGGGTGCGGTATCTCGCGGAGATCGCGGAGCAGGGCAGGGCGATCAACGCCAGCATCGAGAAGCAGGCGGAAGCCGCGGATCGGGCGCAGGCGTTCTGGCAGTCGCTGCAGGAGTTGGGTGATCCGGCGCTGCCAGCGGCGCTGGATCTTTACGGGATGGGGGATGTTGTCTCGCGAAGGCGCGAAGACGCGAAGGAAAGCGATGCGGGGGTGGTGGATCGCAGCCTGCTGACGCTCCGCCAGCGCTACAACGACGCGCTGCAGTCGCTCACGCCCGATTCGCTGAACCTGCTGCGCGCCTGGCCGCAGCGCCTGAAGTCGATTACCGATGAGGTGACCGAGTATGAGGTGCGGGGCAGGGCGATCCGGGTGGAGAACTATCGGGAGTCGCTGAGCCACCAGAAGATTCCGAAGATCGCGGCGCCGACGTACAAGAGCTGGGGTGAGTTGCTGACGTTCCTGGGCAAGGAGAACCTGCCGGGCAGCTATCCGTATACGGGTGGGGTGTATCCGTATCGGCGCACCGGGGAGGACCCGATCCGGATGTTTGCCGGTGAGGGCACGCCGGAGCGGACCAATCGGCGGTTCCATTACCTGTCCGTCGGCCAGCCGGCCGCGCGGCTGTCCACAGCGTTCGACTCGGTCACGCTGTACGGCGAAGACCCGGCGCCGCGCCCGGACATCTACGGCAAGATCGGCAACTCCGGCGTCAACGTGCCCACGCTCGACGACATGAAGAAGCTGTACTCCGGCTTCGACCTGTGCGCGCCCACCACCAGCGTGTCGATGACCATCAACGGCCCCGCGCCGATGATCCTGGCGATGTTCATGAACTGCGCCGTCGACCAGCAGGTGGAGAAGTACCTGAAGGCGGATCCGGCGCGCTGGGAGGCTGCAGAGCGGACTCTCGCGAAGGTGTTTGAAGGGAAGCAGAGGCCGCGTTATCACGGGGAGCTGCCGCCGACCAATGATGGGCTGGGCCTGGGCCTGCTGGGCGTGACCGGCAACGAGATGGTGGATGCGGAGACGTATGCCCGCATCAAGGCCGAAACGCTCAAGACCGTGCGCGGCACGGTGCAGGCCGACATCCTGAAAGAGGACCAGGCGCAGAACACCTGCATCTTCAGCACCGAGTTCGCGCTGCGGATGATGGGCGACATCCAGCAGTACTTTGTCGACAACGGCGTGCGCAACTTCTACTCGGTGAGCATCAGCGGGTATCACATCGCCGAAGCCGGCGCGAACCCGATCAGCCAGCTGGCCTTTACGCTCAGCAACGGATTTACGATCGTCGAGTACTACCTGGCGCGGGGCATGAAGATCGACGACTTTGCGCCCAACCTGTCGTTCTTCTTCTCCAACGGCATGGACCCCGAGTACACCGTGATCGGCCGCGTGGCCCGCCGCATCTGGGCGCGCGCCATGCGCGAGCGCTACGGCGCCAACGAACGCAGCCAGATGATGAAGTACCACATCCAGACCAGCGGCCGCAGCCTGCACGCGCAGGAGATCCAGTTCAACGACATCCGCACCACGCTGCAGGCGCTGTACGCCCTGTTCGACAACTGCAACTCCCTGCACACCAACGCCTACGACGAAGCCATCACCACGCCGACCGAAGAGAGCGTGCGCCGCGCCGTGGCCATCCAGATGATCATCAACAAGGAGCTGGGGCTCAACTTCAACGAGAACCCCTGGCAGGGCAGCTTTGCCGTCGACTACCTGACCGGCATGGTGGAAGAGGCCGTGTACAAGGAGTTCGAAGCCATCAGCGAGCGCGGCGGCGTGCTGGGCGCCATGGACACCATGTACCAGCGCGGCAAGATCCAGGAAGAGAGCCTGTACTACGAACACAAGAAGCACGACGGCAGCCTGCCGCTGGTGGGCGTGAACACGTTCCTGCCGAAGGAGCACGCCGGCGAAATCGCGACCGAGATCGAACTGATCCGCTCAACGGAAGAAGAGAAGGGGCAGCAGATCGAGAACGTTGAGCTGTGGCAGCAGGGGCGCAACGCCCTGGCGCCGGCCGGCGAGACGTCACACGCGCACCAGGCGGCGGCGGATGAGGAGCCTGCGATGGTGCACGACGGCCATGGCCTCGCGTACCTTCAGAACACGGCGCGGGAGAGGCGCAATGTGTTCGAAGCGCTGATGGAGGCGGTGAAGACGCATAGCCTGGGGCAGATCAGCCATGCGTTGTATGACGTGGGTGGGGAGTATCGGCGAAATATGTAGTGCGACCGCCACGCGGCTACCGATAAGGGCGAACTGGCAAAGGGGGAGTCATGCCGTGTAAGGCTTTGTGGGATGGAGATTTGCTTCGAATAGGTGATGCGCTTGCTGAGCGATATGTGGGGCGTCTGGGTAGCGAGGGCCTTCTAGATTCAGCTCGAGAAAGTCGAAGTCGAGGGGAAACTGGTGGTGCCGGTCGCGACGAGAGCGACCGTCATTTTGCCGGCCAATTTTCCAACTCGGCAGCGCGCACTATTTACGTTTGCATTGATCCTCTAAATGTCCTTGAGGACGTGTCGTATCTCATTCATCAGTTCTTCGCCGACGGACGCGTTCTACTTGTCGAAGTACCTTGTGGATCCGGCGCCGGATCACTAGGACTTCTATCCGCACTATATGAGCAGCGCAAAAATAGTCTCTTGCCGACAACGGACCTGCGCGTCGATGTCTTGGGTGGAGACATCTCGATGCGAGGAATGGAGCACTTCCAAAATCTAGCCGCCGATATGGCGGGTTATCTCAAAGATCAGCGCGTGGATGTGACGTTTCGCTCACAAGTCTGGGACGCAACGGACATCAGAAGTTCCTCTAGCTTTATCGACACACTAGTGAACATGGCGGCGGGATGCGACCAAGTTTTCTTGCTTGTCAGCAACTTTAGTGATGCGCTGAGCGATTGCAATTTGAGTGAGAAATTCCACCATTTTCTAGGCCAATTCGTCGGGCGAATAGCTGAGCCTTACTCAGTGTGTTGGGTCGAGCCCACCTCTAACAGGGCAGTTCGAACTCTCTCCGTTTTCGGAGAAGTACTCTCCCGCTTAGCAAGTTGGTTAAAGTTCACTGGAGGCAAGTCCGATCCCGGAGTGCGGTATAGGTTTTTTGATCCGGTTTTATCGTGCGAAGTCCACTCTGGCGTTCAAGTGCTAAGAGCAGAACCAGGCTCATTGAGCTGATGAATACTGATGTTCTAGTCCTGCGGACTCTTAACTACCTTCGTTCGACGCACTTGCCGTCGTATGTAGCTCTAAGAATGTTACTTGAGTCTGTCGAGCAGTCGCGTCGGGAGTCGGTCATTGATGCATTGGTCATGCAGGCTACGGTTAGGAAGCATGATCGTGTGCTCTCACTTAAGCGCTTCAAGTCCAATGGGGCTGGGCGGACCACCTATCGCGACTATTCCCTCCCCTCTCCCACTAGCGTACTCGCTGATACGTTTGCGCTCGCGTTACTTCACGGGTCAGGTGTGCTCGCCAAACAGGAGGATGTGTTTAGCTATCGACCTCCCCCCAGCCGTGACTATGGGCGTAGTTTTGAATACTTCGCTGATGGCTACCGGGAGCGGAACGACGCTATTTTTGCCGCCCTCGCCACTGGCGATTCCGTCGCTGTTGTTGCCGATATCGAGAACTTCTACCCTTCCGTTGATGGAATGGCGGCACTTGAAAAGTTACTTGGTCGCTTTGCCAAAACTGCTCTCGCAACGCCTCGAAATCTGAGGGTTGTGGAATCGGCTGCAAGGCGGGCGATTTCGGTTGCAACAGGAGGGCTCCAGGTGGGGCTGGAGCTATCTCATGCTCTTGCTTCTGTGTATCTCCATTCGCTGGACAGTGGCTTGAGGCTGAAATTCCCTTCCCGCTACTTCCGCTACGTCGATGACGTTGTAATGGTTGTCAAAGCTGACGAAGTGGACAGCGCGCTCTCAACTTTGGATTGCCATCTTGGGTCACTTGGGCTTAAGAGGAATCCAAAGAAGGACTCGATCGCGGACGCTCAAGCGTGGCAGGGGTACCAAACTGCCACAATGCGTTCGGTGGACGGAGGTGGTGATTGTCTCCGTGACCTCAAGTTCCGGATTAAGCTCTATCTCGCAAGAAATCCAGACCAATTGGGCCTGCTCGGCGAGTCTCTTCGCGCTCATGACATCTACTTGCCACTTGATCAGCTGATGTTCGCCAGCAGAGATGCCGATTGGAGGCGTCGAGTTGTGGGGTTCTTTAAGAACGATTGGAGGGTCGTTCTCAAATATCGCTCTGATCGGGTCGACGATGTCGTGAGCGCTGCGAAGGGATGTCGAAACCAAATAATGTCACTGCTTGACAGCGTAATTTCTAAAGGTGTCGCGGGCGATCCGCTCTCTGTTTCCCGACGCTGGCAGGTCCAAGGCGCTAGGTTCGCGATTAATCGCGCTTTATATTTTTCTAGCAAGGCTGATCTGGTATCCATCGTTCAGTTCACACAGGGCGTTGATGAGCTTTTTGAGGCCAGGGTCGTGTGCGAAGCTTTGAACGACGAGTTCTCGGGTCTTGCTTTGACTCCGGGGCCAGCGGTCGCGGCGGCGACACAGTTATTAGCTCTTAGGCAAGGTGACGTGCCTGAGGCCGCTGCAGCGATGGCGCTACTGGGGGGGGCAGAAATTTCCGCTGATCTTGAGGTGCACATAGCACTTAGGGGCTTGGGAGAACCGGCGGATGACCCAGTAGGTAGGCCGAACGATCTGCGCGGACTGGTCGCGATTGCTCGAGGTGAGCGAGTTGAACTAGATGGGCGTATATCAGGGTACGGTCATGAAGTGTCATCTCTCGCGACCAACTTCTCATCGGCGCGCGCACGCGAAATCGCACAGACTAGATTGATGTCAGCTGAGTCGATCGTGTTAGATGCGCTCTCTCTCGACTCCGGCTACGGCAGTTAGAGGCAGAAATGCAATGTGGATACGATGCGCCTGCGAACGTAGATCCTTGAGCTGCCGCTCGTACTGCTCCCGGACGTCTTCGGGCTGCGCCCGCAGGGCGTTCTCCATGCCGCGCTTGGCGTCGTCGACCCAGCCCTCGATCTCCGACGGCGTCAGGTCGAACTGCCGCCTTGCCTCCGACACAGTGGTCCTGCCCTGGATGATCTCCAGCACCAGCGCTGACTTCCGGCGGGCCGTCCAACGCTTGATCTCTTCTTCCATCACCGCACTCATTCGTGTCTCCTCGAAAAGGTTACACCTGAGCAGGAAATCACTGGGTCATTACACCCATGTTTAGGCGCCTCGCGCACGCACCTCAGGAGCACCTAGGGCGCCGAGCAACTGGTTCATGCGTGCACGGATGGTCTCAGTAAACGTCCCGCGATCATCCATCTGAGCCGCTTCCGGAAGCGGCCAGCTGAACTCACAGAAGATGCCGGGGCGCGGATGAGCCTTCTGGCGTTGGCTTGCGGTGAACTCGCGGTCGAACGCAGCCTTCGCAGTTGGCTCGACGATGCCATCTGCCTCCAATTTGGTCCAGTAGGAATCCCAGTCGGTCCGGGGAAGTTCGCGAGTACCAGCAATGCGTTCTACCCAGTAGGCGCAATACTCGTCGGCAGGCAGACGCGTGTCAGACCATGCATAGCCGCCGGCCATGAAGCCCCAATGGAAGTTGGGCTCAACTCGCCATCCTTCCGATCGCAGCGCCAGGACCAAATCGACAGACTCTGGGTCGCCGTAGAATGCCCGCGCCTGTCCAAGGGTATCGGCGGGATACATTCGCAGCCTTACCGTGCTGTCGTCCCCGATGAAGCCTAACCACGCCATGAATATCTTCGGCGTGCCGGCGATGTCTCGCCAACCCGTACCCTTTCCCTTGTCGATGCCGACCACTACCCCTTGAACGACATCGAGGCGACGCTCTAGTCGGAAGGCGTGACTTCCGCACCGGCCGAGCGTCGAATATGGGCCGATGTGAGGGAAGTAGTCGTCTACAAGATCAAGGAAGTCGCCGATCAAGAGACGTTCCGCACCATGCACCAAGTCACGCTCAACTAGATCGGCCAGGATCTCCAGAAGATGCTGCCACTGCACCGATCGAGGCTGCTCGTCGAATTTAACGGGCGCGCCGTGGAGATTGATGCGGTGCGCCTGTTCCGTAGGGCCGCGCCAGCTGATCTTGTTTTCAACAACGATAACTAGGTCGCTGCCGTAGGAGATGATGGCGTCAAGAACCTGCTGTCGGTCAGAGGCCTCAACTGAGGCGCGGACCCTCTCTGCATCTGGGGCCAACCAGACGCTTATGCCCGGGATTGCGTCGCCTTCCGCACCTGGCGGTCCCGTCATGATGCGCTGCCGCTGTGTCGCGAACTCCGCTTTTGGCAACGTCTGTAGGGAGCGTTCGGGTGCAACGAGGTGCAGCCATGCTTGATGGGCTATCGGGCTGTAGCGCAGGACGACCAGCAATGCGCGCGTTAGCTGATTCTCATGCCATGACGTGGCAGATTCATAGGGCACAAAAAAATTCAGGTGGTTAGTCACGTTCCAAGCTCCTTATTTCCCGGGGCACTGCTCTACGGGACACGCATTAGCTCGATCGATCCACGGGGCACTGGTACGAATGCGCCTAGCTGACCGCAGCGGCGAACTTCGCATATAGGTCGCCAGGCAGAGGATTCTCGAGGCTCCAGGTGATGGCCATCGGGCGCTCCCCCTCGCTGGAGACAAAGTGGGCGGGGCCGAGCAGCCAGAAGGCTCGGTCGTCGGTGGTCAGCCGCGCGAAGGGCAGCACGTGGGTCCCCTGTGCCTTGTGCGTTTGGTAGCGGCGGCCAGTAGGACTCGCTTCCCGGATCGTCGACTGACTCTCCCAGTGCAGCAGTGAGGGACTGATCGCGTAATCCCGATAGCGGGTCGTTGGCGAGAAGTGCTCGCTGGTCTTGTCCAAGGTGAAGGCGAGTAGGTCGACACGGTGCGGCTCAAGCCATCGCGAGCCTTCGCGCCATTCCGCGAGCCTGAGGTCTTGCCCATTGCCGAAGGCGGCAAGAATCTCTCGTCGCGTATAGCGGGCATGGATCTGTAGCGGTACGTCCGGGTGCGATGGCAGCGCCGAGTGCAAATGGTCAATCCGCCGCTCCAGCACATCCATGAGTTGCCCCAGCTCTACAACGACCTGCGTATGGCTCCAGATCAGCGCGAGCGCCTCATCCAGGCTATCTGGGGCACCTGGGATAGATTCGGTGAGAACGGCGGCCAACATGTGAGCCAGACGGCGGTTAAGCAGATCCGCCTCGTCGATCTTCGGAGGCTGGTTCCGCTCGGTCCAGTCACGGTAGGCGCCAATCCGCTGGTGGTCATCGACGTGCAGGAGGCGCCCAAGCGCGCGCCGTAGGATGGCTTCGTGCGGACCTGCGGGCGCAGTAGGCAAGCCACCGGCCTCGAGCAGGTCTGACCAGCAATGCTGGCCGGCATAGATGTCCTCAAGGCTGAGTCCGGAAGCGTCAAGGAAGCGGGCGAGGGTAATCTCGCGATCGCCCTCCGCGACGCGGCTGAGCTCTCGCGCCTTCTCTGGCCAGCGCGTGGGCAGGCTCTCTCGGATGTTGTCCACCACCAGCTTGCTGGCGACGGGGTCCAGCTGCATGTGGCAGCCGCTGGGCAGGAACGGGAACTCGCCTTCGATCTGCTGCACTAGCTTCTGACGGCCTCCGGGCAGCAACGCACCAAACCGACGTTGGAACTGGAATTCCTTGCGGTGATGCCCAATGAAGTCGACGACTGTGCACATCGACTTGTTCGGCTCACGGCGAAGGCCACGACCGAGCTGCTGCAAGAAGATGGTGGCGCTGTCAGTTGGCCGCAGCATGATAAGGGTGTCGACAGTGGGGATATCGACTCCCTCGTTGAACAGATCCACCGAGAACAGCACTCGCAGCCGCCCCGCGCCAAGATCAGCCAAGGACTGGCGGCGGACGTCGTCAGGGGTGTCCGACCAGATCGCCTTGGACGGAAGACCGGCAGCGTTGAATTGCTGTGCCATGAATTGCGCATGCGCGACCGACACGCAAAAGCCCAGCGCACGCATCTGCCTCGCATCCGGGACGATGCGCACCACGTTGGCGATGATGCGGCGCGCCAGCACATGGTCCGCCGTTAGCAGGGTGGTCAGCTCCGAGAGGTCGTAGCCGCGGCCCCGACGCCAGGAGACGGTGCTGTAGTCGACGCCATCGGCGACACCGAAGTAGGAGAACGGGCACAGCCGATGTTGGTCGATTGCATCCCACAGCCGAAGCTCGGCGGCGATTCGGCCATCGAACCATTGCAGGATCGGCAAGCCGTCTGCGCGCTCCGGCGTCGCGGTGAGCCCAAGCAGCTCGCGTGGCGTCAAGTGATGCAAGAGCGCGTCGTACGTCTTGGCGGCCGCGTGGTGGAACTCGTCAACAATCACGACATCGAAATGGTCCGCCGGAAGCTTATTGACACCGGATGCGCTCAAGCTGGCCACCGACGCGAACACGTGCTCAAACATCCGCGGCTTGTCGCCGCCTACCCACAGCTCGCCGAAGGCAGCATCGCGAAGCGCATGGCGAAACGTCCGCAGCGCCTGGTCGAGGATCTCCTGTCGATGTGCAACGAAGAGCAGGCGTGCGCGAGGCAGTCGGGCACGAAGCCGGACGTAATCCAGAGCCGACATGACGGTCTTGCCGGTGCCGGTGGCAGCGACCAGCAGGTTCCGGTGGCGGCCCTGAAAGCGCGCGAGCTCCAGCTGCTCAAGGAGGCGAGCTTGGAACGGCTCGGGCCGGATCTCCACAGGGCTGAGGTAGACGCGTGGACCGCTGGGTGCTGTCTGCGTCAGTTCGTGAAATTCGCCGGCGTCATACGGGCGGAAGTCCGAATTGTTCCAGTAGCTCTCGAAGACCGCGTTGAACTTGTCGATCACGTCCGGGTTGCGCGCGCCGGAGACGCGAACGTTCCACTCGAGGCCGGTGACTTGGGCGGAGTGCGTCAGGTTGGATGAGCCGATGTATGCGGTCGAGTAGCCACTGTGGCGATGGAACAACCACGCCTTCGCGTGCAGGCGGGTCATGGTGGTGTCGTACGACACTCGGATCTCGGCGCCCAACTCGCACAGTGCATCGAGGGCGGCGCCTTCTGTTGAATTGGTGTAAGTCGTCGTAAGCAACCGGAGTGTCTTGCCGTCTTCGACGTGGCGGCGGAGCCGGTCCAGTAGCGGGCGGATGCCTGTCTGCCTGACGAAGGCCATGAGCACATCGATCCGATCAGCGGAGGCGACTTCTGTGCCGAGCTGAAAGCCGATCCGCGGTTCGCCGGGGGCATTGGTCAGTAACGTTGTGTCGAGTAGGGGTGTCGCGGGACGCGACCTAGGCGGCGGCGACCCGTCTGGCAGAAGCCCGGTGATCGCGCGGAGCACATCGCCTGCAGTCGCAGGAGAGTCGCCCATGTCGACCCCCTTGCCATCAACTTCGAGGATGCCTACGAGGCGCCGCGCAATCTCGAGGCCGACGGTTGCCCGCTGCCGAGTCTCCAATCCACCGATCGCGCGCCGGATGAGCGTGGCAAGGTGAAGTGCAATGCGGTCAGGTGCCTCCTCGGGATGGAGCGGCGAGCGATGCACGTGATGCGCCGCCCCAACTTCGCCAAGTTCCTGTTCGAGCGTCTGTGTGACGAGTTGTTCGAACAGTCCGCGCGGTAGTCCTACCATTCCTATCCCCTGATTTTGCTGGGACCAGGATAGCGTCGGATCGCTGTTGTGCAGAGCCTGCAAATCCGTTGGCCGTTTAAGTGCTGGGGCTTGCTTAGCCATCGCAGGTAATGAGACCCGCCGTTTCTACCCTCTAGGCCTATCCAATGGCGGAAACGGACGACATGGACTGCAACACCAGCATCTTCGGGTACATGTACCGGGACGGTGGCAACTTCAAGACAGTTGGCCGCTTGCGCCTGTCGGGCTACGACGCGGGCGCCGAGGCGACCATGCGGTCCTGCCTTGAGTGGGGCAACCAGTTCGTCGCAGAGCAGGTCGGGATTCCTTCGCTCTGCCGCGAGCACTGGGAGGCGGTAGGCGAGGGGCCTTCCGAGCTTGATCACGCCTATCACGAGTTCGCCGGGCTGTCGGCGGTGACCGATGACGACTCGGCGCTGCCCATCTGGGGTGCGCTCGAATCGTTTGTCGCGCGCATGCGGGCCGCTGCGCGCCAGTGGGATGTGCGGCTGTCGCCGAACTGCGATCTGTAGCAGGGCTGTCGTGCGCGATCCCGTCTCGCCGGGCATGTGCGAGCACCTGCCACTGTGGGTGGAGTTCACCACCGAGCGCAGCGAGGAGAGCCTGGCGCGGGTGCTGGGGGTAGAGATTGATGAGCCGGAACCGTTCGCGGGGTGTGGGACTGGGGTGCACGCGACGCAGAAGGTCACGTTCTGCCGCGGCTTCGCCCCGCCGTCAGTAGTTCTGCGCCGGTAGACGGTCCGAGTGGCTGGCACGAGACCTGCTCACTGGTAGGGACTCACAAGGAGGGTGTCCCATGAAGCTCGTTATCGGATTTCTCGCCGCACTCGTACTCTCGGGTTGCGCATCGTCACATGTGCTGGTGGGGCAGGCTCGCGAGCCGATCTCCGCCGAGGAAGTGCGGCTATATGTCGAGCCGCCGCCGCGCTACGAGACGGTCGCCCTGCTCGAAGCCAGCAATCGCGGTGCGGTCAATTTCACGGACCAGCAGCGGACCAACACGGTCATCGCGCGCATGAAGGAAGAAGCCGCGGCACTGGGCGCCAACGGCATCCTGCTGCAGGGCATGGGAAACCAGTACGCCGGCAGCGTAGGTAGCGGCAACGCCTGGGTCAGCGGCAACAGCGCTTACGGCGTCGGGATCTCGTCCGCAATCATGAACCGCACCGGCAATGGTCTTGCGATCTACGTGCCGGATGGCGCGCAAGCGGTAGTGGTGCCGCAAGCTGTCCCGGTCGCAATGGCCCCGGCGGCCGCGCCGCCCGCCGCTGTGCACGCCGAAGCTGTTGCCCCGCCGCCAGCGACCACAGCTCCGGCGCCGGTGCAGACTCCTTATGAGCCTGATCCAGCGAAGCGTTGTGACGCCTGCGGGCGACTGACCTCGCCGTAAGCGCTTTTCGGGGCAGGAAGACAGGAGAGAACAGGGATGGCCTTTGGGCTGAAGCGTGTCGCCGTGCGTAGCCGGGACGCGCTGGCGGCGGAGCCTTGGGATCGCGTCGAACGGCTGCTGGCCGACTATTACAGCCGCGAAGGGTACGAGGTCGATCACTGCGGGACTGGCGGGCGCGCCAGCCGCTTCGACGGTGGCGTTGACTTGCGGCTGCGCCGTGACGGCGAGAGGGTCGTCGTCCAGTGCAAGCACTGGAACGCGTACAAGGTCCCTCACAACGACGTGCACCAGCTGCTGGGAATCATGGTGAACGAGCAGGCCACCGCAGCAATTCTGGTGACCAGCGGCGGGTTCACCAAGGCGGCCATCGAAGCGGCAAGCCGCCACGGGCACGTGCAGCTGATCGACGGCGATGAGCTGCGCGACATGCTCGGGCCACTCCCGTCGAACGCGGGCCCCATCGATTCTGGTCGGTCGGGATCGGCCGATTCCTGCTGGCGCGAACCTGCCGGAGCATTCGGGCGCTATGCCGCCGAACGCCTGGTCGCGGCCGCGGAGGACAGGCTGCGCGGTCCACAGCGGAGACGCAGCTCGCTGGCGTCCGACATGCTCTGGACCAGCTTCGCGATCGGAGCGCTAAAGCTGATTGTGGCGTTGGCGCTGCTGTGGTTCATGGCGAGCCAGTTCCAGCGCATCTTTGAGAACCTGGCGCCGTCGCTGCAGCCCACGGCGTCCGCCACGGGGCGCCCCACAGTGCAGCGCCTCCAGCCCGAGGCGGCGCAATCACGGGCCGTGCCGGGTGCATCCTCGGCTCCACCGCCCCCGGTGATCCACGAGGTCTCGCCTGCTGAAACAGAGCGCTGGCGACAGCGCAATGCCGAATCGATGCGGATCCTCGAGCGTTCTACGCCGGAGCTGCCGCACGATCCGCGCCGGCGGCCGGTGCATTAATCCGCAGGGCGAGGGCACTCGGCGCTGCAGATTCCGCGCGCGCTACCTCCGGATCTCCAGCAACTCCACCTCGAAGACCAGCGATGCACCCGGCGGGATGGTCCTGCCGGCGCCCTCGGCGCCGTAGCCAAGGAACGCGGGGATATGCAGTTCACGTGTGCCGCCAACCTGCATGCCCACCACACCCTCGTCCCAGCCCCGGATCACCCGGCCCCGGCCCAGCTCGAACGCGAAGGGCTGGCCGCGATCGCGGGAGCTGTCGAACTTCGCGCCACGCTTGTCCGGCGCGTGCTGGTCGTAGAGCCAGCCGGTGTAATGCACGCTGACCTCGTCACCGGCCGCGGCCGCAATGCCTTCGCCCGTCGTCACTTCGATGCGCTGCAGTTCGGCCACGTCACCGCCGCTGTAGGGCGGCGGGCTGCCGCAGGCGGCGAGCAGCAGCAGGGCGGACAGGGTGGCGGCGTGGCGGAGCAGGCGATGGGTCATTGGATGCGGCGCGTTGGACGGAACCGGGAGGGTAGCCCGGTGCGAGGCTTGTTCGCTCCGATCTCGCCACAATCGCGCGCCCAGCTCCTGGCATGGGTGCGTTTGAGCGCTGGCGCGAAGGTCGCCGCGGCGGCCTGCTGCGCTACGATGCGCGCATGGCCAGCCTGCTTGACCAGATCAGGGAAGCCCTCGTCGCTTTCACCCGGCTGCAGACGCCTCCGGCGTTGATCGGCGGGCTTGCGCTTGCCGCGCACAACGTTGTGCGTGCAACGCGCGATGTCGACTTTCTTGTGGATGCCGACGATGCCGACCGGTTGCACGGGTTCCTGCTGGAGTTGGGCTACCAGTGCGTCCATCGCAGCGTGGACGCCGCCAATTATCTGCGCGGCGAGGACGGCCTCGACCTGTTGTACGCGCATCGTCCGATTGCCCGGCAGTTGCTGGCGGCCGCCGGTGAACGGGACACCCCGATGGGACGGCTGCGGGTAATCAGCGCAGAGGGCCTGGTGGCGTTCAAGCTTCAGGGGTACGTCAACGATCCGACACGGGCCCGGGACCTTGACGATATCCGCGCCCTGCTGCGCGCCCACCACGAAACCCTCGACCATGAGGCACTGAGGGAGTACTTCCGCTTGTTCGAACGGGAGGAACTGCTTGAAGCACTCATCGACGAAGTCCGTGGCTGATCGCCCCAGCGTCGTCCTGGTGGGCGAGGGCGGTGTGCAGCGGCTGCCGGCGCCGGCAGACCCGATCCAGGCGTGGATCGAACTCATGGAGGTGGTGAGGATGCTGCGCCCCGCCGGCGATGTGCGCCCGCCCGGCCCGACGCGGGGCTGCTTCCTGCTGTAGCGCCTTGCAGGAGCCTGCTCGCGCAAGCCGCGCCGCTAGCGGGCGCGGCCGCCCCTCAGTCGCCCAGGATGCGCGCGACAAGCCCGGAGGCGAGTTCGATCATGTAGTAGGTGTCGTCCTGCGGATCAGGGCGCACGTAGGTGTAGCCGGCCGGCGGCGCGTCCCAGCCGTAGCTGCGGTAGTCATGCACGTAGTAGCGCGGCTGCCGGTACTCGACGGGGATGTACTGGCCGCGCGCCCAGCGGCGGTACGCCTTCTCGTCCTCGCGGACGGCCTTCCTGTAGTCGCGCTCGGCTTTCTCGTAGTCCTTGCGGGCGCGCCTCTCGGCCTTCTGGCGGTCCTTCCAGTAGTCGCGTTCGGCCTTCTGGTCGTGGCGGTCATGGCGGTGGTTGTCACGCGCTTCGGCAAGGCCGGTGGCGGAGACGGCAACGGTGGCGAGCGCGGCGGCGAGCAGGAGGCGTTTCATGGCAGCGACCTCATGGAGTGGATGAGTGGGGCCCATGCTGTCGGTCGCAACGTGAACGTACTGCCGACGGACTCTCCAACACAGATCCGCATGCAGGTTGCGGTCAGGAACGTCGAGGCCATTGATCACGGCGCAACCTCTCGCGGGCGCGCCAGGCTCAGCACCACGGTACCTGCCAGGATCATCGCCACGACGGCCAGCGACCACAGCACCGGGATCTTGTACACGTCGATCAGCAGCATCTTCGTGCCGATGAACACCAGCACCACTGCCAGGCCGTAGGGCAGCAGGTGGAAGCGTTCGGCCATGCCGGCGAGCAGGAAGAACATCGCGCGCAGGCCCAGCACCGCGAACACGTTCGAGGTCAGCACGATGAACGGGTCGGTGGTGATGGCGAAGATCGCCGGGATCGAGTCCACCGCGAAGATCACGTCGGTGATGCCGATCATCACCAGCACGATGAACAGCGGGGTGAACTTGCGACGGCTGCCGCTGCCCAGCCACAGCGCGCTGCCGTGATAGCGGCGCACGAAGGGCACGTGCGCGGTGAGCCAGCGCAGCAACGGATTCTTTTCCAGGTCGGGCTCCTTGCCCGCGGCGAACCACATCTTGACGCCCGTCAGCAGCAGGAACGCGCCGAACACGTAGAGCATCCAGTGGAACTGGGCCAGCAGCGCGGCGCCGGCGAAGATCAGGATCGCGCGCAGCACGATCGCGCCGAGGATGCCGATCACCAGCACGCGCTGGCGCTGCACTTCGGGCACGGCAAAGTAGGTCATCAACATCAGGAACACGAAGATGTTGTCGACGGCCAGCGCCTTCTCCACCAGGTAGCCGGTGAGGAACTCGAGGCCCACGCGCCGGGCCTCGTCGGGGCCGGCGGTCTGGCCGATGTACCACCACAGGGCGGCATTGAAGGCCATCGCCAGGGCCACCCAGCCCAGGCTCCACCACGTCGCTTCCTTGAACGTGACCTTGTGCGCGCCGCCATGGCGCATCAGCACCAGGTCGACCATCAGCGCGATCAGCACCAGGCCGGAGAAACCGGCCCACAACCAGACATTGCCTATCGTTTCCATCGTGATTTCCGGGCAGGGGGAGAGGTCGGCCGCGGACGCAGGCGGCACGGAACCCTTGCTCGGAGATCCGGGGACGCACCTTCGCCATCGCGGCGAAGGTCTTGCTCACAGCCCGGTGGGCTGCCGTGGGACCGGAGCATCGCTGCTCGTAATGACGGCCTGCACGCTGGGAGCTACTCCCCTTCGGCGGGCATTGTGCGGTGCCCCGGCCGCTACGCGCAACCCGCGTGGCCGCGCCCGGCTGCACCCCGCGTTGACGCTGCATCGGCCCTCCGCGGGCCGGACCGGGAGATCGGCCATGCAGATCACGCGACGCAGGTTCCTCGCGGCACCCGCCGCGCTCTCCGTCGCCCTCCTGCCCACCAGCCTGCTGGCCGCAGTCGAGGCCGAGACAGCGCCCACGCCCGACCTCTCCACCTGGGAATCCGTGCGCGCCCAGTTCGCGCTCGACCCTGCCTGGATGCACTTCGCCAGCTTCTTCATCGCCAGCCACCCTGCGCCGGTGCAGGCGGCGATCGAGGGCTACCGCCGCGCCATCGACCGCAATCCCTTCGTCACCGTGGAGCACGGCATGTTCTCGGAAGGCGCGGACAACCTGCATGTGCATGTGCAGGCCGAGATCGCCGACTACCTGGGGGCGCGACCGCAGGATGTCTGCCTGACCGGCAACACCACCACCGGCCTGGCGCTGGTGTACCAGGGCCTGCCGCTCAAGGCCGGCGACGAAGTGCTGTGCACGACGCACGACCACTACTCCCACCATGAGTCGATCCGCCTGGCCGTCGAACGCAGTGGGGCGACGATGCGCATGGTCCCGCTGTTCGAGGACGCGGCGTCGGCCAGCATCGGGTCGATCATCGAAGCGCTGCTCAAGGGCATCGGCCCCAGGACGCGGGTGGTGGGGCTGACCTGGGTGCATTCGAGCAGCGGCATCCGCCTGCCCATCCGCGAGATTGCCGCGGCGCTGCGCGCACGCGCCGGCCAGCCGCTGCTGCTGGTGGTCGACGGCGTGCACGGGCTCGGTTCCACCGACCAGACCGTCGCGACCATGGGCTGCGATTACTTCTGTGCCGGCACCCACAAGTGGATGTTCGCGCCGCGCGGCACCGGCCTGGTCTGGGCCAATGCGGAGAACTGGGCGCGCCTGCGGCCGCTGATTCCCAGCTTCACCGATCTCGACCAGTACGTCGCCTGGGAGCGGCAGCAGGCGCCGGTGTCGCCCACCACCGCCGACCGCATGGCGCCTGGCGGCTTCCACGCCTACGAGCACCAGTGGGCCACCGCCGCAGCATTCCGCATGCACCGGCAGATGGGGCGTGCGCGGGTTGCCGCGCGGATCCGCGCGCTCAACGACCAGTGCAAGGCCGGACTGGCCGCCAACCCGAAGGTGACATTGCACACACCGATGTCAGCGGGGCTGTCGGCGGGGCTGGTGGCGTTCGAGGTGCAGGGCGTGGCGCCGGCGGAGGTGGTGAAGCAGTTGCTGGCGCGCCGGATCATCGCCAGCACCAGTCCCTACGCCATCACCTATGCCCGGCTGGCGCCGAGCCTGGTGAACACGGACGAGGAAGTGGAGCGCGCGGTGCGGGCGGTGCGGGAGATCTCCGGCTAGGGCAGGGGTTCACGCCCAGGCGCAGGTGACCGTCGGGGCGACTCCCGGTCGCTGATCAGGCAACACCGCAGCAAGTTCGGCATCATTCAAGCAACAGCACGACCAACAGGGGAAGACGATGAAGCGACACCATTGGCGATATGGCGTGACCCTGGCCGCGTGCCTCGCTGCCGGTGCGAGCGTGGCGGGGACCGCGTGAGTATGAGGCTGCAGCTCTCCCTCGAATGGTTCCTCAACCCCGATCACCTGCCGCTGATCGCCGGCATCGACCTGGGCTGGTACCGCGATGCCGGCCTGGAGCTCGAGCTGCTGGTGCCCGACGACCATTACGACGGACTTGCCGCGACGGTCAGTGGTGATGTCGCCTTCGCGTGCAACGAGCCCTTGCACATGATCGACGCGCATCGCCCGGGCCTGAAGGCGCTCGGCTGCTTCTTCGAAACCGACGGCGGCATCCTGCTGCAGCGGGCGGCAGGCCAGCGCCTGCTGGCTGGCGGCACGGTGCGGCTGGCATCGCCGGTCGCCGGCGGCGTGACCGATACGATCGCCCGGGAAATCCTTGCGCGCTGGTGCACGCGCCAGGGTGCGGCGTTCGATCACGCCCAGGTCGCCATCGAGGGTGCCGGCTTCGAGCACCTGGCCAATCTGCGCGCGGGGTTCGACGGCGCGTGGCTGTGCTTCGCCAACTTCGAGGGTGTCGAGGCGCGGTTGGCGGGGATGGACACGCACTTCATCACCACCGGCGACGTCGGCCTGCACAACTTCTCGGCGCTCGAGCTCTTCACCTCGCAGGGCTTCCTGGCGGAGCACCCGGCGGTCGTGGACACCGTGACCCGGCTGATCGGGCAGGGCGCGCGCCTGTGCCGCGACGGCCCGGCGCAGGCCGCGGCGCTGTGGTACCGCTACAGCGCCACGCAGCCCACCGGACTGATGGACGCGATCATCGCCGACACCTGTCCGCGCCTGGTCAGCCCCGTGCAGCGCGATGCCGCGCGCTGGCACGGCATGTGGGCGCAGTTCGACCGGCTGGGGCTGAGCCAGGTGGACGAGGCGGGGTATGCGGCGTTGTACAGCTGAGCGAGGGCTGGCCCGCGGCGCGCCCATGGGAATGTTGCGGGCGTTGCCACGCATACGCGCCTCCAAGCTATCCTCCGCCCGGGGATAACTCAGGGGAAAAACATGCACGCCTCGATCCGCGTAGCCCTCTCCGGCGCCGTGCTGCTCCTGGCCGGTCTGGCGGCTGCCGCCAATGACGCCTTGCCGCAGGCGCTGCCGCCCGAGCAGGAAGCCATTGCGCTGGCCAGCGCGGAACGCACCGGCCGCGAAATCTACGAGCACGACCGGGCCGCTGCGCTGGCGACGGATGCCCTCATGGCCCAGCGCAAGTCCAGGCGCGACCGGCGTGTCAGGGGCTGGGTCACCGAGGCGCGGGCCGATGGCATCGCGGTGACCTTCGTCGACGCCACGCCGGCCGCGCTGTACCGGGTGCTGGTGCCGACATCGGGCGAGCCCGGACCCATTGCGACGCTCGACGCTCCCGAGCCGCTCAGCCCCTTCGAGGCGAGCGCGGTCGTTGCGCGCAACGCGGCGATGGCGGCGCCATTCGAGCTGTGTTCCAAGGATTACAACACCGTGGTGCTGCCTTCAGGCTCGGACACGACCGATCGCTGGCGCGTCTATCTGCTGCCCGGCACCAAGCGCAACGACGCGGTGCCGCTTGGGGGCACGCATCGCATGGACGTGGAGGGCGGGGCGGTCACGGCGCAACGCGCGTTCACGAAAAGCTGTATCAGCCTCGGCAAGGGACGCGGGACGGCGGCGATGATGATCACGCATCTCCTGGATCCGGTGCCCACCGAGGCGCACGTCCACTGGAGCCTGTGGGCCAATACGCCGATGTTCGTGATGACGCCGCCCGACCGCACGATCTGGAGCATCGAGCATGGTGCAATCAGCAAGCTTGATCCGAACGCCGAGGATTGAGGTCGACGCCGCAGCGGCTTCGTGGCCGCGTCGGTCCGAAGCGGCAAGCGTTGCAGCATCAGCCGCAGGGTTCGTTCACCTGCACCCAGCCGTTCGGAACCGCGCGGAAGCGCTTGCCGCCGACGCAGCGTTCGCCGGACGCGAGTGGGCGGAGCGGGGCGGCTCGCCCGCGCGGGATCGTGGACCGCGCCGTCGAGGATCGATCTCCGATGGGTGCGAACTGTCGCAAGGCGTTCTCCAGCTCACGCTGGGCGGTACCGGCTTCGGCTTCCCAGGACTTGACCAGTTGCTGCAGCTCCCACTGCACATAGATGCCCACCACGACGCTGTGCGCGAGCGCGCCCACGAATACGCCAAGCGCGATGCGCCACCAGAGGCCCGCGTACGGATGTGCGTCTTCCGGTTGCGACCTGGGGCGCGGCCTGCGGAACTCGACCCCACTCATGTCCACCGAACCGATGCTCGGCTCGTCGCGCACCTGCGGACTCACCGCGTGATCTCGAACACCGCCGATACGCGTTCGGTGAAGTCGATCGTCGGCTGCAGGTAGCGGCCGCTGTCGATGCGCGAGCCGGTGACTTCGATGCGGTCCAGCGTGGTGGCGCCGTAGCCGTCGGACTGCCTCGAGTTGAGGCTGTTGATGCTGTACACCGGCCCGAGGCCGCCGCCGAATGCCACGGCAAGACTCGCGGCCTTTTCGCGGGCGTCGGCCACCGCGCGGGCGCGTGCGTCCTCGCGAAGGCTGGCTTCCTTGCTGGACTTGAAGGTGACATCGGAGACGTCGGTGAAGCCGGCGGCCAGCGCCGCATCGAGCCAGGCGCCAAGCCTGTCGAGATCGTCGAGGCGCACCTTCACTTCGCGGCTGGCGACGTGACCCCGCGACAGGGGGCGGTCGTTGTCGTCGTAATCGATGTCTTCGCGCAGCGCGAGGTCGGACGCGGTCATGTCGTCGGGTGCCACGTCGAAGCCCGGCGCCACCTTGAGCAGCGCGTTGACCGCACGGTCCACCACGCGCTTGGCTTCTGCGGGATCCGCGGAGCGGTGGCGCACCACCATCGCGACCGTCGCCGAATCCGGCGCCACGCTGAACAGGCCTTCGCCCTGCACGACGACATGCGGTGCGTCAGGGAGCGGGGTCCCCGCCAGTGCGGCGGCGGAGAGCAGGGGGAGGATGACGGCGATCAACCATGGGCGCATTTCTGGACTCCGCGTGCACTGGTGACGGATCAAAGCTCGGAGAGGATGCGTTCCTGCTGTGCCTGGAAGGCGCTCTCGTCGATCGCGCCGCTTGCGCGCAGCTCCTTCAGCGCCGCAAGGCGGGCTTCAATCGTCTGAGCGGGCACCTCAGGTGCCGCGGGTGCCGGGACTGACGTGGTCCGCTCTCCCGCGAGCCCCGCCAACACCACGGGCGAGGCAAGGAAGCGATCGAAGATGTCCTGGTAGAGCTCGGCATAGCGCCGCTTGTAGTGCTTCCAGCCGCCCTTGGGCATGGGGTCGACGCCCTGGAAGTCCTGTGTGGCAAGCCAGTTGCCTTGCGCGTCATGGATGTCGAGGGTGACGTCGTGGGTGAACTCGGGGCTTGCGAAGCCCTGGTCGTAGGACCACTCGCGCAGCGTCATGACCATCAGCAGCCCCGGGCCATCGTGGCGCAGGGCGCGGCTGCGCTCCGCCGCGTCCGAGCCCTTGGGGCTCGGCACGAGCGTTGCCGAATATCCGGCGCGCTCGAATCCGATGCGCAGCCGCTCGCCGATGTACATCGCCAGCGGCGTGCGGTCGGCGGTGTTGCGGCTGATCGGAATGCCGTACAGCTCGCGTGTCATGCCCTCGTACGTTTCATCGCTGTCGCCGTCGAGCACATACGGGCGACTGTCGATCAACGTGATGCGGATGTCCGTGCCGGGCGTGGATGGCGCAGGCACGCGCATGGCGTAGTCCTCCGCCACGATCCTGGCCGCGAAGGCCGGTGCGGCAACCAGGCACGCAGCAAGCAGCATGATGCGCAATGCAGTCTTCATGTTGGATCTCCCCTTGATGCGTGGCCCCGTCCACGAAGGAAGCATAACCCGCGGTCCGGCATACTCGCTGCAGCACCGTGGAGGGGCCGATCTGGCCGGACTGATGAGAATGATCGCGCTGCTTGTGGCGATGTCGGTGGCCGCCGGCTGTGTCGGCGTGCCCGGTCCGGTGACGGGTGACCGGAGCGTGCGCGAGGCGGTGCAGCGCCCGATCTCCGATGCCTGGCCGCGCACGCTGGTCCGCGCGAAGCAGCGGTCGGCCGGTGGCGCGCCGGTGCCGGCCGTGAGGGCGTTCGAGTACGCCTACGCGCCGCCGGATTCGCCCGGCCTGCAGCAGATCCACGTGCGCGTGCGCGACGCCGACCTGCTGCATCGCCTGCCGGAAGTGCAGGCGATGGACGGGCTGTTCGTGCTGCCGCGACGCCTGCGCTATGTCACCGCCGAGTGCGGCGAGTTCGGCGCCTTCTATCGGCCGGCCGAGACCGAGGTGGTGCTGTGCTACGAGACGCTGCGCACGCTCTACGAGCGCGGCCTGGAGCAGCAGCAGCGGGGCGGGCTGGATGACGGCTACCCGCTGCGCTACGTACGCGCCAACATCCGCTTCATCGTGCTGCATGAAACCGGGCATGCGCTGGCGCACCTGCTGGACCTGCCCGTGACCGGCCGCCAGGAGGACGCCATGGACCAGTTGGCGGCGATCCTGATGCTGCGGTTCGCCGACCTGGACGAAACCTCCGCGCAGGTGATCGGCAACCTGCGCATGGCAGCCGACTGGCTCCTCTCCCGCAGTACCGGCGCCTACAACCTCCACGCCTATGCCGACGAGCACGCGCTGGGCGAACAGCGCTACTTCAACCTGCAGTGCCTGATCTACGGTACCGACCCGGCCGAGTTCGCCGACATGGTGGATGCGGGCGACCTGACCCCGGCACGCGCGCAGGGCTGCCCGCGCGAGACACGGATGGCCACGCGCGCCTGGCTGCGCCTGCTGCTCCCGCATCTCGCACCCGACTTCGAGCTGTACGAGGACGAAGCGCAGCGCTACCTGCAACACCAGTGGTGACCACTTCGCGCCTTCGCGAGAACCCGCTCCTGGTTTCGCGCTCCGACACCCCGGGTTCGCCCTGCGTTGCATGAAAGCGGACTTGATGACACAGTCGGTCGCACGCGTGTGCTGAGTCGACCCGTTCGGGGAGCTGACCAATGAATGCAAGCAATCTTGTTTCACCCGTGCGCTGGCTCGGCATGCTGGTGTTGTTGCTGATGGCGGTGGCCGTGATCTACGCCAGCTACACGGCGATTGCGTACTGGCCCTCGATCTCCGTCTAGGAGCGACACCATGAACAAGCGCCAGTCCCGGATCTTCGCCATCGTCGCAACAGGCCTCGCCGCCGTCGCATTCCTCGGCCTGACCCTGTACAGCCATGCGCGCTTCGACGACCTCACCAATGCGGCGGACATCACGCCGGAGGTCACGCACGGCAAGGATGTCTGGCACAAGTACAACTGCATCAACTGCCATACCCTGTTCGGCGAAGGCGCCTACTACGCGCCCGACCTGACCAAGATCGCCCAGCACCGCGGCGAGGCCTACCTCAAGGCCTACATGCGTGACCCGTCGCAGTTCTACGACGAGCAGCGCCATCGCCGCCTGATGCCGACGCAGAACCTCAGCGAAGTCGAGATCGCGAACCTGGTCAAGTTCCTCGACTGGGTGTCCAAGGTCGACAACCAGGGCTGGCCGCCGCGCCCCATCCTGGTGGCCGGCGGCAGCGCCATCGTCGCCGCACAGGGCACCGCCGCGGGTGCGGCGGAGGCCGGGGCCGTCAGGCCCGTGCGCGCGGACAGCGATCCGCGCGCGATCGGCGAGAACCTGTTCGGCACCGCGGTGCCGGTCTGCACGGCCTGCCATTCGCTGCAGCCCGGCGTCCAGCTCGCCGGCCCATCGATGGCGGGCATGGCGGAGCGCGCGGCGCAGACGATCGCGTCCGCGGACTACACCGGCAGCGCCACCGACGTGGAGGGCTATATCCGCGAGTCGATCGTGTCGCCCAGCGCGCACCTGGTTCCCGGGGCGATGTTCTCGGCGGAAGGTACGTCGTTCATGCCCAACACATATCCAGAATCCCTCACCGAAGAGCAGGTCGACCAGCTCGTGGCCTTCCTTGGATCGATGAAATAACACTGGCGGCGTGCTGCGCCGGCACCGGGAGATCTTCCATGCGTTACAAGTCCCAATCAGTGGCCTACTGGTATTTCGCCGTGGCCATGGTGCTGTTCGGGCTGCAGATCGTGTTCGGTCTGCTGTCGGCCGCCAAGTACCTCGGGCCGGACCCGCTGCTGTACATCCTGCCGTTCGACGTCACCAAGACCATCCACACCAACCTGCTGATCGTCTGGGTGCTGACCGGGTTCATGGGCGCCACCTACTGGATGGTGCCCGACGAGTCGCGCACCGAGCTGTACAGCACCAAGCTCGCGTACTGGCAGCTGGGGCTGTGGACGCTGATGGGCGTTACCGCGGTCATCGGCTACGTGTTCCGCTACGGCACCGGCAACAAGCTGCTGGAGCAGCCGCTGCCGCACAAGATCGTCATCGTGATCTGCATGCTGATGTTCCTCTACAACATCGGCATGACCATCAAGAGGTCGGGGCGGTTGACCACGACCGAGGGCGTGCTGATCGGTGGCCTCGCGCTGTCGGCGGTGCTCTACACCCCGGCGCTGCTGCACTACGAGAACTACACCGTCTCGATCTTCTACCGCTGGTGGACCATCCACCTGTGGGTCGAGGGCGTGTGGATGATGATCATGGCGGGCTTCCTCGCCTACCTGCTGATCCGCCTGTCGGGCATCGATCGCGAGGTGATGGAGAAGTGGCTGTACGTGATCGTGGGCCTGGTGTTCTTTGCCGGCATCCTCGGCACCGCGCACCATTACTACTGGGTGGGCGTGCCGCAGATCTGGCTGCCGATCGGTGGGTTCTTCAGCGCGCTGGAACCGCTGGCGCTGGCCGCGATGGCGATCTACGCCTATGCGGCGATGCGGCGCGGCGGGGTGACCCACCCGAACACCCTGGCCCTGCACTGGACCATCGGCAGCGCGATCTTCGCGCTGTTCGGCGCGGGCCTGCTCGGCCTGGCCCACACCTGGCCCAGCGTCAACAAGTGGACCCACGGCACGCTGATCACCGCCATGCACGCGCACTCGGCGTTCTATGGCGCCTACGCGATGATCATCATGGCGATGATCACCTACGCGCTGCCGGGCCTGACCAACCGGCCCGCGGGCAAGCACTCGCCGCTTGGCTACTGGGCGTTCTGGCTGCAGGTGTCGGGCATGTTCGGCATGACGCTGTCCTTCGGCACCGCAGGCATCGCCCAGGTGTACCTCGAGCGGATCATGGGCATGGGCTACCTGGACGCGCAGCTGAAGATCCAGGTGCACTTCATCATGCTGATCCTGACGGCGACGATCTTCGCCACCGGCGTCGCGATGTTCATCTTCGACTTCTTCCGGTATCGGCCGCAGTTCGATGTGATCGCGGACGGTGCCGAGGGCGAGCTGCAGGTGAAACCGGGGCGCTGACCGGTGGATGCGCGCACGGGGCCGGCCGGGGCCGGCCCGTACTACCTGCCCACCGGCAACGAAGTCGGGATCGTCGAGCAGTGCCACGCCGGCGGGCTGGCGGTGATGCTGAAGGGCCCGACCGGCTGCGGCAAGACCCGTTTCGTCGAACACATGGCCTGGCGGCTCGGGCGCCCGCTGATCACGGTGGCCTGCCACGACGACCTGACCGCGAGCGACCTGATCGGCCGGTTCCTGATCCGCCACGACGATACCGTCTGGCAGGACGGCCCGCTGACCCGGGCCGTGCGCGAGGGTGCCATCTGCTACCTCGACGAAGTGGTGGAGGCGCGCCAGGACACCATCGTGGTCCTGCATCCGCTCACCGACTACCGGCGCATCCTGCCGATCGACCGCACCGGCGAGACGCTGGAAGCGGCACCGGGCTTCCAGCTGGTGATCTCCTACAACCCCGGCTACCAGCGCATGCTCAAGGACCTGAAGCCGAGCACGCGCCAGCGCTTCGTGGCGATCGAGCTGGGCTTTCCCGAGCCGCCGGCGGAAGCCGCGATCGTGGCGACCGAAAGCGGGGTGGACGGCGGCACGGCGGTGGCGCTCGTGGAGCTGGCCGGGCGCCTGCGCTCGTTGCGCGACCGGGGCCTGGCCGAGGTGCCAAGCACGCGCCTGCTGATTGCCGCCGGCCGCCTGGTCGCCAGCGGCATCGGCGTGCGCGAGGCGTGCAACGCCGCGGTGGTGTCGCCGCTCAGCGACGACCCGACCCTGCTCGGTGCGATGCGCGAACTCGTTGACGCGATGTTCCCCTAGGCGGATCCGACGTGGCCGAGGCCGAAGACGTTGTCGTCGATGCCGCGCGGCACGCGACCGTGTTCATCCGCGACACCTGGCGCCGGCACTACGCGCGCGAACCCGATGCCCCGATCGCGCTGGCGTCGCTGGCGCGGCGCCTGGACCTGCTGCTCGCGGCCGCCTGCGGCACCAGCCTGCCGATGCGCGTGGCGCTGCCGCCGGCGCGCCCGACCGTGCTGCACCGGCTGTTCCACCGCAGCGCCTATCCACGCCACCGCCAGGCGCTGCCGGCCACCAGCGGCGATGCGATCTGGCTCCCGGCGCACCTGGGCACCTGCGATGCCGCCGAGGCATCGGAGCTGTATCGCGCGATGGCGCTGCAGCAGGCGCGTCGGGCCATGCGTGGCAGCGTGCAGGCGATCCTCGCCCGGCGCGGCTCGCCGCTGCAGCGCGATACCGCGCTGGTGCTCGAAGCCCAGGCTGCCGAGGCCGACATCGCGCGCAGCTTCCCGGGACTGGTGCCGGCGCTGACGCGGCTGCGCCGGCGTGCGCTTGCAGAACGGCCACCGCTGGCCGATTTCGCGCCGGCACGGCAGCCGCTGGAGCAGCTGGTGCGCGACATCCTGGAGCGCGACGTGGCGGCCGCAGCGGAACCGCCCGCGGGCACGGTCGAGGACTCGCTCGCGCACGCGGCGCGGCTGCTGCGCGACTGGGGCCTCGCCGACGCGGATGTGCAGCGGCTCGGCCCGATGCCGCTGTACCGCGACTGGTGGACGGGCGAGCTGCGCGAGGCGGGCGCCGCCGCCCGGCTTGTGGATGGCAAGCCCTTCGACCACGACGACGACGCCGGACCCGTGCGCAGCGCGCGCATGGAGCGGCGCCCCGAGGAGCGCGAAGCGAACGGGGACGAGGACAAGGGCGGCGAGCCCGGCGTGTGGATGATCCAGCAGGACGCGCCGCACGAGGTCGCCGAGGATCCCTTCGGCCTGCAGCGCCCGGTGGACCGCGACGACGAGACCAGCGCGGACGAGTACGGCGACATGCTTTCCGAGCTGGCTTCGACGCGGATGGTCGCCGCGCCCGATCCGCCGCGCGAAGTCCTGCTGTCCGACGATCCGCCCGCCAGCCGCGCCAGGATCGAGTTCGACGCTCCCGACGCCGGCGGCAGCCGGTTGCGCTATCCCGAGTGGGACCACGCCAGCCGGTCCTACATCGAGCACGGCACCACGGTGCGCATGCTGCCGCCGGTGGAAGGCGACAGCCGCTGGATCGACGCGACCCTGGCGCGGCATCGCTCGCACCTCGACGGCATCCGTCGCCAGTTCGAGGCGCTGCGCCCCGAGCGCGTCCGCCTGCGCCGGCAGAGCGACGGCGACGACATCGATATCGATGCCTGCGTGCAAGGCCGAGCCGACCTGCGCGCGGGGGGCTTCCTGCGCGAGGGGCTGTACGAGGCGCGCCGGCCGGGCCGGCGCAGCATCGCGGTGTCGTTGCTGGTCGACGCCAGCGGGTCCACCGACAGCTTCATCGGCGATGGCCGGCGCGTGATCGACGTCGAGCGCGAGGCCCTGCTGCTGGTCTGCATGGCCCTTGAAGGCCTGGGCGAGCCGTTCTCGGTGATGGCCTTTTCCGGCGAGGGCCCGCACGGCGTGACGCTGCGCATGCTCAAGGCCTTCGACGAGGCCTACGGCCAGGACGTCGCACTGCGCATCGCCGGCCTCGAGCCCGAGCACTACACGCGCGCCGGCGCCGCGATCCGCCATGCCACGGCGCTGCTGATGAAGCAGCCCGCCGAGCACCGCCTGCTGCTGATGCTGTCGGACGGCAAGCCCAACGACGCCGACCGCTACGACGGCCTGTTCGGCGTCGAGGACATGCGCCAGTCGGTCACCGAGGCACGGCTGCAGGGCATCTTCCCGTTCTGCCTGACCGTGGACCTGCAGGCACCCGGCTATCTGCCGAAGGTGTTTGGCGCAGGCCATTACGCCCTGCTGGCGACGCCCGAGCGCCTGCCGCTGGTGCTGCTGGACTGGACCAGGCGATTGCTGGCGCGCTGAGCCGTGGCTCCGGGAGACGCGCCGGGCGCCTTGCGGATGTCCCGCGCCTCACGCAGCTTCCATCGCCGCTGCCGCATCCTGTGCTGCCGGGGCCCGGTGCCCCGCGAAGCCACAGGACACCTCCATGAGCAAGCCACTCCAGGACAGGACCGTCGCCATCCTCGCCACCGATGGCGTGGAGCAGATCGAGCTCACCGAGCCCAGGAAGGCGGTGGAAGAGGCCGGCGCCACGGTCCGCCTGCTGTCGATCAAGGCCGGCGAGATCCAGGGCATGCACCACGACAAGCCCGGCGACCGCCTCAAGGTGGATGGCCTGGTGGCCGACGCCAGCATTGACGAGTTCGACGCGCTGATCCTGCCCGGTGGCGTGGCCAATCCCGACACGCTGCGCATGGATGCTGCGGCCGTCGCCTTCGTGCGCGATTTCGCGCGCAGCGGCAAGCCGATCGGTGTCATCTGCCACGGGCCGTGGGTGCTGATCGAGGCCGACGTGGTGCGCGGCCGCCGCATGACCTCGTGGCCCAGCGTGCGCACCGACCTGCGCAATGCCGGCGCCGAGGTGGTGGACGAGGAAGTGGTGACCGACAAGGGCCTGGTGTCGAGCCGCAAGCCGGACGACCTGCCGGCGTTCTGCCGCAAGATCGTGGAAGAGTTCGCGGAGGGGCGGCACGCGCCGCAGCACTGAACCGATGCATACGAACCTGCTGTCACCGATCCAGGCCGGCGCCGTGGCGCTGCCCAACCGCGTGCTCATGGCGCCGCTGACGCGTTCGCGCGCCGGCCAGCCCGGCGACGTGCCGACCGCCATGAACGCGGAGTACTACGCGCAGCGCGCCGGCGCCGGGCTGATCGTCTCCGAGGCGACGCAGGTCTCGCCGCAGGGCCAGGGCTATGCGCTCACGCCTGGCATCCATAGCGACGCGCAGGAAGCCGGCTGGAAGCTGGTGACCGATGCCGTGCATGCCCGCGGCGGGCGGATCGCGGCGCAGCTGTGGCACGTCGGGCGCATCTCGCATCCGCTGCTGCGGCCCGATGGTGCGGTGCCGGTCGCGCCTTCAGCCATCGTCGCCAAGGGCGCCACGTGCTTCGTGATCCAGGCCGACGGCACGCCCGCCAACCTGCCGTCGACCATGCCGCGCGCGTTGGCAACGGAGGAGATCCCCGCGGTGATCGCGGAGTTCGTGCAGGCGGCGCAACGCGCCGATCGCGCCGGCTTCGACATGGTGGAGATCCACGCGGCCAACGGCTACCTGCTGCAGCAGTTCCTGGCGACCAACAGCAACCGGCGTACGGATGGCTACGGCGGCTCGCTCGAAAACCGCGCCCGCATCGTGCTGGAGGTGGTGGATGCGGTGATTGCCGAGCTTGGCGCGGGGCGCGTGGGTGTGCGCATGTCGCCGCACTTCACCGGCCACGACATCGCCGACCTCGAGCCCGAGCAAAGCGCGCTGTACCTGGCGCGCGAGTTCAGTGACCGCGGCATCGCCTACCTGCACATCGCCGAACCGGACTGGGCCGGTGGCCCGAAGCTCAGCGACACGTTCCGTCGCGCGCTGCGCCAGGCGTTCCCGGGCACCCTGGTGTTCTGCGGCGGCTATACGGCAGAAAGCGCCGAAGCACTGGTCGCGTCCGGCGTGGGCGATGCGGTGGCCTTTGGCCGCCTGTACATCGCCAACCCGGATCTGGTGGAGCGCTTCCGCACGGGCGCGGACCTCAACACGCCGGACCGGTCCACGTTCTATGGCGGCGACGCGAAGGGCTACACCGATTACCCGACGCTCGATCAGCAGCATCCAGAGCCTTGATCAGGCACAGGCACACCGTGGCGTGAGCGACCTGGGGGCGCTCAGCCGCGGCGTGCGGCCTCTATAGCGGCGACGTCGATCTTGCGCATGGTCATCATGGCGTTGAACACGCGCTTGGCCGCGGCACGGTCGGGGCCGGTGTAGGCCTCGGTGAGGACGCGCGGGGTGATCTGCCACGAGATGCCCCACCTGTCCTTGCACCAGCCGCATTCGCTTTCCTGGCCGCCGTTGCCGACGATCGCGTTCCACAGGCGGTCGGTCTCGGCCTGGTCGTCGGTGGCCACCTGGAACGAGAACGCTTCGCTGTGCCTGAACGTGTCGCCGCCGTTGAGGCCGAGGCAGGGGATGCCCAGCACGGTGAACTCGACCGTCAGCACGTCGCCTTCCTTGCCGGACGGGTAGTCGCCGGGTGCGCGGTTGACGGCGGTGACCGCGCTGTCGGGGAAGGTCTCGGCGTAGAAGGTGGCGGCATCGAGCGCGTCGCTGTCGAACCACAGGCAGATGGTGTTCTTCGCGATCATGGTCTTGTCCTCGGACTTCGGCGTGGCGGGTGGTGCCAGCCCGGGCGGGAACCGCCTACCTACGCCACCAGCCGTTAAACGGCCGCGAGCGAGGGCGCGGGCGCCTGCAACCCGCGGCCGTACTTCGCCGGTCGTCGCGTTGGCCATCGCGATCATGTGGCAATCTCCGCGCACCTGCCCGGAGCCGCCAGATGACGCATCGCATCGCATTGATCCTGTTGTTGCTGTGCATCGCCGGTGCCGCCGGTGCCGCCGTGGCGGGCGATGCGTTGCCGGTCGTGCAGCCGGAGGGCCGGTATGTCGACGATGACGAGGCGGCCAGCTACCTGCCCACGCCGCCCGGCAGTCGTGCCCGCTTCCGCCAGCTGCTCAATGCCGCGATCCAGAACAACCCACGCAACGTGTCGGCGCTTGCGCACCGCGCCTTCCTGTTCATGGAAGGTGGCGACGCCAAGCGTGCACGTCGCGATTACGACGCGGCGCTGGCGGCGTCGGAGCCGGGCAGCCGCTACGAGCGGCATGTGTTGTGGTCGCGGGGCTGGTCGAACTACGACGAGGGCGACTTCGCGGCCACGTATGCCGACTGGCAGCGGGCGATCGCGCTGCACGGCGGTGGGCCGTTCTGGGCGCCCTACAGCCTGGCGTTGCTGTACTGGTCCGCCGGCCAGTCCGAGCCCGCATTGCAGTGGTATGCCACCGCGGCCGTGGCCAATCCGGAATGGAGCACGCCGGAAGGCGTGGCCGTCAGGACCCGGCGCTGGTCGCCTGCGCAGCGCGAGCGCATGCAGGCCCTGTTCGCGGCGTGGGTCGCAACAGCGCAGCAATAGGCCCGTTTTCCCAGCGATTTGCGTCTCTACGCTAGAGGCGCGGGCTTCCGTCGCCGGGAACGCCCATGGCCGCCAGCCCCGACCTGTCCGTGCTCGCCAACAGCCTGGTGGTTGGCGTGACCGGGCATCGCCACCTGCGCGGGCAGGACATCGCCGGGCTTGAAGCCGGTGTGCGGACCTTCCTGCAGGAGCTGCAGGCGCGGTTCCACGGCTTGCCGCTTGTGGTGCTGTCGCCGATGGCCGAAGGTGCCGACCAGCTGGTCGCCCAGGTGGCGCTGGCGCTCGGCCTGCACGTGGTGGCGCCGCTGCCGTTGCCGCTCGCGCTGTACCGGGAAGACTTCGAGGATCCCGCCAGCCTGCAGATGCTGGAGCGGCAGTTGCACCAGGTTGAAGTGATGGAGCTGCCGCTGGAGCGTGGCGAGACCGTGGCATCGCTCGCGTTGCCCGGGCCGACGCGCGACCGGCGCTACCGGCAGGCGGGGATCTTCGTGTCCAGCCATGGCCACGTGCTGCTCGCGCTGTGGGACGGCCAGCCGTCGGGGCGCGTGGGCGGCACGGCGGACATCGTGCGCTTCCATCTGGAAGGCGCCACGCCGGCCGACCCCGACAACCGCCGCGCCACCGACACCCTGCTCGGGCCGGACCAGGAAAACGTCGTCCATCACCTGCCCGCGGCACGCCGCGGCGCGGCGGACCTCGCGGACGCGCGGCCGCGCTGGCTGGTGGCGGGCGAGGGCGCGCAGGCCGGCTCCTCGCTGCCGGACGCGTTCGCGCGGATGTTCTCGCGGCAGGCGGCGTTCAACGTGGACCTGCGCAGGTACGCGGCGCCGATCGTGGCGGAGCCGGCGCCGTCGCCCGCGGCCGCTGCGTGCCCGGTGTGGCGGACGTTCGCCGGCGCCGACTGGCTGGCGCGCCTCTACCAGCGGCGGGTGGCGCGCGTGCTGTCGGCGACCTACGTGCTGGTGGCGCTGATGGGCTTCGCGTTCTTCACCTACACCGACATCGTCAGCGACGACCTGGTGATCTACCTGTTCCTGCTGCTGTTCGCCGCCGGCACGGTGCTGATGCTCATTGCCAGCCGGCGCGAATGGCAGCGCAAGTACCTGGATTACCGCGCGCTCGCCGAAGGCCTGCGCGTGCAGTCGTACTGGCGGCGCGCGGGCATCGTGGTGGCGGGCACGCGCGCGTTCGCGCACGACAACTTCATGCAGAAGCAGGACGTGGAGCTCGGCTGGATCCGCAACGTGATGCGCGGTGCCGGCATCGACGGCATGCGCGTGCCGGTGACGGCCGACGCGGCGCAGGTGCAGTCGGTGGTTGCCGAGTGGATCGGCGAGCCCGGCGGCGACGGCCAGCTCGGCTACTACGCCGGCAGCTCGCTGCGCCGCGCGCGACTGCACCGGCGTGCGGAACTCCTGGGATTGGCCTGCATCGGCCTGGGCGTGGCGCTGTGCGTGCTGCTGGCGATCTTTGCCAGCCGCCTCGACGCGCAGACCAAGCAGGTGCTGGTCTCGGTGATGGGCATCCTGTCGGTGGCGGCGGCGGTGCACGAGGCCTACATGCACAAGAAGGCGGACAAGGAACTGATCCGGCAATACCGCTTCATGCAGCGCATCTTCGCCTCGGCGCATCGCCGGCTGGCGGCGGTCGTGGACGTGGTGGCCCGGCAGCGCATCCTGGCCGCGCTCGGCGAGGCGGCGCTCACCGAGCACGCCGAGTGGACCCTGCTGCACCGCGAGCGCCCGCTGCCGCAGTCGCGCATCTGATCCCCCTGGCCGCTGCCGGCGGCGGATCGCGTTGGAATCCTGACGCTCCGGGCATTTCCGTCCATGCGCTTTCGTGCCTTCCTGAGCTACAGCCACGCCGACGCCGCCTGGGCGCGCTGGCTGCTGCGGCGGCTGGAGACCTACCGCGTGCCGTCGCACCTGGTGGGCACGCAGGGCACGCACGGGGTGATCGAGCGCCGTCTCGGCAGTTTCTTCCTCGATCGCGACGAGCTCCCCAGCGCGGGTGACCTCGGCGAAACCATCCGCGCGGCACTCGCCGCTTCCGATGCGCTGGTGGTCCTGTGTTCGCCCGCGGCTGCCGGCTCGCGCTGGGTCAACGCCGAGATCGAAGCCTTCCAGGACAGCGGCCGCGGCGACCGCGTGCTGTGCTTCGTGGTGGGCGGCGAACCGGGTGCCAGCGATCCGGCGCAGGCCTGCTTTCCGCCGATGCTGCTGCGCCCGGCGGCCAATGGCGCGCGCGTGCACGAGCCCCTGGCCGCCGACGCGCGCCCCGAGGGCGACGGCCGCCAGCGCGCCTTCCTGAAGCTGGTGGCGGGGCTGCTGGGCGTCGGCTACGACGCGCTGGCGCAGCGCGAGGCGCAGCGGCGCATGCGCCGGATGGCGATCGTGTCGGTGGCATCGACGGCCGGCATGGCGCTGGCGCTGGGGCTGGCGGCCACCGCGTACGTGGCGCGCAACGATGCGCAACGGCGGCAGGCGCAGGCGGAAGACATCCTGGGTTTCATGCTGGGCGACCTGCGCGAGAAACTTGCCACGGTCGGGCGGCTGGACCTGATGCGCGCGGTGGACGACAAGGCCACGGGCTATTTCGCCGCGCTCGATCCGCGCGACATCAGCGACCGCGCGCTGGAGGAGCAGGCGCGTTCGCTGGCCGGCATCGGCCAGGTGCGGCTGGAAGGTGGCGACCACGACGCGGCGATGGCCGCGTTCCGCGAGGCACACGCGCGCAGCACCTTGCTGCACGCACGCGCGCCGGACAGCGGCCAGCGCCTGTTCGACCTGGCGCAGGCCGAGTTCTGGATCGGATACGTGGCGCTGCAGCAGGGCCGCAGCGAGGACGCGGGCAGGTGGCTGCGGCGCTACCGCGACAGCGCGGTGCGGCTGGCGGCGATGGACCGCGACAACTCCGACTGGCAACGCGAGGTCGCCTACGGCCACCACAACCTTGCCGTGCTCGACGAAGCCCAGGGCCGCCCCGACGAGGCCGAACGCGCACTCGAGCAGGAACTCGCGCTGTACCGCGGCTGGTTGCGCGAGCGCCCGCACGACACCGCGCTGCGCGCCGAGGCGGCCAACGTCGCGTCATGGCTGGGCACCCTGGCCGACCGCCGCGGCGCGCTGCTGGACGCGGAGACGTTCCAGGCCGAACAGGTGGACGGCATGCGCCGCAACATGGCCGACGAACCGGACGTCGCCGAATGGCGCGTGCAGCACCTGGACGCGCTGCTGCTGCTGGCGCAGGTGCAGACGCGGCGCGGGCGCTGGGAGGAGGCGCGTGCGAGCCTGGCCGTGGCCGCACCGCGCGCCGCGGCGCTGGCACGCCAGGATCCGCACAACCAGAGCTGGCAGGTCACGCTCGGCGTCACCCGCCTGCTGCAGGCCAGGCTTGCGCAGGCATCGGGCATGGCCGGCGCCGCCGCGCTGGCGTCCGATGCGCTGGCGATCGTGTCGCGCGCGCAACGCGCCGAACCCGAATCCGACCGGGTGCTGCACCTGCTGGCGACCACGCACAGCCTCAAGGCGCAGCTGGCGTTGGCGCGCGGTGACGCCGCGGCGGCACGAACGCACGTACAGGATGCCGCGGCGCTGCTGGAGCCGGCCTGGCGCAAGGAACACAACGAGCGGCTGCGCCTGCTGCTGGCCTGCAACCTCGACCTGGCCGCCGAGGCCGCGGACATGGCGTCCGACGACGAGGGCGCACGCGCCGCGTCACTGCGGGCGCGCGACCTGCTGCTTGCCGACGCCGGTGACGCGCCGCCATTCGATCGCCTGGACACCCTGGTGCGCAGCCTGCATCGCCTCGGCCAGGATGCGCAGGCGCGACCGCATGTGCAGCGCCTGGACGCCGCGGGCTACGTGCCGTCGCGGCCGTGGCCCTGGCGCGACGACGCGCTGGCCACCCGGCCATGAGCGCGCGGATACCGGCTTCACCTGCAGGCGGACGCCTGCTCCCCCCGGCCCCGGATGGCCGACCCCCGGAAGGAGTGCGTCATGAAAGTCGAAAACGGCAACGACAATGTCGACGTGGTCCTGGATGTGCGCAACTTCGCATCCAGCGGCAGCGACGGCTACACCACCACCACCGGCAGCAACGGGCAGGCCTACAGCTACCGCTATACCGGCGGTACCGATGACGCCGGCGGCGTGGAGCAGACCGCCGACGGCGAGAGCGGCACCATCACCGTCACGGTCGGGCTGGACCCGCGCTACCAGGTGGACCGCGTGGACTTCACCGGCGACATCGAGTCGCAGCTGTCGTGGGCCGCGGGGCCATCGCCGCGCATCGCCGTGATCACCGACAGCGACACCTCCAGTGGTGATGGTGCGTACGCCGTGATCGTCAAGGACACCACGGCCAACTGCACCTTGCCCTGCGATCCGCCGATCAAGAACAAGCCGGTCGGGCAGACCCAGACCAAGTGATGCACCACCCGGCCATGCGTTGCGCCATGGCCGGGTGGTGGTGATCGCGGGCGACGGCCGCGCGGCGATTACCCGGCGTTCACGGCCTCGGGGGGCATATGGCAATCCTCGACTGTCCTCCGGAGAATTCCATGCGCTACGCGACCCGCGGTATCGGACTGGTGCTGGCCACGAGCGTGCTTGCGCTCGCCGGTTGCGTGAGCCCCGGTGGCTACGCCGGCAATCCCGACGGCTACGGGCAGCCTGGCCAGGGCTACCCCTCGCAGTACGGCAGCCAGCTGCAGGGCACCGTCGACAGCCTCGACACGTCCTACGACCGCATCCTGCTGGTGGTTGACGACCAGCGCGGCGGACGCGGGCAACGCGCAGAAGTACGCTACGACCAGCGCACGCGCCTGTTCTACCAGGGGCGCGAGAGTTCGGTGGAAGGCCTGGAGCGCGGCGACGTGGTGCGCATCGAGGTCTCGCAGTCCGGGCGCGAACTCTGGGCGCGCCGGGTCGAGGTGCTGCGTGATGTGCGCGAGGGCGGCTACGGCGGTGGCTATGGCGGTGGCAACGCCCAGGACCTCCGCGGCTCGGTCGCCCTGGTCGACGCGCGCTCGCGCCTGATCCGCCTCGACGGCGCCGGCTACGGCAACACCATGCAGCTGCGCTACGACGAGCGCACCACGGTCGAGTACCAGGGCCGCCGCTACCGTCCGGAGGACATGCAGCGCGGTGACCAGGTGCGGATCCAGGCGCGGCAGGTCGGCAACAACGCGTGGTTGGCCGAACGCATCATCGTGGAGCGCTCGGCCGGCCGCTGACGGACTGCCTACCGGAATTCGAACTGTTCGTAGCGCAGGTTGGCGTCCGGCACGCCGTTGGCGCGCATCTGCTCGCGGATCCGCGGCGTGAGGCCCTTCGGCCCGCAGAAGGCGATGTCGATGCCGGCCGGATCGCCTTCGCGGCAGATGGCGGCGAAGCGCTCGACGAACGCGGGATCGCCGCCGCCGCCGGGCACGCCGACCAGTTCCGCACCACGCGCTTCCGCCATGGCGCGCATGACCTCGAACTCGGGGAAGTCGCGCCCGGGCGTGTAGAAATAAAACAGCGTGACGCTGTCGAGCGTGCCGGTCGCGTGGTCCTTCAGCCAGGCGATGAAGGGCGAGATGCCCACGCCGCCGCCGATCCAGATTTCGCGGCGCGCGCTGCGGTGCCGCGCGAAGCGGCCGAACGGCGCGTGGATCTGCGCGTACATGCCAACCCGTGCGTCGGCGACCAGCTTGTTGGTGTAGTCGCCCAGGGCGCGGATGACGAACTCGATGCGGCCATCGCCGCGCTTGCCGGTGGCGATGGTGAACGGGTGCGGTTCGCGCAGGCCCTGCGCGTTCATGCGCAGGAATCCGAACTGCCCGGGCTGGAAGTCGATGCCCGCCTTGACCGGTTCGAGCTCCATGTGGATCGCCGCCGCACCGGGCGTGATCGACACCACGCGGTACTCGGCACTGCGCGCCAGCAGCGGGTACAGCAGCAGCTTCCAGGCGGCACCGGCGATGCCCAGCGCCGACAGCGCCAACAGCCAGGCACCGGCGGGGCTGGCCAGCGGCAGCGGCTGCTTGAAGCTGAGCCAGTGCAGCACCACCACCACGAACAGCGGTCCCGACAGCTTGTGCCACCAGCGCCAGGTGCCGTAGGCGATGTTGCGGTTCAGCGCCAGCAGCACGATGAACATCAGTCCGAGGAAGGACAGCTGCCGCAGCAGGCGCGGCCAGCCCTTGGGGAGTTCGAGGATCGCGGCGGTCTGCCATTCCGGCACGCCCGCCTTGAACAACAGGTGCACCGAGGCCAGGCCGAGCGCCCAGATGCCGATCCACTTGTGCGCCAGGTACACGCGGTCGAGGCCACCGAACGCCACTTCCACGCAGGTCCAGCGCGCCCCCAGCACCGCGGCCGCGGCCATCAGCGCGAGCGCGGACACGCCAGACGCCAGGCTCAGTCCGGCCGTGCCCAGCCGTGCGCCGGCCGGAAGTTCAACACCGGCCAGCAGCGAACTCACGGCGACCAGGAGTGTGATGACCTGCCAGGACCTGAGCTGCACGGCACACCTCGTCGGCGCGTGCGAGGGCGCCTCGTCCGCGACTGTAGGCGCGATCCCTCGGCGCAGCCTTGCGCTGGATCAAGCGGTGACGCCCAACGCACTGGCCCTTTTCCAAAAGGGCGGGTTCAGCAACATCCACATGGATGGTGCTAGGATGGTCCACGCCATCCAGAAGCATCCCTCGCATGACCGAGCCACGCCCGCGTGCCGTCGCCGACAACGAGAAGATCACCATCAACCTCGGAGTGGTGGATCTCGGCCAGATCGACCTCCTGGTGCAGGAGGGGTTCTATTCCAACCGCACCGATCTCATCCGTACCGCCATCCGCAACCAGCTGGCGGCGCACGGCGAGGTGCTGCGCACCACCGTCGCGCGCCGCACCCTGGTGATGGGGCTGCAGGACTACGGGCGCCGCGAGCTCGAGGCCGCGCGCGATGCCGGCGAACGCCTGCGGATCCAGGCCCTCGGGCTGGTGCGGATCGCCGACGACGTTTCACCCGAGCTCGCGCTCGCCGCCATCGAATCGATTTCGGTACTCGGCGTGCTGCAGGCGAGCCACAGCGTGAAGGCCGCATTGGCCGGCCGTATCCACTGACCCAGGACATCCCATGACCCCCGGCAACAACACCATGCGCCAGGCGATGCGCCTGATGCAGAGCGGCGATCTGCAGGCCGCAACCCGCACCCTGCAGGACGCGCTTGGCGGCAACGCCAGCGCCGCACCGGTGCCGCCGGCGCAGGGCGTGCGCGGTGCTGCGGCGTCGCGCGAGCCGTACATCGAAGGCGAGTTCCGCGTGGTCGACGGCGGCAGGGCGAGCCCCACCGGCACACCGTCCGCGGATTCGATGCGCAAGCGGCGCACCGCCACCGATGCGCGTCTGCGCTTCACCTGCAGCGCCGGCACGCTGGAGTACCTGCTGCATGTTCCGGCAGGCCTCGACACCGCGGGCGCGCCGCTGCTGGTGATGCTGCACGGCTGCACGCAGACGCCGGAGGACTTTGCCCGTGGCACGCGCATGAACCGGCTTGCCGACGCACAGGGCTACGTCGTGGCCTGGCCGGCGCAGTCGACGGAGCGCAACCCCAACCGCTGCTGGAACTGGTTCCGCGGCAGCGACCAGCAGCGCGGGCAGGGTGAGCCGGCAATCCTCGCCGCGCTGACCCGCGAGCTCGTCGCCACGCACCGGCTGGATGCCGATCGCGTGTATGTGGCCGGCCTGTCCGCCGGCGGCGCGATGGCCGCGGTGCTCGCCAGCACGCATGCCGATGTCTACGCCGCCATCGGCGTGCACTCGGGCCTGCCGATCGGCATGGCCAGCGACGTGCCCTCGGCCTTCGCCGCCATGCGCAAGGGCGGCGAAGGACGCGCGCGTCCGCCGGCGACCGGCAGCGCGCCCGTGCCGGCGATCGTGTTCCATGGCGACAGCGACACGACCGTGCATCCCGGCAATGGCCACGGCGTCGTGGAGCAGAGCCTTGGCGGAGGCAGCGGGGCAGGTGACGCGGTGGGGGCCGGCACGGTTGAGCGCGACACCGCGCCGGGTGGGCGCAGCTCCACGCGCACCGTGCACCGCACCCCCGACGGCCGCATCGCGGCCGAACACTGGGTGGTGCATGGCGCGGGCCACGCCTGGGCCGGCGGCGATGCGACGGGCAGCTACACCGATCCGCAGGGACCGGATGCGTCCGCGCAGATGCTGCGGTTCTTTGCAGGCTGCAGGCGTTCCATGCGCTGAAGCACCTGCGTCGCAACCAGGCCTGTCGGAGCGCTTAGAGTAGGCCGCTCTGCAACGGAGGCCGCGATGCCGACCTGGCCCTTGCCACGCGATGTGCTTGAAGACAGCGATCCGCGCACCGGCCTGCGTGCCGGGCAGGTGGCCGAGCGCCGGCAGCGCTTCGGCGACAACGATGTAACCGAGACGAAGCAGCGCCGCTGGTGGACGGCGGCCGCGTCCTCCGCGCGCGACCCGATGCTGTGGTTCCTGCTGGTGGTGAGCCTGCTGTTCTTTGCGCTCGGAGACCATGCCGAGGCAATCGTGTTGCTGGTGGCCATCATCCCGCTGCTGGGCATGGACGCCTGGCTGCACCGCCGCACGCAGGCCTCCACCGAGGGCCTGGCGAGTCGCCTGGCCACCGAGGCCCGGGTGCTGCGCGATGGCGGCTGGCATGTGCTGCCCTCGCGCGAACTGCTGCCGGGCGACGTGGTGGAGGTGGCCGCCGGCGACTGGGTGCCGGCGGACGGCCTGGTGCTGGCCGGCAGCGATCCGCAGTTCGACGAGTCCTCGCTCACAGGCGAGTCGCTGCCGGTCCGCAAGCGCGTGTTCAACGCGGCCGGCGCACTGCCCGAAAGCGCCGATGCCGGCAACTGGGCGCACGCCGGCACGCGCCTGCTGACCGGCAGCGCGCGGCTGTGGATCGTGCACACCGGTGCCTTGACCCGCTACGGCGAGATCGTGCGCCTGTCGCGCGCCGGCGGGCAGGCGCGCACGCCATTGCAGCAGTCGGTGACGCGCCTGGTGCGCGTGCTGCTGATTGCGGCGCTGCTGCTGTGCCTGGTGCTTGCGGCCGTGCGGCTGGCGCAGGGGCACGGGCTGGTGGACGCCTTGATCAGTGCGCTGACCCTGGCGGTGGCCGCGTTGCCCGAGGAGTTTCCGGTCGTGTTCACCCTGTTCCTCGGGGTGGGCGTCTATCGCCTGGCACAGCGCCAGGCGCTGGTGCGGCGCGCGGTGGCGGTGGAGAACATCGGTCGGGTGAGTGCGATCTGCTCCGACAAGACCGGCACGCTCACCGAAGGCGAGTTGCGGCTGGTCGAGACCGTGCCGGCCGATGGCGTGGACGCGCCGGCGCTGCTGGCGATTGCGGCGCGTGCATCGGCCGCGGCCAACCATGATCCGATGGACCGTGCGATCCGCGAGGCGGCGCCGCCGGCGGCGGAGCACCGGGAGCGCCTGGCCACGTTTCCCTTCACCGAGGAGCGCCGTCGCGAGACCGCCTTGCTGCGCGACGGCGCCGGCGTGGTCGCCGTGGTCAAGGGCGCGCCGGAAACGGTGCTGGCCATGTGCACGCCAGGCGCCGACGGCCACGACGCATGGCGCGCGAAGCTGCATGCGCTGGCCGGTCGCGGCTACAAGGTCATCGCCTGCGCGCAGCGCGTGCTGCCGGGCGACCACGACGCCGCGCGGGAGCCGGACGCCGGCTACACGATGGCCGGACTGCTTGCCTTCGGCGACCCGCTGCGCGAGGGCGTGCGCGAATCGGTCCAGGCCTGCCTGGCCGCGGGCATCCGCGTGATCATGGTCACCGGCGACCATCCACTCACCGCCGGTGCCATCGCCGGCGAAATCGGCATCGGTGGTGGCCAGCCCGTGGTGCTGAGCCTGGAAGGACGCCAGGACACGCGGGTGGATGCCGATGAACTCGCCGGCGCCGACGTGATCGCGCGCGCGGCCCCGGGGCAGAAGCTGCAGCTTGTGCAGGCGCTGCAGGCGCGCGGGCATACCGTGGCGGTCACCGGCGACGGCGTCAACGACGTGCCGGCACTGCAGGCCGCCGACATCGGCATCGCCATGGGCGAGCGCGGCACGCGCAGTGCGCGCGAGGCGGCGGCCATCGTGCTGCTGGACGACAACTTCCGCACCCTGGTGAACGCCATCGCCGAGGGCCGGCAGCTGTTCGCCAACCTGCAGCGCGGCTTCGCCTACCTGATCCTGGTGCACCTGCCGCTGGTGCTGTCGGCGGCGCTGGTGCCGCTGCTCGGGTTCCCGCTGCTGTACCTGCCGATCCACATCGTCTGGCTCGAGTTGCTGATCCACCCGACGGCGATGCTCGCGTTCCAGCTGCGCAGCAATGCACGCCTCGAAGGACGCCCGCCACCGGCCGGGCCGGTGCGGTTCTTCTCGCCGCGCGCATGGTGGGCGCTGGGATTCGCCGGCACCGTCGCGACCTGCGCGGTGCTGGCCGGCTACCGGATCGGCGGGCAGGTGGCGGCCGCGGGCGATGCCGCGGCCGGGCGCTCGCTGGCGCTCGCCGTGCTGATCCTGTGCAGCGTGGCGTTCCTGGCGGTGCTCACCGGCCTGCGCGGCCGGCTGCCGCTTGGCATCGCCGCGGCGAGCCTGGCGAGCGTGGCGCTGATCCAGGTGCCGGCGCTTTCGGAACTGCTGGAAGTGCAACCGCTGGGCGCGACAGGGCTGGCCGCGGCTGTCGCGCTCGCGGTCGTGGCGGGGCTGTCGGCGCTGCCGCTCAGGCGCACGTTGCACTGACCGCCGGCTTGCCGCGGATCAGCGCCGGAACCAGCTGTGCAGGCGCACGAGCAGCAGTTCCACGTCGCCCAGCGCGGCGCGCTGCGCACGCAGGCGCACCGCCTCGCCGGGCACGTCGGTGCTGATGTCGTCCACGCCGAGATCCATGTAGCGTGCCATGCGCGCCGGGTCGTTGACCGTCCACGCCTGCAGCAGGTAGCCACGGCGGCGCGCATCGGCAACCGCGCCACCGTCGACCTGCAGGTGGTTGAGGCCGAGCATGTCGAAGTCGGTGCGGCGCGAGGTGCCGGGCAACGCGGCATTGGTGAACAGTGCCAGCCGGGCTTCGGGCGCCGCGGCGCGTGCCGCGCGCACCAGTTCGGGCGACAGTGAGGCGAGCATGACCGCGTCATCGTGGCCACCGCGCCGGACCTCGCGCAGGGTGGCCTCGAGCAGCGCCTGTGCGTTGTGCGCGTCCGGCTTGAGCTCGACCAGCGCGAGTGCGCGGCGGTCGATGAAGGCCAGCGCTTCGCCCAGCGTCGCGATGCGCTCGCCGGAAAAAGCCGGTGCGAACCAGCTGCCCACGTCGATGTCGCGCATCGCCGCGAGTGGGGTCTGCGACACGGTCCGCGGGTCGCCGGCGATGCGGCGGAAATCGCTGTCGTGGAACACCACCACGGCGCCGTCCGCGCTCAGCCGCACGTCGAACTCGATCGCGTCCGCCCCCGCGTCGATGGCCGCAGCGAACGCTGCCAGGGTGTTCTCGGGCGCAAGCGCCGCCGCGCCGCGATGCGCGGTGACGGTGACTTCGCGCTGCAGGTTCATGCTGGTCACGGCGATCGCGGCCTGCACCAGCGCCACGACCAGGAACACCGCTTCCGCGCCCCAGACGAAGCGCCCCGGGCGCGGCGGGGATGCGGGCACCGCGCGCGCGCCCCGCGCGCCGCCGAGGCGCAGGAACAGCGCACGCACCAGCAGCGTGTTGAGGGTGGTGCCGAGCAGCAGCACGCCGAGCACGGTGGCCGCGTAGAGCGTCAGGTACACCACCATGCCCGCACTGGTCGGCAGGCGCTGGTCGGGCAGCCAGTCCAGCATCGGCGTGGCAGCACGGTCATAGAGTTCGGTGACCAGCAGTGGCATGGCGGCCACGGCGAGCGCCACGCCCACCACCAGCGTGGCGATGCGCAGGTGCCTGCCGCGGGTGAGCGCGCGGCTGCGCAGCAGCGCCGCGACCGGTGACAGGCCTTCCAGCACCAGCGCCGGCGTGGCGAGCAGCCAGCGGAAGTAGAGCGTGGCGTGCAGCAGCAGTCCCCCCACCAGCACCGGCATGAAGCCGGCGAGGAACCACCACAGTGCCGCCGGACGCGCCGCCAGCACGTAGTACGGGTCGTAGCCGCCGAGCAGCCAGCGGTACAGCAGCACGCCGATCGCAAGCCACGGCGCGGCGAGCAGCGCATGGGCGAACACCTGCCAGGCCGCCAGCACCGCGAGCGGTCCCGCGCGCCGCAGCATGCCCAGCAGTGCCGCCGCCGCGGTGCGGTAGCGACAGCCGTGACTCGCCGACACCAGCAACATGCCGGCCTGCTGCAGCATGACCACGTACCAGGACAGCGCGCCGGCCAGCATGAGCCAGGCGATCGCCAGCAGGTTGTCGGCCAGGTCGTCGAAGTCGCCCATGAACGGCCGCTCGATCCAGTGCAGGAGCGCCGCGAGCGACCATGTGGTCAACGGCGCCGCCGCCACCGTCGCGAAGGCGGTGAACAGCAGGTACCAGGCCAGCATCGGCCGCAGGTGGCGGCGCAGGTCGCGGCGGATGTCGTGGACGAGGATGCCGCGCAGCAGCAGGCGGTCGCCGGCCACGGTCGCCTGCGCGCCGGCGGCACCGGTGCCAGCGTTGTCCATGTCGGTGGGGGTCGGCATCGCGCCAGTTTAGACAGCCCGCCGTCGCCCCCCGGTAGACTGGCGACCTTCCCCGACCGCATTCCAGGCAATGATCAACAACGACGTCCTGCGCAGCATCCGCTACATGCTCGACCTGGGCGACAGCAAGATGGTGGAGATCGTGCATCTCGCCGATCCGGACTTCGCCCTGGACAAGGATGACGTGCGGCCGTTCCTGCTGAAGGAAGACGAGCCCGGGCACGTGCCCTGCGGCGATGCCGTGCTCGCGCATTTCCTCGACGGCCTGATCATCCACCTGCGCGGCCGTGACGGCAGCGTGCCGGCGCGGCCGGTGGAGAAGCGCATCAGCAACAACGTGGTGCTGAAGAAGCTGCGGGTGGCGTTCGAACTCAAGGACGTGGACATGCACGACATCTTCGCGGCGGCCGGGTTCCCCGTGTCCAAGCCGGAGCTGTCGGCGCTGTTCCGCCAGCCCGGGCACAAGAATTTCCGCCAGTGCGGCGACCAGCTGCTGCGCAATTTCCTCAAGGGGCTGACGCTGCGCGTGCGCGGCGCCTGACCGGGCGGCGGCGCGCGTCAGCGCTGGTCGAGCTCGTGGTGCACCAGCACCACGCACTGCGATGCGAACAGCATCTTCGACCCGAGCGTGATCTTCTTCGCGCCCATGCGCTCGAGGCCGGGAATGGTCTTCTTCGGCATCGGGATATGGTCGGTCAGCAGGAAACAGGGGTTGCCTGCGAACACCTGCTCGCGGATCGGCGTGCCCTTGGGGTCGAGCAGGAACAACTGGTGGTCCTCGGCCAGCGCCTGCACCAGCCGCTCGAAGCTTGACGTGCGCACGGTGACGCCCGATTCCACCGGGCGCGACTCGTCCTTGCCCATGCCCTTCGACACATCCAGCGCCTTCGCCACCTTGCCCAGCAGCGCGCGCTCGTCGAAGCCGCCGATCTCGTGCATGGCGTTGACGTCGAACGCGATGGTGCGCGAGAAATCCCGCGTGCTTTCCAGCACCAGGTAGACCACCACATCCGGGCGATGCGATTGCGCCACGAAGAAGGCATTCATCAAGGTGTGCGCGAGGATCTCGGTGTGCGCATCCTTGCCGACCGACGCCAGCAGTGCCTGGCTGTCGGTGGGTGCGGCGCGCGCTCGCAGTACGAAGGTTCGCATCGATGTCCCGGGCGTGGTTGCACGCGGCATGGAGCATGCCGGCGGCCATTGTCCCGTCAAACGGGGGCAGGGGTCGACAGGCGCGAGGCCGTGTGGACCCCTCGCGCAAGCCGGTGGCCGATCGGCAGCGTCGGGATCGTTGTGAAGACTTGCAGCGGCGATCGTCACCGCATACCCCGACAGGAGTACCCCCATGACCTACGTCACCGGCTTCCTTGCCCCCGTCCCCACGGCCAACAAGGATCGCTACATCAAGTCCGCGCAGGCGGGTTGGCAGTTGTTCCAGAAGCACGGCGCGCTGAAGCAGGTCGAGGCCTGGGGAGAACACATCGAAGACGGCAAGACCACCGACTTCAAGCGCGCGGTCAAGCTGGAAGACGGCGAGCAGGTCGTGTTCGCCTGGATTGTCTGGCCCGACAAGGCGACCGCGGATGCCGCGTGGGAAAAGATGCAGGACGATCCGGCGATGAAGGACATGGACATGCCGTTCGACGGCAAGCGGATGATCTGGGGCGGGTTCCAGACGGTGTTCGAAAGCTGATCCGATTCGGCGCTGATTTCGGGCAGCCGGTACGCCGCGGTACGCGTGGCCCGCCAATGCCTCCCGGCCACCACTCGAGCTCCCGGAAAAAAGGCCCGGACATGTCCGGGCCTTTCGAGTTGATCGTGCGTTGCCGCGATCAGGTCGGGCCGAACACCTTGGTGGCGTTCTTGTCGCGCTTCTCGGCCTTCTTTTCCTTCGCGGTCTTGGCCGGTTTCTTCTTCGTTTCCTTTTTCTTGTCCAGACCCTTGCTCATTTCATTCTCCTCGGCGCATCGATAAGGCACTGCGGGTGCAGGCGGCCCGTCAAGTATGCGCCAGCCGGGATCACTCAGCGACGCAAGCGGCACCGCCGCGGAGCACCAGGTCAGCGCCTGGCCGGCAGCACGAACTCCCGCCACACGTACCCCCAGGGCACCACGGCCGCCAGCACCGGCACGAACGCAAAAGCGAATGCGGTCTCCCCGGCGTCCGAACCGGCGAGCGTGCCGGCGTTCCACAACGGCCAGGCGACGAAGGCCAGCCACAGCGTCTTGTAGCCGATGGTGAACACCATCAGCGGCAACCAGCGCAGCGGCCGCAGCAGGCCGAAGAGGGCGAGTGCGGGATACGTCGCCCAGACGCACAGGGCGACGGCATGCGTGGGATCCCACGGCCCCTGGTGCCGGAGCAGGGCGCCCCAGGCCGCGGGCGCGACCATGACCAGCATCAGCAGGTAGAACAGCCGCAGGCCCCAGATATGGAACGGGCGGACGCCTTCATGGCGCCGTGGGTCGGACACGAATGGCCGGGCGAGCACGTTCATCGCTTATTCCTCGGAGGGTCGGGTGGGATCGAAGGCGAGCAGGTCGCCGGGCTGGCAGTCGAGCGCCGCACAGATGGCCTCCAGCGTGGAAAACCGGATCGCCCTGGCCTTGCCGGTCTTCAGGATCGACAGGTTGGCGAGCGTGATGTCGACGCGCGCGGCCAGTTCGGTGAGCGTCATGCGCCGTTCGTGCAGCAGCGCGTCGAGGTGGACGACGATCGCCATGTCACACGGTGCCTTCGAGGTCGCTGCGCATGCGCGCGCCCTCGGCGAACACGCGCGCGAGCACGAACAGCAGCAGCACGGCCAACCACGGCGCCGCGGAGAAGTGCAGGTCGAGATCGAGCTCCGGCATCGACGACGTGGTGGCGAGCGCGATCGCGCCGATAAGCAACCGCAGGCCCTCGCCCAGCAGCACCCACCAGGCGATGGCCTCCAGCCGGCGCGCGTTGCCTGAGACGAACGGGTCGCCGGCACGCACGGTATCGACGATGGCCAGCAGCTGGCGCAGCACCCGGTCGACCACGCCGGCGGCAGCGATGCCGACGATCATGATCGTGCGCAGGCCGAAGACGATCCGTCCGCGGTGCTCGGCCGGGAACAGCATGCCGAGCGCGTCCCAGAGGAGGGTCCCGGGGATCAGGCTGAGGACGAACATCAGCAGCACGCCGGCGGCGTAAAGCAGGTTGAGGACGATCAGCGCGCGGATCAGCGGCCGGGACCATGCCAGGGCGGCCGTGGGTGCGTTCGGGGGGACGTTCATGGGCTGGTTCCTGCGCATCGATAAGCGGTATTAAACATATCGAAAATCAATATGCAAGCGGCGGCCCGCTGACGTCCGCGAACCGTGCTGCAACGCAAGATGCACAACTGTCTACTTTGTGTACAGTCGTATATGAGTCTATCCGCGAGCCCGCCCAGGAGCCTGTCTCCGGCGGAATGCCGACCGGACTCGGGGACGAGTTGTTACTTGGTTTTCCGCGTTTTCGTGGTCCAACGACACAGCACCAGGGGTACATCGAATGAATCGAATGGGAAAGATGGCGGTCGGCATCGCGCTGGCCATGGGCATGGCCTTCACCGGGGCGGCGATGGCCGCCGGCGTTGAACGCGCCGCAAAGCCAGACGGCAACGTGAAGTTCTTCCTCGCTGATCCGGAGCTGGGCGTGGCGGGTGTGTACACCGTCAACGGCACCGAGCTGTACTTCGAGGCGCGCAGGTCGCTGGATGCCGCGACCGGCGCGCCGGGCGCGCTCAGCCTGCGCCTGATCGACGGCGAAGCGCGCACGGTGGCGCTGGCCGGCACGCCGTATGACAAGCAGTGGGAGCCGCAGAAGGGCGAGTTCACGAAGTCGGACGGCTTCGGCTATTCCGACCTGCTGTCCAGGCTGGGCGGGGCGCTGGACGCGGCCACCCTGCATGGCGCGCTGTCGGCCGAGAAGTCGGCGCTTGCCGACCTCGCCAGGCAGGCGGCGGGCGCCTCGGCCGCGCGCTATCCGCTGCGTGCCGACGTGGATGCGCGGCGGGCTTCGGCCCCGGATGCGGCCCAGGTTGCGGACTTCTACCTGCGCTCGGCCAGGGACCTCGCGATCGCCCGAGAGGGTGACGGCACCATCCAGGCCAACCTCGGCAGCGGCATCACCCTGCTCGGCACGCAGAAGTACATCGCCGACGAGCCCGACGCCGATGGCCAGATGGGCCGCATCGATGCCTATTCGATGGTCAAGGCCGCCGACGGCTACGTGCTGGCATCCGAACTCGGTGGCGACGAGGTGCCGAAGGACTGGGCGGCTGCGATGGACACCGAAACCGCGCGCGGCCACCACGCCCTGGCCACCGATTTCGGCCGCGCGGCGACGGCGTTGAACGCGCTCGCCTACAGCAGCACGTGGGCGCCGGGCGTGTCGCTCGGCAACCGCGCCGAACAGGCGACGCTGCAGCGCCTGGCGCAGACCCTGGCCACCCACCTGCTTCCGGTGCGCGACGACGCCACGCCGGCCGCGGGCGACGTGAGGCGTGCGGCGGGCGGCATGTACCAGACCTACGTGCAGGTGTGGCGCAAGCCGTTCGTGGTCATCGCCGAACATTCCGGCACCCGCGTGGGCAAGTGGCGCTACAACAGCGCGACATCCACGGTGAAGACGCACCAGGGCTGGACCAGCTTCTGCAACCACGGCACCTGCGCGGCCACCGAGAACATGACGCACAAGTGCACCTTCACCGGCCCGCGCCTGACCTACTACCGCATGCCCTCGCGGCGCACCGATGCCGGTGGCCACACCTGCGCCACGCCGTACTGGGCGATCGGTCGCGGCGGGCACCACAACTGCCACGATGATTCCTCGACCCAGGTCCGGGCGATCCGCGGGCAGGCGTACAACACCAACGGTGGGCGCTGCAACGATTCGATCTACTGGATGTACGCCCCGACCTGCACCGCGCAGTAAGCGAAGCTTCCGCTACGGCAACACCGACAACGCCGGACACCCGTCCGGCGTTGTCACTTGTCGGCGGCGTGCATCGCGCGTGCGCCGATGACGATCATCTTGACCATCATCGTGAGGTCCTCGATCTGCCGCGGGTAGCGCTCGCGCGGCATGTCCATCGCGCTGGCGCCCACCGCGAACACCAGGCGGGTAATGGCACGGGCCACCACGGCCGGTTCGTGCAGCGGCACGCCGGTGACCTTGGCCAGCAGGATCAGGTCGACGCGCAGCTCTTCCTCGAAGTAGCTGAGCTGGCGGTCCACCGCCTGCTTGTAGGCATCCGAACCGGCCAGGCCCTCGCGCAACAGCAGGTGCAGGAGCTGGTCGTCGGCGCTCAGCTGGTCGAAGAACGCTTCCACCGAACTGCGCACCACGCCGTGGCCCGAGCTTGCGCGCTGGCGGCGTGCCTGGCCGATGATCGTGCGCAGCGACACGCCCGCGCGCTCGATCAGCGTGACCGCGAGTTCGTCGATGTCGCGGAAATGGCGATAGAAACTGTTGGGTGCGATGCGCGCCTCGCGTGCGACTTCGCGCAGGCCCAGCGTGGACACGCTGCGGTTGGGGCCGAGCAGGGCAAGCGCCGCGCTGATCAGGTCCTCGCGCGTGATCGAGGGTCGCCGGCCGAGGGCGGGGCGTGTGGGCAGGGCGGGATCGGGCACGTGTGTGTCGCAGGTGAACAGTCGCCCATCATCGCCCAATCCGCACGGGATCAGTGCAGGAAGCTGAATCGGTGGAAACCGGGCGCGTGCCCGGCGCGACCGCACGCATCGAAATAGTGAACGCTTTCAGCAATCCGCAGGCCTGGCCTGCCTTGCGTACACGCTGCTGTGGCAGAGCGATGGCTAGCCTCGACGCGTCGAATCCCCGACGCACGAAGCACATCCGCCCCCACGAGACCCATTTTCCCGATGAATTCCACCGCTCCACGCCGATGCCCCCACGTCACCGCGCCCGCCGAAGACCAGCTGGCGCGGTCCCCCGTTCCGCCCGCAGGTGGCGCCATGAGCGCGCAGTTCCGCGAGTTCGTGGGCGCGCCATCGTTTCCCTGCGTGGGTTCCAAGGCCGCGCTGGCCCGCGACGCGATCGCCGTGCACGAGTTCGCGCGGCTTGGCGATCGTGGCAACGACGCCCCGCTGCTCGATGCCCTCGCGGGCTTCGCCACGCACCTTGCCGAGCTTGATCCCGCCGACAGCACGATCCATTCGTTCGTGGCCCTGTTCGACGGTCCGCAGGATACCGACGAGCGCCGCTTCGAAGCCATGCTGTGGTCGCAGTTGCAGCGCCTGCATGATCTCGACGTGCGCCGTGGCACGCGCTGGGCGCCCGACGTGAGCCGCGATCCCGAGGACCCGAAATTCAGCCTCAGCCTGGCGGGGCATCCGTTCTTCGTGATCGGGCTGCACCCGGGCGCTTCACGCATGGCCCGGCGCTTCGCCTGGCCGGCGCTGGTGTTCAATTCGCATCGCCAGTTCGAACAGCTGCGCGCCGACGGGCGATACCAGAAGATGCAGGCCGCCACCCGCGCGCGCGACACCGCGCTGCAGGGCTCGATCAATCCCAACCTGGCCGACTTCGGTGCCGCCGCCGAGACCCGCCAGTACAGCGGTCGCGAGGCTGAGCCGGACTGGACCTGCCCGTTCCGCGTGCGGAGCCCGAAATGAGCAATGCCTACGTGGCCGAGCGCATCGCGCCCTGCTCGGGGCGCGCGGTGGAGTTGGAGGCGGGAGACGAACTGGTGGTCATCGACCCCATGGGCCAGCAGGTGAGCGACCTGACCGCGTTCTCGCGCGATGACCTGGCCGAGTACCTGTCTTCCGGTCGCTCGATCGACTACGCCTCCAAGCTGTGGCTGAGCACGGGCGACGTGCTGTATTCCAATCGCAGCCGCCCGATGTTCACCATCCTCGAGGACAGCTGCGGGCGCCATGACTTCACCCTGACGCCGTGCTCCAAGCGCATGTTCGAGCTGCTCTACGGCGAGGCCGAAGGCCGCCCCGGCTGCGAGGGCAACCTCGCGTCCGCACTCGCGCCGTATGGCATCGGCACCGATCGCGTGCCGATCGCGTTCAACATCTTCATGAACGTCACCGTGGATGCCAATACCGGCAAGGTCGCGGTGCTGCCGCCGCTGAGCAAGGCCGGCGACTTCATCCGCCTGCGTGCGGAGATGCCGATGGTGGTGGCGATGACCGCGTGTTCGGCGGGGCAGTCGAACAACTTCAGCTACAAGCCCATCGATTTCAGGGTGGAGCGCGGCGTCGCGGCCTGACAACGGTCGCGTCCTGCCGGCGCGGCAACGGCTTCATGCCCGCGGTGCATGTTGCTAGTCTGGCGGCAGCGATTGAACCGGCAGGCGCGACATGCACAGACGACATTTCCTTGGCACGGCCGCACTGGCCGGGCTGCTGCTGCCGCTGGCAGGCACCGGCAAGGCCATCGCGGCGCCCGCGTCCGGCGCCAGCCGACTGCTTCCGGTGGCGCTCAACCGTGGCGACACCGTGGCGCTGGTCAGCCCGTCGTCGCAGGTGGATGACGGCTTCAACCTGCAGCTCGCGCGCGAAGTCATGGAAGCGCTGGGCTTCAAGGTCAAGGCCGGGGCGAACTACGCGGCGCGGCGCGGCCATCTTGCCGGCAGCGATGCCGCGCGCGCGGACGATCTCAACGTGGCGTTCGCCGACGGTGACATCAAGGCGGTGATCTGCGTGCGCGGCGGGTCCGGAGCCGCGCGGCTCCTGCCGCTGCTGGATTACGACGTGATACGCGCCAATCCCAAGGCGCTGCTCGGCTATTCGGACATCACTGCGTTGCACAGTGCGATCCACGCGAAGACGGGACTCGTCACCTTCCATGGACCCAACGGCTCGGGCAGCTGGAACAGCTTCAACGCCGACCAGTTCCGGCGGTTGTTCCTCAAGCGCGAGCTGATGCACTACCGCAACGTGGACGAGGCCGGCGACGAGCTGGTGCAGCGGACCAACCGCAGCGTCACCATCACCGGAGGCAAGGCGCGGGGTGAACTCGTGGGCGGCAACCTGGCGGTGCTGACGGCACTGGCCGGGTCACCGTACCTGCCGGACTTCAAGGGCAGGATCCTGTTCCTGGAGGATGTGGAAGAGGCGCCCTACCGGGTGGACCGCATGTTCAGCACCTTGAAGCTGATGGGTGCCCTGGACCAGATTGCGGGCTTCGTCTTCGGCGAGTGCACCGACTGCAACCCCGGCGACGGCTACGGCTCGCTGACGCTGCAGGAGATCCTCGATGACTACATCCGCCCGCTGGGCATCCCGGCGTATCGCGGCGCGATGATCGGCCACATCCGCAGGCAGTTCATCCTGCCGGTCGGTGGCCGCGTCGAGCTGGATGCGGATGCAGGCAGCTTCCGCCTGCTCGACCCGGTGTTCCAGGCGTAGCGCGGGGCGTGCCATGACGATCCCGTTCCAGTGCGCGTGCGGCACCCTGCAGGGCAAGATCACGCCCCGCCACGCCTACGTCCGCGCCACCTGCTACTGCCGCGACTGCCGCGCCTCCGCGCGCACGCTCGGCCGCGCCGAGGTGCTCGATGCCCATGGCGGCGCGGACATCATCGCCATGCTGCCCGCCGGCCTGCGCATCACCGCCGGCGGTGCGCAGCTGGCCTGCCTGTCGCTCAGCCCCAGGGGCCTGCTGCGCTGGTACGCGGCCTGCTGCAACACGCCCATCGCCAATACCCCACGCGAGCGCTCGCTGCCCTACGTGGGCGTGCTCGCACACTGCGTCGCCGCTGCGCCCGACGAGGTGGATGCCGCCTTCGGGCCGTCGCGCATCGCGCTCCACACCGCGTCCGCCGAGGGCCAGGTGGCGGCCACGCCAGTGCGCACGACACTCGGCGTGCTGCGCATCATGGCGGGCGTGGCCGCGGCAAGGCTGCGCGGCCGCGGCGCGGACAACCCGTTCTTTGAAGCCGGGTCATCGCGGCCGGTGGCCGAGCCGCGGGTGCTGACGCTGCAGGAGCGCGCCGCGGCCAGCGCACCGCCCGCATGACCATCGTCCTCACCGGTTTCGCCCGCGCCCGCCTGTTCCCGCGCGAGCCGCGCGGCAACACCATCCAGGACTGCACGCCCGAGGCGTTCGAGCGCCACCTCAACGCCGTGCCGCCACTGCAGGTGCTCGACGGCTACGCGCCGTTCTGCAAGCTGCATGTGCACCGCAACTGGACAAGCACCCGCTGCCTGGCGGTGCCGATCAGCGACGCCAACCGCCACCTGCTGCGCTCCGACTACGAAGCGCGCACGCGCGCCGAGCTGCCGGTGCTGGTGCGCTGGTTCGAAGGCCTGGAGCCGCCGGTCGCCGACTACCTGATCGTGATCCTCTACAGCCGTGGGCAGCTGGCGGAGGAGGGCACGGTGATCGACGCCGACTGGGGCGTGGTGGGCTGCATGTACACCGCGGAGCCGGTGGAAACGCCGATGGCGCCGATCACCATGATGCGCAACGCCTTGGGCGTGGACGAAGGCGGCTCCGGTGTTGCCATCGACCGCGAGGCCTACCGCGCCAGCGTGGAGTTCTGGCGCACGCACGCCAACTGGCGCGGCTGACGCGGGCTCAGAAGCGTTCGCCCGCCGGCAGGTAGCGCCACGTGCCCACCGGCATCTTCGCCAGCGGCACCTTGCCGATGCGGATGCGGCGGATCGCCACCACCTCCAGCCCCACCTGCGCGCACATGTCGCGCAGCTGCCCGCCCTGCGCGCCCTTGATGGCGAAGCGCAGGCGGATCTCGTTCTGCCAGCTGACCTTGCACGGTGGCAGCGCGCGGCCGCCGTAGTGCAGGCCGTGGCACAGCCGGCGCAGGCCGTAGGGCGCGATGTCGCCGCTCACCTCGACCACGTACTCGTGTTCGATCTCGTCGCCGTCCTCGGTCAGGCGCCGCCACACGCGTCCATCCTGGGTGAACACCATCAGGCCGCTGGCGTCGGCATCCAGCGGCACCAGTGGCGTCAGGCGGTGGAAATGGCGCTCGAGCAGGCGCTCGCCGGTCGGGTCGTCCTCCCAGCGCGTTTCCGGCTGCACCAGCCCCGCCGCGGCGCGGCGGCCGCTGATGGCGTCGTAGCCGACCGGCTTGTGCAGCAGGATGGTTGCCGGCTCCACCGTCTCGAGCTTCGCCGCGGGGTCGAGGTCGACGGTTTCGGCGGTCACCGGGTGCGCCGGATCCTCCACCACGCGGCCGTCCACCGACACCCAGCCGCCCTTGATGTACTGCTCGGCCTCGATGCGTGAGCAGCGGGCCAGGTCGGCCACGCGTTTGGCCAGTCGAACAGGATCGGACATCGGGCAACGCCGGGAATCGGGGCAGGCAGTGTAGCGACCCGCACGGAGTTCAGTTTGATGAACCGGCCTGGGGGTGCCGGTCTCACCACGCGAGACGTCCTCCTGGGACCCTCCGCCGATGCAGCTCACCGACAAGCTCGCCGTGCTGGCCGATGCCGCCAAATACGACGCGTCCTGCTCGTCCAGTGGCGGCGCAAAGCGCGACGCGCGCGGCACGCCCGGCGGCATCGGCTCCACCGGAGGCATGGGCATCTGCCACGCCTACGCGCCCGACGGCCGCTGCATCTCGCTGCTGAAGATCCTGCTCACCAACTTCTGCATCTACGACTGCGCCTACTGCATCAACCGGCGCAGCTCCAACGTGCGCCGCGCACGCTTCAACGTCGAAGAAGTCGTGCGGCTGACCATGGATTTCTACCGGCGCAACTACATCGAGGGCCTGTTCCTGTCGTCGGGCATCATCCAGTCCGGCGACTACACCATGGAGCAGCTGGTGGAGGTGGCGCGGCGGCTGCGCGTGGAAGAGAAGTTCCGCGGCTACATCCACCTCAAGACCATCCCCGACGCCTCGCCGGAACTCCTGGCCGCCGCCGGCCGCTGGGCCGACCGGCTGAGCATCAACGTCGAGATGCCCACCGAGGGCGGGCTGAAGGCGCTGGCGCCGGAGAAGGACGCGCAAGGCATCCGCCGGTCGATGGGCCGGCTGCGGCTGGGCATCGAGGAGGCCAAGGCCGAGAAGAAGGCGCCGCGCTTCGCGCCGGCCGGGCAGAGCACGCAGATGATCGTCGGCGCGGACGCCGCCAGCGACCGCGACGTGCTGGAAACCAGCAGCACGCTCTACACCAGCTACCGGCTGAGGCGCGTGTACTTCTCGGCCTTCAGCCCGATCCCGGACGCCTCGCGCGCGCTGCCGCTGCGGCCGCCACCGCTGCTGCGCGAGCACCGCCTGTACCAGGCCGACTGGCTGATGCGGTTCTACGGCTTCGAGGTGGGCGAGATCGCGCCGCCGGGCGCCGACGGCATGCTCGATCTCGACATCGACCCCAAGCTTGCGTGGGCGCTGCGCCACCGCGAGCAGTTTCCGGTGGACCTCGACACCGCGCCGCGCGAGATGCTGCTGCGCGTGCCGGGGCTCGGCGCCAAAACCGTGCACAAGCTGCTGGTGATGCGCCGCCACCGCCGCCTGCGCTACGACGACCTGGTGCGGTTGCGCGTGGCGATGGGCAAGGTGTCGCCCTTCATCTGCACGCCGGACCATCGCCCGCGCGGCGACGTGGAAAGCGTGGTGCTGCGCGCCGCGATGGCCGCGCCGCCGCGGCAGCCGGATCTGTTCGGGCACTGATGCGCCGCGTCATCCTCGACGATGCTGCGGACCTCGCGCAGTGGCGCGAAGCGGCACGCGGCCTGCTGTTGGCCGCCGTGCCGCCGGCCGAGGTGTTGTGGGAGGGTGGAGCGCAGGGTGATCTGCTCGGCGGGATGACGTCTCCGACAATCGATGCGGACGTTCTCGCCACGTCTGGACCCGCCGGCGCGGGGGCATTCCCCGCGCGCGCGGCCGTGTCGCGCGCGCCACGCGTGCCACGCGAGTTCCTGGCGCTCGCCACACTGGTCATCGCCCACGCCAATCCGCAGCGGCACGCGCGGCTCTATCGCCTGTTGTGGCGGCTTGTGCACGGTGAACGCGAGCTGCTGGCCATGGCCACCGATCCGGACGTGGCCTGGGCGCACGATGCCGCCAAGGCGGTGAGCCGCGAGAAGCACAAGATGAAGGCCTTCGTACGATTTCGCGAAGTGGCCGACGCCCGCGGCGCGGTCTACATCGCGTGGTTCGAGCCGGAGCACGACGTGCTGCCGCAGGTCGCGCCGTTCTTCGTGCGCCGCTTTGCCGGCATGCGCTGGTCGATCCTCACGCCCGCGCGCAGCGCCCACTGGGATGGCGAGGCCCTGCACCTGGGCGAGGGCGCGCACCGCGGCGACGCGCCCGACGGCGACGCGCTGGAAGACCTGTGGCGCGTGTACTACGCCAACATCTTCAACCCGGCGCGGCTCAAGGTGGACGCGATGGTCAAGGAAATGCCGCGGCGCTACTGGAAGAACATGCCGGAAACGTCGCTGATCCCGGCGCTGGTCCGCGATGCCGGCGCGCGCATGCAGCAGATGGTGGACGCGGCGCCGACGGTGCCGCGCAAGGCGTTCCCGGCCCCGGACCTGCCGTCGCGGGCGCTCCCGGCTGCTGGCCTGGACGGCGTGCACCAGGCGGTGTCCGCGTGCCGCGCCTGCGCGCTGTGGCGTCCCGCCACGCAGGCGGTGCCCGGCGAAGGCCCGGCCGACGCGCGTGTGATGGTGATCGGCGAGCAGCCCGGCGACCAGGAAGACCTGGCAGGCCGCCCGTTCGTGGGCCCGGCGGGCCAGCTGTTCGCACGCGCGCTGCACGAGGTCGGCATCGACCGGGGCACGCTGTATGTCACCAACACGGTCAAGCACTTCAAGTACGCCCCGCGCGGCAAGCACCGCCTGCACGTGCGCGCCGATGCCGGCGAGCAGGCTGCCTGCCGCCCATGGCTGGAGGCGGAACTCGCACAGCTGCGCCCGCGCTTCGTGCTGTGCCTGGGCGCGATGGCGGCGCAGGCGCTGCTCGGTGCGGGCTTTGCCGTGCTCCGCGAGCGCGGCCGCTGGCACCCGCTCGCCGATGGCACCGCGGTGTTGGCCACGGTGCATCCCTCGTACCTGCTGCGGCTGCCCGCGGCCGAACAGCCAGCGGCCAGGGAGGCGTTCCTGGCTGACCTGCGCATGCTGCGGAACGCGTTGTCCCGATAGGCACACGCGCCTTGCGCCTCGTTCACGCGTGCTGCCCATGCCACGCGACAACGGGATGCCACCCATGACCTCGACGCGCCGACGCGCACTGTTTCCGCTCGCCCTCGCGAGCCTGTTGGCCGCACTCGCGGCGTGCCGCGGCGAAGATGCTTCGCTCGCGTTCGACGGTGCCGTGGCACAGGCCGCGGGTGTTGGCGACTTCGTACTGACCTCGACATCCTTCGCCGACGGCCAGGCGATCCCGCTGCGCCACAGCGCATATGGCGACGACGTGTCGCCGGCGCTGGCCTGGCAGCCCGTGGCGGGCGCGGCCTCGTATGCGCTGGTGATGGAAGACCCGGATGCCGACCGGCCAGCGCCCTACGTGCACTGGGTGGCCTGGAACATCCCGGCCGGGGTCGCCGCGTTGCCCGCGGGCCTCGCCGCGGAGCCCGTGCTGGCCGCTCCGGACGGCATGCAGCAGGGCCTCAACGACCGCGGGTCCACCGGCTACTTCGGTCCCAAGCCGCCGGCGGGCAGCGGCGTGCACCACTACCACGTGCAGCTGTTCGCCCTGGATACCACGCTCGATATCGCCGCCGATGCCGATCGCAACGCGCTGGTCAACGCGATGCGCGGCCATGTGCTGGGCAGGGCGCGGCTGGTGGGCACGTACGCCGCGCCCGAGGCGCCCGCACCCTGACCGCGCCACCTGCATGGGTCATGGCAGTGGTCCCCCTGCCAGCCGGCATATGCCAGCGCTTCCCCCGGGGTGCTCTACTGAGACGATCCACCGCGCCTGTCCGACACACCCAAGGAGTTCACCATGCAACGACCGCTTGTTCCCGTCGCAGGCCTGGTGCTTGCCATGTCCGTTTCCACCGCGCTCGCGCAGGCCACGCCCACCGCCGCCGAGCGCATCGCCGGCGTGGAGCTGATCAAGCGCGAGGCGCTGTTCGGCAACCCCGAGCGCGCAATGGTGATGATCAGCCCCGACGGCAGGACCCTCAGCTGGGTGGCGCCGGTGGACGGCGTGATGAATGTCTGGGTGGCACCGGTCGACAACCCGGCCGCCGCGCGTGCGGTCACCAGGGACACCGCGCGCGGCATCCGCAATTACTTCTGGTCGTACCTGCCGGACACGCTGCTGTACCTGCGTGACAGCGGCGGCGACGAGGACTTCCACCTTTTCAGCGTCAACGTCGCGACGGGCAAGACCACCGACCTGACCCCGTTCGCCAAGACCACCGCGCAGGTGTCCGGCGCAAGCCACGCGCACCCCGGCACGCTGCTGGTGGGCATGAACGATCGTGACCCGAAGTGGCACGACCTCTACAAGGTCGACCTGGCCAGCGGCGAACGCACGCTGGTGGAGAAGAACGACGACGAGATCGGCGGCTACCTGGCCGACGACGGTTTGCAGGTGCGCTACGCCACGCGTGCACGCGCCGATGGCGGGCAGGACATCCTGCAGCCGGACGGCCAGGGCGGCTGGAAGGTCTATTCGGACATCCCGTTCGAGGATTCCATGACCACCCAGCCCGCCGGCCTGACTGCCGACGGCAGCACGCTGTACATGCTGGATTCGCGTGGCCGCAACACCTCGGCGCTGTACGCCGTCGATGTCGCCAGCGGCGAACGCGCGCTGGTGCTGGAGGACGCGCGTGCCGACGTCGGCCAGGCCATCGCCCACCCGACCACCGGCAAGGTGCAGGCGGTGGCGGTGAACTACCTGCGCGAAGAGTGGCAGGTGGTAGACCCGGCCATCGCCGCGGATCTCGACAAGCTGCAGGCCATCGGCCCCGGCGAGGTCGGGGTGAACGCGCGCACGCTCGGTGACAGCACCTGGATCGTCACCTATTCCGCCGCCGACGCGCCGGTCGTCTATTACCGCTACGACCGTGCGGACGGCGGCACGCTGACCAAGCTGTTCTCCGCACGCCCCGCACTGGACGGCAAGCCGCTGGTGCCGCAGTGGCCGCAGGAGATCACCTCGCGCGACGGCAAGACGCTGGTCAGCTATCTGTCCCTGCCCAGGAGTGCCGATGCCAACGGCGACGGCAAGGCCGACGTGGCCGTGCCGCTGGTGCTGCTGGTGCACGGCGGGCCCTGGGCGCGCGACGAGTACGGCTACAGCGGCTTCAACCAGTGGCTGGCCAACCGCGGCTACGCCACGCTGACGGTCAACTTCCGCGGCTCCACCGGCTTCGGCAAGGAGTTCACCAATGCCGGCAACGGCGAGTGGGCGGCCAAGATGCACGACGACCTGCTGGATGCCGTGCAGTGGGCGGTGGACGAGGGCGTCACCACGGCCGACCAGGTTGCCATCATGGGCGGCAGCTACGGCGGCTACGCAACGCTCACCGGCCTCACGTTCACGCCCGACACCTTCGCCTGCGGCGTGGACATCGTCGGCCCGTCCAATCTCAACACCCTGCTCAGTACCGTGCCGCCGTACTGGGCCAGCTTCTACGAGCAGCTCGCCAAGCGCATGGGCGACCCGCGCACCGACGAAGGCAAGAAGTGGCTCACCGAGCGTTCGCCGCTGACGCATGCCGACCGCATCAGCAAGCCGCTGCTGATCGGGCAGGGCGCCAACGACCCGCGCGTGAAGCAGGACGAGAGCGACCAGATCGTCAAGGCGATGACCGCCAACAACATCCCGGTGACCTACGTGCTGTTCCCCGACGAAGGCCATGGCTTTGCGCGGCCGGAAAACAACAAGGCGTTCAACGCGGTGGCCGAAGGCTTTCTCGCCACGTGCCTCGGTGGTCGTGCCGAGCCGATCGGTGCCGAGTTCACCGGCTCCAGCATCAGCGTGCCCACCGGCGCCGATGGCGTGCCGGGCCTCGCTGAAGCACTGAAAGGCCACACGCAGGTCATCCGCAAGTAGCGATTGCAGCGCCTGCGGGCCGATGGCCCGCAGGCGTATCGCGCGAAACGAGAAGAGCCCCGGTGGGGGCTCTTCTGGTCTCGGATGTGAGTCCCGTCAATTGCGGGATTGATCCTGCTTGCCGCCCGTCTGGTTCTGGCCCTGCTGCTGGTCTTGCTGGCTGCGCGTCCGGTTCTGGTCGCGCTGCTGGTCCTGGTCCTGGTTCTGACCCTGCTTCTGGCCCTGCTGCTGGCCTTGCGTGCCATGCTGCTTGTGCTGCTTGTCCTGGTCACGCTCGTTCTGGGTGTTGTTGCCCATGGGGATTCTCCTTGTTCGGCACCATGTCGAGTGAGTCGACACTGATCCTGCAGGGGTGAGATTTCCGTGTGTTTTGCTTGAATACGCGAGTGTCAATGTGAACCGGTTCACCGCTGATCGATGAATTGCCGTCAGCGTGCATCAAGTGCCATCGGTGACGCCTCTCGCGTATGCTCCGTGCAGCCATGGAGGGCGGGGGGCCCAACCGGTGACTGAAGCAGCAGACGACACGCACGTGGCCGACGGCGCCACTGCCGCAGCGTTCATCGCGCGATGGCAGGGCATCGCCGCACTGTCAGATGGAGTGACGCTTGGCGTCTTGTCGTCCGAAGTTCATCGCGGTTGGTCCTTGGCATCTGGCGAGCGAATGGGTGTAGGAAACGATCTTGTCTACAACAAGACCCGCTGCTTCGAGCCATTCCCTTTGCCAGATCTGCACGATGCCGATAAGTTCGGCGGCCCCATTGGCGTCGTCCTCCTCAATCCGGACGGCACCACCGCGGAGACTGAAACCTACGGCGAATACACTTCCGGACGCATCCGCAACCTCGCAGAACAGCTCGACGCCCACCGCAAACGCCAGCAGGCCGCCCATCCCGGCCTGACCCTGACCGGCATGTACAACGTGCTCGAAGCCCTGCGCAGCGGCCAGCCATTGACCGCGAAAGAGCGCGCGATCCACGAGCAGGGGCTGGTCTCCGTTCTCCGTCAGCTGCACGACGAGCTCGACGAGGCCGTGCTGTACGCCTACGGCTGGGGCGATTTGCTGCCGCTGCTGCGTGTGGTGCACGGCACGGCCGCGCCGGACGAAGGCGTCTCTCGCGAAGACGCGAAGCGCAGTTTCGACGAAGTGATTCCTGAGCGGCTTGTTGCCTTTAATGCCGAGCGCGCCGCCGAGGAGGCACGCGGCCTTATCCGCTGGCTGCGCCCGGATTTCCAGAACCCCGACGCGGTCCGCGAGCGCGAATCCGGACATGTCAGCTTCGACAGTGACCGCGACGCTGGCGAAGCCTCCGAGACCGACCCCGAACTCGCTGCCGCTCCGGCAACCAAACCCCAGCCGTGGCCGAAGGACGCTGTCGACCAGGTCCGCGCCGTCGCGGAAGTCATCGCTGCAAGCCCGTGCCGCTCTCGATTGATGCGCTTGCCGCCAGGTTCACTGCGCGCGGCCCTTGGAAGAAGCGGCTGCCCAGGCTGTTGGAGATGCTGGTGGCGCTGGGAAGGGCGCAGGAGCAGGATGGTGGCTATGTCTAGGGATGAAGAACGGACTTGACTGACCGACAACACACGCAAGGGGAAACGTGATGATCAAGATGGTTGTGGGCGCGCTGCTTTTCGTTTCGCCGTTCTTTGGAGTTCCATTCGGAGGCCTTCTTTCATTTCTGGGTCTTGGGCTTCTGCTTTGGGGCATCGTCGGGCTGGCCAGGAAGAATTCCTCCAAACCAAGCTTCGGCGAAGGGTTCAAGTACTCCTTCTCGTACGGAAGAACGGGCATCGCGGTCTGTCCAGAGAAGCGCTTGGTAAAGCTCAGAGAGAAATCTCTGATCAAAGAGTATCCGTTTGAAATGATTCGCTCCTGGGAATCGAATATTCAGTCAGGCGGCATGGCCGTTCATGGCGGATCGAGTCTTGCCGGCGCGTCGAATGTTGGCGCCGCCAATCTCGGGCGAAGCATCGCAAACAGGCGGGCAAGTGGCTTCTTTGTTTACACAAAGGATATCGACAACACGACATGGCGCGTTGAGATGTTCCAGAAGAAAGAACAGGCGAAATGGATGGAAATACTTCAGCAGTGCGTCAACGAAGGCTGATCCCGCGTGATTCGTTCAAGCCGACGCTGCTTTGCGGCGCGGCTTGATCCCGGACTTGCGGCGGAGCGTCGGCTTCTTCGAACGGAGCGCGGGGTTATAACGGTGGCGCCTGCCCTGGTTTCTTCAGCCAACCGACGGATCACGGACACCATGAGCGAAAACAAGACCAAGCCAACCGACTCAAGCGTCTCCACGTTCCTTGACGCCGTCGAAGACGACCAGCGCCGTGAGGACTGCCAGGCGCTCCTCGCCATGATGGCCAGGATCACCGGCAAGCCGGCGGCCATGTGGGGCCCAAGCATCGTCGGCTTCGACAGCTATCACTACAGGTACGCGAGCGGCCGCGAGGGCGACATGGCGGTCACCGGGTTCTCGCCGCGCAAGCACGACATCAGCGTGTACCTCACGGCCAGCGGCCCCGTCCAGGCCGGGCTGCTGGCGCGGCTCGGTCGCCACAAGATGGGCAAGTCGTGCCTGTCCATCCGCAGGCTCTCCGACGTGGATCCCGAGGTGCTGGAAAAGCTGGTCGCGGATTCCGTGGCGGCGGTCAAGCGGCTTCCCGTCTAGTCGTCGCAGCACGCGCCGGATTCCGTTCCCGCCCGCGGCCTTCGCCATGATCCTTGCCCTGCGCACCGCTGATGCCGATGACTTCGCGTTCTGCGAATCGCTGAGTCGCCGCAACATGGCCGCGTACCGCGCGGTGCGCGGCGTCGCCTGGGACCCGGGGCGCTTCCGCGGCAGCTGGGCGGCCTTTGAGAACCTGTTGATCCTGGACGGGTTGGACATGGTCGGCCTGCTGCGGCTGCTGCCCGAGGGTGACGCGCTCGGGCTGCGCGACCTGCAGGTGGTGCCCGGACGCCAGGGGCAGGCATCGGCACATGGGCGGTGCGGCAGGCGCAGGGCTTGGCCGCCGGCCGCGGGTTTCGCCGGCTGCAGCTGCGCGTCTACGAGGAGAATCCGGCTCGCGCGTTGTACGCGCGCCTGGGCTTCGCGGTCGAGTCGGTCGTGGACGGCACGGTGCACATGGCGTGGTCTGTGCTGCCGCGTGGCGTGGGGTGACACGTCCGCCGCGCATGGCCCATGCTGCGGCTCCACCTTTCCTGCGGCGCTGACATGCAAGGCATCCTGCTCGTCGGCTTCGGCGGCTTTCTCGGCGCGATTGCGCGCTACAAGCTTGGCGGGCTGGTCCTGCACCTGACCGCGCAGGAGCGGTTTCCGTACAGCACCTTCGCGGTGAACGTGTTCGGTTGCCTGGTGGTGGGCATCCTCGCCGGGCTCGCGGAGCGGCACGATGCGTTCGGGCCGGACGCGCGGCTGTTCCTGTTCACGGGGCTGCTGGGCGGCTTCACCACGTTCTCGGCATTCGGCCTGGAGGCGATGTACCTGGTCCGCCGCGGCGAGCTGGCCACCGCCGCGCTGTATGCCGGCGGCAGCGTGGTGCTGGGCATTGCGGCGGTGTGGCTGGGGCTCAGGCTGGTGGACCTGGTCTCGCGTTGAGTCCGAGCCATCAAGCCTGCCGGTCAGCGTCCCGACCGCTGGCTAGCCGGTGGCCGGACTCCCGCAGCACTTCTTGTACTTCTTGCCGCTGCCGCAAGGGCAGGGCGCGTTGCGCTCGGGCGTGGCTTCGCGGCGGATCGGTTCGCGCGGGGTCAATGCTTCCACGCGGTGGTGGTTGAGGTCGGCCAGCATGCCCGGTAGCCCGACGATGATCTCCAGGCGCTCGCGGTAGCTGATGGGGGTCGCCGGCGCGGACGGATCTTCGGTGTCGAGCACTTCGCCGCTGGCGAGCCGGTCGAGCATGTCGAAGATGTCGTCCATCCACGCGTTGTCGTCGAGCCATTTGTCCCACTGCTCCTCGCGCAGGCCGACCGCGGCGAAGAATCCCAATGCCCAGTCGTGGCCGACATCGAGTTCGTCCTCGCGCAGGGCCTCTTCGCCGGTCAGTTCCGGATCCTCGGGCAGCCACAGCAGCGGGGCGAGGTGGTCGGGCAGGTCGTCGTCGCCGTAGCGCACGCGCGCGCTGCACATGTTCCAGTGGCCCATCAGCAGGGCCTGCACCTGGGCCGCCTCGTCGGGTGACTCCCAGCGCCGCGGCTTGCCGCCCCAGACCACCGGCTGCCATTCGTCCACGGGCACCGCCGAGGGCCCCACCACCAACGCCGAGAGAAATCCGTCGAGCGCCTCCAGGTTGAAGCCCTTGAACGGCACCGCGCGCTGGTCAAGCAGGGCGGCAAGGCGTTCGATCTGGTCGTCGTCGAGGTAGGCGGGGGTGGTCGGAGTGGACATGGCGGCAGCCGGGGCAGGGTGAGGCGCGCATGGTAGGGGTTTCCGCGCCTGCCTACCCCAGTGCGCCCAGGGCCATGGATGCCGCCACGCACCAGAGCACCACCCACAGTGCCGACACCCGTGCGACCGCCAGCAGAAGGAATCCCAGCGCGGCAATGGCGAGATCCGCCGGTCCGCGGATGCCGGACGCCAGCACGGGGTCGTACAGCGCCGCGGCCAGCAGCCCCACCACCGCGGCATTGATGCCGGCCACCGCGTGGGTCACGCGTGGCCGCGGCGCCACGCGCGCCCATAGCGGCAGCACCGCGAGCAGCAGCAGGAAGCCGGGCAGGAACACCGCCAGCAGCGCGACCGTCGCGCCCACCGCCGCCGGCAGGCCCAGCGGTACTTCGGCACCAAGGAAGGCAGCCAGCGAGAACATCGGGCCCGGAACCGCCTGGGCGGCGCCGTAGCCGGCAAGGAAGGCGTCGAGGCCGACCCAACCGCTCTCGACCACCGTCTGCTGTAGGAGTGGAAGCACCACGTGACCGCCGCCGAACACCAGCGCGCCGGCCTGGTAGAACGCGGCGGCGAGGTGGGCGGCGCCCGGTGCGCCGTCCGCCGGCAGCAGCAGCGCGACGCCCAGTCCGAGCAGGAACAGCGCTGCGAACACCGCGGCACCACGCGTGCCGTGCGGCAGCGGTACGCGCGCCATGGCCGCGGCCGGCGGCAGTCCGCGGCAGAGCCACAACCCCAGCGCGCCACCCAGCGCGATGGCCAGCAGCTGCATCCAGGCCGTGCCGGCCAGCGCCACGAGCAGGCCTGCGGCGACGGCGATCAGCACACGCGTCACGTCGGGTGCGAGCTTTCGCGCCATGCCCAGCAACGCGTGCGCCACCACCGCCACTGCCACCAGCTTCAGACCGTGCATGGCCGCCTGGCCCGGACCGTCGGCCAGGTGCGGCGCCAGCGCGGCGAACGCGAACAGCAGCAGCGCGGAGGGCAGCGTGAACGCGACAAACGCAGCCAGCGCGCCACCCCAGCCGCCGCGCAACAGGCCGATCGCGAAGCCCATCTGGCTGCTCGCCGGCCCCGGCAGGAACTGGCAGACCGCGAGCAGCTGCGCGAACGCGGCATCGTCCAGCCAGCGGCGCCGCTGCACGAACTCCTCGCGCATGTATCCCAGATGCGCGAGCGGGCCGCCGAAGGCGGTCAGGCCCAGCCGCAGAAAGGCCAGGAACACCTCGCGCAGGCGTCCCGGAGAACGGTGGCCGACTGGTCGGGAGGGCGCATGGGCAGTCATGGCCATATGGTAATGTCGCCGGTCTGCATGGCCGGGGGCACGGGGCATCCCGTGCGGCCATCGCGCAGGCCGATTCCTTTGGGGGGAGCGACATGTCGACACTGCTTGATCTGATGCGCAGGCTTGGCAGCGATGCCGCGCTGGCGGCGGAATATGCGAAGGACCCGGCCGCCGTGGTACGCCGCGCCGGGCTGTCGGGCGAAGAGCAGAAGGCCCTGCTCGCCGGTGATTACGCGGCGATCAAGCGCCTGACCGGTCTGGAGGACGGGCAGTTCGCCACCAACCACATCATCAAGGCGTACGAGTAGCCGGTTCCGCGGCCTGTCGACCATGACGCGCGCATGAGCCGGTTCCATTCCGTCGCGCTGGTGCTGCTGGCACTGGTCGGCACGCCGGCGCTGGCCACGGACAGCGCCGAGGCCGCGGTGGCCGAGATCGAGCGCCTGGCCGTGGCCGCGCACTGGCGCGACGCCGAAGCAAAGATCGCCGCCCTCGCCAGCCGCCCGGGGGCGTTGACCGCGACGCAGCGTCAGCGTGTTGAATACGTGCGCCTGCGCAACCTGGCCCTGGCTGGCGAGCAGTCCGTCGCGCTGGACGGGCTGTCGGAACTGCTGCGGCGCGAGTTGCCCGCTTCGCTGCGCGTGCGTGTGTACACGACCGCCGTTAGCATCGCCGCCAACCTCGAGAACTGGACGGCGGCGTTCGCGCTGCTCGGCGAGGGACTGCCGTACCTGTCGCAGGCGCCGGCCGAAGCCCCGGGCCTGCTTGGTGCGGCGAGCTACCTGCACACGCTGGTCGGCGAACACGCCAAGGCACGCGAGCTCGCGCTCAATGCGCTTGCCGCGGTCGAATCCGGCACCGACCCCAGGGCGGTGTGCATGGCGGTGACCGACGTGGCCATCGTCGAGGACCACGCCGGCAACATCGAGGAGTCGACGGCCTGGCGGCACCGCCAGATCGAGGCCTGCACGCGCGCCGGCGACGTGGTGTTCATCGCCAACGGCAAATACGGCGTGGGCAAGATGCTGGCCCGCCAGGGGCGCCATGCCGAGGCCCTGGATTGGTCACGCCAGGCGCTGGCGGACTTCGAGGCCGCCGGTTTCGCGGCCGGTGCCTGGAGCGCGCGGCTGGGCGTAGCCGAAGGCCTGATCGAAGCCAACCGCGGACTCGGCGAGGCGGAGGCGCTGCTGGGCGACACGCTCGACTACTACAGCGCGCAGGAGACGCATCTCGCGATCGCCGAGACCGAGGGCCTGATTGCCAGGCTGGCCGAGCGGCGTGGTGATGCGGTCCAGGCACTGGCGCATTACAGGCGGTCCATGGATGCCTCCAAGGCGGCCGAGCGCGATGCCCGCGAGCGACGGCTGGCCTTCCTGCAGGTCGAGTTCGACACGCGGCTGAAGGAGCAGCAGATCGCGCTGCTCGAAGCGGAGAAGGAACTCGCCGCGCTGCAGGTCACCGCCACCCAGCGCCGCCAGTGGCTGCTCGCGGGCGGCATGGCCGGGTTGCTGGTTACCGCGATCCTGCTGTTCGGCCTGCTGCGCCGCTCGATGCGCGAGCGCCGCCGTTACCGCTGGCAGTCCGAGCACGACGGACTCACGCGGCTGTACAACTATCAACAGGTACGCAAGCTCGGCGCCAAGGCGTTCGCGCGTGCGCGCGGCGATGGCCGGCCGTTCACCGCGATCGTCGCCGACATCGACATGTTCAAGCAGGTCAACGACCGCTACGGCCACGCCGCCGGCGACGAGGCGCTGCGCTCGCTGGGCGCGTGGATCACCGACATCGTCGGCACGCAGGGCATTGCCGGGCGCAGCGGCGGCGACGAGTTCACCATCCTGCTCGACGCGGAAGCGGCGGCCGCCGAAGCGCTCATGGGCCGGCTGCGTGGCCGCATCGAGCCGATCACCGTGTTCGGCCAGCGCTTCGAGTTCAAGGTCAGTGCCGGCATCTGCCAGGACGACGGCGAGACCGCCTCGCTGGAGCAGCTGATCCACCGCGCAGACCGCGCGCTGTACCGCGCCAAGCACGACGGGCGGGACCGCGTGGTGCTGGCCGGCACGGCGGCCGCCGCAGGCGCGCGGGCCGCGGCCGGGAGCCTGGTGGTGGTGGGCAGCGGCATCCAGTTCGGCCGCCATGCCAGCGAACGTTGCCTGTCGGAAATCCGCGAGGCCGAAGTCGTGTTCTGCCTGGTGGATCCGTTCGCGCTGGGCATGATCCAGCGCTTCCGGCCGGATGCGATCAACCTCGGTGCGCATTACGCGCCGGGCAAGGACCGGCGCCAGACCTACCGCGAGATCGACGCGGCGATCATGGCCGAGGTCAACGCGGGCAGGCACGTATGCGCGGTGTTCTACGGGCACCCGGGCGTGTTTGCCGACGTGCCGCACCTGGTGCTGGACAAAGCGCGCGCCAGGGGCATCGCGGCGCGCATGGAGCCGGGCATTTCGGCGGAGGCTTGCCTGTACGCCGACCTCGGCATCGACCCCGGCAAGCGCGGCGTGCAGTCGATGGAAGCGACGCATTTCATGGTCTACGACCGCCAGCCCGACAGCGCGGGCCTGGTGCTGCTGTGGCAGGTGGCGCTGTCCGGCGACCTGTCGTGCCGCCGCCTGCACGCCGAGCGCGACGGTCTGCAGGCGCTGGTCGACAAGCTGCTGCGCTGGTACCCGGCGGATCACGACGTGATCCTGTACGAGGCGGCGCAACTGCCGATCGCCTCACCGCGCATCGAGCGCCTGGCGCTGCAGGACCTGCCGGCGGCGCGCTACGAGGAATACACCACCCTGGTCATCCCCGCCCTGGGCGAGCTGCGCGAGGATCCGCTGCGGGCGGTGGGCTGAGCCGGCTCAGTCGCGTTCCAGCACCGGCTTGCGCGGCATGCGCTCCTCGCGCGTGGCCGCGTGGTAGACGAACGAGGCGACGATGGCCGCGGCCTGCTTGAGGTCTTCGGGCTCCACGTGGTCCCAGGTGTCGAGGTGGCTGTGGTGGACGTTGGTGAAGTAGTCCAGCCGGTCCTGGATGAACTGGAAGCCGGGCAGCCCGACGCGGTCGAAGGGAATGTGGTCGGTGCTGCCGGTGTTGCGCGTGGCCACGGTGGTCGCACCCACGTCGTGGAACGGCGCCAGCCAGGCCTGGAAGATCGGCACCGCGGCCAGGTTCTCCTGCGCGTAGATGCCACGGAAGCGGCCCGAGCCGTTGTCCATGTTGAAGTACGCCGAGAAGCGCTCGTAGTCGCGCTTCTTCTGCAGCGGACCGGTGGGTTCGCGCAGCGAGCCGGGCAGCGCCTGCTGCGCCGGATCGACGGGCTCCGGATGCGCGGCGAAGTGGCGCGCCACGTGCGACTGCGAACCGACCAGGCCCTGTTCCTCGCCGCTCCACAGCGCCACGCGGATGGTGCGGTCGGGTCGCGCGCCCACCGCCTTGAGGATGCGCATGGCTTCCATCATCACCGCGACGCCCGCGGCGTTGTCGGCCGCGCCGGTGCCGGTATGCCATGAGTCCATGTGCGCGCCGAGCATGACGATCTCGCCGGCCTTGCCACCGCGCCCGGGGATCTCGGCCAGCGTGTTGTAGCCGGGCTGGTCGGCTTCGTCGGTGAAGCGGGCGCCCACGTTGACGCGCAGTTTCACCGCCTGGCCGCGCTCGACGGCGCGCACCAGCGGGTTGTAGTGCTCGGCCGCCATGGCCAGTTCCGGGATGCCCGCCGATTCGCCGGCCTTGCGCGAGCCGCCGCCGCCGACGCGGATGATGCCGTTGTCCCAGCCGCTGATCGACAGCGCAGCCAGCGCGCCTTCGGCGACGAAGAATTCGTTGGTCGCCTTGGCCAGCTCGGTGCGCTCGGTGTATTCCTTCGCGCGCTTGGCGCGGCTGTCCTTCTCGTCCTTGGGCACGGAGAACGCCTGCAGTTCGGCCAGGCCGGCATCGTCGTGGCGGTGCGAGTCGGCCTTTTCGCCGCGCACGTACTCGCGCGCTTCGCTCAGCAGCAGGATCTTGCCGGCCAGCTTGCCCTTGTACTTCTCCAGGTCCTCGCGCGTCTTGATGGTGACGACCATCGCCTCGCCCTCCACCGGGCCGTCGGTGCCGGGCGTCCAGGCCTTGGGCAGCGCGTGCAGCGGCTGGGTGCGCGGTTCAAGCATCTGCACGCTGGCGTGGCTGAACTCCCAGCCGCGACCGAAGCCGTCAAAGGCCTCGTCACGCACGTTGGCCAGGCCCCACTCGTTGAATTTGCCGCGCGTCCAGGCGTTGGCCTCGGCCATCTGCGGTGAATTTGTAAGGCGCGGGCCGATGGCCTCGGTGAGGTGGCTGAAGGTCGCCATCACCTGCGAGTTGTGGAACGCCTCCTGGCGGATGCGGCTGACCATGTCCAGGTCGACCGGCTCTGCGGCCACCGACAGGCCGCTGGCACCCAGGCAGAACAGCATCGCGCAACGCTTCAACATCCGGCACTCCCCGGCGCCCGGGCAGGGCGCGCCAAAGGGATCGACTGTAGCGGGCAGCGGCGCGGTGCTCGCCGGTCTTTAGTCACGCCCGCCGCAAATCCCGCCCACCGCCCGGCGGTCAGGCGGCGCTGCCCGCGATGGCCGCGGGTGGCTAGAATTGCCGGCTCAGACCGTCCGGGAGCCCCGATGCAGATCGTCCACTCGCCCTTGCACCTGCGCCACGACGGTGGCATGGAGCTCCATCGCGGTGCGCTGGTGCCCTGCTACGAAATGCCGGCGCGCGCCGAGTACATCCGCGAGGCGCTGGTGGATGCGGGGCATGCGCTCGTGGCGCCGCGGGACTTCGACCCGGAGGCGTTGCTGGCGGTGCACGATGCGGACTTCGTCGCGTTCCTGCGCACCGCGCATGCGCGCTGGCGCGAGGACGGGCGCGACGGTTTCATGTTGCCCAGCGGCTTTCCCGCGCGCGGGCTGCGCCGCGATCGCGTGCCGTCCGGCATCAGCGGCGCGATGGGCTATTACGCATTCGATGCCGGCACGCCGATCGTGGAAGGCACCTGGGATGCGGCGTTCGCGGCGGCGCAGTGCGCGATGACCGCCGCCGCGCTGGTCGCCGAGGGTGAGCGATCCGCGTACGCGTTGTGCCGCCCGCCGGGTCACCACGCCGGCCGCAGCGTGTACGGCGGGTACTGCTTCCTCAACAACGCCGCGCTCGCCGCGCAGCAGCTGCGTGAGCGCGGCTTCGGCAAGGTGGCCCTGTTCGACGTCGACTACCACCACGGCAATGGCACCCAGGACATCTTCTGGGAGCGCGACGACGTGCTGTTCGTGTCCATCCATGGCACGCCGGAGACGGAATACCCGTATTTCCTGGGCTACGCCGACGAGCGCGGCGCGGGCGCGGGCGAAGGCTTCACCCTCAACCTCCCACTGCCGCGCGGCACCGGCTGGGACACGTACGACGCGGCGCTCGACACCGCGCTGCAGCGGATCGCGGACTTCGGAGCCGACGCGCTGGTGGTCTCGCTGGGCGTGGACATCTACGAGGGCGATCCGATCAGCGCGTTCAAGCTCGGCGCGGAGCGGTTCCCGCAACTGGGCGCGCGGCTGGCTTCGCTCGGCCTGCCAACCGTGCTGGTGCAGGAGGGCGGCTACGCTGTGCGCGAGATCGGGACCAACGTCGCCGGCGTGCTCGGTGCGTTCGGAGCGTGCCGCTGATGGGCGCGCTGCGCGCGACGCTGGTGTTCGTGCTGGTGGTCATCAACACGCTGGTGCATGCGCTGCCCTTGCTGGCGGTGGCCCTGGTCAAGGCGCTGCTGCCGTTCCGGCGCGTGCGCCTGGCGGCCAACCCGTTGCTGACCGGTGCGGCGGAGAACTGGATCGCGGTCAACACCGCGCTGATCGACCTTTTCAGCGGCACCCGTTTCGACGTGGTGGTCGACGCGCACCTGCAGGTCGACGGGCACTACCTGGTGCTGGCCAACCACCAGAGCTGGGTGGACATCGTGGTGCTGCAGAAGGTGTTCAACCGCCGCATCCCGCTCTTGCGGTTCTTCCTCAAGCGCCAGCTGTTCTGGGTGCCGGTGCTGGGCCTGGCGTGGTGGGCGCTGGATTTCCCGTTCATGGGCCGCTACACGCGCCGCGAGATCGCCAAGAACCCGGAGCTGGGGCGACGCGACATGGAAGCGGCGCGGCGCGCCTGCGAGAAATTCCGCGACATTCCGGTGGCGGTGATGAATTTCGTGGAAGGTACGCGCTTCACGCCTGGAAAACATGCCGCGCAGGCCTCGCCGTACCGGCACCTGCTGAAGCCGAAGTCCGGTGGCGTGTCGTACGTGATCGACGCCATGGGTGGCGGGCTGCATGCCGTGCTCGACGTGACCATCGCCTACCCCGGCGGTCGCCCGACGCTGGTGGACCTGATGGGGGGACGCGTCCCCGCGATCAACGTGCTGGTGCGGCAGCGTGAGATCCCCGCCGACCTGTCCGGTGGCGGCTCGCGCGATGACCGCGCCGTGCGCGCCCGATTCCAGCGATGGATGAACGGCATGTGGGACGAGAAGGATGCCGACCTGCAGCGCATGCTGCAGTCGCCGCCGCCAGGCCCCGAGGCGCGCTGACCGCTGTCCGGCCCGGTGCTACGCTTCTCGGCCACCGAGCCCGGAAACCGACATGTCCACACGCGTACCCGACGAGGCCAGGCTCGACCGCATCGTGGCCGAGGCGCGCCGCAGCGCCGAGCAGCGCGACCTGGGCTACCGCGAGCGCGCGCTGAAGATGTACCCGTGGATCTGCGGACGCTGCGCGCGCGAGTTCACCCGCACCAACCTGCGCGAACTCACCGTGCACCACCGCAACCACAACCACGACGACAACCCGGCCGATGGCAGCAACTGGGAGCTGCTCTGCGTGTATTGCCACGACAACGAGCACTCGCGCCAGCTCGACCATACCGGCGTCAGCGCGTTGGCCGCGGAGGATGCGCCCGCATCGGCCACTTCAAACCCGTTCGCCGGCCTCAAGTCGCTGCTCAAAGGCAAGGACTGAGGCTCTTCGATCATGACGGCTCCGGGCTGTCCGGTCGCGGCCGCCCCTTCCCGTCAACCACGAACCGCGCGCGTCGCGCGCCGTAATAGAAGCTCGCGCGATAGTGCCCCGCGTCTTCGCCGGTCCCGCGTTCGCACAGGACGGAAATCTTGCTGTCCGCCATCAGCTGCCGGAACTCGTCGACCCCGAGCTCCAGGGCGCGCGCGACCAGCACGGCATCGATTTCGATGGGAGGGATGCTCAAGGCCGGGTCCTCTGTTCCGATCGTGCCAAGGGTGGCGCAGAAGCGGGGACTCCGCCTTGACCGGGATCATGCCGTGCAGCGGGACCGCGTCTTAACGTCGCATCCGCGACCATCGCAGGGTCCGGCGCCCGCCGGCCCATGTCACCTGCAAGGATTCCCCATGCCCGCTTCCAACAAGAACCCGGACCGCGTCCGCCTGCACGTCGAGGACAGCGGCGGCGATGGACGCCCCGTGGTGCTGATCCATGGCTGGCCGCTGTCGGCCGACTCGTGGAGCGCACAGGTCGGGCCCCTGCGCTCCGCGGGGTTCCGTGTCGTGGCGTATGACCGCCGCGGCTTCGGGCGTTCGGCGAAGCCCGCGGACGGCTTCGACTACGACACCCTGGCCGCGGATCTCGCCGGTGTCATCGAGGATCTCGACCTTCGCGACGTCACCCTCGTCGGATTCTCGATGGCGGTGGCGAGGTGGCGCGCTATGTGGCCAACCACGGCGAAGACCGCCTGCGCAGCGTCGTGTTCGCCTCGGCCGTGCCGCCGTACCTGATGAAGACCGAGGACAATCCGGACGGTCCCCTGACGCAGGACGCGGCGAAGGAGAAGGAAGACGGCCTGAGGGCGGATCGCGAGGCCTTCTTCGACAAATTCACCACCACCTTCTTCAGCGCCAACGGCGAACTGAAGGTGACCGAGGCGCAGCGCCAGGAGGCCATCGCGCTCTGCAGGCAGTCCGACCAGGCCGCTGCGCTGGGCTGCATGAAGGCCTTCGCCACCACCGACTTCCGCGGCGATCTGGCCAAGGTCAGCGTCCCGACGCTGGTGCTGCACGGCGACAGCGACGGCAACGTGCCGTTCGAAGGATCCGGCAAGCGCACGCATGCGGCCATCCCAGGCAGCGAGCTGGTGGTCCTGGCCGACGCGCCACACGGCTGCAACCTCAGCCATGCCGATGCCTTCAACCAGGCGCTGCTGGCATTTCTCGCGAAGCAGGCAGCATGACGATTCACGCGAACCCCGGACCCATCGGCATTCCCGGCGAGCCTTGGGGCCCGCGCGAGAAGTCGGAATGGCGCTCACGCCAGCAGGTGCAGCGCAGCTATGCCGATGAGGTCGTCGCCGCGATCGACCGCCTGCGCGATCGCTTCGACGTGCAGCAGTACGGCGTGCTGGACCACGGGCACGACGGCCGGTATCCGCTGTTCGCAGTACGCAGCCGCGGCTGGGACGACGCGCTGCCGGTCATGCTGGTCACCGGCGGCGTGCATGGCTACGAGACCAGCGGCGTGCAGGGCGCGCTGCAGTTCCTGGACCAGCGCGCCGTGGAATATGCGGGCCGCGCCAACCTGCTGGTGGTGCCGTGCGTCAGTCCATGGGGCTACGAACGCATCCAACGCTGGAATGCCGACGCCATCGATCCCAACCGCTCCTTCCGCGTCGACAGCCCGGTGCGGGAATCCGCTGCGTTGATGCAGCTTGTCGCGCCCCTGCGCGACCGCGTGCTGATGCACATCGACCTGCACGAGACCACCGACAGCGACGAAAGCGAGTTCCGTCCGGCGCTGGCCGCCCGCGACGGCAAACCGTTCGAGCCGGGCGGCATCCCCGACGGTTTCTACCTGGTGGACGACAGCGTGCATCCGCAGCCGGCATTCCAGCATGCGGTGATCGACGCCGTGGCCGCGGTCACCCACATCGCGCCTGCCGATGACAACGGCGACATCATCGGCTCGCCGGTGGTGGCACCCGGCGTCATCCGCTACCCGCTCGCGTCGCTGGGGCTGTGCGCGGGCATCACCGGCGCACGCTATACCACGACCACCGAGGTCTATCCCGACAGCCCGGCCGCCACGCCGGCACAGTGCAACGCCGCGCAGGTGGCGGCGGTGTGCGCCGCGATCGCATTCGCGTTGTCGCACGCAGGCTGAGCGCGGGCCGCGCCGGGCCGCGCCCATCAACTCGTCGAACTGCGCCGCGCTGGTGGCGCTGGCGATCGGCGCGGTGACTGCGGGGCGACCCATCAGCCATGCCGGTGCGACCTGGGCCGGCGTGTGCGCCGATCAGCCTCAGGCGATGCTTTCGACGATGCCGCCTTCGACCCGCAGCGCCGCGCCGGTGGTGGCGCTGGCCTGCGGCGACGCGGCGTAGACGCAGATGTTGGCGACTTCCTCGGGCGTGGCGAAGCGCTTCAGCAGGCTGGACGGGCGGTTTTCGGCGAGGAACAAGGCTTCCATGTCCGATGCCGGCACGCCGCGCTCCGCGGCCAGGTCGGCCATCATCGCGATCGCGCCCCCGGTGCGCGTGGGGCCCGGCAGGATGGTGTTGACGGTGACGCCGGTGCCGGCGAGCACCTTGGCCAGCCCGCGCGACAGGCCCTGCAGCGCGGCCTTGCTCACCCCGTAATGCACCATCTCGGCGGGGATGTTGAGCGCCGATTCGCTGGAGATGAACTGGATCCGCCCCCAGCCGCGGTCGCGCATGCCGCGCGCGTAGTGCCGCGCCAGGCGCACGCCGCTGAGCACGTTGACCTCGAAGTACTCGCTCCACAGCGCGTCGTCGATGGCGAAAAATTCCTGCGCGCCATAGATGCCGAGGTTGTTGACCAGGATGTCGGCGTCGGACCGCGCGGCGATCAGCGTGGCGCAGCCGTCGGCGATGCCGACGTCGGCGACCACGCCGCTCACATCGGCGCCGGCGGCGTGGGCGCGCAGCGTGGCGAGGGCGTCATCCACGCGCGCCTGCGTGCGGCCGACGATGGTGACGCGTGCGCCTGCGTCCGCCAGTCCGCTGGTGATGGCCAGACCGATGCCGCCGGTGGACCCGGTGACGATGGCGGTCTTGCCCGAAAGGTCGATCTTCATTGCTTGCTCCTCGTGTGCCGCGGCGCGTGCTCAGCCGAAGCGGAATGCGGAAATGGTGGTGGCCATGACAGTCTCCGAGTAGACCTTGCGGCCCTCGGAGTCGGCGGCAGCGCCCGCGGCGACGAGCAGCGGAAGCAGGTGTTCCTCGCCGCCCGGTGGATGGCACAGCCGCGCGTGCGGCGCCTGGGTCCAGTCGGCGAGCAGGGCGTCGCGTTCCGCAGGCGCGTGTTCCACGGCGGCGGTCAGCCAGGCGTCGAATTCGGCGGAGACCGGCGTGAAGCGCGCATCGCCATAGCCGCGCATGTTGTGGAAGCTCATGCCGCTGCCGATGATCAGCACGCCTTCGTCGCGCAGTGCGGCCAGCGTGCGGCCCGCCTCGAGGTGGGCACCCGGGTCGAGGTCGGCGCGCAGCGACAGCTGCACCACCGGGATGTCCGCCGCGGGGAACATCAGCTTCAGCGGGATGAACACGCCGTGGTCGAAGCCGCGTCCGCCGTCCACCCGCGCGGTTGCACCGTCCTGGCCAAGCAGCCCCGCGACCTGTTCGGCGAGCGCCGGGCTGCCCGGTGCGGGATACGCCAGCTCGTAGGTGTGCGGCGGGAAGCCGGAATAGTCGTAGATGAGCGGCGGGCGTGCGCTGCCGGTGACGTTGAAGCCGGGCTCCAGCCAGTGGCCGGAGACCAGCACGATGGCCTTGGGCCGCGCCGGAAGCGTCGCGGACACGCCCTTGAGGAAAGCCGCCATCCGGTTCCAGGTGTCGGCGGGATTCCAGTCCATGAAAAAGCATGGGCCGGCGCCATGGGGGATGAAGAACACCGGCATCCGGGCAGGCTGGCCCGGGTCACGGCGGTTGTCACTGGTCATCATGAGGTGTCTCCGCTGATCGATGGGTCCAGTATGGGTCGCGACCCGGAGGTGGAGAACCGGCTAGTATCGACCAAGACTTCGCACTGACAGTAGGAGGCGGGATGGATCGCATCACCAGCATGCGGGTGTTCGTGCGTGCGGCTGCTGCCGGCAGCCTGTCCGCGGCCGCACGCCAGTTGGGCATGTCGCCGGCCATGGCGACCAAGCATGTCAATGCGCTGGAAGCGCGGCTGGGCGTCAAGCTGTTCCATCGCACCACGCGCCGCCTTGCACTCACCGAGGCCGGCAGCAATTACCTCGATGCCTGCCAGCGCATCCTTGCCGAGATCGACGAAGCCGAGGCGGAGGCCGCATCGCAGCGCGTCAAGGCGAGTGGGCTGCTGCGCATGAACGTGCCGCTGTCGTTCGGCAGCCGTTTCATCGCGCCGTTGATGCCGGCGTTCGCGCGGCTGCATCCCGAAGTTCGGGTCGAGCTTGGCCTGAGCGATGCACAGCTGGACGTGATTGCCGACAACTGGGACCTGGCGATCCGCATCGGGCGGCTGGCCGACAGTCCGCTGCAGGCGCGGCGGCTAGCGGACTGCGCGATGCGCGTGTGCGCGGCGCCGACCTATCTCGACCGCCGCGGGCTGCCGCGGCGCATCGCAGAACTGGCGCAACACAATTGCCTGGGCTACACGCTCACGGCCATGCAGGACGGCAGCCATTGGGCCTTTGGCCTGCGTGGCGAATTCCGCGTGCCGGCTTCGGGCAACCTGATGGCCAACAACGGCGACGCGCTGCTGGCGGCGGCGGTGGGCGGGCAGGGCATCATCTATCAGCCTGACTTCATCGTCGCCACGGCGCTGGAGCGCGGCGAGCTGGTGGCGCTCGAGCTGGACCGGCCGGTCGTCGACCTTGGCGGGATCCATGTGCTGTATCCGCCGGACCGGCGCCCGCCGGCCAAGGTGCGGGTGATGATCGACTATCTGGCCGAGGCGTTCGCCGACAGGCAATGAGCGCCATGGGCGGCGTGCCGCGCCATGGCCGCGACGCCCTCCCTGGCATCGCGGACATCGGGTCGGTATCAGCCGACGCTGATGGAACCCTTCATCAGTGCCGCATGGCCCGGGAAGCTGCAGAAGAACATGTACGGTCCGCCATCCTGGAGCTTGGATACCGGGAAGGTGACGGACGTGCTCTGGCCGCCGCCGATCATCTCGGTGTGCGCGACCACGCGTGAATCGTCGGCCTTGACGAAGCTTGCACCCGCACCCGCGGCGATACCGTCGGCGTTGACGCCCATCATGTTGGACTCGCTGCTGATCACGACGTTGTGGCCCATGGCGGCGACCGGCAGCTTGCCGACATGCTGCAGGGTGATGGTGAATTCGCTGCACGAGGCCGGCACCACGATCGCGCCGACGTTGTACTGCATCGCATCGTTGCCTTCGATGGTGGTCTTGCAGTTGTCCACCACGGCGTTCGGCTTGCCGCTGGTGCCGGTGGCGGGCGCTTCGGACGTCGCTGGCGGCATGGTGTCAGCGGGGGTCTCGACCGGCGGCGCTTCGACCGGGGGGGTGGTCGCCACCGGTGCCGTGGACGGGCCCGGGGTGGCGCTGGTGTCGGTGCCCGGTTCGTTGTTGCCGCACGCAGCCAGCGACAGGGCGCAGGCGGCGGCGAGGAGTGCGATCGAAGTCTTCATGTCAACCTCTTTGCGTTGTAGACCGGGCGATGGTCGCGCGCCGCGTGGGCGTTGGGTGTGAAGACGGCCGGCGCGCGCCGCGGGCGGTGTACCGTGTGGGCCCCACGTTGCGGAGCATCCGGATGCCGGACACGATGACTGCGATCGCCATCCGCGGTGGCTCCGGCCCCGCCGAGGCCCTGCATGCGGTGACAGTGCCGCGCCCGCGACCGCGCGAGGGTGAGCTGCTGCTGCGGGTGCACGCGGCCGGCGTGAACCGCCCCGACGTGCTGCAGCGCACCGGCCGCTATCCGCCGCCGCCGGGTGCGCCCGACACCCTGGGGCTGGAAGTCGCCGGCGAGGTGGTCGAAGCCGCGGGCCGCTGGAAAGTCGGCGACCGGGTCTGCGCGCTGCTCGGCGGCGGCGGCTACGCCGGGTATGCGCTGGTCGACGCGCGCCACGCGCTGCCGGTGCCGGCGGGGCTGGATTTCGTGCAGGCCGCGGCGCTGCCGGAGACGTTGTTCACGGTGTACGCGAACGTGTTCGAGCACGGCGCGCTGCGTGCCGGCGAGACGTTGCTGGTTCACGGCGCGACGTCGGGCATCGGCGTGGCCGCGATCCAGATGGCGAAGGCCGCCGGCGCACGCGTCGTGGCCACCGCGCGCGGCGCGGACAAGGCGGCCGCCGCGCGCGCGCTCGGTGCCGACGTGGCGGTGGACACCACGCGTGAGGATTTCGCTGCGGCTGCGGTAGCCGCGGGCGGCATCGACGTGGCCGTGGACATGGTCGGCGCACCATACTTCGCCGCGACGCTCGACGCGCTCAACACCGGTGGCCGCATCGTCTACATCGCCGCCCAGGGCGGCAATGAACTGCAGGTTCCGGTGGCGACGGTGATGCGCAAGCAGGCGGTGATCACCGGCTCCATGCTGCGTCCGCGCAGCGCCGACGAGAAGGCGCGGCTCGCGGCCGAGGTCGAGCGCGTGGCGTGGCCGTGGATCGAGTCGGGGCAGGTGCGCGCCGTGGTCGACCGCACGTTCCCGCTGGCGCAGGCGGCCGAGGCGCATGCGTGGCTCGAGAGCGGTCGTCACACCGGCAAGATCGTGCTGCTGGCGCGATGAGCCAGCGTGCCGGCGGCGCGTGGCTGGGCTGAGCCGGGTGTCGCAGGGCGACGTTCCCGCCAGCCGGCTGCAGCTGCCGCCAGGCCCCTGGGCGACGGTGCTCGAAGCCCTTTGCGAGCGGTTTCCCGCGATCGACCGCACGGCCTGGCTGGACCGCTTCGCACGCGGCCGCGTGCTGGATGCCGATGGCCGGCCGCTCGCGGTGACCGCGCCGTACCGGACTGGAGCCGAGATCCGCTACTTCCGCGAAGTCGCCGACGAGCCGCGCATTCCCGTCACCGAGGCGGTGCTGCATGTCGACGCGCACCTGGTGGTCGCCGACAAGCCGCATTTCCTGCCGGTCGCGCCCACCGGCGCCTACGTGCGGGAGACCCTGGTCGGACGGCTGGTGCGGCGGCTCGGCAACCAAAACCTGGTGCCGCTGCACCGCATTGATCGCCTGACCGCGGGACTGGTGCTGTTCTCGGCGAACCGCGACAGCCGTGCGCGCTACCATGCGTTGTTCCGCGAGAGGCGCATCGACAAGGCCTACCTGGCCCTGGCGCCGCCGCTGCCCGCGCTGGCGTTCCCGCAGGTGCACCGCAGCCGCCTGGAGCGCGGCGAGCCGTTCTTCCGCATGCGCGAGGTCGTTGGTGAAGCCAACAGCGAGACCTGGCTGGACGTGGTCGAACGCGGCGAGCGCGCGTGGTGCTACCGGCTGCGCCCGGTCAGCGGCCGCAAGCACCAGCTGCGCGTGCACATGGCCGCACTCGGTGCGCCGATCCTCAATGACCCGCTGTATCCGGAGCTGCACGCTGCCGTGGCCGATGACCACGCGCGGCCGCTGCAGCTGCTCGCGCACTCGCTCGCGTTCGACGATCCGCTCGATGGCCGGCGCCGTGAGTTCAGCAGCGGGCTGCAGCTCGCGGACCAGTCATTCACGCGCTGATGGCCGGGGGCCGCCTACCGTCGCGGCATGCCAGGTGACGCACCAGCGCCCGATGTCGCGACGATCTGGACGATCGGGCATTCAACGTTGGCGTTCGACGATTTCGTGGCGATGCTCGCGCAGCACCGCATCGAGGCGATCCTCGACGTGCGGCGCTTCCCGGGCTCGCGCCGCCATCCGTGGTTTGCGCGCGAGGCGCTCGCCGACAGCCTGCCGGCGCGCGACATCGAATACGCCTGGCTGCCGCAGCTTGGCGGACGCCGCAGGGCGCGTCCCGGCTCGCTGAACACGGGCTGGCGCAACGCCTCCTTCCAGGGCTACGCGGACCACCTGGACAGCGCCGAATTCGCCGAAGGGCTGGCGGTCACGCTGCAGATGGCGTCGCGTCGGCGCAGCGCACTGATGTGCGCGGAGTTGCTGTGGTGGCGCTGCCACCGCGCGCTGGTGGCGGACGTGCTCAAGCTGCGCGGCGTCGAGGTCCTGCACGTCCTGGGCGCCAGCGCACCCACGCCGCACCCCTGGACCTCGCCCGCACGCGTGGTGGACGGACGCCTGGTGTACCCGCCGGCGCAGGCGTCGTTGTTCGGCGGCGGCGGCTGACGCCGATGCCGCGGTCGCATCGCCGGCGGTCATTCCCCGGGATTGCGGGCCACCGGCAGCTGCCATCCGCGCCGGATGGCGAGGAAGCGCAGCACGAAGCACAGTGCGGCACCGGCCACCATCGCGGGACCCGGCCGGAAGCCCAGCGCCACGCCGCCCACCACGCAGGCTGCGCCGGCCCCCGCGGCCACGGCATACAGTTCGCGATGCAGCACCGCCGGCACTTCGGCCACCAGCACGTCGCGCACGATGCCACCGCCGATGCCCGACAGCATGCCCAGCAGCACCGCGCCGGTGCCGCCCAGCCCGAAGGCCAGCGCCTTGGCCGCGCCGGTGACCGCGAACAGGGACAGGCCCACCGCATCGAACAGCTGCACCGGGTTGCGCATGCGTTCCACCTGCTCATAGCCGAAGAACACGGTGACTCCGGCCACCGCCGACACCGCGAGGTAGCGCCAGTCGGCCAGCGCAATGGGCGGCGTGGCACCAAGCAGGGTGTCGCGTGCTATGCCGCCGGCGGTTGCGGCCGCGAACGCCAGCACCATGACGCCGAAGAAGTCCAGGCGCTTGCGCACGCCCAGCGTCGCGCCGCTGATGGCGAAGGCGAAGGTGCCAAGCAGGTCCAGCAGTACCACCAGCCATGGCGTCATCGCGCGCCTCCGTGGGTCCCCGCCGCACATCATGCCCCAGGCCGCAGTGTGCGAAGACCGCGTGGCGATGGTGGCCGGGTCGGCGTGGCAGGATGGCGCCCCTGATGCCACGCCCACCGCCCACGACGTGCCCGGCATGACGCGCCTTCCCCGAAGCTTCTTCGACCGCGATGTGCTCGACGTAGCGCCGACGCTGGTGCACCGGATCCTGCGCGTGGCCGATGGCCGCGCCGGTCGCATCGTCGAGGTCGAGGCCTATCGCGGGCGCGACGATCCCGCGGCGCACTCCTTCCGCGGGCCGACAAAGCGCAACGCCACCATGTTCGGCCCGCCGGGCCACCTGTATGTCTACTTCAGCTACGGCATCCACTGGTGCTGCAACGCGACCTGTGGCGATGGTTCGGGCGTGCTGATGCGTGGGCTGCTGCCGCTGGCCGGCATCGAGGCCATGCGTGCGGCGCGGCCGCGCGCGTCGCGTGATGCCGACCTCGCCAACGGGCCGGGAAAACTGACCCAGGCGCTGGGCATCGACGGCACGTTCGACGGTGAAGACCTGGTGGAGAGCACGCGCGTGGGCATCTTCGACGACGGCTTTCGCGGCGGGGGACCACTGCGGGCCACGCCGCGCATCGGGATTTCCAAGGCCGTCGAACTGCCCTGGCGGTGGCTGGCGCGCTGACGGTTGGCGCGCCGCCGCGCGCGTTCCAGGAGCGTCATGACGCCGCAAACGCGAAGGGCACCGCGATCGCGGTGCCCTTGCGTGTTGCCGCCTCTGCGCGGACCGCGTCAGCGCGCGACCGGCATCGACAGGTCCGTGTCGGGGCGGATCGGGCCCGTCTTGGCGGGCTGCGTCATCAGGTCGTGGTTCCAGCGATCACCGGAGACCTGGACGTGTCCCGCGGCACCCAGTTCCACCGCCTCGATCAGGTTGTGGTTGAGGTACACGTGCAGCCCCGGCTGCAGGAACGTGTACAACGCTGCGCCCGCCGAACCGCCGCGGATGAACCAGGTTTCGAGGTCCTTCATCGGCGCGTTGTCGAACTTGCCCTCCTCCCAGACGTAGTCGCCGTGGCCGCCGATCAGGTGCGGACGCGTGTCGCGGTTGGCCTGCGAGTGCACGAACAGCACCGTTTCACCCACCTTCGCCGTCATCGCGTTCTCGCCGGTGAGCGCGCCGACCGCGCCGTTGAAGACGATGTGCGAAGGCGTAAGCGTGCGCATGGTGGCCAGCGTGTCGGGCAGCGATTCGGCGGAACTGCCATAGGAGCGGAAGTTGCCATCGGCGTCGCGCGGGATGTAGAAGTCCGTCTCGCCGACGTAGTAGGCGCGGTCGTAACGCAGCGGCTTGCCGTCGCCATCCTTCAGGCCGTCGCGCGGCAGCACCATGATCGTGCCGTGCATGCCCTGTACCACGTGCCACGGCGTCATCGAGCCACCCGGGGCGCAGTGGTAGATGAAGGTGCCGGAGCGCGTCGCCTTCCAGCGCAGCGTGACTTCCTCGCCCGGCGAGACGACGGTGAAGTCGCCACCACCCAGCGCGCCGGTGGCCGCGTGGAAATCGATGTTGTGCGGCATGCTGTTGCTGGCCAGGTTGATCAGCTTGAGTTCGACGTAGTCGCCCTCGTGCACCACCATCATCGGGCCGGGGATCGAACCGCCGAAGGTCATCGCGTGCATGCGCGTGCCCTTGTCGTCGATCACGATTTCCTTTTCCTCGATCGGCAGGGTGAACTTCACCAGCCGCGGCGCGCCGGGTGCGACCTGGTCGTGCGCGTGCACGAACGGCGGCCGCACCAGCTGCACCTTGTGCTCGGCGAGTGCCGACAGGTCGGGGGCCTGGTCGATGGTGGACTGCATGAGTTCGAGCGCATCCACGGCGTATGCCGGCGGGGCGGCGAATGCGCCGCAGGCAAGTGCGAGGGCCGCTGAGAGCAGCGTGGTCTTCAGGACATTCATTTCCAGCTCCATGGGGGCCTTTCCCCCGTTGCCGAAAAATCTACAGGTGCCGCGACGCGCACGCCTTGACCCCAATCAAGTGTTTGAATGCATGCCGTGCAGGAATCTTGCACACGCAAAAAAACATGCCGGCGCGAGGCCGGCATGTCCGTCGTGGAGCAGGGCGCAACGGCTCAGGGCTTGACCACCAGCTTGCCGCGCATCAGCGCCGAGTGGCCCGGGAACGAGCAGAAGAACGCGTAGTCGCTGCCGGCCTTGAGCGCGCGGCCCGGGAACGTGATCTTGGTGCTCTCACCGCCGCCGAGCATCTTGGTGGCGGCGATGATGCGCTTGTCGCCCGCCGGTACGTAGCCATTCGCGGCGCCTGCCTTCACCGCGGCCTGTGCCACCGGCGTGGCGTCGGCTTCGGTGGTGATCACCACGTTGTGGCCCATCGCCGTCTTGGGCAGCTTGCCGCTGTGCTTGAGTTCGACGGTCACCGTCGCGCAGCCGGCCGACACCTCGATGCTCTTCTGGTCGTACTGCATGCGGTCGTTGCTGTCGAGCACGATGCTGCAGTTGGCGGCGCTGGCCAGCCCGCCCGCGGAAAGGAGCGCGAGGCCGACAAGGACGGGAATGGACTTCTTCATGATGATCTCCGGTGACGTTGGTTTTCGTGATGCATGCAGTCTGCCGCGCGTCTGCCGGCAGCTCCTTGACCTGCGTCATCCGGCCCGGCGAAAGGCACCCGGGTTCATGGCCGGGTCATCCGCCGCGGCCTGGCGGGGCGCGGTCGGCGCGGGCCGCGTATCATCGGGGCGGCACCATGCAAGGGCACCGACATGCGCAATCCACTGCAGGAACAACTGCTCAAGGCCGGACTGGCGAAGAAGTCCAGGGTCGACCAGGTGGCGCGCGAGCAGACCCGCCAGCGCCATGCCAAGTCCCCGCCACCCGCCGATGAAGGCAAGGCCGCGCTGGAACGCGCGCGACTGGACAAGATCGAGCGCGACCGCGCGCTGTCCGCCGAACGCAACGAGCAGGCGCGGGCGCAGGAACTGCGGGCGCAGGTGCGGCAGATCGTGGAACAGAACCGGCTCGCCGTGGACGGCACGATCGACTACCGGTTCACCCATGCAGGGGCGATCCGCACCCTGCCGGTGACCGATGCGGTGCGTCGCCAGCTTGCCGCCGGCAGCCTGGTGGTCGCCTGCCACGACGGCGGCTACGCCATCATCCCGCGCGCCGCCGCGGAGAAGGTCGGGGCCCGCGACCCGGCGATGATCGCGCTGGACCATGCGCGCAGCGCGCCACCGCAGTCCGATGCCGCCGACGATGACTGGTACAGCCGCTTCAAGGTGCCCGACGACCTGGTCTGGTAGCCGTTCATGGCCTGCGACCGGGTAATGCGAGAATGGCCGGCTTCGGCGCGATCCCGCGCCACGCCCCCAGGAACTGAATGAGAACCCCAGCCCCGCTGCAGGCGCTGATCGACGACGGCGTCATCGACGAGGTCGTGCGCCCCCTCAAGAGCGGCAAGGAAGCAGCGGTGTACGTAGTGCGCGCCGGCGGCGAGCTGCGCTGCGCGAAGGTCTACAAGGACATGGCACAGCGCAGCTTCCAGCAGCGCGTGCAGTACCAGGAAGGCCGCAAGGTGCGCGGCAGCCGCGAGATGCGTGCGATCGGCAAGGCCTCCCGCTACGGGCGTCGGCAGCAGGAAGAGGCGTGGAAGAACACCGAGGTCGAGGCGCTGTACCAGCTGCGCGATGCCGGCGTGCGCGTGCCCGAGCCGCACGGCTTCCACCACGGCGTGCTGGTGATGGAAATGGTCACCGACGCCGATGGATTCGTGGCGTCACGGCTCGGCGAGGTTGAACTCACCGCGGAGCAGGCACGCGCGTATCACGCGGTGCTGGTGCGCCAGGTGGTGCTGATGCTGTGCTGCGGGCTGATCCACGGCGACCTGTCGCCGTACAACGTCCTGGTCGGCCCGGACGGGCCGGTGGTCATCGACTTCCCGCAGGTGGTCAGCGCGGGCGGCAACAACGCCGCGCGCACCATGCTGCTGCGCGACGTCAACAACCTCACCGCGGGCCTGGGCCAATGGGCGCCGGAGCTGCTGGATACCTGGTACGGCGAGGAGATGTGGGCGCTGTTCGAAGCGGGTGAACTGCGGCCGGACTCCGTGCTCACCGGCACCTTCGTGCACGATGAGCGCGTTGCCGACCTGGACAGCGTGCGCGAGGCGATCAATGACGCGCGCGAGGAAGCCCTGATCCGCCAGCAGGGACGCGAGGCGGCGGCCGAAGTCGATTGACCCGGCGCGGGCACCGGCCGTCTCAGCCGGCGGACTTCTTCTTCTTGGTCGCGGCGGGTGCGACCACTGTCGCGGTCGCGGCGCGTGCCGCGGTTGCCGTGGCGCGCTTGGCGGTGCTCTTGGAGCGGAACGCCGGGCCCTGCGCCTGGGTGCGGAGCGGGGTGATGCCGAGGACCTCGATCCGGCCCCCATGGGTCTTGAACGCCGCGATGTCGGCGGCGATGGTGTCGCTGCTGAGGCTGGCGTTCTGCGCGCCACGGGAGCTGGCGGCGAACACGCGTGAAGGGGTCGTTGGCTTGACTGCGGTCGGGGTGGTCTTGCTGGACATGCGTCTCCTCGTGCTGATGGGGCTGCGTGTTGCAGACATGCGGCCACGGCCCGTAAGGGAATGGCGGTGGCGGAAGGAACGTGCATTATACGATAACTGGCGGGAAACCGCCAGCTACGCCGCCGAAGTTCGGCCAACGTGCAACGTTTGAACGACTTTTGACGGCAATTCCGCGCGTCGTGGCGTGTATTCAGTGACGTCAGCGCGACGTTGTGCGGGCACTCTGGCGCAGACGCCGTGCATGCGCGCGCTTGCTAGGATGCGGCGGTCATCGCCAACACCGGACGCCGACATGCCTGTTCCGCCGCGCAAGACCGCAGCCGATTTCGACCCCGCCGTCCTCCAGTTGTTCGACCGGTACGTGCATGGCGACATCGACCGGCGCGGGTTCCTGGCCGGCGCCGCGCGCTTCACCGCGGGCGCGACCACGGCGGCGGGCCTGCTGGCGGCACTGTCCCCGCAGTTCGCCCTGGCGCAGCAGGTCAAGCCCGACGACGCCCGGCTGGACGCGCGCCATCTCGAGTTCGATTCCCCGCAGGGCTATGGCCGCGCGCGCGGCTACCTCGTCCGTCCAGCAGGTGCCGGCGGGCCACTGCCCACGGTGCTGGTGGTGCATGAGAACCGTGGCCTCAACCCGCACATCGAGGACGTGGCGCGGCGCCTGGCGCTGGCCGGGTACATCGCGTTCGCGCCGGATGCGCTGTTTCCGCTGGGCGGCTATCCGGGCGACGAAGACGCCGCGCGCAAGCTGTTCCAGGGCCTCGACCAGGCCCGCACCCGCGAGGATTTCATTGCCGCGGCGAGGCTCCTCCAGGGCATCGAGGGCGGCAACGGGCGCATGGGCGTGGTCGGATTCTGCTACGGCGGCGGCATGGCCAATTACCTGGCCACGCAGTTGCCGGACCTCGCCGCCGCGGTGCCGTTCTACGGCAGTGCGGCGCCGCTGGAGGAGGTGGCGAAGATCCGCGCCGAACTGCTGGTCGTGCTGGCGTCCGACGACGAACGGATCAACGCCGCATGGCCGGCGTACGCGGAGGCGCTGAAGGCGGCCGGCGTGCGCCATGCGCTCTTCCAGCCCGCCGGTACCCAGCACGGCTTCAACAACGACACCACGCCACGCTACGACGAAGCGGCTGCCACGGAGGCGTGGGCGCGGATGCTTGCCTTGTTCAAGCGTACGCTGCGGGTCACCCCGTGAGCGCCCCGGACCTGCAGCCGGGCGAATGCTGGGATTGCATCGTGGTGGGAGCGGGGCCGGGCGGCTGGTCCGCCGCGCTCTACCTCGCGCGGTTCCGCCGCCGGGTGCTGGTGGTGCATGACGGCCGCTCGCGCGCGGCGCGCATTCCGCTGACCCACAACGCGCCCGGGTTTCCGGACGGCGTGGCCGGTCCCGAGCTGCTGGAGCGCATGCAGGGGCACGCCGGACGCTACGGCGCCGAAGTCCTCGAAGCCGAGGTCGTGGCGGCCGCGGCCGGAGTGGAGGGTCGGGACCCGGGATTCACGCTGACGCTGAAGGATGGCCAGCGCCTGCATGCCCGCGCGCTGGTGCTTGCCACCGGGCTGCGCCTGGAACAGATCCCGCTGCCGCATGAGGTCCACGAGGCCGCGATCGAGGCCGGGGTGCTGCGCTATTGCCCGGTCTGCGACGGCTACGAGCACATCGACCACCGCGTGGCGGTGATTGGCTGCGACGGGCAGGGCGCCGCCGAGGCACTGTTCCTGCGCACCTTCACCGATGACATCACCCTGCTGCCGCGCAGCAACGACGAACTCACGCGCGAGGAGCGCGCGCAGCTGGCCGACGCCGGGATCACCATCGTCGCCCGGCCCGTGGTGCGCTACGCGCCTAACCGCGACCGCTTCGACATCCATGTCGAAGGCGTCGAAGCGCCCCTGGCGTTCGACGTGGTCTATCCGGCGCTGGGCTGCCGCCAGCGCACCGAACTCGCGGTGATGCTGGGGCTGGAGGTGGACCAAAACGGCAGCACCGACATGCGCTCACCGTTCGGGACCAGGGTCCCGGGGTTGTACTGCGTGGGCGATATCGTGGACGGCCTGGACCAGATCAGCGTGGCCGTGGGCCACGGGGCAATCGCCGCCACCCGCGCCCACAACTGGCTGCGGGAACTGGAGGGCAGCCGGCTCGACTGAGCGCGGGCGCCTCAGGTCGACTCGGGCGCGGCGTCTTCCGCAGCGGGTTCGGCGGCGTCGGGCGATTGCGGCTTGGCCGCTTCGCGCGCGGCGCGCTTGCGGGCGTCCTTTTCGTCCTGGGCCTTCTTCTTCGCCAGCTCGCGCTGGCGCTTCTCGAACGAATAATTTGGCTTGGCCAAGGGATTTCCTTTTGCTGGGAGTCCCGACAGTGTAAGCCCTGGGGCGGTTTGCTACTTGCCGTCGAGCGCGGCGACCGCCGCCAGCGTCTCCGCGACGTGCCGGTTGGGATTGGAATCCGAGTAAGCGAGGACGATCTCGCCGGACTTTGAGATCACGTAGGAGGTGCGGCTGGACATGTCCGGCCGGCCTTCCAGCACGGCGTCGTACTTCATGGCGATCGCGGCACCCGGGTCGGCGGCGACAGGGAACTTGCCGGCGCAGGTTTCGGTGTCCGCGGAAAAGCCGGCCAGCTGCTCGATGTTGCCGGCGGTGACGCCGATCACCGTGGCGTCGTGAGCCGCGAAGCGGTCGATCGCCTTCGAGAACAGGCTCGCCTCGAGATTGCAGCCGGGTGTGCGCGCGGCCGGGAAGAAGTACACCACGACCGGGCCCTTGCGCAGGGCATCTGCCAGCTTGAACGTGAACGGCTCGCCGGCCATGAATGCCGGCGCGCTGAAATCGGGTGCAGGATCACCGGACTTGAGCGCGGCCATCGACGGCGCGGCGAGCAGCACGGTGGCCGCGAGTGCGACGGTGGCCAGCCTGGACAATACGTTCATCGCGCGGCTCCTGCAGATGTGGGGACCTGCGTTATACACCGCCGCCGGCGGCGACGTGGATCAGGCCTTGCCGCGGCGCGCGGGCTTCACCGCAGGCAGGGCGGCCTCGGCGACGGGCGGGGCGGGGTCACCGCCGATGCGCGTGAGCAGGCGCGTCGTGCCCAGCACCTCGATGTGGCCGCCGGTCGCGTGGAACGCGGCGAGGTCCGACGCGATGCGCTCGCGCGTCATGCCGGCGCCGCGCTCGCCCGCCTTGGGCGCCTTGCCGACGGCGAAGATGCGGCTGGTGGCCGAGCTGGAAGCGGGTGGTGGCTTGCTGGACATGCGTGGCTCCGGTTCAGTACATGACCAGGGGAATGCCCTGTGCCCTGCTGGCACTGTAATCCTCGCGGATCGCGCTGCAATAGGGCGCGCCCATCACGAAGCGGCGGCAGACCTCGGGTCGCGTCTCGTAGATCGAACAATGCATGTGCGCCGGATCCACGGCCACGCACCAGCCTTCCTCGTCGCGCGCCATAACGTGCAGGCCGGCGCTGGTGGTCGCGGTGAGGTAGGCCGGGATGCGGTCTTCGGGTTGCAGCACCACGGTCAGGCGGCAGCAGACCGCGTCGCAGCGTGCGCAATCATCGTCGCGCGTGCTCACGCGGCGCGCCGGGACGCGAGCGTGCGCCGGAAATGCAGCAGGCGGCAGCCGGGCGTGGCGCCTGGTCCGGTCTCGGCGGCGATGGCTGCATGTTCGTCGCCGGCGGTGGGGATGAATCCGAGCACGCCAAGCGCGCGGGCAAACGCGGCGCCGTGGCCGCGTCCGGCATCGCTGACGATCACTTCGGCTTCCGGCAGGGTGTGCCGCGCGACCACTTCGGACAGCAGTGCGGCGTGGCCGCGTTCGTAGAGCACGTCGCTGGCGATGACCAGGTCGAACATGCCGAGCGACGGCAGCGGTTCCTCCCAGCGCATGTGCCGGTAGTGCACGGCGGGCAGGGCGTTCAGCGCGGCGTTGTAGGCCAGGAAGGCATCCGCCAGCGGATGGATGTCGGAGGCGATGACATCGGCGCCGCGACGCTGCAGCACCAGGCTGGCCAGGCCGATGCCGCAGCCGAGTTCGAGGATGCGGCGACCGGCGATGTCGACATGCTGCATGGCACCTGCCAGCAGGCGTCCCGCCGGCCAGAGCTGGCCGAACAGGCTCCATTGCGCGGAGGAAATGCCAAGCGCGTCGGCATGGCTGTCAGGATCGGCGTATTGCTGCAGGTCGCTGAGCACGCGCAGCTGGAACGCCACGCCATCGACGTGGGTCACGAGATTGCGTGTGAGGTATCCGGGCACGGGCGCATCCATGGGGCGTCGCTCCGGAAAACGGAGCGGTGACGCGTGGGGGAGCGAGGCGGGCGACCGTGGGTCGCGCGGGACGCGCGTGCGGCGCAGGTGTGCCGATGCCCGCATCTTAGCAGGCGGCAGGCGGCGGGCCCTGAACGGCCCGCTGCTGCCGCTGCGGTTCAGCGCTTGTCGAGTCGCGTGACCAGGTCGACGAAACCGTCCACGTAGGCCTGCAGGAAGGCGCGGGTGGCCGGATCGGTGAAGTCGCCGTCGGCACCAATGAGGTCCGGCTTGAACTGGATGTAGGCCTCGCCGCCCTGCACCACGGCGCCGAGGATGCCGAGGATCTGGCGCAGGTGCTGCTGGCCGACGGCGGTGCCGATCGCGCCCGGCGTGGTGCCGGTGATCGAGGCCGCCTTGCCGCGCCAGACGTTGGCGTCCATCGGCTTGGACCCCCAGTCGATCGCGTTCTTCAGTACCGCGGGGAGCGAGCGGTTGTGTTCGGGCATCACCACGGCCACGGCGTCGGCGGCGCGGACCTCGTCGGTGAAGCGGGTGACCGCCGCGGGGCGCTCGCCTTCGAGGTCCATGTTGTACATGGGCAGGTCGTCGATGCGCGGATAGCTGACTTCGAAGTTGGCGGGCAGCAGCCGCGTCATGGCTTCGGCGAGCTTGCGGTTGATGGATTCGCGACGGTTGCTGCCGACGATGATGGCGAGGCGGTAGGTGCTCACGGGATGTCCAGTTATTGGATGGAGGCGGAAAGAACTGGTGCGAGAGTAGCGATGCTTCAAGCGACAGGAAGGCCCTGCCGCCGTTTTCGCGCGGAACGATGCATCCCGACGCCATTGCGCGAACGAAGCGTCCCATCGCCATGCACGGAGCGGCACGCTGGACGCCCCATGGCAAAATGCGCGCATGCGCCTCATCCATTCGCCGGCGGTCCGGATCGGCCTCTCGATCGCCTTCGCCACCGGCCTCTACGGCCTGTCGTTCGGCGCGCTCGGCGTCGCCGCCGGCCTGGACGCATGGCAGGTGGTCGCGTTGAGCATGCTGATGTTCACCGGCGGTTCGCAGTTCGCGTTCATCGGCGTGCTGGCTGGCGGCGGCAGCGGTTCGGCGGCGTTCGGCGCGGCGACGCTGCTCGGCGTGCGCAACGCGGTCTATGGCATGCAGATCAACCGCATGCTGCGGCCGCGCGGCTGGCGGCGCTGGGTTGCGGCGCAGGTCACGATCGACGAATCGGCGGCAACGGCCGCGGGACAGGTCGAGCCGGACGAACAGCGTCGCGGATTCTGGACGGCAGGCCTCGGCGTCTACGTGCTGTGGTCGCTGTTCACCGCCGCAGGCGCGCTGCTGGGCGATGCGCTCGGCGATCCCCGCCGCTGGGGACTGGATGGCGCGGCGGTGGCCGCGTTCCTCGCCTTGCTATGGCCCCGGCTGTCGGCCCGCGAACCGGTTGCGCTGGCGGTGGCCTGCGCGCTGGCCACGGTGCTGGCGGTGCCGTGGGCTCCGCCCGGCGTGCCGATCCTGGTGGCTGCGCTGGTCGCCGCGTTGTGGGGCTGGTTCGGCCACGGCCCGGCCGACGAAGGCCTGGAGCCCGACATCGATCCGGCCGAGCACGCGGGTGCGGGGCCACGGGTCCTGCCAGCGGAAGATCCGCGCTGATGTCGGTGTGGGCGTGGATCCTGCTGGCCAGCGTCGCGGCCTACGCGATCAAACTGTCGGGCTACCTGGTGCCTGCGCGCTGGCTGCAAGCGCCACGGATGCGACGTGTGGCGGGGACGCTGACGATCGGCCTGCTGGCGTCGCTGACGGCGATGAACGCCTTCGCCAGCGGCCAGGCGCTGGCCTTCGATGCGCGCGTGGCGGCGTTCGCTGCGGCCGCGTTGGCGCTGCTGTTGCGCATGCCTTTCCTGGTGGTGGTGCTGGTGGGCGCCGCCGCGCCGGCCCTGCTGCGCGCCTGGCTGCAGTAGCCGGCGCGCGCGCATGCGCGCCAGGGGGCGCGCCACCGTCAGACGTCAAGTTCACGCTCGCGCCTGGGCGGTCGCATCGACCACTCGCGGCGCTCGTCGTTGCTGCGCCAACGACGCACCGTGCGCTGGAAGAACAGGCTGTTGGGGACGCGCAGCACGCTGCCCCGCGGTTCGCCGTCATCCGTGGTTTCCAGCAGCGTGGTGTAGACCAGGTTGATGTCGGTGACGCGACCGCCGAGCCCGGGCTTGTCGCCGCCTTCCAGCAGTTCGATGTCGTCGTGCAGGCGGAACGGCCGCGTGGCCAGGATCAGCATCGCGCAGAAGATGTTCGACAGCACGCTCCATGCCGCGAAGAACGCCACTGCGGCGACGATCACGCGCGGCTTCCTTGTGTGTCATGTATTGCGGGTGAGCGCTGCCGAAACATCCCACAGCCGCCGCGCCATGGCCGCATCCCGCTGGTGCGCACCCTGTGCTGCCGCGCGGAAGTCACGCAGGTAGGTACCGCTGACGCCGGCGATCGCAGGATGCACGGCCGCGTAGCACGGCGTGGCCGCGCCCACCTGCACTGTGCGCGCGCTGTCGCGGTAGGCATTGCCGACGTCGCGCAGGATGTTGGTGCGCGTGTGACCCGGCGTCACGCAGTTGGCCGTGGCGGACGTGCCGCGCAGGCGTCGCGCGAGTTCCAGGGAGAACAGGCCGTTGGCGAGCTTGGAGTGGCTGTAGCGGGCATTCCAGCCGGCCCCGGACAGGTCATCGAACTGGATGCCACCGGTCGGTGCCCGCTCGTGGTCGCCGCTGCCGAGCACCACCACGCGCCCCTGCGCCGCCGCGCGCACCTGCGCCAGCAGTTCATTGACCAGCAGGAAGTGGCCGAGATGGTTGACCACGAACTGCTTCTCGAGCCCGCGCACCTGCTCGAGCCGGTCGAGCACGATGCCGGCATTGCAGACCAGCGCATCCAGCTTCGGCGAGAGCGCGCGGACCTGCGCCGCGCAGGCGCGCACCGAATCGAAGTCCGCCAGGTCGAGTACCACCGGCGTGATGCGTCCACGCATGCCCCGGCGGGCAGCCTCCCCCTTGTCGCGCGAGCGTGCAGTGGCGATGACATGCGCGCCGCGCAGGGCGAGCACGCGCATCGTCTCCATGCCGATGCCCGACGTCGCTCCGGTGACCAGCGCGGTCCGGCCTGCGAGGTCGAGCCCGCGGGTGGCCGCTTCGGCGGTTGTTGCGGAATCGAAACCGGAAGGTGGCTCCGGCACGACGTCCGCAGCCGCGGCGAGCGCACGGGCGTGGCCCAACGTCGGCGCCAGCAGTGCGAAGCCGGCGGCGTGCAGGACCTGGCGGCGCGAAAGATCGATTCGCATCGATGGAATTCCGATGACAGGCGAGCCGTGGATGGTCGAGCCCTCGAGCGCCATGCGCAAGCAGCCATTGGCGGGGGGCGTGCGGTCCACATGCCGTCACGACGCCGCAATGCCCGTTGCGGCAGCCTTGCCACGGGCTTCCAGGAGGACATGCCATGAGCGGAGAAACGGTGCTGACCGGCGAGGTCTCCAACAGCAAGGTGGTGGCGGTGTTCGCCACCGCAGGCGCTGCCCGCGACGCCGCCACCAGCGTGCAGGCCTCGCTCGGCCTGCAACCTGCGCAGGTCCAGCTGTTGCTGCCCGGCGAAGCGCATGCGCGCCGCAAGCTGGAACCCGAAAGCCAGGGCATCTGGAAGACCATCGTGCGTGCCCACGTGCGCCTGGGGATCGCCGGCGCGGTGCTCGGCGTCGTGGCCTTCGCCGTGCTGTATTTCGCCGGGCTGCAGTTCGTGGTGCGTTCGCCGGTGGCCTCGGTGCTGGTGCTGCTGTTCTTCGGCGCCACGGCCGGCCTGATGCTGGGTGGACTGGTCGCGCTGCGCCCCGATCACGACCGCTTCGTGCAGAACGCGGTCACGGCGCTGGACGAGGGCCGCTCGTCGGTGGTGGTGCATGCGTTTTCGTCGGAACAGCGCGCCCGGGCGGCGCAGGCACTCGAGGCGCTCGGTGGCGACACCACGTCCACGCTGTAACGCAGGCGACCTGATTGCCTGCTACCCCCTTCCACGCGGCCGGGTTCCATGGCGTAATCGGGCGCTCGCAGCAGGCGAAGGGGACGGGATGAGGGCGGAAGCGATCAGCCAGGAATTCGGCATCAGCGAGGCGCGGGCACGGGAGATCATCGGCAAAGAAACGCGCAGGGCCCTGCTGCGGCGCTGGCAAGCCTGGGCATGGCTGCTGGTGATGTCGGGGGTGGCCGTCGCCCTGTACCTGTGGCAGCCGGGCAATGCGCCGGGCGCGCTGGTCATCGGTGGCGGTGCGATGCTGGTCTGGTACCAGATTGGCCGCTACTTCGCCGACCCGGCGGTGCGCGTCGCGGCGCGCGCCTCGCCTCCGGTTCACGGCGGGCGCACGCCGCTTGCGTGAAGCTTCCGTTGCCGCATGTGCGGCGTGCAGGGAGTCGACATGATCAAGTGGGCCATCATCCTGGCGGTCATCGGCCTGATCGCCGGCGCGCTGGGGTTTAGCGGTGTCGCCGGCGCCGCGATGGGTATCGCCAAGTTCCTGTTCTGGGCGGCGATCATCCTCGCCGTGGTGCTGTTCGTGCTCGGGCTGACGGTGTTCAAAGCGGTCACCTGAGGAGGGTTGACGCGGTCGCGCGTCGGGCAGGTTGCCAAGGACGCGATGGCACGGCCGGCTACAATGGGTGGCCCCGACGCATCGTGGAGCTCCCATGCCCGCCATCCCCGCCTGTCCGCAATGCGGCCTCGAGAACACCTACGCCGATGGCGCCCTGTGGATGTGCGCCGACTGCGGCCATGAGTGGGCGGCCGGTGACGCCGACGCCGGCGCGATCGCGCTGGTGGTGCGCGACAGCAACGGCAACGTGCTGGCTGCCGGCGATACGGTGGTGGTGATCAAGGACCTGAAGGTGAAGGGGTCGTCGATCCCGCTCAAGCAAGGTTCGGTGATCCGCAACATCCGCCTGGTCGAGGACGACGCCGAGCATATCGAGGGCCACTCGGACAAGATCCGCGACCTCGTGCTCAAGACCTGCTTCCTGCGCAAGGCCTGACGCATGTGTCCGAGCCGGGCAGCGGCGGAGGCGCCGGCACGTCGCCGGGTTGCCGTGGTCGGCGGCGGCCCCGCCGGACTGATGGCGGCGGAAGTGCTGCGCGCGGCGGGTGCCGATGTCGACCTGTTCGAGGCCAAGGGTTCGGTCGGCCGCAAGTTCCTGATCGCCGGCAAGGGCGGCCTGAACCTCACCCACTCCGATCCGCCGGCGCTGTTCGCCGGCCGCTACGGCGCGCGCGCGGGCGAGGTCGGGGGCTGGTTGTCCGCATTCGACGCCGACGCGTTGCGCGCGTGGGCGCGGGGCCTGGGCGTGGAGACTTTCGTCGGATCGTCCGGGCGCGTGTTCCCGTCCGACCTCAAGGCCGCGCCCCTGCTGCGGGGCTGGGTGCGGGGCCTGCGCACGCAAGGCGTGGCGTTCCACGTCCAGCATCGCTGGTGCGGCTGGGACGCGGATGGCGCGCTGCGCTTCGAAACACCCGACGGCGCGCGCTCGGTCGAAGCCGACGCCACGGTGCTGGCCCTTGGTGGCGGCAGCTGGCCGCAGCTCGGCTCGGACGGCGCCTGGCAGGCCGTGTTGCGTGCGGCGGGCGTGGACCTGGCACCGCTGCGGCCGTCCAACTGCGGCTTCGACGTCGCCTGGTCGCCGCATTTCAGCGCGCGCCATGCCGGAGCGCCGCTGAAGCCGCTGGTGCTGCACTGGCTGGACCTGGACGGCACCCCGCGTGCGCTGCAGGGCGAAGCCGTGGTGTCGGCGCACGGCGTCGAGGGCAGCCTGGTGTATGCCGCGTCGGCGACGCTGCGTGAGCTGATCGCGCGCGATGGCCATGCCGTGGTGCATCTCGACCTCAGCCCGGGCCGCGACGAAGCGCGCCTTCAGCAGGACCTGGCGCGCCCGCGCGGCAAGCGCAGCATCGGCGAGCACCTGCGCCGCACGACCGGCATCGCCGGGGCCAGGGTCGGGCTTCTGCGGGAGGTGCTGGGCGCAGACCGCATGCACGACATGGCCGCGCTGGCCGCGACGGCCAAGCGCCTGCCGCTGCTGCTGCGCGCGCCGCGCCCGCTCGAGGAAGCGATCAGCACGGCCGGCGGCGTGCGCCTGGAGGCCGTGGATGGCGCACTGATGCTGGAGGCACGCCCGGGCACGTTTGTCGCCGGCGAGATGCTCGACTGGGAGGCACCGACCGGTGGCTACCTGCTGACGGCGTGCTTCGCCAGCGGGCTCGTTGCCGCGCGCGGCGCCCTGCAGTGGCTCGGGATGCAAGCCGCGACGCCTGCCGGCTGATCACGCGCAGGGGCGGCACGCCGTGGCAATGTGCCGTGGCCGTCCCGCGCGCTCGCCGGGACCCGATGGAGACCCGTCGCCATGGACACGAGAATCCTGCCGCTGATCCTGCTCATGGCCCTGGCCACGGCCTGCGACCGCCCGGCGGTGCCGCCGTCGCCACCCGAGGTGCCCGACGCGCCCGAGCACCCGCCGGGGCCGGTGGCCTCGGAAGTGTCGACGGGCCGGGCAGCGGAAACCCGCGGCTCCGCGCGGCCGGGGGGGAAGGACGCGGCAGGCGCTGTCGACCAGGCGCTGCCCGAGGCGTTCGTGGTCTCGACCAACGAGCCGTTCTGGAACGCGCGTGTCGAAGCGGGGCGCGTCGTGCTCAACGGCCCCGATGTGTCCGACCGTCGCTTCATCCAGGATGGCGGCGACAGCACGCTGGGAGAACGCGTGGTGCGCGCGCGCGACGATGCCGGACGCACGATCGACGTGCGCATTGCCACGGGGCGCTGCGAGGACTCCATGTCGGGCGCGGTGTTTCCCTACCGCGGATCGGTCGCGCTGGACGGCGGCCCTGCCGCCAGCGGATGCGCGCGACCCGCCGACATGCCGGCTCCGGTCCCTGGCGAGGGGTGATCAGCCGCGGTGCGGCTCGATCAGGATGCGGTCTCCCCAGCCCTCGGGAAGCTCGATCGTGATTGCCGTACCGGCCGTTGTGGCATCGCCCAGGGCCACCGCGTGCGCGGCCATCATGGCCTTGAAGCGGCTGGCGAAGGTTTCATCGAAGCTCGACCCGCGGACCCGAAAGCCCGCGTCCTCCAGCGTGATCCTGACCACGGCGCTGCTCCAGCGGATGGGTGCCCCGGCCCAGCTTTACGACTTGCTCAAGGTCGCGGCCATTCCGTTGCTGAGCGGCATCCGTGACCGGTGCACGGCCGTGCTGCCGGGGCTTGCGCAGCTTGCCGCCCCGCGGCCGGCCTGACCGTCGGTGACTGGCTCGCGCCCGTGTAGGAATCGACCCACCCGGCCGGGGTGCGTCGCACGCGCCGGCCCTCAGGTCGCCGCTGCGCGCTCATCGGTGATCAGGTCTTCATCGGCGTGTGCGCGCTGTTCGGCCGCCACCTGCGCATCGATGTCGCGGTTCACCGAGGTGTCCGCCGGCGGGCCGACGGCCTCGGCAGCTGCGGGCATGGCAGCCTGCGGCAGCGGGGCCACGTAATGCACAGCGCGCGGGGCTTCGATGCCGGCCTCGGCGAGCGCCGTGCGCACCACGTGCAGGGCTTCGCTGCGCACCTTGCCGGGATCGGCCTGGCGCTGGTCCACCCACGCGAAGAAGCGCAGCGTGAGCCCGGAGGCGTCGTACTCGGCGACCGTCCACGACGGCGACGGATCGTCGAGCACGCCCGTCACCGCGCACAGCGCGCCCATGGCCACCTGCTGCGCCTGGCGGATCGATTCGCCGCCGTCGACCGGGATGGTGAAGTCGATGCGCCGGCGCGCGTTGCGCGTGTAGTTGAGCACCACCGACTTGAACACCAGCGCGTTGGGCAGGGTGAGGCGGTTGCCGTCGAGGGTCACCAGCACCGTCGCGCGCGAGGTCAGTGCCGCGACCTTGCCTTCATAGCTGTCGATGCGCAGCAGGTCGCCGGGCACGAACGGCCGCCGCAGGCTGAGCAGGATGCCGGCCACGTAGTTCTCGGCGATGTCCTTGAACGCGAAGCCGAGCACCAGCCCGACCACGCCTGCGGAACCCAGCACCGCCCCGACCAGCGCGGAGGCACCGAGCAGGTCCAGCGCCACCAGCAGGCCACCGAGCAGCGTCAGCCACTGCGCGAGGCGCTGCAGCAGGCTGGCGAAGTACGGATTGTCGCTGCGCCACTGGCGGCGGCCGATGCGCGCGCCCACCAGCTTGCCCAGCCACCACGACAGCATCACCACCGCGATCGCGACCACCAGCAGCGGCAGCGCCGCCACCAGCCGCATCAGCTTGTCGACCGCGAGCTGGGTGGCGGTGTCGAAGCGGTCGGACAGCCGCGTGCTGAGCGCCAGCTGGTTGTCGACGGCGGTGATCCCGTCCTGCTGCCCGGCCACCTGTTCGGCGAGCGAGCGGTCCTCGATGTCGATCACGTCGCCCTGCAGCCGCGCCACGCCGCCGCGGACGGTGACCGTGACATCCTGCAGGCCGTCGACCTCGCGCAGGCTCTGCGCCAGGCGCCTGCTGGCCGCGAGGTCGGCGCTGGCGTCCGGCGTGACCGCGGTCGGGTCGGGCGCACTCGCGGCCTGCGCACGGGCCGGCTGGCCTGCGGCGATCGCGAACAGGAACGCCAGCACCAGGCTGGCGGCAAACGAAGAGAGCGCGGGGCGAGCATGCATGGCGCAATCCTCGCATGGCCCGCTGCCACGGCGCGTGCATGCGCCGGTGCGCGTCAGCGCGCGAAACCCGGTGCCACCGTGCCCGAATGCAGCACCTGCGCGCACTCCTCGCCGACCTCTCCGGGCGAAGCGCCCGCCAGCAGTGCCTGCACGCCGGCGCGGTCGGGGCGGGGCCCCGGCACCACGCCGACCCAGGCATCCTTGGTGCCACGCTTGGCGGCATACAGGCAACGGTCGGCGAGGCCCACGCAGGCTTCCCAGTCGCCGACATCCGGGCATTCCAGCGCGAACGGCCACGGCGCGAACCCGATCGAGCAGGTGAGCGGCAGCACCAGCCCCGGTGCGACCCGGATCGGTTGCCCGGCGATCGCCTCGCGGATGCGCTCGGCAAGCTGCGCGGCATCGGCGACGCGGGTGAAGCGGGTGATCAGCAGGAACTCCTCGCCGCCCCAGCGCACCAGCAGGTCGTGGTCGCGGCTCAGCAGCCGGAGCCGGTCGGCGAAGTGCACCAGCACCTCGTCGCCGGCCTGGTGGCCGTGGCGGTCGTTGACCCGCTTGAAGTCGTCGATGTCGATCATGAAAAACACCAGCCGCTCCGGCTCGCCGCCGGCCTGTTCGATGGCGGTGCGCAGCGCGCCGGCCTCGCGGCCCAGCCAGTCCTGCAGGTCGCGGCGGTTGGAGATGCGCGTGAGCGGGTCGCGACGGGTGGCGATGTCGAGCTGGGCGTTGGTGGTGCTCAGCCGCAGGTTGGCCTCCTGCAGCTGCGCGGTACGCTCCGCCACGGTGCGCTCCAGGAGCTCGACCTGGCGGCGCTCGCGACGCACCGCCGAGCCCGCGCGGCGCACCAGCAGGGCGAACAGCGCGAGCACCGCGAGCGCGTAGCCGGCATAGGCCAGGTCATGCCGCCACCACGGCGGCGCCATGCGCAGCTCCAGGCGCCGTGTGTCGCCATAGCGGCCGTCGCGGCCAGCGGCCTCGACCTCGAGCACGTAGTCGCCGGGTGGCAGGCTGCTGACCGAGAACTCGGCGCGTGGCGCGCGTGGATACACCCAGGCGTCATGCAGGCCGCGCATGCGGTAGCGCAGCTGTGCCACTTCCGCGGCGCCGAAGTCGATCGACGTCATGGCGATGGAGAACATGCGGTCGCGCCACGCCAGAGACAGGCGGTCGGCATACACGATGTCGGATTCCACCGGCGCGGCCTCGTCGCCGCCGGCGCCCGAAGGCGAGATGCGCAGCGTGGTCAGCACCGCGCGGGCCGAGGGGCTCTGCGCGGGCAGCCTGTCCGGATCGAGCACGTCCAGGCCGCGCGTGCCGCCGAAATACAGCAGGCCGCCGCGGTCGCGGAACGCCGAGCCGCTGTTGTACTCGCGGTTCTGCAGGCCGTCGCGCGGCCCCAGCACCTGGATGGACCCGTCGCCGGGGGCGACCACGGACAGCCCGTTGTTGGTGCTCAGCCACAGGCGTCCGGCGGCGTCGCGCAGGATCGCGTACACCACGTTGTTGGCCAGTCCGTCGCGGTCGCTGTAGTTGCGGATCGCGCCGCTGCCGCGGTCGATCCGGTACAGGCCGTGGCTGTAGCTGCCCACCCACAGCGCGTCGTCGTCGGCGGCCAGCGACCACAGCGAGTGGTGCAGGCCCGCGTGCCGCGACGGCGCGGCCACCGCGCCCGCGTCGAGCTGCCAGAGCCCGCCGGTATTGGTCGCGATCCACAGGCGATCGTCGTCGCGCAGCAGTGCGGTGACCTGGCGGCCGGCGAGCGGTGCGAGTGCGGGATCCTCGACGACCTCGCCATTGCTGACGCGGGCCAGGCCGCCGCGGGTCGCGACCCAGACCGTGCCGCCTTCGACCAGCATGGCGTCGATGCGCGGATCGGGCAGGCCGGGGATGCGCCGTGGCGCGCCGCCGCCGGGCCAGTGCCACAGGCCGTCGTGGGTGCCGATCCACCAGCCGCCATCGATCGCGCGACCGATCACGCGCACCGTCCGGCCTTCGAAACCCGGCACCTGCATCCATTCGCCGCCGGCCGCGCGCTGTTGCATGAGGCCGTTGTCGGTACCGACCAGCAGGTGCCCGCCCTCGCCCCAGAGCGCGCGCAGGCTGACGCTGGGCCAGCCCTGCATCTGCGCGGCGTCGGAGCGCCCGAAGCGGATCACGTGCGACAGCGGGCGCGCGAAGTACAGCCCCGAGGTGTACGTGCCGATCCACAACGCATCGGTCGCGCTCTCATGGAGCGTCACCACCGGATTGCCGAGGTCGCGGTCGAGTTGCAGGGGCCTCGGCCCGGCCGCGTCCAGTTGCGCGACGGCGCCGTTGCCGAAGCCGACCAGCACGCTGCCGTCGCGCCTGCGCAACAGGGCCGTGATCACGCTGGCCCCGGGTTGCAGTTCGCCGACGGTGTAACTGCGCAGCCGCCGCCCGTCGCGGACATCCACCAGCGCCAGGCCACCCCGTTCACTGGCGATCCACGCACCTTCCGGACCCGACTGCAGCGCGATGCAGGCGCTGCCGCTGCCGCCGCGGTGGGGCAGGGCGGTCAGCGTCGCGGGCGTGGCGTGCCAGAGGCGGCAGTCGCGGCCGAGGGCGAGTGCGCCGCCCTGCGTCAGTGCTGCCACGCCGGCGATCTCGCCGCCCCCCAGCTTGCGCACGTGGCGCGGTGCAATGCCGACGTGGTCGAGTCCACCGGCCGTCCCGATCCATGCGCCGCCATCGGGGTCCACCAGGATCGATGTGATGCGGTCGTTGGACAGCCCGTCGCCGCGGGTGAAGCGGACGCGCTCCCAGGTCGGCAGGTGGATGATCTCGACGCCGGTGTCGTCGGTGCCGAGCCAGAGCCTTGTGGTGCCAGGCTCGAATGCCAGCGCGTCGATGCTGCTGCTGGCAAGGCCCTGGTCGTCCCGGCGCTTGCGCCGCCAGGACTGGAAGCGGTGGCCATCGAAGCGGGCAAGGCCGTCCTGGGTGGCGACCCACAGGAAGCCCTGGTCGTCGCCGGCGAGCGCGTTCACCGTCGACTGCGGCAGCCCTTCATCAGGCCCGAAGGCTTCCAGCCGCTGCGGTGCCGCGAGGTCGGCCGCCAGCGCCGGCGCTGCCACCAGCAGCAACACCATCGCGGCGAGGCGCCTGGCCAAGGTGGTCCGGAAGGTGGTTGGTCGCGGCATCGCGTCCAAGCATGCAAGACACGTGCCACTGGCCTCAAGCGCCGTGCATCGCGCTTGACCCGGATCATGGCCGGCGACCGCTGCGCGGCCGACGATGGCGGTACGGCGCGATGGGCGCCTGCGACAGGATGAGACCATGGAATACGAAATCGCCCTGAATGGCCGGGTGGCCAACGTGGCCGCCGTGAACGAGGCGCTGCGCGCCGCCGATCCCGCGGCCCTGGCCGACCTGCACGCCAGCGGTTCACCGCTGCGCGTGGCGACCACGCTGGGGGCCGCGGAGGTGGCGGCCCTGTTGAGCTCGACCGGCCTGGACACGCCAGCGAGTGCAGTGGAGCAGCAGCCTTCGACCTGTTGCGGCGGCTGCGGGGGCTGACCCGGCCGGAAGGCTTGTCTTCCGGCATCGCGTCCCGATAACTCCCGCTACGGCAGACACAAGGCGGGGCGCGACCATGGCCACGGGCTGGGCTGGAGACGGAGCGGTGCAGGACCAGATCGATGCCACCGTGAAGGACGGCATCGAACGGGCGCGCAGCCGGATGCCGCAGGGGCCGGGACTGGCGAACTGCGAGGAATGCGACGCCGCCATTCCCGACGCGCGCCGCAAGGCCGTGCCCGGCGTGCGGCTGTGCGTCGCGTGCCAGGCCGTGCGCGACGAAGACGAGGGCGCGGCAGGCGGATACAACCGCCGCGGCAGCAAGGACAGCCAGCTGCGCTGATCCCGCCCGGTCAGTGGATCCGCTGCAGGGCGGGCAGTGGCCACCGGGCGTTCAGCCGTCGCTGCACGAGGCATGGGTGCTGACGGCCGGACGATTGCTGCGCTAGGCTGCCGGCGTCTTTACAAGCGGGATGTGCGTGCAGTTGGATGACGGCCGATTCGGGCGGCGGATTGTGACCTGGCTTGCCGGTCTGCGCCGCCGCGTCCGTCCGCTCGACCCGACCGGGCTGCCGCTGCGCCCGGCCCGCCTGCGGCGCGTCGGCGCGTACACCGCGCTGCAGTTCACGCGTGGCCAGACGCAGAGCCGGATGCTCGGGGATGCGCCCGACCAGTTGCTGATCGATTACACCCGCACGATGCTTGCGGCCCTGTTGTGGCAACCACGCCCGCGCACGATCTGCATGGTCGGGCTGGGTGGTGGTTCCCAGGCGAAATTCATCCACCGGCACCTGCCGGGCGCGCGGCTGGAGGTCGTTGAGAACCATCCCGGCGTGATCGCCCTGCGCCGGGAGTTCCAGGTGCCGGATGACGACGCCCGCCTGGAGGTCGTGCTGGATGACGGCGCGCGCTTCGTCGCGACACGGCCCGGCCGCTACGACCTGCTGCTGGTGGATGGCTACGATGCCGGCGGCATTCCGGCGGCGCTGTCCACGGTGGCCTTCCACGACGCCTGCCGGAACGCATTGCGCCCCGGTGGCGTGCTCGCCACCAACCTGTTCTGCGTCGACACCGCGCCGCACCTCGAGCGGCTGCGACGCAGCTTCGGCGCCGGCAACGTGCTGGTGGTGGAGGAGCCGCGCATGAGCAACCAGATCGTGTTCGCCTGGGCCGGCGTGGCGCCGGCAGGCGACGCGGCGGACCTCGCCCGCGTGCGCGCGGCACTGCCCGCCGCGGCGCATGCGGCGCTGTCGCCTTCGCTCGAGCGCGTCGCGCGTGCCCTGCGTCTGCGTGGAGTCGGGGTGCAGGTCGATGCATGAGCGCGTGCCGCTGCCGGCGGGACAGTTCGCGGCGCTTCGCGCCGCGTACGCCACCCCGCCGCGGGCGTATCACGGCTTCGACCATGTCGAAGCGGTGCTCGCGCGATTCGAAGAGGTGGACGACGGCCCCGGCTGGCATCGCCCGCGCGAGGTCTGGCTGGCCGTCCTGTACCACGACGCGATCTACGTCGCCGGTCGCCGCGACAACGAGTCGCGCTCGGCGGCCCTGGCCGGGGACGCCATCGCGCGCTGGCTGCCGGACGCGGGCATCGACACGGTCCGCGTCGCGCGCCTGGTCGAACTCACGGCACGCCACGGACACATCGCCAGGGCCGATCTCGGTGACGGGCCCGACGCCGGCGACAGCATGCATTTCCTGGATTGCGACATGGCGATCCTGGGCGCCGCTGCCGCCGAATTCGACGCCTATGACCAAGGGATCGCCAGGGAATACCGGGGGCGCGTGCCCGCATGGCTGTTCCGCCGGGGGCGCAGGAAATTCCTCGAGGCGCTGCTCGCCAGCGAGCGTATCTACCTCAGCGACTGGTTCCATGCGCGCCTGGATGCGCCGGCGCGCGCGAACCTGCGTCGCGTGCTGGCCGGGTGGCGCTGAGTGCGGATACCCGCACCCGTGCTCGCGGGGACCCCGCTGCGCGTCCTCGAGGCGCGCGATGAAGCGCTGTACTGCGCGCTGTATGGCGACCCGGACACGATGCGCCATGTCGGCCCGGCCCTCGCGCCCGAGGCTGCGCGCACGGCATTCGCGCGCGTCATGGCGCAACTCGCCGCGCGGCCCCCGCGTGCCGCGTATTGGCTGCTGCCATGGCGTGTTGCCGCCACCGTTGCCGGTCCACCCGCTGGCCTGATGGCGCTGCAGATCCACGCCGGCGCCGGCGACGCTGCCGAAGTCGGCGTGCTGCTGCCGCCCGGGGCACAGGGAGCCGGCGTCGCCAGCGCGGGCATCGCGGCCCTGGTCGACGTGGCATTCACCGCGTCTCCGTTGCTGGCCTTGTGGACGCGCCATGCGCGCGACCACGCCGCGGCGGCAGGGCTCATGAGGCGCGCCGGGTTCCAACCCGCGGCGGACGGCCTGGCCGGGGAATGCCGCTGGCGGCTGACGCGCGCGCACTGGGCACGCGCGACGCAGGAGGCAGGGTGATGTCGAAAGCGGGAAGCCTGGCGTGCGTCGGCATCGGCATGATGCTCGGCGCCCACATCGGCGCACGTGCGCGCGCCACCATCGAGGGTGCGGACGTGGTCTTCATGGCGGTGTCGGATCCGCTGGTGGAACTCTGGCTGCAGGGCATGCACCGCGACGTGCGCAGCCTGCAGCCGTGTTACGGCGGTGGCCGCAGCAGGCGCCAGGCCTACGCCGACATGGTCGGGCTGATGCTGTGCGAGGTGCGCGCCGGCCAGCGCGTCTGCGCCGCGTTCTATGGGCATCCCGGGGTGTTCGCGGTGGCACCGCACCAGGCCATCGCCCAGGCCCGCGCCGAGGGCTACACGGCGCACATGGAGCCGGGCATCTCCGCCGAGGATTGCCTGTACGCCGACCTCGGCCTCGATCCGGGCGCCACCGGCTGCCAGCATTTCGAAGCGGGGCAGTTCCTGCAGTACCGCCGCCAGGTGGACCGCGGCGCGCTGCTGGTGCTGTGGCAGGTGGGGATGGCCGTTTCCGGGCCGGGAGGACGTCAACTCTCCATGGGCGCGTGGCAGCGCCTGCTGCTGCAGCGCCTGCTCCAGGACTACCCGGCGGACCACCACGTGACGCTGTACGAAGCTGCTACGCTCGCCACGGCCCGGCCGCGCATCGAGGGGATGCGGCTGTCAGGCCTCGGGGGAGCGGGGTTGCATCCACAGACGACGCTGGTGCTGCCGCCTTGTGCGGCGCTGCAGCGGGACCGCGCGATGCTGGAGGAGATCGCCGCGATCGAAGCCGCCGAGCCAGGTTTCACCACCATCCAGACCACTGATTAGGGGACCCACCGATGTCGAATGCGATCCGTATCCTCGAGGCGCTGGGCGCGAGCCCGGCGCACATGTGCGCCACCGGGCTTGCGGCTGACGCCTCCTCCGGCCTCGATGCGGCCCAGCGTGCCGCGCTGCTGTCCGGCGACGGTCCCGGCCTGGCTGTCTTGCTCGGCGCTCCCGAGCACGTGATGATGCAGCTCTGGACACCCCAGGAAGACACGCCGGCACCCCCGCAGCGGGATCGTCCGGACGACGACGACAAGCGCGACCCGCCGGACGAGTCGCCCGAAAGCTGACGCGCACACACGGAGTCGCCGGCAACAATGCGCAAGCAGTGGCTGATGGTCTGCCTGTTGGTGAGCCTCCTGCCGGGGGCGGTCGTGGTGGGCGCGGAAAATGCCGGCCCGACGGCGACGTTCGACGCCCGCCTCGAACAGGCCGACACGCTGCGCAGCGCCGATCCGGCCACGTTCCGCGAACTTCTCGCCGAACTCAACGCCACCACGCCCGACGACCTCACGGCCGGGCAAGGCGAGCGCCTTGACTACCTGAACGCGTACGCGCTGGTGCTTGGCGGTCGCTACGAGGAGGGCATCGCCGCGGCCACCGCGCTGTTCGAGCGTGCGCAGGGTGCCAACATGAAGGTCCGCGCCGGCGCGCTGGTGGTCAATGCACGCGCGATCACCCGCGACTTCGCGGGCGGCCTGCGCATGCTCGGCAAGGTATTGCCGTTCACCCGCGACGACATCGACGACGCCAACCGCGAGCACGTGTTCGGCGTGGCGGCGGTCATCCACAACCAGGCCGGGCAGTACCGGATCGGGCGCGAGTACGCCGAGCGCGTGTTGTCCACGACCGAAGCGCCCCGCGCCCGGTGCTTTGCCGGCCAGACCCGTCTCCAGGCGATGCAGGAGCTGAAGCAGTCACCGGCCGAGGACCGCGAGTTCACCGCGCTGGTCGACGTCTGCGAGGCCCAGCGCGAGGCGGTGGTGGCCAACCTGGTGCGGGCCATGCTCGCGCGCAAGTGGGACGGCGAGGGCAACCGGCCGCGCGCGGTCGCGATCCTCGAGCGCCACCTGCCCGAGGTCGAGCGCACCGGCTACCCGCCGCTGATCGGCGAGTTCCACGCGCTGCTGGCGGAATACAAGCTGGCCGCCGGCGACCCGGCCGGGGCAGATGCCCATGCACTGGCCACCATCGAGCGCGGGGGCGGCGATTTCACCAGGTCGCTGGTCGCGGCGCACCTGACCCGCTATCGCGTGGCCGAGGCGCGCAACGATCCCGTGCAGGCGCTGGCCCACTACCGCCGGTACGCCGAGGCCGACAAGGCGCAGCTCGACGAAGTGAAGGCGCGCGAGCTGGCCTACCAGATCGTCAGCCACGAAACGTTTCAGCAGACCCAGCAGATCGAGCTGCTCAACCGCCAGAACGAAGTGCTGCAGCTGCAGCAGCGCGTGCAGGAACAGTCGGCGCAGAATTCCCGCCTGCTGGTGCTGATGCTGCTCTTGTTGCTGGCCTCGATCGCGTTCTGGGCCTACAAGACCAAGCGCGTGCAGGTCTCGCTGCGGCACCTGGCCGAAACCGACGCACTGACCGGCATCAGCAACCGCCACCACTTCAACGACCGCGCCGCGGCCACGCTGGCGCGCAGCGCGCGGATGGGCGAGGACGCCGCGCTGGTGATGTTCGACCTCGACCGGTTCAAGTCGATCAACGACCACTACGGGCATGGCGTGGGCGACTGGGTGCTGCAGCGCGTGGTGGAGGCCTGCGCCACGGCGCGCCGCGACGTCGACTGGTTCGGGCGCCTCGGCGGCGAGGAATTCGCGCTGCTCCTGGTTGGCGCGGACGGTGCCGAGGCGGTGCGTGTCGCCGAAGAGTGCCGCCGCTGCATCGCCGCCATCGACACGCGTGGAAGCGGGTATGCCTTCGCCGTCACCGCGAGCTTCGGCATCAGCACCACCACGCTGTCCGGATACGACCTGACGCGACTGCTGACACACGCCGACCGCATGCTCTATCGCGCCAAGCGCGGCGGCCGCAACCGCGTATGCCTGTACGGGATCCCCGGGCCTGCCGCGCTGCCGGTGGCCGACGCCCATCCGCCATCGGCGCGCATGGACGAGCCCGTGTCGCTGCACACGGGCGAAAGGCGGCGCGCGACGGCGTCCTGAGGCGGCCGCGGCGGGTATCCTTGCCGCCATGGCCAAGCTGCTCCTCAACATGCGCATGGTGCCCGACGACGAGGCCGACGAGGTGCGCGCGTTCCTCGACGCGCACGCCATCGGCTTCCACGAAACCCTGCCGAGCCGCTGGGGCATTTCGTATGGCGGCATCTGGATCAGCGACGACGCCGACTTCCCGAAGGCGCGACGGCTGATGGACGAGTACCAGGCGCGGCGCCAGGCACAGGCACGTGAGGCGCGCGCGCGCGAGCTGGGCGAGGGCCGGGCCGAGACGCTGCGCGACGTCGCGCGCGCCGAGCCGCTGCGCGTGGTGGCGACCGTGGCCGGCATCGTGCTGCTGCTCGCGCTGGTGGCCCTGCCGGTGCTGCTGCTGTGGCGCGCCTGGGCGTGAACGACAAGGCGGCCCGGCAGCCGCACTGGCCCGATCGCGCCGCCCACCTGCGGCGGCGCCGTGCGCGAAAGGTGTTCCGGGTGGTCGTGGTGCTGTTGCTGGTGTTGCCCTGGCTCGGCTATCGCAGCGTGCGCGACTGGATCGGGCCCGGCGCGGCCGATCCGCCCGCCGCCCCGGTCGCCACCGTGCCCGCGTCGGCCGATGCGGGACATGCCGCACCGGCAGCGGCCACGTCGTCGGCACCATCGCGACCGACCCGGGATGTCGAAGCCGTGTCCGCGAGCGGCGCGCAGGTCGAGGCGCTCGGCCGTGATGCCGGACGCGGCGACGAAGAGCAGGTGATGGCGCGGCTTGCCAGCCTCGATGCGCGCACGCAACGCGAGGCGATGCTGGCCGACCGCGGCAGCGCGATCCGCCGCGAGGCCGCGCGGCGCGAGGTCGAGGCGATGCCGGGCGTGCGAGCGGCCGGCTGGGTGGATCGCATGAGCATGCTGCTGGTGGCGGCCGGCGGCGCGAGCGGCCACCAGTTGATTGCCGAGGCCTGCCGTCGGCTGGCTGCGCATGGTGACGTCACCGGTGTCGCCATCACCGTGCAGGAAGTCGCGGCCGGCGGGCGTCGCCCGGCAGCGGCGCTCGCCGCGGAGTGTGCCGCCAACGTGGCCGGCGACGCGCCGCCGCCGCAGTTCGCCGGCGGCAGCGTGTTGCCGGGACGCGCGCTGCGCGCCGATGCCGCGGACGCGGATACCCGGCCCGGCACGCCAGCCGGCGACGCCATCGCCGCCGAACTCGAGGCACGCCGCATCCGCCAGGCGGAAAGCCTGCGGATCCTCAGCGAGACCACGCCGGCACTGCCCGAGCCGCGCTGACCTAACGCGCGTTGAACGCGGCGCGTCTATGATCGGGCGTCGCATCCCGCCCTGGCATCGCATTGAATCCAGCAAAGTCCCGACACGCGTGTGCCTTCGCACTGATCGCCCTCGCCCTGTCCGCCTGCGGCGGCAGGGAAGCACCCGTCGCCACCGCCGGCCAGCCAGCGGTGACCAGCGCGCCGCCGCCGATGCCGCGCGAAGCGCTCGAGCCCGACACCGCCAACGCCACCATCGAGCGCGCCGCGCCGCCGACCCTGCGGCCACTGGCGCTGGGCCGCTTCGAGCCCGGCAATCCGGTGGCCGAGGCCATGACCGGCGTCGTGGAGATCGAGGACGGCCGCATCACCGCTGCCAATGGCGCGGCGTTCCTGACCGAGCGCGTCGCGATCGTGCGCGGCGGCGACGAGTACGCCGCCGGCCAGCGCTATGCCGACGTGATGTCGATCGACGCCGGCCAACCGGTGGAACTGCGCCGCGTGATCGAAGAGACGCGACCCACCGCGCATCCCGACAACGCGTTCTGCGGCCGCAACGCGACCGGCTACTTCGCGCTCGCCAGCCATGTCGAGGGCGACTACCGGCTGGTCAAGCTGCTGGCGCTGCAAGGCGGCGGCATCCCGGCCGCCACCGCGACCGGAACGGCGCTGTGCGCATCCACCTTCTACCTCGCCAGGCCTTGAGACCCGGGCAGTCGTCCCGGAATCAGGCGACCTCGCCCGCGGCGTGGCCCGACGCCCACGCCCACTGGAAGTTGTAGCCGCCCAGCCAGCCGGTGACGTCGACCACCTCGCCGACGAAGAACAGGCCGGGCACGGTGCGCGACATCATGGTGGATGACGACAGGCCGTCGGTGTCCACGCCGCCCAGGGTGACCTCGGCGGTGCGATAGCCCTCGGTGCCGCTGGCGACGATCGGCCAGTGCGCGAGCGTGGCCGCCATGGTGTCCAGTTCGCGATCGCCGTACTGGCGCAGGGGCCGGCTCTCCATCCAGTGCTCGCACAGGCGCTGCGCGAAGCGCCGCGGGAGGTGTTCGGCCAGCAGCGTGCGCAGTTCGGTCGCCGGACGTTCCGCGCGCGCGCCCCTCAGCAGGGCGGACGCGTCGACTCCCGGCAGCAGGTCGATGACCAGAGGCTCACCCGGCTCCCAGTACGAGGACACCTGCAGCATGGCCGGGCCGCTGAGCCCGCGGTGGGTGACCAGCATGGCGTTGCGGAAGGCCTGCCCGCGGCTCGCCGCTTCCACCTGCAGCGAGAGGCCGCTCAGCCCCTCGAGGCGCTCGGCGTGCACCCCGCTCAGGGTCAGCGGCACCAATCCGGCGCGCGTGGGCAGCACCGCATGCCCGAACTGGCGCGCCAGCGCGTAACCGAAGCCGCTGCCGCCCAGGCTCGGGATCGACAGCGCGCCACTGGCCACGACCAGCGACTGCGTGGTGACCCGGCCGCGGCCGGTCTCGACCACGAAGCCGTCGCCCGCGCGCTGCACGACGTGCACGTCGCAGCCGACGTCCAGTGCCACGCCGGCCTGCGCGCACTCGTCGAGCAGCATCTTCACGATGAGTTTCGCGGACTCGTCGCAGAACAGCTGGCCGAGTTCCTTCTCGTGCCAGGCGATGCCGTGGCCGTCGACCAGGGCGATGAAGTCCGCCGGCGTGTAGCGCGCCAGCGCAGACTTGCAGAAGTGCGGATTGGCCGACAGGAAGTTGGCGGGCGAGGTGCCGGTGTTGGTGAAGTTGCAGCGCCCGCCGCCGGACATGAGGATCTTCTTGCCAACCTTGTTGGCGCGTTCGACCACGCGCACACGGCGGCCGCGCTGGCCGGCGGTGGCCGCGCACATCAGGCCGGCGGCGCCGGCGCCGATCACCAGCACGTCGCAGGTGTCGCTCATGCCGCGCGCGACCCGCGCCGCTGGTGTGTCGTGTTCCGGATCGCGTCGCCGCGGACGCTGGCGCGCGGGCCGTGGTAGCTGCTCATTGCCGCAAAGGATAGCGTGGCGCACGTAGAATGCCGCGATGTTCATTAGCATCGCCGCCTATCACTTCGTCGCCATCGACGACCCCGGCGTGGTCGCCGCCCACGTGCGCGCCCGCGCGATGTCCGACGGCCTGCTCGGGACCGTGCTGGTCGCGGCCGAGGGCATCAACCTGTTCCTCGCGGGAAACGGAGAAGCGATCGACGCCTTCCTTGGCGCGCTTCGCGAGGATCCCCGTTTCGCCACCCTGCAGGCCAAGCGCAGCCGCAGCGACACCGCGCCGTTCGCGCGCCTCAAGGTCAAGGTGAAGCCGGAGATCATCAGTTTCCGCCGCCACGATGCCTCGCCGCTGGACGGGCGCGCACCGTCGGTCACGCCGCACACGCTGGCGCGCTGGCTGGAATCCGGCCGCGACGACGACGGCCGCCGCGTGGTCCTGCTCGACACCCGCAACCGCGAGGAAGTCGGCCACGGCAGCTTCAGCGGTGCGGTCGCGCTGCCGATCGACAATTTCACCGACCTGCCGGAGGCCCTCGACGCCCATCGCGAGGCGCTGGCCGATGCCACCGTGGTCGGCTTCTGCACCGGCGGCATCCGCTGCGAGAAGGCGGTGCCGTGGATGCGCGCGAACGGCTTCGCCCATGCGCTGCAGCTGGATGGCGGGATCCTGGGGTACTTCGAACAGGTCGGCGGCTTCGGCTACGACGGCCACTGCTTCGTGTTCGACGAACGCGTCGCGCTGGATCCGGCACTGCGGCCGGTCACCGCGCCCGCGGGAGCACGGGCATGAGCTGGCTGGCCCTGATGGCCGTGATCGTCGCGCTCTACCTGCTGTTCAAGGTGGTCGGCGTGGTGATGAAGATCGCGCTGTGGATCGTGGTGGTCGTGGCGGCGTACTGGTTGCTGGCGCCGCTCCTCGGCTGGCCGGAGCTGGCCGAGGTGGTGCACGTCCTGGGACCGTGACCCGGCCCGCGCGCGGATCTCAGCCTTCGCCGCGCGGCGGACCCTTGCGGTGCGGGGTGCGCGGCGGGAATGGCGGGCGCGGGCCACGCGCGCCCGCCGGCCGCGGACGGTCACCGGGCGGACGCGGCGAGAACGGGCGCTTGCCCGGACGGCCCGCGCTGCCACCGGCCGAATCGGCGGGTTCGGCACGGCGGATCTTCAGCGGCTGCCCGCCCACGTACACCTTCTTCAGGTGCTCCATCAGCTCGTGCGGCATGCCTTCGGGCAGGTCGACCAGGCTGTAGTCGTCGCGGATGTCGATGCGGCCGATGTAGCGGCTCTCGAGGTCGGCCTCGTTGGCGATCGCGCCGACGATGTTGCCCGGCTGCACGCCGTGGCTGTGGCCCACCTCGATGCGGAAGGTCTCCATGCCGACGTCCGGCGCGTCGCGCGGCGGGCGCGGTGCGCGGTCGAAGGAGGCTGCGCCGGGTTCGCCGGCAACGGCGGAATGCGGCGCGCGCTCGTGGCGCGGCGCCTGCTCGCGGCCACGCGGCGCGTAGCCGTCGTCGCGCGGCGGGCGCGGGCCCTGCGCGCGCTCGTGCTGCGGGCGCTCGTACTGCGCACGCTCGGGCGGTGCCACCAGCAGCAGCGGCGTGTCTCCCTGCACCATCTTGGCCAGCGCCGCGGCGATCTCCACCATCGGCACGTTGTGCTCGCTCTCGTAGCGTTCCACCAGGCTGCGGTACATCGCCAGGTCGGAATCCGATTCCAGCGCCTCGCCGATGCGGCCCAGGAAGCGCGCCACGCGCTGGTCGTTGACCGCGTCGACGCTCGGCAGCTGCATGGGCTCGATCTTCTGCCGCGTGGCGCGCTCGATCGCGCCGAGCATGCCGCGCTCGCGCGGCGCCACGAACAGGATCGCCTCGCCGCTGCGCCCGGCGCGGCCGGTGCGGCCGATGCGGTGCACGTAGCTCTCGGTGTCGTAGGGGATGTCGTAGTTCAGCACGTGGCTGATGCGGTCGACGTCGAGCCCGCGCGCGGCCACGTCGGTCGCCACCAGGATGTCGATGCGCCCGTCCTTCAGTGACTGCACCATCTTCTCGCGCTGCTTCTGCTCCACGTCGCCGTGGATCGCGGCCGCGGACAGGCCGCGCGCCGCGAGCTTCTCGGCCAGTTCCTGGGTGCCGAGCTTGGTGCGCGCGAACACCAGCATGCCGTCGAAGGGTTCGGCCTCCAGGATGCGGGTGAGGGCGTCGAGCTTGTTGGTGCCGCTGACCATCCAGTAGCGCTGGCGGATGTTGGCCGCGGTGGTGGTGGTCGCCTTGATGGCGATCTCGACCGGGTCCTTCAGGTAGGTCTGCGCGATGCGCCGGATCTGCTGCGGCATGGTCGCCGAGAACAGCGCCACCTGGCGCGTTTCGGGGGTCTTCTTCAGCACCGCCTCGACGTCGTCGATGAAGCCCATGCGCAGCATCTCGTCGGCTTCGTCGAGCACCAGGCAGCGCAGCTCGGACAGGTCCAGCGAACCGCGGTTGAGGTGGTCGATCACGCGGCCGGGCGTGCCGACGATCACCTGCACGCCGCGCTTGAGCGCGGACAACTGCGGCGCATAGCCCTGGCCGCCGTAGATCGGCAGCACCTGGAAGCCGGGCATGTGCGCGGCGTACTTCTGGAAGGCCTCGGCGACCTGGATCGCCAGCTCGCGCGTCGGCGCCAGCACCAGGACCTGCGGCTTGCGCTGCGCGGGGTCGATGCGCGCCAGCGCGGGCAGGGCGAACGCGGCGGTCTTGCCGGTGCCGGTCTGCGCCTGGCCGAGCACGTCGCGGCCGGCCAGCAGCGGCGGAATGGTGGCCGCCTGGATCGGCGAGGGGGTCTCATAGCCGACGGCGGACAGCGCCTGCAGCAGCGGACCCGGCAGACCCAGGTCGGAGAAGGATGGGGTGTCGGGGGTGGTGGCTTCGGTGCTCATGAGTCGGCCTTGGGCGGGGCCGGGACGGCCTTGCAGGGGGCGCATTCTACGCGCCCGACCGTGTGCCTGAGAAATCCTGTCGCGGAGCGGGGCTCAGCCCAGGCGCGTCGCCAGTCGCTCGCCGAGCCGCACGGCACCTTCCGCAACCAGGCCGGGGGCGAGTTCCGCCACGCCCGGCGGCAGCAACACGATCACCGTGGAGCCGTAGTTGAAGCGCGCCATTTCCTCGAAACGGCGCAGTTCGACGACCTTGCCGGCGCCGTATTCCTTGCTGGTGATGGCGTGGCCATAGGCCGGGATCTCCTCGCCACTCCACACGGTCTCCACGCCGGACACCAGCAACGCGCCGACCATGACCACGGCCATCGGTCCGAAATCGGTGTCGAAATGGCAGACCAGGCGCTCGTTGCGGGCGAACAGGCGCGGCACGTGCGCGACCGCGGCCGGGCCCACGCTGAACAGGCGGCCGGGTACGTGCACCGTGCGCATCAGCCGCCCGCCCCAGGGCATGTGCACGCGGTGGTAGTCACGCGGCGACAGATACACGGTGGCGAACAGGCCGTCCCGGTAGGGCGCGGCCGCCACCGCATCGCCCAGCAGTTCGGTGGCGGTGAACGACTGACCCTTGGCCTGGAAGATGCGGCCGCCCTCGATGGCGCCGCACTGGCTGATGCGCCCATCCGCCGGCATCACCAGCGCCCTGGGGTCGGGATCGGCCGCGCGCGCGCCCGGGCGCAGGGCGCGGGTGAAGAACGCATTGAAGGTCGGGTAGGCGGCCGGGTCGGGCTGCGCCGCTTCGTCCAGGTCGACCCCGAAGCGCTCGACCACGGTGTCGATCAGCCAGCGGCTGACGCGCGGATGGTCGGAGTACGCCAGGCGGCGCGCCAGCGACGAGGCCAGGCGATGCGGCAGTGCGTAGGTGAGCCGGGTGACGAGGCTCATCGTGCCTGCACGCCGGTCAGCGCGGCGAGGTCGGCGGCGATCGCGGCCGGGTCGAACGGCGGCTGCACCACGCCGGCCATGCGGCCCTCCGCGTCGAGCACGGCCATCGCCGCGGAGTGGTCGATGCTGTACTGGTCGGCCGGCGCGCCATCGGCGGCGGGCGCCTTCATGAACACCAGCGACAGGGACCGGGCGAACGCTTCCAGCGTGGGGATGTCGGCGGTCGCGGCCAGCGTGTCGCGGTGGAAGTGGTGCGCGTACTCGCCGATCCGGTCCGGCGTGTCGCGCTCCGGATCGACCGATACGAACAGGACCCGCGGACGCACGCCGTCCGGCAGCGTCTCCCATTCCGCCTGTGCGCGCGCCAGTTCGGCGAGCGTGGTCGGGCAGACATCAGGGCAGTGGGTAAAGCCCAGGAACACCAGCGTCCAATGGCCGTTGAGCTCGCCCGGCACCAGCTGCGTGCCATCCGACTGCTGCAGCGCGAACGCCGGCAGCACCCGCGGCTGCGGGAACAGGCGCACGGCCTGCAGCTCCGGACCCGCGGCCGGCTTCGGCGCGCCCGGGAACCAAAGCTGCGATGCGACCAGGCCGAGACCGGCGGCCAGTGCCACGGCGAGGACGAGGAGAGTGGTGCGATTGAACATGGAGAACCGACGCGGAAACCGGGGGCCGCCATCATAGCCGGCCCGTGGCACGGCACCCGCGGCCACGCCCGCGAGCCTGCGGGAGCTTCGCCTATACTGCGAAACCGCGCCGAAAGCGCCGTGACCACGCACCATGACGACCCAGCAGCTCCAGACCATCATCGACCTGATCCGCTACGGCGCCAGCCGCTTCAATGCAGCCGGGCTGACCTTCGGCCACAGCTACGACAACGCGCTCGACGAAGCCACGCACCTGACCCTGCATGCGCTGCACCTGCCGCATGACCTGAGCCCGGTGTACGGCCAGGCACGGGTGACCGAAGCCGAGAAGGAAGACGTGCTGGAGCTCTTCATCCGCCGCATCGAAGAGCGCACGCCGGTCGCCTACCTGACCGGCGAGGCCTGGTTCGCCGGGCTGTGCTTCAAGTCCGACCCGCGCGCCCTGGTGCCGCGCTCGCCGATCGCCGAGCTGATCGAAGGTGGCTTCGAGCCGTGGCTGGGCGGCCGCGATGTCCACCGCGCGCTGGACCTGTGCACAGGCTCCGGCTGCATCGCGCTGGCGATGGCGCACTACAACCCGGAATGGCATGTCGACGGCGTGGACCTGAGTGACGACGCGCTGGCGCTGGCCGCCGAGAACGAGAAACGCCTGCTGGTGCGCAACGCGCGCTTCCTGCGGTCGGACCTGTTCTCCGCCCTGCAGGGCGAGCACTACGACCTGATCGTCAGTAACCCGCCGTACGTCACCAACGCCGAGACCGATGCGCTGCCGCGCGAATACGCCCACGAGCCCGAGCTCGGCCTGCGCGCCGGCGATGACGGCCTGGACCTGGTGCTGCGCATCCTGCGCGATGCGCCGCTGCACCTCACCGACGACGGCGTGCTGGTCTGCGAAGTCGGCGAGGCGGAGCACGCGCTGACCGCGCTGCTGCCGGAGCTGCCGCTGATGTGGGTCGAGTTCAAGGTCGGTCAGATGGGCGTGTTCGTGGTCGAACGCCATGACCTGGTGACGCACAACGCGCGGATCCGCGTGCTGGCCGATGCCCGCGAGGCGGGCGTGCGTCCGGCGGCCGCGGCTACAGCGGCCACAGCGGCTCGCGCGGACGGGGGCACGGCCGCCGGCGGCCTGTTCTGATGCCGCGGCCCGCGGACACCGAGCGCGTCCCGGGGCCAGGGCCATGAACACCTTCGGCCAGCTGTTCCGCGTCACCACCTTCGGCGAGTCGCACGGGCCGGCGATCGGCTGCGTGATCGATGGCTGCCCGCCCGGCATCGCGCTGGCCGCGGAGGATTTCGCCCATGACCTCGCGCGTCGCGCCACCGGGCGCACGCGGCACACCTCGGCACGGCGCGAGGACGATGCCGTCGAGATCCTCTCGGGCGTCTACGAGGGCACCACCACCGGCACGCCGGTCGCATTGCTGGTGCGCAACACCGACGCGCGCAGCAAGGACTACGCGTCCATCGCCACGCAGTTCCGTCCGGGGCACGCCGACTACACCTACTGGCAGAAGTACGGCATCCGCGACCCGCGGGGCGGCGGGCGCAGCTCGGCGCGCGAGACCACGATGCGGGTGGCCGCCGGCGTGGTGGCGAAGAAATGGCTGGCCGCGCGCCACGGCGTGCGCGTGCGTGGCCACCTCGCGCAGATCGGCGAGATGCTGCCGCGCGGCCACGACTGGAGCGCGGTGGAGGGCAATCCGTTCTTCTGGCCGGATGCCGCGCAGGTGGACGAACTCGAGGCCTACATGGATGCGCTGCGCAAGTCCGGCGACTCGGTCGGCGCGCGCGTCACGGTGGTCGCCGACGGCGTGCCACCCGGCTGGGGCGAGCCGGTGTACGGCAAGCTCGATGCGGAGCTTGCCGCAGCGATGATGTCGATCAACGCCGTCAAGGGCGTGGAGATCGGCGACGGGTTCGCGTCGGTGGCGCAGGCGGGCAGCGTGCATCGCGACGCGATGACGCCGGGCGGCTTCGCGTCCAACCACGCCGGCGGCATCCTCGGCGGCATCAGCAGCGGCCAGCAGGTGGTGTGCTCGGTGGCCTTCAAGCCGACCTCCAGCCTGCGCCTGCCCGTGGCCGGGCTGGATGCCGGCGGCAACGTCGTCGACGTGGTCACCACCGGCCGCCACGATCCCTGCGTCGGCATCCGCGCCACGCCGATCTGCGAGGCGATGCTGGCACTGGTGCTGGTCGACCAGGCCCTGCGCCACCGCGCCCAGTGTGGCGACGTGGGCATGGTGTCGCCGCGCATCCCGGCGGGCACCGACCCGGCCGGCGATGTCTGAAGCCAGGCCGCGGGTGTGGGTGTCCCAGCCCCTGTACGGGGACATCGAGGCGCGGCTGGACGACTGGTTCGACGTCAGCCGCACGGCACGCGTCACCGACCATGCGCCGGGGGCGATCGCCGCCGCGCTGGCCGACGTCGATGGCGCCCTGGTCACGCTCAACGACCGCATCGGCGCGGCCGAGGTCGCCGGCGCACCGCGGCTGCGCGCCGTGGCCAATGTCGGCGTGGGCTACAACAACCTCGACATCGCGGCGCTGGACGCGCGCGGCATCGTCGCCACCAACACGCCGGACGTCCTTACCGAAACCACCGCCGACTTCGGGTTCGCGTTGATGATGGCCACGGCGCGACGGATCACCGAGGCGGAGCACTGGCTGCGCGCAGGCAACTGGCAGGGCTGGGGCTTCCACGAGCTGCTCGGCACCGGGATCCATGGCAGCACGCTGGGCATCCTCGGCATGGGCCGGATCGGCCAGGGCATCGCGCGGCGCGCCCGAGGTTTCGACATGCGCGTGCTCTACCACAACCGCAACCGGCTCCCGGACAGCGTCGAGCGTGACTGCGCCGCGGCGTATGTCGACCGCGATACGCTGTTGGCGACGTCGGACCACCTGGTCCTGGTGTTGCCGTACTCCGCCGCGAACCACCACATCATCGATGCCGCCGCGCTGGCGCGCATGCGGCCCGGCGCCACGCTGACCAACATCGCCCGCGGGGGCCTGGTCGACGAGGACGCGCTTGCGGACGCGCTCGCGGGTGGGCGGCTCGCCGCGGCAGGGCTGGACGTGTTCGAAGGCGAGCCCGTCGTCAATCCGCGCCTGCTGGGCTGCCGCAACGTGGTGCTGACCCCGCACATCGCCAGCGCCACGCTGGCCACGCGCCGCGCGATGGTTTCTCTGGCGGTGGACAACCTGGTGGCGGCCCTGGGCCGGGGACCGCACGCCGGCCGTCCGCCGACGCCGATCCGGCCCCGCCCCGACGCCGGCCGCCGCTGACTGCGATAATCCACGCCCCCACGGCTCCGCCGCGGGAATCACGTGGAGCGACAATGGGCAGGCAGTACAGGGTGGCGGTGGTCGGTGCGACCGGCGTGGTGGGCGAGGCGATGCTGGCGCTGCTGGCCGAACGCGCGTTCCCCGTGGGCGAGCTGGTGGCGCTGGCCAGCGAACGCTCGGCCGGTGGGACGATCGATTTCGGCGACAACGAAGTGGTCATCCGCGATCTCGCGGGCTTCGATCCGGCGGGCGTGGACATCGCCCTGTTCGCCGCCGGCGGCGCGGTGTCGAAGGAATTCGCGCCGCGCTTCGCCGCGGCCGGCGCGGTGGTGGTCGACAACAGCTCGGCGTTCCGCCTGGACGACGACGTGCCGCTGGTGGTCGCCGAGGTCAATCCGGAAGCGGTGAAGTACCGCCCGCGCGGGATCATCGCCAACCCCAACTGCTCGACCATGCAGATGCTGGTGGCGTTGGCGCCGATCCATCGCAGCGTCGGCATCGAGCGCATCAACGTGGCGACCTACCAGTCGGTGTCGGGCGCGGGGCGCGGTGCACTCGAGGAACTCGGCCGGCAGACCGCCGCATTGCTCGGCTTCCAGGAAGCCGATCCGCAGCGTTTCCCGGTGCAGATCGCGTTCAACCTGATCCCGCATATCGACGAGTTCCTGGACAACGGTTACACCCGCGAGGAGATGAAACTGGTCTGGGAGACGCGCAAGATCCTCGGCGACGCCTCCATCCAGGTGAACGCGACCGCGGTGCGGGTGCCGGTCTTCTACGGCCATTCCGAGGCCCTGCACATCGAGACCCGCGGGCACATCACCGTCGCCGAGGCACGTGCACTGCTGGAGGCCGCCCCCGGCGTGGTGGTGGTGGACGAGCGCGTGGCGGGCGGCTATCCGACGCCGGTCACGCATGCGTCGGGCCGCGACGGCGTGTTTGTCGGCCGCATCCGCGAGGACTTCTCGCATCCCCACGGGCTGGACCTGTGGGTGGTGTCGGACAACATCCGCAAGGGCGCGGCGCTGAACGCCGTGCAGATCGCCGAACTGGTCGTGGCCGAAGGGTGAGGCCGCACCTCGCCAGCGGAGGTGCCGCACGGTGTGGTGGGCGCGCGCGCATTGCCAATCGCGCCTCCGCGCGGCTAGAGTCGACGCGGATTTGCCGGGGAAACGCGTGACCACGAAGCAGCGAACTAGAGGCCCGATCGCCTGGGCGGCCGCATTGGGGCTGGTGCTGGCACTGGTCGCCGGCCAGGTGCTGGCGCTCGGGCTGGGCCGCATCGAGGTCAAGTCGCAGCGCGACCAGCCCTTGCTGGCCGAGATCCAGGTCATCTCCAGCGATCCGGCCGAACTCGACCGCCTGCAGGCGCGACTCGCTTCGCCCGACACATTTGCCCGCATCGGGCTCGAGCCGCCGCGCGGAATCGTGTCCGACCTGCAGTTCGCGGTCGCGCTCGACGCCCGTGGCAATCCGGTCATCCGCGTCACCAGCCGCGCCCCGGTGACCGAGTCGCTGCTGACCTTCCTGGTCGAGGTCGACTGGGGACAGGGCAGGCTGGTGCGCGAATACTCGGCGCTGGTGGATGCCCCGAGCACGGTCTCCGCACCCGCGCAGCCGGTGATCCAGGCGCCGCGGGCCGCACCCACGGACGCCATCGTGCGTCCGGCCGAAGTGCCTGTCGCCACGCAGGAGGTCGCCGAACCCGAGGCGATCGCCGCCACGCCGGCGCCCGCCGCGGCGCCGGCCCCGGTGCGCCCGGCACCGGCAGCCGTCGAGGCATCGCCCGGCGAGTACGGACCGGTGAAGGCCGGCGACACGCTTGGCGTGATCGCCGGTTCACTGGTCGGCGACGGCGTGAGCCGCGAACAGGCGATCGTCGCGCTGTTCCGCGCCAATCCGGCCGCCTTCATCGGCGGCAACCTCAACCTGGTCCGCCAGGGCGCGGTGCTGCGCATGCCGTCGCGCGACGAGGTCGCCGGGCAGGACATGGCCGAGGCGCGCGCGGTGCTGCGCGAGCAGGTGGCGCAATGGCGTGACATGCGCCGCCCGACACCACAGCCGGCCGCGGCCGCCACGGACGCCGCACCCGTCGCGGCGCAGGCCCCGGGCGAAGGCCCGGACGCGTCCGCGACCCGCGCCGCGGCCGCGCAGGCGCCGGGTGCCAGGCTTGAAATCGTGCCGCCGTCCGCTCCGGGCGGCCGGCAGGCAGGCGTACGATCCGGCATCCAGGCCGGTGGCGAGGGCGAGATGCTGCGACAGGAACTGCAACAGGAAGTGCTCCAGGGCCGGGAGGCGCTGGCCGCGCGCGAGGCCGAGGTGGCCGAACTCAAGACCCGGGTCGCCGACCTCGAGCGCCTGCAGGCGCAGCAGCAGCAGCTGATCAGCCTGAAGGACAGCGAGCTCGCGGCGGCCCAGGACCGGCTTGCCGGCTCCAACGCCGACGCCGGCACCGGCACCGCCGCCAGCGCCGCGGTCGACGGCGCTGCGCCGGCCCAGCCGCGGCAGGATGGCGGGATGCCCTGGGCCTGGATCGGGCTCGGCCTGCTCGCGGCTGCGGTGATCGCCTGGCTGCTGGCCCGCCGCCGGCCCGCGCCGGCCAAGCGGCCCCGCTTCGTGACCGCCGCCGCGCTGGCCACGTCAGCAGACAGCGCCGAGGCACCCGCCAGTGGCGCGGCTGCACCGGTCGTGCCGGAGTACGGGGCCGGCCGCGGGGGCGAGGGCGCGAACGAGGCCTCCGCTCCGGTCGGAGCGCCGACGTGGCACGCCGGCGGTCCGGCGCTGCCGCAACATGCGGTGGATGCGCCGGGTGCCGCGGTCGCGGAACTGGCCGAGGGCGGCGTGGAACGGCTGGAGCTGGCCCGCGCCTATCTCGACCTCGGTGACGTGGACACCGCGCGCGGCCTGCTGCACGAAGTCGCCAACGGCAGCGAATCCGCGCAGCGCGCCGAAGCACTGCGCCTGCTGGACGGGATCGCCTGACGCCGACTCCAGCGCCGCGGCCTGCCGCGGCGCGGGCCGGCATCTGCACGCCATGCGCTACGCCCTGGGCATCGAATACGACGGCAGCGGGTTTTCCGGCTGGCAGCGCCTGACGCGCGACGGGGTGGAAAGCACCCCGACCCTGCAGGGCGCGCTGGAAAAGGCCCTCTCGCGCGTCGCCGACGCGCCGGTCTCCACCGTGTGCGCCGGGCGCACCGATGCCGGCGTGCACGCGCAGTGCCAGGTGGTGCATTTCGACAGCGGGGCCGTGCGCGATCCACGCAACTGGGTGCTGGGCACCAGCGCGCTGCTGCCGCCGGCGATGTGCGTGCGCTGGTGCCAGCCGGTGGCTGGCGACTTCAGCGCGCGCTTCTCGGCGCGCGCGCGACACTACCGCTACAGCATCCTCAACCGCGCCGTGCGCCCGGCGTTGGGGCGCCAGTACCTGTCCTGGGTGCGACGCCCGCTGGACGCCGACGCCATGCACCGCGCCGCGCAGGCCCTGGTCGGCGAATTCGACTTTTCCGCGTTCCGCACCGTGCACTGCCAAGCCCCGCACGCGCGCCGCGACCTGCAGGCGATCGATGTCCGCCGCGCCGGCGAGCAGGTGGTGGTGGAGGTGCGCGCCAACGCGTTCCTGCATCATATGGTGCGCAACATCGTCGGCTCGCTGCTCGAGGTCGGTTGCGGCGCCCGCCCGGAGGGCTGGATCGCCGAACTGCTGGCCGGTGGCGACCGCAGCGTCGCCGGCGCCACCGCGCCGCCCGACGGCCTGTTGTTCCTCGGCCCGCTGTACCCCGCCGAGTGCGGCCTGCCGGCCGAAGTCACGCTTCACCCCACCCCGGGGGCGCATGCTGTGCCCCTGTATTGAACAGCGAATGCCATGTCACGCACCCTGTACCGCACCCGCATCAAGTTCTGTGGCCTGACCCGCGCCGGCGATGTCCGCCTGGCAAGCGAGCTGGGCGTCGACGCCATCGGCTTCGTGTTCGCACACGGCAGCCCGCGCCTGCTGCACCATGCCGAGGCCCGCGCGCTGCGCCAGGCCCTGGCGCCACTGGTGGACGCGGTCGCGGTGTTCCGCGACAACCCCGCAGACGAGGTGCGCGAAATCGTCAAGCAGGTGCGGCCCAGCCTGCTGCAGTTCCATGGCGACGAAGATGACGCGTTCTGCCGCGGCTTCGGCGTGCCCTACATCAAGGCCGTACCGATGGGCGGCGGCGCCACGGTCGACCCGCGCGCCATCGAGGGCGGGCACCCGGCCGCGGTGGCGTTCCTGTTCGACAGCCACGGCGGCGGGCAGACCGGCGGCAGCGGTCGCGTGTTCGACTGGGCGCGGCTGCCGCGCATCGGCAAGCCGGCGCTGGTGTCGGGCGGGCTGCATGCGGGCAACGTCTTCGATGCCATCCTGGCCACCTTGCCATGGGGCGTGGATGCCAGCAGCGGCATCGAATCGGAAGCCGGTATCAAGGACGGCGAGCGCATGCGCGCCTTCGTCGAGGAAGTGCGCCGCGCCGACTGCCACGTGGACCCCGACACCGATGCCGTCGCACGGGAGGCCGCGCGATGACCCGCATGCCCGATGATTTCCACGCCTTCCCTGACGCGCAGGGCCACTTCGGGCGCTACGGCGGCCGCTTCGTCGCCGAAACCCTGGTCGGGCCGCTCGAGGAGCTGGCCGCGGCCTACGATGCCGCCCGCGTCGACCCGGCGTTCATTGCCGCGTTCGAGGACGACCTGCGCAACTACGTCGGCCGGCCGAGTCCGATCTACGAGGCCACGCGTCTGTCGCGCCACGTCGGCGGCGCGCGCATCCTGCTCAAGCGCGAAGACCTGAACCACACCGGCGCGCACAAGATCAACAACACCATCGGCCAGGCGCTGCTTGCCAGCCGCATGGGCAAGACCCGGATCATCGCCGAGACCGGTGCCGGCCAGCACGGCGTTGCGTCCGCCACCGTGGCCGCGCGACTGGGCCTGGAGTGCGTGGTGTACATGGGCGCCACCGACATCGAGCGGCAGAAGATCAACGTCTACCGCATGAAGCTGCTCGGCGCCTCGGTGGTGCCGGTGACCAGCGGCTCGGCGACGCTCAAGGATGCGCTCAACGAGGCGATGCGCGACTGGGTGACCAACGTGGCCGGCACCTTCTACATCATCGGCACCGTGGCCGGCCCCGATCCCTATCCGCGCATGGTCCGTGATTTCAACGCCGTGGTCGGCCGCGAGGCGCGCGCGCAGATGCTTGATGTGCACGGTCGCCTGCCGGATGCCATCACCGCCTGCGTCGGCGGCGGCAGCAATGCCATCGGCATCTTCCATGCCTTCCTCAACGACCGCGCGGTGCGCCTGGTCGGTGCGGAGGCGGCGGGCGACGGCATCGAGACCGGCCGCCATGCCGCATCGATCGCCGCCGGCCGCCCGGGCGTGCTGCACGGCAACCGCACCTACCTGCTGTGCGACGACGACGGCCAGGTGATCGAGACGCACTCCATCTCCGCCGGGCTGGACTATCCGGGCGTCGGTCCGGAACACGCCTTCCTCGCGGACACCGGCCGCGCCGAGTATGTCGGCGTGACCGACGACGAGGCGCTGGAAGCGTTCCACCTGCTGGCGCGCACCGAAGGCATCCTGGCCGCGCTGGAATCGAGCCATGCGATCGCCCAGGCGATGAAGCTCGCACGCACGATGCCCAGGGACGCGATCGTGCTGTGCAACCTGTCGGGTCGTGGCGACAAGGATGTGCACACCATCGCCGCGCGCGAAGGAGTGGAGGTTTGAACGCCGGCATCGCGCGCATCGACGCGCGCTTCGCCGCGCTGCGCCAGGCGGGCCGCAAGGCGCTGATCCCGTTCATCACCGCCGGCGATCCGGGTTTGGCCGATACCGTGCCGGTGATGCACGCGCTGGTGGCGGCGGGCGCGGACGTGATCGAGGTCGGCGTGCCGTTCTCGGACCCGATGGCCGACGGTCCCACCATCCAGCGCAGCTCCGAGCGCGCGCTCGCGCGTGGCGCGGGCATGGCCTGGGTGCTGGACCAGGTGCGCGCGTTCCGTGCGCGCGACACGACCACGCCGGTGGTGCTGATGGGTTACCTCAACCCGGTCGAGGTCCGTGGCCCCGAGGCCTTCGCCGCCGCCGCGAGTGCCGCGGGCGTCGACGGCATGCTGCTCGTCGACCTGCCGCCCGAAGAGGCCGCCGACGTCCGCGCCGGTTTTGCCGTGCACGGCGTGGCGCTGGTGCTGCTGGCCTCGCCAACCACCGCGCCGGCGCGCGTCGAGCTGCTCTGCGCACAGGCGCAGGGCTACCTGTATTACGTCAGTTTCGCGGGGGTGACCGGCGATTCGGCGCGCCTGGATGCCGACGCCGCGTCGCGCCAGCTTCGCGCCATCCGCGCCGGCAGTACGGTGCCGGTGGTGGTGGGGTTCGGCATCCACGACGCCGACAGCGCCGTGGCCATGGGCCGCGATGCCGACGGCGTGGTGGTCGGCAGCGCCCTGGTCAAGGCCATGGCCTCCGCGGGCGAGGGGCATGGCGCCGAAGCGGCGGCCGCGTTCCTGGCGCCGCTGCGCCAGGCGCTCGACGCCGCGGGCGGCTCCGGGGCGCTGCGCTAGACTACCCGGCTTGTCGCGGCCTGGCCGCAAAGGATTCGAGTACCGCATGTCCTGGCTGAAGAAACTCACGCCCGCCCGCATCCGCACCGACAGCGGTCCGGCGCGCAAGCGCAGCGTCCCGGAAGGGCTGTGGGAAAAATGCGACAGCTGCGGCGCCGTGCTGTACCGCCCCGAACTCGAGGAAAACCTCGAGGTCTGCCCGAAGTGCGCCCACCACATGGCGATCCGCGCCCGCGCGCGCCTGGCCGCGTTGCTCGATGCCGGCAGCGGCCGCGAGATCGGTGCAGCGCTCGGCCCGGTCGACGTGCTGCGCTTCCGTGACCAGAAAAAGTACTCCGAGCGCCTCAAGGCCGCGCAGAAGGCCACCGGCGAGCGCGACGCGCTGGTGGCGCTCGAGGGCACGCTGAAGGGCCACGCCATCGTCGCCAGTGCCTTCGACTTCGCCTTCATGGGCGGCTCGATGGGCTCGGTGGTCGGTGAACGCTTCGCCCTGGCCGCCGAACGCGCGCTCGCGATCGGCTCGCCGTTCGTGAACTTCTCGGCCAGCGGCGGCGCGCGCATGCAGGAAAGCCTGTATTCGCTGCTGCAGATGGCCAAGACCTCGGCCGCGCTGGGGCGCCTGCGCGCCGCGGGCCTGCCCTACATCTCGGTGATGACGCACCCGACCACCGGTGGCGTGTCGGCGTCGTTCGCCATGCTCGGCGACATCAACCTCGCCGAGCCCAAGGCGCTGATCGGCTTCGCCGGCCCGCGCGTGATCGAACAGACCGTGCGCGAAACCCTGCCCGAAGGCTTCCAGCGCTCGGAGTTCCTGCTCGAGCACGGTGCGATCGACCAGATCTGCGACCGCCGCGAACTGCGCGACCGGATCGCCGCGCTGGTCGCGTTGATGATGCGATACCCGCAGGCGGCAGACGAGGACACCCGGACGGCATGAACATCGCGAACACACCCGTGCCCGACGTCGCCACGGCCGGCAGCAAGCGCCGCTGGTTCGGTACCGACGGCATCCGCGGCCGCGTGGGCGAGGGCCCGATCTCGGCCGACTTCGTGCTCCGCCTCGGCAACGCGTATGGCCACGCGCTGGTCGCCGCGGTCAAGGCCGGCGACGAGTGGCGCAAGCCGCTGGTGCTGATCGGCAAGGACACGCGGATCTCGAACTACATGTTCGAGGCGGCGCTGGAGGCCGGCCTGGTCGCCGCGGGCGTCGACGTGCAGCTGATGGGCCCGATGCCCACGCCGGCGGTGGCGCACCTCACGCATGCCATGCGCGCCGACGGCGGCATCGTGATCTCCGCATCGCACAACCCGCACCACGACAACGGCATCAAGTTCTTCTCCGCGCAGGGTGAGAAGCTCGACGACGCCACCGAACTCGCGATCGAGGCCTCCCTGGAGCAACCGTTCCAGACCGTGGCCTCGGACCTGCTGGGCAGGGCGCTGCGCACCCGCGATGCCGTGGGCCGCTACCTCGAGGCCTGCAAGGGCACCGTGCCGCGCAGCTTCGACCTGGATGGCATGCGCATCGTGGTCGACTGCGCGCATGGCGCGACCTACCAGGTCGGGCCGATGGTGCTGCGCGAGCTCGGCGCGCGCGTCGAGGTGATCGGTGCCGAGCCCAACGGCCTGAACATCAACGACGGGGTCGGCTCCACGCATCCGCAGGCCCTGGTGGAACGCGTGCGCGCCAGTGGCGCCGAACTCGGCATCGCCTTCGACGGTGATGGCGACCGCGTGCTGTTCGTGGACGACGCCGGCACCATCCGCGACGGCGACGACCTCGTCTACCTGCTGGCCTGCGACTGGCAGCGCACAGGCCGTCTGCGCGGCCCGGTGGTCGGCACGCTGATGACCAACTACGCGCTGGAGCAGGCGCTGGCCGCGCGCGGCATTGCATTCATGCGCAGCAAGGTCGGCGACCGCCACGTGCACCAGGCGCTGGTCGAGCACGGCGGCATCCTCGGCGGCGAGGCTTCCGGCCACCTGATGTGCCTGGACCGAACCACCACCGGCGACGGCATCGTCAGCGCCCTGCAGGTACTGGAAGTGCTGGCGCGCACCGGCGTGTCGCTGCGCGATGTCCTGCGCGATCTGCAGAAGGCGCCGCAGCAGACCATCAACGTGCGCTGCGGCAACGGTGCCAGGCCGGCTGAAGCGGCCAGTGTGCAGCTCGCGTTGGCCGAGGCCCAGCAGGCCGTGGCCGGGCGGGGCAGGGCGTTCCTGCGGCCGTCGGGCACCGAGCCGGTGGTCCGGGTGACCGTCGAGGCCGATGACGAGGCGCTGGTGCGGGCCACCGTCGAGCGCCTCGCCGAGGCCGTGCGCGCCGCCGCCTGAGCCGCGGCCCCGGCGGCGGTATCATGTGCGGCCTGCGCCCGCGATCCTGCGGGCGCGTTGCCACAGAGACCCGTCATGGCCGCGCAGATCCCCACCCTCGACATCCGCCGCTTCACCCAGCCGACCAGCGCCGAAGACCGCCAGGCTTTCATCGACGAGCTCGGTGCCGCGTACCGCGAATGGGGATTCGCCGGCATCCGCAACCACGGCATCGGCCAGCCGCTGATCGATGACGCCTACGCCGCGTTCAAGGCGTTCTTCGCGCTGCCCGACGACGTCAAGAAGCGCTACCACGTGGCGGGCGGCGGTGGCGCGCGCGGCTACACGCCGTTCGGCGTGGAGACGGCCAAGGACTCCAAGCACTTCGACCTGAAGGAGTTCTGGCACATCGGCCGCGAGATCGCCGCCGACTCCCCGTACCGCGACGTGATGGGCGACAACGTCTGGCCCGCCGAAGTGCCTGCGTTCCGTGAGGCAGGCTACGCGCTGTACCAGGCGCTCGACGCGCTCGGCTCGCAGGTGCTGCGCGCGCTGGCGCTGCACATCGAGCTGCCGGAAGACTATTTCGCCGACAAGACCGCCTCCGGCAACTCGATCCTGCGGCCGATCCATTACCCGCCGATCACCGCCGACGACATCCCCAACGTGCGCGCCGGCGCGCATGGCGACATCAACCTGATCACCCTGCTGGTTGGCGCGAGTGCGGCGGGCCTTGAAGTGCTGTCGCACCAGGGCGAGTGGGTCCCGTTCACCTCGGATGCCGACACCATCGTGGTCAACATCGGCGACATGCTGCAGCGCCTGACCAACCACGTGTATCCGTCCACCATCCACCGCGTGGTCAATCCGCCGGGCGAACTGGCGCGCCAGCCGCGCTACTCGGTGCCGTTCTTCCTGCACCCCAACCCCGATTTCCTGATCGACGTGCTGCCCTCGTGCGTGACCGCCGACAATCCGAGCCGCTACCCCGAGCCGATCACCGCGCAGGGCTACCTCGAAGAGCGCCTGCGCGAGATCAAGCTGAAGTAGGCGGCTACCCCTTCCGCGGCCGGACGGCCTAGAATCTCCGGCCCGTCCGTCCCCCGAGGTCCGCAATGCGCCAACGCATCGTCGCCGGCAACTGGAAGCTGCATGGCAGCCGCGAATTCGCCAGCGGGCTGGTCGCCCGCATTGCCGAAGGCCTGGCGGGTGACGCGGTCGAGGTGGTCGTGCTGCCGCCGATGCCGTACCTGGGTGCGCTGGCCAAGCAGTTCGCCGGGCGCGGCCTGGCGTTCGGCGCGCAGGACGTCGGCGTGCACGGCGAGGGTGCGTATACCGGCGAGGTTTCCGCGGCCATGCTGGCCGACGTCGGCGCGCGCTATGTGCTGGTCGGGCATTCCGAACGCCGCGAGTACCACTGCGAGGACAGCGCCCTGGTGGCCGCGAAGTTCCAGGCCGCGCTGGCCGCGGGGCTGCGGCCGATCCTCTGCGTGGGCGAGTCGCTGCAGCAGCGCGAGTCCGGGGCGGAAGAAGAGGCGATTGCGGCGCAGCTGCGCCCGGTGCTGGACCTGGTCGGCGCCGAAGGGTTCGCCGATGCGGTGGTCGCCTACGAGCCGGTCTGGGCGATCGGCACCGGCCTGACCGCCACGCCGGCACAGGCGCAGGCGATCCATGCATTCATCCGTAGCGAGGTCGCTTCGCGGGATGCTAGAATTGCGAATTCCCTGCCCCTGCTTTACGGCGGCAGCGTGAAGCCCGCCAACGCCGTCGAGCTGTTTTCGCAGCCAGACGTCGATGGAGGCCTGATCGGCGGTGCATCGCTGGTGGCCACGGACTTCCTGGCCATTGTTGCAGCGGCGGCCGCGTAAGCGGCGCACAAGAGAGTCGAGAACATGCTTCCCCTCATCCTCAACGTGGTCTTCGTGCTCATCGCCATCGCGATGGTCGCCCTGATCCTGATGCAGCGCGGCGCCGGTGCCTCGGCGGGCTCCGGCTTCGGCGGTGGCGCCTCGGCGACGGTGTTCGGCTCGCGCGGCGCATCCAATTTCCTGTCCAAGTCCACCAAGTGGCTGGCCATCTCGTTCTTCGCCATCACGCTGTTCATGGCGTGGCAGGCCACCAACTCCGCGCGCCAGCAGGGCGCCACGCAGGTCGACCTGGGCGTGATGTCCGAGGTTCCGACGGCACCCGCGCCTGTCGCGGCCCCGCAAGGCACGGTCCCGGCCGCGCCGTCGACCGTTCCCGAGCAATCCCCGGTGCCCACGGCACCCGACGCGCAGCCTCCGGCTGATGCGCCCGCGCAGCCCGTTCCGGCGCAGGAGGGTCCGCAGGGCGGCTGATAGCGATTACAATGTCGCGGTCCCGCAGCGCTGCTGCGCGGGCGAGGCGGACACAGAAGATTTGCCCAGGTGGCGGAATTGGTAGACGCACTACCTTGAGGTGGTAGCGGCTTAGGTCGTGGGGGTTCGAGTCCCCCCTTGGGCACCACACACATCGCGAAACGCGGCCGGTCCGGTCGCGCTTCGCGGTAGAAGAGCAACGGCCGCCCTCGCGGCCCGTAGCCGAGAGAACACACGTGCTGGCCGAATATCTGCCGACCCTATTGTTCCTGATCGTCGCCACGGGGATCGGCATCGCCCTGATCCTGGTCGGCAACCTGCTGGGGCCCAAGCACCCCACCGTCGAGAAGCTCTCCGCCTACGAATGCGGCTACGCGCCCTTCGAGGACGCGCGCATGCCGTTCGACGTGCGCTATTACCTGATCGCCATCCAGTTCATCGTCTTCGACCTGGAAATCATCTTCATCGTGCCGTGGGCCACCGTGTTCCGTGAGCTCGGCGTGCTCGGCCTCATCGAGATGGGCATCTTCGTGGGCATGCTGCTGCTCGGTTTCATCTATGTCTGGAAGAAGGGAGCGCTGGAATGGGAGTGACCCGGGCGATCCGCGCGATTGCGGACTCCGCGAGCAACCCGCTGCCGGAAGGCCGCGTCGACGACATCCTGCGTCCCGCGGGCGACAACCCGCTGCTGGAGCAGGGCTTCGTCACCACCAGCTCGGACATCCTCCTCAACTGGGCGCGCACCGGCTCGATGTGGCCGGTCACGTTCGGCCTCGCCTGCTGCGCGGTCGAGATGATGCATGCCGGCGCCGCGCGCCTCGACATGGACCGTTACGGCGTGATCTTCCGCCCGTCGCCGCGCCAGTCCGACGTGATGATCGTGGCCGGCACCCTGGTCAACAAGATGGCCCCGGCGCTGCGCAAGGTCTACGACCAGATGCCCGACCCCAAGTGGGTGATCTCGATGGGCAGCTGTGCCAATGGCGGCGGCTACTACCACTATTCGTATTCCGTGGTCCGCGGCTGCGACCGCGTGGTGCCGGTGGACATCTATGTCCCGGGCTGCCCGCCGACGGCCGAGGCCCTGGTGCACGGCATCCTGCAGTTGCAGAAGAAAATCCGCCGCTCCACCAATTTCGGCGAGAACAAGGTGGGCCAGCGCAATGGCTGAGTCCGCGACCGCGTTCGCCGCGCGCCTGCGCACGCGCTTCGCCGCCGCTGCCGTGCATGTCGCGCTCCCGCGTGGTGAAGTCGCCATGGTCGTCGCGCCGGCTGACTGGCACGCGAGCTGCCAGGCGCTGCGCGACGAGTTCGGCTTCGAGATGCTGATTGACCTGTGCGGCATCGACTACCTCGGCCACGGCAGCGACGAGTGGGACACCGACGTCTCCTCTGAAGGCTTCAGCCGCGGCGTGGAGGGCAAGGGGGCAGGGCGCTTCGCCTTCGGCGAGCAGCACACCCAGCAGCTCGCGCAGCCCGATGGCGAAGGCGCGATCACCGTTCCCGTGCAGCGCTTCGCGGTGGTCGTGCAGCTGCTGTCGATCGCCAACAACCGCCGCGTGCAGGTGAAGTGCTTCGCGGCCGATGACGCGCTGCCGGTCGTGGCCTCGGTCAATGACCTGTGGCCGGGCGTCAACTGGTTCGAGCGCGAGGCGTTCGACCTGTTCGGCATCATGTTTGCCGGACACCCCGACCTGCGCCGCATCCTCACCGACTACGGCTTCATCGGCCATCCGTTCCGCAAGGACTTCCCGCTGATCGGCAATGTCGAGGTCCGTTACGACGCCGAGAAGCAGCGCGTGGTGTACGAGCCGGTGACTTCGGTCGAGCCCCGCGTCGGCGTGCCGCGCGTGATCCGCGACGACGCACGTTATGCAACCGCCGCCGGCGAGGACCGCGACCTGAAGGTCGGCGCTGCCCGCACCGGCGCAGGAGAGGCGAAATGAGCGCGCATCCGCACGCCGCCGGCAGTGGCTTCGCCAGCAATCCCGGCGAAGCGCGCCAGGAAATCCGCAACTACACGATGAACTTCGGCCCGCAGCATCCGGCCGCGCACGGCGTGTTGCGCCTGATCCTGGAGATGGACGGCGAGACCGTGGTCCGCGCCGACCCGCATGTCGGGCTGCTGCACCGGGGCACCGAGAAGCTGGCCGAGTCCAAGCCGTTCAACCATTCGATCGGCTACATGGATCGCCTCGACTACGTGTCGATGATGTGCAACGAGCACGCCTATGTGCGCGCCATCGAGTCCCTGATGGGCATCGAGGCACCCGAGCGCGCGCAGTGGATCCGCACGATGTTCGACGAGATCACGCGGATCCTGAACCACCTGATGTGGATCGGCTCCAACGGCCTCGACCTCGGCGCGATGGCGGTCATGCTGTATTCGTTCCGCGAGCGCGAAGAGCTGATGGACGTCTATGAGGCGGTCAGCGGCGCGCGCATGCACGCGGCGTACTACCGCCCCGGTGGCGTGTACCGCGACCTGCCCGACCACATGTCGAAGTACCGCGAGTCGCCGTGGCGAAAGGGCGCCAAGCTGAAGCGCTTCAACGAGTCGCGCGAAGGCACGATGCTCGATTTCCTCGAGGCGTTCACCCGCGACTTCCCGGGCCGCGTCGACGAGTACGAGACGCTCCTCACCGACAACCGCATCTGGAAGCAGCGCACCGTCGGCATCGGCGTGGTCAGCCCCGAGAAGGCCATGGCCTGGGGCATGACCGGCGCGATGTTGCGCGGTTCGGGCGTCGAGTGGGACCTGCGCAAGAAGCAGCCCTACGCGCGCTACGACCAGGTCGACTTCGACATCGCGGTCGGCACCAACGGCGATTGCTACGACCGTTATCTGGTGCGCGTCGCGGAGATGCGCCAGTCCAATCGCATCATCGCCCAGTGCGTGGCGTGGCTGAAGGCCAATCCTGGCCCGGTGATGGTCGACAACTTCAAGGTCGCGCCTCCCTCCCGCGAGGAGATGAAGGACGACATGGAAGCCCTGATCCACCACTTCAAGCTGTTCTCCGAGGGCTATTGCGTGCCGGCCGGCGAGACCTACTGCGCGGTCGAGGCGCCCAAGGGCGAGTTCGGCTGCTACCTGGTCAGCGACGGCGCCAACAAGCCCTTCCGCGTGCACCTGCGCGCGCCCGGCTTCGCGCACCTGTCGTCGATGGACGCGGTGGTGAAGGGGCACATGCTGTCCGACGTCGTGGCGATGATCGGCACCTATGACATCGTTTTCGGGGAAGTAGACCGATGAGAGCCACCGGCAACTTCGAGAACGCGCGCAACGTGGACCCGATGGTCGCGTTGAGTGACGACACGCGCGCGCACATCGACCACTGGTTGACCAAGTTTCCCGCCGACCGCAAGCGTTCGGCGGTGCTGCAGGGGCTGTTCGCGGTGCAGCAGCAGAACAATGGTTTCCTCACCGACGAACTGATCGCGGCGGTGGCGAAGTATCTCGACCTGCCGCCGGTGTGGGCGTACGAGGTCGCGACCTTCTACTCGATGTTCGAGACGAAGCCGGTCGGCCGCAACAACGTCGCCATCTGCACCAACATCAGCTGCTGGCTCAACGGCGCCGAAGACCTGGTCGCGCATGCCGAGAAGAAACTCGGCTGCAAGCTCGGCGAATCCACCGCCGACGGCCGCGTCTACCTCAAGCGCGAGGAAGAGTGCGTCGCGGCATGCTGCGGCGCCCCGGTGGTCGTGATCAACGGCCATTACCACGAGAAGCTCGACGCCGCGAAGGTCGACGAGCTGCTCGACGGATTGAAGTGAGGCTGGACACCGGCATGGCGCAGCATCAACACCACGTCTCCGAAGGCTACGGCCCCGTCGGCCCCGCGCCGAAGGAGCACCAGGCCGTCTACACCACGCTGCATTTCGACAAGCCGTGGTCGTACGAGAGCTATCTCAAGACCGGCGGCTACAGCGCGCTGCGTCGGATCCTGGAAGAGAAGATGGACCCGACGGCCGTCATCGAGATGGTCAAGCAGTCGGGCCTGCGCGGCCGCGGCGGCGCGGGATTCCCGACCGGGCTGAAGTGGAGCTTCATGCCCAAGGGCAGCGGCATGCAGAAGTACATCCTCTGCAACTCCGACGAGTCGGAGCCGGGCACCTGCAAGGACCGCGATATCCTGCGCTACAACCCGCATTCGGTGATCGAGGGCATGGCGATCGCCTGCTACGCCACCGGCTCCACGGTCGGCTACAACTACCTGCGCGGCGAGTTCCACCACGAACCCTTCGAGCACCTCGAGGAAGCCACCGCCGAGGCCTATGCCAATGGCTGGCTGGGCCGCGACATCCTCGGCTCGGGCACCGACATCGAGATCCACAACGTGCTCGGCGCCGGCGCCTACATCTGCGGCGAAGAAACCGCGCTGATGGAGTCGCTGGAAGGCAAGAAGGGCCAGCCGCGGTTCAAGCCGCCGTTCCCGGCCAACTTCGGCCTGTACGGCAAGCCGACCACCATCAACAACACCGAGACCTTCGCCTCGGTGCCGGCCATCGTGCGCAACGGCCCGGAGTGGTTCGCCAACCTCGGCAAGCCCAACAACGGCGGCTGCAAGATCTTCTCGGTCTCCGGCCAGGTCACGCGCCCGGGCAACTACGAGATCCGCCTGGGCACGCCCTTCAGCGAACTGCTGGAGATGGCCGGCGGCATGCACCCGGGGCGCCGCATCAAGGCGGTGATCCCCGGTGGCTCGTCGATGCCGGTGCTGCCCGGCGACACCATGATGGGCCTCACCATGGATTACGACGCGCTGCAGAAGGCCGGCTCCGGCCTCGGCTCGGGCGCGGTGATCGTGATGGATGACACCGCCTGCATGGTCCGCGCCTGCCAGCGCATCGCGCGCTTCTACTTCCAGGAATCCTGCGGCCAGTGCACGCCCTGCCGCGAGGGCACGGGCTGGATGTACCGCATGATCACGCGCATCGTCGAGCGCCAGGGCACGCTGTCCGACCTCGAGATGCTGCGCGCCGCGGCCGGCCAGATCGAGGGCCACACCATCTGCGCGTTCGGCGAAGCGGCGGCATGGCCGGTGCAGGGCTTCCTGCGCCATTACTGGGACGAATTCGAGTACGCGATCGTCAACGGCCGCTTCCTGGTCGACGACCAGCGCGACGGCACGGTCGTTGCGAAGGTGGCCGCATGAGCGCCCAGCCGGTGAATCCCAACCTCGCGCCCGACCAGGTCACCGTCTTCATCGACGGCGTGGAGATGGCCGCGCCCAAGGGCTCGATGATCATCCATGCCGCCGACAAGGCCGGCATCCCGATCCCGCGGTTCTGCTACCACGACAAGCTCGCCATCGCGGCCAACTGCCGCATGTGCCTGGTCGACGTGGAAAAGATGGGCAAGCCCGCACCGGCCTGCGCCACGCCGGTGATGGACGGCATGCGCGTGCAGACGCGCAGCGAGAAGGCGCTCAAGTCGCAGCGCAACGTGATGGAATTCCTGCTCATCAACCACCCGCTGGACTGCCCGGTCTGCGACCAGGGTGGCGAATGCGAGCTGCAGGACCTGTCGCTCGGCTACGGCCGTTCGGTCAGCCGTTTCAGCGAGCGCAAGCGCGTGGTGGCCGACGAGGACATGGGTCCGCTGGTGGCCACCGACATGACGCGCTGCATCCAGTGCACGCGCTGCATCCGCTTCACCGCCGAAATCGCCGGTACCTATGAACTCGGCGGCATGCAGCGCGGCGAAAGCCTGCAGATCGGCACCTACGATGGCAAGCCGCTGACCACCGAACTGTCCGGCAACGTGATCGACGTGTGCCCGGTCGGCGCGCTCACCAACAAGGTGTTCCGCTTCCGCGCGCGCCCTTGGGAGCTGATCGCACGCGAGTCGCTGGGCTACCACGACGCGCTCGGCAGCAACCTGTTCCTGCATTCGCGCCGCGGCGAGGTGATGCGCGCGGTTCCGCGCGACAACGAGGCCGTCAACGAGTGCTGGATCTCGGACCGTGACCGCTATTCGCACCAGGGCCTGTACGCCGACGACCGCGCCAGCCGACCGCTGCTGCGCGTCGCCAGCAATGGCGATGACGGCGACTGGCGCGAGGCGTCATGGGACGAGGCGCTGGCGCGTGCCGCGCAGATCCTGCGCGACAATGCCGCCGACGACCTCGGCATCCTGGTGCATCCGGCGACCTCCAACGAGGAGGGCGCGCTGCTGGCGCGCCTGGCCGAGGCCCTTGGCACCGGCAACCTCGACCACCGCATTTCCCAGCGTGACCTCTCCGACGCCGCGGTGGCCGAGCCGTTCGCCATGCCGGTGGAAGACATCGAACAGGCGGACGCGATCGTCATCGTCGGCAGCCACCTGCGTTACGAACTGCCGTTGCTGCACCAGCGCGTGCGCAAGGCCTGGGTCCGTGGCGCGCGCGTGCACGTGGTCAATCCGGTGGACTTCGAGTTCGCCTTCGACATCACGTCGAAGACGATCGTCGCGCCGTCCCGCATCGCCGCCGCGCTCGGCTCCGTGGAGCTTGCCGCCGCACTGAAGGACAGCGCGCGCGTGGTGGTGATCGTCGGTGGCGTGGCCGAGAACGGCGCGCATGCCGCGGACATCCGCGCCGCGGCCGCCGCGCTTGCCGCCTCCGGCAACGGCGCGCTGTGCCGCATCCCGCAGGGCGCGAACGCGCTCGGCCTGGCGCGCAACGGCGTCCTGCCGGCTTCGCGTGACGCGGGCACGATGCTGGCGCAGCCGCGCAGCGGCTACGTGACGTACGGCGTCGAGCCTGGACTCGACTTCGCCGACCAGGCGAGTGCGATGGCCGCGCTTGGCGGCGCGCAGGTCGTGGCCTTCAGCCACTTCGCCTGCGCATCGACGCGCCGCGTGGCCGATGTGATCCTGCCGATCGGCCTGCTGCCCGAGATCGACGCCACCCTGACCAACCTCGATGGCCGCGAGCAGCGCGCCGTCGCCGCCGGCAAGTTGCCGGATCAGGCGCGACCAGGCTGGAAGGCCCTGCGTGCACTCGGCGGGCTGCTGGCGCTGCCGGGCTTCGATTTCGTCGATCTGGCCGAAGTGCGCGCCGGCATGGCGCCGCGCAGCGTCGCGGTGTCGGCCTCCGCGACCACGGTGGGCGAGGGCGGCGGCGAAGGCCTTGAGCTCGCCGTGTCGCAGGCGATCTACCGCACCGACGGCGTCACGCGTCGCGCGGCCGCGCTGCAGGCACATCCGCTCACCGCCGGTCCGCGCATCACGCTCCACCCCGACGATGCGTCGGCGGCGGGCGTGGCCGATGGCGCCATGGCCAAGGTGTCCAACCACGCCGGCACCGCCACCCTGCAGGTAGTCGCCAGCGACCGCGTCGCGCGGGGCGCGGCGTGGGTCGAATCCGGGTACGGCGCCACGGCGGCGCTTGCCGGCGGCCGCGCCAGGGTGGTGGCCGCATGAGCACGACCAATACCGCAAGCCTGGTGCTCGACGCCGTTTCGCCGTTCCGCGAATGGCTCGATGCGCTCGGCCCCATCGGTACCGTCATCTGGCTGGTGCTGCTGATCCTCTGTATCGCCATGCCGGTGATCATCGCCGTGGCGTTCTACGTGGTCTGGGAGCGCAAGCTGATCGGCTGGATGCACATCCGCCACGGCCCGATGTATGTCGGCTGGGGCGTGCTGCAGGCCTTCGCCGACGTCTTCAAGCTCCTGTTCAAGGAAGTCATCCAGCCGACGCGCGCGCACCCGGTGCTGTACGTGCTGGCGCCGATGATCACCATGGTCCCGGCGCTCGCCGCCTGGGCGGTGGTGCCGTTCGACGCGCAGATGGTGCTGTCCAATGCCAACGCGGGCCTGCTGTACCTGCTGGCGGTGGTCTCGCTCGGCGTGTACGGCATCATCATTGCCGGCTGGGCGTCGAACTCGAAGTACGCCTTCCTCGGTGCCATGCGCGCCGCGGCGCAGATGGTGAGCTACGAGATCGCGATGGGCTTCGCGCTGGTCGGCGTGATGGTCGCTTCGGGCAGCCTCAACCTGAGCGCCATCGTGATGGCGCAGTCCGGAAACGCCGGCTTCCTCGAGTGGTTCTGGCTGCCGCTGCTGCCGCTGTTCGTCATCTACTTCATCTCCGGCGTGGCCGAGACCAACCGCTCGCCGTTCGACGTGGTCGAGGGTGAGTCCGAGATCGTCGCCGGGCACATGGTGGAGTACTCCGGCTCGGTGTTCGCGCTGTTCTTCCTGGCCGAGTACGCCAACATGATCCTGGTGAGCGTGCTCACCGCGATCTTCTTCCTGGGCGGCTGGCTGTCGCCGTTCCAGGGCTGGTTCGCCGGCGTGCCGGTGCTCGAGTGGCTGGCGGTCGACGGCTGGTGGTGGCTGATCGCCAAGGCGTTCTTCTTCGCGAGCTGCTTCGTGTGGTTCCGCGCCACGTTCCCGCGCTACCGCTATGACCAGATCATGCGCCTGGGCTGGAAGGTGTTCATCCCGCTGGCGATCGCGTGGATCGCGGTTACCGCGCTGATGGCGTACTTCGGCGTGTTCGAGGCAGGTGCGTGATGGGCAAGATCCTTTCCTGGGCGAAGAGCCTGCTGCTGCTGGAGATGTTGGCCGGCATGTCGCTGACGCTGCGGTACCTGTTCCGTCCCAAGTACACGATCATGTACCCGATGGAAAAGACCCCGCAGTCTCCGCGCTTCCGCGGACTGCACGCGCTGCGCCGCTATCCCAACGGCGAAGAACGCTGCATCGCATGCAAGCTGTGCGAGGCCGTGTGCCCGGCGCTGGCGATCACCATCGATTCCGAGCAGCGCGAGGACGGCACGCGCCGGACCACGCGCTACGACATCGACCTGTTCAAGTGCATCTTCTGCGGATTCTGCGAAGAGTCGTGCCCGGTGGACTCGATCGTGGAGACGCATATCCACGAGTACCACTTCGAGAACCGCGGCGAGAACATCGTCAACAAGCAGCAGCTGCTGGCCATCGGTGACCGGCTCGAGGCCGAGATCGCCGAGCGCCGCACCGCCGACGCCGGATACAGGTAAACCATGGACTTCGCCCTTCTCGCTTTCCTGGCATTCGCCGCGGTCACCGTGGTCTCGGCGGTGGCCGTGATCAGCGTCCGCAACCCGGTGCACGCCGCACTGTTCCTGGTGCTGACCTTCTTCACCGTGGCCTGCACCTGGATCATCGCCGGCGCCGAGTTCCTGGGCGTCGCGCTGGTGCTGGTGTACGTGGGCGCGGTGATGGTGCTGTTCCTGTTCGTGGTGATGATGCTCGACATCGACGAAGAGCAGATGCACAAGGGCTACGTGCGCCACCTGCCGGTGGGCCTGCTGGTCGCAGTGGTGATGCTGGTCGAGATCCTGACGCTCATCGGCGTCAAGGCGTTCGTCGCCACCCCGTTCGCAGCGGAGGCCGCGGTGGACGGCGAGCAGGTGTCCAACACGGTGTGGATCGCGCGCCGCCTGTTCACCGACTTCCTGCTGCCGTTCGAGGTCGCCGCGGTGATCCTGACCGTGGCCGTGATCGCGGCGGTCACCCTGACGTTGCGCCGCCGCGAAGGAACCAAGCACCAGAATCCCGCGCAGCAGGCGCGCGTGCGTGCAGGCGATCGCCTGCGCATGGTCAAGATGCCGTCTTCGGTGCACGTGGCCGACGACACCCCGGCGCCCGACGCCGGTGGGGAGGAGAAGTAATGGAGTTCCTGGGACAGGGCCTGGCCCTCGGCCACTACCTGGCGCTCGGCGCCGTGCTGTTCTGCATCAGCGTTGCCGGCATCTACCTCAACCGCAAGAATGTCATCGTGCTGCTGATGTCGCTGGAGCTGATGCTGCTCGCGGTGAACATCAACTTCGTGGCGTTCTCGCGCGAGATGAACGACGCGGCCGGCCAGGTGTTCGTGTTCTTCATCCTCACGGTGGCCGCGGCCGAGGCCGCCATCGGCCTGGCCATCCTGGTCACCCTGTTCCGCAACCGGCGCACCATCAACGTCGCCGAACTCGACACGTTGAAGGGCTGACCGATGCCTGTCACGGAAATCCTCATCTCGAAGACGGTGCTGCTGGCGATCGTGCTGGCGCCGCTCCTGGGCGCGATCCTCGCCGGCCTGTTCGGCCGCCAGGTCGGGCGCGCCGGCTCGCACACCGTCACCATCCTCGGCGTCGCGGTGAGCTGCGCGCTGTCGGGCCATGTGCTCTGGCAACTGGCGGGGCAGGGTGCCTCGCCGTTCAACGAGAACATCTACACCTGGTTCCAGGTCGCGGGTTACGAGGCCCACGTCGGCTTCATGGTCGACAAGCTGACCGCGATGATGATGGTCGTGGTGACCTTCGTGTCGCTGCTGGTGCACGTGTACACGATCGGCTACATGGCCGAGGACCCCGGCTACCAGCGCTTCTTCAGCTACATCAGCCTGTTCACGTTCTCGATGCTGACCCTGGTGATGTCGAACAACTTCTTCCAGCTGTTCTTCGGCTGGGAAGCGGTGGGACTGGTGTCGTACCTGCTGATCGGCTTCTGGTTCAAGCGTCCGTCGGCGATCTTCGCCAACATGAAGGCGTTCGTGGTCAACCGCGTTGGCGACTTCGGCTTCCTGCTCGGCATCGCCGGCGTGCTGTACTGGTTCGGCACCCTCGACTACGCCACGGTATTCGCCAACGCCAGCGACCGCATCGGCGGCGGCCAGGTGATCGAGATCTTCGACGGCCACGCCTGGTCGGCGGCCACGGTGGTGTGCATCTGCCTGTTCGTGGGCGCGATGGGCAAGTCGGCACAGGTGCCGCTGCACGTCTGGCTTCCCGACTCGATGGAAGGCCCGACCCCGATCTCCGCGCTGATCCACGCCGCGACCATGGTCACCGCCGGCATCTTCATGGTGGCGCGCATGTCGCCGCTGTTCGAGCTGTCGGAGACCGCGCTGCAGTTCGTGCTGTTCATCGGCGCCACGACCGCGTTCTTCACCGGCCTGATCGGCATCGTGCAGAACGACATCAAGCGGGTGATCGCGTACTCCACGCTGTCGCAGCTGGGCTACATGACGGTGGCCCTGGGCGTGTCCGCGTACTCGGCGGCGGTGTTCCACCTGATGACCCACGCCTTCTTCAAGGCGCTGCTGTTCCTCGGCGCCGGTTCGGTGATCATCGCCCTGCACCACGAGCAGGACATGCGCCGCATGGGCGGCCTGCGCAAGTACATGCCGGTCACCTTCTGGACCATGATGCTCGGCACGCTGGCACTGATCGGCACGCCGTTCTTCAGCGGCTTCTACTCCAAGGACACGATCATCGAAGCGGCCAAGCACGCTTCGGCGAACATGGGCTGGGTGGGTACCTACGGCTACTGGGCGGTGCTGGCGGGCGCGTTCGTGACCTCGTTCTACAGCTTCCGCCTGCTGTACCTGACGTTCTTCGGCCGCGAGCGCTTCCGCGACGCGCCGGTCGACGTCCACGGCCATGACGCAGCCCACCACGGCGACGACCACGCCAACCACGGCCCGGTCGAGCCGCGTGAATCGCCGTGGGTGGTCACGCTGCCGCTGGTGCTGCTGGCGATCCCGTCGGTCCTGATCGGTTTCTTCACCGCCGGGCCGATGCTGTTCGGCACCGACTGGAGCGGCCACCGCGAGGTGCTGCCGTTCTTCCTCGGCGCGATCGACGTCGCCGCCGCGCGCGACACGGTCGCAATGGTCGGCGAGGCGCTGTGGCACGGCCCGGTGGCATTCGCCACGCATGGCTTCATGGCACCGGCGTTCCTGCTGACCGTGGCCGGCTTCGTGCTTGCGACCGTCATGTACTGGTGGAAGCCGGACCTCGCGTCCAGGGCGCGGCGCGTGTTCGCGCTGCCGGTCAAGGTGCTGGAGAAGAAGTACTGGGCCGACGACCTGTGGATCGGTGGCCTGGCTGGCGGCAGCCTGCTGCTGGGCGAGGCCTCCGACCTTGTGGACCGCCGCGTGATCGACGGGGCCATTGTCAACGGCTCCGCGAACAGCGTCGGCCTGGCGGCGCGCGTACTGCGCAAGCTGCAGACCGGGCGCCTGCCCGACTATGCATTCGCGATGATCCTCGGCCTGATCGTGCTCCTGGCCGTTGTCATCCACTACTGGACCTGACGGAAGACGATACGTGTCGAACTGGCCTCTCCTCAGCATCCTCATCTGGCTGCCGATCCTCGGTGGCGCGCTGGTGCTCGCGCTCGGCAACAGCCGCGCCAACGCCGCCCGCTGGCTGTCGCTGGCGATCGCGCTGGTGGCGTTCGCCATCAGCATCCCGTTGTTCACCGGCTTCGACCACGCCGTGGTCGGCATGCAGTTCGTCGAGGCGCGGGAGTGGATCCCCGCCTACGACATCCAGTACCACCTGGGCGGCGACGGCATCTCGGTCGCGCTGATCATCCTCACCACGCTGGTCACCGCGCTGGTGCTGGTCGGTGCCTGGACCTCGATCGACAAGCGCGTCAACCAGTATTACGCCGCCATGCTGATCCTCGAGGGCCTGATGATCGGCGTGTTCTCGGCGGTCGACGCCATGCTCTTCTACGTGTTCTTCGAAGGCATGCTGATCCCGATGTTCATCATCATCGGCGTCTGGGGCGGCCCGCGGCGCGTGTACGCGTCGGTGAAGTTCTTCCTGTACACCTTCCTCGGCTCGGTGTTCATGCTGGTCGGGCTGATCTACCTGTACCTGAAGGCCGGCAGTTGGCAGCTGCCCGACCTGTACGCGCTTCCGCTGGATGCCACCGAGCAGGCCTGGCTGTTCTTCGCCTTCCTGATCGCGTTCGCGGTCAAGGTGCCGATGTTCCCGGTGCACACGTGGTTGCCGGATGCGCACGTCGAGGCGCCGACCGGCGGCTCGGTGATTCTGGCGGCGATCATGCTGAAGATCGGCGGCTACGGGTTCCTGCGCTTCAGCCTGCCGATCGTGCCCGACGCCGGCCACGAGTGGGCCTGGTTGATGATCGCGCTGTCGCTGATCGCCGTGGTCTACGTGGGCATGGTGGCGCTGGTGCAGGACGACATGAAGAAGCTCATCGCCTATTCGTCGGTCGCGCACATGGGCTTCGTGACCCTGGGCACCTTCATCGCCTTCGCGCTGGTGCGCGATGTCGGCAACACCGATGCGGCGCAGCTCGGCCTGCAGGGTGCGATGGTGCAGATGGTCTCGCACGGCTTCATCTCCGGCGCGATGTTCAGCTGTGTCGGCGTGCTCTACGACCGCATGCACACGCGCATGATCCGCGACTACGGCGGCGTGGCCAACGTGATGCCTTGGTTCGCCGTGCTGTTCGTGTTCTTCGGCATGGCCAACGCCGGCCTGCCGGGCACCTCGGGCTTCGTGGGCGAATTCATGATCGTGCTGGCGTCGTTCCAGCACCACCCGCTGATCGCCTTCACCGCCGCGCTCACGCTCATCATCAGCGCCGGGTACACCCTGTGGCTGGTCAAGCGCGTGCTGTACGGCGAGATCGGCAATGCCCATGTCGCCGGGCTGAAGGATATCAACGGCCGCGAGATCCTGGTGTTGGGCGTGTTCGCCGCCGGCGTGCTGCTCATTGGCGTGTGGCCGAAGCCCCTGATCGACCTGATGGAACCGTCCATCGCGCAACTGGCGAGCGTGCTCGCCAACAGCAAGCTTTGAGGAAGACCCCGCGATGATGCCTGGAGCAATGACCCCGCCGATCCGGACGCTGGCCGACATCGCGCCGCTGGCGCCCGAGTTCGTGGTGGTGCTTGGCGCGTTCGCGCTGCTGATGCTTGACCTGTTCATCGGCGAGCGTCGCCGCGTGGTGACTCACGTGCTCGCCGTGCTGCTGCTGGTGGTCGCGGCGGCAATGGCGTTCGCCGGCGTGGGCGGGCAGGGCACGGTGCTGGGCGGCATGTTCGTACGCGACCCGGTCGCCGACGTGCTGAAGACGGTGCTGGTCCTGCTCAGCGCCGCGTCGCTCGTTTACGCATGGTCGTACATGCGCGAACGCGACCTCTACAAGGGCGAGCTGCCGGTGCTGGTGATGTTCGCCACCGCGGGCATGATGCTGCTGGTTTCCGCCGGCAACCTCACCCTGGTCTATGTCGGTCTCGAACTGCTGGCCCTGTGCCAGTACGCCCTGGTGGCGATCGATCGTGACAGCCCGGTCGCATCCGAGGCCGGCATGAAGTACTTCGTGCTGGGCGCGCTGGCCTCGGGCCTGCTGCTGTACGGCATGTCGCTGGTCTACGGCGCCACCGGTACCCTGGACCTGGCGACCCTGCGCGAGACCGCAATGGGTCTCGAAGGCGGCACGGCCACCCTGCTGCTCACCGGCACCGCGTTCATGGTGGTCGGCATCTGCTTCAAGTTCGGCGCCGCGCCGTTCCACATGTGGCTGCCCGATGCGTACCACGGTGCGCCCACGCCGATCACGCTGTTCATCGGCTCGGCACCCAAGCTTGCCGTGTTCGGCATGGCCTATCGCCTGCTCGAGGACGGCTTGGGCGGCGGGGCGCTCCAGGACCAGTGGCAGCTGCTGCTGGCCGGCATCGCCGCGCTCTCGCTGGTGGTCGGCAACCTGTTCGCGATTGCGCAGGCCAACCTGAAGCGGATGCTGGCGTACTCCACCGTGTCGCACGTCGGCTTCCTGCTGCTCGGCTTCGCCGGCGGCGGAGTGGAGGGCTACGCGGCGGCGATGTTCTATGCGATCAGCTACGCGCTGATGGCGGCGGCGGGGTTCGGCGCGATCATCGTGCTGTCCAACCGCGGCTTCGAGGCCGACCGCATCGACGACTTCCGCGGCCTGAATGCGCGCAGCCCGTGGATGGCGGCGCTGGTGCTGTGCATCATGGCTTCGATGGCCGGCGTGCCGCCGTTCCTCGGGTTCTGGGCCAAGCTGGCGGTGCTGCGTGCCGCCCTGCAGGGCGACCTGATGTGGCTGGCCATCGTCGGCATCGTGTTCGCCGTGGTGGGCGCGTTCTATTACCTGCGCGTCATCAAGGTCATGTATTTCGACGAGCCGGTGGGTGCGCCGCTGGAGGCCCGTGCCGACGCGCCACTGCGCACCCTGTTCGCGGTGAATGCGCTCGCCCTGCTGGTGCTGGGCGTGTACTGGAACCCGGTCATGGCCTGGTGCCAGGCGGCGTTGGCCGCATAGGCATCCGGGAACGTCCGAGGGCTTGCATTGCCCGGGGCGTTCCTTCATAATTCCGCTTCTGCTGCGGGGTGGAGCAGTCTGGCAGCTCGTCGGGCTCATAACCCGAAGGTCGCAGGTTCAAATCCTGCCCCCGCTACCAGCTTTTCGCGGTCGACGAAAAGCCTCCAAGGAGGCTTTTTTCGATTAAGGAAAGTTTGGGCTCGTCCGGTGCGCAATGAGGCGCGCCGGCACCGGATCCAGCAGTATCGGACAAGGGCCCATTGGGCCCTTTGTTTTTTTTTGGCGCCGCCAAAGCGCGACCGCATCTGGAGGAGGAGGCAAACGTGACGGACAAATCAACCGACATCGCCAACCTGCTGTCTCCGACCGTCGCCGCGCTGGGGCTGGAGTTGCTGGGCGTGGAATACCTGTCGGCGCCCGGCAGTGCCGTGGTGCGGCTGTACATCGAGCGACCCGGTGCCGAAACGTCCGCGGACACGCAGGGCGTGGGGATCGAGGACTGCGAGGCCGTGAGCCGCGAGGTCTCGGCCCAGCTCGACGTCGAGGATCCGATCAGCGGCAACTACACGCTGGAAGTGTCGTCGCCCGGCGTTGACCGGCTGCTGTTCAAGGCGGCGCACTTCGCGCGCTTCATGGGCGAGCAGGCCAAGGTCACCCTGCAGCTGCCGCAGGACGGCCGTCGTCGCCTGACGGGACGGATCGCCGCGGTGGAAGGCGAGACCATCACATTTGATGTCGACGGCCAGCCGATTGCGGTGGCCGCCGGCAATATCGAGAAGGCGCGGCTGGTACCCGACTGGGTCGCCCTCGGCTACGGGCCGGCGAAGGACGCCTCCGGGCGTGACGACCGCCCCGGCAAGGGCACGCCGCACAACAGACAAACCAACAAGCCGGCGGCCTCCAAGCCGTCCCGTGCGGAGTAATACAGGAATGAGCAAGGAACTGTTGCTGGTCGTCGACGCCGTCGCCAATGAAAAGGGCGTGCCGGAGTCGGTCATCCTTGAAGCCATCGAGGCCGCGCTGGCCACCGCGGCCAAGAAGCGCTACCTCGACCAGGACGTGCTGACGCGCGTGACCATCGATTCCAAGGACGGCAACTACGAAACGTTCCGCCGCTGGGAAGTGGTGGCCGACGACGTGGTGATGGAGTCCCCGGACCGCCAGATCCGCCTGATGGACGCGGTCGACGAAGCCGAAGGGGTCGAGGTCGGCGACTACATCGAAGAGCAGATCGACAACGTCGACTTCGGGCGCATCGCCGCGCAGGCGGCCAAGCAGGTGATCGTGCAGCGCGTGCGCGAAGCCGAGCGCCAGCAGGTCGTCGATGCCTGGAAGGATCGGGTGGGCGAGCTGGTCACCGGCGTGGTCAAGCGCGTCGAGCGCGGCAACGTCTTCGTCGACCTCGGTGGCAACGCCGAAGCCTTCATCCCCAAGGACAAGGCGATCCCGCGCGACGTCGTGCGCGCCGGGGACCGCATCCGCGGTTACCTGTACGACGTGCGCAGCGAGCCCCGCGGCCCGCAGCTGTTCATCAGCCGCGCCGCCCCTGAATTCATGATGGAGCTGTTCAAGCTCGAAGTGCCGGAAGTCGGCCAGGGCCTGGTCGAGATCAAGGCCTGCGCGCGTGATCCCGGCGACCGCGCCAAGATCGCCGTGGTCGCCTACGACACCCGCACCGATCCGATCGGCGCCTGCATCGGCATGCGCGGTTCGCGCGTGCAGGCCGTGAGCAACGAGCTCAACGGCGAGCGCGTCGACATCGTGCTGTGGTCCGACAACCCGGCGCAGTTCGTGATCAATGCCATGGCGCCGGCGGAAGTGCAGTCGATCGTGGTCGACGAAGACAAGCACTCGATGGACCTCGCGGTGGCCGAAGACCGCCTCGCGCAGGCGATCGGCAAGGGCGGCCAGAACGTGCGCCTCGCCAGCCGCCTGTCGGGCTGGCAGCTCAACGTGATGACCCAGGACCAGGTGGCCGCGAAGTCCGATGCCGAGCAGGCCACGGCGCGCGCCCTGTTCCAGGAGAAGCTCGAGGTCGACGAGGAGATCGCCACCATCCTCGTCACCGAAGGCTTCAGCACGGTCGAGGAAATCGCGTACGTGCCCGTCGGCGAGCTGCTGGCGGTGGAGGGCTTCGACGAGGACATCGTCGAGGAACTGCGCGCCCGCGCCCGCGACGCGCTGCTCAACGACGCGCTGGCCGACGCCGAGGAACTCGACGAGAACGCCCCGGCGGACGACCTGTTGCAGCTCGAAGGCATGGACGACGAGACCGCGTTCGCGCTGGCCGCGCACGGCGTGCGCACCAGCGAGGACCTGTCCGACCTGGCCGCCGACGAAGTGCTGGAGTTCGGCATCGAGGGCCTCGAGCTCGATCGTGCCGCCGCGCTGATCCTTGCCGCGCGGGCCGAAGAGATCGCGCGCCTGGAAAGCGAAGGCTGACAGTCAGGGGTCCAGGCCCCCGACCAGCAAGCACCCAGAATTGATCCATCTCCATAGCGCGGCACATGCCGACGCCAAAGGAACCGGAAGCCGAATGTCGCAGCAAACCACCATCCGCAAGCTGGCCGAACTGGTGAACACGCCGGTCGAGAAGCTGCTTGAGCAACTGTCCGAAGCGGGCATGTCGTTCAACAATCCCGACCAGGTCGTGACCAGCACCGAGAAGGTGAAGCTTCTCGGCTTCCTGCGCCGGACCCATGGCCGCACCGAAACGGTGTCCGAGGATCCGGTCGCGCCGAAGAAGATCACCCTCAACCGCAAGAGCACGCTCACCGTGGGCGGCGGCAAGAACAAGCCGACCGTCGACGTCGTCGTGCGCAAGAAGGTCACGCTGGTGAGGCCCGGTACGGGCCCGCAGGGCATGACCGAGGACGAGGAGCGCGCCGACATCCTGCGCAAGCTCGAGGAGTCGCGCCAGCACAACCGGGACGAGCAGGAGCGCCTGGCCGCCGACGACCGCCGTCGCGCCGAAGAGATCGAGGAGCGCAAGCGCGTGGCCGCCGACGCCGAGGCCGCGCGCCTGCGCGCCGCGGCAGCCCCGGCCGCGCCCGCCGCGGGCGACGACGATGCCGTGCGCAAGCCCGCTGCGACCCACGGCCATGGCCATCCCAAGCCGGCGCCGCCGCGCAGTGATGACCGTGGCGCCGCCAAGCCCAAGGGTGCACGCGGTTCGCACCAGGCACCCGCCGGTGGCGAGGACGACGACAGCGCCGCGCGTTTCGCCGGCAAGATGCATCTTTCCGCAGCCGACCGCGCGCGCCGCAGCACCGCGCGCCCGAAGGCACGCCCGCAGCGCGGCAACAACCGCGACCAGAGCCGCACCGGTACCGGGTTCACCCGGCCGATCGCGCCGGTCGTGCGCGAAGTCGCGATCGGCGAAGCGATCACCGTGGCCGACCTTGCGCAGAAGCTGGCGATGAAGGGCGGCGAAGTGGTCAAGGCGCTGTTCAAGATGGGCGTGATGGCCACCATCACCCAGTCCATCGACCATGACACGGCGATGCTGGTCGTCGAGGAGCTCGGACACACCGCCGTGCGCGCCGATGCCGACGATGCCGAGAGCGAGCTGATCGCGCATGGCGAAGGCGTGCAGGGCGACAAGGTCGCGCGTCCGCCGGTGGTCACCATCATGGGCCACGTCGACCACGGCAAGACCTCGCTGCTGGACTACATCCGCCGCACCAAGGTCGCCACAGGCGAAGCCGGCGGCATCACCCAGCATATCGGCGCGTACCACGTCGATACGCCGAAGGGCGTCATCAGCTTCCTCGACACGCCCGGCCATGCCGCGTTCAGTTCGATGCGTTCGCGCGGCGCCAAGCTCACCGACATCGTGGTGCTCGTGGTCGCCGCCGACGACGGCGTGATGCCGCAGACCATCGAGGCGATCCAGCACGCCCGGGCCGCCAAGGTCCCGCTGATCATCGCCATCAACAAGATCGACAAGTCCGAAGCCGACCCGCAGCGCATCAAGAACGAACTGCTGACCCACGAGATCGTGGCCGAGGAATTCGGCGGCGACACGCAGATGGTCGAGCTGTCGGCCAAGACCGGCGACGGCGTGGACGACCTGCTGGACGCGATCGGCCTGCAGGCCGAAGTGCTCGAGCTGAGCGCGGTCGCCGATGGCCGCGCCTCGGGCGTGGTGATCGAGTCCTCGCTGGACAAGGGCCGCGGCCCGGTGGCCACGGTGCTGGTGCAGCAGGGCATGCTCAACAAGGGCGACTACCTGGTGTGCGGCATCGAGTACGGCCGCGTCCGCGCGCTGTTCAACGAGAGCGGCGTGCAGGTCGATGGCGCCGGCCCGTCCATCCCGGTGCAGGTGCTGGGCCTTTCGGGCGTGCCCGATGCCGGCGACGACTTCGTGGTGGTCGAGGACGAGCGCCTCGCCAAGGACGTGGCCCAGCAGCGCGAGACCAAGCGCCGCGAGCAGCGCCTGGTGCAGGCTGCCGGCAACCGCATGGAAGACATCATGGCGCAGATGGGCGGCGGCCAGCAGCTCGAGCTGCCGCTGGTGGTCAAGGCCGACGTGCAGGGTTCGGTGGAAGCACTGCGCCAGGCACTCACCGCGCTCTCCAACGACGAGATCCGGGTCAACATCATCCGCTCCGGCGTGGGCGCGATCACCGAGTCCGACGCCAACTCCGCCGCCGCCTCCAAGGCCACGATCATCGGCTTCAACGTCCGCGCCGATGCGTCGGCGCGCAAGCTGATCGAATCCACCGGCCTCGACCTGCGTTACTTCTCGATCATCTATGACGTGATCGACCAGGTGAAGCAGGTGGCGTCGGGCATCCTCGGCGTCGAGATCCGCGAGGACATCATCGGCACCGCCGAGGTGCGCGAGGTGTTCCGCAGCTCCAAGTTCGGCGCGGTCGCCGGCAGCATGGTCATCGAGGGCGTGGTCAAGCGCCACAAGCCGATCCGCGTGCTTCGCGACGAGACGGTCATCTTCGAGGGCGAGCTGGAATCGCTGCGCCGCTTCAAGGAGAACGTCGACGAGGTCCGCGTCCACACCGAATGCGGCATCGGCGTGAAGGCGTACAACGACGTCAAGCCGGGCGACAAGATCGAGTGCTTCGAGCGCGTCGAGGTCCAGCGCACGCTGTGAAGAAGTCCTTCCACAGAACCGACCGCGTGTCCGCCCAGCTCCGCCGCGAGCTGGGCACCCTCGTGCGCGACGCGGTCGCGCAGCACGGCCTGCCGTCGCTCAGCGTCTCCGACGTCGAGGTCACCCGTGACATGGCGCACGCCAAGGTCTTCGTGACCGCGCTCGACCCCGAGCGCGCCGCCGAGGCCATGAAGGGCCTGAAGGCGGTGGCGTACGAAGTCCGCTACCGCCTTGCGCATACGGTGAAGATGCGCCACGTGCCGGAGCTGCATTTCCATTACGACGACTCCGTCGACCGCGGCGAGCGCATCGAGAACCTGCTGCGCGAAGCGGGCGGGCCCGGCGACCGCGATGACTCCGGCGAGCCCGGCAGCGGGGACTGATCCCCCGCGATGACTGCCAAGCCACGTACGCGCTTCCGCAAGCTCGACGGCATCCTGCTGCTCGACAAGCCGCGCGGGCTGAGTTCCAACCAGGCGCTGCAGCGCGTCCGCCACATGTTCCGCGCCGAGAAGGGCGGGCATACCGGCAGCCTCGACCCGCTGGCCACCGGCCTGCTGCCCGTGTGCTTCGGCGAAGCCACCAAGATTGCCGGCGGCCTGCTGGGTGCGCGCAAGGCCTACGACGTTGTCGCGCGCCTCGGCCAGGTGACCGACAGCGACGATGCCGACGGCCAGCTGCTGCGCGAGCGCCCGGTGCCGCTGCTCGATGTCGCCACCCTCGATGCCGCGCTGGCGGCGCTCACCGGCCACATCCAGCAGCGGCCCCCGATCTATTCTGCACTCAAGCGCGGCGGCGAACCGCTGTACGCCAAGGCCCGGCGCGGCGAGCCGGTGGAAGTCGAACCGCGCCCCGTGGACGTGCACGCCTTTACGCTGCTCTCGGCCGCCGATCTGCTCGACGTGCCCGGCGATGGCCGTCCGCCGCACATCCTGCGCCTGCGTGTTGAATGCGGGTCCGGCACCTACGTGCGCAGCCTGGTGCGCGATCTCGGTGAAGCACTGGGCTGCGGCGCGCACGTGTCCGAGCTGCGGCGCCTGTGGGTGGACCCGTTCAGGGACCCGCGGATGTGGACGCTCGACGACCTGGCCGCGCTCGCGGCACGCGGCGAGCACTGCCTCGAATCCTGCCTGCTGCCCATCGAATCCGGCATGGATGCCTGGCCACGGGTCGCCGTGGGCGCCGCCGACGCCGCGCGCCTGTCGTACGGGCAGGGCGCCCCCGGGCCATTCAGCCCGCAGGGGGAGGTGGCGATCCACGGTCCCGACGCGCGCGTGCTGGGTCTGGGCGAAGTGGATGCCGATGGCGCGTTGCGGCCGCGGCGCATGTTCGCCTGGGCCTGCGCCCAACCGACGGGCGGTGCCGCGACGGCGTGATCCGCCTTGTCCGCGGGGTGGCCCCCGGGCTACAATCTCCCGGCTTTTTCGTGTCAATTCCGGCGCTTCCGCGCCGATCACGCTCCACCGCTCGCGGCGGGTCACGTGGTGCCCGTGCATGCCAACCGGCGTGCCACGGTGTTCCTGCGGTCCACGCATCACCAGAAGGTTGCACAGCATGTCCACCATCGACACCGGCAAGATCATTGAAGACAACAAGCGCGGCGACGCGGACACCGGCTCCCCGGAAGTCCAGGTCGCCCTGCTCACCGCACGCATCGTGCACCTGACCGAGCATTTCAAGGCGCACAAGCAGGACCACCACAGCCGCCGCGGGCTGCTGATGATGGTCAACCGCCGCCGCAGCCTGCTCGACTACCTGCACCGCAAGGACAGCGCGCGTTACAAGGCGCTGATCGAGAAGCTCGGCCTGCGTCGCTGATCCACCCCACCGCGGCGCAGAGATGCGCCGCGGTTTTATTTCGGCACGCCGCCAGTGCGCGCCACCCGGCACGGGGCAAGGGTCCCGCCCGGTTCATCGCAAGAGTCATCAAGGAATCACCAACGTGGCAAAAGTGATCAAGAGCTTCGAGTACGGCAACCGCACGGTCACCATCGAGACCGGTGAAATCGCCCGCCAGGCCGGCGGCGCGGTCATGGTCTCGTGCGAGGGCACCGTGCTGCTGGTCAGCGCCGTCGCCAACAAGACCGCGCGCGAGGGGCAGGATTTCTTCCCGCTCACCGTCGACTACCAGGAGAAGTTCTACGCCGGCGGCCGCATCCCGGGCGGTTTCTTCAAGCGCGAGGGCCGCCAGACCGAGAAGGAAACGCTGATCTCGCGCCTGATCGACCGCCCGATCCGCCCGCTGTTCCCGGACGGCTTCCGCAACGAAGTGCAGATCATCGCCACGGTGATGTCGATGAACCCCGAGGTCGACGGCGACATCCTCGCCCTGATCGGTGCCTCGGCCGCGCTGTCGCTGTCGGGCGCGCCGTTTGACGGCCCGATCGGCGCCGCCAAGGTCGGCTACAAGGACGGCCAGTACCTGCTCAATCCCACGATCTCCGAGCTGAAGGAGTCCGAGCTCGAGCTGGTCGTCGCCGGTACCGCCAACGCGGTGCTGATGGTCGAGTCGGAAGCTAGGGAGCTGTCCGAAGACGTGATGCTCGGTGCGGTGATGTTCGGCCACCAGCAGATGCAGGTCGCGATCAGCACCATCAACGAACTCGTCGCCGAAGCCGGCAAGCCCAAGTGGAGCTGGACCGCGCCCGCCGCGGACGAAGGCATCGTGCACGCCATCCGCACCGCCGTCGGCGAGCAGCTCGCGGCCGCGTTCCAGGTGCGTGACAAGCTCGAGCGCAAGGACGCCATCTCGACCGTCAAGAAGGCGATCCTGAACGCGCTGGCACCGCATGCCGAGGCCAATGCCTGGGCACCGGGCGACCTCTCGAAGGAGTTCAGCGAGCAGGAATACCAGACCATGCGCAACTCGGTCCTCAAGACCAGGGTCCGCATCGACGGCCGCGCGCTCGACACGGTCCGCCCGATCGCCAGCCGCGTCGGCATCCTGCCGCGCGTGCACGGCTCGTCGCTGTTCACCCGTGGCGAGACCCAGGCGATCGTCGCCGTGACGCTCGGCACCGCCCGCGACGGCCAGATCATCGACGCCGTGTCCGGCGAGTACAAGGAACACTTCCTGTTCCATTACAACTTCCCTCCCTATTCGGTGGGCGAAGCCGGCCGCATGATGGGTCCGAAGCGTCGCGAGATCGGCCACGGCCGCCTTGCCAAGCGCGGCGTGCTCGCCGTGATGCCGACGATGGAAGAGTTCCCGTACACCATCCGCGTCGTGTCCGAGATCACCGAGTCGAACGGTTCGTCGTCGATGGCGTCGGTCTGCGGTTCGTCGCTGGCGCTGATGGACGCGGGCGTGCCGATCAAGGCGCCGGTCGCCGGCATCGCGATGGGCCTGGTGAAGGAAGGCGATGACTATGTCGTGCTGTCCGACATCCTCGGCGACGAGGACCACCTCGGCGACATGGACTTCAAGGTGGCCGGTACCACCAACGGCATCTCGGCGCTGCAGATGGACATCAAGATCCAGGGCATCACCGAAGAGATCATGAAGGTCGCGCTGGCGCAGGCCAAGCAGGGCCGCCTGCACATCCTCAAGGAAATGGAAGCCGCGCTGACCGCGCCGCGTTCGGAGCTCTCCGAGTTCGCGCCGCGCCTGATCACCATCAGGATCCACCCCGACAAGATCCGCGAAGTGATCGGCAAGGGCGGTTCGGTCATCCAGGCGATCACCAAGGAAACCGGCACCCAGATCGACATCCAGGACGACGGCACGATCACGATCGCATCGGTCGACGCCGCCGCCGGCCGCGCCGCCAAGGAGCGCATCGAGCAGATCACCTCCGACGTCGAGCCGGGCCGGATCTACGAGGGCAAGGTCGTCAAGCTGATGGACTTCGGTGCATTCGTCACCATCTCCCCCGGCAAGGACGGCCTGGTCCACGTGTCGCAGATCTCCAACGAGCGCGTCGAGAAGGTCGGCGACGTGCTCAAGGAAGGCGACATGGTCAAGGTCAAGGTGCTGGAGGTCGACAAGCAGGGCCGCATCCGCCTGTCGATGAAGGCGGTCGAGGAAGGCGAGGGCGTGGTCGGCGAGTAAGCCGCACGCGTCGCTGCCCGGTTCACGCCGGAAACCAGAAGAGCGGGCTCAGGCCCGCTCTTTTTTTGGTTTGTTTACCGGCGCAGGAGAAACGTTCCCGTGGCAAGGAACGTCTGCTTGTTCGCCGCGCGTTGACCTGGAGGCCCCTTGGCTTCGCGCCTTCGCGCCTTCGCGAGAGCCAGGGATTTGCGCAGGAGCAGGGGTCTCGCGAAGGCGCGAAGGCGCGAAGAAGGCCGCGGTGCAACCTTCTTTGTCCGGGCGCCCGCCGTTGGCGGAGGGCGGCGGGGGTGGCGCGTGTCAGGACGCCAGGCGGGCGAGCGCTCGCTGCACGCGCATCCTGGCGCGTACCGCCTTGCGACGCAGGGCACTGAGGCCGCGTGCCAGGCGGTTCCCACCCGTGTCCGCGGTGGCGCGCATGCCGCCCTGGATCGATTCGCCGTCGGCCGGCTGGCGGTGGCGCGCCAGCGCCCGCAGGCGCGTGCGCGAGGAGGGTGGCGTGCCGTACTCCGGCGGCATGTCATTGCCCTGGAACAGGCCGAGCGGCGCATAGCCGGCGTAGGCGGGAAACACCTGCCCGAGGCGGTTGTTGCCCATCCGCCGGATCAGCAGCTCCGACAGGACCCGACGGAAGTCGGTGGCGACCGGGATGTCGCCGAAGTAGGGCGACAGCACCTCGGGATCCAGGCCCATCCACTGGCCATAGAAGCGACGCCCGTTGACCGGCCCGCCGAGCACCAGCATCGGATTGCCGTAGCCGTGGTCGGTGCCTCCGCTGCCGTTCTGGCGCACACGCCGCCCGAACTCCGATTGCACCACCACGGTCACCCGCGACGCCTCGCCACCGGCGGCCATCTCGACGTAGAACGCGGTGAGGGCCTGCGAGAGTTCGGCGATCTTGTTCTGGTAGTAGTGGTAGCCGCTGCCCGCCGTGCCCTGGCCTTCGTGGGTGTCCCAGCCGCCCAGGTCCACTGCCGCATAGCGCAGGCCCACGCCGAAGCGGATCGACTGCGCCACCGTCCACAGCTGGCGCGCGAAGGTGCTGGTGGGCCACCCGGCGGGCAGGGCGGCGCTGTAGGGCTGCGCACGCACCATGCGCAGCGACTGCTCGGCCAGCGCGGCCTGGCGTTCGACTGCGCTGCGTCCTGCCAGGTATTCCGCCAGCAGGTCGTTGACGCCGAGCACCCCGGCGGCGCGTCCGCCACCCCCTTCGCGCCACTGCCAGGGACCGGCGTTGAGCGCGAAGTCGGTCGGCGTGCCCATCGACAGCGCATCCGTGCCGCCCAGCATGTTCGCGGGCTGCCGGGTGTTGACCGCCAGCATCGGCATGGCCGTGTTGTCCGCCGCGCCGGGATCGCTGTTCCATGCGCGCGTCAGCCAGCCGGTGCCGCCGCCCTGCTGCCCCGGCGTGCCGAGGTCGCAGTACAGCTGCGCATCGAAATGGCTGCGCGTGACCGTGGTCTGCATGCCGCAGCCATGCACGATCGCCAGCTTCGACTCCCCCCACAGTTCGTGCAGCCCGATGGCCGAGGGGTGCAACCCGAAGCCGGTGGCGGTACCGCCGGCGAGGCTGAGCGGCAGTGCCGCGTACGCCCCGGTGGCGGCGATGGCCAGCGAAGGGCGCGCCTGCTCGTAGTGGATGCGGTCCTCGCCGGCGGTCGGCACCACCAGGTTCAGGCCGTCGATGCCGCCGCGCAGGAACACGTGGACCAGGGTGTCATGCGGAGTGCCCGCGAACGCGGGGCGCGAGTACAGCAGCGCGGGCGCGGCGCCGGCGATCGCGGCGGTGGCACAGCAGCCCTTGAGGAATTCGCGGCGCGAGAGTTCGATGTCGACCATGCCTGCGTCCTCAGCGGGTGGAGAATTCGGGGGACATCAGCAGCATGGACACCATGCTGCGCAGCCGGTCGTGGTTGTAGTGTCCCTTCAGGTCGCTGCCGCGCCACGCGTTGTCGTCGAGGATCACGCTGGTGTCGATGCTGCCGTTCTGCGCCATGAACCGGTAGAGCAGCTGCAGGCGGGCTGCCGCGGGGGCATGGCCGAGGACGCGCTGGCACCAGAAGTCGACCAGCGCGCGCGGCGTCCACTGCGCCACGGCTGCCCGCGACGTCTCCACGATCGGCATCAGCCGCTGCGTGCCGTCGCTGGCCTCGGTCAGCCAGCCGAGCATCTTCCACGTCATGGCGAAGCTGTTGGCACCTGACCAGGCCGTGGCCGTGTCGGGATAGCCGTTGGGCGCCGGCCAGTCGTAGGGCGAGTGGCCGGTCGCACCCAGGCGCCACATGAAATCGTTGCTGCGGTCGTGGTCGGGGCGGAGGGTCCAGTCGGCGCCTGCGGCGCGCATGGCCGCCGCGACCACTTCCGATGGCCGGCGACGTTTTCCGTCCCAGCCTTCGCGGACGACTTCGGAGCGCAGGATGTGGCGCAGCACCAGGCGGAGCTGGTCGGGGTTCTGCCACTGCGCGCGGAACATCGCCGCGGCGCTGTTGACCAGGGACTGCGGCGGAACGTCGCTGGCGAAGTGGCGGATCAGCTTGCGGCAGATGAACTTCGCGACGCGAGGATGGCTGGCGACGCGGTCCAGGACGTCGCGGCCGTCCTTCAGCGCGGCCTGTTCGGGCAGCAGGTACATGCCGAGCACCATCTTCGGCCCGGTGTCATGGTCGCTGGCGTTGTAGACGAACGTGCCGTCGCCGCCGGTGCCGGTGCGCACGCTCCAGCCGGTGAACGCGGCCGCGGTCTCGTACACGTCGATGTCGGTGTAGCCGATCGGGTAGGTCGGGTCCTCCGGACACGGCGGGACCGCGGACGGGTTGACGAAGCCCAGGTAGTTCTCCGCGCCGAAGGTATGCAGTTCCAGCAGTTCGCGCGCGAAATTCTCGTTGGGGCCCGAGCGCCGGTTGGTGCGGTTGTCGAGGAAGAACATCATCGACGTGCTGCGCGCCATCGCCTCGAGCATGGTGCGGAAGTTGCCCATCGCATGGCTGCGCATGACATCGCGGTTGTAGTGCACGTACACGGGGCCGGCGTCGTAGTCGCTGAGCATGACGTTGAAGTGGTCGTGCCAGAACGTGGTCATTCGCTCGTGCAGCTGGCGGCGCGAGAACACCGCGCGCACCAGCGAGGCGCGCTGCACCTCCCACGCCGGGAGCATCCGCACTTCGTACGCCGGCCCACTGGCGACATGATCGGCCCACAGCTGGGGCAGGGTCTTGGCGAGGGTGCTGTAGCCGGCGGCGGCCAGGCGTGCATCCAGCGCGGAGTCGCTGATCGACTCCCAGGCCAGCTGCTGCTCGAGCATCGCCTCGTAGCGGGCGACATCGTTGCTGCCGAGTGCGTCGAACTCCTGCTTCGCGGTCGGTGTGATGCCGTAACCGAGGCGGTGCCATGCGCGCACCCATGCCGGCGGGGGGGCGAGCGCTTCGTGCGGGGGGCGCGGACGGGGACCAGGCGCGCCGGGCGGCGGCGGAGGCGCCGGTGGAATGTCGCGGGGCGGGCGCGTGGCCGCCTCGATCGAGTATCCGCCATAGCGCCGCGCCGGCACGTTGCCCATCGCGCCGCGGCGGCTTGCCACCCTTGTTTCGGCCATCTTCGATCCCCGGACAGGCCGGACGCAGCCCCTCGGCGACTATTGCGGATTCGCGCCGCGGGGGATGTGACCCAGTGCCGGGATCATGCACCAGCGCGCGGCTCCGCCGGCTTGCCGGGTCAGACCCAGCCGGTGAGATAGAACGTGGCGATGATGAAGAACACCGCCATGGTCTTGATGATGGTGATCGCGAAGATGTCCTTGTAGGCCTGCCGGTGGGTCAGGCCGGTCACCGCGAGCAGGGTGATCACCGCGCCGTTGTGGGGCAGGGTGTCCATGCCGCCGGAGGCCATCGAGGCGACGCGGTGCAGCACCTCCATCGGGATGCCGGCGGCGTTGGCGTTGGCGATGAAGCTGTCGGCCATCGCGGCAAGCGCGATCGACATGCCGCCAGACGCCGAGCCGGTGATGCCGGCCAGCGCGGTCACCGTGACCGCCTCGTTCACCAGCGGATCCGGAATCGAACCGAGCGCGTTGGCCACCACCAGGAAGCCGGGCAGCGCAGCAATCACCGCGCCAAAGCCATACTCGGACGCGGTGTTCATCGACGCCAGCAGCGCACCGCCAATGGCCGACTTGGTGCCCTCCGCGAACTGCGCGAACACCGTACGCCACGCAAACACCAGCACCGTGGCGATGCCGATCAGCAGCGCGCCCTGCACGGCCCAGATCGCCGAGATCTTGGCGACTTCCTGCACCACCGGCGCGGGATTGCCGACCACCGCGGGAATGAAGCTGTGGCTGGCGCCGTATACGCCGGGCAGCAGGCGCGTCAGCACGAGGTTGGAAACGCCCACCATCACCAGCGGCAGCAGCGCGACCATCGGGTTGGCGAGCTTGCCGCCGACGAACTCGACGGGTTCGTTGAGGAGCGTCGCCGGATCACCGTAGCCTTCGCCGGCGCGGTGCGCCACGCGTCGCCGCCATTCCAGGTACAGCATGCCGAGGATGATGATGAACACCCCGCCCAGCGTGCCCAGCACCGGTGCGGCCCAGGTGTCGGTGCCGAAGAAGGCGGTCGGAATGATGTTCTGGATCTGCGGCGTGCCGGGCAGCGCGTCCATGGTGAAGGTGAACGCGCCGAGCGCGATGGTGCCGGGGATCAGGCGCTTGGGGATGTCGCTCTGGCGGAAGAGTTCGGCGGCGAACGGATACACCGCGAACACCACCACGAACAGCGACACGCCGCCGTAGGTGAGCAGCGCGCAGACGATCACGATCGACAGCATCGCCCGCTGTGCGCCGACCACGCGGATGGTCGCCGCCACGATCGACTTGGAGAAGCCCGAGATCTCGATCAGCTTGCCGAACACCGCGCCCAGCAGAAACACCGGGAAGTACAGCTTGAGGAAGCCGACCATCTTGTCCATGAACAGGCCGGTGAACATCGGCGCGACCAGCGACGGGTCGATCAGCAGCACCGCGCCCATGGCGGCGATGGGGGCGAACAGGATGACGCTGTAGCCGCGGTAGGCCACCAGCATCAGGAATACCAGTGCCGCGAGCACGATCAGGAACGACATCGACGGGTCCTTGCGATCGTGCCACGCACGATTCCACGGTCGACAGTGTCGTCAGCGCCGGCCATCGCGGCCCATTGTCCGAAGGTACGATGCCGCCGCGCGGGCGCGCTCCCTACGCTGTCACCACGTCGGCGACCGGCCGTACGCGAAGCCTATTCCTTGGGGACACCATGAAGCCTGCCCACATCCGTTGCACCACCCTCAGCCTGGCGATCGTCATGGCACTGGCCGCTCCGGCGCTCCAGGCGCAGGACGCCCCCGCCGAACAGGCCCCGGCCACGCGTGCCAGCGCCACCCAGCTGGACGCCATCACCGTCACCGCACGCCGTCGCACCGAGTCGATCATGGACGTGCCGGTCGCGGTCAGCGCATTCGGCGAGGAGCAGCTCAAGGACCTCCAGGCCACCGACATCAGCGGCCTGCAGGGCGCCGTGCCCAACCTCAACATCGTGCAGGGCCGCGGCTCGTCGAACACGGTCAACGTGTTCATCCGCGGCATCGGCCAGCCCGATTCGCTGCAGACCTTCGACCCGGGTGTCGGCATGTACGTCGACGACGTCTACTACTCGCGCATCAACGGCGCGCTGTTCTCGCTGTTCGACGTGCAGCAGGTCGAAGTGCTGCGCGGCCCGCAGGGCACGCTGTACGGCAAGAACTCCACCGGCGGCGCGATCAAGGTCGCCACCAAGAACCCGTTCGACGACCAGGGTGGGGCGGTCGAGGTCGGCGTCGGCAGCTTCGGCCGCACCGATTTCCGCGCCTATCTCGGCGAGCAGCTGTCCGAGCGCGCTGCGTTCAGCATCGCCGGTGCGTACCTGAAGAACGATGGCTACGTCGAAGACCCGGTCACGGGCGAGGACTACAACGGAGAGGACACGCTCGCCATGCGCGGCAAGCTCGCGCTGCGCCCCACCGATACCTTCAGCGCCACCCTGTCGGTCGATTACACGCGCCAGGACAACGCCCTGACCCTGGGCCAGCCGACGGCGCCGCTGATCCGCACCGACCTCGCGTTCGGCCCGGTGGTGCTGCACGCGCCATCGACCGACGACTACGATTTCGAGAGCCGTACCTCCTTCCGTCCCGACCAGGGACAGGAGATGACGCACAAGGGCTTCAGCGCCAACCTGGAGTGGGATCTGGGCGAACAGTGGTCGGTCAAGAGCATCAGCGCCTGGCGCAAGCTCGATACCAGCTCCTACATCGACATCGACGCGTCCGAGTGGGAACTGGGCGACGTGCTGGTGGAAGTCGACCAGGAACAGTTCAGCCAGGAACTGCAACTGCAGTACGACAACGGCGGCAACCTGCAGGCGATCTTCGGCGCGTACTACATGAACGAGACGCTGCCGTCCCACCAGGAAGCCTACGCCAGTGACTTCTTCGGCTTCGCGGGGACGCCGATCGCCTTCCTGCGCACGATCGATGACGACCTCGAGACCACCAGCGTGGCCGCCTTCGCGCACGCCAACTGGGAGTTCGCCCCGACCTGGACGCTCGCTGCCGGCCTGCGCTACTCGCGCGACGAGAAGGACTACCAGCGCACCACCAGCACCTTCTGGGGCCCGCTGTTCGCGGCCATCAACGAGACCGTGGCATTCAGCGGCAAGCAGAGCTGGGATGCGTGGACGCCGTCACTGAGCCTGCAGAAGGCCTTCAGCGACAACGTGATGGGCTACGTGTCCGCCAACCGCGGCTTCAAGTCCGGTGGCTTCAATGGCCGCGCCAACACGGCGCTGGAAACCACCTCGGCGGCGTTCGAGCCCGAGGTCGTCTGGACCTACGAGGCGGGCGTTAAGATGCGCTCGGATGACGGCCGCTTCACTGCGAACTTCGCTGCGTTCCACAGCAGTTACGAGGATTTCCAGGCGCGCGTATCCGAGGTCCTGAACCCGGACTCGCCGGTCCCGACGTTCTCGTTCCCGGTGCTCAACGCCGCCGAGATGGAAATCAACGGATTCGAGTTCGAGGGCGTTGCCAGGCTGGGTGATGCCACCCTGCTCAGCGGCCAGGTCGGCTGGATGGATGCCAGCTACAAGTCGTTCGCGGACCTGCGCACCACCGATCCCGCCAATCCGTCCTACGACCCGACGCTGCATGAGCACGTGCCGTTCTCGCCGGACTGGACCGCCCGCGTCGCCCTGCAGCATACCTTCCAGCTGGGTGGCAGCGGTGCGCTGACCGTCGGCGGCGACGTCGCCTACCGCGGTGACACCTGGCTGTCGGTCGACAACCGCCCGGGTCTGATGCAGGAGGGCTACACCACCGCCGGGCTGTTCACGGCGTGGGATTCCCCGCAGTACGCCTGGCAGATCCGCGCCGGCGTGCGCAACGCCACCGACGAGCTGTACAAGACGGAAGGCCAGGAATTCTCCTCGGTGGCCAACATCCAGACGGCGTACTACGCACCGCCGCGCAACTGGTACCTGTCGGTCCGTCGCAACTTCAGCTTCTGATCCGAGCCGGGCCAGCGAGCCAGGGTGATTCCAGCGGCGGGCTTCGGCCCGCCGCTGCGTTATGCTCGCCGGCGGTCTTGCAGGCGGGTCCGGTGGCGGAGATGGGGGAATGCTGAGCGTCGGCATCGTGGTCACCGCGGCGCTGCTGTGGCTGGCCGTGCTGTTCGGCACCGCGGTGTACGCAGAACGCAGGCCCGGCGTGCTGGCCCGGCACTGGCATCACGTCTACGCGCTGTCGCTGGCGGTGCACTGCACCTCGTGGACCTTCTACGGCACCGTCACCCAGGCAGCGCGCTACGGCTGGCCGCTGCCGCCGACCTTCCTCGGCGCGATCCTGTTCTACGCGGTGGCCGTGGGCTTCATGCTGCGGCTGGTGCAGCTGGCGCGCGAAAGCAACGCCACCTCGATCGCCGACCTGATCGCCACCCGCCTCGGCAAGGATGCCTGGCTTGCCGCCACGGTCACCCTGGTGGCGGTGCTCGGCCTGGTGCCGTACATCGCGCTGCAGCTCAAGGCGGTGACCATGAGCTTTGCCGCCGTGACCACGGGCGGGGTGGTCGACCCGGACATGCCGGCATGGCGCGACGGTGCGCTGTACGTGGCGGTGGCGATGGCGGTGTTCGCGATCGTGTTCGGCACGCGGCGGGCGAGTGCGGCCGAGCACAACCGCGGCCTGGTGCTTGCCATGGCGTTCGAATCGCTGTTCAAGCTGGCGGCGATGCTGGCGCTGGGTGCCTTTGTCTGGTTCGGCATCGACGCATTGCCCGAAGCGCCGCCGCCGCCGCCGGAGCCGGTCGGCGGCTTTGCGCCGCTGGTGCTGCTGGGCGCGCTGGCCATGTTCATCCTGCCGCACCAGTTCCACGTCGGCGTGGTGGAGTGCCGCGACGAGCGCCACGTGCGCACCGCGCGCTGGCAGTTCCCGCTGTACCTGCTGCTGATCGCGCTGCCGGCGCTGCCGCTGGCGCGCGCGGGCGCCGCGCTGCTTGGCGACAGCGTGCCGTCGGACATGTACGCGCTGGCGCTGCCCGCCGCGCATGGTCACAACGGCGTGGCGCTGTTCGCGTTCCTGGGCGGCCTGAGCGCGGCCACCGGCATGGTGGTGGTGAGCACGCTCGCGCTCAGCCTGATGATCGGCAACCACTGGTTTGCACCGGGCCTGCTGCGTGGCGCGTGGTCGGCGGCGCGTGGCGACGACCACCGCGGCGCGCTGCTCACCCTGCGGCGTGGCGGCATCCTCGCAATCATGCTGCTGGCGTGGGCCTACAGCCGGTTGATCGGTGGCAACGAGGCGCTGGCCGACGTCGGCGCGGTGTCGTTCTCGGCGCTGGCGACGCTGGCGCCTGCGCTCGCCTGCGCGGTGTGGCGCACGCGCACGCCGCCCCAGGCGGCTGCCTGGGGCATCGCGCTGGCGTTCGCGGCCTGGGGCTGGGTGATGGTGTCGCCGATGCTGGTGGCCTTGAACGGGGGCGACGGCACGTGGTTGGTCGACGGCCCCTTCGGCCTGGCCTGGCTGGCGCCGGACGCGCTCTTCGGGCTGACCAGCTGGAGCCGCCTGGGGCGCGCCGTAGGCGTGAGCCTGTTCGTCGGCATCGTTGCGACCCTGCTGCTGTCGGCGTGGTTGGCGGCACCTCGCCGCGACGTCGCGCGCGGCTCGGACCTGCGCACGCTGCGCAATGCCGGCCGCCGCTTCCTGTCCGCGCGCACCGTCGACGACCTGCTGCGCGGTGCACCGGGCAGCGGCGCGGTGCCGGCGGTGATCGAAGCGCGCCTGGAGCGCGAGCTGGCGGCGGTGCTCGGCAGCGCCTCGGCGCGCCTGTTGCTGGATGCCGCGCGCCGGGAGGCGGGCCCCGACCTCGACACCGTCGCCGCCATCGTCGGCGAGGCCTCGCAGGACCTGCGCTTCAACCAGCGCCTGCTCGAGGCCGCGATGGAGAACATGAGCCAGGGCATCAGCGTGGTCGACCGCGAGCTGCGGCTGGTGGCGTGGAACAGCCGTTACGCCGAGCTGTTCGGCTACCCGCGCGGACTGCTCCGCGTTGGCGTGCCGGTCGCCGAGCTGGTCACCCACAACCTGCGCAGCGGGCTGGTGGGCCGGGTGAGCGGCAGCGTCGAGGCCGAGTCGGGCAAGCGCCTGCGCCACATGCAGGCCGGCACGCCCTACGTCAGCGAGCGGGTGTTCCCGGATGGCGGCATCGTCGAGATCCGCGGCAACCCGATGCCCGGCGGCGGATTCGTCGCCACCTTCAGCGACGTCACCGCGTTCCGCCGCACCGAGGCCGAGCTCAAGCGCAGCAACGAAACCCTCGAGCAGCGCGTCGACGAGCGCACCGCGAGCCTCGACCAGGCGCGCCGCGAGGCCGAGCGCGCCAACGAGGCCAAGAGCCGCTTCCTCACCGCAGTCGGCCACGACCTCCTGCAGCCGCTGCATGCCGCACAGTTGTTCACGGACGCGCTGGCGTCGCAGCTCGACGGCGCGCCGCGCGCATCGCTCGGCCAGATCCGCGGCGCGCTGGACTCCACCACCGACCTGCTCACGGGCCTGTTCGACATGGCGCGCCTGGAGGCCGGCGGGCTGGTGCCGCAGCCGCGCGCGTTCCCGCTGTCCGACGTGCTCGAGCCGCTGGCCTCGGAATTCCAGGCGCTGGCCGAAGAGCGCGGCCTCGCGTTCACGCTGGTGGCGACCTCCGCCTGGACGGACAGCGATCCGCAGCTCCTGCGCCGCGTGCTGCAGAACTTCCTGGCCAACGCCGTGCGCTATGCGGGGCGCGGTCGGATCCTGCTCGGCGTGCGCCATGTCGGCGGCGCGCTGCGCATCGAGGTGCACGACACGGGGCCCGGGATCGCCCCGTTGCAGCAGCAGCTGATCTTCGAGGAGTTCCGCCGCGGCGACGGCGTGGCGGGGCAGGGACTCGGGCTGGGCCTTGCCATCGCCGACCGCATCGCCGGTCTGCTCGGCACCGGCATCGTATTGCGCAGCACGGTGGGCAGGGGTACGGCGTTCTCGATCACCCTGCCGCGCGTCGCGGGCACGTCACAGTCGGCGCTGGTGCCGCGCCTGCGCCCCGGGCTGGTCGATGCCCGCGTGCTGGTGGTCGACAACGATCCGCTGGCGCTCGAGGCCTTGCGCACGCTGCTCGCAGGCTGGGGTGCGGAGGTGGTCGCGGTGCCCGACGGCGCTGGCGCGGAAGCGGCGCTGGCCACACGGTCGGCTGCGCTGTGGCTGCTCGACTACCACCTCGATGACGGCGACACCGGCATCGAGCTGCAGCAGCGCCTGGCCGCGCGCTTCGGTGCCGCGCCTGCGCTGGTGCTCAGCGCCGATGCCACCGATCAGGTGCGTCGCCAGGTGGCCGAGCGTGGCCTCGGCCTGCTGCAGAAGCCGGTGCGGCCGCTGGCGTTGAAGTCGATGCTTGGCCGGCTGCTGGCGATGCGCACCACGACGGACCGCGAGCCGGCCGCGGAAGCGTTCGAGGAATGAGTCGTGGGTGCCTGTGCTGCACGGGCGGCACTTGCCGCCGCCCTACAATGGCCGAAACTTCCACGCGGTCGCGCAATGCCCTATACCCCCATCCTCGCCACCCTCGGCTACATCCTTTCGCCTGACCGTCGCCAGGTGCTGCTGGTGCACCGCAATGCGCGCGACGACGACCAGCACCTCGGCAAGTACAACGGCCTGGGCGGCAAGCTGGAAGCCGATGAGGACGTGGTGGCCGGCATGCGCCGCGAGATCATGGAAGAGGCCGGCATCCACTGCACCGACCTGCAGCTGCGCGGCACCATCAGCTGGCCGGGCTTCGGCAAGCAGGGCGAGGACTGGTTCGGCTTCGTGTTCCTCGTCACCGGCTTTACCGGCACGCCGCCGGCGTCGAATCCGGAGGGTACGCTGGAGTGGGTCGACGTCGACCGCATCCTTGAACTGCCGCTGTGGGATGGCGACCGCCGGTTCCTGCCGCTGGTGTTCGACGCCGATCCGCGCGCCTTCCACGGGGTAATGCCGTACCGCGACGGGAACATGGTGTCGTGGGCGGTGTCGCGGATCTAGGTGCGTCGCCGTGCATTGCCGGCTTCAACCGTCGTCCTTCACCTGGCGCGACGGGTCGCTGAGCTCCAGCTCGCGCAGGATCACGCCGGCCTGGGTGCGGTTGCGTGCGCCGAGCTTGTCGAAGATCGCCGACAGGTGCGCCTTCACCGTGCGCTCCTGCACGTCCAGCCGGTCGGCGATCTGCTTGTTGAGCAGGCCTTCGGCGACCAGCACCAGCACCCGGAACTGCTGTGGCGTGAGGCTGGCAAGGCGCGCGGCGAGGTCGGCGTCGCGCGGCGCGGAATGGGCACGCGCCACCGCGCCGCGAAGCGCCGGCGGCAGCCATTCCTCGCAGGCCAGCACGGTGGCGATGGCCTCGCGCATCTCGTCGAGTCCGGCGCTCTTGGGGATGTAGCCGGCGGCACCGTGGTCGATCGCGCGGCGCACCACGTGCGGATCCTCGTTGGCCGACACCAGCACCACGGCGACCGCCGGGAACTGCGCGCGGATCGCCGCCAGGCCGGCCAGCCCATGGTTGCCCGGCATGTGCAGGTCGAGCAGCACCAGGTCGATGTCGGTGCGCGCCTCGAGGGCGGCGATGGTCTCGTCGAGCGTCCCGGACTCGAGCGTCTCGATGTCTTCGGCAGCCTCGCGCGCGGCGCCACGCAGCGCGGCGCGGAACAGCGGGTGGTCGTCGGCGATCAGCAGGGTGGGCATGGGCGGTGCGCAGGCGTTGCGCGCTGCGGGCTTACTGCGCGGACCAGCCGCCGTCGACCGGGAATGCGGCACCAGTGACGTTGTGCGCCTCGCGGCGGCACAGCCAGATGGCCAGCGCGCCGATCTCGGCGGGCAGCGTCATGCGCAGGCTGGGCTGCTTCTCGGAGAGCAGGGCGCGCACCCCGTCGTCGCGGCTGCCGCCGTCGCGGCGAGCCTCGATCTGCGGCTCGATCAAGGGGGTTTCCACCCAGCCGGGGCAGATCGCATTGACGGTCACGCCACCGCTGTCGCGACTTCCCGAAGCCGCGTACTCCAGCGCTGCCACCTTGCCCAGGCCCAGCACGCCATGCTTGCTGGCCACGTACGGCGCCTTGTTCACCGATCCCACCAGTCCGTGCACCGAGGCCACGTTGATGACCCGGCCAAAGCCGCGCGCGGCCATGCCAGGCATCGCCAGGCGCATGGTGTGGAAGGTGGCGCTGAGGTTGATGGCGATGATGTCGTCCCACTTGGCCACCGGCATTTCGGCGAGCGGCACGGCGTGCTGGATGCCCGCGTTGTTGACCAGCACGTCCAGCGGCGACCATGCCTCGATCTCCGCCATCATGGCTTCGATGGCGGCGGGGTCGCGCAGGTCGGCGTTGAAATGGCGGACGTCGGCCGCGCCGGCGGCGCGCACCGCGGCGAGTGCCGCATCCACCTGCGCCTGGTCGCCGAGGCCGTTGATCGCGACGCGCGCACCGGCGGCCGCCAGTGCCTGGGCAATGCCGAGGCCGATGCCGGAGGTGCTGCCGGTGACCAGTGCGGTGCGGCCGGAGAGGAAGGTGTCGGTCATGGCGTGGGGCGTCGGAGGGGCAAGGCGGCCAAGTTAGCAAATACGGCACGGCCAGCGCGGCGTACAAAGGTACGATGCCCGCGCCGCGCGTGGCTGCTACGGTGCCGGCATACCCCGGTTTTCCAAGGATCGCGCCGTGCGCATGCCCATCACTGTTCCCCGGCGCGTCGATTCGCGCCTCATCGCAAAAAGCGCGGGTTCGCTCGCGCTTGCCGCGATCCTCGCCGGCTGCGCCTCCAGCGCCGGGCGCACCGCCACCTCGGAAGCGACCATGTTCGAGCACCCGCGCCACACCACGCATCGCGATGGCGACGACCTCCTGAGCGCCGGGCTCGGCCTCGACAGCCTGCGCCTGATGGTGCCGCCGGCATTTGCCGACGCCGCCGCCCCGACCGCCGGGGAACTGCGCCGCCGCGCGATCTGGAGCAGCTGGCGCGGCATCGCCGACCTGACGCCCGCGGGCGGCTACGGCAGCCTCTATGGCAGCGTGGCCGGCGTGCCCGGCCGCGAGTTCTCGGCCTATGCGCGGGTGCCCGGCGCCACGCATCCGCACCGCGTGCTGGTGCAGGTGCCTGACGCGTTCGACGCGGCGAAGCGCTGCGTGGTGGTGACCGCCTCGTCCGGCTCGCGTGGCATCTACGGTTCGATCTCGGTGGCCGGCGCCTGGGGGCTGCCGAAGGGCTGCGCCGTGGCCTACACCGACAAGGGCGCCGGCAGCGACTACTTCGACCTCGACGCGCGCGCGGGTGCCACGGCCGATGGCCGCGTGGCGGGCGCGGGCGAGGCCGACGACCTGGCGTTCGTGCCGGATGCGGCCGAGGGCGCATCCGGCGTCGCGTTCAAGCACGCGCATTCGAAGGACAACCCCGAAGCCGACTGGGGCCTGCATGTGAAGCAGGCGGCCGAGTTCGCGCTGCACGCGCTCGACGAAGCGCTGCCGGCAGGGGCACCGTTCACCTTCGCCAACACCCGCGTGATCGCGGTCGGCATCTCCAACGGAGGCGGCGCGGTGCTGCGCGCGGCGGAGCTGGAAGGCGACTGGCTCGATGCGGTGGTGGCCGGCGAGCCGAGCATCTATTCCAGCGGCAACGGCAGTCGCGCGCTCTACGACTACACCACCGAAGCCGCGCTGCTGATGCCCTGCGCGCTGCTGCACATGCAGGACCTGCCGCAGCCGCCGGTGACGGCACAGGTGGCGCCGTTCTGGTCCGCACGTTGCGCATCGCTGGAAGCCGCGGGGCTGGTGACCGGCGACGACACGGCCGCGCAGGCGCGCTCGGCGTACGACACGATGCGTGGTGCCGGCTGGACCGATGCCGCCCTGCGCGCCGGCGCGCTGTCGGCCGGCTTCGACCTGTGGCGCGCGGTGGCGGCGACGTACGCATCCGCCTATGGCCGCTACGGCGTGGGCGAGGGCCCGTGCGGCTTCAGCTACTCGGCGCAAGGCACGGACATGGCGCCGCGCGCCGCGACCGCCGCCGAGCGCGTGGCCTGGTGGTCGGACGCCAGCGGAATCCCGCCGGGCGCCGGCGTGGGCCTGGTTGACAGCGGCATTGCGCCGCCCGACCTGACGCTGGCCGGGCTGCAGTGCCTGCGCGGCCTGTGGACAGGCGACAGCGAGGCTGCGGTCCGGGTCCGTGACGGCATTGCCGCGACCCGCGCCGCGCCGCCGCGCGCCGGGCTCCCGGTGATCGTGGTGCACGGTGCCGACGACGGCTTGATACCGATGGCGTTCACCAGCGCGCCCTACGTTGCCAGTGCGCGCTCGGCCGGCCGCGAGGTGAGCTTCTGGCAGGTGCGCAACGCGCAGCACTTCGACGCCTTCCTGATGCTGCCCGACTACGGTTCACGTTACCTGCCGCTGCTGCCTTACGTGTACGCCGCGCTGGACCGGGTCGATGCACATCTCGACAGCGGCGCGGCGCTGCCCGCGGACGCCGAGATCGAAACTCGCGTGCGCCCGGCGGGCACCGCGCTGGAGGCGGCGCACCTCGCCATTCCGCGCTGAAGATCGCGCGCCGCGACGGCGCTGGCCGGATTTGGCATGCTGGGGGTCCCGCAGTGCACGGAACGCCCATGCCACGCCAGCGCCATTTCTCGATGCTCCGCGATTTCCATCTCGCGGATTGGTTCACCCTCGCCAACGCCATCTGCGGCACCGGCGCGATCTTCGCCGCCATGCGCTACCTTCAGGAGGGTGCGGCCGAGGGGGGCATCCGCGACCTGATGCTGGGCATGGCGTTGATCCCGCTGGCGTTCGTGTTCGACGCGCTGGACGGACGCATCGCCCGCTGGCGCAAGGTGTCGTCGACCCTCGGCCGCGAGCTTGATTCGCTGGCCGACGTCATTTCGTTCGGCGTCGCGCCGGCCGCGCTGGCCTATGCCTGCGGCATGCAGGGCGGCTGGGACTGGGTGGTGCTGAGCTGGTTCGTCGCCTGTGGCGTGAGCCGCCTTGCGCGCTACAACGTCACGGCGGAGACGCTGGCCGACGGCGGCGACAAGGTGAAGTACTTCGAGGGCACGCCGATCCCGAGCAGCGTGGTGATCGTGCTGTTGCTCGCTGTGGCCGCGTGGCAGGGCGCGATCGGCGATGCGTTGTGGCTCGGAAGCGTGCAGCTCGGACCGTGGCAGCTGCACCCGCTGGTGCTGGTGTACGCGCTGTCGGGCTCGCTGATGATCAGCAAGACGTTGCGCATTCCCAAGCCCTGATCGCGCTGGCGCGGTCGGCGGCGGTTGCTATGATCGGGCGACATGACGGAGGCGGGCGATGCCGGTGAACCAGCAGGATGATTTCGAGGCGCTGTCACGGCGCTACTGGGCTGCCTGGGGCGACGCGCTGCGCAGCGCCGCGGGCTCCACGGGCGCGATGCCGGGCATGCCGGACCCGTACGCAATGGCGGGCATGGGGCCGTTCGCCGGGATGGCGGGTATGCCTGGAATGGCAGGGATGCCCGGCATGACCGGGATTCCGGGCATGACCGGGATTCCCGGGATGGCCGGAATGCCTGGCATGTCGGGGCTACACGGCATGGACGGGGCGCACGGTGCGGCGGCCGCACAGGGCTGGCACGAAGCGATCGACTGGTGGTCGCGCCTCGCGCATGGCGGGCGGGGCCAGGTCAACGACGCGCTGGAACGATTCAATACACAGGCGCGGCAGTGGTACGGGCAGATGCAGCAGGTCGCCGGCCGCTTCGCCGGACAGGATGCCAGTGCCGCCGATGTCGCCCGCGCCTGGAAGGAAGCACTCGGTGCCGCGGGTGAGAACCCGTTCCCGGAGATGCTGCGCACCATGCGCGGCCACGGCATGCAGGGCCTGGACCAGTGGGTCGAAGATGCTTCGCCATGGCTGCAGTCCATGCGCAGCGAGGCCGGTGCGGCGTTGCGCATGCCCACGTTCGGTTTCGCGCGCGAGCACCAGGAACGCCAGCAGGAACTGCTGCGCGCGCAGCTCGAGTACCAGCACGCGACCAGCGCCTACAACGCGCTGATGCTGAAGGCCTCGCAGGAGGCCTACGAGATCTTCGAGACCAGGCTCGAGTCGCACGAGGAACCGGGCCGCCAGATCCAGTCGGCACGCGCGCTGTTCGACACCTGGATCGATGCCGCCGAGGAGGCCTATGCGCGCATCGCGCTGTCGCCGGAGTTCCGCAAGGTCTACGGCGATATGGTCAACGCGCAGATGCGCGTGCGCGCCTGCGTGCAGCGTGCGGTCGAGGACGCCTGCGCGCAGGTGGGCATGCCGACGCGCAGTGAGCTCGACGGCGCGCATCGCAAGGTGGCGCAACTCGAGCGCGACGTCCGCAAGCTGCGCGATGCCGTGGCGCAGGGGCAGGGGCAGGCTGGCGGGACACCGGCGGCGCCAGCCACGCGCGCGGCGCGCACCGCGGCGGACACCGTCGCCGGAGCGACACCCGCCAAAGCACCCAGGCTTGCGAAGAAGGCTGCGAAGAAAGCCGTGAAGTCGTCGGCGAAGAAGTCCGCGAAGAAGTCCGCCGCCGCCAGTCCCGGCACCTCGCGTGCTACCTCCGCCAGGACCTCGCGTTCGAAGGCGGCAGGGTTCGGCAGCGTGATCGCGAACACCATCCCCAAGGCGCCGCGACCGATGCCGTCGGGCAGTGGCAAGTCGCCGGCGAAGAGGAAGCGCTGACATGCAGGGTCCCCTCGATATCACTCCGGCCGGCCTCGTGGCCGAGTTCACGCGCCTGCAGCAGAAGCTGGGCGCCGGCCTGCAGACCCTGCGCGTGGTCGACGACGTCGACTTCGGCGCTACCCCACGGCAGGAGGTCTGGCGCGACGGCAAGGTGGTGCTGTACCGCTTCATCGGCGCCAAGGCACCGACCGCGCAGGTGCCGCTGCTGATCGCCTACGCGCTGGTCAACCGCCCGTACATGGTCGACCTGCAGGACGACAAGTCGCTGGTGCGCCAGCTGCTCGCCCGCGGCGAAGACGTATACATCATCGACTGGGGCTACCCGGACCGTTCCGACCGGTACCTCACACTCGAGGACTACATCGAACGCTTCATCGGCGGCGCGGTCGACCACCTGCGCGCCACGCACGGCCTGGACGCGATCAACCTGCTCGGCATCTGCCAGGGCGGCGCGTTCTCGCTGAGCTACGCCGCGCTCAACCCGGCCAAGGTGCGCAACCTGGTCACCATGGTCACGCCGGTGGATTTCCACACCGACGACAACATGCTGTCCAACTGGACGCGCGGCATCGACGTGGACCTGTTCGTCGACACGCTCGGCAACGTGCCCGCCGACATGATGAACCTGTGCTACCTGACGCTGAAGCCATGGCGGCTGTTCGTCCAGAAGTACGTCGGCCTTGCCGACATCCTCGACGACAAGGCCGCGCTGGAGGATTTCCTGCGCATGGAGAAGTGGATCTTCGACTCGCCCGACCAGGCAGGCGAGGCATTCCGCCAGTTCATCAAGCAGTTCTACCAGGGCAACGGCTTCGTCAACGGCGGCATCGTCATCGGTGGCCGCGAGGTGCACCTGGGCCTCGTGGAGATGCCGGTGCTCAACATCTACGCCGAACAGGACCACCTGGTGCCGCCGTCGGCATCGCGGCCGATGGGCGGCCTGGTGGGTACCGACGACTATTCGGAGCTGTCGTTCCGCGGCGGGCATATCGGCATCTACGTGTCCGGGCGTGCGCAGAAGCTGGTGCCCGACGCCATCCACGGCTGGCTGGCCGAACGATGAGCACCCGTCCCGGGCTCAGCCGTTCGCGCGAGGACCGCGTGCTCGCCGGGGTCATCGGCGGCATCGCGCGCCGCTTCGGCTGGAACTCGACGCTGCTGCGGATCATCTACGTGCTGGTCGCCGCGGCGTCGATCGCATTCCCCGGCATCCTGGTCTACCTGGCGCTGTGGCTGCTGGTGCCCGAGGACGATTGAACGCGGAGCGTGCGCTGCGCCCGCTGGCGCATGTGCTCGGGATCGCCTGGGCGCTGCCGTACACGCTTGCCGGCGCCGTCGCCGGATGCGCCGCGCTGCCGTTCGGCGCACGCCTGACAGTGCGGCCGCGCGATCTCGCGCTGGTGTTCGACCGTGTCCCGTGGGGCCCCGGCGGCGCATTGACGCTGGGCAACGTCATCCTGCACACCGGCGACACGCTCGACTGCGCCTGCCATACCTACGCGCACCGCGCGGGACTGGGCGAGGAGCCGTCGATCGCGCTTGCCGACCACGAGCGTGCCCACGTGCTGCAGTACATGGTGCTGGGCGTGCTGTTCCTGCCGCTGTATTTCATGTGCGGAGGCATCAGCGTGCGCAACCGCTTCGAGCGCGCGGCGGACCGCTACGCGCAGACCGGTCGCGGATGGTGGCCGTGGTCGGCTGGTCGGACGAACGGTCGACGCAGTTGACGTCCGGGTAACACGCGCTGCGATACCCTGCTCGCGTCGAAGAACAAGCGGAAGGCGAAAGCCCGACGCAATCGCTTCGACAACGGAAGGCTCAGCCCGCCGGGGAAAACCCGACCGACTGGGCCTTTCTTTATGCGGGCCTCGTGTACGGGGAAAAGCGCGGCGCGGATGTGACGCGGGTGCCGGATGCCAAGGGCCTTTGCGCCCAAGCAGTTCATCCGGAACGGCGGGCAGAACGACTCATTCTTGCGGCACCGCCACGCCGCGCCGTGGGCTGATGCGTGCAGCGGTCGCCACGTCCGGCAACTGCAGGTCGTGGATCCAGCCTGCCAGCAGCGCGTGGTAGCCCTCGGGATTGCGCAGGTCGACGCGCTCGCCGTCGACTTCGGTGAATTCGTGGATGCCGTGGTCGGTGCCCGGGTAGAGCACGATGTCGATCGGCCGCTGCTGCGCCTGCAGTTCCTGCAGGCGTGCGAGCGTGTTGGCCGGCGGCGCCTCGCGATCGTCTCCCGCCAGCACCCAGAGCTGTGGCACCTGCAGGCTTGCGAGCACCGGCAGCGGGTCGTGATGCCACGGCGTGCCCACGTCGCGACCCCGCGCCATGCTGCGCACCAGCCATTGCGGCAACCATGCGGGGATCCGCAGCAGTTCACCGCTGAACTCGCCCTCGACATCGTCCAGCCAGGCCTCGCCGGCGTAGCGTGCGCGCACCGTCGCAAGCTGGTCGAAGCCGCGCGTGAAGCCCGATGCCATGACCTCGCCGCTGGCGTCGGTGAGTTCGCGCGCCTTGCGCAGCACGTCGTCGCCGTGGCCGCGCGCCCGCAGCACCGACATGACTTCCTCGCGATCTTCCGCCAGAGGGCTTTCCGCCAGGCCGTACAACGCCACCACGTAACCCGCCTTGCCGCGCGACGCCGCCAACGGCGCCACCCAGCCGGCCTGGCTGCCGCCCACGAAACCGGCATGCGAATACTTGCTGCCGGCCATGCGCCGCGCCTCGGCCATCGCCGCGACCGCGTCATCGGCGAGCACCTCGAAGTCCTGCGTGTAGCTGCCCTGCGACGCGCCGGTGCCACGCTTGTCGTACACGAACGTCGCCACCCCCTGCGCCGGCAGCAGGTACTGCAGTGCCTGCCTGTCCACCGCCGACCATGACTCCGAGCCATGCACCAGCACGGCCAGCGGCAGCGGCGAGCGCGTTGGCAGCGGCAGGACCAGGCGTCCGCGCAGTTCGATCCCGTTGCTGCGGAAGCGCACGTCGCGGATCTCCTGTGGCATGCGGGTCGCGGTGGACGGCGGCTCGGCGCCGAACGCGACCTGCATGCGGCCACGGCGGCATGCTCCGAACACCGCGGTGGCCGATGGCGGGCCGGCCTCGCGCCAGCCCTCGGTGGCCGCGATCGTGTCGCCGAGTGCGTGGCCCGTGGTCTCGAACCTGCCGGTGCGTCCGTCCAGCAGGCGATAGCGCAGGCCGTCGTCCACCGGCGACAGCACGAACGGCGCACCCGTGGCGGTGCGCCATGCACCAGCCTGGCAGGCGAAATCGGCAGGCAGGGGCGTGGCCGCGGGTGCGGCCTGTTGCGGTGCGCACGCGGCCAGCAGGCAGAGCGCGGTGGCGACGAGGGCCGCGCGGATCACGCGCATCGGGGCAGGGGGCATCGGTTTTCGTTGGCGGGTAGTGGAATCAGGGCAATGCTACTGCCGGCAGGCACGCCATCGGGTCCGTAGCGGCGCTCGGCGAACACGACCGCGGCGGCACCAAACAGCACCACGCTGCTGCAGCGCGTGCCGTAACGCGGCCCGCGTACGAACGGCGGCGACAGCGCGCGCTCCAGCTCGAGGCCCACGCCGGTGTCGGGCAGCGCACCGTCATGCGCGTGTGTCTCGTCGGCAAGCGCACTGAACAGCGGATCGAGTGCCGTCGGCACGGCCATCGGATCGGCCAGCGCCAGCGGCGACTCCAGCCACGCGGCCAAGGCGCGCGTGGCGTGCGTGCTCTTGGGCCATGCGGCGTCGAATGCGCCGTTGGACATCGCATGCACGCCGGCGGCCACCGGCGCGGGCGGCTGGCGTGGCCGGTTGCTGGCGTGGACCAGGACGTCGCCGTCGCAGAACACGGCGTTGAACGGCCCGTAGTCGCTGCCGGGGACGCGCGCCGCGGCAAAGGCCACCGGGCCGTCGGAGCCACGGACGAAGTCACGCACCAGCCAGCCGCGCGAACGTGGCGCCGGCGTGGCATCGGCGCGGCCGTCGCGCACGTTGGTCACCGCGGCCAGGCGGCCCTGCGCGGACACCTGCAGCCAACCGCCACCCTGGACCAGGTCGCGGCCACCGTAGACCGCTGGCGCACCGGGATCCAGCGCCGCGGGCGCGGTCGGGCGGGCATGGAATTCGTCGCGGTTGGCGGCGATCGCCAGCAGGTGGCGCGGGTGATGGCGCCAGGCGAGGGCGATCAGGCACATGCCGCCATGATAGCCGTGCCGCGCCAACCACGGGCGGCGCCAGGCGGGATGCGGTCAGCCGTTGGCCTGGACGATCACGGCCTCGCCATCACCCAGCGCCAGCGCGACGCCGGTGGGCGTGCCGGTGACGACATAGCGGCGATAGGCATGTTCGGAGGCGGCGCGGACGGCATCGTCCGGCGAGGCGTGGTGGTCGAGCAGGAGGCGGTGAAAGCTGACGTCCCAGCCCGCATCGCCGGCTGGTTCCACGTTGAGCAGGATCCGCGTCATGGCGGTCACCCGAAGGCGGGGAGCGGTTGCCGGCCCAGCACCACGACCTGATCCTGGTCGTGGCCGATCGTCCTTGAATGGCGGCGTCCCCGTCCGTTGGGGCGCTGTGCTGCCGGAACGGACAGGTTCCCAGATCGGGTGCCGCCTGGGCATCGGCCCTTCACGGCAAACGCTGTCAGATTTTTCCTACAAGCCTGGTGCCGGAAGTGGGACTCGAACCCACACGCTTTTAAGGGCGGCGGATTTTGAGTCCCACAAGCCTGCAGTTGGGGTTTGTTGGTAAGCATGTTATCAAGGGCTTAGGTGTTGGTGGTGGTTGGGGAATGCAAGGCGAATTAGCTCGCGTTGTCCCACCAATGTCCCATGGGGAAAATGGGAGGTAGGTATGTTTGCCAATGGATGGTGGCGCTGGCCGCTGTTGCCTTTCGCAGCGTTTATTGGCGCCTTTCTCGGCTCCATGCTTTTCTATGCGTTCCAGTGGTTCAGCATGAGGTTCACTGGTTACTACACCGAGGAGGGCTGGTACTTCCTATATGTGATGCCGGTGCTCAACGCAGGCATCTTTGGCTACATTTTCGCCAGCATTTCCTATTGGTTTGCGCCTAGCCACAAGTTCATTGCCGGTGTTGTTTTGGGGACAATTCTCGGCGTGGTAGGGCTGACAATAGTAGTAGTCGGCTGGATAGTGCCGGCGGTGACAACTGCAGAGGCTATAAGCGGCACGCTTGCTGTGGCGGCTTGGATTGCTGGTGTTTGTTTCGGGCTGGCGTCGGCGAAAGATGGTGATCGCGGTTAATTTTTGCTGCGCAGTTGTTCCGGCAGAACCATTGCCAATCGCATCAGTCAACATCCATCGATAGCAAACAAGCGCCATGTTTGCCGGCGTTCGCGTGCGCGCGTAGTTACCCCATCCGGGACGTCCCCAACAACACCCCGGAGCATCACATGACATTGCAGGAAATCAGGCAGCTGCGCGCTGCCCGTGCCGCTGAAGCGCGCGCGATCATCGCCAAGGCCGAAGCCGACAAGCGCCAGCTGTCCGCCGATGAGGTCAGCGCCTTTGACGCGATCAAGGCCATCATTCTCGACCTGGAGCAGCAGGAAGCGCGGCAGCAGTTCGTGGACGACATCGAGCGCCGCCAAGCGGGCGTGACCATCCACGGTGCCGGTGGCGACAACGCCCACACGCTGGAATCCCGAGTCTCCCTGCTGACGGTGCTGCGCGCCGGCATGGAAGGGCGCGCGCTGACCGGTCCCGAAGCGGAAATGCACGCCGAGTTGGAGCGCCGCCACGGCGTGGCCAAGCATGGCGGCATCCTTGTGCCGCTGTCGGCCTTTGAGCGCCGCGCCACCACCACCGCCAACGCTGGCGAGCTGGTAGGTACGCAGCACCGCGCAGACCAGTACATCGGGCCGCTGCGTAACTCGCTGCTGGTCAAGGCACTGGGCGTGCGCACCCTGTCCGGCTTGACGGGCAATGTCAGCATCCCGAAGGCCGGCGCAGGTCTGTCGGCGGGCTGGGTGTCCGAAGGGCAGGCGCTGCCGGAGTCCGATATGGACTTCGATAGCGTGACCCTCACGCCTCACCACGTGGGCGGCATCACCGAGATGTCGCGCCAGCTCATTCAGCAGTCGGCCCCGGCCATCGAGGATCTGGTACGGGATGATCTGTCGTTTGCCGTGGCGCAGGCCGTTGACCGGGCAATTATTGCCGGCACCGGTGCGAACGGCCAGCCGCTGGGCATCATCAACCGCGCCGGCGTGCAGGAGGCTGTCGTGCCGGGCGGCTGGGCAGCCGTGCTGGCAATCGAGCAGATGCTGGCGGCGGTCAACGTCAATCCGTCTGGCTGGTACACCACACCCGGCGTACTGACCGCGCTGCGCGCCGTCCTCAAGTCGGGGAGCGCCGGCAGTGACTACCTGGCTACCGCTCGCACCGTCGGTGAACTGCCGGCTGTGTCCAGCAATGCGGCCCCGGTCGATACCGCCATCCTTGGCGATTGGTCGCAGGTGCTGCTTGGCCAGTGGGGCGCGGTGGAAATCCTCGTGAACCCGTACGCCGAAACGCCCTACCGGCGCGGCGGTGTGCTGGTCCGCGCGATGTCCACGGTGGACGTGGCCATCCGCCATGAACAGGCGTTTGTGGTCGCCACCACTGCCGCGCCGTAACTGGCCGCACGTGCACGCCCGTCCATAGCGGCGGGCGTGTGCATTTGAGGGATATGCACATGACAACATTTGAAAAGCGGGCTACCGCTGGCGTGACCGCCAATGGCCGCAAGCTCACCGGCTACATCGCCAAATTCAACACGCCCACCACCATTGGCAGCTTCACCGAGGTCATCAAGCCCGGTGCATTCGCTGCGTCACTGGCCGATGGCCGGGACGTGCTTGCGCTGGCGGATCACGACACCAGCCGCGTACTGGGGCGCACCCGTAGCGGCTCGCTGGAACTGCGCGAGGATGCCACCGGTTTGGCGTTCACGTTGGCCGTACCCGATACCGCCCCTGGCCGCGACTTGATCACCCTGGCTGAGCGTGGCGACCTGGGCGGGTGTTCGTTCGGCTTCACGGTGCCCGATGGTGGCGACCAATGGACCGGCAACAGCCGCGAATTGCGTAGCGTCGATCTACGCGAGGTTTCCATTGTCAGCGCGTGGCCAGCCTACGGGGACACCGAGGTTTCATTGCGCAGCCTGCAGCCGCAAAGCCAGCTGGCCGTATTGCGCTACTGGCTCGACACCGTGAGGGACGCCACATGAAAATTATGGACATGCTGCGCGGTGGCAAGCGCACCGAGACACGCGCCGATGATGCGTCACGGAACGCACTGGCCAGCGGGGCCGGCGGTAATAGCAACGCAGGCGCATACGTTGACGCCAAGTCTGCGGAAAGTATCAGCACGGTCTACGCGTGTGTGCAGGCGCTGAGTGAATCCACCGCGTGCCTGCCCTTGCACGTATACCAGCGCACCGCTGGCGGCGACCGGGAGCGGGCTGACGGTCATTGGCTGTCGCGGGTGTTGGATCGCCCGAATGACTGGCAAACCGGCATGGAATTCCGCGAGTCGCAAACCGCCGCCATGCTGCTACACGGCAACGCCTACGCGCGCAAAGAAACCAACGGCAGCGGTGAGGTTGTCGCGCTGCATCCGATGCACCCCAACCGGGTGACCATCGTGCGCCTGGACAATGGGCGCTATCGGTATGACTACACGGATGACCACGGCAAGGTGCTGCGCCTGCTGCAAGGTGAAGTGCTGCATCTGCGTGACCGCACCGAGCCGGGGAGCATTGTCGGCAAGTCACGCATTGCCATTGCACGCGAAACCATTGGGCTGTCGCTGTCGCTGCGTCAGCATGGGTCCGCCGTATTTGGGCGCGGTGCGCGGCCTGCGTCGATCATCAGCAATGAAGGCAGCCGCGACTGGACCACCGAGGAACTGAATTCGATCCGCGACCGCTTGGAGAGTTACGCATCACCTGCCAACGCAGGTAAGACGTTGCTCCTGAATAAACACATGAAGTATCAGACGGTCGGGCTGAGCAATGAGGATGCGGAGTGGTTGACGGCCATGCAGTTCAGCGTGACCGAAGTGTGTCGCATCTTTCGCGTACCGCCCACACTGGTCGCTGAGCTGACACACGCGACTTTCAGCAACATTACCGAGCTTGGATTGCAGTTCGCTCGTTTCAGTCTGCAACGCTGGCTCACGTGCTGGGAGGAAGCGATAGCGCATCAGCTACTGGGCACTGTGTCGCGTGGCCGCTATTACGCGGAACACAGTCTAGAAGGACTGCTGCGAGCGCAGCCGAAGGAGCGCAGCGAGTTCTACGCCAGCGGTATCGGCGCTGGATGGCTCGACGTGGCGGAGGTTCGCAAATTGGAGAACCTGCCAGCCCGCGACGTGACGTGACGCTAGCGACGGTACGCCACTGGCAATCACTGGGGACTGAGTGACGTCTAGACCGCTAGTCCCCGCATCGACGTTGAATATCACCTGACAGGATTAACAATCATGGCCAAGATGACACCTAAACAACAGTCATTCGTGACACACAAGGCAGCGGGCTGCACCAACCGTGACGCAGCGGTAGCTGCCGGCTATGCGGTAGGCGGTGCGGCGCAGGCGGGTGACAGGCTTATGAAGCATCCCGCGATCCGCAAGGCGCTGAAAGACGTAGCGCCAACCAGCGGCGTGGCCATCCAACCGCCCGCCATGCCAAAGGATCATTACGCCGATCCGATGTCGTTTCTTGTGGACGTGATGAACCATCAGCAACTGCCCATTGCCGTCCGCGCAGATGCTGCAAAGCAACTGCTGCCGTATCAGCATGCGCGCATGGGTGAAGTCGGCAAGAAACAGACGGCCAAGGATCGCGCAGCAGAAATTGCTAGTGGGAACGGAGGCAGGTTTAGCCCGAAGCGATCTCCGTCTCTACATGTCGTACGTTAACGCACAAGCAAATACACAATGCGCCATCGATAATTACATCTTTTCATTGTTTAACTTAGCGAACACTATTCTCGCGTCGGATTGAAGAACGATAGTCGATCTCGTCGCCGGCTCGAACAGTATGTGAAAGTCGCCAAGCATTCCAACGTACCTGACCCCATCTTCAACGTTTACGCCTACCTCGCTTCTCGCGGCGTCGATAACCCGCGCACTGTCCCCGGAAAGCACTTTCTCGATGTCCCTTTCACCTGCATACGTCGACGCGAACGGCAGGATGATGGCCACTTGCAAAAACGCAACTTTCTGACTTATATGCGGGAAGCTCGAATCGAAGAACTTATTGCCGTCCAATGCTATCTGCGCGGACATGGCCACCACCACTCCTGTGCAAACCCACCTAAATGGCGACATCATTATCCAAGCAATAACGGTCATGACTATTACCGTCACAGTTATCACAACGATGATTGCAATATTCTTCGGCATATCCGTTCTCAGCTTGTCTGGACCCGCGATCTCCGCTGCGGCTACTGACTTGCTACTCACATACATCCCGATGATCCCTCCCGCGACCAAGGTGCCAAGACCCACAATCAAGCCGGCCGTAGTTGCGGACACTAGGTCGGCCGCGTTCGCAAACTGAAATGGATTCAGTCCGACCGGCCTCCAGTGAGCGAATAGATACAGAGTTGCGAGCAAGAACCCGTATGGGATGGCAAGCCCTACGACGGATGCGAACGGCCACGACCGCATTCTTGATATCTCCTATATCTTGTCTCTAGCCAGGGCGGCTAAGCTTTAGACGCGCCAATTGTATGACACATGATGACGCAATGACGCTTCTTTCCTTATGTTACTAGGCTGGAAGAGTTCTTGAGGAAACAGATAGGTTGTATTCTTCCATGGGCAAACATAGTGAGAAACACGTCATTGCGTCATGTTGCGTCATGGCGTGGTCATGCCTGCCGGGTCAGCGGCACCACCTGACCCCCGACGTGCCCTAGATCGCCGTGTGAAGCGATACCAAGCCCGCGCCAGCCTCGGGCCGACATCGTGCGAGTCTGCATGATGCCGGGTCTCTCAGACAGTTTGAGGCCGAATCCGCGCTGCGTCATCGGATGCTCACCATTCTCTGCGCACCAAAATTTATACGCTGCGTAAATAGCGCTGGCCGACGTCGTGTGTTCGGGACCGATTACGCAACGCTCTGCGATGAACAGTCCGACTTGATCGCTATTACCTCTGTAATCTGCCGTGGCCATCTTTATCGCTGCCGGCTCGATAAATCCTTGCCGCTGGTATAGCCGCCAACCCTCCACCATCCATGCAAGGATGCCGGGGAACTCAGCGCGCAACTTCTGCCCTAGGTTGGCGTCCTGTTCTTCCTTCGGGACGCTGACAGCGAACGGGACCAGCTTGAGCCGTCGCCAGATGCCATCGTCAGTGCCGCTTACCCGTGGCCGATGATTCGTCTGCAGCAGCGCCAGATGCGTGGGCGTGAACTCCACGAAGTTCTGATATAGCGGCCTGCCTGTGAGCCTGTCACCGCCGGTAATCTGTTTTACGCGTGACTCATCCAGCCGTTCCGTTTCGCCCGACTCGCTCACGACGACCAGCCGCAAGCCACGGAGCGCAGCGATGGCCGCTAGCTGGTCCGAATCCTTGCGTGCCAGCAATAGGCCTGGCGCTGCTGTTCCGGCGTAGTCGCCCATCACGCCCTGCAGTGCTTCGATAAACTTCGATTTGCCATTGCCACCGGAGCCATAGAACACCGGCAGCAGATGCTCACCACGCTCGCCGCTGAGCATGTAGCCGGCCAGCGTCTGCAGGTAGATCATTAGTTCCCGGTCACCACCCATGATGCGGGCGATGAACTTCTCCCAAGTGGGCGCGCGTGCTGCCGGATCGTAGTCAACCGCTATACGTTTGGTAATCCGATCCTCGCGGCGGTGTTCGCGCTGTGTACCCGTGGCCAACTCGATGACGCCCGATGGCGTGCCTACCAGTTCCGGTGAGGCGTCTAGCTGGTCTGCCTTGACGCTGAGCATCGTCTGCGCGGCCTCAAGTGTATGGCGCACGCTGACAACAAACTCAGATGACCGAGCCCACCGGGAGAGATTCTTTTGAATTCCTTGGCGGCGCTTTTGTTCATCGCTGCCGTTAATGTCCGGGTCGTTCGCCCAATCGTCCATTGCGTGGGCTTCTGCCTGGATAATCTTGCCAAGGCCGAACGCAAGCCGGCGCGCGTGGTCATCATCCGGCTGCCAGGGGCCACCATCCGTCCACACGTGCCAGCCGATGCCCGGCACATACATCAAGTCCTGGCCATGCACATTCTTTAGGCGGCGGGCGTTGGCCAAATCGCTTGTCGTGCTGGCGGTGCCGTCCTCGCCATGCGTAACCGAGACATTGGCCTGCTCGACATAGTAGGAACTGCACCGTGCGGCAATTTCGCTAATGGTGTGGCTGAGATAGGTGCCACCTGGCCGCGACTCGTGCCACTTGCTTCGTGAGAGGCCACTACGCAGCATCAAGCGCGCGGTCCTATCCTCATCGCCGCCGCACCACCACAGCAGGTGGGCCGCTAGTGCTGCATCATTCTCGGAATTCTTGTCTACCTGCCCGGTCCACAGCTGCGCGAATGATGCCCGACCGCCGAACGCTACCGCCGCTGACATTTTTGCGCTCACTGCGCGCGCGATCAACTCATCGTCGGAGCCGGTAAAGCCTGCACCGGCTACGGGCTGGCCGCTGCCAATGGCCACGGGGTTAGGGGGGAAGTAGGCGTCCACCAACGGCACGACATCAAAGCGCGCATCAGCGCAGCCCGTGGCTTCACCTGTCAGGCCAAAGCAGATGCCGCGATTTTGGCTGTACAGCTCGATTTGCAACGGCACCAGCTGCGCGGCGACGGCCTGCGGTGGCTTGTTCCGATGCGGTGGCGCAACACCACGGCCAATGACGTGGATACCCTTGCCGCTGCTGCTAACTTCCACCATCGCACCGGGAAATGCTGCGGCCAGCTGCTGTGCAAAGCTGGAACCATCAGCGTGATCAAGGTCAAGTAGCCAGTAGCCGCAATCAGCGGTCAGCCAGAACCCCATCGCATAACGCAGCTCATGGCCAGGGGTAGCAGCGTTCAGCCTGGCCACCACAGCTGCCACCGTGTCGTAGTCGAACCACGCAGCCGGATTGCTGGCATCCACGCGATAGATGCTGCCATCGTGAGCGCAGGGCGTTTTGTGATACTTGCCAGCGGAGGCGTCCCATTCCAATCGCCACGGGAACCACTGCGGCATATCGGCAAGCCCGCCGACCGCACGGTCAAAGTTTGGTGTCATTTTGTTTAGCCCTAGGTTGAGAACCACGCCTGCCAAGTACGTGGGAGCGGGCTAAATCAAAGCAGCGGCATCAGTAGCTCCGCAGCGGAGAATTTGAATGACTGCGCGCTGTCCGCTGACTTGGCACAAAGGCCATGCGTGAACAACTGCAAGGCCGCTTGCGCTTTGGGATCGTGGATGTTGACGCTGTATCGGCCAAGCCAAGCGCACGCGGTCCGCCAGTTCTCTAGCACCTGGCCGCGTGTCATCCCGTTACGCTGCATGAGGTATTCGACAAGCGCTGGATCAGCGGGGAGTGTGTGCATTCTCAGCCCACCTTGCCGCTTCTATCGCCCCATCAATGGCGTGACGGATTAGCTGTTTCTCGCCGGGATCGGTCTGCATGACATACCGGAGGTGCAGCTGAGCCACGATGAACTTCGCAGACTTCGGGGCGTGCTCTTCCGCGTATTCAATGGCAGTCGCGATTGCGTACGATAGGGTGTGCTGCCAAGTCTTTTCATAGCGGGTCTGGAAGTAGGAGATATCGGCTACGGTGATCAGCTCGTTCATCAGTGCACCGCCTGGCGGTGCGCCGCTGCTGCATTCGCTATCGCGGCATCGAACTTGGCCCGCTGCTCGTCGTTCTCGGCGTCCAACCGCTGGAGCATCAGGAATGCCACGGCCTTTATCTCGGCTGGCACGTTCTCGGCGGTCGCGTCGATGCCGTAGGTGTCTTTGATATATTCCTCAATGACGCCCATTCGCATTAGCGCGATGTGCTCGCTACTCAGCAGCTGCTGCTGTCGGAACTGCTGCAGCGGGTCTGGCCAGATGCCGGCGGTCATGCAGCCACCTGCTGTGCCTCAATCCAGCGATCAAACGCCAGCGTGTCGATGTACACGCGCCGGCCGATGCGCACGATTGCACCTTCGGCCTGCAGCCCGTTCTGTGACTCGTTGAAGATCCACCAGCGCACTTGCGCTTCGGTAAACGGCCCATCTGCTGCGAACGCGGCGACGGTCTTTAGATCGCGTTTCATCGCGGCTACCTCCACAAGGGCCGTTATTGGCCGGTGTGGGATACCCTGCGTCACTTCCCCCGAAAGTGACGCAGGGTAGAACGCGAATTCTTTGAGTTAGTTACCCCGCGTGATCTTTCGCAGCTCGTCACGGTCGGTTGGAGTAGGAACCCCGGCCGCACCGCTGAACAGGGTGGCGGCGAGCTCGTCGGCTAGTTCCATCCCCATCTGCGGAGTCGTGGATGCCCGCACTGATTCATATAACCTTCGGATCGCGTGATGCTTCGGTGCTGTACTTGTGCGCTCGCCACGCTTCGGCTGCCGTAGGTTGTCGCGTGCGCTGGTCGCACAAACCTGCAGCTTTGCCCAATCCGGAGCGGCAACGCCAAGTGTTCGCATGTTCTCTTGGAGCAGTGCGCGGAAGTCTGGACTCATGTAGTCTAGTGACATCAGCTCGCGCAGTTCTGTCAGCAGTGTGACAATTCTGTCTGCATTGCCACGCTGCTCTTTAGGTGACTGCACCTCGCATTCGACTCGATACCAGCCGACGCAACTGGCCAGCGTCGTTAGTACCGCGTCTGCGTCGATTGCCACGCCGTGTGCGCTCGCTTCTGTCTGCATATGGATACGCGCTGCGTCTGCGTCAAAGTCCGCATCAAGGGGGCCGCCGATATTCATTCGTCATCCTCCACAGATGCCAGCCTGTCTGCGATGGTCGCCAGCGTGGCGCGCACGTGCTCGCCTGACTGGTGGGAGTAGCGTTTAGCCATAACAAGCGTCCGGTGGCCTAACGCGTCGGCAACTTGGGCCAGCCCTGCGCCGCTTTGTGTCAGATAGCTGGCTGTCGTGTGTCTTAGATCGTGGAATCGGAAGTCTTGCAGGTCGGCAGCGTCCCGCACTTCGCGCCAGTGCTTTTCTAAGTCGGCTGGGGTCTTGTCGCCTTGACCCTTGAATACCCATCCATCCTTAGTGGGGTCCGCGTTAAATTGGTCGCGCAATGCGTTCTGCGCCACGCCCACGACCGGGACGTATCGCGGCTGACCAGTCTTTGTTTCGCGGAAACATAGACGCCAACTGTCCATGTCAACATCCGGCCATCGCAGATTGCGGATGTTGGAATAGCGCGCACCGGTTGCAAGCGCCAGCGTCACGGCGGTGCGAATGTTTCGGTTGGGGTGGGCATTACACGCCTTAAACAGTGCTTTGCGCTCGTCGTCTGACAGAAAGCGGATGACTCCCTCGCTTTCGGCCGCTTTGCTCACGCTTAGGACTGGATTGGACTGCAGCGCGTGCAGTTCCTTCCACGCCCATTTGCAGACCGCACTAATGGCGGCAAGGTAGCGGTTTATTGTGGCACCGCTGAGCGGGTTGCCGTAGCGGTTCAGCCGCTTTGCGAGCTTGCCACGCGCTTCGGAGAACACAGCCGGCTGCAGCTTGTCGAGGGTGACGAAACCGTATTCTTCACGCCACCATGAAAGCATGGCGACCTGCCCGGCGTGGTCACGATTGTTCGCCTTGACCGGCAGATAATCGGTAACGTACTTGTCTATCAGGTCGCCGAGACTGGTACGCCTGTCTGCAGTCGTGGGCACGTACACACCGTGGCCAAGGTCCGACTCCACCTTAGCAGCCCATGCTTTGGCGTCAGTGATGCGCTGGAAGGTGCGCGACCTGGGCCGCTCACCGCGCAGCCGGACTTTCACCCTGTAGCTGGTCGTACCGTCACTTGCAGTGCGCTTTTCGATGGTGGCCATTGGCTTTCGTTGGCTCCTGTGTCCCGTAGTTGTCCCACGGGGCAGGGTCAGACGCAAGCAATGGCGCGTAACATATTGATTTTATTGGTGCCGGAAGGGGGACTCGAACCCCCACGCTTTTAAGGGCGGCGGATTTTGAGTCCGCTGCGTCTACCGATTCCGCCATTCCGGCGCGGCCGCGAAGTATATCGTCCGCCGCGCGCGCTGTGAGGGTCGCGATCGATCGCCGTCAGGCGGCGTCGGTCTGCAGCGTGTTGTCGACGCGCCGGTACCACTCGCCCGAATGCGGCTCGAAGCGCGAGCAGCATTCCAGCGGCGCTTCGTAGATGTGCAGTGACACCGCCACCACGTCCGGGCTGGCGTTGCGGATGGTGTGGTACTCGTGCGGCGGAATCAGGCTGCCGGCGCTGCCCGGGCCTGCCTGGATGCCACCCGCGGCGCGGAAGCGGACGCGATCGCCGTCGCGTTCGAGCAGTTCGTACTGGGTGATCTCGAGCTCGCCGTTCCACACGCCTTCCACGCACCAGCAGCCGGCATGGTCGTGGATCGGCGTGCCCTGTCCCGGCCCCCAGGTCATCGCGACCACGCTGTAGCCGTGCACCGCGCTGCGATACAGCTCGCGGCGCGCGTAGTGGCCGGAGATCGGGGCGTGCACGCAGTCCGGAAGCCTGACCTCGGGATCGCGGATCAGGATGCACAGCACGGTGCGCAGCGCCGCGGTGACCGCGTGGCAATCGCCGCTGGCGATGGCCGTGTCGATGGCGGTGAGCATGCGTTCGCGGCCCGGGAACGCGATGTCGGGTGCCGCGGTTGCGATGGTGTTGGCGGTTGCAGTCATGCTTCGAGTGTACGACGCCGCCCGCATCGCCGCCCGAGCGCCCGTGTTGCAGCGCACCAGCGCGGCGCGGTTACAGCGCGCCCAGGAACCCGCCAACCGCCGGCGTGAAACGTTCGAAATCGACCAGGAACGCGTCATGGCCCTGCGGCGAGGGCAATCCGAGGAAGTCGGCCTGCACGCCCCCGGCGCGCAGGCCGTCGGCGATCTGCTCCTGCTGCTGCAGCGGGAACAGGATGTCGGTGGCCACGCCGATCGCCAGCGCGCGCTCCACCTGGATGGCGGCCAGGCCCGCTTCGGTGGTGCCGGCGCAGCTCTCGCCCAGGTCGAACCAGTCCATCGAGCGGCTGAGGTAGAGGTAGCAATTGGGATCGAAATTGCGCACGAAGCGCCGCGCATGGGCCTCGAGATAGCTCTCGACCTCGAACTCCAGGCCGAACGGGTCCTCGCCGTCGCGGCGGTCGGAGTCCAGGCGCACGCGCCCGAAGCGCCCGTCCCACTCCAGCGCCGAGCGGTAGGTGATGACGCCGAGCTTGCGCGCCATGCGCATGCCGCTTTCCGGGTAGTGCGCCTCGTCGTACTCGCCGTTGTTCCAGTTGGGGTCAAGGCGGATGGCCTCGCGCTGCAGCGAGCGGATCGCGATCGAGAACGGCAGCGCGCGCGCCGCGCCGGAAATGTTGATGTGGCTGCGCGCGATGCCCGGGTGGCGCGCGAGCAGGGCCAGCGCCGACATGCCGCCCATCGAGTTGCCGATCACGCTCGCGAGCTTGTTGATTCCCAGCGCGCGCACCACGTGCGCGGCGGCGTCGGCGATGTCCTCGATCGACAGCTCCGGGAATGCCAGGCGCCAGGGCGCGCCGGTCGCGGGGTCGATCGATGCCGGACCGCTCGAGCCCTTGCAGCTGCCGAGCGAGTTCACGCAGACCACGAACCAGCGGTCGGTGTCGATCGCCTTGCCCGGTCCCACCATCGCCTCCCACCAGCCCGGGGAAGGGTCGGCTTCGCTGGCAGCGGCGTGGGCGTCGGGCGACAGCCCGGTCAGGATGAGCACGGCGTTGCCGCATGCGGCATCAAGCCGGCCCCAGGTCTCATAGGCCACGCGGCCCGACAGCAGCGCGCCGCCGCGCTTGATGGCGAACGGCGAGGGCAGGTCGATCCAGCGCGTGCCGGGCGGAATGAATTCGGTCATGGCGGCAAGTCTAGACCGCGACGTCGCCGCGGCCGCGATGACAGCCACGCGTCAGTCGCGCCCGGCACCGATCACCAGCTCGATGGTGGCGTCGCTGGGCAGCGTGACCCGCACCGGCGCCGACTCGATGTCGTTGTCGCTCCGCTCCGCGGTGCCGCTGGCGGACAGGCGCGCGGTCACCACCACGTCGCGCAGTTGCGAGAGCTTGCTGGTGGGCATGGGGCTGTCGGCATCGTCGAGCATGATGTCGAGCGGCAGGTCCTGGATGGCGTGGCGTTCGGCGGCCACCGGCATCGGCGGGCCATCCGGCGCGCGCGCCATCACGAACACCGTGGCGTCGCCGCGGAGGCGTACACGCGCGGCGAAATCCGGGTCCAAGCTGACCTTGACGCGCAGGCCGGCGGACGTCGAGACGGGTCCGGCAGGCGGCACCGCGCTGGCTGTGGCGGCGCCGGCCGCATCGCCCGGTGCAGCACCGGCGGCCTGGCGCGCGATGGCGATCTGCTCGCGCAGGCTCAGCGCCGTGGCGGCATCGACATCGGGCAGCAGGGCTTCCCAGGTGGCGGCGGCTTCGGCATCCAGGCCGCGCTGGCGCTGGGCGATGCCGATGAACCAGCGTGCGCGCTGGTCGCGCGGCTGGAGGGCCACCGCGCGCTCCAGCAGGGCGAACGCGCTGTCGTCGAACCGCTTGCGGGGATGCGCCTCGGCGCGGGCCTGGGCGGCTTCAACAAGCAGTGCCGGATCATCGGCAACCAGCTCCAGCGCCTTGGCGTAGGCGGCGTTCGCGCCTGCGGCATCACCTTGCGCCTTGAGGGAGCGGGCCAGCAGCTGCCAGCCTTCGGGCTGGTCGGGATTGCGCGCGAGCGCTTCGCGAAGTTCGCTGACGGCGGCCTGGAACGCAGCCGGGTCGACCTGCTCCGCGGCGCCTGACGGGGCAGCCGCGACGCTGCGCGCCGCGGCTTCAAGCGCCGCCGGGTTGCCGAGCATCTGGTACAGCGCGAGCGCCAGCACCGGCACCACGGCCACCACGCCCGCGTACGCGCGCGGTGATGCCTTGCGCAGCGGCAGCGCAACAAGGCCTGTGGCGACCAGCGCGACCAGCACCAGCGCGATCATGAACACGATCGCCATCACCACTCCTGCCTGTCGTCATCGGGGGTCAGGCGGTTCACGCCGGCGCGCTTGCGCACCACGTGCACCAGCGCCGCCGCGCCCAGCAGCAGGACGATGCCCGGGCCAAACCACAGCAGCCAGGTGCCGCCGCCGAGCTGCGGGCGATACAGCACGAATTCGCCGTAGCGCTCGACCAGGAACGTCTTGATCTCCGCATCGCTGCGGCCTTCGCGCATCAGGTCGAAGACCTCGCGGCGCAGGTCGTGGGCGATCGCCGCGTCGGAATCGGCCAGCGACTGGTTCTGGCACATCACGCAGCGCAACTCGGACACCAGCGCGTGGAAGCGGCGCTCCTCCGCGCGGTCCTGGAACTCCAGGGGCGCCACGTCGCGAACCACCTGCGCGATGGCCGGCGCCGGTGGCAGCACCGCGAGCAACAGGCACGCGAGGAACGCCAGCAGTGCGGTACGCGCCATCATCCTTCCTTCGCCATGGCGTCCACCATCGGGGCCAACACCTCGTCGACGATCTCGTCGGTCAGCGGCCCGACGTGCTTCCAGCGGATGATGCCTTGGGCGTCGACCAGGAACGTTTCCGGTGCGCCATAGATGCCCCACTGGATGGCGGTGCGGCCTTCGTAGTCGGTGATCACCACCCAGTACGGATTGCCGAACTGTTCCAGCCAGCGCAGCGCATCGGCCGGCTCGTCCTTCCAGTTGTAGCCGATGACGCGGATGCGCTTGGTCTCGGCATACTTCGCCAGCACCGGATGTTCGTCGCGGCAGGCCGGGCACCAGCTGCCCCAGATGTTGAGCAGGTAGGGCTGGCCGCGCAGGTCGGCGCTGCCAACGCGGTAGCTGGCATCGTGCAGGACCGGCAGCGAGAACTCCGGGGCTGCGCGCCCGATCAGCGGTGAAGGCAGCGACTCGCGGTCGGGGCGGTCGGACTGGCGGACGCCGTAATAAAGCAGCGCAACCAGGACGATGAAACCACCTGCGATGGCAAGTGCAAGCAGCCGGCGGCTGCGGCTGGCGGGTGCGGGCGTGTTCATTGTGCGTCCCTCGGCGGCAACCTGAAGCGCCGGTCGGCTGCGGTCACGAATCCACCCAGTGCCATCAGCAGCGCGCCCGACCAGATCCAGCGCACGAACGGCTTGACGTGCAGGCGCACCGCCCAGCTTTCGCCGCCCAGCGGCTCGCCCAGCGCCACGAAGATGTCGGCGGTCACGCCGGCGTGGATGCCGGCATCGGTCATCACCTGGCCACCGCTCGCATACGCACGCTTCTCGGGATGCAGCAGCGTCAGCGGCTTGTCGTCGCGGAACACCTGCACCGTGCCACGGTCGGCCATGTAGTTGGGGCCTGGCACCCGCTCCACGCCGTCGAAGCGGAACGCGTAGCGGCCGATCTCGTGTGTCTGCCCCGGCGTCATCGGGAGCTCGCGCAGCACGTTCTGCGCCTCCACCAGCAGCGCGCCCATCACGAACACCGCCACGCCCAGGTGCGCCAGGGTCATGCCCAGCATCTCGGCGGTGAAGCGGCCGCCCTTCGCGCGGAAGCGCGTCCACACGAAGCGCAGCGTGCCGAACGCGACCCAGGCGGCGCCGCCCACGCCGGCCGCGGTCTTGGCCGCGCCCTGCGGCGCGGTGAACCAGGCGACGACCGCGAGCGCAAGCGCCAGCGCGAACCAGGGTGCCAGCATCGCCAGCGGCCGCGACGGCTGCTCCTGCTGCCAGCGGGTGAGCGGTCCGAACGGGATCAGCAGGACCAGCGGCGCCATCAGCACCAGGAACAGCGTGCCGAAGTAGGGCGGGCCGACCGAGATCTTGCCGAGGTCGAGCGCGTCGGCGATCAGCGGGTACAGCGTGCCCAGCAGCACCATCGCGCAGGCCGAGGCCAGCAGCAGGTTGTTGACCAGCAGCAGGGTCTCGCGCGAGCTGGCGGCGAACGGCTTGCCGTCCTGCATCTTCGGCGCGCGCAGCACGTATACCAGCAGCGCGCCGCCGATCACGATGCCGAGGAAGGCGAGGATGAAGAGCCCCCGCGACGGGTCGGCGGCAAACGAATGCACGCTGGTCAGCACGCCCGAACGCACCAGGAACGCGCCGAGCAGCGACAGCGAGAACGCCGCGATCGCGAGCAGAATGGTCCAGCTGTTGAAGCTGCCGCGCTTCTCGCTGACCGCCTGCGAATGCAGCAGCGCGGCGCCGACCAGCCACGGCATGAAGCTCGCGTTCTCCACCGGGTCCCAGAACCACCAGCCGCCCCAGCCGAGCTCGTAGTACGCCCACCAGCTGCCCAACGCGATGCCCAGCGTCAGGAAGCCCCAGGCGACGTTGGTCCACGGCCGCGTCCAGCGCAGCCAGCGCTTGTCGAGGTCGCCTTCGAGCAGCGCGGCGATCGAGAACGCGAACGGCACCACGAAACCGATGTAGCCGATGTAGAGCATCGGGGGATGGATGATCATCCCCGGGTCCTGCAGCAGCGGGTTGAGATCGTGGCCTTCCAGCGCCGCCGGCAGCAGGCGTTCGAACGGGTTGGAGGTGAACAGCATGAACGACAGGAAGCCCACCGCCACCAGGCCGATCACGCCGAGCGCGCGTGCGCTGAAATGCAGCGGCATGCGCCCGGACGTCAGCGCCACCGCGGCGTTCCAGGCGGCGAGCATCAGCGACCACAGCAACAGCGAACCCTCGTGCGAGCCCCACACCGCGGTGTAGCGGTAGACCATCGGCAGCAGCGAGTTGGAGTTGTCGGCCACGTAGCGCACCGAAAAATCCTGGCCGACGAAGGCCGCGGTCAGCGCCGCATAGGCCGCGGCCACCAGCACCAGCTGGGCGACCGCCGCGGGGCGCGCCACCGCCATCCAGCCAACGTGGCCGCGACTGGCGCCGGCCAGCGGCAACACGCCCTGCAGCAGTGCGAACAGCAGCGCGAGGACCAGCGCGGCTTGGCCGAGTTCGGGCAACACCTAGCGGTCGCCCGGGGCAGGCGCGGCGGGCAGGGTGACGTCGTGCTTCTGGTGCGCCAGACCCATCTTGTCGGCGACTTCCTTGGGCACGTAGGTCTCGTCGTGCTTGGCCAGCACCTGTTCGGCGACGAAGGTGCCGTCATCACGCATGCGGCCGGTGGCCACCACCGCCTGGTTCTCGCGGAACAGGTCCGGGAGGATGCCGGCGAACACCACCGGCATTTCCGCATCGCCGTCGGTGACGCGGAAATGCGCCTCCATCGAGCCCGCCTCGCGCCGGAACGAATCGCCCGCCACCATGCCGCCCAGCCGGAAGCGGCTTGCGCCCGAGGCGACCTCGGTGCCGGCGCGGCCGTCGAGGATTTCCGCGGGCGTGTACAGATAGGCCACGTTGCGCTGCAGCGCCGCGGCGACCAGCACGGCAACCAGGCTCGCGGCCACGACCAGCGCGACCACGAACCACAGGCGCCGGCGTCGGGTGGGATTCATCGCTTCAGTTCTCCAGTGGTGTCGGTGCGCCGCGGCGCCGTACGCGCGGCCTGTCGCCGCGTGATGCGTACCTGCCGCGCGATGCGCAGGCGCGGGGCGACGAAATCCCAGGCCAGCATGGCCGCGAACACGGCGTATGCGGCGATCACGTATTCGCGGTAGCTCACGCCGGCCCCTCCAGTTGCCGCCGCACCCAGTCCTTGCCGGCCTCGCGCTGCAGGTTGTCGGCGCGCGCGCGCGCCAGCAGCGAGCCGGCGAACCAGAGCTTGGTGCCGACCAGCATCCACACCAGCGGCGGCAGCATGCTCGCGTCCATCGACGATTCGCCGAACAGGCGGATGGTCTGGCCCTGGTGCAGCGAGTTCCACCACACCACGGAGTAGCGGATGACCGGCAGCATCACCACCCCGACCACCGCCAGCAGGCCGGCGGCGCGCGCCGCGGCACGGCGGTCGTCGATGGCGTGGTACAGCCCGATCACGCCCAGGTACAGGAACAGCAGCACCAGTTCCGTGGTCAGGCGCGGATCCCAGTCCCACCAGGTGCCCCACATCGGCTTGCCCCAGATCGACCCGGTCAGCAGCGTCACCAGGGTGAAGGCGGCGCCGACCGGCGCGCAGGCCATCGCCAGGATCTCGCACAACTTGATCCGCCAGACCAGCGCGATCGCGGCATACAGCGCCATCAGGCCGAACACGGCCAGGCTCATCCATGCCGCTGGTACATGGATGTAGAGGATCCGGAAGCTGTCGCCCTGCTGGTAGTCGGCCGGCACCTGGAACAGCGCGCCGTACGCGCCCACGGCCATCAGCAGCAGGCCCAGTCCGTACCCCCACGGCGCCCAGCGCGCGGCGAAGCGGTCGAAGTAGGGGGGTGACCCGAGCTGGTGGAACCAGCGGATCACCGGGTGCATCTGCGACATCAGGTTCTCGCCAGGCGGAGGGGGCAGGGCCCCACAGGGCAGGGGGAGCGTGTCGCATTGTCGGACATGTCCCGCTGACAGGCCATTTTTTCAGGTTTCCTGCGCCGGGCCAAGCACGATGGCCGGGACGGTTCAGCCCAGCGCGATGCGGATCGCCGCCGCCGCGGCCAGCGGCGCCAGTACCAGCGCCGCCACCAGGCCCGCTGCCAGCAGCAGCAGCCCGCCGACCGGGTCGAAGCCCTGCGCGGACGCGGTCACCGCGCCGGCACCGAACACCAGCACCGGCACGTACAGCGGCAGCGCCAGCAGGGCGACCAGGATGCCGGAGCGGCGCATGCCCACGGTGAGCGCGGCCACCACCGCGCCGAGCAGCGCCAGCAGCGGGGTGCCGAGCGCCATCGACACCATCAACACCGGCAGGTGCTCCCGTGGCAGGCCCATCAGTTCCGCCAGCAGCGGCATCGCCACCAGCAGCGGCAGCGAGGTCGTCAGCCAGTGCGTGGCCACGCGCACCAGCACCAGCCAGGCGAGCGGTACCGGCGCCAGCAGCCATTGTTCCAGCGAGCCGTCATCGGCATCGCCGCGGAACAGTGTGTCCAGCGCCAGCAGCCCGGACAGCAGCACGGCGACCCACAGCGCCCCGGGCGCCACCCGCGCCAGCATCACCGGCTCGCTGCCCAGGGCGAGTGCGAACAGCACCAGCACCAGCAGCGCGAACAGCGCCGGCTGCAGGGCATCGCCGCGCCGCCGCCACAGCAGGCGAACGTCGCGCACGACCAGCGCGCGGGCGGCAGGCCACATCACGACGGCCGCTCCAGTGTCAGCAGGCGCGTGCGTACAGGAGGCGCCGCATAGGCGCCGTGGGTGGTGACCAGTGCCGCGCCGCCGTCGCGCAGGTGTGCCTGGACCATGCGGTTCACCAGTTCGATGCCGTCCAGGTCGAGGTTTGCGTAGGGCTCGTCGAGCAGCCACAGCGGCGCCGGCGACAGCCACAGGCGCGCCAGCGACAGGCGCTTGCGCTGTCCGGCCGACAGCTGGCGCGCCAGCGCGTCCTCATAGCCGGCGAGGCCGACGGTCGCCATCGCCTCCTCGAGCGACATGCCCGCGCGCTTGCCGTGCAGGCCGCACAGGAACTCCAGGTTCTCGAGCGCGCCGAGGTCGGCCTTCTGCGCCGCGAGGTGGCCGAGGTAGGCCACCAGGCGTGCGCGCAGCGCAGGGACCGCTGGCCGCCCCTGCAGCCTGAGCTCACCGCCGTCGGCATGCAGCAGGCCGGCGAGCACGCGCAGCAGGGTGGTCTTGCCGGCGCCGTTGTCGCCCTGCACCAGCAATGCCTCGCCCGCGGCCACGTCGAAATCGACCGGGCCGAACACAGGCAGCTCATTGCGCGCGAAGCGCAGGCCGCGCGCGGACAGCAGCGGCGTTGGTGGCGGATCAGGGGACTCGGGCATCGTGCGGCCGCGGCCGCGACGGCGACCAGGTGGCGGTCATTCTAGCCAGTCGACCAGGTCCTGGCGTTCGTATCCCGCAGGGCGTGCCGCGTACATGCGCAGTCGCACCACGCCGCCGCGCGGCCACCACAGCGTGCCGAGCTGCTCGAAACGCCGTGCGAGCGCATCGAAATCGTTGACCGCCATGTCCATCACCAGCCAGCCCGGCTCACGCCAGCTGCGGTTGACCGCGGAGGCGAAGGCCGGCAGGTGCGGCGCGCCGCGTTCCAGCAGCATGTCCTGCAGGGCGGCATCCTGACGGCGATTGACCGCGTCTTCGCGCGGCACGGAATCCGGGTCCCACGCCGACAGGATCCCGAAGCTCGTGGCAGCCGGGTACGCGAGGTCGAGGGAGGGCATCGGCAGCCCGATGCGGACGTCGTGCCAGTCGCCGTCCAGCCCCCAGCGGTACTCGGCATCGAGGTAGGCGTCCGCCAGCAGCGACAGCGTCCTGGCATCGGGGGGAAGTGGGGCGGGCATGCCGGCGATTTAACCTGCTGCCGCCGCCCCCGTAAACTCCATCGTTTCCCGGCACGGTGCCGGAATGGAGGAATCGCGATGCCCGGCACCAAACTGCCCAAGGTCGGCACCACCATCTTCAGCGTGATGTCGCAGCTGGCCGCCGAACACCGCGCGGTCAACCTGGGCCAGGGTTTTCCCGATTTCGACGTGCCCGCGCGGCTGGTCGATGCGCTCGACCGCGCGATGCGCGCGGGCCACAACCAGTACGCGCCGATGACCGGCATCGCCGCGCTGCGCGAGGCGATCGCCGACAAGACCGCCGCGCTGTACGGGCACCGCCCGGATCCCGATGCGGAGGTGACGGTGACCAGCGGCGCCACCGAAGCGATCTTCAACGCCATCCATGCCGTGGTGCGCGCCGGCGACGAGGTGGTGGTGCTGGATCCGGCCTACGACTGCTACGAGCCGGCGATCGACCTTGCGGGTGCACGCGCGGTGCACGTGCCGCTCGACCCGGCAACGTTCGCGCCGGACTGGCAGCGCGTGCGCGACACGATCGGCCCGCGCACCCGCATGCTGATCATCAATTCGCCGCACAACCCCTCCGGCGCGATGCTGTCGGCGGCGGACATGGAGGAGGTGGCCGCAATCGTCGCAGAGACCGGCGTCTGGCTGCTGTCGGACGAGGTCTACGAGCACATCGTCTTCGATGGCGCGCGCCATGAATCGGCGCTGCGCCATCCGGCGCTCCGCGAGCGCACGTTCGTGGTGTCGAGCTTCGGCAAGACCTACCACTGCACCGGCTGGAAGGTCGGCTACTGCATCGCACCGCCGGGGCTGTCGGCCGAATTCCGCAAGGTGCACCAGTACAACGTGTTCTGTACCTTCGCGCCGGCGCAGCACGCCTTCGCCGAGATGCTGCGCGAGGAGCCGGAGCACCATCTCGGCCTTGGCGCGTTCTACGAAGCCAAGCGCGACGCCTTCCGCGCCCGGCTGCTGGAAACGCGGCTGCGGCCGCTGCCGGTGCCGGGCGGCTATTTCCAGTTGGTCGACTATTCCGGCGTCAGCGACCTCGACGACGCGGCCTTCTGCCGCTGGCTCACGGTCGAGCACGGCGTCGCGGCGATCCCGCTGTCACCGTTCTACGATGCGCCGCCCGCCGGGCAGCGCCTGGCGCGGCTGTGCTTTGCCAAGAACCAGGCCACGCTGGACGCTGCGATCGAGCGGCTGCGGCGGCTCTAGCCTGGTCGCCGGGGCGGTGCGCAATGCCGCCCCGAGCGATTAAGATCGCGGCATGGACAATCTGCGCATCTCCCTTGTCCAGGGCGACACGCTCTGGCACGACCCCGCCGGCAACCGCGACTACTACGGTGAGCTGATCGCCCCGCTGCGCGGCACCACGGACCTGGTGTTGCTGCCGGAAACCTTCACCAGCGGCTTCAGCAACGCGGCCCTCGACCAGGCCGAAGGCATGGACGGGCCGACGGTCGCCTGGATGCGCCAGCACGCCACTGCGATCGGCGCCGTGGTGGCCGGCAGCGTGCAGCTGCGCGACGGCGACCAGGTGTTCAACCGCCTGCTCTGGGTGGACCCGAAGGGCGACGTGCTGCATTACGACAAGCGCCACCTGTTCCGCTACGCGGGCGAGCACGAACGCTATGCCGCGGGCAAGGCGCGCCTGGTGGTCGAGCTCAAGGGCTGGCGGATCAATCCGCTGGTCTGCTACGACCTGCGCTTCCCGGTGTTCGCGCGCAACCGCCAGGACGCGGACGGTCGCCCGGAGTTCGACCTGCAGTTCTACATCGCCAACTGGCCTGCGGCGCGCGCGCATGCCTGGAAGACGTTGCTGCGTGCGCGCGCCATCGAGAACCTGTGTTACGTGGCCGGCCTCAACCGCGTCGGCCGTGACGGCAACGGCCTGGCGTACGACGGCGACAGTGCGGTGATCGACTTCATGGGTACGGCGCTGAGCGAATGCACCGACGAAGAGGTGGTGGTCACCACGACCCTGCTGGCCGGCGAGCTCGCGGCCCACCGCGCGCGGTTCCCGGCGCTGCTCGACGGCGACGCCTTCAGCCTCGACGGGGTCTGATCGCGCGCCGTTGACGATCGCGGGGGCACGATGGCGCCATCACAGCGCAGGAGTCGGCCATGGGCCAGGTCGCCCCGAGGGTACTCACCCGCAACGAGGACATCCGTGCGATCGAGGCGCGCAGCGCCCTGCTGCCCGACGAGGCGATCGTTGCGGTGACCATGCGCGACGGCAGCCTGGTGCAGGGCACCGTCGCCATGCGGCCCATCGTGCAGGTGTTCCTGGACACGCACGGGCAGGAAGGATTGAACGCGGTCGTGCGCATCGACGACGCGCACGATCCGCCGCAGACCCATTACCTGTGGCTGGACGACATCAGCGGGATCCGCCAGCTCGGAACCGCCTAGGCACGGCCCCCGCAGCTGCGGGGAACCGTATCGCGCATCCTGGCGTCAGGCGCCGCGACGTCCGCCGCCACCACCGCCACCACCTGGACCTCGCGGGCCGCGGTTGCCACCCGCCGGGCGGCTGCCACCCGGACGACCGCCGCCGGGCTTGCCTGCGCCGGGGTTGCCACCGGGGCGCCCGCCGGGACGGCCGGGTCCGGCACTGGCACCCGGGCGTGCACCACCCGGACGTGCGCCCGCCGGGCGCGCGCCACGCGGACGTTCCTGCGCGGCATACCCGCCGGCGTGGTCGGACGGGAACGAGGGCGCATTGCCGGGATGGCCGTACGGACGCGCCGCACGCTGCGGCTTGCCACCACCCGGGCCGCCGGCACCGCCGGGACGCCCCTGTCCGCCGCCACCGGGCCGGCCCTGGCCGCCACCCGGACCCGCCTTGCGCGCGCCATACGGCTTGGGCCCCGCAGGGCCTGCGTTGCGATGGCCACTCGGGCCGGTGTCGACGCCGTCCGGCACGTACCAGCTGCGGAACGCCGCCGGGTTGCCTTCGGGCAGCGCACGCTGGTCGCGGCGCGGCTTGAGCGGATTGTGCGACTGGCGCGCCGCCGCCTCGCCGGTGACGGTCAGGCCACCGGAGGGCCGGTGCTGGCCGCGACGGCCGCGGTCCTCGCGGACGTTGTCGAAGCGGCGCAGTTCACGGCCTTCGTCGGCGGTGCTGTGGCCGCCGACGTAGCCGGCCGAACGCGGGCGGTCGCCGACATGCAGGGTGGACTTGGATGCCCTGCGCTGGCCGATCACCGGCAGCAGGGTCAGCGCCGCAGGTGCGCCGTCATCGAGCTTGAGCTCGCGGCGCAGGGCCTCGACCTTGTCCGCGGCGAGCTCCTGCGACTGGCCGCGCAGCAGCGGCTGCGGCAGTTCCACCGAGCCGTAGCGGATGCGCTTCAGGCGGCTCACCTGGCAGCCCTGCGACTCCCACAGCCGGCGGACCTCGCGGTTGCGGCCTTCCTTCAGCAGCACCTGGAACCATTCGTTGGAATCGGTGCCGCCGATGCGCTTGACCTCGTCGAACTTCGCCGGGCCGTCCTCGAGCGCCACGCCACGGCGCAGGCGGTCGACGATCTTCTCGTCCACCTTGTCCTCGCCCTCCGGCGCACGGACACGGCACACGTACTCGCGCGCGACCTCGAACGACGGATGCATCATCGCGTTGGCGATCTCGCCGTCGGTGGTCAGCAGCAACAGGCCGGTGGTGTTGATGTCGAGGCGGCCGATGGCGATCCAGCGCGCCCCCTTGAGCGTGGGCAGCGAGTCGAATATGGTCGGCCGGCCTTCGGGATCCTCGCGCGTGGTGACCTCGCCCTCGGGCTTGTTGTAGATCAGCACGCGCGCGGGTTCGGTCAGCGCGCTGGCCACGAAGCTGCGGCCGTCGAGTTCGACACGGTCGCCGCCGCGGATGCTCATGCCGGTCTGCGCGACTTCGCCGTTCACCTTCACCAGGCCGTCGGCGATGCGCTGCTCGAGCGCGCGCCGCGAGCCGAGCCCGGCCTGCGCGAGCACCTTGTGCAGGCGTTCTTCCATGCGCGGGGTGGCGGCCTCGGGGACGCCGTTGGCGTCGGTGCCGCGCTTGAGCGACAGCTTGCGGCCGCCCTTCTTGTCTTCAGTCATTCTCTGCTCCGGTGCTGTCGCCTTCTACGGCGAGGGCATCTGTGTATGCCGCGTCCTGCGGCTGGGGTGTGTCGAGATCCGGCGCAGCGGCGTCCGCGGCGTCGGGGGGTGTGTGGTCTGGCGCCGTGTCAGCGGTGTCGTCCGTGTCGTCGTCGCCGATGTCATCGAGCCCATCGATCGCGAGGTCGCCGACCGGCATGGCGCCGTCGGCCGGCACGCGGTCGAACACCAGCTGTGGCTCGAGCTCGCCGAAGTCCTTCAGTTCGGACAGCGGCGGCAATTCGTCCAGGCGCTTCAGCCCGAAATAATCGAGGAAGCCTCTGGTGGTGCCCAGCAACTCCGGGCGGCCGGGAACGTCGCGGTGGCCGACGACGCGGATCCATTCGCGTTCCTCGAGCGCCTTGATGATGTTGCTGCTGGTGGCCACGCCGCGCACCTGCTCGATCTCGCCGCGGGTGATCGGCTGGCGGTAGGCGATCAGTGCCAGGGTCTCCAGCGTGGCGCGCGTGTACTTCGTCTGGCGCTCCGTCCACAGCCGCGCGACCCAGGCGTGTACGTCGGCCCTTACCTGGTAGCGCCAGCCCGAGGCCACTTCAACCAGCTCCACGCCGCGCTGCGCACTTTCGGCCTGCAGCGCCTCGAGGGCCTGGGCGACGGCGTCGTCGGGCGCGGGCTCGTCGAGCGGGAACAGCGCGTCGAGCTGGGCGACCGTCAGCGGCTGGCTGCTTGCGAGCAGCGCGGCTTCGACGATGCGTTTGGTCAGGTCTTGATCCATGGAGGTCCCGTGGCGGACGTGGCGCGTCAGCGCGCCATGTCGTTTGTGGCGGTGTCGTCGTTGGCGTCGATGTCGTCGTCGAATTCGCTGGCGAACTCCAGCGGCGCGTCCGCGTCGTGGCCGATGGCCAGCGACTTCACGTAGATCGGCGCCAGCGGCCCCTCCTGCACGATGTCGAGCAGGCGTTCCTTGGCAAGTTCGAGGATCGACAGGAACGTGACGATGATGCCCAGCCGGCCCTCGCGCGCTTCGAACAGCTGCTCGAAGCGGTGGAAGGCGCCATCTTCGAGGCGGGCCAGCAGCTCGCCCATGCGCTGGCGGACGCTGAGCGCGTCGCGGCGGATGGCGTGGCCGGTGAACAGTTCCGCGCGCTTGAGCACATCGTGCAGGGCCAGCAGCATTTCGCGCAGGTCCACCGGCGGCGGCAGGCGCACCGAGGCGCGCTCGGGTACGTGCGCGCTGGCCACGGTGGTGTCGCGGTCGAGGCGGGGCAGGGTGTCGATGTCCTCGGCGGCCTGCTTGAAACGCTCGTATTCCTGCAGGCGGCGCACCAGGTCGGCGCGCGGGTCGTCCTCCAGGCCTTCTTCGCTCGGCGGCCGCGGCAGCAGCATCCTCGACTTGATCTCGGCCAGGATCGCGGCCATCACCAGGTACTCGGCGGCCAGTTCGAAACGCAGGTCCTGCATGACCCCGATATAGGTCACGTACTGGCGGGTGATCTCCGCGACCGGGATGTCGAGGATGTCGAGGTTCTGGCGGCGAATCAGGTACAGCAGCAGGTCCAGCGGTCCTTCGAACGCCTCGAGGATGACCTCGAGCGCGTCGGGCGGGATGTACAGGTCCTGCGGGATCTGCAGCACCGCCTGGCCGTGCACCACCGCCAGCGGCATCTCCTGCTGCCGTGGACGCTCGTCGCCCGCCCGCGGTGCGGGAACGGCGGCGTCTGGCGCTTCGGCGGCGTTGGTGGCAGCTGGGGTCATCGGTGTTGCGGCCCCTCCGGGCCACTGGAACAAGAGGGAAGCGCACGCGGTGCGCTGCCTGGTGCCTCGGGTAAAAGTCTTGCGGCGGGAGCCGCGGCCTTGCTTCCGGACTCACGGCAGCTGCGCGCTACAACGCTGGGGCGTCGGCGGCGGTGGCCGGGTCGTCATCGGCGGGCCGGGAGGGGACAGGACGGGCGCGCTTGACGCCTCCGCTGCGTTCCGGCCTCGGAACTGGGCTTCAGGGTACGGGTAGCCGCGGTGGCTTGTCCAGCGCACCGATGAACCGCGTGCCCGGGCGTCGCCGCGCTAGCATGCACGCCTCCCTTTCCAGCACCGGAGCCATGGACCATGTGGTACGCCATCGAAGGTCGCGACGGACCGGATGTCCTCGCCAAACGCAACGCCGCGCGCGCCGACCACCTGGCCCGCCTCGAGCAGCTGCGCGACGAAGGCCGGCTGCTGCTGGCCGGTCCTTGCCCGGCGATCGACGCCGAGGATCCCGGGCCGGCCGGATACAGCGGCAGCATCGTGGTGGCGCGCTTCGCATCGCTGGACGAGGCGCGTGCCTGGGCCGATGCCGATCCCTACGTCGCGGGGGGCGTCTATGCGAGCGTCGAGGTCAGGCCGTTCCGCAAGGTGTTGCCCTGAGTCCGCACGCCGCCGCCCTGATCCGGTGAACCCGCGGGTGGCTGTTGCGACGCAGCATCGAGAGTCTTTGCCGACGCCTATGTAAACGCTTACATTGGGCTGCAGTCCCCTCCAGCACTGGATCCGATGGCTGTCACCATCAAGGATGTCGCCCGTGAGGCAGGGGTCTCGGTCGCCACGGTGTCACGCGCGCTGAACGGGCAACCCAACGTCACCGCCCCTGTGCGCGCGCGCGTGCTGCAGGTCGCCAGCGACCTCCGCTACAGCCCGCATCACGCGGCCCGCGCACTCAGCAGCCGGCGCAGCCACACCATCGGCGTGGTGTTGCCCGACCTGCACGGCGAATTCTTCTCCGAACTGATCCGCGGCATCGGCCAGGCGGCGCGCGCCCATGGCCTGCTCCTGCTGTTGTCCAGCGACCATGGCGACGCCGGCGAGCAGGGCGCGGCCCTGCTGGCGATGCGCGGCCGCGTCGACGGCGTGCTGGTGATGGCACCGACCGACGGTGGCACCCGGTTCCTGGCCGACTATCTGGCGCCGAACCTGCCCGCGGTGTTGATCAACACCCGTGACCCCGACGGGGTGCGCCCATGGGTCCGCGTCGACAACCATGGCGGCGCGCGCGCCATGGTGCGGCATCTGGTGGACGCCGGCCGCCGGCGCATCGCCTTCATCGCCGGGCCGACGCAGAACCATGACGCGCGGGAGCGCCTGCGCGGCTATCGCGAGCAGCTCGCGGCAAGCCTTCCCGATGCCATCCCGGTGGTGGTGGAGGGCGACTTCGACGAAGCTTCCGGCGCGCGCGCGGCGCGGATCCTGCTGGCGCAAGATCCGCGACCCGATGCCGTGTTCGCGGCCAACGATGCGATGGCGATCGGCTGCCTGCGTGCCTTTGTCGACGCGGGTGTGCAGGTGCCGGGCGAGATCGCGCTGGCTGGTTTCGACGACATCCCGCTGGCCCGCCACATGCACCCGGCACTCACCACCATGCGGGTAGACATCGCCGAGCTTGGGGCGTGCGCACTGGGCGTGCTGCTGCAGGTGCGATCGGAATGCGATCCCGGGGATGCCAGCGTGGGCGACGACAGGCGCACGGTCGCGCCGCAGCTCGTGGTCCGCGGGAGCAGCGTGCGCGCCATCGGCCGTGCGGCCGCGGGCATGGGCCGCAGCGCGAATGCCACATGAGTTGTCCCTGTCGCGCCCCCGCGCGGCAGTCCAAACCGGAAAGACCGCCCTGGGAGGGGAGACAGATGACTCGATTCCGCACGACATCCGGTACGTCGCAGCGCTCGCTGCTGGCGGCCGCCCTGGCCACCGCACTGCTGTTCGGCGCACCCCCGGCGCTTGCCCAGTCGACGGCCGCCACCATCCGTGGCCAGGTCATGCTCGATTCGGCGCCCGCCGTTGACGCCGAGGTCACCGCCACCAACCTCGCCACCGGGCTGCGCCGCACGGTGCGCGCCAGCGGAGGCCGCTACAGCGTGGCCGGACTGCCGCCGGGCGCATATCGCGTCGACGTGGCCGCCAACGGCCAGACCAGCAGCCGCGACGTGACGGTGCTGGTGGGCCAGACAGTCACGCTGGACCTGGGCGTCGGTGGCGTGGCCGAGGCGGCACCCGCGGGCGACGCGACGACCCTCGACACCATGACGGTGACCGCGCCGGTGCTGGTGGAGACGCGCACGTCCGAGGTCGCCACCTATGTCACCCAGAAGCAGATCCAGGCATTGCCGCAGGGCACGCGCAATTTCCTCGCGTTCGCCGACATCGTGCCCGGCATGCAGTTCTCGCAGGACAGCCAGGGCTCGACGCGCCTGCGTTCGGGCGCACAGGACGCCAGCGCGATCAACGTGTTCATCGACGGCGTGGGGCAAAAGAACTACGTGCTGCCGGGCGGCGTGAGCGGCCAGGACTCGACACGCGGCAATCCGTTCCCGCAGGCCGCGATCGGCGAGTACAAGGTGATCTCGTCCAACTACAAGGCCGAATACGACCAGCTGAGCAGCGCCGCGATCACCGCGGTGACCCGCTCCGGCAGCAACGAGTTCGGCGGCAGCTTCTTCTGGGACCTGACGTCGACCGACTGGCGCACGGGCACGGAGGGCGAGGAGGCGCGCGGCGAGAAGGACGAGTCCAGGGAGGAGCAGTACGGCGCGACCTTCGAGGGCCCGATCATCCGCGACCGGTTGCAGTTCTTCATCGCCTACGAGGCCAAGGAGTACGTTTCGCCGCGCGCGGTCGTGCCGGGGCAGGGGTTCAACAGCAGGCCGGGCGACCTGCCCGCGGAGCTGCAGCCGCTGGTGGGCACGTTCAGCGCACCGTTCAAGCAGGACATGTACTTCGGCAAGCTGACCTGGACCCCGGGTGATGCGCACCTGGTCGAGCTGACCGGCAAGGTCCGCGAAGAGACCGAGTTCAGCAACTTCGACGGCACCCGCACGCTGATGTACGGCAGCCAGAAGGACAACGACGACATGCGCGTCGACCTGCGCTACCAGTTCAGCGGCGAGCGCTTCCTCAATGATTTCCACGTCACCTACGAGGATGCGGCGTGGCGGCCGCGCGCCGCCACCATTGCGCCTGGCTACGTGCTCACGCTCGACGATCCGGGCGAGGTGATCCTGCAGACGGGGGGCGGGCCCGACTACCAGGACAAGGGCCAGAAGGGGTACTCGCTGCAGAACGACCTGACGCTCAACGCCTTCGACTGGGCCGGCAGCCACACGGTCAAGATGGGCGTCAAGTACAAGGACGTGGACATCACCGCGCTGGAGCAGAATCCATACAACGCCCAGTACTACTACGACATCGACCAGGACATCACGGTGCCGTACCAGGTGCGGTTCGGCGCGCCGCTGGGCGGCTCGGGCACGGGCAGCCTGACCACGTCGGGCAAGCAGTTCGGCCTCTATCTCCAGGACGACTGGGAGGTCAACGACCGGCTCACGCTCAACCTCGGGCTGCGCTGGGATTACGAGACCAACCCGGCCTATACCGACTACGTGACGCCCGGCGATTTCGTGGACGCGCTGCGCGCCTGGGACAACATCAACGCGCCCGGCTCGGGCATCGACATCGACGATTACATCAGCACGGGATCCGAGCGCGACGACTTCAAGGGCGCATGGCAGCCGCGGCTGGGCTTCTCCTACGACATGCGTGGCGACGAGCGCCACGTGCTGTTCGGCGGCGCCGGGCGCTCCTACGACCGCAACCTGTTCTCGCAGCTGGCGCTCGAGGCCACCAAGCACAGCTTCCCGCCCTATACCTACCGCTTCGACACGGCCGGGCACGGCTGCGACACGGCGGCGCCGACATGCCGGCCCTGGGATGAGAGCTTCTTCGACCGCGATGTGCTGCAGGCGCTGGTGACCGCCAACCCCAACCTCGGCGCGGAGCGCTACATCATGCACAACGACATCAAGACGCCGTACTCGGACCAGTTCAGCCTGGGCATGCGCAACCTGTATGGCCCCTGGATCACCGAGGTCACGCTATCGCACATCAGGAGCAACGACGGGCTGGTATTCCATCTCGGCAACCGCCGTCCGGACGGCGACTTCTTCGCGCCCGGCACGACGTGGGGACCGCCGTGGGACGACGCCGCGTTCGGCGTTCCCGGCTATGGCCGGCTCATCATCGGCACCAACGGCCTCGAAACCCGTGCCAACAGCCTGGCGCTGAAGATCGACAAGCCATATACCGCGTCGTCCGGCTGGGGCATGACCGTCGCCTACACGTTCACGGACGCGGAGCAGAACGCCAACACCACCTCCGGCGGCGCGTTCGATTATCCCGACCTGTCCGGCTTCGGCTGGCTGGCCACCACCGGTGTGCCCGAACATCGCATGGTGGCGACCGGCATCTACGACGCACCGGGCGGCATCACGCTGTCGGCCAAGCTGACGCTGGCGACGCCGAGCCCGCGCCAGGGCACCAACTGCCTGGCGGGCTGGGACGATTGCATCATCGATTACTACACGCCCGATGAAACGCTGGGCTTCAAGCAGTTCGACCTGGCTGCCACTCGCACGTGGCAGGCCGGTGATCGCTTCAGCTTCTACGTGCGCGGCGACCTGCTGAACGCCTTCAACTGGGTCAACTACGACGGCCGTGACGACTGGTTCGGGGCGCCCGGCGAGCCCAATCCGAACCTTGGCCGCGCGACCACCCAGCTGCTGCCCACGCGCACCTTCAAACTGTCGATGGGTTTCAACTGGTGAGGTCTCCGGCTTGACGCGGATGCAGTGGCCGGCTTCGTTGCGGGGGTTCTGCCTGGCGGCATGCGGACTGCTGCTCATGGCCTGTGGCCGCGAACAGCAGCAGGTGGAACCGCCGCGGCCGGGACCGATCGAGGAGGTCGTGGTCACCGCGCCGGCCGATCCGCGCGCGGTCGGACCGCCCGAGCTCACGCCGCTGTTCGCCGACATCGAGAAGCGCACCTTCCAGTTCTTCTGGGATACAACCAACGAAGCCAACGGCATGACGCCGGACCGGTTTCCGTCGCGCCCGTTCGCCAGCATCGCGGCGATCGGCTTCGCGCTGACGGCGTATCCGGTGGGCATCGAGAACGGCTGGATCAGCCGCCAGCAGGCCGTGGACCGCACCCTGCTCACGCTGCGCTTCCTGCGTGACGCACGGCAGGGACCGGGTGCGCGCGGCACCATCGGCCACAAGGGGTTTTTCTACCACTTCCTCGACATGCAAAGCGGGCACCGCTACGAGCCCTGGGTGGAGCTGTCCAGCGTCGACACCGGGCTGATGATGATGGGCGTGCTGTTCGCGCAGAGCTATTACGACCGCGACGACGCGCGTGAGCAGGAGATCCGCGATATCGCGGAAGCGCTGTACCTGCGCGTCGAATGGCCGTGGCTGCAGCAGCGGCCGCCGTTGATCTCGATGGGCTGGTATCCGGAGAACGGCTTCATCGAGCACGACTGGAGCGGCTACGACGAGGCGATGCTGGTCTACATCCTGGCGCTGGCATCGCCCACCCATCCGGTGGAGCCGGAGGCCTGGACGCAGTGGACGACGACCTACGACGACAGCTGGGGCATCTACCAGGGACAGGAATACCTGAGCTTCGCGCCGCAGTTCGGCCACCAGTACAGCCACGTCTGGATCGATTTCCGCGGCATCCGCGACGCCTACATGCGCGGGCGCGGCATCGACTATTTCGAGAATTCGCGGCGTGCGACCTACGCGCAGCGCTCCTACGCCATCGAGAACCCGATGGGTTGGGCCGGCTACGGCGCCGACATCTGGGGCCTGACCGCCAGCGACGGCCCGCAGCGTACCGAGCAGGTCTACGACGGTACGCCGCGCGAGTTCCGCCACTATTCCGCGCGCGGCGCCGGCATCGCGGTGGCCTTCGACGACGGCACCATCGCGCCGACGGCCGCGATCGGCTCGCTGCCGTTCGCACCGGAGCTGGTGATCCCGGCGGCCGAGGCCCTGCACGCGAACCATGGCGAGTACCTGTATTCCAGCTACGGGTTCCTGGACGCGTTCAATCCCAGCTTCAACTACGACGTGCCGCTCAAGACCGGACGCATCGTGCCCGGCAAGGGTTGGGTGGCAAGCGATTACATCGGCATCGACCAGGGGCCGATCCTGTTGATGATCGCCAACTACCGGAACGGCTTTGTCTGGGAGGTCATGAAGCGCAATGCGCACATCCGCCGCGGCCTGGAACGCGCGGGCTTCAGGGGCGGCTGGCTGGGCGAGGCGCAGGTGCAGGGCGCCATGCCGGCGGCCGAGACTGAACGCGAAACCGAAGACGACGCCGTGCTCGAACCGGCGACGCCCTGATCCGCAATGACCGCATGGCTCCGGTGTTTCCGCGTTCCCGCACCCCTCAGGGTGGTGATGCTGCTGGCCGTCGTGCTCGTCGCGGGCTGCGCGCGCCAGGACGATGACGTGCTGCGCTTCTGGGCCATGGGCCGCGAGGCCGAGGTGGTCACGGAGCTGATCGTCGACTTCGAGCGTGAGCACCCGGGCATCCGCGTCGAGGTGCAGCACATTCCGTGGTCGGCCGCGCACGAAAAGCTGCTGACCGCCTTCGCCGGCGACGGGCTCCCCGACATCTGCCAGCTCGGCAACACCTGGATGCCGGAGTTTGCGGCCCTCGGCGTGCTCGAGCCGCTGCAGGACCGCGTGGACGCGTCGCCGGTGGTGCGCGAGGACGATTACTTCCCGGGCATCTGGGGCACCAATGTCATCGACGGCACGCTGCTCGGCGTGCCCTGGTACGTGGACACGCGCCTGCTGTACTACCGCAAGGACATCCTGCGTGCGGCCGGCGTCGAACGGCTGCCGGTGACGTGGGAGGAATGGCGTGTGGCCATGGCCGCCGTCCAGCGTGAGGTCGGGCCCCGGCGGCACGCGATCCTCATGCCGCTCAACGAGTTCGAGCCGCAGGTGTCGCTGGCCCTGCAGCAGGACGCCCCGATGCTGCGCGACGACAACGGACGCGGCAATTTCAGCTCGCCCGGCATCGGGCGCGCGCTTGCGTTCTATGTCGACATGTTCGAACAGGGCTGGGCGCCGGCGGTGTCGGAAACCCAGATCTCCAACGTCTGGGACGAGTTCTTCAAAGGCAGCTTCGCGTTCTACCTGTCCGGTCCCTGGAACATCCGCGAGTTCCGTCGTCGCGAGCCGCCGGCGCTTGCGGGTGAGTGGGGCACGATGGCCCTGCCGGGACCCGACGGCCCGGGCGCCGGCATCGCCGGCGGCACCAGCCTGGTGCTGTTCCGCGATTCGCCGCGCAAGGAGGCGGCATGGAAGCTGGTCGAGTATCTTTCCCGCCCCGATGTCCAGAAGCGCTTCCACGCGATGATCGGCAACCTGCCGCCGCGGCGCAGCACCTGGGAGGATCCGGCGCTGGCCAACGATGAACTCTCGCGCGCCTTCCGCGACCAGCTCGAGCGCGTCGAGCCGACGCCGCAGGTGCTGGAATGGGAGCGCATCGCGCAGGAGCTGCGTCTTGCCACCGAGCGCGTCGTGCGCGGCCGCGAATCGCAATCCGAGGCCATGCGCCGGCTCGACGCCAAGGTCGACGACATCCTCGCCAAGCGGCGCTGGGTACGCGCGCGCAAGGCGGAGGCAGCGCCTTGAACCGCGCCGCGCTGGCCGGGTGGCTGTTCGCGGCGCCGGCGCTGCTGGTGCTCGGCGTGTTTTTCGCGCTGCCCGTCCTGTCGGCGCTGCTGCTCAGCCTCACCGACTTCGATCTCTATGCGCTGGCCGAGCCTGGCAACCTGCGCTTCGTGGCGCTGGGCAACTACATCGACCTGCTGCAGACGCCGCTGTTCTGGAAGGCGCTGTGGAACACCAGTTACTTCGTGGTGGTGGGCGTGCCGCTGTCGGTGGCGGTGTCCCTGGGCGCGGCGCTGCTGCTGAACTCGGGGCTGGCGCGCGCCAGGGCGTTCTTCCGCACCGCGCTGTTCGCGCCGGTGGTCACCACCCTGGTGGCGGTGGCTGTGATCTGGCGCTACCTGTTCCATTCCAGTTACGGGCTGGTGAACTGGGTGCTGGGCCACGTCGGCATCGGCCCGGTCGACTGGCTGGGCGATCCGGCCTGGGCCATGCCAACCATCATCCTGTTCGCCGTGTGGAAGAACTTCGGCTACAACATGGTGATCTTCATCGCCGGGCTGCAGGCGATCCCGGTGGACCTGTACGAAGCCGCGCGCATCGACGGCGCCTCGCGCTGGCGCCAGTTCCTGCACATCACCCTGCCGATGCTCGGGCCGGTGCTGCTGGTGGTCGGGGTGATCACCGTCTCCGGCTACTTCCAGCTGTTTGCCGAGCCTTACGTCATGACCCGCGGCGACCCGCTGCAATCGACGGTCAGCGTGCTGTATTTCATGTTCGAGGAAGGCTTCAAGTGGTGGAATCTCGGGCGCGCTTCGGCGGTGGCGTTCATGCTGTTCCTGGTGATCCTGGCCGTGACGACACTGCTGCTGCGCATCGGGCGACGTCGGGGGCTGGTATGAGCCGCGGCGTGGGCGAAGCGCGTAGCGCGGTGCTGCTGGTCAACGGCGCGCTCGCCGTGCTGGCGCTGCTCAGCCTGGCGCCGCTGGCGTGGATGGCGTCCGTGTCGTTCATGCCGGCCGGCGAGGCCAGCGGGTTCCCGCCGCCGCTGGTGCCGTCGCAGGCCACGCTGGCGAATTACCACGCGCTGTTCGCGCGCACCGGCATGGCACGCAATTTCGCCAACAGCCTGCTGGTGTCCGTGGCGATCACCGCGGGTTCGCTGCTGGTCAACACCATGGCCGGTTACGCCTTTGCCAAGCTGCGCTTCCGCGGCCGCGAGCGCGTGTTCCAGATGCTGCTGGCGGCGCTGGTGGTGCCCGCGCAGGTGGCGATGCTGCCGCTGTTCCTGCTGATGAAGGAACTCGGCCTGGTCAACAGCTTCGGCGGCGTGATTTTCCCGGCGCTGGCCTCGGTGTTCGGCATCTTCCTGGTCAGGCAATACGCGCGTTCGATCCCGGACGAACTGCTGGAAGCCGCGCGCATTGACGGCGCCGGCGAGCCGCGCATCTTCTTCCAGGTGGTGCTGCCGATGCTCAAGCCGGTGCTGGTGACGCTCGCCATCTTCACCTTCATGGGCTCCTGGAACGACTTCATGTGGCCGTTGATCGTGCTCACCGAGCAGGCGAACTACACGCTCCCTGTGGCGCTGGCGTCGCTGTCGCGCGAGCACATCATGGACGTGGAGATGATGATGGCCGGCGCGGTGGTGACCGTGCTGCCGGTGCTGCTGCTGTTCCTGGCGCTGCAGCGCTACTACATCCAGGGCCTGCTGCTGGGCAGCGTAAAGGGGTGATTGCGGTGCCGAAGAACGTGCTGTTGCGTGCGGTGCTGGCCGTGGCCGGCATGGCCGCGTTTCCGGCGGTGGCGCAGGAGGTGCTGTCCACGCGCGTGCTGGATGATTTCTCCGATCCCGCGGCATGGCGCGTGGTCACCTCCAACCAGGTCAGCGGCACGATCCGCCAGGTCGACGGCGCCGATGGCGCGGCACTGTGCCTCGACTACGACTTCAACGGCGTCTCCGGCCATGCAGGCATCCAGCGCGATCTGGCCATCACCTATCCCGGCAACTACCGCTTCGATCTGCAGCTGCGCGGCAACGCGCCGGCCAACGACCTGCAGTTCAAGCTGGTGGATGCCAGCGGCGACAACGTGTGGTGGGTGAACCAGCCGAAGTACGAGCTTCCCAGGCGCTGGACCCCGGTGCGCCACAAGGCGCGCCACGTGGTGCGCGCCTGGGGGCCGGATGCGGATCCGGCGCTGCGCGCCAGCAGCCGGATCGAGTTCACGGTGTACAACAACGTCGGCGGGCGCGGATCCGTGTGTTTCGATGCGCTGACCTTCAGCGAACTGGCGCCGGTCGATGCCAGCCCGTTGTCGGCCGCGGCGTCGGCCACGGCGGGCGATGCCGCGGCGGCGGTCGACGGGAATACCGCGACTGCATGGCGCGCCGCGAACGTCGCGCCGGCCGGGCAGCGGCTGGTGCTCGATCTCGGCAGCATCCGCGAATTCGGCGGGCTGGTGCTCGACTGGCTGCCCGGCGCACAGGCCGCGCGCTACGACGTGCAGTTGTCCGACGACGGCCTGGTTTGGCGCGATGTGCGCAACGTGGCGGGCGGCAACGGTGGGCGCGACTGGATCGCGCTGCCGGAGGCCGAGGCGCGCTACCTGGCGCTGGACCTGCGCGCGGGACCAGGCGACCGCTTCGCGCTGGCCGCGGCGCGCGTGCAGCCATTGGCCTTCTCGGCGCACGCCAATGATTTCGTGAAAGCGGTGGCCGCCGACGCACCGCGCGGCTGGTTCCCGCGCGGCTTCAGCGGCGAGCAGCCGTACTGGACGATCGTCGGCCTTGACGGCGGCCTGCAGCAGGGCTTGATCGGCGAGGACGGCGCGATCGAGGTGGGCAAGGGCGGTTTCAGCCTCGAGCCGTTCGTGACCGTGGACGGCAAGCTCGTGACCTGGGCGGATGCGGCGCCTCGCCAGTCCTTGCAGGACGGCTATCTGCCGGTGCCGAGCGTCGACTGGCGGCATGGGGACATGGCGCTGCGCATCACCGCCTTCGCGCAGGGCACGCCGGCCGCCTCGCAGCTGGTGGCGCGCTACCGGCTGGCCAATACGGGTGCCCGCGCCCGCGAATTCACGCTCGCGCTGGCCGCGCGGCCGCTGCAGGTCAATCCGCCCGCGCAGTTCCTCAACACGCTGGGCGGCGTGAGCCGCATCCAGTCGATCGCGGTGGATGGCGGCACCATCAGCGTCGCCGGTGTGCCGCGCGTGTTCGCCAAGCAGGTGCCGACCGCCGCGTTCGCGACCTCGTTCGATGCCGGCATGGCCGTGTCCCATCTCGCGGGCGGCAAGCTGCCAGCGGCCACGCGCATCGATCGCGATCCCACGGGGCTTGCATCGGCGGCACTGGTCTATCGCATGCGCCTGGCGCCCGGCGAGGTGCGAAGCATCGAGGTGATGGTGCCGATGACCGGCGGTAGCGGACCGGCGCGGCGCTGGTGGGATGCCGATTCGCTGCAGCAGGAGGTCGCCGCTGGCTGGCGCGGCAAGCTCGACCAGGTGCGGCTGGACCTGCCGCCGCAGGGCCAGGTGCTGGCGGATACCCTGCGCACGGCGCTGGCGCACATGCTGATCAGCCGTGTGGGACCGCGCCTGCAGCCCGGCACGCGCGCCTATGCGCGCAGCTGGATCCGCGACGGCGCGATGATCGCCGAGGGACTGCTGCGGCTGGGGCGTGATGATGCGGTGCGCGAATACCTGGAGTGGTACGCACCGCACCAGTTCGACGACGGCATGGTGCCGTGCTGCGTCGACGACCGTGGCAGCGACCCGGTACCGGAGAACGACAGCCACGGCGAGCTGGTGTTCACCATCGCCGAATACTGGCGCTACAGCGGCGACCGCGCGTTCCTGGAGCGCATGTGGCCGCACGTGCGCGGTGCGTTCGACTACATGGAACGCCTGCGCGCGAGCGAGCGCACACAGGCCAACCGCGCGCGCAACCCGGCCTTCTACGGAATGATGCCGGCGTCGATCAGCCACGAAGGCTATTCGGCCAAGCCGATGCATTCCTACTGGGACAACTTCTGGGCGCTGCGCGGCTACAAGGACGCGGTGGTGGTGGCGGAGGCCCTCGGCCACCTGGATGACGCCGCGCGCATGGCCACCGCGCGCGACCAGTTCCGCGAAGACCTGGATGCGTCCCTGCGCGCCGCTGCGCGGCTGCACGGCATCGACTACCTGCCCGGTGCCGCGGAACTCGGCGACTTCGATGCCACATCGACCACCATTGCGCTTGCGCCGGGTGGCGAGCAGGGGCGGCTGCCCACCGACCTGCTGCACAACACGTTCGAGCGCTACTGGCGGGAATTCAGCGCGCGCCGCGACGGCACGCGCGAGTGGACCGCCTACACGCCGTACGAGTGGCGCAATGTCGGCGCCTTAGTGCGCCTGGGCTGGCGCGAGCGCGCGCAGGAAGCGGCGCAATGGTTCTTCGCCGACCGCGCGCCGCCGGCCTGGAACCAGTGGGCCGAGGTGGTCACGCCCACGCCGCGCACGCAGTTCTTCCTCGGCGACCTGCCGCACGCCTGGGTGGCGTCGGACTTCGTGCGCTCGGCGCTGGACATGTTCGCCTACGTGCGCGAGGTCGACGACAGCATCGTGCTTGCGGCCGGGGTGCCCGAGGACTGGCTGGCGCATGGCGTTGCCATCCACGGCCTGCGGACGCCGCAGGGCACGCTCGGCTACGCGCTGCGCCGCGAAGGCGAGGCGCTGGTGCTCGAGGTCGCGGACGGCCTGCAGCCGCCGGCGGGCGGTCTTGTCCTGCCCTGGCCCTGTCGCGGGTCCACGCCCGGTGCCACGACCATCAACGGCGTGCCGGCTGCGTGGCAGGACGGCGAGCTGCGCATTCGCGAGCTGCCCGCACGCGTGGAGGTGGCGCTGCGCTGAGTCCCGCGGCCACATCCCGATCACGTCGCGGCGGATAGAACAGGCGGTGCCGCGCCATCGCGGCGCGAAAACCTGGAGCCCGCCCTGGCCACCGTCGATCCGTCCGCGCCCCTGTCGCCGCATGCCACCGCCTGGTGGACGCTGCAGCGCGCCGATGACCCGGTGTTCGCCACCGCCATCCACGACGGGCACGCACTGCGCCCGGAGGTCGCGGCCGCGATGCGCCTGCCAGACGACGAGCGCCTGCGCGAAGAGGACCCGTTCACCGGGCAGGCGATCGCCGGCGTGCCGGGCCGTGTGGTGGTGCACCGCTCGCGGTTCGAGGTCGACCTCAACCGCGGGGTGGAGCAGGCCGTGTACCGCGTGCCGGAACAGTGCTGGGGCCTTCGCCTGTGGGACGCGCCGCCGGACGAGGCCTTCGTGCAGCAGTCGCTGCGCCTGCACCACGCCTTCTATCGCACCCTCGCCACCGTGTTCGACGACCTCGTGCGCCATCACGGCCGGTTCGTGGTGTTCGACGTGCACAGCTACAACCATCGACGCGATGGCCCGGCCGCCGCGGCGACGCCGGCGGAGGATGCGCCCGAGGTCAACATCGGCAGCTGGTCGATGCCGCGCGGGCGCTGGGCGGGCCTGCTCGACCCGCTCATGGACACCATGCGCGCGGTCGACTTCAACGGCCGCCAGGCCGACGTGCGCGAGAACATCGCCTTCCAAGGACGAGGCGAGCTCGCGCGCTTCGTGCATGCGCGTTATCCGGAAACCGGCTGCGCGATCGCGCTGGAGTTCAAGAAGACCTTCATGGACGAATGGACCGGCGTTCCGGATCCTGCGGAGCTTGCGGGCATGCGCCGCCTGCTCGATGCCGCGGCGGCCCATGCCCGCGAGTGGCTGGCGGATGCCTGAGCCCGCGCACCCCGCGCCGCGCGTGCAGAAGCCGCCGGCACCCGACTTCGGCCTGGGCGCCTGGCGCCGCGAGCTCGACGCCGGCGGGCGCGTGCACATCGACCGGCCGTTGCCGTTCCTGGTGCTGAACCGCCATGCCGACGACGCCGCGAGCATCGCGCGCCGGCTGGCCACCATCAGCGCGGCGCACCTGGTGTGGCCGGAGGGTGGCGACGCCGATGCCGGCGCGGTCACGCGCCTCGATGCGGTGCTGGCGCACCAGGTCCGGGATTTCCCGAACTACCTGCTGCTGTGGCTGCACGACCTGCCACGCGATGCCTCGATTGCCGAGGACAGTACACGCCTGGAGCCGTTCCGCTTCACCGTGTCGGCAAGCGGCGGGGCTGCGGCCCACGCCGCCGCACGCCGCCTGCGGGTCGCGCTGGCCGGGGCCTGCATCGAGCTGCGTGAAGCCGTGATCGAAGAGTCCGGCATGCCCGACCTGCCTGCGGCGCTCGCCGCCCTGGTGGAACGCAGCGACGGCATCGGCGTGCTGTCGCTGGGTCTGCCGCGGATCTACCTCGCCCCGGGCAGCGATGCGGTCTATCCGCAGGTGTTCCACGAGCTGGAAACGCTGGCCTTCGATGCCGTGTTGCAGGCCCTGGCGGCATTCGTCGAGGCCGCCACGCCAGGCATCCGCGTTCCGCACCGCACCCTGGGGCGCAGCCGCTTCATCAAGGCCGCGGTGGCCGTCGACCGCGAACTGGCGGCCATCAGCGCGTCGTTCGATTTCCTGCTCTCGGTCTCGCCGATCAACACCGTCGAGGCCATGGAGCGCTACCACGCTGCCGGACGCGAGCATGCGCCGGAGTTCCGCTACCGGCCGTTGACGGTCAGTCCCGAACTCTCCAAGCGTGCGCTGTACTCGATCGACGTCAGCGCCGTGGAAGATCCCGTGCTTGAACAGCTGTTCCTGCAGAAACAACGCGAGATCGACCTGCAGCTGACCATGCTCCAGGGCCGCAACACGCCGGCGTTCAAATACGCCTCGATCATCCAGTACGGCGCCATCGAGGCACCACTGCTGGAGGAGGCGCGCGGGATCCTCGCGCGCGTCGACGCCACCGACGATCGCGAAGACACCGCCTGTGTCGATTGCCACGCGGTGCGCGAAGCCGCGGAAGCCGTGATTGCCGGCTACCGGCACAAGGCGTCGCTGTTCAAGGCCGAGGTCTGCCTGCGCGATGACATCGCCCCCGGGCTGATGGTGTCGGGGCGCTCGGTGCTGGTGTCCACCGCCACGCGCATGCGCCGCTGGCGGCTGGATGCGCTGCTGCAGCACGAAATCGGCGTGCACGTGCTCACCTGCGTCAACGGCGGCGCGCAGGGCCTGTCGATCTTCGGCAGCGGCCTTGCCGGCTACGAGGGTATCCAGGAAGGCCTTGGCGTGTTCGCGGAGTTCCTCGTCGGCGGCCTGGGTCGGTCGCGCCTGCGGCTGCTCGCGGCGCGGGTGGTGGTGGTCGATGCGATGCTCGACGGCGCGGGGTTCGTCGACTGCGATCGCATGCTGTGCCGCGATCACGGCTTCGGTGCGCGTGCCGCGTTCACCGTCGTCGCCCGTGTGTTTCGCTCCGGTGGCCTCGCCAAGGACGCGATCTACCTGCGCGGGCTGAACGAGGTCTTTGCCTGGGTCGCCGGTGGAAAGCCGCTGGACGCGTTCTGGACCGGCAAGATCGCCGCCTCCCATGTGCCGGTGGTCGATGAGTTGCGCGCGCGCGGAATCCTGCGCGAGCCGGCCGTGCTACCCGAATTCCTCTCGCGGCCGGAGGCGCGTGCCCGGCTGGCGCGCGTGCGCGGCGGCGAACCCTTCCTCGAACTTGTGCAGGGCTGAAACCATGCTGATCGCCTTCTATGTCAACGACCTCGAAACCGAGTACGCCGGCTACACCACCACCGTGCTCGCCCACGAGGCATCTCGCCGTGGCCACGACGTCTGCTACATGACGCCGGGCGATTTCGTGCTCGGCACCGACGACCGCATGCGCGCACACGTGCACCTCGTGCCGGCGCAGAAAACCGGCAAGCGCACGCAGGAGAAGTTCTTCGCCGACCTGCAGGCCGTCACCCGCAAGAAGCTGGTCGACATCACCGACATCGACGTGCTGATGCTGCGCAGCGACCCGTCGAACGACGCGGCGACGCGGCCTTGGGCGGAATCCGTGGGCGTGCAGTTCGGCCGACTGGCGGCCATGCGCGGCTGCCTGGTGCTCAACGACCCCGACGCGCTGGCGAAGGCAGCCAACAAGCTGTACTTCCAGTCGTTCCCGCGCGCGGTGCGGGCCGAGACCCTGATCAGCCGCCAGGCGTCGGACATCAAGGCCTTTGCCAAGCGGCATGCCGGCAACATCGTGCTCAAGCCGCTGCAGGGCTCGGGCGGGCAGGGCGTGTTCCTGGTGGACCAGAAGTCCGGCGGCAACCTCAACCAGATGATCGAGGCGATCGGGCGCGATGGCTACATCATCGCCCAGGCGTGGGTGCCGGAGGCGGAGAAGGGCGACATCCGCCTGTTCCTGATGAATGGCGTGCCGCTCGAGGTCGACGGCAAGTACGCGGCGATGCGCCGCGTCGGCGCCAAGGAGGACATCCGCAGCAACATCCACGCCGGTGGCAAGGCCAAGCCGGTGCGCATCACCGAGCGCGAACTGCGCGTCGCCGAACTGATCCGCCCGAAGCTGGTGCGTGATGGCATGTTCCTGGTGGGCATCGACATCATCGGCGACACCATCCTCGAGGTGAACGTGTTCTCGCCCGGCAACCTCGGCTCCTGCAGCGCGCTGGCCGGCGTCAACTTCGCCGAGCGGATCCTCGGGTCGATCGAGCGCAAGCTGGAAGTGGCCGCCGGCTTCCCGGGGCATTTCGACAACCGCGCGCTCGCGGTGCTGTGAGTCGCCACGAGGGAGCGCCGCGCGCGGTCAGGGACACCACAGGATGCGCAGCGGTGCGCCCGGCGTCAGGAACGCGCTGCGCACGGGGAACTCCGCCTGGTCGTCGCCGTCCAGCACGCGCTCGAGCAGGGCGCGCTTGTGCAGGCCGCGTATCAGCAGGAAGCGGCTGTGCGCTGGCGCCAGGCCAGCCGGCGTCATGCTGATGCGGCGCGGCCATTCGCCGGCACCCGCGCAGCCGCGGGCGTCCACCGCGACGTAGGCGCGTGTTGATGCGAGCGCGTCGTCCAGCCCGCGCATGCCCGGGAACAGCGACGCCGTATGCCCGTCCTCGCCCATGCCCAGCACGACCACGCCCGCGGCCTGCCGCGCGTGCATGTTGGCGGTGGTCACCGCCTCCTCGATGCTGCGCCCGGCACGGGTGATCGCTTCGAAGCGCGCGCGCGCGGCGTGGTTGCGCAGCAGCGTGTCGCGCACGAGGCGGGCATTGCTGTCGACGTCTTCGGGCAACAGCCAGCGTTCGTCCACCAGCGCCACGTCGACGCGATCCCATTCGATCGGTGCCCGCGACAGCGCGTCATAGGCCGGTCCCGAGGTGTGGCCGCCCGACAGCAGCAGGCGGGCGCGCGGTAGCTGCTCCAGGTCGCGCTTGAGCGCCGCGGAGATCGACACGGCGGCCGCCCAGGCCCATTGCGTGGCGTCCTGGAACGCCTGGAACTGCACGCGGCCCTCGAGCAGGGTGTCACCGGCGTGCACGGCGCCGCGTCCGCTCACACGGCGCGCCGACGCGGCGTGGCGAGTGCCGGCAGCGGTGCAGGGTGGGCGTGGGCGCCGGACAGCGGGTGCATGTCGTACATGTCGTGCATGTCGGCGCCTCCGTCGGTCAGTAGGGCAGCGGGTCGGCGAGTGCACGCCCGTTGCTGGCGATGACCCCCGAGTACCAGCGCGCACTGTCCTTCGGCGTGCGCTGCTGGGTGGCGTAGTCGACGTGCACGATGCCGAAGCGCTTGGAGTAGCCCAACGACCATTCCAGGTTGTCGAGCAGCGACCAGGCCATGTAGCCACGCACGTCGACGCCCGCGGCGATGGCGTCGTGCACCGCGCTGATGTGCTTGCGCAGGTAGTCGATGCGCAACGGGTCGCGCACGCGGCCGCCCTCCGCCACCGGCGGGTCGAAGAACGCCGCGCCGTTCTCGGTGATGTACAGGGGCAGGTCGCCGTAGGTGTCCTTGAACCAGAGCAGCAGTTCGGTGAGCGCCATGGGGAACACTTCCCAGCCGGTTTCGGTGTAGGTGGCACCCGGCTGGCGAACGGCACCGGCGCGCAGCGGGTAGCTGGCGTCGGCGCGGGTCACGCTGCGCGTGTAGTAGTTGATGCCGACGAAATCCAGCGGCTGGCGGATCAGTTCGAAGTCGGCGGCATCGATCTCGGGCCAGGCGTCGCCGAACACCTCGGCAAGCTCGGGTGGGTAGCAGCCGAGCAGGGCGGGGTGCAGGTACTGCTCGTTCATGTAGGCGTGCGCGCGCTTGACCGCGGCGGCGTCTTCAGTCGAGTCGCTGGCCGCATGCTTGGGCTCGATGTTGACCACCAGCCCGATCTCGTGCCGGCCCTCCGCGCGGTACGCCTGCACCGCGGCGCCATGCGCGCGCATCAAGTTGTGCGAGGCGATGGGTGCCTCGTAGCGGCTGCGGTGGCCGGGTGCCAGCGCGCCGTGCAGGTAGCCACCATCGGTGATCACCCACGGCTCGTTGAGCGTCACCCACTTCTTCACCCGCCCGTCGAGCGCGCGGTACAGGGTGGTGCCGTATTCGGCGAACCAGTCGGCGCAGTCGCGGTTGAGCCAGCCGCCCCTGTCGTCCAGGGCCGCGGGCAGGTCCCAGTGGAACAACGTGAGCAAGGGCTCGATGTCGTTGGCCAGCAGTTCGTCGACCAGCCGCGAGTAGAAATCCACGCCGGCCTGGTTGACGCGGCCGATGCCCTCGGGATGGATCCGCGACCACGACACGCTGAAGCGGTAGGCCTTCAGGCCGAGCTCGCGCATCAGCGCCACGTCTTCCTTCCAGCGGTTGTAGTGGTCGCAGGCGACATCGCCGGTGTCGCCGTTCAAGGTCATGCCCGGGGTATGCGCGAAGCGCGTCCAGATGCTCGGGCCGGCGCCGTCGGCCATGGGCGATCCCTCGATCTGGTGCGCGGCGGTGGCGGCGCCCCAGAGGAAGCCCTCCGGGAAGCGCAGGTCGCGGGTCGGGGGAGCATCGGTCGGCATCGTTGGCAGGTCCGGAGTCGTGCGGGCTGGAAGCGGTTACATGCCAGAATAGCGGAAGCCGTCCGGTGCGTTGTCAAGGCCGGGCGCGACGCGCGACGCTGCTTCGCGCGCCTGTTTCCACGCATGGGAGATGGCATTGGCGCAGGTGCGGCTCGACCACGTCCGCAAGGTCTACCCCGACGGCTTCGTCGCGGTGTCCGATGCCGCGTTCGAAGTCGCCGATGGCGAACTGCTGGTGCTGGTGGGCCCTTCGGGCTGCGGCAAGTCGACCCTGCTGCGCATGATCGCCGGGCTGGAGGCGGTGAGCGGCGGCACCATCGCCATCGGCGACCGCATAGTCAACGATATCGCGCCGCGCGACCGCGACATCGCCATGGTGTTCCAGAGCTACGCGCTGTATCCGCACATGAGCGTTGCCGGCAACCTGGGCTTCGGCCTCAAGCTGCGCGGGCATGACAAGGCCACGGTCGCCGCGCGGGTCGGCGAGGCGGCGCGCATGCTGGGCATCGAGGACCTTCTCGACCGCAAACCGGCGGCGTTGTCGGGTGGCCAGCGGCAACGCGTTGCGCTGGGGCGCGCGCTCGTGCGCCAGCCGCAGGTGTTCCTGCTCGACGAGCCGCTCTCCAACCTCGATGCACGGCTGCGCGCGGCGATGCGGGTGGAGATCGCGCGCCTGCATCGCAGCCTCGGCGCGACCATGGTCTACGTGACCCACGATCAGGTCGAGGCCATGACCCTCGGCCAGCGCATCGTGGTGCTCGACGGTGGCCGCATCCGCCAGGTGGACACGCCGATGGCGCTCTACGAGCGGCCGGCCGACGTGTTCGTGGCCACGTTCCTGGGCAGTCCTGCGATGAACGTGATCGCAGGCCACCTGGATGCCGATGGTGCAGGCTTCATCGCCGACGACGGCGCGCATGTCCCGCTGCCGGGGTTCCGGGTGCCGCAGGACTGGCCTGGTCGGCGCCTGTTGCTTGGCGTGCGTCCGGAGCACCTGCTGCGCGCGGAGCCGGGCGATATGGATGCCGGTGCGTTCGACGCGCTGGTGGAAGTGGTGGAGCCGGTGGGCAACGAGGTCTTCGTCAACCTCCGGCTGGGCGACCACGCGCTGGTCGCGCGGCTGCCGCCGGGCGTGCTGCCGCGCCCGGGCGAGGCGCTGTCGCTGCGCGTGGCGGTCGAGCATGCGCATGTCTTCGATGGTGCCGACGGCGCCGATGGCGTCCGGCTGGAGGCGGCTGCGGGAGGCTGACGCGGTGCGCGCGGCGTATTCGGGTCAACGCTGCCCGGGCGCTTCCGCGGGCGTGCGGATGCGCAGGAAGCGCGCGAACCGAGGTAGTCCGTTGCCGGTGTAGCCGTTGTAGCGATAGGTGACGAGGCTGCCCACGGGCGGCGGCGTGGCGCGTTCGGCATCGCTCAAGCCGCTGCCCAACCGGAAACGCGCCCCGTCGGCCCGCTCCACCAGCAGCGCTCCAAGCATGCCGGCGTATTTGCCGTTGCCGGGCAGGTGGGCCAGCACACGCGCCTCGGCATCGTCATGCGGCTTGAGTTTGCGGAGGCCTTCGCTGCGTCCGGCGGTGTACAGGGCGGCCCCGTGGTGCAGCATCAGTCCTTCGCCTCCGGCGGCCAGCACCGCCGCCAGCCGCGCCTGCAGGCCCGCTGCATCGGCCACCTGGGATTGCGCCACTGCGCGCAGCCAGGGCGGCGCGCCGGCGCCCGGCAGCGTGCGCATGGTCTCGACCCGCGCGGCGAACGGTCCACCGTGTCCGGGGAGATCGAACACCAGGAAGCGGACCGCGCGCCAGGCGTCGTCGTTGCTGCTGCGGCGCAGCAGGGCGGCGACCTCGTCGAAGCGTCCGCGGCCCAGCCAGAGTTCGCCGTCCATGGCCTTTTGCGGCCAGCCGGCCGTGAACCAGTCGGGCGGATCGATGGCATGCCCCGCGCGCGTCCACAGCCGGCGGCCATCCCAGCGACCGCGAACGCCGTCGAGCTTCTCGCTGATCCAGTAGCCGGCGATGTCACCCGGAGGGGCGTCCGCGGGCGCATCGTTGACGGCCGCGGCCTGCATCAGGCCGGGCTGCGCGGCTGGCACCGGTGCGGCGGCCGAGGCACAGGCACAGGCCCAGGCCAGCACGGCCACGCGCAGGGTGTCGGGGCGGCGTGTAGGGCGACGTATCATGGCGCGGTTCTCCGTTCGGGCGCCGTGCCAGCCTGCGTCGTCCCCGGTCAGGGCGCGTATCGGCTGCAGGCGCGGCCGGCGGTCGGGGAGTGCCGCACCTGCAGGCCGGCCGCCGGGGCCGGCAAGGGCCGCGGGGGGGCGGACTCGCGCCGCGGAGGTGCCGCTATACTCGAGATTGTTGCGGCCTGCCGCCGCCGAGGCCCCCAGACCGTCGCATGCGCCTGTCCACGATCAAGCTTTCCGGCTTCAAATCCTTCGTCGATCCCACCACGCTGCACCTGCCGACCAACATGACCGGCGTGGTCGGTCCGAACGGCTGCGGCAAGTCGAACATCATCGACGCCGTGCGCTGGGTGATGGGCGAGAGCTCGGCCAGCCGCCTGCGCGGCGACTCGCTGACCGACGTGATCTTCTCCGGATCGACCGCCCGCAAGCCGGTTTCGCAGGCCACCGTAGAGCTGGTCTTCGACAACAGCGACCACACCATCACCGGCGAGTTCGCCGCCTTCAACGAAATTTCGGTCAAGCGCCTGGTGTCGCGCGACGGCCAGAGCAGCTATTACCTGAACGGGGCGAAGTGCCGGCGCCGCGACATCACCGATCTGTTCCTGGGCACCGGCCTGGGGCCGCGCAGCTATTCGATCATCGAGCAGGGGATGATCAGCCAGATCATCGAGGCCAAGCCCGAGGACCTGCGCGTGTACCTGGAGGAGGCCGCCGGCATCTCCAAGTACAAGGAGCGGCGCAAGGAGACCGAGACGCGCATCCGCCACACCCGCGAGAACCTGGATCGCCTCGGCGACCTGCGCGAGGAGGTCGGCAAGCAGCTCGGCCACCTGGCGCGCCAGGCGCGCCAGGCCGAGCAGTACACCGCCATCCAGGCCGAGCGCCGGATCCGCGATGCCGAGTGGAAGGCGCTGGAATTCCGCGCGCTGGACGCGAAGCTGTCCAGCCTGCGCGAAGGGCTGTCGCAGGAAGAGACCCGCCTGCAGCAGCTGATCGCCGAGCAGCGCGAAGCCGAGCGCGAGATCGAGAGCGGGCGCGTGCGGCGCGAGGAGGCCATGGAGGCGCTCAACGCGGCGCAGGCCGCCGGCTACGAGGTCGGCGGCATGCTGGCGCGCGTCGAGCAGCAGATCGCGCACCAGCGCGAGCTGTCGCAGCGCCTGCTGCGCGCCCGCGAAGAGGCCGAGGACGCGCTGGCGGAGATCGGCCAGCACATCAGCGGCGACGAGGAGCGGCTCGCGATCCTGGCGGAATCCGTGGCCGAGGCCGAACCCGCGCTGGAGATGCTGCGCGAGGACGACAGCGCCCGCCAGGACGCGCTGCGCGACGCCGAAGCCGCGCTGGCCGGCTGGCAGGAGCGTTGGGATGCGCACAGCCGCGGCCAGTCCGAGGCCGCGCGTGCCGGCGACGTCGAGCGCACCCGCGTCGACTATCTCGACCGCCAGTCGCTCGAAGCCGATCGCCGTCGCGGGCAGCTGTCCGCCGAGCGTGCCGCGCTCGACCTCGATGCGCTTGCCGAAGCCTTTGAAGCCGCGGCCGCCCAGCACGAAACACAGACCATCGCCATCGAGGCCCTGGGTGAAGGCCTGGAGGCGCGCAAGCAGGCCGCGCTCGAACTCCAGGACCAGCAGCGCGCCGGTCAGCAGGCGCTGTCGGACGTGCGCAAGGAGGCGCAGGAAGCGCGCGGCCGGCTGTCCTCGCTGGAAACCCTGCAGCACGCCGCGCTCGGCCAGGAGCAGGGCGCGGCCATGGCCTGGCTTCGCCAGCACGGCCTGGATTCCGGCACCCGCGTCGGCGAGGCACTGCAGGTCGAGGCCGGCTGGGAGAACGCGGTCGAGGGCGCGCTCGGGCAGATGATCGAAGGCGTGCTGGTCGACAGCCCGGAGTCGCTGGTGGAAGCGCTGGCCGATCTCGGCGACGGGCGCATCGCGCTGGTGTCGTCGGCGGCCGGCGATGTGGATTTCGCGCCGACCTCGCTCGCCGCCCGCGTGCGCGGCCCGCTGGCGATCCGTCGCCTGCTGTCGCGCCTGCACGTGGCCGAGTCGCTCGACGAAGCGCGAGCACTCCAGGCGCGACTGGATCCCGCCGACTCGGTGATCACCCGCGACGGCGAGCGCTTCGGCGCCGGCTGGCTGCGCGTGCTGCGCTCGGGCGCCGCGCGCCAGGGCGCGCTGCTGCGCGAGCGCGAGATCCAGGGCCTGCGCGAGCGCATCGAAGAATTGCAGGCCCGCGAGGCGGAGCTCGAGGAAGCCCAGGGCAGCGGCCGCGAGCGCCTGCTCGCGGCCGAACAGGCGCGCGAGGACGTGCAGCGCCAGGTCTACCAGGCGCATCGCACGGTCTCGGAGCTCGCCGGCCAGATGCAGGGCCAGCAGGGCCGCCTGGACGCCGCGCGCAACCGCATCGGGAACATCGACGTCGAGCTGGCGCAACTCGCCGAAACGCTCGCGACCAGCGGCGAACAGGCGCGCGAGGCCCGTGGCCGCCTGGAAGACGCGGTCACGCGCATGGGCGACCTGGAAGCCACGCGGCGCGAGCTCGACGCCGAGCGCGCGCGCCTCAGCGAGGCCCGCGATGCCGCGCGCAGTGCGGCCCGCGAGTCACGCGAGCAGGCCCACGCGCTGGCCCTGCAGCTGGAATCGCAGCGCACCCAGGTGACCGCGCTGCGCCAGGCGCTGTTGCGCATGGGGGGGCAGCGCGGCCAGCTCGATGCCCGCCTGGGCGAGATCGCCGCGCAGCTCGCCGAAGGCGACACCCCGGTCGAAACGCTCGAGCAGCAGCGCCAGCTGGCCCTCGCCGAGCGCGTCCGCGCCGAACAGACGCTGGCCCAGGCGCGCAGCGCGCTGGAAGGCGTCGATGCCGGCCTGCGCGAGTACGAACAGGTCCGCCACCAGCGCGACGAGCAGGCCATTACCCAGCGTGAAGCCATCGCCCAGCGCCGGCTCGACCAGCAGGCGCTGGTGATCCACGCCGAGCAGCTGGCCGCCGCGGTCGTCGAGGCCGGCTTCGTGCTCGAGGACGTGGTCGCAGGCCTCGCCGAAGATGCCGAGGTCGAGGCCGCCGGCAAGCAGGTGCAGGACTTCGACAACCGCCTGCGCCGCCTGGAACCGGTCAACCTGGCCGCGATCCAGGAGCATGCCGAAGCCGCGCAGCGCAAGGAATACCTCGACAGCCAGGACGCCGACCTCACCTCGGCGCTCGACACCCTCGAGGACGCGATCCGCAAGATCGACCGCGAGACGCGCGGCCGTTTCAAGGACACCTTCGACCGCGTCAATTCCGGCGTGCAGGAGATCTATCCGCGCCTCTTCGGCGGCGGGCACGCCTACCTGGAGCTCACCGGCGAGGACCTGCTGGATACCGGGGTGGCGATCATGGCGCGGCCCCCGGGCAAGCGCGTGTCGAACATCTCGCTGCTGTCCGGCGGCGAGAAGGCGATGACCGCCGTGGCGCTGGTGTTCGCGATCTTCCAGCTCAATCCCGCGCCGTTCTGCCTGCTCGACGAGGTCGATGCGCCGCTCGACGAAGCCAACGTCGGCCGCTTCACGGCGATGGTCTCGGAGATGAGCCAGAAGGTGCAGTTCCTGTTCGTTACCCACAACAAGGCGACCATGGAGGCCGCGACGCAGCTGTCGGGCGTTACCATGCGCGAGCCGGGCGTGAGCCGGCTGGTCTCGGTCGACCTCGCCGAAGCGGCCCGCCTGGCCGGCGCCGCCTGAACCCGTACCGGAGAGCACGATGAGCGATGTATGGCTGTTGCGTTTGGGGATCCTGGTGGCAGGCGTCCTGCTGTTCGCGGCCATGTGGTACATCGGCACGCGCCCGCGCACCGGCCAGGGCCGGCGCGTCGAGAACCGCACGCCGCGTGACACCCGTCTGGAGCCCACGCTGGGCGCGCAGCTGGAGCGTGAACTCGGCGATGGCGGGCAGGCGCCCGGCGACGCCACCGTGCAGAGCGAGATGGAGCTGCTCGACGGCGCGGTCGGCGGCACCGCCGGCGCCACGGTCAGCGAGTACGGCCGCCGCGTCAGCGACGAGTTCGACAAGATCGTGACCCTGTACATCGCCGCGCGCGCCGGCCAGGTGCTGCGCGGACCGGACATCGTGGTTGCCGCCGAAAAGGCCGGGCTGACCTACGGCCACATGAACGTGTTCCACCGCCTGGTCGACGGCCACCCCGAGCGCGGGCCGGTCTTCAGCGTCGCCAACATCCGCAAGCCGGGCAGCTTCGAGATGGCCGAGATCCAGGCACTGGAAACCCCGGCGATCGCGTTCTTCCTCACGCTCCCCGCGCCGCTGCGCGCGCTGGACGCCTGGGACGCGATGCTGCCCACCGCCGAGCGCATGGCCGAGCTGCTCGACGGCGTGCTTCTCGACGAGCAGCGCAACGCCCTGGGCCGGCAGCGCATCGCGCACCTGCGCGAGGAGCTGCGCGGCTACGACCGCGAGCAGGAAGTACCGATCACCCGCAGCCCGGGCTGGTAATCCCGGGAGACTGCCGCAAACGGCAAGCCTTACAATCCGTCGATGCCCGACACCGCCCCGCAGCGCGCCGCCGAACTGCGCCGACTGATCGACGACGCCAACCACCGCTACCATGTGCTCGACGATCCCGCGATCGCCGACGCCGATTACGACCGCCTGCTGCGCGAGCTGGTCGCGCTTGAAGCAGCCGACCCGACGCTGGCCACGCCCGACTCGCCGACGCGGCGCGTGGGCGACGCGCCGTCGGGCAGGTTCGCCGAAGTCCGCCACGCGGTGCCCATGCTGTCGCTGGCCAACGCGTTCAGCGACGACGAGGTGGCGGACTTCGTCGCCCGCATCGTGCGCGAGACGGGGGAGCCCGAGCCTCTGTTTTCGGTCGAGCCCAAGTTCGACGGGCTGGCGATCAGCCTGCGCTACGAGGCGGGGCTGTTCGTGCGCGGCGCCACGCGCGGCGACGGTGCGAGCGGCGAGGACGTCACCGCCAACCTGCGCACGGTCAAGGCCGTGCCGCTGCGCCTGCGCCAGCCCGGCGCGCAGGCGCCCGGCGTGCCGGACGTGCTCGAGGTGCGCGGCGAGGTCTACATGCCGCGCGCCGGCTTCGACGCCTACAACCAGTGGGCGCTGGCCAACGGCGCCAAGCCGCTCGCGAACCCGCGCAACGGCGCGGCGGGATCCCTGCGCCAGCTCGATCCGGCGGTCAGCGCGCGGCGGCCGCTGGCGTTCTTCGCCTATTCGCTGGGCGTGGTGGAAGGCGTCGAGTTGCCCGATACGCATTCGCAGGTGCTGGCCTGGCTGCGCACGCTCGGTTTCCCGGTGTCGCCGCTGGTGGACGTGGCGCGTGGCCTCGACGGCGTGCTGGCCTACTACCGCCGCATCGGCGAGGCGCGCGACACGCTGCCCTACGACATCGACGGCGTGGTCTACAAGCTCGACCGCAGCGACCAGCAGGAGGCGATGGGTTTCGTGTCGCGCGCGCCGCGCTGGGCGATCGCGCACAAGTTCGCGGCGCAGGAGGAGTCCACGGTGGTCGAGGCCATCGAGGTCAATGTCGGCCGCACGGGTGCCGTGACGCCGTGGGTGCTGATGCGCCCGGTGCACGTGGGTGGCGTGACCGTGACCCGCGCGACGCTGCACAACGCCGACCAGGTCGCGCGCCTTGACGTGCGCGTCGGCGACACGGTGATCGTGCGCCGCGCCGGCGACGTGATCCCGGAGGTGCTGCGCGTCGTCCCCGGACAGCGGCCCGACGGCACCACGCCGTGGCGCATGCCCACCGCGTGCCCGGCCTGCGGTTCGGAGATCGTGCGCGAGGAAGGCGAGGTGGTGGCGCGCTGCAGCGGCGAGCTGGTGTGCCCGGCGCAGCGCGTACAGGGCCTGTTCCACTTCGCCTCGCGCCGCGCGATGGACATCGAAGGCCTCGGCGAACGCCTGATCCAGGCGCTGGTCGACTTCGGCTACGGCGACAGCGTCGCCGACCTGTACCGGCTCACGGTCGAGGACTTCGTGGAGATGCGGCGCCGCGCCGACGAACGCGACGGCACCACGCCGGAGACGGTGCGCGCCGGAAAAATCGCCACGCGGTGGGCGGAGAACCTGGTGGCGGCGATCGACCACAGCCGCGAGACCACCCTCGAACGTTTCCTGTTCGCGCTCGGCATCGAACACGTCGGCGAGAGCACGGCCAAGGCGCTGGCTGCCTGGTTCGGCGATCTCGAGCGCATCCGCCGCGCGCCGTGGCCGCTGTTCAAGCGCGTGCCCGACGTCGGCGACGAGGTCGCGCGCGCGCTCGGCCATTTCCTCGACCAGCCGGGCAACCAGCAGGTGATCGACGCGCTGCTCGCGCGCGGCGTGCGCATGACCGACACCCGCCCGCCGTCGCCGAAGCTGCGCGACAGCCTTGACCTGGCGACCCTGCTCGCAGACCTCGGCATCCCGCGGCTGACGCCGCTGCGTGCGCGCCAGCTCGCGGATGCCTTCCCCGATGTGCGCAGGCTGCTGGCTGCGGACCGCCACAACATGGTGATCGCCGGCCTGCCCGAAGAAGCCGCGGCTGCGTTTGCAGCCTGGCGTGCCGATCCTGCGAACGCACGGCTGCTGGAGGCCGCGGCGGCGATGCAGGCCGAACTGCTGGCGGCAATGCCCGCGGCCGCGGCTGCCGCCGGTCCGCTCGATGGCGTGACCGCGGTGATCACCGGCACCCTGGAGTCGATGGGCCGCGACGAAGCCAAGGCACGCCTGGAAGCGCTGGGCGCGAAGGTGGCCGGCAGCGTGTCGAAGAAGACCGCGTTCGTGGTCGCCGGCGCCGAGGCCGGCTCCAAGCTGGCGAAGGCCGAAGAGCTGGGTGTCGAGGTCTGGGACGAAGCGCGGCTGCTGGCGTTCCTGGCGGCACACGCGTGAGGCGGCTGGACGCGCTGCGCCTGCGCGCGCGCCTCAACGCCCGGCTGCGCGATTTCTTCGCGGCGCGCGGCGTGCTCGAGGTCGAGACGCCGATGATGTCGCGCGCGGGCAATACCGATCCCAACATCGCGTCGTTCGCACTGGAGTTCGCCGGCCGCACCGATGGCGCTCCGCGCACGCGCTGGCTGCGCACGTCGGCCGAGTACCCGATGAAGCGCCTGCTCGCCGCGGGCGTCGGCGATTGCTATGAGCTCGGACGCGTGTTCCGCGATGGCGAAGCCGGCGGCCGCCACAATCCGGAGTTCACCATGCTCGAGTGGTACCGCGTCGGCTGGACGCTTGAGCCGCTCATCGACGAGACCGCGGCGCTCGTCCAGGCGGCGCTGGCGCTGGTCGGGCGCGAGGCGACGCTGCGCAAGGTGTCGTACCGCGATGTGTACCGCGAGGCGCTCGGCCTCGACCCGATGACCGCGTCGATCGCCGAACTGCAGGCGGCGTTCGCCGGCCACATCGCTCCCGAAGGCCTGACCCGCGACGACTGGCTCGACCTGCTGATGACGCACCACATCCAGCCGGCGTTCGTGCCCGGGCAACTGCTGGCCATGCACGACTATCCGGCATCGCAGTGCGCGCTGGCGAAGGTCGTGCGTCGCGGCGATGTCGAGGTGGCCGAGCGCTTCGAGCTCTACCTCGGGCCGCTGGAGCTGGCCAACGGGTATCACGAGCTCACCGATGCCGACGAACAGCGCGCACGTTTCGCGCGCGACCATGCCGTGCGCGACACCCGTGGCGCCGTTCTGCCGCCGGTGGACGAGGCCCTGCTCGGCGCGCTGGCCGACGGCCTGCCGGAATGCTCGGGCGTGGCGCTCGGCGTCGACCGCCTGCTGATGGCGATGCTCGGCAGCCATGCGATCGCCGACGTGCTGGCCTTCGATTTCGCCCACGCCTAGGGTCGCGCCGCAGCCGGTAAACTGGCCGCATGGACACCACGATCGATTACGCCCGTTACGACCGCATCCGCCCGATCCGCTGGACCGGCACCGCGCTGGACCTGCTCGACCAGCGCAAGCTGCCGCTGGTGGTCGAATACCTGTCCTGCGCCGACAGCGACGCGGTCGCCGCCGCGATCCACGCATTGGCCGTGCGTGGGGCGCCGGCGATCGGCATCGCCGCGGCCTGGGGCGTGGTGCTCGCCGGGCAGCAGGTCGCGGCGGGCGACGGTGTCGCCGCCGCCGCCGCGCTGGCGCCGGCGATGCAGCGCCTCAATGCCGCGCGTCCGACAGCGGTCAACCTGGCCTGGGCGTTGGCGCGGATGCGCGGCGCGCTCGTGGTCGCGGGATCCGACTGGCGCGACGTGCTGGAGCATGAGGCGCGCGCCATCGAAACCGAGGACCTCGCCGCCAACCGCCGCATGGGCGCGCTCGGCGCGGCGCTGATCGCGCCCGGCAGTGGCGTGCTGACCCACTGCAATACCGGCTCGCTGGCAACCGCCGGCTTCGGCACCGCGCTCGGCGTGATCCGCGCCGGTGTGGCGCAGGGGCGCATCGAGCGCGTGTTCGCCGACGAGACGCGGCCGTGGATGCAGGGCTCGCGGCTCACCGCCTGGGAGCTGCAGGAGGATGGCATCGATGCCACGCTCATTGCAGACGCGGCGGCCTCGCATCTGCTCAAGGGGGGCGAGGTCGACTGGGTGGTGGTCGGTGCCGACCGCATCTGCGCCAACGGCGATGTCGCCAACAAGATCGGCACCTACCAGCTGGCGATTTCGGCGCGCTTCCATGGCCGCAGGTTCATGGTGGTGGCGCCGGCGTCGACGGTGGACATGGCCACGCCCTCGGGCGACTTCATCGAAATCGAGGAGCGCGATCCGGGCGAACTGCTCGGCGTCGCCGGCCAGCGCGTCGCGGCCGACGGCATCAAGGCGTGGAACCCGGTGTTCGATGTGACCCCCGCCGCGCTGATCGACGCCATCGTGACCGAGAAGGGTGTTGTCGAGCGTCCGGACGAGGCGTCCATGCGGGCACTGTTCGGCGGCTGATCGTCGGCGGCAAGTTGTTGTTTCAGCGGGGGAAAAGCGGGCAGGGGAGCGCCCGTTCGTGATACAATCCCGAGGTTCCGCGAACCTCTCGCGGAAGGCGTCGCGCGCCGTGCGCGGGGCTGGTCGGACATGCAGGGAACAACCGCCTGATGGCAGAGCTCGCGAAGGAAATCATCCCCGTCAACCTCGAGGACGAGATGCGCCGCAGTTACCTCGATTACGCCATGAGCGTGATCGTGGGGCGCGCACTCCCCGATGTCCGCGACGGCCTCAAGCCGGTGCACCGCCGCGTGCTGTTCGCGATGACCGAGCTCGGCGCGCACAGCAACAAGCCGTACTTCAAGTCCGCGCGCATCGTCGGTGACGTGATCGGTAAGTACCATCCGCACGGCGACCAGTCGGTGTACGACACCCTGGTGCGCATGGCGCAGCCGTTCTCGCTGCGCTACATGCTGGTCGACGGGCAGGGCAACTTCGGCTCCGTCGACGGCGACCCGGCCGCGGCGATGCGTTACACCGAGGCGCGCATGTCGCGCCTGGCGCACGAGCTGATGGCCGACATCGACAAGGACACCGTCGATTTCCAGCCCAACTACGACGAGAAGGAACACGAGCCGACGGTCATGCCGACCCGGTTCCCGAACCTCCTGGTCAACGGGTCCACCGGCATCGCGGTGGGCATGGCCACCAACATCCCGCCGCACAACCTCAATGAGGTGATCAACGCGCTGATCGCGCTGATCGACGATCCGTCGATCGATATCGACGGGCTGATGGAGCACATCCCGGGGCCGGACTTCCCCACCGGCGGCATCATCAACGGCGTGAGCGGCATCCACCTGGGCTACCGCACCGGCCGCGGCCGCGTGCGCATGCGCGCCAAGGCCGATATCGAGGTCGCCGACAACGGCCGCGAGGCGATCGCGGTCAGCGAGCTCCCGTACCAGGTCAACAAGGCGCGGCTGATCGAGAAGATCGCCGAGCTGGTCAAGGAGAAGAAGCTCGAGGGCATCAGCGAGCTGCGCGACGAGTCCGACAAGGACGGCATGCGCATCTACATCGAGATCAAGCGCGGCGAGTCGGCCGAAGTGGTGCTCAACAACCTCTACCAGCAGACCCAGCTGGAGTCGGTGTTCGGCATCAACATGGTGGCGCTGGTCGATGGCCGGCCGCGGGTGCTGAACCTCAAGGATTTCCTCGAAGCCTTCGTGCGCCACCGCCGCGAGGTGGTCACCCGCCGCACCATCTTCGAGCTGCGCAAGGCGCGCGCGCGCGCCCACGTGCTCGAAGGCCTGACGGTCGCGCTCGCCAACATCGACGAGATGATCGAGCTCATCAAGACCTCCGACAACCCGCAGGTCGCCAAGGAACGCATGCTGGCGCGCGTCTGGCAGCCGGGGCTGGTGGGCACGCTGCTCGCCGCCGCCGGTGCCGAGGCGTCGCGCCCGGATGACCTGCCCAAGGGCGTGGGCCTGCTTGCCGACGGCTACCAGCTCACCGACGTCCAGGCGCAGCAGATCCTCGAGATGCGCCTGCACCGCCTGACCGGGCTGGAGCAGGAAAAGCTGACCGACGAATACCGCGTGCTGCTGGAGGCCATCCGTGGCCTGATCGAGATCCTCGAGAACCCCGACGTGCTGCTCGATGTCATCCGCACCGAGCTGCGCAACATCCAGGAAGAGTACGGCGACGCGCGCCGCAGCGAGATCCGCGCCAGCGAGGAAGACCTCGACATCCTCGACCTGATCGCCCCTGAAGAAGTGGTGGTGACGCTGTCGCGCGCCGGCTACGCCAAGCGCCAGCCGGTCAGTGCCTACCGCGCGCAGAAGCGCGGCGGACGCGGCCGCAACGCGGCGGCCACCAAGGACGAGGATTCCATCGACCAGCTGTGGCTGGTCAACACGCATGACACGCTGCTGACCTTCACCAGTGCGGGCCGCGTGTTCTGGCTGTCGGTGTACCAGCTGCCGGAAGCGGGGCCCAACGCCCGCGGCCGCCCGATCATCAACTGGATCCCGCTGGAGGAAGGCGAGCGCGTGCAGGCGGTACTGCCGGTGCGCGAATACCGCGACGACCAGTACGTGTTCTTCGCGACGCGCAACGGCACCGTCAAGAAGACCCCGCTGACCGAGTTCGCCTATCGCCTGCAGCGCGGCAAGATCGCGATCAACCTCGACGATGGCGACGCGCTGATCGGCGCCGAACTCACCGACGGCCAGCGCGACATCATGCTGTTCGCATCCAACGGCAAGACGGTGCGCTTCGACGAGGCCGCCGTGCGCTCGATGGGCCGCACCGCCACCGGCGTGCGCGGCATCCGCCTGGCCGGCGGCGAGTCGGTGGTCAGCCTGATCGTGACCGAGAGCGCGGCCGATGCGATTGAACATGAGGGCGACGACGTCGCGATCGACAGCGCGGAGACCGTCGAAAACGCGATCGTGCTCGACGACGAAGCCGATGCCTACATCCTGACCGCCACCGAGAACGGCTACGGCAAGCGCACGCGCCTGGCCGAGTACCCGCGCAAGGGCCGCGGCACGCAGGGCGTGATCGGCATCCAGACCACCGACCGCAACGGCCAACTGGTGGCGGCCGTGCTGCTGTCGCGCGGCGACGAAGTGCTGCTGATTTCCGACGGCGGCACGTTGGTGCGCACCCGTGCGGCCGAGATCTCGGTGGTCAGCCGCAACACCCAGGGCGTGACCCTGATCCGCCTGGCCGAGGACGAGCGCCTGCAGGCGATCGAGCGCGTCGACGCCACGATCGGTGAGGACGGGGACGACCTCGGCGACGTGGCCGATGGCGGGTTGCCGGCCATCGCCGCGCCGGTCGATGACAGCGCCTCCAGCGAGGCCGCGCCGGGCGACGACGCCTGACCGCAGGCCGTGCCGCGCGACACGCGGCACGGCCATGTCGACCCTCTTCCGTGCCCCCGCGCGTTGGCCTGCGGTACGCCGGCGCTGTCTATACTGCCGGCAACTCCGGGAGGTGACATGCGCAACGGGAAGGACACCCTGCGGACGGGCCGCGCCGTGCTGCACGTGGTGGCCGTGGTCGCCGCATTGGCGCTACTGGCCCTCGGCGGCTGCAAGCGCGACGAGGGCGGGCAACTGCCGGCTGCCGGTGGCGAAGCCATCCAGGCCGAACGCGCCGAAGTCGAAGGTTTCGGTCTGGTGCGCGCCTGGCCCGACCAGTCCGAAGGCTCGCTGTCGCTGGCGGTGGAGTTTTCCCGGCCGCTGGTTGGCACCCAGGATTTCGATCGCCTGCTGACCTTCGCCGAGCCGGTCGCCGGCGACAGCAGCTGGAGCCTGGACGATGACGGCCGCGTGCTGCGCTTCCCGTTCGCCGAAGCGAACCGCGAATACACCTTGCGCATCTCCGGCGCATTGACGGCTGCCGACGGCAGCACGCTGGGCCAGGACATCCAGCGCACGGTCTCCACGGGCGAACTCGCGCCGGTCGTCGGCTTCGCCTCGCAGGGCAGCGTGCTGCCGGCGCGCGAATCGCGCGGGCTGCCGGTGGTATCGGTGAACGTCGAGGAGGTCGACGTCGAATTCCTGCGCGTGCCCGAGGCGTCGCTGCCGCGCTTCTATGCCGAGTATCAGCGTGGCGGCCGCCGCAGCGGCTGGGAGCTCGACAACGACTACCGCCAGGGCAAGTCCGTCGCCAGGCTCGCCGAGCCGGTGTACGTCAACCGCTTCGTGCTGGGCGGCGAGCGCAACGAGCGCGTGCTGACCTACCTGCCGATCCAGTCGATCCCCGAACTGCAGGAGCCGGGCTTGTACTTCGCGGTCATGAAGAAGGCCGGCCGTTTCGGCGACATGTTCGAGACCGCGTTCTTCACCGTCAGCGACATCGGCCTGCACCTGCGCGCCTACAGGGACCAGCTGTTCGTGCACACCGCATCGCTGCAGACAGGTGCCGCGCTTGGCGGGGTGGAGCTGCGCGTGCTCGGCGCGAACGGCGAGGCGGTCTTCAAGTCCGAGACCGACGGCAACGGCAATGCCGTGCTGGACCACAAGCTCGTCGCGGCGCAGGTGCTGGTCGCCACCCGTGGCAAGGATGTGTCGCTGCTGCCGTTCAACCAGCCGGCGCTGGACCTGTCGGAGTTCGCGGTCGCGGGCCGCGGCAACGCCTGGTTCGACGTCTTCGCCTGGTCCGGCCGCGACCTGTACCGCCCGGGTGAAACCGTGCGCGTCTCCGCGCTGTTGCGCGATGCCGACGGCAGGCCGGTGCCGGCTGCGAAGGACGGCAAGGCCCAGCCGCTGTTCGCACGCCTCAAGCAGCCGGACGGCAAGACGTTCATCGAGTCCCGGCTCGAGGCCGGTGCCCAGGGCTACTACCGTTTCGAACGCGAGATCCCGGTGGAGGCTGCCACCGGGCGCTGGCAGCTCGAATTCCGCACCGATCCCGCCAGCCGCGAAGCGGTGCAGGGCATGGCGCTGCGCATCGAGGAATTCCTGCCCGAGCGCATGAAGCTCGAGCTCGACAGCGCGCAGGCGCTGCTGAAACCGGGCGAGCCGCTGCGACTTCGCGCCAGCGGCGCCTACCTGTACGGCGCGCCGGCGGCCGGCAACCGCCTCACCGCCAAGATGTCCGTCGCCGTGGAGCAGCATCCACTGGATGGCCTGCCGGGTTACTTCTTCGGCGACCCCACGGTGCAGCTGCCGCGCGACGCGCGCGACGTCATCGACGCCAGCCTTGATGCCAAGGGCGCGCTGGCGCACGACATCGCGCTGCCCGCGGAGGTGGCCGCGACGACGCCGCTGGCGGTGGTGGTTGCCGCCAGCCTGTACGAGAGCGGCGGACGCAGCGTCAACCGCAGCCTCAAGCGCGTGCTGTGGCCAGCCGATGCGCTGGTCGGTGTGCGCCCGCTGTTCGACGACAAGGAAGGCAGCGACGCCAACGCCAGTGCCCGCTTCGAGCTGGTGCGCGTGGCTGCCGACGGCACGCCGCGCCCGGTGAAGGGACTCGAGCTGAGCCTGGTGCGCGAGCACCGCGACTACCACTGGAATTTCAACGACGACGGCGGCTGGAACTACGACTTCACGCGCCGCTTCGAGGTGGTGGAGAAGCGCGGCATCGACGCCGGAACGACCGCCGCGCGTTTCGATTTTCCGGTGGAGTGGGGCGAATACCGCATCGAGGTGCGCGACCCGGCCACGGGCCTGGTCATGCGCTATCCGTTCCGCGCCGGCTGGAGCTGGGGCGACGAGAACCGCGGCCCCGACGCGCGTCCCGACAAGGTCAAGCTGTCGCTCGACAAGACCGGCTACCGCGCCGGTGACACGCTCGAGGTCACGGTCACGCCCCCGCACGCCGGCAAGGGCCTGCTGCTGGTGGAGAGCGACAGGCTGCTGTACGTGCAGGCGATCGACGCCAAGGCCGGCAGCACGTTCCGGATCCCGGTGGGCGAAGACTGGGAGCGCCACGACGTGTACGTGACCGCGCTCGTGTTCCGCGGCGGCAGCGCGACCAGCAAGGTCACCCCGGCGCGCGCGGTGGGCGTGGCGCATGTACCGATGGCGCGCGGCGACCGTCGCGCCGCGGTCGGCATGTCGTTGCCGACCAGGGCCGTGCCGGGCGAACTGCTCAAGGTCACCGTGAGCGCGCCGGCGCTGGCCGGACAGCTGGCCCACGCCACGGTGTCGGCGGTGGACGTCGGCATCCTCAACATCACCCGCTATCCGGTGCCGGACGCGAATCGCCACTTCTTCGCGCAGCGCCGGCTGGGCACCGATGCCTACGACATCTACGGCCGCGTGATCGAGAGCTTCGACGGAGGCAGCGCGCGCCTGCGCTTCGGCGGCGACGTTGGGCTCGCGGCGCTGCCGCAGGCGCGGCGGCCGACGGCGCGCGTGCAGACCGTGGACCTGTTCTCCGGCCCGGTGCGCCTGGACGCCAAGGGCAATGCGCGCGTCGAGTTCACCATGCCGGATTTCAACGGCACGCTGCGGGTGTCGGCGCTGGTCTATGGCGACACCCACTACGGCAACCGCGATGCCGAACTGCTGGTGCGCGCGCCGCTGGTCGCCGAGGCCGGCATGCCCCGGGTGATGGCGCCGGGCGACAGCGCCACGGTGACGCTCGACCTTGCCAACTTCACCGGCAAGCCGGGCACGTTCCGCGTGCGCGTCGACGGCGAAGGCCCGCTCGACGTCGGCGACGGCACGCGCGATGTCGCGCTTGCCGCGGAAGGCAAGACGACGCTGTCGTTCCCGCTGCTCGCGCGCGACGGCCATGCCGTCGCCAAGGTGCGCGTGCGCGTCGACGGCCCGGGGGTGAAGGTCGACCGCCGCCATGACCTGCCGGTCCGCGCGCCGTGGCCGCAGGTGGTACGGACGCGTGCCATGACGCTGGATCCGCTGGCGCCGGTGGTGCTCGGTACCGACCTTGCGGAAGGCCTGCTTCCAGGATCGGTGCAGGCGCGCTTCGGCGTCGGCGCGCTGCCGCCGATCCCGTTCGCCAGCGCCCTGCAGGGCGCGCTCGACTATCCCTACGGCTGCGCCGAGCAGACCACCAGCAAGGGCTACGCGGCCCTCGTGCTCGATGCCTCGACCGCCGCGACCTACGGCATGACCCCGCTGCCCGCCAACGACCGCACCAGGCGCATGGAAGGCGCGCTCGGCAGGCTTGCGGCGCTGCAGGCGTCGTCCGGCCACTTTTCGATGTGGGGTGGTGCCGACGGCACCGATGCCATGCTCACCCCGTACGCGGCGGAGTTCATGCTCGATGCGCGCGAGGCCGGCTTCGACGTGCCCGAGGCGATGCTGCAGAAGGCGCTGTCGCGCCTGTCCGAGGACCTGCTGTCCGACGGCCAGCAGTTCTACGGGCAGGACAACCGCGAGCACCTGCGCTTCGCCTACAAGGCGCACGCCGGCTACGTGCTGGCGCGCGTCGGCCGCGCGCCGCTGGGCACGTTGCGCGCGATGTACGACAACGAGCGCAAGGTGCTGCGCGGACCGATGCCGCTGGCACACCTCGGCCTGGCGCTGTCGCTGCAGGGCGACAAGGCGCGCGGGCAGAAGGCGCTCGACGAAGCCTTCGTCGCATCCGGCCAGCGGCCGGGTTACCTGGGCGACTACGGCACGCCGTTGCGCGATGCCGCGCTGATGCTCGCGCTCGCGCGCAGGCACGAGCTGGTGCCGAAGTCCTGGGACGCGCGGCTGGTGGCGCTGGGGCGCGAGCTGGAGGCGCGGCGCAAGGCGCGCTGGTTCCACCTCAGCACGCAGGAACAGGCCGCGATTGCACGCCTGGGCAAGACGCTCGCCGCCGGGCCGGGCCGCGAGGTGTCGGGCACCCTGACCGAGGGTGGCGTGGACGAGGCGATTGCGCCGGTGCGGTACGTCTCGCGCAGCTACGGCCATGACGCACTGGCCAAGGGCGTGCGTTTCGTGCCGCAGGGCACATCGCCGCTGTACGCCAGCATCGAAGTCGCCGGCATTCCGCGCAGCGCACCCGCGCCCGACGCGCGCGCGATCCGGGTGGAGCGCGCCTGGTTCGCCACCGACGGCAAGCCGTGGACGCCGCGTCCGCTGAAGGAAGGCGAGGCTCTGGTGGCGCGGGTGTCGATCACCGCCGACCGCGACATGCCCGACGCACTGCTCACCGACCTGCTGCCGGCGGGGCTCGAGGTCGAGAACATGAACCTCGGTGATGCGGGGCAGTGGGCCGAGGTGGTGATCGGCGGCATCGCATTGTCGGAGCGCGCCAGCGCTGCAGAGCTGCGACACGAGGAGTTCCGCGACGACCGCTACGTCGCCGCGCTGTCGCTCGATGCCGGCAACGCGGCGCATGTGTTCTACCTGGTGCGCGCGGTTACCCCCGGTCGCTACACCGTGCCGCCGCCGCTGGTCGAGGACATGTACCGGCCGGAGCTGCGCGGCGTGGGCCATGCGCAACCGGCGCAGATGACGGTGGTGCAGCCGTGAGCGGGCCGCGTGGACGCGCGCCCGCTCGCTGACGTACGCGCACTGGTGCACGGGAATGGCTGAAGCACGCGGGCGCGGCTGGCGACGCGTGCTGCCCTGGCTGCGGTGGGCCACCGTGGCCGTGCTGCTCATGCTGCTGGTACTCGACCAGGTGTTCCCGCCGCCGCTGCCGCGCGCCCGCGACACCAGCACGCTGGTGACCGCGCGCGACGGCACGCCGCTGCGTGCATTCGCCGACGCCGACGGCATCTGGCGACACCCGGCCACGCCGGAGTCGGTCTCTCCGCTGTACCTGGAAGCGCTGCTCGCCTACGAGGACCGCTGGTTCTGGCGGCATCCCGGCGTGAACCCGGTGGCGCTGCTGCGCGCCGGCTGGCAGATGGCGAGCAATCGCCGCATCGTCTCCGGCGGCTCCACCCTGACCATGCAGGTGGCGCGCATCCTCGACCCGCATCCGCGCACGCTGCCCGGCAAGCTGCGGCAGCTGCTGCGCGCGCTGCAGCTCGAAGCGCATCTGTCCAAGCGCGCGATCCTCGCCCTGTACCTGGAACGCGCACCGTTCGGCGGCACCATCGAAGGCGTGGAGGCCGCGAGCTGGGCGTACCTGGGCAAGCCGGCGGCGCGCCTGTCGCACGCCGAAGCGGCGTTGCTCGCCGTGCTGCCGCAGGCACCGACGCGGCTGCGCCCGGACCGCGAGCCGGAGGCCGCTCGCCGCGCGCGCGACAAGGTGCTGGCGCGGATGGTGGCGTTGGGCCGCTGGGACCAGGCGCTGGTCGACGACGCCATGGTGGAGCCGGTGGTCGCGCGCGCGCTGCGCCCGCCGCTGCTCGCCGCGCTGCTCGCGCAGCGCCTGAGGAGCGCGCAGCCGGGCAAGGAGCGCATCACCTCCACCATCGACGCCGCCCTGCAGCGCACCCTCGAGGAACGCGTCACCGCGTACTTCGCCAGCCTGCCCGAGCGCACGTCGGCGGCGCTGCTGGTGGTCGACAACGCCAGCATGGAAGCGCAGGCCTACGTGGGCTCGGCGGCGTTCGGCGACGCCCCGCGGCTGGGCCATGTCGACATGGTGCAGGCCTGGCGTTCGCCCGGATCGACCCTGAAGCCATTCCTGTACGGCATGGCGCTCGACGACGGCATCGTGCATTCGGAAAGCCTGCTGCTCGACGCGCCGCAGTCGTTCGGCGGCTATCGTCCCGGCAACTTCGATGCCGCCTTCAACGGCCCGGTCGGGCTGGCCACCGCGCTGCGCCTGTCGCTCAACGTGCCGGCGGTGGACCTGCTCGACCGTGTCGGCGCCACGCGCTTCGCGGCGCGGCTCGACCACGCCGGGATCGCGCTGCGGTTCCCGCGCGGGGTGCAGCCCAACCTGTCGCTGATCCTCGGCGGCACCGGCGCGCGGCTCGAGGACCTGGTCGGGGCGCACGCGTCGCTCGCGCGTGGCGGCGTCGCCGGCCGCGTGCGCTACATGCCGGATGCGCCGCAGGTCGAGCGGCGACTGCTGTCACCCGGTGCGGCGTGGATCGTCAACGAGATCCTCGCCGCCAATCCGCGTCCCGGCGAGCGCATCGACACGTTCGATACCGGACAGCGGCCGCGGGTGGCGTGGAAGACCGGCACGAGCTACGGGTTTCGCGACGCCTGGGCGCTGGGTGCAACGCGCCGGCACACGGTCGGCGTGTGGGTCGGACGACCCGACGGTACGCCGCTGCCGGGCCAGTACGGCGCGGTGACCGCGCTGCCGCTGATGTTCGAGGTGATCGACAGCCTGCCGCGTCGCCCGGGCGACGGGGCGCGCCAAGCCGCCCCGGCAAGCGTGGGCCGCGAGACCGTGTGCTGGCCGCTGGGAACGTCGGCCAGCGCGCAGCCAGCGGCTGCCTGCCAGCGGTCGATGCAGGCCTGGGTGCTGGATGGCGCGGTGCCGCCGACGCTGCCCGAACGCGAGGCCCGCGCGTGGGCCGGCGGGCTGGAACGCTTCGAGGTCGATGCCGCAAGCGGGCAGCGCCTGTCGGCCGAGTGCACGCAGGCGCACCGGCGCGAAGCGCGGGTGCTGGCGCGCTGGCCCGCGCTGGCCACGCCCTGGCTCACGGCAGCCGAACGTGCGCGCTCGGAACTGCCACCGTTGGCCGCGGATTGCCGCGACGACGGCCGTGAAGCCGTGGCGTCGTTGCGCATCGAGGGCGTCAATGACGGCGCGCTCCTGGTGCGCCCGCCCGGGGCCGCGCGCCCGCCGCGCCTGGCCCTTCGCGCGGTCGGCGCAGCGGGCCGCGTGCAGTGGCTGCTCAACGGCCGCTGGATCGGCGAGACGCGCGCCGGCCAGGTGCTGCAGCGCGAGTTCGCAACGCCCGGCCGCCAGCAGCTGACCGCGCTCGCCGACAGTGGCGCGTGGTCGAGCCTCGCGTTCGACGTCGGCCGCTGAGGCTCAGCCGATCGCGTCGAGCACGTGCTCCGCGGCCGACACCTTGAACTCGCCCGGGGCCTCGACGAACAGCGCCTTGACCACGCGGTCCTCGGCATAGAGCGCGAAGCGCTTGCTGCGCGTGCCCATGCCGAACGCACTGGCGTCCATTTCCAGGCCGAGCGCGCGCGCGAAATCACCGTTGCCGTCGGACAGCATGCGCAGCCCGTCCGGCACGTGCTGGCTCGTGCCCCAGGCCTGCATCACGAAGGGATCGTTGACCGCCATGCAGGCGACTTCGATGCCGCGCTGGCGGAACCTGTCGAAGTTCTGCACGAAGCCGGGGAGGTGGTGGTCGGAGCAGGTCGGCGTGAACGCGCCGGGGACGGCGAACAGCACCACCTTCTTGTTGGCGAACAGGGTCGGGGTGTCGATGGTCTGCACGCCGTCGTTGATGTGCTTGAGCGTGACCTCGGGAATGGTGTCACCGGGCTGGATGGACATGCGCGTGCTCCTGTGGGGATGGCGGCGGCGTTGCCGCAGGCGCACAGGATGCCACGACGGCGCGTACCGATCTTGGTAACCTGCCGCAGGCCGTGACCCCCCTTCACGGCGGGCGTTCCCGGAGCAGCGATGCAGTTCAAGGACTACTACGACACCCTCGGCGTCGAGCCCACGGCGGGCGAGGCCGAGCTCAAGACCGCCTACCGGCGGCTGGCCCGCAAGTACCACCCGGACGTGAGCAAGGAGCGCGACGCGGAAGCGCGTTTCAAGGCCGTCAACGAGGCCTACGAAGCGCTGCGCGATCCCGAGCGGCGCAAGTCCTACGACCAGCTGCGCGCGCGTGGCTACCGCCCGGGGGACGAGGTGCAGGCGCCCCCGGGCGGCTTCGGTGGTGGCGGCGGACAGGGCTTCGACTACGAGGAGGTATTCGGCGGCGGCGGCAACGGCGGCTTCAGCGACTTCTTCGAAAGCATGTTCAGGCGCCAGGGCCAACGCGGTGGGCCGGGCTATTCCGCGCCGCCGCGCGGCGACATCCGCGCACGCCTGGCGGTGCCGCTGGACGTCGTGCACCGCGGCGATGCGATGCGCATCTCGGTCGGCGGGCGCACGCTGCAGGTCAGGGTGCCGCGTGGCATCCGCCCGGGGCAGGTGATCCGCCTGGCCGGGCAGGGCGAACGCGGCGGAAACCTGCTGCTCGAGGTCGAATACGCCACCGACCCGCGCTTCGAGGTCGATGGCCGCAACATCATCTATGCCCTGCAGGTGGCGCCCTGGGATGCCGCGCTGGGCGCCAGTGTCAGCGTGCCGACGCTCGGTGGCACGGTGGAACTGAAGGTGCCTGCGGGCTCCGAGGCGGGGCGTCGACTGCGGCTGCGTGGCCGTGGACTGCCGGGCAGCGGCGGCCAGGCCGATGGGGACCAGATCGTCGAGATCGAGATCCAGGCGCCGGCGCCGCGCGATGACGCCCAGCGCGCGGCCTACGCGGCCCTGCGCGACGCGTTCGCGGGCGGGTGACTGTGTCGGGCGCGGCCAGCGCCGCGCGCGGTGCTCAGGCCGCGGTCGGCGGCGCGGGTTCCGGTGCGATCACGCGGACGATCGCGTCGGCCAGTTCGGCCTCGGAAAACGGCTTGGTCAGGTAGGCGCGCGCGCCCTGGCGCATGCCCCAGACCTTGTCGGTTTCCTGGTCCTTGGTGGTCACCAGGATCACCGGGATGTGGCGCGTGGTCGGCTCGCGGGTGATCGAGCGCGTGGCCTGGAAGCCGTTGAGGTTCGGCATCACCACGTCCATCAGCACAAGGTCGGGAAGTTCGCGCTTGGCGGCCTCGAAACCGGCCGCGCCGTCCTCGGCGGTCAGCGCTTCATGCCCCAGCTTTTCGACGATGCGACGGATGCCCATCAGTTGCGACGGCGAATCGTCGACGATCAGGATGCGCGCCATGTTGTCCCCCGGTGTGTGCCCGCGATTGTAGCCGTCGCGGTGGGACCTGCAAGCCACCGTGCGCGGCTGCTCAGATCGCGACCAGCGTGCGCCCGTGCGAACCGCCCGCGAGCATGCCGTCGAACACATCGGCCAGCTGCTCCATGCGCACCTCGCGGGTGCAGATGCGGTCCAGGTGGCGCGGCTTCCAGTCCGACGCGAGGCGGCGCCAGACTTCTTCGCGGATGTCGCGCGCGGGACTGGTCGAGGCCACGCCGAGCAGCGAGACGCCGCGCAGGATGAAGGGCATCACGGTAGTCGTCAGTTCATGGCTTGCGGCAAGCCCGGTGCTGGCGATGTTGCCGTAGGCGACGGTCTGCGCCAGCAGGCTGGCGAGCATGCCGCCGCCGACCGTGTCGAGGCCGCCACCGAAGCGCTCGGACTCCAGCGGACGCGTGGTGGCCAACGCGTCGCGGCCCAGCACCTTGCTGGCGCCGATCGCCGCGAGGTACTCCGCCTGTCCGGGCTTGCCGCTGACCGCGTGCACCTCGTAACCGGCGGACGAGAAGATGTCGACCGCGAGCGAACCGACCCCGCCGCTGGCCCCGGTGACCGCGATCGGGCCGAGGCCCGGATGCTGGCGGTTTTCGGTCATGCGCAGCAGCGCCAGCGCCGCGGTGAACCCGGCGGTGCCGAGCACCATCGCGTCACGCAGCGACAGCCCCGCCGGCAGCGCGATGGCCGTCGCCGACTGGAGACGCGCGTACTCGCTGTAGCCGCCGTCGCGGGTCTCGCCCAGGCCGCCGCCGGTGACCAGCACCGCGTCGCCTTCCTTGAACGCTGCGTCACTGGACGCCACCACGTGGCCGGCGACGTCGATGCCGCCGACCAGGGGGAACCGGCGCAGGATCTTGCCCTTGCCGGTGCCGGCCAGCGCGTCCTTGAAGTTGACCGAGGAGTACGCCGCGCGGATGACGATCTCGCCGGCGGCGAGGTCGTCGATCCCGACCTGCTCGATGCCGCTGCGATAGCCCGCGTCGTCGTTGTGGATGCGGAAGGCGTTGAAGCGGCCGGGAATGGTCATGGTGCCTCCTCAGCGCAGCTCGCGGCTGCGTTTCTCGTCCAGCCACTTCGACGCCTGCGCCGGCCGGTAGTCGCGCATCCACGCCAGCATGGCGTCGATGTCGCCGCCGGTCCACAGGTCTTCGCGCTGGCCGGGGTGCAGGAACCGCTCGGCCACCATCGTGTCCATCATCGCGATCAGCGGCTGGTAGTAGCCTTCGACGTCGAGGATCGCGCACGGCTTGTCGCTGATGCCGAGCTGCCGCCAGGTGAGCATCTCGACGATCTCCTCCAGCGTGCCGAAACCGCCGGGCAGGGCGACGAAGGCGTCGGCAAGGTCGAACATCCGCGACTTGCGCTCGTGCATCGATGCCACGACTTCCAGCTCGGTAAGCCCGAGGTGCGCCACTTCCATGTCGACCAGCTGCTTCGGGATCACGCCCACCACCTCGCCGCCCGCGGCGAGCACCGCGTCGGCCACCGCGCCCATCAGGCCGATGTTGCCGCCGCCATAGACCAGGCGGATGCCGTCCTGCGCCATGCGCGTTCCCAGGGCGATCGCATGCCGGAGGTAGGCGGGGTTCGCGCCGGTATTGGAGCCGCAGTACACGCAAAGGCTTTTCATCTGTGTTGTTTCCGTATGGGCCGGAAAGGACGACGCCGGGCAATGCCCGGCGCGTGTTCCAGCTGGGTCCGGCGCGGTGGCATCGGCCACCTGCCGCTGTTCTCAGTTCGCCTTGTGGATGGCGCGCTTGTCGACCGCCATCGCGGCGTCGTGGATCGCTTCCGAGAGACTCGGATGCGCGTGGCAGATGCGCGCCAGGTCGTCGGCCGAGCCCTTGAACTCCATGGTCAGCACGCCCTCGTGCACCAGCTCCGACACGTTCGCGCCGACCAGGTGCATGCCGAGCACGCGGTCGGTCTCGGCGTGCGCCAGCACCTTCACGAAGCCGGCCGGCTCGACCATCGCCACGGCGCGGCCGTTGGCGGCGAACGGGAAGCTGCCGGACTTGTACGGGATGCCTTCTTCCTTGAGCTGCTGCTCGGTCTTGCCGACCCAGGCGAGCTCCGGCTCGGTGTAGATGACCCAGGGAATGGTGTCGAAGTTGACGTGGCCGGGCAGGCCGGCGATCAGCTCGGCCACCGCGATGCCTTCCTCGAAGCCCTTGTGCGCCAGCATCGGCCCGCGCACGCAGTCGCCGACCGCCCAGACGCCGTCGACGCCGGTATGGCAATGCTCGTCGACCTCGATCTGCCCACGCTCGGTGAGCTTCACGCCGGAACCCTCGGCCAGCAGCCCCTTCGACGCGGCACGGCGGCCCACGGCCACCAGCAGCTTGTCGACGGTGATGGTCTGCTCGCCGTTCTTGTCGGCGTAGGTGACCTGGACTTCCCTGGTCTTGCCCTTGGTGGTCACTTCCGCCTTCGACACCTTGGCGCCGAGCTTGATGTCCAGGCCCTGCTTCTTGAACTCGCGCGCCGCGAGCTTCGACACTTCGGCATCGGCCGCGGCCAGGAAGTCGGGAAGGGCTTCCAGGATCACGACCTCGGCACCGAGGCGCTTCCATACGCTGCCGAGCTCCAGGCCGATCACGCCCGCGCCGATGACCGCCAGGCGCTTGGGCACCTCCGTGAAGTCCAGGCCGCCGACGTTGTCGACGATCGTGTCGCCGTCGAACCTCGCGAACGGCAGCTCGATGGAATCGGAGCCTGCGGCGATGATGACGTTGGTGCCGGTGAGCTCGACCTCGCTGCCGTCGTGCTGCTTCACCAACACCCGCCGATCGGCATGCAGGGTGGCGAAGCCGTAGAACGGCGCGACCTTGTTGGCCTTGAACAGCTGCGCGATGCCGCCGGTGAACTGCTTCACGATGGCGTCCTTGCGGCCGACCATGGTGCCGACGTCGATCTTCGGGTCGGTCGCGGTGATGCCGTGCTGGCTGAAGATGTGCTGCAGGTTGTGGAACTGGCGCGATGAATCCAGCAGCGCCTTCGACGGGATGCAGCCCACGCGCAGGCAGGTGCCGCCGAGCGCGGGCTTGCCGTCCTTGCCCAGCCCGGCGTCGATGCAGGCGACCTTCATGCCGAGCTGCGCGGCGCGGATCGCGGCGTGGTAGCCGGCGGGGCCCGCACCGATGACAACAACATCAAACTGTTCAGCCATGTCCGTTCCTTTTCGTTACATGCCCAACAGCATGCGATGCGGGTTTTCCAGCTGGTCCTTGATGTCGACCAGGAACAGCACCGCGTCCTTGCCGTCGATGATGCGGTGGTCGTAGCTGAGTGCGATGTACATCATCGGCGCGGCGACCACGGCGCCGTTCTCGACGATCGGACGCTCCTTGATGGTGTGCATGCCCAGGATCGCCGACTGCGGCGGGTTGACGATCGGCGTCGACATCAGCGAGCCGAAGGTGCCGCCGTTGGTGATCGTGAACGTGCCGCCCTGCAGGTCGTCCAGCGACAGCTTGCCGTCGCGCGCCTTCTTCGCGTAGTCGCCGATCTGCAGCTCGATGTCGGCGAAGCCCATGCGCTCGACGTTGCGCAGCACCGGCGTCACCAGCCCCTTTTCGGTGGACACCGCGATCGAGATGTCGGAATAGCCGTGGTAGATGATGTCGTCGCCGTCGACCGACGCGTTGACCACCGGGTACTTCTGCAGCGCGTTGGCCGCGGCCTTGGCGAAGAAGCTCATGAAGCCGAGCTTCACGCCGTACTGCTTCTGGAACGCCTCGCCCAGCTCCTTGCGCATCGCCATCACCTTGCCCAGGTTGACCTCGTTGAACGAGGTCAGCATGGCGGTGGAATTCTTGGACTGCATCAGGCGCTCGGCGATGCGCTTGCGGATGCGCGTCATCGGCACGCGTTCCTCGGGGCGCGCACCACCGGAGACGCCGGCGCTCTTGCCGGAGGCGTAGTTGACCAGGTCTTCCTTGGTCACCGCGCCACGGCGGCCGGTGCCTTCGACCTGCGACGGATCGATGCCGTCCTTGACCGCGGTGAAACGCGCGCCCGGGGGCAGGGCATCGGTGCCACCGACGGGCGCGGGACGCGTGGAGGCGGGCGCCTTGGCTTCGAGCTTGGCGGCTTCGGCCTTGGGCATCACTTCCTGCGCGCCGGCGGCGGGCTCGCCCTTGGCGGCACCGGCAGCCGGGGCGGCGTCGGCCTTCGCGGCGGCGGCGCCTTCCTCGATGATCGCGATCACCTGCTGGCTGTTGACCGTGGCGCCCTCTTCGAACTTGAGCTCCTTGATCACGCCCTCGACGGTGGAGGGCACTTCGAGGACGACCTTGTCGGTCTCCAGGTCGACGATGTTCTCGTCGCGCGCGACGGCGTCGCCCACCTTCTTGTGCCAGGTGGCGATGGTCGCGTCGGAAACGGATTCGGGGAGTACCGGTACCTTGATTTCGGTGGCCATGGTCTGGGTGCGTCCTGGTCTTGGCTTTTGGCGTGTAGGGGTCAGTCGGCTGCGAAAACGCTGCCGGCAGGTTCGATGAGGGCGTCGGCGACCAGCTTCTGCTGCTCGACCACGTGGTCGGCGAAGTGCCCGGCAGCCGGCGACGGCGAACGCGGGCGTCCGGCGTAGTGCAGCTCCTGGCCGGACGCCAGGCAGGCCTGCAGGTGGTGGCGGATCTGGTACCACGCGCCCTGGTTCTGCGGCTCTTCCTGGCACCAGACCACGGTGGCGGCCTTGCCGTACTTTTCCAGCTCGGCGCCGAGCGCGACGCGCGGGAACGGATAGAGCTGCTCGACGCGGACAATGGCCACATCGTCCTGGCCGCGCTTGGCCTGGTCCTCGATGAGGTCGTAGTAAACCTTGCCCGAGCACAGCACCACGCGCCTGGTCTTCGCCGGCTTGGCGTTGGCATCGCCGATGAGGTGCTGGAACTCGCCACCGGCCATCTCGTCGAGTGTCGACACCGCGAGCTTGTGGCGCAGCAGCGACTTCGGCGACATCACCACCAGCGGCTTGCGCGTGGTCATGAGCATCTGCCGGCGCAGCATGTGGAACGCCTGCGCAGGCGTGGACGGCACACAGACCAGCATGTTGTCGAGCGCGCACAGCTGCAGGAAGCGCTCCAGGCGTGCCGAGCTGTGCTCGGGGCCCTGGCCTTCGTAGCCGTGCGGCAGGAGCAGGGTCAGGCCGGTGATGCGGCCCCACTTGGCTTCGCCGGAGGCGATGAACTGGTCGATCACCACCTGCGCGCCGTTGGCGAAGTCGCCGAACTGGCCCTCCCAGATGCACAGGGTGTTGGGGTCGGTGGTGGAGAAACCGTACTCGTAGGCCATCACCGCTTCCTCGCTGAGCAGCGAGTCGATGATCCTGGCGCGCTCCGGCGACGTGGCCAGCTTGGCCAGCGGCAGGTAGTACGCGTCGGTCTTCTGGTCGTGGAGGATCGCGTGGCGGTGCGTGAACGTGCCGCGGCCAACGTCCTGGCCCACCAGGCGCAGGCCGTAGCCGTCGTCGAGGATGGTGGCGTAGGCGAGGTTTTCGGCGAAGCCCCAGTCCGCGGGCACCTCGCCTGCGGCCATCTTGCGGCGCTCTTCGTAGACCTTGGCGACGCGCGAATGCAGCTCCACGTCATCCGGGATCGTGGTGATGGACGTGGCCAGCGCGCGCAGGCGCTCGCCGTCGATCGCCGTGCTGATCTCGTCGGACAGGGTGCCCGCGAGGTACTTGCCCCAGTCGACGAACATCGCGCTGCCCGGCGGGGTCTTCTCGACCGGTGCCAGTTCGGTGGTCACTTCGCCGGCATCGAGCCGGTCGCGGAAACTGTCGACCAGCGCCTTGCCGCCATCGGCGGGCAGCACGCCCTCGGCCTCGAGGCGCGCGGCATACAGCTCGCGGGTGGTCTTGTGCTTGCGGATCACCTGGTACATCACCGGCTGGGTGATGGCGGGCTCGTCGGCCTCGTTGTGGCCCCAGCGGCGGTAGCAGACCAGGTCGATGACCACGTCCTTGCTGAACTGCTGGCGGAAGTCGTAGGCCAGGCGCGCGGCGAACGCGACCGCTTCGGGATCGTCGGCGTTCACGTGCAGCACCGGCGCGCCGATCATCTTGGCGACGTCGGTGCAGTACAGCGTGGAACGCGCGTCTTCACGGTGGCTGGTGGTGAAGCCGACCTGGTTGTTGATGACGATGTGCAGCGTGCCGCCGACCGCGAATCCGCGCGCCTGCGACATCTGGAACAGCTCCATCACCACGCCCTGGCCGGCAAACGCCGCGTCGCCGTGGATGAGGATCGGCATCACCTGCTTGCGGGCGGTGTCGCCGCGGCGCTCCTGGCGCGAACGCACGGAGCCCGCGACCACCGGGTCGACGATCTCGAGGTGCGAGGGATTGAAGGCCAGCGCGAGGTGCACCGGGCCGCCCGGCGTGACCACGTCGGCCGAGAAGCCCATGTGGTACTTCACGTCGCCGGCGTGGGCGCGGTCGTGGTGCTCGAACTTGCCCTCGAACTCGTCGAACAGCTTGCGCGGGCTCTTGCCGAGGGTATTGACCAGTACATTGAGGCGGCCGCGGTGGGCCATGCCGATCACCACGTCCTTGACGCCATCCGAACCCGCGTTCTGGATCACGGTGTCGAGCAGCGGGATGAGCGAGTCGCCACCTTCGAGCGAGAAGCGTTTCTGGCCGACGTACTTGGTGTGCAGGTAGCGTTCCAGGCCTTCGGCCGCGGTCAGGCGCTCGAGGATCCGGCGCTGCTCGTCGGCGGCGTGGTTGAAGCGGCCGCTGGCGGTCTCCATGCGCTCGTACATCCAGCGCCGCTGGTCGGCTTCAGGGATGTGCATGAACTCGGCGCCGATCGGGCCGGTATAGGTCGCGCGCAGCATGCCAAGGAGGTCGCGCAGGCGCATCCGCGCCGCGCCGCCGAAGGTGCTGGTGGCATTGCCACCCGGGCCGGTGGCGAACTCGGTGTCGAGGTCGGCATCGGACAGGCCATGGAACGGCAACTCGAGATCCGGTGCGTCCGGCTTGGTCGCCATCGCCAGCGGATCGGTCTCGGCGCGCAGGTGGCCGCGCGAGCGGTACGCGGTGATCAACTTGAGCACCGAGCCCTGCTTGCGCTGGGCCTCCATGTCGATCGGGCCCGCAACGCTGTGCGTGCCTGCGGCGGCCTCGCGGCCGGCGCGTGCGACCGCGTCGATCACCACCGAGTGGGGGATGTCCCCCGCCTCACGCCCCTTGAAGGCGTCGAACCAGGCCTTCCATGTGTCGCCGACGACGTCGGGGTCCACGAGATACTGCTCGTACAGGTCCTCGATATAGGCGGCATTGGCGCCAAGCTGGGAGGACTGCGCAAACTGCTTCAGTAGACTGTCCACGTCTGGTCTTGTCGGGCTCGTTTCGGGGGATTGGCCGCGCCTGGCACGCACCATGTGGGGCGGCAGTGGCGCAGTGCGGATGCAGAACGGCAATTATAGCCGCAGCGGCTGCCGCGGCGCATCACGCCTGCTTCAGAGCCCCAGTGCGCGCAGTTCGCTGCAGGGGCGCGAGCGTTCCCAGACCGGGTCGAAGCCTTCGGCCAGCTGGCGGGCGCGCCCCGCGCCTTCGCGTTGCGCCTCGCCGTCGAACCGGTGGCCCAGGCCGCGGTGGTAATAGCCGCCGGCATCATTGACGACGAACGCGTCGGCACGGGCACGGTCAACGGGGTCGTCGACCTCGCGGAAGGCGAATACGCTCGGCAGGCGCTGGGCCAGCGCCACCAGCGGCGAATGGGCGCGCTGCGCGGCCCCGGCGTCGAACAGCAGCACCTGGATGTCGACGCCGCTGGTGCCGGTGGCGAGGCTGCGCAGTGCGGCCAGCACGCGCGGGTCGTCGTACAGCCCGGGATCGAGCGCGCGGCTGAAGATGCGCAGGCGCCGGCGTGCCGAGGCTACCAGTACCGTGGTGATTGCCACGGCGCCCTCGCGGTCGCTGATCGACTGCGCGCGATCGAATGCCAGGCGCATGGTCTGGTGGGTGATGCCGGCTTCGTGGAAACGCGGGCCTTCGGCGGTGAAACCGTTGCGCTGGTAGAAGGGCACCGCATCGACCTGGGCATGCAGGAACACGTCACCGCGGCCGGCACTCCGCGCCTGCCGCAGCAGCGCCTGCAGCATGGCGTTGCCCACGCCGCGGTCGCGCCACCCGGGGAGCACGGCCATGCGCCCGATCCGGCCATCCGGGTCCAGCCGGCCCGCGCCGATGGTGTGCCCGTCCTGGTCGCGCGCCTGCACGTGCCAGCAGCAGGTGTCCTGGCCGTCGTCCTCGAGGCTGGCGTCGATGCCCATCTCGTCGACGAACACGGCGTTGCGCACCGCAGAGAGCGCGCGGCCGGCGTCATCCCAGCCGACGATGTCGACGCGGAACACCGATGTCGGGTTCACGGCGCGTCCCCGTCGCCATCCATGTCCAGGCGGTAGTGGCCTTCGGCCACCAGCGCCATGACGCAGTCGCGACCTGGCGCGGACAAGGCGTCCCAGGTAGCGGCGTCGAGCACGGCGGCCGCGCACAGGCGCTGCGCATCGCGCACGGGCAGGGCGTGGCAGTGGCCGGCGACATACAGGCTCGCGCCACGCGCGGCGCGGCGCCACGCCACGCGTGTCCACGGGTGGCGGACCAGCGTGGCCCCATGCTGCAGGTCCCATTCGATCTCGATCCGCGAGCGCGGCGGCTGTACCGCAAGCCCGGGGCCCGCGGCGCTGCGATAGGTGGTGATGAAGCGCCCGAACCAGTCGCCAAGCGCATCGCCATCGGCCATGCGGATCGCGTTCAGCGCCTCGACCACCCGACCCATCGCCGTCGCATCGATCTCGTTGGCATCGCGCGGCGGTGCCAGGTCGGGATCGGTGTAGCGCAGCGACTCGTCGGCCTCGGCGGCGAGGGTGTCGACGTAATCGCCCATGAGTTCGGCGGTGGCCGGCGCGCGCATGCCGAGCGAGAACGTCAGGCAGGGATCCTCGGCGACGCCGTTGTGCGGCACGTTGGGCGGCAAATAGAGCATGTCGCCCGGCGCCAGCACCCAGTCGTGGGTCGGCACGAACTCGCGCAGCAGCTTCAGTTCGACATCGTCGCGGAATGCCAGGCTGGGCACGGCCCGGCCCAGCGCGTCGCCGGCGTCGATCTGCCAGCGTCGGTGGCCCTGGGCCTGCAGCAGGAACACGTCGTACTGGTCGACGTGCGCGCCGACCGACCCGCCGGTGGCGGCGAAGCTCACCATCACGTCGTCGATGCGCCAGCGCGGCAGGAAATCGAAGGCATCGACCAGCGCGGCGATGTCCGGATCCCACTTGTCCATGTCCTGCACAAGCAGGGTCCAGTCGCGCTCGCCGAGGCCGGCGAACACCTCTTCCGGGAAGGGCCCGCTGCTGACCTGCCAGCCGTCGCTCGCGCGGTCGTGCTGGATCAGGCGCGCCAGCACGCCGTCCTCGCAGGCCAGCCCGGCCAGGTCGTCGGGTTCGACCGGCGAGGTGTAGCCCGGAAAGGCGCCGCGCACCAGCAGCGGGCGCTTCTGCCAGTAGTCGCGCAGGAACGCGCGCGGCGTCATGCCCAGCAGGCGTCCGGGCTTGCCCTGGACTTCGAAGGGGAGGGGTTTGGCGCGGGATGCGGCCATCTGTGCAGGTTCCGTGGAGAGGGGCGGGCGGGCGCTAGATCGCGCGCGCCTGGTCGGCGGCGAGGCCGGTGTAGCTGCCCGGTGTCATCTCGAGCAGGCGCTGGCGGTCGCCTTCGGGCAGGTCGAGGGTGGCGATGAACGCGCGCATCGACACGGCATTCATGCCCTGGCCGCGGGTCAGCGCCTTGAGTTGTTCGTAGGGGCTGGGCAGGCCGTGACGGCGCATCACCGTCTGCACGGCTTCGGCCAGGACTTCCCAGGCGCCGTCGAGGTCGGCTTCCAGGCGTTCGGGATTCGCGCTGAGCTTGCCCAGGCCGCGGCCGAGGGCGTCGAAACCGACCAGCGCGTGGCCGAACGCGGTGCCCAATGCGCGCAGCACCGTGGAATCGGTGAGGTCGCGCTGCCAGCGGCTGACCGGCAGCTTGGCGGCGAAGTGCTCGAGCAGCGCCACCGCGATGCCGAAGTTGCCCTCGGCATTCTCGAAATCGATCGGATTGACCTTGTGCGGCATGGTCGAACTGCCGACTTCGCCGGCCTTGACCGCCTGCCTGAAGTAGCCGAGCGAGATGTAGCCCCACGTGTCGCGGCACAGGTCGATGCAGATGGTGGCGATGCGCTTCTGCGCGTCGGCGATCTCGGCAATGCAGTCGTGCGGCTCGATCTGGGTGGTATACGGATTGAAGTCGAGCCCCAGCGATTCGACGAAGCGCCGCGAGAACGCCGGCCAGTCGACGCCCGGGTAAGCCGCCACGTGCGCGTTGTAGTTGCCGACCGCGCCGTTGGCCTTGCCGGTCAGCGACACCGCCGCCAGCTGCGCCGCCTGGCGCTCGAGGCGCGCGACGACGTTCGCCAGCTCCTTGCCCACCGTGGTCGGCGACGCGGTCTGGCCGTGCGTGCGCGACAGCATCGGCAGCCCGGCGTGGGCGTGGGCCATGTCGCGCAGCGCGGCAATCACGGCGGCAAGCGCCGGCAGCAGCACCTCGCTGCGTGCCTGGCGCAGCATCAGCGCGTAGGACAGGTTGTTGATGTCCTCGCTGGTGCAGGCGAAATGCACGAACTCGAGCGCAGGGCCCAGCGTGGCGTCGTCGCCGAGACGCTCCTTGATGAAGTACTCGACCGCCTTGACGTCGTGGTTGGTGGTGCGCTCGATGTCCTTGACGCGGGCGGCGTCGGCGACCGAGAACCCTTCGACCAGTGCGCGCAGGCGGGCGGTCGCGGCGGCGTCGAACGCGGGCAGCTCGATGATGCCGGGCTCGGCGGCCAGCGCCAGCAACCACTCCACCTCGACCCGCACGCGGGCGTGGATCAGCCCGTACTCGGAGAAGATCGGGCGCAGCGCGTCGACCTTTCCGGCGTAACGGCCATCGAGCGGGGACAGGGCGAGCAGGGGGTCGAGGGCAGGCATGGCGGCAGCAGGCAGGCGTGGCCGCACATTCTACCCGCCGCGCCTGCGGACGGCCCCTCGAGGCGCCGGCGCGCGGCCCGTGCCCGACGCGGGCCTCGCGATGCGCGGCGTATGCTCGCGGCATCCACACCGCAACGGGCCGACACGATGGCGCGACAGGACTTCCGCACCGAACACGACAGCATGGGCGAGCTGCAGGTGCCCGCCGACGCGCTGTGGGGCGCGCAGACGCAGCGCGCTGTCGACAACTTCCCGATCAGCGGCCGGCCGATGCCGCGCGGCTTCATCCGCGCGCTCGGCCTGGTGAAGGCCGCCGCGGCCGAGGTCAATGCCGGCTTCGGCCTGCTGCCGAAGGGCGTGGCCCGCGGCATCGCACGCGCCGCGAAGGAGGTCGCGGCCGGCACCCACGACGCGCATTTTCCGGTCGACATCTACCAGACCGGCTCCGGGACCTCGTCCAACATGAACGCCAACGAGGTGATCGCCACGCTGGCCGGCCGCGCCCTGAAGCGCGCCGTGCATCCCAACGACCACGTGAACCTCGGCCAGAGTTCCAATGACGTGATCCCGACGGCCCTGCGCGTGGGTGCGCAGCTGGCGGTGGTCGAGGACCTGCTGCCGGCGGTTGCCCACCTGCGGCGCACCATCGACCGCCGCGGCCGCGCGCTCGGCAAGGTCGCCAAGACCGGCCGGACGCACTTGATGGACGCCATGCCGCTGACCTTCGCCCAGGAGTTCGGCGCCTGGTCGGCGCAGCTGGCCTCGGCCGAGGCGCGGCTTGGCGACGCGCTCAAGCGCCTGCGCCGGCTGCCGATCGGCGGCACCGCGATCGGCACCGGCATCAACGCCGACCCGCGTTTCGGCCGCGAGATGGCCAAGGCCCTGTCGCAGGCCACGAAGACGAAGTTCGAGTCCGCCGCCGACAAGTTCGAGGGCATCGCCTGCCAGGACGACGCGGTGGAGCTGTCCGGCCAGCTCAACGCGCTGGCGGTGGCGCTGATGAAGATCGCCAACGACCTGCGCTGGATGAACGCCGGGCCGCTGGCCGGGCTTGGCGAGATCGAGTTGCCGGCCCTGCAGCCAGGCAGCTCGATCATGCCCGGCAAGGTCAATCCGGTGCTCCCCGAAGCGACGGTCATGGTCTGCGCGCAGGTGATGGGCCACCACGTGGCGATCACGATCGCCGGCCAGACCGGCAACTTCCAGTTGAACGTCACCCTGCCGCTGGTGGCGAGCAACCTGCTGGAGTCGATCGGCCTGCTGGCCAACGTGTCGCTGCTGCTGGCGGACGGCAGCATCGCCGGGCTCAAGGTCCGTCGCGACGTGGTCGATGCCGCGCTGGGCCGCAATCCGATCCTGGTGACCGCGCTCAACCCGGTGATCGGCTACGAAAAGGCTGCGGCGATCGCAAAGCAGGCCTACCGCGAGGGCAGGCCCGTGCTGGAGGTGGCGATGGAAGCAACCGGGATGCCCGAAGCGCGCCTGCGCGCGCTGCTTGATCCGCTGGCCCTCACCCGTGGCGGGATCCACGGCGCCGACTGACGCCACGGCAGCGCCGCAACGCCAAAGGCCGCGCGTGACAGGACACGCGCGGCCTCGATCTGCACGCGATGGCGTCAGCCGTCGTCGCGCCAGCGGCGCAGGCGGGTGGCGGCGTAGAGCATCGCGATGCCGGCCGCGGCGCCGATCCACATCGATGGCGACTGCAGGTTGGAATACACCTGGGGCACGCCGAGCAGCAGCGACATGCCGCCGGGACCGTCCAGGGCCGCGCCGTCCAGCCGGGCGATGTCCATCGGCGTGATCGGCACCACGCCCAGCAGCATGCGCGCCACCACGTGTCCCCAGAACCAGCTGGCGTCGGCGTTGAACAGGCGCATCACGCCGAACATGCTGACGAAGGTGCCCGCCAGTACCGGGACCATCAGCGCCCACAGGAACGGCTTGCTGCGCGACCACACCGAGCACAGCATCAGCCAGCCGATGGTCGGCAGCGCCCAGACCGCATACACCGGGATCGCCGCCAGCAACTGGACCGCCATCAGCGCGGGACTGCCCGGGCCCCAGATCAGCTCCCAGGCGTTGCCGCCGTGGAACATCACCACCGCGCTCAGCAGGGTGAGGAATACAAGCATGGTGGCGATCGCGGCCAGGGTGGCCAGCAGCGGCGCCACCAGCGCCACGCTGACGACCTTGGACAGCACCGTTTCGCCATCCGAGACCGGCAGCGACTTCCAGAACAGCACGCTGCGGTCCTTGCGCTCGTCGTACAGCGCGCCCAGGCAATAGAAGAACATCACGAACGCCAGCACGATGAACGGCCAGCTCGACGACAGCAGCATGGTCACGTCGATGCCGTTGGCCAGTTCCAGCTTGTCCTGCGCGCTCATCTGCGAGGTCAGCGCGCCAAGGTCGAGGCCGTTGATCGACATCGAAGACCCGTCGTCGAGCATGATTTGGGCATCGGACGAGACCCTGCCCGCGGCGACGTGGGCGATGACAATGAACACCAGCGTCAGCAACACCGAGATGGCACCGGCGATGAACGGCGCCCACAGGAACCCGCCCTTGTGCTCCCAGAACTCGCGGCGCAGCAGCAGGGCGAAGCGGTGCGTGCGGTGGGCCGGGGTGCGCACCACGGGGGTGTCGGCGTGGGCGTTCATGCGTAGGTTCCTTTCATGGTGGCCACGAACAGGTCGGCGAGGCCGGGGGTACGGGTTTCGCCGAAGGCGGCGAGCGAGGCGCGCGCGACGCCGTCGAACAGCATCACGGTCTTTCCGAAAGGAAGGGCGCGCTCTTCGATGGGTGCAAGTGCGCGTGCCGCATCAAGCTGTCCGGTATCCACGAGCACTTCGGTGAACCGCTCGGCGAGCGTATCCATGGGCGCGTCGACGACGATCTTCCCGTCGCGGATGAACAGCACGTCGGTGAGGATGTGCTCGATCTCCTCCACCTGGTGGGTGGTGACGATGATGGTCTTCTCCTCGTCGAAGTAGTCCTCCAGCAGTCGCTGGTAGAACTCCTTGCGGTAGAGGATGTCGAGGCCGAGCGTGGGTTCGTCGAGCACCAGCAGGCGCGCGTCGATCGCCATCACCAGCGCCAGGTGCAGCTGCACGATCATGCCCTTGGACATCTCGCGCACGCGCATCTTCGGGTCGAGCTTGGTGTTGGCCAGGAAGCGTTCGCAGCGGGCGCGGTCGAAACGCGGGTGCACGCCCTCGACGAAGGCGATCGCCTCGCGGACGCGCATCCAGCGCGGCAGCACGGCGACGTCGGCGATGAAGCAGACGTCGTTCATGAGCGCGTCGCGCTCGCGGCGCGGGTCACGCCCGAGCACCTCGAGGTCGCCGTCGAAGCCGACCAGCCCCAGGATCGCCTTCAGCGCGGTGGTCTTGCCGGCGCCGTTGGGGCCGATCAGGCCGACGATGCGGCCCGGGGCGATGCTGAAGCTGGTGCCGTCGAGCGCCGGCTTGCCGCGGTAGGACTTGCGCAGGCCGCGGGCCTGGATGACGGGTGTGTCGACGGCATTCATGCCTTGTCTCCCTGGGGCAGCAGGTCTTTGGCGGCCAGGCCGAGGCGCTGGATCCGTTCCAGGACCAGCGGCCACTCTTCGGTGAGGAACCGTTCGCGTTCGTTCTTCAGCAGCTTCTTCGACGCTTCTTCAGTGACGTACATGCCAAGTCCCCTGCGTTTTTCGACGAGCGCTTCGTCGGCGAGCTCCTGGTAGGCGCGCGAGACGGTGATCGGGTTGAGCTGGTATTCGGCGGCCACCTGGCGCACCGAGGGCAGCGCGTCGCCGGGCTTGAGCAGGCCGTCGAGCATCATGGCGATGACCTTTTCCTTCAGCTGGCGGTAGATGGGAGCGCCGTCGCTCCATTGGATGGCGGTCATGGTTCAGCTCCTGCCGCGGCGCGTGTCCCGCGCGAACGAGAAATAGGGCAGCGCGAACTTGCGATGACCGGAGGTGCGCCGGCCCGGCGCTTCGTGGCGCAGGACCCGGGGCAGGGCCTGCCCGGCGCCGGCTTCGGCGCCCTCGCCCCGGTCGGCGGCCGACGCCAGCGTGGCCGGCGCGGGGCCGGCGGAGTCGATGGTTTGCGGATTGCCGGCCAACAGCCCGACGACCAGCAGCAGGCCGGAGGTGGACAGGGCGATCAGGGTGTCGCGGAGCTTGCGGTTCATGGCGAACGTCCTGCTCTGGATAGTCGGTGTTGTATGTAACTATAACACCAGATCACGTCGCGTCAAGCACCGCCGCGATCGCGCCGACCCAACTGAAGGCAGGGGTGCCGGCGGGGCATGGGGGAGATTGCCCGGGCGGGCCCGGCCCGCGACAATGGGGGCTTCGTGTCGCGCGATGCGCGCCCAAGCCCCAGGAGTTTCCCCGGATGAATTCCATGCTGCGCGGCCTGGCTGCGCTGTCCATTGCTGCGGCCCTGTCCCACGCCCCCGCACACGCCCAGGAGAAGACCGTGCCGTCCACCGAGCGCGAGAAGAACAGCTATCTGATCGGCATGGATGTCGGCCGCTCGATCGAGCAGGTCGGCCCCGACCTCGACCGCGCCGCGTTCCGCCGCGCCATCGACAATGCCTTCGCCGGCGGCAAGCCGCTGGTGACCGAAGCCGAGGCCGCCGAGATCGGCCCGGCGCTGATGCAGCGCGTCGCGGTGCGCAGCGGGCAGCCGCTGCAGGGCGTGGCCCCGGGCACCGAACCGCCGAAGGTGGCGAAGGACAAGGTCGGCCTGCTGGTCGGCGCCGACGTCGGCCGTTCCCTGGCGCCGATCAAGGACGAGGTCGACATGGCCATGTTCGAGCAGGGCCTGGCGGTGACCCTGGACCGCGGCACGCCGGTCATCCCGGACGCCGAGCAGGCCGTGCTGCGCGAAGCCTTCGGCAAGCGCATGCAGGAGCGCATGCGCCTGGAGACCGAGGCCGCCGCGCAGAAGGGCGCCGCCGAGGGCGTGGCGTTCCTGGCCACCAACAAGGCCGCCAAGGGCGTGGTGAGTACCGCTTCCGGGCTGCAGTACATGGTGCTGCGCCAGGGCGCCGGCCAGCGGCCGATGGCCGACTCGCGCGTGCGCGTGCATTACCAGGGCACGCTGCTCGACGGCACCGTGTTCGACAGCTCCTACGAGCGCAACGATCCGGCCACCTTCGGCCTGAACCAGGTCATCGCCGGCTGGACCGAGGGCCTGCAGCTGATGCCGGTGGGCGCCAAATACCGCTTCTGGATCCCGGCCGAGCTCGCCTACGGCCGCAACGGCTCGCCCGGCTCGATCCCGCCGAACTCCGCGCTGGTGTTCGACGTCGAGCTGCTGCAGGTACTCTGAGCGCCGGTTCGCCGCACGCCTTCCCGCATCCCACGTATTCCCCGAGGAAACACCGAATGAACCATGTCGTACGCGTCGCCGCGACCAGCCTGCTGGCCGCTTCGCTCCTGGTCGCACTGGGCGCCTGCAAGAAGATCGACAAGGATGCCGCCACTGCCGACGGCGCCGCCGCCGCCACCGCCGCCACCGATGCCGCGCCCGCGCTGGACATCAAGGGGCTGAAGACCGAGAAGCAGCAGGCCGGCTATGCGATCGGCCTGCAGGTCGGTTCGTCGCTGGAGGAGATCAAGGACGAGATCGATTTCGATTCCATGGTCAAGGCGATGCGCAGCAAGGTCGACGGCACCGACCCGCTGATGACCGAGGAACAGGCGCGCACGGTGTTCGAGGCCTTTGGCCAGCGCATGCAGGCCAAGATGGCGGCCGAAGCCGGCAAGAAGGCCACCGCCAACCTCGCCGAGGGCGCGGCGTTCCTGGCCGGCAATGCCAAGGTCGAGGGCGTGCAGGTCACGGCGTCCGGCCTGCAGTACCAGGTGCTGCAGCCGGGCACCGGCGCCAAGCCCGGTCCGGATGATCGCGTGAGCGTGCACTACAAGGGCGCGCTGCTCGACGGCACCACGTTCGACAGCTCCTACGATCGCGGCGAGCCGGCGACGTTCCAACTCTCACAGGTCGTCCCCGGCTGGAACGAAGGCCTGCAGCTGATGCCGGTGGGCAGCAAGTACAAGCTGTGGATCCCGGCGTCGCTGGGTTACGGCGAAGCCGGCACGCCGGGTGGCCCGATCGCGCCGAACAGCACGCTCGTGTTCGAGGTCGAGCTGCTCGAGATCCTCGGCGCCCCGGCGGAGTAATCAGGCATGCGCGTCAGCATCTTCGGCACGGGCTACGTGGGTCTCGTCACGGGTGCCTGCCTTGCCGAGGTGGGCCACGATGTGATCTGCGTCGATGTCGACGCCGGCAAGGTCGAGCGCCTGGAGCGGGGCATCATCCCGATCTACGAGCCCGGACTCGAGCCGCTGGTGCGCTCCAACCACGCGTCGGGCCGGCTGCGCTTCACCACCGAGGCGGGGCCCGCGGTCGAGCACGGCGAGGTGGTGCTGATCGCGGTCGGCACGCCGCCGGACGAGGACGGCAGCGCCGACCTGCAATACGTGCTGGCCGTGGCGCGCACGATCGGCCAGTACCTCACGCGTCCGGCCGTGGTGGTCGGCAAGTCGACGGTGCCGGTGGGCACCGCCGACCGCGTGCGTGAAACCATCGCCGCGGCGCTGGCAGCGCGCGGGGTGGAGGTCGCGTTCGACGTGGTCTCCAATCCCGAGTTCCTGAAGGAAGGCGCGGCCGTTGACGACTGCATGCGTCCCGACCGCATCGTCCTCGGCGTCGACAACCCGGCCGCCGCCGGGACGCTCAAGCGCCTGTATGCCCCGTTCAACCGCAACCGCGACCGCTTCGTGGTCATGGACGTGCGATCCGCCGAACTGACCAAGTACGCCGCCAACGCGATGCTGGCGACCAAGATCAGCTTCATGAACGAGATCGCCAACATCGCCGAGCGGGTCGGCGCCGACGTGGAGATGGTGCGCAAGGGCATCGGCTCGGATCCGCGCATCGGCTGGCACTTCATCTATCCGGGCGCCGGTTACGGCGGTTCGTGCTTCCCCAAGGACGTGCAGGCCCTGGCGCGCACCGCACAGCAGCATGGCCATGCGCCGCTGCTGCTCGAGGCCGTGGAGGCGGTCAACGAGCGCCAGAAGGGCCACCTGCACGAACTCGTGCTGCGCCACTACGGTGCCGGCGGCATCGCCGGCAAGACGTTCGCGGTGTGGGGGCTGGCGTTCAAGCCCGACACAGACGACATGCGCGAAGCTTCGAGCCGGCGCCTGCTGGCGCAGCTCTGGGAATCGGGTGCGCGCGTGCGCGCCTATGACCCCGAGGCCAGCGACGAGGCGCGGCGCATCTTCGGCGAGCGCGACGACCTGGTGCTGTGCGGATCGGCCGGTGATGCGCTCGACGGTGCCGATGCGCTGATCGTGGTCACCGAGTGGAAGCAGTTCCGCGGCGCCGACTTCGACACCCTGCACGCGCAGCTCGCCGATCGCGTGCTGTTCGACGGCCGCAACCTGTACCAGCCGGAAGCCGTCGAGGACGCCGGCATCGCCTACTACGGCATCGGTCGCGGCCGTTCGCTGCGCGCGGGCTGAGCCGTGCCGCACGATCTTGAGGCACGCGTGGTTGAGCTGGAGACGCGCCTGGCGTTCCAGGAGCACGCCTTGAACGAACTCAACGATGCGCTCTCCGCCGCGCGCATCGAACTGTCACGTACCAGCGAGACGCTGCGCGGGGCGCTGGAAGAGCTGCGGGCCTCGCGCCCCGGCTCCGGCGGCGACCCCGGCCTCGAGCCGCCTCCACCGCATTACTGAGCCAGCATGACCGATTCCCTGCGAGACCAGCTGCTTGGCCTGGGCTTCAAGCCGGCGCCGGAACCCGACCGTCCGAAGCCCGCCGCCGCGCGCAACGTGCGCCCCGGCGCGGGTGGGCCGCCGCGTGGCGGCAAGCTCGCCGCCGGCGGCCGTGCGGGTGATGCCGGCCGCGGCGCGCAGCGTGGCCAGCCCGGCGCGCGGAGCGATGCCCGGCCGGGCCAGCAGCCCCGTCCGGGTCGCCCGCCGGGTGCCCGGACCGGCCAGGACGATGCCGCGAAACCACGCGGCAACCGCTCCCAGGGCGACATCGACCTGGCCAAGGCGTATGCCATCCGCGCGCAGCGCGAGAAGGACGAGCGCATCGAGGCCGAGCGCCAGAAGCAGGAAGCCGCGCGCCTGCGCCGCGAGGCGCTGGTCAAGCTCGCCGCCATGCTCGAAGGCAAGGCACTGAATGCCGCCGACGCCGACCATGTCCGGCACTTCGACTACGGCGGCAAGATCAAGCGCGTGCACGTCACCGCGGAGCAGCTGCGGGCGCTGAATGCCGGCGAGCTCGGCGTGCTGCAGCTCAACGGCCGCTATGTGCTGGTGGATATCGCGGTCATGGCGGAAGCGGAAGCGATCTATCCGGCCGCCGTCGCGCTCAAGGTCGATCCGGCGGCGCCCGCGGGCGACGATCCCTATGCCGACCCGCGCTTCCAGGTGCCCGACGACCTGGTCTGGTAACCGGCGCACCGCGCAGCGCCGCCCACGCGCTCAGCGCCTCGCATCGCTGCGCGGCACCAGCCACCACCAGGCGATGAGCGTGCCCGCCAGCGCGAACCCGCCGGCCGCGAGGAACGCGACGCGGCCATCGCCGAAACGCCACAGCTGGCCGGCGATGAGCGCGCCGAGCACGCCGCCGAGTCCCGACGAGAAGCCGTAGAACAGTCCCTGCGCGTGGCCATTGAGCTTGCCGGGGAAGTAGCGCGCCAACAGCTGCATCGACGCGGCGAAGAACGCCGCGAAGCTCAGCGCATGCGTGGCCTGCGCGACCAGCATGACCGCCATGTCGCCCGGCCAGAGCGCGGTGGCCCACCAGCGCAGCACGGCGCTGGCCATCGACAGCAGCAGCAGCCAGCTCGCGTCCCAGCGCCCGAAGAACCCGGCGATGGAGAAGAACACCGCGACCTCGAACACCACGCCGACCGTCCACAGCAGCCCCAGCGTCGAGGTCGCGTAGCCGTGCGCGTCCATGTAGACCGAGAAGAACGTGTAGTAGGGGCCGAACGACAGCTGTTCCAGGAAGGCCGCCGCGAAGAACGCCAGCACCGGTGGCTGGCGCACGATCGGCCAGAAGCCGCTCGCGGCCTCGCTGCGCACTTCGACCAGGTGCGGCTGGCGGTTGGCGAAGGCGCTGGCGGCCATCAGCGCGAACAGCGGAAGCATCAGCCACGGCAGCTTCCCGGCCCCGTGGCGCTCGATCAGCCAGCCGAAGCTCGCGGTCACCAGGATGAAGCCGATGGAGCCCCAGACCCGGATGGTGCCGTAGCGATGGCTGTCATCGCCAAGGTGTCCGAGGGTGATCGCCTCGAACTGCGGCATGACCGCGTTGTAGAAGAAGCAGAACGCCACCATCACCACGAACATCGCCCAGGCGGGCTGCGCCGGCAGGAAACAGGCGAATGCCAGCACCGTCAGCACGCTGCCCGCGCGCAGCCAGCGGATGGGGCGCGGCGAGGCGGCCGCGAGCGTGGCCCAGGTGCTCGGCGCCACCACGCGGGTGGCGTACCACAGGCTCATCATCACGCTGATCGCGGTGATGCCCATGCCGCGCGACTGCAGGTACAGGCTCCAGTACGGCGTGAAGGCGCCTAGCGCGGCGTAATAGAAGAAGTAGAAGCTCGACAGTCTCGCGATCGGCAATGCGTTCAAGCGCGCGGCTTCACTCGGGGTCGTAGTCGAGGTTCGACGCCAGCCAGCGTTCCGCCTGCGCCAGCGGCACGCCCTTGCGCCGCGCGTAGTCCGCCACCTGCTCCTTGGACAGACGGCCGACCACGAAATACTGGCTGCCGGGATGGCTGAAGTAGTAGCCGGACACCGCCGCGGTGGGCAGCATGGCGAAGCCGTCGGTCAGCTCCATGCCGGCATTCGCCTCGGCATCGAGCACCTGGAACAGCGCCACCTTCTCGCTGTGGTCGGGGCAGGCCGGATAGCCCGGCGCGGGACGGATGCCGCGGTAGCGTTCGGAGATCAGCGCGTCGTTGTCGAGCGCCTCGTCCGCGGCGTAGCCCCAGTATTCGGTGCGCACGCGGCGGTGCAGGTGCTCGGCCAGTGCTTCGGCCAGGCGGTCGGCCAGCGACTTCAGCAGGATACTGCGGTAGTCGTCGTGTCCTGCGGCGAAGCGCTCCAGGTGCGGCTCGATGCCGATGCCGGCGGTGACGGCGAACATGCCCATCCAGTCCTGCACGCCGCCGTGCTTCGGCGCGATGAAGTCGGCGAGGCAGAAGTCCGGGCGCTCCACCGGCTTGTCGACCTGCTGGCGGAGGAAATGCAGCAGCGTGGTCTCGCCGGGCGCGACCTGCAGCTCGATGTCGTCGCCGACGCTGTTGGCCGGCCACAGGCCGAACACCGCCTTCGCCGTCAGCCACTTCTCGCGGATGATCGTGTCCAGCATCTCGCGCGCGTCGCGGTACAGCTCGCTGGCGGCCTCGCCCACGACCTCGTCGGTGAGGATGGCCGGGTAGCGGCCGGCCAGCTCCCACGCCTGGAAGAACGGCGTCCAGTCGATGATCTCGACCAGGTCGGCGAGCGGATAGTCGTCGAACACGGTCAGGCCGGGCTTGGCGGGCACGGGCGGCTGGTAGCCGTCCCAGCCGCCGTCGAAGCGCTGCGCGCGCGCCTTGTCGAGCGACACGAGGCGCTTGGCGTCGCCCCGGTTGCGGTGGCGTTCTCGGATCTCGGCGTAGTCGGCCTCGTTGGCGGCGACGAAGGCCTGGCGCAGCTCGCCGGAGATCAGCGACTGGGCCACGCCCACGGCGCGCGAGGCGTCCTTCACCCAGATCGTCGGCGACTTGTAGAACGGATCGATCTTCAGCGCGGTGTGCGCGCGCGACGTGGTGGCGCCGCCGATCATCAGCGGGATGGTCATGCCCTGGCGCTGCATCTCGCGCGCCACGTGGCCCATCTCTTCCAGCGACGGCGTGATCAGGCCGGACACGCCGATCAGGTCGGCGTTCTCCGCGATCGCGGTATCGAGGATCTTCTGTGCCGGCACCATCACGCCGAGGTCGATGACCTCGAAGTTGTTGCAGGCCAGCACCACGCCGACGATGTTCTTGCCGATGTCGTGCACGTCGCCCTTGACCGTGGCCATGACGATCTTGCCGTTGTTCTTGCCGGTGTCGCCGGTGCGCAGCTTCTCGGCCTCGATGAACGGCAGCAGGTAGGCCACCGCCTTCTTCATCACCCGCGCCGACTTGACCACCTGCGGCAGGAACATCTTGCCGGCACCGAACAGGTCGCCGACCACGTTCATGCCGTCCATCAGCGGGCCTTCGATGACGTCCAGCGGGCGCGTGGACAGCTGGCGCGCCTCCTCGGTGTCGGTCTCGACGTACTGGTCGATGCCGTGCACCAGCGCGTGGCTGAGGCGCGCGCGCACGTCCTTGTCGCGCCACGCCAGGTCCTGCGCCTTGCTCTGGCCCTTGCTGCCCTTGTAGCGCTCGGCCAGCGCCAGCAGGCGCTCGGTCGAATCCGGGCGGCGGTTGAGGATCACGTCCTCGACGTGTTCGCGCAGTTCCGGATCGAGGTCGTCGTAGATCGGCAGGGCGCCGGCGTTGACTATGCCCATGTCCATGCCGGCGGCGATCGCGTGGTACAGGAACGCGCTGTGGATGGCCTGGCGCACGGTTTCGTTGCCGCGGAACGAGAACGACACGTTGGACACGCCACCCGACACGTGGCAGTGCGGCAGCGTCGCCCTGATGATGCGCGTCGCCTCGATGAAGTCCACCGCGTAGTTGTCGTGCTCCTCGAGGCCCGTGGCGATGGCGAAGATGTTGGGGTCGAAGATGATGTCCTCGGGCGGAAACCCGACCTCGTCCACCAGGATCCGGTAGGCGCGCGTGCAGATCGCGACCTTGCGCGCGCAGGTGTCGGCCTGGCCGTCCTCGTCGAAGGCCATGACGACGGCGGCCGCGCCGTAGCGCAGCACCTTGCGGGCCTGCGCGACGAACGCCTCCTCGCCCTCCTTGAGCGAGATCGAGTTCACCACGCCCTTGCCCTGCAGGCACTTCAGGCCGGCCTCGATCACCTCCCATTTGGAAGAGTCGACCATCACCGGGATGCGCGCGATGTCGGGCTCGGACGCGATCAGGGTCAGGAACCGCGTCATCGCCTTGGCCGAGTCGATCAGCCCCTCGTCCATGTTCACATCGAGGATCTGCGCCCCGCTGGCGACCTGCTGGCGGGCGACTTCGACCGCTTCCTCGAAGCGGTCGTCCTTGATGAGCTTCTTGAACTGCGCGCTGCCGGTGACGTTGGTGCGCTCGCCGACGTTGACGAACAGCAGCTCGGGCGTGATCACCAGCGGCTCAAGGCCCGACAGTCGCGTGTAGCGGGGGGTGTTCATGCAGCGGCCTCCAGCCCTGCCGGCAGCCGGCGCGGGGGTATGTCGCGCACGGCGTCGGCGATCGCGCGGATGTGGTCGGGCGTGGTGCCGCAGCAGCCGCCGACCAGGTTCAGCAGGCCGGCGCCGGCGAACTCGGCCAGCATCGCCGCGGTTTCCTCGGGCGTTTCGTCGTACTCGGCAAACGCATTCGGCAGGCCGGCGTTGGGGTGCGCGCTGACCAGGCAGTCGGCGACCGTGGCCAGGGTTTCGATGTGTGGGCGCAGGTCCTTCGCGCCGAGCGCGCAGTTGAGCCCGATCGACAGCGGCCGCGCATGCGCGACCGAGATGTGGAAGGCCTCGGCGGTCTGCCCGGACAGCGTGCGCCCGGAGGCGTCGGTGATGGTGCCGGAGATCATCACCGGCAGGCGTCCGCCGCGGGCATCGAAGGCTTCCTCGATCGCGTACAGCGCGGCCTTGGCATTGAGCGTGTCGAAGATGGTCTCGACCATCAGCGTGTCGGCGCCGCCGTCGATCAGGCCGTCGATCGCGTCGCGATAGGTTTCGCGCAGGCCGTCGAAGCTGGTATTGCGGAATCCGGGATCGTTGACGTCGGGGCTGATGGACGCGGTGCGACTGGTCGGGCCCAGCACGCCGATCACGAAACGGGGCTTGCCGGGCGTGGCGGCTTCGGCCGCGTCGCAGCAGGCGCGTGCCAGTCGCGCGCCCTCGCGGTTGAGTTCGTGCACGAGGTGCTGCAGGTGGTAGTCGGCCTGGCTGACGGCGGTGGCGTTGAAGGTGTTGGTCTCGACAAGATCCGCCCCGGCATCCAGGTATGCCTGGTGCACGCCCGCGACGATGTCGGGGCGGGTCAGCGTCAGCAGGTCGTTGTTGCCCTTCAGGTCGTGGCTGCTGCCGTCGCCCGGATGCAGGCGGTCGAAGCCGTCGGCGAAGCGCTCGCCGCGGTAGTCGGCTTCCTCCAGCCGGTGGCGCTGGATCATGGTGCCCATCGCGCCGTCGATGACCAGGATGCGCTCGGCGAGGGCGGCTTCGAGCAGGGCGACGCGCGCCGGGTGGAGCCAGGGGATGGTGTTCATGGCTTGCCTGCGATGAGCGAGATGACTTCGAAGTGGGGCGGGCGCTTTTCGCGGGTGACCGTCTCGCACGACTGCAGCGACAGGCCGGCCTTGTCGACGAAGCGCTTCAGTTCCTTGTCGGTGAACCCCAGGTTCACGTGGCCGAAGGCATCGACCGCACCGCGGTGTTCGTGTCGCGCAAGGCTGGTCAACAGCAGTCGCCCGCCCGGGCGCAGCACCCGCGCGGATTCGGCCACCGCCGCCGCGGGCTTGCTGGCGTAGGTCAGGGCATGCATCAGCACCACCAGGTCGAAGCTTGCGTCGTCGAACGGGAGCGCGTGCATGTCCGCCTCGCTGACCTCCACGTTGCGGTAGCGGCGCAGGCGTTCGCGCGCGGCGGCGACCACGCGCGGGCTCGCGTCGATGCACACGTAGCGCTTGGCGTGCGGCGCCAGCAGTTCGGCCAGCACGCCATCGCCGGAGGCGATGTCGAGCACGTCGCCGGTTTCGAGCAGGGGCAGCGCCGAGCGCGCCATCGCCTCCCAGGTCCGGCCGGGCGAGTAATGGCGCTCCATGTCGCCGGCCACCGAATCCGCCCAGTTCTGGTCGGCGGCGCGCATCGCCAGCACCCCGGCCACGCGTTCGGCATCCTGGCGCAGCAGCGGGTCGTCACTCCCGTCGCGCAGCGTGCCCCAGAGCGCGCGTTGCGCGGGGTCCAGACGCTCCTCGTCGAAGCGGTAGTAGGCGGACACACCGGCGCGCCGGTCGCGCACCAGTCCGGCTTCCTTGAGGCGGGCGAGGTGGGTGGACACGCGTGGCTGCGCCAGCTGGGTGATCGCGGACAGCTCGGCCACGGTCATCTCGTCGCCATCCAGCAGGGCCAGCAGCCGCACGCGGGTGGGATCGGCGAGCACTTTCAGGTGGCTCGACCAGGCTTCAAGATCCACGGTATCTCCCCATCGCGATATAGCGATGCATTGTCTGCGGCGTCGCGCACAGGGTCAAGTTGCGACGCCCCGGCGCCCGCGCGGGGCATGCGATGCCAATGCGCGACGGCCGCGCGTGCGTGTTCGATGGCCGCGGCCCGGCGGGCTGGCTAGAATGCGCTCCGGAGCGGCCGCCGCATTCGCGCGGCGCACAGCAGGAGCGAAGCGTGGATTTCAGCCTTACCGAAGAGCAGTTGATGATCCAGGACGTGGCCCGGCGCATCGCGAAGGAGAAGATCGCGCCCAGCGCCGAGGGCTTCGACCGCAGCGGCGAGTTCCCGCTGGAGAACATGCGCCTGCTCGGCGAGAACGGCCTGATGGGCATCGAAGTGCCGACCGAATACGGCGGCGCGGGCATGGACCCGGTGGCCTACGTGCTGGCGATGATCGAGATCGCCGCGGCCGATGCCGCGCACTCCACCATCATGTCGGTCAACAACTCGCTGTTCTGCAACGGCATCCTGACCCACGGCACCGAGGCGCAGAAGCAGCAGTACGTGCGCGCGATCGCCGAGGGCCGCGAGATCGGCGCCTTCGCCCTGACCGAGCCGCAGTCCGGCTCCGACGCCACCGCCATGCGCTGCCGCGCCGCGAAGCAGGCCGACGGCAGCTACGTGATCAACGGCAAGAAGAGCTGGATCACCTCCGGCCCGGTGGCGAAGTACTTCGTGCTGTTCGCCATGACCGACCCGGAAAAGGGCGCGCGCGGCATCACCGCGTTCATGGTCGACGGCGACCGCGCCGGTTTCCACCGCGGCAAGACCGAGCCCAAGCTCGGCATCCGCGCCTCGGCCACCTGCGAGATCGAATTCCAGGACTACGTGGCCAGCGCCGACGACGTGCTCGGCGAGGAAGGCCAGGGGTTCAAGATCGCCATGGGCGTGCTCGACGCCGGCCGCATCGGCATCGCCTCGCAGGCGATCGGCATCGGCCGCGCCGCCTACGAGGCGACGCTGGAATACGTGAAGGAGCGCAAGGCGTTCGGCCAGCCCATCGGCGCGTTCCAGATGACCCAGGCCAAGATCGCGGACATGAAGTGCAAGCTCGATGCGTCGCTGCTGCTCACGCTGCGCGCGGCATGGCTGAAGGGGCAGGGCAAGCGCTTCACCACGGAGGCTGCCGTGGCCAAGCTCACCGCCTCCGAGGCCGCGATGTGGATCGCCCATCAGGCCGTGCAGATCCACGGTGGCATGGGCTACTCCAAGGAAATGCCCATCGAGCGCTATTTCCGCGACGCCAAGATCACCGAAATCTACGAAGGCACCAGCGAGATCCAGCGGCTGGTCATCGCCAGGCAGGAAACCGGGCTGCGCTGACGCACCCCTGCAGGCACAACTCCCTGGCCCGCGCCTGCGCGGGCCTCATTGCATCCGGATGACGACATGAGTAACGCACGCAAGAAGGCTCCCGCCCCCGACACCAACGCGAAGCAGGACGCGCCGCGCGCACCCGCCAGCGGCGAGCGCCGCGCCGGCGCACGCGACGCAAGGCTCCTTGACCCGGTGCTGGCCGCGCTGCGCAAGCGCGTGGGCAAGGCCGCCGGCGATGACGCCAGCGCGTTCGCGGCGGCGTTCTACCAGCGCATGGGCGAGGACGAGATCGCCATGCATGAGGCCGATGGCTGGGCGGCGCTGGCCGCCGACTTCCTCGGCTTCCTCGGCAAGCGCAAGCCGGGCGTCGCGAGCGTCCGCCTGTTCAACCCGACCCTGGCCAGCCACGGCTGGGAAACGCAGCACACCGTGCTGCAGATCGCCAATGACGACATGCCGTTCCTGGTCGATTCGGTGACCATGGCGCTGGCCGAACTCGGCGTCGGCGTGCACGTGCTCGGACACCCCGTGGTGAAGCTCGGGCGCGACCGCGCCGGCAAGCTGCAGGGCGTGGGCGAGGGCGCGCCGGAGTCCCTGATCCACATGGAGATCGACCGCCAGGCACCGGACGGCTGCGCGCGTATCGAGGCGGCCCTGCGCGGCGTGCTCGAGGATGTCCGCAGCATCGTCGACGACTGGGCCGCGATGCGCACGCGCATGGAACTGGTGGCCGACGGCCTTGCCGACGCGCCGCTGCCGGTGTCCGACGAGGAACGCGCCGAGATCCGCGCCTTCCTGCGTTGGGCAGCGGACAACCACTTCACATTCTTCGGCTACCGCGAGTACGAAGTCGTGCGCAAGGGCCGCGACGACGTGCTGCAGGCGATCGACGGCACCGGCCTGGGCCTGCTGCGCGGACGTGACGTCGGCAAGCCGCGCCTGCTGAGCACGGTCGGCGCGCAGCGCTCGGAGCGCACCGTCGAGCCGCTGATCCTCACCAAGACCAATGCCCGCTCCACGATCCACCGCCCCGGCTACATGGATTACATCGGCGTGCTCGGCTTCGACGGCAAGAGCGGCAAGGCCACGACCGAGAAGCGCTTCCTCGGCCTGTACACCTCCAGCGCCTACAACCGCCGCCCCTGGGACATCCCGATCGTGCGCCAGCGCCACGAGCAGGTGATGGGTGCCTCGGGCCTGGCCGATACCGGCCACAGCGGCAAGGCGCTCAAGCACATCCTCGAGAGCCTGCCGCGCGACGAGCTGTTCCAGGCTTCGAGCGGCGAACTGCAGCGGGTCGCCAGCGGCATCCTCGGCCTGCAGGAGCGCGTGCGCAGCCGCCTGTTCCTGCGCCGCGACCACTACGGCCGTTTCTATTCCGTGCTCGCCTACGTGCCGCGCGACCGCTACAACACCGAGGTGCGCCTGCGCGTGGAGGCGTTGCTGAAGGACGCGCTGGGCGCCGACCATGTCGACGCCAACGTGACCCTCGGCGAGTCGCCGCTGGCGCAGCTGCACATGCTGGTGCGCCCGCGCACCGGCGAGGCGGTCGACGTGGACGAGGCCGCGCTGCAGGACGGGCTGGCCGCGATCGTGCGCAACTGGCAGGACGACCTGCGCGAGACGCTGATCGGCGCACAGGGCGAGGCGCGTGGCCTCGCGCTGGCGTCCGGCTGGGCGCGCGCGCTTCCGGTGCAGTACATCGAGCGCGCGACGCCCGAGGGCGCCGCGGCCGATGTCGTGCATCTCGACGCGCTGGCCGGCCCGGACGACCTGCGCCTGAGCCTGCAGCGCGCCATGCGCGCGCAGCCAGGCGAGGGCCCGCTGCGCCTCAAGCTCTACCGTGCCGACCATGACGTGCCGCTGTCGGACGTGCTGCCGATGATGGAGAACATGGGGCTGCGCGTGATCGCCGAGCATCCGCACCGCCTCGAAGGGCGGCCGGTTGGCGCGGACGCGCCGCGCGTGGCCTGGATCCAGGACTTCGAGGTCGAGGTCGTCGGTGGCGCCGAGCCCGATGCGGCGAAGTTCGAGGAGGCGTTCGTCAGCATCTGGCGCGGCGATGCCGAGAACGACGGCTTCAACCGCCTGGTCGCGGTGGCCGGGCTGGAGTGGCGCCAGGTGGCCGTGCTGCGCGGCTACTGCAAGTACCTGCTGCAGGTCGGCGTGCCGTTCTCGCAGAGCTACGTCGAGGCGACGCTGGTGCGTTACCCGGCGCTGGCACGCCTGCTGGTGGCGCTGTTCGAGGCGCGCTTCGACCCCGCCGCCGACAAGGGCAGGGCGGCCGCGATGGACGCCGCGCGCGCCGCGATCCGCGACATGCTCGAGGACGTGGCCAGCCTCGACGAGGACCGCATCCTGCGCAGCTACGTCGGCGTGATCGACGCCACCCTGCGCACCAGCTACTACCAGCTGGGCGCCGACGGCGCGGCGAAGGACTACATGGCCTTCAAGTTCGACTCCGCCGCCGTGCCGGACCTGCCCAAGCCGCGCCCCTACCGCGAGATCTTTGTCTACGGCCCGCACGTCGAGGGCACCCACCTGCGCTTTGGCCCGGTGGCGCGCGGCGGCCTGCGCTGGTCCGACCGCCGCGAGGATTTCCGCACCGAGGTGCTGGGCCTGGTGAAGGCGCAGATGGTGAAGAACACCGTGATCGTGCCGGTCGGTTCCAAGGGCGGCTTCATCGTCAAGCGCCCGCCCGTGGGCGGCGACCGCGACGCGATGCAGGCGGAAGGCATCGCCTGCTACCGCCGCTTCATCAGCGGCCTGCTCGACGTCACCGACAACCTCACCGTGGACGGCAAGGTGATCCCGCCGGCGAACGTGGTGCGCCACGACGATCCCGATCCCTACATGGTGGTGGCCGCCGACAAGGGCACCGCGACCTTCTCCGACATCGCCAACGGCATCTCCCGCGACTACGGCTACTGGCTCGACGACGCGTTCGCGTCCGGCGGCTCGGTGGGCTATGACCACAAGGGCATGGGCATCACCGCGCGCGGCGCCTGGGAGTCGGTCAAGCGCCACTTCCGCGCGCTCGGCCATGACAGCCAGAAGCAGGACTTCACCGTGGCCGGCATCGGCGACATGTCCGGCGACGTGTTCGGCAACGGCATGCTGCTGTCGAAGCACATCCGCCTGGTGGCGGCGATGGACCATCGCCATATCTTCGTCGACCCGAACCCGGATTCGGCGAGCTCCTACAAGGAGCGCCAGCGCCTGTTCAAGGTGCCGCGCTCGAGCTGGGACGATTACGACAAGGGCCTCATCAGCCAGGGCGGCGGCGTGTTCGCGCGCAGCCTGAAGTCGATCCCGGTCTCGCCGGAAATGCGCGCCGCGCTGGGCCTGGACGCGGCCGTCACCGCGATGACCCCGAACGAGCTGATGGCGGCGGTGCTGAAGGCGCCGGTCGACCTGCTCTGGAACGGCGGCATCGGCACCTACGTCAAGGGCGCCGCGGAGACCCACGCCGACGTCGGCGACCGTGCCAACAACGCCATCCGCGTCAATGGCGGCGAGCTGCGCTGCCGCGTGGTGGGCGAGGGCGGCAACCTGGGCATGACCCAGCGCGGCCGCATCGAGGCCGCGCTGGCCGGCGTGCTGCTCAACACCGACTTCATCGACAACTCCGCCGGCGTGGACACCTCCGACCACGAGGTGAACATCAAGATCCTGCTCAACGCGCAGGTGCAGGCCGGCAAGCTCAAGCTCGCCGACCGCAACAGCCTGCTCAAGGCGATGACCGATGAGGTCGCCGGCCTGGTGCTGCACGACAACTACCGCCAGAACCAGGCGCTGAGCCTGATGGAGCGGATGAGCGTGCCGCGCCTGGGCTCCAAGCAGCACTTCATCCGCACCCTGGAATCGCAGGGCCTGCTCGATCGCCAGATCGAGTTCCTGCCCAGCGATGCGGAGATCGCCGAGCGCAAGGCGCGCAACCAGGGCTTTACCCGCCCGGAGCTCGCCATCCTGCTCTCGTACTCCAAGCTGGTGGCCTTCGAGCAGTTGCTCAATTCCGACATCCCCGAAGACCCGTACCTCTCGCGTGAGCTGCAGCGTTACTTCCCGCAGCCCTTGCAGGCCAAGTACGCCAAGGCGATGGAGCAGCACCGCCTGAAGCGCGAGATCATCGCCACCGCGGTCACCAACTCCACCATCAACCGCATGGGCGCGACCTTCCTGCTGCGCATGCAGGAGGACAGCGGGCGCACGCCGGCCGAGGTCGCCAAGGCGTTCACCGTGACCCGCGAGACGCTGGAAGCCCGCACGCTGTGGGCGCAGATCGACGCGCTCGACGGCAAGGTCGCCGAGTCGGTGCAGATCGACGCCCTGCAGGTGATCTGGTCGCTGCAGCGCTCGTTCACGCGTTGGCTGCTGGCACGGCCGGGCGCGCTGCCCACCATCACCAGCGCGGTCGAGCGCTACCACGACGGCTTCCAGGCCATCCGCGCCGGCGAGGACATCCTCACCGCCGCGCAGCGCCCGGCCTACGAGCAGTCGCTGGCCGACTGGCGCGCCAAGGGCGTGCCGGCCGAGCTCGCCGGCCAGCTGGCGGCGCTGCCGTACCTGGAGGCGAGCCCGGACATCATCGAGCTTTCGCGCGAGCGCAAGCGCAAGCCGGCCGAGGTCGCACGCGTGCACTTCCGCCTCGCCGATGCGCTCAACCTGCCGTGGCTGGTCGCGCAGATCGATGCGCTGGCCGTGGATGGGCGCTGGCATGCGGTCGCGCACGGCGCCCTGCGCGACGAACTCGCCGCGCAGCACCGCGCGCTGGTGGGCCAGGTGCTGTCGATGCCGGCTCGTGATGCCGATGCCAAGGTCGCGCAATGGCTCGCGCGCGACGATGCGGCGTTGAAGTTCACCCTCGCCATGCTCGCCGAGCTGGCGGCGCAGAAGACGCTGGACTATCCGACGGCGTCGGTGGCGGTGCGCCGGCTCGCGCAGCTGGCCAGCGCCGGCTGAGGGCCGGGCGTTTCCCCCTCCCCCGCGATGCGGGGGAGGGCCGCGTTGCAGGGCGGGCCTGCGGGTATGCTGGCGACATGACCGGATCGCCCCGCATCGCCTTCCTCGCCAGCCAGACGGCCGACGCCCAGCAGGCACTGGCGCAGCTCACCTCCCGCCATGGCCAGCAGCGACCCGAGGACGCGGACATCATCTGTGCGCTCGGCGGCGATGGATTCATGCTGCAGACGCTGCATCGCCACGGCGCGCTGGGCAAGCCGGTGTACGGGCTGAAGCTTGGCAGCGTCGGCTTCTTGATGAACCACCATCATGGCAACGAGGGGGTGGTGCCCGACCTGATGGTGCGGCTGCAGGCCGCGGAGCCGGCCGTGCTGCGCCCGCTGGAAATGGTGGCGTCGACCGAATCCGGGGTGAGCGTCGGTTCGCTCGCCTACAACGAGGTGTCGCTGCTGCGCCAGACGCGCCAGGCGGCGCACGTGGCCATCGAGCTCAACGGCCAGGTGCGCCTGGACGAGCTGGTCTGCGACGGCGTGATGGTCGCCACGCCCGCCGGCAGCACCGCCTACAACTATTCCGCGCACGGGCCGATCCTGCCGCTGGGCTCGAGCGTGGTGGCGCTCACGCCGATCGCGCCGTTCCGGCCGCGGCGCTGGCGCGGCGCGTTGCTGAAGGCCGACACCCTGGTGCGCTTCCGCGTACTTGATCCCTACAAGCGCCCGGTCAGCGCCACGGCGGACTCGCACGAGGTGCGCGACGTGGTCGAGGTGACCATCCAGGAGTCGCACGAGCGCACGGTGACCCTGCTGTTCGATCCGGAGCACAACCTCGAAGAACGCATCCTCAGCGAGCAGTTCGAGGCCTGATCGCGACAACGCGTGCAGGCCGCGGCGCGTGGTCTCGCGTCCTGCGACGGCGCTCGCGCATACTGGCGGCATGCCATCCACCGTGCTCCCGCCGCTCACCGTCGCCATTTCCTCCCGCGCCCTGTTCGACCTCGAGGACAGCCATGCGCTGTTCGAGCGTGACGGCATCGAGGCCTACGCCGAGCACCAGCGCGCCAACGAGGACGACATCCTCGAGCCGGGCATCGCGTTCCCGCTGGTGCGCAAGCTGCTGGGGCTCAACGAGGGCGCCGCGCCCGATGCCCCGCGGGTCGAGGTGATCCTGCTGTCGCGCAACTCCGCCGACACCGGCCTGCGCATCTTCAACGCCATCCAGCACCACGGCCTGGCCATCTCGCGCGCCACGTTCACCTCCGGCGAGCCGACCTGGCCCTACATCCGTCCGTTCGGCGCGCAGCTGTTCCTGTCGGCCAATCCCGATTCGGTGCGCGCGGCGCTGGAAAACGGCGTGGCCGCGGCCACCATCCTGCCGGCCAAGGCGCCGGCGCACCGCCACGACCAGTTGCGCATCGCGTTCGACGGCGACGCGGTGATCTTCGGCGACGAAGGCGAGCGGGTGTCGCGCGAAGGCGGCATCGAGGCCTTCCACAAGCACGAGCGCGAGCGCGCCCGCGAGGCGCTGTCGGGCGGTCCGTTCCGCGGCTTCCTCGATGCGCTGCACCACCTGCAGGCGGCCTATCCGCCGGGCGAGGCCTCGCCGATCCGTACCGCGCTGGTCACAGCGCGTTCTGCGCCCGCGCACGAGCGCGTGATCCGCACGCTGCGCGAGTGGGGCGTGCGCCTGGACGAGGCGCTGTTCCTGGGCGGCCGCGCCAAGGGTCCGTTCCTGGACGTGTTCGGCGCGGACATCTTCTTCGACGATTCGCAGCACAACATCGAGTCGGCGCGCCAGCACGTCACCACCGGGCACGTGCCGCACGGCGTCTCCAACGCCTGACGCTTCACCCATTTCCGGCGCAGCTCACTCCGCGAGCCGGATATCCGACAGCTTCCACTGCAGCCCCTGCCGGGTCAGCACGAACACGACCTCGTCGCCGCCGGCGTGGGCCACGGTGGCGGTGAAGCGCGACGGCGACTCGAAGCGGTGGCGCGGATCGGGCAGCGGCTCCGACTGCCCCGTGGTGTCGCGGCGCGACGGCGGCGCGATGCCGCTGGCACGGTTCCAGCTCTTGCGGCCTTCCATCAGCGCGCCCAGTCCGGCCGGCGTGACCATGGCATCGACCAGTCCGCCGGCGAGTCCGGTGGCGATGCGCAGCCCGAACGCACCGAACGGATCCGCCTGCACGCTTGCGCCGGCCTCGCGGACGATGCGGTCCTGCAGCTGCAGCTTCAGGCTGGCGCGCAGCGCGGGGAAATCGACCTGGCGCGCCAGCGCGCCTGCGTCTTCTGTCTTCACCGCGTCGCGGATCGCGGCCAGCGTGCGGTATGGCCCGCTGGCCACCCAGGCCAGCAACGCCGCAAGCAGCAGGCAGGCGAGGATGATCCATCGGCTGTTGGTCTTTGCCATCATCAGAACTCCAGGTCCAGGGCTGCGCACAGGTAGTCGACGAACGGGGCCAGCGCCTGCACGTCCCTGGCCAGCACCGAGCGCAGGCGGGGGCCGGTCATGGTGGCGTCGTCGATCGCGCGCGAGGCCACGAAGTTCCTGTGGCGCAGGTCGTCGAGGAACGGGAAATCCTCGGGAAACCCGCGTGGCGGGCGCACCAGCATGTCGTCCTCCTCCAGCGCGAAGCGGCGCTTGAACGCCGGTGCGTGCGCGGCCGTCTTCCAGCTGCCCGGGTTGTCGACGATGAACTGGCGGATGCGTCGCAGGGTCGGGGTTTCCGGATGCCACAGGCCGGCACCGATGAAACTGTTGCCCGGCTGCAGGTGCAGGTAGAACGAGGGTGCCGCGGTCTCGCGGCTGCGCGCGTGGAACAGGCGCGCGCCCTGCCAGCCCTTGTACGGTGACTTGTCGTTGGCGAAGCGCGTGTCGCGCTGGATGCGGAACAGCGAGCCGCCGACCGCGCGCGGCTCGGCCCGGTAGTGCGGGCTGACGGACAGCAGGTCGGGCTGCAGGTCCACCAGCAGGCGGCGGAACGGTTCGCGCACCTCGGCCTCGTAGACATGCTTGTTGGCGTGGAACCAGGTGCGCTCGTTGTGGCGCGCCAGGTTGCGCAGGAAGCGCAGGCTCTTGTCGCTGAAATAGGTGGCCATCGTCGGTCCTCAGGCGGTGGGCAGGGTGGCGACGATCCCGCGGCCCCACGCCTCGAGCTGGTCGAGCAGGCCCAGGTCGCGGGCGTTGCCGGCGCGCTCGGCGCGCAGGCGCGCGATCTCGGCTTCGAACTGCGCCAGGTTGACCTCGCCGAGCCCGGCGTCGTCGAACAGGCGACGGCGCCGGTAGTCGTCCCAGCGCGCGCGCTCGCCGTCGTCCAGCATCTCCGGCCAGTTGCGGGCGCGGTAGCGGAACAGCAGCTCCGCCAGGCGCGGGTCCTGGAAGCCGAAATCGCGCGCGCCGAGGGCTGCCGGAGGCGTGGCGCGCACGTCGCCGCAGCGGCGCCTGTCGCCATCGCCCATGAAGCCGTCGTAGATCGCCGCGTCGACGTCGGACGGCGCGCGCGCCTGGTCGCGGGCATAGACCTGGCGGACCTTCTCGGAAATCGCCGGGCCGTGGGCGCGGATGCGCGCCGCGCGCGCCTCGACCGTCGCCGGGTCGATGGCCAGGCGCGCGAAGTCGGCGGAGCGCAGGTGGTCCCACTGCACCAGCGCCGGGCAGCGGTTGAGGTGCACCTCTTTCAGCGGCACGCGCGTGGTGTCTTCGGGCAGGTCGGCGGCACGCACGTACAGGCGCTCGGCGATGGTGGCGGCGTCGAGGTCGAGCAGGGCGTCCGGTTCGGCGTCCAGGTCGAACACGATCACCCGGCTGTCGATCCGCGGGTGGCGCGCGAGTGGCAGCACCGCCGCGGCGCACAGCCGCGTTGCCGGATAGCGCTGCGACACGTGCAGCACAGGCGTCATCGCAACGGTGTCCAGGAGCGTCGCCGCGTGGCGCTTGTCGCGCAGGCGCAGCGCGTAGTCCCACAGGCGTGGCTGCGCGGCGCGGAACAGGCGTGCGATGCCGATCAGCGCGCGCACGTCCGACAGCGCCTCATGGGCGTCGCCGACGCGCACGTCGTTGGCGGCCGCCAGGTGCTCGAGGCGGAAGGACGTGGCGCCGTCCTCGCGCGCCGGCCAGTGCAGGCCGTCAGGGCGCAGTGCATGCCACAGGCGCATGACGTCCAGCAGGTCCCAGCGCGAATTGCCGCCACGCCACTCGCGTTCATAGGGATCGTGGAAGTTGCGGTAGAGGCCGCAGCGGATGAACTCGTCGTCGAAGCGCAGCGAGTTGTAGCCCAGCGTGCAGGTGCCCGGCCGCGCCATCTCGTCCATGATCCGCGAGAAGGCTTCGGCTTCGGGCAGCCCTGTGCGCAGCGCGTGCTGCGGCGTGATGCCGGTGACGAGCGTCGCCCCGGGTGACGGCAACAGGTCGTCGGCCGGGCGCACCATGATGTCGATCGGCTCGTCGATCTGCTCCAGCGCCTGGTCGGTGCGGATGGCGGCGAATTGCGCGATGCGCGTGCGCCCGGGATCGGTGCCGAAGGTCTCCAGGTCGTAGAACAGGAAGCTGGCCGCCATCAGGCCGCATCCTCCAGCGGCTCCAGCTGCCCGAGCACGGCGGCATCCGCCTCGGCCCAGTCGATGCCGTCGAGCGAGGCATGTCCGCGCGTGGCGCTCTCGAGGATGCCGCGCTGGATCTCGCTGCGCGCCAGCGCCAGCGAGTACGGGATGCGCATGAACGTCACCATGGCGTAGTGCGGGATGAAGCGCTGCGGATGGCGCGCCTGCAGCGCCAGTTCCAGCTGGCGCTGCAGCAGGAAGCCGGGATCGTCGACCAGGTCCCGCATCTCGATGTAGTTGTCCAGCGCCATGCGCTGGATCGCCGTGGCATCCGGCTTGCGGCCAGCCTCGAACGTGGCGTACGCCGTGGCGAGGTCGCTGTCGGCATCGAGCGCCTGCGCCAGCGCCACGCAGTCCTCGAACGCGCAGTTCATGCCCTGGCCGTGGAACGGCACCATGGCGTGCGCGGCGTCGCCGATCAGCACCGCGTCGCCGCCGAGGTGCCAGCGGTCGAGATAGAGCGTGCCCAGCGTGCCGACCGGGTTCGCCTCGAAGTCGTGCTCCAGCGCCGGGATCAGTGGCAGCGTGTCGGCGAAGTCACGCGCGAACAGCGCGCGCGCATCCGCCGCCGTGTTCACGCGGTCGAAGTCAGGGTCGCCGCTGCCGTCGGCGTGCAGGGCCATGAACAGTGTCACCGTGAACGTGCGTTCGTCATTGGGCAGGGCGATGCACATGTAGCGCCCGCGCGGCCAGATGTGCAGGGCGTTGGGCTCGATGCGGAAACCGCCGTCGGCGGCCGGCGGGATTTCCAGCTCCTTGTAGCCGTGCCCGAGCCAGTCGGTGCGCTCGCCCAGCGGCTTGCGTGCGTCCATCAGGCCGCGCAGGGTGGAGCCGGCGCCGTCGCAGCCGATGAGCGTGTGGAACGTGTGCCGGTGCCCGGCCAGGTCGCCGCGATACGTGGCCACGCGCGCGTCGAAATCCACGCTGTCCAGGCGGCGGTCGAAGTGAAGCACGGCACCGGCGGCTTCGGCGGCATCGATCAGCGTGATATTGAGCTCGCCGCGGCTCACCGACCAGATCACCTCGCTGTCGTCGCGGCCATACCGCTGCAGCTGCGGTTCACCCTCGAGCGGGTGGACCATGCGCCCGCGCATCATCACCGCCTGGCGCAGCACCGCGCCATCCGCGTCGGCGGCGCGCAGCGCGTGCAGGCCGCGTTCGGCCAGCGCCAGGTTGATCGAGCGCCCACCCGCGAAGCCGTGCACGCGCGGGTCGCCGCGGCGCTCGAACACGTCCACCTGCCAGCCGCGCTGGGCGAGCAGGGTGGCCATCAGCGCGCCGGCAAGGCCGGCGCCGATGATCGTGGCGTGCCTGGCCTCGCTCACGCCGTCGCCTCCCGCCATTCCACCACCTCGCGCACGAAGCGCAGCACGTCGGCGTGGGTGTTGTACATCGGCGCCGGGGAGACGCGGATCACGTCCGGCTCGCGCCAGTCGCCGACCACGCCGTTCGCCGACAGGTGCCCGAACAGCGACCGGCCGGCGTCGCGCCCCTGCATGCCGCGACCCTGCAGGACACGCAGCGACAGCTGCGCCCCACGGCGCTCGGGTTCGCGCGGGGTGGCGATGCACAGCGTATCGGCGAGCTGCGCGTCGATCAGCGCTTCCAGGTAGCCGGTAAGCGCTTCCGACTTCGCGCGCAGCGCCTCCATGCCCGCGCGGTCGAACAGCTCGAGCGAGCCGCGCAGCGGCGCCAGGCCGAGGATCGGCGGGTTGCTGAGTTGCCAGCCGTCGGCCCCGGGCGTGGGCTTGAACTCGGGCGCCATGCGGAAGCGCGAGGCTTCCTCGTGGCCCCACCAGCCGGCGAATCGCGGGCGGTCGGTGTTCGCGTGGCGCGCATGCACGAAGCAACCGGCGACCGCGCCAGGGCCGGCGTTGAGGTATTTGTAGTGGCACCAGACCGCGAAGTCGGCGCCGCTGTCGTGCAGCTGCAGCGGCAGGTTGCCTGCGGCATGCGCGAGGTCGAAGCCAACCACCGCGCCGGCGGCGTGGCCGAGGCGCGTGATCTCGGCAAGGTCGAAGGCCTGGCCACTGCGGTACTGCACGCCCGGCCAAAGGACGAGTGCGAGTCGCGGGCCGTGTTCGGCGATGGCGCGCTCGATCGCGGCCATCGAGAAGCGGCCTTCGGGCTCGTCCGGCGCCAGTTCGATCAGGTCGCGCGCCGGGTCGAAGCCATGGAAGCGCAGTTGCGATTCGAGCGCGTAACGATCCGATGGAAACGCCCCGGCCTCCATCAGGATCGCCGCACGTTCGCGCGTGGGCCGGTAGAAGCTCACCAGCATCAGGTGCAGGTTGGCGGTCAGCGAGTTCATCGCCACCACCTCGCCGGGCTCGGCGCCGACCACGCGCGCCAGGCCGTCGCGCACCAGCGCGTGGTACGGCATCCACTGCGTGGTGCCGGTGAAATGCGCCTCCACCGCCTCGGCGGCCCACTTGTCGAGCACGTCCAGCACGTGGCCCCGCGCCGCCTTCGGCTGCAGGCCCAGTGAATTTCCGCAGAAGTACGCCTGTTCGCGTCCTTCGTGGCGCGGAATCATGAACTCGTCGCGCAGCGCCCGCAGCGGGTCGGCATCGTCCAGCGCGAGGGCGTGGTCGTCGGTGTACAGGTCCGTCATGGATAAGGAGCCTTTCTTGTGGCCAAGATGCGTTTCACGCAAACCTGGACGCGGGCAGCCCGAGCCATTCGAGCGCGGTGCCGCTGAAGAGGCGCGCCTTGCCGGCGGCGTCCAGGTCGAGGGCGTCGATGCCCGCGCCCGGCACCTGCTCGCCGAGCGGGAAGGGATAGTCGGTGCCCAGCATCACGCGGTCCACGCCGCAGGTGTCGAGCAGGTACTGCAGCGCGCGGCTGTCGGCGACCCAGGAATCGAAGTACAGGCGCGACAGGTACTCGCGCGGGTTGCGCGGATTGTCGGTGGCGACGAGATCGGGACGCATGTTGAAGCCATGCTCGATGCGGCCGATGGTGTACGGGAAGCTGCCGCCGCCGTGCGCCATGCAGATCTTCAGCTTGGGCAGCCGCTCCAGCACGCCGCCGAACACCAGCGAGCAGGCCGCACGCGACTGTTCGGCCGGCATGCCCACCAGCCACGGCAGCCAGTACTTCGGCATGGTGTCGGTGCCCATCATGTCCCAGGGGTGCACGAGGATCGCCGCGCCCAGGTCGGCCGCGGCCTCGAAGAACGGGAACAGTTCCGGCGCGTCCAGGTTCCAGTGGGTACCGTCGGCGAGCTGGATGTGCGAGCCGATCTGCACGCCCTGCAGACCGAGCTGGTCCATGCAGCGCTCGAGCTCCTGCACCGCCAGCCGCGGCGACTGCAGCGGCACCGTGCCGATGCCGGCGTAGTGGCGCGGGTGTGCGCGGCAGGTCGCGGCCATGTGGTCGTTGAGCGCCATGTGCAGTTCCAGCGCCTGGTTGGGCTTCGCCCAGTAGCTGAACATCATCGGCACGGTGCTGATGACCTGCACCTGCACGCCGAAGCGCGCGTAGTCGTCGATGCGCTCCTGCGCGTCCCAGGTCTTCGACCAGATCTCGCGGAAGAAGCGCCCGTCCTTGTAGATGCGGTGGCGGCCGTCATCGGTGTGGTGCAGCACGGGGAAGCGCTCGTCGCCGTACTTGCGCGCGAGGTCCGGCCAGTCGCGCGGCAGGTAGTGGGCGTGGATGTCGATCTTCAGCATCGCGGCCGCCTCACGTGATGTCGGCCTGCGAATCCGCCTGCATCTCGTAGCGCGTGGGCCGCGGGTTGAGGTGCCCGCAGGCCTTGCAGGTGCGCAGCGCCTCGCTGCGGTAGAAGGTCTCGAACACGCGGAAGAAGTCCTGTTCGATGTCCTGGAGGTGGAAGTACTCCTCGTACACCTTCTCGTTGCAGGCGTCGCAGAACCACATCAGCGCGTCGTCCTCGTGCGCCAGGCGCCGGCGTTCGATCACCAGGCCGATCGAGCCTTCCGCCCGCTGCGGCGAGTGCGGCACGCGCGGCGGCAGGAGGAACGTCTCGCCGGCGCGGATCGGGATGTCGCGGACGTTCCCGTCTTCCTGGATGCGCAGCACCATCTCGCCTTCGAGCTGGTGGAACCACTCCGGGCCTTCCTCGAAGTGGTAGTCGGTGCGCGCGTTCGGCCCGCCCACCACCATCACGATGAAGTCGCCGTCGTAGATGCACTTGTTGCCGACGGGCGGCTTCAGCAGGTGGCGGTTGTCCTCGATCCACTGCCTGAAGTTGAGCGGTACGGGAATCATGGCCGGGCTCCCTGGATGGCGGCGACGCATTTCAGTTCGATCGCGATCGGCGTCGGCAGCGCGGTGATGCCGAGCGTGGTGCGGCACGGGGCGGTGGCCGCGTCCGGGAAGTGCTCGGCCCAGACCGCGTTGTACGCCTTGAAGTCGCGCGCCATGTCGGTGAGGTAGACGGTGATGTCGACCAGGTCCTCCCAGCGCGCACCGCTGGCCTCGAGCACGGCGCGCACGTTGGCGAACACCGCGCGCGCCTGCGCCACGATGTCGTAGCCGCGCACGCGGCCGTCGGCGAAATAGTCGTTGCCGGGGATGGCGTCGCTGGCCGGGTCGCGCGGACCGATGCCGGACAGGAACAGCAGCCCGCCGACACGCCGCGCATGCGGGTAGGCGCCAACCGGCTTCGGCGCGGCGTCGGTACGGACGACATGGCCGTCCACGTCAGCGGTCCTCGCGGTCGTCGCGAATGCGTTCGACCGCCGGTTCGTACTGTTCCGGCAGCGCCGCAGGCGAGTTGATCGACAGCCCCAGGTCGTGCACGCGGCCGTTGCGCAGGGAGTAGACCCAGGCGTGCAGCGCGAGCTTCTGGCCGCGTGCCCAGGCCTCGCGGACCACGGTTGTTTCGGCAACATTGATCATCTGCTCGAGTGCGTTGAGTTCGCACAGGCGGTCGTGGCGGATGGCGTGGTCGTCGAGGTCCTCGATGATGGCGCGGTGCTTGTGCTTGACGTCCTTGACGTGGCGGATCCAGTTGTCGGCCAGCCCCACCCGCTGGCCGTCGAGCGCCGCCCCGACGCCGGCACAGCCGTAGTGGCCGACCACCAGGATGTGCTCCACCTCGAGCACGTCGATGGCGTACTGGATGACCGACAGGCAGTTGAGGTCGGTGTGCACCACCACGTTGGCCACGTTGCGGTGCACGAACACCTCGCCCGGCGCCATGTCGATGATCTGGTTGGCCGGCACGCGCGAGTCCGAGCAGCCGATCCACAGGTACCTGGGCTTCTGGATCTTTGACAGGCGGGTGAAGAAACCGGGGTCTTCGGCTTCGACGCGTTCGGCCCAGATGCGGTTGCGTTCGAGGAGGTCGTGCATTCGGTGCATGGTGATTCCGTGGTGCTGTGTCGTATGTCGGGTCAGCGCGCGATGCAGACGTTGCGCGCCTCGGTGAAGAAACGCATGGCGTCGTCGCCGCCCTCGCGGCCCAGGCCGGACTGGCCCATGCCGCCGAACGGCGTGCGCAGGTCGCGCATCAGCCAGGTGTTGATCCAGACGATGCCGCAGCGGAGCTCGGCGCCGAAGCGGTGCGCGCGCGGGAGGTCGCGCGTCCAGACCGAGGCAGCAAGTCCGAAGTCGCCGGCATTGGCCAGCGACAGGGCTTCGTCGTCGCTGTCAAACGGTTGCAGCGTCGCGACGGGGCCGAAGATCTCCTCGCGGTTGCTGGCGCAGTCGGGGCCGAGGCCCTCGATCAGCGTCGGTGCCACGAACCAGCCGGGCCGGTCGAGCGCGCCGCCGCCGCAGAGCACGTGGCCGCCTTCGTCGCGGGCGCGGCCGATCGCCGCCACCACCTTGTCGAAGTGCGCCTGCGAGACCAGCGGGCCGAACCGCGCATCACTGTCCATCGGGTCGCCGACGCGCAGCGCGAGCGCATGTCCGACCAACGCATCGCGAAACGCCGCGTAGATCGGGCGCTCCACCAGGATGCGCGAACCGCACAGGCAGATCTGCCCGCTGTTCTGGAACACCGAACGCAGGATGGTGTCGAGCTGGTCCTGCCAGTCGCTGTCGGCGAACACCAGCGTCGGGTTCTTGCCGCCGAGCTCCAGCGAGACCTTCTTCAGCAGCGGCGCGGCGATCCCGGCGATGCGCCGGCCGACCGCGGTGCTGCCGGTGAACGACACCGCCTTGACGTCCGGGTGGCCGACGATGGCTTCGCCGACGTCCGGCCCCAGCCCGTGCACGACGTTGAGCACGCCGGCCGGGACGCCGATCTCCGCCGCCAGTTCGCCGAGCATGGTCGCCGTGGCGGGCGTGACCTCGGAGGGCTTGGCGACCACGGTGTTGCCCGCGGCCAGCGCCGGCGCGATCTTCCAGGTGAAGAGGTACAGCGGCAGGTTCCACGGCGAGATCGTTCCGACCACGCCGAGCGGCTGGCGCAGCGTGTAGTTGAGCCCGGCTTCGCCGTGGTGCGATTGGCTGCCGAACTGCGTGGCGGCGTGGGCGAAGAAGCGCAGGTTGGACACCGCGCGCGGGATCTCGGCATCGCGGGCCAGCGCATACGGCTTGCCGCCGTCGCGCGCTTCTGCGTGGGCGAAATCGTCCAGCCGCGCCTCCAGCGCGTCGGCCAGGCGCTCGAGCCAGCGCGAGCGCTCGCTGTTGCGCAGTGCCGACCAGGCCGGGAACGCGGCGCTGGCCGCGGTTACGGCGGCGGCGACATCAGCCGCGCCGCCATCCGCGACCTCGGCGTAGGCCTGGGCGGTCGCCGGATCGAAGACCTCGCGCCAACCGCCGTTGCCGGCCTCGCGCGTGGCGCCGTTGATGACGTGTCCGAAGCGTCGCATCCGCCAAGCTTACCCGGCGACAGGTCGATCGTCAGTGTTGGCCGTGCCGACGCGCTTGCGCTGCGGCACGGCGGATCTCCGCAGCTTGCGGCATGGCCTCAGATGGAGGCCATGCGCCCGCCATCCACGGCCAGGCTGACGCCGTTGACGTAGGCCGCGGCCGGCGAGCACAGGAATGCGATCACGCCGCCGGTCTCGTCCGCTGTGGCGAAGCGGCGGGCCGGGATGGCGCCCTCCATGTCGCGGCGGATGTCGTCCTCGCTGCGGTTTTCGTTCCTGGCGCGGTCGCTGATGATCTGGCGGATGCGCCCCGTCTCGGTGAAGCCGGGCAGCACGTTGTTGACGGTGATGCCCTCGGGTGCAAGTTCGCGCGACAGGGTCTTGGCCCAGGAGGCGACGGCGCCGCGCGTGGTGTTGGACACGCCCAGGCCTGCGATCGGCTCGCGTACCGAGGTCGAGACCACGTTGACGATGCGGCCCCAGCGCGCTTCGCGCATGCCCGGCAGCACCGCCTGCAGCAGCACCTGGTTGGCAAGCACGTGGCGGCGGAAGGCGTCCTCGAACGCCGCCAGCTGCGCGTCGGCCAGCGCGCCGCCCGGCGGGCCGCCGGTGTTGTTGACGAGGATGTGCACGGGGCGCCTGGCGACCACCGAGGCCACGGCGACGCGCAGGCCTTCGGTGTCGGCGCTGTCGGCCACCACCAGGTCGTGCTGGCGGCCGTCGCCGCTGGCCAGGCCGGCCATCACTTCGCGCAGCGCGTCCTCGCGGCGGGACAGCACGGTGACGCTGGCGCCAAGCGCGGCCAGTTCGACCGCGGTGGCGCGGCCGATCCCTTCAGACGCGCCGCAGACCAGTGCGTGGCGGCCGTTGAGGTTCAGGTCCATGGCGGTGGCTCCTCGTGAGTGGGGGTGGGGCGGTGGCTCAGGCGCGGCCGCCGCCGAGCTTCTGCACCATGCGCGGATGCAGCGACTCGTCGCTGTCGCCCTGCGGCGGCTCGAGGGCGTCCAGCATGAAGCCGCGTTCGGCGGCATCGTCGGCATCCAGGCCATCGAAGGCGACGAACTCGGCGTCCATCAGCATCGCGCGTGCGGTGTCCTCGCTGTCGTACACGAGCGTGTTGCCGTCGCTGTCGAAGACTTCCGCGGTGCCGGCGGCGCGCACGCGCAGGCGCGCCCAGACCACGGTGTGGCCGAGCGTCGCCAGCCACCATTCCTGGTGGGTGTAGCCGTGGCCGCCGGCGTCGTGTTCCATGCTGTCCTCGCTCATGACAGCGCCACCGACCACAGCCACAACAGGGCTGCCGCAACGAGGCTGCCGATCAGGGTCATCAGCGATACCCGCGCCGGGGTGGCCAGGCCGCTGAAGCGGTGGTCGCCGGCTTCGCGGTAGCCGCCGTTCAGCAGCCACCACAGCACCTTCGGATTCAGGAACGCGCCTTCGCCGAGGCGCTCGCGCAGCCCCGGGTGGCGGTCGCGCAGGTGCACCAGCGACAGCGGCCAGAAGATGATGAACGCGGACACCGCGGCGATCGCCACGCCCACGCTGCACAGGGCCAGGAACAGGAGCATGCCTCAGTACTCCGCGTGGCCGGGCGCGCGCGGGTAGGGGATCGCGTCGCGGATGTTGGACAGGCCGCAGACGTAGACGATCAGGCGCTCGAAGCCGAGCCCGAAGCCGGCATGCGGCACCGTGCCGTAGCGGCGGAAATCGCGGTACCAGTCGTAGTGGTCGCGGTCGAGTCCAAACTGGTCCATGCGCGCGTCCAGCACGTCCAGGCGCTCCTCGCGCTGCGAGCCGCCGATGATCTCGCCGATGCCGGGCGCCAGCACGTCCATGGCGGCCACGGTCTTTCCGTCGTCGTTGAGGCGCATGTAGAACGCCTTGATGTGCTCCGGGTAGTTGGTCACCACGACCGGGCGGCCGACGTGCTGCTCGGTCAGCCAGCGCTCGTGCTCGGTCTGCAGGTCCAGGCCCCATTCGACCGGGAAGTCGAACTTGTGTCCCGACGCCTGCAGCAGCTTGATGGCATCGCCGTACTCGATGCGCTCGAACGGCGCGTTGATGAAGCCCTCAAGCCGCGTGATGGCGTCCTTCTGCACGCGCTCGGCGATGAAGGCCATGTCGTCGCTGCGCTCGTCGAGCACCGCGCGGAACAGGTACTTCAGGAACTCCTCGGCGATGCGCGCGGTTTCAGAGAGGTCGGCGAACGCGATCTCCGGCTCGATCATCCAGAACTCGGCCAGGTGCCGCGTGGTGTTGGAGTTCTCGGCACGGAATGTCGGGCCGAAGGTGTACACCTTGCTCAGCGCCAGGCAGAAGGCCTCGACGTTGAGCTGGCCGGACACGGTGAGGAAGGTCTCCTTGCCGAAGAAGTCGCGGCCGAAGTCGACCGCGCCGCCCGCATCACGCGGCAGGTTGGCCATGTCGAGCGTGGACACGCGGAACATCTGCCCCGCGCCCTCGGCATCCGACGTGGTCACGATCGGGGTGTTGACCCAGAAGTAGCCCTGCTCGTGGAAATAGCGGTGCACCGCCTGCGCCAGGCAGTGGCGGATGCGGGTGACCGCGCCGAACAGGTTGGTGCGCGGGCGCAGGTGCGCGACCTCGCGCAGGAACTCCAGCGAGTGCGCCTTGGGCTGGATCGGATAGGTCTCGGGATCTTCCACCCAGCCGACCACTTCAATGTCCTTCGCCTGGATTTCGAAGCTCTGGCCCTGGCCCTGGGATGCGACCAGCGTGCCGCGGGCGATGACCGAGCAACCCGCGGACAGGCGCTTCACCTCATCCTCGTAGTTGGGCAGCGTGCTGGGCGCCACCACCTGGATCGGCGCGAAGCACGAGCCGTCGCTGACGTTGACGAAGGACAGCCCGGCCTTGGAGTCGCGGCGGGTGCGTACCCAGCCGCGGACCGTGACTTCACCACCGGCGGGAATGCCGCCTGCGAGCGCGTGCTCGACGCTGACCACCGTCATGCCTTGAATCCTTGGGGGATGGACCGAGATAGGACGGGCAGTTTACCGGACCCGCGCCACGCAACGGAGTAGAATCAACATCATGGCCATCATCCTCGCTCCCGCCGCCCTGGAAAGGGTGAAAGAATTCCTCGCCAGCGCGCCAGATGCGCTCGGCGTGCGATTCGGCGTGCACCGCACCGGCTGTTCCGGCTGGGGTTACGCCGTTGACCTTGCCCGCGACGCGCGCGAGGGCGACACCGTGTTCGAGCAGGACGGCGTGCGCATCTACGTCACCGCCGACAGCCTCGAGCTCGTGGACGGCACCGAGATGGACTTCACCAGGAACGGCTTGAACGAGCAGTTCGTGTTCCGCAACCCGAACGTCGCCGCCGAGTGCGGCTGCGGTGAGAGTTTCACCACCGACGCCGACAAGGCCGCCTGACGCCGTCACGCGGTTAGACTCCGGGGCCATTCCCGCTTCTCCGGACCCGCCATGTCGCGCGTGCTGATGCTGTTGCTGCTGTCCGTCGCATTGACCACCGTGGCGGTCGCGGCCGACGCCCCGGCTTCCCCATCGGCGAAAGCCGGCACTGCATCCGCCGAGCTCCACCGCTTCTTCGACGAAGAGTGGGAGCGCGGCCTGCGCGAATCCCCGGAAACGGCCAGCTATCGCGGCGATGCCCTCTACAACGACCGCTGGAGCGACATCTCGCTGGCGGCGATCGCAGCGCACCAGGCGGCCGACCGCGATGCGCTGGCGCGCCTGCGCGCCATCGACCGTGCAGCACTGCCGGCGCAGGACCAGCTCAGCTACGACGTCATGGCCTGGCAGCTGGAGAAGGCCGTCGAGCGCCAGCAGTACCGCGAGTACCAGCGCGCCGTCAGCCAGCGCGGCGGTGTGCAGACCGCCGAAGGCATCGCCGAGGTGCTGCCGTTCGCGACCGTCAAGGACTACCGCGACTGGCTGGCGCGCATGCGCGGCATCCCGGCGCAGGTCGACGCCACCATCGTGCTGCTGCGCGAAGGCATGGCCGCGGGCAACGTGCCGCCGCGCGTGCTGATGGAGCGCATCCCCGGGCAGATCGCCGCGCAGGTGGTGGCAGATCCGCGGCGGAGCCCCTTCTACCGCCCGTTCACCCGTTTCCGCGACGGTGTGCCGCAGGCGGAGCGGGCCGGCCTGGAGGCCGAGGCGCGCACGGTGGTGGCCAGCGACATCGTCCCCGCATACCGGCGCTTCGCCGAGTTCTTCGAAACCGAATACCTGCCCGCGACGCGCGAGACCATCGCCGCCGCCGACCTGCCCGGCGGCAGTGCCTACTACGACTTCCTGGCCCGCCAGTTCACCACCACCGAGCTCGGCGCCGAGGAGATCCACGCCATCGGCCTGCGCGAAGTGGCGCGCATCCGCGGCGAGATGGAGCGGGTCAAGGGCGAGGTCGGCTTCAAGGGTGACCTCGCGGCGTTCTTCGAGCACCTGCGCAGCGACCCGGCGTACTTCCACGAGACCCCCGAGGCCCTGCTCGAGGCCTACCAGGCGATCTCCAAGCGCATCGACCCGGAGCTGGTGAAGATCGCGCGCACCATTCCGCGGCTCCCGTACGGCGTGCGCCCGATCCCCGACAACATCGCACCCGACACCACCACCGCCTATTACCAGCCCGGCGCCACCGACGGCAGCCGCGCCGGCTACTACTACGTCAACCTGTACCGGCCCGAGGTGCGCCCGACCTGGGAAATGATGGCCCTGTCGCTGCACGAAGCGGTGCCCGGCCACCACTTCCAGTTCGCGCGCGGGCTGGAACTGCCCGGCGTGCCCACCTTCCGCCGCGTCGGCTACTTCACCGCCTACGGCGAAGGCTGGGGCCTGTACGCCGAGCGCCTCGGCTACGACATGGGCCTCTACGACGATCCGCTCGACCGCATGGGCCAGCTGGCCTACGACATGTGGCGCGCGGTGCGGCTCGTGGTCGACACCGGCATGCACGCCAAGGGCTGGAGCCGGCAGCAGGCGATCGACTACTTCATGGACAATTCGCCCAAGACGCTGCAGGACGTCACCAACGAGATCGACCGCTACATCGGCTGGCCCGGCCAGGCGCTGGCCTACAAGATCGGCCAGCTGAAGATCTCCGAGCTGCGCGCCCGCGCCGAGGCCGCGCTGGGCCCCGCGTTCGACCTGCGCGACTTCAACGACGCCGTGCTGGTCACCGGCTCCGTGCCGCTGGAGACGCTGGAGCAGCACATCGACGCCTGGATCGCCGGGCAGCAGGCTGCCAAGGGCGCAGTCGGGGGCTGAAATTCCCGCCACGGTCGCGCAGGCCCGCCTGAAGGCGCGGCAGGCCACGATTTGCGCCCGCGGCCGCCGGGCTGCCATACTTGCCGGCTCCCGTTCGCCGGGAGACCTTGCCCCACGGCCGCTCGTTCCACTGCCGGGGGCTATCCGGGCCTGCGACTCGCGTCGCGGCCGATATCCACAAGGAAATACACATGCGTCACTATGAGATCGTGTTCCTGGTCCATCCGGACCAGAGCGAGCAGGTGCCTGCCATGGTCGAGCGTTACAAGACGCTGATCGAAGGCAGCGAGGGCAAGATCCACCGTCTCGAAGACTGGGGCCGGCGCCAGCTGGCGTATCCCATCGACAACCTGGTCAAGGCCCACTACGTGCTGCTCAACATCGAAGTCGGCCAGGCCGTCCTCGACGAGCTGGCGGAAGGCTTCCGCTTCAACGACGCCATCCTGCGCCACCTGGTGATCCGCCGCGAAGAGGCCGACACCGAACAGTCCCTGATCATGAAGAACAAGGACGAGAAGCCGGAGAAGACCGACCGTCCCGACCGCGGCGACCGTCCCGAGCGCGGCGAACGCCGCCCGCGTGACGACCAGGGTGAAGGCGAGGGCGACAAGCCCGAGTCCGACACCGACACCACCGAAGCCGCCTGAGGAGCACGCACATGTCCAAGTTCTTCCGCCGCCGCAAGTTCTGCAAGTTCACCGCCGAGGGTGTCAAGGAGATCGACTACAAGGATCTCAACACCCTGCGCCAGAACGTGACCGAGAACGGCAAGATCGTCCCGAGCCGCATCACCGGCACCAAGGCGAAGTACCAGCGCCAGCTGGCCACGGCCGTCAAGCGCGCCCGTTTCCTGGCCCTGATCCCGTACACCGACAACCACACCATGTGATCGCGCGCGCCTCCCGGTACGGGAGGCGCGTCCGCCTCACACCGTCCGTTCGGACAGCCATAGTTGCGGCGCCATGCGCCGCTAACGAATACGGAGCTCCACCATGCAACTGATCCTCCTGCAGAAGGTCGTGAACCTCGGCAACCTCGGCGACAAGGTCGACGTGAAGCCGGGCTACGGCCGCAATTTCCTGGTGCCGCAGGGCAAGGCCGTTCCCGCCACCGCCTCCAACCTCGCCGACTTCGAGGCGCGCCGCGCCGAGTACGAAGCCAAGGCCGTGGCGTCGCACGACGAAGCCAACACGCGCCTGGCGTCGCTCGAGGGCGTGAGTGTCACGATCTACGCCAACGCCTCCACCGAAGGCAAGCTGTACGGCTCGGTCGGCCCGCGCGATATCGCCGAGGCGCTGACCAAGGCCGGCCATCCGGTCGAGAAGTCGGAAGTGGTGCTGGGCGAGGGCGCGTTCCGCGCCACCGGCCAGTACGAGGTCGTGCTGCACCTGCACGCCGACATCGACACCACGGTCACCGTGGTGGTGGCGCCCGAAGCCGCCTGATCGGGTTCCAAGCGTTTCCGTCGACGGGCGCCGAGAGGCGCCCGTCTTCGTTTTCCGTCGTCTCACGCCGTGCGATGCCCACCGGTTATCCACAGTGTTATCTGCAGCGCTTTCCGGCAGCGGGGGCTACGATAACAATCCGACAACGAAGAAAGGGCCGCGGCGACGGTCCCACAAGGGGAGTCCTGATACCGATGAGTGCACGACCGGGCTTCCAGCACGAAGGCCCCGCCTTCCAGGGGCGTGGCGATGCCCGGGTCGAACAGCTGCGCATACCGCCGCAGTCGGTCGAGGCCGAGCAGGCCGTGCTGGGCGGGCTGATGCTCTCGCCGGAGGCCTACGACCGCGTTGGCGACCAGCTCGACCAGTCCGACTTCTACCGTCGCGACCACCAGCTGATCTTTCGCGCCATCAAGGAACTCGCCGAGCGCAACCGTCCCTACGATGCGGTGACCCTGGGCGAGTGGTTCGAGTCGCAGGGGCAGTCGGAGATGGTGGCGGGCGGCGCGTACCTGGTTGAACTGGCCAGCACCACGCCGTCGGCGGCCAATATCGTCGCCTACGCCGAGATCGTGCGCGACAAGGCCGTGCTGCGGCAGCTGATCGAAGTCGGCACCACCATCGTCAACGACGGCTTCCAGCCAGGTGGCCGCGAGAGTTCCGAGTTGCTCGCCAAGGCCGAGCAGGACGTGTTCGCGATCGCCGAGGCCGGCAACCGTGGCCGCACCGACTTCACCCCGGTCAACAAGGCGATGGCCGAAGCCTTCGACGTGCTGCAGACGCGCTACGCCAACGGCGGCGGCATCACCGGACTGCCCACCGGCTACGTCGAATTCGACGAGATGACCGCCGGCCTGCAGCCCACCGACCTGCTGATCCTGGCCGCGCGCCCGGCGATGGGCAAGACTACGCTGGCGCTCAACATGGCCGAGTACGCCGCCATGAAGACCAAGAAGGCCGTGGCCGTGTTCTCCATGGAAATGTCGGCCAGCCAGCTCGCGCTGCGACTGATCTCGTCCGTGGGCCGCGTCAATGCCACCCGCCTGCGCACCGGCCTGCTCGAGGACGAGGACTGGAGCCGCGTGTCCAGCGCGATCCGCCTGCTCAAGGAAACCAAGATCTTCATCGACGACACCCCGGCGCTGTCGCCCGATTCGCTGCGCGCCAAGGCGCGACGTCTGAAGCGCGAACACGACCTCGGCCTGATCGTCATCGACTACCTGCAGCTCATGGCGGTACCGGGCAACAGCGAGAACCGCGCCACCGAGATCTCCGAGATCTCGCGCTCGCTGAAAAGCCTGGCCAAGGAACTCAACGTGCCGGTGCTGGCGCTGTCGCAGCTCAACCGCTCGCTGGAAACACGCGCCGACAAGCGCCCGGTGATGGCCGACCTGCGCGAGTCGGGCGCGATCGAGCAGGACGCCGACGTGATCGTCTTCATCTACCGCGACGACTACTACAACAAGGAAAACTCGCCCGACAAGGGCCTTGCCGAGGTGATCATCGGCAAGCAGCGAAACGGGCCCACGGGTTCGGTGAAACTGAAGTTCTTCGGCGAGTACACGCGCTTCGACAACCTCGCCCACGACTCGGTGGGCAGCTTCGAGTAGCGGCATGGGCCTGCATGCCGCCGAGCGCCCGACGCGGATCCTGGTCGACCTCGACCGCATCGCCGGCAACCTGCGTGCCATCCGTGCCCACGCCGGCGTGCCGGTGATGGCCATCGTCAAGGCCAACGCCTATGGCCACGGCCTGGTGCAGGTGGCACGCCACCTGCAGGTGCATGGCGTCGAGCACCTGGGCGTGGCCTTCCCCGAGGAGGGCATCGCGCTGCGCCGTGCCGGCATCAGCGTGCCGATCCTGGTGCTGGGCGGCATCTACGGGCCGCAGGTGGCGCAGTACCTGGTCCACGACCTCGAAATCACCGTGTCGTCGCTGGAGAAGCTGCGCCACGTCGAGGCCGCGGCCGCGTCGATGGGTCGCCACGCCACGGTGCACCTGAAGATCGACACCGGCATGGAGCGCATCGGCGTGCATGCCTGGAGCGCCGGGCCCTTCATCGAGGCCGCGGTGGCGTCGCGCTGGATCAGGCTGGCCGGGATCTATTCGCACCTCGCCTGCGCGGACGAACCCGACTCGCCCACGACGGCGCTGCAACTGGCGCGGTTCGAAGACGCCTGCGCGCACTTCGGCCGCATCGGCGCGCCAGTGCCGCCCCGGCACATCGCCAACTCCGGCGGCGTGCTGCATTGCCCGGACACGCGACTCGACATGGTGCGTCCCGGCATCCTGCTGTACGGCGTGCTGCCGGGTGCCGGGGCGCGTGCCACGGTGGCGGTGCAGCCGGCGCTTTCGCTGGTTTCGCGCGTGGTCTATTTCAAGGTGGTGCAGGCCGGGCATGCGGTCAGCTACGGCGGCACCTGGACACCGGCCACGGACACCCGCGTGGTGACGGTGCCCATCGGTTACGGCGACGGCTATCCGCGTGCGCTGTCCTCGCGCGGCACCGTGCTGCTGCGCGGTCGCGGGTATCCGATCGTCGGGCGGGTGTGCATGGACCAGTTCATGGTCGACATCGGCCGCGACAGCGCGTGGAACGAAGACGAGGTCGTGCTGATCGGCCGCCAGGGCGATGCCGAGCTGCGGGCGGAACAGGTGGCGGCCGCGGCCGGCATGATTCCGTACGAAGTGCTGGTGGGTTTGAACGACCGCATTCCACGCGTCTACAGCGGTGGCTTTCTGTCAGCTGAATAGCCGCTGGGCCGTCACCCCGCGCGGACACCATCGCGGTTAGCGTGAGCCCGGTCATTCATCACCCACCCCCGGGCGCATGCCGCCCGACCAGGAGTTCCCCATGCGTACAGCCCCCCGTATCTTCTTCGCCACTGCGGCAGCGAGCGCCGTCCTCATCTCCGGCTGCGCCACCTATACCGGCCAGACCAGCGATCCGAACGATCCCAACCGGACCCAGCGCGGCGCGCTGATCGGTGCGGGGATCGGCGCCGTCGCCGGCCTGCTGAGCGGTTCCGACGCCACCGAGCGCCGCCAGCGCGCGCTGGTGGGTGCGGGCGTGGGTGGACTGGCCGGTGGCGCCGTCGGCGTCTACCAGGACCGCCAGGAAGCCGAGCTGCGCCGCCAGACCGCGGGCACCGGCATCATCGTCGACCGCGAGGGCGACACCATCAAGCTCAACTTGCCGGATGGCGTGACCTTCGACTTCAACAAGACCGCGCTCAAGCCGCAGTTCTACCCGGCGCTCAACAACGTGGCGCGCACCCTGGCCGAGTACAACCAGACCATCGTGGAAGTGGCCGGGCACACCGACAACATCGGCGGCGACGCCGTCAACCAGCGCATCTCCGAGCAGCGCGCGTCGGCGGTGGGCAACTATCTCATCGGCCAGGGCCTGCAGCGCGAACGCTTCGAGATCGTCGGCTTCGGCAAGAACATGCCCATCGCCGACAACTCCACCGAGCAGGGTCGCGCGGCCAATCGTCGCGTCGAGATCCGCGTGGTCCCGCTGCGCGGCTGATCCGCCGTCGGTTGCGCCAGGAGAAGGGCCGCTCGCGCGGCCCTTTTCCGTTTGACGGAATACACCCGGCGTTCCCACCTTGCGATCGCGGAGCCGCGCATGCCCAGGAGCCTGTATGTCCCCGTCACCGCCACCCCGGGCGACGAGGCCGCGATCACCGCCGCGCTCGCGCTGGCCAGGCGGTTCGACGCGCAACTGACGATCCTGGAGATCGTCAACCTGCCCATGCCGACAGCCAACCCCTGGGGACTGATGCCGGATATCGCGATCGGCGATGTGCACGACCGTTTGCGCGCCCAAGGCCAGGCCAACGCCGCGTCCCGGCGCGCCGCGCTCGCGGGCCACGGTGTCCAGGTCGAGGTGCGCGTGGTCGAGGCGCTTTTTTCCGATCCACCGCGCGTGTCGGTCGACATGGCCCACAACGCCGATCTCGCGGTGGTCGCGGGGCCGGCGAACGATGGTGCGGAGGGCAGCGTGGCGCACGACTTCGTGGCGTCCCTGCTGCTCGGTTCGGGACGCCCGGTGCTGGTCGTGCCACCTGGCGCGGCCGCACCGGAGGCGGGTGGGGCGGTGCTGCTCGCCTGGCGCCCTGGCGCGGAGGCCGCGCGCGCACTGCACGACGCACTGCCGCTGCTGCGCGATGCGTCGCGCGTGGACGTGGTCGTGGTCGACCCTTCGCCGGGCGCCGAAGGCGAGCAGGCGCTCGTCGATGTCGCCGCCCACCTGGCGCGGCACGCGGTGCGCGCCGACATGGTGGTGCAGGCCGCTCGCGGCCGCGCGGTGAGCGCCATCGTGCTTGAGCATGCGCGCGAGATGCCGGCGCAGCTGATCGTGGCCGGTGGCTATGGCCACTCGCGGCTGCGCGAGTGGGTGATGGGTGGCGTGACCCGCGAGCTGCTGCTGGGCTCGCCGGTGCCGTTGCTGCTGTCGCACTGAACGCGCGCGGCCACGGTTACATTCCGTTACCAACGGTTACCGACCGCTGCCCGTGGGACGCGCCACGCCCATTAGATTGCATCGCAACGCAATCCAGTGGACGTCCCGATGCTCCAGCCAGTTCCTCCCGCGAGCCTGTTCGACCCTCACCTCCGCGGCCCCGCCGCCGCATGGTCGGCCGATCGCCAGGCACCCGTGGTGCCGGCACTCGAGGCGTTGCTGCTGCGCTGGCCACCGCGCGTGCATCGCCTGGCGGCACGCCAGGTGCTGTTCCACGCCGGCCAGCCGCGGCAGTCGCTGTACTACGTGCGCTCGGGCTGCTTCCGCACCAGCGTGCTCAGCGAGGATGGCCGCGAGAAGATCACCGGGTTCCGCATGCGCGGCGACCTGCTCGGGCTGGATGCGGTCGACATGCCGGCGCAGGCCTGCGATGCGGTGGCCCTCGACGCCGCCGAGGTCTGGGAACTGCCGTGCGCGCGCCCCGACGACCTGATGCCCGAGGTACGCGAGCGCCTGACCTCGCTGCTGGCTTCCGAGATCCGCCGCGACTGGCGCTGGATGCTGGCCATCGGCACGCTGGGCGCCGACCAGCGCGTGGTGGCGTTCCTGCTCGACCTGTCGGCGCGGTTCGCCGCCATGGGTCTTGACCCGCAGCTGCTGCAGTTGCGCATGACGCGCGCCGAACTCGGCAATTTCCTGGCGATCACCCTGGAAACCGTGACCCGGGCGCTGTCGCGCCTGCAGGCGCACGGCATGATCGACGTCGACGGCCGGCGGATCGGCATCGTCGACGAAGCCGGCCTGCGTGCGGTGCTGGCGGGTGAGGCGCGTTGCCACTAGGCGCGTACACGGCGCCGCGCCTTCGCCTCAACCCGCCTGCAGTTCCCGGCGCACCGCGTCGGCGAGCTGCTCGCGCCGCCAGGGCTTGCGCAGCAGGCGCAGGCCCTGGCCGCCACCGGCGTCGGCGGCGTGTTCCTCGTCGCCAGAGGTCAACAGCACGGCAAGGCCCGGGCGCAACGCGAGCGCTTCACGGGCCAGCGCCTTGCCGTCGATCCCCGGGCCGAGCATGACGTCACTGAAGAGCAGGGCGATCGCCGGCTCTTCGCGCAGCACGCGCAGCGCGGTCTCGCCGTCGGCCACCGCCAGCACCCGGTAGCCGGCGCCGCGCAGGAACGCCACCGCGATCGCGCGCACCGCGGCGTCGTCCTCGACCACCAGTACGCCTTCGCCCCGGCCGCTGCCGGCGGCGGGGCGGGCCAGTGGCTCGACTCCGGCAGCTGCGTCGCGCGCCACAGGCACATACAGCCGGACCGCGGTGCCGTGCCCGGGCACGCTGTCGATCACGAGGCCTCCGCCACTCTGGCGCGCGAAGCCGTACACCATGCTCAAGCCGAGGCCGCTGCCGCGTTCGCGGCCCTTGGTGGTGAAAAACGGCTCCATCGCGTGCGCCAGGATGTCGGGCGGCATCCCGCTGCCATCGTCGCTGACGCCGAGGCACAGGTAGTCGCCGGCCGGGAGTTCCGCGCTGGCCTGGTCCGCGCCGACCTCGTCCGGGGCCGCCGTGAACACGATCTCGCCACCGCGGCCCAGCGCGTCGCGCGCGTTGAGCGCCAGGTTGAGCAATGCGGCCTCGAGCTGGCCGGCATCGACGTACGCGGGAGGCAGCCCGGGTGCCACCTCGACGCGCAGGCGCACGCTGTCGCCGAGCGTGCGCCGCAGCACCTGTTCCAGGTCGTGCAGCAGCCGTGGCACGTCGACGGCGCTCGGTTGCAGGCGCTGCCGGCGCGCGAACGCCAGCAGCTTGGCGGTGAGTTCGGCGCCGCGGCTGACTGAACGCAGCGCGCTGGCCAGCAGCGCCTGGCCATCGGTGCTGGCGATTTCCGGCTCCAGCAGTTGCAGGCTGCCGGACATCACCGTGAGCAGGTTGTTGAAGTCGTGGGCCACGCCGCCGGTGAGCTGGCCGATCGCGTCCAGCCGCTGCGCGTGGGCGAGGTGCTCTTCGGCGCGCCGCTGCTGCACGTAGGTCGACAGCGTGGTGGCCGCCGTCTGCAGCAGGTGGCAGGCATCGTGGTCGAAGCGGCGCGTCTCGCGCGATGCCGCCAGCAGCGCGCCCGTCACCCGGCGATGTTCGAACACCGGCACCAGCACCGCGCTGCCGTAAGGCGGCAGCGGCAACGGGAACAGCGCGGCGGCAGATGGATCCGCGGCGATGTCGCCGATGATCCAGGCGTCCCGGTGCTCGCCGGCGAAGGGCCGCGGCACGGTGCTCCCGGCCTGCCAGCCGGTGCCCGCGGCACCGCGCACGGCGGCCGCCTGCTGGCCGGATGCGGCGGCGACGATCGCCACCGCCTGCACGCCCAGCGCCTCCACCAGCAGCGGCGGCAGCTCCTCGAGCAGGCTCGATTCCGCCGCCGCCTCCAGCGCCAGCTGGCCGATGCGCGCCGCGATCGCGTCGTAGCGGGCCCGCGCCAACGCCTGCTGCACGCGCTGGCTGCCGGAAATGTCGCGCACCGAGGCGAGGAAGCGCTTGCCGTCCGCACTGTCCAGCGGACTCAACGCGATCTCGATCTGGAACTTCGTGCCGTCGCTGCGCAGGCCCACCAGGGTCTGGCCGGTGGCGCCCATCGGTCGCACGTGCGGGGCCGACATGTAGCGGTCGCGATACACGCGGTGGCGCGCACGCGCGCTTTCCGGCACGAGGTCCTCGATCTCCAGGCCCACCATCGCGCCGCGTGCGTGTCCGAACAGGACTTCCGCGTGCGCGTTCGCGCGCACTACGCGACCTTCGCCGTCGACCACCAGCAAGGCGTCGGGCACGGCCTCGAACAGTCCCGGGATGGCGCCCGCGTCGCTCATGCCGGGCAGACGTCGGCAGCGAGCAGGTAGCCGGCACCGCGCACCGACCGGATCAGCTCGGGCGTTGCCGGATCGCGCTCGATCTTGCGCCGCAGCCGCGCGATGCCGACGTCGATCGCGCGATCGAACGGCCCGGCCTCGCGCCCGTGCAGCGTGTTCATCAGCCGGTCGCGGCTCAGCACTTCGTTGGGGTGCTGCAGCAAGGCGCGCAGCAGGTCGAACTCGCCCGTGGTCAGCGGGATATCGCGGCCGCCCGCGTCGGCCAGCCTGCGCGCGGCAAGGTCGAGCACCATGCCTTCGAACGCGAGGCGCCGGATCGGCGTCGGGGCCGGCGCGGGGACGTCCGCGGCCACCGCCGGCGCGCGCCGCAGCACCGAGCGCACGCGCGCCAGCAGTTCGCGGAAATCGAAGGGCTTGGCGATGTAGTCGTCGGCACCCAGCTCCAGCCCGACCACGCGTTCCACCGCTTCGCCACGTCCGCTGACCACGATCACCGGAAGCCGCCACTGCTGGCGCAGGTGCTGCAGCAGCGACAGGCCGTCCTCGTCGGGAAGACCCAGGTCGAGCAGCACCAGGTCGGGCAGCGCACCGGCCAGGGCCTCGCGCAGGTCGGCGCCACTGGCGGCGCTCGAGACCACGAATCCGTTGCTGCCCAGATAGCGCGCCAGCAGAGCGACGATGTCGGCGTCGTCGTCGACGACGAGCACGCGCGGGCGTGCGTCGCCGGCGGCAAACGGGTCGATGCTCATGTGGCCAGGCAACGCTGGGAAGGGGGCGCGTCCATGGTGCATAGGATCGCACAGGCCCCCGCGACGGCGCCCGGCGCGGGCGTGGGTTCACGTGGACCAGAACGAAAAAACCCGACCGTGTGGGGTCGGGTTCGTTCGTGGATGGTGGAGGTGGGGGGAATCGAACCCCCGTCCGAAGGCACTCCATCCCCGGCACTACATGCTTAGCTCACCGTTGGGTCTCGTCCTGTGGCAGCACAGTGGGCGAAGCGCACCCCAGGACCAGCCTGTTTTTGTTAAGCCGCGGTTGACAGGCAACCACCGCAGCCGGTTCCGTGATAATGACCCTACATCCACGAGCACGGGCACAAGTGGGTTCGGGGCTTACGCCTTAAGCGGCGAGAGCGTAGTTGTCGTCGTTGGCAACTAGAGTTTTGCAGCTGGATTTACGAGGAAAGCTACCCCCTCGGCATGCGCCAGGCGATTTCGCGACCCCCGTCGAAGCCAGTGCACCCCCATGATCGGGAAAGCTGGCATCTGCCGGAAAGGCAGTGAAACTGCGAGACAGGTGAAGTATAGGGTCGCGTGCGCCGCGTGCAAGGCCGGTGCCTGCAGCCGCGCCGGGCAACGTTCATCCGGAAGGGTCGCCGCGCAGCCGGTATGCTCCTGCCGATGACCGCCGACGAGGCCCTGCTGTCACCCGACGCCCTGCCATCGCGGCACGGCTACCTCCTGGCCGCGCTGGTGCTGGTGGCTTCGCTCGCGCTGGTGGCCATCTACGCCACCGGTGCCGGCACGCGCGAGCGCGAGCTTGCACAGGCGCGGCTGGCGGGCGAGGCCGAACAGGTAGTCGCGCGCCTGCGCCAGCAACTGCTCACCTACGAACTGATCACCCGTGGCGGCGTGTCGCTGTTCGCCACCGTGCAGGCACCCAGCCCGCAACAGTGGCGGCATTACACCGACGGCCTGGAACTCGACCGCAGGTTTCCGGCGATGCTCGGGCTCTGTTACGCCGAGGCGCTGTCGCCGGCCGCCCTGCAGGAACTGCAGCTCAGGCGCCGCGCGGCCGGGATGGGGCTGTTCAACGTGGATCCGCCGGGTGCGCGTGCGCAGTACGGGCCGGTGGTCCTGCTGGAACCGCGCACGATCGCCAACGTCAACACCATCGGTTTCGACATGCTGCAGGAGCCCACCCGCGCGGCGGCGATGCTGGCCGCGCGCGACAGCGGGGCCGCGCGCATCACCGCGCCGCTGCAACTCGCGCAGGTGGGAGCGGGGCGCGGCCTGGTGATCTTCGCGCCGGTGTACCGGGCGGGCATCGTGCCGTCCGACCCGTCCGCACGCGCCGCGGCCCTGGCCGGCTGGGTCTGCGCGCCATTCCGCCTCGACGGTTTCGTCGAGCAGGCAGTGGCGGACGCGCCCGGCACGCCGGGGCTGCGCATCGTCGACATCGGCGACGGTGTCGAGACGCTGGTGTATGCGCACGATGCGGTGCTTGCGCCCGGAAAGCATGCCGCCGCTGTCACCCACAGCGTCGAAGAGCAGGTGTACGGCCGGCGTTGGCGGCTGGACTTCCACCAGGTGCGCGCCGGCAACGGCGGGTCGGCGCTGCTCGGCACCCAGGGCACGATCGTGCTGGGCATGCTGGCCTCATTCCTGATGTTCGCTGTGGCGCTGTCGCTGGCGCGGACCCAGTCGCGCGCGCAGCAGATCGCGGCGCGCATGAGCGAGTCGTACCGGCGCAGCGAACTGCGCTTCCGCAGTGCGATGCGCTTTTCGGCGATCGGCAAGGCGCTGCTCGACCGCGACGGGCGCGTGGTGGATGCCAACCTGGCCCTGGCCAACATCCTGCGCGCGTCGCCCGAGGAATTGATGGGTCGCGACTTCCAGGCGTTGTTCAGCGGCACCGGCGACGCCGCCGAAGAGCGCTCGCGCGCGGCGACCGGCAGCGTGTACCGCGTGACGCGCGAGCTCAGGCGCGACGACGGCGAGCTGCGCCATGTGCTGCTGACGTACGCGCAGGTGCCGGGCGACGTGGGCCAGGACGTGGCCAGCCTGGCGCAGGTGGAGGACATCACCGACCGCGTGCGCGCCGAGGCGCAGATCAACGCGCTCAACCGCACCCTCGAGGCGCGGGTCGCGCTGCGCACGCGCGAACTCACGCGGGCCAACGAGGCGCTGGAATCCTTCGCCTACACCATCTCGCATGACCTGCGTGCACCGCTGCGGGCGATCGACGGCTTCACGCGCGTGCTGGGCGAACGCCATGCCGATGCCTTCGACGATGCCGGGCGTGGCTATCTCGCGCGCGTGCGCGCCGCAGCGGCGCGCATGGGCGAGCTGATCGATGCCTTGCTGAAGATGTCTCGGGTGTCCCGCGGCGAGCTGCGCCGCGAGCCCCTGGACCTGTCGGCGATGGCGGCGGACATCGTCGCCGACCTGCGCCACGGCGATCCGCAGCGGCAGGTGGACGCGCAGATCGAGCCCGGCCTGCACGCATCAGGAGACAGCGTGCTGGTGAGGAACCTGCTCAACAACCTGCTCGGCAACGCCTGGAAGTTCACCCGCGGCCGGGAGCGCGGCCACATCGCCTTCCACCGGGTCGAACATGCCGGCGAGACCTGGTTCGAGGTGGCCGACAACGGCGTCGGCTTCGACGAGGCGTACGCCGGCAAGCTGTTCCGTCCGTTCCAGCGTCTGCACGCGCAGGACGAATTCGTCGGTGAGGGCATCGGCCTGGCCTCGGTGAAGCGCATCATCGAGCGCCACGGCGGCAGCATCACCGCGGAGGGCAGGGTGGGCGAGGGCGCGCGCTTCCGCTTCACGCTGCCCGACGATGCCGGCGTGGGATGAAGCCGCTCAGGCGTCGCGGTTGTGGCGCCGCATCACGCGCTGCTTGTCGCGCGCCCAGTCGCGGTCCCTGGCGGCGTCGCGCTTGTCGTGGGTCTGCTTGCCCTTGGCCAGCGAGATCTCGATCTTGACCTTGTTGCCCTTCCAGTACATCGCGCTGGGCACGATGGTGTAGCCGTCGCGTTCCACCTTGCCGACCAGCATGTCGATCTCGCGACGGTGCAGCAGCAGCTTGCGCGTGCGGCGGTCATCGGCGATGACGTGCGTGGACGCCTGCAGCAGCGGGGTGATCTGCGCGCCGAACAGGAAGATCTCGCCGCTGCGCACCACCGCGTAGCTCTCGGTGATGTTGGCGCGGCCTGCGCGGATCGCCTTCAGTTCCCAGCCCTGCAGCGCCATGCCGGCTTCGAAACGGTCCTCGAGGTGGTACTCGTGGCGCGCGCGCTTGTTGAGCGCGATCGTGCCCCCGGCGCCGCTCTTTCCCTTATCCTTGCCAGCAGTCTTGCCCATCGCGTCATTCTCACACGGCACGGGGCGGGAAAGGAACGCGAGACCGCCTGCCCACATGCCCATCATCAAGCGCTCAGCCCTGGTCGGACACGCCGCGTCGCGGATGTTCGCGCTGGTCAACGACATCGCGGCGTATCCGGCACGGTTCGCGTGGTGCGATCGTGCCGAAGTGCTCGAGTCCGCACCGGGGCGCGTGCTCGGTCGCCTCGAACTCGGCATCGCCGGCATGCGCACCTGGTTCACCACGGAGAACCTGCTCACGCCACCGCAGCGCATCGACATGCACCTGCGCGATGGCCCGTTCAAGCGCCTCGAAGGCCGCTGGGAGTTCCACGCGCTCGACGAGTCGGCGTGCAAGGTCACGCTGAGCCTGGATTTCGAGCCGCGCAGCCGCCTGCTGGCGCCGGCGATGAAGCTCGGCTTCCAGGGGCTGGTCGACCGCATGGTCGACGACTTCGTGCGCATCGCCGACGATCCGGACGCCTGAGGTGCGCGTCGAAGTGGTGCTCGCGTTTCCACGCACGCACCACAGTGTGCAAGTGGAACTGCGCGACGGCGCGCGCGTGGCCGACGCCATTGCCGCCTGCGGCCTGCCGCTGCAAGCAGTGGCTGGCTACGCGGTGTTCGGTGAGCGTGTCACCGCCACCACCGCGCTGCGCGATGGTGACCGGGTGGAGCTGTTGCGGCCGCTGCAGGTCGACCCCAAGGATGCCAGGCGCCTGCGCGCCGCGCGTCGCCGCTGAGCGGTCAGCGCGTCTTTTTCTTGTCGCGCGCGAGGTTCGGCCCGAACGAGCGCCGCACGTCCTTGATCATTTCGGCGTCGCGATCGGGGAACTGGTCGCCTTCCCACTTGGCCAGCGTGTCGCCCTCGAACCACAGCGTGAGGTTGTGCACCTCGGTCTTGCCGATGCGGCCGGTGCGCTCGCTGGCGGTGTAGTCCCAGCGCTCCTGGTGGAACGGGTCCTGCACCGATGGCGTGCCGAGCAATGCCGACACCTGCTGGCGGTTCATGCCCGCCTGCAGCTGTGCGACGTCGCTGCTCTTCAGCAGGTTGCCCTGGTAGATCGGCTGTTTGTAGACGAGCCCGCAGCCAGTGGCGAGGCAGGCGACGATGACGGGGACGAGGAGCTTGCGCATTGGAACCCAGGACGGCGGAAATCCCCGCGATGATACACTCGCCGGGCCGCCGCGACCGGCTCCACGGCAGCTGGCACCCCAATCGCCAATGAACGGAACAGGCATGGAAACCCATGAGCTTCGCAAGGCCGGGTTGAAGGTCACGCATCCCCGGATGCGCATCCTGCAACTGCTCGAGCAGAAGACCGCGCACCACCACATGACCGCCGAGGACATCTATCGCCACCTGCTGGAAGGCGGCGATGAAATCGGCCTCGCCACCGTCTACCGGGTGCTGACCCAGTTCGAGGCGGCCGGGCTGGTGCTCAAGCACAATTTCGAGGGCGGCACGGCGGTCTACGAGATCGACCGCGGTGGCCACCACGACCACATGGTCGACGTCGACACCGGGCGCATCATCGAGTTCGAGAGCCCGGAGATCGAGGAGCTGCAGAGCAGGATCGCCGCGCAGCACGGCTACATCCTCGAAGAGCACTCGCTGGTGCTGTACGTGCGCAAGAAGCGCTGACCGCAGGCCTCAGCCGGCGACGTCCACGCCCCCTGTCGCCGCATCGCGCAACAGCCGCCTGGCGGCCGCACGCGCCTCGCGGCTGACCTCCACCCCGCCCAGCATGCGCGCCAGTTCTTCCTGGCGTTCGCCGTCGTCGAGCAGGCGCACCGCGCTCTGGGTGACGCCACCGCGTTCGGCCTTGCTGACGCTGTAGTGCGCGTGGCCCTGGGCCGCGACCTGCGGCAGGTGGGTCACGCACAGCACCTGGCGCCGGCTGCCGAGGTCGCGCAGCTTCTGGCCGACGATCTCCGCCACGCCGCCGCCGATCCCGGAATCGACTTCGTCGAAGACCATGGTCTGCACCGCGTCGAGGCCCAGCGCGGCGACTTCGATGGCCAGCGAAATGCGCGACAGTTCGCCGCCGGATGCGACCTTGCGCAGCGGTCGCGGCGGCTGCCCGGCATTGGCCGACACCAGGAACTCGACGCGCTCGGCGCCCTGCGCATCCGGAGCGTCCCCGGCGGTGGGTTCCAGCGCGACTTCGAATCGCCCGCCGCCCATGCCCAGTTCGCCGACGAGCGCGGTGGTGGCGACAGCCAGTGCCTTGCCGGCGCGCGCGCGCGCCTTGCCCAGTGCCACGGCGGCCTTGCGCCAGGCCTCCGCGGCGGCATCGATCTCGGTGCCCAGGCTGCCGAGGCGCCGCGCTGAGGCGTGCAGTGCCTCGTGTTCGGCGGCCAGTGCGTCACGCTGCGCGGCGAGCCCTTCGGGTGCCACGCGGTGCTTTCGCGCCAGGTCGTGCAGGCGCGCGAGGCGGCGCTCGTGGTCCTCGAGCTGCGCGGGGTCGAGGTCCAGGTCGGCGCGGATGCGGTCGAGCAGGATCGCCGCCTCGTCCAGCTGGATCGCGGCACCCTCGAGCATGGATTGCACCTCGCCCAGGCGCGGCTCGTGGTCCTGCAGCCGCGCCAGCCCGCCGCGCAGCTGGTGCAGCTCGGCGGGCAGCGCGCCGTGGCCGTCACCGAGGCGGGCGAGGGCGACGTCGCAGGCGTCGACCAGGGTGGTGGCATGGGCCTGGCGGCGATGCGCGGCGGCGAGCGCGCTGATGGCGTCCGCATCCAGGTCCTCGCGCTCGAGTTCGCCCAGCTGGTGGCCGAGCCAGTCGATGCGGTCGGAGACATCCCCTGCGGCGGTCAGTTGCTCGCGTTCGCGCAGCAGCGCGGCCCAGCCGCGCGCCGCGGCGGCCACCGCGGCCAGCAGCGCCTCGTGGCGGCCGAAGGCGTCGAGCAGGGCGAGCTGGCTGGCGCGCGACAGCAGCGCCTGGTGCTCGTGCTGGCCATGGATCTCGACCAGGTGAGCCGCCAGCGCGGCCAGTTGCGAGAGCGTGGCCGGGCGTCCGTTGATCCACGCCCGCGAACCGCCATCGGCGCGCAGGGTGCGGCGCAGCTGGCAGGCCTCGCCGTCGTCGAACTCCTGTTCGCGCAGCCAGGCCTGCGCGGCCGGCGAGCCGGCGAGGTCGAAGTCGGCGTCGAGCTCGGCGCGCTGCGCGGCATGCCGGACCATGCCGCTGTCGGCGCGCTGGCCCGACAGGAAGCCGAGGGCATCGACGAGCAGCGACTTGCCGGCGCCGGTCTCGCCCGACACCACGGTCAGACCGGCCCCGAACTCGAGCTCGGTGGCGGCGACGACGGCGAAATCCTTGATGGAGAGGCGCTTGAGCATGGGACGCGATTGTGCCGCGAGGGACGGCAGGCTGCCATCGCCGCGTCGCAGCGCTTGCGACTCGGAGCCGGGCGACATATACCCCCGGGATGTCCCGACGCCGCGATGACCCCCTCGATGCCCGCGCACGCCAGCTGCTGCGCACCCTGATCGCGCGCCACATCCGCGATGGCGAGCCCGTGGGTTCGCAGACCCTGGCCCGCCACGCCGGCCTGGATGTCAGCCCGGCGACCATCCGCAACATCCTCGCCGACCTGGAGGAGGTCGGGCTGCTGGCGGCACCGCACGCGTCGGCCGGGCGCGTGCCCACGCCGCAGGGCTACCGCGTGTTCGTCGACTCGCTGCTGCAGCTGAGCCCGCTGCAGGAGCCGGAACTGGCACGCCTGCGCGGAGAGCTGGCAACCGGCGGCGGCACGCAGTCGCTGCTCGGCAGCGCGTCGGAGCTGGTCTCGGCGATGACCCGGTTCGTGGGCGTGGTCAGCGTGCCGGGACGCGGCCAGTTCGCGTTCCGGCAGATCGATTTCGTGCCATTGGACGGCCAGCGGGTGATGGCGATCGTGGTCTTTGCCGACCATGAGGTGCAGAACCGCATCGTGCTGACCCGGCGCCCCTACGGCCCGGCCGAACTCGAACAGGTGGCCAACTACCTCAACGCCAATTTCGCCGGCCGCCCGCTGCACGAGATCCGCGCCACCCTGGTCAGCGACCTGCGCGCCGCGCGCAGCGAAATGGAGGGCCTGCTGCGGGCGACCACCGAAATCGCCGAGCAGGTGCTGGTGCCCGGCGACGAGGACGTGGTGGTCTCCGGCCAGGCGCGCCTGCTCGGGGTGCAGGACCTGGCCGACGTCGAGCGCCTGCGCGAGCTGTTCGACGCCTTCGCGCAGAAACGCGAAATACTGCAGCTGCTGGAGCGCACGGTGAAGGCACCGGGCGTGCGCGTGTTCATCGGTGAGGAGACCGGGCTGGCGCCGCTGGCCGGCATGTCGCTGGTGACCGCTCCGTACGGGGCAGGGGGGCGCGTACTGGGGGTGCTCGGGGTCATCGGCCCCACGCGAATGGCCTACGACCGGGTGATTCCGGTGGTGCAGGCCACCGCCGACATGCTGGGCAATGCCTTGAATCCGGAGCCGCCATCCCCACAAAGTGCGGACCGCGACACTCCCGGACCCTGACAGCGATGACCAACGAACAGACGCCCGACGATACCCTCGAGGCCGCCGACACCATTCCGCACGACGAACTCGAGGCCCTCCGCGGCGAGCTCGAGCAGCTGCGCGCGCAGTCCCTGGTGGAGCGTGCCGACCTTGACAACCAGCGCAAGCGCCTGCAGCGCGATGTGCAGAATGCCTGCCGGTTCGCCAACAAGCAGTTGCTCGGCGACCTGCTGCCGGTGTTCGACAGCCTCGACGCGGCGCTGCTCGCGGGCGCGGCCGACGATCCGATGCGCACGGGCATGGAGCTGACGCTGCGCGAACTGCTGCGCGTCACGGCCAGCCAGGGGCTGGTGCAGCTCGCGCCGGCGCCGGGTGATGCGTTCAACCCCGACCAGCACCAGGCGATGAGCGTGGTGGACGCCGCAGGCGTTCCCGCCGGCGCGGTCGCGCAGCTGTTCCAGAAGGGCTACCAGCTCAACGAACAGCTGCTGCGCCCGGCGCTCGTCGCCGTGGCCCGCGACGACTGAATCCGCGCCCCCGGCGCTTGAAGGCGCCCGCCGCGTCCCCAGATAGCAGTCATCGGCGGCTTGCCGCCCCCCAGACAAACCTCAAAGAGGCATACATCCCATGGCAAAGATCATTGGCATCGACCTGGGCACGACCAACTCGTGCGTGGCGATCATGGACGGCGGCAAGGCCCGCGTCATCGAGAACAGCGAGGGCGACCGCACCACGCCCTCCGTCGTCGCCTACACCAAGGACGGCGAGGTGCTGGTGGGTGCGTCGGCCAAGCGCCAGGCGGTCACCAACCCGCAGAACACCTTCTACGCGGTGAAGCGCCTGATCGGCCGCAAGTTCACCGACGCCGAGGTGCAGAAGGACATCGGCCTGGTGCCGTACGCCATCGCCCAGCACGACAACGGCGACGCCTGGGTCGCGACCAGCGACGGCCGGAAGCTGTCGGCGCAGGAAGTCTCCGCGCGTATCCTGGAAAAGATGAAGAAGACCGCCGAGGACTACCTGGGCGAGAAGGTCACCGAAGCCGTCATCACCGTGCCTGCGTACTTCAACGACTCGCAGCGCCAGGCGACCAAGGACGCCGGCCGCATCGCCGGGCTCGACGTCAAGCGCATCATCAACGAGCCGACCGCGGCCGCGCTGGCCTATGGCTTGGACAAGGACGGCGGCGACCGCAAGATCGCCGTGTACGACCTCGGCGGCGGCACCTTCGACATGTCGATCATCGAGATCGCGGAAGTCGACGGCGAGAAGCAGTTCGAGGTGCTCGCCACCAGCGGCGACACCTTCCTCGGTGGCGAGGACTTCGACAAGCGCGTCATCGACTACCTGGTCGACGAGTTCAACAAGGACCAGGGCATGGACCTGCGCAAGGATCCGCTGGCCCTGCAGCGCCTGCGCGATGCCGCAGAGCGCGCAAAGATCGAGCTGTCCACCGCGCAGCACACCGAGGTCAACCTGCCGTACGTGACCGCCGACGCCTCGGGCCCGAAGCACCTCAACATCAAGCTGACGCGCGCCAAGCTGGAGGCGCTGGTCGAGGACCTGATCAAGAAGACCATCGAGCCGTGCCGCACCGCGCTCAACGACGCCGGCCTGCGTGCCAGCGACGTCAACGAGGTGATCCTGGTCGGCGGCCAGACGCGCATGCCGAAGGTGCAGGCGGCGGTCGCCGAGTTCTTCGGCAAGGAGCCGCGCAAGGACGTGAACCCCGACGAGGCGGTCGCCATCGGCGCCGCGGTGCAGGGCGGCGTGCTGGCGGGCGACGTCAAGGACGTGCTGCTGCTCGACGTGACCCCGCTGAGCCTCGGCATCGAGACCCTGGGTGGCGTGTTCACCAAGATCATCGAGAAGAACACCACGGTGCCCACCAAGGCCTCGCAGACCTTCTCCACCGCCGAGGACAACCAGTCCGCGGTCACCGTGCACGTGCTGCAGGGCGAGCGCGAGCAGGCCCGCTACAACAAGTCGCTGGCCAAGTTCGACCTCACCGGCATCGACGCCGCCCCGCGCGGGATGCCGCAGGTCGAGGTGTCGTTCGACATCGACGCCAACGGCATCGTGCACGTCACCGCCAAGGACAAGAAGACCAACAAGGAGCAGAAGGTCGAGATCAAGGCCGGCTCGGGTCTTTCGGACGAGGAAATCCAGCGGATGGTGGCCGATGCCGAAGCGCACCGCGAGGACGACAAGAAGTTCCACGAACTGGTCGGCGCCCGCAACCAGGCGGACGCGCTGGTGCACGGCACGCGCACGGCGATCAAGGACAACGGCGACAAGGTGCCGGGCGACGTGATCGGCCGGGTCGAGGCCGCGATCGCCGACGTCGAGACCGCCATGAAGGGCGACGACAAGGTGCAGATCGAGGCCAGGACCAAGGTGCTCGAGGAGGCCGCCCAGGCGCTCTTCGCCGCCGCGGCCCAGCAGGGTGGTGGCGATGCGGGTGGCGATGCCGGTGCGCCGGCGGCCGGCGACGACGTCGTCGATGCCGAGTTCACCGAGGTCAAGGACGACGACTCCAAGGCCTGACCGCCATCGGTATGTGACGTCGGGAACCGTGGCTGCGTATGCGCGGTTCCCGATGTCGTTTCCGCGCCCGGTTGCACGGGTGCGTCGCCCGACACAGATGACCACTGATCCATGAGCAAGCGCGACTACTACGAAGTCCTCGGCGTTGCCCGCAACGCCGGCGACGATGAACTGAAGAAGGCCTATCGCCGCAGCGCGATGAAGCACCACCCTGACCGCAATCCGGGCAACCACGAGGCCGAGGCCGCGTTCAAGGAGTGCAAGGAGGCCTATGAAGTGCTGTCCGACGGCGGCAAGCGCCGCATGTACGACCAGCATGGCCACGCCGCGTTCGAGCACGGCATGGGCGGCGGCAATGCCGGTCCCGGCCAGCCGGACATGGGCGACATTTTCGGGGACATTTTCGGCAACATCTTCGGCGGCGCTGGCGGCGGCGCGCGCGGCCCGCGACGCGGCGCCGATGTCGGCTACGTGATGGAACTCGACCTCGAAGAGGCGGTGGCGGGCGTCGAGCGCCGCATCGAACTGCCCACGCTGGCCGCCTGCGATCCCTGCAACGGCACCGGCTCCGAGGACGGCAAGCTCGAGACCTGCGACACCTGCCAGGGGCGTGGCCAGGTGCGGTTCCAGCGCGGCATCTTCTCGATGCAGCAGCCGTGCCCGCATTGCCACGGCCGCGGCCAGACCTTCAAGTCGCCGTGCCCGTCCTGCCGCGGCAACGGCCGCGTCGAGGAAGAGAAGGTGCTGTCGGTCAAGATCCCGGCCGGCGTGGACAACGGTGACCGCATCCGCCTCTCGGGCGAGGGCGAGGCGGGGCCTCCCGGCACGCAGCCCGGCGACCTGTACGTCGAGGTGCGCGTGCGCCCGCACCCGATCTTCGAGCGCGACGGCGACGACCTGCACTGCGAAGTGCCGATCCGCATCGGCCAGGCCGCGCTCGGTGACACCACGCGCGTGCCGACGCTTGGCGGCGAAGCGGAGATCCGCATTCCCGCCGAAACCCAGACCGGCAAGGTCTTCCGCCTGCGCGACAAGGGCGTGAAGTCGGTGCGCAGCCGCGCGCCGGGCGACCTGTACTGCAAGGTGGTGATCGAGACCCCGGTCAACCTGACCAACCAGCAGCGCGAGCTGCTGGAGCAGCTGGAAGCGACGTTCGTCGGCGATGGCGCGCGCCGCCACTCGCCCAAGGCCAGCACCTTCGTCGATGGCGTCAAGGGCTTCTGGGAACGCATGACGTCCTGAGCACGGCGTGGCCGGCCACGCGCTGGCCCTGACCTTGCCGGCGGCGTGCACCGCCGCTAGCCTTGCGTGATGCCGTCCCCCATCCGATTGATGCTCCATGGCGCCAGCGGGCGCATGGGCCACGCGCTCATGCGCCTGTGTGCCGACGGTGCGGTTCCGGGCTGCGTGGTGGTGGCCGCGGTGTCGCGCCGGCCGGCCCAGCGCGTGGTGGATGGCGTGCCGCATTTCGCCGCCGCGGAACTGCGCGCCGTGCCCGCGTTCGACGTGGCCATCGACTTCAGCCTGGCCGAGGCCTTCGACCAGGTACTCGCGCTGTGCGTGGAGCGGGGCGCAGCCCTGGTGTCCGGCACCACCGGCCTGGGCGCCACGCAACGCGAGGCGCTGGCGGCGGCGTCCGCGCGAATCCCGCTGGTCTGGGCGGCCAATTTCAGCCTCGGCGTGGCGCTGCTGGAAGACCTGGTGGAGCGCGCGGCCGCCGCGCTGCCCGGCTGGGACTGCGACATTGTCGAAGCCCATCACGTGCACAAGAAGGATGCGCCTTCCGGCACGGCGATCGCCCTGGGCGCGGCGGCCGGGCGCGGCGGATCGGATCCCCGCTACGCCAGCCTGCGCGCCGGCGACATCGTCGGCGAGCACACCGTGCAGTTCACCGGCATCGGCGAGCGGATCGAACTGGTGCACCGCGCGACCAGCCGCGACGTGTTCGCCCGTGGCGCGCTGCACGCGGCATCGCGCCTGCACGGCCGCGCCCCCGGCAGTTGGCGGCTGCGCGACCTGCTGTAGCGGCGTGCGCGTTCAGTTCCGGCACCCTGCCGCTGGCGCCTGGGGTCGCGGTTCCGTATCATTCCCGCTCGCCTGATTCACATGTCCCGGCGCCGGATTCCACCGGCTCCGGCGGCTTCCTGCAACCCCACGTAGGCGACCTTCGTGACCCCACCTGCAATCCTCGCGCTTGAAGACGGCACCGTCTTCGAAGGCGTCTCCATCGGCGCGCCCGGCCTTTCGGTCGGCGAAGTGGTGTTCAACACCGCGATGACCGGCTACCAGGAGGTCGTCACCGACCCCTCGTACGCGCGCCAGATCGTCACCCTGACGTATCCGCACATCGGCAACACCGGCTGTACCGCCGAGGACGACGAGGGCGCGCGCGTCTGGTCGGCCGGCCTGGTGGTGCGCGACGTGCCGCGCCGGCCCAGCAGCTGGCGCAGCCAGGTCGCGCTGCCGGAGTGGCTCGCCGATCGTGGCGTGGTGGCGATCGCCGGCATCGACACCCGTCGCCTGACGCGCCTGCTGCGCGAGCGCGGCGCCCAGAACGGCGCGGTGATGGCCGGCGACATCGACGCCGCCCGCGCCATCGAGGCGGCGCGCAAGTTCCCCGGCCTGAAGGGCATGGATCTCGCCGAGGTGGTCAGCACCCCCGGCCGCTACCAGTGGCGCGAAGGCCAGCTCGACCTCGACAGCGGTGCGTGGACCCAGGTGGAACCGCGCTTCAAGGTGGTGGCCTGGGATTACGGCGTGAAGCGCAACATCCTGCGCATGCTGGCCGAGCGCGGCTGCGACGTGACCGTGGTGCCCGCGCGCACGACGGCGGAAGAAGCGCTCGCGCTGCGCCCCGATGGCGTGTTCCTGTCCAACGGTCCTGGTGACCCGGCACCGTGCGATTACGCGATCGAGGCGATCCGCGGCTGCCTGGCCGCGAAGGTGCCGACATTCGGCATCTGCCTGGGCCACCAGCTGCTCGCTCTCGCGGTCGGCGGGCGCACGCTGAAGATGGCCAACGGCCACCATGGCGCCAACCATCCCGTGCAGGACCTCGATACCGGGCGGGTGATGATCACCTCGCAGAACCACGGCTTCGCGGTCGACGAAGCATCGCTGCCCGCGAACGTGCGCGTGACGCATCGTTCGCTGTTCGACGGCACCAACCAGGGCATCGAGCTTCTCGACGCGCCTGCCTTCAGCTTCCAGGGACATCCGGAGGCTGCACCGGGCCCGCACGATGTCGCGCCGCTGTTCGACCGCTTCGTGGCGGCGATGGCCGCGCGCGGCCAGACAACCTCAGTCATTCCGGGATAAGCAATGCCAAGGCGCAGCGACCTCAAGACCATCCTCATCATCGGCGCGGGCCCGATCGTCATCGGCCAGGCGTGCGAGTTCGACTACTCCGGCGCGCAGGCCTGCAAGGCGCTGCGCGAGGAGGGCTACAGGGTGGTCCTGGTCAACTCCAATCCGGCGACGATCATGACCGACCCGGATACCGCCGACGCGGTCTACATCGAGCCGATTACCTGGCAGATGGTCGAGAAGATCATCGAGAAGGAGCGCCCGGACGCGCTGCTGCCCACCATGGGCGGGCAGACAGCGCTGAACTGCGCGCTGGACCTCGCCGACCACGGCGTGCTCGAGAAGTACGGCGTGGAGCTGATCGGTGCCAGGCGCGAAGCCATCATGATGGCCGAGGACCGCGAGCTGTTCCGCGTCGCGATGGCCGAGATCGGGCTGGAGTGCCCCAAGGCCGAAGTGGCGCGCACGTTCGAGCAGGCCGTGGCCACCCAGGCCAAGGTCGGCTACCCGACGATCATCCGCCCGAGCTTCACCCTCGGTGGCAGCGGCGGCGGCATCGCCTACAACAAGGAAGAGTTCGAGGAGATCGCCAAGCGCGGCCTCGAGCTGTCGCCGGTGGGCGAGATCCTGGTCGAGGAATCGGTGCTGGGCTGGAAGGAGTTCGAGATGGAGGTGGTCCGCGACACCGCGGACAACTGCATCATCGTCTGCTCGATCGAGAACCTCGACCCGATGGGCGTGCACACCGGCGACTCGATCACCGTCGCGCCCGCGCAGACGCTCACCGACAAGGAATACCAGCGCCTGCGCCAGGCCTCGATCGCGGTGCTGCGCAAGATCGGCGTCGACACCGGCGGCTCCAACGTGCAGTTCGGCATCAACACCGAGACCGGCCGCGTGGTGGTGATCGAGATGAACCCGCGCGTGTCGCGATCGTCCGCGCTGGCCTCCAAGGCCACCGGCTTCCCGATCGCCAAGATCGCGGCCAAGCTGGCGGTCGGCTACACGCTCGACGAGTTGAAGAACGACATCACCGGTGGCCGCACGCCGGCGTCGTTCGAGCCGAGCATCGACTACGTGGTGACCAAGATCCCGCGCTTCGCGTTCGAGAAGTTCCCGCAGGCCGACTCGCGGTTGACCACGCAGATGAAGTCGGTAGGCGAGGTGATGGCGATCGGCCGTACCTTCCAGGAATCGCTGCAGAAGGCGCTGCGCAGCCTGGAGACCGGCAAGGTCGGGCTCGACCCCACCGGCCTCGACCTCACCAGCGAGGACGACCTGGTGGTGCTGAAGCGCGAGCTGCGCGAGCCGGGCCCCGAGCGCCTGTTCCACATCGCCGATGCGTTCCGCGCCGGCATGTCGGTCGAGGACGTGCACGCGCTGTCGTGGGTCGATCCCTGGTTCCTGGACCAGATGGAAGACATCGTGGCCGCGGAGCGCGAGGTAGCCGCGCGCGGCGTCGATGCGCTCGATGGCGCACGCCTGCGCGCGCTCAAGCGCATGGGCTTCGCCGACGCGCGCCTGGCGCAGCTGGTGCAGGTGGAGGAGAAGGCGATCCGCGCGTTGCGCCGCGCCTTCGGCATCCGTCCGGTGTACAAGCGCGTGGACTCCTGCGCCGCCGAGTTCGCCACCACCACGGCCTACATGTATTCGACCTACGAGGACGAGTGCGAAGCCGCGCCTACCACGCGCGACAAGATCATCGTGCTCGGTGGCGGTCCGAACCGCATCGGCCAGGGCATCGAGTTCGACTACTGCTGCGTGCACGCCGCCATGGCGCTGCGCGAGGATGGTTACGAGACCATCATGATCAACTGCAACCCGGAGACGGTCTCGACCGACTACGACACCTCCGACCGCCTGTACTTCGAGCCGGTGACGCTGGAAGACGTGCTGGAGATCGTGGAACTCGAGAAGCCGAAGGGCGTGATCGTGCACTACGGCGGACAGACGCCGCTGAAGCTCGCGCGCGCGCTGGAAGCCAACGGCGTGCCGATCATCGGCACCTCCCCGGATTCGATCGACCTGGCCGAGGACCGCGAGCGCTTCCAGAAGCTGGTCGACACGCTCGGCCTGAAGCAGCCGCCCAACCGCACCGCGCGCAGCGCCGAGCAGGCGCTGCTGCTGGCGCGCGAGATCGGCTACCCGCTGGTCGTGCGCCCGAGCTACGTGCTCGGCGGCCGCGCCATGGAAGTCGTGCATGCCGATGCCGATCTAGCGCGCTACATGCGCGACGCGGTCAAGGTGTCCAACGATTCGCCGGTACTGCTCGACCGCTTCCTCGACAACGCCGTGGAAGTCGACATCGACGTGATCGCCGACAAGGACGGTGCGGTGCTGATCGGCGGCGTGATGGAGCACATCGAAGAGGCGGGCGTGCACTCCGGTGACTCGTCGTGCTCGCTGCCGCCGTACTCGCTGTCCGCGGACACCCAGGCGCGGCTGCGCGAGCAGGTCGCGCAGCTGGCGCGCGCGCTTGGCGTGGTCGGCCTGATGAACACCCAGTTCGCGGTGCAGGCGGGCGATGACGGCGAGGACGTGATCTTCCTGCTGGAAGTGAACCCACGTGCCTCGCGCACGGTGCCGTTCGTGTCCAAGGCCACCGGCATCCCGCTGGCCAAGATCGCGGCGCGCTGCATGGCCGGCAAGACACTGGCCGAGCTCGGCGCGACCACCGAGGTGATCCCGCACTACTACTCGGTGAAGGAGGCGATCTTCCCGTTCGCCAAGTTCCAGGGCGTCGACCCGATCCTCGGCCCGGAAATGCGTTCCACCGGCGAGGTCATGGGCGTGGGCCGCAGCTTCGGCGCCGCATTCGCGCGTGCGCAGGAAGCGGCCAGCATCCGCGCGCCCGAGCCGGGCAAGGCGTTCATCTCGGTGCGCGACCCGGACAAGCAGCGCGTGCTGCCGGTCGCGCAGGCGCTGCTCGAGCGCGGCTTCAGCCTGGTCGCCACGCGCGGCACGGCGCAGTGGCTGCAGCAGAACGGGCTGGCCTGCGATGTCGTCAACAAGGTCATCGAAGGCCGCCCGCACGTGGTGGACCTGATCAAGAACGGCGAGATCGCCTACATCGTCAATACCACCGAAGGACGGCAGGCGATCTCCGATTCGTTCTCCATCCGGCGCGAGGCGCTGCAGCAGCGCGTGACGTACTCGACCACCATTGCCGGTGCGCGGGCGTTGCTGCACTCTCTGGAATATCGCGGCACGGGTCCGGTGTGGGCCCTGCACGAACTGCATGAGGAACTGAAACAGGCATGAGACCCCCCATTACCGCGCAGGGCGCGCAGCGGCTTCGCGCCGAGCTCGAGGAACTCAAGTCGGTGCAGCGGCCCGCGGTGATCAATGCGATCTCCGAGGCGCGCGCGCATGGCGATCTCAAGGAGAACGCCGAGTACCACGCCGCACGCGAGCAGCAGGGCTTCATCGAGGGTCGCATCAAGCAGCTCGAGGGCGAGCTGTCGCACGCCCAGGTGATCGACATCGCCACGCTCGACGTGGGCAGCAAGGTCGTGTTCGGCGCCACCGTGGTGCTGGCGGATGTCGAGACCGACCAGGAAAAGCGCTACCAGATCGTTGGCGACCTGGAGGCCGACATCAAGCTCGGGCTGATCGCGATCTCCTCGCCGGTGGCGCGGGCGCTGATCGGCAAGCACGAGGGCGACGAAGTCAGCATCGACGCGCCCGGCGGCACCGTCGAGTACGAGATCGTTTCCGTCAGCTACGGCTGATCCGGCGATGGCGCCGGCTTCCGTGACACTGCTGCTCCCGGCCGCCGCGCGGCTGGGGCGGCAGCGCCTGTCCACGGGCGCTGCGGCGATGCTGGCCCGCGGGGACCGCCTCGCCGCCGGCGAGCCCGGGCGCCGTGCGCAGCTGCTACGGCATTTCCCGCTGGTCGGGCAGGGCTGGCCAATCGCGGCGCTGTCGCGAAACGCGGACGTCGGCGATGCCGTAGGCGCGGCCTGGCTGCGTGCGGATCCGGCCTGGTTGCGCCCCGACATCAACGGCGTGCGGCTGATGGCCCACGGGGAGGCGCTGGCGCTCACCGCCGCCGACTGCGAAGCGCTGCTGCCCGCGCTGCGCCCGCTGTTCGGCGATGCCGGCTTCACGCTGGACGCGCCGCACCCGTCGCGCTGGTACCTGCGCCTGCCGCGCGAGGCGAAGATCCCGGCGTTCTCCGATCCCGGCGACGCGCTTGGCGAAGACATCTTCGAGCACCTCGACACCAGCCCCGAAGGGCGGCGCTGGCGCACGCTGGCCAACGAGGTGCAGGTGACCCTGCACAACCATCCCTGGAATGCGGCGCGCGTGGCGCGCGGGCAGTCGCCGGTGAACGCGCTCTGGTTCTGGGGCGGCGGCACGTTGCCGCCGGTGGCCCTCGGCGGCGGCGCGCAGGCCGGTAAGCACGGCTTCAGCGATGACGACACCGCGCGCGCACTGGCGACCGCCGGCGGACGCGGCACGGCGCTGCCGCCGCGGTTCGCCGCGGAGGCCGGCGTGTATGACATCGAAGGCACGCGCGACCTGCAGTGGATCGAACGCGACTGGCTGCAGCCCGCGCTCGAAGCGCTGCGTGCCGGCGCGATCAACGTCGTGGAACTCGACGACGGCGACGGTTGGCGCCTGCGCCTGCGACGCTGGCATGCGCTGCGAGTGTGGCGTCGCGGCGCCGCCTGGCCCGCCGCTTGAGCGCGGTCCGCAGCATCCGACGGCGACCCGCTGCCGCCGCGCCGGCCGCGACGACCACATGGCCGGCGGACATGCCGCCCCTGCTGCAGCGGATCTACGCCGCGCGCGGCGCGCACGACGTCGACAGCGCGCGCCCGCGCCTGGCCGGCCTGCTGCGGCCGGAGGGCATGCTCGACCTCGATGCCGGCACCGCGCTCCTGGCGGACGCGATCGCCGCCGGCAGCCGCATCCTCGTGGTCGGTGATTTCGACTGCGACGGCGCCACGGCGTGCGCGGTCGCGGTGCGCGGGTTGCGGATGCTCGGTGCGCGCGAGGTGCTGCACGCGGTGCCCAACCGGGTGGCGCACGGCTACGGCCTGTCGACCTCGCTGGTCGCCGAACTCGCCCCCTTGCAGCCCGACCTGCTGGTCACCGTCGACCACGGCATCGCCTGCCACGCCGGTATCGATGCCGCGCGCGCCCTGGGTTGGCAGGTGCTGGTCACCGACCACCACCTGCCGGGCGAACGCCTGCCGGCCGCGCACGCCATCGTCAATCCGAACCGCGTCGGGGACGGCTTTGCCAGCAAATCGCTGGCCGGCGTTGGGGTGATGTTCTACGTGCTGCTGGCGCTGCGCGCGCGGCTGCGCGCGGAAGGCCGGCTGGAAGGAAACGGCCCCGACTTGTCCACGCTGCTGGATCTCGTGGCGGTCGGCACCGTGGCCGACCTGGTGCCGCTTGACGCCAACAACCGCGCGCTGGTGTCGGCGGGGCTGCGCCGGCTGCGCGCCGGCCACGGCTGCGCGGGACTCAATGCACTGATCGAAGTCGCCGGGCGCCAGGCCGCCACGCTGGGTGCCGGCGATATCGGCTATGCCGTTGCACCGAGACTGAACGCCGCCGGGCGCCTGGAGGACATGGCGCTCGGCATCGAATGCCTGCTGTGCGACGAGCCCGAGCGCGCACGCGAACTCGCGCAGCGCCTGGACGCGATCAACCGCGAGCGCAGGGTGGTGCAGCAGACGATGCTGGACGAAGCGGAGCTGGCCCTGTCCACGGACGCGCTCGACGCGTATGGCCGCGATGACGGCGCCCGCGCGGCGGTGTGCGCGTTCGACGCCGGCTGGCACCCCGGCGTCGTCGGCCTGGTGGCGTCGAAGCTCAAGGAGCGCCTGCATCGGCCGGTGGTTGCCTTCGCGCCGGCGGAGGCGGGCAGCACCAGCCTGCGCGGATCGGCTCGCTCGATTCCCGGGTTCCACGTGCGCGATGCACTCGCCGCGGTGGACGCACGCCACCCGGGGCTGATCGCGAAGTTCGGCGGGCATGCCATGGCGGCGGGGCTGAGCCTGGACCTGGCCGACCTGCCTGCCTTCGAAGCGGCGTTCCACGCCCACGCCGAAGCCATGCTCGACGCCAGCGCGCTTCTCGCCGTCATAGACAGCGATGGCGCCCTCGCACCCGGCGAGTTCGACCGCGCCCACGCCGAAGCCCTGCGCGACGGCGGGCCATGGGGGCAGGGATTCCCCGAGCCGCTGTTCGATGGCGAGTTCGACGTGCGCGACTGGCGCGTGGTCGGCGAGCGCCACCTCAAGCTGACGCTGGGCGTGGCGGGCCTGCGCACGGCGCTTCCCGCCATCCACTTCGGTGCCTGGCGCGGCGAAGCGCCGCCGGCGCGCGCGCGCCTGGCCTACCGCCTGGCGCCCGACGACTACCGCGGCGGCGATGCCATCCAGCTGGTGGTCGAGCACTTCGAAGCCTGCTGATCCGGCAGCAGGTCGCGGGCTATCGCTGAATACGCGGCACTCGCATAATCCGCTGGCGCGACCGGGCCAGACGCGGCGTCTGCCACGGAACTTCCAAGGATTCCCTGCATGCGAAACGAGACAAAGACGCTGGCGCTGGCCGTCGCAATGGGCCTGTCTCTGGCGGGCACCACGGCCACGGCGGCCGGCCCCGCCACCACGCCGATCACACCCGGGCAGCAACTGCGTGGCGAGATCACCAGCGCCGACCTCCTGAACTGGCGCGACGGCACGCGCAGCGAACTGTTCGGCGTAGCGCTGAAGGCCGACCAGGGCGTGCGCTTCGTGGTCGAAGGCCCGCTGCGGGCGCAGCTGTCGCTGTACCTCGACGGACAGCTGCTGCGCACCTCCTCCGCCGAGTCCGAGACGGCCACGCTCGCCGTGCGCGCATCGCGCGCCGGCCGCTACGTGCTCGCGGTGAGCGGCAGCGACGCTTCGGCGTACGGCCCGTTCACGCTGGCGTCGTCGGAGCTGCAGGTCTACGGCGGTGGCGAACTGGCGAGCGGCGCATCCATCACCGACTGGCTGGACGGCAGCAAGCGCATTCCCCTGCGCATCGATCGAGAAGGCATGTACTCGGTGCGCATGGCATCCGACGAGTTCGACACCGTGCTGGGCCTGGAGGGCAATGGTCTGTCGCTCGGCAGCGACGATGCCGACGGCAGCAACTCGCAGCTCACCGCGCGTCTCGTTCCTGGCACCTACACCCTGGTGGCCTCCGGCTACGAGGGGCAGGCGGGTGGGCAGTACGAGCTCTCGGTCGCCGAGCGCGAGCTTCCGGCTGGCGTGACCGTGGCCAGCGACGGCGATCTGGTCGCCGGCAACGATGTGACCGCGCTGTACCAGGGGCAGCCGGTGACCTACCGCCTGCGCCTGGCGGAGCGGCAGCTGGTCGCGATCGACATGCGCAGTCCCGAGCTGGATTCGCGCCTGCAGCTGACCGGCGAAGGGGTGCTGATCGACGACGACGATGGTGGCGAGCGTCTCGACGCGCGCATCGCGACGGTGCTGGGCGCCGGCGACTACGCCGTGCGCGCATCCGCGTTCAACGTGCAGGGCGGGGCAGGGTTGTTCACGCTGGCGGCGCGCCTGTCGCCGGTGCCTGCCGATGCCGGCGGCGGCCGCCTTGAGGTGGGCCAGGCCCGCGAGGCCACGCTGCTGCCGGGCATGACCGACCGCTACAGCTTCAACGTCGCGCGCGCCGGCACCTACCTCATCGAGATGGCCTCGAATGACGGCGTCGATGCGCACCTCAGGCTCCTGCGGGCTGGCGAGCCGCTTGCGGAAGACGACGATGGTGGCGGCGGGTTCGATTCGCGCATCGCGCACACGCTGGAGGCGGGCGACTACGTGCTCGAGGCGTCGTCGGCCACCGGTGGCGAGGGTGGTCGCTACCGGGTGCAGGTCCAGCGTCGCTGAGGACGCAGCCGGGACCCCGTGCAACCGGGGGGGCTGCACGGAAGGGCGTTCGTGCGCCGCGCTCGCGTGCAGCCGCGACTCCGTGAAATGCGGCGCGCGGCCGGTTTCAGCCGGCCGCGCCGCTGGAATTGCTAGAATCCGCCTCTTTCCACGCGGATCGACCAGCACATGATCGAGCTCAATCCCGTCCGCCAGCGCATCGCCGACCTCAAGGGCCGGCTGGATTCGCTCAGGGGGTTTCTTTGACTACGATGCCAAGCGCGAACGCCTCGAAGAGGTAGAGCGCGAGCTCGAGAATCCCGATGTCTGGAACGACCCCGCCCGCGCGCAGGCGCTGGGCCGCGAGCGCTCGCTGCTGGACAAGACGGTCAACGGCATCCGAGACATGACCGACGGGCTGGTCGGCGCCGCGGAACTCCTTGACCTGGCCGAGGACGAGAACGACGACGACACCGCGGACGCGGTGGTGAGCGACGTCGAACGGCTGGCCGGACAGGTCGAGAAGCTCGAGTTCCAGCGCATGTTCTCCGGGCAGATGGACTCGGCCAACGCCTTCGTCGACATCCAGGCCGGTGCCGGTGGTACCGAGGCCCAGGACTGGGCCGAGATCCTGCTGCGCATGTACCTGCGCTGGTGCGAGCAGCGCGGCTGGAAGACCGAGCTCATGGAAGTCAGCGGCGGCGATGTCGCCGGCGTGAAGTCGGCCACGTTCCGCGTCGAGGGCGAATACGCCTACGGCTGGCTGAAGACCGAGATCGGCGTGCACCGCCTGGTGCGCAAGTCGCCGTTCGATTCCGACAACCGCCGCCACACCAGCTTCACCTCGGTGTTCGTGTCGCCGGAAGTCGACGACGACATCGACATCCAGATCAACCCGGCCGACCTGCGCACCGACGTGTACCGGTCATCCGGCGCCGGCGGCCAGCACGTCAACAAGACCGAGTCGGCGGTGCGCATCACGCACATCCCGACCAACACCGTGGTCGCCTGCCAGACCGGGCGCAGCCAGCACCAGAACCGCGACACCGCGATGAAGATGCTCGCCGCCAAGCTCTACGAGCTGGAGGTGCAGAAGCGCAACGTCGAGAAGGACGCGCTCGAAGCCACCAAGTCCGACATCGGCTGGGGCAGCCAGATCCGCAACTACGTGCTCGACCAGAGCCGCATCAAGGACCTGCGCACCGGCATCGAGCGTTCCGACACCCAGAACGTGCTTGATGGCGACCTCGATGAATTCATCGAGGCCAGCCTGAAGACCGGCCTCGAAGCCGGCTCCAAGCGCACCGACGCGGCCTGACCGCGCCATCCATCCGGGGCGCACGCCGCTCCCTCCAGCAAAGAACGCCATGACCCACGCCGCCAAGCCCGCCCCCGCCGACGAGAACGCACTGATCGCGGAGCGTCGCGGCAAACTCGCCGCCCTGCGCGGCCAGGGCGTGGCGTTTCCCAACGACTTCCGGCGCACCGACCATGCCGGTGCCCTGCAGGCCGAGTACGCCGACAGCGACGCCTGGGATGCCGCCGCTCTGGAAGCCACTGGCCGGCGCGTCGCGATGGCCGGGCGCATGGTCGCCAAGCGGGTGATGGGCAAGGCGGCGTTCGCCGAGGTGCAGGACGTCAGCGGGCGCATCCAGCTGTTCCTGCAGGCCTCCACGCTGGGCGAGCGCTACGACGCGTTCAAGGGCTGGGACGTGGGTGACATCGTCGCCGTCGAAGGCGGGCTGACGCGCACCCGCACCGGCGAACTGTCGGTGCGCGCCGACACGCTGCGGCTGCTGACCAAGTCGCTGCGCCCGCTGCCCGACAAGTGGCACGGGCTGGCCGACGTCGAGCAGCGCTATCGCCAGCGTTACGTCGACCTGATCGTGTCGCCAGACGCGCGCGAGGTGTTCGTCATGCGCTCGCGCATCGTGTCCTCGCTGCGGCGCTGGCTGGATGCGCGCCGCTTCCTCGAGGTCGAGACGCCGATGATGCATTACATCGCCGGCGGCGCCACCGCGCGCCCGTTCACCACCCACCACAACGCGCTCGGCCTGGACCTCTATCTGCGCGTGGCGCCCGAGCTGTACCTCAAGCGCCTGGTGGTCGGCGGCTTCGAACGCGTCTACGAGATCAACCGCAACTTCCGCAACGAAGGCGTCAGCACGCGCCACAATCCCGAATTCACCATGCTCGAACTGTACGAGGCCTATGCCACGTACATCGAGGTGATGGACCTGACCGAGGCGATGATCCGCGACGTGGCGGGCGACGCCACCGGCGGCACGCGGTTCGCGTGGGATGGCCACGACATCGACCTCGCGCCGGCGTTCCGCCGCTGGAAGCTCGAGGACGCCGTGCGCGAACTCAACCCGGAGATCAGCGCCGCCGACTGCCGCGACCGCGATGCGCTGGCGCGGCACTGCGAGCGGCTGCGGGTCGCGGTGAAGCCGGGCTACGGCTGGGGCAAGCTGTTGCTGGAAATCTTCGAGAAGACCGTCGAAGGCGGACTGGTGCAGCCGACCTTCATCACCCACTACCCCGTGGAAGTGTCGCCACTGGCGCGCGAATCCGACAGCGAGCCCGGAATCACCGACCGCTTCGAGCTGTTCATCGGCGGCAAGGAAATCGCCAACGGCTTCTCCGAGCTCAATGACCCCGAAGACCAGATGGCGCGCTTCCAGGCGCAGGTCGAAGCCAAGGCCGGCGGTGACGACGAGGCGATGCATTACGACGCCGACTACATCCGCGCGCTCGAGGTCGGCCTGCCGCCCACCGGTGGCCTGGGCATCGGCATCGACCGTCTCGTGATGCTGATCACAGGTTCGTCCTCGATCCGCGACGTACTGTTGTTCCCGTACATGCGGCCAGAAGCGCACCCCAGCCACGAGTGACGTCCAGCGTCACCGTTTGACCGTTGCCAGCGTCAAGTGACGTATGCTCCGGTGGGCGATCGCCGCTGCAGGGGTGCAGTGCAAGGCACAGGAATTGCTTGTTTCCGGGAGACCGCGAGCAAGTTGGGGATCACCGGGGAGCGTCAGGGAGCCAGCGCATTTGAATATCGTCATCGTCGACGACCAGACATCCGCACGCACCATGCTGCGACACATCCTCGAGGACATCAGCCCTGAACTCGAGGTGCTGGACTTCGGCGACCCGCAGGTGGCACTGCGCTGGTGCGAGGACAACCGTCCCGACCTGCTGCTGCTCGACTACCGCATGCCGGTCATGGATGGCCTGGAGTTCGCGCGCCGCTTCCGCCGCCCGCTGCTGCACCGCGACGTGCCGATCGTGCTGGTCACCGTGGTCGGCGATGAACCCATCCGCCAGGCGGCGCTCGACTCGGGCGTGATCGACTTCCTGGTCAAGCCGGTGCGCCCGCGCGAGTTGCGCGCGCGCTGCCGCAACCTGTTGCAGCTTCGCCAGCAGTCCGAATCGGTCAAGCAGCGCGCGCTCTCACTCGAGCAGCGGCTGCTGTCGAGCATGCACGAGGTCGAGGAGCGCGAGCGCGAGACGCTGACCCGGCTGGCCCGCGCCATCGCCTACCGCGACGCCGGCACCAGCGCCAACCTCGAGCGCCTCGCCGCCGTGGCCGCGATCGTCGCGGATGGCATGGGCATGATGGAGGATGAGGTGCGGGTGATCGAACTCGCCGCGCCGCTCCACGACATCGGCAAGATCGCCATTCCCGACGCGATCCTGATGAAGCCGGGCCCGCTGACCGCGGAAGAGACCTTGCTGATGCGCAAGCATCCGGAAATCGGCCACGAGCTGCTCAAGGACAGCCAGAACCGCTTCATCCAGGCCGGCGCGACCATCGCGTTGCGGCACCAGGAGCGCTATGACGGCAGCGGCTATCCGGACGGCCTGGTCGGCGAGCAGATCCCGGTCGAGGCGCGCGTGGTGGCAGTGGCGGACGTGTTCGACGCGCTGGTGTCCAAGCGCCCCTACAAGCGTGCCTGGACGATCGACGAGACCTTCGGGTTCATCAGCGGCCACAGCGGCACGCTGTTCGATCCGCGCTGCGTGGACGCGCTGGTGCGCAACCGGGTGCGCGTCGAGGAGGCATGCGCCCGCTATGCGCCACCCCTGCCAGCAGTGGTCGCCGCGGACTGACCCGCGTGAGGCGCGCCCTGCAATGGGCCAGGCTTCGCCTGGCCAACCGCCCCGACAGCGAGCACGCGCAGGCGATCGTGCGCCTGTTGATGCTGGTGGTGGTGGAGGCGTACCTGCAACTGGTGGTCAGCGGGCGGCCTGACGTCGCGCAGGCGCTGCGGCTCTCGCAACAGTTGCTGGCCGTGGAATTCGTGGTCGCGCTCGCCGTGGTTGGCTGGCTGCTGGCCCGGCCCGGCGTGTCCGCGCCACGCCGCGTGCTCGGCATGGTCGCCGACTACAGCCTGATGGGCATCGGCATGTACCTGCTGGGCGACCTGCTTGCCTGGCTGTACGTGGTCATCATGTGGGTCACCGTGGGCAACGGCCTGCGCTATGGCTCACGCTGGCTGCATGCGGCGATCGGCTTCGCGGTGGTGTCGTTTGGCGCGGCGCTGCTGGCAACCCCTTACTGGCAGGAGAATGCCCGGCTGGGCTGGGGCCTCCTCGCCGGCCTGGTCGCGGTGCCGCTGTACCTGAGCTCGCTGCTCAATGCCCTGGTGAAGGCCACCGAAGCCGCCAAGGCGGCCAACGAAGCCAAGAGCCGCTTCCTCGCCAACATGAGCCACGAGTTCCGCACGCCGCTCAACGGCATCGTCGGCATGTCGGAGTTGCTGTCGGCGACGCCACTCACCGCCGAGCAGCGCGACACGGCCGAAGTGATCCGGACGTCGGCGCGCGCGCTGCAGGCGCTGGTGGACGAGGTGCTCGACATCTCGCGCATCGAGGCCGGCAAGTTCGACCATACCGACGCCGATTTCGCGGTCCGCGAACTGGTGAAGGGCGTGCAGGTCATGCTCGAGCCGGGCGCGCACGCCAAGGGCCTGGCGCTGGGCATGGACATCGCCAGCGACATCCCCAAGATCCTGCACGGCGATGCCAACCACCTGCGACAGATCCTGGTGAACCTGCTGTCGAATGCCATCAAGTTCACCGATTGCGGGCGTGTGGCACTGCAGGTGGCAATGGCGTCCAGCGGCGCCGACAAGGTCTGGCTGCGGTTTTCCGTACGCGACACCGGGATCGGCATTCCCGCGGGCTCGCTGGACAGGATCTTCGACGCATTCGAGCAGGTGGATACCGGCTTGGCGCGGCGCCATGGCGGCACCGGCCTCGGCACCACCATCGCCAAGGCGCTGACCGAGCAGATGGGCGGCACCATCGGCGTCGAAAGCGAAGCAGGCGTCGGATCGCACTTCTGGGCGGATCTGCCGTTCGCGACGGTGGTCCACGACGACTCGGCGGCCAACCTCGACAACGTCATCGCCTTCGACGATCCGTTCGTGCGCCACCGTGCGCGTGTGCGGCCGATGCGGATCCTGGTGGCCGACGACCAGGGGGCGAACCTCATGGTCATGCGCCGGCTGCTGGAAAAGGCCGGCCATCGGCCGCAGATGGTCGATGACGGTGACGACGTGCTGGTGGCACTGGAATCGCAGGCATTCGACGCGGTGATCATCGACCTGCACATGCCCGGCGCGAGCGGCCTGGAGATCCTCAAGCAGGCCCGCTTCATGGAGGCGGGGCGCAAGCGCACGCCATTCATCGTGCTGACCGCGGACGCCACCGCCGAAGCCCGCGACGCCTGCGAACGCGCCGGCGCCTACGCATTCATGACCAAGCCGGTGATGGTGGAGCGCCTGCTGGAGCGCCTGGCGGCGATCGCCGACGGCGTGGCCCCGGGCCAGCCGGCAGTCGAAATGCCGCAAGCCACCGCCGGCCGCGCCGCGATGGACAAGAGCGTGATCTCGCAGCACATCCTCGACGAACTGCGCGAGATGGGGTTGGGCGAGGTGTTCGTGCAGCGTTTCCTGGTCGAGTGCGCGCGTGACGCGCGCAAGTGCGTCGCCGACCTCGACGTGGCGGGTGCCGCCGGCAACTGGGAGGAATTCCGTGACGCCTGCCATGCGCTCAAGGGCGCGGCGGGCAACATGGGCGCGGTGCGCCTGGCCGACACCGCGTCGGAGGGCATGCGCATGTCCGCCGACCGCCTGTTGCGCGAATGGGCGGGCATCGTGCGGATGGTGCGGCAGCAGCTCGAGCAGGCGCTGACGGCGCTGCGCGAGCGCGGGGACCTCTCGCGGGCCGACGCAGGCGTCGGCCCCGAGAGTGCGTGAGCACGGACTACTGACTCAGCGGGCGGCGGCTTCCACGCCCACCTGCGGTTCGGGGCGACGCAGCTGCGCACGCACCAGCCGCTCCATGATGCGCAACTGCTTGTCGCCGAGCTGCAGCGCGGTGTCCACCCAGATGCGGGTGATGTCCATCAGTTCCTGGTGGCTGACCGGGTTGACCACTTCGCGCACGCGATGCAGTGCCAGACGCGCGGCGGCGATGCGGCGGTTCTGGCGGATGACCTCGTGCACCGCGCGCACGCCTTCGCCCTTGGGGACCAGCACGTCCACGACGCCCATGCGGTGCAGCTCGTCGCTGGAGTACATGACGCCGTTGAGCATCATCTCCTCGGCAAGCTTCGGCGACACGCGGCGCGAGAGCAGTGAGTAGGCGCCCATGCCCGGGAACAGGCCGAACAGCACCTCCGGGAAGCCCATCTGCACGCCGCTCTCGGCCACGATGGTCTGGCAGGCCAGTGCGAGCTCGAAGCCGCCGCCCAGGGCGTCACCCTCGACCAGGGCGATGGTGTGCGCATTCGGATGCAGCCGCGAATGCAGCAGGTGGATGTTGTCCACGCATTCGCTGGCATAGCGCATCAACCCGTCGCGGTCGCGGGCGCGGATCAGCTGCGCGAACAGGGCCAGGTCGCCACCCAAGTTGAAGACGTGCGTGTCGGAGCCAAGCACGATGTGCGACAGGGCCACGCCGGTGCCGGCGGCTTCGGCGGTGGCCGAGATCCCCTCGATGGCCTGGCGGGCAAACAGGCGCAGCTCGCGCAGCAGGCGCGGCGAGAAGCAGGCACGGTAGGTCGGATCCGAGAACGCCTGCTGGGCGTGCATGAAGCACCAGTGCGAGTCGTTCGAGTGGTCGTGCTGGATGCGAAGGGTGGTGAGGTCGGTGGCAGCGTTGCCGTGCAACAGTTCTACGTTGGTCATGTGGAGGTCCCCCTGTACGCCAGGGCGCCCCCGGCCGGGCCTACCGGCGGAGCCCTGGGATGTTTTTCAATTGCCCGCTGGCACTCTATGCGCCGTTTGAGGCCCGCCGGCAAGCGACGGGAATGACAGGCAGGGGCAGGGGACGCCCCGGGGCGTCACTGTGTGACGCCCGTCACGGTTTCGGGTCAGGCCTCGTCGCGCAGCTCGCGCCGCAGGATCTTGCCGACATTGGTCTTGGGCAGTTCGTCACGGAATTCCACGTAACGCGGTTGCTTGTAGCCCGTGAGCTCGGCGCGGGCGTGGGCCTTCACCTGTTCCACCGTGAGCGAGGGGTCCTTCTTGACGATGACGACCTTGACCGCCTCGCCCGACTTCTCGTCCGCCACGCCCACCGCCGCCACCTCGAGCACCCCCGGCATCATCGCGATGACATCCTCGATCTCGTTGGGGTACACGTTGAAGCCGGAGACCAGGATCATGTCCTTCTTGCGGTCGACGATGTAGAAGAACCCGGACGGCTCCATCCGTGCCATGTCGCCGGTGTGCAGCCAGCCGTCCGCATCGATCGCTTCGGCGGTGTCCTCGGGGCGGTGCCAGTAACCCAGCATCACCTGCGGCCCCTTGATGCACAGCTCGCCAACCTCGCCCGCGGGCAGCATGCGGCCTTCCTCGTCCTTGATGCAGGCATCGGTGGACGGCACCGGCAGGCCGATCGAGCCGTTGTACTCGGCGATGTCCATCGGATTGATGCAGGCCGCCGGCGAGGTTTCCGTGAGGCCGTAGGCCTCCACCAGGGTCACCCCGGTGACCTTCTTCCAGCGTTCGGCCACCGAGCGCTGCACCGCCATGCCACCGCCGAGCGTCAGGCGCAGCTGCGAGAAGTCGACGTCCTCGAAGCCGGGCGTGTTGAGCAGGCCGTTGAACAGCGTGTTGACGCCGGTGATCGCGGTGAACGGCTCGCGCTTGAGCTCCTTGACGAAGCCCGGCATGTCGCGCGGGTTGGTGATCAGGATGTTCTTGGCGCCGAACTTCATGAAGACCAGGCCGTTGGCCGTCAGCGCGAAGATATGGTACAGCGGCAGCGCGGTGATCATCACCTCCTTGCCCGGCTGTGCCTGCTGGCCCACCCAGGCCGAGGCCTGCTGCATGTTGGCGACGAGGTTGCGATGGGTGAGCATCGCGCCCTTGGCGACGCCCGTGGTGCCGCCGGTGTACTGCAGGAACGCGATGTCCGCCGGGGCGATGTCCACCGTCGGCATGGCGTGCCGCGCGCCTGCCTTGAGCACGTCGCGGAAGCGCATGGCACCGGCGATGTTGTAGTCCGGCACCATCTTTTTCACGTACTTGACGACGAAGTTGACGATCGCGCCCTTGGGGAAGCCCAGCATGTCGCCGAGCCCGGTGGTGATCACATGCTGCACGGCAGTGTCCGGAAGGACCTTCTCGACCACCTGGCCGAAGTTGTCCAGCACCAGGATGGCCTTCGCGCCGGAGTCGACCAGTTGGTGGCGCAGTTCGCGCGGGGTGTACAGCGGATTGGTGTTCACCACGGTCAGCCCGGCGCGCAGCGCGCCGAACGTGGCGATGGGGTACTGCAGGCAGTTGGGCATCATGATCGCGATGCGGTCGCCCTTCTTGAGCTTCAGCTCGCAGAGCAGGTACGCCGCGAACCGCGTGCTGAGCTCATCGAGCTCGCCGTAGGTGATCGATACGCCCATGCAGGAGAACGCCGCCTGGTCGCGGTACTTCGCGATGGCACCTTCGAGTACCGCGTGGATGGACGAAAACTCCTCCGGATCGATCTCGGCGGGGATGCCCGCGGGGTAGTTCGCCAGCCACGGACGCTCGGTGCTACTCATGCATTCCCCTCCTGATTGCAGTGTCGATGCGCGTGGTGCCGCAGCGTGCCTGTTCCGATTGGATCATAGCGTTCGCGTGCCGGGCAAGGCGCAGTGCAGCTATGATGCGCGCGATCGCGGCGACGCGCCGGAGAGGGGCTTGCGATGCACGTTGGACCACGCCGGCGCCCACGCGCGCCGTGGCTTGCAGCCGTGCTGCTGGTCCTGGCCGCGGTGATTTCCGCATGCGCGCGCACGCCACCCGAACAGGCGCTGCGCGAGGCGCTGGCCGGCCTGTTCCTCGCGGTCGAGGCGCGTGACGCTGGCGTGCTGCGCGGCTTCCTCGCCGAGGATTTCATCGGGCCCGACGGACTTGACCGCGACGGTGCGCGGCGCATGGCGGCGGTGCACCTCATGCGCCACGACGGCGTGGGCGTGACCGCCGGACCACTGGACGTGGCGCTGCAGGGCGACCACGCGCGGGTCCGCTTCAGCGTGGTGCTGACCGGACGCGCGGGCGTGAACCTGCTGCCCGACAACGCGCGTGCCTGGCAGGTCGATACCGGCTGGCGGCTGGTCGACGGCGAATGGCGGATGACCAGCGCCGCCTGGGCGCCGGTGGCTGGATAGGACACGCCGGCGCCGGGCACGCATGCCCGGCGCCGCGCGCTCAGTTGGCGCCCTGTGCGGCCAGTTGGCGCAGCACGTAATGGAGCAGGCCGCCGTGGCGGAAGTATTCGACTTCCTTGGGCGTCAGCAACAGCACATGTGCCTGGAACGCCTTGGCGGTGCCATCCGCCCGGCGCGCCGTGACCGTGGCGTAGCGCGAGTGGCCGTCCTCGAGTCCGGCGATGTCGAACACCTCGGTACCGTCAAGCCCGAGCGCGTCCGCGTTCTCGCCATCACGGAACTGCAGCGGCAGGACGCCCATGCCCACGAGATTGGAGCGGTGGATGCGCTCGAAGCTCTGCGCGATCACCGCCTTGACGCCGAGCAGGTTGGTGCCCTTGGCGGCCCAGTCGCGCGACGAGCCGGTGCCGTACTCCGCGCCGGCCAGCACCACCAGCGGCGTGCCGTCGGACTTGTATTTCATCGCCGCGTCGTAGATCGACATCTTCGCCGGCGGCGTGCTGCCGAAGTACAGGGTGTTGCCGCCTTCCTCGCCGTCGAAGAAGCGGTTCTTGATGCGGATGTTGGCGAAGGTGCCGCGCACCATGACGTCGTCGTTGCCGCGCCGCGAGCCGTAGCTGTTGAAGTCCGCCGGCTGCACGCCGCGCGACTGCAGGAACGCGCCCGCCGGCGAGTCCTTCTTGATGCTGCCGGCCGGCGAGATATGGTCGGTGGTGATGGAATCGCCGAACAGGCCGAGCACGCGCGCGCCCTGGATGTCGTCGATGTTGCCGACGTCCATGGTCATGCCGTCGAAGTAGGGCGGGTTCTTGATGTAGGTCGAGGCTTCGTCCCACACATAGAGTTCGCTGTCGGGCGATTCCATCGCGTTCCAGCGGGCGTCGCCCTTGAACACGTCGGCGTAGTTCTGCGCGAACAGCTCCGGGCCCACCGTCGCGGCGATGGTGTCCCCGATCTCCTTGTTGCTCGGCCAGATGTCGCGCAGGTAGACATCGTTGCCGTCGCCGTCCTGGCCCAGCGGCTCGCGGGTCATGTCGATGTCCACCGTGCCGGCGATCGCGTAAGCCACCACCAGCGGCGGCGACGCCAGGTAGTTCATCTTCACTTCGGCGTGGATGCGGCCTTCGAAGTTGCGGTTGCCCGAAAGCACGGCCGCCACTGCCAGGTCGTTCTCGGCGATGCCCTTCGACACCGCGTCCGGCAGCGGCCCGGAGTTGCCGATGCAGGTGGTGCAGCCGTAGCCGACCACGAAGAAGCCGAGCTTCTCCAGGTCGGTCATGACGCCGGCTTTCTTCAGGTAGTCGGTGACCACCAGCGAGCCCGGTCCAAGCGAGGTCTTGACCCACGGTGCCGCCTTGAGACCCTTGGCCACCGCATTGCGGGCCAGCAGGCCTGCGCCGAGCATGACCGCCGGGTTCGAGGTGTTGGTGCAGGAGGTGATCGCGGCGATCACCACGGAACCGTCGGTGAGATGGTGTTCGCCGTCGTCGAGCCTGATCTTCGACACCGGCTTCGCAGCCAGGCGTTCCGCCTGTGGCTGGTCTCCGCCTTCCTTGTCGAAACGGTTGACCTGGTGGTCGGTGGAGGCGCTGCGGTGCGCGACGAGTGGGCCGACGTTGTCGTTGAAGTTGGACTTGACGTCTTCCAGCAGCACGCGGTCCTGCGGGCGCTTGGGGCCGGCCAGCGATGGCTTGACCGTGCCCATGTCGAGTTCGACCACGGCGGAGTACAGCGCTTGCGGCTGGCCCGGTGCGTGCCACAGCCCCTGCGCCTTCGCATACGCCTCGACGAGCGCGATCTGCTCCTCGCTGCGGCCAGACAGGCGCAGGTAGCGCACGGCTTCGGAATCGACCGGGAAGATGCCGCAGGTGGCGCCGTACTCGGGCGCCATGTTGCCGATCGTCGCGCGGTCGGCCAGCGGCAGGTGCTGCAGGCCTTCGCCGAAGAACTCGACGAACTTGCCCACCACGCCGTGCTTGCGCAGCATCTGCGTGACGGTGAGCACGAGGTCGGTGGCGGTGGCGCCCTCGGGCATCCTGCCGGTCAGCTTGAAGCCGACGACCTGCGGGATGAGCATCGACGACGGCTGGCCGAGCATCGCGGCCTCGGCCTCGATGCCGCCCACGCCCCAGCCCAGCACGCCGATGCCGTTGATCATGGTGGTGTGGCTGTCGGTGCCGAACACGGTGTCGGGAAACGCCCAGAGGGTGCCGTCGACGTCGCGTTCCATCACCACCCGTGCCAGGTGCTCCAGGTTCACCTGGTGGACGATGCCGGTGTTGGGCGGCACCACCTTGAAGTCCTTGAACGCGTTCTGGCCCCAGCGCAGGAAGCCGTAGCGTTCCTTGTTGCGCTCGAATTCGATCTTGCCATTGAGATCCAGCGCGTCCGCGCGGCCGAACACGTCGACCTGCACCGAATGGTCGATCACAAGCTCCGACGGGATCAGCGGATTGATCTGCGACGGATTGCCGCCCAGGCGTGTCACCGCGTCGCGCATCGCCGCCAGGTCCACCACGCAGGGCACGCCCGTGAAGTCCTGCAGCACCACGCGTGCCGGCATGAACGCGATCTCGGTGTCCGGCTCGGCCTTGGGATCCCACGTCGCCACCGCTTCGATGTGGTGGGTGCCGACAGTGACGCCACCATCCTCGTGCCGCAGCAGGTTCTCCAGCAGGATCTTCATGGAGTAGGGCAGGCGCGTGAGGTCGAAGCGCTCACCCAGCCTGGCGAGGCTTGCGAAGGTGTAGGACCGGCCGTTGACGGCGAGGACGTCGCGGGTTGCGAATGAATCGGCCATGGCGGGGCTCCTTGTGGGGATGGCGGGCGTTGGTCTGCGGGCCAGTCTACGGCGACCTGTGTAACGGCCGGGTGGCACTGTCGGCGCGCGCAGCGCCGGAACCGCAGGCGGACAGTATGGCGCGTTGAGTATGCAAGCATGAGTATGTATGATGTGCGCATACCGTTCCAGCCCACCTGTGCCTGCATTCCGCCAGGCAGGAGTCGCCGCCATGGAAGCCACCGTTGCCGAACGCGGGCAGATCACCCTGCCGAAGGCCGTGCGCGATGCCCTCGGCCTGACCAAGGGCACCATCCTCAAGGTCGAGCTGGATGGCGGGCGCATCATCCTGCGCAAGAGCGTGGACGATGCGATCTCGCGCGCCCGAGGCCGCTTCCGGCTCGACGGTTTCGCATCCACCGAAGAGGCCATGCGTGCCCTGCGTGGCCGCGCCCCGGGTGATGCCCGCGACCCCGACGCATGATCGCGATCGATTCCTCCGTGCTTGTCGACCTGCTGGCCGACGGGCCCATGGCGGATGCCACCGAGGCCTGCCTGCGCCAGTGCCTGGGCATCGGCACGGTAGTGGTCTGCGATGTGGCGCTGGCCGAGGTCTGCAGTGCGCTCAAGGACGGCTCCGAGGCGGTGGCCGTGCTGGAGGAGGTGGGCATCCGCTTCAGCGCGCTGGAGGCCAAGTCCGCGCTTCGCGCAGGGGAGATGCAGCGGCGTCACCGCCAGCGTGGCGGCGCCCCCACGCGCGCGGTTCCCGAGTTCCTGATCGGTGCGCACGCGCTGCTGCAGTGTGACGGACTGATCACCCGCGACGACCGTTTCTACCGCGACTACTTCAAGGGCCTGAAGCTGATCGTGCCCACGCCCGAATAGCGCCTCGCCCCGATCAACGCACACCCGAACATCCACGGAGACCACTGCACCATGTTGGAAGCCTATCGCCACCATGTGGCCGAGCGCGCAGCGCTTGGCATCCCGCCGCTGCCGCTGACCGCGCAGCAGACGGCCGATGTGATCGAACTGCTGAAGGCCCCGCCGCCCGGCGAGGAGGCGTTCCTGCTCGATCTCATCACCCATCGCGTGCCCGCCGGCGTCGACGACGCGGCCAAGGTCAAGGCGTCGTATCTCGCGGCGGTTGCATTGGGCAGCGAGCCCAGCGCGCTGATTTCGCGCGAGCGTGCCACCGCACTGCTGGGCACGATGCTCGGCGGCTACAACGTCGCGCCCCTGGTCGACCTGCTGGATGACGCGGTGGTCGGCACCATCGCCGCCGATGCGCTCAAGCACACGCTGCTGGTCTTCGACGCCTTCCACGATGTGGAACAAAAGTCCAAGGCCGGCAACGCCAGTGCCCGCGCGGTCATGCAGAGTTGGGCTGATGCCGAGTGGTTCACCAGCAAGCCGGAGGTCCCGCAGAGCCTGACCATCACCGTCTTCAAGGTGCCCGGCGAAACCAATACCGACGACCTGTCGCCGGCCCCGGATGCGACCACGCGCCCGGACATCCCGATGCACGCGCTGGCGATGCTGAAGAACCGCCGCCCCGACGCACCGTTCGTGCCCGAGGAAGACGGCAAGCGTGGACCGATCCAGGCCATCGCCGACCTCAAGGCGAAAGGCCACCTGGTCGCCTATGTCGGTGACGTGGTCGGCACCGGCTCCAGCCGCAAGTCGGCCACCAACTCGGTGCTGTGGTGGACTGGCGACGACATCCCGTTCATTCCCAACAAGCGCTTCGGCGGCGTGTGCCTGGGTGCGAAGATCGCGCCGATCTTCTACAACACCATGGAAGACGCGGGTGCGCTGCCGATCGAGCTCGATGTGTCGAACATGGCGCATGGCGACGTGATCGAGCTGCGTCCCTACGACGGCCAGGCGCTGAAGGACGGCGTGTTGATCGCCGAATTCCAGGTCAAGTCAGAGGTGCTGTTCGACGAGGTGCGCGCCGGTGGCCGCATTCCGCTGATCATCGGCCGTGGCCTGACGGCGCGCGCGCGCGAAGCGCTCGGCCTGCCGGCCGCGCACCTGTTCCGCCTGCCGGCCACGCCCGCCGACACCGGTCGCGGCTACACGCTCGCGCAGAAGATGGTCGGCCGCGCCTGCGGCCTGCCCATCGTGAACGGCGTGCAGCAAGGCATGCGCCCGGGCACCTACTGCGAACCCAGGATGACCACCGTGGGCTCGCAGGACACCACCGGCCCGATGACCCGCGACGAACTGAAGGACCTGGCGTGCCTGGGGTTCTCGTCGGACCTGGTGATGCAGTCTTTCTGCCACACCGCGGCGTACCCCAAGCCGGTGGACGTGAAGACGCACCACACGCTGCCCGAGTTCATCTCGACCCGCGGCGGCGTGTCGTTGCGCCCGGGCGACGGCATCATCCACAGCTGGCTCAACCGCATGCTGCTGCCCGATACCGTGGGCACCGGCGGCGATTCGCATACCCGCTTCCCGATCGGCATCTCGTTCCCGGCCGGCTCGGGCCTGGTGGCGTTTGCCGCCGCAACCGGTGTCATGCCGCTGGACATGCCGGAATCGGTGCTGGTGCGCTTCAAGGGCAGCATGCAGCCGGGCGTGACGCTGCGCGACCTGGTGCATGCCATCCCGCTCTACGCCATCAGGGCCGGGCTGCTGACGGTCGCCAAGCAGGGCAAGAAAAACATCTTCTCGGGCCGCATCCTCGAGATCGAGGGCCTGCCGCAACTCAAGATCGAGCAGGCCTTCGAGCTGGCCGACGCGTCCGCCGAGCGCTCCGCCGCCGGCTGCACCGTGCGCCTGGACCGTGCGCCGATCGTCGAGTACCTCACCAGCAACATCACCCTGCTGAAGTGGATGATCACCGAGGGCTACGCCGACGCGCGCACCCTGCAGCGCCGCATCGACAAGATGCAGCAGTGGCTGGCCGACCCGCAGCTGCTCGAGCCGGACGCCGACGCCGAGTACGCCGCGGTGATCGAGATCGACCTGGGCGAGATCGTCGAGCCGATCGTGTGCTGCCCGAACGATCCTGACGACGCCAGGACCCTGTCCGACGTCGCCGGCGCGAAGATCGACGAGGTCTTCATCGGTTCCTGCATGACCAACATCGGCCACTTCCGCGCCGCGGCCAAACTGCTGGAAGGCAAGCGCGACATTCCCACGCGCCTGTGGGTCGCACCGCCGACGCGCATGGATGCCGCCGAGCTGACCAAGGAAGGCCATTACGGCACGTTCGGCGCCGCCGGCGCGCGCATGGAGATGCCGGGCTGCTCGCTGTGCATGGGCAACCAGGCGCAGATCCGCGAGGGCGCCACCGCGATGTCGACCTCGACCCGCAACTTCCCGAACCGCCTGGGCCGCAACACCGATGTCTACCTGGGCTCGGCGGAGCTGGCGGCGATCTGTTCGCGCCTGGGCCGCATCCCGACCCGCGAGGAATACCTGGCGGACATCGGCGTCGTGAACACCAGCGGCGAGACGATCTACCGCTACATGAACTTCGACCAGATCGAGGAATACCGCGAGGTGGCGGACGCCGCGACGGCTTGATCCCGGCCACTGCGGGACGCACGGAAACGCCCGGCACCGCCGGGCGTTTTCCTGTTGTGGAGATGGGGCACGGAACCGGGTGCGGATGTATCCTCCCGCCATGGGCGCCCGGCAACCGTCCCCCCGACTCCCGGTGACCTGAGGCGACCCGGTGGCACGTTCGCGCTATCTGCTGTTCGGCATGCTGCTCTTCGCCCAGGCACTGTGGGCGGCGCCGCGGCAGCTCGACGCATATCGCTGGGACAACGTCGCCCGTATCGTCGCGATCGGGGACCTGCACGGCGACTACGACAGCTACCTGACGGTGCTCCAGTCCGCAGGCGTGGTCGACCGGCGCGGCCGCTGGATCGCCGGCGACACCCATCTGGTCCAGACCGGTGACATCCCGGATCGCGGGCCCGACACGCGCCGCATCATCGCCCACATGGCGCGCCTGGGCGGGCAGGCCGAAAAGCGCGGTGGCCAGGTGCACAACCTGCTCGGCAACCACGAGGCGATGAACGTCTACGGCGACCTGCGTTACGTCAGCGCAGGCGAATACAGTGCGTTCGCGGGCAAGCGTGCCCCGGTGCTCAGGGACCGCTATTACAAGGCCACGCTGGAGGCGCTCGCGGCCAGCGACCCGGAGCAGGCCGCCGCACTGCCGGCCGATCATCGCGCGCAGTGGGATCTCTCGCATCCGCTCGGCTGGGTGGAGCATCGCTTCGCCTGGGATCCACGCTGGGACCCGAAAGGCGAGCTGTTCCTGTGGACGATGAAGACCAAGGTCGCCATCCAGCTCAACGACCTGGTCTTCGTGCACGGCGGCATCGGCAGCACCTACTGCGGCAACAGCCTCGAGTCGATGACCACGATGGCGCGCGCCGCCCTGGGAGGCGGCGACCCGGACGCCCCCGGGATCCTGCGCGACGAGGCCGGCCCGCTGTGGTACCGCGGCCTGGCCGGCGTTGATCCCGCAGCGTCCACGGAGACGGTCGACGCCATCCTCGGGCGCCACGGCGCAGCCCATGTGGTCATTGGCCATACCCCCACCGACGGCGTGATCTGGCCGCGCCTGGCGGGGCGCGTCATCATGATCGACACCGGAATCAGCGCCGCATACGGCGGCCATGTCGGCTGGCTCGAGGTGACGCGCGAGGGACTGTTCGCCGGCTATCGGGGAGGGCGGCTGCGCCTGCCGATGGATGACGGGCAGCGCCTGGAATACCTGGACGCGGTGATCGCGCTGCAGCCCGCCAACCCGGCATTGCCGAAGCGTCGCGAGGCGCTGCGCGCCGGGACGCTCGATGCGCCCCCGGCCAATGTCGCACCAACCCCTGCGCAGCCCCTCGAGGCCGCCGCTATCTGCGGCACCGCCCGCTGATCTCGCGCGCGAACCGCGCATCGCTGTCGAGCGTGGCGAAGAATGCCTCGAAGTAGTCGATGGTGGCCTGCTTGCGGTCGCCGCTCAGCCGATCTTCGCTGCGCACGAGCGCGAAGATCGCGTCGCGCTTGGCGAGGAATTCGCGGCGCACCGGCCCAAGTGCGTCGTTGTGGAGGCAGAACCCGCGATACAGGCGCTGGGTGACGGACCGGATCGGCAGCCGCTCGTTCGGCACGGCGTAGCTGGCATCCACCAGCCCCGAGGCGTCGAAGTCGTAGGGGACCGCCACCATCGGCCCCGGTGCATCCGCCGGCACCAGGATCCGGACGTTGTGGCAGCACGCGTCCTTCTCCGGTCCGCTCAGGACCTCCCAGTCGGTGTTGCCGATCAGGTACTGGAACAGCATGAAGCGGGTCAGCGCCAGGGGATCGAAATCGCCCTGCGCGAACTGCGCCCGCGGCGAACGCCTGTAGCCATTGCGTTTGGCCACGGCATCCAGATCCTCGATCAGGAAGGCGAAGCGCGTCCCGTGCGATTCGCCGCCACTTGCATCCTCATAGGTGATCCGGAGTGGACGGACCCTGAAGCTGTGCTCGGTGACGTGGTTGAAGATCCGGTAGGCCAGCAATTCCTGGACGTAGTACTGCTCCGCGACCGCCCCCGGCCGGCAGTGGGTGACCAGCTTCAGCGTGCGCTGCCCCGCGAAGTCGGTGCCCAGTGCGGCGTGGCGGGCAAAGCGGATCATGAGCGGCGGGAACCTGCAGATGCGCAAGCGGGTGAGCCCGCGGGTTTCGACGGTCGCCTCGATCCGGTGCTCGCTGCCCGCGCCGTCGACGTAGCCCAGCACAGCGGGATAGCGGCGCTTTTCGTTCTTCGTGCGCAGCAATTCGGACCAGGGCACCTGCAGGGTCAGGGTCACCGTCAGCCCGTCCGCCGACTCGAACAACGGCCGGGCGGGGGCCGCGGCGCACGCGCAAGCGGCGGCGAACCATCCCGCGATGCACAGGAGCAGCTGCAGCCATCCCGCAGGCCGCGTAGTCACGACGGATCCTTGCGTGATCCTCCTCCCTGGTCCTCATGCTCCGCCTTGAGCTGGCGCTTCTTTTCCTTGCGCTCGGCCACGTAGTCGGATTCGAAGCCGTCCCCGAACCGGCAGACGTACAGGGTCGCGTAGCAGAAGAACACCGTCATCACCGCGGCCACCTCCAGCGCGCCGACCCCGGCGGCGATGCCGCAGCCGATCGCCACCAGGATGAACAGTGCGTCGAAGGTGTCCTGGAGTGCCCGTCGGAACTGCACGCCGGCGACGATGCCTGCCAGCGCGAACGCCAGCGCCAGGCTGTACTGGACGACCAGCACGATCGCCGCGACCACGCCGGGCAGGATCAGGGTGGTTTCGTCGAGGGAATGATCGTAGTCGCTGCCGCGGTGGACGCCCTTCTGCACCCACGACACCGGCAGCATCAGCAGCCAGGTCCCGACCAGTGCAACGGCGAGTCGCCGCGCATAGCCAAGGCGGTCGAGATCGGGGGGCGGTGGCGGCGCCTGCCCGCTGAAGGCGGTTCCGGTGGTCGGCGCCGGATGGTCCACCCGGCCGACCGCAGGGTCGACACCGCTGGCCAGTTCCCTGACGCCCCCGATCGGAAGGTGCTCCGGCGTGGTCGGGAACAGCGCGAGCAGGATCGCCAGCGTCGCCGCCATGGCGGCGTGGTAGAGGAACAGCCGGCGCAGCAGCCTGAAGATCGCCTGCCGTGGCGGCGTGGCATCCGGAGGCGGCATGGACTCGCCGGGTCCGTCGGTGTTCGATCTGTCGGCCACGAGCGATCTCCCGGTGTGCGGGAATGCAGGCCGGCAGCCCATGCCCCGTTGCGGGCGTCGCCTGTGCCTAGCTGGATACGCGGCCGGCCCGCGGCAACGGCCACCACATGGGGTGGCCGCGGCGTGCGCCGGTGCGCTCGTCAGCCCAGCAGGTCCTCGACCGCGCGGCCCATCGCACTGCGCTGGAACAGGAGGTCCCAGGGGCTCCCGCCGGCCTGCCGCCACAGCACCGCCGAACGCAGCGCCGACAGCAGCACCGCGCGGATTTCCGCCACCACGGCGGCCTGCCCCAGGTAGTGGGGGTTGCCCTGCACCAGCACGCGCGGGCGCAGGTGGCTGACGGTGTCGGCGTACAGCGTGCCCAAGCTGCCCAGCACCTCGGGGTGTGTGCTGCTGCCCAGCCGCTCGGCGTCGGCGCGCGCGGCGAGGATGCCGGCATGCACGCGCTCACCCATCTGGTCGTCCTGCACGAAACGGCGCTCGAGCTGGGTGACCGCCAACGCCAGCTTGGGCAGCAGCGGATCCTGGCCGCGGTTGGTGAGGTAGTCGCGCAGCAGTGCAAGGCCGGGACGTACCGCGGCCACGCCGCCGTAGACATCGGCGGTGGATTCGGCGTCGATGCGGAACACGCTGTCGAGCGCGGTCTGCAGCACCGCGCCTTCGGCCTGGCCGGTATCGGCGATGCGGCGCACCTGGCGCAGCGCCTGTGCCAGGCCGGCGAGTGCCAGCACGCGGTCGTGCATGCTCATGCCGGCACCGCGGAGCGCGTGAGCGGAGCGTCGGTGGTCGCGATCACCGCGCCCCCCAGGCAGGCGTCGCCGCTGTAGAGCACCAGGGACTGGCCCGGCGTGACCGCGCGCTGAGCGCGATCGAAGGCAACCCGCAGGCTCCCGGTATCGTCAACAAACACTTCGCATGGCTCCTCGTTCTGGCGGTAGCGCGTCTGCGCCGTGCAGGCGAACCGCGTCGCCGGCGGTGCGCCGGCGATCCAGTGTGCGTGTTCGGTCCACAGCGTGCCCGACATCAGGTGTGGGCTGTCGTGCCCCTGGTCAACCGTGAGCACGTTGCTGGCGACATCCTTGCCGACCACGTACCACGGGCTGTCGGCGAATCCGCGCTGGCCGCCGATGTTCAGGCCTTCGCGCTGGCCGAGGGTGAAGTAGAACACGCCGGCATGCGTGCCGACTCGGCGGCCATCCGGCGTACGGATTTCGCCGGGCTGCGCGGGCAGGTAGCGCGCGAGGAAGGTGCGGAAATCGCGCTCGCCGACGAAGCAGATCCCGGTCGAGTCCTTCTTCTCCGCCGTCGGCAGGCCGGCCGAGCGGGCGAGGGCGCGCACCGCGTCCTTGTGCAGGTCGCCGAGCGGGAACAGCGTGGCCGCGAGCTGCGCCTGGCCGAGCTGGTGCAGGAAGTAGCTCTGGTCCTTGCCGCGATCGGCGGCGCGCAGCAGGCGCCACTGGTCGCCGGCGCGGTCGATGCGCGCGTAGTGGCCGGTGGCGATGCGCCCGGCACCGAGCGCGACGGCGGCATCCAGGAAATGGCGGAACTTGATCTCGCGATTGCAGAGGACGTCCGGATTCGGCGTGCGCCCGCGCGCGTACTCGGCCAGGAAATGCTCGAAAACGCCCGTCCAGTACTCGCCGGAGAAATCGCGGAAATGGATGCGGATGCCGAGCCGGCCACACACCGCGACGGCGTCGCGGCGGTCGTCCTCGGCGCGGCAGTCGCCGCTGCCGTCGTCGGCCCAGTTGTCCATGAACAGGCCATCGACGGCTGCGCCGGCGTCACGAAGAAGCAGCGCCGCGACCGAAGAATCCACCCCGCCGGACATGCCGACGATGACTTCCGGCGGCCTCATGCGTGAAGCGCGCGCAGCAGCGAGAGCGGATGGCGCTGGCCACCCAGGAAGTCCTCGACCACCTGCCACACGAGCGGGCTGCGGTGCCGCGGCGACGCGGCCTGGAGTTCGGATGGTGCCAGCCACAGCGCCCGTTCGATCCCGTCGTCCAGCCGCCGTGCGGGGTCGTGCGTGACCGGCCGCGCGGCGAACGCGAAGCGCAGGTAGTGGCGGCCACCGCTGCCGTCGGCCAGCACCGGTGACGTCCACTGGTAGGCGCCGATGAAGGCCTCCAGCTCGACCGTCCAGCCGGTTTCCTCGAGGGTCTCGCGCACCGCGGCATCGAGCAGGCTTTCATCGGGTTCCAGGTGGCCCGCCGGCTGGTTGAGCACCAGCGCGCCGCCGGCATGTTCCTCGACGCAGAGCAGGCGCCCACGGTCGAGCACCACCGTCGCCACAGTGACATCCGGTTGCCAGAACCGCCCCTGGCGATAGGTCATGCCGCGTGCGCCACGGCACGCCCGTGGACGGGCATGCTGCTCGTGCCGGCGCCTGCGTGCTGCCTAGCGGTGGTGTTGCGCATCGGGCGCTCGCGGTGCGGAGGTTGTGGCATTTTCGTCCCAGTTGCGCATGGGCGTCCACCGCCGGCTCCGTATAATGGCCGCCATGAGCCGCAAGACAGAACACGAACGCGACCACGGCGTCGTCGTCGAACCCGCCCGCCCCGAACTGGCGCGACCGCCGCTGTACTCCGTGCTGTTGCTGAACGATGACTACACGCCGATGGACTTCGTGGTCGAGGTGCTCGTGCGTTTCTTCAGCCTGGACATCGAGCGCGCCACCCAGGTGATGCTCCACGTGCATACCCGTGGCCGCGGCGTGTGCGGTGTGTTCATCCGCGACGTGGCGGAATCCAAGGTCGCCCAGGTCAACGACTATGCGCGCCTGAACCAGCATCCCCTGCTGGCGACGATGGAGCCGGCCTGAGTGGCCCGGCGGGTGTGCTCCTGCACCCTGTCGTGACATCCGCTGGCGGGATACTGGGGCCCACCGCCGGCCCTTGCGCTCGACGCTGGCAAAGGCCTACAAGAGGGTCATCTCCGGATGGAAAAGCCGCATCGGCACCCCCATCTGGATGGTTAGTGATTCCAGGAGGCACACGCCCCATGTTCAGCAAGGACCTCGAATACAGCATCGGCCAATGCTACAAGCGCGCCCGCGAGGCGCGCGACGAGTACATGACGGTCGAACACCTGCTGCTTGCGCTGCTCGACAACCCGTCCGCCGAGATGGTGCTGAAGGCCTGCAGCGCCGATTTCCATCGCCTGCGCGCCGACCTCGAGCAGGCGATCGACAGCTCGGTGTCACGCCTGGCCGATGATGACGGCCGCGACACCCAGCCCACGCTCGGCTTCCAGCGCGTGCTGCAGCGCGCCGTCTACCACGTGCAGTCCTCGGGCAAGAAGGAGGTCTCCGGCGCCAACGTGCTGGTGGCGATCTTCGGCGAGAAGGACTCGCACGCCGTCTATTTCCTGAACCAGCAGGACGTGACCCGGCTGGATGTCGTCAATTACCTGTCCCACGGCATCGCGCGCACCGGCGACGAGCCGCCGCACGACGCCGAGGATGCATCCGCCCGCCCACGTGGCGAGGGCGGCGAGAGCGGTGAGGGCGACGGCAAGGGCGATGCGCTGGCCGAGTTCGCCACCGACCTCAACGCGATGGCGCGCGCAGGGCGCATCGATCCGCTCGTCGGCCGTGCGGAGGAAGTCGAGCGCACCATCCAGGTGCTCTGCCGCCGCCGCAAGAACAACCCGCTGTACGTCGGCGAGGCGGGCGTGGGCAAGACCGCGATCGCCGAGGGCCTGGCGCGACGCATCGTCGAGGGCGAGGTGCCCGAGGTGCTTGCGCACGCCACCATCTACTCGCTCGACCTGGGTGCGCTGGTGGCCGGCACCAAGTACCGCGGCGACTTCGAGAAGCGGCTGAAGGCGGTGCTGGCCGCGATCGGCAAGCACGAGGGCGCGATCCTCTTCATCGACGAGATCCACACCATCATCGGCGCGGGTTCCGCGTCCGGCGGCACCATGGATGCGTCCAACCTGATCAAGCCGGCGTTGGCATCCGGGGACCTGCGCTGCATCGGTTCCACCACGTTCCAGGAATACCGCGGCATCTTCGAGAAGGACCGCGCGCTGGCGCGCCGCTTCCAGAAGATCGACATCGTCGAGCCGACGGTGGGCGAGACCTACCAGATCCTGCAGGGCCTGAAGCCGCGCTACGAGGCCCACCACCAGGTCACCTACGCCGACGAGGCGCTGCAGGCCGCGGTGGACCTGTCGGTGAAGCACATCGGTGACCGGTTGCTGCCGGACAAGGCGATCGACGTGATCGACGAGGCCGGCGCGCGCCAGCGGCTGTTGCCGGAAGGCGTGCGCAAGCAGCTGATCGATGTGGAGGAAGTCGAGACCATCGTCGCCAAGATGGCGCGCATCCCGGCCAAGCAGGTCAGCGCCTCGGACAAGGACGTGCTCCAGCACCTGGAGCGCAACCTGAAGATGGTGATCTTCGGCCAGGATCCGGCGATCGGCACGCTGGCCTCGGCGATCAAGCTCGCGCGCTCGGGCCTTGCCAATCCGGACAAGCCGATCGGCAACTTCCTGTTCGCCGGACCCACCGGCGTAGGCAAGACCGAAGTCACCCGCCAGCTCGCGCTGCAGCTGGGCATCGAGCTGGTCCGCTTCGACATGTCCGAGTACATGGAGCCGCATTCGGTCAGCCGCCTGATCGGCGCGCCGCCGGGCTATGTCGGCTTCGACCAGGGTGGCCTGCTGACCGAGAAGATCGTCAAGACGCCGCACTGCGTGCTGCTGCTGGACGAGGTCGAGAAGGCGCATCCGGACATCTTCAACATCCTGCTGCAGGTCATGGACCGCGGCATCCTCACCGACACCAACGGGCGCGAGGCCAACTTCCGCAACGTGGTGCTGGTGATGACCACCAATGCCGGCGCGGCACAGGCCGCGCGGCGCACGATCGGATTCATGCAGCAGGACCACAGCACGGATGCGATGGAAGCGATCCGCAAGGGCTTCACCCCGGAGTTCCGCAACCGGCTCGATGCGGTGGTGCAGTTCCAGCCACTGGCCTTCGAACACATCCTGCGCGTAGTCGACAAGTTCCTGATCGAGCTCGAGGAGCAGCTGCACGAGAAGGGCGTCAGCCTGGCGGCGACACCCGCGGCGCGCGAATGGCTGGCCCAGCACGGGTTCGACCCGCTCATGGGCGCGCGTCCCATGGCGCGCGTGATCCAGGACAAGGTCAAGCGTCCGCTGGCCGACGAGCTGCTGTTCGGGAAGCTGGTGTCGGGTGGGCGCGTCTCGCTGGATGTCCTGGACGGCGAGATCGTGCTCGACGTGCAGCCCGAGGCGGAGAAGCTGCTGCCGGTGACGGTGGGCTGAGCGTCGGCTGCCTGCGGCGCGTTGGAATGAATAAAGGCGGCCAATGGCCGCCTTTATTCGTCTCGCGCCGGCAGGGGCGCGGCGGCTTACTTCATGCGATAGGTGATGCGACCCTTGGTGAGGTCGTACGGGGTCATCTCGATCTTGACTCGATCGCCGGTGAGGATGCGGATGTAGTTCTTGCGCATGCGCCCGGAAATGTGTGCGATGACCTCGTGGCCGTTCTCGAGCCGCACCCGGAACATGGTGTTCGGGAGGGTCTCGGAGACCGAACCTTCGAATTCTATGACGTCGTCTTTTGCCATGCGTCCTGTTTGACCATGCAAGGAGCTCGGGCTGGACGCCCGAAAGAGGGGATTCTGCCACGAATGGCGTCCAAGCGCAAAATTTCCGTTAACCGGAACCCACCGGCAGGGCGTCGCGGGTGGTCGATCGCGCCGTGTCCGGGGGTGCCGCCAGCGCCGTTGCCGGCAGCTCGCCGAACGCATCGGTCCACGCCCCGTCCCGACCCGGATATGCCACCAGGCGCCGCACCTCGCCAAGGAACCGCACCCGTGGCCACGTCTCCGCGCCCATGCGCCGCAGGTGCGCGTTGTCGACCTGCGCGTCGATCAGCGGCCAGCCCCATTCGCGCAAGCGCAGGGCGAGCGCCGCGAGCGCCAGCTTGGACCCGCCACTGGCCGCACTGAACATGCTCTCGCCGAAGAACATCGCGCCGATGGCGACGCCGTACATGCCGCCGACCAGGCGGTCGTCCGCGTCGACGACCTCGATGCTGTGCGCCAGGCCCGCACGGTGGAGCTGGCCGTAGGCGGCGCGCATGTCGGCGTCGATCCAGGTGCCGCGCTGGCCGTGCCGTGGCACGTCGGCGCAGGCCGCCACCACGGCGTCGAACGCGGTATCCGCGCGAACGTGCCAGGGCGAATGCCTGAGGCTGCGGCGGAAGCGCGATGCCAGGTGCACGCTATCGGTACGGAACACCATGCGCGGATCCGGCGACCACCAGAGGATCGGCTGCCCTTCCGAGTACCAGGGGAAGATGCCGCGGCGGTAGGCATTGGCCAAGCGCGTCGTCGAGAGGTCGCCGCCGAAGGCGAGCAGGCCATCCGGCTCGCGCAGCGCGCTGCCCGGTTCCGGGAATGGCGCATCGGCGCGTGCGCCAAGCCGCGGCAGCGACAGGCTCACGACGCACCGCCCGGCGGATCGCTCCGGAACGGCGAGCGTTGCAGCAGCGCGTGGGCCTGGGCATGCACGACATCGCGCTCCTCCGCGCACCAGGGCGCCAGCGCCTCGCGGAACACCGGCTCGGCGATCCAGTGGTGGCTGCGCACCAGGGTTGGCAGGAAGCCGCGCGCGATCTTGTGCACGCCCTGCGCGCCGGGCTCGAAGCGGGCCAGGCCCTCGCGCAGGCAATAGGCGATGCCCTGGTAGTAGCAGGCCTCGAAATGCAGCCCCGGCAACTCGCGCGTGGCACCCCAGTAGCGACCGTACAGCGTGTCGCGGCCGCGCAGGCACAGCGCGCCCGCGACGGGCGCACCGTCGAGATCGGCCAGCACCAGCACCAGCGCGCGCGGCATGCGCCTGGCCAGGTGGCGCAGGAAGGCAGGGGTCAGCGCGGGGGCGTTGCCGTAGTCGGCGAACGTCTGCAGGTAGAAGCCGTGCATGGCGTCGAGGTCGGCATCGCTCGCCTCATCGCCGTGCAGTACGCGGAAGCGCACGCCGGCGCGCTCCACGCGCGCGCGCTCCTGGCGGATGTTCTTGCGATGCTTGTGGTCCATCGCCGCAAGGAAGTCGTTGAAATCACGCCAGCCCGCGTCGTTGCGCCAGTGGTACTGCACGTCGAGGCGCTGCAGCCAGGTGGAATCGAATGCCGCGTCTTCCGCCGCCTCGTGGAAATTCACGTGCGCCGAAGAACGTCCGCCTGCGCGCGCGTCGGCCGTGATCGCGGCGACCAGCGCGGCGCGCGCGGCGTCGCTGCGCGCGAGCAGGCGCGGCCCGGTCACGGGCGAGTAGGGCACGGCGCCCAGCCACTTCGGGTAATAGTCGAGGCCGTGGCGCGCGTACGCATTCGCCCAGGCGTGGTCGAACACGAACTCGCCGTGCGAGTTGTCCTTCAGGTAGCCGGGCGCGGCCGCCACCAGCACATCGCCGTCCCACAGGGCGATGTGCCGCGGTGTCCAACCCCAGCCTTCGCGCAGGCAGCCGCTGGATTCCAAACCGGCGAGGAACGCATGCGCGACAAACGGGTTGCCGCCATCGTGCAGCGCATCCCAGGCCGCGGCCGGGACCTCGAAGAGCGACGCATGGGTGCGGGCGACCGCCATGCGCGGCTCAGCCGGCCCCCACCGTCGCGCGCCGCGGCTCAGGCATCCTTGTCGAGGAAGCGTTCCGCATCCAGCGCGGCCATGCAGCCGAAGCCCGCCGAGGTGATCGCCTGGCGGTAGACCTGGTCGGCCACGTCACCTGCGGCGAACACGCCCTTGACCGACGTTTCGGTGGCGCCACCGGCGAGTCCCGATCGGATCTCCAGGTAACCGTTGTTCATCGCCAGCTGGCCTTCGAACAGCGAGGTGTTGGGTGTGTGGCCGATGGCCACGAAGAAGCCGTGCACCACGATCTCGCGGGTGCTGTCGTCCTGCACCGACTTCAGGCGCAGGCCGGTCACGCCGGCCTCGTTGCCGAGCACTTCGTCGACCACGTGGTGCCAGACCGGCACGATCTTGCCGGCGTTGATCTTCGCCTGCAGCTTGTCCTGCATGATCTTCTCGGCGCGCAGGCTGTCGCGGCGGTGCACCAGGTACACGGTGCGCGCGATGTTGGACAGGTACAGCGCTTCCTCCACGGCGGTGTTGCCGCCGCCGACCACGGCCACGTCCTGGTCCTTGTAGAAAAATCCGTCGCAGGTCGCGCAGGCGGACACGCCGCGGCCCTTGAAGGCCTCTTCAGACGGCAGCCCCAGGTACTTGGCGGTGGCGCCGGTGGCGATGATCAGCGCGTCGGCGGTGTAGGCGCCGCTGTCACCGATGAGCCGGAACGGACGCTGCGACAGGTCGACGCTGTGCACCTGGTCGAACACGACCTCGGTATCGAAGCGCTCGGCATGCGCCTGCATCCGGTTCATCAGGTCCGGCCCCATCAGGCCATGCGCGTCACCGGGCCAGTTGTCGACCTCGGTGGTGGTCATCAGCTGCCCGCCCATCTGCAGGCCGGTGACCAGCACCGGCTTGAGGTTGGCGCGCGCGGCGTAGACGGCGGCGGTCCAGCCGGCGGGGCCGGAACCGAGGATCAGCAGGCGGCAGTGCTTGGAAGTGCTCATGTATACTCGCGAGCCATGGAAACATGGCGTTGGGAAGCGCATAGCTTGGCGGCGCCACGGCAGCATGACAAGGCGCGCGGGTTGCGGTTCACCGCAACGCTGGGTTCCTTGCCGCAAACGACGACTCGCCGCTGACGCGGCGTTTTTTGTGCAGGAGCGACCCATGCGAATCGGTGTCCCGAAAGAAACCAAGACGCTCGAAGGTCGCGTCGCGCTGGTCCCCGAGGCGGCCGGCGACCTGGTCAAGCGCGGTCACGAGGTCTGGCTCGAGTCGGGTGCCGGCATGAAGTCCGGATTCGCCGATGCCGCCTACGCCGCGCTCGGCGTCAACATCGCCGCAGATGCCGCCGAGCTGTACGCCAGGGGCGAGATGATCGTGAAGGTGAAGGAGCCGATCGCCGGCGACCTCGAACACCTGCGCAGTGACCACCTCCTGTTCTGCTACCTGCACCTTGCCGCCGAGCCCGCGCTGACGCGCCAGCTGCTCGACATCGGCCTCACCGCGATCGCCTTCGAGACCGTCGAGCTGCCCAACGGCGAGTTGCCGCTGCTGGCGCCGATGTCGGTCATCGCCGGTCGCATCGCGACCCAGGTCGGCACCACGCTGCTGCACCAGCCGCAGGGCGGCAAGGGCGTGCTGCTCGGCGGGCTGCCGTCGACGTCGCGCGGCAAGGTGGTGGTGTTCGGTGCCGGCAAGGCCGGCGGTGGCGCCGCGGCGCTCGCGGCCGCGGCTGGCGCCAGCGTCACCGTGTTTGAGATGCGCCAGGACCGCATGGACGAGATGATGCGCCTGGGCAACAACGTCACCGCGCTGTACCCCTACCAGGACGTCATCGCGCGCGAAGTCGCGTCGGCGGACCTGGTGGTGGGCGCGGTGCTGGTCGCCGGCGCGCGCGCGCCGCATGTGATGACCCGCGACATGCTCAGGGCCATGGAGCCGGGCAGCGTGCTGGTGGACATCGCCATCGACCAGGGCGGCTGCTTCGAGACCTCGCGTCCGACCACCTGGAAGGATCCGACCTACGTGGAGGAGGGCGTCACGCACTTCTGCGTCACCAACATGCCGGGCGCGGTGCCGCGGACCTCGTCGCAGGCGATCTGCGCGGCAATCCTGCCGTGGGTGGCGAAGCTGGCGGCGGGTCCGGCGTGGCGCGGCAACGATGCGCTGGCACGTGGCGTGAACGTCGACGCAGGCAAGCTGGTGCACCCGGCACTGCTCGCCCTGCCCATTTAGGGCAAATGGTGAGTAGAATCATCCCATTGCGGGATAATCTTAAGGTCTGATCACACGTGGCAGCACGCCCGGTAGCGGAACGCGGCAACAGGCGGCAGCGCAAGGCTGTCGCCGACAAGGCCGCGCCCGCGGCGCCCAACCCACGCCGGCAGAAGCTGCTGCGCGACATCGCGCTGATCGCGATCGCGCCGCTGCTGGTCTACCTGCTGGTGTGCATGGTGACGTTCTCGCCGACCGATCCGGGCTGGTCGCATTCCGGCAGCCTGACCGCACCGCTCAACAATGCCGGCGGCCGCGTCGGCGCCTGGGTGGCCGACGTGCTGCTGGGCCTGTTCGGCCATGTCGCCTTCGTGCTGCCGCTGATCCTCGGCGCGGTGGCGTGGATCGCGCTGTTCGGCATGGACACCGATGGCGATGGCCAGGCGGATCTCGGCCCGGCCCTGCGGCTGGTCGGCATCGTCGGCTTCATCGTGTCCTCCACGGGGCTTCTGTTCCTGCGCATCGGCGCGGTGGAAGGCTATTCGGCCGGCAGCGGCGGCATCCTCGGCCGCCTGGTCGGCAATTCGCTGTACTCGGCATTCGGACCGGTCGGCGGCAACCTGTTCCTGCTGGCCCTGTTGCTGGTGTCGGTGACCCTGGCGACGGGGCTGTCGTGGTTCAGGGTGATGGATGCCATCGGCCAATGGGTGCTGCGCCTGCCCGAACTGTTCCGCCGCGGCAGCAAGCAGGCGGTCGACTGGCAGGAAGCCCGCGCCAAGCGCGAGGAGCGCACCGAGGTGCGCAAGATCGACAGCGAACTGCGCAAGACGCGCGCGCCGGTGCGGATCGAGCCGCCGCCGGCGCCGGTGGTGGAGAAGAGCGAGCGCGCCAAGCGCGAACAGCAGATCCCGCTGTTCCATGTCGCTGACGGTACCGGTATCCCGCCGCTGGCCCTGCTCGACGACCCCAAGCCACAGGTGAAGGGGTATGACGAGGACACGCTGGAAACGCTGTCGCGGCAGATCGAGTTCAAGCTCAAGGACTTCCGTATCGACGCGCAAGTGGTCGGCGCCTATCCGGGGCCGGTGATCACCCGCTTCGAGATCGAACCCGCGCCCGGCGTGAAGGTCAGCCAGGTCAGTTCGCTGGACAAGGACATCGCGCGCGGGCTCAGCGTGAAGTCGGTGCGCGTGGTCGACGTGATCCCGGGCAAGTCGGTGATCGGCCTGGAAACGCCCAACACGCACCGCGAGATGATCTACCTCTCCGAGCTGCTGCGCTCCAAGGAATATGACAAGTCCGGCAGCCCGCTCACCCTGGCGCTGGGCAAGGACATCGCCGGGCGGCCGACGGTCGCCGACCTCGCACGCATGCCGCACCTGCTGGTCGCCGGCACCACCGGCTCCGGCAAGTCGGTCGCGGTCAACGCCATGGTGCTGAGCCTGCTGTACAAGGCGTCCGCCAAGGACGTGCGCATGCTGATGATCGACCCGAAGATGCTGGAGCTGAGCGTCTACCAGGGCATCCCGCATCTCCTTGCGCCGGTGGTCACCGACATGAAGGAGGCCGCCAATGGCCTGCGCTGGTGCGTGGCGGAGATGGAGCGCCGCTACAAGCTGATGAGCGCGGTCGGCGTGCGCAACCTCGCGGGCTTCAACAAGAAGGTGAAGGACGCGCAGGACAGCGGCCAGCCGCTGCTCGATCCGCTGTTCAAGCCCAACCCCGAATTGAACGAAGCGCCGCAGCCGCTCGAGCCGCTGCCGTTCATCGTCATCTTCATCGACGAATTCGCCGACATGATGATGATCGTCGGCAAGAAGGTGGAAGAATTGATCGCACGCCTCGCGCAGAAGTCGCGCGCCGCCGGCATCCATCTGATCCTCGCCACGCAGCGCCCCTCGGTGGACGTGATCACCGGCCTGATCAAGGCCAACATCCCCACGCGCATCGCCTTCCAGGTGTCGAGCAAGATCGACTCGCGCACCATCCTCGACCAGTCAGGCGCCGAGACGCTGCTTGGCCATGGCGACATGCTGTACCTGCCGCCCGGAACCGCCATGCCGGAGCGCGTGCACGGCGCGTTCGTGTCCGACGAGGAAGTGCATCGCGTGGTCGAGCACCTCAGGCAGGCCGGCGGCGGCCCGGATTACGTCGAAGGCGTGCTGGAGGAAATCCAGTCGATGGGCGACGGCGTCGTGGTCGGTGCCAGCGGCCTGCCGGAGAGCAGCGGCAGTGCCGGCGACGAGAGCGATCCACTGTATGACGAAGCCGTGCGCGTGGTCACCGAGACCCGCCGTGCGTCGATTTCCGGCGTGCAACGGCGGCTGAAGATCGGCTACAACCGCGCCGCGCGCCTGGTGGAAGCGATGGAAGCCGCGGGCGTGGTCACCCCGCCCGAGCACAACGGCGACCGCTCGGTGCTGGCGCCCCCGCCGCCGAAGTAGCGGCGGCTGCAGCCATGCCGGTGCGCCCGCGTGAGCCCGCATTCAGCGACGCCGCCGCACACTCGCAGCGCATCTTTCCCATGGAGCCCGCCACATGATCCGTTCCCGTTTCTGGCTGGTCGCGCTGGCCGCGCTGCTTGCCACCGGCACCGCGTTCGCCGGTGCGCGCGACAACCTCGATGGCTTCACCCGCGGACTCAAGGGCCTCGACGGCCAGTTCGTGCAGAAGGCATTCGATGCCGATGGCCGCATCAAGGAGACATCCAGCGGCCGCGTCGCGATGTCCGCGCCGCGCCTGTTCCGCTGGGAATACGTCAAGCCGTACGCGCAGCTGATCGTCGCCGACGGCAGCAAGGTCTGGATCCATGACCCCGACCTGGAGCAGGTGACGGTGCGTGACCAGGGTGCGGGCGAGCAGGACAGCCCGCTGGCGGCGCTGATCGATCCGTCGCGCCTCGATCGCGACTACAACGTCCGCGAGGCCGGCGAGGCCGATGGCCTGTCGTGGCTGCTGCTGACGCCCAAAAAGGACGAAGCGGGCTTTGCCAGCGCACGGCTTGGCTTCTCGGCTGCGGGCCTGGTGCGCATGGAGGTGGTCGACTCGCTTGGCCAGCGCACCGAGATCGCATTCAGCGGCTGGAAGCGCAATCCCCGCTTCGGCGCGGGCACGTTCAAGTACACCCCGGGCCCGGGTGTTGACGTGATCGGCGAGGGCTGAAGCCCGCGACACGGCTCCGCCGGCGGCGGAGCGACCAGGACGGCGTCACGGGTGGCCCCCGTGGCGCCGTTCCTGCGTTGAGGACAGTGTCGCCGTCGAGTTCCCGCACGTATCGTATGCCGCTGTCGCGCCCCACCCCTTTCCGTTCCTTCCTGTTGGTGCTGAGCCTGGGCCTGCCCGGTGCGGGTGTGTCCGCGCAGCCCGGCGATCCACCCCAGGCCGGGGTAGGGGAGGCTGTCGGCATGGCGCCGCAGCCGGCCGGGGATGACGTCCGCAACGCGGTGGCCGCCGTGCTGGTCGGCGCACTCGGTGCGGAATTCGGGAACGCCATGGTCGACGTGCGCCTGGACAGCGCGCAGGTCGCCGTCGAGAGTGCCCGCGACCATGTGGTCAGCGGCAGTGGCCGGGTGCGCATCGGCGCGGGCGCCGCGAGCGACGGCATGGCCACCGACGGCGACTGGCTCGCATTCCAGTACCGCACCCGTTACGACACGCTGTTCGCCAGCGCCGGCTGGCCCGACGTGCAACTGGGTGGCGACGGCGAGCGCGAGGTCCCCAACGACGCGCTGCTGATCTCGGAGCTCGAAGACCGTCTCGCCACCGAACTCGAGCAGCTGCCGGGCGCGGGTCGCGTCTACCTGCAGTTCGACGCGATCAACAGCGTGGAAACCGGCGCGCGGTTCGTGCGCATCGATGCCACCGGTGTTGCCGATTTCGGCACCGGTGGCAACACCAGCGCGCACGTGGAGGCCGTCTACGACCGCCGCGATGCGACCTGGCTGCGCGTGCGGCAGGAGCTGGGCGCCAACATCAGCGTCGACCCGACGGCACCCGTCGCGAGCTACTGAGGCCGCCCCGGTACGCGGTCACGGCGCACCACTTGCTATCTTGTCGTCCGGTCCACACCCGGATGCGATGTTGCCCCGCAAGCCAGCCCCGGACGCCGACATGCCCGGCCTCCTGCCCGAAGACGAGAATGCGCTTGCCATGCGCCCGCTGGCCGAGCGCATGCGCCCGCGCACGCCCGACGAGATGGTCGGTCAGCGCCGCCTGCTGGCGGAAGGCTCGGCACTGCGCCGCGCGATCGAGGCCGGCAACGTGCACTCGATGGTGCTGTGGGGCCCACCCGGCTGTGGCAAGACCACCCTCGCGCTACTGCTCGCCGACTACGCCGATGCCGAGTTCAAGGCGATTTCCGCGGTGCTCTCGGGCCTGCCGGAGGTGCGCAAGGTGCTGGCCGAGGCCGAGCAGCGCTTCGCCGGCGGGCGGCGCACGGTGCTGTTCGTCGATGAGGTACACCGCTTCAACAAGGTGCAGCAGGATGCGTTCCTGCCGTACATCGAACGCGGCACGATCGTGTTCGTCGGCGCGACCACCGAGAACCCCTCGTTCGAACTCAACTCCGCGCTGCTCTCGCGTTGCCGCGTGCACGTGCTCGAGGCGGTGTCGGCGGACGACATCGTGCTCGCCCTGCGCCGCGCACTCGAAGACCTACGGCGCGGACTGGGTGGACGCGGCATCGCCATCGGCGACGGGCAGCTGGCGATGATCGCTTCGGCGGCGGACGGCGACGTGCGCCGCGCGCTCACCCTGCTGGAAATCGCCGCCGAGCTGGCGGGTGAGGGCGGCACCATCAACGACGCCACCCTGGCGCAGGTATTGGCCGACCGCAGCCGCCGCTTCGACAAGGGCGGCGAACAGTTCTACGACCAGATCTCCGCGCTGCACAAGTCGGTGCGCAGCTCCAACCCGGACGCCGCGCTGTACTGGCTGGCGCGCATGCTCGATGGCGGCGCGGATCCCGGTTATCTCGCGCGCCGCCTCACGCGGATGGCGGTGGAGGACATCGGCCTGGCCGATCCACGCGCGCTGACGATGGCGCTGGAAGCCTGGGATGCACATGACCGCCTCGGCAGCCCCGAGGGCGACCTGGCGCTGGCGCAGGTGGCGATCTACCTGGCAAGCACCGCCAAGTCCAACGCCGCCTATGTCGCTTTCGGCGAAGCGCGCGGCGACGTGGTGGCGCACGGCACCGCGGACGTGCCGATGCACCTGCGCAACGCACCGACCAGGCTCATGAAGCAGCTCGGCTACGGCAAGGGCTACCAGTACGACCACAACCTGGAAGGCGGGATCGCCCCGGACCAGACCGGATTTCCCGATGCGATGGGCGAGCGCGTGTACTACCGCCCGGTCGAGCGCGGCCTGGAGATCAAGCTGCGCGAGAAGCTGGCACGGATCAGGGCGCGGCGCACGTAGCCGGCCGCGCGTCAGCGCGTCGGCGGCGGCAGGCAGCCGAGCGCCGCCAGCGGTCCCGCCAGTGCGGGAATGTGCATCAGCCACGGTGCGGCAATGGTGAGCACGCCTGCGGCGAGCACCACCAGGCCGAGACCCATCCGCCAACGGCCGCGCTGCAGGTATTGGCCGATGCGCGCGCCCGACCAGGTCAGCGACACCATCAGTGGCAGGGTGCCCAGGCCGAATGCCGCCATGGTCAGCGCGCCGTTGCGGGCGTCGGCCTGCAACCAGGCCGCGGCGAGCATGGTGGTACTGAGGCCACACGGCATCCACCCCCAGAGCACGCCGAGCGCGAGGCGCTTGGCCACGGTGTCGGCCGGGAGCAGGGGCGCCTGCAGCCTGCGCAGCCGCTGCCAAAGCGCCGAGCCTGGCCGTCCGAGGAAACCCAGGCGACCCTTGCGGTCGAGCAGCCGCAGTGCGACCACCACCAGCACCACGCCTACCAGCATGCGTGCGCCGAATGCGATCCAGGGACTGCGCGCGACCGCCAGGATGCCGCCACCCAGCGCGCCGGCGATCGCGCCCGCCGCAACGTAGCCGCCAACGCGGCCGAGGTTGGGCTGCAGCGCCGGCCACCAGCCGTTGCGGCCACCCATCGCGGAGAACCCGGTGGCGATCCCGCCACACATGGCCGCGCAGTGCACGCCGCCCATCAGGCCGGCGAGCAGCGCCGCACCGATCGCCAGCCAGTCAGTCGGCACGGGGCCCGCCTTCGCGCAGGCCGCGGCGGCCGCCCGCTTCGCCGTCCCCGGCGGGCGCGTCATTCGGCGGGAGGGCGTCCGGCGCCTGGTCCGTGCTGTCGTCGCGCAGGATGTCGATCGCAGCCGCATCGAGGTTTTCAAACTGTCCCTTGCCCACCGCCCAGCGGAATGCCCAGACGGCCACGAGCAGCAGCACCAGGCTCACCGGGATGAGGAACAGCAGCACGTTCATGGCGCGCTGGTCCGCGCCAGGCGCAGCGCATTGAGGGTGACGATGAGCGATGACACCGCCATGCCCAGCGCCGCCACCCACGGCGTGACCAGGCCGGCCGCGGCCAGCGGGATGGCCACCACGTTGTAGCCCAGCGCCCAGGCCAGGTTCTGGCGCACGATGGCGCGCGTGCGGCGCGCCAGGGCGATCGCGGCGGGAATGCGCAGCAGCGAGGGAGCGGTCAGCACCAGGCCGGCAGCACGGTGGGCGAGGGCGGCGCCGCTGCCGATCGCGATCGAGACGTCGGCCCCGGCCAGCACGGGGGCGTCATTGAGCCCATCGCCGACCATCGCCACCACCTTGCCGCTGGCCTGCAGCGCGCGCACGCCGGCGAGCTTGTCCTCGGGCGACTGGCGTGACGCCGCATGGTCGATGCCGAGCATGTCGGCGAATGCGTTCACCGTGGTCGCCGCATCGCCGCTGGACAGGTGGACATCGACGCCGAGCTCGCGCAGCGCCGTGACCGCCCGGGCGGCGTCATCACGCGGTGGCTCTTCCAGGGTGAACCTGGCCACCGCCTGCTGGCCGTCGCCGAGCCACAGGGCGCCGTCGTCGACGCGGCCCGCGGCGAAGTCGGCGCGGCCCATGCGCCAGGCGCGGCCTTCGACCGTTCCGGCGATGCCCAGCCCCGCATGTTCTTCCACCGCCGCCACGGCCAGGCCGGCGTCGCGTCCCTCGAAGGCGCGGGCAATCGGGTGCAGGCTGTCGCGCTCCAGCGCCGTGGCAATCCCGAGCGCGTCCTCGACGTCGAGATCGCCGAAGGCTTCCACGCGCCCGAGCGTCGGCCGGCCGCTGCCCAGGGTTCCGGTCTTGTCGAACACGATGTCGGTGGCCGCGGCCAGCGAGCCCAGCGCCTCGCCATCGGTCGACAGCACGCCGAGCTTCGCCAGCGCGCCGTGGGCGACGGCGAGCGCGGTCGGCACCGCCAGCGAGAGTGCACATGGGCAGCTGATCACCAGCAGGGCGATGGTGACCTCGAGCGCACGCGACGGGTCGTAGATCCGCCACCCGATGTACACCAGCACCGCCGCCACCAGGATGCCGGCCACGAAACGGCTGGAGAACGCGTCGGCCAGCTGCGCCGCGCGCGGGCGATGCGACTGCGCGCGTTCCACGAGCCACTCCAGCTCCGACAGCCGGGTCGCCGCGCCCACGTGCTCGACGCGGATGCGCGCCGGGGCCTCGCGGCAGACGGTACCGGCGTAGATCGTGTCGCCCGGTGCGTGCAGGACCGGATGGACCTCGCCGGTGAGCAGGGCCTCCTCGAACCGCGCGGCGGCGTCGATCAGGGTGCCGTCCGCCGGCACCGTGTCGCCCGCCGCGATGCACGCGATATCACCGGGCCGCAGCGCGGCCGTCGGCACGACCTCGCGGCTGCCGTCGGCAAGTTCGCGCGTCGCCAGCTCCGGCCGCGCCCGCGCCAGCGTGTCCACCTGGGCCACGGCGATGCGTCGCGCGCGCTGCTCGAGCATGCGCGCGCCGAGCAGCAGGAACACGAACATCACCGCAGCGTCGTACCAGACATGCGTTCCGCCGCGGATGGTCTCGAACACGCTGGCGAAGTAGGCAAGCAGCGTGGAGCTGGCGATCAGCGTGTCCATGCCCAGGTGGCGGTTGCGCAGCTCCCGCAGCATGCCGGCGATGAACGGCCAGCCGCACCAGAACACCACCGGCGTCGACACCAGCAGGGTGATCCAGCGGAAGAAATCGCGCGTGGCCAGCGGCATCTGCTGGTAAATGTCGAGGTACAGCGCCTCGGCGAACATCATCGCCTGCATCGACGCCAGGCCAGCGATGCCCATGCGCAGCAGGTCGCGGTTGCGTGCGGCGCGGCGCTCGCGTTCGCGGGCGATGCCCGAGGCGAGGTAGGGCACGTAACCCAGCCCGGCCAGGCGGCGCAGCGGACCCGAGAGCGCGGTGCGCGCCGGGTCCCAGGCGATGCGGATGCGACCGGTCACGGCGTTGGCCACGACCTCGATCACGCCCGGCTCGCGCGCGACCGCGCGGTCGACCAGCCAGGCACAGGCCGCGCAACGCATGCCGTCGGTCAGTACCGTGATTTCACGGCCGCCGTCGACCCCGCGCACGTGCCCGGCCTGGACGTCGTCGCGGTCGAAGGCGGCGAGCTGCGCGTCCAGGTCGAGCGCGGCACGTCCGCCCGGCTCGGTGCGCAGGCGGTAGTAGTCGACCAGGTTGGCATCGCGGATCCACTGCGCCGCGGCGGCGCAGCCGTCACAGCAGAAGCGGCGGTACGCGCCATCGATGCGGGCGCTGGCCGGATCCGCGGGCAGGGCCTCGCTGCAGTGGAAGCAGCCGTCCGCCACGCCCTGCGCGTCGCGCACGGCGGCGGCCGTGGCGACCGCGCCCGCGTTCACCTCACTCCTGCTCGCCGGAGAAGGCCGGCTTCACGTGGGCCGCGCGCTGTCCTTTCGGCAGGCGTCCCTGCAGGCGCCAGGCCATGCCTTCGGGCATGAGCTCGAGCTTCCAGTCGTGGTCGAGGCCGATCCCGGCCTCGGCACGCCAGCCGTACTCGCCGGGCGCGGCGCGCAGTTCGACGTCGGACGCCGCCAGGGAGGGGTGGCGCAGCACGATGCGCAGGGGCTGCCCGCGGTCGAACTGGCCGGTCACCGGCAGCACTTCCACATAGCCTTCGTCGACGCGGATGATGGCGCTCAGGCCGAGGTCGCGGGCGCGGGCGTCGGGGCTCAGGTCGGAGACCTGGATCTGCGCGGTGCGCTGGACCACGTCGCCCACCGCATCGCTTGAGTCGCGGGTCGCCAGGCCCACGAGGATCACGCCGGCGACAACCGACGCCAGCGGCAGGCCGATCACCAGCCACATCATCGGTTCGCGCCAGAAGGGGCGTTTGCGGTCGTCTGTCATCACATGGGTCCGAAGAAGCTGCTGTCGACCGTTTCGCTGGCTTCGCCGTCGATGGTCTCGACGCGAAAACTCAGCGCGTGGCGGCCCTTGAGGGAGTCGGGAGCGGCGATGACCACCGGGACGCTGATCACCTGCTGGGCATCGGCGCGCACCGCGTCCAGGCCGCGGCCGCGCAGCTCGATGCCCGGCGCGCCGCCTTCGACGACGATGCGGTAGGCGCGGGCATCGTCGCTCTTGTTGACGATCTTGAGTGTGTAGTCGTTCTCGACCTGGCCGTCGCCGACCACGCGGTAGAGCGCATTGCGGTCGCGCAGCACCTCGACGATCAGCGGGCTGCGCATGCCCACGCCAACCACCCAGGCGACGGTGAGCGCCAGCAGCAGGATGCCGTAGACGAACACGCGGGGCCGCAGCACGCGGGTGGGCTTGTTGTCGATCGCATTCTGGGTGCTGTAGCGGATCAGGCCGCGCTCGAAGCCCATCTTGTCCATGACGTCGTCGCAGGCGTCGATGCAGGCGCCACAGGCGATGCACTCGTATTGCAGCCCGTTGCGGATGTCGATGCCGGTCGGGCAGACCTGCACGCAGAGGGTGCAGTCGATGCAGTCACCGAGTTCGGCGGTGTCGAACTTCGGCAGGGGCTCCGCCACCTCGCCCATGCCGCCAAGCGAGATGGTGCCGGCGGCCTGCACGCGGTTGTCGGCCGCGGTCGGGTGCAGCGCGGCGCGGAACACGTAGTCGTAGGCGGTGATCTGGTCGAGCAGGCCGCGGGCGCGCTGTGCCACGCTGCCGAGGCCGCGCTTGCGCGGCCCGCGCGGCTCCCCGCGCATCGGGTCGTAGGCGATGATCAGCGTGTTGCGGTCGAACATGGCGCTCTGGAAGCGCGCGTACGGGCACATGTACTTGCACACCTGCTCGCGCAGGAAACCGGCGTTGCCCCAGGTGGCCAGCGCGTAGAACAGCACCCAGAACGTCTCCCAGCCACCCCAGGCCAGCGTGGGCAGGCGCGCGGCCAGGTCGGTGATCGGGGTGAAGAAGCCGACGAAGGTGAAGCCGGTCCACAACGCGAACACCAGCCACAGCGCGTGCTTGGCCGCCTTGCGCAGGACCTTCTCGCGCGTCCATGGGCCGGCGTCGAGCCGCATGCGCTTGTTGCGCTCGCCCTCGGTCCAGCGCTCCATCCACAGGAACACTTCGGTCCACACCGTCTGCGGGCAGGCGTAGCCGCAGAACAGGCGCCCGGCCAGCGCGGTGAAGAAGAACAGCGCCAGCGCGGCGATGATCAGCAGCAGCGCCAGGAACAGGAAGTCCTGCGGCCAGAACGTCAGGCTGAAGACGTGGAACTTGCGTGCCGGCAGGTCGAACAGCACCGCCTGGCGCCCGTCCCAGCGCAGCCACGGGAACACGTAGAACATGCCGAGCAGCCAGAACACGGCGGCCACGCGCAGCGTGTTGAGGCGTCCGGAGACTTCGCGCGGGTAGACCTTGCGCTCGCTGACATACATCGAGCCGCCATCGTCACCGGCAAGCTCCAGGGGGATACGACGGCTCATCAGTCTGGGGGGAGCGCCTTGTTGAACCGGCTGGCCGGGCGAAGCAGGAACCATGTGAACAGGCTGGACGCCGCGGTGGCGACCCAGAACATGAAGAACGCGATCGAGTAGCCCAGGCTGCGGCTGATCTCGACATCGGGGAAGGTGATGTCACGCAGCATCAGCGGGTCGACGAAGGCGGAGAACACCATCGTCGCCACGCCCGCGGCGAAGAAGCTCGGCCACAGGATCGCGCCGACCCGCTGCGCCATGGGGCGCGGCGGATGGTCGAACCCGGGGCCGGGGAGGTTGCTCACTGCGCGCCCAGCGGCTGGCCCTGGGTCGGCTCGGGACCGGTGGGGTTGGACAGCGACCACACATAGGAGGCCACCAGCCGCGAGCGGGTCTCGCCAAGCAGCTCGCGATGCGCCGGCATGACGCCGTGGCGCCCGTTGTTGATGGTTTCCATGATCGATTGCACCGAGTTGCCGTACATGGCGTAGGCGTCGGTCAGGTCGGGCGCGCCCAGGTCCTGGTTGCCCTTGCCGTCGATGCCGTGGCAGGCCACGCAGACGCCTTCGTACAGGCCCTTGCCCTGGGCGGCGAAGAAGTCGTTCGCCGGGACCTCACCCGCCAGCGCGCGCACGTAGGTGGCCACCGAAAGCACGGCGTTGTCGCCGCCCATGCCGGTGAGCACCGTGCCCCATTCCGGCATCACGCCCTGGCGACCGTCGAGGATGCTCTCGAGCACGCGTGCCTCCGAGGCGCCCCAGTGCCAGATATCGTCGGTCAGGTTGGGGTAGCCCACCGCGCCCTGCGCCGAGGAGCCATGGCAGGTGGCGCAGGTGTTGGCGAAGATCGCGCGCCCCAGCTGCACCGCGCGCGGATCGCCAGCGAGCTCGGAGATGGCGCGACCGTCATAGGGCCTGAAGGTCTCGGCGAGGACCGCGTCCTGCCTGGACTTGTCGGCGTCATGCTCGGCGGACGAGGTCCAGTTGCCAAACCCCTTGAAGTTGCCAAAGCCCGGATACCAGAGCAGGTAGCCGACGGCGAACACCATGGTCAGGTAGAAGCCGATGATCCACCAGCGCGGCAGCGGCTTGTTGTACTCGGTGATGTCCTCGTCCCAGACGTGGCTGGTGTCCTCCGGCTTGGGATCACCCGGGCGGCGGCGGCTGGTCCAGGCCAGCAGGGCCCAGAGGCCGGCGATATTGAGCACGACCAGCGCGATGACGTAGATGCTCCAACCGGTGGTCATTGAGCGGGCTCCTGGGAATCGTCTTCAAGGGGCCGCTGCGCGGCTGCATCGAACTGGGCCTTGAGCGAAGGTCGCCAGATCCAGATCCAGCCGCCCACGAACAGCAGCAGGAGGGCGAGCGTGACAAATCCGCCGATCATGGCGCGGCCTCCGCCTTCGCGGCGGACACGGCGGCCGCGGTCGGGGCATGGCGCCCGAGGCCCTGCAGGTAGGCCACCATGGCATCGAGCTCGGTCTTGCCGGCCACCGCCTCGGCCACGCCGGCAATGTCCTCGTCGCTATACGGGTCGCCGAGGCGCTGCAGGTTGCGCATGTTGCGCGCGATCGTCGCGGCGTTCACCTGTGCATTGGCCAACCAGGGGAAGGACGGCATGTTGGACTCGGGCACCACCGCGCGCGGGTCGACCAGGTGCACGCGATGCCAGTCGTCCGAATAACGGCCACCGACGCGCGCCAGGTCCGGACCGGTGCGCTTGGAACCCCACTGGTGCGGACGGTCATACACCGACTCGCCGGCCAGCGAGTAGTGGCCGTAACGCTCGGATTCGAAGCGCAGGGTGCGCACCATCTGCGAGTGGCAGTTGTAGCAGCCCTCGCGGACGTAGATGTCGCGCCCGGCGAGCTCCAGGGCGGGGTAGGGTTCCACGCCCGGCAGCGGCTCGATGGTCTCGGCCTGGTACATCAGCGGCACGATCTCGGCCAGTCCACCGAAGGACACGGCGACGGCGATCAGGCCGATCAGCAGGCCGACGTTCTTCTCGACCTTTTCGTGGGCATTGGGCGGCGGGGGAATCTTGTTTTCGCTCATGTCAGGCAGCCTGGGTCGAAGCGCGGGCGCTGGAAGGATCGGGCGCGAGCACCGGCTGCGGCGCCGGGGCCTTGGCCATCTGGAACGTCCTCCAGGTGTTGAGGGCCATCAGGAACATGCCGGTCAGCACCAGCAGGCCGCCGCCGAAGCGCACGAGGTAGTAGGGGTAGGTGGCATTGAGGGACTCGACGAAGCTGTAGGTCAGCGTGCCGTCGGCGTTGGTCGCGCGCCACATCAGGCCCTGCATCACGCCGGCGATCCACATCGATGCGATGTAGAACACCACGCCGATGGTGTGCAGCCAGAAGTGCGTGTCGATCCACTTGACCGAGTACATCTCCTTCAGGCCGAGGATGCGCGGCATCAGCGAATAGATGGAGCCGATGGTGATCATGGCCACCCAGCCCAGCGCGCCGGCGTGCACGTGGCCGACGGTCCAGTCGGTGTAGTGCGACAGCGAGTTCACCGTCTTGATCGACATCATCGGCCCCTCGAAGGTGGCGATCATGTAGAACGACAGCGCGACGATCAGGAACTTCAGGATCGGATCGGTGCGGAGTTTGTACCAGACGCCGGAGAGCGTCATGATTCCGTTGATCGCGCCGCCCCAGCTGGGCGCCAGCAGGATCAGCGAGAACACCATGCCCACCGACTGCACCCAGTCGGGCAGGGCGGTGTACTGCAGGTGGTGCGGACCGGCCCACATGTAGACCGCGATCAGCGCCCAGAAGTGCACGATCGACAGGCGGTAGGAGTAGACCGGGCGCCCGGCCTGCTTGGGCACGAAGTAATACATCATGCCCAGGAACGCCGTGGTCAGCAGGAAGCCGACGGCGTTGTGGCCGTACCACCACTGCACCATCGCATCGACCGCGCCGCTGTATACCGGGTAGGACTTGCCGAGGCCCGACGGGATGGCGATGTTGTTGACGATGTGCAGGATGGCGACGGTGACGATGTACGCGCCGAAGAACCAGTTGGCGACGTAGATGTGCGACACGCGGCGCTTGGCGATGGTGCCGAAGAACAGCACCGCGTAGGCGACCCAGACCACGGTCAGCAGCAGGTCGATGGGCCATTCCAGTTCGGCGTATTCCTTGCCCTGGGTCAGGCCCATGGGCAGGGTGATCACCGCCAGCACCAGCACCAGCTGCCAGCCCCAGAACACGAACGATGCCAGCTTGTCGGAGATCAGCCGGACATGGCAGGTGCGCTGCACGACGTAGAGGCTGGTCGCGAACAGCGCGCAGACGCCGAAGGCGAAGATCACGCCGTTGGTGTGCAGCGGGCGCAGGCGGCCGTAACTCAGCCACGGGATGCCTTCGCCGAGGGTCGGCCAGTACAGCTGCGCGGCGATGAAGACGCCCACGGCCATGCCGACGATGCCCCAGAAGACAGTGGCGACGGTGAACTGGCGCACGACCTTGTCGTTGTAATAGCCGGACCTGGCGGCATCCGGGCCGAATGCGGCCGTGGCCGGAGCTGTGGCGGGGGTCGAGGACATGTGCGGTGACCTTGGTTGCTGTTGTTTATTTTCCGCTACGGGGGCGGGCCCGGCATTGATCGTGATCAAAGCGCTGCCGGCTTGTTCGCGGCGGAGGATTGGCGCATGGGCCGGCAGACACAAGGGCGACGCATGCAGCACCGCGCATTATAGGCGTCCGCCACGGGGAAGGGCACGTCCCGGCCGGGCGGAAACGGCAACGATCCGTCCCACGGCCCCGCGCCGCTGCGGACTCCGGGCCGCGGGCCATGGGGGCCGCGGCCGGCGTGGGTCAATCCGTCGCCAGTGCGCGTTTGACCGCGGCGAGGAACTCGGGGTCCGGCCGGCTCCCCATGCGCTCGGTGCGGGCGATGATCCGGCCCTCCGCATCGAGCAGCACCAGCGCACTGGTGTGGTTGAACTCGCCGTCTTCCAGCAGCCGGTAGCGGATGCCAAGCAGCCCGGCGATGCTGCGTACGTCCTGTGGCCGCGGCCGGGCCAAGGTCCAGCGCGTGGCGTCCAGCTTGCGCTGGGTGGCCACTTTCGCGAGGGCGGCGGGCGTGTCGCGCGCAGGATCCATGCTGATCAGCAGCAGGCCGAGGCGGGCGCGTTCGCTTGCAGACAGTTGCCGCTCGATGGCCTTGCCGCTGTCGACGATCAGCGGGCAGATGTACTGGCACGAGGTATAGAACATCGACACCAGCTGGGCCTTTCCGCGCCGCTCGCGCCAGTCGAACGCGCGTCCGTCCTGGTCCACCAGCGGCAGCGGCAGCGCGTACACGGAGTCCTTCGGTAGCTGCGCCGCGGACGCGGGCGTGCAGGCCAGCGCCAGGAGCAGTCCCAGGAGGGTCGCCAGCAACTTGCTCATGGCAGGTCCTTCACGCAACGGAAGCCCATGTTGGCGGTGGTGTCGCGTGCACCGAGCGAGGACAGCATGGCCACCCGCATCAGCACCGCATAGTTGTCGCGGTCGTCCATCGACAGTGCACCGGCCCCGCAGAAGCGCGCGTTGTCGGCGTCGCCCTGGTTGCGGTTGTCCTCGGCGATCATCAGCGCCGACGCGTCTTCGGTCCATTCCCAGACCAGGCCGTGCAGGTCCTGCACGCCATAGGCATTCGGCGCCTGCAATCCGACCCGCTGCAATGCGGCGTTGGACGGGCGCGAGTACCAGGACAGGATGCGCTCGCGCCAGCGCGGATCGCGCCGGGCGTCACGGCGGGTCTCGTCGGCGGCCGCCGCGTACTCCCATTCGTCCCAGGTCGGCAGCCGCGCGCCTTCGGCCTCGCAGTAGGCCTGCGCGGCGAACCAGCTGACCTGCACCACGGGCTGTTCCGGTCGCACGGCATCGCCGAGCGTGGTCGCACCCGCCCAGTGCGACAGGTAGCGCGGTTCGGCCATCACCGAGGCGACGCGGTCACGCCGCCATTGCGGATGCTTGCGGACGAACGCGAGGAACCGCGCGTTGCTTACCGGGGTGCGCATCATCTCGAAGGGCGCGATGCGCGTGGGTCCGGTCCGGTCTTCGTACTTCAGTGCGGTGCGGAACGCCCCGCCGGGCAGCTTCACGTACTCCCCGACGCCGGCGGCGAGGCCGGCGAGCGGGAGCAGGAGCAGCAGCGCGGCGAGGCGGCGCATGGCTCAGTGGCCGGCGGAGGCGTTGGCGGGCTTGGCCTTGCGGATGGTCGCGGCTTCGGCCTTGGTGACCTTGCCACCGGGGTTGCCCCAGGTGTTGAGCACGTAGGTGGAGATGTTGGCGACTTCGTCGTCGGTCAGCTGCGCCATCGGCGGCATGATCGAGTTGTAGTCGGTGCCGTTGACCGTCACCTTGCCCTCCAGCCCGTGCAGGATCACGCGCGGCACCGACGTCGGGTCGGCGGCGATGTAGTCCGACTTGGCCAGTGGGGGGAACACGCCCGCCATGCCTTCGCCGTTGGGCATGTGGCAGGTCGAGCAGGTGCCGGCGAACAGCGCCTTGCCGGCCGCGATCTGCTCCTCGACCGTGAGATCTCCGGTCTTCTGCGCGGCCGCGGCCGTGGCCACGGCGGCCAGGTTGCCCTGGGCGCGATCGCCGATGTACATCTCGTCGACCTCGAGGCCGGAGTAGATCTCCTTGTTCTCGGGTCCGTCGGCCTTGAGGATGCCAAGCGCGCCCTTGTTGAAAGCGCGGAACAGGCTGTGGTCGACCAGCACGTAGCTGCCCGGGACTTCCATGTGGAATTCCATCATCGCCGCGCCACCCGCCGGGATCAGCGTGGTCTGCACGTTTTCCTGGAAGTGCGTGCCGCCCTCGTACCAGACCTTGTCGAAGATCTCGCCGATCACGTGGAAGCTTGAGATCAGGTTGGGGCCTCCGTTGCCGACGTACAGGCGCACAGTCTCCCCGACCTTGGTCATCAGCGCGTTGTCGCCGGCGATCGAACCTTCCGACCCGTTGAAGAGCACGTAGGTCGGGTTCTCGTCGATGGCCCGTTCCATGTCGAACGGCTGCAGGCCCTTCTCGCGGTACTTGCCGGTCGTGTAGAAGTCGCCCTGCATCACGTAGTACTCGCGGTCGACCTTCGACAGGCCCTCCGGCGGCTCGACCAGGATCAGTCCGTACATGCCGTTGGCCACGTGCATGCCCACCGGCGCGGTGGCGCAGTGGTAGACGTAGAGGCCGGCGTTGAGCGCCTTGAACGTGAACTGGGTGCGGTGGCCGGGCGCCGTGAAGCTGGAAGCCGCGCCGCCGCCGGGGCCTGTCACGCCGTGCAGGTCGATGTTGTGGGGCATCTTGCTGTCGGGCATGTTGCGCAGGTGGAATTCGACCGTATCGCCCTGTCGCACGCGGATGAAGCTGCCGGGCACGGTGCCGCCAAAGGTCCAGAAGGTGTAGTCGACGCCTTCCGAGATCGGCATCACCTTTTCGATGACGTCCAGCTCGACGATGACCTTGGCCGGATGGTTGCGGCCGGTGGCCGGGGGCACGAGCGGCGGAGAAGTCAGGACGGCCTTGATCGGCTCGCCCTGCGGCGGACCGAAGTCGCCCTTGCGCGAGCCGCCGGTATCGCCTTTGCCCGGGGCCGCGGCCTGTCCGGAATTGGCCGCGGCCGGGGTGCGGTCGCCACCGTCGCAGCCGATCATTGAGAACACGGCCAGGGCCGCAACGAGGATCGAGATCTTGCGCACTGCACCCTGCATGGGTAGCCCCTTTGTGGTGGTCGACTCGCCTCCTGGCGCCGCCGCCGGTCAACCTGCGAACAACAGCCAGAAGAAGCCCGCCGGGTGGTGGGCTCGTGCGATGGTATAGATGAATCCGAACAAAGCGAACCCCGCCACGTAGCAGGCGAGGCGTACGCGCGCAGACCGCCCACGGCGCAGCGCATGGGCGCCAAGCACGATGTAGGCGACCAGCAGCACGATCTTGGCCACCAGCCAGCCGTTGGCGAACATGGCGCCCGGCAGGATGGTCAGCAACATGAGCGCGGCGGTCAGCAGCGTGGTGTCGATGGTGTAGCTCAGGTAGCGCACGGGGGCGGCGAGGGCCAGGCGCGGTTGCCCGACCTGCACCAGCAATCCGCGCACGGCGAACAGCAGGCCGCTGGCCACGACCGTGGCCACGTGCACCGACTTGATCTGCGGATAGAACTCGATCATGGCCTAGCCGGGTTTTCCGTCGGCACGCGGTGACAGATAGATGCCGCCGAGCCTTGCCACCCACGGCGCCAGCACCACCAGCCAGCCCGCGGCGGCCAGCGTCCACCACGCACCGGAGTCGTCTGCGAGATCCGCGGCGATGCGCGCCACCGTCACCAGCTGGATCCCGGCAAACGCGATCCAGGCCACCTTGGGCATCTCGATCTTCCGCCCCGAGTGGCCCTGGGTGACGCGCGTCACCATGGCCACCAGCACGCTGCCGAAGAAGCCGACAAACAGGGCATGGGCCGGCGCGCGCCCGAGGATGAAGCCTTCGCCGGCGAGGTAGACCAGGCTCTGCGCCGCATACAGTGCGAACGTGGCCGGCAGCCATGCCAGGGCCAGGAACAGCACCGCGAGGATCCCGGGCTTCGGACCGCGCGGCCACCAGCGCCAGAGGGCCGTCAGCGACAGCGCCAGCAGTGGCAGGTCGGCCAGCCACAGCCAGGCATATGCGTGCACCAGCTCGAGCCCCAGGTGCATGAGGCTGAACACCCAGAACGCCGCCAGCAGCCAGAGCGGGCGCCATGGCACGTAGCCGGGCACCACGTTGGCGGCGAAGAACGGGAACATGCGGTGCGCCACCGTCAGGTAGACGGGCAGCAGCAGCCCGAACGTCCCGATCTTGATGCTGGCGAATACCCACTGCGGCGACGCCCCCAGCAGGGTGGCCGCGAACGCCGCGATGCCGATCCACCCCAGCACCAGCGCCGCGAAGCACGAGCGCGCATGCCAGGTGGTGCCGCGCTCGCGCACCACCTGGTCACCCAGGAAGCACAGGCCCGCGGTCCATCCGGCCAGGGTCATGATCACCCCCACCTCGATGCCGGCCGGCGCCCCCAGTGCGCCCATCAGTGTCGCGACCTGCCCACCGAACAGGCCGAGGCCGACCGGCACGTAATGCCAGCGGGCCGCATCGGGCAGCGCCATCCAGCGCGGGAATACCGTCAGCAGGAAGCCGAAGATGAAGCTCGGCAGCATCTGGTACTGCATCACCAGCGCATGCAGCCAACCCGCGTAGGGATCGGGCTGGTGCATCTGCAGCAGCTGTGGCCAGCGCGCGGAGACCAGCCACGCCGTCCACCACGCCATCGCCAGCAGCAGGTTGCCGGTACCGATGAAAAACAGCAGCCGGTGCGGTGCGATGGCCAGCCTCGCGAGCGGCGCCGTGGCGCCGTTGCGTGCCGTGGTGGGGGCAACACCCATGGCTCAAGCCACCTCCGTGTCAGTGCCGGGCAGCAGCGCCGGATCGCGTCGCGGCGCGATCCACAGCCTGAGTACGAACCAGCTGAGGGCGAACGCGCCCACGCTGAAGATTGTATCGCCCGGGACCCGCATCCACACCAGCAGGTCGACGATCGGCCGCTGCATGAACTCGGCCGAACGCGCATGGGCATAGCCGTGCTCGATCGCCGCCAGCAGCTGCATCGTACCCAGTGGCAGCAGTGTCAGCAGTGCCATCAGCGCCAGGCCGATGTTGAGGCACCAGAACGAGACCTTCAGGGCCCGCGTGTCCCAGACCATCTGCCCGCGCAGGCCACGCAGGCAGAACAGCATCAGCGCGATGCCGAGCATGCCGTACACGCCGAACAGCGCGGTGTGGCCATGCAGCGGCGTGAGGTTCAGGCCCTGCATGTAGTACAGCGAGAGCGGCGGGTTGATCAGGAAGCCGAACAGGCCCGCGCCCACCAGGTTCCAGAACGACACCGCGATGAAGAACATCACCGGCCAGCGGTAGCGCGCCATCCACGGCGTGGCCTTGCCGTGCTTCCAGGTCTGGTAGGCCTCGAAGCCGATGTAGGCCAGCGGAACCACTTCCAGCGCCGAGAAGCTCGCGCCCAGCGCCACCACCGCGGTCGGCGTGCCGACGAAGTACAGGTGGTGCAGGGTGCCCAGCACGCCACCGGCCATGAAGATGATGGTGGCGAACAGCACCGCGACCGTGGCCGTGGACGTCTTCAGCAGGCCCAGCTTGGTGAAGATCAGCGCCATCACCGCGGTCGCGAACACTTCGAAGAAGCCTTCGACCCAGAGGTGCACCAGCCACCAGCGCCAGTATTCGACCTCGGAAATGTGCGTGTGCTCGCCCCACATCAGCGCCGAGGCGAAGAACAGGCCGATCGCCGCGGTGGCCATGAACATCAGGCCGACGATGTGCCGCGACTCGTTGTCGCGGTTGCGCAACACGGGCCACAGCGCGCGACCCACCAGCGCCACCCACAGCAACAGGCCGATGAACAGGTACCACTGCCAGAAACGGCCCATGTCGGCGTATTCCCAGCCCTGGTGGCCGAACCAGAAGTTGTGCTCCAGGCCCAGCTTCTGCATCACCGCGAACCACTGGCCGGCGAACGAGCCGACCACGATGATGATCAGCGAGAAGAACAGGAAGTTGACGCCGAACCGCTGGAACTTCGGTTCATGGCCCGACAGCAGTGGCGCGATGTACAGGCCGGTGCCAAGCCAGGCGACCGCGATCCAGAGCACCGAGAGTTGCGTGTGCCAGGTGCGCGAGAGCGAGTAGGGCAGGATCTCGGAAAGGGCAAAGCCGTACGCGTCCTGGCCTTCCACCTGGTAATGCGCGGTGATCGCGCCCAGCAGGATCTGCACCAGGAACAGCGCCAGCACCAGCCAGAAATACTTGGCCACCGCGCGCATCGACGGCGTCAGGCGCAGCGCCGCGAACGGGTCGCTTGCCGGAATGGCGTGACCGCGCTCCTCCCTGTCGTGGCTCACTGCATGCCACCAGCCGAGCAGGGCGATGCCGGCGATCAGGAACAGCACGCTGAAGGCGGACCAGACCCAGAGCGGCGCGGCCGGGCGATTGCCGACCAGCGGCTCGCTGGGCCAGTTGTTGGTGTAGGTGACCTGCTGCGGTACCACGCCGGACTTCTCCGGCACCATGCCGTCGCCGATTTCGCTGGGCCGCTCGGTGGTGGCCGCCCAGGACGTCCACCAGAAGAACGCCGTCAGCGAGCGCCGATGGTCGGCGTCGGGCACGGTGTCGTTCTTCATCGCGTAGGCCTCGCGCAGGCCCGCGGTGGCCGGATCGTTGCCGAACAGGCTTACGTAGTGCGCAGCCACCTCGGCGATCGCCGACACGCGGTCGGCATCGAGGGTGATCGTGCCGGTGGCCGCATCGTAGGTGTTGCGGCGGATGGATTCCTGCAGGCGCCCCTGCAGGCTGGTGCGTTCAACTGCGGGCAACTCGGCCCAGCTCGTTCCACCGGCCTCGCGCGTCCACAGGTCGAGCACGCCGACCGCTTCGCGGTGCAGCCAGTCCGCGCTCCAGTCCGGGGCGACGTAGCCGCCGTGACCCCAGATCGAGCCCAGTTGCATGCCGCCGATGGATTGCCAGACCTGGCGGCCGCGTTCGATATCGGCGCGGGTGTAGACGACCTGGCCGCTCTCCGACACCACCTGTTCGGGCATGGGCGGCGCGGCGCGGAAAATCTCGCCTCCCGCCCACAGCAGCACGGAAAACGAAGAGACCAGCAGTATTGCCAGTCCCAGCCAGAGCTTTCGATAGGTCCCCATGACGCCCTCCGCGTTTAAGTGGGAGGATCATCTTCTCGACGCGGGGTCAGCCGCCATGACCCAGGTCAAGCGTGCCGCCATGCGTATCGTGGATCCGTCGCGGGGCACCATGGCCACCCGCTGCTTGCCGCGGGGGCCTGGCTCTCAGGCCTGCGTCCAGAGCACCGGCGCGGCCAGCGCCTCGATCCGCTTGCGGTCGAGGATCTCCAGCTCGCGGCGGTCGACGCCAAGCAGGCCATCGTCCTGCAGGCGCTTGAGCACACGGCTGACCGTTTCCGGCGCGAGGCGCAGGTAATTGGCGATGTCGGTGCGTGCCATGGTCAGCTGGAAACGGTCGGGCGAGAACCCGCGCGCGGCAAGCCTCCGCGAAATCCCCACCAGGAACGCCGCCATCCGCTCGTCCGCGCTCCAGTCTCCGGAGAGCAGGGCGGCGCGGCCGATATCACGGCTGAGCAGCCGGAACAGGTGCTTCTGCAGCCCGGGCAGGCGCGCGGCGAGCACCGAGATCTGCGGAAACGAGAACCGGCAGAGCATCACCGTGTCCAGCGCCACCGCATTGCAGGGATAGGTGTCGCCGTCGATGCCGTCCAGGCCGATCACCTCGCCCGGCAGGTGGAACCCGAGCACGTGTTCGCGGCCGTTGCGGTCGATGACATAGGTCTTGACCGTGCCGGCGCGCACCGCCGCGATCGCCTCGAACGGATCACCGGTGCGGAACAGGTGTTCCCCGGCATGCAGCGGACCCACATGCTGCACCAGCATGTGCAGGTCGCCCAGTGAGGCCTTGTCCATGCCCTCCGCCAAGCACGCCTGGGAAAAGGCGCAGGTGGAGCAGAAGCGGTAGTCGTCGCCGTCGTCTGCCAGCACGCTGGCATCGAGGCGCGGAAACGCGACCTTGCTCACGCGATCGCCACCCGCAGGTTCAGATGGCGCGGGAGAAACGCGGGCGCGAAGTATCGGCCGGCGTGGCGTCGGGGGCGGGGAGGTAGTGGTCGAAGCACATCGCAATATTACGCAACAACAGGCGACCGCGCGCGGTCACCACGATCCGGCCCGGCTCGAGACGCACCAGTCCGTCCTCCTGCAGCGGGCGCAGGCGCTCGATGTCGGCCGCGAAATACTCCGCGAACACGATGTCGTGGCGGCGCTCCAGCGCATCCACCGGCACCTCCGCCTGGCACATCAGGCGCTGGATCAAATCCGCGCGCAGGATGTCGTCGGCGCTGAGGCGCATGCCGCGGAACACCGGCAGCCGGCCTTCGTCGATCGCGATCTGCCAGCCGGGCAGGTCGCGCGGGTTCTGGCTGAAGGTGTCGCCGATATGGCTGATCGCACTGACGCCGAGGCCGACCAGGTCGCTGTCGGCGTGGGTGGTGTAGCCCATGAAGTTGCGGTGCAGGCTGCCGCGCGCCTGCGCCATGGCGAGGTCGTCGTCGGGCAGCGCGAAGTGGTCCATGCCGATGTATTCGTAGCCACCGGCGGAGAGGCGCGTGATGGCCAGCTCGAGCAGGCCGAGTTTCTCCTCCGCACTGGGTAGGTCTGCCGCGTCGATCTGGTTCTGCGCGCGAAACAGGTCGGGCATGTGCGCATAGCCGTAGACCGCCAGGCGGTCCGGGCGCATCTCGAGCACCGTGTCGAGCGTGCGCGCGAAACCGGCCGGGTTCTGCTTCGGCAGGCCGTAGATCAGGTCGACGTTGACCGATCGGAAGCCGCTGGCGCGGCAGGCCTCGACCACCGCGCGGGTTTCCTCCACCGACTGGATGCGGTTGACGGCTTCCTGCACCAGCGGATCAAAATCCTGTACCCCGAAGCTCGCGCGGTTGAACCCGATGCTGCCGAGCTCGGCGATGTCGGCCGGCGAGACGAAGCGCGGGTCGAGCTCGATGGAGATGTCGCTTTCCTCGGGCCGCGCGAAATGGAACTGGCGGCGCAGCGTGTCGACGAGCTCCGCCAGTTGTCCGGGCGCCATGAAGTTCGGCGTGCCGCCGCCGAGGTGCAGCTGCACGACTTCGCGGTCGCGGTCGAACAGCGACGCGACCAGGTCGATCTCCCGGTACAGGCGCGCCAGGTAGCCTTCGGCGCGCGACTTGTCGCGGGTGATGATGCGGTTGCAGCCGCAGTAGAAACAGGGGCTGACGCAGAACGGAACGTGGACATACAGCGACAGCCGGCGCGGGATCGGGTCGCCGTTGCTGGCATCCACCGCTTCGCGCAGCTCGGCCTCGCCGAATGCGGCGCTGAACTGCGGCGCGGTCGGATACGAGGTGTAGCGCGGGCCCGGGCGGTCGTAGCGGCGCAGGAGCTCGGCATTGAAGGGGAGGGAGGCGTCCATGGCGACATCTTGTCCGCGAGTGGAGGAGGGTACCTTGATCGTGGTCAAGGCCTGGAGCGGAGCCGCCGGGCTGCAGGCGCTCGGGGCGGCGCCGTCGGCATGGCGATGCCCTGCAGCGGTTCATGATCGGTGACATGCTGCGCGGGCGTTTCCGCGAGGCGGTCGCAGTCGCGGTGACGCATCCCGGGGATTGACACAAGGACGCGCCAGCATGGCCATGGAAAGGATTCCGCAGCGGTACCCGTTTGTCCCGAAAGCGCTTGCCGGCCTGCTGTTGCCGATGGCGCTGGCCACCGTGACGCCGACATTGGCACAGACGGTGCAGAAATGCGTGGGCCGCGATGGACACATCACGATCACCAGCGGCGCCTGTCCGGACGGCCAGCGCCAGGCGGCGTCATATGACGCCACGCCCGAGGTCATGACGCCAGAGCGTGCCGCCGAACTCGAGCGCCGTCGCCAGCAGGATGATGCGAATTCACGCTACCTGCAGTCGCTGGCGCCACGCGCTGGCGGATCGGTGCCGGGATACCGGACAACGCGCGGCACCGGCAACCGGCACGGCTGCGACACCGCCAAGGCGCGCCGCGACGCCACGCTGCGCCGCGTGGGCCTCAAACGCACACATGATCTGCTGCGCAGGCTCGACGACCAGGTCTACGAGGCGTGCAAGTAGCGGGGCGTATTCGTGGCACTGCATTGCTCGTGCGCCAAGGGCGCCGGCGACACTGGGCCGGTCCGAAAAACCTGCGTGTATTTACATAATGTGCATTATGCGAAGTCAATGGGAATCCGACGCAGGTCATTAGATGCCGACGTTCCCGAACACCTTGCCAATCCCTGCCGTCATCGCCATTGCCAGCGCGCCCCAGCCAGCACGCGCACCGGGGCCACCCTCGGCATCGCTCGCGCGTGCGCGTTGCGACTGGCGGATGAGGGAGCCCGTCTTGCGCTGTTCGACGTCCTCGATAGCGACGGCATCGCGCTGCAGGACGAGATGCGCGCGAACGGGCACGAAGCGCGGTACTGGCACGTCGACGTCAGCAGCGAGGTATCCGTGCGCGCAGCCGTGGACGAGGTCGTCGCGCACTTCGGCGGCGTCGATGTGCTGGTGAACAACGCTGGCATATCCGGCATCAACAAGCCCACTCACGAGATAAGCGAGGCGGAGTGGGACCGGGTACAGGGCGTCAACGTCAAGGGTGTGTTCTTCTGCACCAAGCACGTGCTTCCGTGCATGCGGCGTGCCGGCAAGGGCAGCATCATCAACCTGTCGTCGATCTACGGACTGGTCGGCGCACCCGACGTGCCGCCGTACCACGCCTCCAAGGGCGCGGTCACCCTGATGACCAAGACCGATGCCCTGCTCTATGCCGCGGACGCGATCCGCGTCAACTCGGTACACCCGGGCTTCATCTGGACACCGATGGTGGCCCATTACCTGAGTTCCAGCGGGGCAACGGATCTGGACAGCGCGCGCTGACCGCACCCTGTCTGGCAATGGGTGTGCCGTCAGGGGGCTGCCCCTGCCCTGGCAACCGCAGCACCAGCCGGGCACCACCCGCAGCGGAGCGCCCGGCGACAAGTGAGCCGCCGTGCAAGGTGGCGATCGCGTGCACGATCGACAGACCCAGGCCACTGCCGCCGCCGCCACTGCGGAGGAACCGGTCGCCAAGCCGCGAGACGTGTTCGTCGCGGATGCCGGCGCCGTCGTCCTCGACGCTCAGTTCGACCCAGTCGCCCGAGCCCTGCACGCCGACCTGCACTTGACCGCTCCTGCGCCCGTGGATGATCGCGTTGTCCACCAGGTTGTGCACGGCGATCTCCAGCAAGCCGCGGCTGCCATGCACCATGGGCTCGCCTGGCGCCGAAAGCGACAGTGCGATGCCACGGGGAATCGCGCGCTCGCCGGCCTCGGCCATCACCCTGCGCACCAGCGTCGCCAACGACAGCGGAGCGGCGTCCGGCAAGGCGTCCAGCGAGTCCACGCGGGCCAACGTCAGCAGTTGCGCCACCAACCGCTCCATGCGCTGCAGGCTTTCACGGGCGCGCTGCAGGTGTTGCCGGCTGACTGCGGCGTCGCCGGCACTTGCGGCGAGGTCCAGCTCCATCTGAAGGACTGACAGCGGGTGTCGCAGTTCGTGCGCGGCGTCAGCGGTGAAGCGGCGCTCGCGCTCCAGGGCGGCGTTCAACGTGCCCACGAGCGCATCGACCCCTCGGGTCAGCTGCAGGAGCTCGCCGGGCACGTCATCGCGAGTCAGCACCGGCGTGAGGGCTGGCTGGGCGTCGATCGCGCGCGACACCGCGTGCAACGGCGCCAGGCCCGCGCGGAGCCCAAGCCAGGTCGCAAGCGGCAGCAGCAACAGCAGCACGGGCAACGGCACCAGCATTGCCTGGACCAGTCCCCACAACAATTCGTCGCGATCGTGCAACGGTGCGGCGACCTGGATCCAATGCCGGCCTGCCGCGTCCCAGCGCTGGTACACGCGCCAGGCTTCGCCGGTGTGGCGCAGCGTGTGGAAGTGGGCGTCGCCCTCGTCGACATCGAGCGGCGGCAAGCTCGAAGCATCGAGCAGCACGCGGCCGTTGCGGTCGCGCACCACGATCTCGGGGCGTGGGCCCTCGTTGTCATGGTCGACGTCTTGCAGCCCGTCGCGCCGGATCAGTGCATCACCCGGCATCGCGGCGATCACCGCGAATACGCTGGCTGCGGTGCGTTCCAGCTCGCGGTCGAACATCTCGTCTGTCTCGTGCCGCGCACCCTGCGCCAGCCACAGCCCCGCACCCAGCCACAGGACCACCACCGGCACGCCCACCCACCACAGCAGCCGGCGCTGCAGGGAGGGCCGCTTCATGGCGGCGTTCCGGCGGCATCCACCTCGGCATCGGGCGGATACAGCGCGTAGCCCACGCCGCGCAGCGTGCGCACCCAGCCAGGACCGAGCTTGCGGCGCAGGTGGTGGACATGGACCTCGATCGCGTTGCTGGCGACCTCCTCACCCCAGCCGTAAACCGCTTCCTCCAGTTGCGGGCGCGACAACGCCCGGCCGGGATGCGCCGCCAGCGACTCCAGCAGGGCGTATTCGCGCGGAGACAGTTCGAGCGGGGCACCCAGCAGCTGCGCGCTGCGCGTGGACGGGTCGAGTTCCAGGGCACCGAGTCGTTGCCGTGGCGCCGGATCGCCAACCCCGCGGCGCAGCAATGCGCGCATCCGCGCAGCCAGTTCCTCCAGGTGCACGGGCTTGACCACATAATCGTCGGCTCCGCAGTCCAGTCCGGCAATGCGATCGTCGATGGCATCACGCGCGGTCAGCAGCAACACGGGTGTTCGGTCGCCCCGGTGCCGCAGCGTGGCGATCAGCTCGACGCCGCTCATCCGCGGCAGGTTCCAGTCCAGGACCGCGGCCGCATAGGGCGTCGTGTCGAATGCGTGCAATGCGTGCCTGCCGTCCTCGACCCAGTCGACCACGTGGCCGAGGTGGCGCAGTCCGTCCGCCAGCGCGCGGCCCAGGGCACGGTCATCTTCAGCGAGGAGGATGCGCATGGCCCCACGCTAAGCCAGCGCTCCAGACACCGCCTTGATCCTGGGCAAGGGACTGGCCCGCCCCCGCCCGGTCCGACCGACGGGCGGAGGCACCCTGCGGCCCGACATCAGCGGGCGTCATCATCCAGCGCCCGCTTGCGGCCGTGCAGCATCGCGGCAATCAGGTTCTCGCGGTAATGCAGGCTCTCGGTGATCGCCGCCAACACGTGGAAGCCGATCAAGCCGAGCAGGCCCCAGGCCAGCGCCTCGTGCGTGTCCTCGAGCCACTCGGCGCCGCGGAACGCATCCCAGGTCTGCATCCAACCTGTCATGCCCACCGCGGCGACGCCTGCCATCAGCAGCAGGATCATCACCGCGGCGGCCGGGTTGTGTCCCAGTCGGCGGCGCGAGCGGCCGGCCAGCCGCTCGCGAACATAGCCCGCGACCGCGCGCGGCCCGCGCACCCATTCACGGAAGCGCGCATGCCTGGGCCCGACCAGCCCCCACAGCACACGGAACGCGATCAAGCCCAGGGCGGTATAGCCCAGCAGCCGATGGGCGGTGTCACCCTCCTCCACCAGGAACGCAGCAAGGATGCAGGCCGCCAACGACCAGTGGACCAGCCGCAGCAGCGGATCCCAGACCTTGACCATCGGTTGGCCGGTGCCCTGACGGTGCCCGGCCGCGGAATGCAGGATCGTGCCCATCGCCGGCCTCCTCACTCGTCGCCGCGTTGTTTGACGACGCGGCCATCGGTCGGGTCGTAGTAGATCTCCACGCGGCGGCGGGCCTTGTCCCTGCCGTAGATTTCGTAGCACGAGCCGGACACCTTGAACTTGTCGATGGTGTAGCCGGCCGCGGTGATGCGTTCTTGCATGGCATGTTCGGGCAGCCATTGGCTGCGCGGGGCATCGGTGCACTTCGGGCCGGCAAAGGCGGCTGGAGCCACCAGCACGGCGGCAACGGCGACAGCGAGGGCGGAACGCAGGGCTTTCATGAAGGTTCTCCGTAAGCGGGCTGACTGCCCACGGAGGCATTGCAGCGCCATTGGCTTATGGGGCGCTTAAGAAGCGCCGGCATCCCGGTCGCACGCAGTCACTGCTGTGGCGGCTTGTTGGTTTCTGGCCGGAACAGATCCTCGCTCGGAACCACGTGCATGCCGCCAGCGGCACCAAGCGCCGCCTCGATCAGCGCCCTCGCGATGTTCGCAGCGGGATTGATCCGCCACCGCCGCGGCAGGATGGGCGCTGCAGCGCGGAGCACAGCTGCCATGGCGCGTTCACCAGGGCGGAACTCGTCGCGTTCGCCGCCGATCAGCCCGGGGCGCACGAACGTCAGCGACGTAAAACCGACCTGTGCCAGGTCGCGCTCCAGTTCGCCCTTGATGCGGTTGTAGAAGAATTTCGACGCGACATCCGCGCCCATTGCCGAGTTGAGCACACAGGTCGGCGTGCCGTGGCGCCTGGCGATGCGGGCGACGGCGAGCGGATACGCGTAGTCGACCTGGCGGAAAGCCTCACGCGACCCGGCCGCGCGCAGCGTGGTCCCCAGCGTGCAGATCACGGCGCCCGCCTGCCACCAGCTGGCGGATTCGGGCAAGTGCTCGAAATCCACGCGGGGAGACAGCAGTCGTGGATGCGCGGGCAGGTCACGCCGCGCTGGAGCGGCCACGGATCCGATCCGGGGGTCGGCCAGCGCGAGCGCCAGGACGTGGCTGCCCACCAGCCCGGTTGCGCCCACAAGCAGCAGTTTCATGGATTACACCCACCTAATGTCATATGAATCCGTAGCTTATGCGATAGATCTCGAGTTGGTTATCACGCAAACCGCACCCCTGCTTGACCTTGGACCTTGCTCAAGGGTCCACACTACGCGCCACCAGGCACACCCGCGCACCCCGGGCGCCATCCATCGTGGAGACATTCCCATGCATCGCTCGATCATCCGCAAGCGCCCGCGCACGCTGCTCTTCCTGCTGCCGCTGGCGCTGCTCGCATGCAGCAACGCGAGCGTGCCCGCAGGACAGGCTTCACCCCGAGTCGTTGCAGCCGCACCGGCGAGGGCGGCCCTGCCCACGATGCTCGTGCACAAGAGCCCGAGCTGCGGCTGCTGCAGCGCGTGGATCGAGCACATGCGTGCCGCCGGCTTCGGCATCGACGTGCGCGACGTCGACGACATGGGCCCGGTCAAGGAGGCCCTTGGCGTGCCCTACGTCAAGGGGTCCTGCCATACAGCCGAGATCGGCGGATACTTCATCGAGGGCCATGTGCCCGCGGAAGACGTGAAGCGCCTGCTGGCGGAGAAGCCGGATGCCAAGGGGCTCGTGCTGCCGGGCATGCCTGCCGGATCCCCGGGCATGGAAATGCCGGACGGACGCGTCCAGCCGTTCGTGGTCGAACTGGTGGCGCGCGACGGCACGACGTCGGTCTACGCGCGCCACGGCGAGTAGCAGGCCATGCAGATCGGACAACTCAGCAAGCGCACCGACACACCAATCGACACCATCCGGTACTACGAGCGCAACGGCGTGCTGCCGGCGCCGGATCGGCAGGCGTCGGGCTACCGCAGCTTCGGCGACGACGATGTCGCACGGCTGCGGTTCGTGCGGCGTGCCAAGGGCCTGGGGTTCACGCTGCGCGAGATCCGCGACCTGCTGGCGCTCTGGTCCAGCCGTGGCGAGGACATGGCGGCCGTGCGCCAGGCCGCCCACCTGCGGCTGGGCGAGGTCGAGCGCAAGATCGATGAGCTCGAGCGCATCCGCGACGGCCTGCGTGCCCTGGTGGACGCCTGCCCGGGACACGGCGATGTCACGCACTGCCCGATCCTGGCCTCCCTTTCAGGCGAACACGAATGAACGAAGATACGGTCGCCGGTCACGCCGGTGGTGCGTGCGGCAAGCACGTTGCCGACGGACCCGCCGCGGCCAGGGATCCCGTGTGTGGCATGTCCGTCGACCCGGCGCGCACGCCACACCACGCCCGCCACGACGGCATCGACCACCACTTCTGCTCTGCCGGCTGCCGAACGAAGTTCGTGGCCGATCCGCTGCGTTACCTCTCCCCTGCCCCGGACAGCGTGCCCGCCGCGCCGCCCGGCACGATCTACATCTGCCCCATGGATCCTGAAATCCGCCAGGAAGGTCCCGGCACCTGCCCGATCTGCGGCATGGCGCTCGAGCCGGAAATGCCTTCGCTGGACGACGCGGACAGCCCGGAACTGGTCGACTTCACGCGGCGCTTCTGGTGGACGCTGCCGCTTACCGTGGTGGTGGTGGTGCTGGCGATGTGGGGCCATCACCTGCACGCGCTGTCCACTACCGCGCGCACCTGGATCGAGTTCGCACTCACGGCGCCGGTGGTGCTGTGGGCTGGCCGCCCGTTCCTCGAGCGCTGCGTGGCGTCGATCCGCAATCGCAGCCCGAACATGTGGACGCTGATCGGCATCGGCGTGTCGGCGGCGTTCGTGTACAGCGCGGTGGCCACGATCGCGCCCGGGCTGTTTCCGGACGGCTTCCGCGAGCACGGCCGGGTCGGCGTGTACTTCGAGGCCGCAGCCACGATCGTTTCGCTGACCCTGCTCGGCCAGTTGCTGGAGCTGCGGGCGCGCTCCAGGACCTCGTCGGCGATGAAGGCGCTGCTGGGCCTCGCACCCACCACCGCGCGTCGCCTGCGCGCCGATGGCGACGACGAGGACATTCCGCTCGCCCATGTGCACGTCGGCGATCGCCTGCGCGTGCGCCCCGGCGAGAAGGTGCCGGTGGATGGCGAGGTGATCGAGGGCCGCTCACCGGTCGACGAGTCCATGCTCACCGGCGAACCGGTGCCGGTGGCCAAGGCACCCGGCGACCGCGTGGTGGGCGCCACGCTCAACGGCAACGGCGCACTGGTGATCCGCGCCACCCAGGTCGGTGCCGACACGGTGCTGGCGCGGATCGTGCAGCTGGTGGCGCAGGCGCAGCGCTCGCGCGCGCCGATGCAGCGCCTGGCCGACCGGGTCGCCTACTGGTTCGTGCTGGCGGTGCTGGGGATCGCGGTGCTGACGTTCTTCGTCTGGGGCATGTTCGGCCCGGAGCCGTCGTGGACGTTCGCGCTGCTCAACGCGGTGTCGGTGCTGATCATCGCCTGCCCCTGCGCGCTCGGCCTGGCCACGCCGATGTCGATCATGGTCGCGACCGGCAGCGCAGCCAAGGCCGGCGTGCTGTTCCGCGATGCCGAGGCCATCGAGCGCCTTGCCGTCGTCGACACGCTCGTCGTCGACAAGACCGGCACGCTCACCGAGGGCCGGCCGGCGTTCCGCGACGTGGTGGCTGCCAACGGCTTCGATGCCTCCGAGGTCCTGAGGCTCGCGGCAAGCCTCGACCAGGTGAGCGAGCACCCGCTGGCCGATGCCATCGTGGCCGAGGCCCGTGCGCGCGGCCTGCCGCTTTCGGCCGCCGAAGACTTCGACTCCGACACCGGCATCGGCGTGCGCGGTCGCATTGATGGCCGCGCCATCGCGGTCGGCAACACCGTGTTGATGCAGGGTGCGGGCGCGGATCCCGCGCCACTTGCGACCCGTGCCGACGCGCTGCGCGCCGATGGCGCCAGCGTGGTCCACGTGGCCGTCGACGGCCTCCTTGCCGGCCTGGTGGTCCTGGCCGACCCGGTCAAGGCCAGCACCCACGAGGCGATCGCCGGCCTGCATGCCGCGGGCATCCGCATCGTCATGGCCACCGGCGATGGCGAAGCAACCGCACGCGCGGTCGCGCGCGAGCTCGGCATCGACGAGGTCCACGGCGAGATGCGGCCAGCCGACAAGTCGGCGCTGGTCGCGCGGCTGCAGGGCGAAGGCCGCCGCGTGGCGATGGCGGGCGACGGCATCAACGACGCACCGGCGCTGGCGTCCGCCGATGTCGGCATCGCCATGGGCACCGGGACCGATGTCGCCATGTCGAGCGCCCAGGTCACGCTCGTCGGTGGCGACCTGCGCGGCATCGTGCGTGCACGGCGCATCGCGCAGGCCTCGGTGGCCAACATGAAGCAGAACCTGGGCTTCGCCTTCCTCTACAACGCGATCGGCGTGCCGGTGGCGGCCGGCGTGCTGTATCCGTTCACCGGCCTGCTGCTGAGCCCCATGCTGGCGGCGCTGGCGATGAGCCTGAGCTCGGTGTCGGTGGTCGCCAATGCGCTGCGCCTGGGTGCACGGCGCTTCAACTGAATTCCGGAATCCGCAGATGACACCAGACAAACCCCTCGATCCCGCGCGGCGCCAGTTCGTCACCGGCGTCGCCGCAGCTGGCTCCCTGCTGGCGTTCAACAGCTGGGCCGGCGACGGGCCCGCCATCGGGCGCGCGACGCCCGGCACCGAACTGCGCGGCCGTGAGTTCGACCTTGCCATCGGCTCCACCGAGGTCGACTTCACCGGACGCGTGCGGCGCGCGATCACCGTCAACGGCCAGCTGCCCGCACCGATCCTGCGCTGGCGCGAAGGCGACACGGTCACCCTGCGCGTGGCCAACCGCCTGCCGGATGCGACGACCTCGATCCATTGGCACGGCATCCTGCTGCCGGCCAACATGGACGGCGTGCCCGGACTGAGCTTCGACGGCATCGCGCCGGGCGAGGCCTACCTGTACCGCTTCACGCTGCGCCAGTCGGGCAGCTACTGGTACCACAGCCATTCGCTGTTCCAGGAACAGGCCGGGCTGTACGGCGCGATCATCATCGATCCGATCGCGCCCCTCCCCTACCGCCATGACCGCGAGCACGTGGTGCTGCTGTCCGACTGGACCGACCACGATCCCGCCGCGCTGTATCGCCGGATGAAGAAGCTGGCCGAGTTCGACAATTACTACAAGCCGACTGTCGGCGATTTCGTGCGCGACGTACGCAGCGACGGCCTGGCCGCCACCCTGCGCGACCGCGCCGCCTGGGGCCGGATGCGCATGACGCCCACCGACATCTCCGACATCAACGCGCACACATACACCTACCTCTGCAACGGCAGCACGCCCGCGGCCAACTGGACCGGCCTGTACCGCAGCGGAGAAAAGGTGCTGCTGCGCTTCATCAACGCCTCGGCGATGACCTACTTCGACGTGCGCATTCCCGGGCTGAAGATGACCGTGGTGGCCGCGGACGGCCTGCCGATCCATCCGGTGAGCGTGGACGAGTTCCGCATCGCGGTGGCCGAAACCTTCGACGTGATCGTGGAGCCGTCGGGTCAGGATGCGTGGACCATCTTCGCCCAGGACATGGGGCGCACGGGCCACGCACGCGGCACGCTCGCCGTGCGCCCGGGGCTTGCCGCACCCGTGCCGGCCAACGACCCGCGCCCGCTGCTGACCATGGACGACATGGGCCACGGCAGCCATGCCGGCGGCGGCAAGGGCATGGAGGGCGGCTGCGGCGCGGCGATGATGAAGGCCATGGAAGGCGGCTGCGGCGCGAGCATGGGCCATGGCGGCGGCGGCATGGCGATGCAGGCGCATCCGCCGAGCGAGGACGGCAGCCCGATCGTCGACATGCAGACCATGACCCCGGCGCCCAGGCTCGACGATCCCGGCATCGGCCTGCGCGACAACGGCCGGCGCGTGCTCACCTACGCTGACATGCACTCGATCGGCGGCGATCCCGACGGACGCGATCCCTCGCGCGAGGTCGAGCTGCACCTCACCGGGCACATGGAGAAGTTCGCCTGGTCGTTCGATGCGCAGCCGTTCGCCGACGCCCAACCGCTGCGCCTCAATTACGGCGAGCGCATGCGCATCGTGCTGGTCAACGACACCATGATGACCCACCCCATCCACCTGCACGGCATGTGGAGTGACGTCGAGGACGCCGACGGCAATTTCCAGGTGCGCAAGCACACCGTCGACATGCCGCCGGGTACGCGGCGCAGCTATCGCGTGCGTGCCGACGCGCTCGGGCGCTGGGCCTTCCACTGCCACCTGCTGTACCACATGGAGGCCGGGATGATGCGCGAGGTGCGCGTGGAGGAGTCCGCATGAGCCGCCCCTCCGCAAGCGGGGTCGCCACGGCCGTCCTGGGCACGCTGCTGGCCTGTGGCAACGCGGCCGCACAGCACGAGGACCACGCGCAGCACGCACCGACACGTCCGGTGCCCGCGGCGGTTGGCGAGGCGAAGCCGCCCCGTCACGCGCATGACAACGCAGTGGGCGCCGACCAGCCGCACTTCCCCGTACCTGCACTTACCGCCGCGGACCGCGCCGCGGCCTTCCCCGAGCTCGGCCACGGCATGGAGCACGCCTCGCCACGCAACTGGCGCGTGCTCCTCGACCATTTCGAGATCACCGACAGTGACGATGGGCGCGGCCAACGTGTCGAAGGCGAAGCCTGGTACGGCACCGACACCGACCGGCTGTGGCTGCGTGCCGGCGTGGAACGCGACGGCGGGCGCACCCACCACGCCGACGCCGAGCTGCTGTACGGCCGCAGCATCGGCCCGTGGTGGGACGTGGTGGCAGGCGTGCGCCAGGACTTCGAGCCGGGACCGTCGCGCACCTGGGGCGCCATCGGCATCCAGGGCCTCGCGCCGGGGCGTTTCGAGGTCGCGGCGACGGCGTATGTCGGCGCATCCGGCCGCACCGCGGCCCACCTGCAGCTGGAGTACGACCTGCTGCTGACCAACCGCCTGGTGCTGCAGCCGGCGCTTGGCGCCTGGGTGCATGGCGAGGACGACGCGGCGCGCCGCATCGGCTCCGGCCTGTCATCGACCGAAACCGGCCTGCGCCTGCGCTACGAGGTGCATCGTCAGTTCGCGCCCTACATCGGCATCGTGCGCGAACGACGCCACGGGCGCAGCGCCGAACTGCGTCGCGCGGCAGGCGCCGACGGCGACGAGACGCAATGGGTCGCGGGCGTTCGCTGGTGGTTCTGAAGGTTCCGCATCACACAGGTGTTGACGGTATCCGTCGCCGCCCCTAGAATCTCGCGCTCACCAAGACGTGGGGCCATAGCTCAGCTGGGAGAGCGCCTGCATGGCATGCAGGAGGTCGGCGGTTCGATCCCGCCTGGCTCCACCAATCACAAGGTCCCTCGGGACCAGCGGTCAAAGATCCAGGTCCCCATCGTCTAGAGGCCTAGGACACCACCCTTTCACGGTGGACACCGGGGTTCGAATCCCCGTGGGGACGCCAACGTTGCATGGAAAAGCCCGCCAATGGCGGGCTTTTTCTTTGCGTGCACGGCCCGCGCATTGCGGCCGCGGAACCGTTCAGCCGTCGCTGCCGCCGCCGTCGCGGTTGGCGATCTCGGTCCACTCGACCTCGATGCCCTTGCGATGTCCTTTTTCGACAAGCTTCAGGCCGGTCGCGTCGATGGTGAGGGTGTAGGCCTTGTCGCCGATCTGGACTTCGCGCTTCAGGGGCTTGTCGAGCTTGGTCGTCATGGGATCACCTCGGGGTGGTTTCTGGGGACGTGCCCGCCGATGCTAGCACCGCGTCCGGCGCCCCGGATGAAGTCGCGAGGGGCGCCAGGGTCGCCACGCCGTGCCCTTGTTCGGCCAGGTATTGCAGCCATTTTCCCAGGAACGTGTTCATGCGCACGCGGTGGCCGAGCACCGCCTTGGGAGGCGGAAACATGCCGATGGTGTCCTGCCAGCGGCGCCCGACATAGCAATGCGTCGCCTCCGCCTGGCGCGCGTCGCGATACAGGCGCACGTACACCGATGGATCCGGTTCGCCGGTCACCGGATCCGGCAGTGCGTCGTAGGCCAGGCGCAATTCGCTCGTATAGGCGTGGCGCACGATCACGTCGAGCCTCACCTCCAGTCCGTCCCCGGTCCGCGAAAGGTACGTGCCCTCGGCCAGGTCACCGGGTTCGAACAGGCGCACCAGGCGCGCGTGGTTCTCGGCATACAGCGCCATCAGCCAGCCGAGGCGGCTGAGCTGCGGGACATGGAGCGGGCGTGCGGCAAGACTGGACATGTCCCGATCCTACACGCAGCCGCCTGCACCGGGGCCGGGTCAGAACATCCCGCGGCGGATGCCCAGCGTGTTCATCACCTTGCTGGCGATTTCCTCGATCGAGGTGTGCGTGGTGCTCAACACCGGCACACGCTCGGCGCGGTAAAGCGCCTCCGCCGCCGCCACCTCGCGCCTGCAGGTCTCCAGCTGCGAATACTTCGAATTGGGGCGCCGCTCCTGGCGGATCTGCTGCAACCGCACCGGGTCGATGGTCAGCGCGAACAGCTTGCTGCGGTGCGCGCGCAGCCGTGGCGGCAGACGGTCGTGTTCCAGGTCCTCTTCGGTCAGCGGGTAGTTGGCCGCGCTCACGCCGTAATGCAGGGCCAGGTAGACGCAGGTCGGCGTCTTGCCGGCGCGCGACACCGCGACCAGGATCACGTCGGCGGCGTCGTAGTTGATGGCGATGCCGTCGTCGTGGGTCAGCGCGTAGTTCATGGCGTTGATGCGCCGGTGGTAGCTGTCGAAGTCGACCATGCCGTGCGCCTGCCCGACCCGCGATTGGCGCATCTGGCCCAGTTCAGCCTCCAGCGGCGCGATGAACGGCGCAAACACGTCCAATACCAGTGCCCCGCTCCCGGCGATCGCCTGGGTCAGGTCGGGATCCACGCAGGAATTGACCACGATCGGGCGCAGGCCGCTGGTCACGCCGGCCGCCTGGATGCGCGCGGCGATCTCGGTGGCGCGCTCCACGCTGTCCACGAATGGAATGCGCTCGGTGGAGAAGCGGGTATCGGTGAACTGCGTCAGCAGGCTGTGGCCGATCGTCTCTGCGGTGATTCCGGTGCCGTCTGAGACGTAAAAGACCGGGCGCGGCATGGGCATGCGTTGTTCCTGTGGGGAGCCGCGGGCATTGCGGCGTGCTGGCTTGCTAAAATAGCCAATGTCGGCCGCCGGCGCCCCCGGCGTCGTGGCTTCCTTCCCCAGCGTGACCCCTTCGCATCTCCGGAGTGCCCGTTTTGAGCGCCAATATCCTGTGGCTAGACGATCTGCGCCTGACCGACCTTGCCCAGGTGGGCGGCAAGAACTCCTCGCTCGGCGAGATGATCGGCAACCTGGCAAGGCTCGGCGTTTCGGTGCCTGGCGGGTTTGCCACGACCGCGGATGCCTTCCAGGCGTTCGTGGCGCACAACGACCTGCACCAGCGGATCTTCGACAAACTGGCCACGCTCGACGTGGAGGACGTGCCGGCGCTGAACCTTGCCGGCGCCGAGATCCGCGGCTGGGTGATCGCGGCCCCGCTGCAGGCGGAGCTTGAACAGGAGATCCGCGACGCCTACGCAAAGCTGTGCGCCAGCAACGGCGGCGGTGAGGTCGCGGTGGCAGTGCGCTCCTCGGCCACGGCCGAAGACCTGCCCGACGCCAGCTTCGCGGGCCAGCAGGAAACCTATCTCAACGTCACCGGCGCCGACGACGTGGTCGTCAAGGTCAAGGAGGTGTTCGCCAGCCTCTACAACGACCGCGCCATCGCCTACCGCGTGCACCACGGCTTCAAGCACGAGGACGTGTTCCTGTCGGCCGGCGTGCAGCTGATGGTGCGCTCGGACATCGGCGCGTCCGGCGTGCTGTTCACGCTCGACACCGAGTCCGGCTTCCGCGACGTGGTGTTCATCACCTCCAGCTACGGCCTGGGCGAGAACGTCGTGCAGGGCGCGGTGAACCCGGACGAGTTCTATGTCTACAAGCCCACGCTGCGCCAGGGCAAGCCGGCGATCCTGCGCCGCTCGCTCGGCGCCAAGCAGATCCGCATGGTGTATTCCGACCAGCCCGGCGAGCGCGTGCGCAACGAGGACACCCCCGTAGCGCTGCGCAACCGCTTCTCGATCGACGATGCGGACGTGGCGGAGCTTGCCCGCCAGGCGCTGACCATCGAAGAGCACTATGGCCGCCCGATGGACATCGAGTGGGCGAAAGACGGCGCCAGCGGCAAGCTGTTCATCGTCCAGGCGCGCCCCGAGACGGTCAGGTCGCGCGCCAAGGCCACGCAGATCGAGCGCTACATGCTGGGCGCGCGCGGCCCCGTGGTCACGGAAGGCCGCGCCATCGGCCAGAAGATCGGCAGCGGCACCGCGCGCGTGGTGCGCACGCTGGACGACATGAACCGCGTGCAGCCCGGCGACGTGCTGGTCGCCGACATGACCGACCCCGACTGGGAGCCGGTGATGAAGCGCGCCGCCGCCATCGTCACCAACCGTGGCGGCCGCACCTGCCACGCCGCCATCATCGCCCGCGAGCTCGGCGTGCCGGCGGTCGTGGGCACGGGCAACGGCCTGGATACGATCAAGGACGGCAGCGTCGTCACCATCAGCTGCGCCGAAGGCGACACCGGCTACATCTATGACGGCGCCCTGCCATTCGAGCACATCACCACCGACCTGTCGTCGATGCCCGAAGCGCCGCTCAAGATCATGATGAACGTGGCCAACCCGGAGCGCGCCTTCGACTTCGGCCAGCTGCCCAACGCCGGCATCGGCCTCGCGCGCCTGGAGATGATCATCGCCGCCCACATCGGCGTGCACCCCAACGCCCTGCTGCAGTACGACCAGCAGGACGCGGACATCCGCAGGAAGATCGACGAACGCATCGCCGGTTACGCGGGCCCGGTCGAGTTCTATGTCGACCGGCTCGCCGAGGGCATCGCCACGCTGACCGCGTCGGTGGCGCCGAACCCGGTGATCGTGCGCATGTCGGACTTCAAGTCCAACGAGTACGCGAACCTGCTCGGCGGCCAGCGCTACGAGCCGGAAGAAGAGAACCCGATGATCGGCTTCCGCGGGGCCAGCCGCTATGTCGATCCGTCGTTCGCGGATGCCTTCGCGCTCGAGTGCAAGGCGGTGCTGCGCGTGCGCGAGGAGATGGGTCTCGACAACCTGTGGGTGATGATCCCGTTCGTGCGCACGCTGGACGAAGGCCGGAAAGTGCTCGATGTGCTCGAGGCCAACGGCCTGGTGCGCGGCCGCAACGGGCTCAAGGTCATCATGATGTGCGAAGTGCCCTCCAACGCGCTGCTGGCGGACGAGTTCCTGGAAATGTTCGACGGGTTCTCGATCGGCTCCAACGACCTGACCCAGCTGACCCTGGGCCTGGACCGGGATTCGGCGGTGGTCGCCCACCTGTTCGACGAGCGCGACCCGGCGGTGAAGAAGCTGCTGTCGATGGCCATCCAGACCGCGAAGGCCAAGGGCAAGTACATCGGCATCTGCGGCCAGGGCCCGAGCGACCATCCGGATCTCGCCGAATGGCTGATGCAGGAAGGCATCGAGTCCCTGTCGCTCAACCCCGACACCGTGGTCGACACCTGGCTGAGGCTGGCGAAGTTGAAGGCTGCCGGCTGAGCGGGTCGTACGTCCCGGATCGGAACGGGAGCCCGGCTGCATCGGGTCAGGCGACAGGGCTCCCGGCAATCTCTTCGGCAAGCGCGCGGATCAACGCCTTGTCGTGTTCGATCCGCAGCACGGCCATCGCGCGCTCGCAGGCAAGGCGCGAATGGTGTCGCGCGGCATGGGCATAGCGTGGTCCGTCCAGATGGACAAGTGCGCGCAAGCCCTTCTGCAGGCGAATACCCACCTCGACCACCGCTGCGCCATCGCGCGCGATCGGGGTGAACAGGTCGTCGAACAGGTCGATGAGCGCGATGCCGGGCACGTGCACCAGCGGGTAGTCGACTGCACGAGGCTCGACGGGCTCGCTCCAGATCGACAGCAGGCGCACCGCGCGACCGATCACGTCGATCGCGGTGCCCGGGTCGTTGATCGCGGGTGACAGCGCCCGTGAAGCGATTTCCGACAGCACCGAAGCCCCGAAACGGGGGTCCTGGTCGAACGACCGCGTGTCCTGGATGGTGAAGGCCTTGCACACCGACGCATCGACCTTGTCGTTGGCCGGCATGCCAAGACCGTGCGCAAGGGCCCGCGAGTGATCGACGAACGCCCCGGGCAGTACGCACAGGAACAGTTGCCCGTGGTGGGATCCAGCCAACTCCTGCAACGCACCCATGTCGATGTGCTGCACGTACCCGATGCAGCGTGATCGAATCGTGCGGGCATCGCCGGGGATGTCCTGACCCGGATCGCGCAGGGGCTGGCCGCCCAGGTGCGGCAGTTCGCGGCGGCTGCGCATGGCGGCGCTGGCAGCCTCCTCGACCCGGTCGGTGGTGTCACCGACGCGGCCGAGCCTGGATACGTGATCGATCCAGCGCAGCAGGGCCACCACGATCACCACGGTCACCGCCAGGCTCACCACGAACAGGGCAAGGCGGCCCTGCTCGCCGTAGTACCCGGTGCTCAATGCGATCAGGCCAGCCAGGCTGAACACGAACGAGCCGATGAAGATCGCCAGCGTGTTCTGGCTGGTCGTGTCCGCCAGCAACAGCTGGATCGCACGCGGAGTGGCGCTGCTGGTCGCCGATGCATAGGCCGACACCATGGTGCTGAGCGAGAAGATGGTGACCGCCAGCATGCTGGAGCCCAGGATGTCGAGGATGTTGCCGACTGCATTGGCGCCGAGCTGGGCGGCAAGCTCGGCCGGTATGTAAGGGCTTGCCAACGCGCCGGCAAGCGCGGTTCCCACCGCGATCACCGAGAACAGGCTGGCGCGGAACCAGAGTTTGCGGGTCAGATGCAGCAGCAGCCAGTGCAGGCGTGATGTCATCGGTCGCTTCTCGTTGGCTGTCGCGGGAAGGGTAGCGCAACGCTTGCGCCGTACCCGGACCCGAGCAGGACGGGCTGCGCGCCGGGCATGACGGTGCGCGGCGCGTACTCAGTCGTGCGGAGCGAAGGCGCCCATCGCCTGGCGGTAGTGGCGCAGTTCGGCGATGGAGTCCTGCACGTCGGAGAGCGCGGTGTGCGTGCCGGCCTTGCGCACGCCCGCAAGGACCTCCGGAGCCCAGCGCCGCGCCAGTTCCTTGACCGTACTCACGTCGAGGTTTCGGTAGTGGAAATAACGCTCCAGCCGCGGCATGCAGCGGTGCAGGAAACGCCGGTCCTGGCAGATCGAGTTGCCGCAGATCGGGGATTGGTTCGGCCCGATCCATTCGGCGAGGAAGGCCAGAGTGCGCTCCTCCGCCTCGGCCATGTCGACGCCCTCCTCCAGCACGCGCCGCCACAGGCCGGATCGGCCATGCTGGTTGCGGTTCCAGTCGTCCATCGCTTCGAGGCGTTCGAGCGGATGCGCGATCGCAAGCTCCGGGCCGGTGGCCAGCACCTCGAGGTTGGCATCGGTGACGACAGTCGCGATCTCGAGGATCGTGTCGCTGCCGGTGTCGAGCCCGGTCATTTCAAGGTCGATCCAGACCAGCCTGTCGTTCGCGCCCACGCCTGCTCCCTGCCATGTCTACGGATGCGCATGATAACGCGCTGCCGCGAACCTCAAGCCGGCGGGCGGCCGCGCTTGGCACGGAAATAGCTGCGCAGGCGCGCGCCGGCTTCCTCGGCCAGCACGCCACCATCCACCAACACGCGATGGTTGTGACGCGGGTCGGCCAGCAGGTCGAACACGCTGCCTGCCGCACCGGTCTTGGGATCCGTGGCGCCAAATACCACGCGCTCCACGCGCGCGTGCACCATCGCCATGGCGCACATCGCGCAGGGCTCCAGCGTTACGTACAGCGTGCAGCCGAGCAGGCGGTGGTTGCCCAGCGTCCTGCCTGCCTCGCGCATGGCGACGATCTCGGCATGCGCGCTGGGATCGTGCTCGGTGATGTTGCGGTTCCAGCCTTCGCCGAGCAACCTCCCTGCCGCGTCCACCAGCACCGCCCCTACCGGGATCTCGTCGTCCTCGCCCTGCGCGCGGTCGGCGAGGGAAAGGGCGTGGTGCATCCAGTGCAGGTCGCGTGCGGTGTCGGCTTCGGGCGCGTGCAATGCAGGCCTCACTCCCATTCGATCGTGGCGGGCGGCTTGCCGCTGATGTCGTACACCACGCGCGACACGCCGCGGACCTCGTTGATGATGCGGTTGGACACACGCCCGAGGAACTCGTACGGCAGGTGCGCCCACTGCGCGGTCATGAAGTCGATGGTCTCCACCGCGCGCAATGCGATCACCCACTCGTAGGCCCGCGCATCACCCACCACGCCCACCGACTTTACCGGCAGGAACACGGCGAACGCCTGGCTGGTGCTGTCGTACAGGTCCGCCTTGCGCAGTTCCTCGATGAAGATGGCATCCGCGCGCGCCAGCAGCTCCGCGTATTCCGGGCGCACCTCGCCCAGGATGCGCACGCCGAGGCCGGGGCCCGGGAACGGATGCCGGTAGACCATCTCGTGCGGCAGTCCGAGCGCCACGCCGATGCGCCGCACCTCGTCCTTGAACAGTTCGCGCAGGGGCTCCACCAGGCCCATCTTCATGTGCTCAGGCAGGCCGCCGACGTTGTGGTGGCTCTTGATGACGTGCGCCTTGCCGGTCTTGCTGCCGGCGGATTCGATGACGTCCGGATAGATCGTGCCCTGCGCCAGCCACTTGGCATTGGCGAGCTTGCCGGCCTGCTCGTCGAAGATCTCGACGAACAGGTTGCCGATGATCTTGCGCTTGGCCTCGGGGTCGGTGACCCCGGCGAGCGCCGCGAAATAACGCTCGCGCGCATCGACCCGGATCACGCGGATGCCCAGGCCGTGCGCGTCGGAGGCGTCGGCGAAGGTGGCCATGACCTGGTCGCCTTCCTGCCAGCGCAAGAGGCCCGTATCGACGAACACGCAGGTCAGCTGGTCGCCGATCGCGCGGTGCAGCAGGGCCGCGACCACGGACGAGTCGACGCCGCCGGACAGGCCGAGGATGACCTCGTCGCCGCCGACGGCCGCGCGCACGCGCGCCACCTGGTCGTCGATGATGTGCTCGGCCGTCCACAGCGTGTCGCAGCCGCAGATCTCCACCACGAACCGGCGCAGCAGCTCGTGCCCGGACTTGGTGTGGGTGACCTCGGGGTGGAACTGCACGCCGTACCAGCGCCTGTCCTCGTTGGCGAACGCCGCCACCGGCACACGCGCGGTCCTTGCGGTGACGGTGAAGCCGGGCGGCGCGCGCGAGACGTGGTCACCGTGGCTCATCCACACGTCCAACCGTGGCGGCAGGCCCGGATGGTCCTTCAGCTCGCCGAACAGGCGGTCGGAGGCGACCAGCACGACTTCGGCATGGCCGAACTCGCGCGCGTCGGCGGCCTCGGTCTCGCCGCCCAGCTGCTTGGCCATGGTCTGCATGCCGTAGCAGATGCCCAGCACCGGCACGCCGCTGTCGAAGACCTCCTGCGGCGCGACCGGGGCATCGATGCCGGTGGTCGACTCCGGCCCCCCGGACAGGATGATTCCCTTGGGCGCGAACGCGGCGATCTCGGCCGGGTCATGGTCCCAGGCCCAGATCTCGCAGTAGGTGCCCAGTTCGCGCACGCGGCGCGCGATCAGCTGCGTGTACTGCGCGCCGAAGTCGAGGATCAGGATCTTGTCGCGATGCGGGTCGGTCATGGAGGCGGGCTCAGGGGCGGCGCGGGAACTTCGCCGCCGTGGAAGGTGCATTGCTGGCGTTCGCGGTCCCAGCGGCCGGCGTTGCCGGTGCAGGAATCACGCAGCTGCCAGGCGCGGTATTCGCCGTAGGCGAACACGCCGGCGGCAAGCAGCAGCAGGACCACGAGTCCCGTGCCGAGGCGCCGCCGGCGGGGTGGCTTGCCGGAGGGCGAAGCCATCTCAGCCGGTCCTGTAGTTGGGCGGTTCCTTGGTGATCTGCACGTCGTGGACGTGGCTCTCGCGCTGGCCGGCCCCGGTGATCTTCACGAACTCCGGTCGGGTGCGCATGTCTTCCACGGTGGCGCAGCCGACATAGCCCATGGTGGCGCGCAGGCCGCCGATCAACTGGTGGATCACGCCGCTCAGCGGGCCGCGGTACGGCACGCGGCCTTCAATGCCTTCCGGCACCAGCTTGTCGGCGTCGGCGGCCTCCTGGAAATAGCGGTCGCTGGACCCCTTCTCCATCGCCGCAAGGCTGCCCATTCCGCGATAGCTCTTGTAGCTGCGGCCCTGGTAGAGCTCGGTCTCGCCCGGTGTTTCCTCGGTGCCGGCGAACAGCCCGCCGATCATGACCGTGGACGCGCCCGCGGCAAGCGCCTTGCCGATGTCGCCCGAATAGCGGATGCCACCGTCGGCGATCAGCGGGATGCGGTCCTGCAGCGCGGAGGCGACCATGTCGATGGCGGTGATCTGCGGTACGCCCACGCCCGCCACCACGCGCGTGGTGCAGATCGAACCGGGGCCCACGCCGACCTTGACCGCGTCGGCACCGGCGTCCATCAGCGCCAGCGCCGCGTCGCCGGTGACGATGTTGCCGCCCACGACCTGCAGTTGCGGAAAGTGCTTCTTCGCCCAGGCCACGCGGTCCAGCACGCCCTGCGAGTGCCCGTGCGCGGTGTCGACGATGATCACGTCCACACCCGCCGCGGCCAACGCCTCGATGCGCGCCTCGGTGTCACCGCCCACGCCGACCGCGGCGCCGACCAGCAGGCTTTCCGAGGCGTCCTTGGCGGCATTCGGGTTGTCGCGGGCCTTCTGGATGTCCTTCACCGTGATCAGGCCACGCAACTGGAAGGCGTCGTTGACCACCAGCACCTTCTCGATACGGTGCCGGTGCAGCAGGCCGATCACTTCCTCGTCGCTGGCGCCTTCGCCCACCGTGACCAGCTTGTCCTTGCGGGTCATGATGTTGCGCACCGGGTCGTCGAGCTTGGTCTCGAAGCGCATGTCGCGGCCGGTGACGATGCCGACCAGCTGGTCGCCGTCGACCACCGGCACGCCGGAGATGTTGCGCGCGCGGGTGAGGCGCAGCACTTCGCCGATCGAGGTCTGCGGACCGACCGTGAACGGCTCGCGGATCACGCCGGCCTCGAAATTCTTGACCTTACCGACCTCGATCGCCTGGCGCTCGAGGCTCATGTTCTTGTGGATGATGCCGATGCCGCCGAGCTGGGCCATGGCGATGGCGAGCCTGGCTTCGGTCACGGTGTCCATGGCGGCCGACACGATCGGCATGTTGAGGCGCAGCGTGCGCGTCAGCCGGGTGGCGAGCGTGACGTCCTTGGGCAGGACGATGGAATGGGCGGGGACCAGCGAAATATCGTCGTAGGTCAGCGCTTCAGCCTGGATGCGCAGCATGGGCGGGCCAGTTGGGGTGAAGCGTGCCATTGTACGCCGCCGCGGGCCGGCGGGTCTCGCCGCGCGTGCGGAACGCCCTATTCCGCGCCGTCGGCGGCTTCCGCGGCTTCCAGGGTGTTCTGCATCAGCGTGGCCACCGTCATCGGGCCCACGCCGCCCGGCACCGGCGTGATCCAGCTCGCCCGCGTCGCGGCTTCGGCGAACCCGACATCGCCGACCAGGCGGCCGTCGTCGAGGCGGTTGATGCCGACGTCGATCACCACCGCGCCCGGCTTGATCCAGTCGCCCGGGATCATGCCGGGCTTGCCCACCGCGACCACCAGGATGTCGGCCTCGCCCACGTGGCGGCGCAGCACCTCGGGCGGCGTGAACTTGTGGCAGCTGGTGACCGTGCAGCCGGCGATCATCAGCTCCAGCGCCATCGGCCGGCCGACGTGGTTGCTGACGCCGACGATCGTCGCGCTCTGCCCGCGCACCGGCCGGTCGGTCCACGCCAGCAGCGTGGTGATGCCGCGCGGCGTGCATGGCCGCAGCCCGAACTGGCGCAGCGCCAGGTGGCCGACGTTTTCGGGATGGAAGCCGTCCACGTCCTTGCGCGGGTCGATGCGGTGGATCAGGCGCGTGGCATCGGGGATGCCGGGCAGCGGCAGCTGCACCAGGATGCCGTTGACTGACGGATCGGCATTGAGCCGGTCGATGAGCGCGAGCAGTTCGGCCTCGCTGGTGCCTTCCGGCAGGTCGAAGTCAAGCGCGCGGATGCCGACGATGCCCGCGGCGCGCCGCTTGTTGCGCACGTACGAACGCGACGCCGGGTTGTCGCCCACCAGCACGACGGCCAGCCCGGGCGGCGCGTGGCCAGCGGCGATGCGCCGGTCGACGCGCAGCTTGAGGGTATCGAGGAGCTCATCCGCGATCCGCCTGCCGTCGAGGATGCGGGCCTGGCTGGAGATGTCTGACATACCGATGCCGTGCGCGTGGGGGCGTCATTGTCCCTGATTCAAAGGTCGGCTTGCAGGACAGCGCGGAACACCCGAACCGACCACGCAGTTCACGCAGCACCGCGGGGATGACGGCGCCATGGCCGGTGGCAGGACTGCCCGTGCAGGCGCAAGCCCGGCGAGCTCCTGCGCCGGCCGCAGCTGCAGCAGCACTGCCCAGTCCTGGCGATTGGCGCTGCACCCGGCCGGCGTGTCCGGCGTGCAGCTGGCGCCATCCACCGGTCGCGTCGGAAGCTCGGCGAACTGTCCACCGGGGGTGAGCGGCAGCAAGCGCATCGTGACCCCGTCCAGCACGTTGCCGCCGACCAGGTACGCCGTCGCGTCGCCGGGTTGCGCGGCCACCACGATGTCGCAGTGCATGCCGAGGCCGCTGTCGTCACTGCTCAACAGGCTGGCAAGCCCGGGAAATCCGTAGCTGCGCGCGGCCACGCGCACATAGCACAGCAGGTCGCCCTGCCCCGGCCGCACCGCGCGCGGATCGGCGACCCGGTAGGCGCTCCCCTCGGGATCACGGTAGGCGTCGCGCACGTAGCCGACATGGCTTGCCGAACCCCGGAACCCCGGCAGCGCCGCACGCCCCAGCACCCATGAGACGAAGGCGGCGGACCACGGGGTATCGACGATGAAGGCACGACAGGCGGGCGCCGCGTACGCGCCGTTGGCCTGCACGCAGTCGTTCGCGCCCGGGCGCTGCAGCGCCTGGTACAGCAGGCCGCTGCCGCGCCAGTAGTCGGCCACACGCAGCCACGCCGGCTGGCCGTTGGCGAGCAGCGCCGCCTCGGCCTCGCGAACTTGCGAACCGGCCAGGCGACCTTCCCGATCGATGAAGGGCCGGTACCAGAGCTGGTGCTCCTCGCAGGCGACAGCGGCGATGCGCGTGACGATGGCGGGCGAGCCGGTCTGCGCGCGCAGCAATGGACACGGGTCGGCGGCCTGTGCGGTACCGGCCGCGCCCAGCAACCAGAGCGTCGCCGCGCAAACGAGCAGTTGCCAAGCTGAGGGTCTGGCCATCGATCGTCGCTCCCCGGATGCAGCGCACAGCCTAGGGCATCAAAGCCGCCGATCGCTCACGCGGCGGCGACGCCGCAGCGCCGCGTCAGGCGCCCGAACAGAAGGCGGCGTAGTCGATGTAGCCGGGGAACGGCGTGCCGGGCGCGCATACCGGGCATCCGGGATCCGGCCGCAGCGTGGTTTCGCGGAAGTGCATTCCCAGCGCATCGAAGTGCAGCAGGCGACCGGCAAGCGGCTCGCCAACGTGCAGCAGCAGCTTGAGTGCCTCGGTGGCCTGCAGCATGCCGATCACGCCGGGCAGCACGCCGAGCACGCCGGCCTCGCTGCAGCTGGGTGCCGACTCCGGCGGCGGCGGCTCGGGGAACAGGCAGCGGTAGCACGGCGCCTGGCCGCGGTGGCGGCCGGCGTCGAACACGCTCACCTGGCCTTCGAACCTGTGCACTGCGCCGTACACCAGGGGGATTGCGAGCTTCACGCAGGCATCGTTGAGCAGGTAGCGCACGGCGAAGTTGTCGGCACCGTCGACCACGAGGTCGACGCCCTCGAGCAGGCGTTCGACGTTGCCTGAGGTGACCCGTTCGCGGACCGCTTCGACGGTGATGCGCGGGTTGAGCGCCGACAGGCGCGTCTCGGCGGAGTCGACCTTGGGCATGCCGATGTCGGCGTCGGTATGCAGGATCTGGCGCTGCAGGTTGCTGCGCTCGATGATGTCGTCGTCGGCGATGCGCAGGTGGCCGATGCCGGCCGCAGCCAGGTAGAACGCCGCCGGCGACCCCAGGCCGCCCGCGCCCAGCATCAGCACGCGGGAGGCCTCCAGCCGGCGCTGGCCGCGAGCGCCGACTTCCGGGAGCAGCAGGTGCCGCGAGTAGCGCTCGTGGAAATCGCTGTCGACCTCGTGCGCGGGTGGCCGCGTGACCGGCAGGCCTTCCGCGATCCAGCGCAGCGTGCCGCCGCGCACGGAGGCGACGTGGCGATAGCCGAGCCGCTGCAAGGACTCGGCGGCGAGCATCGAGCGGCCACCGGTCTGGCAGATCAACACCAGTTCGGTGTCGCGGTCCGGGAAGTGGAAGCCCGGGTCGTCCTCGAGTTCAGCACGTGAAATGCCGACGGCGCCGTCGGCCATGCCGGCGCTGCGCTCGTGTTCCTCGCGCACGTCGACCAGGCGGGCGCCGGCAGCGTGTCGCCGCTGCGCCTCGCGCGGCGTGGTTTCGTTGGCAGGCATGCCGTGATTATCGACCATTGCCGTCGCTTCGCCGACTGCGGGAAACCCGAGGTGGACAGGATGCGCGCTTCGCCCGGTTCAGCACGGCATTACATCGACGAACGCACCCGCCGGGTAGTCCCGGGGGCCCTCGTCCAGCACCAGCAACACATCGGCATCCGCCGCCGCGCGCATGCGGTGTGAGCCATCCGCCGGACTCGGCTCCACCTCCGGCACGCCGTCCGCGCCCTGCCGCAGTCGCCCGCGCAGGAACTCGAGGCGCTCGTGGCTCTTGCGCCAGGGGGTGGCAAGCCGCGCCCGCCACGGAGCACGTCGCGCCGTCCGGCCCTGCATGGCGTCCACCAGCGGGCGGCCCAGGGTCAGCCACGTCGCCAGCACCGAAACCGGGTTGCCTGGCAGGCACAGGAACAGCGCTCCGCCGAGGCTACCCCCTTCGGCCAGCAGCAGCGGCATGCCGGGCTTCATGCGCACCTTCCAGAAGGCGATCCGCGCCTCGGCCTGCAGCAGCGCGGGAATATGGTCCTTCTCGCCCGCGGACACCGCGCCGCACGTCAGCACCACGTCAAAGGCATGGCCGGCGTGGCGCAGCGCGGACTCGACCTGCGCGGGATCGTCGGGCAGCGTGGGCCAGGCGACCGGCTCCAGGCCGTCGGCGCGCAGCAGGCCCATCAGCAGTTCGCGGTTGCTGTTGTGGATCTGGCCGGGCGCCAGCGGCAGGCCCGGCTCCACCAGTTCGTCGCCGGTCGTGAACACGGCCACGGTCGGTCGGCGCGCGACCGCCAGCGTCGGCACGCCCTGCGACGCGGCCAGCGCGACGCGCGCGGGCGTGAGCACTTCGCCTGCGCGCAACAGGAGGTCGCCAGGCACGCAGTCCTCGCCGGCAAGACGCACGTGGCGGCCTGCGGCAGGCGCCACCAGCACGTCCACGCGGTCACCATCGACACACGTGTCCTCTTTCATGGCCACGGTGTCGGTGCCCGCAGGCATGGGTGCGCCGGTGGTGATCCGCACGCATTCACCGGCGCCCACCAGCAAGGGCTGGGCGCGGCCGGCGAACTGCTCGCCCACCAGCCGCAGGCAGGTGGTGCCAACATTCGCCAGATCCGCATGGCGCAGCGCGTAGCCGTCCATCGCCGAATTGTCGAACGGCGGCTGCGCGATGCCCGCCACCAGGTCCGCGGACAGCACGTGGCCGTGCGCGCGCGCAAGCGACAGGTCCTGCGCGCCGGTGGCGTGGGCGACGCCCAGGGTGCGGACGATCGCCAGCGCTTCCGCGTGGCTGATGCGCGTCGGGAACGTCGCCGGATCGTTCATGGTGATGCCGCCATGCCGGCTGCGGCAAGATCCGACGGCGTGTTGAGGTTTCCGAAGCGCACCCCCTCGAAGCGGACCGGGGCCATGCCCAGGCCTGCCTGCAGCTGATGCACCGCATGCGCGCCCGACGCGATGGCCGCCGGGAGTGCGGCGCGCAAGGCGGCCACCCGCCACAGCGCGACCAGCGGCTGCATGCCGTCATCGTCTTCGGCAAACGCGCCCGTTTCGCCGGCCGCACGCAGGCTGCGCAGCAGGCAGTCGTTGACCGACAGCAGGTCGACCGGCAGCGTCAGCAGCCAAGGCGTGGCGCACGCTTCGGCCAGGGCATCCAGTCCCCCGAGTGGACCGATGCCGGTGAACCGGTCCGCGACCGCCGCCATGCCGTGGGCGGCATAACGATCATGATCGCGGTTGGCACTGGCCATCACGGCGTCCACCTCGCTGCGGACGCGATCCGCCAGGCGCAGCACCTGGGCAACGCCACCGCGTTCGAGCCAGGCCTTGTCGATCCCGCCCAGGCGCGTGGCGCGCCCTCCGGCCAGCAGGCCAAGCGTCGTCGCGCCGGCGTTCACTTCCCGCGCTTGACGTGGCGGATCATCCGCCGCTTCTTGACCACCTGGCGCGTGCTGAGCACGTTCTTGCGGTCCTTGTAGGGGTTCTCGCCTTCCTTGAACACCAGTTGCACCGGCGTTCCGACCAGCTTGAAGCGCTTGCGGAAGAAGTTTTCCAGGTAGCGCTTGTAACTGTCGGGCAAGGTGCGCAGGCGCGTACCGTGGATGACGATGGTCGGCGGGTTTTCACCACCCGGGTGCGCGAAGCGCAGCTTGGCGGTATGTCCGCGCACCACCGGCGGCGGATTGGATTCGTAGGCCACTTCGACCGCGCGCGTGACCTCGGCGGTGCTGAACTGGCGCGTGGCCGAGGCGTGCGCGCGGTGGATGGCGCGGAACAGTTCGCGCAGTCCGGAGCCGTGCAGCGCGCTGATGCGCACCGCCTCCGCCCACTCCACGAAGGCGAGCTTGCGCGACAGCAACGACTCGACCTGCTCGCGCTGGTAGTCACTCTGGCCGTCCCACTTGTTCACCGCCACCACCAGGGCGCGTCCGGCATCGAGCACCGCGCCCAGCACGCTGGCGTCCTGGTCGGTCACGCCTTCGTTGGCATCGATCATCACCACCGCCACCTGGCACTGCTCGATCGACTGCAGGGTCTTGATGATCGAGAAGGTTTCCACCGCTTCGTCGACGCGCGACTTGCGGCGGATGCCGGCGGTGTCGACCAGCCGGTAGCGGCGGCCGTCGCGCTCGAGGTCGGCGGCGATCGAATCGCGCGTGGTGCCGGCGACTTCGGAGGCGATCATCCGCTCCTCGCCGAGGATGCGGTTGACCAGCGTCGACTTGCCGACATTGGGGCGACCGACGAAGGCGACGCGGATCCGTTCCGGATCGTTGTCCGGCACCGGTGCCTCGCCCTGCTCCGGCAACCTGGCCAGGATATCGTCGACCAGGTCGTCGATGCCGTGCCGGTGCGCCGACGACACCGCGAACACGTCGCTGAAGCCGTAGCGCGAGAATTCCGCGAGCGATTCGCGCGCGTCGATCCCGTCGGTCTTGTTGACCACCAGGAACGTGGGCCGCGACGCCTTGCGCAGCCATGAGAGGATCTCGTCGTCCAGCGCCGAGGGTCCTTCGCGGCCATCGACCACGAACAGCACGAGGTCGGCTTCCTCGGCGCCTGCGCGGGCCTGGCGCGCGGTGGCGCCCGCAAGGTTGCCGGTTTCGAGATGGGCGTTGCCGGCGGAGATGCCGCCGGTGTCGACCAGCGCGAACGGCCGGTCCTCGTCCAGGCGGCACACGCCGTAGTGACGGTCGCGGGTGACCCCGGGCTGGTCATGGACCAGCGCATCGCGGGTGCGCGTCAGCGCATTGAACAGCGTCGACTTCCCGACGTTCGGGCGACCGACCAGAGCGACCAGTGGCAGCATGGGTCAGTCGATGCGCCAGGCGCTGATGTCGCCGCCGACGTCCTGGACCACGAGGATGCCGTCGACCACGACCGGAGGACCGGTGAGTGCACTGCGACCGGCGCGCGCACGCGCCACGAACTCGCCGTCCAGCAGGCGCATCCAGTGCAGGTAACCGTCAAAATCACCGACCACCGCATGGCCGCCATGGATGCGCGCGGGACCGAGGTTGCGGTTGGCCAGCGCGGGCTGCTGCCAGTAGGCGGTGCCGACGTACTTGTCGATCGCCCATACGGTGCCGGTCCGGTCGCTCACCACGAGGCGATCGCTGCCCACGGCCACGCTGCCTGCGCCGCCGCTTTCCGACGCCCACAGCGGGCGGCCAGTCGGCGCATCGAAGGCCATCGTGCGTCCCTTGTAGCTGCTCGCGAACAGGACCGCGTCCTCGAGCACCGGCGCACCGTCGACGTCGGCCATGCGATCGAGCTCGGTGCGGCCGTCGCCAAGCGAGATCGGCTGCTCCCACAGCACCCGACCATCGCCGAGGGCAAGCGCGACCACGCGACCATCGTCCATGCCGACAAAGGCGTGACCGGGGCCAAGCGTCACCGGCGCATTGCCGCGGACGGTGAGCGTGGGCAGGTCCTGCACCCAGAACCAGCGGCGCTGGCCGGTGGCCGCGTCGAACGCGGTGACGCGTCCTTCATTGGACCGCACGAGCACCAGGCCCTGGCCGATCGCCGGTGCGGCGATGACTTCGCTGGTGACCTTGGCCGTCCAGCGTTCCGTGCCCGTGGCCGCGTCAAGCGCCACGACTTCACCGTCCAGCGTGCCCGCGACCACCAGGCCGTCGCCGGCGCCCGGACCGCCGGTCAGGCGCAGGTCGCTGGCGTGATGCCAGACCTGGGCGCCGGACTGCAGGTCGAACGCGCGGACCCCGCCCTTGATGGACGAGGCGAATACCCTGCCATTGGCCACGGCCGGACCCTGGCGCGCGCCCGAGGAGCCCTCGCCCTTGCCGGCGCTGGCTTTCCACAGGCGGCTGGGATTGGCGGTGGCCGCGAACTCGACGAGCTCGGCCGGCTGGCCGGCCTTGGCGTCCTTGTCCTTGCCGCCGAACCAGCCCTTGACGGTGCTGCAGCCCGTGACCACGACGAGGCAGACCAGCACGGTCGCGGCGCGGGTGGCGAATCGGGAACCGGCCCGGGGCGGGCTGGTGCGCTGTGCTTGGGTCATCGGGCGTTGCCTTCCGTGTGGGCCGGCACGCCGCCGGCATCGATCAGTTTGATTTCAAGGATGCGTCGCTGCGGCACCGCGGCAACGTCCAGCGCCGCCAGCGCGGCGGTATACGCGGCGCGTGCATCATCGGTGCGACCGGCCACCACGAGCGCATCGCCGCGGGTCTCGAGGCTGCCGGCATCGGCGGCATCGCCCAGCACCGCAAGCGCCTCGTCGGCCTTGCCGGCCGCGACGTGCAGGCTCGCCAGGCGGCGCGCCACCACCGGTTCCAGCGCCGGGCCGGGGTCGGTCAGGGCAGCCAGCGTCGCCGTGGCGGCGTCGGTGTCGCCGGCATCGACCTGCGCCTTCGCCAGGTCCAGCGCCAGCAACGCCGCAAACGCGCCGTCGTTCAGTTCGGCCGCGGCGGCCAGGTCACGGGCCTTGTCCAGGTCGCCGGCGGCGATGCTCGCATTCACTGCCGCGTAGGCATCACCCTGTGCCATGCGCTGCTCCAGCTGGTGCGCCTGCCACTGCTGGAAGCCCCAGACCAGGCCCAGCGCCACCGCAATTCCGGCGAAAACGCCAAGGGCGTTCTCGCGCACCCACTGGCGAACACGTTCGCCCTGTTCGTGCTCATCGAGCAACTCGTCTACTGCCATGACCGTCCGATCGGGCTGCGAGCCACCCGGGGTGTCCGCGGGCAGCTATGGGAAGGAATGCGACCCGCGAACGGGTCCTCGGTTGCACGCGGATGGCCCGCGCTGCGGGCCACCGCTGCCGTGACACCCCGGTCAACGACCAGCAGGCACCAGCGATCCGTCAGAGGATACCGTAAAGCGGGCGACGTTCGCCCGAAGCAAGGGTGCAAGGTCCTGCCGGGCACCGTTGAGACGCAGTTCGACCGCGGCGGCGTTGCCGAACACCATGCCGCCGACATCCCCGACCACGAAGCTGCGCGTGTTGCCCGCGCGCAGCAGGGAGTGCTCGATGACCTGTCCGTCGCGGCCGGTGATCTCCACCCAACTGTCATCGACGAGGCGCAGTTCAAGCGCCGCCGTCGCGCTGCCGGCGCGCTGCGCGACCGGTGCCATCGATGCGACCAGCGGCACCGGCTGGCGCGGCCTGGCCACCGCCGGCGCGCCGGGCTGGCCTGCAGTGGAGACCACGGGCATGTCGAGGGAGGCGGACGCGGCGCCCTGCGTGGCGAGGTGCGGCCGGGTGGCCAACCACACCGGCAAGGCGATGGCGACGGTGATCACCGCGTAGACCAGGCGCTTGGCGAACTGCTCGGCCACGATGCGCATGCGCGGCACATAGGTGCGAGGCACCAGCGCCACCGGCTCCACCGGCGCGACGCCGACGACAGCCTGCATGGTGGCGGTGGACAGGCCCAGCAGGCGCGAGTAGCTGCGCAACTGGCCACGCACGTAGACCGGGGCACCGAGCCGGTTCCAGTCTTCGGCTTCGAGCGATTCGACGACGCGCACCGGCATCCTCAGCCGCGTCGCGACATCCTCGATCGAAAGTCCTGCGGCCTCGCGCGCATTGCGCAGGCGGCGGCCACAGCCCTGCTCGGCATCGGCCATGTTGTGGTCTGGCGGCATCATCGTGAACTGCTGTCCCCGGGCAGCACTGCCTGCGCGTGCGGGAATTCCGTCCGCAGGCGCTGAACATAACGAGCGGCGGCAGCCTTGTCGCCGAGCTTGTCTTCGATCTGTGACGCAAGTTGCAGCGCGGCCGGCGACGCCGGTGCCGCCTCCAGCCGGCGCTCGGAGAACGCGCGCGCCTCGAAATCGTCGCCACGCCCGTGCAGGTGCCGGGCCAGCGCTTCCAGGCCGACGGCATTCACCGGATCGAGGGCGAGCGCCGCGCGCAGGTCGCGCTGGGTGCGCCCGGGCTGGCCGCCTTCGTCGGCACATGCGCCGGCGTTGGCCAGCGCCGAGGCCGGGCTGGCATAGCTGCGGTCGGCCAGGGCGCGGTCGAACCATGCCAGCGATTCGGCGGCGCGTCCGTTTCGGCACAGCCATGCGCCATGGTTGTTGAACGTGGCGCCGGAAGGCTTGAGTCCGGCGGCGCGGGCGTAGTGCTTGCCGGCTTCGCGGCTGTCGCCCTGGCGCTCGAGCGCAAGCGCAAGCAGCGTATGCGCATCGGCGTCGCGGCCATCGATCTTCATCGCCAGACGTGCTTCGGCAGCGGCCTCCGGATAGCGGCCGGCGCGCAGCGCCTGTTCGCCACGCAACAGGTGGCCACGCGTGGACGCCTTGCCGCGCGCCTGGCCGTCATCGCTGAAATCGTACTGGGCGGCGACCTGTGTCGAGTCGCCGCGCTGCGCGCTCGGCTTGACGAAGGTGAGGCGCGAGCAGCCTGCGGCCAGCAGCGAGCAGGCCACCGCCAGGCCAACGAGGTCAAGCCGCCGCATCGCCGCCCTCCCCGTCCGAGACCTGCGCGAGATGCTTGCGGAACTCGGCCTGACGGCGGGTGCGGTCGGCGACCTGCCCCTTCAGCTGGCCGCAGGCGGCATCGATGTCGTCGCCGCGCGTGCGACGCACCATGGTGAGCACCTGGGCGTCGAGCAGCAGCTTCTGGAACGCACGGATCGCGTCCTCGCCGGAACGCTCGTACCGCGTGCCGGGGAACGGGTTGAACGGGATCAGGTTGACCTTGGCGGCGTCCTTGACCTGCAGGGCGTTGCCGAACTGGCGCATCAGCCGCGACAGCTGGCGCGCGTGCTCCGGCTGGTCGTTGACGTCCTTCATCAGCGTGTATTCGAAGGTGATCGACGAACGCGGCTTGCGGCGCACGTAGCGCTCGCAGGCGGCCATCAGCTCGGCGATCGGGTACTTCTTGTTGAGCGGCACCAGTTCGGTGCGCAGCTCATCGTTGGCGGCGTGCAGGGAGACGGCCAGCGACACGTCGCTCTCCTCCGACAGCCGGTCGATCATCGGCACCATGCCGGCGGTGGACAGGGTGACGCGCTTGTTGGCCAGGCCGTAGCCGAGGTCGTCGCGCATCACGCTCATCGCGCGCACCACGTTGTCGAAGTTCATCAGCGGCTCGCCCATGCCCATCATCACCACGTTGGTGAGCCGGCGCTGCTTGTGCGGAATATTGCCGAGGTGCTTCGCGGCCACCCATACCTGGCCGATGATCTCGGCGGTCGACAGGTTGCGGTTGAAACCCTGGGTCGCGGTGGAACAGAAGCTGCAGTTGAGCGCGCACCCGACCTGCGACGACACGCACAACGTGCCGCGGCCCTTGTCCGGGATGTACACGGTCTCGATGGCGTTCTTGCCATCCATGCCCAGCAGCCACTTGTGCGTTCCGTCGGTGGACGGCTTGTCGAAATGCACCTGCGGCACGATCACCTCGGACCGCTCCTGCAGCTTGGCGCGCAGCGGCTTGCCGAGGTCGGTCATTTCGTCGAAGTCGGTGACGTGCCGGTGGTGGATCCACTTCATCACCTGATGCGCACGGAAACGCTTCTCGCCGAGTTCATCGGCGAAAAAGCGCTCCAGCCCCTCGCGGTCGAGGTCGAGCAGGTTCTGCTTGGCGGTTGCTTCGGTCACTGGGCTTCTGAGGTCAAGGTCATTTGCCACGGATCACGCGGATCAAGGGCACGTCCACCGCGTATATCCGTGGCAGGAAAATCAACGAACGTAGACGTCGGTCGACGGGAAGAAGTACGCGATCTCGACGGCAGCGGTCTCGGCGGCGTCGGAACCGTGTACGGCATTCGCATCGATGGAATCGGCGAAGTCGGCGCGGATCGTGCCGACGGCGGCATCCTTCGGGTTGGTTGCGCCCATCAGGTCGCGGTGCTTGAGCACGGCACCCTCGCCTTCCAGGACCTGGATCATCACCGGGCCGCTGATCATGAACTCGACCAGTGCATTGAAGAACGGGCGCTCGCGGTGCACGGCGTAGAAGCCTTCGGCCTCCGCGCGCGACAGCTGCTTCATTTTCGCGGCGGCGATCTTGAGGCCGGCCTTCTCGAAGCGGGCATAGATCTCGCCGATGACGTTCTTGGCGACGGCATCGGGCTTGATGATGGACAGGGTGCGCTCCAGCGCCATGGGGAATTCTCCGGAAGGCGGGCCGCCATGTTTCAGGCAGTCCCAGAAGGTAACAGAAAAAACCCACGCAGGGCGCGGGTTTAGCCGATATGGCTAGTGTGATTCTACCGGAACGCACACGCTGCCTGCACGCACTTCCGACATGATCGGCGATTGACCGGAGCGGCGGCCTGCACCTAGTATCAAAACAAGCGTTTGATTCAGGATCGGTTCCCGGCAGCCATGGCCACCACCCAGTTTTCGACCAAGGACAGGATCCTCGGCGCCGCAGAGGAGCTGTTCGCCCTGCATGGCTTTGGCGGCACGTCGCTGCGCCAGGTCACCAGCCGCGCGGACGTCAACATCGCCGCGGTCAATTACCACTTCGGCAGCAAGGAGAATCTCATCAACGAGGTCTTCCGCCGCCGCATGGACGAGATGAGCCGCCGCCGGCTTGAACTGCTCGGCGAGGCGCGCGAGGCCTCACCCGGCGCGCTGGAGCCCCTGCTGGCGGCATTCATCGAGCCCGCGCTGGCGCTGGCGCGTGACCGCCAGGGTGGCGTGGCCTTCATCCGCGTGATCGCCCGCGCCTACGCCGAGAAGAATGACGGCCTGCGCAAGTTCCTGTCAGAACAGTACGGACACGTGCTGCGCGAGTTTGCCAAGGCGATTGCCGAGTGCGTGCCGCAGCTGGACAAGGAGCAGCTTTACTGGCGCCTGGATTTCCTGGCGGGAGCGCTCACCTATGCCATGTCCGAGTTCGGCCTGATCAAGCGCCCGGCAAGCGTCAGCGAGGTGGCGCACCGCAAGCGTGCGGCCGAGGAGCTGATCCGGTTCGCGGCCGCCGGCCTCAAGAGTTGATCGTTGCGACCAGATATTCAATCAGATCAAATTGTTGCGCTTAAGATTTGATCTTGTTTCACAAGTCCATCATGGAGCCAGGAAACATGTCCGAGAAATTGCTTGTGCGCAGGGCCGCGGTACTCGGGGCCGGGGTAATGGGGGCGCAGATCGCGGCCCACCTGACCAATGCCGGCGTCGACACGGTGCTGTTCGACCTCCCGGCCAAGGAGGGCGACCCCAACGGCATCGTCACCACGGCGATCGCCAACCTCGGCAAGCTGAGCCCTGCCCCGCTGGCGTCGAAGGACCTGGCCACGGTGATCACCCCGGCCAACTACGAGCTCGGCCTGCAGCGCCTCAAGGACTGCGACCTGGTGATCGAGGCGATCGCCGAGCGCATGGACTGGAAGCAGGACCTGTACGCGAAGATCGCGCCGTTCATCGCCGACCACGCCGTACTGGCCAGCAACACGTCGGGCCTGGGCATCAACAAGCTGGCCGACGTGCTGCCCGAGTCGCTGCGCAGCCGGTTCTGCGGGGTGCACTTCTTCAACCCGCCGCGCTACATGCACCTGGCCGAGCTGATCCCGGCGCGCACCACCGACAAGGCGGTGCTGCAGGGCCTGGAGACGTTCCTGACCACGACGCTGGGCAAGGGCGTCGTGTACGCCCGCGACACGCCCAACTTCATCGGCAACCGCATCGGCGTGTTCTCGATCCTGTCCACCATCCACCACACCCGCGAGACCGGCCTCGGGCTCGACGAGGTCGATGCCCTCACCGGCCCGCTGGTGGGACGCCCCAAGTCGGCGACCTACCGCACGTCCGATGTCGTCGGCCTGGACACCATGGCCCACGTCATCAGGACGATGGCCGACACCCTGCCCGACGACCCCTGGCACAAGTACTTCAAGTCGCCGAAGTGGCTCGCCGGGCTGGTCGAGAAGGGCGCGCTGGGCCAGAAGACCGGCGCCGGCATCTTCCGCAAGGTGGGCAAGGACATCCTGGTCGTCGACCCGGCGGCCGGCGATTACCGCCCTGCCGACCGCGTGGCCGCACCCGAGGTGGTCGAGATCCTGAAGACGCGCGACCCGGTCGAGAAGTTCTCGAAACTGCGCGCCAGCGACCACCCGCAGGCAAAATTCCTGTGGGCCACGTTCCGTGACCTGTTCCATTACAGCGCCTACCACCTGGCCGACATCGCCGAGACCGCGCGCGACGTCGACCTGGCGATCCGCTGGGGCTACGGCTGGTCGCTGGGTCCGTTCGAGACGTGGCAGGCGGCAGGCTGGAAACAGGTCGCGCAGTGGATCGCCGACGACATCGTCGCCGGGAAGGCGATGAGCGACGCGCCCCTGCCGGACTGGGTGTTCGACGGGCGCGACGGCGTGCATTCGGCCGAGGGCAGCTACAGCCCCGGCAAGAATGCCCGCCTGCCGCGCTCCGCCCTGCCCGTCTACAAGCGCCAGCGTTTCCCGGATCCGTTGCTGGGAGAGTCGTTCCCCAGGGGCGAGACGGTCTTCGAGAACGACGGCATCCGCATGTGGACCGACGGCGACGACATCGCCGTGGCGTCGTTCAAGACCAAGATGCATACCGTGTCCGACCATGTACTGGACGGCCTGCAGGAAGCCGTGGCCCGCGCCGAGCGCGACTTCGCCGGCCTCGTGGTCTGGCAGCCGAAGGAGCCGTTCTCCGCCGGTGCCGACCTCGCCGGTGCGCTCGGGCTGCTGCAGGCCGGCAAGGTCGACGCGTTCGAAGCCATGGTGGCGAACTTCCAGGCCACCAGCCAGGCGATCAAGTATTCGCTGGTGCCGGTGGTGGCCGCGGTGCGCGGCCTGGCGCTCGGCGGCGGCTGCGAGTTCCAGATGCACAGCGCCCGGACCGTCGCGCACCTCGAGAGCTACATCGGACTGGTCGAGGCCGGCGTGGGCCTGCTGCCGGCGGGCGGCGGACTGAAGGAGCTCGCGGTCCGCGCCTCGCAGGCCGCCGGAGCCAACGGTGACGTGTTCGTCGAGCTCAAGCGCGTGTTCGAGACCATCGCGATGGCCAAGGTGTCGGCCTCGGCGGTCGAGGCCAAGGAGCTGGGCCTCCTGCGCGCCGGTGACCGGGTGGTGTTCAACGCCTTCGAGCTGTTGCACGTGGCGCGCCAGGAAGCCGCCGCGCTGGCCGAAGCGGGCTATCGCCCGCCCATGCCGGCGCGCCAGGTGCGTGTTGCCGGCGACGTCGGCATCGCCACATTCAAGATGCTGCTGGTCAACATGCTGGAAGGTCGTTTCATCAGCGAGTACGACTACGAGATCGCGACCCGCATCGCCACCGTGCTGTGCGGCGGCGAGGTCGATCGTGGCGCAGTCGTCGACGAGGACTGGCTGTTGCGCCTGGAACGCCAGCACTTCGTGGAGCTCGCGCAGCAGGACAGGACCCAGTCGCGCATCGCGCACATGCTCAAGACCGGCAAGCCGCTGCGCAACTGACGCGCGCCCGACGACACAGGACAAGACCAACATGAGCAAGCAGATCCAGGACGCATACATCGTCGCCGCCACCCGCACCCCGGTGGGCAAGGCGCCCAAGGGGGTGTTCCGCAACACCCGGCCGGACGACATGCTGGCGCACGTGCTGAGGGCCGTCGTCGCGCAGGCACCGGGCATCGACGTCAACCGCATCGACGACGCGATCATCGGCTGCGCCATGCCCGAGGGCGAGCAAGGCATGAACGTGGCGCGCATCGGCGTGCTGCTGGCCGGCCTGCCCGACACGCTGGCGGCACAGACCATCAACCGCTTCTGCTCGTCCGGCCTCCAGGCCGTGGCGCTCGCCGCAGACCAGATCCGGCTGGGCAATGCCGACCTCATGCTCGCCGGCGGCACCGAAAGCATGAGCATGGTGCCGATGATGGGCAACAAGGTGGCGCTGTCGCCAAGCGTGTTCCGCGACGACAACGTGGCCATCGCCTACGGCATGGGCATCACCGCGGAAAAGGTCGCCGAGGAATGGAAGGTCTCGCGCGAGGACCAGGACGCGTTCGCGGTCGAGTCGCACCGCAAGGCGCTGGCCGCGGCCAAGGCCGGCGAGTTCCGCGACGAGATCAGCCCCTACGAAGTGCTTTCGCGCCAGCCGGACCTCGGCGGCAAGACCATCCGCACGAAGAAGCTTCTGGTCGAGCACGACGAGGGCCCGCGTGCCGACACGTCGGCCGAGGGCCTGGCGAAGCTGCGTCCGGTGTTCCGCAACGGCCAGTTCGGCGGCACGGTGACCGCCGGCAACTCGTCGCAGATGAGCGACGGCGCGGGCGCGGTGTTGCTCGCGTCCGAACAGGCCATCAAGGACTACGGCCTGACGCCGCTCGCGCGCTTCGTGTCGTTCTCGGTGGCCGGCGTGCGTCCGGAGGTGATGGGGATCGGGCCGATCGCGGCCATCCCGAAGGCCCTGAAGCAGGCGGGCCTGACCCGCGACCAGCTCGACTGGATCGAGCTCAATGAAGCCTTCGCCGCCCAGGCGCTTGCGGTGATCCGCGATTGCGGGCTCGACCCGTCGAAGGTGAACCCGCTGGGCGGTGCCATCGCGCTCGGCCATCCGCTCGGCGCCACGGGCGCGGTGCGGACGGCCACCATCGTCCACGGCATGCGTCGACGCGAACAGAAGTACGGCATGGTGACGATGTGCATCGGCACCGGCATGGGCGCCGCCGGGATCTTCGAGGCGCTCTGACCGGCGGCATGATCCGCGCGGTGCGGTCACTGCATCGCGCGGATCCGTGGTTCTCAGCGCGCCCGGCCGTAGATCTCGACGCGCGTGCTGCCATCGGGATTCTGGGTGCGCGACACCACCGAGCTGGGCATCGCGGAACCCACGCTGGACATGTAGATCAGGATCCAGTCTTCCGCTTCGCCATTGCTGGCGAACTGCCCGTCGATCCGGCACATGCTGCTCTTGCAGTCCATGCTCAGGCTGGTCGCCTTGACGCCCGCCGTTGCAAAGCCGGGCTGGCCGGCAATGCCGGTGAGTTCGGCTTCCTTCTGCGGCGCCCAGGCCGGGTCGACCTGCTCGGCGGCGAACCGCTCGGCGGATTGCTTCTTCAGCGCCGCGGTCCGGGCGATATGCTCATCCCGGCGCTGCGCGCGTCGTTCGACATGCGCGGCCAACTGAGCCCCGCTCGACGCGCGCGATGCGACCGGGGAACGTGGCGGCGGGCTGACCGGCGCCGGAACCGTGCGCGCGACGTCGCTTGCCGCGGAATCCGCCGCGGTGGCGGGCGCGGGCTCGCTCCGGCCGCGCATCGCGATGGTGCCGATGACCACCGCGGCGACAAGCACCGCGGCGACGATGATGGGGGTCCTGCTGTTGCGATTCATGCGTCCACTTGGCCTTTGGGGGTGCGGGCGGCAAGGCCCGGCACGCCTCTGAAACGAAAAGGCGCCGGAAATCCGGCGCCCCTGCGATTACGTACGACAGCGCGATCAGACCGGGGCGTCGTCCGTGTCCCAGAAAATGTAGGTGTCGTTGATGCCCACGCCGACCGGCAGGTTGCAGCTGATGGCAACCAGGCCCGAGGCCATGCCGCCGCCCGCGAAGTCGTCGGCGAACCAGAACATGTCCTCGCTCTGCGCACCCGGAGCGATGACTTCGGTCCGGCTGACGAACTCGTTTTCACCGGTCTGCCAACCGGTGACCGCGGTGCAGGTCAGCGAAACCGGCGCGGTGGTGGTGTTGGTGAAGTAGGTGTCGAGCAGGACGGCCGAGTTGTCGATGGCCGCGCCGGCGTCGAACTCGAAGCCACAGGTGATGTAGCTCGACGCGGTGCCTTCGTTCTGGATGGCCAGCGGGCGCTTGCGGATGGCCGTTTCGAACGCCGGCAGGGCGCCCTGACAGCGAGCGGCCGGCTGCGACGCGTTCGCATGGGTAGTCTGGGCGGTGGCGGGGACGCTGTAGGTCGCGGCGACGGCAAGCGTCAGTGCCGCAAAAGTTGATGCAAGCTTCATGGAATGGGTCTCTCCCTAGGGTGATGTGCAGACACTTGACGCAGGAACGCGATTGCGCGCCCCCCCGACCCGGCGACTATAACCATACCCCCGTGAACCTGTCACGCGCGCCGCGCGTCGACTTTCACTGGACATCAAGTACACCCAATTCAGACAATGCGTCACGCATGAAGCCCTGGGCGGCCTCGCTGAGCAGTTCATGGTCCAGTGCGTGACGAATGGTGGCCTCGATCAGGCCGATATGGGTGCCGCAATCGAAGCGGGTGCCCTGGAACCTGTAGGCCAGCACCTCGTCCTCGGCCAGCAGGGCCGAGATCGCATCCGTGAGCTGGATCTCCCCGCCCCGCCCCGGCGCGGTGGCCTCGAGCAGCGGAAAGATCCGCGGCGACAGGACATACCGCCCGACCACTGCCAGGTTGCTTGGCGCTTCCTCGGGCGACGGCTTTTCGACAATCGCCGTGATCCGGCCAGCCCGATCCTGGAATTCGCTGGTCGCGACAATCCCGTAGCTCGACGTCTGTTCCTTCGGCACGACCTGCGTGGCGATCACGCTTGAACCGGTGGCCTGCGCCAGGTCCACCATCTGTGCCAGCGCGCCTGGCCCGCGGTTCCAGATCAGGTCGTCCGGCAGCAGCACCGCGAACGGCTCGTCACCGACCACCGGCCTGGCACACAGGACGGCATGCCCGAGGCCCAGGGCTTCGGTTTGCGTGACGAAGACGGCACGGACGCCCGCGGGAATCACGTTGCGGACGACCTCGAGCAATTCATGCTTGCCGGCCTTTTCAAGCTTCTGCTCGAGTTCGTAGGCCTTGTCGAAATAATCGGCGACCGCGTGCTTGTAGCGGTTGGTCACGAAGATCAGCGTGTCGCAGCCGGCCTCCACAGCCTCGTCCACCGCGTACTGGATCAGCGGCCGATCGACGATCGGGAGCATCTCCTTGGGAACCGTCTTGGTGGCGGGCAGGAACCGGGTCCCGAGGCCTGCCACCGGGAAAACCGCCTTGCGGATGCGTTGCGTCATGTCCTTCTCGCGTTCCTTGCCGGGAAGGCAACCACCGTGGCCGCCATCTTGCGTTCTTCGTGCGCCATGAGCGGCGCGAATTCGGGGACAGAGTCGCGCAACAGACGACCCAGCGCTTCCACATCGTAGCGACCCACGGCATCGCGCATGCGCGAGGTGGCGGCTTCGATGCGCTCGGTATCCACCTCGCGTGCCTCGGCTTGCAGGATCTTGGGATGCGAGGTGGGCCGATAGCGCTCTTCCGCATGGAACAGCGTCTCGTGCAGCTTCTCGCCCTGGCGCAGGCCGGTGTACACGATTGCGATGTCGCGTCCGGGCTGCTTGCCCGCCAGCGTGATCATCTGTTCGGCAAGCAGGCGGATCGACACCGGCTCGCCCATGTCGAGGGTGTAGACCGCCTCGATCGACCCGATCGCCACCGCCTGGAGGATCAGTTGGCAGGCCTCGGGGATGGTCATGAAGTAGCGGGTGACCTCCGGATCGGTCACCGTGACCGGCCCGCCCTGGCGGATCTGCGCGCGGAACAGCGGAACGACGCTGCCGGCGGAATCGAGCACGTTGCCGAACCGGACCGTCACGAAACGCGTGTTCCCGCGCCGGGTCATCGACTGGCACACCATCTCGGCCAGCCGCTTGGTGGCACCGAGCACGTTGACCGGGTCCACCGCCTTGTCGGTCGAGATGAGCACGAACGCACCGACGCCCGCGGCCTGGGCCTCGCGCGCGACCGTCTCGGTTGCCAGCACGTTGTTGCGCACCGCTTCGCGCAGCTGCGACTCCAGCACCGGCACCTGCTTGTAGGCGGCGGCATGAAACACCGCCTCCGGCGCCGACAGCGCCAGCGCGTGGCGGACCACGGCGGGGTCACCGCAGTCGCCCAGCACGGGGATGCATTCGATCTGCGGGAAGTCGCGACGCAGTTCCGCCTCGGTGGTCGCCAGCGCCAGCTCGTCCATCTCGATCAGCGCGATCTGTCGGGCACCGTGGCGGGCGCACTGCCGGCAAAGCTCGGCGCCGATGGACCCACCGGCCCCGGTGACGAGGACGCTGCGGCCGCCAAGCCAGCCGCGGATCGCCTTCCAGTCCGGAGTGACCGGCTTGCGGCCGAGCAGGTCCTCGATCGCGACCTCCTTGAGTTCACCCGGCAGCGAGCGGCCTTCCAGCAGGTCGTTGAGCCGCGGCACGGTGCGGAACGGCAGGCCGGTGCGCTCGCAGGCGGCCACGATGCGCCGCATGGCGGTGGCGTCGAGCGACGGCATGGCGATGACCAGCAACTGCGCCGCGGTCTCCGGCGCGATGCGCCCGAGGTCCTCGATCTTGCCCAGCACCGGCAGGCCCTGCAGGTGGCTGCCGCGCAGCTTGGCGGCATCGTCCAGGAAGCCCACAGGCTGGTAGGCACCCGCCCGCCGCAGGTCGCGGACCAGTGCTTCGCCCGCTTGCCCGGCACCCAGGATCAGGACCCGCAGCGCAGCCTGGTCGGTGCGCGACGTGCCGTGGTCCTTCCAGGCGCGGTACAGCAGCCGGGGCATGCCCAGCAGTGCCGACAGCACCACCGGATAGGCCAGCATCACGGTGCGCGGGATCTCACCGGCGCGGTCGAACACGAAGAACAGCAACGGCACGATCGCGAGCAGGCCGAACATGCTCGCCTTCATGATGTTGACGAGGTCGGGGATGCTGGCAAAGCGCCACACGCCCCGGTACAGGCCCACCTGCCAGAAGATCAGCCCCTGTACCAGCAGGATCAGGGTGAGCTCGGGCGTGAGCACCGCGCCGTCGCCGGCCCCGCCCAGCGCCGGTTGCCGGAAATAGTTGAGGCCGGACCAGGCCACCCAGACCATCATCAGGTCGTGGCCGACCACGGCGTAGCGCGGCAATGCGATCCTGAACCTGTCCTTCCAGAAGGTCATCTAGTGGCGATCCTGCTCGTCTGGGTGCCCGACGCCCCCCCGGGCAGCGCGCCATGCAACAGCCGCGAGCAGCAGGCACATGGCCGCCGCGGCAAAACGGAATGATGTCACGCGCGTGGCGGAAACCAGGGCCAACAGCAGCGCAGCCGCCGTCCACGCGCCATAGAGCAGTGTGACCGGTCGATGGTCGGCCAAGCTGAATGCGAGCTGCTGGTAGGAATGTTGCACGTGTGGCATCCACCATGCCTCGCCACGCACGATGCGCCTGCCCAATGTCAACGTCGCGTCAACCAGGAACGCCGAGAGCGGCAGCAGCACGACGGGCACGAGACCCTGCCCGCCCGCATCCGACCAGAGCAGCAGGCTCGCCTGCACCGCGATCGCGTAGCCGAGGGTGCCGCTGCCGACATCGCCGAGGAAGATCCGTGCCCGCGGGAAGTTCATCGGCAGGAACCCGGCACAGGCCGCGGCCAGGGCCAGCGCCAGCACGGCCCAGGCGGAGGGCGCGCCGGAAAGCAACGCGAACGTGAGCGCGACCAGGGCCGCCTGGCTTGCAGCCAGCCCGTCGATGCCGTCCATGAAGTTCCACACATTGACCAGCACGGGGACCGCGGCCAGCGCGAACAGCACCTGCCACGGCGCCGCGCCATGGGCAGCGAGTGCCAACGCGACCAGTCCGCCCGCCGCCACATGCGCCGCAAGCCGCCACCACGCCGACAGCGCCCGGTGGTCGTCGACGAAGCCCACGCCAGCGACCAACAGCAGGCCTGCCAGCACGGCTGCCGCGAGCGTGCCGGGCACGGGCAGCAGCCACGGCGCGACCAGCCAGGCCAAACCCCAGGCGATGGCGATGCCGATGCCACCGCCGCGCGGCGTCGGCACCTTGTGGCTGCGGCGTGCGCCGGGCTGGTCGAGCAACCGGTGGCGCACTGCATGCCAGCGGGCCACGCGCGCACCGGCTGCCGCGACCACTGCGGACGCAAGCAACCAGGGCACCAGCCACGACCACACCATGCCGCCCACGCTCAGACCACTGCGTAGTTCAACAGCGGCTTGATCGTGCCCCACTCCTTGCAGGACGGGCACTGCCAGTGGTGGCTGCGCGCGCCGAATCCGCAACGATTGCATCGATAGCTCGGATTGCGCACCAGCAACTGGTCGGTGATGTGGCGCAGTTGCTCGAGCGTCTCGCCGTGTTCGACGCCATCGGCGAGCGCGAGTTCGATCAGCGCGGCCTCGCCGCGAACCGAAGGCCGGTCCTTCAGCTGCTGCGCGAGGTACCCGCGCGCGGCCGGCACGCCCTCCTCCGCCTGCACCAGCCGCGTCAGCGCCAGCACCGGCGCGACGCCGCTGTAGTGTTCGGCCATCTCGGTGAGGAACGTGCGCGCGCCGGGGCTGTCGCCCACCCGGGCATACGCCGCGAGCAGCGGAGGCAGCAGCTCGGGCAGGAAATCCGGATCGTGGCGCGCGGCGCGTTCGAAGGCGCGGATGGCCGCGACGTCGTTGCCGGCATCGATCTCCAGCTTGCCCTCGAGCATGCCGGCGCGCACCGACGTCGAATCCGCGGCGTAGGCACGCGCGATCGCGTCCCGGGCCGCGTCGCGTTCGCCGGCCACGCGCAGGCGCTCGGCCAGTTCGCATTCGAACTGGCCGATCAGCTTGCCCATCGGCTCGCCGGTCGCGGCCTCGTAGCGGGTGGCGTTCTCGATGGCCTTCGGCCAGTCGCGCTCTGCCTGGTAGATGCCGATCAGGTGCTTGAGCGCCTGCGGCGCGCGCTGGTCGATCCGGGCGAGGTCGGTGAATACGGTCTCGGCGCGGTCGAGCAGCCCAGAGCGCATGTAGTCCTCGCCGAGCGCCAGCAGGGCCTGCACCTTCTGCTGGTCGTTGAGGTCCGGACGCTGCACCAGGCCCTGGTGCAGGCGGATCGCGCGGTCGACCTCGCCACGGCGGCGGAACAGGTGCCCGAGTGCGACCTGGGTCTCGAAGGTGTCCTTGTCGAGCTCGGCGATATGCAGGAACAGCTCGATGGCCTTGTCCGGCTGCTCGTTGAGCAGGTAGTTCAGGCCGCGGAAATAGGTGGTCGACAGCTTGCTGACCTGGCTGTCGCTGTGGCGCTCGCCGCCGCGGCGACCGATCACCCAGCCCGAGAGCGCCGCGATCGGCAGCAGCAGGAAGAACCAGAACCACTCGGTGATGAAGGCCATCTCAGCTCGCGTCGGTGGGGGTGGCGCGCGTGCGGCGCAGGCGCTGTTGCAGCGGCAGCACCACGGAGGCCACGATCGCCATGCCGCCAAGGATGGCGCCGAGCAGCAGCGTGGCCAGCAGCGCGACCCCGAGGGTCGGGCGCAGCGTGGCGAAGCCGAAGTCCACGGCGACCACCTGCGGGTTGAGTGCGCCCACGGCGACGCCTGCGACGAGGCATGCAAGGGCGAACAGGATTCGGAGAGGACGCATGGGCCGCTAGCTTAGCCGAGCCCACGCCACGCAGACAGACGTGGAGCGGTCAGTCCTCGGCAGGCAACGGCATCACGTCGCTGACGCGTTCGCGAAGTTCCTTGCCGGGCTTGAAGTGCGGGACATGCTTGCCGGGCAACGCCACGGCATCACCGGTCTTGGGATTGCGCCCGGTGCGGGGGGGACGGTAGTGCAATGAGAAGCTGCCGAAACCGCGCACTTCGATGCGTTCGCCGGTGGCCAGCGAGCCGCCCATCATCTCCAGCAGCGACTTCACCGCCAGGTCGACGTCGTCGGCCTTCAGGTGCCCCTGGCGCTGGGTGAGGATTTCGATCAGTTCGGATTTGGTCATGTTGCCATCGTGGCCTCGACAACCGAAAGCGGCCTGGCTGGTGCCAGGCCGCCCCGGGTCTTGCTGGCTTACTCGGACTTGCTGTCCAGCTGCTCGCGCAGCAGGGCACCGAGTTTGGTCGTGCCACTGGAGGCATCCGACGCGGCGCGGTTGTAGTCGGCCAGGGTGTCGGCCACCTCGGCCTCGTCCTTGGCGCGGATCGACAGCTGCAGCGTGCGGCCCTTGCGGTCCATGCCGGTGAACTTGGCCTCGATGGTCTCGCCCACCTTCAGGTGCTGGCTGGCGTCGTCGATGCGCTCATCGGAGATGTCGCGCGCGGCCACGTAGCCTTCCACGCCATCGGCGATGTCGATGATCGCGCCCTTGGCGTCGACTTCACGGACGGTGCCGGTGACCTTGGTGCCACGCGGATGCGCCGCCATGAACTGGCCGAACGGATCCTGCTCGAGCTGCTTGACGCCCAGGCTGATGCGCTCGCGCTCCGGGTCCACGGCCAGCACCACGGCTTCCAGCGTGTCGCCCTTCTTGAGGTTGCGCGCCACGTCTTCGCCGCTGGTGTTCCAGCTCATGTCGGACAGGTGGATCAGGCCGTCGATGCCGCCGTCCAGGCCGATGAAGATGCCGAAGTCGGTGATCGACTTGATCTGGCCGTCGACCTTGTCACCCTTCTTGTGGATGGCCGCGAAGGTCTCCCACGGGTTGGACGTGACCTGCTTGATGCCCAGCGAGATGCGGCGACGCTCTTCGTCGACGTCGAGCACCATGACCTCGAGCTCGTCACCCACCTGCACGACCTTCTGCGGGTTGACGTTCTTGTTGGTCCAGTCCATCTCGGACACGTGCACCAGGCCTTCGACGCCCGGCTCGATCTCGACGAACGCGCCGTAATCGGTGACGTTGGAGACCTTGCCGAACACGCGGGTGTTGGACGGGTAGCGGCGGGCGATGTTGTCCCACGGATCCTCGCCCAGCTGCTTGAGGCCCAGGCTGACGCGATTGCGCTCGCGGTCGTACTTCAGCACGCGCACGTCGAGCTCGGCGCCCACTTCCACGACTTCGGACGGATGGCGCACGCGCTTCCAGGCCATGTCGGTGATGTGCAGCAGGCCGTCGATGCCGCCCAGGTCCACGAACGCGCCGTAGTCGGTCAGGTTCTTGACGACGCCCTTCAGCACGGCGCCCTCGACCAGCTTCTCCATCAGCTGCTCGCGCTCTTCCGAATGCTCGCTCTCGACCACCGCACGGCGGGAGACGACCACGTTGTTGCGCTTGCGGTCGAGCTTGATGAGCTTGAACTCGAGTTCCTTGCCTTCCAGGTACACCGGGTCGCGCACCGGGCGCACGTCGACCAGCGAACCGGGCAGGAACGCGCGGACGTCCTTGATGTCGACGGTGAAACCGCCCTTGACCTTGCCGCTGATGCGGCCGGTGATGGTCTCGTTCTTCTCGAGGGCTTCCTCGAGCTCGTCCCACACCATGGAACGCTTGGCCTTCTCGCGCGACAGCACCGTCTCGCCGAAGCCGTTCTCGAGGGAGTCGAGCGCGACCTTGACGATGTCGCCCTCGGCGACGTCGATCTCGCCGGCGTCGTTACGGAACTGTTCGATCGGCACGATGCCTTCGGACTTGAGGCCGGCGTTGATCACCACCACGTCGGTCCGCACCTGGATCACGACGCCGGTGACGATGGAACCCGGCTTCAGCTTGCCGAGGGCGGCCTCGCTCTGTTCAAACAGTTCTGCAAATGATTCGGTCATTGAAAAATTACCCGGTTGACGAAACAGACCGGCGCGCGAGGCGCGTTGCCCGGTCCACCCGTTGCGGCTTGCGCGGGATTGCGCGTCGCCATGAGTGCTCATTGCACGGAAAATCCGCGCGGCAGGTGCCACGCGGGACCAACCTGCCGCGGAAGTTCAGCCCGCGTGCCCCGGCACCAGGGCCAGAACGCGCTCGACGACCGTTTCGATGCCAAGGCCGGTGGTGTCGATGCGGACGGCGTCTTCGGCCGGCCGCAGCGGCGCCACCGCGCGATTGGCATCGCGGGCGTCGCGGGCGAGAATCTCTCGCAGCAGACCATCCAACGTAACAGAAACCCCCTTGTCCTTCAACTGCTTATAGCGCCTTTCCGCCCTCTCCTCGGCGCTGGCCGTGAGGAACACCTTGGTCGCCGCATCGGGGAAGATCACCGTGCCCATGTCGCGACCGTCGGCGACCAGCCCGGGGGGCTTGCGGAACACCCGCTGGCGCTCCTTGAGTGCCGCACGGACTTCCGGGATGGCCGCGATCGCCGAGGCCGCGGCCCCCGCGGTCTCGGTGCGCAACTCGTCGGTGGCGTCGTGGCCGTTCACGAGCACCCGCAACTCGCCGCGGCCGTCGTCGCGGAAGCCGATGTGGGTGTCGAAGGCGCAGCGGACCAGCGCGCCACCGTCGTCCAGGTCCAGGTCGGCCCAACCCGCGGCCACGCCGATGGCGCGGTACAGGGCGCCGGAATCCAGGTAGTGCCAGCCCAGCCTCCCGGCCACCGCACGGCTGATCGTGCCTTTGCCGGAGCCCGATGGGCCGTCGATCGTCAATACGGGTATGGCGTCCTGGATCATGTCCGACTCCGCGGGTGGGTGGCCATTCTAGACCGCGCCCGGCGGCAAACCGTGCGGGGGCTTGAGTCTGGAGCGGAAAGCCCGGTAGAATTGCCGGCTTGATTGCCCCAACCCGTTTCGAGGTTTGTCATGAAGGTCCTGTCCTCACTCAAGTCGGCGAAGACCCGGCACCGCGACTGCAAGGTCGTTCGTCGTCGCGGCAAGATCTTCGTGATCTGCAAGTCCAACCCGCGCTTCAAGGCCCGCCAGCGCTGAGCCGCGCGGAGGGAGCCGCCGCGGACGCATGACATCGCGCCGCGGCTGGACAGCTCCCGATTCCGAAGGGCCGCAGAAATGCGGCCTTTCGCGTATCCGGCGTGCGCGTCGGACGTGACCGTGCGCCCGCTTCGTCGCGTCGCCACGGCGCACGGCCGCGCGATCTGCTAAAAACGCTGCGGCTGCGCCGTGCAGCGCCCACGGGGAGATCCACCATGCGCCTGATCCTTGCCATGACCACCGCCGCCCTGCTGGCCTGTGCCGGCACGGCGTCCGCCGACACCCTGCTGGTCGATCGCGCCCGCAGCGAAACCGGCCTCGCCATGCCCGCGCGCGGCACGACCATGGCCGACGTCGAGGCGCGCTTCGGCGCGCCAAGCGAGCGACTCGACCCGCGCGGTGGCCAGAAGCGGCAGTGGCCGACCATCAACCGCTGGGTCTATCCGGCGTTCACGGTCTACTTCGAGAAGACCCGCGTCGTCGATGCGGTCGCCAACCAGGCCACGCCGGCCGAGGCCGGACCCAAGCCGCCCATCCGCTGAGCCCATGAACGAAGACACGCTGCGCTTCCCCGCCGAGTGGGAACCCCAGTCGGCGATCCTGCTGGCGTGGCCGCACGCTGGCACCGACTGGGCCGACCGTCTGGCCGACGTCGAAGAGACCTACATCGCGCTGGTCACGGCCATCACCCGCTTCCAGCGCGTGCTGGTGTGCGTGGCGGACGACGACGTCGAGGCCTATGCGCGCGCACGCCTGGCGTCGGCGCGCATCGACATGGAACGCGTGGCGTTCCTCGCCATTCCCTACAACGACACCTGGCTGCGCGACACCGGCCCGATCACGCTGGTTGGCGCGAACGGGTTCCGGTTGCTGGATTTCCGCTTCACCGGCTGGGGCGGCAAGTTCGAGGCAAGCGAGGATGACCGCCTGGTCGAGCGTCTCGCCGACTCGGGAATCTTCTTCAACAATACCAGGCAACACATTGATTTCGCACTTGAAGGCGGCGCCATCGAAACCGACGGCGCGGGCAGCCTGCTGACCACGTGGCGCTGCCTGCACGAGCGCCATCCGGACGCCAGCCGCGAAGACCTGTCCGCGCGCCTCGCGGCATGGCTGCAGCAGGACCGCGTGCTCTGGCTCGAACACGGCTACCTCGAGGGCGACGACACCGACGCCCACATCGACACCCTCGCCCGCTTCGCGCCCGGCAATGGCATCGTGTTCCAGGCCTGCGACGACCCGGGTGACCGCCACCACGCCGAACTCGGCGCCATGGCTGACGAGATCGCGGCGCTGCGCACGATCGATGGCGCGCCCTACACGCTGCACCCGCTGCCGTGGCCGCAGCCGGTCGTCGATGAAGGCCGGCGGCTCGCCGCAAGCTATGCCAACTACCTGGTCATCGATGGCGCGGTGCTGATGCCGGCCTACGGCGACCCCGCCGACGACCGCGCGGCCGACGTCCTGGCCGCGGCGCACCCGGGCCGCGAAGTCGTGCAGGTCCCGTGCCGGTCGCTGATCTGGCAGAACGGCAGCCTCCACTGCATCAGCATGCAACTGCCGCGCGGGCTGGTGTAAGCGGGCGTTGGCACTCGCGCCACTACAATGGCGGGTCCGTCCGCCCACGGCAGCAGCAGAATGAAGAAGACCACCCTCCCCGTCGCCCTCGTGCAGGAGCGCAACCACGGCAACGCCGAGGCCAACCTCGCCGTCATCGAGCAGCGCGTGGCCGAGGCCGCCGCGCAGGGCGCCAAGCTCGTGCTGCTGCAGGAACTGCACAACGGCGCCTACTTCTGCCAGCACGAGTGCGTCGACGAGTTCGACCTGGCCGAGACGATTCCCGGACCAAGCACGGAGCGCCTTGGCGCGCTGGCCCGCAAGCATGGCGTGGTGCTGGTCAGTTCGCTGTTCGAGAAGCGCGCCGCCGGCCTGTACCACAACACCGCCGTGGTCTTCGACGCCGACGGCTCGACCGCCGGCAAGTACCGCAAGATGCACATCCCCGATGATCCGGGCTTCTACGAGAAGTTCTACTTCACCCCCGGCGACCTCGGTTTCGAGCCGATCGATACGGCCGTCGGCCGCCTCGGCGTGCTGGTGTGCTGGGACCAGTGGTACCCGGAGGCCGCGCGCCTGATGGCGCTGGCCGGCGCGGAACTGCTGCTCTACCCGACCGCGATCGGCTTCGACCCCGACGACGACGCCGCGGAGAAGGCCCGCCAGCGCGATGCGTGGATCCTCAGCCACCGCGGCCATGCCGTGGCCAACGGCCTGCCGGTGCTGTCGTGCAACCGCGTCGGCCACGAGCCATCGCCGCTGGGCGCATCGGGCATCGACTTCTGGGGCAACAGCCACGTGCTCGGCCCGCAGGGGGAGTTCCTGGCCGAGGCCGGCAGCGACCCGACCATCCTCACCTGCGAAGTCGACCTGGGCCGCAGCGAACACGTCCGCCGCATCTGGCCGTTCCTGCGCGATCGCCGCATCGATGCGTACGGCGACCTGCTCAGGCGCTACCGCGATTGAACGGCGTGACCGACGCGCCTGACGGGGCCGCGACGCGCGCGGCGGCCGAGGCCGCCCTCGCCGGCCAGCCGCATGCCATCGTGGAGCGCGACGGCGTGCGCTACACCCTCCTCGGCACCGCGCACGTGTCGCGCGCCAGCGTGGACGCGGTGCGCGCGGCGATCGCCAGCGGCCACTACGACGCGGTCGCCGTCGAACTCGACGCGCAGCGCCTGCAGGCGATGACCGATCCCGACTCGTTGGGCCGGCTCGACCTCGTCAAGGTGCTGCGCGAAGGCAAGACGCCGCTGTTCGCGGCCAACCTGGCGCTCGCCAGCTACCAGCGCCGGCTGGCCGAACAGATGGGCGTCGAGCCCGGCGCCGAGCTCATGGCCGCGGCCGCCGACGCGCGTGCCCTGGGCCTGCCGCTGCAGCTGATCGACCGTGACGTCGGCCTGACCTTCCGGCGCGCGATGCAGCGCCTCGGCTGGTGGGGCCGCGCCAAGGTCAGCGGCAGCCTGATGATGGGGCTGATCGCCAGCGACGCGGTCGGCGACGACGACATCGAGCGCCTCAAGCAGGGTGATGTGCTGGAAGCAAGCTTCAGCGAATTCGCCGGCGAAGTTCCCGAGCTGTACGAAGCCATCATCACCGAGCGTGACCGCTACATGGCCGCGCGGCTGCGCGAACCGCCGGCCGGCGCGCACGAAGTACTGGCCGTGGTCGGCGCGGGACACCTCAAGGGCCTCGCGGCGCACCTCGCGGACGATCGCGAGCCGCCACACGATGTGCGCGCGGGCCTCGAGACCGTCAAGCCCAAGTCGCGCGTGCCGTGGATGGAGATCACCATCGCCGTGGTCGTGCTCGGCGGCTTTGCCTGGGGATTCTGGCGCGGCGGTTTCGATGTCGGCGCCGACCTGATGCTGCAGTGGGTGCTGGTGACCGGCGGCCTGGGTGCGCTGGGCTGCGCGATCGCCGGCGGCCATCCGCTGAGCATCCTGGCCGCCTTCATCGCCTCGCCCATCACGCCGCTGCATCCCGCACTCGCCTCGGGGACGGTCAGCGCGCTGGTGGAAGCCGCGCTGCGCAAGCCGACCTATGCCGATTTCATGGCCCTGCGCGACGATGTCGGCACCGTACGCGGCTGGTGGCGCAACCGCGTGGCGCGGGTGCTGCTGAACTTTTTCCTGACCAGCATGGGCACCGCGATCGGCGTCTGGACCGGCGGCCTACGGATGCTCGGCAAGCTGTTCGGCTGATGCCGGACCACCGCGCCCGGCACGGGCGCGGCGCAGCAGCCTGGCGCTGCCGTTGGCCAGGTCGTCCAGCATCGCGTAGATCGTCGGCAGGAACAGCAGGCTGACCACGGTCGAGAACGCCAGCCCGCCGGCCACCGCGCGCGCCATCGGCGAGTACGCCAGCCCGCCCAGCACCACCGTGTCGCTGAGCGAGATCGGCACCATCGCCAGGATCGCCGTGCCCATCGTCATCAGGATCGGGCGCAGGCGCTCGCGACTGCCCTCGACCAGCGCGTCGGTGCGTGACATGCCGCGCCGGCGCAGGTTGTTGATGTGTTCCACCATCACGATGCCGTTGTTCACCACCACGCCCATCAGCACCAGGATGCCGATGAAGCCCATCACCGTGAAGGACGTGCCGGTGAGCCAGAACAGCCAGAACACGCCGAGGATCGAGAACAGCACGCAGCTCATGATGGCAGCGGGGAACAGCAGCGACTCGAACACCGCCGCCATCACCACGTAGATCATCAGCAGCGCCAGCACCAGGTTGAACAGCATCTGCTGCATGGCCTTCTGGTCGTCCTCGAAGCCGCTGCCCGAAAAACTGTGGCCGTAGCCGGCCGGCAGCGACAGCGAGTCAATCACGCTTTCCATCGCGTTGCGCGCTTCCTCCATCGTGGTCTCGCCTTCCAGGTTGGCCTGGATGCCGACCGCGGTCTGCCGGTCGTGGCGCGCGATGCGGCTGTCCGTCGGCTGCACCTCCATGTCCACCATGGCCAGCAACGGCACTTGGCGCCCGTCCGGGCTGCGCACCATGAAGCCTGCGATGTCCGAAGGCTGGTACTGCTGCGCACCTTCGAAGCGCACCCATACCGGCACTTCGGCGTCGCCGCGGCGGTACTCGCGCAGCTGGCTGCCGCGCAAAGCCATCGCCACGAACGACGACACCTGCTCGGCGCTGAAGCCGAACGCCGCCGCACGCTCGCGGTCGACGCGCACCGCCAATTCCTCGCCGCGGTCGCCCTGGTCGACGCGCACGTCGCGCAGCCCGGGCCGTGCTTCGAGCATCGGCACCACGTCGTCGGCGATGTCGCGCAGCTGCGCGGCACTGTCACCCACCAGCTGCACGCTGACGTTCTTGCCCAACCCGCCGCCTCCACCGCCCTGCCCGCCGTTTCCCCTCACGCCGATCTCGGCCCGCGCCGACCTGGGCAGCGCCTTGCTGATCGCCTCGGCGAGTTCGCTGGTGTCCTTCACGTCGTCGTCGAACGTCAGCATTGTTCCGGAATCGGTGTCTTCGCCGAACCAGGAGTAGATCTGGGTGATGCGGAAGCGCTCGCGGTTCTGGTCGAGGAAGTCCTCGACGCGCCCGATCTCCTCCGACATCTGCGCGGTGGTGTAGCTGCCCTTCCACTGGTAGTACACGTTGAGCTCGCCCTGGTCTCCACCGCCGAACATGTCGAAGGTCGTGCCCTTGATCGGCACCACGCTGGCCGCGATCACCAGCACGATGCCGGCCACGCTCCAGCCGCGATGCACCAGCGTCCAGCGCAGCAGGCGCGCGTAGCGCCCCTGCATGCGGCGGATCATGCCGCCCTTCTCCGCCAGCGCCGGCGGCGTGGGCATGCGCGCCGACAGCATCGGGATCAGGCTCACGGCCACCAGCCACGAGGCCAGCAGCGACACCGAGATGGTGATGGCGATCTGCGCCATGAAGATGCTGATGTCGTTGGTTTCGCCGAGCAGGTTGGGCAGGAACACGATGCAATGGCACAGGGTGCCCGCCGACAGCGCGATGGCCACGTTGCGGGTGCCCACGATCGACGCCCGCCAGGTGTCACCCGGGTTGCGCTCGCGCTCCTGGTAGATGCTCTCCACCACCACCACCGCGTTGTCGACCAGCATGCCCACCGCGAGCAGCAGGCCCATCAGGCTGAGGATGTTCAGGGTGACGCCGAAGAAATGCATGAAGCCCAGCGTCATCACGAAGCAGATCGGGATGGCCAGGGTCACCATCAGCGTGGACGGCCAGTGGCGCAGGAAGAAGAACAGCACCAGGATCGACAGCAGCAGGCCGATCGCCCCGGCCTCGGCAAGCTCGAGCAGCGAACTGGTCACGGACTCGCCCATGTCCTGCAGGACCTTGAACTCCACGCCCTCCAGGCCGGGCTCGTTGCCGGCCGCCCGCATCTCGGCCATCGCGTTGCGCGAGACCTCGACCAGGTTGGCATCGCGCTCCTTGTAGACCTCCAACCCCACCGCGGCGCGCCCTTCCAGTCGGCGACGGACGTCCACCCGCTCGGGTTTCAGCTGCACGGTGGCCACGTCACCCAGCCGCAGGCCGCTGGCATCGACCACCAGGTCGCGGAGCTCGGCCAGTTCGCTCACCTCGCCCTGCGGCTGCACGCGCAGGCGCACGCCGCCGTCCTCGATCATGCCGGCCGACACCGAGAAGTTCACCGTGCGCAGGCGCTCGGCAAGCGCATTGAGCGCGATGCCGTGGGCGTTGAGGCGGTCGGGGTCGATCGCGATCTCGACCTCGTTGGCAGGCGCGCCATTGATCTCCACGCGTGCAACGCCCGGGACGCGCTCGATGCGCCGCTTGAGCTGGCGGTCGATCAGGTCGTACGACGAGGACAGGTCGACATCGCCGGCCAGGCGCACGCGCAGGATCGCCTGGTCGCCGGTGGACCACTTGAACACGAAGTAGCGCCGGAAATCGTCGGGCAGGTCCTGGCGGATGGCATCCAGGCGCTCGCGCGCCTCGGAGGCGGTGATCGCAATGTCGCGGTCCCAGTCGCTGAACTCCATGAACACGCCGGCGCCGTTGGCGGTGGCCTCGCCACGCATGCGCTTGACGCCGGTCATCGTGGCCAGCGCCTCCTCCGCCGGGCGGAGCACATTGCGCTCGACCTCCTCCGGCGTGGAACCCTCGTACGGCAGCTGCACGAACAGGAACGGTGCCGACACGTCCGGCAGTGCCTCCAATGGCAGCCGGAACGACGCGATCAGGCCGACCACGAACAGCGAGACGAACAGCATCACCGTCGTCACCGGGCGACGCAGGCTGAACTCGGCAACGCTCATGCAGGCAGCCCGTCGTCGTCGGTCGCGGCACCTGTCGCGGCACCTGTCGCGGCACGCGCGCGTCGTCCGCGCTCCAGGTAGTGCGCGTCACCGCGGCGATCCAGCAGGTCGTAGACCACCGGGATCACCAGCAACGTCAACAGCGTGGACACCAGCAAGCCGCCGATCACCGTGATCGCCATCGGCGAGCGGACCTCGGCGCCCTCGCCGAACGCCAGCGCCAGCGGCATGAAGCCGAACAGCGTGGACAGCGTGGTCATCACGATCGGGCGCAGGCGCGAACGCGCACCCTCCACCAGCGCCTCGCGCTTGGCCACGCCCGCTTCGCGCAGCTGGTTGACCTTGTCGATCAGGATGATCGCGTTCTTCACCACCAGGCCCACCATCAGGATCAGGCCGATGAACACGACCACCGAGACGGTGTTGCCGGTCAGCAGCAGGGCCAGGATCGCGCCGACCATCGCCAGGGGGATGGTGAACAGGATCACGAACGGATGCAGCAGCGATTCGAACTGCGACGCCATCACCAGGTAGACCATGAAGATCGCCAGCGCGAACGCGAACAGCAGCGAATTGAGCGAATCGGCGAGCTCCTCGCCCTGGCCACCGACGTGCAGGCCAATGCCGGCGCCAAGCGGGTTCTCGCTGACCAGGCGGCGCACGTCCTCGACCGCGGCACCCAGGTCGATGTCGCGCAGGTTGGCCGACACCACCGCCACCCGCACCTGGTCGGCGCGATGCACTTCGCTGGGGCCGGTGGTGGCGATCACGTCGGCCACCGCCGACAGGCGCACGGGCCGTGCGGACGCCGGATTCACGATCAGGTCGCGGATCGCCTGCACCGAACCACGCTCGCCTTCCTGCGCCCGCACCAGCACGTCGATCTTGCGGTCGCGGAAGTCGTAGCGCGTGGCCACCTCGCCACGCACCGAATTGACCACGGCATCGGCCACCTGGCGCGTGGTCAGCCCGAGCGCACCGGCGCGTTCCTGGTCGAACACGATGCGGATCTCGGGCGCGCCCTGCTCCACGGTCGACTTGACGTCCGCGTAGTACGGGCTGTCGCGCAGCAGCGCGGCCAGGCGCTGTCCGGCGGCCGCCAAGTCGTCCAGGTCCTGGCCGCGCAGCTCGATCTCCAGCGGGCTGGAGAAGCTGAAGAGCGCCGGACGGCTGAAATCGACCTGAGCGCCCGGATGCTCCTGCATGGTCGCGCGCAGGCCCTCGGTCAGATCCGCCTCGAGCGCGCGGCTGCCGCCGTCCTCCATCACCACGGTCAGCCGGCCGATGTTCTCGCCGCTGTCGGTGGGATTGGCATCCAGGCGCGTGCCGGTGCCGCTGACGCCGAACAGCACCGCGACGCCCTCGTCGTCGGCGTGCGCCTGCTGCACCTGGCGGACCAGCGCATCGGTCTCGCGCAGCGGCGTGCCGGGCGGCAGCCGTGCGGTCATCTCGAAGCGGTCCTGGGCGAGCTGCGGGATCAGGTCGGTGCCGAGCGTGGGCACGATGGCCATGGTGGCGACAAACGCCGCAAGCGCCACGCCGATGACCAGCCGTGGCCGGCCGAGCGCCTTCGGCAGCACGCGCAGGTAGCCGCTTTCGGCGCGCGCGTACGGCGCCATCGCCACCCGGCTGGCCGTGCGCATCGGCGGACCGACCGCCGCGACCAGCAACCGCCAGGCACGCACCAGCGCCCAGGCGATGCCGAAGAACACGGCATGCAACAGCCAGCCGATGCCGCGCCCGGTCGCGGCGGCAGGACGCTGCCAGCGCTTTTCGGGCCGCCATTGCGGGTGCGGGGCCTCTTCCGGGAACGCGAGCGGCGCGCGCGCCTTGAGCGCGCTCAGCATCGGGATCAGGGTCAGTGCCACCAGCAGCGAGATGCCGACGGCCAGCGCGATGGTCATCGCCTGGTCGCGGAACAGCTGCCCGGCAATGCCTTCCACGAACACCAGCGGCAGGAACACCGCGATGATCGTCAGCGTGGAGGCCACGACCGCCATGCCCACCTCGCGCGTGCCGACAATCGCCGCGTCCAGCACGCCCAGGCCGCGTTCGCGCGCCTTGGCGATGCTCTCCAGCACCACGATCGAGTCGTCCACCACCAGGCCCGTGGCCAGCGCCAGGCCGCCGAGCGACATCACGTTGAGGCTCAGGCCGAACTGGTCCATGAAGAAGAACGTGGTGATGATCGACACCGGCAGCGAGATGCCGACCACGAACGTGCTCCACGCATTGCGCAGGAACAGGAAGATGATCAGGATCGCCAGCGCGCCGCCGATCAGCGCGTCGGTGCGCACATCGGAGATCGCCGCGCGGATGAACTTCGCCTGGTCGTCCACCACCGCCAGCTCGATGCCCGACGGCAGGTCCTTGCGGATCTGCACCAGGCGCTGCTCCACGGCGTCCGCCGTGGCGACCGTGTTGGCGTCGCCCTCCTTGTAGATCGCAAGCTCCACCGCCTCGCGGCCGTCGAGGCGGATGATCGCCTCGCGTTCCTTGAAGCCCTGGCGGACCTCGGCGATATCGCCCAGGCGCACCGCACGGCCATCGGCCACGGCGCGGTTGGATGCGGAAGCCGCACTCTGCGCCGACATCGCGGCGGCCATCACCGAAGCGTCTCCGGACGCGGCCGCAAGACGCGCGACCTCATCGGCGCCGCCGGCGCCGCCGGAGCCACCGGCCTGCGTCGCCACCAGCATGCCGCGGATTTCGTCCACGCCGGCGAACTGGTTGACGGTGCGCACCAGGTAGCGCTGCGTGCCCTGCTCCAGGCGACCGCCGGACAGGTTGATGTTCTCTTCCTTCAGGCGCTGCACGACCGCGGCGACCGAGAGGCCGATCTGCGACAGCTTCTGCAGGTCGAGTTCGACCTGGATCTCGTCCTCGAGGCCACCACCGACCTTCACCGCCGCCGCACCGGGCACGGTTTCAAGCTTCTTCTTCAGGTCGTCGTCGGCATAGCGGCGCAGCAGCGGCAGTTCGCGCTCGACGTCGCCCTCGGCACTGCTGCTGAGCGCCAGGCGGAGGATCGGCTCGGTCGCGGGGTTGAAGCGCAGCAGCACCGGAGGCGTGACCTCGAGCGGCAGCTGCAGCGTCTCCATCTTGTCGCGGACCTCCAGGCTGGCCTGGTCCATGTCCGTGCCCCAGGCGAACTCGAGCACCACGTCGCTCTGCCCGGTGCGCGACACCGACTTCAGCCGGCGCAGACCCTTCACCACGCCCAGCGACTCTTCCACCGGCTCGCTGACCAGGGTCTCGATCTCCTGCGGCGCGGCACCGGTGTACTCGGTGCGCACGGTCAGCGTGGGATAGCTGATGTCCGGCAGCAGGTTGACCTTGAGGTTGCCCAGCGCGATCAGCCCGAACAGCAGCATGCTGACCGTCACCATCGCCACCGTCACCCGGCGGCGCACCGCGAATCCGACCAGGCCGTCGGCGCGCACGGTGCCGTCGACGTCATCCGCGTGGTGCAGGTCGCGGCCTTCCCCGCCGCGGCTGCTCATCGCGTCTGCCCGGCGGCCTTGGCGCCGGCCTCGGTGGTCGCCTTGGCGGCCACCGCGGGCGGATCGCCGATCACCTGGACCGCACTGCCGTCGCGCAGCGTGACCTTGCCCGCCGTGACCACGCGATCACCGGCGTCCAGGCCCTTGCGGACCTCGACGAAGGCACCTTCGACATAGCCGGTTTCGATGGTCGTGCGCACGGCCTTGCCATCGCGGACCACGAAGACCGCGGGGTCGCCTTCGTCCTCGAGCAGTGCGGTGCGCGGGATGGCCAGCGCGTTGGCGCGGTTGTCGTAGTCGATGCCCATGCGCGCGAACATGCCCGGCTGCAGCGCGCTGTCATCGGGGTCGAAGGCGCAGACCACGCGGAAGGTGCCGCTGCCGGCCTCGACCACCGGTGCGATGCGGTCCACCACGCCGGTGAAGCTGCGGCCGGGCAGCGCATCGACCTGCATGCGCACCGGCAACCCGGCGCGCAGCGTGGTCAGGTCGCGCTCGGGGACGTTGAGCGTCGCCTCCAGCCGCGAGTTGTCGACGATGCGGATGATCGGCGTGTTGATCTGCACGAAGTTGCCGGTCTTGATGGAACGCGATGCAACCACGCCCGAAATCGGCGCCACCACGTTGGTGTACGACAGCTCCAGCTGCGCCAGCCGCCACGCCGCGCGCGCGTTTTCCAGGTCGTAGCGCAGCTGGTCGTGGTCGCCGACGCTGACCATCTGCTGCTCGACCAGCTGGCTGGCACGGCGGAAATTGGCTTCGAGCTTGCGCATCTGCGCGTCGACCTGCGCCAGGTTGAGCCGTGCACGATCGGCATCGATGCGCACCAGCACCTGGCCGGCGCGCACCGCATCGCCCTCCTCCACCAGCACCTGCAACGCGACGCCCGACGTCTTCGACACCACCTGTGCTTCGGCGCGCGCCTCCAGGGTCGCGCTGCCGCTGTAGCTCGCCGCGATCGCGCGCGGTGCAGCGGCCACGGCTTCGACCGGCACCGCCTCGGGCGCCTTTTTCTCATCCTTCGCCGCGGCATCGGCGCCGCCGCGGCAGCCCTGCAGGAACAGGCTGGCGGACAACATGAGGACGGCGAGGCCGACGGCGCGGCGACGCATGACGGGTGAGCTCGGAAGCATGGAGAGGCAGCCAGAATGGTGTGGTAGCAAGGTATAGCACCGGCCCCGCGACGCATATCCGCCGAAGGTCATGGTGGCGAGCGGCAGGGCAAGGCACCGGTGCGCATGTGGAGGTCGCCAACGCGCGGCGTTAACAGTCGTCGGGTCGGCGGCTATACTGCGCCGATTGCACGCGTCCGCAAGGCCGCTCGCTCCCAGTCATACCACCAGCCTCAGGATGCGGACCCAGACATGATGCGACCGATGCCGATCGCCGCCTGCCTCGCCCTTGCCCTTGCCTCGTTCGCTCCCGCCGCCATCGCGCAGCAGGCCGCCGCGGGCAACGCCGAGAGCGGGCGCATGCTTACCTATACGTGCGTGGGTTGCCACGGCATCGAGGGATACAAGAACGCCTATCCGCACTACCACGTGCCGCGGATCGGCGGCCAGTCCAGCGAATACCTGGTCAACGCGCTCACCGAGTACCGCGACGGCACGCGCAAGCACCCGACCATGCAGGTGCAGGCGCAGAGCTTTTCCGAGCAGGACATCGCCGACATCGCCGCCTTCATTTCCGGACTGACGCCGTGAGCCGCCCCATGACGATCGCCAAAGCCGCACGCCTCGCCCTCGTCCTGGTCGCCACCGTCGGCCTCGCCGCCTGCGGCGACGGCACGACGGCCAGCGGTGTCGCATCCGCCACGTCGGTCAATGCGCTGCCGGTTGGCCGCATCGCCCAGGGCGAGCAGCAGGCCAATGCCAAGGGTGCCGCCACCGGCCAGTCGTGCATCGACTGCCATGGCGCCGACGGCAACGTCCCGCTCGATCCCACCTATCCCAAGCTCGGTGGCCAGTACCGCGACTACCTCGCGCATGCGCTGCAGACCTATCGCAGCGGCGCGCGCGACCATGCGCTCATGTCCAGCCAGGCGCGTGGCCTGGACGACCAGCAGATCGCCGACCTCGCCGCGTACTTCGCGTCGCGCCCGGGCCAGCTGCGCGACCTGCACGGCGCGCACGCCGGCAAGTGACGGCGGCTGTCGCGCGAATTCCCCGCGACTGAAGCGCCCTGGAAGGCCCGCCTGGCGCGGGCTTTTCCTTTTTTCCGCTACGGTGCCGGACCCAGGCTTTCCTGGTCTTCCTGCAGCTCGCGCTTGAACGGCACGTCGGGTGGCTTGCGCGCGGTGGCTTCGATGTCCTGCATGTTGGGATCGACGATGTCGCAGGCCCCGCCGAGGGCCAGCATGACCGTCACGCAGCGGATCGACTTGGAGCTTCCCGGGATCGGGATCCTGACCTCGGTGACGCTCTTGCGCACCCATTCGGCCAGCAGGCTTTCATGCGGCACCCAGTAGCGGTCCAGCGACGTCGGCTCGTAGCCGATCGGCGGGCGCTTCAGCCAGGTGCCATTGCGGTCGATCTTGGCGAAGTCCTCGGTGATCGTGCCCGGTGGCAGTCCGCCACCGACACGGCCGCCACCCGGCAGGCGCGCGCTGCCGTCGGCGTTGAACAGGCCCGAGCTGCCGGCCTGGCCACCGGCGACGTTGCGCGTGGAATCACCGCGGTCGTCACCGCGACGCGGCGACGGCAGCGTGCCCGGCTTGGCGTCCGCGGCTGGACCGGCACCCGCCGCCGACCCGGTGGCACGCGCACCGCTGCCCGTGGCATCCGGGCGCCCGCCTGCGGGCGTCCGCGTCGCGCCGGCGACGGTGCCGGTAGCGGGCTGCCTCGCGCTGCCGGGAGCATCGGCCGCGGTGGCGGTCGCCACGGTTGTTGCCGGTGCAGCGGCGGCCGGGCGAGCGCTCGGCATCGGAACGCCGCGGTCGCGCACCGCCGGTGCCTGCGCGGCGGGCTGCCTGGTGGTGATCGTCGGCAATTCGCGGGCTGGGAGCGTGTCGATCCTGGCGGTCTCCGAGGCCACCTCGATCTCGCGCTCGACCACGGCCACGCCGCGCGGCGAGGGCCGGGGCACGGCCACCTCGATCGGGCGCGTGCGCACTTCGGCCAGCACCGGCGAAAGCGGGGCTTCGGCGACATCGATTTCACGCACGCGCGCCACCACATCCCTCGGTGCAACGGTGGGCGCGGCGATGTCGACGGGCCGCGGCGGCGGCACCGTGAAGACGCTGTCCGGCACGGCGACCTCGGTGACCTGCAGCGGGGACGGCGCCGGTGCGACCACCGCCACGGCGGGCGCCTCGGCCAGCGCCTCACCCGGCTCGGGCAGCGGCGCTGGCGGCGGAACGACCTGCGGCTCGCGTGACGTCGCCGCCGATGGCGCGGCCGATGCCGATGCGGCAGGCGCCGGCGCATCGTCGCTGATCGCCTGTGCGGCGCCGCCGCCGGCATCTTCGGGCGTGCCGGTGCCGATGAATTCGACCTGGATCACCTGCTCGCCCTCGCGGGCCGCTTCCGGCGCCGGAAACACGAAAAAGCGCGCATGCATCAGCCACACGAGGGCGAGCGCGAACAACAGGTGCAACAGCATGCTCAGCGTCATCGCCGCGACCCGCGTGCCGCGTTCATCGCGGCTGGCCGGCTGCCAGCCCTGGCGCCACAACGTGGCGTAGGCACGCCAAGGGCCCAGCACTTCGAGCACGCGGGTCGACAGCTGCGGCTCGCGCGCCATCAGGATTGCGGCGATATCACCGGCCGCGGCACCCACCACCCCGCGACTGCGCGTGCCCGTGGCGGCGAACCACTCGCGCCAGCCGGGCGGGAACTCGCCCACCGGAGGCGGCGGACGCAGCGAACGCCGCATGCGCCGGCGCAGGGCTTCGATCAGTTCGGCGGAGGAGAACATCCGTCGCGGTCGAAGCGCGGCTGCGCGATCAGGCCGAGGCGCGCGGGATGTACGGCGCGGCGCCGGTGTCGTGGTCGGTGGCGTCACGCACAGCGGTCACCCCCGGCACGCGCTCCATCAGCGTCTTCTCGATGCCCTGCTTGAGGGTCACGTCGGCCATGCCGCAGCCGTGGCAGCCGCCGCCGAAACGCAGCAGGACCACGCCGTCGGCGCGGACTTCCTCCACGTCGACATGGCCGCGATGCTGGGCGAGCTGCGGGTTGACCACGTGCTCCACGGTCCAGCGCACGCGCTCGACCAGCGACGCGCCGGCGTCGGGTTCCTGGCCCTTGATCTTGGGCGCGCGGATCTGCAGCTGGCCGCCGGTGGCGAGCGTGGCGTAGTCGATCTCGGCGCCGTCGAGGTACGGCACGCTGGTCGCGTCCAGCCAGAGCGTGAACCCCTGGCAGTCGATCGCCCACTCGTCGCCTTGCAGTTCGTCGGGTGCGGCAAACTCGAGCCGGACGTCGGCATCGGGTGTGCCGGCCCGCATCGCGGCCAGCCGTACGCCCATGCCCGACACGGCTTCGCGTTCGATCAGCTTGCGGAAATGGGTCTGCGCGGATTCGGAGATCTGGATCATGGGCGTATTCTAGCCGCCCGGCCCGCCATTGCCGTATACACGGCGGGCGCGCGCACGGCGCCACACCTTTCGTTCAGGCCGGCCGTACATCCGGCCACAGGAGACACCATGTCCGACCTCATCCCGCTTGCCCAGGCACATTGCACGCCGCGCAAGGGCAGCGAACACAGGCTCAGCGAAGCGCGCGTCCACGAACTGCTGCCGGAACTGCCCGGCTGGGCGCTGGCCGAAAACGGCCAGGCACTGACGCGCACGTTCCGCTTCCCCGATTACTACCGGACCATGTCGTTCGTGAACGCGCTGGCGCACATGGCCAACCGCGAGGACCACCACCCGGATCTCGGCGTGCATTACGACCGCTGCGTGCTCCGCTATTCCACCCACGATGTCGGCGGGCTGAGCGAGAACGATTTCATCTGCGCCGCGCGCGCGGACGCGATCGCGGGCTGATCCATCCGGGACGTGCCAGGGCCGTGGGCCGCGGGAGCGACTAGCGCAAGCGGTCCAGGACCTCGCCCAGCTCCGGGTCGAGTGGCGCGCTCAGCACGTAGGGCGCCTTGCCGTCGTCGAGCGCGAATTCCAGCGACGCCGCATGCAGGAACATGCGCCGCAGCCCGACCTGGTCGCGCAGGCGGCGGTTGACCTCGGGCTCGCCGTACTTGTCGTCGCCGGCGACTGGATGGCCGATATGCCGCGCATGGGCGCGGATCTGGTGGGTGCGGCCGGTCTCGATGCGCACCTCGCAATAGGAATGTCCGCCCAGCCGCTCCAGCACGCGGAAATGGCTGAGCGAGGCCTTGCCCGCCGGGTTGACCTGGACATGGCGCTCGCCCCCCTGGCGCAGGCCGACGTGCAGCGGGGCATCCACGCTCATCACGCCGTCGGGCATGCGCCCGGTGAGCAGCGCCAGGTAGCGCTTTCGCAGCCCCGCGCCGCCGTCCTCGCGCATCAGCGCCTGCAGCCCGGTCAGCGCCGATCGCTTCTTGGCCACCACCATGAGGCCGGAGGTGTCGCGGTCCAGGCGGTGCACCAGTTCCAGTGGCTCGCCCGGCCGCAGGGCGCGCAGGGTTTCGATCACGCCGAAGCTGATGCCGCTGCCGCCGTGGCTGGCGATGCCCGCCGGCTTGCTGATGGCAAGCAGCCGGGCGTCCTCGAACACGATGCTGGCGGCCATGGCGTCCAGCAGGCTGCGCCCGGGCACGCCCTTTTCGCCGGCCTCCTCCAGCCGCACCGGCGGAATCCGCACCTCGTCGCCCGCCTCCAGGCGCCGGTCGGCCTTGACCCGCCCGCCGTTCACGCGCACCTGGCCGCTGCGCACGATCTTGTAGACCAGCGAGCGCGGTGCGCCTTTCAGCTGCCCGAGCAGGAAGTTGTCCAGGCGCTGCCCGTCGCGATCGTCGGGGATCCGAACCGTGCGGACGCCGCCGGTGGCGGGTGGATCGGGCTTGCGTTCGGTCATTCGCTGGAGTCCTGCCTGCATGCGGAGCCGGCTGCCTGCGGCAACCGGCCCGGAGTCTTTTTCTGATACACTCGCGCCGCGAGATAAGGTGCTGATTTCGCAGGAAGTTCACCGGCCAAAAGCCGGCCTTCCGCGGATCCCGTACAGCGCGCGGCCACTGCCCACGGGGCAGCCATGTTAGCGGCTGGACAGCAGTTCCTGTGATCGCCCGGTGCCACGGCACCGGCGCTGAACATGTCCCAGCGGCGCGGACGCCCCTGCCTCCATGGCATCGGCACCCGCTGCCGCCGGCCCAAACCAAAATCAAGAGTACAAGCGCTCCCGCGGCCCGCCGTGGTGTGCAGCGCTGGAAGCAACCGAGGTCGCCTTGGCGCTCACGCGCCGGCGGCAGGCCACATCCAGGCGAAACGCCCCGGCGTTCCGCGTGCGAGAGCGCGCGAGGAACGCACCATGAAACGCATGCTGATCAACGCGACGCAGGCAGAAGAGCTGCGCGTCGCCATCGTCGACGGCCAGAACCTGTACGACATCGACATCGAGCAACCGTCGAAAGAGCACAAGAAATCCAATATCTACAAGGGCCGCATCACCCGCATCGAGCCCTCGCTTGAAGCCGCCTTCATCGAATACGGCGCCGAGCGCCACGGCTTCCTGCCGCTGAAGGAAATCTCCCGCGACTATTTCGCCTCCGGCGTCGACCACAACAAGGCCGGCATCAAGGAGCTCCTGCGCGAAGGCCAGGAAGTCGTGGTGCAGGTCGACAAGGACGAGCGCGGCAACAAGGGCGCGGCGCTGACCACGTTCATCTCGCTCGCCGGCCGCTACATGGTGCTGATGCCGAACTCGCCCACCGCCGGTGGCGTGTCGCGCCGCATCGAGGGCGAGGACCGCGCCGAGCTGAAAAAGGCGATGGACGCGCTCCAGATCCCCGATGACATGGGCGTGATCATCCGCACCGCCGGCGTCGGCCGTGACGCCGAAGAGCTCCAGTGGGACCTCGACTACTTGTTGAGCGTGTGGCGCGCCGTGGCCGAAGCCGCGCTGAGCAAGCCCGCGCCGTTCCTGATCTACCAGGAATCGCGGCTGATCATCCGTGCGCTGCGCGACTACATGCGCGCCGACATCGGCGAGATCCTGGTCGACACCCCGGAAATGTTCGAGGAGGCCAAGGAATTCGTCGAGCAGGTGATGCCGCACAACCTGCGCAAGCTGCGCTACTACACCGACGACGTGCCGCTGTTCAACCGGTTCCAGATCGAGTCGCAGATCGAGAACGCCTACGAGCGCACCATCCGCCTGCCCTCCGGCGGCGCGCTGGTGATCGACCAGACCGAAGCCCTGACCGCGGTCGACGTGAACTCAGCGCGCGCCACCAAGGGCGGCGACATCGAGGAAACCGCGTTCCACACCAACCTCGAGGCGGCCGAAGAGGTCGCCCGCCAGCTGCGCCTGCGCGACCTGGGCGGCCTGGTGGTCATCGACTTCATCGACATGTCGTCGAGCAAGCACCAGCGCGACGTGGAGAACAAGCTGCAGAACGCGCTCAAGTACGACCGCGCGCGCGTGCAGATCGGCCGCATCTCGCGCTTCGGGCTGCTGGAGATGTCGCGCCAGCGCCTGCGCCCGAGCCTGGGCGAGTCCAGCCAGATCGTCTGTCCGCGCTGCGAGGGCCACGGCCGCATGCGCAGCATCGAGTCGCTGGCGCTGTCGATCGTGCGCGTCGCCGAAGAGCACGCCATGAAGGACAACACCGGACAGGTGCTGGTGCAGGCCCCGGTTGACATCGCCAACTACCTGCTCAACGAGAAGCGCAGCGCGCTGGCCGAGATCGAGCAGCGCCACGCGTCGCCGATCGTGATCGTCGCCGACGAACAGCTGCAGACCCCGCACTACGAGGTCACGCGCCTGCGCGCAAACGAGCTCGACGAAGACTCGGCCAAGCCGAGCTATCGCCGCGGCACGCCGCGCAAGGTCGCCACCATCGCGCTGACCAAGGCCAACCTCAACGTGCCGCCGCCTGCCGCGATCACGCATGTCCAGCATGCGCATCCGGCACCGGTGCGCGAGCAGCGCGCCGCGCCCGAAGTGCAGCCGGAGGTCGCACCCGTGGCCGCGGCGGCGCCTGCCCCGGCGCCGGCCGCCGCGTCGGGCGGGCTGATGGGTTGGTTGAAGTCGTTGATGGGTGGCTCGAGCAGCGTCGCACAACCGCAGGGCCGCGATGCCGGCCAGCAGGATGGACGCCGCAACGACCGCGGCGAGCGCGGCCCGCGCCAGGAGCGCGACGCGCGTGGTGGCAAGAACGGTGCACGCGATGGCCGCGATGGCCGCCGCGATGGCCGTCGCGGCGAGCAGCAGTCGGGCCGCGGCAGGCAGCAGGACAAGCCGCAGCAGCAGGCACAGCCGCAGGCGGCGAAGCAGCCCGCCGGCACGGGTGGTCAACAGCAGCAGGCCAGGCAGCCGCGTCCGCCGAGGCCGCCGCGCGGCGAAGGCGAGCGTGGCCAGCAGCAGGGCCGCCAGCGCCGCGAGCCGGCGAATGTGGAGGCGGCGAAGGCGGTCGGCAGCCAGCTGTCGGTCGTGGACGAGGCGATCCTGCCGGCCGCCGCCGCGGTTGTCGCGCCGGAAGCCGCTTCGACGACCGCCACTGCCACCGTGCAGGCCGTTGAACCGCGCCCCGTCGCCCAGTCCACGCCACGTCCCGCGCCCCCGGCCGCGGGCGACTCCGACGAGGACGACGATGAGCAGCAGGACAGCGCCGATGCCACGGCTGATGACGACAGCGCCGACGGCACTGGCGAAGGCCCGCGTCGCCGTCGCGGACGTCGCGGCGGCCGTCGCCGCCGCCGCGGCGGTGGTGAAGGCAACGCGGCCGACGGCCAGGACGATGGCGTGTCGGCCGAGGACGCGGGCGACGTAGCCGCGGCCGACAGCTCGCAGCCGGAGTTCGACTTCGAGGACGACGAGGCCGAAGCCAAGCCGGCGCGCAAGCGCAGGCCGGCCTCCCCGGCGGCTGCCGCCGCGGCCGCCGTCATCGGACTGGACACCGACGCAGGCGCGGACGAGCAGGCGCATGAGCCGCGACCGGCCCGGATGGAGGCAGTCCAGGCCAGCGCGGTGTCGACGCCGGAGGTGGTCGAGCCGGTCCGGGCGCAGTCCGGGGAACACGCCACCGCGGTGTCGCAGCCGGCGCCACAGGTTGTCGAGGCCCCCGTGGTCGCCCCGACGCCGGTTGTGGATGCGCCCGTGACCGAGCAGGCGCAGGCTGTCAACGCGCCCGTGGTGGAGCCTGCGCAGGTGCTCGAGGCGCCCGTGGTCGCTGGCGAGCCGGACGTGGTGGTTGCCGCCGATCCGGTGGTCGAACCTGACGTCGTCGTGGCACCGGACGTGATCGTCCAGCCTGACATGGCGGTCGAGCCGGCCCCCACCCCCCTCGGTGCACAGCCGCGAGGCCTGTTCGACGCGGTGGAACCGGCGCAGCCGGCCAGTGCCGACATGGACCCGGGCATCCCGGCCGGCCATCCGGCCGATGCGGGCGAAGCCGCCGCAGTGGCCTCGGCCAGCGCGGACACCGAGGCAGACAGCGTGGGCGAGGTCGAACTGGAGGCCCGCCGCCACCGCACCCCGTCCGGCGACGACGACCAGGCGCCACGCGGCGCCTGATCGCCAACCGTCCCGCGCGCGTCAGATGGCGTGCGCGGGATCGGTCATGCCGTACTGGCTGGCAAGCCTTGCAAGCGCGATGTTGTCGTGGATGCGCAGCTTCTCGAACAGCCGCGTCTTGTGGGTGTTGACGGTTTTCGCGCTGAGGCTCAGCCGACGCGCGATCTCTTCCTGGCGCAGGCCCTGCACCAGCAGCATCGCGACCTCCGTCTCGCGCGGCGACAGCGAATCGAACGGCGACTCGTCGCCCTCCAGTCCTGACAGCGCAAGGTTGTGGGCCACGTTGCTGGCCAGGAACCGGCGCCCGTTGTGGACCTCGCGGACCGCCCGCAACAGCTCGGCCGCATCACCACCCTTGCCGACATAACCCGCCGCACCGGCGGCGATCATGCGCTTGGGCATTGGCCCATCCTCGAGCACCGACACCACGATCACGCGCGGCCCGTATTCGCCGCGCACGATGCGCTCGGTGACTTCCAGCCCGCTGACGCCGGGCAGGTGCAGGTCACACAGCACGATATCGGGCTTCAGCGCGCGGATCTGTGGCAATGCCACTTCGCCGCTCTCCGCCTCGCCCACCACTTCGATGTCGGCTTCAGCCGACAGGATCATGCGCATCCCGGCGCGTACCAGTGCGTGGTCATCCACCACGTAGACCCTGATGGTCATCCTTGTCCCCTCTCCTGCTTGTTGCCCCTGTGGCGGAGGCTACCCGCGCCCTTGGGGGGTCGCAAGACGGAGAGGCCCGAAAGTTGCCGCGCATCCGTGACGCAGGGCGCATTCATGGGATACGCAAGGGGGCCTGGAGTGGCGGAGAGAGTGGGATTCGAACCCACGGAAGGTTTGACCCTTCGGCGGTTTTCAAGACCGCTGCCTTAAACCACTCGGCCATCTCTCCGGGAACGCAGGCACGTGGCACGCATCGCGCGCGGCGCGGATTGTCGCATGCGCGACGCCGGGCGACACGGCTCAGGCGGCGGCGGCCGGCGCGGCGTGCACGTGGCCTTCGCTCTCGCCGCGGCGGCACGAGCCGCAATCCACGCGCGAGGACTCGATCAGCGGCGGCAGCTTCTCGGCCAGGTAATCGATGAACACACGTACCGCCGGCAACATGCCGCGGCGCGACGCGAACACGACGTGCGCGATGCCCTGCGGCAGCCGCCATTCGGGCAGCACAACTTCCAGTTCGCCGTTGCGCACCGGTTCGGCGCACAGCGTCTCCGGCAGCATGGTGATGCCCAGCCCCTGCTTGGCAAGCGCCATCAGCATCGGGAAATCGAATCCGGCGACGCGCGGCTTCAGTTCGATGCGTCGCGTCTCGCCGGACGTGCCCTGCAGCTCCCAGCGCTGGCGCACTTCGTCCTCGCCCATCGTCATGGTCGTGTGGTCGTTCAATTCTTCCGGCGACGTCGGGCGGCCGGCGCGATCCAGATAGGTCGGGCTGGCGACCAGCAGTTCCTGGATCTGTCCGAAGCTGCGCATCACCAGGCTGCCGTCGTCGTCGAGCTTGTTGCGCACGCGGATGGCGACGTCGAAGCCTTCGTTGATCACGTCGACGCGGCGGTTGCTGACATGCATCTGCAGCCGCACCTGCGGATGGCGCGCTAGGAATTCCGGCAGGATCTGCGGCATCTGCTGCTGGGCAAGGCCGACCGGCACGCTGACGCGCACCAGTCCGCGCGGCTCGGCGCTGAGCCGGTCCACGACCTCGCGCGCGGCGGTGGCCTCGGCCAGCATCGACTGTGCATGGCGGTAGACGCTCTGGCCGACGTCGGTGACGGCGAAGCGGCGGGTGGAGCGCTGCAGCAGGCGCACGCCGAGCTCGGTTTCCAGCTGGCTGATGCGCCGCGAGAGCCTGGATTTGGGAATGCCGAGGGCACGCTCGGCCGCCGCGAATCCGCCATGGTCGACGACCATGGCGAAGTAATAGAGATCGTTCAGATCCTGCATGGCGCATCCTCCGGAACAATGGACGCTATTTGACCAAGATTCGCCCTCTATTGCAACAATGACGCCTGATAACCGGTGACCGTCCCGTTTTCAGGACAACAACTCCAGGCCACCCATGTACGGCCGCAGGGCGTCCGGCACCGTGATCGTGCCGTCCGCCTGCTGGTAGTTTTCCATGACCGCGATCAGCGCGCGGCCCACGGCAACGCCGGAACCGTTGAGGGTATGCACCGGCTCGGGCTTGCCGGTTTCAGCGTTGCGCCAGCGCGCCTGCATGCGCCGGGCCTGGAAATCTCCGCAGTTGGAGCACGACGAGATCTCCCGCCAGGTGTCCTGCGAGGGCAACCACACCTCGAGGTCGTAGGTCTTCTGCGCCGAGAAGCCCATGTCGCCGCTGCACAGCAACATGCGCCGGTATGGCAGGCCCAGCGACTCCAGCACCACCTCGGCGCAGCGCGTCATGCGTTCGTGTTCGGCATCGCTGTCGGCGGGACGCGTGACCGACACCAGTTCGACCTTCTCGAACTGGTGCTGGCGGATCATGCCGCGGGTGTCGCGGCCATGGGCGCCGGCCTCGGCGCGGAAGCACAGCGAATGCGCGGCCATCCGCAGCGGCAGGTCGGCGGCCTCGACGATCGTGTCGCGCACGGTGTTGGTCAACGGCACCTCGGCGGTCGGCACCAGGTAGCGCCGGGTGGCGGCGTCGCCCTCGCCGACCACGGTCGCGAACAGGTCGTCCTCGAACTTCGGCAGCTGGCCGGTGCCACGCATGGACTCGGCGTTGACCAGCAGCGGGACGTTGGTCTCCTCGTAGCCGTGGCTCCCCACGTGCAGGTCGAGCATGAACTGCGAGAGCGCGCGGTGCAGGCGTGCCAGCTGGCCGCGCAGCACGGTGAAGCGCGCACCCGAGAGGCGGGCACCGGCGTCGCCGTCGAGCCAGCCGTGGCGCGTGCCGAGGTCGACGTGGTCGCGCACCGCGAAGTCGAACGCGCGCGGCGTGCCCCAGCGATGCTGTTCAACGTTGCCCGACTCGTCGCGGCCGGCCGGTACGCTGGCGTCCGGCAGGTTGGGCAGGCCGAGCGCAATGGCTTCGAGTTCCGCCTTGATGCGGTCCAGCCCGGCTTCGGATGCCTTCAACTCCTCGCCCAGCCCGGCGACTTCCGCCAACAGCGGGGCGGCATCCTCGCCGCGCGCCTTGGCCTGGCCGATCGCCTTGCTGCGCGTGTTGCGCAGGTTCTGCAATTCCTGGGTGCGCACCTGCAGTGACTTGCGCCCGGTTTCCAGCCGCTCCAGCAAGTCGGCATCGAGGTCGACGCCGCGGCTTTCGCGCAATTGCTGCGCAAGCGCGCGGGGATCCTGGCGGAGGAGGTTGGGATCGAGCATCAGGTCTGTGGATTCGTGACGGACCCGGGATTATCACGCGTCGGTCGGCCGAATGCTGCACGCACGCGTGGCAGAATCGGCGGCACCCCACTGATCACGGCTCCCGATGCCCGCACCCGGCCCCGCGCGCGACCGCGCCCGCAAGTCTTCTCCCCTGCCCTCCCTGCGCGGCTGGTGGATGGTCGCCGCCGCGGTCGGCGTGGGCATGGCGCTGTTCCTGCTGATCTGGCTTGGCCAGCGCGGCGACGACGCGCCCGTGCGCGCAGACGAACAGGCACCGGCCACCGCGTCACCGGCCTTCCGGCCCCTGCCCGCACCGCCGCCTGGAGGCCTCCCTGCCGACACGACGCTGCCGGAAACCCCCGAGTCGGCGGCACGGATCGAAGAACCCGCTGCCCGGGCGCCGGCGCGCCCACCCGAGCCCCCGCCCGGGACAGAGACGTTTGCTGGCGACAGCCGCCCGGCCGAGACCGGTCTTTCCGCCAGTTCGCCGGTGCCAATCGAGAATCCGGGCCCCAGGTATCCGCCGAACGCGCTGCGCCGCGGGCAGTCCGGCGAGGTGCTGTTGCGCATCCATGTCGACGCCCGTGGCCTGCCGGCCCAGGTCGAGGTGATTTCGAGCAGCGGCTCGACCGACCTTGATCGCGCCGCGCGCGATGCCGTGCGACGCTGGCGCTTCCGGCCGGCGATGCGCGACGGGACGCCAACCGCTGGCGTCGTCAACGTGCCGATCCTGTTCGAAAGTGGCCGCTGACAGGCGCGGCGCACACACGGACACAACCTGCAGTGTGGAAGGCTCGGCGTATCACGCTGCGAGGAACCCGCCATGTCCAATCCGAACCCGTCGCCCGCCCCGCCGCCGCCGCCGCCCGGGGGCGACGACGCGGTGTACGCGCGCAAGAGCGCCAGCCCGCTGATCTGGATCCTGCTGCTGCTCGCCCTGCTGGCCTTCGGCTGGTACGTGTACAACCAGCGCGGCAGTGTCTCCAGCGCGCCACAACCCGCCCTCCCGCCCGCCGTGGAGATCGGCGACGCGCAGGACGCCGCCGCGGAACGCGAGCGCGCCGCGGATGAGGCGCGCCAGGAGGCCGAGCGCGCGCGTGAGGCCACGCCAGCCCGCGCCCCGGCGGCGAAGGTGCCGCCACGGGTCCAGCCCGACCGCGCGGCCAGGCCGGTCACGCGCGTCGAGCCGACCTACCCGGCGACGGCCTACCGTGCCCGCGAGGAAGGCACGGTGCTGGTGAGCGCCGACATCGATGCCAGCGGTGCGCCGGTCAGCGTGGATGTGGCGCGCCGCAGCGGCTCGCGCGCGCTCGACCAGGCGGCCGTGACAGCGGTGCGCCAGTGGCGTTTCGATCCGGCGATGCGCGGCGGGAAGGCCGTGACCTCCACCGTTGAAGTGCCGGTGGAGTTCCGCCTCGACCGCTGATGGTCGCACCCCGGGTGACGCGTGCTGGTGGTGCCGCACGCGGTTCGCAGTCAGCCGGAGATCGGCGGCGCGCGCTCCAGCGCAAAGCCGAGCGACCGCACCAGCGCGTCGAACCCCGGAAACGATGTGGCGACGTTGGCCACGTCGGCAATCGCGACCTCGCCCTCCACGCGCTGTGCCGCCACCGCGAACGCCATTGCGATGCGGTGGTCGCCGAGACTGTCGACGCGCCCGGCGCGGAGCCGGCCGCCTTCGATGACCATGCCATCCGGTGTTTCCCGCACGTCGGCGCCCAGCGCGGCCAGGCCGGTCGCCATGGCGTGGATCCTGTCGGACTCCTTGACGCGCAGTTCGGCCGCACCGGTCACGCGCGTGGTGCCCTGCGCGCAGGCGGCGGCGATGGCGAACACCGGGAACTCGTCGATCATGTCGGCGACCAGCGCCTCTGGCAGGGCGATGCCGTGCAGCGGCGCGTACCGCACCTCGAGGTCGGCCAGCGGACCGCAGGCCCCCGCCCGGCGCTCGCGTTCACGGATGTCGGCACCCATCGCACGCAGCGCATCGAGCAGCCCGGTGCGGCGCGGATCGACGCCGACCGAACGCAGCACGAGCGAAGACCCCGGCACCAGCGTGGCGGCCACGATCAGGAAGGCCGCAGACGAGAAGTCACCCGGCACTTCGATGTCGCGCGCGCGCAGCCGATGGCCGCCAGCCAGGCGCGCCATGCCGGGCGCGTAGTCAACCGGCCAGCCGAATGCCGACAACATGCGTTCGGTGTAGTCGCGGGTCGGATGCGGCTCGTGCACCTCGGTGCCACCCTCGGCGTACAGCCCGGCCAGCAGCACCGCGGACTTGACCTGCGCGCTGGCCACCGGTGAATCGAAGCGGATGCCCTGCAGGCGATGCCCGCCAGCGATGCGCAGTGGCGGCCGCTCGCCGTCGTCTGAGTCGATCGCGGCACCCATCGCGCGCAATGGCGCCATGACCCGCAGCATCGGCCGGCGCGACAGCGACGCGTCGCCACCGAGCACGGTGTCGAAGGGTTGCCCCGCGAGCAGGCCGGACAGGAGCCGCATGGCGGTGCCCGAGTTGCCGCAGTCGAGCAGCGACGCAGGCGCGCGCAGGCCGTCGAGCCCAACGCCGTGGACGACCCGCGTGGACTCGGATGGCGCATCGATGCGCACGCCCATCGCGCGGAAGATCGCCGCGGTGGCGCGGGTGTCCTCGCCCTCGAGGAAGCCGTCGATGCGCGACACACCGTCGGCCAGCGCAGCCAGCATCACCGCGCGGTGCGAGATCGACTTGTCGCCGGGGACCCCGGTGTCGCCGGACAGCGCCCTTCCGCGCGCGGCCACCCAGTCCTCGCGCACGGCGCTCACGGCAGCGCGTCCAGCGCCTGCAGCAGGCGCGCGTTGTCGGCGGCCGTGCCGACGGTGATCCGCAGGCTCCCGGAAAGCCCGTAACCCGCCATCGGCCGCAGCACGATGCCCGACGCGAGCAGTGCCGCCTCGATGCGCGCCGTCGCGGCACCGGTGTCGACCAGCAGGAAATTCGCCTGCGAAGGCGCCACGGCGAAGCCGCGTGCGCGCAGCGCCGTACCCAGGCGCCCACGCTCCTCACTGTTGCGCCGCGACGTGTCGGCGAGCCAGGCCTGGTCGGCGAGCGCCGCGGTCGCCGCCGCCTGCGCAACCAGCCCCACGTTGAAGCTCTCGCGCACGCGCTCGAGCAGCGCGGCCACGGCCACGTTCGCGATGGCGTAGCCGATCCGCAGCCCGGCCAGCCCATGGGCCTTGCTGAAGGTGCGGGTGATGACCAGATTGCGGTGGCGCGGCAGCAGCGCCAGTGCGCTGGCGAAGTCCGCCGCGTCGGCAAGCTCGGCATAGGCTTCGTCGAGCACCACCACCACGTCGTCCGGGACCGCGTCCATGAACCGCGCGAATGCCGCCGCGCCAAACCAGGTGCCGGTCGGATTGTTGGGGTTGTCGATGTAGACCAGGCGGGTGGCGGGCGTGACCGCCGCGCGCAGCGCAACCAGGTCGTGTCCGCGCGGCATCACGGCATCCACCGCGAATGACGGTGCGCGGCGCAGCGTGGCACCTGCGGCGTGGGCGGCGATGGCGAACACCGCGAACCCGTACTCCGGTACCAGCACCTCGTCACCTGGGCCGGCGAACACCTGCGCCAGTTGCATCAGCAACTCGTGCGAGCCGTTGCCCATCACCAGTTGCGCGGGCTCCACGCCGTGATGCGCGGCCAGCGCGCGCCTGAGCCCGCCGGCCAGCGGATCGGGATAGCGCTGGATGTCGCGGAGCGCCGCGCCGGCGGCGGCGCGTGCGCGCGGACCCGGCCCGTACGGATTCTCGTTGGATCCGAGTTCGAGCAGGACGCCGGGAGCAAAGGCGCCGCGCAGCGCGACGATGTCATGCCCCGGGTCGTAGGCGCGCAGCGCCCGCACCGGGGCGACCGCACGCGCCTGCGCCCATGCGGCATCGTCGTGCGCCATCACGGCACCGCCACCGGATACGAGCCGAGCACCCGCACGTCGCCGGCGAATGCATCCACCTCCGCCAATGCGTCCTTCAGCGGGGACTCGTCGACATGGCCGCCGACATCGATGAAGAACGCGTACTGCCACAGCGCGCCGTGCTCGGGCCGCGACTCGATGCGGTTCATGCTGATCCCGTGCCGCGCCAGCGGCTCCAGCACTTGGTACAGCGCGCCCGGCTGGTCGCGAATGGACACCAGCAGCGAGGTGCGGTCGTTGCCGGACGGCGGGAACGACGCGCGCCCGATCACCAGGAAGCGCGTGGTGTTGTCGCTGCGGTCCTCGATCGGTCCGGCGATGGCCTTCAGGCCGTAGACGTGGCCGGCGCTGTCGCCGGCGATGGCCGCGGCGTCATCGGCGTTGCGCGCGCGGCGTGCGCCTTCGGCATTGCTCGACACCGCGTGCGCCTCGACGCCGGGCAGGTGCTGCCGCAGCCAGTTGCGGCACTGCGCCAGCGACAGGCCGTGCGAATAGATGCGTTCGACGTCTTCCATTCGACCGGTGCGCGACAGCAGGTACTGGTGCACGCGCAGCTCCACCTCGCCGCAGATCTTCAGCGGCGAGGTGGGGAACAGGTCGAGCGTCGACTGGATCGTGCCCTGCCCCGAGTTCTCCACCGGCACCACGCCGAAATCCGCGGCGCCAGCCGCGACCTCGTCGAACACCTCTTCCACGCTCGCCAGCGGCAGGCCGCGCGCGGAATGTCCGAAGTGCTTGTGCACGGCCTGCTGCGAGAACGTGCCCTCCGGGCCCAGGTAGCCGATCTTCAGCGGCTCCTGCTGGGCCAGGCACGCCGACATGATCTCGCGGAACAGGCGCACCAGCACCTCGTCAGCCAGCGGGCCGTCGTTGCGGTCCACCACGCGGCGCAGCACCTGGGCTTCGCGTTCGGGCCGGTAGTACTCGACCGCCGCGGCCAGCTTGCCCTTGGCGCGCCCGACCTGGCGCGCGAACAGGGCACGCTCGGCGATCAGCGCCTGGATCTCGCGGTCGATGCCGTCGATCTGCCCGCGCACGGTGGCCAGGTCGGGCCTTGACTTGGCCGCTGCCGTGACGGCGACACGCGTCGGAGCCGCGGTGGCCGCGGCCTGCGGTGGTGATCCTGCGACCTTCTTGCCGGCCTTCCTGCGACCTTTGCCCGGTGTCGATTCAGCCATGGCGCTGCTGGAACGCCTGCATGTAGTCGACCAGCGCCGCCACGCCCGCCACCGGCATGGCGTTGTAGATCGAGGCGCGCATGCCGCCGAGCACGCGATGGCCCTTGAGGCCGATGAGCCCGGCTTCGCGCGCACCTTCCAGGAACGCGGCATCGTGCGCGTCGTCGGCCAGGAAGAACGGCACGTTCATCCGCGAGCGCACCGCGGTCGCGACCTCGTTGCGGTAGAAGCCGCCGGAGCCGTCGATCGCCGCGTACAGCAGTCGCGCCTTCTCGGCGTTGCGGCGCGCGAACTCCGTCACGCCGCCTTCGTCCAGCATCCAGCGGAACACCAGTCCGGCGAGGTACCAGTTCCAGGTGGGCGGCGTGTTGAGCATCGAGTCGGCCGCCAGTTGCAGGCGGTAGTCGAAGATGTCCGCGCGCGGCTGGCCGGCGCGCTCGAGGAGATCGCGGCGCACGATCACCACCGCGATGCCGACCGGCCCGAGGTTCTTCTGCGCACCCGCGTAGATCGCACCGAAGCGCGAGATGTCGAGCGGCTCCGAGGCGATGCTGGAGCTGAAATCGGCGAACAGCGGCACGTCGCCCGTGTCCGGGAAGGCATGCCCCCCGGCGACCGCGGGTCGGAACTCCACGCCATGGATGGTCTCGTTGGCGGTGACATGCACATAGGCGGCATCCGGCGACAGGCGCCATTCGCCCGCCGGCGGGATGTCGCGGAAGCCACCGGCCTCGCTGCTCGCGGCCACGTTGAGGTCGACGTACATGCCGGCCTGGCGCGTCGCGGTCTTGCCCCAGTGCCCGGTCAACACGTAGTCCGCGCGCTGCCCGGGCGACGCGAAGTTCAAGGGCAGCAGCGCCTGCTGGGTGGTGGCGCCGCCGGGCAGGAACAGCACCGCATAATCGTCCGGAATGGCGAGCAGCGTGCGCAGGTCGGCCTCGGCCGTCGCGGCCACCGCCATGAACTCGGGGCCGCGGTGGCTGATCTCGACGATCGACGCCCCCGCATCGCCCCACTCCAGCATGTCCTGCTGCGCCTGGCGCAGCACGCTCTCCGGAATGGCGGCTGGACCGGGGCTGAAGTTGTAGGCGCGGGACATGGCAGGTTCCTTGATTTGCGCGCGCCATCGGCGCAGCGTTGGGGTTTGGACCGCAGTATGCCGCAGCGCAACAGCAGCGGCCGGATGGAGACCCGAAGCATGCGCCACCGCGACATCCCGACCATCGCGAGCGATGAAATCACCGACGAGGCGGTCTACCGCGACCGCAGGCGCCTGCTGAAGACCCTGGCGGTGGCACCCGCCCTGGTGGCGGCTGGCTGCCGTGGCGGCGAACCGCCAGCCCCCGTGGCAGGCCCCGCACCGTCCGCGGCATCGCTGGCCGCCGGCCTGCGCACCGCCGAGGAGCAGACGCGCTACGAGGACGCGACCAGCTACAACAACTTCTACGAGTTCGGCAGCGGCAAGGCCGATCCGTCGCGCGCGGCGAAGACGCTGGTGACCTCGCCCTGGAACATCGCGGTCTCCGGCGAATGCGCGAAGCCCGGCACCCTGGCCATCGATGGCCTGCTGGCCGGGCTGGTTCCGGAAGAACGCGTCTACCGCATGCGCTGCGTGGAAGGCTGGTCGATGGTGATCCCGTGGCTGGGCGTCCCGCTTGGCGCGGTGCTGAGGCGGCTGCAGCCAACGGCCGCCGCGAAGTACGTCGCCTTCACCTCGCTCGCCGACCCGCGGCAGATGCCGGGCGTCCGCAGCCGCATCATCGACTGGCCCTACCGCGAGGGGCTGCGCCTGGACGAGGCCATGCACCCGCTGACCCTGCTCGTCACCGGGATGTACGGCAAGCCGCTGCCGCAGCAGAACGGCGCGCCGCTGCGGCTGGTGGTGCCATGGAAATACGGCTTCAAGGGCATCAAGTCGATCGTCGCCATCGAGTTCACCCGCACCCGCCCGCGCACGGCCTGGAACGACATGCAGCCGCGGGAATACGGGTTCTTCGCCAACGTCAATCCCGCCGTCGACCACCCGCGCTGGAGCCAGAAGACCGAGCGGCGCATCGCCGGCACCGCCAACCGCCTGTTCGCCGGGCGCATCCCTACCCTCCCGTTCAACGGCTATGCCGAACAGGTCGCCTCGATGTACGCCGGCCTGGACCTGGAGCGCTGGTACTGAACCGGGTCGCCGCGGCCAAGGCGGCCGTCCACGCGCTGGCGCTGGCGCCGCTCGGGTGGCTGGGCTGGCAGGTGTGGCAGGTGTACACCGGGGCCGACATCGACGCCCTCGGCGCGGAGCCGGTGGCCGCGATCGAACACGAACTGGGATTGTGGGCGCTGCGCCTGCTGCTGGTCACGCTCGCGATCTCACCGTTGCGTGCGCTCAGCGGCCAGGCGGTGGTGCTGCGCTTCCGCCGCATGCTCGGCCTGTACGCGTTCGCCTACGCCACGCTGCACTTCGCTGCCTACCTGGTGCTCGACCTGCGCGGTTACTGGGCGCTGGTGTTCGAGGAGATCGCCAAGCGCCCCTACATTACCGTCGGCTTCGCCGCGTGGTTGCTGCTGGTGCCGCTGGCGGTGACATCGACCCGCGGCTGGATGCGCAGGCTCGGGAGGCGATGGACCCGGTTGCACCGCGCGGTGTACGCGATCGCGGTACTGGCGGTGCTGCATTTCTGGTGGATCGTGAAATCCGACGTCCGCGAACCGGCGCTGTATGCCGGCATCCTCGTGGTGCTGCTTGGCTGGCGCGTGTGGCGGCGCGCCGCACGCACGGGCGCGGCGCGGCCTGCGGCAACCGGGTCAGCCGGCGCCAAACAGCAGTAGCAACGCGAGCAATCCCGCCAGCACGAGTGCGGCGACCAGCAGCCACGGCAGCCGCATGCCACCGCTGCCCCGCCGGGACGGGTCCGCCGCGGCAGGCAAGCCGGAATCCTCGGGCTCGACGGCACGCGCGGTGCGCGCGGCGGCCGGGGCCTCGACCACGAACCGGTGGTGGGCGTCGAACACCACCTGGTCACCGGCCTGCAGCACGGCGTCGCGGACCGCCTCGCCGTTCACCACGCTGCCTTCGGCGGAGCCCAGGTCGCGCAGCACCACTTCGCCGCGGTGGATCTCCAGGCGTGCATGGCGCTCGGCGAAGGCCGGTTCATCGATACGGATATCGGCTTCGGCGGCACGCCCCACCAGGCGCGGCCGCTCCAGCGTGAAGCTGCGGCCGTGGTACTGGCCGCCGACGCCGCGCAGCACCACGCGCGCATCCCCGGGCTCCGTGCCGCTGTCTTCGAAACCGGCGTCCGGCTGCCGCGGTGGCTGCGCCGCGACCAGCCGCATCTCGGTGCCGTCGACGAAGATCGCGTCGCCCACGCGCAGCATCGCCATGCGCCGCACGGGGCGGCCGTTGACGTGCACGCCACGGGTTTCGGGAGGGACCGTGAGCCATACGCCACGACGGTCGACGCAGAATGCGACAGCCGGCGAGGCGGCCACCGGGCCCAGCGCGCCGCTGCCATCCGCAATGCGGCCAATGCCGTGCACGCCCCCCGTGAGCGGGAGATCGACGTCGTTGCCCGCGAATCGAAGCCTGAGCGTATCCATGCGGCAGGCAATCTAGCATGCGGAAAGGCTTGGAACGCTGCCGGCGCGCCCGCAGAATGGCCGGCCACGCAGAGAGGTTGGATCCCATGTCCGGCATCGACATCCGCCACGCGCATTCCCTTCCACCTGCCGAGGCGCGCGACGCAGTTCAGCAGGTCGCCGACAAGCTCGCCGACCGTTTTGGCGCCGAGTGCGTCTGGGAGGGCGACACCCTGCATTTCTCGCGCAGCGGCATCGACGGCCATATCGCACTGCTGCCCAGCGAACTGCACCTCAGCGCCAAGCTCGGATTCCTGATGTCGGCAATGCGCGGGACGATCGAATCCGAGATCCGCCGCGTGCTGGACGAGCGCTTCGCCTGACCCGGCCCATGCGCCGGCCGTCGGCGCGGCCTTTGCGACTATCCTTCACGCCCTGGACAGGAGAGCACGCGTGGGCGCAGCAATGCATTGGCTGGTAGCGATCGCCGCGGCGCTTGCCGTGGGTGCGGCGGCCACGTTCGTCATCCGGGGCGTGCTGCAGCGCCGCGACGAGGCGGCGGGCGGCATCGAGGCGCTGTCGGAGATGTCGTGGCGGAGCTTCATCACGCTCGTGCTCGATGCACTCGCGCTGCGTGGCTTCACCCGCGTGGTCGACCGCGAGGCGCCCTCCGGCGATGGCGACTTCACCCTCGAATGCGAAGGCGTGCATCACCTGCTGGCCTGCAAGCACGGCCGCGCATTCGTACTCGGCCGGCGTGACGTGGACGAACTGGCCGCCGCCATGCGCGTGCAGGACGCCGCGGGCGGCCTGCTGGTCACCCAGGGGCGCTTTGCCGCCGACGCGCGCGCGCCGGCGCGCCGCGCGCAGATCGAACTGCTCGACGGCGCCACCCTTTGGCCCGAACTCCGCGCCCTGGTGCCCGCGCCGCTGCTCGGGCAACTGCGCGCCGCCGCGGCCACGCGCGCGCGCCAGCGCACGCTGGCGGCCTGGCTGCTGGCGCTGCTGGCGGGCGTGGCGCTGTTCACCGCGCTTTCGGCATCGCGTGGCGATGCCGATGCCCGGCCGGGGCCTGCACCCCTGACACAGGCAGCCCCCGCCGGCGCGGCGCCAGTTTCAGCTGCTCCGCCGCCGCCCGCGCCCGAACGCTATCCCGACGACGCCGCGCTCGAGCAGCAGCGCCGCGACGTGGCCAGTGCGGTGTCCACGTTGCCGATGGTCGACCGCGTGATCTGGTCGTCGCCTTCCACCATGGAGGTGTTCCTGGCCGCGGTCGATACCGACCATGACGCCTTCGCCGCGGTCTGTCCGCTGATCGAGCGCTATCCGGCGTTGGCCGCGTCGCGTGTCCAGCTGACACCACCCGCCGGGCACGCGGCACCGGTGCGCTTCCGCCAATGCCGCAGCTATTGACGGCGTCGGTCGCTTGCCCGCGCTGTCATCCACCTGTCACCGCTGCGACATGTGCGGGTCACTGCGACAGGCTTGAATGCCTGCCACGGCCGGAACCATCAGAAGCTGCCCTCCTCTCTCCTCCTCATGCTTCGCATTCCAGGGCCCGTTGCGGGCCCTTTTTTTGCGTCGGGCGCCGGTAGCCGGCGCAGAGGCCGCCACGGGGCTCCGCAACCCAGGGCAAAGCCAAGAGCCAGGCACCGCTTTTTCGAAACCCTTCCCCCGGTACTGGTAGAAGAACCTTCTGCTGGACCACGCAACCGCGCGGCAGCTGTCATGAAGGCGTCATAAAAACATCATCCAATGGCCGTACGCCGCAAGGCGTTCCTTCCCTATGGAAACCCCACCATGTCCCTGCCCACGCTCCGCACTGCCTCGCTGGCGCTCGCCGTCGCGCTGTTTGCCGCCGCCTGCCAGCCCTCCGCCGACGCACCGGCCACTGCATCCAACGCGGCTTCGGGATCTGCCGACAGCGCCGGCGACGCGGTCGCCACGCAGGTGTCCGGCGCCGGCGCCTCGTTCATCTATCCCCTGATTTCGCGCTGGTCGGCCGATTACAACGCCGCCACCGGCAGCCAGGTGAACTACCAGTCGATCGGCTCCGGCGGCGGCATCGCGCAGGTCAAGGCCGGCACCGTCGATTTCGGCTCGAGCGACAAGCCGCTGAGCAGCGCCGAGTTGGCGGAGGCAGGCCTCGGCCAGTTCCCGTCCGCGATCGGCGGCGTCGTGCCGGTGGTGAACATCGAAGGCCTGGCGCCGGGTGCGCTGAAGCTCAGCGGCCCGCTGCTCGCCGACATCTTCCTCGGCACGGTCTCGACCTGGAACGATCCGGCGATCACCGCGCTGAACCCCGGCCTGGGCCTGCCTGCGGGCAAGATCAGCATCGTGCACCGCTCCGACGGCTCCGGCACCAGCTTCAATTTCACCAACTACCTGTCCAAGGTCAGCCCGGCGTGGAAGGCGAAGGTTGGCGAAGGCACCTCGGTGTCCTGGCCGCTGGGCGTCGGTGGCAAGGGCAACGAAGGCGTGGCCTCGTATGTGCAGCAGATCAAGGGCTCGATCGGTTACGTGGAGCTGGCCTACGCGCTGCAGAACACCATGCCGTACGCCTCGCTGCAGAACGCCGCCGGCAACTTCGTGACACCGAGCGCCGACAGCTTCGCCGCCGCGGCGCGTACCGCCGACTGGGCCGGCGCCACCGACTTCAACCTGGTGATCACCGACGCGCCCGGCGCCGAGTCCTGGCCGATCACCGCCACCAACTTCATGCTGATGCCCAAGCAGCCGAAGGATCCGGCGCGCAGCAAGGCCGCTCTGGCCTTCTTCAAGTGGGCGCTCGAGAATGGCCAGGCGCAGGCCGCCGACCTGCACTACGTGCCGCTGCCGCCGGAGCTGGTGCAGCAGATCGAGGCGTACTGGGCCGCCGAGTACAAGTGACGCCAGCGCCCGCCGCATCCGCGGCGGGCGTCCTCGCACGCCAGGGACCCAGATGAGCGCCAGCACACTCCCCGACACCGTCCCGCGCACGCGTGACATGCGCGATGCGCGCGCCGACCGCTGGTTCCGCTACGCGCTGGTGGCCACCGTGGTCTTCGTGGTGCTGTCACTCGCCACCGCCGCGCTGGCGATGCTCTGGGGGGGCCGTGACGCCCTGCAATCGCAGGGACTGTCGTTCTTCCTGTCGTCCGAGTGGAATCCGGTCGAGAACCGCTACGGTGCGCTCGCGCCGATCTACGGCACGGTGGTCACCGCGATCATCGCCATGCTGGTGGCGGTGCCGGTGAGCTTCGGCATCGCGGTGTTCCTGACCGAGGTCGCGCCGCGCTGGCTGCGTGGACCGGTCGGCACAGCGATCGAGCTGCTGGCGGGCATTCCGTCGATCATCTACGGCATGTGGGGCCTGTTCGTGTTCGTCCCGGTGATGACCGAACACGTCACCCCGTGGCTCAACGACCACGTCGGCACCCTGCCACTGGTCGGCGCGCTGTTCCAGGGCCCGCCGCTGGGCATCGGCCTGCTCACCGCCGGCCTGGTGCTGTCGATCATGGTCATCCCCTTCATCTCTTCGGTGATGCGCGAGGTGTTCCTGACCGTGCCAACGCGGCTGAAGGAGTCGGCCTATGCATTGGGCTCGACGAAATGGGAGGTCTGCTGGGACGTGGTGCTGCCCTACACACGCTCGGCGGTGATCGGCGGCATCTTCCTCGGCCTGGGGCGCGCACTGGGCGAGACCATGGCGGTCGCGTTCGTGGTCGGCAACAGCGTGCGCCTGACGCCGTCGCTGCTTGAGCCCGGCACCACCATCGCCGCGCTGATCGCCAACGACTTCGGCGAAGCCACCGACACCTACCGCTCCGCGCTGCTGCTGCTCGGCTTCGTGTTGTTCATCGTGACCTTCATCGTGCTCGCGCTGGCACGCACGATGCTGTCGCGGCTCGCACGCAGGGAGGGCAACTGATGTCGGCCGTGGTCGATCGACAGCGGGCCGCCGACAGCCTGTACCTGCGCCGGCGCATCACCAGTGCGGCGGCGATGGTGCTGTCCTGCGTTGCGGCCGTGCTCGGGCTGGTGTTCCTGGCCTGGATCCTGTGGACGCTGGTCAGCAAGGGCATCGCCGGCGTGAACTGGCAGCTGTTCACCCAGGACACGCCGCCGCCGATGGCCGAAGGCGGCCTGCGCAATGCGCTGTTCGGCTCGGCCGTGATGTGCGGGCTGGCGATCCTGATCGGCGCGCCGCTGGGCGTCGCCGCGGGCACGTGGCTGGCCGAGTACGGCAGCCGCAGCCGCATCGCGGGCACCGTGCGCTTCATCAACGACATCCTGATGTCGGCACCATCGATCGTGCTCGGCCTGTTCGTGTACACCTTGCTGGTGATGCGCAGCGGCGGCAATTTCTCGGCCTTCGCCGGTGCCGTCGCGCTCGCCTTCATCGTGCTGCCGGTGGTGCTGCGAACCACCGACGAGATGCTGCGGCTGGTGCCGACGCAGATGCGCGAGGCGGCGCTGTCGCTCGGCGTCCCGCAGTGGAAGGTCACCGTGCAGGTCCTCTACCGCAGCGCGTCGGCGGGCATCGTGACCGGCATCCTGCTGGCGCTGGCGCGGATCAGCGGCGAGACCGCGCCGCTGCTGTTCACCGCGTTCGGCAACCTGTACTGGAACAGCAACATCATGCAGCCGATGGCCAGCGTGCCCACGGTCATGTACCAGTACGCCGCCAGCCCCTACGAGAGCTGGCAACAGCTGGCCTGGGCCGGTGCGCTGGTGCTGACCGTGTTCGTGCTGCTGATCGGCCTGGTGGCGCGTGCGCTGCTGCTGCGCAACCGCATCCCGAATGATTGACACCCTTCCCCTCCGGATCCCGTCGATGAACGACAGCTCCCCCCACCTCCAAGCAGCCGGGCGCATCGCGTTTTCCACCGCGACCCCGGAACGCGCCACGGCCGCCGCGAAGGCGCCGATCAAGATCCAGGTGCGCGGCCTCGACTTCCACTACGGCAAGTTCCACGCCATCAAGGGCGTCAACATGGACATCCCCGAAAAGCGCGTGAGTGCGCTCATCGGGCCGTCCGGCTGTGGCAAGTCGACGCTGCTGCGGGTGTTCAACCGCATCTACGCCCTGTATCCGGGGCAGGTGGCGAGCGGCAGCATCCTGCTCGACGGCGAGGACATCCTGGCGCCCAAGTACCCGATGAACCGCCTGCGTTCGAAGGTCGGCATGGTGTTCCAGAAGCCGGTGCCGTTCCCGATGACCATCTACGAGAACATCGCCTACGCCATCCGCCACCACGAAAAGCTGTCGAAGGCCGAGATGGACGCGCGCGTCGAAGGCGCGCTCCGCCAGGGGGCGCTGTGGGACGAGGTCAAGGACAAGCTGCAGCAGAGCGCGCTGGGCCTGTCCGGCGGCCAGCAGCAGCGGCTTTGCATCGCACGCGCGGTGGCGCTGAAGCCGGAGGTGTTGCTGCTCGACGAGCCGACCTCGGCGCTGGACCCGATCTCCACCAGCCGCATCGAGCAGCTCATCGAAGAGCTCAAGCTCGACTACACCATCGTCATCGTCACCCACAACATGCAGCAGGCCGCGCGCGTCTCCGATTACACGGCGTTCATGTATCTCGGCGATATGGTCGAACACGACGCCACCGCGACCATCTTTTCCAATCCCTCGAAGCAGCAGACCGAGGACTACATCACCGGAAGGTTCGGATGACCATGCAGCCCCATGACCACATCCTGCGCGCCCAGGACGAAGAACGCGAACGCATCATCGACGAGATCCTGCGCATGGGCGAGATGTCGGTCGCCCAGCTCGAAGCCGCGCTCGATGTCGTGGAGCGCCGCGACGATCGCGCCGCCGAGCGCATCATCGCCAACGACGAGGCCATCGACGCGATCGAGCGCGAGGTCAGCCAGGACGTCATGATGACCGCGACGCGCGGCCCGCTGGCACGCGACCTGCGCGAAATCCTCGCCGCGCTGCGCATCGTGTCCGACCTCGAGCGCATCGGCGACTACGCCAGCAACATCGCCAAGCGCTCCAAGGCGCTCAACCAGGCGCCGCCGCTGCCGCTCGCCGGGGGCCTTGCACCACTCGGGGTGCTCGCCGCGCGCCAGGTGCGCGACGTGCTCGAGGCCTACCGCAACGCCGACGCGGAGGCCGCGCAGCGCGTCCGCGAGCGCGATGCCGAACTCGATGCCGCCTACACCCGCCTGTTCCGCGAGTTGCTCACCTACATGATGGAGGACGCGCGCGCGATCACCGGCTGCACGCACCTGCTGTTCATGGCCAAGAACCTCGAACGGATCGGCGACCACGCCACCAACATCGCCGAGAACATCTGGTTCGTGGTGCGTGGCGAGGACAACCTGCCGCCCCGCGAGAAGCGCGACGACACCAATACCACCGCCTGAATGCCGGCCGCGTGTGCTGCTATGCAGCACGCCGGGCTGCGGCATAATCCGCCTCCCGGCATCCGCCGGGCAAGATGGAGACCGACATGTCGAAGCCCACGAACAAACCCGTCGCCCTGGCCATGGCCGCGCTCGGCGGCATCGCACTTTCCGGCTCCGCGTTCGCCATGCACCAGCTGGGCAGCGGCTACATGGCGGCCGGCACCGCAGTGAGCGCACAGGCCACCGGCGAGCCCGCCGCCAAGACCGGCGAAGGCACCTGCGGCATGAGCAAGGTCGACAGCGACGGTGATGGCCGCATCTCCGCCGCCGAATTCACCGCGCGCCACCCGGACAAGGATGCCGCCTACTTCGCGGCCATGGACGTCAACAGCGACGGTTTCGTCGACCAGGCCGAGCACGACGCGCACCACGCCGAAAAGAAGGCAGGCGACGGCAAGGCGGCACAGGAAGGCAAGTGCGGCGAAGGCAAGTGCGGCGAGGGCAAGTGCGGCGGCGCCGCCTGAGCCAGGCCTGACACCGGTGCGCGCGGCGCGCGCGCACCGGTAGCCGCCATGGTGCCGGTGCTCGACCCTCGCAGCGTTGGCCTCGGGCTGCGCCGCGGCCTGCTCGCGGAGCTGCGCGCGGCGCCCGCGGGCAGCTTCGATTTCCTCGAGGCCGCGCCCGAAAACTGGATGGGCGTTGGCGGCGCCATGGGCGATGCCTTCGCCGAACTGGCGGCACGCCACCCGATGGTCTTCCATGGCCTGTCGCTTTCCCTCGGCGGCCCGGCCGCGCTGGACGAGACCTTCCTGCACAAGCTGCGGCGCTTTCTCGACGCACACCGTGCGCCGCTCTACAGCGAACACCTGAGTGCCTGCGGCGACCGCCTGGGCCAGCTCTACGACCTGCTGCCGCTGCCGTTCACCGAGGAGGCGGTGCACCACGTCGCCGCGCGCATCCGCCGTGCGCAGGACATCCTGGGCCGCCGCATCGCGGTCGAGAACATTTCCTACTACGCCGTCATTCCGGTCGAAGCGGCGACAGCGCTCGACGAACTGGAGTTCATCAACGCGGTGCTGGCCGAAGCCGACTGTGACCTCCTGCTCGACGTCAACAACATCGTGGTCAATGCGACCAACCACGGCTATGACGCGCATGCGTTCCTGCGCGGGCTGCCATCCTCGCGAATCGCCTGCATCCATGTCGCCGGCCACTACGACGAAGCCCCGGACCTGAAGATCGACACCCATGGCGCGGCGGTCGGCGACCCGGTCTGGGCGCTGCTCGCCGAGGCCTACCGCGTGCACGGCACGCACCCGACGGTCCTGGAGCGCGACTTCAACTTCCCGCCTTTCGACGCGCTGCTCGGCGAACTGGATACCGTGCGCGGCCATCTGACTGCCGCGACGCTGCGCGACCATGCCGCCTGATCGCGTCCCCGGCGACCGGAGCGGCGAAGAAACCCTGCGCGCGCAACAGGACGCGCTGGCCGCCTACATCCGCGACCCGGAACGCGCACCGCCGCCCGCCGGCATCGAGCCGCGCCGCCTGGAGATCTACCGCGACCTGTTCTTCAACAACATCGAGGGCCTGCTGGGCGGCAACTTCCCGGTGATCAAGCGTGTCTACGGCGAGCGCTGGCCAGCGCTCGTGCGCGATTTCTACCGGGGGCATGGCGCGCGCACGCCGCTGTTCACCGAGGTGGCGCGCGAGTTCCTGCGCTACCTCGAGGACAGTGGCGGCCGCGAGCCGTGGCTGGCCGAACTGGCGCACTACGAATGGATCGAACTGGCGCTGCAGATCAGCGAGGCACGCATCGATGACATCGCCCATGACCCGCTCGACGCGCCCGCCACCGACGTCGACGCAGCGCTGCTGTCGGGCGCGCCCGTGCTGTCGCCGCTGGCCTGGCCACTGGCCTATGCCTGGCCGGTGCAGCGCATCGGCCCGGATTTCCAGCCGGGCGAGCCACCGCTGCAGCCGACGCTCCTGCTGCTGCATCGCGAGGCCGATGGCCGGGTCCGGTTCCACGCGCCCAGCGCGCTGGCCTGGCGGCTGCTGCAACGTCTGGATGAGGCGCCCGCCCTGGGTGGTCGCGAACAGCTGGCGGCGCTGGCCGGCGAGGCCGGCATGGCCTGCGATGCCGGCTTTCTCGCGCAGGGCGTGGCGATGCTGCGGCAATGGCACCGCCAGGGCATCGTGACCGGGGTGCGGCGTTGAAAGGTGGCCGGCGCGCTCGGCTAGACTAGCGCCGGTGAGCACCCTGCCCGAACCTTCCACGCCCCCGTCCTTCGCCCCCATGTCGGCGCGCTTCCGCGGCTTCCTGCCGGTGGTGGTCGATGTCGAGACCGGCGGCTTCGACTGGAACCGCCACGCGCTGCTGGAGATCGCGGTGCGCCCGGTCGACCTGGACGCGACCGGCCGCTACGTGCTCGGCGAAGGCGCCAGCGCGCACGTGGTGCCGGCACCCGGTACCGACATCGATCCGAAGTCGCTGCAGATCACCGGCATCGACCTCGACCATCCCTTCCGTTTCGCCAAAGGCGAGCACGAGGCGCTGGACCACGTGTTCGCGCCGGTGCGCGCGGCGATGCGCAAGCACGGCTGCCAGCGCGCGATCCTGGTGGGCCACAACGCGCACTTCGACCTGAATTTCCTCAATGCCGCGGTCGCGCGCAGCGGGCACAAGCGCAATCCCTTCCATCCCTTCAGCGTGTTCGACACCGTCACCATGGCGGGCCTCGCCTATGGCCAGACCGTGCTGGCGCGCGCGGTGCAGGCGGCGGGCATGGACTGGAACAGCGACGAGGCGCACTCGGCCGTCTACGACACCGAACGCACCGGCGAACTGTTCTGCATCATCGCCAACGCCTGGGGCCGGCATGCCCAGCCGGCGCCCGAGGCAGGTGCCTCGGACAGTGCCGGCGGCGCGCAGGGCACCCCGGCTGTCGGCGGCGACACCCTGCCCGCCTAGACGCGCTGGCGGACCGCCTCGAACAGGCACACGCCGGCGGCCACCGACACATTGAGGCTTTCAACGCCGGCCGCGATGGCACCGGGCATCGGCAGCGACACCAGCTGGTCGCACATGTCGCGGGTCAAGCGACGCAGGCCTTCGCCTTCGCCACCCAGCACCAGGGCCACATTGCCGCGCAGGTCGATGGCGTACAGCGACGCGGCGGCGTCACCCGCCAGCCCGTAGATCCACACGCCCTGCTTCTGCAGCTCGCGCAGGCTGCGCGCGAGGTTGGTCACGCGCACCACCGGGATGCTGTCCGCGGCGCCCGCCGAGGTCTTGCGCACCGTGGCGTTGACCTGCACCGCCTTGTCCTTGGGGATCAGCACCGCGGTCACGCCCGCCGCGGCGGCGCTGCGCAGGCAGGCGCCGAGGTTGTGCGGGTCCTGTACGCCATCGAGCACCAGCAGCAGCGCACGGCCTTCGGCCGCCTCCACCAGGCCCGGCAGCGCATCCTCGTCGAAGGTTTTCGCCGCGGCGTAGCGCGCCACCGCGCCCTGGTGGCGCAGGCCACCGGCCACGCCGTCCAGCGCCTGCTGCGCCACGCGGCGCACGTCGATGCCGCGTCGGCGCGCGTTGTCCTCGATGTCGCCGATACGGGGGTTCTTGCCGCCCGCCTCCAGCAACACTTCGCGCACATTGTCTGCATCGTGCTCGATCGCCGACGCGACCGCATTGATGCCGACGATCCACTGGTTCTGCTTGCTTGTCATAAGTGCCCTGGCGGTCGCGCTCAGTACTTCTTCTTCGCGCGCTTCGCCGGCTGGCCGCGCGGCGCTTGCCCGCGCGGCTCACCCGGGTCACCGGGCGTGCCCTGGCCTTCGCCGACCAGACGGAAGTCGATCTTCAACTCCTCCACGCTGGCCTTGAGCACCACGATGCGCACGCTGTCGCCCAGACGGTATTCGCGCTCCGATCGCTGCCCGGTCAGGGTCTTGCGGATCGGGTCGAAGTGGTAGAAGTCGTTGGGCAACTGGGTCACGTGCACCAGGCCGTTGACCTTGGACTCGGCCAGTTCGATGAACAGGCCGAAGCTGGTCACGCCGCTCACCACGCCGTCGAACTCGCGGCCGATGTGCTCTTCCATCCATGCCGCGCGGTAGCGCTCGTCGACCTCGCGCTGCGCCTCGTCGGCGCGCCGCGAACGCTCCGAGCACTGCAGCGACAGCGCGGTCATCTGGTGCGCGGAGTATTCGTAATTGGCGGCCTTGCCGCCGCTGAGCGCGTGCTTGATGGCGCGGTGCACCAGCAGGTCGGCGTAGCGGCGGATCGGCGACGTGAAGTGCGCGTACGCCTCCAGCGCCAGCCCGAAATGGCCGATGTTCTCCGGCGCGTACACCGCCAGCGACTGGCTGCGCAGCAGCACCGACTCCAGCAGCGCCGCGTCCGGGCGCTCGCGCACGGTCTCCAGCAGCTTGCGGTAGTCCCTGGGCTGCACCTTCTGCCAGGTCGGCAGGCGCAGCTGGAATTCCTTCAGGAACTCCAGCAGGTCGGCGTACTTGGCTTCCGGCGGCCGGTCGTGGTCGCGGAACGGCGCCGGCACCGCGGCTTCGAGCAGGAACAGCGCGGCCTGCACATTGGCCGCGATCATGCATTCCTCGATCAGCTTGTGCGCGTCGTTGCGCTGGATCATGCCGGCTTGGGTCACCTCGCCCTGCGGGCCGAGCACGAAGCGCACCTCGGAGGTCTCGAAGTCGATCGCGCCGCGCTGGCGGCGCGCCTTCTCCAGCACCTGGAACAGCTGGTGCAGCTGGCGAACCTGCGGCAGCTGCGCGCCGATGAAGGCCTGGGCGGCGTCGCGATCGGCCTCGGGGACGCCCTCGCCGACCGCGTTCCAGACCTGGGTGTAGGTCAGGCGCGCGTGCGAGTTCATCACCGCCTCGTGGAACGACGACGACACCACGTTGCCCTTGCGGTCGACCTGCATGTCGCAGGCGAAGCACAGGCGATCGACCTTGGGCTTCAACGAACAGATGCCGTTGGACAGCGTTTCCGGGAGCATCGGTACGACGAAGCCGGGGAAATACACCGACGTCGCGCGCTTCTGCGCCTCGACATCGAGCGGCGCCGACGGGCGGATGTAGTGCGAGACGTCGGCGATCGCCACGATCAGGCGGAAACCGTCGCGGTTGGGCTCGCAATAGACGGCGTCGTCGAAGTCCTTGGCGTCCTCGCCGTCGATGGTCACCAGCGGCAGGCGGCGCAGGTCCAGACGGCGCTCGGCGGACGCGGCGTCCACCTCCAGCGGCACGGCCATGGCCTCGTCGAGCACCTCGGGCGGGAACTCGTGCGGGATGTCATGGCCGTGGATCGCGGCCTCGACCGCGATCGACGCGGTGAGCTTGTCGCCGAGCACCGCGAGGATGCGGCCGATCGGCGGGCGATGGCTGTCGGGCGGGGTGACGATCGCGCAGACCACGAGCTGGCCGTCGCGTGCCTCCTGGCGTGCATCTGCCGGAATCTGGATGTTGCGCTGGATGCGCTTGTCATCCGGCACCACGTAGCTGATGCCGGACTCCAGCGCGAAGCGGCCGATGAGGCGCGTGACGCGACGCTCCAGCACTTCGACGATCGCACCCTCGCGGCCGCGGCGGTTGACGCCGGTGACCGACGCGAGCACGCGGTCGCCATGCATCACCTTGCGCATTTCCGCCGGCGGCAGGAACAGGTCGTCGCCGTGGCCGGTTTCCGGCCGCAGGAAGCCGAAGCCTTCCGGGTTGGCGATCACCGTGCCCGGGATCAGGTCGAGCTGGCGCGCCGGCACGAAGCCGCCGCGCCGGTTCTTGAGGATCTGGCCGTCGCGAACCATCGCACCCAGGCGCTTGTCCAGCGCGTCGGCGCGGTGCGGCTCGAGCAGGCCGAGGCGCGCGGCGAGTGCTTCGGCATCCATCGGGCCATCGGCGCCGGCCAGCACTTCAAGGATCGCTTCGCGGCTGGCGATCGGATGCTCGTAGCGGCCGGCTTCACGTGCGGCCTGCGGATCCTGGAACGGCATACCCGCGGCAGGCGCCGGTGCCTGCTTCCGGTGCGGCTGCGGTGCGTCCCTGCGCGTGGGTGCGCGCGTGGATCGCGCCTGGGGAGGCGGAGTCTTGGGCGCGGCAGGCTTCTGCGCCTCGGCCTGTGCGGGGGAATCCGGAGGCGCGTCGCGCGTCGTGTCGCGCGCCTTGGCCGTCGTGCCACGCGATGAAGCCGACATCGCGCGCACCAGTGCCGGATCGGGCATCCAGCCGGGCAGCGCGGCCGGCTTTGCGCGCGGCGATGGCGGATGTGCGCCGTGTTCCTTGCCGCCGGTCTCGCCCTTCCCGGGCTGGTCGCCCTGCGCCTTGCCGCTCTTCGCCTTGGCGGAAGAGATGTCGCGGCCGCTGCCGCCCTTGCCTGTGGTCTTTGTCATCGCGCAATTGTACGCGCGGGCCGTGGTGAACTTCTCACACAGGCGTTGACACCGGGTGCACCGCATTGCAACATACGCGCCCACCTGCCCGGGTGGCGGAATTGGTAGACGCACTAGCTTCAGGTGCTAGCGGGGGCAACTCCGTGGAGGTTCGAGTCCTCTTCCGGGCACCATCTGCAACATGTCGGGGGGCCACGCCCTTCGACGAGATGACACGAAACCCCGCGAAAGCGGGGTTTTTTGTGCCTCCGCCCCGGTTTCGCTGTCCTGGGTGCCCAGGACATTCGCGGATCCGCAACATGATCGTGGGCAGCACCACCACCCACGTGCTGCGCACCCGCCACGTGCCGGTGCTGCCGCTATGGCGAGGCGTTCGGCGAGTTCTGGGGAACTGGCTCGAGTGCGGCGCTGATCCCGGCTACGGTGTCCCTGGCGTAGCGTGTCACGCCGACCAGCGTGGCCGAGGCCGCGCCGGTCCAGTCGCCGTAGCCGACCAGCCAGAGCTGCGGGCATCTCACCGAGCGCGTACCGTCGACGAGAACGCGGCCATCGGCTTCAAGCACGTCCAGCGGCTGCAGGTGGCCCAGTACAGGCCTGAATCCGGTGCACCAGATCACGGCATCCACCTGCTCCGCGCGGCCGTCGGCCCACGCCACGCCGGTGGCGGTGAAACGTTCGAACGGTGCCACCGCATGGAGCACGCCGCGCCCGCGGGCCTCGCGCACCGGCGGCACCATCACGATGTCACCGAGTCCGCCGACGGGCACGTCCACGACCTTGCCAGCCTGCTGCGCCCTCCAGCGCTCGGTGGCGCGCGCGAACAGCACGCGGCCATCGACGTCGTCGGGCAGGAAGGACGGCGCCTGCTGCGTGACCCAGCGTGCCTCGGCCACCCGCGACACCTCCGCGAGGATCTGCGCGCCCGAGTTGCCTCCACCCACGACCAGCACCTTCTTCCCCGTAAAACGCTCCGGCTCGACGTAGTGCGAGGAGTGGAGCTGCTCGCCGGCAAACAGGGCCGCCCCGGGATACTCCGGAACAAAGGGATTGCGCCAGGTGCCGGTCGCACTGACGATCGCGCGGGCCGACCATCGCCGGCCCGCGCCGGATGCGACGAGGCGGCCGTCCGCGCGGTGCACGGACTGCACCAGCGCGGGCCGCTCGACCGGGATCGCGTAGTACGCCTCGTAGTCGGACAGGTAGGCGAGCACGTCGTCGCGCGCGGGATACCCTTCCCTTTGCGACACCATCTGCCGGCCCGCGATCGAACTCCATGTGGCGGGGGAGAACAGCGTCAACGAATCCCATGCGTGCCGCCACGCCCCGCCGGGGCCATCCTCGGCGTCGACCAGCAGGAACGACAGTCCCGTGCGCCGCAGGAAGTACGCGGTGGCGAGCGCGGCCTGCCCGCCCCCGATCACCAGCACATCCACGTCAAGGTCCCGCGTGGTGCTCATGCGGACGACGCCCCGGAAGGGTGATGCTGCGGCAGTCCGATCGAAATGATCGCGGCAAGCGCGACGAGCACGGCGGAGATTGCAAGGCAGGCCTCCAGCCCCGCGGCCTGGTATACCCAGCCGGACAGCACCGTACCCAGCAGCCGGCCCATGGCGTTGGCCATGTAGTAGAAGCCCACGTCCAGCGAAACGCCGTCGGCGTCGGCATGACGCTTCGACCACGACGTCGCAAGCCGACCAGTCGCTGGCCGCAAGTTCCTTGTTGCGCGTGAGGGGATGCGCCTGCCGTCGACGACCAGCACATCGCCGTCGGCGGCGATCGCGCGGTCCCAGCGGCCGTGGACCGAATCGAAGTTCAGCAGGTGCGCCAGCGTGGCCGCGTCGCCTGCGGGATCGTTGATGTGGACGAACTCGATGTCCGCCTCGTCCCACGCCGCGCGCAGCGTCAGGCGACCCATGCGGCCGAAGCCGTTGATGCCGACACGGATGGTCATGCGTTGGTCTCCATTGCGGCAAGGGATTCGATGGCAAGACGGTCCCAGTCACCGGGGCGCAGGGACAGCAGCAACGAGATCCGCTGGTGCAGCATCTGCAGCGCAAGGCTGAAGGCCCGCTCCACCTGCTCCGGACTGCCTTCGACGGCGGCCGGATCGGGAATGCTCCAGTGTGCGGTGACCGGATGACCGGGCCAGTGGGGGCAGGCCTCTGCCGCAGCGCGGTCGCAGACGGTGATCACCAGGTCCATCACCGGTGCATCCGCAGCCGCGAATTCCTCCCAGCTCTTGCTGCGCAGTCCGGATGTCGCAAGGCCGGCGGCGTCCAGCACCTGCAGCGCGCCGCGGTGCACATGGCCTTGCGGATGGCTCCCCGCGCTGAAGGCGCGCATGCGTTCGCCGCCGAGGCGGTTGGCCACGGCTTCGGCCATGATGCTGCGGGCCGAATTGCCGGTGCATACGAACAGGATGTTGTATCGGTCCTTCATGGCGGTCACCTCGGCAGTGGGCGGGGAAAACAGGTTGGGAGTGGCCGGGCCCGCCGAGCGCCGCTCACGCGAGTCCCAGGCGCAGCACCAGCGCGGCCAGCGTCGCCAGCAGCACGGGCAGGGTCAGGACCATGCCGACCTTGAAGTAGTAGCCCCAGGTGATGCGGATGCCCTTGCGCGCAAGCACATGCAGCCACAGCAGCGTGGCCAGGCTGCCGATCGGGGTGAACTTGGGTCCCAGGTCGCTGCCGATGACGTTTGCGTACACCATCGCCTCGCGCACCGGCCCCTCTGCCTGGCTGGCGTCGATGGCCAGTGCGCCCACCAGCACGGTGGGCATGTTGTTCATGACCGACGACAGGAAGGCCGAGAGCAGGCCGGTGCCGAAGGTCGCGGCCCACGCGCCATGGCTGGCGAACGAGTCGAGCAACCCGGCCAGGTGGTCGGTCAATCCGTTGTTGCGCAGGCCATAGACCACGAGGTACATGCCCAGCGAGAACACCACGATCTGCCACGGCGCATCGCGCACCACCTTGCGGGTCGAGATCCTGTGCCCCCTCCCGGCCACCACCAGCAACGCCAGCGCGCCGGCCCCGGCCACCGCGCTGATCGGCACGCCCAGGCGTTCGAGCCCGAAAAACCCGACCAGCAACAGGACCAGCACGACCCAGCCGGCGTTGAAGGTGGCGCGATCGATGATGGCCAGAGCCGGATCCCGCAACTGCGTCACGTCGTAGGTCCCGGGAATGTCGCGGCGGAAGAACCACAGCAGCACGGCAAGCGTTGCGGCCACCGAAACCAGGTTGACCGGGACCATCACCGAGGCGTACTCGGCGAAGCCGATGTCGAAGTAATCGACCGAGACGATGTTGACCAGGTTGGACACCACCAGCGGCAGGCTCGCGGTGTCGGCGATGAATCCCGCGCCCATCACGAACGCCAGGGTGGCCGCGGGGCTGAACTTCAGCGCCAGCAGCATCGCGATCACGATCGGCGTCAGGATGAGCGCCGCCCCGTCGTTGGCGAACAGCGCCGCCACCGCCGCACCGAGCAGCACGAGGAAGACGAACAGCCTGCGCCCGTTGCCCCCGCCCCAGCGCGCCACGTGCAGCGCCGCCCATTCGAAGAAGCCCGCCTCGTCGAGCACCAAGCTGATGAGGATCACCGAGACGAAGGTGAAGGTGGCGTTCCAGACGAAGCCCCAGACCGTGGCGATGTCGGCTACGCCGACGACGCCCGTCAGCAGCGCCAGCACCGCGCCGAGCGACGCACTCCAGCCGACGCCGAGGCCTTTCGGTTGCCAGATGACCAGGGCGATGGTGGCGATGAAGATCAGCAGCGCGAGCAGCACGTCTCAGGCTCCACGCGCTTTGCGGGCGCCAGCGGGGACCGGTCGGGATGCAGGCGGGCAACGGCCCTGGTCGCCGCCACAGCAGTTCCGGGTCAGGAACTCGACCAGGCCGTTCATCGCGCTGAAATCGGCGCGATAGGAAATGTGCCGGCCCTGTGCTTCGCCGTCGATCAGGCCCGCCGCGGTGAGTTCCTTGAGATGGAACGACAGGGTGGCGCCGGGCAGCGACAGCGCATCCATGATCTCCCCCGGCGTATGGCCTTCGGGCCCGGCCTCGACCAGCAGGCGGAACACCGCCAGACGCGTCGGGTGCCCCAGGGCGGCCAATGCGGCGGTTGCGCTTTTCAGTTCCATGTTTCTAGAATAGTCGAAACATTTTGCGTGAGGCAACCATGACGACGCATGCCGGACTCCCGAACCTGGTACCCGACGCGGTGCCGGTTTCGTTTCTCGATCCACTGGCGCCGGGGACCGGCAGCGAACATCCGCCACGGATCCTGCTCCTGTACGGTTCGCTGCGCCCGGAGTCGTGCAGCCGCAAGCTCGCGCGCGAGGCCGAGCGCCTGCTGCGCCACTTCGGCGCGGAAACCCGCGTGTTCGATCCCCATGGCCTGCCGATGCAGGGCAGCGTCGATGCCGACCACCCGAAGGTGGCGGAGTTGCGCGCGCTGTCGCTGTGGTCCGAAGGCCAGGTGTGGGTGAGTCCGGAACGCCATGGCGCGGTGAGCGCGGTATTCAAGAACCAGATCGACTGGCTGCCGCTGGAGGAAGGTGGCGTGCGCCCAACGCAGGGCCGGACGCTGGCGGTGATGCAGGTCTGCGGCGGCTCGCAGTCGTTCAACGTGGTCAACGCCCTGCGCCTGCTCGGGCGCTGGATGAGGATGGTGACCATCCCCAACCAGTCGTCGGTGCCCAAGGCCTGGCAGGAGTTCGACGACGCCGGCCGCATGAAGCCGTCGCCGTACTACGACCGCGTGGTCGACGTGGTCGAGGAGCTGGTGAAGTTCACCCTGCTGGTGCGTGGCCGCAGCGACCATCTGACCAACCGCTACAGTGAGCGCAAGGGTGACCTTGCTGCCCGTGCGCTGGCGGCGGCCAGCTCGGCAGTCGAAGCGGCACCCGGCAACACATTGCCCGCCCGATCCTGCTGCACCTGAGGAGGCCCCCATGCACGCCACGATCTACCACAACCCCCGCTGCGGCACCTCGCGCAACACGCTTGCCTTGATCCGCCACGCCGGCATCGAACCGCAAGTCGTCGAGTACCTGGCCGACACGCCGTCGCGCGAAGAGCTCGTCGCGCTGATCCGCGACGCCGGCATTGGCGTGCGCGATGCGATCCGCGCCAAGGAGGGGAAGTACGCGGAGCTGGGCCTCGACGACCCTGCGCTGTCCGAAGACGCCCTGCTCGACGCCATGCTCGCCGAACCCGTCCTCATCAACCGTCCCTTCGTGCGCACCGACCGCGGCGTGCGGCTGAGCCGGCCGTCCGAGGCCGTGCTCGACATCCTGCCGCCGCTCGCGGCGCCGTTCACCAAGGAAGATGGCGAGGTCGTCACCGATCCGCGGGCCGGCGCCTGACGACGCAGCCCCGGCGCGGGTTTTTCGCGTGGCTCACGGCGGCCGGTAGAATTGCCGTCCCCCGGTCCTTGCAGTCCCGATGAACGACACCGTCCGCCCCGTTTTCCACGGCTTCGAACAGATCCCGCTGCGCGAGTACGCCGAGCGCGCCTACCTCGACTACTCGATGTACGTGGTGCTCGACCGCGCCCTGCCCTTCATCGGCGACGGCCTGAAGCCGGTACAGCGCCGGATCATCTTCGCGATGAGCGAGCTCGGCCTCGGCGCCGGCGCCAAGCCGAAGAAATCCGCGCGCACCGTGGGCGACGTGATCGGCAAGTACCACCCGCACGGCGACAGCGCCTGCTATGAAGCCCTGGTGCTGATGGCGCAGCCGTTCTCGTACCGCTACCCGCTGATCGAGGGCCAGGGCAACTTCGGCTCGGCCGACGATCCCAAGTCGTTCGCGGCCATGCGCTACACCGAGTCCAAGCTCACGCCGATCGCCGAGGCGCTGCTCGGCGAACTCGGCCACGGCACGGTCGACTGGGTGCCCAACTTCGACGGCACGCTCGAGGAGCCGACCTGGCTCCCGGCGCGCCTGCCGCACCTGCTGCTCAACGGCACCACCGGCATCGCCGTGGGCATGGCCACCGACGTGCCGCCGCACAACCTCAATGAAGTGGTCAGCGCCTGCGTGCGCCTGATCGACGACCCCGAAGCCACGGTCGCCGACCTCTGCGAGCACGTGCGCGGCCCCGACTACCCCACGGGCGCGGAGATCATCACCCCGGCCGCCGACCTGCGCGCGATCTACGAGACCGGCCACGGCAGCGTGCGTTCCCGCGCCACCTTCGACCGCGAAGGCGCCAACATCGTCATCACCACGCTGCCCTACCAGGCCAGCCCCGGCAAGGTGATCGAACAGATCGCCGCGCAGATGCGCGCCAAGAAGCTGCCGTGGCTGGAGGACATCCGCGACGAGTCCGACCACGCCAACGCGGTGCGCCTGGTGCTGATCCCGCGCTCCAACCGCGTCGATGCCGACCAGCTGATGGGCCACCTGTTCGCGACCACCGACCTGGAGAAGAGCCACCGGGTCAACCTCAACATCATCGGCCTCGACGGCCGGCCGCAGGTCAAGGACCTGCGCACGCTGTTGGCGGAATGGCTGGTGTTCCGCGCCGACACCGTCACCCGCCGCCTGCAGCACCGCCTGGACAAGGTCGAGCGCCGCCTGCACATGCTGGAAGGCCTGCTGGTCGCGTTCCTCAATCTCGACGAAGTGATCCGCATCATCCGCACCGAGGACGAGCCCAAGGCCGTCCTGCAGGCGCGCTTCGCGCTCGACGACGAGCAGGTCGACTACATCCTGGAAACCAAGCTGCGGCAGCTGGCGCGGCTGGAGGAAATGAAGATCCGCGGCGAACAGGATGCGCTGGCCGCCGAACGCGAATCGCTCGTGGCCACGCTCGGCAGCAAGGCGAAGCTGCGCAAGATGGTCAAGGACGAGCTGCTGGCGGACGCGAAGAAGTTCGGCGACGCCCGCCGCTCGCCGCTGGTCGAGCGCGGCGCCGCGCAGGCGCTGGCCGAAACCGACCTCGTGGCCAGCGAGCCGGTGACCATCGTGCTCAGCCAGAAGGGCTGGGTACGCGCGGCCAAGGGCCATGACGTCGAGGCCTCGGCGCTGTCCTACCGCGAAGGCGACGCGCCGCTGCAGGCGGTGCGTGGGCGCACCTCGCAGCAGGTGGCCTTCCTCGACTCCACCGGACGCAGCTATTCCACCCTCGCGCACGGCCTGCCGTCGGCGCGTGGCAATGGCGAGCCGCTGACCGGGCGCTTCTCGCCGGTGGCGGGCGCGGCGTTCGTGGCGATGGCCAGCGGCGAGAACGACAGCCGCTTCGCGCTGGCGTCATCGGCGGGCTACGGCTTCGTCACCCGCTTCGAGAACCTGACCGGACGGCAGAAGGCCGGCAAGGCGATGCTGTCGCTGTCGCCCGAGGCACGCGTGCTGCAGCCGGCGCCGGTTGCGAGCGTGGAGCGCGACCGGATCGTGGCGGTGACCAGTGCCGGACACCTGCTGGTGTTCCCGGTGTCGGAACTTCCCGAGCTCGACCGCGGCAAGGGCAACAAGATCATCGAGATCCCGAAGGCCAAGCGCGCCACCGAACGCGTGGTGGCGATCGTCTCGGTGCCCGAAGGCGGCAGCCTGGCGGTGCAGTCCGGCGCGCGCACCATGACCCTGTCCTGGCGCGAGCTGGAACCCTACATGGCGGCGCGCGGCAGTCGCGGTGGCCTGCTGCCGCGTGGATGGCAGAAAGTCGACGCGCTCTCGGTGGAATAAGTCCGCATAATCGATCCTTCCTGAGGGGGAGGATCGTGCATGGTGCGCTGGTGCCTGCGGCTGGCGGCGTTGTTGTTGCTGTGCGTGGCGCTGGCCGCGCTGGCGGGATGGTGGGCGCTGCGCGCCAGCCTGCCGCTGCTCGACGGCAATGCCGGGCTGTCCGGCCTCGCGGCACCGGTCACCGTGACCCGCGATGCGCTCGGCGTGGCCACCATCGACGCCGGCACCGAGGCCGATGCGATGCGCGCTCTGGGCTACGTGCACGCGCAGGAACGCTACTTCGAAATGGACCTGATGCGCCGCACCGCGGCTGGCGAACTCGCCGCGCTGTTCGGCCCGGTCGCGCTGGATGCCGACCGCGCGCATCGCGTGCACCGGATGCGCGCACGCATCGCGGCCAATCTCGACGCCATCCTCGGCGACCGGCGCGCGCAGCTCGATGCCTATGTCGAAGGCGTCAATGCCGGGCTGGCCGCGCTCGATGTGCGTCCATGGCCCTACCTGCTGCTGCGCACCGCGCCGGAGCCGTGGCGTGCCGAGGACTCGGCGCTGGTCGCATTCGCGATGTACTTCGACCTGCAGGACGCCGGCAACGCGCGCGAGCTCGCGCTGTGGAAGGTGCGCCCGCACCTGCCCGCGGCGCTGCATGCGCTGGTCACCCATGCCGGCTCCAGCTGGGACGCGCCGTTGTCCGGCGATGCGATCGGCGATGCCACGCTGCCCGGCGCGGACGTCCTCGACCTGCGCCGGCTGCCCGCGCCGGAGGCCGGCGGCATTGGCCCGCTGCCGGACGCGCCGGAGCCGGGCAGCAACAACTTCGCGGTGGCCGGCACGCTGACCGCGGATGGCCGCGCCATCGTCGCCGACGACATGCACCTCGGCCTGCGTGCGCCCGGCACCTGGTTTCGCGCGCGCCTGCACTACGCTGATGCGGGCGCGCAATCCGGCGGCGTGGATGTGTCCGGCTTCACCCTGCCCGGCCTGCCCGCGGTGATCGTGGGCTCGAATCGCCACGTGGCCTGGGGCTTCACCAACAGCTACGGTGACTACCTCGACTGGGCGCTGGAAACGCCCTGCGGCCCGAGCCCGGCCCGCGGGTGCGCCGCGGTGGAAACGCACCGCGAGACGATCCTCGTCGCCGGCGCGGACCCGGTGGCGCTGGACGTGCGCGAAACGCCGTGGGGCACGGTTTTGCACGAACTCGACGATGGCCGCGTGCTCAGCCTGCGCTGGACGGCGCACCTGCCGGGCGCGGTCAACTTCGGCCTGGCCGGCATGGCGCGCGCCCGCGGCATCGACCATGCCCTGGTGCTGGCGCGCGATGCCGCCATGCCCACCCAGAACCTCGTCATCGGCGACCGTGGTGGTCGCATCGCATGGCGGCTGATCGGCCCGCTGCCGCAGCGCGCATCCGGCTGCACGCCGGTGCAACCCGTCACGGAGGCGGGCAGCGACGCGTGTCCGCCGTGGGGGGCCAGCACCCGCAACGCCCCGACCCTCGCCTCGCCCACCGTGGATCGCCTGTGGACGGCCAACAGCCGCGTGGTGAGCGGGCCCTCGCTGGAACGCATCGGTGACGGCGGCTACGCGCTCGGTGCGCGCGGCGCGCAGATCCGCGACGCGCTGCGAGCGGCCGACCGCTTCAACGAGCGCGACCTGCTCGCCATCCAGCTTGACGACCGCGCGCTGTTCCTCGCGCGCTGGTGGCGGCTGTTGCGCGAGCGCTCGGCGACATCGCCCACGCCGGCACTCGCGGTCCTCTCCGCAGCCGCGGCGCAGTGGGAGGGTCGCGCCGATCCCGCGTCCACCAGCTACCGCGTGGTGCGTGCCTGGCGGATCGCGGTCAACGAGCGCATCGCCGATGGCCTGCTGGCGCCCGCACGCGCGGCACTCGGCGACGACTTCGCGATGCCGGCGCTGCCGCAGCTGGAAGGCGTGGCCTGGCCGCTGGTGTCGCAGCGGCCCGCGCACCTGCTGCCGCGACGCTTCGCCAGCTGGGAAGCGCTGTTCGAGGATGCCGCCGTGGCGGTGCGCGACGAACTGTCGGCCCAGGGCCCGCTGGCCGCGCGCAACTGGGGGGAATACAACACCGCGCGCATCTGCCATCCGCTGGCGTCCGCGCTGCCCAGGCCGGCGCGCGGGTGGCTGTGCATGCCGGCCGATGCGCTGCCCGGCGACACCCACATGCCGCGCGTGCAGGGCCCGGCCTTCGGCGCGTCGCAGCGCATGGTGGTGTCGCCCGGCCGCGAGGCCGACGGCTTCATCCACATGCCAGGCGGACAGAGCGGCCATCCGCTGTCGCCGTTCTGGGGCGCGGGCCACGACGACTGGGTACACGGCCGGCCCACGCCGTTCCTGCCGGGCAAGGCCGAACATGCACTGGTGCTCGCACCGCGCTGAGGCGCGCAGGCGTCACACGCCGGCGGGCTGGTGCACGCCGATCACTGCGCGCCCGGACGGATCAGCCTGGCCTGCGAACGCCGCGTCCCAGGCAATCGCCGCGGGCGACGAACAGGCGATCGACGGCCCACCGGGCACGGTGCGCGCGCAGGCCGCGCCGGGGAATGCATCGTCGAACAGGCTGCGGTACCAGTACGCTTCGCGCGTCAGCGGCGGCGCGTACGGAAAGCGCTGAGCCGCTTCGGCGAATGCGCGCGCGCCGACGACCTGCGCGGCATGCGCCTTCAGCCCGTCGATCCAGCCGTAACCGACGCCATCGCTGAACTGCTCCTTCTGCCGCCACAGGATGGCGTCGGGCAGCAACCCGTCGAATGCCTCGCGCAGCACCGCCTTCTCGATCGGCGGGCGCGCCGTGCCGCGCTGGCGCACCATTTTCTCGTGCGCGTCCATGCCCATCGCCAGGTCGAGGAACTCCAGGTCGAGGAACGGCACGCGCGCCTCGACGCCCCAGGCCATCATCGCCTTGTTGGCGCGCAGGCAGTCGTACTGGTACAGCGCATCGAGCTTGCGCACCGTCTCCTCGTGGAACGCGCGCGCGTCGGGCGCCTTGTGGAAGTACAGGTAGCCGCCGAAGATCTCGTCGCTGCCCTCGCCCGACAGCACCATCTTCACGCCCATCGCCTTGATGCGCCGTGCCAGCAGGTACATCGGCGTGGATGCGCGCACCGTGGTCACGTCGTGGCTTTCGATGTGCCGGATCACCTCCGGCACCGCGTCGATGCCTTCCTGCAAGGTGTAGATGAAACCGTGGTGCACGGTGCCGAGTGCGGCGGCCGCGACTTCCGCCGCTGCGAGGTCTGGCGAGCCTTCCAGGCCGATGGCGAACGAGTGCAGCCGTGGCCACCACGCTTCGGACGCGTCGTCATCCTCGATCCGCCGCCGTGCGAAACGCGCCGCGCAGGCGGCGACCAGCGACGAATCCAGCCCGCCCGACAGCAGCACGCCGTAGGGCACGTCGCTCATCATCTGCCGATGGACGGCCGCTTCGAAGGCGTGCCGCAGCGCGTCCGCTGCGACCACCATGCCGCGCGTCGCGTCATGGTCGCGCCACGCGGGAGAGAAGTAGCGGTGCAGCGTGCCGGTCGCGGTGTCGTACCAGTGGCCCGGAGGGAACTGCGCCACGTCGTCGCAGTGCCGGGCCAGCGCCTTCATTTCGGATGCGACCCACAGCCGGCCGTCACCGTCATGGCCCCAGTAGAGCGGGCAGACGCCGATCGGATCCCGCGCAATCACCGCGCGACCGCGCACGCTGTCCCACAGGGCGAACGCGAAGATGCCGTTGAGCCGCGCCAGCCACGGGCCGATGTCATCCGCCTCTGCGCCGGTATCCGCGCGACCGGCGTGATGGCTGTACAACGCGTTGATCACCTCGCAGTCGGAACCGGTCTGGAACGCGTAGCCATCCTGCAGCCCGTCCTGCAGCTCGCGATGGTTGTAGATCTCGCCATTGACCGCCAGCACCAGGCTGCCGTCGGCCGAACGCAGCGGCTGCGCGCCGCCGGCCGGGTCGACGATCGCCAGCCGCTCGTGCACGAGGAGTGCGGCCGGTTCGGCATGCACGCCGGACCAGTCCGGACCGCGATGGCGCTGCAGCGTCGAGAGCGACAGCGCCAGGGGACGAAGCAGGGACACGTCGGCCCCGAGGCGAAGGTCGAAGATGCCGAGGATGGAACACATGGCGTAGCTCCTTGTGCCGGCAATCACCGGCGGTGGAACGCCTGCGCGGAAACGAAAAACCCGCGCCGGGCGCGGGTTTCGGGTTGCCTGGCTGGTGTCGCCTGCCTAGTCGCCCGCCCGCGGATCGCGCACGCGATTGTCCGAACCGCGATTGTTGCGGTTGCAGGCAGTGCGCGTGGCGGCGGGGTGGCGGGACATGGCCTCGAAACTAGCCTCCACTCCACGTGGCCGTCAAGCGCGCGTGACGCCCTCTTTCCTCCCACCCGCTGAACGCGTTCCGCACGGGTGCCGATGCATCACCCCCGATTCATCGCCTGGGGATCCAGAATGTCGCCACCCTCAAGGAGCGAACGAACATGACCCGGAACCACCGCATCCGCACGCTCGTACTCGCGCTGGGCCTTGGCCTGGCCGCCACCGCCGCCACCGCATCCGCCCAGACCATCGGCTACAACACCCGCACCGGCGATGTCTGGGTCGATTCACGCCTGGGCGAGATCAACGACTATGGCCGCCAGTACCGCGACCCGTTCATGGACGAGATGACCGGCTATTACGGTGCGCCGCGCCCGCTGCTGGTCGAACTGCTTGACCAGCGCCGCTGGGCCCCGGGCGACGTGTACTACGCCTGCGCGCTTGCGCATTCGCTGCGCATCCCGTGCCGCGACGTCGTGCGCGAGTACGACCGCCACCCCGGCCAGGGTTGGGGCGCGACCGCGCAGCGCTTGGGCATCAAGCCCGGTTCACCGGCGTTCCACGCGCTCAAGCGCGGCCAGGTGGATACCTACGGCCGCTGGGGCCATCCGATCGTGATCGACCGTGACGTGCGCGTCGACTGGTCGCGCCCGGATCGCCGCGGCGGCAAGGCCTCGCACGACAGGCCGGGCCGCGGGCACGCGGAGCATGCCGCGCCGGGCAAAGGCCAGGGTGCAAGCCAGGGCCGAGGCAATGGCAATGGCAATGGCAAGGGTAGCCAGGGCAACGGCAAGGGCCGCGGCAATGGCAACAACGGAAACGGCAACGGAAACGGCAAGGGTCCCGGCAAGCCCTGAACGTCGCGGCCGCGTACCGGCCACCTGATAATGGCGACGGCCACCGCATTCCGGTGGCCGTCGCCGTTTGCGGCTCAGGCGGGAGTGAGCAGGTGCTCGATCAGCGCCTGGTAGATCCCGGGCAGCGCTTCGAGATCGGCAACCGCCACATGCTCGTCGACCTGGTGGATGCTGGCGTTCACAGGCCCGATCTCGATGCACTGCGCACCCAGCGGCGCGATGAAGCGCGCATCCGAGGTGCCGCCACCCGTGCTCTCCTCGGGCTCGCTGCCGGTCATGCGCGCCAGCACCTCGCGCGCGGCGGCGCGCAGCGGCCCTTCCGGCGTGTGGAACGGCTCGCCGCTGCGATGCCAGCCAACGTCGAAGTCGAGGCCATGGCGGGCCAGCATCGATTCGATCGTCGACTCCAGCCGCGACGCATCCCAGTGCGGGTTGTAGCGCAGGTTGAAGTGCACCGTGAACTCACCCGGGATCACGTTGCCCGCGCCGGTACCGGCCTGCACGTTGCTGACCTGCAGGCTGGTGGGCGGGAAGCTCTCGAAGCCGTCGTCCCAGCTTCGCGCGGTCAGTTCCGCGAGCGCCGGCAATGCGGCGTGCACCGGGTTGCGGGCCTTCTCCGGATACGCGACATGCCCTTGGATGCCGCGCACCAGCAACGTCGCCGACAGCGAACCGCGACGGCCGACGCGCACCAGGTCACCGAGGCGCGAGCTCGATGAAGGTTCACCGGTAATGCACCAGTCGATGCGCTGGCCGCGTTCGCGGAACACCTGCGCCACGCGGCGCACGCCATCGATCGCATCGCCCTCCTCGTCGGAGGTCAGCAGCAGCGCGATGGTGCCGCGGTGGTGCGGATGCGCGGCCACGAAACGTTCCATGGCGACCACGAACGCGGCCACGCTGCCCTTCATGTCGGCGGTGCCGCGACCGTACAGCTTGCCGTCGCGCACTTCGGGCACGAACGGATCGCTGGCCCAGGCGTCGCGCGGGCCCGTCGGCACCACGTCGGTATGGCCCAACAGAACCAATACCGGCCCACCCTCGCCGTGCGTCGCCCACAGGTTGTCGACCGCGCCGAAGCGCAGCGGCTCGCAGCCGAACCCGGCGCGCGCCAGGCGCTCGGCCAGCAGCACCTGGCAGCCGGCATCGTCCGGCGTCACCGAGGCGCGCATGACCAGTTCCTTGGTCAGCGCCAGCACCTCGCTCACGCGCCCACTCCAAAGCGCTTCCTGAAGCTGTTGTCGCTGAAGCCCTGGCTGAGCACGCCATCGTCGGTGACGACCACCGGGCGCCGGACCAGCTGCGGGTACTCGCGCAGCAGCAGCTTCCATTCGGCATCCGAGCCCGCCGCCTTGCGGTGCTCCGGCAGCTGGCGCCAGGTGGTCGACGCCTTGTTGACCAGCAGCGCAAAGCCGCCGGCCTGCGCCGCCCACTCCTGCAGCACCTCGGGCTCCGGCTTGCTGGCGCGGTAGTCGACGAACGTGTGCGCGATGCCGAAGCGGTCCAGCCACTTGCGCGCCTTGCGGCAGCTGTCGCAGTTGTCGAGCCCGTACAGGGTGGTCATCGCCGGCCTCCGCGCGCGCTCAGAGCGCGTGCCCGCGCAGCAGGTCATTGACCGAGGTCTTCGCGCGCGTGCGCGCGTCGACCTGCTTGACGATCACCGCGCAGTACAGCGAATGCGTGCCGTCCGCGGACGGCAGCGAGCCCGCCACCACCACGCTGCCCGGCGGCACCACGCCGTAGCTGGTCTCGCCTGTCATGCGGTTGTAGATGCGCGTCGACTGGCCGAGGAACACGCCCATGCCGATCACGCTGTGGTGGCCGACGATCACACCTTCCACGACTTCGGAACGCGCGCCGATGAAGCAGTGGTCCTCGATGATCGTGGGCGTTGCCTGCAGCGGCTCCAGCACGCCGCCGATGCCGGCGCCTCCGGAAATGTGGCAGTGCTTGCCGACCTGCGCGCAGGAGCCGACCGTCGCCCAGGTATCGACCATGGTGCCGGTGCCGATGTGCGCGCCGATGTTGACGAACGACGGCATCAGCACCACGTCCCTGTCGATGAAGCTTCCGCGCCGCGCGATGGCGCCCGGCACCACGCGCACACCGGCCTTGCGGAACGCGGCTTCGTCGAAATCCTCGAAGCGCAGCGGGATCTTGTCCCAGTACGGCGACGGCCAGCCTTCCATCACCTCCATCTCCTGGACGCGGAAGTACAGCAGCACCGCCTTCTTCAGCCATTCGTTGACCGTCCAGCCACCGGCGCCGTCCGGCTCGGCGACGCGCAGGCGGCCACTGTCGAGGCCGTCGATCACGCGCTCCACCAGTGGCCGGGTCGAGCCCTCGAGTTCCTCCGGCGTCAGCGTGGCGCGTCGCTCCCAGGCGCTGTTGATCATGAAGGCCAGGTCATGTTCCGGCTTCCTGACGGCCGGTTCGACGGCCACCGAGGGCGCGGGCCTGGAGGCTTTCTTCGCGGACTTGGTGGCCGGCGCGGGGGCGGTGGCTGGCGTGGATTTCGCGGCCGTCGACGGCGCGGTGGCCTTCGCGCTGGCTGCCTTCTTCGCCGGCAGCTTCTTCTTCGTGGTCATGCGGGTGGTTCTCCATCGATCCTGGCCAGCAGCGCGTCGTGCAGCCGTGCACAGGCGTCCTGGTCCAGCGGTGTGTTGTCCTGTCCGGTGATCCGGAACACGTCCTCGGCGCGTGCGCCGAAGGTGGCGATGCGTGCGTCGTGCACGCGCAGGCCTTCGCGGCGCAGGACATGCGCGACGTCGGCCAGCAGGCCTGGCCGGTCGGTGCAGACCAGGCTGAGCACGGTGGCACCGCCGTCTGCGGCAGTGGCGAAATCGACCTGCGGCGGGATGCGAAAATGACGCAGGTGGCGCGGTTGCGCGCGGCGCGCCGGACGCACGCGGTCCAGCGGTGCGGCGAGCACCGCCGCCAGCCTGCGCGCGATGCCCTGCGCGTCACCCTCGGCACGCGCGTCGGCGGGAAGCACCTGGAAGCTGTCGAAGATGGCGCCGCCCGGCCCGTCCAGTGCGCGCGCGTGCTGGATCTCCAGGCCCAGGCGGTCGAGCGTGATCACGATCGCCGCGAACAGGCCGTCGCGGTCATCGCCATGCACGAACACCTCCATCGCCTGGCTGGCGGCGGCCAGCAGCCGCGCGCGCACCACGACCCCGGCGTCACCGGCTTCGCGCAGCGCGCCGGCCTGCCATGCGATCTGCTCGGGCCGCGCGCGCAGGAAGCTCGCCTCCGGGAACTGCCGGAGCAGCACCTCGGCCTCGTCATCGCCCACCCCGTCCGCGACCAGCAGCGCCTTGGCCGCGGCGTGCGCCTCCACGATGCGCTCACCGGCGGCCACGGGATGTTCCAGGCCGCGGCGAAGCGCCAGGCGCGTCGCGTTGCGCAGGTCGGCCAGCAGCCGATCCTTCCAGGCGTTCCACAGCTTGGGCGAGGTGCCTGCGATATCGGCGCAGGTGAGCAGGTAGAGATGGTCAAGGCGCTCGCGGTCGGCGACTTCCGTGGCGAAGCGGTGGATCACGGCCGGATCGCTGATGTCCTGTTTCTGCGCGGTGATCGACATCAGCAGGTGCCTGCGTACCAGCCATTCCACCAGCGCGGTGTCACCCTCGCCGAGGCCGTGCGCTTCGCCGAAGGCGCGCGCGTCGACCGCGCCGAGCTCGGAATGGTCGCCACCGCGTCCCTTGGCGATGTCGTGGAACAGCCCGGCCAGCAACAGCAATTCCGGCTTGCGCAACGTCGGCCAGACCTCGTGCGCCATCGAGAAGCGCGCGTCGCCATCATCGTTGGCAAATGCCGCCAGATTGCGCAGCACCGCCAGCGTGTGCTGGTCGACGGTGTACACGTGGAACAGGTCGAACTGCATGCGCCCGGACACCTGGGCGAACGCCGGGATCCAGCGCCCCAGTACGCCCAGGCGCGCCATGCGTTCCAGCGTGCGCACCGGCGACGGCCCGCGGAGCAGCGCCATGAACGCCGCACGCGCCGCGGACGTGGCGTCGCCATAGGCCGGCAGCACGGGGAGCGCTTCGGCCAGCGCACGCGCAGTGTGCGTGTGCAATCCGCGCAGTTCGCCAAGCCGCGCCCAGGTGGCGAACAGCGCGAACACCGCGCCGATGTCGCCATGCGGCCAGTGATGCTCGCGGGCGGCGAGGTAGCCACGGCGCAGCTCGAAGTCGTCATCCACCGGCTCGGGCGCGGCGGTGCCGTCGAAGTGCTCCTCGAAGCGCTGCAGCAGGCGGTCGCCGATCCGGCGCACCACCGCGGCGCTCTGGTAGAAGCCCTGCATCATCTGCTCGACGCCGAGGTTGTCACGGTCGTCGGCGAAGCCGAGGCGCGCGGCCAGCGGCTTCTGGTGGTCGAAGCGCAGCCGTTCCTCGGCGCGCCCGGCCACCAGGTGCAGGCCGAACCGCAGGCGCCCCAGCGCGCGGCGCTCGCGCTCCAGCGCCGCGGCCTCGTCGGCACCGACCTGGCCCAGTGCGACCAGCGGCTGCAGCTCGTGCGTGCCGAACGCGCGGCGCGCCATCCAGCCCACGGTCTGCAGGTCACGCAGGCCGCCCGGGCCTTCCTTGAGGTTGGGTTCGAGGTTGTCCGAGGTGTCGCCGAAGCGCGCGTGGCGGCGCGCCAGTTCGTCCGCCTTGGCCAGGAAAAAGTCGCGCGCCGGCCACGCGCGGTCCGGCGCGATCGCACGTGCCAGGGTGGCCAACGCATCCGCGTCCGCGACCAGCGCGCGCGCATCCAGCAGCGCGGTCATCACCGTCAGGTCGGCGGCGGCTTCGGTGCACTGCACGGGCGAACGCGTGGCGTGGCTGGCCGCGAGTCCGGCATCCCAGAGCAGGGCGATGAAGCGCGCCAGCGCCTCGCGATGGCGCAGCTGCGAGTCGGGCTCGGCCAGCACCAGCAGGTCGATGTCGGACTGCGGGAACAGCTCGCCACGACCGTAGCCGCCAACGGCGAACAGTGCCGCATCGGCGCCTGCGGGAATGCAGCGCTCCCAGGCCGCGACCACGATGGCGTCGACCGCGCGCGCGCGCTGTGCGATCAGGCGATCGGCGTCGATGCCGAGGTCGAAGCGCCCGGCAAGATCCGCATCGCCCTGCAGCAGCGCGTCGCGCTGCGCGAGCACCCAGCCGGCATCGCCTTCGCGCGGCGCGCAACCGGTCGCGTCCGGGGGCATGGGCGCGGCGGTGGACATCTCAGAGCCCGTTGTCGTCGCCGGGCAGGCGGGTCAGGATCTCGACCCCGTCGGCGGTCACCGCGACCATGTGCTCCCACTGCGCGGACAGCTTGCGGTCCTTGGTGACCACGGTCCAGCCGTCAGGCAGCAGGCGCGTGTGGCGCGCGCCCTCGTTGATCATCGGCTCGATGGTGAAGGTCATGCCCTCGGCCAGCACCAGGCCTTCGCCCGGGCGGCCGTAGTGCAGCACCTGCGGCTCCTCGTGGTAGACCTGCCCGATGCCGTGGCCGCAGTACTCGCGCACCACGCTGAAGCGTTCGGCCTCGGCGTAGGACTGGATGGCGTGGCCGATGTCGCCCAGCGTGGCGCCCGGCTTCACCGCACGGATGCCGCGGAACATCGCCTCGCGCGTCACCTCCACCAGGCGCCTGGCCATCACCGACGGCGTGCCGACGAAATACATGCGGCTGGTGTCGCCGTGCCAGCCGTCCTTGATGACGGTGACGTCGATATTGATGATGTCGCCGTCCTTCAGGACCTTGGCGTCGTTGGGGATGCCGTGGCAGATGACGTTGTTGACCGAGATGCAGGTCGCCTTGGGATAGCCCTTGTAGCCGACGTTGGCCGGCGTGGCCTGCTGCACGTTGACGATATGGTCATGGCAGATGCGGTCGAGCTCCTCGGTGGTCACGCCCGGCACCACGTGCGGGGCGACCACCTGCAGCACCTCGGCGGCCAGGGCGCCGGAAACGCGCATCTTCTCGATCTGTTCGGGGGTCTTGGGGGTAATGGTCATCGGGCCATTATCGCCCACCCGGCTGCCAGCCCGCAGGACGGCGCGCGCATGGTCAGCGAATGCCCGGAATGTGACGTGCTGCGGCAGCTCGGCCGCCGTGCTCCGCCATCGCGGGATTCCGCGGGCGAACGCTGCCCGGATCCGACCATACCGCTGCGTACGCCACTGCAGACATGATGGCCCGCGGATCTTCCGGAGTTGGCACGCCCTTTGCTTGAGGATCTCCGTCCGCAAGCGTGCGGCCCGTCACACTCACTCTGGGAACCACTATGCATCTCTCCAAGCAGTCCATCACGCTTTCCGTTCTCGCCAGCGCCCTGTCCCTTGGCATGATCGCCAGCGCGCACGCGGCCGAAGACAGCGCCACCTTCCAGGTCCGCATCGTGATCCAGGAGTCGTGCACCATCAGCGCCACCGCGCCGACCGACATCGACTTCCTGAGCCACACCCGCTCCACCGGCGCACCGGTGACTGCCACGGGCACCCTGAACGTGAACTGCTCGGCGGGCACGCCCTACGCCATCGGCCTCACCGGCGGCGTCAACTCGGCGGCCGATGCGGCGGCACCGGCGGCGGGTGATCGTCGCATGTTCAGCGGTGGCGCCTACGTGCCGTATGACCTGTACCGCGACGGCGGCTTCAGCAACTTCTGGGGCAACACCACCGCCGTCAACATGCAGACCGGCACCGGCAACGCCGCGAGCCAGACCTACACCGTGCATGGACGCGTGCCGTCCACCAACTTCCCGGCCGGCACCTACACCGACACGGTCACCGCGCGGGTGGTGTACTGAGCATCGGTCCCGGATGCGATCGGCGGCCATGACCCGGACGCACCTCCACTCCGCCCCGGCACCGCGGCGCCGGCCGTTCCGATGGCTGGCGTTCGCGCTGGCGGGGCTGGGCATGCTCGCGGCGCTGCCGGTCGGCGCCGCCAGCCTGCAGGTCGCCCCCATTTCCGTGGAACTGGAGGCGGGCGAGCAGGCCGAGGCCCTGTGGTTGAGCAACACCGGCGACCAGCCCATCCAGGCGCAGGTCCGGGTGATGGCGTGGTCACAGGATGCCGCAGCTGATCGGCTCGAGCCGAGCCGCGAGCTGCTGCCCAGCCCGCCGATCGTGCGGATCGCACCCGGCCAGCGACAGCTGGTGCGCATCGTGCGGCCGCAGGCCGGCGCGGTGCCGTCGGAGCGCGCTTTCCGCCTGCTCGTCGACGAGTTGCCAGACCCCGGGCAACCGGCCTCGTCGGGCCTGCAGTTCCTGTTGCAGTACTCGGTGCCGGTCTTCGTGCTGCCTGCGGGCGCCACGCCGCAGGACGCACCCGGGCCCCGCGCGCCCACCGATGCCTCCACGCTGTCCACCGTCGTGGAGGGGACCGGCGAGGACGCGCGCATGACGGTGGTCAACCTTGGCACGCGCCGCGTGCGGCTGAGCGACCTGGTACGGATCGACGCTGCCGGAGCCGAGACGCCGCTCATTGCCGGACTGGTGGGCTACGTCCTCGCTGGCCAGCGCATGCAATGGCCGCTGTCCCTGCCCGCCGACGGGCTCCGCGGCGCAAGCCTCAGGGTGAGACTGAATGACGACCAGGACCCGCAGATCCTGCCGCTTTCATCGCCGACTCCCTGAACTGTCCGTGCTGGCCATTGCCCTGTCGCTGTCCGCGGTCCCGGTCGGCGTGCAGGCGCGCGGCGCGGGCGCGGCCGCGGTCATGGCCGATGAAGCGGACAGCGCACAGGCAGCCACAACGCCTGGCAGCCAGGAGCTCTACCTCGACGTTTCACTCAACGAGGTCGCCACCGGCACGCTGGCGCGCTTCGTCCTGGTCCACCGGCGGCTCCACGCAAGTGCCGCCACGCTGCGCGGGCTGGGATTGCGCTGGACGGGCAGCGCAACAGCGCAGGGCCTGGTCGCGCTGGACGCCCTGCCGGGCCTGCAGGTGCAGTACGACGAAGCGCGGCAGCACCTGGCCCTGCTTGCACCGCTGGACCTGTTGGGGGCCGCGCAGGCGCGCGGCGGCTACGTCACCCCCGCTCCGCTGCAGGCCGACCCCGCCAGCCGCATCCCGGGCCTGATCCTGAACTACGACGTCTACGGGCAGCACGACGACAACAGTTCCAGCCTCGGCGCGTGGAACGAGTTGCGCCTCTTCGGCCTGGGGCCCGGCGTGTTCGTCAACACCGGCAGCAGCCGCGCCTTCCGCGCGCGCGGCGCGCGCGACGGGCACGAGGCAGTGCGCCTGGACTCGTTCTGGGAATACGACGACCCGGAGCGCATGCTCACCGTGACCGTCGGCGACACGCTTACCGGCGCGCTGTCGTGGACGCGCCCGACCCGCATCGGCGGGATCCGCATCTCGCGCAACTTCGCGCTGCAGCCATACCGCATCACAACCCCGCTGGCCTCCTTCGCCGGCGAAGCGGTGCTGCCGTCGACCGTCGACATCCTGATCAACGGCATCCAGCAGTCCAGCCAGCGCGTGCAGCCCGGGCAGTTCGTGATCGACAGCGCGCCGATGCTCAGTGGTGCCGGGCAGGCGCAGATGGTGCTCACCGACATCAACGGCCAGCGCCGGGTGCTGGATTTCGCCCTGTATGGCACGCCGCAACTGCTCGAGGCCGGGCTGGTGGACTGGTCGGTGGAGCTGGGTGCGATGCGTCGGAGCTACGGCCAGCAGTCCTTCGACTACGCCGATGATCCTGTGTTCAGTGCGACCGCCCGCCGCGGCATGAGCGACCGCGCCACGCTCGAAGGCCACACCCAGCTTGCCCCGGGCCTGCAACTGGCGGGCGTCGGGGGCGGCTGGCGCGTGGGCGCGCGCGGTGGCCTGCTGACCGGTGCCGCGGCCGGCAGCCGCCACGCCGGGCACAACGGCACGCTCGGCAGCCTTGGCTACCAGTGGAACTCGCCGGCGTTCAACCTGTTCGCCTCGAGCACCCACCGCAGCGCCGGATTCCGCGACGCCGGCAGCCTCGAAACCGGCGCGCTGCCACGCCGCACCGACCAGGCCTTCGCCGGCTTCAACACCCGGCTCGGTCAGCTCGGCGCCAGCTACATCCTGCAGGCCGACCAGGACAACCAGGCGCGCCGCTATGCCACGCTCAACTGGTCGCGACAGCTGCCGCGCAACGCGACGGTGAGCGTCAGCCTCAGTCGCGGGCTCGACGACGACGCCGGCGACAGCGCCTATCTGTACTGGTCGATGCCGCTGGACCGCCACGCTTCGGTGTCCGCGAGTGCACGCCATGGCGATCGCAGCCGCGGGCTGTCGATGGGCGCGCACCGCGCCCCGAACAGCGACCTGGGCGGCTGGGGATGGCGCGCCCAGGCCACGGCCGGCGACCAGCCGGGCGCGCAGGCCGAAGTCTCCCGGCTCAGCCAGAACGGGCAGTGGACACTGGGCGCCAACCACTGGCGCGGCGATGGCAACACGCCGTCGGCCACCACGACCTACGGCAGCGCCAGCGGCGGGCTCGTACTCGTGCGCGGCCACGCCTACGCCATGCGCCGGGTCGACGACGCGTTCGCGGTGGTGGACACGAGCGGTTTTGCCGGTGTTCCGGTGCGCCTGGAGAACCGGGTCGTGGGTCACACCGACGCGAACGGGCTGCTGCTGGTCAGCCGCCTGAACGCATGGCAGGCCAACCGGCTGTCGATCGATCCGCTTGACCTGCCGGTCGACACCCAACTGGGCGAAACCAGCATCGATGCCGTGCCGCAGCGTCGCAGCGGCATGCTGGCGGCGTTCAAGATGAAGCGCATCCATCCCGTGGACCTGGTGCTGCGCGACCACGCAGGCAGCTTGTTGCCCGTCGGCAGCCGGGTGTGGCTGGAACCCGCGGACGGCGAATTCGATGCCGACCGGGCACCCGATACCGTGGTCGGCCATGGTGGAATGGTGTGGCTCACGGACCTGCCGGAGGGGATGCGCCTGCGCGTCCAGACCGGCGACCAGCTGTGCATGGCCGCGCCCACCCTCCCCGCGGGCAGCGGAGCCCCCGACGAGCCAGGCGACCTGATATGCCGATGAACCGCATGCCGCTTCCTTCCAGCACGGGTACGTGCGCCGTGATGCGGCGGCACCGCACGACCGCTGCATGGAAACCGGCCTTCCTGCTGCTTCTTCTCGGCGGCGGCACACTGCTGCCCGCCCACGCCCAGAGCTGCTGGTCCACGGGAAGCCTGGCCATCGCATTTGGCGAGGTCGGCGGCACGGGCAAGTCCACCAGCGACAGCCTTGCGATCACCTGCAATCGCGGAAATGGACGTCCGGCCATCGCCTATCGCATCTGCATGTTCATCCCGGAGGGAACCCCGATCCCCGGCATCAATCCGCGCTGGATGACCAACTACAACGGCGCGCAGATGGCCTACGACCTGTATGCCGACCCGGCCCATTCGCAGCTCATCCCCCCCAATGCGGGCAGCAGTGGTTACGTCCTGCACAGCACAGTGCTGGATGTGCGAACGAACACGACCGGCGACCAAGGCACCGCCTACCTCCCCGTCCACGCCCGGGCACGCGTTGGACAGAGCCTGCCGGCTACCTACGGGTTCCAGAGCCAGATCCATGGCGGCCAGATCCGCTACGCGTACAACGAGGGCAGCCCCGGGAACGCTCCCACCGCCCCCGGCCCCGAGCGCTGCCTGCTGGACGCAACCCCGAGCGTCACCTTCTATACGCATGTCAGCGCGACCTTCGCCAACACCTGCCACGTCAGCACCGCCACCGACCTGGACTTCGGTGCCGTCGCCTCGCTTCCGGGCAATCGCGACCAGACCTCGACCATCCAGTTGCGTTGCCCCGCGGGGACACCCTGGCGCGTGGGCCTGGACGACGGGAGCAATGCCGCAGGCACCACCCGGCGGATGGCCGGGCCGAACGGCAACTACCTGCGTTATGAGCTGTACCGGGACGCGCAGCGCACGCAGCGCTGGGGTGGGAAGGCGATCGCCACCGACAACAGCATCGGAACCGGCACCAATGCCACGCAGAGCCTGACGGTGCATGGGCGCGTCCCTGCGCAGCCGACGCCGGCGGCCGGAAGCTATTCGGATACCGTCACCATCACGCTGGTGTTCTGACGTCCCCTGGGCCCGGAGTGTCTACGGCGTCCGGTCGCGGGGCGATGCAGGTCACAGATCGGCCAGGGGTTCCAACGTTGGTGGATGTCGAGGGGGATGATGCGGCGCATCCCTTCCACCTTCGTGCCAACCCCCGCCGATGTCCGCCCTGCGCATGTTCGTCCTGTGCCTCGCATTGCTTGCAACGGGCGCTGGCGAGGCAAGCGACCAGGTGCCGATGCGCGTCACGCTCGTCCTGGTGGACGCGTGCACCATCCAGTCGCGCGAACCTGCCTGGCCCGATGCGCTGCGGGTCACGTGTTCCTCCCCGCAGCCCTACCGGATCGACAACGCGCCCGTCGACGGCACGGGGGCCGCGGCGACCGAGGATGCGGCTCCGGTCACGACGGTCGTATTCTGATCCCCGACCGGCGTCTGGTTGCCAGCGGACCGCCGCGGGCGCTATGATCGTCGGGCTTTGCCGGCAGGTCTTGCCGCAATGCTGCCCACGCCGGGCATGGCGCATCCCTCAGCGAGGGACGCAGGCGAATACACACCTGCTGCAAACACCCGTTCCGGGGTGTCCCTGGTCCACGAGGACCCGGGATCTGGATACGGAGGCAGCGGGGAGGCCCAACCCCGGAACCTTTCGCCGACTGTCGCCCTCGCGGGCCGCGGTGGCGAGCCGCCCCTACCCTTCCGGCGGCCGGGTTCCCCATCAGGAGTCACATGCAATGTCCCAGGTCACCATGCGCCAGATGCTCGAAGCCGGCGTCCATTTCGGCCACCAGACCCGCTACTGGAACCCCAAGATGGCGCCGTACATCTTCGGCGCCCGCGGCAAGATCCACATCATCAACCTCGAGAAGACCGTTCCGCTGTTCACCGACGCGATGAACTTCATCTCGGGCATCGCGCAGAAGCGCGGCATGATCCTGTTCGTCGGCACCAAGCGCAGCGCGCGCGATCCGATCAAGGAAGAAGCCGAGCGTTGCAACATGCCGTACATGACCCAGCGCTGGCTCGGCGGCACGCTGACCAACTTCCGCACCGTGAAGCAGTCGGTGTCGCGCCTGAAGATGCTGGAAGCCGGCGAGACCGACGGCAGCTTCGACAAGCTGGTCAAGCACGAAGTCCTCGGCCTGCGCCGCGAGCGCGAGAAGCTGCTGGCCTCGCTGGGCGGCATCAAGGAAATGAACCGCCTGCCCGACGCGCTGTTCGTGATCGACATCGGCCATGAAGACATCGCCATCAAGGAAGCCAAGAAGCTCGGCATCCCGGTGATCGCGGTGGTCGACACCAACTACGACCCGGCCCTGGTCGACTACGCCATCCCCGGCAACGACGACGCCATCCGCGCCGTGCAGCTGTACGCCCGCGCCGCGGCCGACGCCGTGCTCGAGGGCAAGGCTGCCGCGCCGAGCGCCGCCAACGTGCGCGAGGAAGACTTCAGCGAAGGCGCCGATGGCGACAAGCCGCGCCGCGCCCCGGCCCGCAAGGCCAAGCCCACGGACGCCGCCAAGGGTGCTGACGAGGCCGCGGCCGACGCCCCGGCCGCCGACGCGGCACCTGTCGCCGATGAGGCGAAGGCTGCCGACGCGACGCCTGCGGCCGAGTAAGCCACACCTGCGTCCCAGCGGCGTACCAGGCGACCGCGCCATCGTGCGCGGCCGCCGACCATCGAACCCACAGCTACCGAGGTCCCCATGGAAATCACCGCAACCCTGGTCAAGGAACTGCGCGAGCGCACCGGCGCCGGCATGATGGAATGCAAGAAGGCCCTGACCGAGGCCGGCGGCAACGTCGACGCCGCCGCCGAGGCGCTGCGCAAGTCCGGCCTGGCCAAGGCCGACAAGAAGGCCGACCGCGTCGCCGCCGAAGGCCGCATCGTGGCCGCGCAGGCCGACGGCCGCGCCGTGCTGGTGGAAATCAACTCCGAGACCGACTTCGTCGCCAAGGACGAGAACTTCCTCGCCTTCACCCAGGCCGTGGCCGACGCCGCGCTTGGCGTGCAGGACATCGACGCGCTGAAGTCCGCCACCGTTGACGGCAAGACCGTCGACGAGGCGCGCGCCGCGCTGATCGCCAAGGTCGGCGAGAACGTGCAGGTGCGCCGCATGGCCACCATCGCCAGCACCGACAACGTCGCCGCCTACGTGCACGGCGGCCGCATCGGCGTGCTGGTCGAGCTCAAGGGTGGCGATGTCGAGCTCGCGCGTGGCCTGGCCATGCACGTGGCCGCGATGAACCCGCCCTACAACAAGGCGGCCGACGTTCCGGCCGAGTTCCTTGCCAAGGAAAAGGAAATCGAGCTGGCCAAGATGTCCGAGAAGGACCGCGCCAAGCCGGCCGAGATCCTCGAGAAGATCATCGGCGGCAAGGTGGCCAAGATCGTCAACGAAGTCTCGCTGTACGGCCAGGCCTACGTGCTCGACACCAACCAGACCGTCGAGCAGGTGCTGAAGGCTGCCGGCGCCGACGTCGTGCGCTTCGAGCGCCTGGCGGTTGGCGAAGGCATCGAGAAGGTGGTCGAGGATTACGCCGCCGAAGTGATGAAGCAGGCCGGCCTGGCCTGATCTGCCGTACGGCGCAACCGTCGTGAAGCAAAGGGGCCGCGGAGCAATCCGCGGCCTTTTTTTGTTGCACGAGCGGCCGCCCGTGTCGCGTGATCGGATAGAATCCACGCCGCTGTCCGCCGGAGTATCCCATGTCCCAACTCGCCTACCGCCGTGTCCTGCTCAAGCTGTCCGGCGAGGCCCTGATGGGCGACGAGGACTACGGCATCGACCCCAAGGTCATCGGCCGCCTGGCGCGCGAGATCATCGAAGCGCAGCAGGCGGGCGCCGAGATCGGCGTGGTGGTCGGCGGCGGCAACATCTTCCGCGGCGCGGGCCTGGCCGCAGGCGGCATGGACCGCGTCACCGGCGACCAGATGGGCATGCTGGCGACGGTGATCAACGCGCTGGCCATGCAGGACGCGCTGGAAAAGCTCGGCGCGCGCGCGCGGGTGATGAGCGCCATCAAGATCAACGACGTGTGCGAGGACTACATCCGCCGCCGCGCCATCCGCCACCTCGAGAAGGGCCGCATCGCGATCTTCGCCGCCGGCACCGGCAACCCGTTCTTCACCACCGACTCCGGCGCCGCGCTGCGCGCGATCGAGATCGGCGCCGACCTGCTGCTCAAGGCCACCAAGGTCGACGGCGTGTACGACGCCGACCCGAAGAAGCACCCCGGCGCAAAGCGCTTCGACCGCCTGACCTATGACGAAGTGCTCAGCCGCGACCTGCAGGTGATGGACACCGCCGCGTTCGCGCTGTGCCGCGACGCCGACATGCCGCTGCGCATCTTCGACATGGAGCAGCCGGGCCAGCTGCTGCGCATCCTGCGCGGCGAGCCGATCGGCACGCTGGTGCAGGGCCGCAGCTGACGCGCAACCAGCCGCCGCTGGAATAGTGTCCGCCCGCGGCGGCTGGCAGGCTCGAATCCATGCACGCCCCACACGACCCCGGCCATCACCATGGCCATGCCCATGGCAGCAGCGACCACCATGGCCCTGCCCCGGGTTCGTCGACGCGCGCCTTCGCCACCGTCACCCTGGTCAACCTCGCCTACACCGTCCTCGAGGCGGGCTACGGGTTCCTGACCAACTCACTGGCGCTGCTGTCCGACGCGCTGCACAACCTCGGCGACGTGCTCGGACTGGCGCTCGCCTGGGGTGCGGCGGCCATGGCCCAATGGCCGGCCACCGAACGCCACACCTACGGCTGGCGACGCGCCACACTGCTCTCGCCGCTGGCCAATGCCACCCTGCTCGTGGGCCTGTCCGGCGCGCTGGCCTGGGAGGCGCTGCGCCGCCTGTCCGCCCCGCCCGAACTCCCCGGCATGACCATCGTGGTCGTCGCCACCATCGGCATCGCGGTCAACCTCGGCAGCGCGCTGCTGGTGCAAGGCGGGCGCGGCCACGACCTCAACCGCCGCGGTGCCTACCTGCACCTGCTGGCCGATGCCGCGATCTCGCTGGCCACGGTGGTGGCCGGCATCGGCATGCTGGCCTGGGGCTGGACCTGGCTGGACCCTGCCACCGCACTCCTGGTCGGCGTGGTGGTCGCGGTCGGCGCGGCGCGGCTGCTGCGCGACAGCTTCGACGCCGCGATGGACGCGGTGCCGACGGGGATCGACCAGGCCGCGGTGCGCACGTTCCTCGCCGCGCAAGCGGGGGTCGACTCGGTGCACCACGTGCACATCTGGTCGCTGGGCGCCGGCGAAGTGGCGATGACCGCGCACCTGGTGCGCCCGTCGGGCGACGACGACGACCGCTTCCTGCATGACCTGGGCGCATCGCTTGCGGCGCGCTTCGGCATCGGCCACGCCACGCTGCAGGTCGAGCGGAGCGGCGCCGCCTGTGGCGGACACGAGCACGACGGCGGCGTTCCGGCGCGCGAGTGAGGCCGCGCGTGTCCCGGCATCGCCTATAATCCGCCGCTTGCTTACCGCAGCGAGGCCACGATGCCCAACCAGATCAAGAAGGACGCGCAGACGCGCATGGCGAAGAGCGTCGAGGCCCTGCGCCACGACCTGGGCAAGGTGCGCACCGGGCGCGCCTCCACCGCGCTGGTCGACCACCTGAGGGTCAACTATTACGGCTCCGACATGCCGCTGACGCAGGTCGCCTCCGTCACGGTCAGCGACGCGCGCACCCTGACCATCACGCCGTGGGAAAAGCCGATGGTCAGTGCCGTGGAGAAGGCGATCCTGGCCTCCGACCTTGGCCTGACGCCCAACACCTCGGGCATGGTCATCCGCATCAACCTGCCGGCGCTGACCGAGGAGCGCCGCCGCGACCTGACCAAGGTCGTGCACAGCGAAGGCGAGAGCGCGAAGGTCGCGATCCGCAACATCCGCCGCGACGCCAACCAGCAGGTCAAGGACATGCTGAAGGAAAAGGCGATCTCCGAGGACGACGAGCGCCGCAGCGAGATCGAGATCCAGAAGATCACCGACGAGGCGATCAAGGACGTCGATGAAGTGGTCAGGGCCAAGGAGCAGGAGCTGATGGCGGTCTGATGGCGGCACGATGAGCGCCACGGCCACATCGCAACCGGTACCGCGCCACGTCGCCGTCATCATGGACGGCAATGGCCGCTGGGCGGCACGTCGCAAGCGCCCGCGCGCCATCGGCCATCGCGCCGGCGCGCGCGCGGTCAACCTGTGCATCGATTTCTGCATCGAGCGCGGCATCCAGGCGCTCACGTTGTTCGCGTTTTCCAGCGAGAACTGGGGCCGTCCCGCCGAAGAGGTCGGGGCGCTGATGAAGCTGTTCCTCAATGCGCTGGAGCGCGAAGTCGGCGAACTGCACCGGCGCGGCGTGCGCGTGCGTTTCATCGGCGAGCGTGGCCGCTTCGACCCGGCCATCGCCGCGCGCATGCAGGCGGCCGAGGCACTGACCGCGGGCAATCGCCGGCTGGCACTGTCGATCGCCGCCAGCTACGGCGGGCGGCAGGACATCGCCCGCGCCGCGCGCGAACTGGCCGTGGAAGTCGCCGCCGGCCGCATGTCGCCGGACGACATCGACGAGGCGGCGCTCGCCGCGCGCCTGGCGCTGGCCGACCTGCCGGCACCCGACCTGTTCATCCGCACCGGCGGCGACCTGCGCATCAGCAATTTCCTGCTGTGGCAGCTGGCCTACACCGAACTGTGGTTCACCGACCTGCTGTGGCCCGACCTCGACGCCGCGACCCTCCAACAGGCGCTCGACGCCTTCGCCAGCCGCGAGCGCCGTTTCGGGCTGACCGGCGACCAGGTGGCCGTGGCCGCCGCACCGACCACGGACACCCCGACGCCATGACCCGCACCCGCCTCCTCGCCGCCTTCATCATGGGGCCGGCCACCATCGCCGCCGTGCTCCTGCTGCCGACCCAGTGGATGGTGCTGCTTGCCGCGATCGTCTTCCTCGCCGGCATGTGGGAGTGGTTCGCGCTGGCCGAGATCGAGGACACGCTGGCGCGCGGCGCGTTGCTGGTGCTCAACCTGCTGTTGATGGTCGCCCTGGCGTGGGCCACCGGCGGGTCGGGCGGCACGATGGTGCTGTTCAAGCTGGCGCTGGTGGTGGGCGTGGTGTGGTGGCTGCTGGCCATGCTGTGGCTGGTGCATTACGACTTCGCGTCCGACCACGACACCAATGCGCGGGTGTTCAAGCTGGCCGCGGCGACGCTGGCGGTGATACCCGCCTGGTGCGCGCTCGCGCTGCTGCACCACGACGGCCCGGGCTGGCTGCTGCTCGCCCTGGCCACCGTCTGGGCCACCGACACCGGCGCGTACTTCGCCGGCCGCGCCTGGGGCAAGCGCAAGCTGGCACCGCGCATCAGTCCCAACAAGACCGTCGCCGGCCTGGTCGGCGGCCTGGCCGTGGGCATCCTGGTCGCCGTGCTCGGTGCGTGGCTGCTGGGCACGTCGCCGGCGCAACTTGCACTGGTGGCGCTGGTGGCGCTGCTGACGGTGCTGTTTTCGGTCGTGGGCGACCTGTTCGAGAGCCTGCTCAAGCGCCATGTCGGCGCCAAGGACTCGGGCAACCTGATCCCCGGCCATGGCGGAATCATGGACCGGCTCGACAGCGTGCTCGCCGCCCTCCCGGTGTTCGCGCTCGGCAAGTTCTGGCTGGGCTTCTGATGCAACGCGTGGCGATCCTCGGCGCGACCGGCTCGATCGGTGCGTCCGCGCTCGACGTCGTGGCGCGCCATCCGGACACGATGCGCGCCAGCGTGCTGGCCGCCGGCAGCAACGTCGCGGCGTTGGTCGCGCTGTGCCGCACGCACCGCCCCGACGACGCGGTGATCGCCGATGACGCAGGCTTTGCCGCGCTGCGCGACGGCCTGGCCGATGCCGGCCTGGCGACGCGCGCGCATGCCGGGGCCGCCGCCATCGACGCGCTCGCCTCGGGCCCGGAGTGCGACACGGTCGTGGCCGCGATCGTCGGTGCCGCCGGCCTCGATTCCACGCTGGCCGCGGCGCGCGCCGGCAAGCGCCTGCTGCTGGCCAACAAGGAATCGCTGGTACTGGCCGGCGAGCTGCTGATGGCCGCGGCCCGCGACGGCGGCGCACGGATCATCCCGATCGACAGCGAGCACAACGCCATCTTCCAGTGCCTGCCCGGCGACGGCGCCGCCGCTGGGGTGCGGCGCATCGTGCTGACCGCCTCCGGCGGGCCGTTCCGCGGGCGCGACCACGCCGCGCTGGCCGATGTCACCCCGGCGCAGGCCGTGGCCCACCCCAAGTGGTCCATGGGCCCGAAGATCTCGGTGGATTCAGCCACGCTCATGAACAAGGGCCTCGAGGTGATCGAGGCCTGCCACCTGTTCGGCCTGGCGCCGGGCCGGGTCGACGTGCTTGTCCACCCGCAGAGCCTGGTGCATTCGCTGGTCGAGTTCATCGACGGCTCCACCCTCGCGCAGCTGGGGCTGCCCGACATGCGCACGGCGCTGGCGGTGGGGTTGGGCTGGCCGGAGCGGGTGCAGTCGGGCGTCGCCGGCCTCGACCTGCTGGCGCATGGCCGGCTCGACTTCGAGGCGCCGGACACCGCCGCCTTCCCCTGCCTCGGCCTCGCCTATGCCGCCCTGGCTGCCGGCGGAACTGCGCCGGCGGTGCTCAATGCCGCCAACGAGATCGCGGTTTCAGCCTTCCTTCAGGGCCGGGTAGGCTTCCTGTCCATTCCCGCGCTGGTCGCGGAGACCCTGGAGGCGCTGCCCGCGCGCGCCGCCGACTCGCTCGACGTACTGCGCGAAGCCGATGGCGAAGCCCGCCGCGTCGCCACCGCCGCCCTGTCCCGCCACCGCGCCTGACGCACACGGATCCGCGCCCCCATGAGTACGTTCCTCGGTTCCGTGTGGTGGATGATCGTCAGCCTTGGCGTGCTGGTGACATTCCACGAATTCGGCCACTACTGGGTGGCGCGCCGCAACGGCGTCAAGGTGCTGCGCTTCTCGATCGGCTTCGGCAAGCCGCTGTGGTCGCGCCGCGGCCGCGACGGCACCGAATACGTCATCGCCGCGCTGCCGCTCGGCGGCTACGTGAAGATGCTCGACGAGCGCGAGGGCGACGTCGACCCGGCCGAGGCCGGGCAGGCCTTCAACCGCAAATCCGTGTGGCGCCGGATCGCCATCGTCGCCGCGGGCCCGCTGGCCAACCTGCTGCTGTGCGTCGCGCTGCTGTGGACGATGTTCGTGATCGGCCGGCCTGATTTCATGCCGGTGCTGGGCCAGGTTTCGGGCATCGCCGCCGAGGCCGGCCTCGCGCCCGGCGACACGGTGCTCTCGGTCGGCGAACGCGCCACGCCGACCTGGAGCGAGGCGGCGATCGCCCTGACGACCGCGGCGATGGACCGTGGCGATCTGGACGTGCGCGTTCGCACCGCCGCCGGCGACGAGGCCACCCGCGCCCTGCGGCTGTCCACCCTGCCCGCCGACATGGACGAGCGCGGCGCGGTCCGCGCGATCGGCCTGGTGCCGCGCAGCCACCTGCTGCCGGCGGTGGTGGGCAGCGTGCGCGAGGACGGCGCCGCCTGGGGCGTGCTGGCCGACGGCGACCGCATCACCGCCATCGACGGCAACCCCGTGGACTCGTTCGACGCGATCGGCCCGCTGGTGCAGGCGCTGGGCGAGCAGGGTGGCACCGGAATGGTCGAGGTGCAGCGCGACGGTGAGCGCCTGGCGCTGGAACTCGCCCCTGCCCTGGCCGAAGTCGAGGGCCGCGAACCCTTCTGGGCGCTCGGCATCACCCCCGATGCCGCCCGGGCGCCGACGCCCGATGCCCTGCTGCGCCATGGTCCGCTGGCCGCGCTGCCGGCCGCGGTCGCCGAGACCGGGCGCCTGGCCAGCGACTCGCTGGGCATGATCCGGCGCCTGCTGACCGGCCGCGCATCGGCGGAAAACGTGTCCGGCCCGATCACCATCGCCCGCTACGCCAACGCTTCGGCGAACCTGGGGCCCGCGTGGTTCCTCAGCTTCCTCGCCCTGCTGTCGCTCAGCCTGGCCATCATCAACCTGCTGCCGATCCCGATCTTGGACGGCGGTCACCTGTTGTATTACCTTATCGAGTTGGTCAAGGGCAGCCCGCTCGGCGAGCGCGCGATGGTTGCCGGCCAGTACGTCGGACTTGCGATGCTCGCCGGCCTGATGGGCCTGGCGTTCTACAACGACATCCTGCAACTGGTGCGCTGACGCCACCCGCAAGACCGCTGCACGACCCGTATACCCCCGAACCGCCACACCCGGACGCATTTGATGACGCGATACCCGAAACGCCGCCTGCTCGCCCTCGCCCTGGCCTCGTCGCTCGCGACCCCGGCCCTGGCCCAGCAGCCGGTCGATCCGCAGGCCGCCTTCGGCATTGCGCCGCCGCCCGCCACGCCGGCAAGTACAGCCGTGTCCCGGGGCGCCTTCACGGTCAGCGACATCCGTGTCGACGGCCTGCAGCGCATCGGCGCCGGCACCGTATTCACGTACCTGCCGATCGAACGTGGCGATACGGTCGACAGCAGCCGCGTCGGCGACGCCATCCGCGCGCTGTACAAGACCGGCTTCTTCGAGGACGTGCGCATCGGCCGCCAGGGCGACATCCTGGTGGTGACGGTGACCGAGCGCCCGGCCATCAACAAGCTCACGCTGGTCGGCAACAAGGACATCAAGACCGAGGACCTGAGCAAGGGCCTGCGCGACATCGGCCTGGCCGAGGGCGAGACCTTCGACCGCCTCGCGCTGGACCGCGTCACCCAGGAACTCACCCGCCAGTACAACAACCGCGGCAAGTACAACGTCGAGATCACGCCGACCGTGTCGACGCTCGACCGCAACCGCGTCGACGTGACCATCAACGTCAAGGAAGGCAAGGCGGCCAAGATCAGCCACATCAACCTGGTCGGCAACGAAACCTTCGACGACGAGGAGCTCACCGACAGCTGGGAGTCCGGCGAGAGCAACTGGCTCAGCTGGTACCGCCGCGACGACCAGTACTCGCGCGAGAAGCTCGAGGGCGACCGCGAGAAGCTGCGCAACTTCTACCTCGACCGCGGCTACGTCGACTTCAGCGAGGACAACATCCAGGTCGCGATCAGCCCCGACCGGCGCGAGATGTACATCACCGCAGGGCTCACCGAGGGCGAGGTGTTCACCGTCGACAAGGTCGAGGTCACCGGCGACACGGTGCTGCCCAAGGAGGACATCGAGAAGCTGGTGCTGATGCAGTCGGGCATGTCGTTCTCGCGCGCGCTCCTCGAGTTCAGCTCCGACCAGATCACCGCCACGCTCAGCAACATCGGCTACGCGTTCGCCCAGGTCAACGTGATCCCCGACATCGACCGCGAGAACCGCAAGGTCTCGATCAACCTGCAGGTGGTGCCGGGGCCGCGCGTCAACGTGCGCCGCATCGTGTTCAAGGGCAACTCGCGCACCTCCGACGAGGTCATGCGCCGCGAGATGCGCCAGTTCGAGGGCGCGTGGTATTCGCAGGCCGCGATCGACCGTTCCAAGGTCCGCCTGCAGCGCCTCGGCTTCTTCGAATCCGGCAGCGTCAACGTCGAGAGCAAGCCGGTCGCCGGCAGCAACGACCTGGTCGACGTGGAGTTCAGCGTCACCGAGACCACGTCGGGCAGCTTCATGTTCGGCCTCGGCTACTCGCAGCTCAGCGGCATGACCACGTCGGTGCAGCTGTCGCAGAACAACTTCCTGGGCAGCGGCAACCGGATCTCGATCGAGGCGCAGCGCAACGTCTACCTGCAGCGCTACTCGTTCTCGTACGTGAACCCCTACTTCACCGATGACGGCCTGTCGCTCGGCTACAACGTCTGGTGGCGCGAATTCGACAACTCCGAGTTCAACACCGCGCAGTACTCGTCGACCAGCCGCGCCGCGCAGGTCATGCTCGGCATCCCGATTTCCGAACACGACAGCTTCTCGGCGATGTTCGGCATCGACAGCAACCAGATCTTCGCATTCCGCGGAAGCTCGCCGCAGTCGATCGTCGATTACATCGATGTCATCGGCCAGCGCACCTTCCACGCCTGGCGCGGCGAGGTGGGCTGGGCCCGCGATACCCGCAACGATTTCCTGCAGCCGAGCCGCGGCACGCTGCAGCGGATCTCGGCCGAGGTCACCCTGCCGGGCTCCACCGCCGAGTACTACAAGCTCAACTACGAGTTTTCCAAGTACTGGCCCATCTCGCGCGCGCTGGTGCTCAACACCCGCGCCGAGATCGGCTACGGCGACAGTTACGGGCCGGCCCGCGAAGGCATCGTCTACGACCCGGACTCGCCCGAGGACACCGACGACCTGCCGCAGCGCCGCAATGCGATCGCGGACGGCCTGCCGTTCTTCGAGAACTTCTACGCCGGTGGTGCGCGCTCGGTACGCGGGTTCCGCGACAACACCCTGGGCCCGCGCGAGTCCGCGTTCGGCAGCAACTACCGCCAGGTCGTCGGCGGCGCGGTGAAGACCATCGGCGCGCTGGAGATGTTCTTCCCCACCCTGCTCGACTCGCCCGCGGCGCGCGTCTCGGCGTTCGTCGACTTCGGCAACGTGTTCAAGGACATGGACGCGTTCGACACCGGCGAACTGCGTTCGTCGGCCGGCGTGGCGCTGATGTGGCGCGCACCGGTCGGGCCGATCTCGATCAGCTACGCGTTCCCGCTGCGCAAGAAGGAAGGCGACGAGATCGAGCGCCTGCAGTTCACCTTCGGCGGCGCGTTCTAACGGCGGGCATCCCATGCACTCGACCACGACCCTGACGGCGGCGGCGCTGGCCGAACGCTTCGGGCTGGTGCTGCGCGGTGACGGCGGGACCGAGGTCGACGCGGTCGCCACGCTGTCCGGTGCCGGCCCGCGGCAGCTTTCGTTCCTGTCCAATCCGCGCTACCGCAGCCAGCTGACAGGCTCCGCGGCAGGCGTGGTGGTGGTGGGCGAGTCGGACGCCGACGGTCTTGACCGCACGCTGCTGGTCGCGCGCGACCCCTACGTCGCGTTCGCGCGCATCGCCGCGCTGTTCGATCCACCACGGGCGCCGCGCCCCGGCGTGCACGCCAGCGCGGTGGTCGGGTCCGGGGCGAAAGTCGATCCCTCCGCCGAGATCGGTCCCTTCGTGGTCATCGGCGAGCGCTCTGTGGTGGGTGCGGGCGCGATCATCGGCGCGGGCTGCGTGATCGGCGAAGACTGCGTGGTGGGCGCGGGCAGCCATCTGGTGGCGCGCGTCACCCTGGTGCGCCGCGTGCGACTGGGCGAGCGCGTGCTGATCCACCCGGGTGCCGTGCTCGGCGCCGACGGTTTCGGCCTGGCGATGGACGGCGGGCGCTGGACCAAGGTGCCGCAGCAGGGCGGCGTGCGCGTCGGCGACGACTGCGAGATCGGCGCCAACACCACCATCGACCGTGGTGCCATCGAAGACACCGTGCTCGAGGAGGACGTGCGCCTCGACAACCAGATCCAGATCGGCCACAACGTCCGCATCGGCGCGCATACCGCGATGGCCGGCTGCGCGGCGGTTGCCGGCAGCGCGGTGATCGGCCGCTACTGCCTGGTCGGTGGTGGCGCCGGCATCCTCGGCCACCTCACCGTCTGCGACCGCGCGATGATCAACGCGATGGCCCTGGTCACCAGTTCGATCGACGCGCCGGGCGAGTATTCTTCCGGCACGCCACTGATGGACACGCGGAGCTGGCGCAAGAGCGCCGCTCGCTTCAGGCAACTCGACGCGCTGGCCCGGCAGGTGCAGCGCCTCGACAAGGAGACACCATGACCCCACCCGCCGTGCAGTTGCCGATCGGCGTCAATGCCATCCGTACCATGCTGCCGCACCGCTATCCGTTCCTGCTGGTCGACCGCGTGGTCGAATTCGAGGCGCACAGGCGCGTCCTCGCCTACAAGAACGTCACGGTGAACGAAGCGTATTTCCAGGGGCACTTCCCCGATCGCCCGGTGATGCCGGGCGTGCTGGTGGTCGAAGCACTGGCGCAGGCCGGCGGCGTGCTCACCCAGCTCTCGCAGGGCGGCACCGCGGAAGGACGCCTGTCGTACCTGGTGAAGATCGACAACGCGCGCTTCTCGCGCATGGTCGAGCCCGGCGACCGCCTCGACCTCGAGGTCACCATCAAGCGCGAGATCCGCAACATGACGCTCTATTGCGGCCTCGCCAGCGTCGACGGCGAACAGGTCGCGTGCGCAGACATCCTGTGCGCCGAGGTCAAGGACTGAGATGGCCGCCACGACGATCCACGCCAGCGCGGTCGTCGATCCTGCTGCGCGGATCGGCGAAGGGGTCACGATCGGCCCGTTCACCTCGATCGGCGCCGACGTCGAGATCGGCGATGGCAGCCGCATCGGCGGCCACTGCAGCATCCAGGGGCCCACCCGCATCGGCCGCGACAACCGTGTCCACGGCCATGCCGCGATCGGCGGCGAGCCGCAGGACAAGAAGTACCGCGGCGAGCGCGTCGAGCTGGTGATCGGCGACCGCAACGTCATCCGCGAGTTCGTGACCATCAGCCGCGGCACCTTGGGCGGTGGCGGCGTCACCCGCATCGGCGACGACAACTGGCTGCTGGCCTACGCGCACGTGGCGCACGACTGCGTGGTCGGCAACCACTGCGTGTTTTCCAACAATGCCACCCTGGCCGGCCATGTCTCGGTCGGTGACCACGTCATCCTCAGCGGCTTCGCCGGGGTGCACCAGTTCTGCCGGGTCGGCGACCATGCCTTCGTGGGCATGGGCGCGTTCGTCAACGGCGACGTCGCGCCCTACCTGATGGTCGCGCAGGACGGCTACGGCCGGCCGCGCGGGATCAACGCCGAGGGCCTGAAGCGCCGCGGGTTCGACGGTGAGCGTATCGCCGCGATCCGCCGCGCCTACCGCGCGGTGTACATGTCCGGCGACAGCCTGGACGACGCGCGCGCCAGGCTCGCGGCGATGGCCGTCGACAGCGACGACGTGCGGCGCATGCTCGACTTCATCGAGGCCGGCGAACGGCCGCTGCTGCGGTGAGCGCGCGCGCGCCGCGCTTCGCGCTGGTGGCCGGCGAGGCCTCGGGCGACCTGCTCGGCGCGGGACTGGTCGACAGCCTGCGGGCGCGTTTCCCGGATGCCGGGTTCGCAGGCGTCGGCGGCGATGCGATGCGCGCCGCCGGCGTCGACACCTGGCACGACGCCGGCGAGCTGGCGGTGATGGGCCTCAGCGAAGTGCTCGCGCACCTGCCGCGGCTGCTGGCGCTGCGACGCGGGCTGCGTGCGCGCCTTGTCGACTGGCGCCCGGACGTGTTCATCGGCATCGATGCGCCCGACTTCAACCTCGGGCTGGAACGCCAGCTCAAGTCCCGTGGCATCCGCACCGTGCATTACGTCAGCCCCTCGGTGTGGGCCTGGCGCCAGGGCCGCGCGGCGAAGATCGGCCGCAGCGCCGACCGCGTGCTGTGCCTGTTCCCGATGGAGCCGGCGATCTACGCCCGCCACGGCGTGGACGCGCGCTTCGTCGGCCACCCGATGGCCGATGCCATGCCGCTCGAACCCGATCGTGCCGCCGCGCGCGCGCGGCTTGGCCTGCCCGGCGGCGCACCGGTCCTGGCCGTACTGCCCGGCTCGCGGCTCGGCGAGATCGGACGCCTCGGCCCCACCTTCCTGGCGGCGGCGACACTGGTCGGGCAGCGCATTCCCGGCCTGCAGGTCCTGGTGCCGGCAGCGAACGCCGCGTGCCGCGGTGCCCTGTCCGCGCTGCTCCCCGATCCGGCCCATATCCTGCCCGCGGTCCACCTGCTGGACGGCCAGGCACGCGACGCGATGTTCGCCGCCGACGTGGTGCTGCTCGCCTCAGGCACCGCGACGCTCGAAACCATGCTGGCCAAGCGGCCGATGGTGGTCGGCTACCGCATCGCGCCGACCACGCATGCGATCGTCAAGGGCCTCGGCCTGCTGAAGGTCGACCGCTACGCGCTGCCCAACGTGCTGGCCGGCGAAACCATCGCGCCCGAACTGATGCAGGACGACTGCACGCCGGAGAAACTGGCGGAGGCGGTGCTGGCCTGGTTCGCCGACCCCGATGCGGTCGCGGCTCTCGCGCCGCGCTACCGCGAACTGCACCTGATGCTGCGCCGCGACGCCTCGCACGAGGCCGCCGGCGCGGTAGCCGAACTCGTCGATCCTCGCCACCACGTCGCCGCGTCCGCAGAGGCGCCGGCATGAGGCAGCGCCCCCCACGCGCCGGCGGCATCACCCGCAGCGATGGGCATGACTGCAGCCTCGCGGCGACCCTGCTGGTCGCGGGCGTCGACGAAGCCGGCCGCGGCCCGCTGGCGGGCCCGGTCGTGGTGGCCGCGGTGGTGTTCGACCCGGCGCGGCCGCGCGTCAACGGACTCGACGACTCCAAGCAGCTGTGCGCATCGCGGCGCGAAACCCTGTATGCGCGCATCGTCGAGCGCGCGCTGGCCTGGCACGTGGTGACGATCGCCGCCTCCGAGATCGACCGGCTCAACATCCACCAGGCGACCATGCTGGGCATGCGCCAGGCCGTCGAAGGCGTCGCCCATGCCGCCGGCTGCGCACGCATCGACGGCAACGCGCTGCCACGCGGACTGCCCTGCCCGGCCGAGGCCTGGGTGGGCGGCGACGCGCGGGACCGCAGCATCATGGCCGCGTCGATCCTCGCCAAGGTCACCCGCGACCGCGCCCTGCAGGCGCTGCATGCGTGCTATCCGCACTACGGCTTCGATGCGCACAAGGGCTATGGCACGCCCGCGCACCTGCAGGCCCTGCGCGCGCACGGCCCCTGCCCCGAGCATCGCAGGAGCTTCGCGCCGGTGCGCGCATCCGAGTCCCGCGACCTGTTCGCGAACCTCGGCGTGTCCGCCCCTTGATTCAGCGGACGCGGCACGCCGGCGCGCGGGATCATTCGCGGAGCTGGCTTGCGCGGATCCGTGCGTCCGAAATCCCTGCTTCGCGCGCGCGTTCGAACTCCTGGCGCGCGGCCTCGCGCAGGCCCAGCATCGCCAGGCTCTCGGCGTTGTAGAGCGCGATCTCCGCGCGATCGCCGGTTTCCGCGGCGCCGGACGTCCGCACCAGGGCAAGTGCCTCGTCACGCTTGCCGAGGTTGGCGCAGTACCAGCCCAGCGCGGCCTGGGCATAGCCGTCTCCCTCGTTGATGCCCAGGTAGCGGCGCACGCGCTGCTCCGCCTCACTGTAGGCCGCCCGCACCTCCGCCGGTGCGGCGCCGCTGGCGCGCAGGCCGTCGGCCAGGTTGCCCCAGTTGATGTAGTCGTCGGGGTCGAGTTCGAGCGCGCGCCGGTACAGCGCGACCGCGCCCTCGTGATCGCCGGCCTGGCCGCGCAGGAGCGCGAAGTTCGCCAGCACGTCGGCGCTGGGCGTGATCGCGATCGACCGCTCGAAGGCGCGTGAAGCCTCGTCGTCCTCGCCCGCCAGCAGGTGCAAGAACCCGAGGGTGTTCCAGTTGCCGGCGTTGTCGGGGTCGAGCTCCAGCGCGCGGCGGTAGGCGCGCCGCGCGTCCCCCAGACGCCCGTCGCGATACGCCTGGTAGCCGATCTCGGCGTGAACCCGCGCGTCCTGCGGCGCCAGCGCCAGCGCCCGGTCGAACTGCCGGCGTGACCCTGCGACATCGCCACGCGCCGCCGCCACCTTGCCGAGGCCGACATGCGCCAGCGCCGCGACCGCCGGTGCGTGGCTGGCGGCGTTGAAATGGACCTCGGCCTTGTCCAGCTCGCCATCCACGCGCAGCAGGTTGCCGAGGGCGAGCGACGCCTCCGGCGGCACCGGCACCATCTCCAGCGCCCGCCTGCAGGCCGCCAGCGCACGCTGGTGGGCCTCGGCATCGTTCCAGTACTCGAAGCGCCGGGTTTCCGTGGTGCACAGCGCCGCCTGTGCGCGGGCGAACCCCGCGTCCTCGGCGAGCGCCGCGCGGAACGCCTCCGCGGCCTGGCCACTGCGTTCGCGGTCGAGCGGGGAGCGCGCGAGTTCCACGCCGCGCAGGTAGGCCTCGAACGCCGCCACGCTGCGCGTCGGCGCGAGGCGCCGCCGCAGCGACTCGCCCTGGCCCGGCACCGCGCCGAGCATGGATTCCACGACCTCGGCGGCGATCGCGCCCTGGGTGTCGAACACTTCCGAAAGCGCGTGTTCATAACTGCGGCTCCACAGCACGTAGCCGGTGCCGGTATCGCTGAGGCGCGCGCTGATGCGCACCCGGTCGCCATCGCGGCGGACGCTGGCGTCGAGCACGGCGCGGACATCGAGCATGCGCCCGAGCTCGCGCACGTCGGCCTTTCGGCGCGGATCCGACGGGTCCATCAGCGCCGCCACCCTGAGGCCCGGCACCGATGCCAGCGCGTCGTGCAACTCCACGGCGAGGCCTTCGGCGAACCATGCATCGGCGGCGCTGCCGCCGACCATCGTGAACGGGCGGAGCGCGATCGTGGCCGCGGCAGGCGACGTGGCCTGGGGCGGGGCGAAGCGCCACCACGCGGTCGTCGCGAGCACGACCAGCATTGCCACCGCCACCACGCGCAGCCAGGGAGACCGGCCCGCGCCACGTTCCTCGGCCAGGTCGTGCACCGCCGAAATTTCCAACGCGGGCATGCCGTCTGAAATATCCGACGCGACGGGCGGTGCCGGGGCGACATCCACTTCCGGATCGCACATGAACCGGTACCCGACCGCGTGCACGGTCTGGATGTAGCGCGGATGCTCCGCATGATCGCCCAGCGCCTTGCGCAGCTGTGCAACCACCCGGTTCAGGACGCCTGGCGTGACATGGCGGTGTCCCCAGACCTGGTCGAGCAGGTCATCGCGCGAAATCGCGTAGCCGGGTTGCGCCAGCAGCACCAGCAGGACCGCGTAGGCCTTGGGTTCCAGCGCCACGGGGTGCCCGCCGCGCACGACCCGGTGTGCGGCGGTGTCGACTTCGACGTCACCGAATCGATAGACGCGTGCGTCATCCACCATGGAAATGCCGGCCCGATAGCGCCCAGCAGCGGGTCCCGGTAAGAACGCCGGAACCGCCCCGGACCGGCAACACCGCATTCCCTCGCATCTCCATCATGGTCCCCGCACGCTTCCGTCAAGCTTCGCGGACGAAACTGCAGCACGCTTGGATCCCGCCAGAAGGCGCTCCATCCGGAGAACGCCATGTACGTCCATCTCGACACTCTTCCGTTGCCCACGGCCGATCCTTCGGGGCGCGCGCGTCGCAACCACATTGCCGGCCGGGTCCCCGACCAGCGCACCATCGCGCGGTTCCAGAGCGTGGCCAGCGCGCTGGCCGGACCGGAGCAGGTCCCGCAGCTCGACGTCATCGCAAGCGCCACGCGCCAGGTCCTCGGACAACAGACGACCAGTTCCAGGCTCGCCGGCATCCGACAGCGGGCGCGCTGCCTGCGGGCCCTGCGGATGCTCGCGCGGGAACCCGCCTGGCAGCTTGACCCCGGCCTCAAGGATCGCATCCGCCTGCTGGAGGACTACGCCAACGGCACCGAGCGCCTGTTGCCGGACGCCGTGCCGGTGGTCGGTGGCCTCGACTACGCATTGCTGGTCGACCTGGCCATGCCGGCGCTGATCGATGAACTCGAGGCCTACCTCGATTTCCGTCGCCTGCGGGTCGAGGAGGCGATCCTGCGCGGCGAACGCCCGCACGGGATCGCGTTCGGACGCGACGAATGGCTGGAGGCGCGCGAGGCCGAGGTGCGGCTGCTGGCGCACATCCTCGAGCGCGGTCGCAGCACCTACCTCGACGAGGCCGGCGCGGCACGGTTCCAGGTCCACTGAGGGCGATCCGCGCGGATCGGGCTGTCAAGCCTTGTCCGCGCGGGAGCGGGCACCTAACCTGCGTGTTGCCACGCCGGTCCCGCGATGTCCCCTCGTTTCGTCCACCTCAACCTGCACAGCGAGTATTCACTCGCCGACTCGACGATCCGCATCCCGGACCTCGTCAAGCGCTGCGTGGCCATGGGCCAGCCATCGGTCGCGGTCACCGACCGCAACAACCTGTTTTCGCTGGTCAAATTCTTCAAGGCCGCCGAAGGCGCCGGCATCAAGCCGATCGCAGGCGCGGACATCAGTGTCGCCGACGGCAACGATGCCCCGGCCACGCTCACCCTGCTCTGCCGCGACCATGACGGCTACCTGGCGCTCTCGCGCCTGCTGACGCGTGCCTGGATGGAAGGCCAGCGCCACGATGGCGTGGTGGTGCGTCCGGAATGGCTGCGCGAGGACCACCGCGGCCTGTTCGCGCTCGCCGGCCGCCACTCCCCGGCCGGACGCCTGGTGGCCGCCGGCAAGCACGACCTGGCCGAAGCCTGGCTGCGCGACTGGCGCGGCGTGCTCGACGACGGCCTGCACCTGCAGCTGGCGCGCTGCGGGTTTGCCGACGAGGCCGCGTTCAACGACTTCGCGCTGTACGCCGCCGCGCCCTGCGGGGTGCCGCTGGTGGCCGGCAACGAGGTGCGCTTCCTCGATGGCGACGGCTTCGACGCGCACGAGGCGCGCGTGTGCATCGCCTCCGGGCGCGCGCTCGACGACCCGCGCCGCCCGCACGAGCACACCGCCGAGCAGTACCTGAAGTCCGCCGACGAGATGGTGGCGCTGTTCACCGACGCGCCCGACGCGATCGACAACGCCGTGGCGCTCGCGCAGCGCTGCAACCTCGAGCTGCGCCTGGGCACGTACTACCTGCCGGCGTTCCCGGTGCCCAGCGACCACACCCTGGATTCGTGGATCCGCAGCGAGGCGCGCGACGGGCTCGACCGGCGCCTGGCCGTGCAGCCGCTGGCGCCCGGCCACGACCGCGCCAGCTACGACGCGCGCCTGGACACCGAGCTCGGCGTCATCGTCTCGATGGGCTTCCCCGGCTACTTCCTGATCGTCGCGGACTTCATCAACTGGGCCAAGGACCACGGCATCCCGGTCGGTCCGGGCCGCGGGTCGGGCGCCGGCTCGCTGGTCGCCTGGGCGTTGGGCATCACCGACCTCGACCCACTGCCCTACGACCTGCTGTTCGAGCGCTTCCTCAACCCCGAACGCGTGTCGATGCCCGACTTCGACATCGACTTCTGCATGGACCGCCGCGACGAGGTGATCGAGTACGTCGCCGCCAAGTACGGCCGCGACCGCGTCAGCCAGATCATCACCTACGGCACCATGGCCGCCAAGGCGGTGGTGCGCGACACCGGCCGCGTGCTCGGCTTCCCATACGGGTTCGTGGACAGCGTCGCCAAGCTGGTGCCGATGACGCTGGGCGTGTCGCTCGCCGATGCACTCGGCCGCACCGAGAAGGGGCGCAAGGACGACGCCTGGCGCTCCGACGAACTCATCGCCCGCTACGGCGACGAGGACGACGTGCGCGACCTCATCGACCTCGCCCTGCAGCTCGAGGACCTGACGCGCAACGCCGGCAAGCACGCCGGCGGCGTGGTGATCGCGCCGTCGCCGCTGTCCGACTTCTGCCCGCTGTATGCCGAACACGACGGCGACGGCCGCGGCCGCAACCCGGTCACCCAGTTCGACAAGGACGACGTGGAAAGCGTGGGGCTGGTGAAGTTCGACTTCCTCGGCCTGCGCACGCTGACGATCATCGACTGGGCGGTGAAGGCGATCAACGCGCGCGCGCGGACCGGCGCGGAGCCGTCGGCCGCGCCGCTCGACATCACCAAGCTCGCGCTCGACGACAAGGCCACCTACGAGCTGTTCGCGCGCGGCGAGACGGTGGCGGTGTTCCAGTTCGAATCGCGCGGCATGCGCGAGCTCCTCAAGCGCGCCAGGCCAGACGTGTTCGAGGACATCATCGCGCTGGCCGCGCTGTTCCGCCCCGGCCCGCTGGGCTCGGGGATGGACAAGGACTGGGTGGACCGGAAGCACGGCAACGCCGTGGTCAGGTATCCGCATCCGTCGCTGGAAACGGTGCTCAAGCCGACCTACGGGGTGATCGTCTACCAGGAACAGGTGATGCAGATCGCCCAGGTCCTGGCCGGCTACTCGCTGGGCGGCGCCGACCTGCTGCGCCGCGCGATGGGCAAGAAGAACGCCGCGGAGATGGCCAAGGAGCGCGCCAAGTTCGAATCCGGCGCCGCCGGCAACGGCGTCGACCCGAAGGTGGCGACGCAGATCTTCGACCTGATGGAAAAGTTCGCCGAGTACGGCTTCAACAAGTCGCACTCGGCCGCCTACGCGCTGGTCGCCTACCAGACCGCGTGGCTGAAGGTGCACCACCCGGCCGAATTCATGGCGGCGGTGCTGTCGTCGGACATGGACAACACCGACAAGGTGGTCATGTTCCTCGACGAGGCGCGCAAGCTCGGACTCGACGTGCAGCCGCCGGACGTCAACGCCTCGGGCTACATGTTCCAGGCCATGGACGGCGTCACGCTGCGCTACGGGCTGGGCGCGGTGAAGGGCGTCGGCCAGGGTGCCTGCGAGGCGATCGCGGAGGAGCGGCGCAGGGGCGGACCGTACGCGGACCTGCTCGATTTCTGCCGCCGCGTGGAATCCGCGCGCCTCAACCGGCGCACGCTGGAGGCGCTGGTCAACGCCGGCGCGCTCGACGCGCTCGGCCTCAACCGCGCCTCGCTCACGCTGCAGCTGCCCGAGGTGCTGAAGGCGACCGAACAGCTCGCGCGCGAACGCGAGGCCGGGCAGGCCTCGCTGTTCGGCGGGTTCGCCGAGCCGCAGGCGGCGGCGCGCATCGAGCTGCGCGAAACCGCGGAATGGCCGCTACAGCAGAGGCTTGCCGGCGAACGCGAGACGCTCGGCCATTACCTCAGCGGCCATCCGCTCGACCCCTGCCGCGAGGAACTCAGGGCGCTGGTCGGCTGCGACCTCGGCCAGCTCGATGCGCTGTGGGAATCGGCTGCATCGACGCGCGGCGGCGGCAAGGACGGGGGGCGCGGCGGCTGGCGCCAGGAGGTCACGGTGGTGGTCGCCGGCCAGGTCGCGGGCATGCGCAAGCGCGGCGAGTCGCAGGCGTTCGTGCACATCGAGGACGGGCGCGGGCGGCTGGAATGCGCGTTCTTCTCGGACGCCTGGTTCGAGAATGCGGCGCTGCTCACGCGCGACCGCATCGTGATCGTGGAAGGCGGGTTGCGGGAAGACGAGTTCAGCGGCGGGTTTTCGCTGCGCGCACGCCGCGCCTGGGATTTCCAGCAGGTCTGCGAGCAGGCCGCGCAGCGCATGTCGCTGCGCCTGGACCTGCGCGTGGCAGGCGTCCTGGAACGCGTCGAAGCGCTGTTCGCGCGCCACCGTCCGGGATCCACGCCACTGCGCTACGACCTGCTGCTGGCCAGCGGCGCGGCCGGCAGCCTCGACGTGAACGGCGCGCAGTCGGTGCGCGTGGACCCGACCATGGTCGGCGAACTGCGTGCGCAGCCCGGTGTCAAGGCGGTGCGCGTGGCGGTCGGCGCCAGGCCCTGGTCGCAACCGGCGCCGTAGTCGCGACCGCACGCCGGGGTACGGCCTTCGCGGGCGCCGTCGGCTAGACTGGCCGCTTTCCCGTGCCAAGACCGTCGATGAACCCGAATTACCTCGACTTCGAACAGCCGATCGCCGACCTTGAGGCGCGCATCCAGGACCTGCGCCATGCCGGATCCGGCTCGTCGGTGAACGTGGACGCCGAACTGCGCACGCTGCAGGACAAGCTGCGCCTGCGCACCGCGCAGATCTTCCGCGACCTGTCGCCGTGGCAGGTGTCGCAGCTCGCGCGCCACCCGGCGCGGCCCTACATCAACGACTACATCCGCTTCATCTGCGACGAGTTCCAGGAACTGGCCGGCGACCGCGCGTACGCCGACGACCCGGCGATCGTTGGCGGGCTCGGCCGCATCGGCGGCCGCCCGGTGATGATCATCGGCCACCAGAAGGGCCGCGACACGAAGGCCAAGGTGCGCCGCAACTTCGGCATGCCGCGCCCCGAGGGTTACCGCAAGGCGCTGCGCCTGATGAAGATGGCCGAGCGCTTCAGGCTGCCGCTGCTGACCTTCATCGACACGCCTGGCGCCTACCCCGGCATCGGCGCCGAAGAACGCGGCCAGTCCGAGGCGATCGCCCGCAACCTGATGGAAATGGCCGAGCTGAAGACGCCGATCATATGTACGGTGATCGGCGAAGGCGGCTCGGGTGGCGCGCTCGCGATCGGCGTGGGCGACCGCACGCTGATGCTCGAATACAGCACCTATTCGGTGATCTCGCCCGAAGGCTGCGCCTCGATCCTGTGGAAGGACGCCGGCAAGGCGCGCGACGCCGCCGAGCAGCTCGGTCTCACCGCCAAGCGCCTGCTCGGCCTGGGCCTGGTGGACAAGCTGGTACGCGAGCCGATCGGCGGCGCGCACCGCAACCCGAAGCAGATGGCCAAGCGCCTGAAGGCCGTGCTGCTCAACGAGCTCGACGCCCTCGACGGCATGTCCAGCGAGCAGCTGCTGGACAGGCGCTACAAGCGCCTGCGCAGCTACGGCGCGTACGAAGCCGCCTGAGCGGCACGTACGCGCCAGGGCCGCCTAGTCGCCCCAGGCGCGCTGGTACTGCACCGGCACCGCGGGCGTGACGCCCAGCGCCTTCGCCGCGCGCAGCGGAAAGTACGGATCGCGCAGCGACTCGCGCGCTACCAGCACCACGTCGGCATCGCCGGTGGCCACGATCCGCTCGGCCTGCGCCGCTTCGGTCACCAGGCCCACGGCGCCGGTGGCGATGCCAGCCTCGCGGCGGATGCGCGCGGCGAACGGCACCTGGTAGCCGGGGCCGGTCGCGATCTCCTGCCGCCGGTCCAGTCCGCCGCTGGACACGTCGATGAGGTCGACGCCCAGCGCCTTCACGCCGCGCGCCAGTTCCACGCTCTGCTCCACGTCCCAGCCACCATCGACCCAGTCGGTGGCCGAGATCCGCATCCACAACGGCAGGCGCTCGGGCCACGCCTCGCGCACGGCGGACACCACCTCGCGGACGATCCGCGTGCGGCCCTCGAAGCCGCCACCCCAGGCATCGCTGCGCCGGTTGGCGAGCGGCGACAGGAACTGGTGCAGCAGGTAGCCATGCGCGGCATGGAGCTCGACCAGCTGGAAGCCCGCATCCAGCGCACGTGCCGCGGCGGCGCGGAAATCCGCGACCACGCGCGCGATCCCGTCCGCGTCGAGTTCCAGCGGCTGGGGATAGTGGTCGGCATAGGCTTCGGCCGAGGGCGCCACGACGGTCCAGCCGCCGTCCGCAAACGGCACCGCGCCATCGCCGCGCCACGGTGCATGGGTGCTGGCCTTGCGCCCGGCGTGCGCGAGCTGCATGGCCGGCACCGCGCCCTGGCCGGCGATGAAGCGCGCCACCGGCGCCCAGGCCACGGCCTGCGCGTCGTTCCAGATGCCCGCGTCCTGCGGCGAGATGCGCCCCTCGGCGCACACCGCCGCGGCCTCGGTCATCACCACGCCGGCGCCACCCGCGGCGCGGCTGCCCAGGTGCACCAGGTGCCAGTCGCCCGGCAGGCCGTCGGCCGACGAGTACATGCACATCGGCGATACGGCGATGCGGTTGCGCAGCACGATGTCGCGCTGGCGCAGTGGCTGGAACAGCTGGCTCATGGAGGTCTTCCGCGGACGTGGCGGACCACTGTAGGCGCAGCGCGGCCGCAGGCAGGTGCCCGGCGACGGATCACTGCATTGCGGGGGCATGGCACCATCGTGGCATGCGCTCGCCTCCGTTTCCCGACAGCATCGCCCTGCCCGATTGCCCGGTGTCTGCCGGTGCGGTGCTGGTGGCGCTGAGCGGCGGGCTGGATTCCACGGTGCTGCTGCACTTGCTGGCCGCCGACGCCTCGATCCGCGCACGTGGACTGCGCGCGATCCATGTCCACCACGGACTGCACGCCGATGCCGACGCCTGGGCCGCGCACTGTGCGCGCGCCTGCGCCACGCTCGACGTGCCCTTGCACGTGGCGCGCGTCGGCGTGGCGCGCGATGCGGGACTCGGGCTGGAGGCGGCCGCGCGCGCGGCGCGGCACGCCGCGTTCGCCGCCGCGCTGGGCGACGGCGAGGTGCTCGCGCTGGCGCACCATCGCGATGACCAGGCCGAGACCTTCCTGCTGCGTGCGTTGCGCGCATCCGGCCCCGACGGACTCGCATCGATGCGCGCCTGGCGCCGTTTCGCACGGGGCGGGCTGTGGCGCCCGCTGCTGGCGCTGCCGCGCGCCACGCTGCATGCCTACGCCACGCGGCACGCGCTTGCGTGGCTGGACGACCCGGCGAACACCGACTCCGTCCACGACCGCAACTACCTGCGCCACCAGGTCATGCCGCTGCTGCGCGCACGCTGGCCCGAGGCCGACGCCGCGCTCGCGCGCTGCGCGGCGCTGTCCGCGGAGGCCAGCGACCTGCTGGCCGCAGGCGACCAGAGGGGGCTCCATGCGGCACGCGATGCATCACCGACCACGTCGCCAGGCGATCCGGGCCTGTCCATCAGTGCCCTGCTCGCGCTGCCCGCGGCGCGGCGCGCGCGCGTGCTGCGCGCGTGGATCGCCGACCTGGCGCTGCCGCCATTGCCGGCCACCGGCGTCGCCCGCATCACGGACGACCTGCTCCCGGCGCGCGGCGACAGCGTGGCGGCGTTCGCATGGGCGGGCGCGGCGGTCCACGCGTGGCGCGGCCGCCTGCACGCCGGCGCCCAGTTGGCGCCGCTGCCCGCGGACTGGGAAACCGGATGGGACGGCCGCGCGCCGCTGCCGCTGCCCGGGGGTGGCACGCTGTCGCTGCTCGGCGCGGACGGCTTCGATGCACCGCTGACAGCGCATGCGCGGCGCGGCGGCGAACGCATCGTGCTCCCTGGCCGCACGCACTCGCATGCACTGAAAGACCTGCTCCAGCGCGACGCGCTGCCGCCCTGGCAACGCGCGCGCATGCCGCTGCTGACGGCCGCCGACGGCATCCTGCTCGCGGCCGGCGACAGCCTGCTGTCGGCCCGCCTTGCCACGTGGCTGCGCGCCCGTGGCGCAGGCCTCCACTGGCGGCACATGGCGTAAACTGGCGGCATGCCACGCAAGCCCGCCACCACCAACGACGCCTCGCCCGTCGCCGACTTCGAAGCCTCGCTCGACCTGCTCGAGCAACTGGTGGAGAAGATGGAGCACGGCGAGATGAGCCTCGAGGATTCGCTTGCCGCGTATGAGCGCGGCGTCGGCCTCTACCGCCGCTGCCAGCAGGCACTGGAGCAGGCCGAGCTCCGCGTGCGCCTGCTGACCGATCCACAGCAACCGGAGCGCGCCGAGCCCTTCCCGGGCCGCGACATCGACGATGCCTGACCCCGAGGCGAGGGCCGCGCGGATCGCAGCGTGGCGCGAGCGCATCGACGCCGTCCTCGAACGTACGCTGGAACGCAACCCTGCCGCCGAACCGCGCCTGCACGCGGCCATGCGCCATGCCGTGCTGCTCGGCGGCAAGCGCATGCGCCCGCTGCTGGTGTACGCCACCGGCACCGCCTTTGGCGCGGATGAGGACGCACTCGACGCGGCCGCCGCGGCGATCGAGCTCGTGCATGCCTATTCGCTGGTCCACGACGACCTGCCGGCGATGGACGACGATGCCCTGCGCCGCGGCCAGCCCACCGTGCACGTCGCATTCGATGAAGCCACCGCCATCCTCGCCGGCGACGCACTGCAGGCGCTGGCCTTCGCCGTGCTGGCCGACGCCGGGACCAGCGATCCCGTGCGTGTTGCGATGCTGCGTGAACTCGCCGCCGCGGCCGGTGGCGCCGGCATGTGCGGCGGACAGGCGCTCGACCTGGCCGCAACCGGCGACGCATCGGCCACGCTGGTCGCGCTGGAGCACCTGCATGCGCTCAAGACCGGTGCCCTGATCCGCGCCGCCGTGCGCATGGGCGCGATCGTCGCCGGCGCGGATGCCGACGCACGCCTGCGCCTGGACGCCTACGCCGACGCGCTCGGGCTTGCGTTCCAGGTGCGCGACGACCTGCTCGATGTCGAGGGCGACAGTGCCACGATGGGCAAGACCGCCGGCAAGGACGCGGCGCAGGACAAGGCCACGTTCCCGGCGCTGGTCGGCGTGGACGCCTCACGCGGGCGCCTCGCGACGCTCGCGTCCACCATCCGCTACGCGCTGGCGCCGTTCGGCCCGCGCGCCGCCACGCTTGCCACGCTCGCCGAATTCGCGGTCCAGCGCAGGCACTGACGCGCGCGGGTCAGAACAGGCGCATCGTCAGCGGGTAGCGGTAGGACTCGCCGTTCCAGGCTTTCATCGCGGCGATGATGCTGCACACCAGCCACATCAGCGCGATCGCGGCGATGGCGACCATCAGCGCCAGCCCGGCCGGCGCGGTGAGGATGATGCCGATGCCGAGCGTGAGCACGGTGGCCCCGACCAGCACCACGCCGATCGCGAAGGCGATGCAGGCGTAGATGAACATGCTGAGGTTGAAGTTCAACGCCTCGCGGGCATGGTTGGCGACGAACGACGAGTCGCCGCGCTTGAACAGGTAGACGGCCCCGGCGCCAAGGATGCCGGCCACGCCGGCGATCCAGCTGGTGCACAGCGCAAGGACAAGGGCGGCAATGTGCGCCAGCGCGGCCCATTGGCGTTCGCTGCCGGTGGCGGGTGTGCTGGCGAGATGGGTGGTCTGTTGCATCACGGGTCTCCTGGCCGGCGCATCCGGGCCTCCCCATAGCATGGGGATGCCGCGAGGCAGCGCAACCCAACCGATGGCACCCGGCTCATTCCCCGGCGACGGTCATGCCACCGATGAGGATCGAGCCGGTGCGGATGTGCGAGCGCGGGTCGACGTCGCGCCCCACGGCGTCGATGGCGGAGAACATCTCGCGCAGCTTGCCGGCGATCGTGATGCCGTCCACCGGGAAGGCGACCACGCCGTCCTCGATCCAGAACCCGGCGGCGCCGCGCGAATAGTCGCCGGTGACGGTGTTCACGCCCTGCCCCATCAACTCGGTGACCAGCAGGCCGCGGCCCATGCCGCGCAGCATGTCCTCGAGGTCGCCGGCATTGGCCACCACCTCCAGGTTGTGCACGCCGCCGGCATTGCCGGTGGTCTGCAGCCCGAGCTTGCGCGCCGAATAGCTGCCCAGCACGTAGCGCTGCAGCACGCCCCCGGCCACCAGCGGCGACTCGCGCGTCGCCACGCCCTCGCTGTCGTAGGCCGACGAGCGCAGCCCGCGCTGCAGGAACGGCCGTTCGTCGATCGCGAACCAGTCGGGGAACAGCTGCTCGCCGACGCTGTCCACCAGGAAGCTCGCGCCGCGGTACAGCGCGCCGCCGGACACCGCGCCCAGCAGGTGCCCGACCAGCGAACGCGCGACCTCGGAGGCGAACAGCACCGGGTAGCGGCCGGTCGCCAGCGGCTTGGGATCGAGGCGCGCTGCGGCGCGCTGCGCTGCCTGGCGGCCGATCGCGGCCGGCGACTGCAGGTCTTCGGCCGCCAGCGCCACGCTGTACCAGCCGTCGCGCTGCATGGCGTCGCCTTCGCCGGCGATCAACGCGCAGCCGATGCTGTGGTGGCTGTCGCGCTCGGCGCCGACGAAGCCGTGGCTGTTGGCGTAGACGCTGAGCGAGGTGCCGCTGCCGACCGACGCGCCGTCGGAGTTGGCAATCCGCGAGTCGGCATCGCGTCCGGCCTGCTCGCAGGCCAGCGCCAGGTCGATCGCGTGGTCGGCATCCAGCGCCCAGGGATGCCAGGTATCGAATTCGCGTACCTCGCGCGCCATCAGCGCGGCGTCGGCAAGCCCGGCCGCCGGGTCGTCCTCCGTGTGGCGGGCAATCGCGCAGGCCTGCGCCACGGTCGCTTCCAGGCTCTCGGGGCGCAGGTCGGCGGTGCTCGCGCTGCCCTTGCGCTGCCCGAAGTACACGGTCACGCCGATGCCGCGGTCATGCGTGGATTCGACCGTCTCCACCGCGCCCATGCGCACGCTGACGTTCAGGCCGCGCTCCTCGGAGCACGACACCTCGGCCTGGCTGGCGCCCGCGGCGCGCGCGCGGTCGAGGAGTTCCGCGGTGATGCCCTGGAGCTGCGCCAGGCGCTCGCGGCTGTCGTCCGTGGCGGGCGGGACTACGGTCGGCTGGGTCTGCAATGGATTATCCTTCATGGTCTATACGGGGTGCGGCACATGCGTGGCAAGAACGAAGACACCGGCGAATTCCTTGGCGAGAGCCGCAGCGCGCAGCGCCGCGAGGCGCTCGACGTGCTGGCGCTCGCGCAGCAGCTGGTGGCGCTGGACCCGGGTCGGCTGGACAAGCTGCCGCTCGGCGAAGACCTGCCGGAGTTCATCGAACGGGCGCGGCGCATCACCTCGCACATCGCGCGCAAGCGCGAGATCGCGTTCCTGGCCAAGCAGCTGCGCCGCGAGGACGACGACGCGCTGGACGCGCTCCGCGACGCGCTGGAAGTGGGCGGCGAAGCCGCGCGCATCGACGCCGCGCGCCTGCACCGCGCCGAGGACTGGCGCGAACGCCTGCTCGGCGACGACGGCGACGCCGCGCTGGCCGCGCTGCTGGACGAGTTCCCCGGCGCCGACCGCCAGCGCCTGCGGCAGCTGGTGCGCAACGCGCTCGCCGAGCGCAAGGCGAACAAGCCGCCGCGCGCGTTCCGCGAGCTGTTCCGCGAGGTGCGCACGCTGCTGCAGCCCGGCGACGGCGAGACCGAGCAGTTCAACGACGGGGGCGCCAACCCGGACGGCGACGACGCCACGTCCTGAGCCGGCAATGCCGGCTCCGGCAGGCGGTCCTCCTCCCGCGCGCATGGCAATGCGCGCCGGCATCAGGCGCGCGTGCCGCCGACGGTGATGCCATCGATCAGCAGCGACGGCTGGCCCACGCCCACCGGCACGCTCTGGCCGTCCTTGCCGCAGACGCCGACGCCGTCGTCGAGCGCCATGTCATGCCCGACCATGCGCACCTTCTGCATCGTCTCAGGGCCGTTGCCGATCAGGGTGGCGCCCTTCACCGGCGCGGTGACCCTGCCGTCCTCGATCAGGTAGGCCTCGGTGGCCGAGAACACGTACTTGCCGCTGGTGATGTCGACCTGGCCGCCGCCGAAGTTGACCGCGTACAGGCCCTTCTTCACCGAACGGATCATGTCGGCGGGGTCGTCCTGGCCGGCGCGCATGTAGGTATTGGTCATGCGCGGCATGACCAGGTGCGCGAACGACTCGCGGCGGCCGTTGCCGGTCGGCGCCACGCCCATCAGGCGCGCGTTCAGCGTGTCCTGCATGTAGCCGGTGAGCACGCCGTCCTCGATCAGGGTGGTGCACTGCGTGGGCGTGCCTTCGTCATCGACGTTGAGCGAGCCGCGGCGGTTGTCGAGCGTGCCGTCGTCGACGATGGTCACGCCCGGCGCGGCCACGCGCTGGCCCATGCGCCCGGCATAGGTGCTGGTGCCCTTGCGGTTGAAATCGCCCTCCAGGCCGTGGCCGACCGCTTCGTGCAGCAGCACGCCGGGCCAGCCGGGGCCAAGCACCACCGGCATGATGCCGGCCGGCGCGTCGATCGCATCGAGGTTGACCAGCGCCTGGCGCAGCGCCTCGCGCGCGAACTGCTCCGGACGCCCGTCGCCGAGCAGCTCTTCGTAGGAGTAACGGCCGCCGTAGCCGGCGTAGCCGCTCTCGCGGCGGCCGCCCTGCTCCACGATCACCTGCACGTTGAGCCGCACCAGCGGGCGCACGTCGCCGGCGACCACGCCATCCGAGCGCGCCACGAGGATCGTGTCGACACCGCCCGACAGGCTCACCATCACCTGCTTCACGCGCGGGTCGGCGGCGCGCAGCAGCCGGTCCACGCGGCGCAGCGCCTCGACCTTGGCGTCGTTGCCCATCGCGTCGATCGGGTCGGTCGCCGCGTACAGCGAACGCGCGCCGGCCGGCACCAGCGTCTTCGCCGCATGCTCGTGTCCGCTGCGCGCGATGGCGCGGGCCGACTGCGCCGCCGCAAGCAGCGCCGCACCGTTGATGTCGTCGGAATACGCGAACCCGGTCTTCTCGCCGCTGATCGCGCGCACGCCCACGCCCTGCTCGATCGAGTGCGAGCCGTCCTTGACGATGCCGTCCTCGACCGACCAGCTCTCGCGCCGCGCGTGCTGGAAATACAGGTCGCCGAAATCAATGCCCGGCCCCAGCAATTGCCCGAACGCACGTTCGAGGCCGCCGCCATCCAGGCCCGCGGGCAGCAGCAGGCGGGCTTCGGCAAGGGCAAGGGCTTGGGTCATCGGCTGGAGTCCTGGAAAGCGTAGCCCGGGAACATGCGGGCACCGGGCAGCGAATCAACCCGCGCCGCCCGGCTCCCTGTCCACCGGCGCCGTCCCCGCCGCGGGCGGCACCTCGCGCCCTTCAACCTCGACCTTGGGGTCCTTCCACGGCCCGGTGACGTGGTAGACCTTGGCGCCCACGCGGCCCAGCGGCCGCTCGAACACCGCGTTGGCCATCGCACCGACGGCGGCACCGACCGGGCCCGCGGTGAGCGCCCCGACCGCGGTCAGCAGCCCGCCGGTGCGCGGCACGACCTCGATGCGCTGGTCGTAGGTCTGCGCGCGCAGGTCGGCCGTGCCGCGGATGCTGATCTCCGCCGCGGCGCCATCGATCAGCATGTCGTCGCTGCGCGCCTGGCCACCACCGAACACGACCGTGCCGCCGATGCGGTTGAAGGCGAAACCCTTCGAGAAGAAGTCGCGGAAATCCAGGGTGAGGCGCCTCGGCAGCTCGGTGATGCTGAGCAGGCCGAGGACGCGGCCGGCACCGGGTTCCACCTCCACCAGGCGGCCATCCTTGATGGTCACCGCCAGGTGACCCTGGAGTGCGTCGAGGCGGAAACCCGCGGGGCCACCAGGCCAGGTGGCGTCGAAGTTCGCCTCGCCTTCGCCGCCGTCCAGCCGCTGGCCCAGGCCGAAGCCGGACAGCAGGCTGCCAAAGTCGCGGCTTGCCAGGGTGGCCTCCACGCGTGTGCGCGCCGCCTCGCCGCGCCCCAGCCAGTCACCTTCCACGTCGATGCGCTGGCGGCCCTGCACGGCATGGAACTCCTCGACCTGCAGCCCGTTCGCGGTCGGTCGGGTCCGCAGGCGGGCCGTGCCGAGCGTGGCAGCGCCGAAGCGGAGGTCGTCGACGCTGATGTCGAGTGGCGGGATGCGCGCCGGATCGATGGCCTCGCCCGGCAGGGCCTCTGTCTTCGCGTCGGCGGTCTGCCGGCCACCGCCAGCGCGCGCACCCGGTGCGGGGAAATGCAGCCGCTGCAGCCGTGCGGTCAGCGCCGCACCGGAACGTCGCGGCAGCAGCAGGCCACCGGCCAGTGCGGGTCCGTCGAAGCGCACCGCGGTTCCCGTCGCCACCGGTTCGGCCACCACGCGGGTCTGCGGGAACGCGCTGCCCAGCAACTGCAGGCGCCCGGCCTGCACGTCGATCCGGCGCAGCGCGAGCCCGTCGCCACCTGCGCCGCCGTCCGCGCCACCACCGCCACCGGCCAGGCCCGCCCAGTCGAGCGCATCCAGCACCGGGGTGCGCCCGCTGACCACCAGCCCGGAGGCCGGCGGCTCGCCTTCGATGCGGTTGCCGCCGAGCACCGCGAGCACCCCGGTGCGGTTGCCGCGGCTGCGTGCGCGCAGCGCGACCCGGTTGCCGAGGACCACGTCCACGTCGCCCTCGCCCAGCGGCAGGTCGACATCGATGCGGGCCGCCAGCGGCGTGGCCGCCGCCTTGTCGAGCGGCGCCGGCAGCAGCAACTGCGTGCCCACCAGGTCCGAGCGCAGCTGCAGGCGCCCGCCACCGCCGTCGGCACCGGCGTCGACCGGGATCGCGACCGCCAGCGTCCAGCGCGAACGCCCGCGCAGGCGGTCGCCGAGCCAGGCCAGCTGCGGCGCGCGTGCGGCGAGCTCGGACGCGGCCAGGCTGGCGCCGAGTTCCGCCTCGAAGGCATTGCCGCGATCGGCGACGTGCCCGATGCCGGCGCGCAACGCCAGCGTGCCGGCCTGGCCGTCGCGGCGCACGCGCAGCCCTTCGGCGACGAAGCCCTGCCCGTCGTAGCGCGCTTCGCCGCGGACATCCTCGAACGCCACGTCCCAGCGCCTGTCGCCCAGCGTGGCGCCTTCCAGCAGCACCCGGCCGGAGATCACCGGCCTTGCCGGTGAGCGGTGCAGCGGCAGGTCGAGCGCGAACTGCGCGCGCAGCGGACCCGTGGCGGACAGCCCCTGCAGCAGCGCTTCGCGGCCCTTGCGGAGCGGGCTGGCACGCAGCAGCGCGAGCACCGGCCCGGCATCGCCGGCGATGTCGGCGCGCACCAGCAGCGGCGCGTCGCCGAAATGCGCGATGCCGCCGGACAGCGCCGGCAGTGGCACACCGGCCACGCGGGCGCTGCCGGCCACCGAAAACCCGTCGGCGACGAAATCGACGTCGCCATCGAGGCCCTCGGCCAGCGGCCAGTCGGGATCAAAGCGCAGCACCACGTCGTCGAGTTGTGCACGCGCATGGAACATCCCCGGACCTGCGGCCTGCCCCGAGCCGTTGAACGGCCAGTCGTCGAGGTCGCCGGACAGCACGGCACGCCCGCCGCGCACATGGCCGCCGACGAGCGCCGCGTCCAGCCACGCCAGCGCCGCGCGCGGCATGCGGTGCCGCACCCAGAACCGCCGGGCCACGGCGATGTTGGCGTCGTCGATGGCCGCGACCAGGTCCACGCGCGGCCGCGAACCGTCGCCCTGGAACACCAGGCCACCGCGCACGTCGGCGCCGTAGCCGTCGCCGGCCACGCGCAGCGCCGGCGTATCCACGTGCCAGCCCTCGCTGTCGCGCCAGCCGGTGACCTGGCCGGCCAGGCGCACCGCATGCGCCGGCGGCCCGAAGCCGCGCGGCCAGTCGAAACCCAGGGTCGCCTGGCGGTCGAATTCGAAGGTCACGCCGTCGGCGTCGCCGGACAGCGTGCCCGAGAGTCCGGACACGCCCGGCGCGTCTCCGACCGCGTCGAACCGCAGGCCCTCGACATGCGCACGGGCGCGGAAGCGGCCGCTGGCATCACCCGCGACATCCACAGCGCGCAGCACGCCGCCCGGACGCGTGTCGAGGAGCCATTTGGCGACTGCGGGCGGCATGGCGCCGGCGAGCGCCGCCAATCCCAGCAGCGGGCCGGCGTCGATCCGATCGGCGACCAGCGCGCGGCGCGCCCCGTCGGCGAGCAGCAGGCCATCGAGCACCTGGGCGTCGTCGCCGGCACCGACGCGCAGCCGCGGCGCGTCGAAGCGCCAGCCACCCGCGACCACCGACCAGCGCGCATCGATCTCGACGCGCCCGAAATCCAGCGAGGGTGGAACGCCGCCCGCCACCGCGCTGCCGCGCAGGCGCACGTCGTCGAGCTTTCCCGCGACCTGCAGGGCAGTGACGCGGTTGCCACGCAGGTCCGCCCAGGCCTGGATCCTGCCGGTGCCCGCCGCCGCGCCGACGCCCGCCGCGCGCAGGCCGGACCAGGCCTCCAGGTCGGCATCGCGCAGCGCCAGCCAGGCACGGCCATCGCCGCTGCCGCGATCGAGTTCGGCGCTGATGTCCAGCGGCGAGACGCCCTTGCGCATCCATGCGCGCGCCGCGATGCGCACGCGCGCACCGTCCACGCGCAGGCGCAGGTCGACTTCGCTCAGCCCGGCATCGATGCCGAGTGCCGGGGCGAGCACCGCCAGGCGCCCATCGATGACCTGCAGCTCGCCGAGGCCTTCGAGCGCGGCGAATGGGTCGCCACCCGACTGCGCCTGGCCCGGCAGGCCGCGGACTTCCCAGCGCCCGTCATCGCCACGCTCGAGCGTGAGTTCCAGTCCGCGCAGCCGCAGTTCGGTGAAGGAACGCCCCGGCAGCAGGCCCGCGTACTGCGAGACCAGCACTTCGGCCGCGCCGATCGGGATCGCGTGCGGGCCGTCGCCGATGCGCAGGCCGTCGAGGCGCAGCAGGGGGCCGCGCCGGGTCCATTCGGTCTGCACATGGTCGAAGGCCACCGTGCGCCCCGCGCGCTCGCCCAGCCAGGCGGCGATACGGTCGGGATGGCGCTCGGCCAGCGGCAGCAGCTGGCTGGTGATGCCGGCGCCCAGCGCCATCAGCACCAGCCCGATGGCCACCACGTACCAGGCACCGCGCCATGCCACGCGCACGCCACGGCGCAGCGGCGACGGCATCAGCCCCACCCCGCGCGCCCGGCGTGGCTAGAGCAGCACCACATCGAACTGTTCCTGGAAGTACTGCTCGTCGGCCTGGAAGCGGATCGACTTGCCGAGGAATTCCTCGAGTTCGGCGACCGCCGCCGACTCCTCCTCGGTGATCCGGGTGACGACTTTCGGCGACGCGATCACCAGCAGGCGCTCGGCATCGAACTGGCGCACCGCGCGCACGATCTCGCGGAAGATCTCGTAGGTCACGGTCTCGTCGGTCTTGAGCATGCCGCGGCCGCCGCATTCGTGGCAGGTCTCGCTGAGCTGGCGCTCCAGGCTTTCGACGGTGCGCTTGCGCGTCATCTCCACCAGGCCCAGCGGCGAGAAGTCGTAGACCGTGGTCTTGGCGTGGTCGCGCAGCAGCGATTTCTCCAGCGTGCGCAGCACCTGGCGGCGATGCTCGGCATCCACCATGTCGATGAAGTCGATGATGATGATGCCGCCCAGGTTGCGCAGCCGCAGCTGGCGCGCCACCGCCTGGGCGGCCTCCAGGTTGGTGCGGTACACCGTCTCCTCGAGGTTGCGCTGGCCGAGGAACGAGCCGGTGTTGACGTCGACGGTGGTCATCGCCTCGGTCTGGTCGATGACCAGGTAGCCGCCGGACTTCAGCGGCACCTGCTTCTCCAGCGCGCGGCCGATCTCGTCCTCCACGCCATACAGGTCGAACACCGGGCGCGCGCCGCTGTAGTGCTCGATCCGCTCGGCGAGCCCGGGCATGTATTGCGCGGCGAACACCTTCAGGCGATCGCAGGTCTCGCGCGAATCCACCTTCACTTTTTCCACGTCGCGGCGCATCAGGTCGCGCACCGCACGCATCGGCAGGGTCAGGTCCTCGTAGACGCAGGTGCCGACGCGCGCGCTGGCGACCTGCCCTTCGACCAGCAGCCAGGCGCGCGCCAGGTAGGCGATGTCCTCGGCCAGCGCTTCCGACGGCTGGCCCTCGGCATTGGTGCGCACGATGTAGCCGTGCTGGTTGCCCGCCGAGAACCCGGTGACCAGCGACTTCAGGCGCGCACGCTCGGCTTCGTCCTCGATCCGCGCGGACACGCCGACCACGGTCGACTGCGGCAGCAGCACCAGGTAGCGCGACGGGATGCTGATCTGCATCGTCAGGCGTGCGCCCTTGGTGCCGATCGGATCCTTGACCACCTGCACCACGATGTCCTGGCCGTCGCGCAGCAGCTCGCTGACCGGGGGGGTGGCCGCGGGCTGCGGCGGCTCGTCGCCGACCAGCTCGGGTGGACGCAGCGAGCGCATCACGTCGTTGGCATGCAGGAACGCGGCGCGTTCCAGGCCGATGTCGACGAACGCCGCCTGCATGCCCGGCATCACCCGCTGCACCTTGCCCTTGTAGATGTTGCCGACCACGCCACGCCGCCAGCCGCGTTCGATGTGCAGCTCCTGCAGCATGCCGTTCTCGACCACGGCCACGCGGGTCTCGCGCGGAGTCACGTTGACCAGGATTTCCTCGCTCATGCCAGGGCGCCGGCGCGCGGCGTGCGCGCGGTGATCCCGAAGCCGCGCAGGAGCACGGCGGTCTCGTGCAGCGGCAGGCCCATCACCGCCGAGTAGCTGCCGGAGAGGCGGGTCACGAAGCGCTCGGCCCCGCCCTGCACGGCATACGCGCCGGCGCGACCCATCGGCTCGCCGCTGGCGACGTATTCGGTGATGTCCTCGTCGGACAGGTCGGCGAACGTGACGTCGGTCGCCACCAGCACCGACGCCTCGCGCCCGGCCGACACCAGCGCGACCGCGGTCAGCACCTGGTGGCTGCGCCCGGACAGGCGCCGCAGCATCGCAGCCGCCTCGGCGGCGTCCGCTGGCTTGCCGAACACCGTGTCATCGAGCACCACTTCGGTGTCCGACCCCAGCACCACGGCAGCGGGCACCGCGACCACGCGCAGCAGTCCGGCCCCGGCTTTCTCGCGCGCGACGCGCGCCACGTAGCTGGCCGGCGCTTCGCCCGGCGCACGCACTTCGACGACGTCGACATCGAGCACGCCGAAGTCGAGGCCTAGGCGCGCGAGCAATTCGCGGCGGCGGGGGGATTGCGAGGCAAGATGCAGCATCGGGCAAGGATACCGCGCATGAACGCTGGCCCGACGCGCGCGCGCCGGCCAACCCCGGAACGGCTCACGACCCGTTCACTGCATGCGCAAGACCCTTGTTCCCTTCGCACCTGGAGACCACGATGCCCCATTCCGCCCTGCGCCCGCTGCTGCTCGCCTGCGCCCTCGCCCTCGGTGCCACCCCCATGACCGCTTCCGCACAGACCCCTGCCATGCAGGCCGGCGCCGACGCCACCCTGCTGTCGGTCTCGGCCCGCGGCCAGGCGAGCCGGGTGCCCGATGTCGCCACGGCGTCCGCCGGCGTCGTCACCCAGGCCACCGACGCCAGCGCGGCGATGCGCGCCAACGCCGCGCAGATGACCAAGGTGATGGCCGCGATCCGCGAAGCGGGCGTGGCCGAAAAGGACATCCGCACCACGGGGATCAGCGTCAATCCCGAATACCGCTACGCGGAGAACAAGGCGCCGGAAATCACCGGTTACCGCGCCAGCAACACGGTCAGCATCAAGGTGCGCGAGATCGACCGCCTCGGCAAGGTGCTCGACGCGCTGGTCGCCAGCGGTGCCAACGACATCAATGGCCCGGCGTTCGAGATCGACGAGCCCGAGGCGGTGTATGACGAGGCGCGCCGCGCCGCGCTGGAGCTCGCGCGCGCGCGCGCCGCGATGTATGCCAGGACGCTCGACCTGCGCGTTCGCCGCATCGTCAGCATCAGCGAGGGCGGCGCCTTCCAGCCCCCGCAGCCGATGATGAGGATGGTGAAGGCGGAGATGGCGAGCGATGCGGCGTCCACGTCGGTCTCGCCGGGCGAAACCACGCTCGACGCCAACCTCGACGTCGTATTCGAGCTGGGGCGCTGACATGGGCGGCTCCGATCGCAAGCCCGCACCACCATCCCCGGACACTCGGCCAGGCAAGAACCCGGGCTACGCCGAACCCCAGCCGCGTGATCGCGAGGATGCTCGGGACGGCGCGAAGCCACGCCCGGATCCGGAAGACGGCGGCCTGGCCCCCGACCGCGGCCACGACCCCGCACCCGGCGGCGACTGAGCCGGTCGCCGCACGGCCTCACCGGCGGTCGCCTGCAGGCGGCCGCGCGTCAGCGCGTGCCTTGCGACGTCCGCATCGAGCGGGCAATCTGGACACATCGCCCAGTCGCGCATGCGGCCCGCTCAACCCCTCGGCCGCGTCCCGCGCGTTGGCATCGATACCGGACATCAGCCGGTGCATCGAGGGAGGTGGTCCATGGTCCTGCAGCCCGTTGTCCCCGGTCACGACGCCGCACGCCCCGATCCCGGCCGCATCGCCGGCATCAGCGGCACCCTGCTGCTCAACGCGGCGGCATTCCTGCTGCTGCTCGCGCCGATGACGCGACCACTGGAGGTGCCTCGCGCCGAAGCGCCGCCGGTGGTCGTGCTGGTCCCCGACCGCCCCAGGCCCCCTGATCCGCCGCCGGTGCGGGTCGAGGTGGTGCGCCCGCAGCCCACCGTGCGCGCACCGGCACCGCTGCAACGCATCCAGGCAGCCGCCACGCCGGCGGCGGTCGTGGTCGAGCACGGCAGCATCGCGGTGGATCCGCAGCCCGCCATCGATCCCGGCGATACCGTCGCCGCGCAGCCCGGGCAGGGCCCGGTTACCGGCATGCGGCTGGAGTACGGCGACGCGAGTGCGCCACCCTACCCGCGCGACGCACTGCGCGATGGCGCCGAGGGCACGGTGATGCTGCAGGTGCTGGTGGGCGTGGATGGCCGGCCGCTGGAGGTCACGATCCATGCCGGCAGCGGCCATCGCCGCCTGGACGAGGCCGCGCGCCGCCACGTGCTGCGCCACTGGCGCTTCCGCCCGGCGCTGCGCGGTGGTGAGCCGGTCCAGGCGCTGGGCCTGGTGCCGATCGCGTTCAGCCTCGACCGCGGCTGACCGTCGCCGCGCCTAGGCGCGGTGGTAGGGGTGGTTGGCGAGCAGCGCGGCCGCGCGGTACAGCTGCTCCGCCAGCACCAGGCGCACCAGCATGTGCGGCAGCGTCAGCGGGCCCAGCGACCAGGTCTCGTCGGCGCGCGCCAGCACCTCGTCGGCGTGGCCCTCGGGCCCGCCGACGAGGAAGGCGAGGTCGCGCCCCTGGCCCCGCCAATGTTCCAGGCGGGTTGCCAGCGCCTCCGAATCCCAGGCGCGGCCGCGGCCGTCCAGGGCGACCACGTGCACGTCGCGCGGCAGCGCGGCCAGCACGCGCTGGCCTTCGTCAAAGGTCGCGCGCACGGCGTCGCGGCCCTTGCCGCGCAGGCCCGGGGTGATTTCGACAAGCTCCAGCGGCAGCCAGTGCGACAGCCGCTTGCGGTATTCGCCGAAGCCTTCGGACACCCAGCCCGGCGGGCGTTCACCGACGGCGACCAGGCGCGCCTTCATGGGGTCCGCGCGCCAGCAGCCTGCAGGCGAGGGATCAGCGCCGCGTCTGGCGGGGCGCGGGGACCGCGGCCATGTCGGCGGCGGCCTCGGGGGCATCGTCGCGGCCAGGCGGCTCGTCGCCGACCGTCCACAGGCGTTCGAGTGCATAGAACTCGCGTACGCGCGGCAGCATCAGGTGCACCACCACGTCGCCCAGGTCGACCAGCACCCACTCGGCCTCGCGCTCGCCTTCCACGCCCAGCGGCTGGCAGTCCAGGCGCTTGGCGAAGCGGACCACCTCATTGGCGATCGCCTTGACATGACGGGTCGAGGTGCCGGACGCCACCACCATGTAGTCGCAGACGCTGGTCTTGCCTCGGACATCGATTTCAACGACGTCCTGGGCCTTCAGTTCGGCGACCGCCTCGAGCACGGTGGCCAGCAGCACTTCAACGGCGGGGGGCGGGTTGGGCAGGCTGGTCTTGATGACTTGGGTGGGCGTGGTCAATGGGGTCGACTCGTTGGCGTGGCGGCGATTATAGCGAAGCGGCGGACCCGGACCCGGGACCCCCGGCATACAGCCCATGTTGGCGGATATGTGCGGCAACGGCCGCTGGCACCAGCGACGGCCAGTCTTCCCCGGTGGCGATGCGGCGCCGGACTTCGGTGGAGGACTCCGCGCGCAGCTCCGGCAGCGCGAGTACGGCGTAGCCACCCGCCGGCGAATCGGCAAGCGCGGTGGCCGCGCGACGCCTGAACTCGATGCCTCGGTACACCGTCACGGCCAGGCGCTCCACGGTGGACGGGTCCAGCGGCGTACCCGGACGCTCCACGGCCAGCACGTGGCCGTGCGCGAACAGCTCGCGCCAGCGGTGCCAGCTGTCGAGCCGGAGCAGCGAATCGCCGCCGACGACCCAGGCGATCGCCCGCTGCGGACCCTGCTCGGCGCGGATCAGGCGCAGGGTGTCGATGGTGTAGGACGGCCCCTCGCGATGCAGCTCGCGCCGGTCGACGCGCATCCCCGGCTCGCCGGCGATCGCCAGCTCCAGCATCGCCGCGCGCGCCTCGGCGTCGGCATGCGTGTGCGTCTTGTGCGGCGGGTCCGCCGCAGGCACCAGTACGACCTCGGCGCCGAGCCGGTCGCGCACCGCGCGCGCGATGGCGAGGTGGCCGAGGTGCACCGGATCGAAGCTGCCGCCGTAGCAGGCCAGCAGTGTCACGCCGCGAGCAGCGGCAGCGCGCGCGCGTCGGCGACCGCGAGCAGCAGGCGCTCGAGCACTTGCCACGCATCACCCTCGCCGCGCCCCTTGGCGATGCGGTCGATGCGTCCGGCCACCGCCACGAAGCGCTCCCAGCGGGCGGCCGGGTGGCGTGCCAGGGCGCGCTTGTAGGCCGCCTGCTTCGCATCCCAGACCCGCTGCACCTTGAATTCCGCGGCCAGGTTGCCGCCACGCGCCTGCACCCGCGCCAGCGCCGCCGCGCGCTGCAGCTCCATCACCACCATGCCCATCAGCGCGGGCACCGCCTCGCCCTCGGCGCGCAGCCCGGCCAGCATGCGCACCGCCTGCGCGCCCTCGCCGTTGAGCGCAGCGTCGACCAGGCGGAACACGTCGAAGCGCGCGGCGTCGGCCACCAGCACCTGCATGCGCGCGGCATCGATCACGCCACCCTCGGCCAGCAATACCAGCTTGTCGATTTCCTGGGCGGCGGCCAGCAGGTTGCCGTCGACGCGTTCGACCAGCAGCTGCACGGCGTCGCGGTCGGCGCGCACGCCGCGCCGCCGCAGCCGCGCCTCGACCCAGCCGTGCAGCTCATGCGGCTTGATCGCCCAAGCGACGGCGATGGCACCGGCACGCGCGATCGCCTCGCTCCACTTGCCGCCGTGCTTGCCGCTCCACTCGCCGCCGGTGACCAGCAGGCAGGTGTCGGGCGGCGGATCGGCACAATAGGTGGTGATGACCTCGGCACCCTGCTTGCCCGGCTTGGCGGTCGGCAGCCGCACCTCGATCACGCGCCGCGCCGAGAACAGGCTGGGCGCGCGCAGGCTGGCTTCCAGTCCGTCCCAATCGATGTCGCGACCGTCGACATCGAACACCTCGCGCTCGGCGAAGCCCTCCTCGCGCGCCCGCGCGCGGATCGCATCCGCCGCTTCCAGCACGCGCAGGATTTCCGGGCCGGCGACCAGGTAGACGGGTGCCAGCGGCATGCCGGCAAGTCCCGAGGCGAGCTGCTCCGGGGTCAGATCCCGGGCCATGGCGACCGGTCCGGCCCGCTCAGGGCGTGCCCGCGTCGGGCTCGGCGACGGGGGGCACGGCCGGGACCGCAATGCCGGCCGCGGCGTCCGCCGCGCGGCTGCGCGTGACCGAATCGATCCGGCGCAGCACAGCCGACGCCATCTCGCGCTGCAACTCGCGCGACAGCAGCTCGCGCTCGCTTTCCGAGCCGGTGGAATCCTGGGGCAGCGACACGTAGTCGCGCGACAGTTCGATCACCTGCTGCGGCACGAGCGTGCCGCCCTCCCCGTCGACCAGCGAGAACACCGACGCGTAGCGCAGCGTGTATTCCTGGGCGCGACCGAACTGGTCGACGCTGAGCGGCTGCGACTCCCACTGCTCGGAGTGGATCCGCAGCACCGACGCACCCGGGCTGTCGCCCGCCGGCACCTCGATGCCGGCGCGCTCGAGCGAGCGCGACAGCGACTGGGCCAGCGCGCTGTAGGGGTCCTGCGCGATCACCCGGACCCGGTCCAGGTCTGCCGGCAGCGAGAGCGCGTCACGGAGGTGGAAGCCGCAGGCGGGGAGCGCGAGCACCAGCAGCGCGAGCACGAAGGTACGGAGATGGGAACGGGTCATCGACGGAGTCTGTACGAGGCGGACAGGCGCGGCAAGCGGGGGCGTGGCGGTCATGACGCCACCACGTTCACGATCTTGCCCGGCACCACGATCACCTTGCGCACCGTGCGTCCGTCCAGCATGCGCGCCACGCCGGGCTCGGCGAGCGCGGCGGCCTCGATGGCCTCGCGCGCCGCGTCGGCGGCGACCTCGATGGTGCCGCGCAGCTTGCCGTTCACCTGCACCGCCAGGGTCAGCGCGTCGCGCACCAGCGCCGCCGGGTCCGCGACCGGGAACGCGACATCCTCCAGCACCGTCTCCGCGTGGCCCAGCACCTGCCACAGCGCGTGGCAGGCATGCGGGGTGACCGGGTTCAGCAACAGCACCATGGCCGACAGCGCTTCGTGGCGCACGGCGCGGCCACCCGGCGAGGCGTCGTCGAACTTGGTGACGTGGTTCAGCAGCTCCATCAGTGCCGCGATCGCGGTGTTGAAGCTGTGCCGGCGGCCGTAGTCGTCGCCGACCTTCTGGATGGTCTCGTGCAGCTGGCGCCGCAGGGTGCGCTGCGCAGCCGTGGGTGGCGACACGTCCCCCGCGGGCAAGGGAAGCGTGTCGGCGTGCTTCTGGACCTCGCGCCAGAAGCGGCGCATGAAGCGCGACATGCCCTCCACGCCGGCCTCGTTCCACTCCAGCGACAGCGTCGGCGGCGAGGCGAACATCGAGAACAGGCGCACGGTGTCGGCGCCGTACTTGTCGACCATCGACTGCGGATCGACGCCGTTGTTCTTCGACTTCGACATTTTCTCGATGCCGCCGACCACCACCGGCTGGCCGTCGCTGCGCAGGTGCGCGCCGAGCACGCGGCCGCGCTCGTCGCGCTCCACCTCGACATCGGCCGGGTTGATCCAGTCGCGCGCGCCGTTGGCGGCCTCGCGGTAATAGGTGTCGGCGACCACCATGCCCTGGGTGAGCAGGTTGACCGCGGGTTCGTCGCTGTCCACCAGCCCCTGGTCGCGCAGCAGCTTGTGGAAGAAGCGGAAGTACAGCAGGTGCAGGATGGCGTGCTCGATGCCGCCGATGTACTGGTCGACCGGCGTCCAGTACCTGCCGCGCGCATCGACCATGTCGGCGGCGCCGGGCGAGGTGTAGCGCGCGTAGTACCAGCTCGACTCCATGAAGGTGTCGAAGGTGTCCGTCTCGCGCTCGGCCGGTTGGCCGCACTTCGGGCAGCTGGTGCGGCGCCATTCCGGGTCGGACTTGAGCGGCGAGTGCACCGTGCCGCAGGCAAACGCGGCCTCGACATCCTCAGGCAGGAGCACCGGCAGCTGGTCTTCCGGCACCGGCACCGCGCCGCAGGCGCCGCAGTACACCACCGGGATCGGGCAGCCCCAGTAACGCTGGCGGCTGACGCCCCAGTCGCGCAGGCGGAAATTGACGCGGCGGCGGCCGATGCCCTCGGCTTCGAAACGCGCGGCCAGCGCCGCGAACGCGGCGTCGAAATCCATGCCGTCGTAGTCGCCGGAATTCACCAGCATGCCGCGCTCGGTGTACGCGCCGCGCTGTTCGATGCCCGCCATGAAGTCGCGGACCATCGCCACCGCGGCCGAGGTGTCGTACGCGTCGACCGAACCGCCGGCCAGCGCCGCCTGGAACGGATCAGAGTCGTGGGCGACATCGCTGGCGACCTCGCGCAAGGCGTCGGCAACACCCGGAGGCACGATCACCGGATGCACCGGCAGGCCGTAGGCCTTGGCGAACTCCCAGTCGCGCTGGTCGTGCGCCGGCACCGCCATCACCGCACCGGTGCCGTAGCCCATCAGCACGAAATTGGCGACATAGATCGGCAGGTCCTCGCCGGTCACCGGGTGGATGGCCCACTGCCCGGTGGCCATGCCGCGCTTCTCCTGCGCCTCGATGTCGGCTTCGGACACGCCTCCGCGGCGCAGTTCGGCGAGGAACGCGGCCAGTTCGGGGTTGTCGCGGGCGGCCTTCAGCGCCAGCGGGTGTTCACCGGCGATGCTGATGAAGGTCGCGCCCATCAGCGTGTCCGGGCGGGTGGTGTAGACCACCAGCGGCGCGTCCTCGCCGTCCACGCGGAAGCCGAGTTCCAGGCCTTCGCTGCGGCCGATCCAGTTGCGCTGCATGGTCTTGACCGGCTCCGGCCACCCGGGCAGCCGGTCCAGTCCGTCTAGCAGCTCCTGGGCGTAATCGGTGATGCGCAGGAACCACTGCGGGATCTCGCGCTTCTCCACCCGCGCGCCGGAGCGCCAGCCGCGGCCGTCGATCACCTGCTCGTTGGCGAGCACCGTCTGGTCCACCGGATCCCAGTTGACCACCGAGTTGCGGCGGTAGGCGAGGCCCTTTTCCATCAGCCGCACGAACATGCGCTGCTCGTGGACGTAGTAGTCGGGATTGCAGGTGGCGAATTCGCGCGACCAGTCGATCGCGTAGCCCAGCGACTTCAACTGCGCGCGCATGTGGTCGATGTTGGCGTAGGTCCACTTCGCCGGCGCGGTGCGGTTCTTGATCGCGGCATTCTCTGCCGGCAGGCCGAACGCGTCCCAGCCCATCGGCTGCAGCACGTTGTGGCCGGTCATGCGCTTGTGCCGGCTGATCACGTCGCTGATGGTGTAGTTGCGCACGTGGCCCATGTGCAGCGCACCGGACGGGTACGGCAGCATCGCCAGGCAGTAGAACTTGGGCTTGGCGCTGTCCTCGGACACCTCGAACGCGCGCTCCCGATCCCAGAAGCCCTGCGCCGCCGCCTCGACGGCCTGTGGCTGGTAGCTGTGGGAATCAGGGCTTTCGGGGACGTTGGACACGTGGCTTGAACCGGTGGAAGGGGGCCCGGAAGCCTACCGCAGCGCACCCGGGGCCGCCATTCACGCCGCTGCGCGCCATGCCCGCCATCAGCCGCCGCGTTGCGCCGTGCCCGTGCCGGCGGCACCCGTCCAGGAGATCCATGCCAGCCAGCCGAACCACGCGGCGAACGCGATGCGCTGAACCAGCGGCGCCGGCAGCGCGTCGCCTGCCAGCGAGGCGAACACCAGCACGGCGGCGCCGGACGCGGCATGCACGGCGGCCATCGCCGGGCGCGTGCGCGCACCCGCCAGCGCCAGCAGCACCGTCGCGGCCACGAACGCGATCTCCCACATGGCCCACGCCGCGCCGTGCAGCCGGCTGCGCGCCTGGTCGGGCGCATCGAGGTCGAGCGGCAGCAGCCCCTGTGCGGCAAACGCGAGGGCCGCAAGCAGCGCCAGCGTCCAGCCCAGGCGTGCGGCAAGCGCAGCGGGAGGGCGCAGAGCGGTGCGCGCGCGCAGCGCCAGGACCGCCGCCAGCGCGCCGGGCACCAGAAATGCAAGCAGGTTGAATCCGGGCGCGTGCGGCACGCCGGTGGCCCCCAGCACCGCCACCGGATGCAGCTGGTGCGCAAATCCGTCGAGCGCCATCCCGAAGCCTGCGAGCGCGAGCACGAAGCTGGCCGCCGCGGCCAGGCCCAGCCACCGCCAGGGATCGCGCGTGCGTGCGTGCGTGTGCAACCTGTTGCGCGCTGCCGCCATGCGCCATGTGCCTGTCCGGGGGAGCGGCATCGTCGCCCCGCGCGCTTGCAAACGGCAAGCGCTGGCACAATCTCCTGTCGATCGCCGATTGGATCCCGCCATGTCCCCGTCCACCGCGTCACCCCACGTCTTCGATGCCACCGCCGACAACTTCGAGGCGGACGTCCTCGGCCGGTCTCTGCACACGCCGGTCCTGATCGACTTCTGGGCCGAATGGTGTGGCCCGTGCAAGACCATCGGGCCGATCCTCGAGAAGCTCGCGGCCGAGTACAACGGCGCCTTCGTGCTGGCCAAGATCGATGTCGACAGCCAGCAGGAACTGGCCGGTGCGTTCCAGGTCCGTTCCATCCCCACCATCATCCTGGTGAAGGACGGGCAGCCGGTCGACGGGTTCCCCGGCGCGCTGCCCGAGGGCCAGCTGCGCGAGTTCCTGACGCAGCACGGCATCGTGCCGGCCGCGGCCGAAGCCGAAGCCGCGGAGGCCGCCGCCCCGCCGCCGCCCGATCCGCACGCCGAGGTCCTGCGCCTGCGCCACGCCAGCGAAGCCGCGCCGGACGACGACAGCCTGAAGCTCGAGCTGGCACTGGCCCTGCTCGCCACCGGTGTCACCCAGGAAGCCAGCCAGCTGCTGGATGCCCTGCCCGCCAACCTCGCCACCGACGACCGCGCGGTGCGCGCCCGCGCCAGCCTCGACTTCGCGGCACTGCTGCGCGATGCGCCGTCGGTCGAGGTGCTGGAGATGGCGATCAGCCGCGACCCCGCCGACCTGCGCGCCCGCCACCTGCTCGGCGCGCAGCACATCGTCGCCGGCCGCCCGGAAGCCGCGCTGCAGCAGTTCATGGACATGCTGCGCCGCGACCGCAGCTTCGAGGACGGCCTTCCGCGCAAGGCGCTGATTGAAGCGTTCCGCGTGATCGACGATGACGACCTCGTCGCCCGCTACCGCCGGCAGATGTCGGCGCTGCTGCTGTCCTGACGGCGTGCGGGCCTCCACGCTGCGGCGGATCATGAACGTATGGCCGCCATTCCTGTTTTCGGGCATCCGCATCACCGCGATCTCCGAGGACTACCGCCATGCACGCGTGCGCATGCGCCAGCACTGGTTCAACCGCAACTACGTCGGCACGCATTTCGGCGGCAGCCTGTTCGCCATGACCGACCCGTTCTGGATGCTGCTGACCATGCGCTCGCTGGGTCGCGGTTACCTGGTCTGGGACCAGGCCGCGGAGATCCGCTTCGTCAAGCCGGGCCGCGGCACGGTGGAGGCGAGCTTCGACCTCGGCGAGGACGTGCTTGAAACCATGCGCGCGGCGACCGCCAACGGCGGCAAGCACCTGCACTGGTTCGACACCCAGGTGCACGACGCCGGTGGGCAGGTGGTCGCCAGCGTGCGCAAGCAGCTGTACGTGCGCCGCAAGCAGGCGGCGCACGGAGGTGCCGGGGCGTGACCCGGGTCGCATCCCGCCGCAGGCGCAGCTGATGTCCAGCCGGTATCCTCGCTGGTGCCACAGGGGGGCGTGATGTCGCAAGCCAACGATCACAGCGCAGGGGCGCCAGCACCGATGCCGATGCCGGAGATCGCCGGCTACCGGCTCACGCGCGTGCTCGGTGCGGGCGGCATGTCCACGGTCTACCTCGGCGAGCAGCGCTCGCTGGGCCGCGAGGTGGCGATCAAGGTCATGCTGCCCGACGCGCTGACCGACGAGGTGAGCCGCCGCCGCTTCGAGAACGAGGCGCGCACCGTCGCCCGCCTGGACCACCCCAACATCGTCGGCATCCACGACGTCGGCCGCACCGGCGAGGGCCTGCCCTACTACTCGATGCCGCACATGGCCCACGGCCACCTCGGCCAGCGCGACCTGCGCGGCAAGGAACCGCAGGTCCGCGCCATCCTGCAGGCGCTGCTGGACGCGCTGCGCCATGCCCACGCGCGCGGCATCGTGCATCGCGACGTCAAGGCCGAGAACGTGCTGTTCGACGATACCGACCGGCCGCAGCTGGCCGATTTCGGCATCGCCCTGCGCCGCGGCTACGGTTCGCGCGTCACCACCGCGGGCCTGGCCGTGGGCAGCACCGCCTACATGCCACCCGAGCAGGCGCGCGGCGAGCCCGTGGACGCACGCGCCGACCTCTACAGCGTGGGCGTGCTGGCCTGGGAAATGCTGGTCGGGTCGCTGCCCTACAACGCACCCGATGCGCTGTCGATGGCGGTCATGCACGTCCAGGACCCGATCCCGCGCCTGCCGCGCGAACTGCGCCACTGGCAGCCATTCATCGATCGCGCACTTGCCAAGTCACCCGACCGGCGCTTCAGCGATGCCGCGCAGATGCTCGCGGCGCTGGACAAGGTGGAACGCGGCGGGCGCGGGCCGGCCGACGTCGGCCATGACCTGGGCAAGCGCCTGCGCGCGGTGCCGGCCAAGGCCTGGCTGGTCGCGGGCCTGGTGGTCGCCGCGGGGATCGGCCTGGCCTCGCGCGATGGCGCAGGGCCGCGCGCGTTCTATCGCGCCGGCGGCGCCGACGCCGCGGCGGCGGCAGCGACCGCAGGCGACGGGTCCATGGCCACGGGCATCGGTGCCGGAAAACGCATCACCGCGCTCGCGAGCCCCGACGACGCGCTGCTGCGTGCCGCACCCGAATCCGATGCCGAGACCTGGCTGGTGGCGGCCGAACGCCAGTTGCGCGAGCGCAAGCTCACCGCGCCCGCCGGCGACAACGCCTACACCAGCGTCCTCAATGCCTGGCAGGCCGACAGCGGCCACCTCAAGGTGGCGGGAACCGCGGACGCGCTGATCGCCGCGCTGGCCCTCGATGCCGAGCGCGAGATGCAGCGCGGCGACGATGCCGCGGCCCGCAGCAGCGTCATGCAGGCGACCCAGCTCGCGTCGCGCACCGCGCGCTCCGACGGGCCCGCGCTCGCGGGCCTGCGCGAACGGACACGCAAGGCCATCTCCAGTCGCGTCGATACCGCCGCGGCCGCCTACGACCGTACCGCCGCGCTCGCCGCGGTGGAGTCCGGGCGCAGGATGGGGCTCGACGCGCGTGCACTGGCGGCGCTGGATACACGCGCGCGCAAGATCCCGCTGCCCGGTGAGCGTATCGAGGGCGGAAACATCGACACGGTGCTGGTGCAGCAAGGCGGCATGCGCCTGGCCGCGATGCGCCGCGCGGTCAGCCGTGCCGACTTCGGCGAATTCGCCGGCGCCACCGGCCGCGAGCCGGCCCGCTGCCGCGAACGCGCTTCGCTGCTGCGCGTGGTGGCGCCGCGCACCTGGCGCAGCCCCGGCTTTGACCAGGGTGCCGGTGACGCGGTGGTCTGCGTGTCGTGGGACGACGCCGCGGCCTATGCGCATTGGGCAGGCAAGCGCGACGGCCGCTCCTACCGCCTGCCGACGTCGTCGGAGTGGCGTCGCCTGCCCGCGACGGCCGGCGGATCGCGTGCGGTGGCCGAGTGGAACGTCGATTGCAGCGGCAGCTGCGAGTACCGCGTGACCAGCGGCGGCAGCTGGCGCGGTGACGCCGGCCGACGCGAGGGCGGCCGCGGCTACGACGACGTCGGGTTCCGGCTGGTCCGCGACCTCTGACCGCGCCGCTGCCCACGACCCGGAAATGAAAACGCCACCGGGCGGCTGCCCGGTGGCGCTCAAGCGTGACGCCCGGCCTGGATCAGGCGCGCGAGTCGCGCCTTCCCGCACCCTGGCCACGGCCACGGCTGCCCGGCACCTGCGGACCCGCATGCGGCTGTGCACTGCGCGGCTGCGCCTTGCCATGGCCACGATGCGCCGCGGGCCGCGCCGGACGCTGGTCACCCGCCGGGCGCCCGCCACGGCCACCGTTCGGCGGCCTGGGCGCGTCGAGGCGGATCGGACGGCTCGGCTCGAAGCCGGGCACCACCACCATCTCGATCTCGGCCTTCAGCATCTTCTGGATGTCGCGCAGCAGCGCGCCCTCTTCCGGGGACACCAGCGACAGCGCCTCGCCCGTCGCGCCGGCACGGCCGGTGCGGCCGATGCGGTGCACGTAGTCCTCGGCCACCATCGGCAGGTCGTGGTTGATCACCAGCGGCAGGTTCGGGATGTCCAGGCCGCGCGCGGCGACGTCGGTAGCCACCAGGATCCGGGCGCGCCCGGACTTGAACGCGTCGAGCGCCTTCTGCCGCTGCGCCTGGCTCTTGTTGCCGTGGATCGCGACCGCCGGCAGGCCGGACTTCTCCAGCTGTTCGGCCAGGCGATTGCAGCCGTGCTTGGTCTTGCCGAAGATCAGCACCTGCTCGGTGTGGCGCTTGGACAGGATGTCGACCAGCAGGTCGCGCTTGGCGGCCGAGTCGACCGGGTGGGCACGGTGCACGATGGTGTCGGCAATGGTGTTCTGCGTCGCCACCTCGACCTGGCGCGGATCACGCATGAACTCCAGCGCCAGCGCCTTGATGCGCGCCTCGAACGTGGCCGAGAACAGCAGCGTCTGACGCTCCTTGGGCACGCGCGCAAGCACGCGCTTGATCGACGGCAGGAAGCCCATGTCGAGCATGCGGTCGGCTTCGTCGAGGATCAGCATCTCGACCGCGTCGAGCTTGGCATGGCCGGACTGCATGTGGTCCAGCAGGCGGCCCGGGCAGGCGACGAGGATGTCCACGCCGCGGCGCAGGTTGTCGATCTGCGGCTGCATGCCGGCGCCACCGAAGATCGTGGTGACGTTGAGCTTCATGTGGTGGCCGTATTCCTTGATGCTTTCGGCAACCTGGACCGCGAGCTCGCGGGTCGGCACCAGCACCAGCGCGCGCGGCTTGCGCGGGCCACGGGCGGGGGTTTCCTTGCCTAGGCGCTGCAGCATCGGCAGGCCGAAGGCGGCGGTCTTGCCGGTGCCGGTCTGGGCCGCGCCAAGCACGTCATGGCCGGCGAGGATCAGCGGGATGGCCTGTTCCTGGATCGGGGTGGGCTGGGTGTAGCCGCTGGCGACAAGCGCGCGCAGCAGCCCTTGCGAGAGCCCAAGGCTCTCGAAAGTCCGGATATCGGACGTCATGGAACAACTCCTGGTTCGACAGTTCGCCCGGCGATTTCCGTGATCCGCGCGGCGGGCAATCAATTTTTGACGGCGACCGGAGGAACCGGGCCGTGTCTGCGCTACGAAAGACGTGCGGGAGTAAAAGAGGCCGTGGTGTCGCCTTGCGGCGGCCGCGGCTTGGCAATGACCGGAGATACGGACTGCCGTGCGCCAACCCGGGCATCATACGGCATGAATGCGCGATGCGCGGCATGCCGCCATGCGGACAGCGCGTTTGGTTCATGGCACGCCGCCGGCGCGACCCGCGCGCATACTCGCCCGACCTTGCCCCGACGACGCCCTGCGCGCCCGAACGATGCCCATGGAAGCAGCCTCCGACACCTCGCAACTCGTCCACGTGGTCGCCCTGCTCGGCGCGGCGGTGATCGCGGTACCGCTGTTCCGCCGCCTCGGATTGGGTTCCGTGCTCGGCTACCTGGCCGCGGGCATGGTGATCGGCCCGTTCGGCTTCGGCTGGTTCGCGCGGCCCGAGGCGATCCTGCACGTCGCCGAGCTCGGCGTGGTGATGTTCCTGTTCGTGGTCGGGCTGGAGATGAGGCCGTCGCACCTGTGGAGCCTGCGCCGGGAGATCTTCGGCCTCGGCCCGCTGCAGATCCTGGGCTGCGCCGCCGCGCTGGCCGGCGTCGGCCTGCTGCTCGGGCTGCCCGCGCCGGTGGCGTTCATCGGCGCCGCCGGCTTCGTGCTGACCTCCACCGCGATCGTGATGCAGGTGCTGGCCGAACGGGGCGACATCGCCACCCCACGCGGCCAGAAGATGGTGTCGATCCTGCTGTTCGAAGACCTGCTGATCGTCCCGCTGCTGGCGCTGGTGGCGTTCATGTCGCCGCTGCCCGATGCCGACGGCGCCGCATCGCGGCTGGCATCGTCAGCCATGGCGGTCGCGTCGCTGGTCGCGCTGGTGGTGGCCGGCCTGTACCTGCTGAACCCGCTGTTCCGGCTGCTGGCGGCGTCGCGCGCGCGCGAACTGATGACGGCGGCCGCCCTGCTGGTGGTGCTGGGCGCGGCGCTGCTGATGGAAATGGGCGGACTGTCGATGGCGATGGGCGCGTTCCTGGCCGGCGTGCTGCTGTCGGAGTCGACCTTCCGCCACGAACTCGAAGCCGACATCGAGCCGTTCCGCGGCCTGCTGCTGGGCCTGTTCTTCCTCGCCGTCGGCATGTCGCTGGACCTGGCGGCAGTGGCCGCGGACTGGCGCCTGGTGGTGCTGGCGGTGCCGGCGATGATGATCGCCAAGGCACTTTGCATCTACACCGTGGCGCGCTTCATGCGCAGCAGCCACGGCAATGCGCTGGACCGCGCCGTGCTGATGGCGCAGGGCGGCGAGTTCGCATTCGTGCTGTTCGCCGCCGCCGAGTCCGCCGGCATCATCAGCGGCGGGGCCAACGACAGCCTGACCGCGATCGTGGTGCTGTCGATGGCGCTCACCCCGCTTGCGATGCTGCTGGTGCGGCGCGCGACGCGTGCCGCGGACGCCTCGCTGGACGGCATCGATGCCGCGTCCGGCCAGAGCGGCAGCGTGCTGATCATCGGCTTCGGCCGCTTCGGGCAGGTGGTCAGCCAGTCGCTGCTGGCGCGCGACATCGACGTGACCATCATCGACAGCGACGTCGACATGATCCGCAACGCGGCGGGCTTCGGCTTCAAGGTCTACTACGGCGACGGCACCCGGCTGGACGTGCTGCGTGCGTCGGGCGCCGGCAGTGCGCGCGCGATCGCGGTCTGCGTGGACGACAAGGACGCCGCCGACCGCATCGCGGCGCTGGCGCGCAGCGCGTTCCCGCAGGCGCGGCTGCTGGTGAGGGCCTACGACCGCGTGCACGCGCTGCAGCTCGCCATCGCGGGCGTCGACTACTCGGTGCGCGAGACCTTCGAATCCGCGGTGCTGTTCGGCGAGGCGGCGCTGCGACAGCTGGATGTCGATCCGGTCGAGGCGGCGCGGGTCACCGCCGAGGTCCGACGCCTCGAGGTGGAACGCTTCCAGCTGGAGCTCTCCGCGGGCATCGGCGCCGGCGTCGGCCTGATGCGCACCAACACCGGCGCCGGCCCCTTGCCCACGCCGCTTACCGCGCCCCGCCGCCAGGCACAGGTGCTCAACCCGGCGGGCGACCCCGGCCCCGGCACGCGGCGGCCGGACCCCGCCGAGGACGATGGCGCACCGGCGCCATGACCTCCGACACACCAACCCGCGGGGTTGGCGGGCGTAGAGTTGCGCGTCGGCCCGGACCCGGGCCGCGCCCTTTCCCATGCCCAACCGGGCGGAGCACACCGTGAGCCACAAGTCCAAGTCCACACCCCAGATCCTGCTGCTGTCGCTGGCGGTCACCGTCGCGCTCGCCGCCTGCCAGCGCGAGACGGCCGCCCCGCCCGTCGCCACCGCCACCCCCGCCGCCGCGCCGGCGCCCGCCGCGCTGACGCTCGACGAATCGAAGCTCCCCGGCGTCAACAGCTTCAAGGCCTCGGACCTCGATCCTTCGGTCGAGGCCTGCGTCGACTTTGGCGGCCACGTCAACGGCACCTGGCTCGCGGCCAACCCGATCCCCGGCGACCGCACCTCGTGGGGCGCGTTCGAGATGCTCGACGAGCGCTCGCAGGCCGTGCAGCGCCAGCTGGCCGAACAGGCCGCGGCCATGGCCGACGCCGGTGGCGTGGAAGCCATCGTCGGCAACTTCTGGTCCACCGGCATGGACGCGGAGAAGATCAACGCCCAGGGCATCACCCCGATCCAGGGCGAGCTGGACGCGATCGCCGCGCTCGACAGCCAGGAGAAGATCGTCGGGCACCTGCGCAGCAGCGCGGCCAAGGGCCAGAACACCCTGTTCGGCTTCGGTGCCGAGGCCGACTTCAAGAAGTCCGACATGAACATGGCCTACGCCATGCAGGGCGGCCTGGGCCTCCCGGATCGCGGCTACTACTTCGACGCCGACAAGAAGGACAAGCTCGACGCTTACCAGCAGCACATCGCCAAGGTGCTGGAGCTGTCGGGCATCGCCGCCGCCGATGCGCAGGCGCAGGCCAAGGACGTGATCGCGTTCGAGACGCGCCTGGCCAAGCCGTCCAAGTCGAGCGAGGAGATGTCGCGCGACGTGTCGCTGTTCTACAACCCGGTGAGCATCGCCGACGCCGACAAGCTGACCCCGAACTTCCCATGGGCGCCGTTCTTCGAGTCGCAGGGCGTGGCCACGCCGGCGACGTTCTCGCTGGCGATCCCGGCGTTCCATGCCGAGATCAGCAAGATGCTGGCCGACGTGCCGCCGGCGCAGTGGCAGGCCTACCTGCGCTTCCACGCCGTGGATGGCGCGTCGCCCTACCTGTCCGACGCGTTCGCGCAGGAACACTTCAACTTCTACAGCCAGGTGCTGCGCGGCCAGAAGGAAATGAAGGAGCGCGGCAAGCGCGTGCTCGACGTCATCGAATCGCAGGCCGGCGAGGCGCTGGGCCAGATGTACGTGAAGGTCGCGTTCCCGGCCGAGTCCAAGGCGCAGATGGAGACCCTGGTCAAGAACCTGAGCGATGCGCTGAAGCTGCGCATCGAAAACCTGGCCTGGATGTCGGACGAGACCAAGGCCAAGGCGATGGAAAAGTGGGCCGGCTTCACCCCCAAGATCGGCTACCCGGACAAGTGGCGTGACTGGAATGGCCTGGCCACCGGGCGCGACAGCTACATCGGCAACGTGCTGGCCGCCAACGAGTTCAATTACAAGTGGAACCTGTCCAAGATCGGCAAGCCCGTGGACAAGTCCGAGTGGGGCATGCCGCCGCAGATGGTCAACGCCTACTACAACCCGCTGCAGAACGAGATCGTGTTCCCGGCGGCGATCCTGCAGCCGCCGTTCTTCGATCCTGCGGCGCCGGCGGAGATGAACTACGGCGGCATCGGCGCGGTGATCGGCCACGAGATGATCCATGGCTACGACGACCAGGGCAGCCGCTTCGGTCCGACCGGCAACTTCGAGAACTGGTGGAGCGAGGCGGACGCCAGCGGCTTCAAGAAGCTCACCGACCAGCTCGTGGCGCAGTTCGACGGCTACGAGGCGGTGCCGGGCAAGAACGTCAATGGCAAGCTGACGCTGGGCGAGAACATCGCCGACCTCGGCGGCCTGGCGGTGGCCTACGACGCGATGAAGAAGGCGACCGATGGCACGGCCGATGCCGGCACCGACGGCCTGACGCGCGACCAGCGCTTCTTCGCCAACTGGGCCACGGTGTGGCGCCGCAACTTCACCGACCAGGAACTGGCCGTGCGCCTCAACACCGACCCGCACGCACCGGCGAACTTCCGCGCGATCGGCGCGCCGTCCAACCTCGGCTCGTTCGCGGCCGCGTACTCGTGCAAGCCGGGCCAGCCGATGGTTCGCGGCGGCAAGGACCAGGTCGTCATCTGGTAAGCGCCTGACCACGGGCAATGCGTGAAGGAAGGCCCGGCAGACGCCGGGCCTTCCGCGTTTCCAGGCTGCGCGCCGGGTTCATGGCCGCGCACGCACGGCTTGATAGACTGCCGCGATCCCACCGCAGGTCCCCCAGATGCCGAAGCACAAGCCGCTCGTCCTTGCCCTCGCCGCCAGCCTGCTGCTCGGCCTCGCCGCCCCCGACGCGGACGCGCAGCGCCGCCGCGCCGCGCCGAAGGCGCCGGCCGGCCCGACCGCCTGCGGCGATTTCTACGCCTTTGCCAACAAGGACTGGCTGGTTGCCAATCCGGTGCCCGCGACCGGCACGGTATCGGCGCTCGGAGAGCTGCAGGCGCGCGTGCTGGAGCAGCAGCGCGAACTGCTGTCGACGTCGATGAGCGCGCCACAGGGCAACGTGCAGAAGCTGCTCGGTGACTTCTGGGCCAGCGGCCTGGACGAGGCCGCGGTGGAGGCCGATGGTTCCAGGCCGATCGCGCCCCTGCTCGACCGCATCAATGGCATCAAGCGCGCCAAGGACGTGCCGCCGGCGATCGCCGCGCTGCACCAGGTCGGCATCCCGGTGGCGTTCAACTTCAGCGCCGACCTCGACCTGGCCGACCTCGAGCGCCACGTCGGCTATTTCGCCCAGGGCGGCACCGGCCTGCCGGACCCCGCGTACTACACCCGCGAGGACGCCGACGCGCGCGCCCTGCTCGGCCGCTACAACAACTACGTGCAGAAGATCCTCGCCCTCACCGGCACCGCCGAGAAGGACCTGGCGGGCGAAGCGCAGCAGGTGATCGACCTGGAAACCCGCATCGCGCGCGCCTCGCGTCCCATCCCGACACTGCGCGATCCGCGCCAGAACCACGCGCTGGTCGCCACCGACACGCTCGGCAAGACATACAAGCGCCTGCAGCTCGACGCCTTCCTCGCCGCGCAGGGCGTCACCGACGACAGCGTGTCGATCGCCAACCCCGCGCTGTTCACCGCGCTTGACGACATGGTCGGCAGCCTGAAGCCGGCGCAGTGGAAGACCTACCTGCGCTTCCAGGTCGGCAACGCGATGGCGCCTTACCTGTCGAAAGGGTTCCGCGACGCCGAATTCGACTTCCGTGGCCGCGTGCTGCGTAGCGAGACCGCTCAGCCCAGCCGCGAACTGCTGACGCTGCAGGCGATCAACCACGCCGCGGGGCAGATGGTGGCGCGCGAGTACGTCGGCCGCTACCTGCCCGACGCGAGCCGCAGCCGCGCCGAGGCGATCGCCGGCGAAGTCCGCGATGCGCTGGTGCGCGGGCTGGCCCGCAACACCTGGATGGACGAGGCCACCCGCGCCGAAGCCGGCAAGAAGCTCGCGGCGCTGAAGATCGAAGTCGGCGCACCGCGGCGCGACGTCGACTACACCGTGCAGCCGATGGGCCGCGGCAGCTTCGGCGGCAACATGCTGATCGCATCCACCTGGCACCACCGCGAAGAGATGAAGCGCATCGGGCGCGGCAACGCCGAGCGCCGCTGGAACGTGCAGCCGCACCAGCCCGCGCTGGCCTACGACGCCGCCCACAACCGCCTGGTCATTTCCGCCGCCGTGCTGCAGCCGCCAGTGCTGGACATGTCGCGTGACGGTGCCGCGCATTACGGAAGCCTCGGCGCGCTCATCGCGCACGAACTCAGCCACGCGATCGACGGCAAGGGTCGCATGCTCGATGCCTCGGGCACCGTGCGCGACTGGTGGACGCCGGGCACCGCCGGTGCGTGGAGTGACCGCCTGAACCGTCTGTCGGCGCAGTACGGTGGCTACGACATTCCCAACCTCGAAGGCCGCAAGGTCAATGCCACGCTGACGCGCGACGAGAACGCGGCCGACCTGGCCGCGGTGGAGCTGGCCTGGGACGCGCTGCAGCAGGCACAGCCCGCGCTGGAGAAAGACGGCAGGCAGGCGTTCTACACCGCCTGGGCGGAACTCTGGCGCCAGCAGCCCTCGGCCGCCTTCGCCGAACAGCAGGCGACCAGCGCTTCGCATGCGCCGGGCAAGTGGCGCGCCAACGGTCCGCTCAGCAACCAGCCTGCCTTCAGCGAGGTGTTCGCCTGCAAGGCGACGGACGCCATGCGTCGCAAGGACGACGACCAGGTCTCGCTCTGGCGCTGACCGCGCCAGCCACGCGACGGGCGATCAGAACCGTCGCGTGGGCGCGCGCCGCTTGAACGGCGGCTGGCCGCGCCAGTTGCGGATCAGCAGCCAGCCGAACAGCATGCCGCCGAGGTGCGCGAAATGCGCGACACCCGACTGCGTGCCGGTGATGCCCATCAGCAGTTCGATCGCGCCGTAGACCAGCACCAGCGTGCGCGCCTTCATCGGGATCGGCGGGATGAGCAGCATCACCCGCTGGTTCGGGAACAGCATGCCGTAGGCCAGCAGCAACCCGAACACGCCGCCGGACGCGCCGACCGTGGGGAATGCCCCACTGCCCTGCGACACCGCCCAGCTCCCCACCCCGAGCTGGCACAGCCCGGCACCCGCCACGCACACCAGGAAATAGGTCAGGAAGCGCTTCTGGCCCCAGGTGTATTCGAGCTGTGCGCCGAACATCACCAGCGCCAGCATGTTGAACAGCAGGTGCGCGAGGTTGCCATGCAGGAAGCCGTAGGTGAGCAGCTGCCACGGCTGGAACGCCTGGGCACCGGCCATCAGGTCGAAGGCATTGGTGCCCAGCGGCCACAGCATCAACGGCGCGAATGCCACGTTGCCGAGCACCGACTGCAGCAGGAACACGCCGGCATTGACGATCAACAGCCCCTTGGTGACGGGCGGCAGGTTGTTCAGCATTCCCGATCCTTGGACGGACAGCCTCCATGATAACGGCTGCGCACCCGCGATCCGGTCGACGCGCTCACGCCGGGCCCCAGATGTCGGCATCGAGCGAGCCTGCGCCACGCGGCATGCGCACCCTGCCTTCCACCACCGCCACGCCTTCAGCGCGCAGGCGCCTGGACTGCTCGAGCCATCCGGCGGAGTCGCGCGGGAACGCGATGCGCCCGTCGCTGCGCAGCACGCGGTGCCAGGGCAGGCGCGGGTCGTCGTTGCCGGCCAGCACGCGCGCCGCCAGGCGCGCACGCCCCGGCAGGCCGGCGCGGCGCGCCACTTCGCCGTACGCCGCCACTTCGCCCGCGGGGATCGCGCGCACGGCGGCAAGGATCAGTTCGGCGGGGGTCGGCGCGTCCATTGCGCTAGCATAGCCAGCACGTCCATCCCCGGTCCCCGCCATGCAGAACTTCGAACAGGTCCGCCGCCACGTCGCCGGCAACGGGTTCAAGGTCACCATGCAGGAGCCGTACGTGCTCTGCGTGGAGCTGTCGCTCGACGCCGGCCGTCGCCACCAGGCGATCTTCCTTTCCGAACTGCACGACGATGACGGCCGCTGCTACCTGCGCGCCAGTACCGCCGTCGCGCCGATCACCGGCATCGATGCGCGCCGCGCGCTGTCGTTCAACTGGGGCACGCGCGTCGGCTACCTGGCGATCGGCGAACTCGACGGCGTGCCCTACCTGCAGCTGTGCGAGAACCGCCCCTACGAGAGCCTGGATGCGGCCGAGCTCGGCCGCCTGGTGCTGGAGATCGGCGGCATGGGCGACCGCCTCGAGCGCGCGCTCGGCGCCGACGGCGACCTGCTCTGACAGACCGCGGGCCGCCTGCGGGACCGTCGGTCAGGCCGCCAGCTTGAACAGCAGGTAGGCGATGCCACCCGACATCGGGATGGTCAGGATCCACGCCCACAGCATCTTGTGCACCACCGACCACTTGATGGCGTTGAGCCGCTTGGCGGTACCCACGCCCATGATCGCCGACGAGATGTTGTGCGTGGTCGACACCGGGATGCCCAGCGACGACGCCGCCAGGATCACCGAGGCCGCGCTGGTCTCGGCCGCGAAGCCGTGGATCGGGTGCAGCTTCACCAGCTTGTGGCCCAGCGTCTTGATGATCCGCCAGCCGCCGGCGGCGGTGCCCGCGGCCATCACCAGCGCGCAGCTGACCTTGATCCAGGTGTCGATGTCACCCTCGGCCAGCGCCGCGTCCGACGGATGCAGGAAGGCCAACCATGGGGGCAGCGCATCCAGGGTGCCGGCCGACTGCGCACTGACCAGCGCCAGGGCGATGATGCCCATGGTTTTCTGCGCATCGTTCATGCCGTGGGCGAAGCCCATGCCGGCGGCGCTGACGATCTGCGCCTTGCCGAAGAAGCCGTTGACCCAGCGCGGCCGGGCGATGCGCGCCAGCCAGCCGCCACTGCGCGCCATCATGGATATGGTGAAGAACAGCACCCCCATCAACAGGAAGCCCGCCGCGAACCCGAGTACCGGCGAACTCACCATCGGCACGATCACCTTCCACAACACGCCGGCACTCTGGTAGAGCGGCTCCGCGGGTTCGGACCAGATGATGCTCCCGAAATTGTTCGACGCCGCCGCCAGCGCGGCGCCCATCAGGCCGCCGATCAGCGCGTGCGACGACGATGACGGCAGGCCCCACCACCAGGTGATCAGGTTCCAGACGATGCCACCAAGCAGCGCGCACAGGATCAGCAGCGAACCGACGTCGACCACGCCGGCGTCGATCAGCCCCGAGGAGATGGTCTTGGCGACGGCGGTGCCGGCGAGCGCGCCGATCAGGTTCATGCCCGCGGCCATGCCCACCGCCTGCATCGGCGACAGCACCTTGGTGGCGACGACGGTGGCGATCGAGTTGGCGGTGTCGTGGAAGCCGTTGATGTACTCGAAGGCGAGCGCCACCACGACCACGGTCATCACGAGGGCGAGCATGGCGCGGCCTCAGCTGTTCTTCAGCACGATGCCGAACGCGACCACGCCGGCCTCGCGGCAGCGGTCGATGGCTTTCTCCAGGATCTCGAAGAACTCCTTGAGCAGGAACATCTGCCGCGCATCGAGCTTGCCGGAGTAGATGTCGCGGTACAGCTCCAGCATCAGCCGGTCGGCCTCGTTCTCGAGCGCGCGCAGCTCGTCGTTGAGCGCCTTCATCGGCTCCAGCTTGAGGTGGCGCAGCTGCCGGACCATCTTCAGCACCACGCCGGCGGCCTGCTCGAGCATCGCCGCGCGCGGCGCGAAGTCGATGTGCTCCAGGTGCTGGGTGGCCATCGAGTAGCGGTCGGCGAACTTCTCGATCTGCTTGGGGATCTTGTACAGCGCGGATCCCAGCGCCTCGATGTCCTCGCGCTCGATCGGCGTGATGAAGCTGTCCACCAGCGCCTGGCTGATCTTCTCCGAGGCCGCGCGCTCGCGCAGGCGCGCCAGCTTGAAGGCGTCGAGCGCCGGCTGGCGGTCGGCTTCCTTCAGCATCTGGTGCAGCGCGCGGGCCGCGTCCAGGGCGGCCTGTGCCGCCTCCTCGAGCAGCGTGTAGAACTGGTTGCCTTGGCCGAACATGGTCTGCAGGGAAAACATGGCGCGCTGCCTCGTCGCAGTCGAATGGGGTGCACCCGGCGTCGCGGGCGGCGAATTATGACGGTTTAAAGACCGTTGTGCCCCTGTATCCACGGTTCCGGCCGCTGTCGCGGCGCCTGCTATGATCGCCCCGCGCACCGCGCGCCCCTCCCCCGGAACCCGATGGAAAGCGAATCCAGACCGCCGCAGCACCGCCAGGCCCGCGCGCCTGCCGTGCTGCAGACACGCCCCGCGGCACCGCGCCGCGCCGCTTGCCGACGACAGGATCCGCCGCCGTGCTCGAACTGCTGATCGTGATGGCGCTGATCGCGCTGAACGGTTTCTTCGCCCTGTCCGAGATGGCGCTGGTCACCGCCCGCACGTCGCGCCTGCGCCAGCTCTCCGAGACCAGCCGCGGCGCGCGCGCGGCGCTCAAGCTGGCCGAGCACCCCGACAACCTGCTGTCCACCGTGCAGATCGGCATCACCCTGATCGGCGTGCTCACCGGCGTGTTCGGCGGCGAGGCGATCGGGCAGATGATCGCCAGCTGGCTGGCCGACGTGTTCCCGACCGCCATCGAGTACGCGCGCCCGATCGGCATCGGCACCGCGGTCGGGCTGATCACCGCCGGGTCGGTGATCTTCGGCGAACTGATCCCCAAGCGCCTGGCGCTGACCAACCCCGAGGGCATCTCGGCCGCGGTGGCGATCCCGCTGCAGGCACTGGCCACCGGTGCCAAGCCGGTGGTGGCGACGCTGGGCGCGATCAACCGCCTGGTGCTGCGGCTGCTCGGCATCCGCGACGACAACCGCAACGCGGTCTCCGAAGAGGAGATCCGCATGCTGGTGAGCGAGGGCCACGAGCAGGGCGTGATCGACGCCGACGAACGCAACATGATGAACCGCGTGCTCAGGCTGGGCGACCGTTTCGCCGAGAGCCTGATGACGCCGCGCACGCGCATCGCCTGGCTCGACGCCGCCAAGAGCTTCGAGGACAACCTGGCGATCATGCGCGCCACCCCGTTCTCGCGTTACCCGGTGTATCGCCGCGACGACAGCGACGTGGTCGGCGTGCTGGAGGTGAAGTCGCTGATCGACCGCATCGACACGGGTGAGTTCGACCTGTTCAAGGACATGCGCGAGCCGCTGTTCGTGTCCGAGTCCACGCCGGCGCTGAAGCTGGTGGAGATCCTGCGCGAAGGCCAGCAGTCGCTGGCCCTGGTAGTGGACGAATACGGCGACGTCACCGGCATCATCAGCGTCAACGACGTGCTCGAGGCCGTCATCGGCCGCACCTCCAGCGGTGAAGGCGCCGACTCGCATCCGCTGGTGGTGCAGCGCGACGATGGCTCGTGGCTGGTCGATGGCGCGCTCGGCGCCGACTCGCTGCGCGAGCTGCTGGGTGGCGGACCGCTGCCCAACGAGGACGAACACGACTACAACACCGCCGCCGGCATGACCATCGCCCACTTCGGCCGCATCCCCAACGCCGGCGAGCACTTCGAATGGGGCGTGTGGCGCCTCGAAGTGGTCGATCTGGACGGTCCACGCGTGGACAAGCTGCTGCTGCAGCGCACCGACGCCACCGCCCCGGTCGGCGATGGCTGACCACGACGGCGCAACAGGCGGGCCGCGCGCGAAGCGGCCGCAGGCCAGCGTGCGCACCATCCTGGCCTCGTTGGTGGACGGGCCGGTCGACGAACTGCTGCCGCTGCGCACCCTGCTCGACGGCCTGGGCCGCAGCATGTTCGGCATGTTGCTGTTCATCGCCACCCTGCCGGCGTTCCTGCCGGTGCCCGGCGTGGCCGGCGCGCTCAGCGGGCCGCTGGTCAGCCTGGTGGGCCTGCAGCTGGTGCTCGGCCTGCGCCGCCCGTGGCTGCCGGGCTTCGTCGCCACGCGCGGCCCCAGGCGCGGCACGCTGGCGCGGTTCGAGCACCGGATCTCGCCGTGGCTGCTGCGCCTGGAACACCTGGTGCGGCCGCGCCTGGCGGCGCTCATCGACCACCGCGCGGCCACCATGTTCACCGGCGTGCTGCTTGTGCTGCTCGGCCTGCTGCTGGCGTTGCCGATCCCGTTCACCAACTACGTGTTCGGGGTCCTGCTGCTGGCGTATGCACTGGCACTGCTCGAGCGCGATGGCGCGCTGCTGCTGCTGTCGTGGGGCGCCGGGATCGCGGCCATCGTGATCTTCGGCGTGACCGGTGGCACCCTCGCCGCGGTGGCCACGGAGTGGCTCGACCGCCTGTTCTGACGCTGTCAGGCCAGCAGGCGGCGGAAGTCGTGCACGGTCATCGGATAGCCCAGCCAGTAGCCCTGCGCGAGGTCGCAGCCGCGCTCGCGCAACACGTTGAACTGGCCTTCCTTCTCCACGCCTTCGGCGACCACGGTGATGCCCAGCGAATGCGCCATGGCGATGATCGCGGTGGTCAGCGCCAGGTCGTCGGGGTCGCGCAGCACGTCGGCGATGAAGCTGCGGTCGATCTTCACGCCGTCCACCGGCACCCGCCGCAGGTGGCTGAGGCCCGAGAAGCCGGTGCCGAAATCATCCAGCCAGACCTTCACCCCGGCCGTCCGCAAACGTGACAGCAGGCTGCTGACCCGCAACTCGTCGCCGATCACCGCGGTCTCGGTGAGTTCGACGTGCAGGCAGCCGGCCGGCAGGCCGGTTTCCTCCAGCACCCGCTCGACCTGCGCCGCCAGGTCGCCGGTGCGCAGCTGCCGCGCCGACACGTTGACCGAGACGAACAGCTCTTGACCCGGGAAGTCGCGGCGCCAGCGCATCGCATCCTGCGACGCCGCGCGCAACACCTGCGGGCCGATGACCTCGATCAGGCCGCTCTGCTCGGCGACATCGATGAACACCGACGGCGCCACCATGCCGTGCTCCGGGTGGTTCCAGCGCAGCAGCGCCTCGGCGCCGACCAGGCGGGTGTCCTCGAGCCGGAACACGGGCTGGTAGACAATGCTCAGCTCGCCGCGCTCCCACGCCCCGCGCAGGTCCTGCTCCATGCGCACGCGGCGCTCGACCGCCTGGTCCATCGCGCGGCTGTAGAAGCGGTAGCAGTTCTTGCCCGCCACCTTGGCCTGGTACATCGCGATGTCGCCGTTTTTCATCAGCATGCTGGCGCCGACGGCATCGTCCGGGAACAGGGTGATGCCGATCGAGGTCCCGAGGAACACCTGCCGGCCGCGCACCAGGATCGGGCGGCTCAGCTCCGCCACCAGTGTCTCCGCCAGCCGGCTGGCCACGCCGCGGATGCCGCCCTCGGCCAGCGCCTCGGATTCGATCAGCACCACGAACTCGTCGCCGCCGAACCGCGCGAGGTGCGCGCCTGCGCCGCCGTGGCGCTCCACCGCCTCCTGGATGCGGGTCGAGAACTGCACCAGCACCTCGTCGCCGGCGTCGTGGCCGAGGGTGTCGTTGATGCGCTTGAAGTCGTCGATGTCGGCGAACAGCAGCGCCAGCTGGTGGCCGGCGCCGTGCAGCTCCATCAGGCGGCGGTCGAGCACCTCGCGGAACGCCAGCCGGTTCGAAAGGCCGGTCAACGCATCGGTGTAGGCCATGCGCCGCATGTCGCGGTCGTGGCGCACGATGCTGTCGCCCATGCGGCCGAACGCGCGCATCAGGTCGCCGAGCTCGTCGCGCCGTCCGTCGCTGGGGACAGCGGCCGCAAAATTGCCGGCCTCGATCTCGCGCGCGGCGTCGGCGAGCTGGCGGATCGGGCGCACCAGCGTGCGCTGCACGAGGAAGCTGACCGCCGCGCCAAACACCACGAGCGCCGCCATCAACGCCGCGATCCAGCCGGCATGGCGGCGCCCGATCTCGGTCAGCCGCGCGCTCATGCCCTGCACGGCGCGCGCCTCGTCGTCCGCGACCGACGCCACCGAGTAGCCGATGCGCAGGCCGCCGAGGCGCTGGTCGCCCATCCGCACCGGCGTGGACACGTCGAGGATGCGGTCGCTGGACTGCACGTGCGGGCCGGTGCCGGCGATGGCCTCGTACGCCAGCGCGTCGTCCATCACCTGGCCGAAGGTCGCGATGTCGCCGGACCCGTCATGGATCACCGCGCCGCTGGTGTCGTAGACCACCGCGTAGGCGACGTCGGGCTGCTTCATCACCGCGCGCAGCAGCGCGCCGATCTGGTCCAGGTCGAAGTAGTACAGCGGGTTGACCAGGCTCGCCGCGAGCTGCACCGCCGCCGCCTCGCCGCGTTCGGCCAGCCGGTCGAAGACCAGCGCGTGCATCGACTCCTTGCTGAGCGCCAGCACTTCCCGGCGCATCACGTCCTGGCGATGCAGGACCAGCGTCACCACCGCCAGCACCACCAGCAGCGCCAGCACCACCGCAGCCAGGAACCGCGCATGCAGGCCGTCGCGCAGCCTCATTCGATCTTCGCCCCGACACGCGCCACGCCGGCGCGCAGCACGTCGAGTGAGCGCGCGGTCGCCGCGTCCATGGGCAGGAAGCGCGTGGTGTTGAAGAAGCGCAACAGCGCCTCGCTGGCATCCGGGTCGTTGGCGGCGGCGGCCAGCACCTCGCGCAGGCGCGCCTTGACCGCGGGTTCCAGGTCGCCGCGGACCATCTCCAGCGCGCGCGGGAAGTCGGGGGTGACGTGGAACGCCACCAGGTCGCTGCGGTAGCTCGCGGGCATGCGCTGCGGACTTTCCCAGTCGAGGTTGCTGAGCGCACCCGCATCGACCAGCCGCTTGTGCACCCAGGTGGCGATGTTGAGCTCCGAACGCGCGAACAGGTAGCCCACCGAGCCTGCCACCGGGCGGTCGCCGGGCGACAGCAGGATCTCCATCGGCAGGCCACGGCTGATGATCTCCATCGCCGGCAGGTAGTAGGCGCTGGTGGAATTGAGGTTCTGGAAGGCGATGCTGCGCCCGCGCAGGTCGTCGAGGCTGTCGATGCCGCTGTCGCGGCGCGCGAAGAACACCGTGCGGTAGGTACTCACGCCACTGCGCTCGGTGAGCAGCAGCGGTTCGGCGCCGGCACGCGTCTGCAGCTGCAGGGCGCTCGCGGTGGTCTCCGTGACCCAGTCCACGCGGCCGCGGCGCAGGTAGCTCTCCATCTGCTTCAGGTCGCGCGCCATCAGGATCCGGCCCTCGCGGATGCCGACATCCGCCATCCGCGGGACCACGTAATCAAGCAGCGGCTTGAGCTGGTCGTAGTGCGCGGCGGGGTCGTCGCTGATGCGCCCCAGCACCAGCACGCCGGCATCGTTGGCCGACGCCGCGGGCAGGAACGCGAGAAGGCACAGGACCATCGCGGCTGGCAGGTGGCGCAGGCGGCGGAACATCGCGGTCAAATGAGGCTCGCGTCACAGTGTCGGTGCAGCGTGGCAGCCTAGCGGAAAACACCCGCACTGGCACCTGCCACTCACGGCCCCGGGGGCGGCGCGGACGCCAGGCGCGCCATGCGCTGGGCGTCGGCGAGCACGCCGCGCAGCAGGCGTACCTCGCGCGCGTCGAGGCCACAGCGCAGGAAGATCCGCCGCAGCTTGCGCATCGCCGACTCCGGTGCCCTGCCCTTGTGGAAATCGATCGCATCGAGGGTCTCGCCGAACTGCGCGAAGAAGCCCTCCAGCTCGGCGTGGCTGGCCGGCGCGTCGCGCGGTTCCCCGGACGGCGCGACCGGCGTGGCCCGCGGGTCGCTTGCCAGTGCGGCCATCCGCAGTTCGTAGGACAGCACCTGCACCGCGGCCGCCAGGTTCAGCGAGCTGTAGTCGGGATTGGCGGGGATATGCACCGCCGCATGGCACAGCTGCAGCTCGTCGTTGTCGAGGCCGGTGCGTTCGCGGCCGAACACCAGCGCCACCTGCGCACCCGCGGCCGCGGCGTCGTGCAGGCGCGCGGCGGCGGCGCGCGGCGCAAGTTCCTCGAGGGCGATGCGCCGGCTGCGCGCGGTGCAGCCCAGCACCAGCGCGCAGTCGGCGACCGCCTCGGCGAGGCTGCCGACGATGCGCGCCGCATCCAGCACGTCGTCGGCACCGGCCGCCATCGCGATGGCATCGCCATGCGGGTAGCGCTCGGGCGCAACCAGCACCAGGCGCTCCAGTCCCATGGTCTTGATGGCCCGGGCGGCGGCACCGATGTTGCCCGGATGCTGGGTCCCGACGAGGACGATGCGGATTTCGCCGACTGGCTGCGCGATGTTCATGGGTGCGGATGGTAAACTGCGCGACGGCCTCGAGCCGCCCGTTCTTTTCCCCTGCCGTCCATCCCAAGCGCCCGGAGCCTGCCCGCGATGCTACAACCTGCTGTCAACATCATGGTCAAGGCGGCCCGCTCCGGCGGCAACGTCCTGTTGCGCAACATGAACAAGCTCGACGCACTCAACGTGGTCGAGAAGGAACGGATGGACTACGCCAGCGAGGTCGACGGACTGGCCGAAGCCGCGGTGATCAAGGAACTGCGTCGCGCCTATCCGGAGTACGCCGTGCTCGGCGAGGAAGGCGGGGCCCTCAAGGGCAGCCGCGGGCCAAGCCGCTACACCTGGGTCATCGATCCGCTGGACGGTACCAGCAACTACCTGCGCGGCTTTCCGCACTGGTGCGTCTCGATCGCGCTGTGCGAGGGTCCCGAGCCGCTGCATGCGGTGATCTTCGACCCGCTGCGCAACGAGCTCTTCACCGCCAGCCGCGGCAGCGGCGCGCAGCTCAATGGCCACCGCATCCGCATCGGCGAGCGCAAGGACCTGGCCGGCGCCACCATCACCACCGGCTTCGCGCCGCGCGAACGCGCGCGCGTGGCCGCGCAGTTCGACTGCGTGCGCCAGGTGCTGGCGACGGCCGAGGACATCCGCCGCACGGGCTCCGCCGCGCTCGACCTGGCCTACGTGGCCGCCGGGCGCACCGACGGCTACTTCGAGGCCGGCGTGCAGGTGTGGGACGTCGCCGCCGGCATCCTGCTGGTGCGCGAAGCCGGCGGCCGCGTCAGCGACTTCCGCGGCGCGGCACTGGGGCCGATGCACATCGCCATGCAGAGCCGCCAGGTCCTGGCCGGCAACCTCAAGCTGGCCGACGCCCTGCAGAAGACCATCGAAGCCTCCGGCTACGCGGCCGCGTTCTGAACCTTGGGGGCCGGTGGCGGATGGATGAAGCCTTTGTCTCGCGAAGCTCGCTGAGGACGCGAAGAAAAGCAGGTCTTTCGGAGAGCGATGGCTGACAAAAAAACCCCGCACGATGCGGGGTTTTTCGTACGTGCACCCAGCCCCGCGCTCCGGGGCACGGAGACGCGGGCGATCAGGGCCGGCGGGCGAGTTCCTCGTCGTCACGGGCCTTCGGCAGCAGGTCCTGCTTGGTGACCTTCAGGAAGCCCATGGTCAGCAGCGGGCAGGCCGCGAAGATCGACGACAGCGTGCCGAATACGATGCCGATCATCATCGCCGACGACATGCCCTGCAGCGACCCGCCGCCGTACAGGTACAGCGCGAACACCGTGAGGAACGCCGCCACCGAAGTGATGATGGTGCGCGACAGGGTCTGGTTGATCGACGCGTTCAGCACCTCGTGCGGCGGCGCGCGCATGCTGCGGAAGTTCTCGCGCACGCGGTCGAACACCACGATGGTGTCGTTGATCGAGAAGCCCATCACCGACAGCAGGCCGGCCAGCACCGTGAGGTCGAACTCGCGCCCGGTGACCGCAAAGAAGCCTGCGACGATCAGCACGTCGTTCAAGGTGGTGACGATGGCCGCGACCGCGAACTTCCACTCGAACCGGAAGCCGATGTAGATCAGGAACCCGACCACCACGAACAGCAGCGCGTACAGCCCGTTCCAGGCCAGCTCGCGGCCGACCTGCGGCCCGACGAACGCGTTGCCCTGGATGGTCGCCTCATTGCCGTCGGCGGAGGCCGCCGCGCGGACTTCCTCGGCGGTGCGCGCATTGGCGTCGGCGCTGGTCTCGCCGTCACGCGGCTGCAGGCGCACCAGCAGGTCGCTGCCGCTGCCGTAGGTCTGCACCTGCGCGCTGCCGTAGCCTGCCGCCTCCAGGCGTTCGCGAACGCCGTCGACGTCGGCCGCCTGCTCGAAGCGCAGCTCCACCACGGTGCCGCCGGTGAAATCCAGCGCGTAGTTGAAGCCGATGCCGGCGATCGCCGCGATCGAGCCGATGGTGAGCGCCAGCGACAGCAGCACCGACACCCAGCGCAGGCGCATGAAGTCGATGTTCGGGGTGGCCGGGATCAGCCGCAACGGGAAAATGGTCATGGTCGTGTTCCCGTCAGATGGGCAGGGTGGTGAGTTTCTTGCGCCCGCCGTACACCAGCGTGGCGATGCCGCGCGACACCGTCACCGCGGTGAACACCGAGGTCAGGATGCCGATCACCATCGTCACCGCGAAGCCCTTCAGCGGCCCGGTGCCGAACGCGAACAGCGCGATGCCGGCCAGCAGTGCGGTCATGTTGGAGTCGAAGATGGTGCCCGAGGCCTTGTCGTAGCCGTTGGCGATCGCCGCCCGTGCCGGCATGCCCGCGCGCAACTCCTCGCGTATGCGTTCGTTGATGAGCACGTTCGCGTCCACCGACATGCCAATGGACAGCGCCAGGCCGGCGAAGCCCGGCAACGACATGGTGGCACCGAACAGGCTCATGATCGCGACCACCATCAGCAGGTTGAGCAGCAGCGCGATGCAGGTGAACAGGCCGAACATGCGGTAGTAGATGCCGAAGAACAGCAGGGTGAACACGAAGGCGTAGAGCACCGCCGTGGTGCCGCGCGCGACGTTTTCCTTGCCGAGGCTCGGGCCGACGATGCGCTCTTCGATGAAGTCCATCGGCGCCGCCAGCGAACCCGAGCGCAGCAGGCGCGCCAGGCCGTCGGCCTCGGCCTTCTCCAGGCCCGTGGTCTGGAACTGCTTGCCGAACACGCCGTTGATGTTCGCGACCGAGATCACCTCTTCGCTGACGCGGAAGCTGCGCACTTCCTCGCCGGCGGCATTGGTCGTCAGCTGCGGGATGCGCTCGATGTACACCACCGCCATGGGCTTGCCGACGCTCATCGAGGTGAAGTCGAACATGCGCTGGCCGCCGAGGTTGTTGAGCGTCACGCTTACCGCCGGCATGCCGTTCTCGTCGAGTGTCGACTGCGCGGTCACCATCTGCTCGCCGGAGGCGATCACGCGCTTGTTGAGCAGCACCGGGATCGGGCGGCCGTCGACGCCGACTTCGCGGCGGTAGTACACGCGCGCCTCGGGCGGCACGTTGCCGCTGGCCACCGCGTCGAAGGGATCGCCGTCCACCACCGCGCGGTATTCCAGCGTGGCGGTCGCGCCGATCATGCGCTTGGCCTCGGCCGTGTCCTGCACGCCGGGCAGCTGCACCACCACGCGGTCGGCGCCCTGGCGGGTGATCACCGGGTCGCCCACGCCGATCTCGTCGATGCGGTTGCGCAGCGTGGTGATGTTCTGGTCGATCGCGTCGGTGGAGATCTGGTTGAGTTCGACGTCCGGGACGCGGGTGGTGATGCGCTTGCCGACCGCCTCGCGCAGCAGCGTCGGCTGCGCGGTGGCCAGCAGGCGCATGGCGCGGTCGGCGTCGGCGGCATCGGCCAGGTTGGCGACGGTCACGCCGCCGGCGGTGCGCTCCACCGACTCGTAGCGGATGCGGTTGTCGCGCAGCACCGCGCGGATCTCGTCGGCGTAGGCATCAAGGCGCTTGTCCAGCGCCGCCTTCTGGTCGACCTGCAGCACGAAATGCACGCCGCCCTGCAGGTCCAGGCCCAGCAGCATGGGCCGCGCGCCGACGGCTTCCAGCCACGCCGGCACGGTGGACGCGAGGTTGAGCGCGACGATGTAGTCCTCGCCCAGCACCGGGCGCAGCGCGTCGGCGACCAGCGTCTGGTCGGACAGGCTGGCCAGCCGCACCATCATTTCCTTGTCGTCGGTATCGACCGCCTTGGCGGTGACGCCCGCTTCGGCCAGCGCGGCGTCCACCTTGCCGCGCAGCTCGGCGCCGATGGTGGCGCCGCGGTTGGCGGTGATCTGCACGGAGGGATCCTGCGGATAGATGTTGGGCAGCGCGTACAGCGCACTCAACAGCACCACGATGAGGATGACGACGTACTTCCAGCGGGGAAATTCAAGCATGGCTTCGTCTTGCGGGAGGTCTTCCCGCGGACGGGAGCGACATGGTCGGGGCCCGGCGGCGGAACCGCTCGCCGGGCTCGGGAGAGCGTGTGGCGGCGGTCAGGCCGCCTTGAGCGTGCCCTTGGGCAGGACGTTGCCGACCGAACCCTTCTGCACGCGGATCTCGACGCCGTTGGCGATCTCGACGGTCAGGAAGCTGTCGCCGATGTTGCGCACCACGCCGGCGATGCCGCCGCTGGTGATCACTTCGTCGCCGACCGCGAGCTTTTCCAGCATGCCGCGATGCTCCTTGGCGCGCTTCATCTGCGGGCGGATCATCAGGAAATACATGATCAGCAGCAGGATCACCGGGAACGCGAGGGTGGTGAGCATGCTCGGCGCCGCGGCCGGGGCGGCGGCCTGGGCATAGGCGGGGGCGATCAGCAGGTCGAGCGGGTTGGGCAGGCTCATGGGTTCATCCATCAAGGCGGAAATCAGCGGGGAAGTATGCCATGCGGCCGGCGGCGGGCGCTTTCAACGCCTGATGCAGGCCGCGCGGTCAGCCTGGCCGGGTGGCCGCGGCCGCGCGCACGGCATGGAAAGACTCGCGGAAGGCCTGGAAGGTTCCCGCCTCGATCGCCTGGCGCATCCCCGCCATCAGCGACTGGTAGTACCAGAGGTTGTGCAGGGTGCCGAGGATCGGGCCGAGCATCTCGTTGCAGCGGTCCAGGTGGCGCAGGTAGGCGCGGCTATAGCCGCCGGCACACGCCGGGCAGCCGCAACCGGCCTCGATCGGCCCGTTGTCGCGGTCGTAGCGGGCGTTGCGGATGCGCACGGTTCCGGTGGAGGTGAAGTAGTGGCCGTTGCGCGCGTTGCGGGTCGGCATGACGCAATCGAACATGTCCACGCCGCGCGCCACCGACTCCACCAGGTCCTCGGGCCTGCCCACGCCCATCAGGTAGCGCGGGCGGTCTTCCGGCAGCTGCGGGCAGGTGTGTTCGAGCATGGCGTTGCGCTCGGCCTCGGTCTCGCCCACCGCCAGGCCGCCGATCGCGTAGCCGTCGAAGCCGATCGCCTTGAGGCCTGCCGCCGAGCGCGTGCGCAGGTCGTGGTGCACCCCGCCCTGCACGATGCCGAACAGCGCCGCGTCGTTGCCCTCGTGGGCCCGCCGGGAGCGTTCGGCCCAGCGCAGCGACAGCTCCATCGAACGCTCCACAACGCGCGCGTCGACGGGCGCGCCGTCCACCTGCACCGGCGGGCACTCGTCGAAGATCATCACGATGTCCGAGCCGAGGACCTTCTGGATGTGCATCGACTCCTCGGGCCCCAGGAAGACCTTGGAGCCGTCGGTGGGCGCCGAGAAGGTCACGCCGGCCTCGGTGATCTTGCGCCGGTGCGCCAGCGAGAACACCTGGAAGCCGCCGGAGTCGGTGAGGATCGGCCCGTCCCAGCGCATGAAGCCGTGCAGCCCGCCGTGCGCTTCGATCACCTCCAGGCCCGGCCGCAGGTACAGGTGAAAGGTGTTGCCCAGGATGATCTGCGCGCCCAGCGCCTTGACCTGTTCCGGCAGCAGGCCCTTGACCGTGCCGTAGGTGCCGACCGGCATGAACGCCGGCGTTTCGATCACCCCGCGCGGAAACGTGAGCCGGCCGCGGCGGGCGCCGCCGTCGCGGGCGGACAACTGGAACTGCATGCGGGACATGGACGGTGCTGCCGGGGCGTGGACAAGGCCGGCCATTGTCGCGGATCGGGCGCGGCCACGGAAACCGCGCTCAGCGCGGGAAGCGCACCAGCCCGTCCTCGTCCAGGCGCAGGCGGATCGCGCCGCCCGGCACGTGGCCGGCCTCGAGGTCGATCTCCACCACGCAGCCACCAGGCAGGCGCACGCTGCCGGCGTGCCCGGGGCCGCGGAATGCAGACGCCAGCAGCTCGCCGTGGATCGTGCCCTCCGCGTGCGGGTACAGCGCCTCGGGACGCAGCAGCACGTCATCGTCGCCCGCCAGGCCCAGGGACGCCGCCGGCACCAGCGCGCCGCGCCCGATGAAGCCGGCCACGAAGCGGTCCGCCGGCTGCCGGTACAGCGCCTCGGCGCCGTCCCACTGCAGGATCCGGCCGCGGTCCATCACCCCGATGCGGTCGGCCATGGCGAACGCCTCCGCCTGGTCGTGGGTGACCATCAGCACCGTGGTACCGGCCGCCTTGAGCAGCGCGCGCAGCTCCAGTGCCAGGTGTTCGCGGGTATCGGTGTCGAGGTTGGAGAACGGCTCGTCGAGCAGCAGCAGCGCCGGGCCCGGCGCCAGCGCGCGCGCGAGTGCCACGCGCTGCTGCTGGCCGCCGGAGAGCTCGTGCGGATAGGCCCCGGCCGAGGTCGACAGGCCAACCAGTGCCAGCAGTTCCGCCACCCGCGCGGCGCGCGGCGCACGCGCCAGCCGCTGCAGTCCGAACGCGACATTGGCCGCCACGTCGAGGTGCGGGAACAGCGCGTAGTCCTGGAACATCATCCCCACCAGGCGCTGCTCCGGAGGCAGCGACAGCCCGGGCCTCGACACGCAGCCGCCATCCAGGGTGATGGATCCCTTGCGCACCGGTTCGAAGCCGGCGACCGCGCGCAGCACGGTGGTCTTGCCGCAGCCCGAAGCACCGAGCAGGCAGCCGATGGTGCCGGCCTCGAGCTGCAGCGAAAGCCGGTCGACCACCACCTTCGGCCCGCCGGGTGCGGGATAGGAGACATCGATCGCGTCCAGCTGCAGCAGCGCCGCGCTCACGACGCGCGCTCCTGGCCGAAACGCAGCCCGGTGCGTGCCAGCAGCACCACCGGCAACAGTCCCACCAGCACGATCAGCAATGCCGCCACCGCTCCCTCCTCGTAGGTGCCACGCGATGCCTCGGCATACAGCCAGGTCGCCAGTGTCTCGAAATCCAGCGGCCGCAGCAGCAGCGTCGCCGACAGTTCCTTCATCGCGTCCACGAACACCAGCAGCGCGGCCGCGGCCAGCGACGGGCGCAGCAGTGGCAGGTGCACGCGGCGCAGGGTCGCGCCGGCACGGTGGCCGAGGCTGGCCGCAGCCTGGTCGAGCGACGGCGGGATACGCGCCAGGCCGGATTCGATGCCGCCGGCCGCGATCGCCAGGAAGCGCAGCAGGTACACCAGCACCAGCGCCGCCATCGAGCCCATCAGCAGCATCCGCGGTTCCATGCCGAGCGCGCGCAGCGCCAGGTTGGCACCATCGTCGAACCACGCCAGCGGCATCAGCAGGCCGATCGCCAGCACCGTGCCGGGCACGGCGTAGCCGAGGCTTGCCGCCCGCAGCCTCAGCGCGGCGGATGCCTCGCGGCGACGGCCCTGCGCAAGCCGCAGCGCCCACGCCATCACCAGGCCGGCGAACACCGTGGCCAGGGTCGCGGCCACCGCCACCAGCACCGTGTTGCGCGTGCTCGCCAGCAACTGCGGCGACACCCCGCCGTTGCCCATCCGCGCCAATGTCTCCACCACCAGGTAGGCGGCCGGCAGCACGAAGCCCACCACCACCGGCAGCAGCGCGAGCGAGAAGGCCAGCACCGCACGGCCACCACGCAGCCGCAGCGGCTGCATCGGCCGCGGCCGCTGTCCGGAGGCGTAGCGCTGGCGGCGGCGTGCGTGGCGCTCCAGCGCCAGCAGCGCCACCACCACCACCAGCATCGACAGCGCGATCTGCGCGGCACCGGGCAGGTCGCTACGGGTGATCCAGGTCGTGTACACCGCCACGGTAAGCGTCTGCACGCCGAGGAATTCGGAGGCGCCGATGTCGTTGAGCGCCTCCATCAGCGCCAGTGCCGTGCCCACCGCGATCGCGGGCCGGGCCAGCGGCAGCGCCACGCGCCGGAACACCGCCGCCGGCGAGGCGCCCAGCGTGCGCGCGGCCTCGATCAGCCCGGCCGCCTGGGTCATGAACATCGCGCGCGTGGTCAGGTACACGTAGGGATACAGCACGAAGCCGAGCAGCACGATGCAACCGGCCAGCGAGCGGATGTCGGGCAGGCGGAAGTCGCGCGGGCTGTCGTAGCCCAGCAGCGCGCGCACCACGCCCTGCACCGGGCCCAGCGGATGCAGCAGGTCCAGGTAGGCGAACGCCACTATGTACGTCGGCACCGCCAGCGGCAGCAGCAATGCCCACGCCAGCGTGCGCCGGCCCGGGAAGTCATAGGCGGTGACCAGCCAGGCCGCGCCGGTGCCGATCGCCACCACCAGCACGCCCACGCCGCCCAGCAGCAGCAAGGTGTTGCGCGCGGCGGTCGGCAAGACGTGCACCGCGACATGCGACCACATGCCGGCGCTGCCCTGCAGCGCGGTCCAGGCCAGCGACAGCAGCGGCAGCAGCACCACCGCGGCGATGCCTGCCGCGGCCAGCTGCCATGGGTCGAGGCGGCGCAGCGCCGCCGCGGCACCGCGGTTTGCGTGAAGCGTCATGCGCTGGGCGTCGGCCGGACCGGCACGCGGGACCGGCACCGGTTCAGTTGTCGAAGCCCACCTTGTCGACCAGTTCGCTGGCTTGGCGGCGATGGCGCACCACCTCGGTCAGCGGCAACGGGTCGACGCGCAGCTCGCCGAAGCTCGCCACCACCGGATCCAGTTCCACGCCGGCCTTCACCGGATACTCGTAGTTGGCACGCGCGTACAGGCTCTGCGCCTCGTCGGAGACCAGGTATTCCAGCAACCGCACCGCGTTGTCACGGTTCGGCGCATGTCGCGCAATTGCCGCGCCGCTGATGTTGACGTGCGTGCCGCCGCCGTCGGCGAACACCGGGCGGATGACCTTGATGGCCTCGCCCCACTGGTGCTGCTCGGAACCCGGCTCGGCGTTCTTCATGCGGCCGACATAGTAGGCGTTGGCCAGGCCGATGTCGCAGATGCCGGCGAGGATGTCGCGGGCGACATCGCGGTCGCCGCCGGCCGCCTTGCGCGCCAGGTTGGCCTTGACGCCACGCAGCCAGGTCTCGGTGGCCTCCTCGCCGTTGTGCGCGATCATCGCCGCGAACAGGCTGGTGTTGTACGGGTGCTGGCCGGAGCGGATGCACACCCTGCCCTTCCACTTGGGGTCGGCGAGGTCCTCGTAGGCGAACGACTCCAGCGCCAGGTCGCGGTGCGCGTACAGCACGCGGTCGCGCAGCGAAAGCGCGAACCAGTGGCCGTCGGCACCGCGCAGGTGCGCCGGGATTGCGGATTCGAGCACGTCCGAGTCCACTGCCTGGGTGTGGCCGGCCTCGACCACGTCAAGCAGGTTGCCGGTGTCGACGGTCATCAGCACGTCGGCCGCCGAGCGCTCGCCTTCGGCCTTCAGGCGCTCCATCAACCCGTCCTTGAGCAGCACCGTGCTGACCGTGATGCCGGTATCGCGGGTGAACGCGTCCAGCAGCGGCTGGATCAGGCCGGGCTCGCGGGTGGTGTAGAGGTTGACCGCGCCAGCCGCTGCGTCTGCCTGCGGCGTCGCGGCACCGGCTTCCTGCGCGGGCGCCGCCTGCTTGCCGCAGGCGGCCAGGAGCAGCGCGGCGCAGGCTGCGGCGAGCAGGCTCGAAGTACGGGGGAATCGGGACGGCATGTGCACGGAGACTCCTGGCGATGATTGGCGGGCGCGGCGACAACGGTCGGCACGTCGGTAATGAGAATCACTATTGTCTCACCCGCGGCCCGCAGCGACCAGCCGCACCGTGCACGGGCCCCGCTGCGTCCTGCCGCTGCGGCCGGCCACTGCGGCGAAAGCGCCTACAATCGCCTGCTTTGCGCGGACCCATCCCATGGCCCCCAATGCCACCGTCTACAAGGTCGAGCTGCAGGTCAGCGACATGGACCGGCACTACTACGCCCTGCACAACCTCACCCTGGCGCAGCACCCGTCGGAGACCCCGGGCCGGCTGATGGTGCGGCTGCTGGCGTTCGCGCTGTTCGCCGACGAGCGCCTCGAGTTCGGCCGCGGGCTGAGCAACGAGGAGGAACCGGACCTCTGGCGCCGTGACTACACCGGCGACATCGAGCAGTGGATCGACCTCGGGCAGCCGGATGAAAGCCGCATCCGCAAGGCCGCCGGCCGTGCCAGGCAGGTCGTGGTGGTGACCTACAGCGGCGGCGGCGCCGCGATCTGGTGGACCAAGAACAGCGCGGCACTGGCGCGCGTCAGGAACCTGGTGGTGGTCGACATCGGCGCCGACACCGTGGCCGCGATGGAAAGCCTGCTCGAACGCGGCATGCGCCTGACCGCGATGATCCAGGACGGCGAGCTGCAGCTGATGAGCGATGCCGCCAACGTCGTGTTCACCCCGCGCTGGCTGCAGGGCGGCCCTCAGCTGCCGGGGTAAAGCAGCATCGCATCGCCGTAGGAGAAGAAGCGGTAGCGCTCGCGCACCGCGTGCGCGTACGCCGCGAACACACGGCCCTTGCCCGCGAACGCCGACACCAGCATCAGCAGGGTCGACTCGGGCAGGTGGAAGTTGGTCAGCAGCACGTCCGCCGAGGTGATGCGGTAGCCGGGGAAGATGAAGATGCTGGTCTCGCCGGCGAATGGCCGCAACACGCCGTCGACCGTGGCCGACTCCATCGCCCGCACCACCGTGGTGCCCACCGCCACCACGCGTCCGCCGGCCGCGCGCGTCGCGTGCACCTGCTCCACCAGTTCCGCGCCGACGTTGATCCACTCGCTGTGCATGTGGTGGTCGCGCACATCGTCCACGCGCATCGGCTGGAACGTGCCGGCGCCGACATGCAGCGTGACGTGGCCAAAACCGACGCCGCGCGCGCGCAGCGACGCGAGCAGCGCCGCGTCGAAATGCAGGCCGGCGGTGGGCGCGGCCACCGCGCCGGACTCGCGCGCGAACACCGTCTGGTAGCGCTCGGCGTCATCGGCGCCGGCATCGCGCTGGATGTACGGCGGCAGCGGCAGGCGGCCGGCCTTCAGCAGCCACGACTCCAGCGCGCCGTCGACATGGAAGCGCAGGTGGTGGAAGGCGCCGTCGCGGGCCAGCACTTCGGCTTCGCCGCCGGCGTCGAACAGGATGCGGTTGCCCGGCTTCGGCGTCTTGCTGGCACCCACCTGCGCGCGGGCCTCGTTGCCGGGCAGCAGGCGCTCGATGAGGATTTCCACGCGTCCGCCGGTGCCGGCCTTGTGGCCGAACAGCCGCGCCGGGATCACCCGCGTGTCGTTGAACACCACGAGGTCGCCGCTGCGCAGGAACCCGGCGAGGTCACGCACCTGGCGGTCCTCGAACGCGGCATTTCCCGGCGGCACCACCAGCATGCGGCTGGCCGACCGCTCGGCCAGCGGCGCCTGGGCGATCAGCGCCTGCGGCAGGTCGAAATGGAAATCGGACTTTTTCAAAGCGGGGTTTCCGTCAGCGCTGGAACTTGGTGGACAGCACGAGCGACGAGGTGGTGCGTTCCACGCCGTCGAGCGCACCGATGTGGTCGGTCAACGCATCCATGTCGCCGATCGTCGGCACCACGGCCTGCGCCACCAGGTCCCAGGGCCCGCTGACCGACTGCAGGCTGCGCAGCTCCGGCATCTGCCGCAGCGCCTCGACCACGGCCGGCGCCTGCTTGGGGAACACGGTGACCATGATCAGCGCGCGGATGCGCTCGCGTTCGAAGTCATCCTTCACCCGCACCGTGTAGCCGGCAATCACGCCCATGCGCTCCAGGCGCTCGATCCGGCTCTGCACCGTGGTCCGCGACAGTTGCAGGCGCCGGGCGATCTCGGCGGTGGACGCGCGGGCATTCTCGCGCAGCAGCGACAGCAGGGCCTCATCGGAGCCTGTGAGCTTCATCTCGCACATTCCATACGTCGATTCGACGAAAGCTACCCGACTATTGCGCAATTCGCACCTACCAAGCGCCGAACCCATGGCGATAATAGAGGTCGAGGCGCCGGAGGGGTGCCACTCCAACCCGAGGATCAGCACCATGTCCGTGACCGCCAGGCTCGCCACGCTCCGCGCCCGCAAGGGCCACCGCCGCACCCCCGGCCTCGATGACGCCACCGTGGAGCGGTTTGCCGCCAATCACGCCGACCTCGTCGCCGCGATCGACGCAGCGGCAGCGGAATTCTCGCGTATCGAAGCCGACTTCGCCGACCTGCTCGACCTCGACGAGGACGCGCAGATCCAGGCCGTGCAGGCCGGCTACGTCAACTTCTATCCGCAGGACGGCGTGAACCCCTACGTCGCGCTCGCAGCGCGCGGGCCGTGGATCGTGACCCTCAAGGGCGCGGTGCTGTACGACACGGGCGGCTACGGCATGCTCGGCTTCGGCCACGCGCCGCAGGCGGTGATCGAGGCGATGGCCAAGCCGCAGGCGATGGCCAACGTCATGACGCCCAGCCTGTCGCAGCTGCGCCTGGACCGCGCGCTGCGCGCCGAGATCGGCCACAGCATCGGCGGTTGCCCGTATGCCGCCATCATGTGCCTCAACTCCGGCTCCGAGTCGGTGTCGCTGGCCGCGCGCATCGCCGACACCAACGCCAAGACCATGACCGAGTCCGGCGCCCGCCACGCCGGCCGCACGATCAAGCGCCTGGTGGTCAAGGGCGCCTTCCACGGTCGCACCGAGGCACCGGCGCTGTACTCCAATTCCTCGCGCAAGGCGTACGAAGGCGCACTGGCCAGCTACCGCCACGAGGACAGCGTCATCGTCGTACCGCCCTACGACCTGGCCGCGCTGAAGCAGGCCTTCGCCGACGCCGATGCCAAGGGCTGGTTCATCGAGGCGATGTTCCTTGAGCCGGTGATGGGCGAAGGCGACCCGGGCCGCAGCGTGCCGGTCGCGTTCTACGCCGCCGCGCGCGAACTCACCAAGGCGCATGGCGCGCTGCTGCTGGTCGACTCCATCCAGGCCGGCCTGCGCGCCACCGGCGCGCTGTCGATCGTCGATTACCCCGGCTTCGAGGGCCAGGAGGCGCCGGACATGGAGACCTATTCGAAGGCGCTCAACGCCGGCCAGTATCCGCTGTCGGTGCTGGCGGTGAACGCGCGCGCCGCGGGCATCTACAAGCGTGGCACCTACGGCAACACCATGACCGCGAACCCGCGCGCGGCCGATGTCGGCGTCACGGTGTTGGGCCTGGTCACGCCCGAGGTGCGCGCCAACATCCGCGCCCGCGGCCAGCAGGCGCTCGACAAGCTGGAGGCGCTGAAGGCCGAACTCGGCGGGCTGATCACCAAGGTTCAGGGCACCGGCCTGCTGTTCTCCTGCGAGCTGGCACCGGGCTTCAAGGGCTACGGCGCGGGTTCGTCGGAAGAGTGGCTGCGCGAACAGGGCCTGGGCGTGATCCACGGCGGCGAGAACTCGCTGCGCTTCACCCCGCGCTTCGAGATGGGCGAGGACGAACTGGACCTGGTGGTCTCGATGGTCAAGCGCGCGCTGCTCGAAGGCCCGCGGGTGCAGGCGGCGGCCTGATTACCTCGCGCTGCTACTCCGTGGCCTGAGGGGCGTTGGAGGCCTGACGTGCCCTGTGGTGGCCGTGAGGCCTTCGCGGCTCATGTCCCCCGGCATCCGCCTCGCGGCGGATGCCTCCTCCTTGACTTCCCCGCGAAGGCCTCCCGGCCACTTTGGGGCCGGGTCGCGGCTGTGGGGCGGGTGCCAAGGGCCTTGAGGGCGAAGTCAAGGAGGAGGCGATGGCCAAGGCCATCGCCGGGGGACATGAGTCCTCAAGGCCCTTGGTACCCGCCACCCAAGTGAAGCGCCCTACTCCCAGCAGCGATCCGTGCGGCCCTTGAGCGTGGCCGAGCGGCCGCAGTCACGCTGCCCGATCCGGCCTTCGGTGTGTTCGATGATCCGGCGGCCCGTGGCGCGATCGCCGACCAGCGAGAAGGCGTCGTAGAGACGACCGGTGGCGGTGCGCGCCTCGTAATGCAGGGTGTCGCCGTCGATGCGGATCACCTGGAACAACTGCGTGTCCTCGGCAACCGGCGCCATGGTCTCGCGCGCTTCCTGCGACAACAGGTACTGCTTGGCACCGGCCACCGACACCACGTATTGCGGCGTGGCCTTGCCGGCGTCGCCGGCGCGGCGACCGTAGGTGTGGTCGTGGCCCTGCAGCACCAGGTCGACGGCGTGGCGCTCCAGTACCGGCATCAGGTGACGGCGCAGCACGCGGTTGTCGCGCCCTTCGCGCGGCGAGTACATGGGCTGGTGGATGGCCACGACCGTCCACGCGCGCGGGCTGTCGCGCAGCACGCCGTCGAGCCACGCGGCCTGCGCCCTGACGGTGCCGAGGTCGAGCGCCGAGGTACCATCGAGCACCACGAAGCGCGCGTCGTGCATGTCGAACCAGTAGGTCGTCGCCTCAGCGCCCGGCGCGCCGTTGCCGGGCAGCGCGAACATGTGCGCCCAGTGCGCGCCCAGCACGCGGCGCTCCCGGGGCGTGTCCTCGAACTCCTCGAAGTACTCGTGGTTGCCGGCCAGGGGCGCGACCAGCATGGTCGATGCCAGCGGCGCGGCGATGTCGGACCACTCGCCCCACTCGTTGTCGTCTTCGCCGTCCCCGCCGCTCACCAGGTCACCGGCGAACAGCGCCAGGCGCGCCTTGGGGGCGTGGCGCATCGCCTCGAGCACGACGCGCGTGCCAAGGCTGGCGTTCTTGTTCTGGGTGTCGCCGAAGTACAGGAATTCCAGCGGCGCACCCGCGGCCGCCGCGGTGCGCAGCTGCCGCCACGGGCTCCACCAGCCGTTGCCGCCCTGCACGCGGAATGCGTACAGCGTGTCGGGCTCGAGTCCGTCGACCGTGACCCGGTGCTGCCGGCCCGTGCCGTTTTCCGTCGTGAACGCGCGACTGCGCGCGGCGACACGGTGCGGCGCGCCCATGTCCGGCGAGTCGCCGGCGACGACCAGCTCCAGCAGTGGTGCATCCACGCCGTCGGCAGTGCGCCATGCCACGTGGAAACCACGCGCCGGATCCGCGGCGGGCGAGGCGATGACGCGGTCCGGCCGCGTTGCGGGCGCATAGCGCGGGTCGCCCGCGGGCACCAGGGTGTTGGGCTCCGCTTCGCGCGCGTCACCCGCGGCATCGACTGCCGTATCGCGGGCGATCACGGGGTTGGCCGCGGCCAGCGCGAGCAGTACTGCAAGCAGGGCGGAAACAGAAACGGAAACCAGGCGCTGGAGCATCGGCAATCAACCTTGCATCGGGGGCGGATGTCATGGAACCGCAACATCTTCGCTTCGCTCCATGACGCCCGGATTGCAGCTGATGCACCGCTGTCCCCGGCATGTCCTGTTGCAAGCACTGCGTTCTGACCGGGTTTGCTGCAGACTTCGCGCATCGCACGCCTGGATAGCGCATGAAGATCGTCGAAGTCCGCCACCCGCTGGTGCAGCACAAGCTCGGCCTTCTGCGCCGCGCCGACAACAGCACCAAGACCTTCCGCGAGCTGTCGGCCGAGGTGGCCACCCTGCTCACCTACGAAGCCACCGCCGACCTCGAGACCGAAGACGCCGAGGTGGCCGGCTGGGCCGGCGCGGTGCGCGTGACCCGCATCAAGGGCCGCAAGGTGACCCTGGTGCCGATCCTGCGCGCGGGGCTGGGCATGCTGCCCGGGGTGCTTGAACTCATCCCGGCCGCCAAGGTCAGCGTGGTCGGCATCAAGCGCGACGAGGCCTCGCTCCAGGCGGTGCCCTACTACGAGAACCTGGTCGGCGAGATGGCCGACCGCACCGCGCTGATCCTCGACCCGATGCTGGCCACCGGCGGCACCCTGATCGCCACCGTCGACATGCTCAAGGCCGCCGGATGCAGCCGAATCAAGGGCCTGTTCCTGGTGGCGGCACCGGAAGGCCTGCGCGCGCTCGAGGCGCGGCACCCGGATGTCGAGGTCTTCACCGCAGCCATCGACCAGCGCCTCGACGACACGGGCTACATCCATCCCGGCCTCGGCGACGCCGGCGACAAGATCTTCGGCACCCGCGCCTGAGTCCGCCGGCTCGGCCGGCGCGCCTTGCACGCGCCGATGGCCTGCCTGGCGCACGCCTGGCGTTGGGCCAAGTGTGGCCAGCCCCTTGTTCACGCTGTTTTCCGGTCCTGCCGGCTCGCGCCGGTCGCATGCGGCCGACGGCGCACCGGCGGGCGCGCACTGGCTGTTCGGACGCAACCGCCTCGACATCGACAGCCACCAGCTGATCCGCGACGACTACCGCGCACAACTCGACGAGCGTGCCTTCGCAGTCCTGGGCTGCCTGCTGCGGCATGCCGAGCAGGTCGTGCCGCGCAGCACCCTCGTGGCCGAAGCCTGGCCAGGCGTGGAGCACGTGAATGACAGCGCGGTGTCCAAGACCATGCGCCGGCTGCGCATCGCCCTGGGCAGCGAGGCCGGGCGGACCCTTTCCACGGTCTACGGCGTGGGCTACCGGCTGACGACGCCGGCGGTGCTGGTCCCGGCGGGCGCGACCCTGCCAGGCAACGGTGCCGCAACCAGCGGCACGCCGGTCCAGGCTGCGGCGCGCGGGCAGCGCGCCCCGGCGCCACCGGGCAGCGGGCACGTGACGCCGAACATCAGTGCCGACGCAACGGGCGCGCCCGAGCATGCCGGGCACGCGCGCCGGCATCGTCTCGTGGTCATCGTCGTCCTGCTGCTGTCGGCACTGCTGGCCGCCTGGTTGCTGCTGGCCCCCGTCGCGCGCTGAGCGCCGCGCTCAGGCAGCGCCCAGGCTCCGTGCGTGCAGTCCGGCCAGCCGGTGCTCCGCCGTGAACCGGCCGCGCGCGTCGCGCGCCAGTTGCGCCAGCGCGCACTCCGGGTCGTGGGTAAAGAACAGGTGCACGTTGCGCGCCAGCTTGTCCTCGAGGAACGCCTGCTTCTCGTCGATCAGGGTCTCGGCGCAGCGGTCGTAGCCCATCGTGATCGGCACGTGTACCCAGGGCAGGCCCGGCACCAGGTCGGCGCAATACACCACCCCGCCGTGCGCCTCGCCGCCACGCAGGTCGGGGCCGACGATCTCGGCCAGCATCATCCCCGGCGTGTGGCCGTCGCTGTAGTGGAAACGCACGCTGTTGCCGAGCGCGGGCGTGTGCACGCCGTCCACCAGCTCCAGGCGTCCGCTGGCCTCGAGCAGCCCGGGCAACTCCGGGATGTAGCTGGCGCGGTCGCGCGGATGCGGATCCACTGCGCGCGCCCATTGCTCGCGGCCGAGCACGAAGGTGGCATTGGGGAACAGCAGCGCCGGCGCCGCGCCTTCCGCCCACGGAGCGAGCAGGCCGCCGGCGTGGTCGAAGTGCAGGTGGCTCAGCACCACCACGTCGATGTCCTCGTGGCGGAAGCCGGCGGCGGCCAGCGAATCCAGCAGCACGTGGCGGTCCTCGGTGACGCCGAATCGCTCGCGCAGTTTCGGCTCGAAGAACGCGCCGATCCCGGTCTCGAACAGCACGGTGCGCCCGGCAAGTGGCGTGGCCAGCAGGCAGCGCGTGGCGAGCGGGATGCGGTTGGCGTCGTCGGGCGCCGCCCACTTGGCCCAGACCGCGCGCGGCGCATTGCCGAACATCGCGCCGCCGTCGAGCTTCTGGGTGTTGCCGTCGATCGACCAGAGTTTCATGGGCAGATAGTACTCAGTCGGCGGCGGTTGCCGAGAAATGCAGGATGAAATGGCCGCCGGCCGGATCGATCGCCACCACCTCGAGCGGCGCGATGGCGCCATCCAGCGCCAGCCTGCCCTGCCCGCTGGCATCGGGCTCCGCGCTCGGCAGCCGCAGCCGGCTGCCGCGCCAGGCCTTCACCGTCACCAGCGACCCCGCCGGGGCGACCCGCAACGTGGTGCGCGCGCCGGCCGGCAGCGCGACGTTGCGGCCGGCGGTGTCGTCGAGCGCGTCCTGCTGCAGCACGAACAAGGGCTCGCCGCCGGCCTCCACCGCGAAGCGCCAGTCGGTGGTGCCGACCGTGCCATCGCCAAGCACCACGATGCGCTCCAGCTGCAGGGCCAGGCGCCGTGCCGCCGGCGGTGCCGCCGGCGTCCCGTCGGGGTCCGCAGGCGCCGGCACCGCGATGGTGGCCACCGGCGCGAGCTGCTCCGCCCGCTCGCGCCGCTTGGCATCGAGCTCCAGCAGGTTGCCGATCAGCGTGGTCAGCGCGACCAGGAAGAACACGGTCGCGCCCAGCTTGGCCGGCAGTTTGAGGTACCAGGGTTTCGGAGGTGGCTCGATCACGGCGCGCCCCGTGGCCTAACGGGCGGGCGCTGCCGGCGCGGCCACGACCGCGGCCTTGCCGACCGGATTGCGTGGATCGCTGCCACCCTCGAGGGTGTTGGTGGTGCGGTCCCACGCCACCGTCTGCATGTTGCCCCAGACGTGGCTGGAGGCGCGGCCGTCGCGCTCGGGCTCCGGCAGGTCGACCGCGTGGCCCATCGCCTGCAGCGCGCGCGCGACGCCAGGGGTGAAGGTGCCGGTCTCCGCCGAGATGCGGTCCGGCATCCACTGGTGGTGGTAGCGCGGCAGGGCCGCGACATCCTGCGCGGACAGGCCGGCGTCGTAGCCGAGGGCGCCGAGCAGCACCATGGTGATGATGCGCGAGCCGCCGGGCGTGCCGAGCACGGCGATGCGTTCGTCGGAGACCATGAAGGTGGGCGTCATCGAACTCAGCATGCGCTTGCCCGGCGCCGGCGCGTTGGCGTCGTACCCCATCACGCCGAACGCGTTGGGCGTGCCCGGCATGAGCGCGAAATCGTCCATCTCGTTGTTGAGCAGCACGCCGGTGCCGGGCGCCACCAGGCCGGAGCCGTAGAGCAGATTCACCGTCTGCGTCGCCGCCACGCGGTTGCCGTCGGCGTCGATGATCGAGAAATGCGTGGTCTCGTCGTCTTCCAGCGGCGTCGGCGCACCCGACAGCAGGTCGCTGGGCGTCGCCCTCTCGGGATGGATGGTGGCGCGCAGGCCGGCCGCGTAATCGGGGCTGGCGAGCAGGCGCTGCGGCACCTTCACGAAGTCGGGATCGCCCAGGTAGAAGGTGCGGTCACGGAACGCGCGGCGCATCGACTCCACCACCAGGTGGGCGCGCTGCGCCTCGGGCAGCGCATCCAGGTCGTACGGCGCGAGGATCTGCAGCATCTGCGCCATGGCGATGCCGCCCGACGACGGCGGCGGCGCGGTCACCACCTCCCAGTCGTGGTAGCGGAAGCGCATCGGCTCGCGCACCCGCACCCGGTAGGCTGCGAGCTCTTCGGCGGTCCATTCGCCGCCGGCGTCGCTCACCCCGGCCAGCAGATTTTCCGCCACGTCGCCGCGATAGAAGCCGTCGAACCCGTGGTCGGCCAAGGCCTGCAGCGTGCGCGCCAGGTCGGGCTGGAGGAACAGGTCGCCTTCGGCGATCGGCCGGCCGCCGGCCAGGTACACCTCGCGGGTGCCGGGGTAGCGCTCCATCACCTCGCGCCGCGCCTGGTAGCCGCGCGCCATGCGCGCATACACCGGGAAGCCGTCGCGGGCGATGCGGATCGCCGGCGCCAGGCTGCGCGCAAGCGGCAGCTGGCCATGCTCCGCCTGCAGGTGAACGAACGCCGCCGGAAGGCCCGGAATACCGGCCGCCCACGCACCGTTGGTGGCACGGTCGCGGTCGAAGCCACCGTCGGCCTGCACGTACTTCGCAGCCGTGGCAGCGGCCGGCGCGGTCTCGCGCGCGTCCACGAACAGGTCCTTGCCGCTGGCGGCATCGTGCAGCAGGAAGAATCCGCCACCGCCGATGCCCGAACTGATCGGCTCCACCACCGACAGCACCGCCGACACCGCGATCGCGGCGTCGAAGGCGTTGCCGCCAGCGGCCAGGATCTCCAGGCCGGCGTCGGTGGCCAGCGCGTGCGCCGAGGCCACGGCCACGCCCGGCGGCCTGGACGCAGGCGCGGCGGATGTCGCGCCGGCGGTGATGCGTTCGCCATCGGCCACGCTGGCGCAGGCCGGCACCAGGGACAACAGCAGCGACAGCGCGCCAAGGTGCAACAGGTGGCGAAGGCTCATGCAACGTTCTCCCGCAGTCGCATGAGCTTGGCAAGCAACTGGTCGTGGGTTTCAGGGATGTCCAGGTCCGGGTCGATGCATTCGACCGGGCAGACGACGACGCACTGCGGCTCGTCGAAATGACCCACGCACTCGGTGCAGCGCGCGGGATCGATCACATAGATGGTCTCGCCCTGCGAGATCGCCTCGTTCGGGCAGGCAGGCTCGCAGACGTCGCAGTTGACGCAGAGTTCGTTGATGCGCAGGGCCATGGGGTCATTGTAGACCCTGCCCGCAAGGGCCGCCGCCGGACGATGCCGGCGGCAGCGCCTGGATCACTTCGCTTCGATGAAGACGTATTCGACGCCGGCCGGAGCCACGGCGGTCGCCACGCGGTCCTTGTCGGCCGCGGCGCCGATGAACAGCACGCGCACGCCCTTCATGGTGTCGGCCGGCACGCCGGCGAACGACTCCACCACGATGTCGCCCATGCGGGCGGAATCGGCCGACGCGTACGCAAGCAGGTTGCCCTTGACGATGCCGCGGGCCACGTCGCCCTTGGCCTTGTCGAGCAGGCGCTCATAGGCGCCGGTCTGGTCCTCTGCGCCCGCCGTGGACGGCAGGAAATACACGAAGGGCTGGTTGCCGATGCCCTCCATGTTGCGCGTCACCACGTCGGAGACGTAGGCGCGCCACGCGGCGTCGTCGGACCCGGCCGCGGGTGCGGTCAGCGGCGCCGCGACGGCGACGGGCGCGGCTTCTTCCTTCTTGCACGCGGCCAGCAACGGAAGTGCGAGGCAAGCGGTCAGCAGCAGGCGGGACATCGTGTTCATTGCAGTTTCCCCATGTTTTTCTGGAAGGTCGGAACGTGTGGTTCCGCTGGTCAAAGCTTGGTGCGCCGCCATTCGGCCTGCAGCGCATCGGCCACTGCCGCCGGCACGAACCCCGAGACATCGCCGCCAAGGCGGGAGATCTCGCGTACCAGCGATGATGAGATGAAGCCATATTGTTCCGCGGGGGTCAGGAACAGCGTCTCGACTTCGGGAATCAGGTGCCGGTTCATGCTGGCCAGCTGGAACTCGTACTCGAAATCCGACACCGCGCGCAGGCCGCGCAGCAGCACCCCGCCGCCGACCTCGGCCACGAAGTGCGCCAGCAGCGAATCGAAGCCCATCACCTCCACGTTGGCGTGCGCGGCCAGCGCCTCGCGGGCGAGCTCGACGCGCAGCGCCAGCGGCAGCGCTGGACCCTTGCCCGGGCTTTCGGCAACCCCGACGATCAGCTTCTCGAACAGCGGCGCGGCCCGGTCCACCAGGTCGACGTGGCCGTTGGTGATCGGATCGAAGGTGCCGGGATAGACGGCGATCCTGTTGCGTGCTGTGGTCATCGCGTCGCTGCGCCGGGTCGGGTGGCTGGGGCCGCGGCGAGTGTAGCAGCGCCGCGCCCGGTGGCGCTCAAGCCGGGGCGTGCCCGGCCGCGTCGGCGGGCGCCTGGCGGTACAGCGCGTGGCGCGCATCGCGCGTGGAGGACTCGCGATGCAGGCGCCAGCCCGCACCGGGCGCGGGCGCAACGCCGGCGGGCGACTCCATGTACAGCCATGCGCCGCGCGCGAGCCACGGCGGCAGGCGCTGCAGCGCCGTGGCCCAGGCATCGTCGGCGAATGGCGGGTCCAGGAACACCAGGTCGAACTGCCCGTGCACCGGCAGGCGCAGCCAGTCCAGTGCGTCGGCACGCACCACGGTCGCGGCATCACCCGCGTGCAGGCGGGTGCAACTGGCGTGCAGCGCCTGGGCCAGCACAGGATCGCGTTCGACCAGCAGCGCTTCGGCGGCACCGCGCGAGAGCGCTTCAAGCCCGAGTGCACCGCTGCCGGCGAACAGGTCGAGCACACGCGCGCCGGGCAGCATCGGCTGCAGCCAGTTGAACAGGGTCTCGCGTGCGCGGTCGGAGGTCGGGCGCAGGCCGGGCGCATCGGCCACCGGCAGCTTCGACCCGCGCCAGCGCCCACCGATGATGCGCACGCTGCCGGCGGGCCCGGCGCGTCGCGGAAGGGTCGGATTTCGGGCCGGTGATACCATGCCGCGTCATTGTCCGCGCTCGCGCGGCGATGTGCACCCCCTCCCCCACACGGTCCGGTTGCCAGCGCAATGGTGAGCTTTTTCCGCCGCAAGAAACCCGAAGCAGGCACCGGCGGAGGGAATGCCGGCAGGCCGAAGCTGGACATCGAGGCGCTGGCGGCGGCGTTTCCGAACGCGCCTGGCCGCGACCTGCCCGGGAGCGACGCGGCCGCGGAGCCCGTCGCCGACGTGGACCACGCAGCGGGCACCGTCCACGCGGCCGATGCGGCTGCTGCGGCCGATGCCGCAGCGGAAGCCGAAGCCAAGGTGCAGGCATTCATGGATGCCGCCGTGGCCGCCGCACCGGTGGCTGTCGAGCCACCGGCTCCGGTGGCACCGGACACGCCGCTTACGGCAGGCCTGGTCGCGCCCGTGCCGGCCAGGCCTGCTTCGTCGACCACCCAGGAAAAGCCCGCCGCCGCACCCGGCAAGTCGGGCTGGCGCGAACGCCTGAAGGGCAGCGGCTTCGCGCGGGGGCTCGGCGGCCTGTTCTCGCGAAATCCACGCCTCGACGACGACCTGCTCGACGAGATCGAAACCGCGCTGCTCACCGCCGACGTCGGCGTCACCGCCACCACCCAGCTGGTCGAGTCGCTGCGCAAGCGCATGAAGGCGCGCGAGTTCGCCGATGCCAACGCCATGCTCGGCGCGCTGCGCGGCGACCTGATCGCCATGCTGGAGCCCGTGGCGCGCCCACTGGTGATCGACCCGGCGGTGCGCCCGTTCGTGATCCTCACCGTTGGCGTCAACGGCGTGGGCAAGACCACCACCATCGGCAAGCTGGCGCGGCGCTACAAGGACGAGGGCCGCAGCCTGATGCTGGCCGCCGGCGACACCTTCCGCGCCGCCGCGGTCGCGCAGCTGCAGGCCTGGGGCGAGCGCAACGGTGTGCCGGTGATCGCGCAGGGCCAGAACGCCGATGCCGCCTCGGTCGCGTTCGACGCGCTGCAGGCGGCACGCGCGCGCGGCACCGACATCCTGATCGCCGACACCGCCGGGCGCCTGCACACCCAGCAGGGGCTGATGAACGAGCTCGGCAAGATCAAGCGCGTGCTCGGCAAGCTCGATGACGCCGCACCGCACGAAGTGCTGCTGGTGATCGACGGCACCACCGGCCAGAACGCGCTGTCGCAGCTGCGCCAGTTCCACGCCGCGGCCGGCGTGACCGGGCTGGTGGTCACCAAGCTCGACGGCACCGCCAAGGGCGGCGTGGTGTTCGCGCTGGCGCGCGAGTTCGGCATCCCGATCCGCTATGCCGGCATCGGCGAGCGCCCCGAGGACCTGCGCGTATTCGACGCCGAGGCCTTCGTCGACGCACTGCTGCCGGAAGCGCTGGGCGCGTGACCCGGCGCCGCGTTGCCGCCTGGCTGGCGGGGACGCTGGTATTGCTGCTGCTCGCAGCCGTCGTCGCGCTGTCGCTGCTGCTGCAGCCGCAGCGACTGTCGCGGCTGGCGCTGGACACGGCGGGCGACATCCTCGGCCTGGAGATCAGCGCTTCCGGCCAGGCGCGCTATCGCCTGCGTGGCACGCCGATGCTCGAGGTGCGCGATGTGGTTGCGCGCCAGCCGGGCGCCGCCGCGCCGCTGCTGCGCGCCGGGCGCGTGTACCTCTCCCTGCCCTGGTCCACGCTGCGCAACCGCGCCGCGCCGCTCGAATTCGACCGCATCGAACTCGACTCCCCACGCCTCGATGTCGTCGCACTGCAGGCCTGGCTTGCGGCGCGGCCACCCGGCGACGGGCGGATCCCGACGCTGCGCAACGGCCTGCTTGTCAACGACGGGCACATCGACGGCGCTGGTTGGCATGTTGAAGGGTTCCGGCTTTCACTGGAGGCACTGCGCGCGGGCGATCCGCTGGCCGCGCAGGCACGCGGTCGCCTGGTGCTGGCACCGCCGATGACGGTCCTGTTCGACCTGCGCATCGCGGCCGAACGCCTGGAGAACGGCAGCGGTGCCGCTGTCACCGGCCGCGCCACGCTCGACACCGGCAGCTGGCGGCTGCCCGCCTACCTCACCGCATCCGGGCCACTTCGCAGCGACGCCGGCACCCTGCGCGTGCAGCCGTTGCGCCTTGGCGCCAGCGCGCGCTACGAGGGCGGCGACACCACGCTGCCATTCGCGCTGGGCCTGCATGGACCGCTGCGGCTGCGCGACGGTGCGTGGTCGCTCGCGCCGGCGGACGTGGTGCTGCACGGTGAAGGCGTGATACCGACACTCGACGCACGCGGGCGGATCGCACTGTCGCGCGCGCTGCTGGTCGAGCTGTCCGGGCGCTTCGCGGAATGGCCACAAGCCTGGCCGACGCTGCCGTCGCCGCTGGACGCACCGGACACGCCGCTGCCGTTTTCCATCGCCTACGCCGGCGCGGCGACGCTTGGCGACCCGGTGGCCGCACAGCTTGCGCGGGGCGACGCGCGCGCCGAAGCGCGGTTCCGCATCACCGAGGTCCTCGCCTGGTCGCAGGGCGCGGCGGACGGGTCGCCGCTGCCACCGTTGCGTGCGCACGCCACTGCGCCACGCATCGAAGTGCCAGGCGGCGTGCTGGAAGGCGTCGAAGTATCGATCGACGAATCGCCGTGAACGCGGCTTTCGACAGTGGCTTCGCGCCGCGGCTGCTGGCCTGGTTTGACATCCACGGCCGCCATGACCTGCCCTGGCAGCACCCGCGCTCGCCGTACCGGGTGTGGCTGTCGGAAATCATGCTGCAGCAGACGCAGGTGCGCGTTGTGGTGCCCTATTTCGAGCGCTTCGTGGCGGCCCTGCCCGACTTGCCGGCGCTCGCGGCGGCGTCGCTCGACGACGTGCTCGGGCTCTGGTCGGGCCTGGGTTACTACGCACGCGCCCGCAACCTGCATGCCGCGGCACGCGCGTGCGTCGAACGCCACGACGGCGGACTGCCGCGCGATTTCGATGCGCTGCTCGCGCTGCCGGGCATCGGCCGCAGCACCGCGGGCGCGATCCTGTCGCAGGCCTGGGGCGACCGACACGCGATCCTCGACGGCAACGTCAAGCGCGTGCTGTCCCGCGTCCATGGCGTCAGCGGCTGGCCCGGCCTGCCGGCGGTCGAGAAGCAGCTCTGGCAGCACGCGCAGGCGCAGCTGCCCGACGCGCGCCTGGCCGACTACACACAGGCGCAGATGGATCTCGGCGCCACCCTGTGCACGCGTCATGACCCGGCGTGCATCCTCTGCCCGCTGCAGGACGGCTGCGTCGCACGCATCGAAGGTCGCGTCGCCGAACTGCCCACGCCGAAGCCCGGCAAGGCCCTGCCGCAGCGCGAAGCCGTGCTGCTCGTGCTGCGCGACGGCGAAGGCCGCGTGCTGCTGAGGCGACGCCCTCCGGCCGGTGTGTGGGCCCAGCTCTGGTCCCTGCCCGAGGCCGAAGACCACGACGCCGCGCGCGCGCTGTTCCACGCCCACGCCGACGGCGACTATGCGCAAGGCGAGGCGCTGGAGCCGATCGCCCACGCGTTCAGCCATTACCGGCTCAGGCTGCTCCCGCTGCGCTGGCGCGCCGTCGCCCCCGCCGCCGCGGTGGGCGACAATGACGACCTGCGCTGGGTGTCGCATGACGCGATCGATGCCCTCGGGATCCCGGCGCCCGTCAGGACACTGCTCGACATGCAGTTCGCCGAGCACCAGGAGGATCCGCCGCAATGAGCCGCACCGTGTACTGCGAATACCAGAAACAGGATGCCGAAGGCCTCGCCTTCGTGCCGTGGCCGGGCGATCTTGGCAAGCGCGTGTTCGCGCATATCGGCAAGGCCGGCTGGGCGGCGTGGCTGGCGCACCAGACCATGCTGATCAACGAGAACCGGCTGTCGCCGCTGGATCCCGCCACCCGCGCCTTCCTCGAAGGCGAGATGGAGAAGTTCCTGTTCGGCGGCGGCGCCGAAGCGCCCGCCGGCTACGTGCCCGAAGACGCGCCCTGATCGTCGCGGGCCGCCTTCTCGGCGGCCTTGATCTGCCGGGTGTCGAGCGGCCGGATCTCGCGGATGCGGCAGGGGATCTGCATGGAGCCGTGGCCGCTGGCCAGCACCTTGTCGAAGCGTGCCATGACACGCCCGCCCTCGCTGCTGGTCACGGCGATCACCGGACTGAAGTCGATGTCCGGGCATGGGCCGTCGAGGTCCAGCAACCAGGCGCGACTCGGGCCGGTCCACAGCGCGATCGCGCCATCGCCCAGCGGCGTCCAGCCAGTGATGTTGCCGTGGTACGGAAAGCTGCCCACCGGCGCACCCGCCGCGGCGCGATAGATGGTGAGTTTTTCCCCCGCGTCCAGGCGTCCGCCACCCGTCGCACATGCCGACACCACCAGCGCCGCGGCGAGCGCCATGCCCATCCGGGCGACTGTTTGCGTGGCCATCGTTGCCTCCCGCCGCCGTGCGGCATTTACCATCGGTGACGCCATCATGCAACGCGCCGCATGCGCCGGCTGCGGCACCTCGCGGGCAGGTTCAGCTGCGGTGATGCTTGCCGCCCGCGCGCCGCCGCCGTATCATTCCGCGCTCGCCAGTGGCCGGGTAGCTCAGTTGGTAGAGCAGGGGATTGAAAATCCCCGTGTCGGGGGTTCGATTCCCTCCCCGGCCACCATTGCGACGCAACAGCAAGTCTGACCGCAAGCCCTGCACGGCATTTGCCCTGCGGGGCTTTTCGTTCGTGGACATGTGAAAATCCACGCCATGAATGATTCCGGGCCGCAGCCCACGGCACAAGCGGCCACTGCCACCACGCGCGTCCTGACCGAAGCACTGAAAGACCACATCCGCGCCGCCTACGGCAGCCTGCAGGCCAACACGCCCGGCTTCAGCACGCGGCGTGCGCAGAGCCACATGATCGGCGTGGTGTCGCGGGCGCTGGCGACCACTGGCGGCATCGGCATTGCGGAGGCACCGACCGGCGTTGGCAAGAGCCTCGCCTACCTGACGGCCGGCGTGCCGATCGCGCTGGCCACCGGCAAGAAGCTGGTCATCAGCACAGGCACCGTCGCCCTGCAGTCGCAGCTGGTCGGACGCGACATCCCCGCGTTCCTCGCCGCCACCGGATTGCAGGCGCGCGTGGCGCTGGCCAAGGGCCGCACCCGCTACCTGTGCACGCGCAACGCCGCCGAAATGCAGGGCGGCTCAAGCCAGGATGCGATGTTCCCCGACGAGGAGCCACTGTACGACCGCCCGCTGTCCCCGTTCGAGATCGAGGCCGCGACGCGTCTCCTCGAGGCCTATACCGATCGCCTGTGGGATGGCGACCTCGATGCCGCGCCGGAGCTCGTCAGCCCTGCCCTGCGCAGCCAGATCACCACGCCGGCGTCGGCCTGCGCGGGACGTCGTTGCGGCTATGCCGCGCAGTGCCCGGTGCTCACCGCGCGCACCACCGTGCGTGACGCGCAGATCGTGGTCACCAACCACGCGCTTCTGCTCTCTTCGCTGTCGCTGGGGGATGCGGAAAACAGCCAGCCGTTGCTGGCGGCGCCCGCGGACATGCTGTTGGTGCTCGATGAAGGCCACCACGTCGCCAGCGTCGCCATCGACCAGGGCGCGGCGCGCCTGCCGCTGGGCGACATGGCCAGGCGCGTGGCACGGATGCAGGGCCTGGTCACCGCCAGCTACCGCCTGGTCGGCAAGGACACGATCGGCACGCTGCTGCCGAGCGACGCCGTGGAGCTGGCGGCGCGCGTCGCCAAGGCGCTCAAGGCGTTTCGCGTCGAACTCGAACACGCCTGGACGCCCGAACCCGGTGACCGCGATCCCATGTGGCGCGCGCCGCATGGCCGCCTGCCCTCGGACTGGATGCCCGCCGTGGAAGCGCTCGGCGACGACACGCGCAGCCTGTTCAACTGGGTGCATTCCGCGCAGCAGATCGTCGCCAAGTCGAAGCAGGACGATCCCGCCAAGGAGCGCCTGCAGCGCAATCTCGGCATGGCGCTGGAGATGGTCGAGGAACAGCACGCGCTGTGGTCGGGCTGGCGGCGCGAAGACCGCGACGGTTCGCCGCCCATGGCCCGCTGGCTCACCCAGGCCCGCGACGGCGACCTGGTCTGCCACTGCTCGCCGGTCTCGGCCGCACAGGTGCTGCGCCAGCTGCTGTGGAAGGACGTCGACTCGGTGGTGATGACGTCGGCCACGCTGACCGGCGGTGGCGATTTCCAGGCGTTCGCCATCGACACCGGGCTGCCCGACCACGCCGAAATGGTGAGCCTGCCCTCGCCCTTCGACCTGCCGCGCCAGGCGCAACTGGTCATCCCGCAGTTCCCGGCCACGCCCGACGATCGCGAAGGCCATCCCGTGGCCGTCGCCGACTACCTCGAGCGCGAGCTCGACTGGGGCAAGGGCAGCATGGTGCTGTTCACTTCGCGCTGGAAAATGGAAAAAGTGGCGGAGCTGATGTCCGGCGCGCGCCGCAAGCAGATCCTCGTGCAGGGCATGGGCAACAAGTCGCAGACCGTAGCCGACCACGTCGCGCGCATCGCCGCGGGCAAGGGCTCGGTGCTGTTCGGCCTGAACTCGTTCGGCGAAGGCCTCGACCTGCCCGGCGAGGCCTGCACCACGGTGGTGATCACCCAGGTGCCGTTCTCCGTGCCCACAGACCCGCAGACCGCCACGCTGGGCGAATGGCTGGAGAGCCGCGGCCACAACGCCTTCAACCTGATCGCCGTGCCGCATGCCCTGCGCACGCTGACCCAGTTCGCCGGGCGCCTGATCCGCACATCCACCGACACCGGACGCGTCATCATCCTCGACTCGCGCCTGCTTACGCGTCGCTACGGCAAGCGCATCATCGATGCGCTGCCGCCGTTCGAACGCGTGATCGGCTGACGCGCGGGCTAAGGCTTCGCGGGGTCGCGCGGCTTCGGGTCGGACTCGGTGGTGCGCTGCGTGCCGCCGTGGAAGTTGCGATCCACGTCGTCCGGTGCTGAGGGCGAGACCGTGTTGCGGTCGCCCGAGCCGTGCGGGTACTCGCGCTGTTCGCGGTGGGCGTCCTCGCCTGCGGGGCGGTCCTTGAGGACGTCGGACTTCTTGTCAGGCTGGGTCATGGTCGTGGCCTCGCTGGTGGGGTCTCCGATGCTCGACCACGGCGCGTGCGCTGCATGTCAATTCGGCGTCACGCGCGCGTTGTCGTGATGCGCGCATCAGCCACGCGGCCCGCCCATCACCGGCAGGATCACGCCATTCACGTACGACGACATCACCGGTGACGCCAGGAACACGTACGCCGGCGACACCTCTTCCGGCTGCGCCGGGCGCTTCATGTCGCTGTCCTTGCCGAACTCCGCGACGTCCTTGGCGGGTTTGTCGGCCGGGTTGAGCGGCGTCCACACAGGGCCTGGCGCCACGCAGTTCACGCGGATGCCGCGCTCCAGCAGGTTGGACGCCAGCGACATGGTGAATGCGTGGATCGCGCCCTTGGTCGCGGAATAGTCGAGCAGCTTCGGGCTGCCGAAGATGCCGGTCTCGGAGCCGGTGTTGATGATGCTGGCACCGCGCTCCATGTGTGGCAGCGCGGCGCGCGCCATGTGGAAGTAGCCGGCGATATTGGTCTGCAGCGTCTCCTGCAGGTGGCGGTTGCCCAGGTCTTCCAGGCGATCGACGTGCTGCTGGAAGGCGGCATTGTTGACCAGCACGTCCAGCCGTCCGAACGCCTTGACCGCCTTGCGCACGGCCTTCCTGCAGAATTTCGGATCGCGGACATCGCCGGCGATGACCAGGCAGCGGCGGCCTTCGGCCTCGACGTGGCGCTTTGTCACCGCGGCGTCTTCGTCTTCGTCCAGGTGCATCACCGCCACATCGGCGCCTTCGCGTGCGAACAGCACCGCCACCGCCCGGCCGATGCCGGAATCGCCGCCGGTGATGATGGCCGCCACGCCCTCCAGCTTGCCACTGCCGACGTAATCCGGCGCCTCGAACCGCGGCGCCAACGCCAGCGCATGCTCGTGACCTGGCTTGGCCAGATGCTGCGCAGGCATCGGATTCTCCGGCTGCCGCCGCGTCCCCGCCTGCGTCGCCTTCTTCGCCGCCTTCTTGCCGGCACGCTTCTTCGACGCGCGCTTCGAGGCTGCATCTGCCTTCGCCTGGATCTCACGCTGGCGAGCGACAGTTGCGTCAGCACCAGCGCCCTTCGCGCGCGCCGCATCCTTCGCGCCCTTCGCGCCTTTGCGAGAGACAGCCTTCGCCATATCCATGCTCCCAGGTCAGTTGATGGAACGAGACTGCCACCCTCGCCGTGGTCGCCCCGTCATGCCGGCCCGCATCGCGAGCACATGGCGCCACGCCCATCACTCCCAGCTCGGCAACGCCTGCTCCAGCGTCGCGAACCCATCCCACGGATCCTTGCGCAACCGAGCAGCCCGCTGCTTCGCCTTGGCGAGGTCGAACGCCGCGGGGCCCGCCACCTTGCCCAGCTCATCCCAGCGGATCGGCACCGCCACCGGCGCGCCCTTGCGCGCGCGCAGCGACCACGACGCCACGCTGGTGGCGCCGCGCGCGTTGCGCAGCCAGTCGATGAACATCTTCCCCGAGCGCTTGGCCTTGGACATCGTGGCCACGTAGCGGTCCGGCGCCTGCAGCGCCATCGCTTCGGCAAAGCCACCGCAGAACGCGCGCACGTCATCCCAGTCCGGGCCGCGCGCGATCGGCGCCACCACGTGCGCGCCCTTGCCGCCGGACAGCCGCACGAAGCTCTCCAGCCCCGCTTCAGCCAGGCGCGCGCGGATGTCACGCGCGGAGCGCACCACGTCGGCCCAGCCCAGGCCTTCGCCGGGGTCCAGGTCGAACACCAGCCGGTCCGGCAGCTCGGGATCGTCCACGCGCGATCCCCAGGGATGGAACTCGAGCGTGTTCATCTGCACCAGGTCGATCACGCCAGCGATGTCGTCGATGTACAGGTACGGCTCCTTGCCGCTCTTCTGCTTCAACACGATCGCGCGCACATCGTCGCCCAGGCTTTCGGCGTGGTGCTTCTGGAAGAAGCACTGGCCCTTGGTGCCGTCGGGGCAGCGCAGCAGCGACAGTGGCCGCCCGGCAAGCTCCGGCAGCAGCCAGTCGGCGACGCTGCGGTAGTACTCGGCCACGTCGCCCTTGGTGTACTTCGCGCCCTCGAACACGACCCGGTCCGGGCTGGTGATGCGCCCGGCCGTCACTTCGTCCTTTGCCACCTGCGGTTCCTCCACGTCGCGCGCCGTCTTGTCGATGCGCAGGCGCTTGAAGGCGGCCTGGCGCAGCAGGCCCTCCTTGGCCCAGCCACGGAACGCCACCTCGGCGACCAGCTCCGGGCGCACCCAGTGCACGGTGCGCAGCGGCAGCGCGATGTGGTCCGGCAGCTCGACCGTCGCCTGCTTCTGCTCCAGCTTGCGCAGCCGCGCGGTGAGGTCGCGCAGCATGGCGTCGTCGAAACCGGTGCCCACGCGCCCCACGTAGCGCAGCCCGCCACGCTCGCGCGTGGCCATCAGCAGCGCGCCGAAGCCGGTACGGCTGCGCTTGGGATCGGTGTAGCCGACCACCACGAACTCGTCCGCCGATTCGTGCTTCACCTTCAGCCAGTCGTTGCCGCGGCCGCCGCGATACAGGCTGTCGGCGCGCTTGCAGATGACGCCCTCGATGCCCTGTCGGCCGGTCTCCTCGTAGACCTCGGGGCCATGGCCGACGACGTGGTCGCTGTAGGCCAGCAGGTGCGGCGCCTCGGGCAGCAGCGACTTCAGCAAGGCCTTGCGCGCGCCCAGCGGCGAGCCGCGCAGGTCGACACCCGCCAGGCCGACGAGGTCGAACACCAGATAGCGCAGCGCGGCTTTCGAGCTGCCGTCGATCACCCGCTGCAGCTCGGAGAAGTCGCTGTGGCCGTCGGGGCCAAGCACCACCAGTTCGCCATCGAGGCAGGCGTCGGAGACCGGCAGCGCGGCGACCGCTGCGGCCACGTCCGGGAAGGTCTTGTCCCAGTCCAGTCCGCCACGCGAGCGCAACCGCGCGACGCCGTCGACCATGTCGACCATCAGCCGATAGCCGTCCCACTTGATCTCGTGCAGCCAGTCGTCGCCCGGCGGCGCCGCGCCCCGCAACGTGCACAGCTGCGGCTCGAATCCTGCCGGCACGCCGGTGTCCTTCGCGCCCGGCAGCGCCAGTGCGGCCTTGCGCCAGCGCGCGTCGGCCTTGCGCGGGGCGCGGGGCTTCGTGGCCTTGGTTGCCTTGGCGGACTTGGCGGCGGAACGCGGTTTCGACGGTGCATCCACCAGGTCGTCCGCCTCCATGTCCGCGGCGTGCGCGTCGCTGCGCTTCATCAGCAGCCACTGCGCCTGGCGGCCCGCCTTCTTCGTGCGCACCAGCTTCCATGCGCCCTTGAGCTTGCTGCCGCTCAGGGTGAAATCCAGCTTGCCGGCGGCGATGCCTTCCAGCGGGTCGCCATCGCAGGCCCAGTGGCCGTGGTCGAACACGTCCACGTGGCCGGCGCCGTAATGGCCTTCGGGGATGTCACCGGCGAACGTGGCGTACGACAGCGGGTGATCCTCCACCTCCACCGCCAGGCGCTTCTCGCCCGCGCGCAGCGACGGCCCCTTCGGCACCGCCCAGCTCTTCAGCGCGCCATCGGCCTCCAGGCGGAAGTCGTAGTGGCGGCTGCTGGCGTGGTGCAGTTGCACCACGAAGATCGGCCGATGGCCGACGCTCGTGGGTGCATCGCCAGACGGCTCGGGGGTGCCGTCGAAGCGACGCTTGCGGGCGTATTCGCGCAGGCTCATTGCGCTGCCTCAGCCCGCCTTGCGCGCCGTGCCCTTGGCGGCCTTGCGCGCCGGCGCCTTGGCGGTCTTTGCCGCCGGCTTGTCGGCGGGGGCCTTCTTCGCGGCAGCGGTTTTCTTCGCCGGTGCCTTTTTCGCGGCGGCCTTCTTCGCCGCCGGTTTGTCGTCGCCCTCCGCGGACTTCTTCGCCGGCGTGCGCTTGTTGCTGCCGATGCTCTTCTGCAGCAGTGCCATGAAGTCCACGACATTGGTCGCCGCGCCTTCCGGCGCCTCGAACTCGCTGTCGTCCGGCTTGGCCACCGTGCCGTCGGCCTTCATCTTGTCGCGGATCACCTTCTCCAGGCGCTCGCGGAATTCGTCCTTGTACCCGCTCGGGTCCCATTCGCCGCTCATCGACGCGATGAGCTGCTTGGCCATCTCGAGCTCTTTCGGACTGATCCTGTAGTCGGCGGATTCACCCTCCGGCAGGCGGTGCTCCGCAGGGTCCACCAGCTCCTGCGGATAGCGCAGCAGCATCAGCATCAGCGCATCATCGCGCGGCAGCACCGCGGCCAGGTATTCGCGGGTGCGGATCACCACCCGTGCGATGCCGGCCTGCCCGGTCGCCTTGAGCGTTTCGCGAAGCAGCACGTAGCCCTTCTCGGCCTTCTTGGCCGGCACCAGGATGTAGGGCTTCTCGTAGTACTGGAACGGGATCGCCGACGCGTCCACGAAGGTCTCGACCTCCACGGTCTCGTGGCTCTCGGGGGCGGCGGACTTGATGTCCTCCTGCTCCAGCACCACGTAGCTGCCCTTGTCGTACTCGAAGGCCTTGACGATGTCCTTCCAAGGCACTTCCTCGCCGGTCTCGGCGTTGACCCGCTCGTAGCGGACCGGATTCTTGTCGCGCGAATCCAGCATGCGGAAATGCAGGTCGATGCGGCGCTCGCCGGACATCAGCGACACCGGCACGTTGAGCAGGCCGAACGAAAGGGTTCCGGTCCAGATCGGGCGCGCCATGGCGTCCCTCGCGAAGGGGTTGGGGCTGTCGACGCTAGGACTGGCGCGGTGAGACGCGGGTGAAGCCTGCCCGGGCATGGCGATGCGGGCCGCGTCGGCCGGACCCTTGCCAGGAACCGCGTGTGCTGCTGTATACTTGCGCGCTGTTTCGGGCGGTTAGCTCAGCGGTAGAGCATTGCCTTCACACGGCAAGGGTCGCAGGTTCGATCCCTGCACCGCCCACCATGTTTCGCGCATGCAAGAACCCCCGGTCTCCCGGGGGTTTTTTGTTGCCTCGGGGCTCAGGCGCCCAGCACGCCCTCGCGCAGGGTGGGCCAGGCATCCAGCCAGGGCACCACGTCGCAGGCCGGCATCGGTTCCGCCACCAGGTAGCCCTGGAACATGCCGCAACCGAGCGCGCGCAGGCAGGCGAGATCCTCCGCGTTGTCGACGCCTTCGGCGACCGTCTCCACATCGAGTTCGCGCGCCAGCGCCAGCGCGGCCTGCACGATCGCGCGCCGCGAGGCATCCCCGGCCACGCCCTGGACAAACGCGCGGTCGATCTTCAGCTCGGAGAACGGCATGTCGCGCAGCTGCGCCAGCTTGGTGAAGCCGGTGCCGAAATCGTCGAGCGCCAGGCGCACGCCTTTCAGCCGCAGCCGGCTCAGGATATCGAGCTGGGCGCGCGGTTCGGTCGGCAGGCGTGATTCGGACAGCTCGAGCACCAGCCGCTCCAGCGGAAATCCCGCCTCGGCGGCCAATCCCGCCAGGCGATCGGGGAAGTCCAGCCTGCCGAGGCTGGCCAGCGACACGTTCACCGCCACGTCCAGCCCGCCCCCGGCACCATTCCACGAGCATGCGTGCTGCAGCGCATTGACCAGCACCGCGCGCGTCAGCGGAGTCACGAGGCCGGCGCTTTCGACCAGCGGCAGGAAGTCATCCGGTGCCACGATGCCGCGCTCGGGGTGTTGCCAGCGTGCCAGCGCTTCCATGCCCACCACCGCGCCGGTGCGCAGGTCGATCTTCGGCTGGTAGTGGTTGACGATTTCGCCGCCATTGATGGCCGCTTCAAGCTCGGCGGCATCGGCGGTGGTACCTGGTTGCGTCGCGCAGTCGGCCCACTTGCCGCCGAGGCCGGCTGACTCGCGCCCCTGCAGCAACGTGCGCAGGCTGCCCGGCGTGACCGGCTTGGCCAGGCTGCCGAGCACGTCCAGACCCTGCTGGCGGGCCAGTTGCTCGACCATCTGCAGCACGCGCGGCTCCGCGCCGCTGATGAGCACCAGCCCGCCGCGGAATTCCGTCGCGACCAGGTGGCGCACGAATTCGACGCCGTCCATTCCAGGCATGCGCAGGTCGCAGAACACCAGCCCGAAGTCGGCGGGCGCGAGCGCGAGCCGCTCGATCGCGTCGGCACCGCTCGAGCTCGACTCGATGCCGGCGTAGCCGCTGTCCTTCAGGCCCATCGCGCGCAGCTGGATCTGCAGCAGGCGGGTGGTGAAATCGTCGTCGTCCACGATCAGGATCTTCAAATGCCGGTCCTCCCCTGTGGCGCCTGCACCGCGCGCCAGTACCGCATCGCCGCAAGTGCGGCATCCAGTTCCGCCACCACCGCGGTCACGGCCGGACCCAACCCGGCGAGGCGACCTGCCCCGCCGTGCGCTTCGAGCTCTGCGCACAGCTCACCCAGCGCCATCGCGCCCATCGCGCGGGACGAAGACTTCAGCGAATGCGCCAGCGCGGCGACCTGCGCCGCGTCGCCCTGCGCAATCGCCTGCAGGAGGCCGGCACGGATGCCCGTGGCGACCTCGTCGAAACACTCGACGAGTTCCACCATGGCGCCTGGATCGTCCCCCGAACTTTCACTCAGCACCCGCACGTCGAATGGCATGCCCCCCCCCTGGAGCAGCTCGATCGAGATGATTGCTGCCTTGCAGCATGCTACCGGGCTGGCCCCGGACGGCGCGTGCGGGCGGTCACACCCCGCGGCATCACGCCGCGGCGACCCGCCGGTCCTATCCTGCGCGCCCAAACCTCCGCGCGGCCCTGCCATGGATCTGTCCACGTCGCTTCCGCAACTCCTGCTCCGCGGCACCGCCATCTATTTCGCGGTGATGGTGGTGGTACGGATCCTGCCCAAGCGCAGCCTCGGCAACAACTCACCGGTCGACATGCTGGCGTTGGTGATCGTGGGCGCGCTGGTGGCCGACGCCATGTCGGTGGGGTCGGAATCGCCAAGCGACTTCGTGTTCCTGGCGTCCGTGGTGGCTGCCTGGTCGTATCTGATCAATCTGCTCGAGTTCCGCTTTCCGTCATTCAGCCGACTCACCGACGAGGCGCCGCGCGTGATCGTGCGTGATGGCCGCCTGCTGTACCGCGAAATGCGCAAGGAACTGATCACCGAGGACGAACTGATGGCATGCGTCCGCCGTGCAGGCCTCAACGACATCCATGAGGTCGCATGCGCCACCGTGGAGACTACCGGCGAGATCACCCTGCTCGCCCGCGATGGCGATCAGGGGCAGTCGCCCACGCGCACGAACGCCAGGTCCTCGAAGTCGTAGCTGAAGTCCGCGTCCGGGTCGACCTTGGCCATCGCCAGGCGCGCCGCGCCACCGCCCTCGCCTGCGCTGAAATCCAGCCAGGCGTGGGCGTCGCTGTCGAGCGTGTCCCATTCGACCAGCATGCGCCCGCCCGATGCCATCACCCGACCGGACAGCCTGGGCGACTTCGCAGCCACCATGCGCACCTCGTCGCCGCGCGCGCAGACCGACGCCTCGCCGAACCACGGATCGCGGTATACGCCCAGCCAGCGCGCCATCGCGGCAGGCGCCACCGGGGTGCGCGGCGTAGTGCCACCCAACGGTGCAGCAACACCGGCGGCGCGATCGTCGCGCGCGGCCGCGCGCTCGGCGGCCAGCGCGTCGGCGTAGTAGGCCACCGTGCGCGCCTCCCCTGCCGCAGTGAAGTGCTTCACCAGCACCTGGTTCAGCACCGTGCGCGCCTCGTCCGCGTCGCCGTTGATCAGCAGCACGAACCCGGCGCCCTTCTCCGGCAGCAGGGTCAGCGCCGAATACATGCCCGACAGCGTGCCGGTGTGGGAGACCTTCCACGTACCGTCGACATCGGTCAGCCGCCAGCCGTAGCCGTATGCGGAAAAATGGCTGCCATCCCAGGCGCGCATGCGCCGCGACAAGGGCATCGGCATATGCGCCACCCATGCCGCGTCGCGTTGCGTCGCGGACAGCCATGGCTTGCCCGCGACCAGGCCATGTCGCTCCGGCTGCAGCCACATCCGCGCCCACGCCAGCATGTCGTCCAGGCTGCAGCGGATGCCGCCGGCGGCGGCCATCGGCATGTCGGCGATCGTTGCGACGTCGGTACGCACTGCCACGTTGCGTCCGTCACGGCGCGCATGCGGCTGCGCCACGTTGCCGGCCTCGCTGGCGTTCCACGCGCCGACGCGACAGCGTTCCAGCCCGAGCGGCGCAAACACTTCGCGCCGCATCAGCTCGTCATAGGGCACGCCTCCCGCCGCCGCCGCGACCTCGCCCGCCACGATGTACAGCGTGTTGTCGTAGGCGTAGCGCGAACGGAAGCTCCAGCGCGGCTTCAGGTGCGCAAGACCCGCCACGACTTCGTCGCGCGTGAACGCATTGGGCTCCGGCCACAGCATCAGGTCGCCCGCGCCCGGCCCCAGCCCGCTGTTGTGGATCAGCAGGTCACGCACCTGGATCTCGCGCGTCACCCAGTCCTCGTACATGCGGAAGCCCGGCAGGTGCTTCACCACCGGGTCGTCCCAGGCCAGCAGCCCGGCATCGACCTGGCGCGCAAGCAGCGCCGCCGTCATCGCCTTGGTGTTGGACGCGATCTTGAAGATCGTGTGCCGGTCCACCGCCTCCCCGCTCCCGGCTGCGATCTCGCCGCGCACCTCGACCTGGCGCACCTCGCCATCCACGACCACGCCCACCGCGATGCCGGGCAGGTCGTAACGCGCGACCGCGTCGTCGACCGCCGCCGTGATCGCCGCGGACGGCGGCGGCCCTGCGGCGCGGCCCGCACCGGGCACGAAAAAGACCGCGACGGCCAGCGTCGCGGCGCAGCAAGCACGTTTCAGCATTTCAGGCCCCGTCCCTGCAGTCTTCGCATGCCCACCGGCGGCGGACCGGCGGTGGGCATGCATCATCACGACTTCGAACCGCGCATCAGAAGTTCCAGCTCACCACCAGCTGCGCGTAGCGCGGCGACTGCCAGCGGGTGCCGGTGCCGAAGGTCGGACGGCGCTCGTTTGGGTTGCCCTCGTAGCGGGCGCGCACGTTGATCACTTCCTGGTCGTTGAGCAGGTTGTAGACCGACAGGCGGGCCTTCAGGTCGATGCCGTCCACCGGCAGTTCCCAGGTGACGTTCGCGCCGACGTTATAGGTCCACGGCATGCGGCCGAAGGCGCCACGCTCGGTGCGCTCGTACACGCGGTCCTGCCAGGTGTAGGGAACTCCATTCGGGTCGTTGCCGGAGCACCGGGCCACGCACAGCCAGCCGGTGCCGCCGCCGCTGCCCTCGCTGGTGTAGCTCGCCACCGCGAAGTTCTCGTCCGGCCAGGTCACGCCGAACGCGGTGATCGGCCCGCCCGACAGCGCGGTCACCGTGCCGCCCACGCTCCACATTTCGTTGAAGCGGTAGCTGCCGCGCAGCTTGATCTGGTGGCGGCGGTCGTTGAACAGGTCGCCGTAGCGGTCGTTGTTGGCCGGGTGGTCCCAGTGCTGGACCATGCCGGTGTCTCCGTAGTTGGTATCGGAGTTCACCGGGCCTTCGTGGTTGCCCTCCGACTTCGACCACAGGTAGGACGCGTTGAACGCCCACTTCTCGTCCCAGGCGCGGTCGATCTGGAATTCCACGCCGGTGTAGGTGCGCTTGGGCTTGGAGTAGCCGATCACGCGGTTGCTGCCCACGGTGATGTAGCCCTCCTTGGCCGTATCGATGGTGACCCAGCCGTCCTGGGCGCAACCCATCGCGGTGGTGCCCCACAGGGTCAACTCGTCGCCCGGGTTGGCGATCGGCCACAAGGTACCGTGGCGCACGCCGCAGAGCGCGTTGATGCGCACGTCGTCGAGCGCGTTGGGCATGCGCCGGTAGGTGGCGTTGACGCCCCACGACCAGGCCTGGTTGATCATCGTCTGGAAGCCGACGATGGCCTCGTCCTGGTACACAGCGTCGATGTCCTGGTCCACGCTCTGGCGGTAGTCGCGCACGCTGATGTTGAACTGGTCGTCCACCGCGCCGATCTGCTGGCCGATGACCGGTGCCATGTACGGCGCACCCGTCACCGGGTTGGTCGCCGCGCTCCAGCCATTCAGCGCGTAGAACGTGCGTTCGTCGAGCAGGCCACCGGCGAAGTTGTAGCTGATGATGCTGGTGACCGGCATGTAGTAGCGGCCCAGGTTGCCGAACAGCTTGGTGCTGCCGTCACCCTTCATGTCCCACGAGAAGCCGAACCGCGGCGACACCAGGTTGTCCATCTCGATGAAGCTGGCGCCGGCCGCGGTCTTGTTGTCGAAGGTGTCGACGCGCAGGCCGAGGTTGACCAGCAGGTTCGGCGTGACACTCCAGACATCTTCCAGGTAGTAGGCGCTGGCCTCGATGTCGAACACGCCGCCGTCCGCGCGCTCGCGGGCCATCAGGAACGCGTTGACACCCGCCGGAAGCGGCGTGCCGTTGTCGAGCACCTGGGTGGCGCTGGTGCGGCCGTACGCGGTGTACTGCACGCCGTCGCCGGGGTAAAACGTCACCCGGTCGGTGGTCATCAGCTCGTGGTCCCAGCCGAAGCGCAGCAAGTGGTCGCCCACCGCCCACTCGAAGTCCAGTCGCTTGGCCTTGCGCTCGTCCTCGTGCGAGACCACGTTCGAACCCGGGTGGCAACCCAGCGACGGGCTGCCCATTCCACGGTAGACCGCGCCGTAGGAGGCGTTGTTGTAGGTGACCCAGCTGCACAGCGCATCCTGCGGCGAGCGCAGGAAGCTGCTGCTGCGGTTGATCCCGTACATGGCCTTGGCGGTGAAGTTCTCGCCGAAGTGTCCGGTGTAGGTGACCGAGCCGCTCTTTCCGCCGCTGGAAGCCGTGGACTGGCTGGGCGGCGCGTCGCCGACCGTGCGGCTGGCGAAATCATAGGTGTAGAGCGCGGTGTCGGTGTCGCCCTCGTCGGAGAACGCGAGCAGCTCCAGCAGGTGGTTGTCGGACAGGACCCAGTCGACCTTGGTGCCCCAGAACCCGTTGCTGCCCTCGCGTTCGCTCCAGCTGCTGCCGCCGGCATTGGTGAAGCCCGAGGTGTTCTCTCGCTGCTCGTACATGGCGAACATGAAAAGCCGGTCGCGCACGATCGGACCCGACGCCCAGACGTTGGCCTTGGTGAAGCTGCTGCGGTCGTGGCTGGCGCGCACGTTGACGCTGCCGTCGGCGTAGAACTGGTCATCGCCCGAGCTCTGCCACGCGCTCGGTTCGAAGGTGAATTCCACGCCGGCGTCGAATTCGTTGCTGCCCGAGCGGCTCACGGCGTTGATCACGCCACCGGTGCTGCGACCGAACTCCACCGAATAGCCGCCGGTCTTGACCTGGAACTCCTGGAAGAACGCGAACGGCGCGGTGGAGAAGCTCTGGCGACGATAGAAGTCGGTGACGTTCAGGCCATTGATGAAGACCGAGTTCTCCGCCACCGACGAGCCGCCGAACGACATGCCGCCGAAGCTGGAGTTGCCGCCGATCACGCCGGGCGCCAGCATGGCCACCGAGCTGAGGCTCTGGTCGACCGGCAGCCGCGAGATTTCTTCGCGGGTCACGTTGGTGGCGGTCTCGGTGGACTTGACGTCGACGCGGTTGACCACGCGATCACCGACCACGGTCACCGCGGCCATGTCGGCCACGCCGCCGCCGCTGCCCAGGTTCACCGTGGTCGTGCCACCCAGCGACACGGCCACCGGCACCGGCTCACCGACCGTCTGCCCGTTGCGGATCACCTGCACGTTGTAGCTGCCCACCTGCAGCGAGCCGAGGCGGTACGTGCCGTCCGCACCCGCCGTGACATTGCGCGTGGCGCCCGTGGCGACATTGGTCACCTGCACCTGGTCGCCGGCGCTGGCGCGACCCGCGACCGAGCCGGTGGCGCTTTGCGCCAGCACCATCGGCGCCATGGTGGACAGGCACGCTCCCAGCGCGATGCTGAGTGCGGCGCGACGGAATCTGGTATGGCTGGCCTTCATTGCGGTTCTCCCCGGAACATGTGCGTGATGGTTGGCTTTGGTCAGGTACGTTCATCGGCATCGGGTGGCAGCAGCTGCCACTCGAAGCCGTAATCCCACTGGTCGAAATACAGGTTGCCGCCTGCCCACTCGGCTTCGCCGCGCTGCAGGTCGACGGTTTCCGAGCGGACGTGCTGCTTGGCCGGCACGAGTTCGCGCGACCAGTCGTCGTTGAAGGCGATGCGGTAGGCGTCCATGCCGCCGAGATAGAAGCCTGCGAGCGCATCGCCGGCGCCCGGCAAGCGGCCGAAAGTGACATCCATCGGCACCCAGCCGTACGGGGCCAGGTACATCCAGCCCCAGTCGTGCATGTTGTTGTAGGCGCCGTCGGAGAAGATCCAGCCGGACTGCCAGCGCGCGGGAATGCCGTTCATGCGCAGCAGGGTGATCAGCAGCAGCGTCTGCTGGCCGCAGTCGGCATGGCCCTGCTCGAGCGCGTGCTGGCTGATGTTGCTGATGGTGGAATACTCGCGCGCGCCGGCCCACGGCAGCGCGTCGACCGATGCGAACAGCTTCTGCGCGATGCGGTAGGGGTTGGTCTCGCCCGCCAGCACCTGCGCCGACTTCAGCCGCATCGCGTCGTTGAACACCACGTGCGGCGCACGCTCGGCCACGAACGGCGCGAGCTCCGGCGTGATCTCCGCCGCCACCACCCGGTCGGGATCGATGGCGACGTACTGGCCGAACGTGGTCAATTCGTAGCTGATCGAGAACGCGGTCGGCGTGCCCGCCACGGCGGGTGCCTCGAGGTACACGGTGCGCTGCAAGGTGGTGTCGGGTGCGATCGCGTGGCCTGCGGGCACGCTGGCAACGAAACGGATGTCTTCCTGCTGGCCCGGCAACGCGCGCGGGTACGGAATCCATGCGCGCACGGTCTCGCCGGCCGGTACCGCGTCGGCATCGACGGTCAGCGATTGCGTCACCCGCACGCGGCGCGGTGCCGCGGCGCGCGCGCCGCCGGCGAGCGCTGCGTCGCGCACCTCGGCGTGGTGCGGGTGCGCGGCTTCCAGCGGACTGTCGTTGAACCTCGGCGGCGTGGCCCGGCGCTGCCGGGCCTCCTCGCTCAGGCGATACAGGTTGGAAGGCCCGCGGTTGAACCAGCGGCGCTGGCCGTCGATCACCCGCGCTTCGATGAGACCCGCGGCATCCCAACGCGCGAACTCGGCGTCGTCGAGGTCCGGGATGTCGCGTCGCAGGCGCGCCCTGGCGCCGGCTTCGTCCAGGCTGAAGTCGATCAGGATGCGGCGCATGCGTTCGCGCTGGAACTCCAGCGCCATGCGCTGGTCGGAGGTGAGTCCCTGCTGCGCGAGTCCGGCGTCGATCAGCTTGCCGGCAGCGGCGAAGTCGCCGGCATCCACCAGCGCCACGATGTCGGTCGGTGCCATGAGCCGTTCGCCAATGTCGGCGTTGCCGCTGCTGCCGGCGCTGTCGCCAGCAACAGCCGGCGCCTGCCCCGCGCCCGCCTGCATGGCCACCGCCAGCAGCAGCACGCAGGTTCCCGATCGCAGCAGGCCGTGGCCCACACGTCGTGACATCGGTTTGGAACCCCCCGTCATCTGCACGCCTGACCCACTCCTTGCCCCTGGGGGAACGGCTTGAATGGCTGTGTAACATGGCGTTCACAGGCGGTCAATAATTTATTCTTTTGTATTGATTTCGCCGAATGATGTATTCCATGATCAAGCCCGGCCCCGATGTGCCGGGGAGGGGACAATCCATGCGCCACGCAGCCCTGCTGCTCTTCCTGCTGTTCGCCGCACCCGCGCTTTCCGCGCGGGAACCCGTGCCCGCGCCGCCCGCACACGACGTGCCGGGCATCGTCGAGGCGCAGCTCACGCCGGACTACTGGATCGCACGCCTGCGCCAGCCCGACCGCGTGATCCTCGGCCGCGACCAGATCGCCCAGCAGAACGTGCGCATGCATGACGAAGACCCGTCGCTGCACGACATCGAAGCGCTGCCCGGCACGCTCGACGGCGGACAGGTCAAGGCATGGATCGAAGCGCTTTCGGTCATGCCCGAGCGCGAGCTCTACGACGAGACCGGCGCGGTCGGCAGCAAACGGCAGATGGCGCGCATCGAAGCCAACCTCGCGCTGAAGTCCATCCCGCAGACCCAGGTCACGCGCTACGGCATGGCCGTGCGCCGCGCCGCGCTGCGCACCTTCCCCACCCGCCTGCGCGTGTTCAATTCGCCGGACGACCACGACATCGACCGCTTCCAGGAGAGCGCGCTGTTCCCCGGCGATCCGGTGGCCATCGTCCACGAGAGCCGCGACCGCGCCTGGTACTTCGTGGTCAGCCAGCGCTATGCGGCGTGGGTGGAGAAGGAGGCCATCGCCCAAGGCGACAGGCAGGCGATCCTCGACTACGGCCGCCGAGCGCCGTACCTCATCGTCACCGGCGCCACCGCGCGCACCGTCTTCACCCCCGAGCGGCCCGCGGTCTCCGACGTGCAGCTCGACATGGGCGTGCGCGTGCCGGTACTGGCCGACTGGCCGGGCGACCGCGCGGTCAACGGCCAGCATCCGTATGCCGCACACGTCGTCGAACTGCCGGTGCGCGCGGCCGACGGCACGCTGTCCTTCGCGCCCGCGCTCATCCCGCGTTCGGCCGATGTCGCCAACGACTACCTGCCGCTGACCGAGGCCAACATCATCCGCCAGGCGTTCAAGTTCCTCGGCGAGCGCTACGGCTGGGGGCATTCGTACAACGCGCGCGACTGCAGCGGCTTTGTCTCCGAGGTCTACCGCAGCTTCGGCGTGCTGCTGCCGCGCAACACCAGCCACCAGGCGGTCAGCCCGGCGCTGAACCGCCTGCCGCTCACCGCGGACGACAGCCACGACAGGCGCCGCAAGCTGCTGCGCGAAGCGCGCGTCGGCGACCTGGTGTACATCCCGGGCCACGTGATGATGATGCTCGGCCACGTCGACGGTGCGCCCTACGCCATCCACGACACCAGCGGCATGACCTGGCGCCGCGACGATGGCGAACTGCGCCGCCTGCACCTCAACGGCGTGGTGGTCACGCCGATCCTGCCGATGCTGTCGAACGCGGATACACCGACCATCGACCGCATCACCAGCATCCAGCGCATCCGCCCATGAAGATCACTGAAATCCGCCTCGGCATGCTGCGCGTTCCGTTGAAGACGCCGTTCAAGACGGCGCTGCGCACGGTCGATACCGTCGAGGACATCGTGGTCGAGGTGCATACCGACACCGGCCATGTCGGTTACGGCGAGGCCGCGCCCACCGCGGTGATCACCGGCGACACGCACGGCTCGATCGTTGAGGCCATCCGCCGCGTGATCGGCCCACGGCTGATCGGCCGCGAGGTCGCCGACCTCAACCGCAACGTCGCCCTGGTGCAGTCGGCCATGGAGCGCAACACCAGCGCCAAGGCGGCGGTGGAGATCGCCCTCTACGACCTGTTCGGGCAGCTCTACGGCGCCCCCCTCTACCGCATCCTCGGCGGCGGCGGCGACCCGGTCGTCACCACCGACATCACCATCAGCGTCGACTACATCGACAAGATGGTGGCCGACTCGCTGGCCGCGGTGGAACGCGGCTTTGAATCGCTGAAGATCAAGGTGGGCAAGGACATCGGCGTCGACATCGAGCGCGTCAAGGCCATCCACTCCGCAGTCGACGGCCGCGCCCTGCTGCGCCTGGACGCCAACCAGGGCTGGACGCCGAAGCAGGCGGTGCGCGCCGTGGGCACCCTCGAGGATGCCGGCGTGGCGCTGGAGCTGCTGGAACAGCCGGTGCATGCGCGCGACATCGAAGGGCTCAAGTACGTCACCGAGCGCGTGCTCACGCCGGTGATGGCCGATGAAAGCGTGTTCGGCCCGGCGGAGGTCATCGACCTCATCCAGCGCCGCGCGGCCGACATCATCAACATCAAGCTGATGAAGACCGGTGGCATCTCCAACGCGGTGCGCATCGCCGACATCGCCGCGGTGTACGGCGTTGAATGCATGATCGGCTGCATGATCGAATCCAGCGTCAGCGTGGCGGCAGCCGTGCACCTGGCGATCGCCAAGGGCGGCGCCATCACCAAGGTCGACCTCGACGGGCCGTCGCTGTGCCGCTTCAATCCGGTGGACGGCGGCGTGGAGTTCAACGAGTCCGAGATCTCGGTGGGCGACGCGCCCGGCCTCGGCATCCGCGGCATCCGCGGCCTGGAAGCCATCCCGGGCTGACCGGCGGCGCACATGCCTCCCCTGCTCAAGATCCGTGGCGAACGCGACCGCATGTCGGCCATCGAGCGCCGCATCGCCGACTTCATGCTGGAGAACGCGCACCTGCTGCGCGACTACTCCTCGCAGCAGCTCGCCAATGCGCTCGGCATCAGCCAGTCGAGCGTGGTGAAGTTCAGCCAGAAGCTCGGCTTCAAGGGCTATCCGGACCTCAAGTACTCGATCGGCGAGTCGCTGGCGCGCCACGACGGCGAGGATGACGGCTCGGGCATCGACGCCGGCGCCGAGATCGTCGACCCCTGGTCGGCGCTGGCCGACACGCTGTGGCGCGCCAAGTCGCAGGCCGAGCAGGCCACGCGCGTGCTCAACCCGCATGAGCGCATCGACGCGGTGGCCGCCGCCATCCGCGCCGCAGACAAGGTGTACGCGGTCGGCCTGGGCCACGACGGCCTCAACGCGCGCGCGTTCGCGATCAAGCTGGCGATGCTGGGGCGCACCGCCATCCACCTGTTCGACCCGGCGCTGATGGGCGTGGGCACCTCGTCGGCCGCGCCCGGCGACGTGCTGCTGGTGTTCTCCGAACACGGCGAAGAGGGCACGCTCTGCCATACCGCGCGCCGGTTCCGTGCGCGCGGCGGCAAGGTGGTCACCATCACCCGCCACACCGCCAACGCGCTGCGCGCGAATGCCGAGGTCAGCCTGCTGGTGTCGGCGCACGAGCCGCGCGGGCACGTTGAACTGCTGCTGTACCAGGCGGCGCTGCAGCACCTGCTCGACCTGGTGTTCCTGCTGCTGTGCGAGGACGAGGCGCACCTGCGCCAGCTGGTCGCAAATCAGGCGATGATCGAACCATGAAACGAATGTCCACTGCCGCGCGCGTCCTGCTCGCCCTCGTCCTCGGCGCCGTCGTCGGGCTGGCCCTCGCCTTCCACGACAGCGCGCTCGCCGCCAACGTGGCCGACGCGGTGCAGCCGGTCGGCAGGCTCTGGCTCAACGCCCTGCAGATGACCGTGGTGCCGCTGGTCGCGGCGCTCGTGGTGCTGGGCGTCAACACGGCAGCGGATGCCGCGGCCTCGGGCCGCACCGCGCGCCGCGCCATGCTGGTGTTCGCCGTGCTGCTGATCGCGTCCGGCACGTTCACGGCGGTCATGGCGCCCACCCTGCTCTCGCTGGTGCCGCGCGACGCGTCGCTGGTCGAGGCATTCCGCGCCGCGATCGGCTCCGAGGCCACCCAGCCTGGCCGCGCCGCGAGCTTCGGCGAATGGATCGCCACGGTGATCCCCAACAACGCGCTGGCCGCGGCGGCGGCCAACGCCATGCTGCCGCTGGTGGTGTTCTCGCTGTTCTTCGGCTTCGCCGCCACGCGCATCCTGCCCGAGCGCCGCGCGCAGCTGCTGGCGCTGGTGCAGTCGATCGCCGACACCATGATCGTGATCGTGCGCTGGGTGCTCTGGGCGGCGCCGGTGGGCGTGTTCGCGCTGGTGCTGGCGGTGTGCGCGCGCGTCGGTGCGGGTGTGCTGGGCGCGCTTGGCTGGTACGTGCTGCTGTTGTGCACGCTGTACATCATGGTCACCGTGCTGCTGTACCTGGTGGCGGCGCTGGTGGCGCGCGAGCCGGTGCGCCGCTTCGCGGCGGGCATCGCGCCGGCGCAGGCGATCGCCGCCAGCACGCAGTCATCGCTGGCGTCGCTGCCGGCGATGGTCGACTGCGCGCGCGAGCGCCTCGGCTATCCGCTGCACGTCACCTCGCTGGTGCTGCCGATGGCGGTGTCGCTGTTCCGCATCACCAGCCCCGTGCAGTACATCGGCGTGGTGAGCTTCATCGCCTGGATGTACGGCATCGAGCTGGGCGGCGTGCAGGTGGGCACCGCGATCGTGCTGTCGGCGCTGATCAGCATGGGCTCGGTGGGCCTGCCCGGGCAGGTGAGCTTCATGACCAACAACCTGCCGGTCACGCAGGCCATGGGCCTGCCGGTGGAACCGCTGGCGCTGCTGCTGGCGGTCGACAACATCCCCGACGTGTTCTCCACCGTGGGCAACGTCACCGGCGACCTCACCGCCACGAGCATCGTGGCGCGCCAGGACGGGTAGCGCGTCAGCCGGCCTTCGAGGCGCGCATCTCCATCACCCTGCGCGGCGCGGCGAAGGTATCGCTGCGCGACACCTGCCAGAACGCCTGGAACACCGCGTGGTCGGGCACCTCGCCGGACAGCAGCTGGCCGGGCTTGAGGTAGTTGTAGATGCCCGCCAGCGAACGCACGTTGATCTTCGAGGTGCGGCGCAGGATGTGCTCCGGACCGAGCTCGGCGGGACCGTTGAGGCCCGCCGCACACAGCAGGTCGCGTAGCGCCTTGAGCGTGTTCTGCTGGTAGTTGGCGACGCGCGCCGCCTTGTTCTCCACGTCCAGGCGCGTCCACCGCGACGGATCCTGGGTGGCGATGCCTGTCGGGCACTTGTCGTTGTGGCAGCTGCGCGCCTGGATGCAGCCCAGCGAGAACATGAAGGCACGGCCGGCGTTGCACCAGTCCGCGCCCAGTGCCAGCGTGCGCGCGATCCCGAATGCACTGGTGATCTTGCCTGCCGCGGCCACCTTCACCCGGTCGCGGAGGTCCAGGCCCACCAGCGTGTTGTGCACCAGCATCAGCGCCTCGTTCATGGGCACGCCGATGTGGTTGATGAACTCCACCGGCGACGCGCCCGTGCCGCCCTCGGCGCCATCCACCACGATGAAATCCGGCAGGATCCCGGTCTCATGCATCGCCTTGGCGACACCGAACCACTCCCACGGGTGGCCGATCGCCAGCTTGAATCCGACCGGCTTTCCGCCCGACAGCGCCCGCAGCCTGGCCACGAATTCCAGGAGCCCCGCCGGCGTGGTGAACGCCGAATGCTGCGACGGCGAAATGCAGTCCACGCCCACCGGCACCCCGCGCGCGATCGAGATCTCCTGCGTCACCTTGGCGGCCGGCAGCATGCCGCCGTGGCCCGGCTTGGCACCCTGCGACAGCTTGATCTCGATCATCTTGACCTGCGGATCGGCGGCGTTGGCCGCGAAGCGCCCGGCATCGAACGCACCGTTGTCGTCGCGGCAGCCGAAGTAGCCCGAGCCGATCTCCCACACCAGGTCGCCGCCGAACTCGCGGTGGTACGACGAGATCGAACCCTCGCCGGTATCGTGGTAGAAGCCGCCGCGCTTCGCGCCCAGGTTGAGCGCGCGGATCGCGTTCGCCGACAGCGAGCCGAAGCTCATCGCCGAGATGTTGAACACGCTGGTGTCGTAGGGCGCCGTCGTCGTTTCGCCCACGCGTACCCGGAAATCGTGGCTCTGCAGGTGCGTGGGCACCAGCGAATGGTTGATCCACTCGTAGTCGCCGCCGTACACGTCGTGCACGGTGCCGAACGGCACCGTGTCCTGCTCGTGCTTGGCCCGCTGGTAGATCAGCGCCCGCTGCTCGCGCGAGAACGGCACTTCCTCGGTGTCGCGCTCGATCAGGTACTGGCGGATCTCCGGCCCGATGCCCTCCAGCGCGTAGCGGAAGTGCGCCAGCACCGGGTAGCAGCGCCGCAGCGTGCTGGTGCGCTGCAGCACGTCTGCGGTGCCGACCACCGCCGCCATGCCAAACACCACGAACGCCGCCCACCACCCGGGCGCCCACGCCAGCGCGGCGACGAGCGACAGCACGGCCAGGACGATGCTGGCGACGTAGGCGAAATAGCGGTGCATTGCGGGACAGGATGACACGCCGGAGCGGCGCGGCCGCATGATCCCACAGACGCGGCAGGTCACGCCGCCACAACGCACGAAGCGCTACACCATGGGCTCCGCATCCATCCGGTGAACCACCGTGACACGCGACCGCAAAGACCTGCCAAACGACTCGTGCAAGCCCGAACCGCCGGAGCAGCCGCAGCAGCGCCGCGAGCGCAAGCAGCATGAAAGCGAGAACCAGGACGAAGCCCTGGAAGAAACCTTCCCGGCCAGCGATCCGGTCTCGCCGTTCGTGCCGGCGAAAACGCGCGACTGATGCCTGCGTGGTGCCCGGGGCGGGGATCGAACCCGCATGGCCTTGCGGCCGAGCGATTTTAAGTCGCTTGCGTATACCAGTTTCGCCACCCGGGCAGTTCAGGCATGGGTGCGCGGCGCGCGGCCCCAGCATGCAATACGCAGCAAGCGTCGGTGACCGGCCTTGCGTGGCGTTCGAGTGGCGCCGGGCACCCGGGTTCAGGCGCCGTCGGTCTCGACGGTATCAACGCCAGGCCGCGATTGCGGCCGCTGCGGCGCCGTGCCGAACACGGGTAATCGGCGCAGCACGGCGAAGAACGCCAGTGCGCGCAGCCGGTCGGCGCTCACCCAGTACCAGCCGACGCACAGCAGCAGGAACGTCGCCAGGATCACCGGGTGCGGCACGTCGAAACGCATCGCCTGACCCGCGGCCAGGCCACAGGCCACGCTGAAGGCCGCAAGCAGCAGCGCCGCCTGGGTCGGCCCGAAGCCGCCGTCCTGCATGAAGTGATGAATGTGGTCGCGCCCCGCCGAGAACGGCGAACGGCCTTCGCGCGAACGGCGCACGGTCAGCACCAGGCAGTCCATCACCGGCACCGGGATCAGCCACAGCGCCAGCACCGGGTTCACCGGATGGCTGGCGTTCTGCGTCAGGCGGAACACCACCCACGCCACCACCAGGCCCAGGAAGGCGCTGCCGGCGTTGCCCATGAACGCCTTGGCGCGCGGCTGCCAGGGGAAGCGCATGTTGTAGACCAGGAACGCACCCACCGCCCCGGCGATGGTCAAGCCCAGCCGCGAAAGCGACGCGTTGCCCGCGTAGAGCGCCGCTGCCGCCAGCATCACCAGGCATGCCGCCACCAGCAGGCCAGCCAGCCCGTCCGCGCCGTCGATCATGTTGATGGCGTTGATGATGCCGATGGTCGCGAACACCGTGAACGGCACCGACAGCCAGCCCAGCGCCAGGTCGTCCAGGCCGAACACCGCGCCCAGCTGCTCCACGCGCACGCCGGCGCCGTAGATCATGATCAGCGCGGCGATCGTCTGCGCAAGAATGCGCCAGTACCAGCGCAGGTCGTTGCGGTCGTCGTACAGCCCCACCGCCACCAGCAGCACCGACGCGCTGGTGAACGAGACCAGCGACGCCAGCGCGTAGGAGTGGCGTACGGTCACCAGCACCACGATGAACGCCAACGCCATCGCCAGGCCACCGGTGATGGCGGTCGGATGGGCGTGGTCCTTGCGCCCCTTGGGGAAGTCGAGCAGGTTCAGGCGGCGCGCGAAAGGATGCAGCGCCTTCATCGTCAGCCACGTCAGCGCGGCGGCAGCCAGGCCCTGGAGCAATCCGGTCTCAATCAGAAATTCCATGTCTCGACTGCGCTCTCCGATGCGCCATACGCTTCCGGTGGCGGAAAGCAGAAGCAATTTCCGCGCCAATGCTGCAGGGCAACATTCTACGCAACAATCCGCGGGCGAACCGGCACGTCAGTCAGGTAAATATTGGCCGGCGCCGATCGCAGTGCCGTGACAGGCGTCGAGCGAACGGCGGCGGCATGTGTCCCCGGCGCGGATTATGCGATAGCCGTCACATTTCCGGAAGCGCGGCGCACGACATGCACGGCGCGTTGCTCAGCCGGTGCGGTAGCCCGCCGGGTTCGCCGACTGCCAGCGCCAGGCGTCCTCGCACATGCGCTGCACGTCGAGCCGGGCACGCCAGTCCAGCAGCTCGGCCGCGCGCGAGGGGTCGGCCCAGCACATGGCCACGTCGCCGGCGCGGCGCGCGACGACCCGGTACGGCACCTTGCGACCCGATGCCTGCTCGAACGCGCGCACCAGCTCCAGCACGCTCACGCCCTGCCCCGTGCCCAGGTTCACCGCCTGGCAGCCGAAGCCCGGGCGCAGCGTCTCCACCGCGCGCACGTGCGCCTCGGCGAGATCCATCACGTGGATGTAGTCGCGCACGCCGGTGCCGTCCGGCGTCGCATAGTCGCCACCGAACACGCTCAGGCAGTCGCGCGCGCCCACCGCCACCTGGCTGATGTACGGCATCAGGTTGTTGGGGATGCCGCCGGGGTCTTCGCCGATGCGCCCGCTGGGGTGCGCGCCCACCGGATTGAAGTAGCGCAGCAGCAGCGCGTTGAAGCCCGGCCGCGCCGCACACAGGTCGCCGATCAGCTCCTCGACCACCAGCTTGGTGCGGCCATAGGGATTGGTGACGCGCAGCGGCGCGTCCTCCCTGATCGGCACGCTGTCCGGGTCGCCGTACACGGTGGCCGACGAGCTGAACACCAGGTTGGCGACGCCTGCGGCTTCCATCGCCTGCAGCAGGGTGACGCTGCCGCCGATGTTGTTCTCGAAGTACGCCAGCGGCTGCTCGCAGCTCTCGCCCACCGCCTTGAACGCGGCGAAGTGGATCACGGCGTCCACGCCGTCCAGCGCACCGGCGAGTGCCGCGGCATCGCGGATGTCGCCTTCCACGAGCGCCACGGGGCGCTCGGCCAGCTCGGCGATGCGCTCCACCGCGACCGGCGAGCTGTTGGAGAAGTTGTCGTAGATCACCGCGTCGTGGCCGCGCGCGGCCAGCGCCACGCAGGTGTGGCTGCCGATGTAGCCCGCGCCACCGCAGACCAGGATCTTCATGCGCCGTGGTACTCGCGGTACCAGCGCACGAAGTTCGCCACGCCTTCCTCCACGCCCACCTGCGGCCGGTAGCCCACGTCGGCCACCAGCGCGGACACGTCGGCCTCGGTATCGGGCACGTCGCCGGCCTGCAGCGGCAACAACTCCATCACCGCCTTCCTGCCCAGGCATTGCTCCAGCACCTCGATGTAGCGCAGCAGTTCCACCGGCTCTTCGTTGCCGATGTTGTAGATGCGGTACGGCGCCACGCCGCTGGTGCCCGGATCCGGTGCCTCGCCCTTCCACGCAGGGTCGGCGGTGGGCACGCGGTCCAGCGCGCGCACCACGCCTTCCACGATGTCGTCGACATAGGTGAAGCTGCGGCGGTGGTGGCCGTGGTTGAAGACCTTGATCGGCTCGCCGGCGAGGATCGCGCGGGTGAACAGGAACAGCGCCATGTCCGGCCGGCCCCACGGCCCGTACACGGTGAAGAAGCGCAGCCCGGTGGCGGCGATGCCGTAGAGGTGCGCATACGAGTGCGCCATCATCTCGTTGGCCTTCTTGGTGGCCGCGTACAACGTCAGCGGATGCTCGGTGCCCTGGTGCTCGTTGAACGGCATGGCGCGGTTGGCGCCGTACACCGAACTCGTGGACGCGAACACCAGGTGCTCCACGCCGTGGTGGCGGCAGCCTTCCAGCACGTGCAGGAATCCGGTGACGTTGCTGGCCACGTACACGTGCGGGTTTTCCGCCGCGTAGCGCACACCGGCCTGCGCCGCCAGGTTCACCACGCGCTGCGGCTTGTGCTTCGCGAACACGTCTTCCACCGCCGCGCGATCGGCGAGATCCGCCTGCACGTGGGTGTAGCGCGGATGATCCATGAAGCGCGCCAGGCGCGCCTTCTTCAGGTTGACGTCGTAGTAGTCGTTGAGGCTGTCGAAGCCGATGACCTCGTCGCCGCGCGCAAGGAGCTTGAGGGCGACATGGCTGCCGATGAAGCCGGCAGTGCCGGTGACGAGGACTTTCATTCAAGGGGCTCCGGTGGGAAGGGCAATGATAACCCCGCCCACCGGGCCGCCCCGGCATGCCGCCGCGCGCGCGGTCTAGCTTTCGCTCATGCCGGCCGCAGGTTCCGGCGCGCTGCCGCTGCGCACCTTCTCCTCGATGCGCCGGCCGACGTCGGCATCGACCGATTTCCAATAGTCGAACGCGCGCTCCAGCACCGGGCTGCGCACGCCGCCGAGCAGCGCACCGGCCACCGTTTCCACCAGCCCATCGCGGTCGGCGTCGCTGAACACCTCGCGCACGAGGATCCCGGGCTGGGTGAAGTCGTCATCGTCGGCGCGCAGGGTGTAGGCGCTGCGCAGCATGGTGCCGTCGGCCTCCCAGCCGTTGTCGACCGCACCGGTCTCGTCCGACCACGGGCGACCGCCGCTGTTGGTCGCGTAGACCGGCGCACTGCCACTGTGGTGGTAGGCCATCTGCCCGTCGAACATGTAGGTGTTCACCGGCACCTTGGGCTGGTTGACCGGCAGCTGGTGGAAGTTGGTGCCGATGCGGTTGCGCTGCGCATCGTTGTAGGCGAACGCGCGGCCCAGCAGCATCTTGTCCGGCGACAGCCCGATGCCCGGCACCGTGTTGCCCGGAGAGAACGCCGCCTGCTCGATCTGCGCGAAGAAGTTCTCCGGGTTGCGGTTGAGCGTCATGGTGCCGACCTCGATCAGCGGATAGTCCGCGTGCGGCCACACCTTGGTCAGGTCGAAGGGGTTGATGCGGTAGGCCTTGGCATCCGCGTACGGCATCACCTGCACCGACATCACCCATTGCGGATGCTCGCCGCGGGCGATGGCGTCGAACAGGTCGCGGCGGTGGAAGTCGGCGTCGGCGCCGGCCATGTCCTTGGCCTCGCCGTTGTTGAAGAAGCCCATGCCCTGGCGGGTGTGGAAGTGGTACTTGACCCAGGACTTCTCGCCGGCGGCGTTCACCCACATGTAGGTGTGCGAGCCGTAGCCGTTCATGTGCCGCCAGGTGCGCGGCAGGCCACGCGGGCCCATCAGGTAGGTCACCTGGTGCGCGGATTCGGGGTTGTTGGTCCAGAAGTCCCACTGCATGTGGTTGTCGCGCAGGCCGGAATCGGCCAGGCGCTTCTGGCTGCGGATGAAATGCGGGAACTTCATCGGGTCGCGCACGAAGAACACCGGCGTGTTGTTGCCCACCAGGTCGTAGTTGCCCTCGCTGGTGTAGAACTTCAGCGAAAACCCGCGCACGTCGCGCCAGGTGTCCGGGCTGCCCATCTCGCCGGCCACGGTGGAGAAGCGCGCCAGCATCTCGGTCTTCGCCCCTGGCTGGAACAGCGCGGCCCTTGTGTAACGCGACACGTCCTGCGTGGTCTCGAACGTGCCGAACGCGCCCGCGCCCTTGGCGTGCGGCTGGCGCTCCGGCACCTTCTCGCGGTTGAAGTGCGCCATCTGCTCGAGGAAGTGGACGTCGTGCAGCACGATCGGGCCATCCGGCCCGATGCTCAGCGAGTTGCGGTCGCTCACGGCGGGCGCGCCGGCGCCGGTGGTCGAGGGCGGGTGCGGCTTGTCGGCTGGAGTGCTCATCTGGCTGGTCCTCTGGTCAGGGAATGGCTGCAGACGGCGCAGCACGGGTCCACCCGATCATCCACCCTTCATCGCCCTGAATGCCAATGAATTGGACTGGCAGATGCGATAGCCCGTACCTATAAGGCTGCGCTGCCAGGGGCAGCAAACCATCAAACCCGCCTGGCTTCCAAAGGGTTCACGCCGCGTGGCGCGCCAGCTCCGTCGCATCGCTCACCGCGCGCACCCGCGCGATGCCCAGCGCCTCGACGAGGTAGCGCGCATTCGCGCCACCCACGCACACCGCCACGCCCGGCGGCAGCACCTCGTGCAGCAGCTGCAGATCCTGCAGCGCGCTGCGTGCCTGCGCGGGATCGACCGAGCTGATCGCGACCGCCGCCGCGCCCAGCCGCTCGGCCACGCGCGCCAACTCACGCGCCGGCAGCTCGGTGCCGAGATACAGCACGGGCGCGCCGGCCTCGTAGGCATGCAGCGCCGCGCCGATCAATCCCAGCTCGTGGCGCTCGCCGGGCAGCGTGGCGAACAGCACGCGCGGCCGCGACCCGCGGGCCTGCTGGTTGAGCACCGACAGCAGGCGCGCGCGCAGCAGGCTGCTCACCAGGCGCTCCTGCGCAATGGCCAGGCGCCCGTCGGCCCAGCGCACGCCCACCTCGCGCAGCAGCGGAGTGACCACGCGCGCCATCAGCACCGGCAGCGGCAGCGTGGTGATCGCCACCGCCAGGTCGCGGTCGAACACGTCCACCTGGTACTCGGCGATCGCATCCAGCATGCGTTCGGGCAGCGCTTCCACGCCGCCGTACGCGGTGTGGCGTCCTTCTTCCAGCAGCCGGTCGAGCGCGTCGTCGGCCAGCGCGGCCAGGTCGCGGATCGGATGGCCGCGATCGGTCAGGCGGTGCAGGCGCGCCAGGCGCTCCACCATCGCGCTGTCATAGAGCCGCCGGCCCTTGTCGTCGCGGTGCGGCACCACGGCCGCATGGCGGCGCTCCCAGGCACGCAGGGTTTCGGGGGTGAGCCCGCTGAGTTCGGCGGCGGCCTTGACGGGGAACATGCCATGCAATGTACAACACATGTACATGACTGTTTTGTACAAACGATTAACGGCCTGGCGCGGAGACTTGCGCCACCACCCCAACCCCGGAACCTCCGATGACCCGCATCAACGCCAACCCGCTCCGCAGCCTGACCATCGCCCTTGCCCTTGGCCTGGCCGCCCCGCTGGCCTTCGCCGGCTCCGCCGGCACCGCCACCGCCAAGCCCGCAAAGGCGCAGTCGGACATCGTCGACACCGCCGTGGCCGCCGGCCAGTTCAAGACCCTGGCCGCGGCCCTGACCGCGGCGGATCTCGTCGACACGCTCAAGGGCAAGGGCCCGTTCACCGTGTTCGCGCCCACCGATGCGGCCTTTGCCGCACTGCCGGCCGGCACCGTCGACGACCTGCTGAAGCCCGAGAACAAGGCCAAGCTGGTCGCCATCCTGACCTACCACGTGGTCCCGGGCCGCTACCCGGCCGCCCGCGTCACGGGCATGGACAGCGCGGCGACCGTCAACGGCGCGTCGGTCGACATCAGTGCCGCCAACGGCGGCGTGACGGTCGATGGCGCCAAGGTGGTGAAGGCCGACGTCAACGCCACCAACGGCGTCATCCACGTGATCGACAAGGTCCTGATCCCCGGTACCTGAGCCATCCCCTGCCCCCGTTAGACTGGAGACACCCATGAAAGTCCTCAACATCGTGACCCTCGCGCTGGTGATCATCGGCGGCATCAACTGGGGCCTGGTCGGTGCCGCCCAGTTCGACCTGGTGGCCACCATCTTCGGCGGCCAGGACGCCATGCTGGCGCGCCTGGTCTATGTGCTGGTCGGTCTGTCCGCGCTGTGGCAGATACTGCCGCTGATGCAGGCCAGCGTGGCCACCGACGACGGCCGGGCCGAGCTGCGCCGCTGATGTCGCGCCCCGCAGCGCTGGTCTGGTTCCGCAACGACCTGCGCCTGCGGGACAACCCGGCCCTGCAGGGCGCGCTCAACGCCGGCCTCGCACCGGTACCGGTCTACGTCCACGCGCCACAGGAAGAAGGCGCGTGGGCGCCCGGTGCCGCATCGGATGCCTGGCGGCACCACGCGCTTGCCGCGCTCGATGCCGACCTGCGCCAACGCGGCTCCCGCCTGCATGTGTTTCGCGGCGATTCCCTCCCCTCGCTGCGTGCCGCGGCCGCCTCCTCCGGGGCGTCCGCGGTGTTCTGGAACCGCCGCCACGAACCCGCGATCGACGCGCGCGACACCCACGTCCGCCGCGAACTGCGTCGCGACGGCCTGCGCGCCGATGCGTACAACGGCAGCCTGCTGTTCGAACCCTGGCAGGTCGAAACCCGCCTCGGCGATCCCTACCGCGTGTTCACCCCCTACTGGAAGGCCGCACTCGCGCAGTGGAATCCGCCGCGCCTCATGGACGCGCCCGACCGGCTCCCATCATTCGACGATGCCCTTCCCGGCGAAGTCACGCTCGACTCCCTCGGCCTGCAGCCATCGCTCCGCTGGGATTCCAGTTTCTGGAATACCTGGACCCCAGGCGAACACGGCGCCGATGCCGCCGTGCGCACGTTCGCCAGCGACGCCCTGCACGACTACCGCCAGGGCCGCGACCGCCCCGACCGTTCGCTCACCTCGCGAATGTCGCCACACCTGCACTTCGGCGAAATTGCCCCCTGGCGCATCGTCGACGCGCTTGCCAATGCCGGCCACGAAGACGAACGCGCCGCCTACGTGCGCGAGCTCGGCTGGCGCGAGTTCGCCCACCACGTGCTGCACCACTTCCCGCACACGCCGGACACCGACTTCAACCCGCGCTTCGCCGACTTCGCCTGGGCCGAACCCACGCCCGACCTGCTGCACGCCTGGCAGCGCGGCCAGACCGGCGTGCCGATCATCGATGCCGGCCTGCGCGAGCTCCGGGCCACCGGCTGGATGCACAACCGCGTGCGCATGATCGTCGCCAGCTTCCTCACCAAGAACCTGCGCATGCACTGGCGCCACGGCGCGCGCTGGTTCTGGGACACGCTGGTCGATGCCGACCTCGCCAACAACACGCTCGGCTGGCAGTGGGTCGCCGGCACCGGCGTGGACGCCGCCCCCTACTTCCGCGTATTCAATCCGGTGCTGCAGGCGCAGAAGTTCGACCCCAAGGGCGAGTACATCGCGCGTTGGGTGCCGGAGCTGCGCGGCTTGCCGGCGAAGGCGCGGCATGCGCCGTGGGAGATGGCGGGCATCCGCACCGGGCACTATCCGCGGCGTCCGATCGTGGACCTGGCAGACAGCCGGCGCGATGCGCTCGAGGCGTTCACGCAGCTGAAACAGGGCGCAAGCCGTGGCGTGGGATAAGCCAAGACTGGTCTCTCGCGAAGGCGCGAAGGCGCGAAGAAGAGCGATTTGATGGGGGCGGCGCCAGCAACTCCGCAATTGCCTTTCTTAGCGCCTTCGCGCCTTCGCGAGACCCTGCTTTTTGATCCGTCTCGCGAAGGCGCGAAGGCGCAAAGGAGAGCTGGTCAGAGGTTGTTTACGGTGCGGGTCGGGCTCCGCCAAGTTCACACCTTCCGCACCGGCCCCGGGTACGCGGCCACCAGCGGATCACTCGTCAACAAGGTGATGCCCTCCACCTGCGCCTGGGCCACCAGCAGCCGGTCGAACGGATCGCGGTGCAGGGGCGGCAACGCCGCCACGGCGACCACGTGGTCACCTGCAATGGGCAACTCCAGGTAGCCGTTTTCGATCAGGCCGCGGCGCAGCACGCTGGCGTCCACCTTAAAGTCCTCGCGCCCAAGTCCGGATTTGATCGCCACTTCCCACAGACTGGCGGCGCTGAACACCAGCTCATGCTCCGGCGATTCCATCAGTTTCCGTGCCTGCGCAGGGAGGCGATCCGGCGCACCTGCGGCCCACAGCAGCAGATGCGTATCCAGCAGGAACTTCATGCCATGCCACCGAACATGGCGTCGATTTCATCGGCGCCCATCCGGTCGAACTCTTCCGGCACCTGTATTTCGCCGACGAGAAAGCCGAGGCGACGGATTCGCGATGCGTCCGGCGCATCCAGGCGCACCAGCTTGACCAACGGCTTTCCCGCCTTGGCGATCACCATGGACTCCCCGGCCAGTGCCCGCTCGATCAGGCGGGACAGCTGGGTCTTGGCTTCATGGATATTGACGATGGCCATGCGCATCTCTGGTTAGCTAAGTTTGCTTAGTCTAGTCCGGTCGGGAAGTGGCGTCACGTGCAGAAACACTGCGAGCCTTTCCTTCCACCACGCGCGCAGATCTTCGATCTACCGCGCCCTGAGACTTTGACAGGGAGTATCGATAGGGACATTATTTGACCCACAACGCTTAATTTATAGATTTAGGGGTCATATATGGGCTCTTGCACAGACCGTCACGCTACGATTCAAGCCTCCCTCCTCGCCCTCGGCGAGCGTCTGGCCCAGCTGCGCCTCGCCCGCAACCTGACCCAGGCCGCGCTGGCCCGCGAGGCCGGCACCTCAGCCAGCAGCATCAAGCGCCTGGAAGCCGGCGCCAACGCCTCGCTCGACACCCTGCTGCGCGTGCTGCAGGTCCTGGGGCTGGATGGCCGCCTGCTCGACAGCCTGCCCGCCCCCGGTGTGCGCCCCGTGGAGCGCGCCAGGCTCGGCGGCCGCGAGCGCCGCCGCGCCAGCACGCCTGCGGAAACACCCAAGGCCACCGACTGGGCCTGGGGCGAGGACGACAGTCCGTGACCAACGCCACCGTCCGCCTCTGGGGCCGCGACATCGGCGCGGTGAGCTGGCTGGAAGACCGCGACCGCGCGGTGTTCCAGTACATGCCGGACTTCGCCGACAGCGGCATCCGCGTCGCCCCGATCATGATGCCGCCAGGCCGCGAACCCTTCGAATTCCCCGGCCTCCCGCGCGAGGCGTTCAAGGGCCTGCCGGGCATGCTCGCCGACGCCCTGCCCGACCGCTTCGGCAACGCGCTCATCGACGCGTGGCTCGCCGCGCAAGGCCGCGCGCCCGGCAGCTTCAACCCGGTCGAGCGCCTTTGCTACATCGGCAGCCGCGGCATGGGCGCGCTGGAATTCCATCCCAGCCTGTCGGGCCTGCCGCGGCAGTCACGCGCCGTCGAGATCGATGCCCTCACCCGGCTCGCCAACGACGTGCTCAACCAGCGTGGCCAACTCGCCGGCGCGCTCATGGGCGATGACGACCGCGGCGACCTCGAGGACATCCTGCGCGTGGGCACCTCCGCCGGTGGCGCGCGCGCCAAGGCCGTGCTGGCCTGGAACGAACAGACCGGCGAGTTCCGCTCCGGCCAGGTCAAGGCCGGCGAAGGCTTCAGCGCCTGGCTGATCAAGTTCGACGGCATCAGCGACAACCGCGACAAGGAGCTCGCCGACCCGCAAGGTTTCGGCCTGGTGGAATACGCCTTCCACCTGCTGGCGGTCGCCGCCGGCATCGACATGAGCGCCTGCCGCATCCACCGCGAAGGCGGCCGCGCGCATTTCATGACCCGCCGCTTCGACCGCACATCCAGCGGCGGCAAGCTGCACATGCAGTCGCTCGCCGCGCTGCGCCATTTCGATTTCAACGCCGCCGGCGCGCATTCCTACGAGCAGGCCGTGGAAACCATCCGCCTGCTCGGCCTGCCTGCGCTGGACATCGAACAGCAGTTCCGCCGCGCCGTGCTCAACGTGCTGATCCGCAACCAGGATGACCACGTCAAGAACATCGCCTTCCTGATGAACCGCAAGGGCGAGTGGCGCCTGTCGCCCGCGTTCGATGTCAGCTACGCGTACAACCCGCAGGGCAGCTGGACGCACCAGCACCAGATGAGCCTCAACGGCAAGCGCGACCATTTTGAGGCGGAGGACTTCGTGCGGTTCGGGGCGTTCTGCGGCATCAAGCCGGCGAAGGCGCGGGAGCTGGTGGCGGAGATCCGTACGCAGGTGGAAGGTTGGATGGGGTTTGCCGAGCGGGCGGGCGTGCCGGAGCGCAGGGCGGTGGAGATCGGGCGGGCCATGCGGGCGTAACGCGTGGCGTGGAGAGAAGCGAAAAACGGGTCTCTCGCGAAGGCGCGAAGGCGCGAAGAAAGGCGTCTCGGATGTTGTTCACGGCCCCCGCGCCCCACGCCCTGATCGCCACCCGCCACACCACACCACCGCCCAATCAACCCCCGCCATCGCTCCCTTCGCGCCTTAGCGCCTTCGCGAGACCCCCTGCTTTTCAAAAAAACCCGGTCTCTCGCGAAGGCGCTAAGGCGCGAAGAAGGGCGGTCAGAGGTTGTTTACGGTGCGGGTGATGCCTTGGCGCATGAGGGGCTCGGCGAAGTTGAGGAGGTAGCCGAGTTTGAGATTGGTCAGGCGGAGGTAGGTCAGGAGTTGCTTGCGGTGGGCGTTGTGGAGGTGTTCGACGCTTTTCAGCTCCAGCAGCACGCAGCCGTCCACGATCATGTCGGCGCGAAAGCCCTCCTCGAACCGCAGGCCGCGCCACTCGAACCCCACCGGCACCTGACTCTGCACCGCAAACCCCCGCCTCCCCAACTCCGCCCCCATCACCACCTCATACACCGACTCCAACAACCCCGGCCCCAGCTCCCGATGCACCGCCACCGCCACATCCACCACGGCCCGCCCCACCCGCTCCTCCACCCTCCCCATATCAAACCCCATATCCCGCTCCCTTCGCGCCTTCGCGCCTTCGCGAGACCCTGCTCTTCTCCACACCACCCACCAACCCGACCACCCCGCAAAAACCCGTCAGCAATCCCCCCAACCTCAAGTCAAGAAATTACCTCCGGGGAATCAATTGCCGAGAGCGGGTTCTCGCGAAGGCGCGAAGGCGCGAAGAAAAGCAGGTCAGGGGTTGGTCCATCGGGGGTGCCGGTACCGCCACGCCCGCCCCCACCCAAACCAAACCCAAAAAGCCCTCCTTCGCGCCTTCGCGCCTTCGCGAGAACAAAAAAAGCCGCCAGCATCCCTGCCGACGGCCCTTGATCACGCGTACCGCACTACCGGGTCAGAAGTCGAAGCGCACCTGCACCTGTGCCAGGTCGGTATCCACGTCGTCCAGCTCGAAGCGGCTGTACTCGCCGCGCAGCGCGACGTTGTCGGTGAACCGGTACTGCAGGCCCAGGCCATAGGTCGGGTCGGTGCCGTCGTCACTTGCGCGGCCCACGCCCGGCGCGCGGACCTCGGCATCCCAGCTGTGGAAGCCGGCCTTGGCGTAACCCGAGAACCTGTCGGTGAAGGGCAGCGTGCCCACTGCAACGAGGGACACGGTGTCGGATTCCACCTTGCCCACGCCGCCCCTGAGGTCAGCCTCGCCGAAATCCGTGTAGCCCAGTTCCACGCCGAAGTACGGGTTGACCTGGTAGCCGCCGAATACCTGGAACGCGGTGTCTTCGTCGTCGGCGAAGTACTCGTCGACCATGGACTGGCCGACACCGGCGCCGGCGTAGAAGCCGACGGGCTCCGCGGCCTGGGCGCCGAAGGACAGCGCGCCGAGTGCGGCGGCGAGGACGGTACCGGCAAGAAGGTTGGTCTTGTTCATGGGTGGAGCTCCTGTGTTCTGTGGGGTCACGCCCCGGAACATGGAGTCCAGATTCGTGGAACGAAGTCACGAAATTACCACGTATCGTTCCACCAGCAGGCTTTATTTTGGCGCGATGCGCTGCTCGAGTCTTCGCATCGGCTTTTTAGCCCTCGCCCTTGGGCGCCGTCGTCCGCAGGCTGCCAAGCATCGCCCGGAAGCTCGGCGGGATGCCTTCCAGCGCCTCGCGGTGCGGCAAGTGCTGCGTCACCCGGTAGCGACCGCCGTCGATGCGCGCCACCAGCATCGCCATGCTCACCCCGTCGCCCACCGCGCGCATGGAGAGCTCCACTTCCGCGCGCGCCTCCGGCGGGAAATACGCCTGCAAGCCCGCCTCCTCCGCCGGGCCGACGCTGGACAGGGCGAGCTGCATGTTCTCGCGCAGCGTGGCCAGGTCCATCGCATCGTCGATGCGCTCGATGCGCATGAAGAACCCGTCGTCCACGCGCGCATACGCCAGGTCGCAGCACGGCTCCTCGGGCGTCATCTCGAGCTGCGGCAGCACATAGATGGCGTAGCCCTGCGGGCTCTTGAACAGGCGCGCCTCGCGACCCTCGCGCTGGCCTTCCACGGTAACGTCGAGCTGACGCGTCGGCGCCAGCGAGTCGATCGGGGTGTAGACGACCTCGGATTCCACGCCGCCGTCTGGCCCTCCCGACGCGCTTCCCGGAAGCGCTTCGCGCGGCCCGACCGCCGGCGTCCCCACCTGATCCTCTGGTCCAGCAGCCGGCAACTGCCCAGCCGGAGCCTCCTCCCCGCCGCATGCAGCCAGCAGCGCCAACACCATTATTGCTGCCATCGATTTCCGAGGATCCATCACGCACCCGCATCGACGGAGACGCCACACCGTACCGCCCCCCGCATAGCAACCGCGTGTAAACCCGGCCCGCCCCCCCCCAAGTCGCTCCCCTTCGCGCCTTCGCGCCTTCGCGAGACCCCGCTCTACCCCCCCAACAACCCCCTGATCTCCCCCACCTTCTCAAGCAGCAACCCCTCATCCCCCCGCGTCTCGATGTTCAACCGGATCAACGGCTCCGTATTCGAACTGCGCAGATTGAAACGCCAATCCCCGAAATCCGCCGACAACCCATCCGTGTAATCCAGCTCCGGCTCCAACGCACTGAAATGCCCCAGCACCGCCGCAATCGACGCCCCCGCATCCGCCACCGTGAAGTTGATCTCGCCGCTGCACGGAAACTTCGCCATCCGGTCTTCCACCAGCTCGGCCAGCGACAGTCCGCTGGTCGACACCAGAGCCGCGATCAGGAGCCACGGGATCATCCCGGAGTCGGCGTACGCGAACTCGCGAAAGTAGTGGTGCGCGCTCATCTCGCCGCCGTAGATCGCGTCCTCGGCGCGCATCTTCTCCTTGATGAAGGCGTGGCCGCTCTTGCACAGCACGGGCGTGCCGCCGGCCTCGCGCACCATCTCCACCGTGTTCCACAGCAGCCGCGGGTCGTGCACCACCTTGCCGCCCGGGCTGCGCGCAAGCAGCGCCTTGGCCAGCAGCCCGACCAGGTAATAGCCCTCGATGAAGCGGCCGGTGTGGTCGAAGAAGAAGCAGCGATCGAAGTCGCCGTCCCAGGCAATGCCGAAGTCGGCGCCATGCGCTTTCACCGCGTCGGCGGTGGCGGCGCGCGCGTCGGGCAGCAGCGGGTTGGGGATGCCGTTCGGAAAGGTGCCATCCGGTTCGTGCTGCACGCGCACGAACTCGAACGGCAGGTGCGGTGCCAGCAGGTCGATGACCGTGCCGGCGCCGCCGTTGCCCGGGTTGCTGACGATCTTCAGCGGCTTGAGCGCAACGCCTGCCACGTAGGTCAGCAGGTGCGCGATGTACGCCGACTTGTCGGTCATCGCGCGGCTGCCGCCGGCGCCCTGCCCCGCGGTGAAGTCGTCGGACAGCGCACGGTCGCGGATGGTGAACAGGCCGGTATCGGCGCTGATCGGCCGCGCGTTCTCGCGCACCAGCTTCAGGCCGTTGTAGTCCATGGGGTTGTGGCTGGCGGTCACCATCACGCCACCGGCCGCACCCAGGTGATCGGTCTGGAAATAGACCTCCTCGGTGCCACAGAGGCCAATATCGACGACCTCGCGGCCGGCTTCGCGCAGGCCCTGCGCCAGCGACGCCTGCAGCGAAGGGCTGCTCAGGCGGATGTCGTGCCCGACAACGACCGCACCGGGGCCGAGCAACTCCGAGGTGGCAGCGCCGATGCGCATGGCCAGGGCTTCATCGAGTTCATCGGGGACCCGCCCGCGGATGTCATAGGCCTTGAATGCTTTCGATGACACGGGCGTGCTCCTGCGGTGCGGGGACCCGGATCATACCGGTAGCTGCTGTCGCATCAGCGACCGCTTCGACGGCCCCAGGCGGCCATCAGCGAGCAACCGATCCACGCGAGCAGAACCCCGGCCAACCCGCCAAGAACATTCAACGCCGCATCCTCAAGCTTCGGCTGCCGCCCATCCGTCAGCCATTGCGACAACTCCGCGGCCACGCCAAAGGCCGCGACCAAGACAACTCCCCACCAGTTGCGCACGTCCTTGCGCGCCAGCCAGACCAGCAGGCCCAGCCAGACGAAGGCGAAGAGGTGAATCCATTCCGGCGGGTCCTGCGGCGTGCCGCGTGTCAGGCCGCACAGGCGATGCACGCGGTCCATGCCGAACCAGTCGCCCAGCACCGCGGTGGGGAGGAACAACATCGCCGACACTGCCAGGGCGGAAGCTACCAGCAGCACCGCCACCACCGGAGGGCTACCACGGGCCAGCAGCAGCTCCACGCCAAGCGTCAGGACGGTCGCGCTGCATATCCGGGCCTATGGACCCTTGCGGAGGCGTCGGAGGGCAATGCCCAGGAGGATGCCGGCCATGCCCCCTGCCAGATTCAACAGCACATCGTCCAGGCGGGGGGCGCGGCCGGGAGCGAGGTCCTGAGCCAGTTCGGCACCAACGGAGAGGACCGCCACTAAGGTCCAGGCTTTCCATCCCCGCAGGTCGGCGCGGACCAGCCACAGCAGGAAGCCAAGCCACATGAAGATCAGGAAGTGGACCCATTCCGAGACGCCCCAAGGAGTGTGAGCGGCGAGTTGGCGGAGGAAAATGAGGCCATCCGCGCCAACAGCGCCAGAGATCTGCGGGCCGGGCAGGAATAGAAGGGCGGAGATCAACAGCGCGGAGCCGAAAATAAGCACGCGCGCAAAGATGCTTCCGCGGCGAGCAAGAAACCAGCCCACGGCCAGCACCAGTACAGCCAGCGCCAAGTCGGAAACAACATTCATCATGGCGCTGCCGAGGTATCGATCCGAGGTACGTGCAGCCGGGCGACCTCCCGGTAGCATTCGACCGGCGTCATTGCACCCCTCTGTCGGAGGCCCCGACCGCTCCGCCCGCTTCAAGCAGTTCCACCGGCGGCTCGGGTAACCGGAACACCCGCCAGGCAACCCCGGATCCCGATACCAGCACCACCCACGCTGTCACGGCAATGCAGCACAGGTAGGTCCACAACCCCTGGTTGGCGACGTACCACTCTTCCAGCGCTCCCTTGTAAGGCATGATCACGTCGTCGTAGAAGCGCTCGGGTTCGGCACTGGCGTGCATCAGGTCCTCCTCATTGCGGAAGACGATCGAGCCGATGCCAGACAGACCCGGGCGCACCTTCACGATCTCCGCCTGCGAGCGCGGCGGGAAGGCGTCGAAGCAGCGCTGCGTCTGAGGCCGCGGGCCGATGATGCTCATGTCGCCCTTGAAGATGTTGAGCAGCTGCGGCAACTCGTTGAGCTTGGTCTTGCGCAGAAAACGGCCCATCGGCAGCACACGCGGATCGTGCTTTACGGTCACGGTGCCAGTGCCCAGGTTGGGGCTGTCCTTCAACATGGTCGCAAACTTGTACAGACCAAAGAAACGACCGCCTCGCCCGATCCGCTGCTGCACGTAGAAGATCTCGCCCTCGCCGCTCAGGCGCAGTGCGATGGCGATGGGCACCAGCAGGGGCGAGAGCACCAGCAGGGCCAGGCCGGAAAACACAATGTCGAGCAATCGCTGCATGTCACATCCTGTTGTCGAGATACTTGCCCGTTTCCTTGTGGGCAAAGTCCGGAATCATGTGGTTGAAGAGATCGACGATCTCGGGCTTGTCCCAGGTCGCGCCGCTGCGGATAGCGTCGATGGTCGCGAGGAAGTGTTCCAGCCGCGCGTCGTCAAACGATGGCTCATTGAGGATCACGCCGATGTTCGCGAACCGGTCCATGTCCAGCGTCTCGGCATCGGTGAAGAACTCCTCGAAGTCCTTCTCACCTGTCGTGTCGCTCGCAAAGAAGTAGACCGGCCACTTCTTGGCGGCGATCAGTTCATCCGCCCACTCACGCGCCTCGTCTTCGCTGTCGCACTCATGCGGCTCGAAACCGAGTGACTGCAGGTAGCGCACGGCAATGTCCGAGAAGCGGGTCAGGTCCAGCTCCTCGCTCAGCTTCGGGAAAAAAATGTCTCGATTGCCGCCCAGCAGGCATGAGCTCAGGCACAGCTCGCCCGACTCCTGCGGCGTCACGAAGTAGCGACGTACGTCGTTTGGCGCCGAAATCGGCTGCCGCTTCGCAACCCGCTGGTTGAACCCGTGCAGAAGCGAGCCGTCGGAGAACGCGACGTTCGCGAAGCGCGCTGTGGAAATCGGCTGCTCCAGGCTGGCGCGCATCAGGAACATCTCCATGATCCGCTTGCTGGCACCCATCATGTTCACCGGGTTGGCAGCCTTGTCGGTGGACACGCAGAAGTACTTGCGTGCCCCGCCCGCCCGCGCCTGGGCGATGGTGCTGATGGTGTTGAGCACGTTCACCTCGACCAGCCGCATCAGGGTAAACGGGTCCTTCTCGCTGCGCACGTGCTTGAGTGCGGAGAGGTTGAGCACGTAGTCGTAGCCCCGACCGGCCGCCATCAGCGCGGCGAACTCACGGCTACCGCAGTCGATGGCGAAGGTGCGGAAGTCGCCCTCGATGTAGCCCAGCGTGCTGCGGATGTCCCGCACCAGCTCGACCATGTTGTTTTCGCTGATGTCGACCACGTGCAGCACACGCGGCTTGCGCTTGAAGATTTCGCGCGTCACCGCCTGGCCGATGGAGCCGGCGCCGCCGATTACCAAAAAGCGGCTGGACTGCACAAGGCCAGAGAGTTCGGCTTCGTGGCGCTGGATGTCGGTGTCGAAGAGCGGCGCGGTGCGGCCGATCAATTCAAGAATGTTCAAGCACGCAACCTCGGGAATTCACTCTCGGGAACGCTGGAGGGCAAGTTCACGACCCGCGCCTCCAGCCAACGGGAAGTCTCCAGCCCGTCATGCTGGCATTGCTGGAACATGGGCAAGCGCGACATCAGGCGCCAGACCGGGCGGGTCATCACTTCGCGGCTGTTGGTGTACTGCAGGAAGGCGTCGCGCTCCTCCTCTGAGCCGAGCACGATAGCGTTCAACCACCAGTTGGCCGTCGCCCCCGGCAGTGGCTCCACGAAGCTGACACCGGTGCCGGCGAAGAAATCGCGGTAGCGCTGCGCCACCCCGGCCTTGATCTCGAGCATCTGCGGCAGCAGCTCCATCTGCGCGCAGCCCAGCGCCGCGTTGAGATTTGGCAACCGGTAGTTGTAGCCGATCTCGTCGTGCACGAACTCGAAGGGGTGCGGTACCTTGGCTGTGGTGGTCAGATGCTTCGCGCGCTTGGCGAGATCCGCGTCGTCTGTAATGATCATCCCGCCGCCGCCGGTAGTGATCACCTTGTTGCCGTTGAAGCTGAGCGTGGCCAGTCTGCCGAAGGTGCCGGTGTGGCGATCGCCCACCCAGCTGCCCAGCGACTCGGCGGCATCCTCCACCAAGGCGATGCCCCACTCGTCGCAGATGACAGCCACCTCGGCGATCCGCAGGGGAATTCCGAAGGTGTGCATCGGCACGCAGGCGGCAATGCGACGGCCCGAAGTTATGTTCCAGCAGCCGCCGTCACGGCGCTCGGCGTGCGCTTCGAGGAAGGCCCGGAGGGCAACCGGGCTAAGGCCCAAAGTGTCCCTGTCTACATCCACGAACACCGGAATAGCGCCTGCATAGCTGAGGGCATTGCAGGTCGCGACAAAGGTAAGCGCCTGGCTGATGACCTCATCGTCCCGGCCCACGCCGGCAAGTTGCAGTGCCACGTGCAACGCGGCGGTGCCGTTGACGGTCGCAACCGCATAGCCGGCGCCGGTGAACTCCGCGATCCGCTGCTCGAACTCGACAACTTTAGCGCCTACCGAAGAGACGAAGTTGGAGTCGATGCAGTCGACCAGATACTGCTTCTCGTTGCCCTCAAACACCGGGCGGTGCAGGGGTACCTTCCGTTCGGGCGCATAGAGCCCGGCCACCATGTCGACGAGTTCCCTCGCGATGCTTTCCCCATCACCTTTCATGGCGCCAACCCCTAAAGCCTTGCCGTGCCGCGATTGTCGAGGAACCACTGGTACGCACCGCGGATCCCCACTTCCAGACCGATCGAGGCGCGCCATCCGAGCGCCTCGAGCCGCGATACGTCCAGCAGCTTTCGCGGGGTGCCATCCGGCTTGTCCGGGTCGGTAAGAATCTCGCCCCGGTAGCCAACCACGTCTGCGACCAGCTGTGCGAGCTCGAGGATGGAGATGTCCTTGCCCACGCCCACGTTGACGAACTGCTCACTCGAATAGCCGCGCATCAGGAATACACAGGCGTTCGCCAGGTCGTCCACGTGCAGGAACTCACGCCGCGGCGTGCCGGAGCCCCAGATCACCACGTTGGCGCGTCCCTCCTCCTTGGCCTCGTGGAAGCGCCGGATCAGCGCCGGCAGCACATGTGAGTTCTCCGGGTGGAAGTTGTCGCCCGGTCCATACAAGTTGGTCGGCATGAGGCTGATCGCATCGAACCCGTGCTGGCGGCGATACGCCTGGCACAGCTTGATCCCAGCAATCTTCGCAATCGCATACCACTCGTTGGTGGGCTCGAGCGGGCCGGTGAGCAGTTGGTCCTCGTTCATCGGCTGCGGCGCGTGCTTTGGATAGATGCACGACGAGCCGAGGAAGCAGAGCTTCTTCGCGCCGATCTTCCAGGCCGAATGGATAACATTGGTCTCGATCACCAGGTTGTCGTGGAGAAAATCGGCCGGGTAGGTGTCGTTGGCGTGGATGCCCCCCACCTTGGCAGCCGCCAGGAACACGTACTCCGGGCGATTGACCTCGAACCAGGTAGCGACCGCGGGCTGATCCATGAGATCGAGCTCGGAGCGCGCGGGTGCCACAACATTGCCAAAGCCCTCCGCCGCAAGCGCCCTGCGGATCGCACTGCCAACCATTCCGCGGCCGCCGGCCACGAAAATGCTGCTGTTGGTGTCCATGGTCATTCCCGGAACCGGTAGGCGCGGTAGCCGTTCTTCTCGATTAGCGCGTCGCGCTGCGCCCACTCCAGGTCCTTCTCCACCATTTCCGAGACCAGCTCATCGAAGCTGGTACGCGGCTCCCAGCCCAGCTTCTCCTTCGCCTTGCTCGCATCACCCCACAGCGTTTCTACTTCCGCAGGGCGGAAGTAGCGCTTGTCCACCGCCACGATCCGGCTACCCGGCGGGGTCTTGCACTCATCGGGTGCCGCGGCCAGAACCCCATGCTCGTCGGCGCCTTCGCCGCGCCACTCGATCTCCAGCCCAAGGCGGCTCGCGGCCGCTACCACGAAGTCACGCACCGAATGCTGCTTGCCGGTAGCGATGACGAAGTCCTCTGCCTCCTCCTGCTGAAGCATCAGCCACTGCGCCTCCACGTAGTCGCGCGCGTGGCCCCAGTCGCGCAGGGCATTGAGGTTGCCCAGGTACAGGCAGGCATCCAGGCCCAGGAAGATCCGCGCCAGCGCCCGCGTGATCTTCCGGGTCACGAAGGTCTCACCGCGCAGCGGCGACTCATGGTTGAACAGGATCCCGCTGCACGCGTACAGGCCATAGGATTCGCGGTAGTTGACCGTGATCCAGTGGGCGTAAAGTTTGGCGACCCCATAGGGTGAGCGCGGATAGAACGGCGTGGTCTCGCGCTGCGGCACCTCCTGCACCTTGCCGAACATTTCCGAGGTGGACGCCTGGTAGAACTTCACCCGGTCTTCCATCTTCAGGATGCGGATCGCCTCGAGCAGGCGCAGCGTGCCCATGGCATCGCTGTTGGCCGTGTACTCCGGGCTCTCAAAGGACACCGCCACGTGGCTCTGGGCACCCAGGTTGTAGATTTCGTCCGGCTGCACCTCCTGCACCACCCGGATCAGGTTGGTGGAGTCGGTCAGGTCCCCGTAGTGCAGCACCAGGCGCTGGTCCGGCTCATGCGGGTCCTGGTAGACATGGTCGATGCGCTGGGTGTTGAACTGGGAGGCGCGGCGCTTGATGCCGTGCACCTCATACCCTTTCCCCAGCAGGAACTCGGTCAGGTAGGCGCCATCCTGGCCGGTGATGCCGGTCAGCAATGCTTTCTTGGTCATGTGGTTGTTGCTTCCGTTCTTGAAGTGTCAATGGTAGGTGCGGAGGGGCCTCAGGCCCAGCCGCGAATTCGGTAGTAGGCCAATCCGATGTGTTCATGGATGGCCCATGTACTTCGCGACAGCGCGCTGGCGCTCGGCAGCAGCCTTCGCACCCGGAAGCCGGACTCGCCTGAAACGGAAAAGCCGGTAGCCACAGGCACAAGGGTCACGTCAAGTCCGGAAAGGGTCGCCATCGATCGCCGCATATGCGCAGCCGAGGTGACCACAAGCAGCGAGCCGATCCCATGCTCGGCCAGCAGCGGACCAAGCTCTTCCGCATGGCCCCGTGTGGTCAGCGCCCGCGCCTCAAGGATCATGGCCTCCCGCGGCACGCCCATGTCGGCCAGGAACATCGCGCCTGCCCCGGCCTCCGTGAGCCCGCCGGTGCGATGCGGCTGACGACCTCCGCTAAGGATCACCCGCGGCGCCCGCCCTGCACGGTAGATCCTGGCTGCGTGCCAGTAGCGGTCCACCGCCCCGCCGGCAGAGGGGTACAGGAAGCGACCATTGCCGGTGCCGAACGCGCCGCCAAGCACAAGCACCGCATCCGCCTCGGGCAACGCTTCCACCCGCACGTCAGGCCAGCCGCGTTCGAGCGCCGCCACCATGTGGTCGGCCACCACCGGCATCGAGAATACCCACATGACCAGGATCGACGACCCGAGCACGATCGAGCCGGACCGCTGCAGCCCGATACGGCACAGCACCAGCGCCGCCGCAGAGAGCAGCAAGCCCAGCCCCAGCGGATAGGCAAGCAGCGAAAGGGATTTCATGAGTTCGTACATCGAGTCACCGGCAGCAGGCGGCCGCCCCTAGCGGACCATGCCCTTCGTGGTCGGCGTGAACGACCCTCCCGAACTCACGAACTTGTAGAGATAGTCGGCCGCCTCGGCGCCCAGTGGAACCGGGTCTGCCAAAGAGAAGTCGTCGATGTAGCCCCGCTGCGGCCGGAAAATCTGCAGCATCTGACGGAACGCCCCGGCGCGGAGATGTTGGACCACGCCGATCATGTCCCCAAGCAGCCACCGGGCCCGGACTCCCGGCTCGGCCAACTGGGGATCAGGCACGCGGCCGATCGCCATCTGGTACCACATCCACGGGATATCGACCCCGGCGGCATAGCAAATGGCCAACGCACCGCTCAGCCGGCCGTTGATGTCGATCAGGTGCGGCGTCCCCTCTTCATCACAGATCCAATCGGTGTTGTAGACACCGTTCCAGTTCAGCGCGGACAGCGCGTCTACGGCGTAGCCCGCAAGTTCGGGATGGTCCAGCGTTTCCCGGAGCGTGGAAGTCCCGAACAGGTCCGGCTCCTTGCAGCGCAGGATCTGGTAGACCACATTCGCGACGCTGTGGCCCCCGACGAAGATGCCTTCCTGCTTGAACTTCCTGCCGGTAAGCCGCTCCTGGATGACCGGCCATCGATGCGGAGGCAGCCCAAAGGTGTCCACGATGCGGAAGAACGTCGACTCCAGGTCATCCGGCCGGTCGACAATTTCTACCCCCCTGGATCCGTTTCCCGTACGGATCTTCACCACCACGGGAAAGGTGAAATCCTTGCGTATGTCCGCCAGCTCATCGGCAGAGCCAATTTTCCGGGTGCGCGGCGTAGGACACGAAGTGGACTCCAGCGCCTGCACGTAATCGTACTTGTCCTCCGCGCGCTCCCAATCAGCAAGCCCGGGCAAAGCCATGAGTACATGGTCGGGGAGCCGACTGCGGTGCCGGATCACCACTTCAATATCCTCAAAGCAGGGAAGCAGAACCTTCGCTCCGGTTTTTTCCATCGCCAGGGCCAAGGCATCCACGTACTGCTCAGGCTTCTCATAGAAATCCGGGAGCCGGGTGAAGCTCTTGCAGTAACGCGAGTAGCGAGACATAGCCATAGGAGATGAATCGCCCACGTGCACGGCCACGCCCCGCAGTGCGAGGGACTTCACGACGGTGTAGGTCGAACGACACCAGCCGTAGGTAGCGAACGCGGCGGGGAGAGGGCCGCCAAGGCTTTCGATACCGGTCATTCGCGCCACCCGGAAACGATCATCGAAGGATCGCGGGACACATCCAGCAAAGATTTGAGGCCCCGCCCCACGGGCAGCTGCCATACGAGCTTGCACCAGTCGTGATTGCCTTCGATCAGTCCCGGTCCCTCCGGTGTGATCACCAGGTCCCAACCGATGGAACGGTTCTGCGGATGCATCAAGCTGGCCTTGTGCACCAATTCCAACGTTTCGCGCCAGAACGGCACCTCGAACCCGACAATGGGCGTGCCCGTGATCGGATGCGCCTTCTCCGACGGCCGCGTAATGTCCGAATAAACACCGGGACCGTCGACGATGCCGGTCTCCTCGTCGATCGGTGCGGCCAGATTTCCAGCCGCCAAATTGTCCACGTGTGAATTCACCGAAATGCGCAAACGGCATCCGAGGATCCGGACCTGCCCACCATCGTCCAGAAGCGTGAAAATCCGCACCGTATTGACAGCGGATGGGGACAGCGCCTGCAACGCCGGGTGCTGCTCGACAAAGGCCTCCACCATGTCGAACCCGTGCGCCTGCATCCACTCGACCAAGCCTTCCGGGTTCAGGTTCGCACTACGATGGACCTTGACGGTGGCGCCGCACTTGCCGTTCGAGCTCTTGAATACCAGGCGTTCATGCCCGGACAAAACGCGCCCCGCCAGCGACAGGTCGCGCTCCAGTTCGTCGATGGACCAGAGCGGATGGCGGAAGAACTCACGGTAAGCACTGTGGAACCGACGCTTGTCATCCAGCACCCCACGCTTGTCCGGAGGATTGGCCGATAGCTGGAACTCGTACATGGTGCCCGTACCAGCCCAGGTGAGCTTCTCCTCGTGACCCAAGCCGGCGAACCCGAACTGATACCACTCCAGGGGTGAGATGTTGTAGCGAAGGGAGTCACGCAGGAACGCGAACACCTGGCGCGCCATCCCCATGCCTTCACGCTCTTTCACAGCGTGCATGAAGCTCCGCAACAACGGCCACTTCATGCGACGGGCGTAATAGCCCAGATACATCACTCGATGCGCCAATCTCACCCCACTGCCTCCATTTCTCCGACCAGCCTGTCCACGCTCACAAACTCCGCTTCGGGCCAACGCGCGGTGATGCGCTTGAGCAGCCGGCGCAGGGCATCCAGTCCATTCGTGCGGTTGGATTCGTCCAGATGGCCGCAGTAATTCACCCGATGCGAGCTGATGACGGCCGGCCGACCCCAGCGAAATGCCGCGGCAACCTGAGCCATGGCGCGCTCAACGGGCTCGAATCCCATGTCCTTGCTTGGCTCGAACACCACGTTGCGCACTACCGTCACATGATCCTGACCGCGCTGGCGTCCGCTGCGGTTCGTCTCGCGTCGCTGCGCACCGTCACCCATCGCCCGAACGCAGCGCAACGGCTTGTCGATGGACCGCACGCCACCCGCCTCCGCCACCCGGTACAGCGACGGATGCAGCTTCTGCGCCGGCGGCGTGAAAGTGGAGGAGCGAAAGCCCCAGACCTTCTCGAACAGGTCCAGACCGTCGCGCAGGAGATCCTCATGCCCCGCCAGCTCAGAGCGCGCGTGCAGCCCGAATGCATGCGTGAAACCTACGCCGGGCATTGACCGCTCAGCGGTGAGCGCGGCGACACTGTTGTTCTCGAGGTTGACCTTCAGGTCGGCCGAGCCCGCGCGAAGCTTGCGCTCGAACAGGTCCACGTTGAGATGTTCGCGGCCATGGAACTGGGGTTGGATCAGCCCCTTGCGCATGCCCTCCTTCCAAAGCGCCCATGCACCCTCATAGGCTTCCGGCTGCTCGTCGGACAACCTTGCGAAGGTGTCCGGAACGGACTCGTACTCATAGGTCCGTCCGCCCTCACGGATGCGCGAAAAGTCCGGGTTCGCAGAGAGCGCATACGCAGTAAACAGCGCCGGTCGATCATTGACACCGCGCACCGAGTCGAGCACCGCGAACAGCGCTTCGAGGTCCTGCCGCGTTTCAACGGTATCCAGGTGGTCGAACTGCCCCGATACATCAAGGCCAGCCCGCTTCAGATTGTCCAGCGCGCGGACCGAAGCCACGCGCACATTGCAATAGTCATCGACAGCGAAAGACACAAGCTTGCGGGGCGCACGCCAGCCGCGCAGGTTCTTGATATTGTCCAGGAATACTCGCCTCATCGCTTCAAATCACTCTTCTCAAGATAGGCATCGACAACGCAATCCGCGTTGGCCCGTGTGAAATGACCAGACGCGACCCTGGCATTTCCGGCCATCTTTTCCTGCAATTCAGGTCGAGACGCCAATTCCAGGATGAACGCAGCAATTTTCCCAAGCTGCCCAGCAGACAAACATTGCGCATGACCAAACCCGTTCGCATATCGGGCAAGCTCACTGTCCGGCGTCGCCACGTACAGCGATGGCACCCCAAAGCTCATCAGATTGTAGGCCTTGCTGGGCACGGAGCCCTGGCTCACCCGTTCGTCGAGCATCACAACTCCCAAGTCCGCGGCGGAAAGAGAGTGTGGAAACATGTCGTCGGACTGGAACGGCAGCATCTTTACATTGGAAAGCCCGCGCTCCGCCACCTTGCGGCGGATGGCGAGCTCTCGGGGTCCGCGGCCGATGATCTGGAACAGGATCCGGTCATCATCCTTGAGCCGCTCGGCAACGTCGATCAGCAGTTCCACGTTGTGCGTCAGCCCGATGTTGCCGGAATACTGGACCACAAAGCGCCCATCCGTGTGGTGGTCCCGCAGGAAGCGATTGTCCGCGCGCTCGACCCGTTCGCCGCCCTGGAACATCGACCAGATCGGCTGCACGACCAACCGGTTGCGGTCGACATACCTTCCCAGCGCGTCGGCCATCACTTCGCTGATGGTGAACAATCGATATGCCCGCTGGAACGAGCGCCGATTCAGCCAGCTCCAGATGCGGTACACAGGATGGGATTCCTTCATCCCGCTGATCTTCAGCACATCCGGGTAGATGTCCCAGATCACCATGCTGAAGCGATGCGGCAAAACCAGGTTCAGCAGGTACGCCATTGGGGGCACAGAGACAAACAGTACCTCGTGTCGGCGATACTTTGTTAAGAGCAGCCACCACATGCGCAGCAGCGCCAGGCCGTAAGAAAGCGCCTTCTTTCTGGCAGGCCGTTCATGCCAGCGATTGATGTAGTGGACTTTGATCTCTTGATCGAGCGCTTCTCCCTGCACGTGCACGCTACCGGTCACCAATGTGACCGAGCCGAAGCGGCGATTGAACGCGTTGGCGAAGCCCACCGTCAGGTAGTTCGCCGCCTGGTTGAGAATGACCAGATGGCGTCCGGTCGGCGCTCCTGCCCCCCTGGGACTCATCGTCGAGCGCTCTTGGCCCCGGCGGAATAATCCCGCGCCGCGGCCGACTGTTCGCAGATCTCCAAGATCTTTTCCGCTCGTTGCGCCGGCGTGTCGAACGCAGCCAGCCGCTTGGCACCACGCTCACGCAGCGTGGCCTGCAGCGCAGGATCCTCCACCAACCGTGCGACCTCGCCCGCCGCGGACTCGGCGTCGCCAGCATTGAAGTAGAGCGCTGCATCTTGGCAGATGCTTCTTGCAAAGCCGAGATCGGTGGTGACGATGGGAGTGCCCATTCTCATCGCCTCCGGGTAAGACGCGGAAAAACATTCGGCAAGCGTCGGCAGAAACATCGCGTCACACTCGGCGTACAGGGCAGGACACTCGGGCGGCGGCACGGGGCCGGTCAGGCGCAGCTGCGGCGGGATGGACGTGCTGATCCGCCTCCGATAGGTCTCCTCGTCCAGGGTCAGCACAAACTCCACGCGATTACGCAGATGCTCTGGAAGTGCCGCAACCACCTTGGGTATCAGCTCCAGGTTCTTGTGGGCGTAGTAGCTGGAAAGCGTGAGGAACCGAAACACCCCGTCGGCGCGTGGCGGCAGTCTGGGCGCATGCGACGGAGGGTTGTTGTACCAGCCGCTGCAGTTGTTGGTGACGGTATGCACGCGATCACTTGCAAACAACCGCCGAACGCGCTCGTTCACGTCATCCGTCTGCACGATGAACGCATCCGCATCGCGGCGGAAGTACCGGCAGTGCAACCAACGGCGCGCGGCCAGCCGCAGCTTGCGCACAGGCGAAAGGGCCTGCACGTAAGGCGACTCCGGATAGATGTACAAGGGCAAGTTGAACCCCATCAGATGCGGTGCGCGACTGCGCCAGTAGGACGGGCCGGAGGTGGTGACCACGCAGTCGGGGCGAACTTGTGCCTCAATCGCGACCATCTCGCGATGCACGCGCCGGGTGGCACGCAACCCCATCACGCCGAAGGCACTGTGTTGGAAATGGAAGTTTGACGGAAAGGCGGCCGGATCCAGCACCGCTCCCACGCCAGGTCCAAGCACCACGTGGTATTCGTGCTGAGGATGGCTTCGGCACTCATGGATGAACGACAGCGCCACTTGGACCGCACCACCAAAGCGAAGAATGGAGGTGTTGATCAGGAGTCGCATGTAGCCCTGCCCCTCTTCCGACCACCCGCGGCAATCATCGCCTCCAGCTTCTGCATGGTTGCGCTCGCCTCATACCGGCGCATGGAGTCACGTCCCGCCGCTGAAAAAGTGGAGCGTAATGACTCGTCGTCGATCAACTGCTGAAGACGCAGAGCAAACAGTGACTCGTCCCCCAAGGGCACCAAAAATCCATTCACCCCGTCTTGGATCAGTTCACTCGGACCGGTCGGACAGTCGTAACTTACGCACGCGCACCCGGCTGCGAGCGCCTCAGCCAGCGCATTTGGAAATCCTTCCGAGAGGGAGGTGAAGGCAAAGATGGATGCACGGCCAAGTTCACTGCCGACGTCTTTCCGCTGGCCGCAGAACTGAACCGAAGCGCGCATGCCAAGTTGTTCGACCTGTTGTTCCAGCAGCACGCGCTTCGGCCCATCACCAATGAACAACAGGTGCCATTGCTCCCTGCGTTCCAGAGAATGATAGATCCGAAGCAAACCTTCCTGATTTTTCAGGCGACCAATGGATCCCACGTTGACGATAATTAGTTGGCGCGCGCGCATGTCCCGCACCACTTCCGGCATCTCGATCGGGTTCGACCAGACGCTGATCTTATTGAAACGATAGCGCCTTAGCAGTCCGTCCGCCGTAGAGCGGGTCTGCACTATGATCCGACTCGCGAATCCACACAGGACGGGGTTGAGCAGTCCGTTCACACCGTGCAGAGAACGTTCCGGGGAGCCGCGAAAGAACACCCACGCACGCAATACCCCCCCGAGACGGGCAGCGATAGTCACAGGTCCACTGATGTCCTCTCCAAAAATGAGGCAAAGATCTGACGGCAGTCGTCTGCAAGCGAAATACACGTGAGCTAGCTGCAACAGAACCCTGACCGGCTTTACCGTTCGCCCCACGAAGTGCGACGGCTGCGAAACCTGAACCCCGTCTTCTAGCGCAAAAAACGTCTCGCCCCGGGCAAGGGTGATGATATTGACGTCATGCCGACTGGAAAAATGGTTCGCGATGCGGCTGACGATCCGCTCGGTGCCCCCACTCCGCAGCGAAATGCAGACGATGGAGATCCTTATGCCGACACGCTGTCCGACAACGTCCTCATCTGGCTGCAATGCCGTACTCAACTTAGGCTGTCCGCGATGACGCATTAACGTGATGCACCTTTCTGCAACCATCCATCCGCTGACATGAGAGAGAAGGCAATCATGCTCCGGCGGCCCCCATTGCATGAGCCAGCTCGTCGCTGCTGATGAACTCCAAGTCGGGCCAGCGCTGGAGCATTGCGCTGAGGAAGCGCTCAAGCTGCGCGAGACTGCTGTCCCGATGTTGTACGTCCATGCCGCCTACATAGTTCACCCGGTGAGTGCAAATTACCGCAGGCTTTCCCAAGCGAAATGCCAAGGCCATTTCACCAATGGCCCGTTCGCACCAGTCCTGCCCTCCATCCAGATACGGCTCGAAGAGGATGTTGCGAACGCTGTACCGCTGTCCATACGAGTTAGCCTGGCCCGGATAACGATAAACAAGCTTCCGCCGCCCCTCGTCACCGGGTTGGGGCTGGACATATCCACGCTGGGTTTGAATCATGGATATGCCCTGCCCTGCAAGATGGCCCTCCAGCTCGGCTGGCAGTACATAATTGCAGGCAACAAAGGTGCTGCTTCGGAACCCGAACGTCTGCTCAAATATGTCGAGCCCATCCGTCGCGATTCGGCCAATTTCCCGCATCTCGTCCGGTGACTCGGCACAATGCGCCGCCTTGTAATGGTGCTGCCAGCGGGATGAGGTCTGCGCCCGCAATCCGTAGAAGCGATACTCAAATGCCGCCCGGGTTTCCCGAACCCCTGTCGTGAGGTCTCTCATCCATAGCATCGAATTCAGATGCTCGCGTCCATGGAACTGGGGCTTGATCAGGCCCTCCAGCATCGCATCGCGCCAAACCCGCTCCAAATTGTCCCCGTGATAGTCGCGGTAGCTGTCAAATATATGCTGATGGTGAAACCGCTCAAAACCATCACGCCGGATCGCTTCGAAATCCGGGTTCCCCATGATCGTATTGAAAGTGAACTTGGCCGCCCCCCCTCGGGCATCGCGATAGGTATCAAGAACCTGGAAAAGCGCGTCCAGATCTTCACGGCGCTCCAAGCAATCGAGGCGATCATAGGGCGAGCGATCTACCCGGATTCCGGCAGCGAGCAAGGCATCGTAAGCATGCTGCCCGGGCATCCTGATTGCGCCCCAATCGTCGCTCTCAAACACAACAAGCTTGCGCCGTGTTCGCCAACCACGAAGATTGGTGTACAGCCACAGCGCACTTTCCTTGAGCGGTGGAAGCCTCATCAACCCGCACCCCGAGCGCTCACCGCATTCCCCGCAGTACGTAAAAAATCAACTCATATAGGCTCTGATCAGCGCTTGTGAACGGCGCCAGAAAGAAATTGCCCAAAATTAACCAGATCGAGGCAAAGCCGAGCATGAAGCGCACGCCCAAGGCCAAGTTGAGGATGAGCATCAACGAGGCGCCAGCCATGACTTGGCGATCCAGACGCTTACGGCCGGCCCCAACCGCCACGAACAGGATGAGCGCAGCGAGGAGCAGCATCTCGGCCAGCGCATAGAATCGGCCCAGTGACGGAATGTAGCTGACCAGATTGATCACCCCGTACAAAAGCATGCCGAACACAAGCAGGTTGCGTACCAGGCCGCCGTGTTGACGCAGGCATCCACGCCAGACCATCCAGCTTGCGCTGAAGGTGAAGAAGGCGGCCGTCAGCCAGTGGTTCAGCTGCAGGAACCAGATCGCGGAGTTCCTGCGGTCCTCCATCACGTCCGGGTTGGCGTCTGCTGCGCCGATATAGCTGGAGGCGCGCTCCTCTATCGGCAAGGGAAGATAGCCCATCAGTGTCTGCACGGTGGAAAGGTCAAGCGCGGCGCCCAGCATCGATATCAGAAAGAACACATAGACAGCCAGACCAAACCGTCGGACCAAGAAATAGGCGGCCGTCACGAAGCAAGCGAGCCAGAAGGAGAAGTGGATCAGAGGTGTAGCCAAGACGATGGCGAGGTACTTCCTCCGCCCCGTGGCATGGTAGTGCAGGAATCCGAACACGAACACGTGAAGCGCCGTCCACATCCGGACGCCGTTGAGACCAGAGCCGATGTTGACATGGAAGGCATAGGCCACCAAGAGGAACACCACCAGCGCGCCGAACCGACCGGGAATCCGGTCAATCAGGAACCACACGTTGCGCGAATACACGTAGCCGAACAACAGCCCGAAGGCCGCGAAGAGTATCCGATACTCATCAGTCACTAGCGAAATCACATAGGTCAGCAGGGGTTGGTAGACGTCCTGGTATTTGCTGCCCTGCGAAAAAAACAACCCGAGCAGGTCGCCCAGTCCGAAATCGGACTGGTGCATTTCCTGCAGCCACTCTGCATACCTGACGGAATCAGACGCCGAGTTGGCAGCCATGTAGAAGGCTGCGCCAAAATAGACGGTAAATATCCACACCAAATTGCGGGATGCGGGATCCCGCGGACGCAACACCGCCAGCACCACCGAGACAAAAGGCGCCAGCAGCGCGAGCAGGTAGAGCCGTGCAGAACGGCCAAGCGTGGGGCTTCTGGCCGTGAGCTGCCGGGGGCTAAGTTCCGAAGGTGTCCGCATATCCGCCCTGCTCAGCGCTGCAACCCGCGCGCCAGCGACTCGTCGGCCAGGCGGTCGAACTGGCAAACGACATTGGAAATGTCGTAGCGTTCCGGTCGATCGATCTGAAGCGCCGCATCGTACCGGCCGGCCAAAAACTGATGGATCACCTCGGTCGGCAGATCATGGTCGCGCAAGTTGAGGATCGGCCGGCCGCACAGCCAGTAGTCGATCAGCTTGCTTGGCGTTTGACGGGCACCCACGTTTTCGAAGTTGACAACGAAGTCCATGGACGCAAGCTCTTCCATGACCCGCCTGCGCGGGAGGACGTCACGAACAATGATCCGGGGGTCTCGCTTGGCGAATGGTTCCACAAGCATCGGACTCGTGGTGAACACATGGAACTCGAAGACCTCCTTGCGCTCCGCCAGCTCTTGGAGGAACCGAGTCGGGTCGCGTCGCCCCGGAATGAAGAGCCCCGCGTAGGCGAAGCGCACCACTCCATCCTGAAGAGGCGTGATCATCTTCAGATGTTCGTAGTCGGCGAAGCGAAAGCCCTGTGGGATCACATGGATCTTGCTGCGAAATTCCGGATAGTAGGCATCTCTGGCTCCCTCCACAGGCACTGTGATGGCGTCAGCCCCCCGGCAGAAGGCTTTCTCCGGAAAGCTGAAATGAGGCATGACGGAGAACGAATCGTTCTCCCGGCCCATGTAAGGGTCGCCGCAGTCTGCCAGCCACACATCCGCCGGCAGCCGCCCGCGACGCTGTGCGCGCGCCACCCCCCAGTGAACCGGGTGTGGGGCGGCGATCGAAATCAATACATCGTGCCGGGGGAGTCTTTCCAAAGCCCGGGCGGTGCGCCAAAGCAGCTGAATCGAGGGGTAGTCGATCGCCAAGAGCAGCGCGCGCCTGATGGCACGCAGCATCATGTTCTGTTTACCGCGGAATGAGATCGGGACTTCAGGCCACAAGTCCTGTCCGAGATCGGCCATTGCCATCCCGTACTCCGCGGCAAGGGCGTCCTGCTCAGGATGGTGTGGCGTCAAGACCGTTACCGTATGGCCCTGTCGGCACAGCTCTTTCGCGAGTTCCGTCGTCCGGTTGGCACGCGGAGAATTGGCTGGATAGAACGAACGGCTGACGATCAGATACTTCTTCTTACGCACTAGCCAATCCTTCCAAGTGCGCGGCGATGCGCTCGGCCGTACGGCCGTCCCACTTCTCTGGTATCTGCCCATGCTGCCACTTGCCAGCCATCAGGTCCGCCATGGCTTTGCGCAGCCTCCCGTGATCGTGGCCCACAAGACGATTGGTGCCTTGCGTGATCGTCTCCGGTCGCTCGGTGTTGTCGCGCAGGGTGATGCAGGGCACGCCCAGATAAGTGGTCTCTTCGGAGATGCCTCCCGAATCGCTGATCACACCTTTCGCCCGTCGCACCAGGTAAATAAACTCGAGGTATCCCATAGGTGGCACCAACAAAAGATTCGGGTAGCGGTGGGCTACCCCCTCCACCTTGTCCCGCGTACGCGGGTGTACTGGAAAGACAATCGGCAGATCAGTGTGCCTGCAGATCACTTCGAGCAACCCTTGCACCTGATTGGAATTATCTACCGTTGCAGGCCGATGCATGGTGAGGACGATGTATTGCCCGGATGCCAACCCCGCTTCTTCCCAGATAGTTGGCCGCTGCAATCGTTCCAAATTACCAACCAATGAGTCAATCATCACGTTTCCAACGAAAACTATGCTCTTCTCCGCAACTCCGGCCCGCTGAAGGTTCTGATTGGCCCTGATACTGGGCGTGTAGAAGATATCGCTCAAACTGTCCGTCACAATGCGATTAATTTCTTCCGGCATGCTCATATCACCGGAGCGAATGCCCGCCTCGACGTGTGCCAGCAGGCACCCCATCTTCTTGGCGACGATGCTGCAAGCCAGCGTGCTGTTCACGTCTCCAACTACCAGCACAAGGTCGGCCAGATGCGTGGTCAGCTCACGCTCGAAAGCGACCATAATTGCCGCCGTCGTTTCGGCTTGGGTGCCCGAGCCGCAGTTGAGATTAGCGTCAGGCGCCCGGATGCCCAGATCGTCGAAGAAACTCTGGCTCATTCCATGGTCATAATGCTGTCCAGTGTGAATCAAGCGGCACCGGATGCCGCTACTTCCAACGGTGCGTTCCCGCTCAAGATTGCGAAGAATTGGCGCAATCTTGACAAAATTGGGGCGAGCTCCGGCAACAATCGAAATTCTAGATATCATTTTCTCGTCCATCCAACTGTTCCAGATACTGCACCCTCGACCTTGTGAACAACCTCTTGAACTCTTTATATTCTTCTTCGCGGATCAACTGCCCCCACCACAGGGATACGTCCACCGAATTCAAGAATCCAACCATAGCGGCAGTACTTTCATGAAGAATTCCCGCACGCCTGAAGAACTCAAGGTGCGGCCTCAAGATCTGAGTAGGGAATTGATTCGTATCTAATGCTAAGACCGGCTTATCCACAAAAATGCATTCCAGGAAATTCGTCGACGGCGTGGTCACTTGAATCACCAGAGAAGATGTCGCGCAAAGAGAAGAGATCGGGCGGTGCCCGCTATCGATTTCACTCCGCCTCGCCATCTTAAATGCCTTCGGGTAGTCAGTCATCCTGAGGAACCTGCTTTTCGCCCTTGGGCGCAACAGGATCCTGGGAAATTTATTCCTGTCAATTCCCGCCAGCAGCCCTTCGGTAAACTCTTCATAATGCTCTTGCATTGCTTGCGATGTCGCTGGACTCCCGTACACGACTAGCAAGTCCCTGAAGACCTTCTCGGCAGCGTGTCTCCTGAAATCGCCTTCGAACTGTTCCAGTCGGATCGCAAAATACGGCGAATCCTGTGGTCCCGCGCGCCATCCATAAGTCAAGAGGCGGTCGTACTGCGCCCGCTTCATCGGTTCGATCGAAATAACCGTCTCGCCAACGAATCCGCCCTGCTGTAGCTGGTTCAACTCAGCCCCGATTCGCTCCGACAGATAGGCGGCGAAGATTAGCTCAAACGACGAACCATAGTGTTCAACGAACACCTTTTCGACTCCAAGTGCCTCCGCCCTTTTCAAATGTCCGAGCAAGGCATCGAAGTATTCGACATATATCTGTGGCACGTTGCGGCAAATGTTCTTGGAGCTCGTCGTCTTCTGAAGCTCTGCCTCTTCGAGCAGTCGCGCTCTGGCACCTGGATTGTGATCTCCGAGAAATGGCACCCAGTTGAAGCTAAGGGGAACAGCATCCAATTCCTTCGAAATTAAGTCAGCTCGGACGCCGACGGCTATCCGTCGGGACTTTGGGATCTTGTCCGGAATATCCGTCAGGGGGTGCGCTCCTCTGTACGAGCGCAATGTCGTTATAACCCGATCCCGCAGTACCTCCACCCTCCCCGCTGGCGACCATCCATTGATCGGCTGGAAGGTAACCGGAAATGGATAAACCTCCGCGGCGAAGAATTCCTTTTGATTGTAGGCGGCAGTCGCATACGCAGCCAAAACTCTCGTCCAGAAACTGTGCGAGAAATCGACGCGGTGAATACGATTCAGCACGCGTCCCAACCAATCGCAGGTTTCAAGAACCTTATTGGATCGCGCCAGAAAAAAATCTGGACTCTTATCAGTAATCATATTCAACCAACGGAGCCCCTAGCCCCTCATCGTCCGTCAGCCGTAAGTGCGGCGCTACTGACTGCTGTGCCAGCCTTCACGTCCACGGCGACCACCTGACCGAGAACCTGATTCAGGTACTTGGGTGGAAGCCCGTACCCAGGCCTCACACTTCGCACGTCGTCAGCCGTGACCACGTCCCCCGCCTGCATATCCCTTACGAAGTACAGAGATCGCCGGAACTTCATGTTGCCCTGCTCGCTCGACTTGCTTCCGTAATCCACCTTCCCCAGCGCTGCCCACACGGTCTTGCTGTCGCGGCAAAGCGCCGCCAGTTCCGCCGGCTCCAGAGAAAAGCTGTCATCCGGACCGCCGCCGCTGCGGTCGAGGGTGAAATGCTTTTCTATGATCGACGCGCCCACGACGACGCTGGCGACCGCAGTGACGTTGTCGAGTGTGTGGTCGGACAGGCCGGTGACCAGGCCGAAACGCTTGATCATGTCGGGGATGGTTCGCAAGTTGTAGTCCTCCGCCGGCGCGGGGTAACCGCTCACGCAGTGAAGGATGGCGAGCTCCTTGCAGCCACCTTCGCGTGCCGCGTCGATGGCCTCTTGGATCTCCTCCGCATCCGCCATGCCGGTGGAGATGATCATCGGCTTGCCAGTGTTGGCAACGTACTTGATCAAGGGCAGGTCGACCGCCTCGAAAGAGGCGATCTTGTAAGCCGGAGCGCTAAGGCCTTCAAGCAGGTCGACCGCGGTGTTGTCAAACGGCGAGCTGAAGATGGTGATGCCGAGCTTGCGGGCATGGTTGAACAGGGGCTTGTGCCACGCCCAGGGCATGTGCGCTTCTTGGTAAAGCTGATAGAGCGTCTTGCCGTCCCAGAGGCCGCCGTGAATCTGGAACTCTTCGGCGTCACTGTTCAAAGTGATGGTATCTGCGGTGTAGGTCTGCAGCTTGACCGCATCCGCCCCGGCCTCCTTTGCTTCCTCGATGAGCTTCATCGCGGTGGCAAGCTTGCCGTTATGGTTGGCAGAGAGCTCGGCGATGACGTAGGGCGGCGCGTCGGCAGCGATTCGACGCTGGGCGATGGTTACGTATGGCATGTTCGACATCGGATTCTCTCTTAATTCGCTAGATGCCATTCACTGACGAGCAGGCCGAAGCAAACCACATCGTAGTGTTTCTGGCCGTCGAAGTGTTGTTGACGCAAAACGCCCTCTCGCTGGAAACCCAGGTTCAGGTGGAAGCGAATGGAGGGTTCGTTGACGGCTAGTGCCTGACCGCACAGTTTGTGCAGCCGCGCAGCTTCAAACGCATACCTTAGAGCGGTCAGTCCAAGTGTTCGACCAGTTCCCTTTGGCGCATGCGGCGCCACGTAGAAGCCCCAGTCACCGATACCACCACTCGCGATCTGGTGGAGGTTGATGAAGCCAAGGGGGGTTGTGTCGATCTCGAACATAAGCAGATGCCTTTCCGGATCCTGCGACGTCCGTGCGAACCAGCGCGCGTGCTCCTCGCGCGTTATCTCATGCTGCGTGTACATATAGCGCCGAACTTCTAGATGGTTCCGCCAAGACAGCACCAGGTCGAGATCCCCTTCGTTCATTGGTCGGACGCCTGTCAGATTGGATTTTCTCATCTCAAACCTCCAGTTCCAGCATCACGGCATTCACACCCGATCCATCCACGATGCTCGCGGCGCACTCGCTCATATGCAGCAGTTGCGCTGCATCGCCCATTAATGCAACGAGCGCTTGGCTTATCTGGGTAGGTGCGCTGTGGCTAAGGTTGATGAGCTTTGCCGCACCCGCCTGTTCCAAACCCTGCGCGACCTTGCGTTGGTTCTCGGCCAACACGAGCATGATGGTTGGTACTCCCAGACAACACCGCTCCCACGATGTCGCCCCCGCCGCTCCAATAGCCAGATCGCTATCGGCCATCAGTTGCGCCATGTCGCTGACCCCAACCAGCACGCGAGTCGGCCAAGGCATGTCTTGCGCCTGGCTCTGCACCTTGGTCAGCCACGGTCCCGTCGCGCCCATGACCACCGTGATTCGGCACTCCGCAGGCAAGGGGGGGCTGGTACTCAGCGCCTGCAGCACCTGCCCGGTCGCGTCGTACTTGTCGACGCCGCCCATGGTGATCAGTACCTCGCGCAACGCTGGCCGGGCTCGGCGCAGCAAGCTGTAGGGGCGCAAGGCTGCGAATTCAGGTCGCAGCAAAGCGTACTGTGAGCCGCATAGCAGGTGACAGGCGGCGGGTACAAGGGAGCGATAGTCCGTCGCCTCGCGACCGAAGGTTTGGTCGAGTAGCAGATCGCAAGCGTGGGGCCGGTCTGCTAGGTCGTCAATCGCCATCAGCTTTTGGTAGTGCGGCGCCAGAGTGCGCTCCCAGCGGGCATCGAGCGCGTAGTGATCGACGATCAGCCAATCGGGGCGCTGCGCCGCCAGGATGCGGACGCAAGCCTCGGCGTCTTGCGCTTGCGTGGCGTCGAGCCAGTGGCTGTGGGCAAGGACGGCGGTAGATGCGTCCGAGCCGGGCGCGGTCGAGTCCGCGCTTGCCTTATGGGTAATAGGCAACGCATGGACGACGTAGCCCTTCCCTCGAATGAAGTCGATCAGGTTGCCTTCGTGCGCGCGGCAGATGAACTGGCAGTCCGCGCCGCTGGCCGCGAGCGCGTCGGCCAACGTCAGGCAGCGCATGACGTGACCGGTACCGATTTGCCGCGAGGCGTCGGAGCGGAAGGCAACTTTCATATTAATCCTGCGCCCGCGACTGCATGGCCTTGAACAGCCATTCGGCGCGTTCCCAGTCCTCCGCGGTGTCGATGTCCTGCACGCGATGGCGCGGCAGCGGCACGGGAGCAGCATCGTGCGAGAACAGCGGCTCACCGGCCAGCCAGGCGGCGGCGCGGCCCCAGTAGAACTGACCGGCATCATGGAAGGCTTCTTCCAGATCCTGCGAGCGGGCGTTGAAGTACTCGCGGTTGAGCATCTCCACCCGCTGATCGGTGGTGATGCGGATCGCGCGCTGGATCGGGAAGGCGTAACTGGTGACGGAGAAAGCGTAGTCGGCGCCGCTCTGTTGCAGCACGTCTAACCCGCGTCGCAGGTCTTCGGCCTGGACGAAGGGCGCGGTAGCGTAGAGGCAGCAGACGAAGTCGACCGGGCTCGCGTTGCGGGTCATCCAGTCGATGGCGTGAGCGATGACCGGGATGGTGCCGGTGTGGTCGTCCGACAGCTCGGGCGGGCGCATGAAGGGGACTTCGGCGCCGTGGGCACGGGCGACCTCGACGATTTCGGCATCGTCCGTCGAAACGATGATGCGGTGGAAACAGCCGGAAAGGCGCGCAGACTGAATCGACCAGGCGATCATCGGCTTGCCGCAGAAAGGCTTGATGTTCTTGCGCGGGATGCGCTTGCTGCCGCCGCGGGCGGGGATGATGGCGACTTTCATGATCCAAGAGAGATACGCAAAGCTGCGACAACCTCATCCTGCTGCGCGTCGCTCAAGGTCTGGAACATCGGCAGGCTGATCGCCTCGGCGTAGTAGCGCTCAGCTTCGGGGAAGTCGCCTGCCTTGAAGCCCATTTGCTGGTAGTAGGGCTGAGTGTGCACCGGGATGTAGTGCAGGTTCACGCCGATGCCCCGTTCGCGCAGCGACTCGAACACTTGGCGGTGAGTCTTGTCGATTTGATCGAGTTGGAGGCAGATGACGTAGAGGTGCAGGCCGGAATAGCTGTCAGGATGCTGCCAAGGTCGAGTCACCGGCAGGTCCGCAAGCAGTTTGTCGTAGCGCGAGGCCAGTTCGTGGCGGCTCGCGACGTATTGGTCGAGGCGGCCCATCTGGCTGACACCAAGGGCAGCCTGCATCTCGGTCATTCGGTAGTTGAAGCCGAGGTCGATCTGCTGGTAGAACCAGGGGCCGTCGGAGGCGTGCGTCATCTGCGCCACATCGCGAGTGATACCGTGGCTGCGCAGCAGGGCCATCTTGTTGGCGAGCTCCACATCGTTGGTGAGCGCCATGCCGCCTTCGGCGGTGGTGATGATCTTGACCGGGTGGAAGCTGAAGACGGTGATGTCGCTGTAGCGGCCGTTGCCGATGAACTCACCCTTGTACCTGCCTCCGATGGCATGCGAGGCGTCTTCGATGATCCTGAAACCGTAGCGCTGGCCAAGCGCGTGGATGGCGGCCATGTCGCATGGTTGCCCGCACAGATGGACAACGACCACCACCTTGGGCAGGCGGCCGGCAGCTTGCGCGGCGACGAGCTTCCGCTCGAGTGCCTGCGGGCACAGGTTGTAGGTACGTGGGTCGATGTCTACGAAATCGACCCGCGCGCCACAATACAGCCCGCAATTCGCGGAGGCAACGAAAGTGACCGGCGTGGTCCAAAGCCACTCGCCCGGACCTAGACCCAGCGCCAAACAGGCGATATGCAGGGCTGAGGTGGCGCTGTTGACCGCCAATGCGTGGCGGGCGCCGACGTATTCTGCGACCGCTTTCTCGAACAGGGGCACCTGGGGCCCCTGGGTAAGGAAGTCGGACTGTAACACGCCTACTACCGCATCGATGTCCGCCTGGGTGATGTCTTGGCGACCGTACGGAATCATTCCACAGTCTCAAACGACGGATCCACGTATTCGCGGATCAACGCGCGCAGTTCATCCACATCCAAGAATCGATCGTTGCTTCCGCTGTTGTAGGCATATCCGGCGGAAACAGGCTTGCCGCCATGATCGGTGCAGTAACTCGCCACCGAATGAACCCCGGCGCTGGGCAAGATGGCGAAGTAGGGACCAAGATCAACCGTGTTAAAGCTATCGCTTGCGGTGATCATCTCCTCGTGAACTTTTTCACCAGGCCGGATGCCCACCACCGGGTACTCACACTCCGGGCCGATTGCCGTGGCAACGTCAGTAATCCGGTAGCTGGGAATCTTTGGAACGAAGATTTCCCCGCCCACTGCGTTGTCCAGCGCCCAGAGCACCATATCAACGCCCTCTTGGAGGCTGATATTGAACCGAGTCATTGCAGGATCCGTAATGGGCAGCGTTCCGCTCGCCTTACGCTCCAGAAAGAACGGAATCACCGAGCCGCGGCTTCCCATGACGTTGCCGTAGCGGACCACGCTAAAGCGAATATCCCGATGTCCACGGATATTATTGGCGGCGGTAAAAAGCTTGTCGGAGCACAGTTTGGTGGCTCCATATAGATTGATTGGCGCGGCTGCCTTGTCTGTGGACAAGGCCACGACGTTTCGGACCGAAGTGTCCAGACATGCTTCAATCACGTTCTGCGCACCGATAACGTTGGTCTTGATGCACTCGAACGGATTGTACTCAGCTGCCGGCACCTGCTTCAACGCTGCCGCGTGCACGACGGTGTCGATTCCTTCCATTGCACGGCGAAGCCTATCCGCGTCACGAACATCGCCAATGAAGTATCGAATCTGCGGATAGCTCTTGGTTGGAAACTGTTGGGCCATCTCGAACTGCTTGAGCTCGTCACGACTGTAGATCACCAGACGCTTGATGTTCGGATAGCGCTCCAAGACGGTCTTGACGAATGCCTTTCCGAACGAGCCGGTGCCACCTGTCAGGAGGATAGATGTATCGTTGAGCATATTTTGCCTTCTCAGTGATTCGTATCGTTGGTAAATGCGGACGCGCTCTGTTCGATCACATCCTCATAGCTTCCCGCTGACACCACTCGTCCTTCGTCCAAGCGCAGTACCAAGTCGCAGACCCGCAGCGTCTGTACGCGATGAGCAATGATGATAACGGTCAGCTCTGGGCCAAGTTGGCCAACTGCTTCCATGACCGCAGCCTCGGTCCCGGTATCGAGCGCGCTGCTGGCTTCGTCGAATACAAGCACGTCAGCCTGCTTGTACAGCGCACGTGCAATACCGATGCGCTGGCGTTGCCCACCCGAAAGTTGAACGCCGCGCTCCCCTACCTTAGCGTCGTAACCTTGGCGATGGGCTTCTATGAAGTCGGCGATTTGGGCTTGGCGTGCCGCCTCATGTAACCGCACGTGATCTATGGAGTCCGGTGCGATGCCCAGCGCGATGTTCTCGGCGATTGACGTGTCGGACAAATAGATGTGCTGCGGCACATGGGCGATGTGGTCGCGCCAAGCGTTTCTATTGCTCCCATCAATGGATGCGCCATCAACTAAAAACCGGCCATGGCTCGGATCAAGCAGGCCCATCACGATATCCATCAAAGTGCTTTTGCCGCTACCGGTCTTGCCTACGATGCCCACCCGACTTCCCTTGGGGATCGTGAGGTTGATATCCGTAAGTACGTCGGGCTCATCTTCCGCATAACGAAAGCTGATACCTTCGATCCGGATTTCCTTGTTGAACGGAAGCGGTATTGGGGCGGCGTCGCGCTCCATAATCATCGGCAGGTTTAAGGCCGAGAGAACGTCCACAAAGACGTTGAAATTGCCGGTGTACTGCGCCCAGGCGAGGTAGATCTTCTGGATCAGCGGTAGCAGGCGCGCCGCGCCCAACGCGAGGGCAGCCAGGATCGGTAGGGAGCCCAGCAGCCCGCCTGGCTGCAGCGAAAGCGCATAGGCCAAGGCGACGATGACGGCGATGCCAATGGCCTCCACTACAAATCGCGGCGCCTGCCCCAAGAAGGCGTTGGCGGCCTGGGCCCTGCGGAGCCGCCGGTCATGGCCGTTGAACTCTCTTTCGTAATGGTCCTGGTTGCCGTCCAGCAGGACATCGCGGATACCCCCGAGTCCCTCCTGCACGACGCGGATGCGTCGACCCTGGGTTTCCGCGATCACCTTGCTGTTGACTTTGAGCTGCGAACGGAACAGGCGGATCACGGCAAAATAGATCGCAGCGAACAGCATACCGGCGCTGAGCGCAATGACGGCATTCACCACCATCAGCGCAACAAGGATGGCGATGCTGAGGATCAGCGCGATGGCACCATCCATCGCCGGGCGCAGGAAGCCACCCAGCAGCATCTGGACCTTGTTGACGTCCGCCAACACATCGCCGGTATTGCGGGTTAGATGGAAGGCGTAAGGCTGGTGCAGGATCACCCGGAAGAGTTTGACGCCGATGTCCTGCCCGATCGCATAGACGAGCTTGTTGCTCAGGTAGATCAGCAGCAGCCGAATGGCCGTTGCAGTGGCAACCACTCCTAGGAACATGGCCGACATGGGCAGGACCAATGATCCGACATCCTGCCAGCCCATGTGTAAGAAGATGCCTTCGAGGGCGGGGTATTCAGCGGCCAGTTCAGGCCGCGCGAGCAGCGTAATAAACGGCACAACTGCGCCAATAGTCACGATCTCGGCCAGTGAGCCCACGAGCATGAGCAGGAACAACAGACCAAGCTGCCGCCGCCTGCGCGGTGCCAAGTGCCCAATGAATGCCCGAAAACTTGCTGACGCTGATGTTACGGTACTCATTCGGTTAGCCGAGGCATCACAGGCGCCCATCCACTGTTTCCCGCGGCAACACATGCTTCACGTCGTACACCACGGACTGCGGCTTGCCGTACTTGCGCACGCCTTCATCCGCGAGGTCGCAGAACTCCTTATGCCCCACAGCTAGCACGATGGCGTCGTACTCGCCCTTGGCGGGCGTGTGCAGGTCCAACCCGTATTCGTGCCTGGCCTCAGCCGGATTCACCCACGGGTCGCACACGTCCACCTGCGCGCTGTACTCCTTGAGGCCGTCGATTACGTCTACCACACGTGTATTACGCAGGTCTGGGCAGTTTTCCTTGAATGCCAGGCCCAGCACCAGCACCTTCGCGTTCACCGGGTTGATGCCCTTGCGCACCATCAGCCGGATCACCTCATTGGCCACGTAGGCACCCATGCCATCGTTGGTGCGACGACCGGCCAGGATCACGTCCGGGTGGTGCCCCACCTCCTGCGCCTTGTGGGTCAGGTAGTACGGATCCACGCTGATGCAGTGCCCGCCCACCAGGCCCGGACGGAACGGGAGAAAGTTCCACTTTGTGCCTGCGGCTTCCAGCACTTCCAGGGTGTCGATGCCGAGCTTGTTGAACAGGATGGCCAGGTCGTTGACCAAGGCGATGTTGAGGTCGCGCTGGGTGTTCTCGATGACCTTGGCGGCCTCGGCCACCTTGATGCTGCTGGCCTTGTGGGTACCGGCGGTGATGATGCTGGCGTACAGCGCGTCCACGAAGTCCGCGGCGGCCGGCGTGGAGCCGGAGGTCACCTTCATGATGGTGGTGACGCGATGCTGCTTGTCGCCGGGGTTGATGCGCTCAGGCGAATAGCCGCAGAAGAAGTCGACGTTGAACTTCAGGCCGCTCACCTGCTCCAGGATCGGCACGCACACTTCTTCGGTGCAGCCGGGATACACGGTGGATTCGTACACCACGGTGTCACCGGGCTGCAGCACCTTGCCCAGCGACTCGCTGGCGCGGCGCAAGGGGGTGAGATCCGGGCGGCGGGCGCTGTCGATGGGCGTGGGCACGGTGACCACGTACACGTTGCAGTCGCGGATGCCGTCGAGATCGCTGGTGAAGCCCAGCTGCGTGGCGCTGGCCAGCAGCTCCGGCTCAACCTCGAGCGTGCTGTCCTTGCCGGCGCACAGCTCGGCCACGCGCGCGGCGTTGATGTCGAAGCCCACGGTGGCGTACTGCTTGCCGAACTCGACGGCGAGCGGCAGGCCCACGTAGCCCAGGCCCACCACGGCGATGCGGGTGGCAGCTGGCGCCGGAAACTGGTTCATGCGGTAACCCCTGACAAGTTGATGGCGATTATCCCGTCTTGACGGGCAATCGATGCGGGTCGCGGCCACGACCTTCCCGCGCGGCCTGTGCCGCGGCGATCCCGGCCAAGGCGGCGGCCACCGCCAGCATGGCCGGCGTGCGCAGCGGGTAGTCGACGATGGAGTGCGCCAGGATGGCGGCCAGCGCCACCAGCGCGGTCACGCCCAGGCCGCGCGCGTCCGCCGGCAGGCGCCACAGGCCTCGCACGGTCAGTGCGAGGGCTACGGTACCGAGGACCATGGCAACCAGCGCCGGCACGCCGGCCGTGAGCCACCACTGCGCGTATTCGTTGTGGGCATGGTTGATGTACTCGCCCATCAGCATCTCGCGCGGGGCTTCCTGCTCGAACACCGGCACGTAGCTGCCCAGGCCCGTGCCCGCGGGCGCGAAGCGCGCCGCGATCTCGCCGGTGACGGCGCGCAGCGGGGCGCGCAGCTCGTCCACGGTGTCCACCTGCATCCAGCGCAGCGCCGCGAGCAGGCCGACGCCAGCCAGCGCCAGGCTTGCGGCCAACATGACGCGACCGCGGCGGCTGCCGCGCCATGCGGGCCAGTGCGCCGCCACCACTACGCCGCAGGCGAGGATGAAGAGCACCACGCCGGCACGCGAGCCAGTGAGGGGCAGCGCCACGATCGTCAGCAGCATCACCAGCGCCGCGACCGCGATGGTTGCTGCGCGGTGCGGGCGCCCGGTGGGCCAGCGACCCACGGCCGTGGCCAGCCGCGCGCAGCCCAGCGTGGCGGCCACCACCAGCAGCGTGGCCTGGTGGTTGGGGTTGGCGAAGAAGCCGTTCATGGCCGGTTGCCACTGCGGGTACGGGTTAAGCGCGCTTTCCTGCGGCGCGCCGAGCTGGGCAATGCCGAGCAGCAGGCTGGCCACGGCCATCAGCACCACGACCACGGCCAGCCTGCGCTGTGCCTGCGTGGGCAGCGCCAGGGTGAGCGCGAACACCGCGAGCGCGGGCATCAGGGCGAAGCCGGCATCGCGCGTGGCGGCGGGGGCCAGCGACCAGTGCGCGGGAGCCTCCGCGCCGAAGCGCTGCAGATCGTGGCCCAGCGCCGCCCTGCCCTCGCCACCCGCCATGGCGCCGGGCAGCCACAGCTGCAGCAGCGGGATGGCCACCAGCGCCGCCAAGAACAGCAGCCACGCCCACTGCACGGCGCCGGCGCGATGCGTCGCATCAGCCGCGCCCTGGCGGAGCAACAGCCAGCCGCCCCAGGCGATCAGCGGCAGGGCAAGGAGGCGCGCGGCGAACACGCCGCCGGCGGACTCCTGCGAGCTGCCGCCGGCGACCAGCGACAGCACCAGCAGCGCGACGACGGCAGCCAATGCCGCCGTGTCACGCCCGCGTAAACCTGCGGTGGCTGATGCACCGTCCATGCGTTGTTCGATTCCCCAATAAAAACGGGACGGGGCAAGCCCGTCCCGTCGGATGTCTGCCGGCCCCGTGCGGGGCGTTGGTCAGCGGCTGACCGGCGGCGGCGCGACGTACTCGACGTCGTCCATGCTGGCCAGGCCGGCCGCGGCAAGCGCGGTCACGCCGGTGATGATGGCAGCGCCACCCAGGTCGACGCCGGCAGTGCCGGCAGCGCTGGAGCCGCCCGCACCGGTGGCCGCGACGCAGGTGGCGGCAACGCGATACACGCCCGGGTCGTTCAGGGCCTGGGTGCAGCCGTTGGTGTAGACCAGCGTGGAGCGGCTGTCTTCGCCAAGCATGACGCGCGCGCCGGTGGGCAGCTGGGCGCCCGAGGACGCGGTGGAGAACTCGCCGCCGGTGCTGACCATGGCGCTGCCGCTGTCGATGCGGAGCGTGGCACCGGCACCCTGCGCCAGGGCAGGCGCGGAGAAAATGGTGGCGAGTGCGGCGGTGAGCAGGAGCGAGGTCTTCATGGAATCCTTCCGGTGTGTAGCGTGGGGAGCGGCATTGACGCGCCGCAACACAGGGTAGAGCACGAGGGGCGCTGGCGCAACCGCGAATCCGCTTGATTTCCCTGTGTTTTCAACAGGATGGTTCAGTGGAATGACGGCAGCGTGACAGCCTCAGCGGCTGACCGGCGGGGTGTCGCGATCGCTGCCGCCGCCACCGGCAACCGCGGCGATCGCCGCCACGCTGGCACCGATGCCGAGCTTGGCCCCGGTGCTCAGCCCGCCGGCCGGGCGGGTGGAGTCGCAGTCGGCGCTGACCGTGTACACGCCAGCGGTGGCCAGCGACTTGGCGCAGCCGTTGGCATAGGTGAGCGATGCGCGGCCGCCTTCGGCCACCAGCACGCGATGGCCGGGGGCGATGGGCTGCCCGCTGCTGGCCTGGCCGAACTCGCCGCCGGTGCTGACCAGCACGGAGCCGCTGTCCACGCCGAGGGCGATGCCAGGTGCTGCCGGCGCGATGGCGGCGGCTGCGGGAGTTGGGGTTTGCGCGTGGGCGCTGGCGGCAAGCGCGCAGGCGACGAGGGCGCTGGCTAAATGAAGGGCGATGCGTGACATGTGGTGATCCGTCCGTGGGATGTTGCTTGCGACCGCGAAGCATGATGCAGGAATCGTGCCAGTCCGTCCAGCCGCCCCACGCCTTGCCGCTTGCGGGCTGCGCGTTGGCAGGGCCGTCAGCCGGCGGGCTTGATGGTGACGTCGGTCACATGCAGTTCGCCACGCAGCACCTGTGCCACGCCGCGTGGCGCCGGGTTGACCAGGCGCAGCCACTGGCCTTCGCAGCCCTCGCTGGCCGGCACTTCGAACGCCAACTCCAGCGTGCCCCAGTCGCGCGCCTCGCGCACGCGCGCACCTTGCGCGATGCGGGTGCGGCCGTCGCCGCAGGTGAGGGTCCATTCCAGGCCCTGGTCCGAGCGCAGGGCGCGGGTGCGCGCACGCAGGGTCAAGACGTGACGCCCCGGGGCCAGCAGCAGCGGATGCTCAAGGCCGACATCGGCCACCGGCCGGCCCAGGAACGCGAAGCGCGCGGCGTGCGCGCCGCCGGGCAGCGCGATGCGGTCGAAGACCACGCCATTGGTGCGGCGCAGACGCCAGTCGAAGCCGCTGGACGCGGGCATGCGCGAAAAGTCGCCGTTCCACGGCACCGGCAGGCGCTCGGGCACGTCTTCCAGGCCGCTGACCCAGCGCGCGTAGGCGTTGCCCCAGCGCCCGTCCTTCAGCATGCCGTCGATCCAGCGCGCGACCTCGTCCGGCGCCAGGCGGCCCTGCGCGCGAAGTGCGCCATGCAGGTTGTCGGCGGCATCCGGCAGGCCGGAGTTGGCGGCGGTGTTGAGGATGGCCGTGCGCCAGCGCGGGTGTTGCGCGAGATGCGTGGCCAGTGCCTTGGCGAACCCGGGGTCCTGCGACAGCTGGGCCAGCAGCGGCAGCAGCTCGCGATGGCTGCGGTCGGAGACGCTGAGCATGGCGTCGATGTGGTCGATGGCGGTGGCGTAGTCGCCGGATTCGAGCGCCTGCGACGCCAGCCAGCCGCGCACCTGCAGGTCGCGCGGGGCACGGCGCGCGGCGATTTCGTACCGCGCCTGCACGTCTTGTGCGCTGCCTTCGTCGCCCAGTGCCGCGGCGAGGATGCCGAAGGCGCGGCCCTGCGCGGGTTCGCGCGCCAGCACGCTGCGGGCCAGCGCGGTGGCGGACGCGTGGTCACCGGCACGCAGGCGGGCCTGTGCTTCGGCCAGGTCGGCGCTGACGGCCGCCTGCGCGCCGCGGGTGGCGACCAGGCGCACGCCGGTGAACGCCAGCACGGCGAGCAAGGCCGCGAACAGCAGCCAGCGCACGGGGCTCATCGCGCCGGCTCCAGCTGCAACTCGGAGACGCGCCAGGCGTCGTTATCGCGGGCGAGCTGCAGGCGCAGCAGACCGGTTTCCTGCGTGCCGCGCGCGGCCTGGATGCGGTAGGCGCCGAGCAGCGCGGCGCGCCGGTCGTCGAGCGTCCAGGCCGGTGCCTCGATCTGCATGCTGCGGCGCTGCCGCGCGTCGAGCCTTGCATGCAGGCGGTTGCGCACGCCGGCGGCTTGCAGTCGGATCGCCGGGTCGAGGAAGGCGGGCGCCGGCGCATCGGTCCGGGTGAGGTATGCGGTGAGTGTGCCGACGGTGGCTTCGGCTTCGCGCATGAGTTGCAGCGGGTCGCTGGGGGTGCTGTTGGATTGGGTGGCGGACGATGCCCGCGATGTGGCGGCTGGCGTGGCGTCGCTGTAGGCCAATGCCGCGGGCGACTCTTCCGCTACTGCGATGCGCGAAGACGCGGCGGCGTGGGCGATGCTGATGGCGGATGTGTCCTGCGGTGCGGGCTCGGCGCGACGGATTGGTGGCGTTGCCGGTGGCGTGGCTGCCTTCGGTGCCGATGCTGTCGAAGCTAGGGACGCTGCCGGTGCCGGCGCTGTCAGTGCGGGTATTGGCGAAAGCGCGGCAGCGCGTTGCGCAACCCGGGTGCCCGCCATTGCGGCCGTGGCGGGAGGCTGCTCGGCAGTGCGCGCGACAGGCGGCGATGGCGCGATGTCCGCCGCGGCCGGCGGCGTTGAAGCGCGCTGCTGGGCGGCTTCAACGAGCGCCGACACGCGCTGCGACAACGATGGCACCTCCTGCGTCGACGCCTGCGATTGCGCCGGCGCCGGTGTCGACAGCGCGTCCGCACTCACGCCGGCGGCTAGATCCGTCGGGGCATCGCGCAGCCGGTCGAGCTCGCCTTCGCGCTGCACCGCCAGCCAGGCCAGGGCGACGCAGGCCAGGCCCAGCCCGGCGACGGCAAATGGACCGGCGCGACTGGTCGGCGCGTCGCCCTCCAGCCGCACACCGCGCGGGCGCGCCCGCATTCCGTTAAATGGCGATGGCGTTGCGCCCTGCCCCGCGGCGGCATCCAGCTGCGCGTCGTAATCGGCCATGGCCTCGCCACTGCGCAGCTGCGTCCAGGCCGCGTTGACGCGCGTGGCGAAGGCGGACTCCCACTGCGCGCCTTCGTTGCGGTCCGGATGCAGCCAGCGCAACAGCAGGCGGTGGTGGTCGCGGATCTCGGCATGCTCCGCGCCACGCGCCACGCCGAGCACGCGGTAGGCATCGGCTCCTTCGGCCAGGAGCACCTGCTGCACGTAGAAGCGCGAGGCCTCGAGCAGCTCGCCGTAATCGTGGCCGGTGCGCGAAGCGGCGGCGCGTGCGCGATCGACGGAGCCGGACGCGATGGCCAGCAGCTCGCCCATGCCGTCGGGCAGCGGTCGGGCGCGCAACGTGCCACGCAGTGCGGGTGCACGCAGCAGGCCGAGCGCCACATCCAGCGCGTCGTCGCTCCCCGTGGTCATCCCCGCGCCCCGTTACTTGCCGGCGAGCTTCGGCGTGGTGCCGTAGGAGTAGTACGAGGCGTAGTCGTAACCGTAGCCCGCGACCTTGGCGTCGTAGTGCGTGAGCAGCCCGCCGATGACGCGCGCGCGCGCCGCGGCCAGGCGCTTGAGCGCGGCCTGCGCGGTCTTGATGCGCGTCTCGCCGGCCTGCACCACCAGCAGCGTGCCGGACACCACGTTCGACAGGATCGGCGCATCGGCGATGCCGAGCACCGGCGGGCCGTCGATGATCACCTGGTCGTAGGTTTCCGCGGCCACGGTGAGCATCGACAGCAGGCGGCTGCCGGACAGGAGTTCCGCCGGGTTGGGCGGCAGCGGGCCGGCGAGGATCACCTTCAGGCGCTCGTCGTCGGTATCCATCACCACGTCGCTGGCGCTGGCGGCACCGGCGAGCAGGCTCGAAAGCCCGGTCTCCGAACGCACGCCGAGCACCTTGTGCAGCGACGGATTGCGCAGGTCGGCTTCGATCAGCAGCACGCGCTTGCCGAGCTGGGTGAAGTTGCGCGCCAGCGTGTGCGCGGTGGTGGACTTGCCTTCCGACGCGCTGGGGCTGGTGACCAGCAGCACCTTGGGCACGCCGCGATCGGTGGAGAACTGCAGCGCGGTGCGCACCGAGCGATACGCCTCGGAGAATGCCGAGCGCGGATCGGCGATGGCGTCGGCGACGCTCTGCTTGCGCAGGTCGGGGATGATGCCGAGCACGGCGAGACGCAGGTGCTGCTCGATGTCTTCCGGGCTCTTGAGCGTGTCGTCGAGGAATTCGAGCACGAACGCCAGCAGCACGCCGAGCATCAGGCCGAGCAGCAGGCCGATGGCGAGGTTCTTCGACAGGCTGGGCTTGAAGCGCCCGGTGGGCACCACTGCGCGGTCGACGATGGAGATGTTGTTGGTGCCAACGCCGGCACCGCCGGCGACGCCGATCTCCTTGTAGCGCTGCAACAGGCCGTCGTAGAGCTGGCGGTTGGTGTCCACCTCGCGGCGCAGGATGTTGTAGTCGATGGAGCGGTTGTCGACATCGAGCGTCTTGGTGCGCAGGCTGTTGAGTTGCGCGACCAGCATGGTCTCGCGGGCCTGGGCGGCGTCGTACTCGGCCTTGATGGAGCCACGCACGGATGCGCGCTCCTGCGCGATCTGGCGGTCGACCTCGTCGATCTGGCCCTTCAGCGCCTGCATGCTCGGGTATTCGGGCTTGTAGGTCTGCAGCTGCTGCTGGTACTGCGCGTTGAGCGTGGCGCGCTGCTGCTGCAGGGTATTGAGGATGGAGGTGCCGATGGCCGCCGCCGGCAACGCGCCGCCGCCGCTGACCTGGCTCCACGCCGCCTGGGCGCGGATGCGGTCGTCCTGCGCGCTGGCGAGCGCGGCGTTCAGCGCGCCGAGGTTCTGGCTTTCCAGCGACTGGCTGCCCTCGCCGCTGGCGACGATGTTTTCTTTCAGCGCAAACGCGACCAGCGCGCGCTCGGACTCTTCCAGGCGGCCCTTGGCGAGCGCGAGCTGCTCTTCCAGGTACTTGCTGGCATACGACGAGGCATCGAACTTGCGCTCGATGGCGGACGCGATGAAGCCATCGGCCACCGCGTTGACCACGCGCGCCGAGAACGCCGGCAGCGTGGAGTCGTAATGCACGCGCACCAGGCGCGAGTTGCGCACCGGCTCGACGGTGAGGCCGTTGCGCACGATGCCCACGGCCTGGCCGAGGTTGGACAGCGCGTCGGGGCTTGTGCCCTCGTCGATGGGATCGGGAAGCGCTTCCGCTTCCGCATCGACCTTCGTCTCCGGGCGCAGCGCACCGGTGGCGCGCTCCCACCAGCCGGTGGAGGCGAGCTGGTCGACGGTGGCGGCATCGATCTGCAGCTCGTTGGCAACGCGCTCGGCCAGGCTGCGGCTCTTCAGCAGCTCGTACTGGGTCTGCAGGAAGTCCGGCGCCGAACCTTCGGCATTGCCCACGCCTTCGATGTTCATGATCTGCACCGACTCGCGGTCGATCTGCAGGGTGGCGGACGCGCGGTACACCGGCGGCATCATCAGCGTGGCGATCAGCGCCAATGCCACCACCGTTCCGAGCACGCCGAGCACCAGCCAGCGGCGCTTGACCAGGATGCGCCAGTAGGCGAGCAGGTCGATCTCGTCATCGTCGGCGCGCTTGTCCTCGAACAGCTCGAGGGCCACGCCACGCCCGCCGGCGATGGCGGGAAGCTGCGTGCCTTCGCGGCGCGCCGGCAGGTTGCTTCTGGAATCGTCCGCCGGATCGCCCGGCAGCTTGTCGTCTTGCATGTGGTTTGTTGTCCGTAACGGTTTTAATGGCGCTCAGAGCGCGAAGAACATGGCCATTGCAGGCACCGTGCGCAGGAATTCGCGGAACGCCGACTTGCTGCCGGAACGCTCGACGACAATGATGTCGTCGCCGTACACCTGCGCGTCCGGCATGTCGCCACGGCGCACCGCGGCCAGGTCGAACGCGGCAGCCATGCGCTTGCCGTCCACGTGGCGGAACAGCACCACGCCTTCGAGGTCGGCGAACTCGTCCAGCCCCTCTGCCATCGCCACGGCCTGCAGCAACGTGGTCTTGCCGGTGAGCGGATAGATGCCCGGCTTCTTGACCGCGCCTTCCAGGGTGACGCGCTGGCTGGTGTATTCCTTGACGAAGATGCTGACCTGCGGGTTCTGCAGGTAGCCGTCGGCGTACTTGCGGCCCAGCTCGGCCTCGAGCTCGGGCACGGTCTTGCCGCCTGCCATCACGCTGCCGACCAGCGGCACGTTGATCAGGCCGTTGGAGTTGACCCGCGCCTGGTGCTTCAGCTCCTCCACGCCGAACACGCTGATCTCCAGCAGGTCCTGGGCGCCGACGCGGTAGTCGGTGGCGCCTTCGTAGGCACCCGACGCGGTGGTGGTATCCGGCGGCGGCAGCACCACGCCCATGTTGGCGCGGTGGGCGGCGCGGTTGGGCGAGGCGCACGCGCCCAGCACCATGGCCAGCAGCACCGCGAACAGGACGATCCAGGACTTACGCATATATATAGCCTCGTGACAGGAGCGCCGTTGCGGTCATGCGGAACGGAGCAGGCGCGACCAGAAGGGCTTGCGCGCCCTGGCCGGTGGTGCGGGAAGGGGCGGCAGTGTATCTGCTGCGGAATTCAGGAGCATGGCGGACGGCCGGGTGAGGACCATGTGCCCGGCCTCCTCGGCACCCACCAGGCGCGCCGCGGCCTCGCGGCCTTCGGCCAGCAGCGGCGGGCGGCGCGTGGGGTGGTGGGCATCGGTGGCAAGGATGTGGCAGTGGCCCTCGCCCACGAACCGCTCGCCCCAGTACTGCGCGCGGCGGCCAAAACGCCCGGTGAGCGCGCCGGCGGTGACCTGCATGAACACCCCGCGCCCGGCGAGGCGCACGAAGGTGTCGTAATGCTGCTCCACCCAGGTGAGCCGCTCCGGATGTGTGACCACAGGCACATAACCTGCGGCCATCAGCTCGAACATGGTGTCTTCCAGGCGCGGCGGCGCCACGTGGTGCGGCGGCTCGAACAGCAGGTAGCGGGAGCCGGCCAGCGTGGGGATGCGGCCGTCGCGGATGCCGGCGGCCAGCCCCTGGTCGAGGTGCACGTCGGCGCCTTCCACGAGCTTCAGGGCGATGCCTTCGCGGTCCAGCTCGGCCTGCAGGGCGACGATCGCGGCGCGGATGTCCGGGCCCTTGTTCTCGTACATGCCGGGATAGATGTGCGGGGTGCAGGCCGTCACGGTGATGCCATCGGCCACCGCGATGCGGGCCATCTCCAGCGACATGGCAAGGTCAACCGCCCCGTCATCGATCGCGGGGAGCAGGTGGCAATGGAGGTCCAACATGCCGCGGATCCGTGTGGCAGCGTGCAAACAATGCAGCCGCGCACCTTACCACCGCCTGCCTTTACCCCTCCTCACGCCGCCAAGCTGGAGCGCCGAATGCCCCTGTGGTGGCCGTGAGGCCTTCGCGGCTCATGTCCCCCGGTATCCGCCTGCGGCGGATACCTCCTCCTTGACTTCCCCGCGAAGGCCTCACGACCACTTCGGGTCTGTTTGGCGCCTGCCGGTACTGGAGAGCAACGGCCAAGACGACGAGCCAGGGCCAAGGCGAAGAGCAAAGCACGAGACGGAGAGCAAAGCGCCAGGATCGCGAGGTGTGCTTTTCAGCCACGCGCGATGCGGCGCACCGGGTGCCAAGGGCCTTGAGGGCGAAGTCAAGGAGGAGGCGATGGCCAAGGCCATCGCCGGGGGACATGAGTCCTCAAGGCCCTTGGTACCCGGCACCCGCAGCGCCTTCGTGCCCGGCACGCGCACGAAAAAAGGGCCAGCTTCTTTGCGTGTTGCGCAAAGAAGCTGGCCCTTTCGATTTTCTGGAGGCCTCAGTCGGAATCGAACCGGCGTACGCGGATTTGCAGTCCGCTGCATGACCACTCTGCCATGAGGCCCACTTGAAACTGGCGCCAGGCGAATTGCCGGGCCTGACACAACGAGACCCCGTTGCCGGGGTCTTGTCTCAAACCTGGAGCGGGAAACGAGACTCGAACTCGCGACCTCAACCTTGGCAAGGTTGCGCTCTACCAACTGAGCTATTCCCGCGCTGAGCCAGGCATTTTACGGGTCGCGGATACGTTGTCAACAGGTGCGCCCTCACTTGCGCGAAGGACCGGCCACGCCGCACGCAAATACTCGAATCCGGACCACAGCGTGAGCAGCGCCGCCACCGCCAGCATCCAGTCGCCGATGTGGAAGATCGGCTCGCCGAGCCACGCCTGCGGCCGCGGCGGATTCTTGTCGGGCGTCACCGCGTACAGCAGCGCCAGCAGCGCCACCATCTGCACCACCGTCTTGATCTTGCCGATGGTGGCCACCTTCACCGTCGCGCTCTGCCCCAGCTCCGCCATCCACTCGCGCAGCGCCGACACCGCGATCTCGCGGCCCACGATCACCGCCGCCCAGAACGCCATCCACGGCGTGGGATGGCCCTGCACGATCAGGAACAGCGCGGTGGCGACCATCAGCTTGTCGGCCACCGGATCCAGGAACGCCCCGAACGCCGAGTACTGGTTGTAGCGGCGCGCGATCCAGCCATCCAGCCAGTCGGTGATGGCGGCGAAGCCGAAGATCGCCGCGGTCAGGAAATTGCTCCACTGCCAGGGCAGGTAGAACATCAGCACCATCACCGGAATGAGGACGATGCGCAGCAGGGTGAGCCAGGTGGGGATGGTGAGCTTCATGGGTCTCGCGTGGCCTTGGCGCCTGGCGCGGGGGCGTCCAGGCCGTGCAGTGTGGCGTAAATCCGTTCCGCGAGCGCCTGGTTGACGCCTTCGACGCGCGCGATTTCGGCGACGCCGGCCGCGCGCAGCCCGCCCAGCCCGCCGAAATGCTTGAGCAGGCTGGCGCGCCGGCGCGGGCCGATGCCCGGGATGTCCTCGAGCCGGCTGGTGCTGCGCGCCTTCTGCCGGCGGCCGCGGTGGCCGGTGATGGCGAAACGGTGCGCCTCGTCGCGCACCTGCTGCACCAGCTGCAGGCCGGGCGATGCCGCGCCGGGCTGCAGCTCGCGTCCGTCCGGCAGCAGCAGCGTTTCATGCCCGGCCTTGCGCGCTTCGCCCTTGGCCACGCCGACCACGGTGACGCCCTGGATGCCGAGTTCGCCGAGCACCGCGTTGGCCTGCGCCACCTGCCCCCCGCCGCCGTCGATCAGCAGCACGTCGGGCAGCACCGGGCCGTCGCCCTCGCCCGGCGTGCTGTCGGCGGCGCGGCGGAAGCGCCGCGACAGCACCTGGTGCATGGCCGCGTAGTCGTCGCCCGGCTCGATGCCGGCGATGTTGTAACGCCGGTACTGGCCGCGCACCGGGCCTTCGGCATCGAACACCACGCACGAGGCCACGGTGGCCTCGCCCATGGTGTGGCTGATGTCGAAGCACTCGATGCGCCTGGCCGGCGCGGCCAGGCCGAGCAGCGCGCGCAGCGATTCCGCGCGCGCGGCCTGCGCCGCCTGGCTGCCGAGCATGGTCGCCAGCTGCTGCACGGCATTGCGCCGCGCCATGTCCAGATAGCCGGCGCGCTCGCCGCGCACGCTGGGCTTGATGACCACCTTGCGCCCGGCCTGCAGCGAGAACGCCTCCTGCAGCAGGTCGATGTCCTCGATGGCGCGGTCGAGCACGATCTCCTGCGGCGGCACCTGGCCGGTGTAGTACTGCGACACGAACGCCGCCAGCACTTCGGCCGGTTCATCGACGCCGTTGGTCTTGGGGAAGAACGCGCGGGTGCCGAAGTTGCGGCCGTCGCGGAACGCCAGCAGCAGCACGCAGGCGTGCGTGCCTTCCATGGCGATGGCCAGCACGTCGAGATCCGCGGCGCGGCCGTCGACGTACTGCCGCGCCTGCATGCTGCGCAGGCTGGCGAGCGTGTCGCGCAGGCGCGCGGCGCGCTCGAAGGCGAGTGCCTGGCTTGCCGCCTCCATGCCGGCGGCGAGTTCGTCGACCAGCTGGTCGCTGCGGCCTTCGAGGAACAGCCGCACGCGGCGCACGGCATCGTCGTACTCGGCCTGCTCGACGAAGCCGACGCAGGGCGCGCTGCAGCGGCCGATCTGGTACTGCAGGCAGGGCCGCGTGCGGTTGCGGTACACGCTGTCCTCGCAGCTGCGCAGCTTGAACAGCTTGTGCAGCAGGTTGAGCGTCTCGCGCACCGCCATGACGCCCGGGTACGGGCCGTAGTAGTTGCCGGGCACCGTCTGCGGGCCGCGGTGCATGGCGATGCGCGGCGCATCCTCGCGGGTGAGCAGGATGTAGGGATAGCTCTTGTCGTCGCGCAGCAGCACGTTGTAGCGCGGCTTGAGCGACTTGATGAGCTGGTTTTCGAGCAGCAGCGCCTCGGCCTCGGTGCGCGTGACCGTGACCTCCATGCGCGCCACCTGCGCCAGCATGGCGGTGGTGCGCGGGCTCTTGGGGCTGGCGCTGAAGTAGCTGGCAACGCGCTTCTTCAGCGCGCCGGCCTTGCCGACATACAGCACGCTGTCGTCGGCGGCGTGCATGCGGTACACGCCGGGCGCGGTGCTCAGGCCGCGGACGAAGGCCTTGCCGTCGAAGGCCGCAGCCCCGCCCTGGGGCGGCCCGTCGGGCGGCACGCTGCCGGCCGCGGTCATTCGCCGATGGGGATGTGGCGCAGCGCGCCATCCCGGGTGTCGAGGCGCAGCACGGCGTGCGCGTCGGTGTCGGCGATCCACACCACCCCGTCGGCCACGGCCAGGCCGCAGGGCGCGTGCAGGCGCTGCGGAAGCGGCCAGGTGCTGATCTCGCCGCCACCCAGGCGCAACGAACGCAGGCAGTCGTTGCCGCTGTCGGCGATCCACAGCACCGGCGAATTGGGATCGAGCGCGATCGCCTGCGGCTGCTGCAGCGCGGCGTCGGTGCGCACGCCGTCGGCGTTGCCGTGGTTCCAGGGGTCGCGGCCGACCAGCGTCGACACCAGCCCGCTGCGCGCGTTGGCGGAACGGATCGCCGAGCCCGCGGCATCGCACGCGTAGACCACCTGCTGCACCGAGGCCAGCGCCACCGGCTCGGCGAACGCCGCCGCGCGGCCGACACCGTCGACCACGTCCAGCAGGCCGGAACCCGCGAGCAGCGTGATGCCCGGCGTGCCCATGTCGTAGCGCCACAGGCGGTTGTCGCCGGCGGTGGCGATGAACATGGCGCCCGCGGCCAGCGACACCGCGCGCGGCTGGTCCAGCGCCACCGTGCGCGGATCGCCGACCGGGCCTTCGACGGGGGTGCCCGGGCGGCCGGCACCGAGCACGGTGTCGATGTCGCCCGAGCGCAGCTGGATGCGGCGCACCGCGTGGTTGCCGGTATCGGCGACGTAGAGCATGTCGCGCTCGATGCACAGGCCCTGCGGCCGGTTGAGCGCGGACAACTCCATCGGACCGTCGATGAAGCCCGGGCCGCCGGAGCCGAACTGGCGCAGCACGCGGCCGGAGTGGTCGCACTCCAGCACGCGGTGGTGGCCGCTGTCGGCCACGTACAGGTAGTTGCCCGACAGGGCGATGCCCATCGGGAAGCGCAGCGGCAGCATCGGCTCGCCGACGCGGCGCATCTCGATGGGCTCGACGTTGCGCGAGCGCGGCCTGGCCTCGGCGTTCAGCGCGGCGACCGCCGAGTCCAGCTCGCGCAGCTGGCCGTCACCCGTGAAGCGCTCGCGGATGCGGCCGTCGGCGTCGATCAGCACCACCGTGGGCCAGGCCTCGATGCCGTAGTGCTGCCACAGCGTCCAGTCGGCGTCGTGGGCGACCGGGAATTCGATGGTCTGCCGGTTCAGGCGCTTGGCGGCGCGGCGCGGATCGCGCTCGTGGTCGAAACGCGGCACGTGCACGGCGACCACGTTGAGGCGCTCGCCATGGCGGCCACGCAGGTGGGCGAGATCGACCATGCGCTGCATGGACCACGCTGAGCCGGCGTTGACGAAGGCCAGCGCGCAGACGCGCCCGCGCAGCTGCGCCATGCGCACCGGCGCGGTGGTGTTGAGCCATTCCAGGCTCGGCGGGAATTCCGGGGCGAGGACTGCATCCATCGCCCGATTATGCCTGCTGCAGTCGGAGCTCGGCGCGCGCCAGGTCTTCGGGGGTGTCCACGCCCGGCGGGAACGGCTCCGGCGACAGCGCCACGGCGATGCGGTGGCCGTGCTCGAGCGCGCGCAGCTGCTCCAGCGACTCGATGCGCTCGAGCGGCGTGGGCGGCAGCGCCGCGAAGCGCCGCAGGAAGCCGGCGCGGTAGCCGTAGATGCCGATGTGGCGCAGCCAGTGGTGGCCTCCGGGCATCTGCCCGCGCCCCTGCGCCGTGGCGAAGGCATCGCGCGGCCACGGCAGCGGCGCGCGGCTGAAGTACAGCGCGTCGCCGTTGGCGGCACGGACCAGCTTGACGGCGTTGGGGTCGAACAGCGTGGCGACGTCCTCCACCGGCGTGGCGAGCGTGGACATCTCCGCGCCGGACGCGACCAGCGCGGTCGCCACCGCGCGGATCCCTGCCGCGGGGGCGAACGGCTCGTCGCCCTGCAGGTTCACGACCACCGCGTCGTCCGCCCAGCCGGCGATGTCGGCGCATTCGGCCAGGCGGTCGCTGCCGGACAGGTGGCCGGGCGAGGTCATCGCCACGCGCGCACCGCTGCCGTCCAGCGCCTGCGCGATGCGCGCGTCGTCGGCCGCCACCCAGACTTCGCGCGCGCCGGCGGCCAGGGCGCGGCGTGCGACATGCAGCACCAGCGGCTCGCCGCCGAGCAGCTGCAGGGGCTTGCCCGGCAGGCGCGTGGCCGCGAAGCGCGCGGGGATGGCGACGATGAAGTCGAGCTCAGGCATCGGCGCCGCCGGCCTGCGTGCGCGCCGCGGGCAACCTGGCCAGGAACGCGATCCAGAACGCCTCCGGCAGCTCCGCCCGCACCGGCACCATGTAATGGCGCTCGGTGACGAAGGCCGCGCACTTCACCGCGTCCTTGGCGGTCATCAGCACCGGCAGGTCGCTGCCGAAGCGCAGGTCGTCCTCGCTGTAGGCGTGGTGGTCGGCGAACGCATGCGGCACCACCGCGATGCCGAGGCTGCGCAGCATGGTGAAGAAACGCTCCGGGTCGCCGATGCCGGCCACGGCATGCACGCGCTGGCCGATGAAGTCCGACAGCTTGCGCGGCCGGCCGCCGGCGAGCGGCATGGCGTCGCCGGGCGCCAGCCACATCGGCCATTCGCCGAAGCCGGCGACGAGGTCCGGATCGCTGCCGACGTTGAGCACGCGGAAATCGCAGCTGGCGGCGCGCGCGGCGGGTTCGCGCATCGGCCCGGCCGGCAGCGGCAGGCCGTTGCCGTGGCGGCGGCGGCCGTCGATGACTTCGATCTCGATGTCGCGGGCCAGTGCGTAGTGCTGCAGGCCGTCATCGCAGACCACCACGTTGCAGCCGGCGGCGACCAGCGCGCGCGCGGCGGCGGCGCGGTCGGCATCCACCCGCACGCGCACGCCCGTCAGGCGGGCGATCAGCACCGGTTCGTCGCCGCCGATGGCGGGCGCGGTATCGGCATCCACCCAGGCCGCGGCGCGCGCATCCTTGCGCCCGTAGCCGCGGCTGGCGACGCCCGGGGTGAAGCCCGCGGCCTTCAGGCGCTCGACGATGGCCAGCGTGAGCGGGGTCTTGCCGCTGCCGCCGGCGATCAGGTTGCCGACCACGACCACCGGCGCGCCGGCCTGCTTCCGCCGCAGCAGGCCCTTGCGGTACAGCGAGACGCGCGCGGCGACGGCCGCGGCGTAGAGCTTCGACAGCATGCGCGCGGGCAGCGGCGGCGTGCTGCCGTCGAACCACCAGCGCGGCGCCTGGCGCACGCGGCTCACGCCGGCCCGCCTTCGCGGAACTGCATGCCGTGCAGGTGCGCGTACAGCCCGCCCTGCGCCAGCAGCTCGGTGTGCGTGCCCTGCTCCAGCAGCCGGCCCTGGTCGAACACCAGCACCTGGTCGGCGTGTTCGATGGTCGACAGGCGGTGCGCGACGACCAGCGTGGTGCGGTCGGGCATCAGCCGCTGCAGCGCGTCCTGCACCAGGCGTTCGGATTCGGTGTCGAGCGCGGCGGTGGCTTCGTCGAGGATCAGGATCGGCGCGTCGCGCAGGATGGCGCGCGCGATGGCCAGGCGCTGGCGCTGGCCGCCGGACAGCAGCGCGCCGTTCTCGCCGATCGGGGTGTCCAGGCCCTGCGGCAGGCGTTCGATGAACTCCCAGGCATTCGCCGCTTCGGCGGCGGCGCGGATCGACTCGCGCGGCGCCTCGATGCCGTAGGCGATGTTGGCGGCCACGGTGTCGTCGAACAGCGCCACGCGCTGGCCCACCAGCGCCACCTGGCGGCGCAGGTCGGCGAGCGCGTACTCGGCCAGCGGCGTGCCGTCGAGGGTGATGCGGCCGGAATCGGGCTCGTAGAAGCGCGGCACCAGGCGGATCAGGCTGGTCTTGCCGCTGCCGGAGCGCCCGACGATCGCGGTGACCGTGCCCGGGCGCGCGGTGAAGCTGACGTGGTCCAGCGCCACCCTGCCCTCGCCGCGCGCGTAGCTCAGGCTGACGTCGTCGAACACCAGCTCGCCGCGCGCGCGGTCGACCGGCGTGCGGCCGCGGTCGTCCTCTTCGACGTCGTCGAGGATCGAGAACAGGCGCTCGGCCGCGGCCACGCCGCGCCCGATCACGCTCTGCACGTTGGTGATGCGCCTGAGCGACGGGATGATGCCCATCATCGCGGTCATCAGCTGCATGAACTCGCCGGGGTCCAGGCGCTTGGCCAGCGCCTCGCCGATCGCCACCCACACGATCGCCGCCAGCGCCAGCGCGGCGAGGATCTGCACGAGCCCTGACGACAGCGCGCGGGTGGTCTCGACCTTCATGTTGAGCCGCAGCACGCGGTTGGCGAGCGACGAATAGCGCGCCTGCTCGAAGGCCTGCGCGCCGTGCACCTTGACGTCCTGCTGCGCGGCCAGCGATTGCTCGGCGCTGTGCGCCAGGTCGCCCATGCTGCTCTGGATGCCGCGGCTGATGCGCCGGTAGCGGCCGCCCACGTACCAGACCAGCACCCCGATCAGCGGCGCGATCAGGATCATCGCCATGGTGACCTTGACGCTGGTGTAGAGCATCAACGCGAACAGGAACAGGATGGTCAGGCCGTCGGCGACGATGATCTTCAGCGCATCGGCGCTGGCCTGGGTGACCTGCTCGGTGTCGAAGTTGAGCCGGCTGACCATGTTGGGCACGGCCTCGGTATCGAAGCGGCTGCTCGGCAGGCGCAGGTACTTGCCCAGCACCAGCTCGCGCAGGTCGCGCACCACGCTGCGCCCGGAGCGCGCCATGCCGTAGTCGGTGCAGAAAGTCGCCACGCCGCGCAGCAGGAACAGGAAGATGATCGCCAGCGGCAGGATCAGCGCCATCTCGGGCTTGGGATCGACGAAGCCGTCGTTGGTCAGCGGCTTCATCAGCCACACGAAGGCCGCGCCCGCGCCGGCCTCGATCACCATGCCGACGGTGGCCACGGTGAGCAGCGGCCAGTAACGCGCGGCGAAGCCGAGCAGGCGGCGGTAGGTGACCCAGGCGCTGGGCGTGGAAGCTTCGGCCGCGGCCGCAGCAGCCGCGACGGCGGACCCCGACGCGCCGGCCGCGGGCTTGCCGGCAGCGGTGCTGTTGCGGGTGCTTCCGCTCATTGCGTGGGCGGCGCCGTGCGCGCGCCGGACGCGGGCGCGGTGGCGATGGCCACGCGCTTGAAGCCGAGCTGGCCGAGCGCGTCCATCGCGGTCACCACCGCCTGGTGCGGCGTGCGTGCGTCGGCGCGCAGCAGCACGGCGCGTTCGCGGTCGTCGCCCGCGACTTCAATGATGGTCGCCTTGAGCGAATCCACGTCGGTGCGCAGCGCCTCGCGGTCGTCGATGAAGTAGCGGCCGTCGGCGTTGACCAGCACGCTCAGCGCCTGCGGGTCGTTGTCGGCCGGGCGCGCATCGGCGCTGGGCAGTTCGAGCTTCAGCACCGAGCGGGTATCGAAGGTGGTGGTGACCACGAAGAAGATGATCAGCACCAGGATCACGTCGATCAGCGGCACGAGGTTGATCTCGGGCACGTCCTCGGCGCGGCGGTCACGGATGCGCATGCGGCGCTCAGGCCCGCGCCGGATCGATGGCGTAGCCGGCGTCGTGGCCCGCATGGCCGGCGTGGCCGTCCGCGGCCGGTGCGACGCGCCTGGCACGGTGGTCGATGGCGTCCATCAGCTGGATCGCCTCGTGTTCCATGTCGATGATGTAGCCGTCGATGCGCGCGCGGAAGTAGCGGTGGAACATCAGCGCCGGCACCGCGACGATCATGCCGGCCGCCGCGCACACCAGCGCCTTGCCGATGCCGCCGGCGAGCTCGTTCATCTCGCCCATGCCGACATCCATGATGCCGAGGAACATCTGGATCATGCCGACCACGGTGCCGAACAGGCCCAGCAGCGGGCCGGCGGCGGCGATGGTGCCGAGCGCGTTGAGGTAGCGCTCCATGCGGTGCACCAGGTGGCGGCCGACATCCTCGACGCGCTCGCGCATCTCCTCGCGCGGGCGGTTGCGCATGTCCAGCACCGACGCCAGCAGCGCGCCCAGCGGCGAGTTGCCGCGCAGCGACTCGATGTGCGCGGGGTCGAGATGGCCGCCGCGGCCGGCCCAGTCGCGCACTTCGCGGCCGAGGCCCGCGGGCACCACCACGCTGCGGCGCAGCGTCCAGTAGCGTTCGACGATGATTGCCAGCGCCACCGCCGACAGCAGCAGCAGCGGCAGCATCGGCCATCCGCCTGCCTTGACCAGTTCCAGCACGCCTTGCTCCCCGGGCCGGGGGGCCCGCCGTTCAATCCGGCGGATAGGATACCGCGACCCTCTTCCCCCGCTTGCGCCCGGAATCCCACAACCGCGGCCGCCGCGCCCGTTCGGTGCCGGCCTCCAGGCCGTCCGCGCCAAGGCGGATGCGCAAGGCTCCGCCCACGGCGGTCTCCAGCACGCGGGCGCCCGCGTCCTCCCAGCGCGCCACGACACCGGCATCCGGGTGCCCGAAGCGGTTGCCGTGGCCGGCCGACACCAGCGCCAGGTGCGCGCCGATGGCGGAGACGAAGCCCGGCGTGGACGAGTGCCGCGAGCCGTGATGCCCGACCACCACCACCTCGGCCGGAAGGTCCTCCGGCACGCGGCCGACCAGGCGCTCCTCCACCGGCGCGCCGATGTCGCCGACCAGCAGCATGGCGCCATGCACGCTCTCGATGCGCAGCACGCAGCTGGCCTCGTTGCGCAGGTAGGGGAAATGCAGCGGCGGATGCAGGATGCGGAAGGCCACGCCATCGTGCTGCCACCGGGCGCCCGCCAGGCACGGCGACGCCTCGTCGATGCCGGCGCCTTCCGGCGCGAGCAGGCGCGGCGCGGGGAAACGCCGGCGCACCGCGGCCAGCCCGCCGGCGTGGTCGGCATCGGCATGGCTCACCACCATGGCATCCAGCCGGCGCACGCCGAGTGCGTGCAGCGCCGGCACCACGGTGCGCTCGCCGGCGTCGTAGCCCTCGGGGATCGCCGGGCCCATGTCGTACAGCAGCGCATGGCGCGCGGTGCGCACCAGCAGCGCCAGGCCCTGGCCGACATCGACCACCACCAGCTCCACTTCGCCATGGCGCGGCAGCTGGCGATCGGGCCACAGCAGTGGCAGCCACAGCAGCGCGGCCAGCGGCTTGCCGGGAATGCCGCGCGGCAGCAGCAGCCAGAACGCCGCGGCCAGCGCCATCGGCAGGGCAAACCAGCGCGGCTCGGGCAGCCACCACAGCGCCAGCGGGCTGGCGCCAAGCCGCGCGAATGCCGGCCACGACAGGTCGAACGCCCACGCGGCCAGCCGCCACGCGCCCTCGCCCCAGCCGGCGTGCAGGCCGTCCAGCGCGGTGCCGAGCAGCGACAGCGGCACCACCACCAGGCTCCACCACGGAATCGCCACCAGGTTGGCGAACGGCCCGGCCAGCGAGGCCTGCCCGAACAGGATCACCGTGAGCGGCAGCAGGCCGAGCGTGGCCACCCACTGCGCCGACAGGAACTCGCGCGCGAGGTTGCCGCCGCGCGCCTGCGGCAGGCACCACACCAGCCAGGCCACGCCGGCGAAGCTGAGCCAGAAGCCCGCCGACAGCAGCGCCAGCGGATCGACCAGCAGCACCGCGATCGCCGCCAGCGCCAGCGCATCGGCGATGCGCAGCGGCCGACGCCACAGCCGCGCCGCCACCACCACGGCGATCATGAGCACCGTGCGCACCGTAGGCAGCGCGAAGCCGGCGACCGCGGCATAGCCCACCGCGCCGCACAGCGCCACCGCCGCCGACGCCTGCGGCCGCGGCAGCACGCGCCCGAGGCCGGGCAGCAGCCGCCACAGCCCCGAGCCGAGCAGCGCGAAAAAGCCCGCGACCATGCCGACATGGAAGCCCGAGATCGCGATCAGGTGGGTGAGCCCGGTGGCGCGCAGGATCTCCCAGTCGCGATCGTCGAGCGCGCGGGTGTCGCCGAGCGCCAGCGCGCGCACGTAGCGCGACGAGCTGCTGGTGACCGCCGCATCGATGCGCGCGGCCATGCGGTCGCGCCAAGCGTCGATGCCGCGCGGCTGGCCGCGCTGCACGGCGTCGGCCGGTTCGCGCACGTAGCCGGTGGCGACCACGCGCTGCGCCATGGCGTGCTTCTCGCTGTCGAAGCTGCCCGGGTTGCGCAGCCCGCGCGGCGCGCGCAGGCGCACGTGCAGGTTCCAGTCGCCACCGGCGACGATCTCGCCGCGGCGCGAGGGTTCATCGGACCATTCGTTGTCGTACCAGGACAGGCGCAGCCGCGCGCCGCGCAGGAACGCAGGCAGCGCGGGATCGTCATCGACGCGCAGGTCGAAGCGCGTGCGCCGCGCCTCGTGCACCGGCAGGCCGATGACGCGGCCGCCGAGCTGGAAGTCATCGCGCTCGTGCGCGGGCGGCAGTTGCGCGGCCAGCGATGCCGCCGCGTGCAGGCCGCACAGGCCGAAGCCGAACAGCGCGGCGGCGGCCCATCGCCAGCGATCCTGGCGCCGCCACCAGGCGACGAGACCGGTGAGGAGCAGGGCCGCGAGCAACGCGACCGGGGGCAGCGCGGGGAGCAGCAGGCAGGCCTGGGCGCCGGCGACCAGGGCTGCTGCGGCGCCCACGCCGAGCGGGGGGGCCGCGATGATTCCGCTCATGCCGACTGCCCGGATGCAAGGAAAGCCAGCGTGGCTGCGTCAGGACGTAGTGGCGATCGCCTTCGTCCCTGTTGCGGGGTCAGGGATAGGGGCTTTTTTCTCGCGAAGGCGCGAAGGCGCGAAGAGGGGCGGTTGTTGGTTGGGTCAGGCGGTGGCGGGGGGGATTTCGCGGAGCTTGCCTTCGTGGAGTTCGAGGACGCGGTCGAGGCGGCGGGCCAGGCTGCGGTCGTGGGTGACCAGCACCAGTGCGGTGCGTTCGGCGCGGTTGAGGTCGAGCATCAGTTCGAAGACGGTGGCGGCGGTCCTGTCGTCGAGGTTGCCGGTGGGTTCGTCGCCGAGCACGCAGGCGGGGCTGTTGACCAGGGCGCGGGCGACGGCGGCGCGCTGGCGTTCGCCGCCGGAGAGTTCGCCGGGCTTGTGTTCGAGGCGGTGACCGAGGCCGACGGATTCCAGCAGCGCGCGTGCGCGGGCCGCCGATTCCGGTACCGCGGCGCCGGACAGCATCACCGGCAGCATCACGTTCTCGAGCGCGGTGAATTCGGGCAGCAGGTGGTGGAACTGGTAGACGAAGCCGAGCGCGCGGTTGCGCAGCCGGCCGCGCTCGGCGTCGGGCAGCGAGCCCATCGCCTGGCCGCACACGAACACCTCGCCCGCCGTGGGCGTGTCCAGCCCGCCGAGCAGGTGCAGCAGCGTGCTCTTGCCGGCGCCGGACGCGCCGAGGATGGCGACCGTCTCGCCGGCATCCACGCGCAGCTCCAGGCCATCGAACACCGGCGTGCGCAGCTTGCCTTCGGCGTAGGTCTTGCCCAGGCGTTCGGCGCGCAGCACTTCGCCCTGGTGACCGTTGCCGTGGTTGATGCGCGATGCGCGCGTGTGCTCACTCATAGCGCAGCGCCTCCGCCGGGGCCGTGCGCGCCGCGCGCCAGGCGGGATAGATGGTGGCCACGAACGCCATCGCCAGCGCCACCGCGGCGATCCAGGCGATGTCGTTGGCCGACAGTTCGGTCGGCAGGCCGGTGATGTAGTAGACGTCGGCCGGCATCAGCACCACGCCGAACAGGCCTTCGATGGCGCGCAGGATGTGTTCGAGGTTGAGGGTCAGCACGATGCCGCCCACCACCCCCAGCACCGTGCCGATCACGCCGATCAGCGTGCCCTGCACCATGAACACCTGCATCACCCCGCGCGGGGTGAGGCCGAGCGTGCGCAGGATGGCGATGTCGGCCTGCTTGTCGGTCACCAGCATCACCTGCGACGACACCAGGTTGAACGCGCCCATGGCGATGATCAGCGACAGCAGGATCGCCATCATGGTCTTCTCGAGCTTGAGCGCGCGGAACATGTTGGCGTTCTCGCTGGTCCAGTCGCTGACGCGGTACGGGCCGTCGAGTGCCAGCGCGAGGTCGCGGGCGATGTCGAACGCGAGGTCCATGTCGTGCATCTGCAGGCGCACGCCGGTGACGGCGTCACCCATGCGCAGCAGGCGCTGCGCGTCCTCGAGGTTGACGATGGCCAGGCCCTTGTCGAACTCCTGGTAGCCGGCCTCGAAGATGCCGCTGACCGTGAAGCGCTTGAGCTGCGGCACCGCGCCCATGGGCGAGGCCTGGTAGTCGGTGGTGGCGATCACGCTGTCGCCGACGCGCACGCCCAGCCACGCGGCGAGTTCGCGCCCGAGCACGATGTTGTAGCTGCGCGGAGCCAGCGTATCGAGGCTGCCCTCGACCATGCGTTCGCCGAGCACCGACACCTGGGCTTCATCACCCGGGACGATGCCGCGCAGCATGGCCGGCTGGCGGCGCTGGCCGGACAGCAGGGCCTCGGTGGAGATGTAGGGCGCGGAGCCGGCGATGCGCGGGTCACGCTTGGCGGCGGCCACCGCATCGCGCCAGTTCTCCATGCGCGCGCCGTCGGCGGACACCGTGGCGTGCTGGGTCATCTCCAGCATGCGGTCGCGGATCTCGCGCTGGAAGCCGCTCATCACCGCGAGCGTGGTGATCAGCGCGGTGACGCCCACGGCGATGCCGAGGATGGAGGCCAGGGAAATGAAGGAGATGAAGGCGTTGCGGCGTTTGGCGCGCAGGTAGCGCAGGCCGATGGCCACGGGGATGGGCTTGAACATCGGGTCTCGCGCGGGCTCGAAGGCCGCTATGGTGCCATTTGTGGCGTGGCGCGGGCGGGAATCAGGTTGTCGGCGGCCAGCCGCAGTTCACGGCGGCGCGCCGGCGGCAGGGTATCCGGCCACCAGCTGCGGTAGCGGCTGTGCCCGCCGGCATCGCGCCAGGACAGCACCGCCAGGGGTCCGCGCCATTGCAGCCGTGGCTGCGCCACCGCCACGCCGTCGACCAGCACGCGCCGCCTGGCATCGATTGCGACCACGCCCGGGGCCGCGCGGGCATGGCGACGCGCCGCGGCCAGCCCGCATGCCAGCACCACCGGAACCAGCAGCCACGCCAGGGGCCGCGGCAGGCCGCTCGCCGGCAACGCGCACGCGGCCAGCGCGGTGAGCAGGATCAGCGCGGCCAGCAGCCAGCGCGAGGGGCGCCACTCAATGCGGCAGGTCGGCGATGCGCCGGACCAGTGCGGCGAGTTCGGGGTCATCGGGCTGGGCGTGGCCAAGGAACCATTTCCACAGCCTATCGTCCTCGCTGTCGAGCAGGCGCAGGAAAACCGCGCGCTCGTCGGCCGGGGATTGCCGCCATTCGCGCTCCAGCCAGCGTTCGAGCAGGCGGTCGAGCTCGCGCATGCCGCGGCGGCACTTCCAGCGCAGGCGCCGGAACTCGGTGTCGTCATCCAGGATGCTGTCGTCCAGCGTGCTCATGCCGCCAGCAGGCACCAGGCCAGGCGGATCCAGAACAGCAGCAGCAGCGCGCTGCCGGCGAGGAACGCCTTGAAGCGGTGCATGACCTTGTTGTAGCCGCAGTGGATCACGGCGTGCACCACGCGCAGCGCCACGAACAGCCAGGCCAGCACCAGCAGGCCGACGTCGTGCACGCCAAGCGCCAGCGCGACGGCGACGCCGAAATAGAACAGCACCGGCAGCTCGAACAGGTTGCGGTAGTGGTCGGCCGCGCCGCTGTCGGTGAGCAGCTGCGCGGACTGTGCGGAGGTGGCCACCGCCTGCGGGTGGATGCGCTCGCGCTTCATCTGCGCCACGCGCTGTCGGTACATGCGCACCATGACCACGAAGGTCAGCGCCACCAGCACCAGCGCGGGCAGCAGGATCGGATGGGTCGCCAGCATGGATTTCGTTCCCCCGAAACGAACGCGCCGGCGGGTGCCGGCGCGGGTTGGATCAGACCTGGCGTGCCAGCATCAGCTGCTTGATCTCGCCGATCGCCTTGGCGGGATTGAGTCCCTTCGGGCAGGTGCGCGTGCAGTTCATGATGGTGTGGCAGCGGTAGAGCTTGAACGGGTCCTCGAGGTCGTCGAGGCGCGCGCCGGTGTCCTCGTCGCGCGAGTCGACGATCCAGCGGTAGGCCTGCAGCAGGATTGCCGGGCCCAGGTAGCGGTCGCCGTTCCACCAGTAGCTCGGGCAGGCGGTGCTGCAGCAGGCGCACAGGATGCACTCGTACAGGCCGTCGAGCTTCGCGCGGTCTTCCTTGCTCTGCAGGCGCTCGCGGTCCGGCGGCGGCAGGCTCTGGGTGCGGATCCACGGCTGGATGGACGCGTACTGCGCGTAGAAGTGCGTCATGTCGGGGATCAGGTCCTTGACCACCTCCATGTGCGGCAGCGGGTAGATCGGCACTTCGCCCTTGCCCTTGCCGCAGTCCGCGATGGCCTTGGTGCAGGCCAGCGTGTTGGTGCCGTCGATGTTCATCGCGCACGAGCCGCAGATGCCCTCGCGGCACGAACGGCGGAACGTCAGCGTGGGGTCGATCTCGTTCTTGATCTTGATGAGCGCGTCGAGAACCATCGGCCCGCACTTGTCGAGGTCGACCTCGTAGGTGTCGGTGCGCGGGTTTTCGCTGTCGTCCGGGCTCCAGCGGTAGACCTTGAATTCGCGAACGCGCGAGGCCCCGGCGGGCGCCGCGAAGCGCTTGCCCTTGTGGATCGTCGAGTTCTTGGGGAGTGAGAATTCAGCCATCTGCCTTGATCCTAGTAGACGCGCGCGACGGGCGGCACGACTTCGACTTCGTCGTCGAGGGTGTACATGTGCACCGGGCGGTAGTCGATGCGGGTGTTGCCGGCATCGTCCACCCAGGTCAGCGAGTGCTTCTGCCACTCGGCGTCGTTGCGGTCCGGGAAGTCCTCGCGGGCATGCGCGCCGCGCGATTCCTTGCGGTTCTCCGCGGCCACGATGGTCGCCAGCGACTGGCCCAGCAGGTTCTGCAGCTCGAAGGTCTCGATCAGGTCCGAGTTCCACACCAGCGAACGGTCGCTGACGCGGACATCGGCGAACGAATCGTTGATCTCGCGGATCCTGGTGACACCCTCGGCCAGCGTCTCGCCGGTGCGGAACACCGCGGCATCCGCCTGCATGGTGCGCTGCATGCGGTCGCGGATCACCGCCGTGGGCGTGTCGCCCTTGGCATGGCGCAGCTTGTCGAGGTTCGCCAGCGAACGGTCGCAGGCGTCCGGCGCCAGCGACTTGTGCGGCCCGCCCGGGCGGATGGTCTCGGCGCAGCGGTTGGCGACCGCGCGGCCGAACACCACGAGGTCCAGCAGCGAGTTGGAGCCGAGGCGGTTGGCGCCGTGCACCGAGACGCAGGCGGCCTCGCCGATGGCGTACAGCCCGGGGACGATCGCGTCGGGGTTGCCGTCCTTCAGCTGCACCACTTCGCCGTGGTAGTTGGTCGGCACGCCGCCCATGTTGTAGTGCACGGTGGGGATGACCGGGATCGGCTGCTTCTCGACGTCGACGCCGGCGAAGATCCGCGCGCTCTCGGCGATGCCGGGGAGCTTCTCGTGGATGTCGGCCGGATCGAGATGGGTCAGGTCGAGGTGGATGTGGTCCTTGTGCTCGCCCACGCCGCGGCCTTCGCGGATCTCGATGGTCATCGAGCGGCTCACCACGTCGCGGGACGCGAGGTCCTTGGCGTTGGGCGCATAGCGCTCCATGAAGCGCTCGCCGTTGGAGTTGCGCAGGATGCCGCCCTCGCCGCGCACGCCCTCGGTGATCAGGCAGCCGGCGCCGTAGATGCCGGTGGGATGGAACTGCACGAACTCCATGTCCTGCAGGCCCAGCCCGGCGCGCAGCGCCATGCCGCCGCCGTCGCCGGTGCAGGTGTGCGCGGACGTGGCGGAGAAGTACGCGCGGCCGTAGCCGCCGGTGGCCAGCACCGTGCCCTGGGCGCGGAACAGGTGCAGCGTGCCTTCGGCCATGTCGATGGCGAGCACGCCGCGGCAGGCGCCGTCGGCGTCCATGATGAGATCGAGCGCGAAGTACTCGACGAAGAACTCGGCCTGGTGCGCCAGCGACTGCTGGTACAGCGTGTGCAGGATGGCGTGGCCGGTGCGGTCGGCGGCAGCGCAGGTGCGCTGCGCGGTGCCCTTGCCGTAGTGCGTGGTCATGCCACCGAAGGGGCGCTGGTAGATCTTGCCCTCCTCGGTGCGCGAGAACGGCACGCCCTGGTGCTCGAGCTCGATGATCGCCGGGATCGCCTCGCGGCACATGTACTGGATGGCGTCCTGGTCGCCCAGCCAGTCGGAACCCTTGATGGTGTCGTAGAAGTGGAAGCGCCAGTCGTCCTCGCCCATGTTGCCGAGCGCGGCGGAAATGCCGCCCTGCGCGGCCACGGTGTGCGAACGGGTCGGGAACACCTTGGTGATGCAGGCGGTCTTCAGGCCCTTGTGGGCCAGGCCGAAGGTGGCGCGCAGGCCGGCACCGCCGGCCCCCACCACGATCATGTCGTACTTGTGTTCGGTGATCTTGTAGGCGTTGGTCATCTTGGGCTTCGCAGGTCAGGCAAGCAGCGCGATGCGGGCGATCGCGTACAGCGAAGCCAGGGCACCGAGGGCGCAGAGCAGTGAGTTGAGCACCAGCAGGGTCACTTCGACCGCGCGGTTGTGCACGTAGTCCTCGATCACCACCTGCAGGCCCAGCTTGGTGTGCCAGAACAGCGCAACCAGCAGGGCGGCCATCAGGATGGCGTTGTAGGGACGCGCCAGCACCGCCTGCGCGGTGGCGAGGTCGACCCCGATCAGCGACACCAGCGTGCCGACCAGCCACGGCACCAGCAGCATCAGCGCGATCGAGGTCAGGCGCAGGTACCAGAAGTGGCCGGTGCCGGTCTTGCCGGAGCCGATGCCCCGGGCGCGCGCCAGCGGCGTGCGCAGGTCGCGGCGCGCGGCGGCGCCGGCTTTCACGTCGCTCATGCCGCACCTCCCAGCGCGAAGAACCAGATGGCCGCGGTCAGCACCGCGGTCAGCACGAACACGGCGTAACCGGAGCGGTACACCTCCGGCAGCTCGAAGCCCCAGCCGGCATCCCACAGCATGTGGCGGATGCCGTTGAGCAGGTGGTACATCAGCGCCAGCGAGAAGCCGAACAGCGCGATGCGGCCAAGCGGCGACGCGAGGCAGGCGCTGGCCGAGGCGTAGGCGTCGCCGCCGGCGGCAACGGCGAGCAGCCACCAGGCCAGGCCGAACGCGCCGACCACCAGCGCGATGCCGGTGGCGCGGTGCAGGATCGACATCAGCATGGTGATCTGCCAGCGGTACACCTGGAGGTGCGGCGACAGGGGGCGGTTTGGGTGTCTCATCGCGGCAGGCATCTCTCGCTGGGCGGCGATGACTGCCGCGTTGGCTGGTGGGGTCTGGTCAGGCCGCCCGGGGCGGCGAACGCATCAGAAGTCGATGCAGCGTCCGTTCTTTTCCCAGTCCCCGTAGCGCGTCGGGTCGGGACCGTCGCGGCCCCCGTATTCCGGCGCGGGTGGCGGCGTTGCCACCGCGTCCGCGGGATGCACGGGGACGGTCGGGGGCGGCGTTTCGCCTATGATCTCGGGGTCTGGCACGAATGAAAGTCTAGTTCCCATGGCCATATTGGACAAGCCGGGCGTCGTGGACGCCGGCTGCTTCGCACTTCCCGACCACGCGGTCATCAGCCTGGAAGGCCGTGACGCGCTCGCCTTCGCGCAAGCGCAGTGCATGAGCGATGTCGCAGCCCTTGCGGACAACGGCTGGCACTGGAGCGGCTGGCTGACGCCCAAGGGGCGGGTGATTGCGCTGTTCGCCGTGCTGCGCCTGGGTCCGGAGAGCGTCTGGATGCTGGTTCCAGACGGCGACCCCGAAGCGCTGGCAGCGCGCCTGCGCGGCCTGGTGTTCCGCAGCAAGGTCAAGGTGGCGGCGCGACCGGAGCTGCACGTGGCGGGTGCGTTCACCGCGCCGGAGCGCGCCAGCGGCGCGGTCCTTGCGGGCGACGACGCCTCCGGCGTCGAACTCGACTTCGGCGACGGCACCCTGCCCCGCAGCCTGCGTGTCTCCGCCGTCGCGGCCGGGCCCGACCCGGCGGCGCAGGCGCGCTGGCACGCCTTCGACCTCGCCCACGGCTGGCCGCGGCTGCCGCCATCGCAGACCGAAGCGTGGACGCCGCAACAGCTGTCGCTGGACCGGCTGAAGGCCTACAGCGTGAAGAAGGGCTGCTACCCCGGCCAGGAGATCGTGGCGCGCACGCATTTCCTCGGCAAGGCCAAGCGCGGGCTTGTGCTGTTCGGCGCACCGGCTGCACCGGCGGCGGGCAGTGACGTGCTGGGCGACGGCAAGCCGCTGGGCACGGTCGCGTGCAGTGGCGATGCGGCCGGCAGCGCATGTCCTGCTGCAGCACTCGCACTTGCGGTGCTGCCCCTGGAACGGGATGACTCGGCCACGTTCGAAGCCGATGGCCGGACGCTGGCCGTGCTGCCACTGCGCGACGGACTGGCGCGCTGACGCACCCGAACCGCGAGCGCCGTCGCAGCGCGGTGGCATCGTGACGCTATGCTCCGCTGCGGGGGAATCCGCGCAGCGGGCGGCCGTCCGGCCGGCCCGTGACCATCACGCAAGGGGAAACGCATGACCCGTTCGATCGCACTCGTGGCGACCTCGCTCGCCGCCTGCCTGCTGGCCGCCTGTGCCACCAGCACGCCTCCGCCGGCGCCTGCCGCCGAGGCGCCACCGGCGAGCTTCAACCAGACGCTGTCGGGGGACGCGCTGTTCGAATTCGGCAAGTCCGGCATCGACAACATCAGCCCGGCCGGACGCGCCGAACTCGACCAGTTGGCAGCGCGCGTGCGGGTCCTGCCGGCGGTCGACGTGGTGCACGTCATCGGCCACAGCGACCGCATCGGCAGCGCGGCGGGCAACGTGGAGCTGTCGCGCAAGCGCGCGGCGGCCGTGCGCGATTACCTGGCGGCGGCCGGCGTGCCCGCCGACCGCATCACCGCCGTCGGCCGCGGCAGCGTGGAACCGGTGGCGGCGTGCGACGGCGAAAAAGGCCAGGCGCTGATCACCTGCCTGGCGCCCAACCGGCGCGTGGACGTCAAGGTCGTCGCGCCGTAACAGTCCCCGGCAGCCGGGTTGCGTCGAGCACCCACCCGGCTGTGCTACACATGGCCCACGGTCAAACGGATGCCGCGCAATGGAAGCCTTGGGGAGGGCGATGACCGGCCGTGGCAGGGAAGTGGCGAGGCGGTCCGGCTGGCTGCTTGCGGCCATCGCACTTTTCGCCCAGGCCATCGCGGTCGCCACGGCGGCGGAGACGCTGCGCATCGGCGGTGATGCCGATTACCCGCCCTACCATTTCATCGACGCGAACGGCCAGGCTGACGGCTTCGACGTGGCGCTGGCGCGTGAAGTGGCGCGCGACCTGGGCATGGAGCCGCGCTTCGAGCTGGGCGCATGGGACGACGCGCTGGAGCGCCTGGCCCGCGGCCAACTCGACATCGTGCCGATGTTCTGGTCGGCCGAGCGCGAGCAGCGCTTCCTGTTCACCGAGCCGCTCCTGATCCGCCACCATGCCCTGTTCGGCCCGCGGTCGCGGGCGGTGCTGGATTCTCTCGACGAGCTGGCCGACGTGCGCGTGGCCGTGCAGCATGCCGGCCTTGCCTGGGAAGCCCTGCGCACGCAGGCCGGCCCCGGCGTGGTGCTGGTGGAGCGCGACAATGAGGCCGACACCCTGGTCGCGGTGGCCCGTGGCGAGGCCGACTATGCGCTCGCGCCCACCGGCATCGGCTACTACGCCATCCACCAGCACGGCCTGCGCGACATGGTCGCACTGAGCCCGCCGCTGCTGGAGCGCCGCTATGTCTTCGCCGCCCGCCACGGCCGCGCAGACCTGGTGGCGCGGATCGACGCCTCGCTTGAACGCCTGCGCGCCAGCGGAACGCAGAACGACCTGTACGTGGAATGGATCGGCAACCTGAGCGCCCCGAGGGGACTGCCGTGGCCGGCGATCAGCGGCGCGCTGGGGGCGCTGATCATGCTCGGCGGCGGCACCCTCGCATGGCGCAGGCGCCAGCGCGCGGGCGCGCCCGTGGCGCCTTGCGCCAGGCAGGACCTGGCGTTGCTCGCCGACCTGCAGTACGCCATCGACCACGGCCGCCTCGGTTACGCGTTCCAGCCCAAGCTGGACCTGCGCAGCGGCCGCTGGCTGGGCGCCGAACTGCTGGTCCGCTGGCACCACCCGCAGCGCGGCCCGCTGGCACCGGACGAGTTCGTGCCGCTTGCCGAACAGGCGCGCGTGATCGGCGCCATGAGCCTGCACCTGGTGCGCTGCGGCCTGCAGCAGCGCCGGCAGTGGCCGGTGGCGGAGCCGCCGCTGCACGTCTCGGTGAACATCTCGGCCAACGACCTGGCCGACGCGGGGCTTGTCGACGCGATCATCGCCATCAACCGCCGGCACGGCCCCGGGCTGATGCTGGAGGTCACCGAGACCGACGTGATGCGTGAGCCTGATCTGGTCGCCATGGCGCTGCCGCGGCTGCGCGCGCAGGGCATCGGCATCTCCGTGGACGACTTCGGCGCCGGGCACTCCTCGCTGGTCAACCTGCGCCGCCTGGCACCCGACGAGCTGAAGATCGACCGCTCGTTCGTGACCTCCGTGCTCGACTCGCGCTCGGACCAGGCGATCGTCACGGCGATGATCGGCCTGGCGCACGAACTGGGCGCCACCGTGGCCGCCGAAGGGATCGAAGACGACGCCACCCGCGACTGGCTTGTGGCTGCCGGCTGCGACATCGGCCAGGGCTTCGGCATCGCGCGGCCGATGGACGCCGAGACACTCGCGATGCTGTTGCGCACGCAGGCGTAGCGCGCGCCGGTGCGTGGCGCCTCGACGCGCTACGGCGCGCGCACGGCCAGGCGGTCGGCGGCAGCCACGATCTCGGCATCCGAGGGAATCACCAGGAACGCCGCACCGGCGAGCGGCGTGAACGTGTCGGCGCCGACCACGCGCAGCAGCGGCAGCGCGCCATGCCCGCCTTCGACCACGGCGGTGATGATGCCCTCGCCCACGCCGGCGCTGCGCCGACCTTCGTCGACCACGAGGATGCGTTTTGCGCTCGCTGCCTGTTGCTGGATGAAGGCATCGTTGAGCGGCACCAGCCAGCGCAGGTCGACCACGCGCACCTTCCAGCCGTGCGTCTGCTCGATGGCGCGCGCGGCGCGCAGGCTCATCGGCACGCCGTTGCCGAAGGTGAAGATCACCAGGTCGTCGTGGCCTTCGCCATACACGCGGCCTTCGCCGAGCGTCATCGCCTCGCCGGGCGCCGGATAGCTGGTCAGCCAGCCGCCGTCGCCGGGCGCGTGCAGGTCCTTGGCCATGTACAGCGCGATCGGTTCGAGCAGCGCACAGACGCGGCCGTCGACCTTGGCCAGCGCGGCCAGCGTGCGCAGCATGGTCGCGGCATCGTCGCCACGGCTCGGGCAGCCGACCACGAGGCCCGGGATGTCGCGCAGCGCGGTGATCGAGTTGTCGTTGTGGAAGTGCCCGCCGAAGCCGCGCTGGTAGCCGAGTGACGCGATGCGCACCACCATCGGGTTGCGGTACTGGCCGTTGGAGAAGAACTGCAGGCTGGCCGCTTCGCCGCGGATCTGGTCGCAGGCGTTGTGGAAGTACGCCAGGTACTGGATCTCGGGCAGCGGCAGCAGGCCCATGTTGGCGTAGCCCTGCGCCAGGCCGAGGATCACCGTCTCGTCGAGCAGCGTATTGAACACGCGGCGCGGACCGAACGCCTTCTGCAGTCCCTTGGTGACGGTGTACACGCCGCCCTTCTGCGCCACGTCCTCGCCGAACAGCAGGGTCTCGGGGTACTTGCAGAACAGGTCGTGCAACGCCTGGTTGATCTGGATGGCGAGGTGCCTGGGCGGCTGGTTCTCCGGCAGCTTCGCCTCGCCGCCGAACACCTCGAGCCGGCGCGCGTCGAAGTCGGCGCGGGTGGCCTCGGCCTGCACCGCCGCGGGCGTGTACGGCGCGAGCGGCGCCATCACGTCTGCCAGCGAATCCAGGCGCGGGCGGCGGTCGGCGTCCTCGGCGGCGGCGAAGCACCTGGCGCGCGTCGCCTCGTACAGCGCGAGCACCTCGTCCTTCGACATCAGCCCGGACTCGAGTGCGATCGCCACCGAGCGCAGCAGCGGATCGCTCGCCTCCACCGCGCACAGCTCCTCCAGCGGCCGCCATTCGATCTCGAAGTCGGTGCCGGCGTGGCCCATGATCCGCGTGGTGCGCAGGTGCAGGAAGGTCGGGCGACGCGTGCGCCGGCAGTGTTCGACCGCGCGCTGCACGTCGCCGTAGCCGGCGGCGAGGTCGAGGCCGTCCGCGGCGAAGTAATCCAGGTCCGGGCGCTGCGCGAAGTTGCGCGCCACCCAGCCGTCGGGCGTCTTCACCGAGATGCCGATGCCGTTGTCCTCGCAGACGAACAGCACCGGCGCCGGCAGCTTCTGGTACGCCGTCCAGGCCGCGGCGTTGAACGCGGTCTGCGCGGTGGCGTGGTTGCTGGACGCGTCACCGAACGAGCAGATGGCGATGCTGTCGGCGGGAATCGGCAGCGCATGGCCGATGCGCCGGCCCTGTTCGATCGCCACCGCCGTGCCGAACGCCTTGGGCAGGTGGGATGCGATGGTGGACGTCTGCGGCAGCACCCACAGCGGCTTGCTGCCCCACACCTTGTGGCGGCCGCCGCTGGCCGGATCGTCCTTGCTGGCGGCGAACGACAATGCCGAATCCATCACCGGGTCCATGCCCGGCAGCTTGCGGAAGCGTTCGGCCATGAAGCCGCCGGAGCGGTAGTGCAGGAACGCCGGATCGGTATGCCGCGTCAGCCGCGCGACCATCGCATTGCCCTCGTGGCCGCTGGAGCCGATGGTGTAGAAGACCTTGTCCTGCACGCGCAGCACGCGCGCCATCAGGTCGAGGTGGCGGCTGATCAGCTGCGACTCGAACAGCTCGCGGAAGCCGCGCGCGTCGAGCGCGCTGCCATCGAGGATCGCCTCGTCGGCCGACGGCCGGGCATCGACATGCCCGTTCCAGCCGCGCACGAACTCGCTGAAATTGACGTCGCAGATCTCGGCGCGGTTGAGGCCGCGCATGCGCGCGGGAATGGGCTGTGGGACAGGCTGCGACATGGCGTGGCGATTTCCGTGGTCAGGGCGTCGCCGGCAGCGCGGCGACTCGGGCATTGGGGGTCAGGTGGGGCGCGTGGCGGCACGTGCGCGCCATTGCGCGCGGCTCTGGCCCCAGATGTCGACAGGCGCGTCTTCATACGGCGCGGGCAGGCGCCCGGGTCCGCGCAGGGTGGAGCCGAGTCGTCGGGCGAGCTGCTGCGAGGCGAGGTTCTGCGGCGCGATGCAGTGGATGAATCCGTCCCAGCCGAGGTTGTCCAGCGCCCAGTCGATCGTGGCGGTGGCGGCTTCGGTGGCGTAGCCCCTGCCCCAGGCATCGGGGTGGAAGGAGTAGCCGATCTCGTTGCCCGGCCAGCCTTCCGGCTTCCACGGACCGACCTGGCCGAGCCAGGTGCCACTTGCTTTCTCGATCACTGAAAACATGGCGAAGCCCTGCACCGCCCAGGCACCGGGCATCTGCAGGAACTTGCGCCACGCCGCCGCGCGCGGCTGCTGGCCGCCGATGTGGCGCGCGGCCTGCTCGTGGCCCAGCAGTTCGGCGTAGCGGTCGAAGTCGCCGAGCTGCGGCGGGCGCAGCAGCAGGCGATCGGTTTCAAGGCAGGGCTCGGTCAAGGCCATGGAAGCGCACCTGTATCGCGTGGAGCAGTGGGCGCCGCGGCGCGGCGCCCGGACGGCAGTCAGCCGGCGAACGCGTTGATGCCGGTCAGCTCGCGGCCCACCACCAGCTGGTGCACGGTCTCGGTGCCCTCGTAGGTGATCACCGATTCCAGGTTCAGCGCGTGGCGGATCGGGCAGTGTTCGGTGGTGATGCCGGCGCCGCCGAGCAGGTCGCGGGCCTCGCGGGCGATGTCGATGGCCATGCGGCAGTTGTTCCACTTCGCCAGGCTCACCTGGGTGGGCTGCATCTTGCCGGCATCCTTCAGGCGGCCGAGCTGCAGGCTCAGCAGTTGCGCGCCGGTGATGCGCCGCGCCCAGTCGGCCATCTTGATCTGCGCACTCTGCGTGGCGGCCACCGGCCGGCCGAACAGGATGCGCTCCTTGCTGTACTCCAGCGCCTCGTCCAGGCAGGCGATCGCCGCGCCGATCGGCCCCCAGGTGATGCCGTAGCGCGCCTGGGTCAGGCAGCCGAGCGGCCCCTTGAGGCCCTTGACGTTCGGCAGGCGGTTGGCCTCGGGCACGCGCACGTTGTCGAAGAACAGGCCGCTGGTCACCGACGCGCGCAGGCTCATCTTGTGCTTGATCTCCTGCGCGCTGAAGCCGGCGAAGTCCTTCTCGACGATGAAGCCCTGGATGCCGTCGTCGGTCTGCGCCCAGACGATGGCGATGTCGGCCAGGTTGCCGTTGGTGATCCACATCTTGGCGCCGTTGATGACCCAGTCGCCGCCGTCCTGCCTGGCATGCGTCTTCATGTTGGCCGGGTCGGAGCCGCCGTGCGCCTCGGTCAGGCCGAAGCAGCCGATCACCTTGCCGGCGGCCATGTCGGGCAGCCAGCGCTTCTTCTGCTCCTCGGTGCCGTAGGCGAAGATCGGATGCATGCACAGCGACGACTGCACGCTGGCGAAGCTGCGGATGCCGCTGTCACCGCGCTCCAGCTCCTGGCAGATCAGGCCGTAGCTGACGTAGTTGAGCTCCGAGCCGCCGTACTCGGCGGGAAGCGTCGCGCCCAGCAGGCCGAGCGCGGCGATCTCCGGGATCAGCTCCTTCGGGAAGCGGCCCTGGTCGAAGCAGTCGCCGATGATCGGCAGCACGCGTTCGTCGGTGAACCGCGCCACCGTGTCCTGCACGGCGCGCTCCTCGTCGCTGAGCAGGGAGCGGACGTCGTAGAGGTCATGGGCATTCAGGGACATGGAAGCGCAACCGGTCGGCGGAAACCCGGCATTGTAGCGATGGTCGGCGGCGCCCGGCAGGCCACGGCACCGGTCCGGCCCGGCCGGCGACCCCCCGGAACGACGCGGGCCCGGAAATCCCGGGCCCGCGTCAGTGCCTGCGTGGTGGCTCGGCGATCAGCCGCGTTCGCTGTCGCCGTCGACGCTGGCGACCTGGGTCACCACCTGGCCATCGATCACCGGCAGGCGGTCGCCGGGGCGCTCGACCATGCGGATGCTGCGCTCGTCGCCGTCGTAGCGGTAGGTGACGTCGTAGCCGACGGTCACGTCCTGGTTGCCGAGCGGAATGCGGTTGCCGGGCTTGCTGTCGGTGCGCATGGTGCCGGTGGTGCCATCGGGGTTGCGGTAGGTCACGTTGTAGGCGACCACGCGCGAGGACTGTGCGCTGTCCTGCACGGTGCGGCACTGGCGGTCGACGCGTTCCACGACCTGGCCACCGACATGGCGGCGATCCACCGCGCGGCCGGCATAACCGCCACCAACGGCACCGGCCACGGTGGCCAGCTTGCGGCCGTTGCCGCCGCCGACCTGGTTGCCGACCAGGCCACCGATCACCGCGCCCGCGACCGTGCCGCCGATGTTGCCGTCGCGCTCGGGCAGGCGTTCCTGCACCACCACGTCCTCGCACACCTGGCGCGGGCTGGAGCTGGTGGTGGTTTCGCGGATCGCCTCGGAGCCGATCACGGTGGCGAACAGCGCCTCGCGCTCGGTCACCGGCTTGACGGCGACGACGTCGGCATATTCAAGGCGACCCGCGCTCGGGATGGCGCCATCCTCGAGGCGCGGCTCGGAGGCGTCGCCGTTGACGTCGAGCGAGGTGCCGGCGGCGGCGATGTCGGCGCGCGGCTGGTCCGTGCGACCACCCTGGAAGGCGGCGACGGCAACGCCACCGACGAGCAGTGAAGCGAGGGCAATGGCTAGCGTGTTGTTCTTCATGGAGCGCCTCCTCGTGGGCGGTACCGGCGGATCGTGCGGAAGGTTCCGCGGATAACGGGATTCGAACACTTCCTTCCTGAACAGGCACCGGCCACCGCGCCCGCAAGCTTGCCGATCCGTGAACCAGGCCACACCCGGCCGCGTGCTAGCGTGCCCGCATCGCACGCCCGTGGAGTGTCGCCATGCCCAATCCCCTGCTGATCCCGCTGATGCGATGGCTGGGTCGCCTGAGCTTCCCGAAGCTGTTCATGGCGGCCGCTGGCCTGTTCCTGGTCACCCTCGTGGTCCCGGATCCGCTGCCGTTCGTCGACGAGATCCTGTTCGGCCTGGGTGCGTTGCTGCTCGCGCGCCGCAAGCGGCCCGCGGGCGGGACAGCGAAGTCCACCATCGACGGCGAAGCCCGGCGCGGCTGAAACATGCTGGTCGACAGCCATTGCCATCTCGACGCAGTGGAGTTCGACGCCGATCGCGCGGACGTGGTCGCGCGTGCGCGCGCGGCGGGCGTGCGCATGCAGGTGCTGCCGGCGACGCACGCCGATGCCTGGCCGGGCCTCCGCGATGCCGCCGCTCTCGACGCTGGCCTGTACCCGGCCTACGGCCTGCATCCGACCTTCCTCGCCCACCACCGCCCGGGAGACCTCGGGCAGCTGGATGCCTGGCTTGCGCGCGAGCGCCCGGTGGCGGTCGGCGAATGCGGCCTCGATTACTTCGTGGATGGCCTGGACCCGGCGCGGCAGGCGCACTGGTTCGACGGCCAGCTGCGGCTTGCGCGCGAGTTCGACCTGCCGGTGATCGTGCACGCGCGCCGCGCGGTGGACGCGGTGATCGCCGCGATCCGGCGCATCGGCGGCCTGCGCGGCGTGGTGCACAGTTTTTCCGGCAGTCGCCAGCAAGCCGAGGTGCTGTGGCGCGAGGGCTTCCTGCTCGGGCTTGGCGGACCGGTGACCTACGAGCGCGCGCAGCGGCTGCGCCGGCTGGCCGCGGACATGCCGATCGAACACCTGCTGCTGGAAACCGACGCGCCGGACCAGCCCGACGCCGGGCTCCGCGGCCAGCGCAATGAACCGGCGCGGCTCGCGGTGGTGTGCGCGACGATCGCCGCGCTGCGCGGCGTGGATGCCAGCGTGGTCGCCGACGCCACCAGCGCCAACGCGCGCCGCCTGTTCGCGCTCGGCTAGGCTTCGCGCGGCTGCGCACGCGCCAGCAGCATCTCCAGCGCCTTGCCCGCCGCGGCGAACGCGAATGCACCGGTGATGTGCGTGGCCGCGCCCAGGCCGCCACCGCAGTCGAGGTTGAGCGCCTCGGCACCGCCGACCTGCGGGCGCAGGCCGCAGACGCTTCCATCGGCCTGCGGATAGCGCACATTCTCCAGCGAATACACCGCCGGCACGCTGAAGTAGCGCCGCGGCCCCTTGGGGAAATTGAACTCGCCGCGCAGCTTGCGCCGCACCAGGGCCAGCATCGCGTCGTGCTCGGTCCTGGACAGGTCGCGCACGCGCACCAGGGTGGGATCCACGCGACCGCCGGCCGAACCCACGGTGATGAGGCGCAGCTTGCGGCGCCGGCACCAGGCAATCGCCTCCACCTTGCTGCGGAAACTGTCGCAGGCATCGATGACCAGGTCGTAGCCGCGGTCCAGCAGCTCGTCGAGGTTGGCCGGCGTGAGGAAGCTCGGCACGGCATCGACCGTCATCGCCGGATTGATCGCGCGGCAGCGCTCGGCCATCGCCTCGACCTTGGCGCGCCCGTACTGGCCTTCCAAGGCCGGCAGCTGGCGGTTGGTGTTGGAGACGCACAGGTCGTCGGCATCGATCAGCGTGAGCCTGCCCACCGCGCTGCGCGCCAGCGCCTCCGCCACCCATGAGCCCACGCCGCCCAGCCCGACCACCGCGACGTGGCAGGCGGCAAGGCGCTCCACCGCGCCGCGTCCGTAAAGGCGGTCGATGCCCGCGAACCTGTCCTGCCAGTGCTTGTCCATGCGCCCATTTTAGCGGGAGCGCCGCATACAATCGGCGCTGACCCACCGCCAGCCGGAGTGCCCGCATGTCCATGCCGCCAGACGCCACGCCCCACGCCCGTCCCGCCAGCATGGCGGGCAAGCCGCCGTCGTCGGCGGCCCGCTACCTGTTCGTGTTCCTGCTCGGGCTGGTGCTTGGCGTGATTGCGGTAGTGATGCTGTTGCGCACGCTCGAAGCGCGCAAGACCTGGCAGGACCATTACCCGCACGCCGCCATGCAGCTGCTGTCCGCGCACAGCGCGCAGTTGCGCGACGCGCTGCAGGCCAACCGTTGCGCGCCGACCGACGTGCTGCCGCACCTGCAGGCGCTGCGCACGCTGGGCAACGACCTGGAGCCCGCGTTCGCCGACCTGCGCGACGACAGCCGCTTCGCCGACCATGCCGGCAAGTTCCGCGCCGGGATCGACGGTGCGCTGGCGTCACCGCCCATGAACTGCGCCGGCCTGAAGGCGACCACCGAGGCGATCGGCGAGGACTGCAAGGCCTGCCATCGCGATTTCCGCGGTTGATCGGCTGTTCACGAGGCTGCTCCTAAGGTCGCCGGGTGGAAGTCACTCCTTCCCGCCTCCCCCGTGATCGCAGGAGCAACGCAATGAACATTCGCCTGATCGGTGCCACCACCGCGCTTGCCGCGCTCACTCTGGTGGGCTGCGCCAGCACGTCGCCCGGGTACTCGCCCGGTTATTCGGGCGGTGGCTACGGCAACACCGGCTCGTCCAACTACGCCTGCCAGGACTGCGGCGTGGTCACCCGCATCGACCACCGCGCGCGTGGCGGCAACACCCCCAACGCCACCGGTGCGGTCCTGGGTGGCGTGGTGGGCGCCGTGGCCGCGCGCGAGATCGCCGGCCGCAGCACCGACAGCGAGGGCCGCCGCAACACCGCGACGGTCGCCGGCGCGGTCGGCGGCGCGGTGGCCGGCAACGCGATCCAGAACCGCGTGCAGGGCGACTCGGTCTATGACGTGCACGTGCGCCTCGACAACGGCCGCATGACGGTGGTCACCCAGACCGACCTCGGCGGCATCCGCGAAGGCTCGTACGTGCGCGTGGCAGGTGGCCGCGCCACGATGCGCTGAGTCGCATCCCCCGTTGTTCCCCGGACGGCCCGCATTGCGGGCCGTCCTTGCACAGGCAGGCTGCCCACATGGATGCACAGTCCCTCTATTACGTCCTTGCCGCGATCCTGGTGGTGGCGGGCATCATCGGCACGATCATGCCGGCGCTTCCCGGCCTGCCGCTGGTGTTCGCCGGCATGCTGCTTGCGGCCTGGGCTGGCGGATTCGAGCAGATCGGCGTGGCCACGCTCGCCGTCCTTGGCGTGCTGACCGTGCTCTCGATCGTGATCGACTTCTGGGCCACCGCGCTCGGTGCCAAGCGCGTGGGCGCCAGCGGCAAGGCGGTCGCCGGCGCGATCCTCGGCACCTTCGCCGGCCTGTTCTTCGGCCCGGTGGGCCTGTTCGCGGGCCCGTTCGTGGGCGCGCTGGCCGGCGAACTGATGCACGGGCGCGATGTGGGGCAGGCGACCCGGGTCGGATTCGGCACCTGGCTGGGCATCGTGTTCGGAGTCGTGCTGAAACTCGCGCTGGCCTTCGCGATGCTCGGGCTGTTCGCCTTCGCATGGTTCCTGTGAGGCCACGCTAGACTGCGCGCCACGTTCCGCGATCAAGCCCCCCATGCCACCACGCCTGCCGGCCGTCCTGCCCCTGCTGTGTGCCCTGCCCTTTGCGGCGCTGGCCGAGTCCATGCCGCTGCCCGCCAGCCCGGTCGCCTGCGTCGCGATGGAGATCGATGTCGAGCGCCTTGCCTGCTATGACCTCGCCGCGGGCCGCCAGGCGAGATCGCCGCAGGCCGCCGACGAAGCCGCGGCGCGCGCACGCGCGGAGGATGCAGCGCCCGAAAGCACACCGGCGCGGGCGCGGGCGGCCGACACCAGCAGCGACTTCTACCCGCACGACGATGATCCGCGCCGCGAGGCGCTGGCCAACGCCGGCCGCGGCTCGCTGCTCGACGGCCGCTGGGAGCTCGCGCGCGACTCCAAGCTCGGCACGTTCAACATGCGCGCCTACAAGCCGGTGTACCTGCTGCCGGTGTTCTGGAGCAGCGACCAGAACGGCTCGCCCGCGAGTTCGTCGCCCGGCGTCGAGCCGCAGGCGATGGACACCGACGAGTTCGAGACCAAGTTCCAGATCAGCTTCAAGACCAAGGCGCTGGAGAACATCTTCGGCGACAACGGCGACGTGTGGATGGGCTATACGCAGAGCTCGCGCTGGCAGGTGCTCAACAGCGACGCCTCGCGCCCGTTCCGCGAGACCAACTACGAGCCGGAAGTGCTGCTCGTGGTCCGCAACAACTACAGCCTGTTGGGCTGGAAGGGGCGGATGGCGGCGATCGGCATCAACCACCAGTCGAACGGACGCCCCGATCCGCTGTCGCGCAGCTGGAACCGGGTGATGTTCAACGTCGGGCTCGACCGCGACAACTGGGCGCTGACGTTCCGCCCGTGGATCCGGCTGTCCGACGGCGGCAATGACGACAATCCCGGGATCGAAAACTACCTCGGCCGCGGCGATGTCACCCTGGTGCACACCCGCGACGACGGCCAGGTGTATTCGCTGATGGCGCGCCACTCGCTGCGCGGCGGCGAGGATTCGCACGGCGCGCTGCAGTTCGACTGGGGCTTCCCGATCAGCAACCAGTTGCGCGGCCACCTGCAGCTGTTCGACGGCTACGGCGAGAGCATGCTCGACTACGACCATCGCGCGACGTATGTCGGCTTCGGCATTTCGGTGATCGACTGGTTCTGAGCGCGCCCGGTTTCACGCGATGCTGAATACCCGGCACCCACAGTAGGCGCACCCGGCCAGAGACCGCCGAGGGGACTGCATGACCCGCCGCACCTGGAGCCGCAAGAAAATGGCCTGGACCATCGTCCTGACCGTCATCGCCACGGTACTGGCCGTGGTAGTGGCGATGAATTTCACCACGCCCGAGAAGAAGATCGAACGCAAGGTCGAGCACACGCACGCCGTGGCCGACCCGCAGTTCCGCCGCGAGATGTCGGTGCTGCTGGGCCCGGCGATCCTGCCCGGCAACCATGTGGTCGACTACCAGAACGGCGACCAGATCTTCCCGGCGATGCTCGAGGCGATTGCCGCCGCCGAGAAGACCATCACCTTCGAGACCTACATCTACTGGTCGGGCGACATCGGCCGCAAGTTTGCCGACGCGCTGGCCGCCCGTGCCCGCGACGGCGTGCGCGTGCACCTGGTGGTCGACTGGGTGGGCAGCATCAAGATGGACGCGGAGCTGCTGGAGCGCATGGACGCCGCCGGCGTGCGCGTCGAGCGCTACCGGCCGCTGCACTGGTACAACCTCGGCCGCATGAACAACCGCACCCACCGCAAGCTGCTGGTGATTGACGGGCGTGTCGGCTTCACCGGCGGCGTCGGCATCGCCGACCAGTGGACTGGCCACGCGCAGGATCCCGACCACTGGCGCGAAGCCCACTTCCGCATCGAGGGCCCGGCCGTGGCGCAGATGCAGGCCGCGTTCAACGACAACTGGATCAAGACCACCGGCGAGCTGCTCAACGGCCCCGACTACTTCCCCGAGATCGGGCCGGCCGGCGAGATGGACGCACACCTGTTCATCGCCTCGCCCGCCGGCGGCAGCGAAAGCATGCACCTGATGTACCTGTCGTCCATCGCCGCCGCCGAACACAGCATCGACCTGACCGCGTCCTACTTCGTGCCGGACGAATTGATCACCAAGGCGCTGATCGCCGCCCGCAAGCGCGGGGTGAAGGTGCGCGTGATGCTGCCCGGCAAGCACATCGACTCCGAGACCGTGCGCCTGTCATCCAAGGCCAGCTGGGGCGAGCTGCTGCAGGCCAGCATCGAGATCCACGAATACCAGCCCACCATGATCCACGTGAAGCTGCTGGTCGTGGACCGCGAACTGGTTTCGGTGGGCTCCACCAACTTCGACATCCGCTCGTTCCGCCTGAACGACGAGGCGAGCCTCAACGTCTACGACCACGCCTTCGCCGAACGCATGACCCAGGTGTTCGAGGACGACCTGAAGCACGCCAAACAGTACTCCCACGAAATGTGGGAGCGGCGCCCGCTGCGCGAGAAACTCGCCGAACAGATCGTCCGCCCCATCCGCTCCCAGCTCTAGGCGCTTCCCCCCGCCCCCCCTTCGCGCCTTCGCGCCTTCGCGAGAAACCAGCTTCCGCGAAGCTCAGACCGACTCCACCACCACCGGAATTCGCCCGATCCGCGACTGCCACTCCCGCGGCCCGGTCTCGTGCACCGACTCGCCGGTGGAATCGACCGCCACCGTCACCGGCATGTCCTGCACCGTGAACTCGTAGATCGCCTCCATGCCCAGGTCCTCGAAGCCGACCACCCGCGCCGCCTTGATCGCCTTGGACACCAGGTAGGCCGAACCGCCGACCGCCATCAGGTACGCCGACCTGTGCTTGCGGATCGCCTCGATCGCCACCGGCCCCCGCTCCGCCTTGCCGATCATGCCGAGCAGGCCCGTCTGGCTCAGCACCTGCTCCGTGAACTTGTCCATGCGCGTTGCCGTGGTCGGACCGGCGGGTCCCACCACCTCGTCGCGCACCGGATCCACCGGCCCCACGTAGTAGATGAAGCGGCCGCGGAAATCGACCGGCAGCGGCTCGCCGCGGTCGAGCATGCCCACCATGCGCTTGTGCGCCGCATCGCGGCCGGTCAGCAGCTTGCCGTTGAGCAGCAGTGTCTCGCCCGGCTTCCAGCTGGCGACCTCCTCCGGCGTGACCGTGTCCAGGTCGACGCGGCGGCCCTTGGACGTGTCGTGCACCAGCTTCGGCCAGTCCTCCAGCGACGGCGGGTCCAGCATCACCGGACCACTGCCGTCGAGCGTGAAGTGCGCATGGCGCGTGGCCGCGCAGTTGGGGATCATGGCCACCGGCAGGTTGGCGGCGTGGGTCGGGTAGTCCTTGACCTTGATGTCCAGCACCGTGGTCAGCCCGCCCAGGCCCTGCGCACCGATGCCGAGCGCGTTGACCTTGTCGTACAGCTCCAGGCGCAGTTCCTCCGCCCGATTCGACGCGCCACGCGCCTGCAGGTCGACGATGTCGATCGGCTCCATCAGCGCCTCCTTGGCCAGCAGCATCGCCTTCTCCGCGGTGCCGCCGATGCCGATGCCGAGCATGCCCGGCGGGCACCAGCCCGCGCCCATGGTGGGCACCGTCTTCAGCACCCAGTCGACGATGGAGTCGGACGGATTGAGCATCGCGAACTTGGCCTTGGCCTCCGAGCCGCCGCCCTTGGCGGCCACGATCACGTCGACCTTGCTGCCCGGCACCACCTTGAAGTTCACCACCCCCGGCGTGTTGTCGCGGGTGTTGATGCGCTTGCCGGCGGGGTCGGCCAGCACCGACGCGCGCAGCTTGTTGTCGGGGTGCGCGTAGGCGCGGCGCACGCCTTCGTGGACCATGTCCTCGACGCCCATGGTGGCGTCGTCCCAGCGCACGTCCATGCCGATCTCGAGGAACACGGTGACGATGCCAGTGTCCTGGCAGATCGGCCGGTGGCCCTCGGCGCACATGCGCGAATTGATCAGGATCTGCGCCATCGCATCCTTCGCCGCCGGCGACTCCTCGCGCTCGTAGGCCGCGGCCAGGTTCCGGATGTAGTCCACCGGGTGGTAGTAGCTGATGTACTGCAGGGCATCGGCGATGCTCTGGATCAGGTCGTCCTGGCGAATGGCGGTGGCGGTCACGGCTGGCTCGGCTGCTGGCGGGTCAATCGCGCATTTTACGCTGCCGTGCAGGCGCGGCTTAAACCTTCCGGCATGACGGTGCATCCGACTGGGTATGCTCGATGCCGCGATGACCGCCCCCTGCCACGACCGGGCCACCGATGCCGGCGACCGTGACCTGCCGCTGGCGCGCGCCGCGGCGGCAGGCGATGCCGCGGCCTTCGAGGCGCTGTACCGCCGCCACGCAGCGCGCGTGCACGGCGTGGTGCTGCGGCTGGCCGGCTGGCAGCACGCACGCGCCGAGGACCTCGTGCAGGAGGCCTTCCTGCGCGCCTGGCGGGCGCTGCCGCAGTGGCGCGGCGACAGCGCCTTCGGCACCTGGCTGCACCGGCTGGCGGTGAACACCGCCTTGATGGACCTGCGCGCACGCAATGCACGGCCGGGGCTGGATGGCGACGACGGCGACGTGATCGACGCGCTGGCCGGCGCCGATTCCGCCGGCCACGGCACCGCGCTGGCGCTCGACCTCGACCGCGCGGTGGCGTCGTTGCCGCCGCGCGCCCGCGCGGTGCTGGTGCTGTTCGACATCGAGGGCTGGAGCCACGACGAGATCGCCATGACCCTCGACATGGCGGTGGGCAGTTCCAAGGCGCAGCTGCACCGCGCGCGCCGGCTGCTCCGCACGCGACTTGGAGACTTCGCATGAACCACGACAATCACGACGCCGACCACGGCAGCCTGCCGCCGGACCTGCACGCGCGGCTCGCCGCCTTGCGCCGGGACGTGGCGCCACAGCGCGACCTCTGGCCTGCGATCGCCACACAGCTGGCGCGCCCGCCGGCGACTGCCCGCGGCGGCCACGCGCGAGCTCGCGCGCGGCACCGCGGTCCTGCCCGGCTGGTGCCATACGCCATCGCCGCGTCCCTGCTGGTCGCGGTGGCCGTGGCCTGGCAGCTGGCGCCGCGCCCCGCCCCGCAGACCGCGCAGGCCGCGCTGGCCGCCACGGCCGATGCCGCTGAGGACCCACCACTGCTGCGCGTCGCCGACGCCATGACCCGCGAGTACCTCGGCGCGCTGCGCGAGCTGGATGCCGCGCGCGCCACCACCATGGTGCCGGATGCCGCCGGCGGCGTGGCGGCGGAACTCGACCGCAGCGCAGGCGAAGTGCGCGCCGCGCTGGAGCGCGACCCCGATGCCGTGTTCCTGGTGCAGCGCCTGCAGCGCATCTATGCGCAGCGGCTGTCGCTGGCACGCCGGCTTGCCTGATGCCGTATCCCCTCACGTCCCGCCCGACCACCTGGAGCCCGCCATGATCCGTTCCCTACTCCTCACCGGCGTCGTCGCCGCCCTCGCCGCGCCGGCCTTCGCCGCCACCCCGATCAACGAAACCCGCACGCTCGACGCCCGCGGCAGCGTCGAAGTCTCCAACCTCAAGGGCAGCATCGAGGTGCGCACCTGGGACCGCGCCGAAGTCCGCATCACCGGCAGCCTCGGCGACGGCGTGGAACGCCTGGTCATCGAAGGGGGCGAGCGCAGCCTCTCGGTGGAGGTCCGCTACCCGCGCAACAGCCGCAATTCCGAACCGACCACCCTGGTCATCGACATCCCGCGCCAGGCCAGCCTGGAGGTCGACTCGGTCGCCGCCAGCGTCAACGTCACCGGGGTCGGCGGCGCGAAGCTCGACATCGAGAGCGTCAGCGGCGCGGTGGTTGCGGTGGGCGCGCCGGGCGAAGCGAGCATCGAAAGCGTGAGCGGCAACCTGCGGCTGAACCTCAACAGCCGCGAGGTTGCTGTCGACAGCGTCAGCGGCAACATCGCGCTGCGCGGGCGCATCGGCAGCAGCGTCGAGGCCGAGTCGGTGTCCGGCAACATCGACATCGACACCCGCGGCGAACGCCTGCGCCGGCTGGACGCAAGCTCTGTATCGGGCGACACCAGCATCCGCACCGGCCTGGCCAGCGGCGGCAGCATCACGCTGGAGTCGGTGAGCGGCGACATCCGCCTCACGCTGCCCCGCGATCTGTCCGCGCGCGCCAGCGGCGCCAGCTTCAGCGGCTCGCTCGACGCGGCCGGTGCCGACGTCAAGCGCAAGAAGTACGGCCCGGGCGCGAGCTTCGAACACCGCTACGGCAGCGGCGACGGCGAGGTCAAGCTGGAGACGTTCTCCGGCGACGCGCGCCTGTCGCTCGACTGACCACAGCGGCCGGCGGCGCCTGCCCGCCGGCCGTGATTTCACCCGTGCCTCCAGGGCGCCCGGCATGATGGCGCCATGAGCCCAGCCAGCCCCGCAGCCGACAGCGCCCCGCCCCGTCCCTCGTCCAACCCGTCGTTCCGCGAGCGCGTCAACGCGCTGCGCAACCTGCCGCCGTTCCTGAAGGAAATCTGGCGCACCAGCCGCCCGCTGACCGTCGCCAGCCTCGGCCTGCGCGTCATCCGCGCGCTGTTGCCGGTGGCCATGCTGTACATCGGCAAGCTGATCATCGACGAGGCGATCCGCCTGGTGGGCAGCGGCGCGATCGACGGCGGCTTCGGCGACGCCTGGGCAGCGGGGCTGTTGCGCCCGCTGGCCATGCTGATCGCGCTGGAGTTCGCGCTGGCGATCGTCTCCGACCTGCTCGGTCGGCTGGTGTCGTACTGCGATTCGGTGCTGTCGGAAATGTTCACCAACGCCGCCAGCGTGCGGCTGATGGAGCACGCGGCAACGCTCGACCTCGAGGATTTCGAGGACCCGGAACTGCAGGACAAGCTGGACCGCGCGCGCCGCCAGACCATGGGCCGCATGAACCTGATGGGCCAGCTGTTCGGCCAGGCCCAGGACATGATCACCGTGGTGAGCTTTGCCGCCGGCCTGCTGGTGTATGCGCCGTGGCTGATCGTGCTGCTGGCGGTCGCGCTGATCCCGGCGTTCGTCGGCGAGGCGCACTTCAACGCGCTCAACTATTCGCTCAACTTCCAGTGGACGCCCGAGCGGCGGCAGCTCGAGTACCTGCGCCAGACCGGTGCCAGCGTGGAGAGCGCCAAGGAGGTCAAGATCTTCGGCCTCAACCGCTTCCTGGTGGAACGCTTCCGCGTGCTGTCGCAGGCGTTCCTGCTTGCCAACCGCACGCTCGCGCGGCGGCGCGCGTTCTGGGGCGCGCTGCTGGCGGCGTTCGGCACGCTGGGCTACTACGTGGCCTACGGCTATATCGCGTGGCGCACGGTGCAGGGCGACTTCACCATCGGCGACCTCACCTTCCTGGCCGGCAGCTTCCGCCGCCTGCGGCAGCTGCTGGAAAGCCTGCTGATCGGGTTCTCGCAGGTCGCCGGCCAGGCGATGTTCCTCGACGACCTGTACTCGTTCTTCGAGATCCAGCCCGAGATCGTCTCGCGCCCCGATGCCTCGCCCATCCCGCGTCCGATCGCATCCGGCTTCGTGTTCGACAACGTCGGCTTCCGCTATCCCGACGCCGCGCGCTGGGCGCTGCGCGGCGTCGACTTCCAGCTCCACGCCGGCGAAGTGCTGGCCCTGGTGGGCGAGAACGGCGCCGGCAAGACCACGCTGGTGAAGCTGCTGGCGCGCCTGTACGACCCGGACGAGGGCCGGATCCTCCTCGATGGCCGCGACCTGCGCGACTACGACCTCGACGACCTGCGCGCCAACATCGGGGTGATCTTCCAGGACTTCGTGCGCTTCCACATGACCGCGGCCGAGAACATCGGCGTCGGCCAGGTGGAGGCCATGGGCGACCGCCCGCGGATCGAGGCCGCCGCGCGCCGCGCGCTGGCAGACGAGGTCATCGCCGGCCTGCCCGGCGGCTACGACCAGGTCATCGGCCGCCGCTTCAAGACCGGCGTGGACCTGTCGGGCGGCCAGTGGCAGAAGGTCGCCATCGCGCGTGCCTACATGCGCGACGCCCAGGTGATGATCCTCGACGAACCCACCGCCGCGCTCGACGCGCGCAGCGAATACGAAGTCTTCCAGCGCTTCCGCGAGCTGTCCGACAACCGCACCGCCATCCTGATCTCGCACCGCTTCTCCAGCGTGCGCATGGCCGACCGCATCCTGGTGATGGCCGACGGCAGGATCGAAGCCAGTGGCACCCACGCCGAGCTGATGGCCGCCGGCGGCCGCTACGCCGAGCTGTTCGAGCTGCAGGCCGCGGGCTACCGCTAGCGGCGGCGGTACAATGGCGGGGTTTCCTCCCCAGCCAAGAACCCCGCATGTCATCCGCGTTTGGCACCGAGACGGTGCTGGACGTCCGTCACTGGACGGACGACTACTTCAGCTTCACCACCACCCGCGACGACGGCTTCCGCTTCGAGAACGGCCAGTTCGTGATGATCGGGCTCCCGATCCCCCAGGGCGACGGCTCCAGCAAGCCGCTGCTGCGCGCGTATTCCATCGCCAGCGCCAACTGGGAAGAGCAGCTCGAGTTCTTCAGCATCAAGGTGGCCGACGGCGCACTGACGTCCCGGCTGCGCGACATCCGCCCCGGCGACCATGTGCTGATCGGCCGCAAGCCCACCGGCACCCTGCTCATCAGCGACCTGCACCCCGGCCGCAACCTGTACCTGCTGGGCACCGGCACCGGCCTGGCGCCATGGCTTTCGATCATCAAGGACCCGGAAACCTACGAGCGCTTCGAACGCGTGGTGCTCTGCCACGGCGTGCGCCGCGAAGCCGACCTCGCCTACCGCGACTACTTCGTCAACGAACTGCCCAGGCACGAACTGCTCGGCGACATCCTGCGAGACCGCCTGCTGTACTACCCGGCGGTGAGCCGCGAGGACTTCGTGTTCGACGGCCGCCCCCGGCGCGGACGCCTGACCGAGCTGATGGCGAGTGGCCAGATGATGGCCGACCTCGGCCTGGACCCGCTCGACGTCGCCCACGACCGCGCCATGCTGTGCGGCAGCCCGCAGATGCTCGCCGATTTCCGCAGCCTGCTCGATGGGCGCGGCTTCACCGCGTCGAAGCGCATCGGCGTGTCGGGCGACTACGTGTTCGAGCGCGCCTTCGTCGAGAAGTGATGCCGGCGCGTTGGCCGGCCTGCGCGCCCAGCGCGTAGAATCGCCGCATCGATCCAGAACCGAGGACTCCCGACGATGAAGATCATGGTGGCCGTTGACGGCAGCGACATCAGTGTCCGCGCAGCGAAGTACGCCAACCAGCTTGCGCGCAAACTGGCAAAGCCGGCGACGATCTTCCTGGTCGCGGTGAACCCGGAGCCCTTCCCCGGCGTGGCGACCAGGATCGGCAAAGAGACGGTCGCGCGCATCCATGCCGAGAACCACGAACAGATGCTCGCCCCGGCGCGCAAGGCGCTTGCCCGCAGCGCCATCGAGGTGCGCGAGATGGCGGTAACCGGCGAGCCGGCCGAAGCCATTCTTGCGGCCGCCAGGACCGCAAAGGCCGAGCTGCTGGTGATGGGCTCGCACGGACGCGGTTCGGTCAAGGGCATGTTCCTCGGCTCGGTGTCGAGCAAGGTCATCGCCCAGACCGAGCTGCCGGTCACCATCGTCCGCTGATCGCCGCGCCCCGGGCGCAGGCCCGGGCAGGTTTCAGCCGAGCGCGGCCTCGATATCGGCACGCATGGCGTCGGGCGTGGTGGTGGGCGCATAGCGCGCCAGCACGCGGCCATCGCGTCCCACCAGGAACTTGGTGAAGTTCCACTTGATGGCGTCGATGCCCAGCACCCCGCCTTTCTCGGATTTCAGCCAGGTCCACAGCGGGTGCGCATCGCGGCCGTTGACCTCGACCTTGGCGAACATCGGGAAATCGACGCCCTGGTCGATGGAACAGAAGCGCGCGATCTCGTCATCGCTGCCCGGCTCCTGGTGGCCGAACTGGTCGCAGGGGAACCCGAGCACGACCAGCCCGCGGTCGCGATAGTCGCTCCACAGCTGCTGCAGGCCCGCGTATTGCGGCGTGAATCCGCACTGCGACGCCACGTTCACCACCAGCAGCACTTGTCCGGCGTAGTCGGCGAGCGGCTGCGGCCGGCCATCGATGCGGGTCGCGCTGAATGCGGTGGCCGACGTGGCGGACGGCGTACCCCTGTCTTTCGTCATGTCCTGCCTGGACCCGGGCACGGTACCCTTGGGTGGTTGAGTCTACCTCCGGAGTAACTGATGAAGCATCCGCTGTCCCTGGCCCTCGCGGCCGTGCTCGCCGGCGCCGCGCTGTCCCCCGCGCTCGCCCAGTCCACCGCCGCCCCCGCGGAGTCCGCCATGTCCGCCAGCGCCGAGGCCCGCAAGGGCAATCCCTTCGCGTCCGAGAGCACGCTGCCGCTGCAGTACCCGCATTTCGACAGGATCCGCGACGAGCACTTCGCCCCCGCGTTCGATGCCGGGATGGCCGAGCAGCTCGCCGAAGTGCGCGCGATCGCCGACAACCCCGCGCCGCCGACCTTCGAGAACACCATCCTGCCGCTGGAGACCAACGGCAAGACGCTGGGCCGCGCGATGCGCGTGTTCTTCAACCTGGTGGGCACCGACACCAACGACGCGCGCAAGAAGCTGCAGGCCGACTACTCGGCGAAGTTCGCCGCGCACCGCGATGCCATCTCGCTGGATCCCAAGCTGTTCGCGCGCATCAAGACCCTGCATGACACCCGCGCCACGCTGGGCCTGGATGCCGAAGGCGTGCGCCTGGTCGAGGAGTACTACAAGGACCTTGTGCGCTCCGGCGCGGCCCTGGACGAGACGCAGAAGGCGCGCCTGAAGGAAATCAACGGCGAGCTGGCCAAGCTGGGCACCACCTTCAGCCAGAACGTGCTGGCCGAGGTCAACGATTCCGCGGTGGTGGTCGACACCGCCGCCGAGCTCGACGGCCTGACCCCCGAGCAGATCGACGTGGCGGCCACCGCCGCCAAGGCGCGCGGCCACGACGGCAAGTACGTCATCACCCTGCTCAACACCACCGGCCAGCCGCCGCTGCCGCAGCTCAACAACCGTGCCCTGCGCCAGCGCGTGCACGAGGCGTCGGTGGTGCGTGGCGCGCGTGGCAACAAGTGGGACAACCGCGAGATCGTGGCCACCGTGCTGAAGCTGCGCGCCGAACGCGCGAAGCTGCTGGGCTTCGAGACCTACGCCGACTACGTGCTTGCCGACGAGACCGCCAAGAGCACCGACGCGGTCAATGCCATGCTCGGCCAGTTGGCCCCGGCCGCGGTCGCCAATGCCCGCAACGAGGCCGCCAAGCTGCAGGCGATGATCGACAGCGAGCAGGCCGCCAAGGGCGAGCCGACCTTCCAGCTCGCGCCGTGGGACTGGGCCTACTACACCGAGAAGGTGCGCAAGGCGGAGTACGACTTCGACGAATCCCAGCTCAAGCCCTACTTCGAAATGAAGAACGTGCTTGAGAACGGCGTGTTCTTTGCCGCGACCCAGCTGTACGGCATCACGTTCAAGGCGCGCACCGACCTGCCGAAGTACCACGCCGACACCTGGGTGTACGACGTGCACAACGCCGACGGCAGCCAGCTCGCGATCTTCATCTTCGACCCCTACGCGCGCGACTCCAAGCGCGGCGGCGCGTGGATGAGCTCGTACGTGTCGCAGTCGGGGCTGGAGAAGACCCTGCCGGTCGTGGCCAACCACCAGAACATCCCGAAGCCGCAGGCCGGCCCGACGCTGCTGACCTGGGACGAGGTCACCACGATGTTCCACGAGTTCGGCCATGGGCTGCACGGCATGTTCTCGGACGTGAAGTACCCGTACTTCAGCGGCACCAGCGTGCCGCGCGACTTCGTCGAGTTCCCGTCGCAGGTCAACGAGATGTGGGCCGACTGGCCGTCGATCCTGGCCAACTACGCCAAGCACCACGTGACCGGCGAAGCCATGCCGCAGGCGCTGCTGGACAAGGTGGTCGCCACCGCCAAGTTCAACCAGGGCTTCGCCACCACCGAGTACCTCGGCGCGGCGATGCTCGACCAGTACCTGCACCAGCTGCCGGCCGACAAGCTGCCCAAGGCCGGCGACGTGCTGGCCACCGAGGCCGCGGCGCTCAAGGCCGCCGGCCTCGACTTCGCCGCCGTGCCGCCGCGCTACCGCACCACGTACTTCAGCCACATCATGGGCGGCTACGCGGCGGGCTACTACGCCTACATCTGGTCCGAGGTGCTGGACGCCAACACCGTGGCCTGGATCGAGGAGAACGGCGGCCTGACGCGCGCCAACGGCGACCGCTTCCGCGCCACGCTGCTGTCGCAGGGCGGCAGCAAGGACGCGCTGCAGCTGTTCACCGACTTCTCGGGCAAGACCCCGGACATCCAGCCGCTGCTGGTCAAGCGCGGGCTTGACGGTGCGGTCAGTGACGACGGTGCGCCGCCGAGCGGCGGCAGCGACGCCAGGTAACACCATTGCGACCACCCTTCCTCCGCTCCGGCGGGGGAAGGGTCCGGTTCCGCCGGGGATGTGCGGCTATCGCGGTACGACAATCCCGCCCGGTATGCCGTCCGGCGACATCAGCACCTGCCACAACTGGATCCGCCGCGTCCTGAAACCCGCCATGGACGCTGCCAGGTAATACCTCCACATGCGCCGGAACCGCACGTCGTAGCCCGCCGGCAGCCGCTCCCACGCCGACTCGATGTTGGCGCGCCATGCCTGCAGCGTGCGGTCGTAATCCGCGCCAAACCCGTGCCAGTCCTCGATCACCAGCAGCCCTTCGCAGGCCTGGGCGATCTGCCGTGCCGACGGCAGCATCGAGTTGGGGAAGATGTGCCGCGCGATCCACGGATCGGTACGCCGTTGCGACACGTTGCCGCCGATGCTGTGCAGCAGGAACAAGCCGTCGCGCGGCAGCACGGCGCGCACCAGCTCGAAGTAGCTCCGGTAATTGCGCAGGCCGACGTGCTCGAACATGCCGATCGAGAACACGCGATCGAAGCGTTCACCGCGCAGGTCGCGGTAATCCTGCAGCCTGATGTCCACCGGCAGGCCGGCGCACAGCGCGCGCGCGAAGTGCGCCTGCTCCGCCGAGATCGTCACGCCCACGCCGCTCACGCCATGGCGTTCCGCCGCGTACTTCAGCGCCGCGCCCCAGCCGCAGCCAATGTCGAGCACGCGCATGCCGGGTTTCAACCCGAGCTTCCTGCACACCAGGTCGAGCTTGGCGTCCTGGGCGGCATCGAGGTCGTCGAGCGGCAGACCCTCGCGGTCGCGCCAGTAGGCGCAGCTGTACACCATCGAGCGCCCGAGCATTTCGCGATAGAACGCATTGCCCAGGTCGTAATGGCGCTCGCCGACGGTGCGGCTGCGTCGCCTGGACTGCATGTTGACCAGCCGCGCGAGCACCGCATCGCGGGCATCCGCCAGGCCCGGCGCGCGCCGGTCGATGCCGCCGGCCAGCAGCCTGGCAAGCAACCCGTCCAGCGAGCCCGCATCCCACCAGCCATCCATGTACGCATCGCCCAGGGCGAGCGATCCGCCGGCAAGCAGCCTCGCGGCGAGCCTGCCATCGTGCACCTGCATGTCCCAGGCACGTTCGCCATCGACGCGCACGTCCGCCGAGGCGAGCAGGCGCTCGATGCGTTCACGGACCGGATGCATGGCGCCTGTCTCCCGCACTTGCCCGGGCCGAAGATAGCGCGGAGTGGCGGCGCAGGCCACGCCGTGGCCGCTGGAGGGGAGCGGGCCTCAGCCGGCGGCGAACAGGCCGCGATAGGCCGGCGCGACGTGCGGCAGCAGCAGCGATGCCGGCACTTCGACCGTCTGCACCCCGTCGGAGTACGGCCCCACCTGGTAGGGCGGGAACACGAAGCGCAGCGCACGCAGGCGGCCATCGGGGCCCGGCACCGGCTCGAAGGCGGCGAAGTTCGCCGGCTGCGGCTCCGTGCCATCGTCGATCATGCGGCCGATCGAACGCAGCAGGCGCGCGCGCTCGACCGGCTCGAGCTCGTCGGCATCGATGCGCTGCGAGAGCGCCGCGTGCAGCGACTCGCGCACGAACGCGGAGACATCGCGCCATCCGGCGGGATCGGGAATCAGCGCCGGGGCGCTCAGCAGTTCCTGGCGTTCGGGCAGCCACACAAAGCGCGCCACCAGGGGCGTGCCATGCGCACCGCCGGTGTAGCTGGTGCCCTCCGCCTTCACCGCGACCAGCTGCGGCGTGTCCAGCACGATGTCGAACGGCAGCGAGAGGTCGTAGGGCATGCCCTCCCCGCCCTCGCCGGCGGTGGCCACCGCGTCCATGAGGTCGCCGCGCGCGCTGTCGGCATAGGCCTTGAGCGCCGAGGCCAGGCCCGGGTACCGGGCCGCGCCCGGTGGATAGCTGATGCCGATGATGTAACCGCTGGTGCTTTCCATCACGTCCACGAGCGGCACTTCGGCGCCGGCCGCGGCGGGCGTGGCGGCGCCACCGGGCGCCGGGGCCACGGCTCCGGACCCGCCGGGCACGTCCGCCTCGCGGCGGCAGCCGGCCAACACAAGCAACAGCACGCAGAACAGCAGGCGCTTCATCGGGATCCCCCTCAAGTCCGTGACGGTGGAAAGGCTAAGCGCTCGCACGTGATGCCTGCGATCACGCCATCGCGCACATACGGAAAACCCCGGGCGTTTCCGCCCGGGGTTTCCGGCAAAGCTGCGTTGCGAAATGCGGGCCTTAGACGGCCTGCACCTCATCAGCCTGCAGACCCTTCTGGCCCTGCACGACCTTGAACGAAACCTTCTGGCCTTCCTGCAGCGACTTGAAGCCGGTGCCCTGGATCGAACGGAAGTGGACGAAGAGGTCCTGGCCGCTCTCGGGCGTGATGAAACCAAAGCCCTTGGCGTCGTTGAACCACTTGACGGTGCCGGTCTGACGATCGGACATGAGTGTTACTCCTTGAACATTTTTAGAGGATGCACGGTCCGCAAGCGGATCCGAGACTGTGTAAGCAAGGGGTAACACAGGAACGATGGAGCGGATCTTCCGGACCCGGCCGTACGACCGGCCTTGAAACCTTTGGATCTACCGCACCGGAGCCACGATGTACCGTGATCCCGCCTTGAACAGTGGGCGCACCATACCGCACTTTCGATTGAAAGTGTGAATAGCCCGTGGCTGGAACCCCCTGGCTGGCCGGGTTACAGCGCCTCCAACCCCGGCAGCAGCGTGGCCAGTTCCGAGTCGGTCAGGTTGCGCCAGCGACCCGGCTTCATGTGGCCCAGCTTGACCGGCCCGATCCGTACCCGCACCAGCTGCTTCACGCGGTAGCCGAAGTGCGCCGCCATCAGCCGGATCTGGCGGTTCAGGCCCTGCACCAGGGTCACCCGGAAGCCGTAGCGGCCCAGCTTGCCGGTCCGGCACGGCAGCGTCAGCTCGCCGTGCACCGGGACGCCCTTGGCCATCCCGCGCAGGAACGCGTCGGTGACCGGGTTGTTCACCGCCACCAGGTATTCCTTCTCGAGCTTCGTCTCGGCGCGGAGGATCGTGTTGACGATGTCGCCGTTGCTGGTCAGCAGGATCAGGCCCTCGGAATCCTTGTCCAGGCGCCCGATCGGGAAGATCCGCTGCTCGTGGCCGACGAAGTCGACGATGTTGCCGTCCACCGTGCTTTCGGTGGTGCAGGTGATGCCTACCGGCTTGTACAGCGCGATGTACACGTGTCGGCGCCGCCCCGGGGCGGCGCTGCGCGCGCTGAGCGGCTGGCCGTCGAGGCGCACCTGGTCGCCCTCGCCCACCTCGGCACCGATCCGGGCGCGCTGGCCGTTCACGGTGACCCGCCCCTCGCCGATCAGGCGGTCCGCTTCGCGGCGGGAGCAGGCGCCGGTGTCGCTGATGTGCTTGTTGAGACGCATGGAGCGCGGATCCGGGGCTGGCAAAACGGGGCGCAAGTCTGGCAGACCCCGGCGGATCGCGCTCGCGGGCGCCGCGGACCCTCAGGCGGCGAGGTCGGCGTATTCCGGATGCTTGGCCAGCCAGGCACTGGCGTAGGCGCACAGGCTGCGCACCTTCCACCCTTCCTCGCGGGCATGGCGGAACGCCGCCTGCACCAGCTGTGCGCCGATGCCGCGCCCGCCGACCTGCTCCGGCACCACGGTGTGGGTGATATGCATGACCCCGTCGCCCATCTCGTAGTCGAGATAGGCGGCATGGCCGTCGACGTCGGCGACAAAGCGCCCCGGGATGGCGTGGTGGATGATGTCGAGCTGCTCCATCGCGCGTCTCCTCAGTCGGTGTCGCCGCGATGGTCGCGACGGCCCTGCGCGTGCCGGTCGCGCGCGCTCATGCTGCCATGGATCGACGCCTGGCGGCTCTCCGCGGCATGCAACTCCAGCGCCTTGGCCTTGGCCTCGGGCGACTGGTAGCCGGCATCCGGAACGTGGCTGGTGGTGGGGTCGAGCGACTGCCAGGGCTGCGCCTCGCGGTCACGCTGCTGCTTGGCGGCCAGCAGCTTGCGGGTATTGGCCAGCGCCTTGCGGGGGGTGAGGGCCTTGGTGGCCTTGGTGGCCTTGGTGGTCTTGGTGGTCTTGGTGGTCTTGATGGTCTTGGTGGCCTTGGCCGGCGCGGTCGCCTTCGCGGCCTCCTCCACCCTCGTGGTCTTCGCGGCCCGCTTGGCCGGCGCGGCCCTGGCCGCGGCAGGCGTCGCGGTCTTGCCTGCCGGGGTGGCCCGGGATGCGGCCGCCGCGGCGGGCGCCTCGCGGCGCGCCTCCACGAAGCGCTGCAGGATGTCGACCAGCAAGGCTTCCTTGCGCTCGGTGCGAAGGGCCGTTTCGGTGCGCCCGCCAGCCACGTCACCACGTGCCCGCGCGGCCTGCTTCTGCCGCTTCAGCAGGTCGCGCGCGCGGTCGCGGGCGGCGCGCGCCCTGGCGACCCGGGCCGCCAGCGCGGCGCGGGTCATCGCGCGCAGCGCGGAGGGGCGGCTGTCGTCGAAGAGGCGCATCTCGGACATGTTGAGCAGTTCGCTTGCTTGCGGGCGGTTGACGGCCATTCGCAATCTCCTGGCGGGTGTGCGCCAAGCAATATCACCCCCGCCATGCACGCCCGGTGAGCGCAGCGCACCGCGTCATAGCCGGCCCGCACGTGCGCGGGGCTGACCCCCAGCGTCACCTGGCGGCGCGCCCGGGCGACGCCAGCGCGACTGGCACGCTTGATGCGTACCACCCCGCCAACACCAGGGGAGCCCAGCCATGTACGCCGATATCGACACCAGCACCGAGCACCAGGCCGTCACCCGGCTGTTCGACCTTGTCCGCGCCGGCGAGGTCGACAACCTGGAATTCAGCCAGCTCGACTCGCTGGTCTACGCCCGCCTGCTGCGCGCGTACGACGTGGACACCGCTGCCACGGCCGAAGAATCGATCTCCTGACCGCGGGCCCCGCCGTCAGAACGACGGCGACATCAGCCGCGCCAGGAACACCTCGATCACGCGCGGCTCCATCGTCACCGTGAACAGCACGCCGTAGCCCGCACCCCAGAGGTGCGCACTGTGGTTGACGTTGTCGCCACCCTGGCGGTCCATCCAGATCGAATAGCCGACATACAGCACGGCGTACACGATGGCTGGCACCGGCAGGAAGAACACGAAGATCAGCGACCACGGCTGCACCAGGATGAAGGCGAACAGCACCGCCGACACCGCGCCCGACGCACCCAGGCTGCGATACGCGGCATCGTGCCGGTGGCGCAGGTACGTCGGCAGGATCGCGACCACGATCGCCGACAGGTAGAACAGCACGAAGCCGAACGCGCCGAGGTAGGGCGCGAACATGCGCTCCACGTGCCGACCGAAGAAATACAGCGTGACCATGTTGAACAGCAGGTGCTGCCAGTCGGCATGCACGAAGCCGTGCGTGACCAGGCGATCGAACTGCCTGTTGCGCTCGATCGCCGGCGGCCACAGCAGCAGGCGCTCCAGCAGGCGGCGGTTGCCGAACGCCTGCCAGGACACCAGCACGGTGACGGCGAGGATGACGAGGGTGACGGGTGCGTCCATGTGCTGCCTCAGACCGCCGCGCGGTAGTTGTCGACCATCCGGTAGCGCCGCGCGTACAGGCCGAACGCCAGCGCCGCGAGGAACGCGAAACCTGCAAAGAAGAACATCAGGAAGGCCGCCTCGCTCAGCCCGGTACTGGCTATCCGCTCGGTCACCGCGCCGTTGCGCACCGCCGCGTTTGACAGCAGCACCCACAGGTTGCCGATGGTCGTGGTGAGGTTCCAGAAGCTCATCACCACGCCCTTCATGGCCTGCGGTGCCTGGCTGTAGGCGAACTCCAGCCCCGTCGCCGACACCAGCACCTCGCCGAAGGTCAGCAGCGCGTACGGCAGGATCTGCCAGGCAATCGACATCGGATCACCACCATCCATGCCCACCTGGATGCCACCCACCACGACCCAGGCCAGGCCGCTGAAGGCGATGCCCGCGGTCATCCGCCGCAGCGCGGTCGGCTCCCAGCCCATGCGGCGCAGCAGCGGGTACAGCACCAGGTTGTTGAACGGGATCAGGATCATCACCAACGCCGGGTTCAACGCCTGCATCTGCGAGGCGGTGAACCAGTCGGGCATGGTCATCTGCTGGCCCTGCAGCACCCAGGTCGAGGCCTTCTGGTCGAACAGCGAATAGAACGGCGTGGTCAGCGCGAAGATCACCAGCACGCGCAGCACCGAGCGCACGCCGTCCACTGCGGCCTCGGGATGCACGGCGCGGGCGCGGTCGAGCTGCATCCACGCCCCGCCGCCGATGCCCACCAGCACCAGCACCAGCACGATGCACAGGCAGATCACGATGCCGAGGGTGTCGACCAGGGTCAGCGAGCCCAGCGCCAGCAGCAGGCATGCCGCCGCGAGCAGCAGGCCGGGACGCCCGCGCCCCGGCACGCGCGCCAGCAGCGCGGTGCGCACCACATTGGCGAACGAATGCGGGTCCTTGGGCGGCAGCGGCACGCGCACGTAGCGGTGCCGGCCCAGCCAGAACACCAGCGTGGCGATGAACATCAGGATGCCGGGGATGCCGAACGCCCAGGCCGGGCCGAGGTTCTTCAGCGCGATCGGGATCAGCAGCGACGCGAACAGCGAGCCGAAGTTGATGATCCAGTAGAACGCGTCGAACACCAGTCGCGCCATGCGCTTGTTGGACTGGTCGAACTGGTCGCCCATGAATGACGCAACCAGCGGCTTGATGCCGCCGGCGCCGAGGGCGATCAGGCCCAATCCCGTGAAGAATCCTGCGCGACTGTCCTCGAACATGGCCAGGCAGGCATGCCCCGCGCAATAGACCAGGCTGAACCAGAGGATCGTGTGGTACTTGCCGAACCAGCGGTCGGCCAGCCAGCCACCCAGGAGCGGGAAGAAATACACCCCGATCATGAAGCTGTGCATGATGTCCTTGGCCTCGCCCGCGCGCGCGGAGTCGGTCAACTCCTGCAGCAGCATCGAGGTGATCAGGAACTGCACCAGGATGTTGCGCATCCCGTAGAAGCTGAAGCGCTCGCAGGCTTCGTTGCCGATGATGAAGGGGATCTGGCGCGGCATCCTGCCCGCGCCTGCGGCAACGTTGGCGGTCATCGTCCGGGGTGGCCCGTGTGCGGAAAGATGCGAAGGCTAGCGTATCCACCCGCGCCGCGCGCGCCGCCCGGTGCGGGATACGGCATGATCGCGGCCCACCCGTACGCACCGGAACACGCATGCCAAGTCCCGTCCGCCGCCTGCCGTTGCTGTTGGCACTGCTCCTGCTGCCGTGCACCCTGCCCGCCCTGGCCTCGGGTGCAGGCAACGAGGTGCCCGCGGCAACGCTGGTGACCGAATCGGAGCGCTCCGGCTTCGTCCGCACCGGGCGCTACGACGAGGTGCCGGCACTCTGCGAGGCCTTCGCGGCGCGTTGGCCGGAGGCCGTGCGCTGCGGCGACTTCGGCACCACGCCGGAGGGACGGCCGATGAAGGTGCTGGTGGCCTCGCGCAGCGGCGCGCTCACGCCCGCGGCGGCGCGCGCCGCCAGGTTGCCGGTGCTGCTGGTCCAGGGTGGCATCCACGCCGGCGAGATCGACGGCAAGGATGCCGGCTTCCTCGCGCTTCGCGAGGTGCTGGAAGGAACCGCCGCGCCGGGCGCGCTCGAGCGCCAGGTGCTGGTGTTCGTGCCGGTGTTCAACGTGGACGGCCACGAGCGCTTCGGCGCCTGGAACCGTCCCAACCAGCGCGGCCCGGAGCAGATGGGCTGGCGCACCACGGCGCAGAACTTCAACCTCAACCGCGACTACCTGAAGGCCGATTCGGCCGAGATGCAGGCCATGCTGCGGCTGGTGGCGGAGTGGGACCCCATCGCCACCGTTGACCTGCACGCCACCAACGGCGCGCAGTTCGAGCACGACATCTCGGTGCAGGTCGAGCCACTGCATTCCGGCGACGCCGGCCTGCGCGCCGCCGGACTGGACCTCCGCACCGGCCTGCTCGCCGCGCTCACCGCGTCGGGTTCACTGCCGCTGCCGTTCTACCCCTCCTTCATCGAGGACGACAACCCCGACTCGGGGATTGCCGACGGCGTCCCGCCGCCGCGCTTCTCGCACGGGTATTTCCCGTTGCGCAACCGCTTCGGCATCCTGGTCGAGACGCACTCGTGGAAGTCGTACCCGGTGCGCGTGCGCATCACCCGCAACCTGGTGGTGGCGATGCTGGAACGCACCGCCCGCGACGGCGCGCGGTGGCTGCGCCTCGCCACGCACGCCGATGCCGCCGCCACCCGTCTTGGCGGCACTACCCTGGCGCTCGACTACCGCGCCAGCGACCGGGTGCGCCACGTGGACTTCCGCGGCTATGCCTGGACGCGCACGCCCTCGGACATCTCCGGCGCATTGATGACCCGTTACGACGAGTCCGTGCCGCTGACGTGGTCCATGCCGTTGCGCGACGAAGTCTTGCCGGGCCGCACGATCGTGGCGCCACGTGGCGGCTACCTGGTGCCGTCGCGCCATGCCGCGCGCGTGGCCGCGGCGCTGCGCCTGCACGGCGTCGAATTCCGCACCCTCGACAGCGCGCGCCAGGCAATGCCCGTGCACGTGTTCCGCGCCGACACCGCGAACTTTGCGGCGACGTCCAGCGAAGGCCACCAGCGCCTGGAGCTCGCCGGCGACTGGCGGCCCGAAACGCGCGAGCTGGCCGCGGGCGCGCTGTTCGTGCCGATCGCGCAGGCACGCGCGCGCGTGGCGGTGGCGCTGCTGGAGCCGCAGGCCCCGGATTCGCTTGCTGCCTGGGGCGTGTTCAACAACGCCTTCGAGCGCAAGGAATACATGGAGGCCTACGTCGCCGAGGACGTGGCCCGCGACATGCTCGTGGACCCTGCGGTAAAAGCGGCGTTCGAGGCCCGCCTGCGCGACGACGCGGCGTTTGCCGGCAGCCCGCAGGCGCGCCTGGAGTTCTTCCACCGCAGGCATCCGAGCTGGGACGAGCGCCACGCGCTGTACCCGGTGTTCCGCATCGACCGGGCACCGTAGCACCCGCGCCTGCCGCGCTCAGTCGGTGCGCGCCAGCTCCGGGGCATGCACTTCGACGCGGTTGCGTCCCGCGTCCTTGGCGCGATACATCGCGGCGTCGGCGCGGTGCATCCACTCGTCGGCGGTCAGCACCAGCCAGTCGGCCTCGGCCATGCCGATGCTCAAGGTACAGTCCTGCCGGGACGCGGCCACCGACCGCGCCGCGAGGAAACCGGTGCGGATGCGCTCGGCCACCACGGCGCCGCCGCGCAGGTCGGTTTCGGCGAGCAGCACGCCGAACTCGTCGCCGCCATGGCGCGCGGCGGTGTCGATGTCGCGCACGCAGGCGCGCAGCACGTCGGCGATGCAGCGCAGCACCTCGTCACCCGCCGCATGGCCATGCTCGTCGTTGACTTCCTTGAAGTTGTCGACGTCGATCAGCAGCAGCACCGCGGGCCGGCGCGTGCGCATGTGGCGCGTGAGTTCGGTGGTCAACGCCTGGTTCCAGTGCCGGCGGTTGGGCAACCCGGTCAGCACGTCCATCCGGTTCAGGCGCTCCAGCAGGCGGTTCTGGCGCGCCACGCGGCGGCCCAGCGCATGGGTGAGCAAGGCCAGCGTGCATGCGAACAGCACCAGGAACGGCAAGGCCCCCAGGGAATCGGTCAGGCTGCCATCCACCTGCACCGGGAATCCCTGCAGGGCCGACACCGCGAGGCAGGCCAGCACCAGCACCAGGGTGGTGCGCGCGGCAAACCGCCAGCCACCGACCGCGATGTTCGCAACCGCAATGAGCGTGAAGAACACCGCGCTGGGCACGAGGTTGAACTGCATGGTCGCGATCCACGCGCCCGCGCTGAAGGCATCCACCATGAGGTTGTGGAACTCGGCGCGTTGCGGCGTGTCGCTGCGGCGCGCCCGCCACCACGCGACATGCGGCCAGGCAAACATGTTGAACAGCAGCACCGCCCACGCCCAGGCGGGCGCGCCCAGGCCCTGGAGCACGATTCCCACGGCGAGACCGGCCAGCGGCACGGCCAGCGTGCGCATCCCGTGCATGCGATCGACGAAGCGCAGCTCACGCGCCTCCCTGGCATCTGGTGCCCGCAACTCCATCGTGGTCGTGTCGCCCCTGTCCCGATCCGGCGCAGTCTAGCCCGTCGCGGGTGACGACTCCGGCCCGGCGCCACGCGCGGCCGGCGGCCTCGTCACGACGCCGCGTCCAGCTCCGTCCAGCGCGCGTAGGCGGCATCGAGTTCCGCCTGCGCGAGCGCGACGGCGTGGTTGTGCGCATCGATGGCGGCGCGCTCCTGCTGGTAGAACGCGGGGTCGTTCATCGCCGCAATGTGCCGGGCAATGTCCGCCTCGAGTTTTTCGATGCGCAGGGGCAACTGTTCCAGCTCGCGTTCCAGCTTGAAGCCGAGCTTGCGGCGGGGCGCGGACACCACGACTGCCTGCGCGGCGGCGTCGCTCCCTGATCCGCTGCCCGCCTGGCCAGGCGCGGGCGTCGGGGCGCGGGGCGCGGCGTCGCCGGCACGCACCGCGGCGCGCTGCCGCAGCCAGTCGCTGTAGCCGCCGACGTAGTCGCCCACGCGGCCGTCGCCTTCCATCACCAGGGTCGAGGTCACCACGTTGTCGAGGAAGTCGCGGTCATGGCTGACCAGCAGCAGCGTGCCGGCGTACTCGCCGAGCAACTCCTCCAGCAGTTCCAGCGTCTCGACGTCCAGGTCGTTGGTCGGTTCGTCCATCACCAGCAGGTTGGACGGCTGCGCGAACAGCTTGGCCAGCAGCAGGCGGTTGCGCTCGCCGCCGGACAGGCGCGTGATCGGCGCGCGCGCGCGCTCGGGCGTGAACAGGAAGTCCTGCAGGTAGCCGATGACGTGCTTGCGCTTGCCGCCGATCTCGACGAAATCCTGGCCCTCCGCGACGTTCTCAAGCGCGTTCCAGTCCTCGCGCAACGTGGCGCGGTACTGGTCGAAATACGCGACCTGCAGCTGGGTGCCAATCCGGATCTCGCCCTGCTGCGGCTGCAGGTCACCCAGCAACATCTTCAGCAGCGTGGTCTTGCCAGTGCCGTTGGCGCCGATCAGGCCGATACGGTCGCCGCGCAGGATGGTGCCGGAGAAGTCGCGGATGAGCGTCTTGCCCGGGTAGCTGAAGGACACGTGCTTGGCCTCGATGACCTTCTTGCCGGAGTTGCCCGCGGTCGCGGTCTCCATGCGCACGTTGCCGGTCAGGTCGCGGCGCTGGGCACGGTCGTTGCGCATCGCCTCCAGGCGGCGCACGCGGCCTTCGTCGCGGGTGCGGCGCGCCTTGATGCCCTGGCGGATCCAGATCTCCTCCTGCGCCAGCAACTTGTCGAAGCGCGCGTTTTCCTGCGCCTCGGCGTTCAACCGCTCCTCGCGGCGGCGCTGGTAGTTGGCCCAGTCGCCCGGCCAGTCGGTGACCTGGCCGCGGTCGATCTCGACGATGCGCGTAGCCAGCGCGCGCAGGAAGCGCCGGTCATGGGTGACGAACACCAGCGCGCCCGCCCAGCCCTTGAGGAAGCCTTCGAGCCAGTCGATGGCGGCGATGTCGAGGTGGTTGGTGGGCTCGTCCAGCAGCAGCACGTCGGGGGTCGACACCAGCGCGCGCGCCAGCAGCACCCGGCGCTTCATGCCGCCGGACAGCTCGCCGAACACCAGGTCGCCATTGAGGTCGAGCTTCTGCAACGTCTCTTCCACGCGCTGGTCGGCACCCCAGCCGTCGACGGCGTCGATCTTCGCCTGCACGGCCGACATCGCATCGCCGTCGAACACCTCGGCATGGCTCAGGTGATGGAACTCGGCCAGCCACGCACCGAGCTCGCCCATGCCCTCGGCGACCACGTCGAACACGGTGCCGGCGGCGCCCGCGGGCACCTCCTGCTCCAGGCGCGACACGCGCACCGCGCCCTCGCGGCGGATGTCGCCGTCATCGGGCTTGAGTTCGCCCGACAGCAGGCGCATCAGGGTGGATTTTCCGGCGCCGTTGCGGCCGATCAGCGCAATGCGCTCACCGGCATCGATGGCGAGGTCGACTTTTTCGAGCAGCAATGGGCCGCCGACGCTGTAGTCGACGGCATTCACGGTAATCAGGGGCATCCGCGCATTCTACCGGTCCGGGGGACCCCGGCCCGCATATTCAGGAACTGCAGGACAACATCGAGCAGCCGGCGCGGTCGCGGGCCCAGTCAGGGCGGCGCGCGGCGAAGGCTTCGCGCCCCGGCTGCTCGTCGTAGGGGTCGCGCAGGACCTCGAGCAGCTCCAGCACCCCGCCATCGTCACCCTGGGTGGCACGGTCGATCGCCTGCTGCGCCAGGTAATTGCGCAGCACGAAGCGCGGATTGGCGGCGTGCATGTGCGCCACGCGCGCCTCCGCAGGCAGCGCGTCGGCGCGGCAGCGGGCGGCGTAGCGGGCCAGCCACTCGGCCAGCGCCGGTTCGGTCGCCGCCTGCAGCGCGTCGTCGTAGAACGCCGCGCGCAGCGGCGCGGACGTCGGGCTTGCGAGGTCGATGTCCGCCAGTGCGCGGAAGAAAATCGTCATGTCGGCGCCTCCGGCGTGCAGCAGCCCCTGCAGCTCGCGCATCAGCGCGAGGTCGTCGTCGTCGCAGGCCGACAGCCCCAGCTTGCCGGCGGCGTTGTCACGCTCGGCCTCGGCCCAGGTGGCGGCGTACGCATCGAGGCCGGCCTGCAGCGGCGCGGCCGTGGCGAACAGCGGCGACAGCGCCTGGGCCAGCCGCGCCAGGTTCCAGTGCGCCACCCGCGGCTGCCAGCCGAAGCGGTAGCGGCGGCCCTGGGCGTCGGTGGTGTTGGGCGTCCAGTCGGGGTCGTAGTCGTCGATCCAGCCGTAGGGGCCGTAATCGATGGTCAGGCCGAGGATCGACATGTTGTCGGTGTTGAGCACGCCATGGACGAACCCGACCCGCATCCAGTGCCCTACCACGACCGCGGTACGGACACAGACTTCGTGGAACCACGCCGCCAGCAGCGTCCCGTCGAAGGCGGCCGCGTCGCGCAGCCGCGCCAGCGGCGCGCCGGCACGGCTGCCCAGGAGTTCGGGGAAGTCGCGCCAGATGCAGAACTCCGCCAGCTGCCGCAGCAGCACGACATCGCCGCGCGAGGCCGGCAGCTCGAAGCTGCCGAAGCGCAGGAACGACGGCGCCACGCGGCACACGACCGCGCCCGGCTCGGGCGCGGCGTGGCCGTCGTAGAACATGTCGCGCACCACGCTGTCGCCGGTGGCCACCAGCGACAGCGCGCGGGTGGTCGGCACCCCGAGATGGTGCATGGCCTCGCTGCACAGGAATTCGCGGATCGAGGAGCGCAGCACCGCGCGGCCATCGGCACGGCGCGAATACGGCGTGGGTCCGGCGCCCTTGAGCTGCAGCTCGTGGCGGCGGCCATCGCCCGCGACCACCTCGCCCAGGCTGATCGCGCGGCCATCGCCGAGCTGCCCCGCCCAGTGGCCGAACTGGTGGCCACCGTAGTTGGCGGCCCATGGATCCATGCCGGGGCACAGGTGGTTGCCGGCGAAGGTGGCGGCGAATCCGGGCGCGGCCACGTCATGCGCATCCAGCCCAAGCGCCGCGACCATGTCCGCGGACACGGCCACGAGTCGGGGCGCGGCCACCGGCGTCGGCATCACCCGCGACCAGGCCGCGCCCGGCACCTCGCGCGTGCCCGGCCCCTGGTCGGGGTCGCCGGGGAGTTCACGCAGGAAGGCGTTGTCGAAGCGCAGCGGCATGAGCGCAGTCTCGCAGGACCCGCGTGAGCGCCGCCGTCAGCCCTTGCAGCCCTCGAGCTTCAGCTGCTGGCCGACGCGGATCGCATACCCCGGCGCCTGCACGCCGTTCGCGCGCGCCAGCACCCGCACGTCGCAGCCATAGCGGCGCGACACCGCCGCCAGCGTCTCGCCACGGGCGACGCGGTGTTCGCGCGCGCCGCGCTGCGGCGCTGGCGCCGGCGTGGTGGCGCCCGGCATGCCGGCGGCACCCTCGCCGCCCGCATCGCCCGGTCGTACCACTTCGATCGGCCCGGTGCGCACCAGCGCGGCATCCACACTGCTGCCCATCAGCTGCCGCGCGAGGTCGGCGCGCTTGCCCTGGGCGCACCAGCGCTTGTACAGGCCGGCCATGCGCACCGTGCCGGTGAGCATCGTGCCGCCAGCGATCACCGTGTCGGCCTCGTAGCGCGGATTGAGGTTGCGCAGGCTGCGCAGGTAGCCATGGCGGCTGCCGCCGTCGCCCATGCAGATGGTGAGCTCGTAGATCGACGCCGGGCGCGCCAGGGCGAAGGTCGCCGGGCGCGCATCCACCCTGGGGAACGACAGGCCGTATTCGCGCGGATGCAGGTACAGCCACGCCGCCGCGATCACCATCGGCACGTAGTCGCGGGTCTCGGCGGGGAACTGGCTGTAGACGTCGGCGTCCCAGAACTTGCGCCCGCCGCTGCCGCGGTGGATGCGCGCCGCGCGTCCTTCGCCACCGTTGTAGGCGGCCAGCCACATCTCCACGTCGTTGCCGAACTCGGCAAAGCGTTCGCTCAGGTAGCTGGCGGCGGCGTCGGACGACATGCGCGGGTCGTAGCGGGTGTCGAAGCCGGTGCCGTCGGGGCCCAGGCCGAAGCGCTGACCGGTAGCCGGCATGAACTGCAGCGGGCCGACCGCGCCGGCGCGCGAACCGGCATGCACGCGGCCGTTGGACTCCTTGGCCATGATCCCGAACAGCAACGCCTCGGGCAGGCCGCGACGCTCGAACGCCGGCGACATCATGTGGCGCATGTACTGGTAGTTCTCGTGGCTGGTGACCAGCGACACGCGCATGTCGGTCAGCCAGCGGCGGATGCCGGCCTGCACCGCCGGGTTGAACTGCACCATGCGCACGAAGCGCTGGCCGTCCTCGCTGAGCAGCGCCGCGGCGCTCGCGGCGTCGGGCACGTCGCCGGTCGGCAGTTCGCCCTCGCCTTCCGCCCAGGCCTCGGGCTCCTCGCCGTCGACGCCGGCGACGTCGTCGGCCTGCGCCTTCAGCAGCCGCTTCCAGCCCGGCAGCATCCGGCTGACGTTGCAGCCGCGCTGCTTCTCGCAGGCGACCATCACGTCCTCCATGTCCTCCAGCGCGGCGTTGCCTTCGGCGATCGCCTCGGGATCGTTGTTGGCCGCCCGCACCAGCGATTCGCGGTAGCGGACCTCGGCCGCGGCCATGCGTTCCACCAGGCCCTCGGTCGCGGCGCGGTCGCGCTTGGACTGCGCCAGTGCCGCCGGGGCGTGCAAGGTGAACGTCAAGGCGATGGCGACGAGCGCCAGGCGGCGGAAGAGCACTGCGGAATCGGGCATGGGGATCGGTTTGGGGGGTGGACTGCGGGGGTTGGCAGGGTAGCCGCCGGCGACGAGCAGCGGCAAGGACATCGCGTGCGCGCCGGGCTGGGGGGTTCAGCCGCTAGAATCCGGGGCTTGCGCACAGGAGAGACCATGGACCCGATCCTCGTCGGCAAGGCCGTCACGACGCCCGATGCACTGCCGGAGACCGGTGGCCGCGTGCACCTGCTGCCGCGCTACGGCAACCGCCACGGGCTGGTCGCCGGCGCCACCGGCACCGGCAAGACGGTCACGCTGATGACGCTGGCGGAAGGCTTCTCGCGCATTGGCGTGCCGGTGTTCCTGGCCGACGTGAAGGGCGACGTGGCCGGGCTGGCCGTCGCCGGCGACGGTGGCGAGAAGCTGCTGCAGCGCGCGGCGATGATCGGCGCCGACGGCTACACGCCGGAGGCCAGCCCGGTGCTGTTCTGGGACATCTACGGCAAGTCCGGGCACCCGGTACGCACCACGGTCAGCGAGATCGGCCCCACGCTGCTGGGGCGCATGCTGGAGCTCAACGACACCCAGTCCGGCGTGCTGGACATCACCTTCAAGCTGGCCGACGACCGCGGCCTGCTGCTGCTCGACCTTGCCGACCTGCGCGCCCTGCTGGCGCTGGTGGCCGAAGAGCGCAAGGCCATCTCCACGTCCTACGGCCTGGTCAGCGCGCCGTCGATCGGCGCCATCCAGCGCGCGCTGCTGCGCCTGGAACAGGAAGGCGGCAACCAGTTCTTTGGCGAGCCGGCGCTTGAACTGGCGGACCTGATGCGCACCACGCCCGATGGCCGCGGCGTGATCGGCATCCTCGCCGCCGACCAGCTGGTGCTGAAGCCGCGCCTGTACGCGACGTTCCTGCTGTGGCTGCTGTCGGAGCTGTTCGAGAACCTGCCCGAGGTCGGCGACCTGGACAAGCCGAAGCTGGTATTTGTGTTCGACGAGGCGCACCTGCTGTTCAAGGACGCGCCGCCGGCGCTGCGCCAGCGTGTCGAGCAGGTGGTGCGGATCATCCGCTCCAAGGGCGTGGGCATCTACTTCTGCTCGCAGTTCCCCGATGACGTGCCCGACGAGATCCTCGGCCAGCTCGGCAACCGCGTGCAGCACGCCCTGCGCGCCTTCACTCCGCGCGACCAGAAGGCGGTGCGCACCGCGGCCGAGACCTTCGTGGCCAACTCCGCGCTCGACGTGGCCAAGGTCATCGCCCAGCTCGGCACCGGTGAGGCGCTGGTCTCCACCCTGCAGGGCAAGGGTGCGCCGATGCCGGTGGAGCAGACCCTGATCGCGCCACCGCGCTGCCGCATGGGCGCGATCACCGAGGCCGAGCGCGCGCGCGTGCGCGCGGCCAGCCCGGTCGGCGGCAAGTACGACACCACGGTGGACCGCGAATCCGCGTTCGAGATGCTGGCGGCCAAGGCGGCGGCAACGCTGGAAGCCGCACAGGCGCCCAAGGCGCGCACCACGACCGAGGACGACGCCGCAGGCGGCGGCTTCGGCCAGTCGGTGAAGGACGCACTGTTCGGCACCAAGCGGCGCCAGGGCATGGTGGAGACCATGGCCAAGCAGACCGCGCGCACCGTGGGCAACCAGATCGGGCGGCAGATCCTGCGCGGCATCTTCGGCGGGATCACCGGCAAGCGCTGAGCTCGGGCCGACTTTCGGCGGCGTGGGGCACCACGCCGCGACCACGGACGACGGGCGACACTGCGCCCGACCCCTCACCCGGATGCATGCCATGCGCCACACCGCCCCCGCGGCCCTCCTGCTCGGTGCCGCCCTGGCCACCGTCGGCTGCCGGCCGGCGCCGGATCCCGATCCGGTGCCGGTGCCGCAGGCCTCGCGCGCTGCGGGCGCCATGCGTCCGGGCGTGGCGCCGACGGCAGCCATTCCGGCCGCGGCCAACGTACCCGGCACCGACGCCGTGGTGGTGGCCGACCACACCTCGCCGGCCGGGGCCGGCACGCGTTTCGATGCACGCGCGTTTTCGGGTGTGTTCCGTGCGCCCGGCACGCAGCTGGCGATCGAGCCGGATGGCCGTTACGCGCTCAGCTCGGCAGGTGTGGAGAGCGTCGGCAGCTGGTCACTGGAGCCGGGCAGCGGCCTCGTGCTGCTCGACCCCGACGCCAAGGACGAGCCGGACCACCGCTTCGCCCTGCCCTCGCATGACGAACTCGCGCCCCAGGACGGCGGCGTGGCGCTGCGCCGCGGCGCCGCCACCGGCAAGCGCTGACGCGCATGGGCCGCTGGCGACCGCCGCAGGAGGCGAGCACCGCCCTGGTCACGCCCGCCGGCCACGCGCGCCTGAAGGCCGAGCTGGATGATCTCTGGCGCGTGCGCCGGCCCGAGGTGGTGCGCGCGCTGAGCGCCGCGGCCGCCGAGGGTGACCGCTCGGAAAACGCCGAGTACCACTACCGCAAGAAGCAGCTCGGCGAGATCGACCGCCGCGTGCGCTACCTGTCGAAGCGCCTCGAGGTCCTGCGCGTCATCGACACCGTCCCGTCCGACGCCGGCGCGGTGTTCTTCGGCGCGAGCGTCGAGATCGAGGACATCGCGTCCGGCGAGGTCCACCGCTACCGCATCGTCGGCCCCGACGAGATCGACGCGACGCTCGGCTGGATCAGCATCGACGCACCGTTGGCGCGGGCGCTGCTGCGCAAGCGCGTCGACGACGCATTCGAAGCGCAGCTCCCGACCGGCGCGCGCCGGTTCGCGGTGCTCGCGGTCGACTATCCGAGGTAGAGCGTGGAACCGTAGTCGACCTCGCCGTAGAGGTCGTGCTCGTCGCTGCCCATGATGCGCACGTCGACGAACTCGCCGGGGCGCAGGCCCGCTTCGCGCCCGTCCTGCACCTGCACCAGGCCGTCGATCTCGGGGGCGTCGGCCATCGAGCGCGCGATGGCGAGGTCGCCGTCGATGGCATCCACGATGCAGCGCTGCACGCTGCCTATCTTGGCCTCCAGCCGCGCGGCGGAGATCTCCGCCTGGCGCGCCATGAAACGCGCCAGGCGCTCTTCCTTCACCTCGTCAGGCACCGGGTCCGGAAGCGCGTTGGCCGCCGCGCCATCCACCGGCGAATAGGCGAATGCGCCGACCCGGTCGAGCTGCGCCTCGTCGAGGAAGTCGAGCAGCGCCTCGAACTCCGCATCGGTCTCGCCCGGGAAGCCGACGATGAAGGTCGAGCGCACGGTGAGCTCCGGACAGGCGGCGCGCCACGCCTGCACGCGCTCGAGCGTGCGCTCGACCGCGCCGGGCCGCTTCATCAGCTTCAGGATGCGCGGGCTGGCGTGCTGGAACGGGATGTCGAGATAGGGCAGCAGCCGCGGCTGGCCGTCGGCGCGCGTCTGCACCATGAGTTCGATGATGTCGTCGACGTGCGGGTACGGGTAGACGTAATGCAGGCGCACCCAGGCGTCGAGCTCCGAGAGGCCTTCGCACAGCGCCTTCATGCGCGTCTGGTACGCCTTGCCGCGCCACGTGCGCTCGGCATAGCGAAGGTCGACGCCGTAGGCCGAGGTGTCCTGCGACACCACCAGCAGCTCGCGCACGCCGCCGGCGACCAGGCGCTCGGCCTCGCGCAGCACGTCGTCGACCGGGCGCGACACCAGGTCGCCGCGCATCGACGGGATGATGCAGAAGCTGCAGCGGTGGTTGCAGCCCTCGGAAATCTTCAGGTAGGCGTAGTGCCGGGGCGTGAGCTTGACGCCGGACGCGTAGTCTTCCGCGCCGAGCCGCGGGCGCGGCACGAGGTCGAGGAAGGGATCGCGCCGCGGCGGCAGCGCCGCGTACACCGCCGACATCACGCTGGCGTAGTCCTGCGGGCCGCTGATCGACAGCACGCCCGGATGCGCCTCGCGGATCAGCTCCGCGCGCTTGCCGAGGCAGCCGGTCACGATCACCTTGCCGTTCTCGGCCATGGCCTCGCCGATCGCGTCCAGCGACTCGGCCACCGCGGAATCGATGAAGCCGCAGGTGTTGACCACCACCACGTCGGCGTCGTCGTAGCTGGGCACGAGCTCGTAGCCCTCCACCCGCAGCTGGGTGAGGATGCGTTCGGAGTCGACGAGCGCCTTGGGGCAGCCGAGGCTGACGAACCCGACGCGCGGGCTGGCTGGTGCGGGGGACGGCTGGGACATGCGTTCGGGGAGGCTCGCTGGGGGGCCGCGCAACGGCAGGCCCGGGGGATGGATTTCGCGCCGCGAGTATACCGGGGGGCTAGACTCGACCCGAGGACCGGAGCAGCCGGCCCCACCAGGAGACCCGCCATGGGCACGCGCGGCACGCTTGAGGTTCCGGGAATCGGCGAGGTGGGCACGTGGCTCGCCAGGCCCGATGCGACCCCGCGCTGCGGCCTGGTGGTGGTCCAGGAAATCTTCGGGGTCAATGCCCACATGCGCGCGGTCACCGACCGCTATGCCCGCGACGGCCTGCTTGCGCTGGCACCGGCGCTGTTCGATCCGGTGGAACGCGACGCCCAGCTCGCCTACGACGAGGCGGGCTTCGAGGGCGGCCGCGCGCTGGCGTCGGCACTGGGCTTCGAGCGCGCGGTGGCGATCGTGGCCGCGGCGGCGGCGCAGCTGCGCACGCTGCTGGCCGAGGCGTCACCCGGGGCGCCGGCCTGCGTCGCCGTGGTCGGATTCTGCTGGGGCGGGAGCGTGGCCTGGCTCGCCAACACCCGCCTCGGCCTGCCCGCGGTGAGCTACTACGGCGCGCGCACGGTGCAATTCCTGGACGAGCCGATGCGTGCGCCGATGCTGTTCCACTTCGGCGGGCGCGACCACAGCATCCCGCCAGCCGACGTCGAGGCGCACCGGCGCGCGCAGCCCGCCGCCGAACTGCATGTCCACGATGCCGGCCACGGCTTCAACCGCGACGTCGACCCGCTGCACCACGACGCGGCGAGCGCCCGCCTGGCGCACGAGCGCACGCTCGACTTCCTGCACCGCGCCTGCGGTGCCCCGGCAGGCGCCGCGCCGCCACCCTGACCCGGAGGACTCCCCCATGTCCAAGCGCAAACAGCACCAGCCCGAGCCCTACGCCCTGCACCCGCAGCTGGCCGCCGACACCCATCCGCTGGCCACGCTCGCCCTGTGCGACCTGCGCCTGATGGACGACAGCAACTACCCGTGGCTGGTGCTGGTGCCGCGGGTGCCCGAGGCCCGGGAACTGGTCGACCTGTCGCCGGAGCAGCGCGCGCAGCTGGGCGAGGAAGTCGCGCGCTGCGAGCAGCTGCTGCTCGCCGAATACCGGCCGCACAAGCTCAACGTCGCCGCACTCGGCAACCTGGTGCCGCAGCTGCACGTGCACGTGATCGCGCGTTTCGAACAGGATCCGGCCTGGCCGGCGCCGGTCTGGGGGCGCGTGGCCGCGCGGCCCTACGCGCCGGAAACCCTGGTGGACTGCATTTCGGTGCTGCGCCACTCGCTGCTGGACTGAACCGCCTCAGGTGCGCGGCAGGGTGACCCCGGTCTGGCCCTGGTACTTGCCACCGCGGTCCTTGTAGGACGTCTCGCAGATGTCGTCGGCCGACGACTGGAAGAACAGCATCTGCGCCACGCCTTCGTTGGCGTAGATGCGTGCCGGCAACGGCGTGGTGTTGCTGAACTCCAGCGTCACGTGGCCTTCCCACTCGGGCTCCAGCGGCGTGACGTTGACGATGATCCCGCAGCGCGCATACGTGCTCTTGCCCAGGCATACGACCAGCGTGTCACGCGGGATGCGGAAGTACTCCACCGTGCGCGCCAGCGCGAACGAATTCGGCGGGATGATGCATTCGTCGGCCTCGATGTCCACGAAGCTCTTCGGGTCGAAGCGCTTGGGGTCGACGATCGTCGAGTTGATGTTGGTGAACACCTTGAACTCGCGCGAGCAGCGCACGTCGTAGCCGTAGCTCGAGGTGCCGTAGCTGACGATGCGCTCGCCGTTGCCGGCGTGCTTGACCTGGCCGGGCTCGAAGGGCTCGATCATGCCCCCCGGCGTTTCGGACATGCGGCGGATCCAGCGGTCGGACTTGATGCTCATTCGGGGTTCCGGTCAGATCAGCGAGGCGGAAATCGCGCTCGGCGCGCGCGGGCGCTTGTCGAGCTCGGCGACCAGGTTGCGGGCCAGCTGGCGATAGGCTTCGGCCGCGGGCGAATCCGGAGCGGACACCACGACCGGCACGCCGGCATCGCCCTGCTCGCGGATCGCGAGCTCCAGCGGCAGCGAGCCCAGCAGCGGCACCCCGTACTGCGCCGCCATGCGACTGCCGCCGCCCTGGCCGAACAGGTGTTCGGCGTGGCCGCAATTCGTGCACACGTGGACGGCCATGTTCTCGACCAGGCCCAGCACGGCGACCTCGACCTTCTCGAACATCTTCAGCGCCTTGCGCGCATCGAGCGTGGCCATGTCCTGGGGCGTGGTGACGATGACCGCGCCGGCCACCGGGATCTTCTGCGCCAGGGTGAGCTGGATGTCGCCGGTGCCGGGCGGCAGGTCCACCACCAGGTAGTCCAGCCCATCCTCGCCGCCCCACAGCGTGTCGCCAAGCAGTTGGGTCAAGGCCGAGGTCGCCATCGGCCCGCGCCAGATCATCGGCGTGTCCTGGTCGACCAGCAGGCCGATCGACATCGCCTCCACCCCGTGCGCGCGCATCGGCATGATCGACTTGCCGTCCGGGCTGTCGGGCCGGCCCGACAACCCCAGCATGGCCGGGACGCTGGGGCCGTAGACGTCGGCGTCGAGGATGCCCACCCGGACGCCTGTGGCGGCCAGGGCCAGCGCCAGGTTCACGGCGGTCGTGGATTTCCCCACGCCACCCTTGCCGGAACCCACGGCAATGATGTTGCGGATGCGTGGAAGGGGGGAAAGCTTGCCCTGGACGGCGCGGGACGGGATGCGTGCTGACATGCCGCCAGTCTAATGGACCGCTCCGCCCACGTGGGCGGCGTGGTACAAACGCGGCATCGCTCGGGCACATTTCGGAGACCACATGCGCAAGCCACTTTTCATCCTGCTGGCAATGATGCTGGCATCGCCGGCCATCGCCGCCGACGCGGTCGGCCGCTGGAAGACCATCGACGACGAGACCGGCAAGGTGAAGTCGATCGTCGAGATCACCGAGGCGGGCGGCAAGCTGTCGGGCCGCGTGGTCGACATCCTGCACTCCGACCGCGGCCCCAATCCGGCCTGCGACGAGTGCGACGGGGCCAACAAGGGCAAGCCGATCAAGGGCATGACCATCCTCTGGGGCCTGAAGCCGGACTCCGGCGAATGGACGGGCGGCCACATCCTCGACCCGGCCAAGGGCAAGACCTACAAGGCCAAGGCCAAGCTGATCGATGACAACCGGCTGGGCGTGTCCGGCTGCGTGGCCTTCATCTGCCGCGAGCAGGTCTGGGTCCGCGAATAGGCCGCCGTCCCTGGCGTATCAGAAAAGCCCGGCGAGAGCCGGGCTTTTCGCATTTGCGGGCGCCGACACGGGAAATGGAACCGTCAGTCGGGTCGCGATTCGAAGGCTCGCGTCGGTAGCCGTAACAAAATCTTCAACTGGCTTTAACGAAAGCTTTCGGGGTGGTAGCGTGCCAGCTCACGGCGGCGCCTGGTCCTTGCAAACCGCGCTCCCGTGAATCCAAGTCCAAGCGTCGTTTTCTTCCAGGGGAGCAAACCATGTCATTCAGCAAGAACACATCCTTCAGGCGAAGCCGCCTGAGTGCAGCCCTTCTGGCTGCAATCGCCCTGCCGGCCACTGGCCCGATCTTCGCGCAGGACGCAGCCTCCAGCGAAACGGGCAGCAACCAGGCGACCACCGACCTGGACCGCGTCACGGTCACCGGCTCCCGCATCGCGCGCGCCGGATTCGTCACGCCGTCGCCGGTCACGGCGATCACCGCGGAAGAAATCCGGGCCACCGGTGCCGTGAACATCGGCGACCTGATGACCAAGCTTCCGGCCCTTTCGCCCAACTACACCCTGGGCAACTCCACGCGCTTCATCGGTACCGCGGGCCTTGGCCTGCTCGACCTGCGTGGCATGGGCACCTCGCGCACGCTGGTCCTGGTCAACGGCCGCCGCCACGTGGGCGCCAGCCCCGGCTCCACCGCGGTCGACGTGAACACGATCCCCACCGAGTGGATCGAGCGCGTGGAAGTGATCACCGGCGGCGCATCGGCCGTCTACGGCGCTGACGCCGTCGCCGGCGTGGTCAACTTCATCATGAAGAAGTCCTTCGAAGGCTTCGAACTGCGCGGCCAGACTGGCCAGGCTAGCGAAGGCGGCTTCGACCGCTCGTTCATCAGCTTCTCCGGCGGCAGCGACTTCGCCGACGGCCGCGGCTCGGCCGCCATCTCGCTCGAATACAGCACGCAGGACCGCTTCGGCCGTGGCGATCGCCGCATCGGCCGCGAGTTCCTCGTCTCGGTTCCCAACCCGAACTTCGACGCCAGCAGGCCGCCGAGCGAGAGCAATCCGCAGACGATCGTTTCAGGCCCGGGTGGCAACCACTCCATTTCCTTTGGTGGCACCTTCACCATCGGCACGTTCAACCCGGCAAACCCGGCCACCTGGGGCAACCGCTACATCTTCGACCAGGACGGCAGCTTCCGCCCCAACCGCTATGACGGCACCGTCGTCAGCGCCTCGTCCTGCGTGGACTGCGATTTCGCCGACCTCAACTCGGTTGCGGACCTGCAGCCGGCGTTCGACCGTTTCAGCTTCAACAGCGTGGTCAACTTCGATCTCGATGAGAACCACCGCCTGTTTTTCGAAGGCAAGTACAGCAAGACCGAGTCCCAGTTCTTCGGTCAGCCGGCCTTCGACCAGCCGATCCGCATCCGTCGCGACAACGCCTTCATCTCACCCCAGCTGGGTGCGCTCATGGACGCCTCGACGCTTCCCGTCCTCGACGGCCAGAAGATCCTCCAGGTCTCCCGCTTCAACGTCGATGCCGGCCGCCGTGGCGAGAACGTCGAGCGTCAGACCGCACGCGCGGTGCTGGGCATCGAGGGTTACTTCGGCGATGACTGGAGCTACGAGGCTTCGGCCAACTACGGCCAGACGACGATCTCGCGCCTCAACCTGAACAACCGCATCAACGAGCGCTGGCACGCCGGCATGGACTCGGTCGTCGACCCGACCACCGGCAACATCGTCTGCCGCACCACGCTCAATCCGAATGCCATCAACCCGCACACCAACGCGATCTACTCGACGTTTGCGCGTACGGGCTGCGTGCCGTTCAGCACCTTCGGCAACGGTGCAGTCAACCCGGATGCGGCGGCTTGGTTCAACACCAACTCGCTGAACAGCTCGAAGCTCGAGCAGCACGTGGTTTCGGCGTCCGTCGCCAACAGCCGCCTGTTTTCGCTGCCGGCGGGTGACGTCGGCTTCGCCGGCGGTGTCGAGTACCGCAAGGAGAAGAGCCAGGAGAACACCGATCCGCTGGCAGCCCTGGGCCTGACGTTCCTGAACGCCATCCCGAGCCGCGGCGGCGAGTACGACGTGACGGAAGTGTTCGCCGAGACCACCATCCCGGTGCTGGCCGACCTCCCGGGCGTCGAGCGCCTCGCGATCGACCTGGCGGGACGTTACTCGGACTACAGCACGATCGGTTCGGCCGTGACCTGGAACGTGGGCCTTGACTGGACCATCATCCCGTCGCTGCGCTTCCGCGGCACGCACGCCCAGGCGGTCCGCGCGCCGAGCATCGGCGAGCTGTTCAATCCGCAGTCGCAGAACTTCGCCACCATCAACGATCCCTGCAATTACCAGGTGACCAACCCCAACCGCCCGTCCACCGCCCCTGACGTCGCTCTCCGCCAGGCGAACTGCACGGCGCTGGGCGTCCCGGTGGGCTGGGTCGACACCTACTCGGCGAACCGCCCCGGCGTGAGCGGTGGCAACCCGAACCTGGCCCAGGAAGAGGCGGAGTCGGTGTCGTTCGGCTTTGTCTGGCAGCCCGGGTTCGTCGAGGGCCTCGGCGTGTCCGTCGACTACTGGCGCGTCACCCTGCACGACGCGATCGGCGCTGTCACGGCGCAGACCAATGCGACGCGCTGCGTGGACTCGCCCGGCGGCATCAACAACAAGTTCTGCAGCTTCATCAGCCGCGCACCGACCGGCGGCTACACCGATCCGCAGGGTCGCGACTTCCCCGCCTACAGCATCACGAACTGGCTGGCCCTGAACGAAAACCTCGCCAAGTCGCGCCGCGTGGGCGTCGACCTCGAGGTGGACTACCGCTTCGAGATGCTGGGCGGCAACAGCACCCTGCGCTTCGTCGGCACGCGCATGATCCAGTCGCGCGAGTGGGCGTTCCAGGACTTCCCGGACGAGTTCCTCGAGTACGTCACCTACTTCACCGATCCCCGCTGGCGCGCGCAGCTCAACGGCACGTACCGCAGGGGCAACTGGCGAGGTTCGTGGGACCTGAACTACGTGGACGGCAACCTCCGCGTGACGCCGGCGAGCTACCGATCCAACCCGGGCTCGCAGAGCCCGATCCGCAACGGCTCCTGGGTCTACCACAACATGCAGGCCGGCTATAAGTTCGGTGACAGCGGACTGGACCTGTACGTTGGCGTGGACAACGTGTTCGACAAGGATCCGCCGCTGAACTATTTCGGTGCAGACCTCGGCACCGCGCTCTACGACAACATCGGTCGCTTCATCTACGTAGGCGCGACCTACAAGTTCTAAGCGTTTCGCTTCACTGTTCCGCGGGGGCCCGGCGCAAGCCGGGCCCTTTTTCTTTCCGGGGCGGCGCCGGCAAGGCCGGCTCGATGCGGCAACCGGGCCTCGCACGCACGCATGCGATAATGCGCGGCCTTTACCCGCGCCCGATGCCCATGCCCCGCGCCATCCTCACCACTTGCGCCCTGCCCTACGCCAACGGCCCGCTGCATATCGGCCACCTGGTCGGCTACGTGCAGGCCGACATCTGGGTGCGCGCGCGGCGCATGGCCGGCGACACGGTGCACTTCGTGTGCGCCGATGACACCCACGGCACGCCGATCATGCTGGCCGCGGAGAAGGCGGGCACCACGCCCGAGCTCTTCGTGGCGGGCATCCAGGTCGGGCATGAGCGCGATTTCGCCGACTTCGGAGTGGCATTCGACCACTACGACTCCACCAATTCCGACGGCAACCGCGCGCTGACCGAGGAGATCTACGCTCGCCTGGACGCGAGCGGGCACATCGCGCGCCGTTCCGTGGCGCAGCTCTACGATCCCGAACGCGGCATGTTCCTGCCCGATCGCTACGTCAAGGGCACCTGCCCGAACTGCGGTACGCCGGACCAGTACGGCGACAACTGCGAGCAGTGCGGCGCCACCTACTCGCCGACCGAGCTGATCGCGCCGCGGTCGGTGGTCAGCGGGGCCACGCCGGAACTGCGCGACTCCGAACATTTCTTCTTCGAGCTCGGCCATTTCGAGGCCTTCCTGCGCGACTGGCTGGCCGGGGACGTGGCCGTGCCCGGGGTCAAGGCCAAGCTCATGGAATGGCTGGATGGCGAGGGTGGCCTGCGCGCCTGGGACATCTCGCGCGACGCGCCCTACTTCGGCTTCGAGATTCCCGGCCACCCAGGCAAGTACCTGTACGTCTGGATCGACGCGCCGATCGGCTACCTGTCGAGCTTCAAGGCGCTGTGCGCGCGCGACGGCATGGACTTCGAGCGCTTCGTGACGCCCGGCAGCGATACCGAGATGCACCACTTCATCGGCAAGGACATCGTCAATTTCCACGGCCTGTTCTGGCCGGCGGTGCTGCACGGCGCCGGCCTGCGCGCGCCCACTCGGCTGCACGTCAACGGCTACCTGACTGTCGACGGCGCCAAGATGTCGAAATCGCGCGGCACCTTCGTGATGGCGCGCACCTGGCTGGAGTCCGGCCTGGCGCCGGAAGCCCTGCGCTACTACTACGCGGCCAAGTCGTCCGGCGGCGTCGACGACCTCGACCTCAACCTGGCCGATTTCGTGGCGCGGGTGAACTCCGACATCGTCGGCAAGTTCGTCAACCTCGCCAGCCGTTGCGCCGGTTTCATCGACAAGCGTTTCGGCGGCATGCTGGCCGCCGCCCTGCCGGAGCCGGACATGCATGCGCGCTTCGTGGCCGCGCTCGACGGCGTGCGCACGGCCTACGACAACAACGAGCCGGCCAGCGTGCTGCGCCAGGTCATGGCGCTGGCCGACGAGGCCAACCGCTACATCGACGAGAAGAAGCCGTGGGTGCTGGCCAAGCAGGACGGTGCCGACGCCGAACTGCATGCCGTCTGCACCCAGGGGCTGAACCTGTTCCGCGTGCTGGCCGGCGCGCTGCGCCCGGTGCTGCCGGCGATGGCGGCACAGGTCGAGGCTTTTCTCGCCGCGCCGCTGGGCAGCTGGGATGACGTCGCACAAGCGCTGCTGGGCCACCGCATCCAGGCCTACCAGCCCCTCTTCACCCGCATCGACCCGAAGCACATCGCCGCCATGACCGACGCCAGCAAGGAAAACCTCAAGCCCACCCAGGCCGTGCCGCAGGCCGCCAGCCTCAAGCTCGCCGGTGACCCGCTGGACAAGGCACCGGCCGCAGCCACGGCCGGGGCGGCCGCGACGCCTGCAGTCGCCCCCGCAGCTGCCACCATCGCCATCGAAGACTTCGCGAAGCTCGACCTGCGCATCGGCCGCGTGCTGGCCTGCGACTTCGTCGAAGGCTCCGACAAGCTGCTGCGCTTCGAGCTCGACGCCGGCGAACTCGGTTGCCGCCAGATCTTCTCCGGCATCCGCGCAAGCTACGGCGAGCCGCAGGCCCTGGTGGGCCGCAACGTGGTGTTCATCGCCAACCTGGCGCCGCGCAAGATGCGCTTCGGCCTGAGCGAAGGGATGATCCTGTCCGCGGGTTTCGACGGCGGCGCACTGGCGCTGCTGTGCGCCGATGCCGGCGCCGAGCCGGGCATGCCGGTGCGCTGACCGCCCACGGGTGATGGACCTTTGCGCGCGCCTCGATCGCATCCTGCCGCAGACCCAGTGCGGGCAGTGCGGCTACGGCGGCTGCCGGCCGTATGCCGAGGCGATGGCCGCGGGCCTGGCGGGCACCGACCGCTGTCCGCCGGGCGGTGACGCCGGCGCACGTGCGCTGGCGCGCGTGCTGGGTACGGCCGCGATCCCCTATGACCGCGCGCTCGGGCTGAAGGTCGCGCCCGAGGTGGCCGTGGTCATCGAGGCCGACTGCATCGGCTGCACGAAATGCATCCAGGCCTGCCCGGTGGACGCGATCGTCGGCGCCGCCAGGCACATGCACGTGGTCCTCGAACCGCTGTGCACCGGCTGCCGGCTGTGCGTGCCGGCATGTCCCGTGGACTGCATCGTGATGCTGCCCGCGCGGTCGACGACCGCCCCGCCGCCTCAGGGCTGAACGCAGGCCGAGCAGACGCGCTCCACCTGGTAGCCCCTGGCGCGCAGCTTCTCGACCACGCCGTCCTCGCCCAGCAGGTGCATCGCGCCGACCACCACCAGGGTGTCGTCGTCGCCGTCCTCGCGCAGGCGCTGCTCGAGCTTGGGCAGCCAGGCATCGTTGCGCTCGACGTTGATGACGCGGTAGAGCTCGGGGTATTCCTTGCGCATCTCCGCCACCATCTCGCGCAGCATCAGGTCGATGTCGCCCGCGCGCCAGGCGGCGTGCAGGGCCATCATTTCGTCGCGCCCGGCCGCGCCCTGGTCGATCGCATCGGACAGCATCTGCAGCTGCTCGTCGGCGCCCATGCCGTCGAGGAAGGCGATCTGCTGCGCGCCGCTTTCAAGCCCGGCGGTCGGCTTCTGCGCGGTCCCGGCACGCGCCGCGATGTGCGCATCCAGGCCCAGCGCGGGATCGAGGCCGTAGCCGGTCAGCTGCGAGATGGTGATCATCAGCCCGGCGAACCAGGGCTCGAACACCTGCAGCGTCGCCGGTGCCATGCCCAGCCTGGCCAGCTGCGGCGCATTCGCTTCGCCCCATGCGGCGAGCTTCTGCGCCAGTTCGGGCGGGAGCTGGCTGTCGAGGGTGGTGCCGTCGGTGCGCATCGCCGCCTGCGCCATCTGCAGGCCCAGCTGCGGCGACGCCATCTCCTCCGGCGACAGCTCGAACAGCACCTTCTCGGCGTCGGCGAACGCCAGGTCGACATCGGTCGACAGCGGGTAGTCGCCAGGCAGCAGCAGGTGGAACGAGCCGAGCAGGTACAGCGCGTTGTCGTCGTCGGAGACCTTCCACAGCAGCGGGACCGGTGCGGTGTGCGCGGCCGCGGGCCGGGCGGCCTGGTCCGCGTCGCGCGCCGAGGCACCCGGCAGCAGGAACATGGCGAGGGTGGCGGCAAGCAGCGGCGTGGCGAGGCGTCGTGCGATGGGCATGGCGTTCCTGGAGTCGTGGGTTCAGTTGACGGGTGCGGCGTAGGCCATCTCGCCCGCGGTCACCGCCAGGTCCAGGCGGTTCTCCGGCGGCGGCAAGGGACAGGTGGCGAACGCCGTGAAGGCACAGGGTGGATTGTAGGCGCGGTTGAAGTTGAGGCTCACCCGACCCTGCGCGTCGGGCGCGGCGACGTCGAGATAACGCCCCGCGCCATAGCTGCCGTGGCCATTGGTGCGGTCGGCGAGGATCAGGAACAGTCCGCCTTCACCGCCGTCGAGCGCCTCGAGCCGGTACGTCTCGCCCTCGCGTTCGAACTCCACCACGCCCGGGTTGGCCATCGCCTCCACGCCGCCGGTGATGCTGGCGATGTCGATGGTGCGGCCCGCGGGGTGCACGCGGAACCGTGCGTCCACCAGCCAGCCGGGATCGACCGGCCAGTATTCGATGCTGCCGAAGCCGGTGCGCGTGGCGGCATCGGCATGGCGCACGCGCAGCGCCTTGCGTGGCCCGCGGCGGATCACGGTCAGCGCGCCCTTGCCGTCGTCGAAGCCGAGCAGGCTTGGCGCGTCCGCCTGGTCGTCGCGCAGCTCGGCCCGCCCCTTGATCGGCGCACCATCGAGGGTCACGGCCACGTTCCGCTGGGGGGTGAAATAGATGCGCTCGCCGTCGCGCTGCACGAGCCCGAGCTTGGGTGGGCCCTTGGCCAGGCGGATGCCGCTGGTGGCGTCGCTGCCGAGGTAATGCGCGCGCAGTTCCACCCAGTGCAGGCCGATCAGGCTGGTCCAGCCGTCCTCGGCCAGCAACCGCGCACGGCGCTCGGCGCGCCAGTCGGCCTCGCGGGTGAGCATCGCCTGGCTGGCTGCGGGGCGGTCGGCAGCCGCCGCAGTGCCGGGTGTGGCGCGCTCGCAGGCGGACAGGGCCAGGGCCAGGGAAAGCGCGGCGGCGACGGTGCCTGCGCGCGTCGTGGAACGGGTCATCAGCGTCCCCTCAGGAACCAGCGGTCGATGTCGGTGAGCGAAAAACGCGTCCAGGTGGGACGCCCGTGGTTGCACTGCCCGGAGCGCTCGGTGGCCTCCATGTCGCGCAGCAGGCCGTTCATTTCGGCGATCGTGAGGCGGCGGTTCGCGCGCACCGCACCGTGGCAGGCCATGGTCGACAGCAGCTCGTCGCGCGCCGCGCCCACGCGACGGCTGGCGCCATGCTCGCGCAAGTCGGCGAGCACGTCGCGCAGCAATGCCTCGCTGTCGCCCTGCGCGAGCAGCGCGGGCACGCCGCGCAGGAGCAGCGACTGCGGGCCTGTGCGCGAGACCTCGAAGCCGAGTTCGGCGAGCGTGGCGGCCTCGCGCTCGGCGACGTCGGCCTCGCGCTCGCTCACCGCCACCGGCTGCGGCACCAGCAGCGGCTGCACGCGCACGCCGGCGCCGTCGTGGGCGTTTTTCAGCTTTTCGTAGCCGATGCGTTCGTGCGCGGCGTGCATGTCCACCACCACCAGGCCGTCGGCGGCTTGGCTGAGGATGAAGATGCCGTGCAGCTGCGCGAGCGCGAACCCCAGTGGTGGAATGCCGTCCTCGCCGGTGGCCGGCAGTGGCTGCGCCGACGCCGGAAATGCCGGCCACGCCTGGGCGCCGCCTTCGGCCACGGCCGCTGCAGCGCCGGCATTAAGCGCGGCGCCGTACAGCGCGGCATACGCATCGCGCGCCTGCTCCACGCCCAGCGACAGGTGCGACTGCGACGACACCTGCGCGGCCAGTTCGCGCGACACCACCGCCTGCACGCCCACCGCGGCGACCAGCGGCGCGTTGCCGGCGCGCGTCTCGGCGAGCGCATCGTGCAGCGCGCGGTAGACGAAGTCATGCACCAGCCGCGCATCACGGAAACGCACCTCGTGCTTGGCCGGGTGCACGTTCACGTCCACGCGTGACGGATCGATCTCCAGGAACAGCACGTAGGCCGGTTGCCGGCCGTGGAACAGGACGTCGGCATAGGCCTGCTTCACCGCATGCGCGACGCTGCGGTCGCGCACCGCGCGGCCGTTGACATACAGGTACTGCTGGTCGGCGCTGGCGCGCGAATAGGTGGGCTGCGCGATCCAGCCATGCACGCGCAGCGCCGGCACCCGGCTGCCGTCGCTGGCCTGGCGCGCGTTGACCGCGTGGTCCACGCGCAGCGCCTGCTGCGCGAAGCCGTCGCCAAGCGTCTCCACCAGGCGCTCGCCCGCGGCTTCGCCACCGGCAAGGTCGCCGCCGCGATAGCGCCGCGACGCCCGCCCGTTGTGCGCGATGCGCAGCTCGACGTCCGGGCGCGCCAGCGCCAACGAACGCAGCCACTCCTCGATGTGCCCGAGCTCGGTGCGCTCGGCGCGCAGGAACTTGCGCCGCGCCGGCACGTTGAAGAACAGGTCGCGCACCTCGACCGTGGTGCCGACCGGATGCGCGCTGGGGGCGACCTCGCCGACCTGGCCGCCATCGACCTGCAGGCTGGCGCCGTGCGCCTGGCCATCGCGTCGCGAGGTGATGGTGAAGCGGCTGACCGAGGCGATCGACGGCAGGGCCTCGCCGCGGAAGCCGAGCGTGGCCACCACTTCCAGGTCGTCGAGCGAGGCGATCTTGCTGGTCGCGTGGCGCGAGATCGCCAGCGTCAGCTGCGCGGGCTCCACGCCGCCGCCATCGTCGCGCACGCGCACCAGGCGCACGCCGCCCTCCTCGAGGTCGATGTCGACGCGGCGCGCGCCGGCATCGAGCGCGTTTTCGACCAGTTCCTTGACCACCGACGCGGGGCGTTCGATGACTTCGCCGGCGGCGATCTGGTTGACGAGGGTGTCGGGAAGCTGGCGGATGCTCAAGGGATGGGCACCGGCCGCGACGCGTCCGGCTGTGTGGGCCAGACGCGATGATAAGCGAGCTTCAGGGGCTGCCGCCGCCCGCCGCGCCAGCAGCCTGCGTCGACGCCGCGCGCGCGGCGAACAGCGTGCCCGGCGGAGGTTGGCTGGTGAAGTAGGTCTTGACCCCGTCGAGCACCGCGCGCGCCACGTTGGCCTGGAACGCCGGATCGATCAGCCGCTTCTCTTCTTCCGGGTTGGACAGGAACGCGGTCTCGACCAGCATCGCCGGCATGTCGGAGGTACGCAGCACGGCGAAATTGGCGCGTTCGATATGCGGCTTGTGGTTGTTGCCGATGCGCTTGAGGCCGGCGAGGATGTGGTTGCCGGCATCCTCCGACGCCTTCATCTGCCCGCTCTGGGTGAGGTCGAGCAGCACGTTGGTCAGCATGCTGTCGGACGTCGGCAGCTTGCCGCCACCGATCAGGTCGGCGGCGTTTTCCTTGTCCGCCAGCCAGCGCGCGCGCTGCGAGGACGCACCCTTCAGCGACAGCACGTAGACCGACGAACCCTTGGCGTTGCGGTTCTCGGCGGCGTCGGCATGGATGGAGATGAACAGGTCGGCACCAGCGGCACGCGCCAGTTGGGCGCGGCGGTTGAGCGGGATGAACACGTCCACGTCGCGCACCAGGTGCGCCTTCAGGCCGGGCGTGGCGTTGACCTGCCGCGCGAGTTCGCGGGCAATCGCGAGCGTGATGTCCTTCTCGCGCTTGCCGGTGGGGCCGACGGCTCCGGGATCCTGGCCACCATGGCCGGCGTCGATGGCGATCACCAGCGGACGGCCGGTGACCGCGGTGGCCGGCCGGTTGGCGGGCGGCGGCGTGGGCGTGGCGGACTCGGGCGTCGTGACCCGCGTCGGAACGCCGGTGGCGACGGTGGTCGGCACGGAAGGGAGTACGCGTGGCGCGCTTTCCTGCGGCGTGGATCGCGCCGGCTGCGCTTGCGGCACGGCCGCGGCCGGAGGCTTGGCCACGGGCGGCAGGCCGGCGATCAGCCGCGAGGTGGCGGCGGCCGATGCCGCCGAAGGATCCGGCACCGGAGCAGTCACCTGCGGCACTGCGCCCGGCCCCTGCGTGGCAGCAGTCGGACCCGGGGCCGCCTGCGTGGCGGCGGCGATCTTCGCGATCGGATCGCCCGGCAGGTCGCCGGGCCACTCCAGGACCAGGCGGCTGCCGTTGCCGGCGGCCTCGATCCGAGGGTTCAGCACGACCACCGGGGACGCGAGGTCGAACACGATGCGCGTGGTGCCGGGCACCGGCTGGCCATTGCGTACCGCCTTCACCACGCCCACCGCCGCCGGCAATGAAAAGCCGCGCGCCAGACGGCTGCCCGGCAGGTCGACGACCAGACGGTCCGGGTTGGCGAGGGTGATGAGCTTGAATTCCGCCTGCGCGTCGAGCTGCAGTTCCGCACGCGTGCCGGTGGGACCGGTATCGACGCGCAAGCCCTTGATTTCAGCGGCGTGGGCAAGATTCCACAGCAGTGCGGCCAAGAGGGCCGCACCGAGCAGGATCTGCTGGAGGTTGATTCCCCGGGCGCGCATGGCAATCAGTCAATCACCATAACGAAAGGTTTGCAACTTCTTTTCCCTTTGGAATCCGTGGCATGCCAGACCTTCCTATGGCTGCGGTTCAGGAAAGATCGGCAACCCGGCGTGATGCGTCGAGCGCGGCGAGCCAGGCGGCCCCGGCCGCAGTGGCCGCGTGCAGCCGGCAATGGCGCCCTTCGCCCTCCACCGCCAGCCAGACCTCCAGGTCGGCGCGCGGCAGGGCCGCCAGCCCGCGTTCCGGCCATTCAACCAGCCACAGCCGGGCATCGCTGTCGTCGAGGCCGAGGAACTCGAGCTCGCCGGCGTCCCCGATCCGGTACAGGTCGAGGTGCAGCGCCTCACCACCCTCGGCCAGCGGATAGCGTTCGACCAGGGTGTAGGTGGGGCTGCGGACCGCGCCGGTCACGCCCAGCGCCCGCAACCAGGCGCGCGCGAGCGTCGACTTGCCCGCGCCGAGATCGCCATGCAGGTGCACCGCCGCCCACGCCGGCTGCGTGGCCGCCAGCGCGGCGGCCAGCGCCGCGGTGGCGGTCTCGTCGGCCAGGTGCAGCTCGCGCGGCGGCGCGCTCATGGATTGACGCTCCGCCGCAGCGCGTCGACCAGGTCCGTCGGCAGCAGCCCGCGTGTTCCGCCGGCGGCCGCGGCACGGTCGCCGGCCACGCCGTGCAGCAGCGCGCCAAGCTCCGCGGCATCGGCGGGCGCGTGTCCCTGCGCGCAGAGCGCGGCGATCACCCCGGTCAACGCATCGCCCATGCCACCGACCGCCATGCCCGGATTGCCGGCATCGATCACCATGGTGTCGCGCCCGGGCGCCGCGACCAGCGTGCCCGCGCCTTTCAGCACCACAACGCAGCCCATCCGCTCGCGCAGCGCGCGCAGGGCGGCGAAGCGGTCGCGTTGCACATCGACCGCCGAGCCGCCAAGCAGGCGCGCGGCTTCGCCGGGGTGCGGGGTGATGATCGTGGCTGGCGGCAAGGCGCGCGGCGTGGCCGCCAGCAGGTTGAGGGCATCGGCATCGAGCACCAGCTGCCTGCCGGACGCCAGCGCCATGTCCAGCAAGCGGTGCGCCCACGCCGTGCGGCCAAGCCCGGGGCCGAGCGCGCACACGCCGGCGGTGGCAAACAGCGCGGCCCATGCGTCCGGATCATCCCCGCCATGCACCATGGCTTCCGGTATGCGCGCCAGCAACGCGGCGACGTGCGCCTCGCGCGTGGCGACCGATACCAGGCCGGCGCCGGCGCGCAGTGCGGCCGCCGCGGCGATGATGACCGCGCCGCCCATGCCGTGGTCGCCGCCCACCACCAGTACGTGGCCGGCGTCACCCTTGTGCGCATTGCGACGGCGCGGCGGAAACGCCGCGGCGAGCACATCCGGCGTGGGCGACAGCAGGCGTGCATACGTCGGGATGCCACCGTGCACCTCGTCGTGGAGGTCGAGGTCGGCATGCGCCAGGACGCCGGTATATTCCAGCGCCGCGCCGGTACGCAGGCCGGCATGCGCGGCGAGGAACTGCAACGTGCGCGTGGCGTGCACCGCGGCGCCTGCGGCATCCCCGCTGCCGGCATCGATGCCGGACGGCACGTCGAGCGCCAGCACATCGATGCCGAGCGCATCCACCGCCGCGAACAGCCGCGCGCACGCGGCATCCGGCGCGCCGCGGAACCCGATGCCGAACACCGCGTCCACCACCAGGTCGCACGCCGGCAGCCGGGCGCCGGCGACATCGACCCGTCCGCCGGCAGCGGCGTATTCCGCCTGCGCACGCAGCGCCAGCGGGCTGCGCGCTTCGTGCCCGGCGGGATGCAGCAGCGTCACCTCGCGCCCCGATTCAAGCGCATGGCGCGCGAACACGTAGCCGTCGCCACCGTTGTTGCCCGGTCCGCACAGCACCAGCAGGCGCTGTGCCTGCGGCCAGTGGCGCAGCGCGAAACGCCAGGCCGACACGCCGGCGCGGCGCATGGACTCGAACGCGTCACCACCCAGCGCCGCGGTCGCACGGGTTTCCAGCAGGCGCAGGGCCGCGGTGTCGTAAAGTGGCGTCCCGGCGGGGGTTGCAGGGGCATGCATGGCGCAGATTCTATACTTGCGGCATCGTGATCCCTTCCCTGCCACCGACAGCCGCGCACATCGAGGCGACCGCCTCCGCACCGGACCTGCTGGCGCTCGCCACGCGCATCCGCGACCTGGTGCGCGAAGCAGGCTTCCAGCGCTGCGGCATCTCCGGCATCGAGCTCGGCGCCGACGAAGGCCACCTGCGCGACTGGCTGGCGCGCGGCTTCCACGGTTCGATGGACTGGATGGCGCGCCACGGCGACAAGCGCTCGCGGCCCGCCGACCTCCTGCCCGGCACGGTGAGCGTGCTGTCGGTGGGCCTGGACTACGGTCGCCGCGACGACCAGGAAGCCTGGGCGACGCTTGCCGACGGCACGCGCGCCTATGTCGCGCGCTACGCGCTGGGGCGTGATTACCACAAGCTGATGCGCAACCGCCTGCAAGCGCTGGCCGACCGGATCGCCGCCGAAGTCGGCCCGTTCGGCCATCGCGTATTCGTCGATTCCGCCCCGGTGCTCGAACGCGCCCTGGCGCGCAATGCCGGCCTCGGCTGGATCGGCAAGCACACCTGCCTGATCGATCGCGACGGCGGCTCCTGGTTCTTCCTGGGCGAGATCTACCTCGACCTTGCGCTGCCCGCCGATGCACCGGCGACCGCGCACTGCGGCAGCTGCGTGCGCTGCATGGAGATCTGCCCGACGCAGGCGATCGTGGCGCCAAACCAGCTCGACGCGCGGCGCTGCATCAGCTACCTGACCATCGAACACGAGGGCGCGATCGACGAAGCACTGCGGCCGCTGATCGGCAACCGCATCTTCGGCTGCGACGACTGCCAGCTGGTGTGTCCCTGGAACAAGTTCGCGCGGCGCAGCGACGAGCCCGACTTCCGTGCGCGCAACAACCTGGACGAGGCGACGCTGGCCGAACTGTTCGCGTGGACCGAAGGCGAATTCCTGCAGCGCACCGAAGGCAGCGCGCTGCGCCGCAGCGGCTACCGGCGCTGGCTGCGCAACATCGCCGTGGCGCTGGGCAACGCGCCGTCCACGCCGGACGTGCTGGTCGCCCTCGCCTCGCGGCGTGACAGTGCCGATCCGGTGGTGGCCGAGCATGTCGCGTGGGCGCTGGCGCGGCACGGCGCGCGTGGCGGCGTGGCGGCGGCGATCCCGCTGCGTCTCATTCCCGCGCCCTGATTTCCTCGACCAGCGCGCGCGTGACCGCGTCCGCGGCGGCGGATTCGCCACGCAGCGCCGGCAGCACGTCCCCGGCCAGGCGCTTGCCCAGCTCCACGCCCCACTGGTCGAAGGCATTGATGCCCCACAGCACCGACTGCGCGTAGACGCTGTGTTCGTACATCGCCAGCAGCGCGCCCAGCGCCTGCGGGGTCAGGGCATCGAGCAGCAGCAGCGTGGACGGCCGGTTGCCGGCGTGGGCCTTGTGCGGGTCGGCGTCGACATGGCCGTTGGCCAGCGCCTCGGCCTGCGCCAGGAGGTTGGCGAGCAGTACTTCGTGGTGTTCGCGATACGGATGCGCCGGGCGCACCACGCCGATGAAATCCGCCGGCACGACGTCGGTGCCCTGGTGCAGTGCCTGGAAGAAGCTGTGCTGCGCGCCGGTGCCGGCCGCGCCCCACAGCACCGGCACCGTGGCCACGCCCGGGGGTTGCCCATCCGCGCGCACCGACTTGCCCAGGCTTTCCATCACCAGTTGCTGCAGGTAGGCCGGCAGCAGCGCGAGGCGCTGGTCGTAGGGCAGCACCGCCTGCGTCGGCAGGCCGAGCGCGTTGCGGTTCCAGACCGCGACCAGCGCATGGCGGATCGGCAGGTTGGCGTCCAGCGGCGCCTCGACCGCGTGCGCGTCCATTTCCGCGGCACCGGCCAGCAGGGCGTTGAAACCATCCATCCCGACCGCCAGCGCGATCGCGAACCCGACCGGCGACCACAGCGAATAGCGGCCACCCACCCAGTCCCACATCGGCAGCACGCGCGACGGGTCCACGCCGAAGGCTTCGGCGCGCGCGACGTTCGCGCTCACCGCGTACAGGCGTTCGCCGCCGCCCAGCCAGTCGCGGATCACCGCGCCGTTGAGCAGCGTCTCCTGGGTGCTGAAACTCTTCGACACCAGGATCGCCGCAGTGCGCGCCGGGTCCAGCCCGCGCAGCACGTGCTGGATCTCGCTGCCGTCGACGTTGCTGACGAAATGGATGCGGAAGCGGCCGTCATGCAGGTCCTTCAGCGCATCCACCACCAGCCGCGGCCCGAGGTCGGAACCACCGATGCCGACGTTGATGATGTCGGTGACGCCCGAGTCGCGCAGGCCGGCGGCGAGCGCCGCCATCCGTCCACGTGCAGCCATCGCGGCAGCGTGCGCGTCACGCGCCACGTCGCCGCGGCCGATCGCCGAACGCAGCGCGGTATGCAGCGCCGGGCGGTCTTCGGTGGCGTTGACGGTGGCGCCGTCGACGAGTGCCCGCAGCGCCAGCGACAGCCGTACGTGGCCGGCCAGCGCGCCAAGCGTGGCGAGGGTGGGAGCATCGAGGCGCTGGCGCGCGAAGCTGGCGTACAGCGGCCCGACGCGCAGGGCGAGCGCCGCGGCGCGGCCGGGTTCGCCGGCGACCAGGCCGGCGATGCATGCCGGCGCGAGACGCTCCGCGTGGGCCAGGAGTTGGCGGACCAGCGCTTCGCCGGCCATCCCCTCAGGCGGCCTGTGCGGGGATGGCGTCGTTGGTATGCGTCATGCGGTTCTGCCGGTCGACGTACACCAGGCTCGGCTTGAACGCCGCCGCTTCGGCTTCGTCGCAGGCGCCGTAGGCGCAGATGATCACCAGGTCGCCGGTCTCGGCCTGGTGCGCGGCGGCCCCGTTGACGGAAATGATGCCGCTGCCTTCCTCGCCACGGATCGCGTAGGTCGCGAAACGCTTGCCGTTGTTGATGTTGTAAATCTCGATGCGCTCGTACTCGCGGATGCCGGCGAGGTCGAGCAGGCGGCCGTCGATCGCGCAGGAGCCTTCGTAATGCAGCTCGGCGTGGGTGACGGTGGCGCGGTGGATCTTGGCTTTGAGGAGCGTGAGGAGCATGGGCGTCGGGCCGTGGGGCCGTCCAGGGGTGGGAATGCGCGGATTCTACAAGATGACGGCCTGACCACCCGCCAACGCCCGGGTCAGGCCGTTCACGCGTCGAGGCTGAATTCCAGGTTGTCGATCAGCCGCGTCCGCCCCAGGCGTGCCGCCACCAGCACGACGCGTTCGCCGCCCTGTTCGCTGCCCGGCTCGGCCAGCAACGGGGTACGCACCACGGCGTAGTCGACCTGGAACCCGGCCGCCGCCAGTTGCGCGCCACCAAACGCTTCGACCTCGCGCCACGGCATGCCGCCGCGCAGCGCATCGCGCATCGCCAGCAGGCTGCGGTGGATCGACGGGGCCAGCGTGCGCTCGCCGGCGGCGAGGTACTGGTTGCGCGAACTGCGCGCCAGGCCGTCGGCTTCGCGCACGATCGGTGCCGGCAGCAGCTCCACCGGGAACGCGAGGTCGCGCACCATGTGCCGGATCACCGCAAGCTGCTGGTAGTCCTTGCGGCCGAACGCCGCGACGTCGGGCTGCACCTGGTTGAACAGCCGCGCGACCACCGTGCACACGCCGTCGAAATGCCCGGGGCGGTGCGCGCCATCCAGCACGTCGGTGATGCCCGGCACCTGCACGCGCACCGCACGCGCCAGGCCCAGCGGATACATCAGCTCCACCGACGGCATCCAGGCAAGGTCGCAGCCGGCGGCCTCGAGCCCGGCCACGTCGGCTTCGGGCGTGCGCGGATACTGCGCGTAGTCCTCGTCGGGTCCGAACTGGGTGGGATTGACGAACACGCTCGCCACCACGCGGTCGGCGCGTGCACGCACCAGCCGCACCAGCGAATGATGGCCTTCATGCAGGTTGCCCATGGTCGGCACCAGTCCGACGCGCAGGCCCTCGCGACGCCAACCGGCGACGCGTGCGCGCAGCACCTCAAGCGTGGTGGCGACTTCGGTCACGTGCCTGCGCTGCCCTTAGGCGTACGAGTGCGCGGCGTCGGGGAAACTGCCGTCCTGTACGGCGGCGATGTAGGCGCGCGCGGCGCCCTCGACCGAACCGCCCTCGGCAAGGAAGTCCTTCACGAACTTCGGGCGGCGATGGCCGGAATCGAGGCCCAGGAAATCATGCATCACCAGCACCTGGCCGTCGCAGTGCGGGCCGGCGCCGATACCGATCGTGGGCGCGGCGCTGTCGCGGGTGATGTCGGCGGCGAGCGGGGACGGCACGCCCTCCAGCACCACCAGCGTGGCGCCGGCATCGACCACGGCGCGGGCGTCGGCGCGCAGCTTGGCGGCGGCGGCATCGTCGCGGCCCTGCACCTTGAAACCGCCAAAGCGCAGCACCGACTGCGGCGTCAGGCCGAGGTGCGCGGAGACCGGGATCTCGCGCTCGGTGAGGAAACGGATCACATCCAGCTTGTGGTCGGCGCCTTCCAGCTTGACCATCTGCGCGCCAGCCTGCAGCAGGCGCGTGGACGCATCCAGCGCGCGCTCGGGCGTGGCGTCGGCCTGGAACGGCAGGTCGGAGACCAGCAGCGCGTGGCGCACCACGCGCGCGACGCAGGCGGTGTGGTAGGTGATGTCGTCGACGGTCACCGGCAGCGTCGAATCGCGCCCCTGCACCACCATGCCCAGCGAATCGCCGATCAGGATGAGGTCGATGCCGGCGGCGTCGAACACGCGCGCGAAGCCCGCGTCATAAGCGGTCAGCATCGTCAGCTTGCGGCCCGCGCGACGCGCGTCGGCAAGTCCGGGCACCGTCATCGGACGGCGTTGTTCAGTGGTGGCCATGGATGGAGTGCTGCAACCGGAAACCAGGGGAGATGGCCATGTTACGCCGACGCCGCATGCCCCGGCTCCAGCGCCACCACGCCACTGGCGTCCACCTCGGCCAGCAGCGCGCGCACCGAGCCGTGGCCGGGCACGTCCAGGTCCGGCGCGATCTCCGCCAGCGGCACCAGCACGAAGGCGCGCAGGTGCATCTGCGGGTGCGGCAGCACGAGTCCGGGCACCTCCACCACCGCGGTGGCGTGCACCAGCAGGTCGAGGTCCAGCGTGCGCGGACCCCAGCGGCTGCCGTCGGCCGCGCGCTCGCGGCCGTGGTCGCGCTCGATCGCCAGCAGTGCGTCGAGCAGCGCGCGCGGCGCGAGCGTGGTCTGCAGCGTGGCGGCGGCGTTGATGAAATCGGGCTGCGCCTGCATGCCCCAGGCCGGCGTGCGGTAGCACCGCGAAGCACGCAGCAGCCGCGTGCCGGGCAATGCGTCAAGCGCCGCCAGCGCCGACGCCAGCGCGTGGCGCACGTCGCCGACGTTGCCTCCCAGGCCGACGGCCGCGATGACGGCCGGCGCGGTCATCCCGCCTGCGCGGGACGCGGTCGGCGGCGGCGGCGGCGCGGCGGCGCGGCCTCGTCGTCGGCCTCGAACGCAGAGCTGATGGCGATCGCGTTGTCGGGATCGAGCTGGGCCTCGCGCCAGAACGCGATGTCCTCGGCGTGGTCGTCGGACGCCGCCTGCCTGGCCAGCAGGAAATCAAACGCGGCGCGGAAGCGCGGGTGCGCGATCATGCGCGTCACGCGCTTGCGCTGGCGCTGTCCGAACCGCGACTGCATCAGCCAGATCTCCTGCATCGGCACCGAGAAGCGGCGCGGCAATGCGATCGCCTCCAGCTGGTGCACGGTGACGCGGTCGGCGGCGCGGCGCTGGGCATCGGCGGCGTGCACGTCCTGCGCCTGCAGGCTCATCAGGGTGCGGCAATAGGCCGGCCACAGCAGCAGCGCGAACAGGAACGAAGGCGATACCGGCTCGTCGGCCGCCACCCGCGCATCGGTGCCGCGCAGGCCTTCGATCAGCACGCGGCGCAGCGCGCCGCTGCGGTTCGCGGCCAGCGCCGCGGCGCTTTCGGGCAGCAGCGCGCGCAGCAGGCCGTGGCGCTCGAGGCCTTCGAAACTCGCGACCGCGTGGCCGGACAGGAACATCTTCAGGCATTCCTCGAACAGCCGCGCCGGCGCGGCCTCGGCCAGCAGCGGCGCCAGTGCATGCAGCGGCGCCGCGGTGGCGTCGTCGATGCGGAAGTCGAGCTTGGCCGCCAGGCGCACCGCGCGCAGCATGCGCACCGGATCCTCGCGATAGCGGGTCTCCGGATCACCGATCAGCCTGAGCACGCGGTTCTGCACGTCCTCGAAACCGCCCACGTAGTCGCGCACCGAGAAGTCGTCGATCGTGTAGTACAGCGCGTTGGCGGTGAAGTCGCGGCGGATCGCGTCGTCCTCGACGCTGCCGTACACGTTGTCGCGCAGCAGCCGGCCGCCTTCGTGCGTCTGGCGGTCGCCGCTGCCGTCGTCGACGTTGGCGCGGAAGGTGGCGACCTCGATGATCTCGCGGCCGAACACCACGTGCGCCAGGCGGAAGCGGCGGCCGATCACGCGGCAGTTGCGGAACAGCGCGCGTACCTCGTCCGGCGTGGCGCTGGTGGCGAGGTCGAAATCCTTGGGATTGCCGCCCACCAGCAGGTCCCTGACCGCGCCACCCACCAGGTAGGCGTCGTGGCCGGATTCGCGCAGGCGGTAGAGGACGCGCAGGGCGTTGGGACTGATGCCCTTGCGGGAAATGCAGTGCTGGTCGCGGGGGATGATCCGCAGGACTGGGGAGTCGATGGTTATGTCGTTGGGCATCTGTAAAAAGTTCAGGGTGGGGCTGCCAAACAGCTCCCGCAGCTGGTTATACTAGCAAGCCACGCTGCGTTGACGACGCTGTCGTGGGGCCGGTCGTCCAACCGGTGCCGCCCTTACGGTCGGCGATGCAACATCCAGCTCCCTTCGTCTAGAGGCCCAGGACGTGGCCCTCTCAAGGCTAAAACACGGGTTCGAATCCCGTAGGGAGCACCAATCCAACAGGGCCCGCAACCGGCGACGGATGCGGGCCCTGTCTTTTTGCGCGACGGCCACGCGCCGCCAGCGGCCTGCCTGCTGGCGCTACAATGGCCGGCCTGCAACGGACCCTGCCCGCGCCATGCCCTTCGTCGTCACCGAAAACTGCATCAAGTGCAAGTACACCGACTGCGTCGAGGTGTGCCCGGTCGACTGTTTCCACGAAGGACCAAACTTCCTGGTGATCGACCCCGACGAGTGCATCGACTGCACGCTGTGCGAACCGGAGTGCCCGATCGGCGCGATCTATCCCGAGGACGACGTGCCCGCGGGGCAGGAAGGCTTTCTCGCGCTGAACGCCGAGCTGTCCAAGGAGTGGCCGGTGATCACCACCCGCAAGGACGGCCCGCCCGACGCCAAGGAATGGGAAGGCAAGCCGAACAAGCTGCCGCTGCTCGAGCGCTGAGCAACGCCTGCCGCGCTTACGGCGCCAGGCCTGCCTTCAACGCCGCGATCACCTTGACCGCGCCTTCGCCGGTGGCGGCCAGCCCGCGCGGATCGACCGCGGAGACATAGGTGCCGCCATCGACCTTGGTCACGCGCACCAGGAACTTGCTGTCGGCGTAATCGATGTCATAGGTGCCAAGCAGCTGCGCCTTGCTGACCACGGTGACGCCGTCGATGCCCTGCAGCAGGCCTTCGACGCGCTGGAACACCGCGTCGCGCTCGGCGGCCACGGTGAAGCCGTTGCTGGCCGCGGCCATGGCGGCCGCCGGGGCCGACATGCTCGAGCGGCTCACGCCGCCGGCCTCGGGCATGCGCAGCGCCGAGCTGGTGTCGGGGCGGTCGAGATCCGGCGGCACTTCCAGCGGACGGTTCTCTGGGCTCGGCGTGAACAGGGCGCTGTCCTTGCGGAACCAGCTGCAGCCGGTGGTGGCGACCAGTACGACGGCGAGCGCGGCGACGGTGGTCGAGCGAAGGGCTGTGCGGGAAAGCGGCATGACGGTCTCCTGGGAAAGCGGTTCAGGCCGCGAGCTGGTCGCGGCAGGATTGTTCGAGGGCCTCGAGGCCGGCGGCGATGCCGTCGGCCGCGGCGGCATGGGCATGGGACAGCGGCAGCAGCGGCAGGCGGATGCCGTCGCGATGGCCGAGGCCGCGCCTTGCGAGCAGCGCCTTGACCGGGATCGGGTTGGATTCCACCCCGCAGAACGCGACCGTCTCGCCCAGCCGCGCATTGAGCGCGGCGGCCGCCACGGCATCGCCGCTGCGGGCCAGGTCGCACAGCAGGCGGAACGCCGCGGGCGCGGCGTTGGACGCCACCGACACCACGCCATCTGCGCCGGCCAGCATGTCACGCACGGCCGTGGGATCGTCGCCGCTGAGGATGCTGAAGCCCGGGCCGCGCAGGCTCAGCAACGCCTGCATGCGGTCGGCGTCGCCGCGCGCTTCCTTGATGCCGATGATGGCCGGATGCGTGGCCAGCCCGGCAACGGTGGCCGGCAGCATGTCGCAGCCGGTGCGCGGCGGCACGTTGTACAGCACCACCGGCAGCGCGCCGTCGTCGGCCACGGCGCGGTAATGCGCCAGCAGGCCGGCCTGGGTGGGCCGCACGTAGGGCGGCGTGACCACCAGCGCCGCATCGGCGCCACACGTGGCGGCGCGACGCGTCTGCGCAATGGTGCGCGCGGTGGCCGACTGCCCGGTGCCGGCCAACACCGGCACATGCCCCGCCACCTGCACCACGGCGGCACGCAGCAGGGTCTCGTATTCGTCGTCGGTCAGCGCCGCGGCCTCGCCGGTGGAACCGGCGACCACGAGCGCCTGGGTGCCCGCCGCCAGCTGCGCGGCGATCAGGCGCTGCCAGGCGTCGAGGTCAAGGTCGCCGGACGCCGTGAAGGGAGTCACCAGCGCGGTGATGCTGCCGGAAAGATGCAAGCTGGGCCTTCGAGGGGAAACGTGCGGAACGCGGCGCAAGTATGCGCGCGGCGGGGTCGATCTTACTTGCGGCCTCGAAGCGCGGGCAAGTATGCTGGCCACAGCCTCCGGGCGCCCGCGGAGCCTGCGTTCAGGCCCCGGCGGGAAGCGGCTCCCCGGGTCTCCTTCGCCATCGCCGCTCCCGTGGAACCCGCCTTGACCGACACCGACACCACCGCCCGGCCCGCGCCGACCGAAAACCACCTGCTGATCAACGCCTACACGACGCATCCCCGCTCGCCGCTGCTGGCGGTGTCGCGACGCATTGCCGACAGCGGCTGCAACCTGGTCGACACGCGCCTGTCGACCGTTGGCCGCGATGTCTCGGTGACCGCGCTGGCCACCGGCTCCTGGGACGCGGTCGCCAAGCTCGAGGCCATGCTTTCGCGGCTGGAGCGCGAGGAAGACCTGAAGCTGGTCTGGTACCGCACCGGCCCCAAGCCCATCCAGTCCAACCTGCTGCCGTACATCGTCGAAGTGGTGGCGTCGGACAAGCCGGGGATCCTGTTCCAGCTGGCGGATTTCTTCGACCACCAGAACATCACCATCGAAAGCCTGCACTGTTCGCGCTACCGCGCCATGCAGACCGGCGCCGACATGTTCTCGGCGCAGATCACCATCGGCGTGCCGGCCGACATGCACATCGCCGCGCTGCGCGACGACTTCCTCGAGTTCTGCGACCACCTCAACCTCGACGCCATCATGGATCCGATGAAGTTCTGACGCGGGCGCCGAAAGCAGACCGATGAACGAGAACGACACGATCGACCGCGCCACGCGCAAGCTTCCGCTGCAGCTCTCCGGTGGCAGCACGACCACGCTCGATGCGCATGCGGGCCGCTGGCTGGTGCTGTACTTCTATCCCAAGGACGCCACGCCCGGCTGCACCACCGAGGGCCTGGACTTCAACGTCCTGCTCGCCGATTTCCATGCGCTGGACGCCGACGTGCTTGGCGTCTCGCGCGACACGGTGAAGTCGCACGACAACTTCTGCGCGAAGCAGGGCTTCCGCTTCCCGCTGGTCAGCGATGCCGACGAGGCCCTGTGCCGCGCCTTCGACGTGATCCGCGAAAAGAACATGTACGGCCGCAAGGTGCTCGGCATCGAGCGCAGCACGTTCCTGCTTGATCCCGCCGGCCGCATCCATCGCGCCTGGCGCAAGGTGCGCGTGCCGGGCCACGCCCAGGCCGTGCTCGACGCCCTGAAGGACGCGCGCTCCAGGTGAGCCGCCCCCGCGCAGCACGGCGTCCCCGCCCTCCCGCGCACACCCCGCCGGCCTGCCGCCGCGCGCATCCGTTTGCCATCTTCCACTGACGGGACTGGAGTCCTGATGATCACAGACGCGAAGCTGATATACGTGCTCGACACCAACGTGCTGATGCACGACCCGACCGCGCTGTTCAAGTTCGAGGAGCATGACGTCTACCTGCCGATGCAGGTCATCGAGGAGCTCGACAACGGCAAGAAGGGCACGACGGAGGCGAGCCGCAACGCACGCCAGGCCAGCCGCTTCATCAACGAACTGATCGAGGCGCAGGGCGCCGACCGCATCGCCTCCGGTCTCAGGCTGGAGCGCCCCGGCGGGCTGCAGCTGCGCGGCACCGGCAGCTCCGGCTGCCTGCGCTTCCAGACCACCGCGCCCAGGGAGGATGCCGGCTCGTTCGCGGTGGCCGGGCCGGACAACCGCATCCTCGGCGCGATCCTCGACCTGCGCCGCGCGGAGCCCGACCACCCGGTGGTGTTCGTCTCCAAGGACATCAACCTGCGCATCAAGGCGGCGATCGCGGGACTCGCCAGCGAGGACTACGAGAACGACCGCGCGCTCGATGATTTCAGCCTGCTCTACACCGGCGCCACCGCGCTGCCGGACGATTTCTGGCAGCGGCATGGCAAGGACCTGAAGTCCTGGACCGAAAAGGGCCGCACCTACTACGAGCTGCGCCGCAGCGACGAGGACGACTGGTACCCCAACCAGTACCTGTACCTGCCCGGCGACGAGGATGCCGAGCTGCGCGTGGCGAAAGTGGAAGGCGACCGCGTCACGCTGCAGATCGTCGACGACTACCGCAGCCACCAGCATGCGGTGTGGGGCATCGTGGCGCGCAACCGCGAACAGAACTTCGCGCTGAACGCGCTGATGGACCCGGAGATCGATTTCGTCACCCTGCTCGGCACCGCCGGCACCGGCAAGACCTTGCTGGCGCTCGCGGCGGGCCTGGCGCAGACGATGGATGCGCAGCGCTACCGCGAGATCATCATGACGCGCGCCACCATCAGCGTCGGCGAGGACATCGGCTTCCTGCCGGGTACCGAAGAAGAAAAAATGACGCCGTGGATGGGCGCGCTCACCGACAACCTGGAAGTGCTGATGCCGCACAACAAGGAAGGCGGCAGCTGGGGCCGCGCGGCCACCAACGACCTGCTGGCGTCGCGCATCAAGATCCGCTCGATGAACTTCATGCGCGGGCGCACCCTGCTCGATCGCTGGCTGATCCTCGACGAGGCGCAGAACCTGACCCCCAAGCAGATGAAGACATTGATCACGCGCGCGGGCCCGGGCACCAAGATCGTATGCCTGGGCAACGTGGAGCAGATCGATACGCCCTACCTCACCGAAACCACCTCGGGCCTGACCTACGCGGTGGATCGCTTCAAGCACTGGGCGCACAGCGCGCACGTGACGCTGCGCCGCGGCGAGCGCTCGCGCCTGGCGGATTACGCGTCCGAGGTGCTGTAAGGGCGTCGCCGCGGGACGGCAACCAGCCACGTCTTCCCTCCGCGCCCGCGGGGGAAGACCCCGGGCGTGCGGTCACTCGTCCTGCGACGCCTTGTCGCTCGTGCGTGCGGCCTGCGCATGGCGCAGCGCGGACGCGAGATCCTTGAAGTAGCTGGCGGGGTCGTCGCGACGGATGATGTCGGCGCGAACCAGCTTGCGCAGGACGGCGAGGTTGGCGCCGCTCAGCAGCACCTGGATGCCGCGCGCGCGCAGGCCGGCGATCGTCGATTCGAGGCGCTTCAGGCCGGTGGCGTCCATGAAGGGCACGCGCTCGAGCCGCAGCACGACATGGCTTGGCGCGATGCGCGACCACGACAGGGCACGCTGCAGCGAGTCGACGGAACCGAAGAAGAACGGTCCCTCGATCGCGTACACCAGGACGTCCTCGGGCAGCGCCTCCATGCCGGCCAGGGCGAGCTCCTGCTGCAGGCTTGCCTGCCCGTGCTGGACCACCTCCACCGAAGCACTCATCCGGCGCATGAACTGGAACATGGCCAGGATCACGCCGATGTTCACCGCCACCACCAGGTCGGTCAGCAGGGTGAGCGCGAAAGTGACCAGCAGGATTGCCACGTCGGCGCGCGGAGCCCTGCGCGCCATGCGCAGGAAGCGCCCTGCCTCGCTCATGTTCCAGGCGACCACGAACAGGATCGCCGCCAGCGCGCACAGTGGCACCTTGCCCGCGTAGGGGGCGAGGACCACCAGCACCAGCAGCAGGGTGATCGAGTGCACCATCGCGGCGAGCGGTCCGGTGGCGCCGTTGCGGTGGTTGGTGGCGGTGCGCGCCAGTGCGCCGGTGGCGGCGATGCCGCCGAACAGCGGCGACAGGATGTTGGCGATGCCCTGCCCCACCAGCTCCTGGTTGGAGTCGTGGCGGGTGCCGCCCATGCCGTCGGCGATCACCGCCGACAACAGCGATTCGATCGCGCCGAGCATGGCGATGGTGAACGCCGCCGGCAGCAGCAGCGTGACGGTGTCGAAGTCCATGTCCGGCCAGGCGAACGACGGCAGTTCGCGCGGGATCGCGCCGAAGGCCGATTCGATCGTGGCCACGCCCGCCGGCGCGAACGCGGCGTTGAACGCGGTGGCGGCGAGCATCGCCAGCAGCGGACCCGGCACCTTTGCCAGGTACGGCAACCGCGGGCCCAGCACCGCCAGCACCAGGCTGCCCAGCGCCAGCAGCGTGGTCGGCAGGTGCAGCCCGGGCAGCGCCTGCAGCAGGCTCCAGGCCTGGTGGTAGAACGCCCCCCCGGCCGGTGCCGGAAGCCCGAAGAAGTACTGCCACTGGCCCACCCAGATGATCACCGCGATGCCGGCCGTGAAACCTACGATCACCGGATCGGGGATGAAGCGGATCACCCCGCCAAGCCGCGCAAGCCCCATCACCACCAGGATCACCCCGGCCATCAGCGTGGCCACCAGCAGCCCCTGCACGCCGAACTCGGCGACCACGCCGGCGAGGATGACCACGAAGGCGCCGGTTGGGCCGGCCACCTGGATGCGGGTACCGCCGAACAGCGCCACCGCCGCGCCCGCGATGATCGCGGTGTACAGGCCCTGCTCCGGCTTGACGCCGCTGGCGATCGCGAACGCCATCGCCAGCGGCAGGGCGACGATGCCCACCACGATGCCCGCGGTGATGTCGGCGAGCCAGCGCTCGCGCTTGAACAGGCCGGCGCGCCAGGCTTCGACTGCGGCGATCATGCGGTGGGGGCCTCGGCTTCCATCGGGGACCTCCCCATCATAGGCAGCGAGGACCCGGCACAATAGGCGCATGTCCAAGACCATCGTTTCCGCGCTGACCATCGCCGGCTCCGACTCCGGCGGCGGCGCCGGCATCCAGGCCGACCTCAAGGCGTTCGCCGCGCACGACGTGCACGGCCTGTCGGCGATCGCCGCGCTCACCGCGCAGCACACGCGTGGCGTGACCGCGGTGCACGTGCCGCCGGTGGCGTTCCTGCGCGCGCAGATCGACGCCTGCTTCGACGATTTCAACATCGGCGCGGTCAAGCTCGGCATGCTGGCCTCGGCCGAGGTGATCCACGCGGTCGCCGACGCACTCGAGGTGCACCGGCCAGCATGGCTGGTTGTCGATCCGGTCATGGTGGCCACCTCCGGCGCGCGCCTGCTCGAAGCCGACGCGCTCGATGCCATGCGCACGCGCCTGCTGCCCTTGGCGGACCTGCTGACACCGAACATCCCCGAGGCCGAACTGCTGCTCGGCGCGTCGATCACGGACGCGGCGGACGCGCGCGACGCGCTTGCGGCGCTGCGCGCGATGGGCGCGCGTGCCGTGCTGCTGAAGGGCGGGCACCTCGCCGAAGGCGGCGTTGTGGTCGACCGGCTGGCGGATGGCGCGGATGTCCACGAGTTCCGCCAGCCGCGCATGGACGTCGATGGCCATGGCACGGGCTGCACCCTCGCCTCGGCGATCGCGGCGAACCTCTGCCTCGGTCGCCCCATGGCCGCGGCCTGTGCCGAGGCCGTGGCCTACGTGCACCGTGCGCTGCAGCTCGGCATCCGCCCGGGACGCAGCGACGTGCTGGTGCTTGGCCACATGGCGGCGCGCCGGCGGTGATCGGTGCCGGCGATGCGCGCGTGGTTGCACTCAGGACCGGCGACGACCACCGCTACGAGCTGCTCGCGCGCATCCCGGCGCAGCCACGCCGCAGCCTGCTGTGGCTGCCGGCGCTCGGCATCGCGGCGCGCCATTACCTGCCATTCGCCGACGCGCTTGCCGAGCGCGGCACGGCGGTCTTCATCCACGAATGGCGCGGCCATGGCAGCAGCAGCCTGCGCGCCGGCCGCGCGGTGGACTGGGGCTATCGCGAGCTGCTCGAACACGACATCCCGGCCAGCGAGGCCGCGATCGACGCGGCCCTGCCCGGCCTGGCGCGCGTGGCCGGTGGCCACAGCCTCGGCGGCCAGCTCGCCTGCTGCAGGCTCGCGCTCGCCCCGGACGCGGCCACGACGCTCTGGCTGGTGGGCAGCGGCGCACCGTGGTGGCGGGCCTTCCGCCTGCGCGAACGCATGTGGCTGCCGATGGCGTACCGCTTCCTGCCCTGGCTGGCGGATCGGGCCGGCGCGCTGCCAGGGCGCAGCATCGGCTTTGGCGGCAACGAAGCACGCGGACTGCTGCGCGATTGGTCCGCCACGGCCATCAGCGGCCGCTACGCGGTGCGCGGCCTGGGCGACCTGGAGCCACGCATGGCCACGCTCGACATACCGGTGCGCGCCACGCTCCTCGAGCGCGACTGGCTGGCCCCCGCCTCATCGCTGCATCACCTGCTCTCGAGACTGCCCAGGTCACAGGCCCGGGTCACCACGCTGTCGACTGCCCAACTGGGCGTGCCCGCGGACCACTACGCATGGATGAAGTCGCCGCACGCGGTCGCCGACTCGCTCGGAAGCTGAACATACGCGGCTGACCAGGCGCAGCACGCTCAAGCGGTGACCGGGCGCACCGGGCTTTGCCGTTGTTACTGGCAATCCCGGTTCCGTGGAAGTGCAGCACATGATCGTGTTCCGATTGATCGCCACCCTCGCGCTCGCTGCCCTGCTGGGCGCATGCGCATCGAGCCGCGGCAGCGTGGATGTCCCGCCGGACCAGCCGCGCGCCGCTGTCGGCGAATACCTGATCGGTGTCGACGATATCGTCCAGGTGACGGTGTGGCGCAATCCCGAACTGGGGATCACGGTACCGGTGCGGCCGGACGGCAGGATCTCGGTGCCGCTGGTCGGTGACGTGGTGGCCGGTGGCCTCGCCCCCTCGGCCGTGGCCGCCGACATCCAGCAGAAGCTTGCCGCCTTCGTGCGTGACCCGCAGGTCGCCGTGATCCTGACCGACCTGCGCAGCCACGAATACCTGTCCCGCGTGCGCGTCACCGGCGCCGTGCGCCAGCCGATCTCGATCCCGTACCGCCAGGGGATGACCGTGCTCGACGCGGTGCTGGCGGCAGGCGGCGTCAACGAGTTCGCGGCGTCCGACCGTGCCGCGCTGTACCGCCGCAACGACGAGTCGACCACGACCTATGCGGTGCGCCTGGACCGCATCCTCGACCGCGGCGACCTGACCACCAACCACCGGGTGGCACCAGGCGACGTGATCACGATTCCGGAGCGTGCATTCTGATGGCTTCCAACGCCCTGGCCGCGCCGCGACGTCCCGGCCTTCCGCAGCCCAGCACGTCCGAACTCACGCCAAACGAGCTTCTTCCCATCCTGCTGCGCGAAGTGCGGACGCGCATCGTGCCGCTGGTTTCCATCTTCACCGCGATCGCCCTGCTCACCCTGGTCGTGGGCCTGTTCGTGATCCCGCGCATCTATACCGCGTCGGTCACGATCCTCGCCCAGGACAGCGACATCATCCAGCCGTTGCTCGAGGGCCGCGCGGTGCCCACCGGCGTGGCCGACCGCGCCGGCATGGCGCGCCAGATCGTCTACGGCCGCAAGGTCCTGTCGGCCGCCATGGCTGTCGGTGGCTGGCTTGATGAAAATCCCAGCGCGCTCGAACAGGACCGGCTGATGGAGGACATCCGCAACCGCACCCTGATCGAGAGCCCGCGCCCGGAACTCGTGCAGATCAGCTACCGCGACCGCGACCCCGAGCGCGCCTTCCGCATCACCGAAGCCTTCGGGGCCATGTTCATGAGCGAGGCCGCGGCGGCCAAGGGACGCGAGAGCCGCGAGGCCTACGAGTTCATCGACAGCAAGGTGCAGGAGTACCACGCCAAGCTGTCGAGCGCCGAGGGCAACCTGCAGGAATACCAGTCCCGCAACGTCGACGCCCAGCCCGGCAGCGCCGCCGATGCCACCTCCAGGATCGGTGCACTGCGCACCCAGCTCGAGCAGACGCGGATGGCCTTGCTGGAGCATGAGTCGCGCGAATCCTCGATCGAGGCGCAGCTCTCCGGCGAGTCCGCGGTCACCGCCGTGCAGACCCGCGAAGGCCTGTACCGCACACGCCTGATCGAGCTCCAGTCCGAGCACGACCGGCTGCTGCTGGCCTACACCGAGCAGCATCCCGACGTCGTCCGCCTCCGCCACCAGATCGACGACATCAACCGCATGCTTGCCGACGAGCGCAGCCGCCGCGAATCACCCGGTGGTGCACGCGGCCTGTCCGACGAGGCGCAGGCCAACCCGCTCTACCAGGAGCTGCGCAGCCAGCTGGCGCAGGCGCGGCGCGAGACCGCGGCCACGCGCTCGCGGCTGCAGATCGCGCAGTCGCTGCTGGATGACGAACTCGACCGGAGCCGGCGGATCGCGGCCTCCGAGGGTGCGCTGGCCGAGCTCACCCGCGACTACGAGGTCAACCGCGAGATCTACCAGGACCTGCTGCGCCGGCGCGAGAACGCGCGGGTGTCGATGGGCCTCGACCAGGAAAATCGCGGCCTGACCCTGCGCGTGCAAGATCCCGCGACCATGCCGCTGCGCCCGACGGGCCTGCGCTTCATGCACATCGCCGCCGCGGGCCTGCTGGTGGCGATCGCGCTGCCGTTGGCGCTGGTGCTCGCGGTGGTGCGCCTCGACCCGCGCGTGCGCTCGCCCCATCTCATCGTGAAGCACACGCAACTGCCGCTGCTGACCACCGTGCCCGCCTATCCGACTCCGGGCGAGCGCCGCCGCGAGTACGCCTCGATGGCCCTCGCCATCGCGATGGTCGGCTCGGTGGTACTGGTCTATGTCTTCACCTACGCCTACAAGGTCGTGGCCGCATGAGCACCGCATCGTTGATCGACCCGCACCCGGCGCGCGACGCCGCGGAGCCTGCCGCCGACGGCGCGGCAACACGCCACGAAGGTTCGCGCCACCTGGCCCGCGTCCAGCAGGCGCCCCTCTCGCCGCGTGCGCTCGAGGAGCGTCGCCTGATCCATCGCCAGGATTCGGTCCGGGTCCAGGCCGATGCGTTCCGCGACCTGCGCACCAGGCTGCTCAACCTGCGCGGCAACCAGAACTTCATCACCCTGGTGGCGCCGGTGGCGCACGGGTGTGGCGGCAGCTTCGTCGCCCGCAACCTCGCGCTGGCCTTCGCATTCGACGAAGCCAAGACGGCGTTGCTGGTCGACTGCGATGCGCTGCACCCGAGCCACCACATGGCACTCGCCGCCGGCAGCGACAACCGCGGGCTGATGGACTACCTGGGCGGTGGCATCGACGACCTCGCCGAGATCCAGTACCCCACCGGCATCCCCCGCCTGCAGCTGATCCCCAACGGCAGCGTCCGCGAGATCGCCGGCGAGTACTTCACCTCGGCGCGCGCGCGGACCATGATCGATTCGCTGCGCTCGGCCGACCCGAACCGCTACATCATCCTCGATGCGCCGTCGGCCCTGAATTCCCCCGACGCACGCATCCTGTCGGACCTTGCCGATGTCGTGGTGCTGGTTGCCGGCTACGGCAAGGTGACCCTGGACGCGATCGACAAGGCCGCGGCCAACTTCGACCCCGACAAGCTCGCCGGCATCGTGTTCAACGACAACCACTGATCGCCAACGGAGGGGGATTGCCAATGGGAAGGTCCCGCATGCGGACGTCGTTGATCGCGGTTGCCGTGGCGGCGGCGCTGGCGACGCCAGCAGTCGCCCAGGCCTTCCGCATCGACTACGTGGTCGATGCCGGCGTGGAGCACGATGACAATGTGCAGCTGGCGGCGGTCGACCCGGACAGCCAGCGGATCCTGCGCACCGGCGTGGGCTTCGTCGTCACCCAGGAAGGTTCCACCGTGCAGGCCGTGGTGGCTGGTCGCGGCGACTACCGCAACTTCGATCACGGCGTCGACGACGGCGTGGAAGGCGTCCTGTCCGCCTACCTCAACTGGGTGATGATCGACGAGCGCCTCAGCTTCTCGATCCAGGACGAGCTGGAACTCCAGGCGATCGACCGCTTTGCCGCCGACTCGCCCGACAACCGCCAGCAGGTCAACGTGCTGTCGCTGGGACCGAACTTCCTGTTCAACATCGGCGACACCCTGCAGGGTCGCGCCGAAGCGCGCTACATCGACACCCACGCGGAGGTCACCGACGAATTCGACTCCAACCGGATCGGCGCCGCGGTGCGCGTGGCCAAGGCCTTCGACGCGAACAGCAGCCTGGGCCTGAACGCGCAGTGGACCGATGTCGACTACGACCAGGACCTGTCCGCCCGCGACCACGAGCGCGCCGACCTGTACGCCCACTACATCCGTGCCCAGGCCAACACCGACTACGCCATCGACGTCGGCTACTCGCGGCTGGACTATGCCGACGGCGAGCGCAGCAGTGGACCCTTGCTGCGCCTCGAAGCCGGCTGGCGACCCGGTGAGCGCAGCCGGCTTGCACTGACGCTTGTCGACCAGTTTTCGGACGCTGCCGACACGTCGCTCGTCGAAGGTGTCGCCGGTCGGGTGGCAGCCACCATTCCCGAAGGCGTACTGGTCGACGACAGTGCCGTCATCGCCTCCGCCTACCGCGAAAAACGCGTCACCGTCGCCTGGGCCTACAGCGGCGAGCGCCTTGGCTGGCGGGTCGAGCCGTACGCGCAGCGGCTGCGCTACCTCGATGCGCAACAGCCCGACGAGGACGTCGAGGGCGTGCTGCTCGGATTCGACTACCGCTTCGGCGCGGATGTGACGCTGCGGGCGTGGGCCGGCAGCGAACGCGTCGAATACACGCACCTCGGTGCGCAGGAAGACACCCGGCGCGCCGGCGTGACCCTGGAAAAGCAGTGGACGCGGCACTGGAGTTCGGCCATCAGCTACACCCGCTACGAGCGCGACAGTGACCTCCTTGACGACGTCCACCAGAACGTCTGGTACCTGTGGATGTCGTACAGGAACCGACCGCGGTGAGCGCCGCTGCCCTGGGCGCGCCGACGTGAACACGCTGGCGGCGCTGCGCCACTGGGCGCGCACCTCGCCCCACCCCGCAGCCGCCGCGGCGCGGCGGTTGCGGGGCATCGGTCGCGGCCTGACCTTGCCGGCACCACGCGTCGTGGTGAAACCCTATCTCTGGCTCTTCCTCGCCGCGCGCGGCACGCTGTTCTTCCTCCGCCGGGTGCTGGTCGCCGAGCCGCTGTTCAAGGCGTACTGCACCCGCGTCGGCCGCGGCGTGACCACGGGCATCCACGTGCCCTGGGTGCAGGGCAGCGGTGAGCTGGTGGTGGGCGACCACGTGCGCGTGAGCGGGCTGATCTCCATCAACTTTGCCGCGAGCTTCAGCAGCAGGCCGCGGCTGGAGATCGGCGACCATTCCGACATCGCCCACCAGACGCGCTTCGTGGTGGGGCGCGAAATCCGCATAGGGCGCCACGTGCAGGTCGCGGGCGGGGTGACGTTCCGCGACTCGGGTGGCCACCCCACCGATCCCGAGCGTCGCCGCATGGGCGGCGCACCCGACGCCGCGGACGTGAAGCCCATCGTGGTCCACGACCATGCCTGGATCGGCACCGGCGTGCTGGTCATGCCCGGCACCGAGATCGGCGAAGGCGCGATCGTCTCCGCGCACGCCGTGGTATCCGGCAAGGTGGCGCCCTACAGCATCGTCGCCGGCAACCCGGCCCGGCGGATCGGCATGGTCGGGCAGGCTGCCGCCGCCTGACAGGCGGTCGCGCCGGTGCCCTCAGACCAGGGCTTCGACCACGTCCGGATGGCCGAGGAAGGCACGCGGGCTGGCACTGCGCCCATAGGCTCCCGACTGGAACACCACCACCAGGTCACCGGGCTCGGCCACGCCGAGTTCCATGCGGTCGCCAAGCAGGTCCAGCGGCGTGCACAGCGGCCCGACCACGCTGGCGGTTTCGACAGTGCCGTGGCGACCATTGACCGCAACCGGATAGTTGCGGCGCATGACCTGGCCGAAGTTGCCTGACGCCGCCAGGTGATGGTGCATGCCGCCGTCGACGACGAGGAAGACCTGCCCGCGCGAATGCTTGCGGTCGACCACGCGCGCCACGTAGATCCCCGCCTCGCCCACGAGGTAACGGCCGAGTTCGATCACGATGTGCGCGCCGGGCGCATCGCCGGCGAGCCGCGCGGACAGGCCGGCCAGGTTGTCCAGCACCGGAGCCAGGTCGAGGTCCGACTCGTTGGCTGCGTACGGGATCCCGAAGCCGCCGCCCAGGTTCAGGCTGCGCAGCGGCGCCGGCAGCAGGCCCGCCCATTCCATGGCCAGGTCGTAGCTGCGCGACTGCGCCTCGACGATGGCCGCGGAGCGCAGGTTCTGCGATCCGGCGAACATGTGGAAACCCTCGAACGCGAGCCCCGCCGCGCCGATCGCGCGCAGCGCGGCCGGGATCTCCTCGGCGTCGATGCCGAACTGGCGCGCGCCCCCGGTCATCTTCATGCCCGAGGCCTTGAGTTCGAACGGCAGGTTCACGCGCAGCGCCACACGTGCCGGCGTTCCCGTGGCGTCGCTCGCGCGCGCCAGGATGTCGATCTCCCGGAACGACTCGATGTTCACGAGCACCCCGGCGGCCTGCGCCTGGGCAAGCTCGGACGCTGACTTGCCGGGGCCGGCGAAGCTGATGTGTTCGGGATCCGCGCCGGCGTCGAGCGCCACGCGCAGTTCACCCCCGGAGGCGACGTCGATGCCGTCCACCAGCGACGCCAAGTGCCCCACGAGCGCCGGCATCGGGTTGGCCTTCATCGCGTAGTGCAGGCGCACGCCGGGCGGCAGCATGGCCCGCAGGCTCCTGCTGCGCGCGGTCAGCCGACCCCGGTCGTAGAGGTAACAGGGCGTGGCGCCGACCGCCGCGACCACGCGTGTCAGCGGCTTGCCACCGACCAGCAATTCACCGCTCGCGTCCGTCGGCCAGGTCATCGTCGGGTTCCTCGTGCTTCTCGTGTCCATCAACGGGTGGCCATCCCTGAGGCAAGGGAATGGTGGAAGGCGAGGAGCTCCTCGATGTTGTTGCGCCATTGCCGGTGGGCGGTGATGTAGTTGCGCGCGGCGGCACCCACGCGGGCCAGCCCGGCGCTGTCGCGACTGTGCGCCAGCACGCGCTCGACCGCGGCGGCGAGGTCGCCGGCCCGGAACATCCAGCCCGTCTCGTCCTCCACCAGCACCTCGCGGATCGGCTCGAAATCAGGGGCGACCGGGGGCACGCCGCAGGCCATGAACTCGAACAGCTTCACCGGCGAGGTGTAGTCACCGGCGCTCGGCAGCACTGCCATGTCCATCGCCGCAAGCAGGCCGGGCACCTCGTCGTGCGCCACGCGCCCTGTCATGACCACCTGGCGGGACAGTCCCCGGGATTCGACGAACGCGCGCAGCGCGGGATAGGTGGCCCCGTCGCCGACCAGCAGCAGCTTCAGTTGCGGCGCCGCCGCGAGATGGTCCGCGATCAGGCGCACGAAGCGGTCGATCGCATGCCATGGCACGAACCCGCCGAGGTAGCCACAGACCACGTGGCCGTCCAGGCCCAGGCGCGCCCGCGTGCCCTCGCGCTGCTCCGCGGTGAAGGTGAACTTGGCGATATCCGCGGCATTGGGCGTGACGATCGCGGGTGCCATGCTGCCGTGCGCCGCCAGGGCACGGTCGCGGAAGATGCTCGACACGAACACCAGCCCGCTGGCCTTGCGGAATGCCCGACGCTCGATGGCCATCGCCAGGCGCCGGAACGCCAGTGGCCGGACCCGCTCGACGGTGGCCGAGTCGTTGACCTCCAGGATGATGGGGATGCCGCGCATCCGCGCCAGCCAGATCGGCGCGTACATGAACAGCGAGTACCGTTCGTAGATGAAATCGACGTCGGGGTTGCGATGCAACCAGGCGGCGATCCGGAAGCCGGCCACGAGGTTGTAGGCCAGCTCGGCGAGTTCGAACAGCGGCTCCGGCAGGCGGGTGACCAGCTTCATCCACGGCCTCGCCTGGCGGGTGGGCGACATCGCGCGCGGCGACGAATACGGATCCGCGCCCGGCAGCGAGATGATGTCGACCGCGACGCCCCGCGCGCGCAGGGCATCGGTGATGCCGCGGATGTGCACGCCTTCGACCGCCTTGCCCTGCGTGCGGTGGTGGTAGAGCACCTTGCGTACCGCCTGGCGACCCGCGTTGCCCATGCTGTCCATTCAATCGTTCCTTGTGTCAGTCCGGCACGGCCAGCGCTTGCGCCAACGGGATCGCCCCCCGATGCCGTCGCGCCAGCGTCGCCAGCAGTCGTTCGCAGGACGCCATCGGCCCGTTCCTGCGCACGTCGATCCAGTGCAGGAGGCGCGAGCTCGTGGCCAGGCGCGTCTTGTACGCCTGCGTTCCAGCGAGCAGATCGAACTCGTCGCGGCCCTCGCCCACGGCCTGTTCGATCGCCGCGCGCAGCGCGAAGATGCCGGGACGATCGTGCTTGTCCAGCAGCCCGTAGTTGAGCCCGCTGTTGTAGAAGTAGATCCGGTTGCGCCAGCACAGGTTGTAGAGATATCCGACGACGGTGTCACCGGCGCTGACCCTGGTGATGCGGGTGTACCCCGTCGTCGTGCCCGTCGCGACGAGGTCACGATGGAAGCGCGCGAAGAACGCGCTGGCGAAGGACCCCTGCCGGCCCCTCGAGCGCCAGTATCCGGTGTGCAAGGCTTCCAGTTCGCCAAGCCACTGCAATGCGGTACCGGCATCGGTGGCGACGTCGCAGCGCACCGGGCCCAATGCCGCGTACGCGCGTGCGGTCTGCCTGAGGCCGCCGCGGCTGCTCGCACCCAGCGTCGCCACGTAGTCGCCTCCCGATGCACGCACGGCGGCGAGGTCCACGTAGTGCGAACGCCGCGCCTGCATGCTGACCGCCTGCATCGACGTCGGCAACGCCGCGGCGATGGCGGCCCCGTGCGTCGTCGCGACGATGCGCAACCGCCGCCAGCGGGGCTGGAACGCGTGCAACGATTCGAACAGCGCGGCGTAGGCACGCGCCTCGGCACCGCGGCGCACCAGCAGGCCGGAGTACTCGACGGTGATCTCGTCGAGTTCCGCGTCGGCGGTTTCCTGCAGGCGCAACGAATACCTGCCGAACAGGCGGCGCGCGCCCTGCTCCGCCGCGAGCACCAGCAGGCCGATCGCGCCCAGGCCGGCTGCGTCGTATGCGCGGAACACCAGCGGCACGACTTCGGCCGGAAGATTGCGCAGCCAGGCGTCCACCCAGTGCCAGGTGGTGAACGGCGAGCCATCCGCGTCGGCCTCCAGTTGAAGCCACTCTGCTTCCAGCCCTTCGCGGCTTGCCAGCGCGGCGATTTCCCCGCGCATCACCCGTGCCTTGCCTGGGGCGCGCGGCGCGTCGCGCCAGGTCGTGCCTGCGATGTGTCCGGCCATGCGCTAGCCGTCCTGCTCGAAATCGGTGAAATGCAGCGCCGGCGGCTGCGCGGCCAGGTCGCTGTCGAACCAGCTGCCGTACACGACCTGCCGCCCGCGCTCGACGAAGCCTGCAGAGCGCCATGGTGCGCGTCCCGCCGCGGTCGCGCACAGCGACAGGCTGACGGTCGCCATGCCGTCGCACCATGCCTGGCGGACCAGCGCGCGGACCTGGTGCGCGCTGGGCCCATCGCAGCCGCCAAGCGACCAGAAATCGACCACGTTGAGGATATGCGGCCAGCGTGGATCGACTTCGCATGCGAACCAGCAGAGCGCGCCGCCGCGGTCGTCCTCGAGCACCAGATAGCGCACCCCGGCGCCTGGCGCATGGTCGAAGCGCCAGCGCAGGATGTCCGCGCCGCGCTCCGATGTCAGCGCCTCGCCTGCGTCACCGCGGGCCCATATCCGGTCCATGCGGGCGTCGCAGGCGTCGATCCACTGCCTGCGCAGCGGCGGCGCGCGCCATGCAGCCGTCAGGTCGCGAAGGGCGTGCACGCGATCGACCACCCAGCCTGCCGTGCGCGCCAACGGCGCCGGGATCTTCCGCGCCAGGTACCGCCCATGGCGCACCACGCGCACCAGCCTCTGCATCTCGCCGATCGGCCGCAGCCCGGCGCGGCGCAGCGCGGCGCCGGCGCCTTCGCTGTTGCGCGGAATGCCATACACCACGTCGACGCGGCCCGCGGCCGCGGCCAGGAGGCTCTCGAGCAGCATCACCGCAGGACCCAGCGACCTGTGCCCGCGATGGATGGCGAAATGCGCGAGCACGGCGCCGCGGACCTCGCGGCCGCGCAGGACCATGCGTCGCGGTGCCAGCGCCGCAACGCCCACGCAGCGCCCGCTGGCGACGTGGTGCACCAGGCGCAGCACCGGCGCGCCGCACGGCGAGCCTTCGCACAGCGCGTCGTATCGCTGTTCGAGGGCGTCGTCGGGGCCGAGAGTGCCGGTCCAGGCCTCGATCGCGGCGGCGCGCGGGTCCGGTGCCTCTGTGCCGAAAACGACGTAGTCGGGCAGGCAGGTGGCGGTTTCGACGTTCATGCCGTGCACGCCAGGCCGGGCTCGCCCATCAGGACCGGTGGTGCGTGCAGGTAACGCGTGGTGCGGCGCTTGTTTTCGATGTCGGCGTAGATCGCCTCCGCGCGTCGCGCGTCCATCCCGAGCGCCTGGCCGAGGTCGACGGCGTCGCGGCCATGCTCCAGCGCCCACAGCGCAAGGTCCATGTCGCGGTAGCCGAGCGCGAAGTAGAACTCGTCCTGCCCCTGCGACAGGCTGTAGGTATCGGTGGTGGGCACCGCGGCGCAGAGCCGCTCGGGAAGCCCGAGGTGGCGCGCCATGGCGTAGACCTGTGTCTTGTAGAGATGCGCGATGGGCTTCACATCGGCGGAGCCGTCACCGTTCTTGACGAAGAATCCCTGGTCGTATTCGAGCCGGTTCGGGGTGCCGACCACGGCGTAGTTGAGGCGGTCGGCGTGGAAGTACTCCAACGCCTTGCGCAGGCGTTGCTTGAAGTTGGTCGCGGCCACGATCTGCAGGTAATCGGCAAGCCCCAGGGTGCAGGCGTGCCGGCTGCCGTCGGGTGCCTCGGCCACGAGCTGGAAGACGTTGATGCGGCCCTCGGTGCCGCCGTCGATGGTGATCTTGAAGCGCCAGTCGTCGCCGTAGCCGGGCAGCGCCCGGCGCACGGCCGCATCGCGCTGCTCGTAGCAGCCGATCGCCGCCAGCGCGGGTGCGATGTCCTTGGTCTCGCTGCGGATGCCCAGGTGCTCCGCGAGCAGCCTGGCGCGGGCCGCACTGTCGGCGGAGGAATCCCGCTCCGGCAGGATCAGGGCAAACACGCGATCCGGACCGAGCGCCCGCACTGCCAGCGCGGCGCAGCAGGAGGAATCGATTCCGCCGGAGATGGCCACGACCAGCCCGCGCCGATGGAGTTCGCGTGCGGTGGCGGCGCGCAGGCTGGCGGCGATGCGGTCGGCCTCGGCCTCGAGATCCAGGTCGAGCACGTGGTGACCCAGGGGCGTCATGACGGTTCCCCTTCCGCGACGGGTTCGGCCAGCACGGCGCGCCGGACCTTGCCGGAGGCGGTCCTGGGCAGCGCGCCGACAAAGTCGACGAGCTTCGGCACCTTGTGCGCCGCCAGCCTGTCCCGGCAATGCGCACGCACGCCGCGCGCGTCGAGCGCGCGCCCGTCGGTCACCACCCAGGCCTTGACCACCTGGCCCAGCACCTCGTCGTCCACCCCGGCCACGGCCGCCTCGATGATGCCGGGCAGCTCGTGCAGCACTTCTTCCACCTCCATCGGATGCACGCGATGCCCGCCGGTCTTGATCAGGTCGCTGCGGCGCCCGGCCAGGAACAGGAAGCCATCGTCGTCGAGATGGCCGATGTCGCCCGTGCGCAGCCAGCCGTCGCGCAGGACCGCGGCGGTCGCGGCGGCATCGCGCCAGTATCCGGACATCACGTTGTCACCCCGGACCCAGACCTCGCCTTCCGCACCCGGCGGCAATGGCATGCCGGTCTCGTCGCGCACCTGCAGGCTCACGCCGGCGATCGCCCGGCCAGCCGAACCGGGCTTCGCGTCCAGGCGATCGGACGGCAGCCACGTCAATCGGGCCGTGGCTTCGGTCTGGCCGTACATGGCGATCAGCGCCGCGCCAGGCAGCGCTTCGCGCAGGCGCCGTGCCAGTGCGACCGGCAGCGCACCGCCGGCATTGGTCAGGTAGCGCAGGCTGGACAGGTCATGTCCGGCGAGTGCCGCGTGGTCGAGCAGCAGTGCAAAGCTTGACGCCACGCCCGGGAAGCCGGTTGGGCGCTCGCGCTCGATGGTCTCGACCAGCAGGCGCGGGAACATCGGGTTCGGCTCGATCACCACCCGCGCGCCGATCGCGAGGTGCGTGTGCAGCACCGACGCACCGTAGGCGTAATGGAAGGGCAGCACCGAGATGGCGCTGTCAGCGGCATCCAGTGCGAGGTAGGCGATGATGGCGTCGACGTTGGCGGCGAAGTTCGCGTGCGTCAGCGTCACGCCCTTGGGTCGGCCCGTGGTGCCCGAGGTGTACATGATCGACGCCACCGCACCGGCACCCCGCGACCCGGCCCGTGGCGCGATGCGCAGCGCCTCGTCCCAGCCCGTTGCGCCGGCGCCCGGCGCGCGGTCGCCAAGCACGATCGTTGCCGGTTGGCGGTCGCAGCCGGCAACGGCGGCGTGCGCGTCGGCGTTGGACGCTTCGAGCACGGTCATGCGTGCCCCGGCATGCCGCAGCAGTGGGCGCAGCTCGCGCGTCGGCGACCGCGACGCCAGCGGAACGGCGATGCAGCCGGCGAGCCAGCAGCCATAACAGGCCACCACGGCCTCGATCGAGTTCGGCAGCACGATGGCCACGCGCTCGCCAACGCCGATACCCCGGGACTCCAGCATCGCGGCAAACCGCCGCACCTGGTCCGCCAGCGCGGCATAGTCCATGCGGTGTTCCCCGGCGACGAGCGCGGGCGCATCCGGCGTGGCCCGCGCCGTGGTCAGCAAGCGTTGCGCCAGTGCGATCACGGCGCGCTCAGGCGGCCGTCTTGCGCTGGAGGAATGCACTGATGGTGTCGATGGAGTCGAAGTTGGCCGGCACCATTTCTTCCGCGGCGACGCGGATGCCGCAGGTGGCTTCGAGGAACTCGATCAGTTCCAGGATGCCGGTGGAGTCGACGATTCCACCGCGGATCAGCGACGAGTCGTCGGCGACGGCGGTGGCGTCATCGGTGAACAGGAAATTGCCCAGGATGAAGGGCTTGACGATTGTCTTGAAGTCCATCTGGCTCGCGCTGTCCGTATCGGTCGGCGATGGGGATCGCACATGCGTGCCCGCCCCTCTCACATCCACAGAACGTGGAATGGCGTGCAGACCGGCCCTGTGCGGGCGGGCGGGCGGCAGCCCTAGGCGGCTGATGCCGCACGCGTGACCGCGGCCGGCCGCCATTGCGCCAGCACGTGCTCGCAGGCGGCCAGGGTGTCAACGGCAACCGCGTCCCAGCCACGACTGCAGGCAGCCGACATCGCGGCGGCGTCCCAGGTCCTGGCCATGGCTTCTTCGAGCGCGTGTTCCAGTGCCGCCGCGTCGCGTGCCGGCACCAGCAGGCCGTTGCCCGCATGGATGATCTCGCGCGCACCGCCGACGTCGCTGGCAACCACCGGGCAGCCGCAGGCCACCGCCTCGACGAGCACATTGGGATAGCCCTCCGACCAGCTGGGCAAGGCCAGCACGTTGGAGGCGGATATCCACTCCGCCACCTGTGCGGGCTCCAGCCCGCCGGGCATGTGCACGCGGTGCGCCAGCCCGGCGGACTCGACCATGGCCGCCAGCTGCGACCGCATCACGCCGTCGCCGACGAGCGCGAGCGCGACATCGGGGTCGCGTGCGGCCAGCGCCGCGAACGCGGCCAGCAGTTCGTGCATGCCCTTGGCTTCGACGAAGCGGCCGACGTAGGTCACGAGCTTCGCCTGCCCAGCGATGCCCAGCAGGTCGCGCATCCGGCCACGATCCCTGCGGTGGAACACCGCGGTGTCGATACCGTTGACGATCGTGCGCACCCGGGCCGGCTCCACGCCGTAATCGCCGATCGCCGCGCGGCGCATCGCTTCGCTGACGGTCAGCACCGCGTCGGCGCCGAGCAGCGCCCGGCGGGTGAGGCGGCGGCTGATCCCCGACCGCACGTGGATGTCCGACCCGCGGGCGCCGATGATGCAGGGCAGCCCGAGCCGCCGTGATGCCATCAGCGCGGCATGGCCATCCGGATAGACCCAGTACGCCAGCACCACATCCGGGGCGAAGGCACGCAGCCTGGGGGTCAGGGCCCAGGCGCCGACCATGCCATTGCTGGCACGCGACAGGCCGGGCAGTCCCGGATAGGTGTAGGGCTCGAGGTCGATGCCGGCGAGGCCGTAGTCATGACCGACATGGCCTTGCAGGAAACTCCTTGGTGCCAGCCCGCGGATGTGCGGGTACTTCACCTGCGGGAAGAACACCCTGGTCGTGGCCAGCCGGGACAGCGCGCGCGCGGTCTCGTGGATGTAGCGACCACGCGTGAGGTCATGCGGGACAGGCAGGATCGGCGTGACGATGGCGATGCGTCGCGATCGCCGTGCACTTGCGTCGATGGTCATAGTCTCGCCAGCAGCACCTTGAGGATGAGGTAGAACACGACCACGGCCACGCCCGAGTACAGCCCCCAGCGCGGAATGTCCTGGCTCAGCCGGAACGGCACCACGTCCGGCCAGCGCTGCCGCACGTCGGTGAAGTGCGCGACCACCACGGCCGCCAGCAGGTAGAAGAGGATCAGGTAGCTGCGGCTGAGGAAGAACGCACACGTGGCGAACCCGGCCAGCGACACCAGCAGCGTCCACGCGATCGCCCGGTCGGTGGCCCACGACTGCGCGGCCGCGATGTCGTTGGCTTCCTCGTTGGCGTCATCGCCGCCGCCATCGGCAACCTCGGGCGAATGCCGCACCAGCCTCAGCATCATCCAGAAGCAGTAGCCCACGAACGCCAGCCAGGGAATGAACCCGAACAGGCCGTTCTCCGCCAGCACGAGGACCAGCGAGTTGTGCGCGGTGAGCGTGTGGTACTCCTCGAAGCTTCCCGTCCCCACGCCGAACAGCGGGTTTTCCAGGAACATCCGGAAGCCCTCGTACCAGGCCTCCACCCGGCCCGTGGCCGAACCTTCCTGGACATCGAGGTCGGTGAGGCGCGAGGGCATCAGCCGCATGGTGGCCAGGCTGCCCGCCGCGATCAGCCCGGCCAGCATCGGGCCCCGGCGCAGCCAGACGTGTGCCCCCGCCATCACCACGACTGCGAGCATCGCCCCGCGCGAATTCGTCAGGTAGACCCCGTAGAGGAGGAACGCCCCGACCGCGACCCACAGCAGGCGTCGCATCCCCATCATGCCGCCGCGGCTGCCCATGTAGACCGTCATCGGCAGGCAGATCACGAACAGCATGCCGAGGTCGTTCGGATCGCTGAAGATGCCCACGTACTGGATGCGCCCGTCCTCCACCAGCGGCATCCCTGTCCAGCCCACGCCCAGCGCCGACTGCTCGACGCCATGCCACGCCAGCAACAGCGCGCTGAGGATGAAGACCACCATGACCTGTTCCGTCCGCCGCCGGGTGGTGATGGCATTGGCCAGCAGCACGAACGCGACCAGCGTGGGCATGAACTGCTTGTACTGCTCCACCGCACCGCCCAGCCATCCGTTCACCGCCACCGAAATGCCCGTGGCGACCGTGAACAGCACCAGCAGCGGGTACTGCGGCTCGTCGAAGCGCTTGTTGCGCGAAGCGAGCCATGCCAGCACCGCGAGGATCAGCGCCACCGGCATGAACGGCACGCCGGAATCCGCCCAGCGCGGATACTCCTGCGGGCGGATGAGGACAAGAATCAGGTAGGCGACGATGAATACGAAGGCGGACATGGGCGGTTGCCGCTCACCACAGGCGGGTCGCGTCGCGTCGCGCGAACGCGATCGCCGCTTCCGCGGAATAGAGGTTCATGTGCAGGAACGCCGACAGCAGCCTGACCGGGAGGGATCGTGACAGCGCAGGCAGCACGCGGGCGAGCAGCAGCAGGAGCCCCGCGGCGAGTGCCAGCCACAGGCAGGCCTGGTAGAAGCTTCCGCGCGTGGCCAGTACGCAGGTTGCGGCGAGGAGCACGAGGATCGCCCATGGCGCCACCAGGCGCAGCAACTTGTGGCTCACGAAGCGGAACCACAGCGGGTTGGCGAACGGGTCCAACAGCCACGGCGCGAGCTGCAGCAGCTGGAAGTTGCCCGCCAGCGTCCTGACCTTGCGCGCACGCTCCTGGGCCGGCGACGGCGATGCACGGTCCCAGGCGATGGCACGCTGCTCGAACACCACCCGGCCCCCGCGCGCCGCGACCCGCATCGGCACCAGCACGTCGTCCAGCACGGTGCCTTCGGGGAGGGGCTCGAACAGGTTGCGCCGCAGCACGTACAAGGCGCCGGTGACACCGACCACCGAGCCACTCCGGCTCTCGGCCAGCCGCAGCATCTTCTCGTAGCGCCAATAGGCGTCGACACTGCAGGCGAAACCCGATTCCGGGTCCTCGAAACACAGCTCGCCACTGGCCGCGCCGACGGCGGGATCGGCGAGGCGCGCGACCAGTGCGCGCAGCGCCTGCGGATCCACCCGCTGGCGCACGTCGACCATCAGCAGCACCTCGCCGCGCGCCACGGCCACCGCGTCGTTGAGGCATGCGGCCTTGCCGCGCCTCGCATTGAATTCGAGCACGCGCACGCGGGGGTCGCCAACCGCGCGGCATGCCGCGGCCGTGCCGTCGGTGCAGCCGTCGCATGCAACCACGATCTCGAGCCGGTCACCGGGCCAGTCGAGCAGGAGCAGGTTGTCGAGCTTAGCGCGCACCAGCCCCGCCGCGTCACGCACGACCAGGACCGCGGTGACCATCGGCTCCTGCGCGGACCGGGCCGCGGGCAGCGGACGCCGCCACGCCAGCAGTCGCATCAGCAACGGGTAACCGGCATAGGTGTACGCCAGCAGCACGACGCAGGCCCAGAACACGCTGCTCACGGCACTGCCGCGTACGCGTGGCGGTCGGCCCGATCGGCGGTCGGTTGCGGGCGGATGGGCATCGACATGGCCTTCGGCTGCGGACGTGGCATTCCGTGCAATGACAACGCGCGGAATGCCTGCAACCGGCCATGCCACGCGCGAACGGCAGCCACGTGCGGGCCGCTGGAATGTTCCGCTACTATCCGGCGGGGGCCATCGCCAAGGGTGAGCACATGGGCAATGAAGCGTACCTGCAGCCGCGCGTCGTCGAGGACTTCGCCACGCGTTCCGCACTCACGCCCGCGGAAGTCGCCGCGCTCGGTGAGGCCTGGCCGCTGGTGCGCGGCGACGTGCTCGATGTCGGCGTCGGCGGCGGGCGCACCACCGGCTACCTGCATGCACTCGCGCGCAGCTATCGTGCGCTCGACATCTCGCCGGGCATGGTGGACGCCTGCAGGGCCAGGCATCCGGGGGTCGACATCCGGCTTGGCGATGCGCGCACGCTTGAAGGCATCGACGACGCCAGCTGCGACCTGGTGCTCTTTTCGTTCAACGGCATCGACTACATCGCATACGAGGAGCGCGCGCAGGTCCACCGCGCGGTGGCGCGCGTGCTGCGCCCGGGTGGCGCCTTCGTGTATTCGTCGCACAACATGCGCATCCTGGGCGGCGCGTTCCCCCCGGTCTCGCTGCCCGGTGTCAAGGTCACCGCGAACCCGCTGCGACTCGCGGTGCGGATTGCCAGGGCCGTGGCCGCGCGCAGGACACGCGAGGCCAACCGCAGGCGCCTGGCCGGGGACCAGGTCATGGCGCAAGGCCACGCCGTGGTCAACGACGAGGCCTATGACCACGCGTCGCTCACGGTGTACGTGGACCCGGCGCATGAACTCGAAGCGCTGGCCGCGGCCGGCTTCGTCGATGTGGTGACCATCGCGGCCGACGGCCGGCGTGACCTGGACGTGCTCGACGACCCCTGGATCTATTACGTCGCCTGGAAGCCGGGCTGAGCGTCGCCTGGCGCGTTCAGCGCACGCCCAGGCGCGCCAGCGCGGCCAGCAACCAGCAGGCACGCGGGAATCGCGTGGTCAACTGGGCCAGCATCTCCAGGTCCTGCGCGCTCCACGACTTGAACAGGAACGAGCAGATGACCATGGCGACCGCATAGACCATCGCCGCCACCAGGCCGATCCACGCGCCATCGCCCGCCCACCACACCAGCGCCGCCAGCGCGGCCGCGACCATGGCACAGGCGAATTGCCTGCCGATCTCCCGCCACGGCAGGCGAACCTGCATCGTGCGGGTCGCGGTGAGCACGATCGTCGTGAACATGACCATCTTCGCGATCAGGTGCGCGGCCACGGCACCCGACAGGCCGTAGCGCGGCACCAGCGCGAAGGCGAGCACGGCGCTGACCGTGACCGCCACGACGGTGAGGATCACGCGCAGGCGCTGGTGGTCGGCCGTGGTCAACAGCGCGTTGAAGGCACCTTCCATCAGGGTGAGGCCGGCGATGACCACCATCGCCCGGAACACGTTCACCACGGGCGCGTATTCGGGCCCGTACAGCAGCCTGATCGCAAGCTCGGCGCAGAACACGCCGACGCCCGCCAGCACCAGGCCCATGAACAGGAAGTAGCGCACCGAATTCGACAGGATCGGATTCAATCCGGCGGTGCCGCCACGGCCGTAGGAGTGCGCCATCGCCGGGATCAGCACCGCGGTGAGTCCGTTCACCAGCAGGTCGGCGCCGCCGCGCGTGATCGTGGCGGCGATGATGAAGAAGCCGACGGCTTCGGCTCCGGCCGTCCTGTTGAGGAGGAAGGTCTCGACCGTCCGGTTGGAGAAGGTCGCCAGCAACACCAGCAGCACCGTCCACGCGAGGTGGATGCGCAGCCGCCTGGCCATCGCCGCCTCGATGGGACCATGGGCCGGGCGGATGGCGGTGCGCCGGATGAAGACGAAGGTCAACAGCGCGTGGCAGATGCTCAGCACCACCAGCAGCTCGAGATAGGACTCGAGCGGGCGCCGCGCGACCACCAGGCCAATGGTCGCCACCAGTCCCACCAGGCCCAGGATGTTGGTGGTGTTGGCTTCGATGCCGAAATTGCCGTAACCCTTGGCGACCGACGAATGCAGGAGGTAGAACGCTTTCGCCACGCCGCTGGCCAGAACGACGACGGCGAACAGGCCGATGCCGCCCTCCCAGCCGTCCGGCAGCGTGAAACGGGCCAGCACCAGGAACGCGAGGCACGCGACCACCGTCGACAGCATGAAGTAGCGGCGCAGCAACCCGTAGACACGCGCGGCAGCCTCGCCGTCGTCACGGCCCAGGCACTCCGCGACGAACTTGATGCCGGTCGTCGTCAGGCCGTTGGTGCAGGCCACCACCACCATTCCCGACAGCCACACCACATAGGAGTAGCGGCCGTAATCCGCCGGCCCGAGGCCACGCGCGGCCAGCATGCTGATCACCAGGCCAGTGACGTAGGTGACGTAGGTGGCACCGGTGACGATCAGCGCGGACCGGATCAGGGCATGGCTGCCAAAGGCGGACTTCATCCGCGACCGCCGGACCACGCCACCGCCGTGCGCACCCGCTGCGGCGCTTCGTCGAGCACCTCGCCAAGCAGACCCGCAAGCGCACCGGCCTGGCGCTCCGCCACGAACCGGTTGCGCGCGTCCCAGGCGACCTCCTTCAGCTCGGCCATGCGGCCACGGTCGGACAGCTGGCGATACAGGTCGTGCGCCGACGCGAACGTGAGCATCGCGCCATGGTCGCGCAGGTAGGTCTTCGACGCCGCGTATCCATCCCGTGGCAATGCCACCGGCGTGCCGCCCAGCACGCTGGAGATCAAGCGGTCGGGAACGGTGAGGTCGAAGCGATCGGTGCGGCTGCAGGCGTCGAGGTTGTAGGCGATCAGGCTGGCATCGAACGCCGCCATCCCCTGCATCAGCTGCAGGTTGGTCAGCGGCCTGAAATGCACGCGATTGGGATGGCCGTCCTCGGTTTCCGGCGACCGGGCGTGGTGCAGTTCAATGCCTGCGTCGAGCAGCGAGCGCATCAGCACGCGGATGTCGTCGGCACCATGGACAGTCTTGCCGGACAGGTCGGTGCGCCCGACATACACCAGGTTCGGGCGCGTGCGCTCTCCTGCGGCGCGCCGCGTGGGACGCACCGCGTCCGGCCAGCACGGCGCGACAACGCCGATCCGGGTGCGGTGCCGTCCCAGCACGCGGCGCCGCAGGTAGTCCGCCATCTCGGGCGTGGGACAGATCAGCGCGTCGATGCTCGGCAGGCAGCGGCGCAGCACCAGGTGCTGGCGCTTGATCCCCGCCGGCGACAGGGCCAGCGGGAAGCACAGCAGCATCAGCATGGTCCTGAGCGCCGGCCGGGCGCGCCTGATCGCGACGATGTCCGAGAGCGGCAAGGTGCCCCAATGGAACACCAGCACGTCGGCGCGGCTCGCGTCGATGGCGTCCAGCACATGGCGCATCCAGGACGGGTCGCGCGTGCCCCAGGCGATGTCCATCGCGCGCGCCAGGCGGCCGCGCCCGTCGCCGCCCGCGCGCGACAGGAAGGTGTGGGAGTCGTCGGTGCTGGTCGCCTCGATCGAAAGGCTTGCGAACATCGCCAGCAATGACTCGCGGTGCATGATGTCCGGGCCGATCACGCAGGCACGCACCTGGCGCAGCCCGGCCTGCGGTGCCATCGCTTCAGTGGCCATGGCCATCCGGCACCTCCCCTGCGTGGATCTCGCGCGCCATGGGCCCGCCGTCTATGCTCGCTGCTCCAGGACGCCGGGCAACGGCGTCGATACACGATCCCCAGGCATGCAACCGATCGACCCCACCCGGAAGCTCGCGATCGTCCATGTCGTCGACTCGCTCGAACTCGGCGGCCTGGAGCGCGTGGTCGCGGACCTGGCCATTGCCCAGTCCGCGCATGGCCACCGGGTACTGGTGTTCAGCATCAACGACACCGGCGGATTCCGCGCCGAACTGGAAGCGGCGGGCGTGCCCGTGGTGATCGGCGGCAAGCGTGGCCCGCTGGACATTGGCGTGCTGCGCGCGCTGCGCTCCAGCGCCGGCGGCTTGCAGGCGGACATCGTGCACACGCACAACTTCGTGCCCAGCTACTACGCGGCGCTGGCGCTGCTGTTCAACCGCCACGCGACGCTGGTGAACACCTGCCACAACATGGGTGCACGGCTGGCGAACCGCCGCCTGCGCACGCTGTATCGCTGGTCGCTGGCGCGCACGCGGCGCGTCGCGATGGTCGGCCAGCAGGTCCATGACCAGCTGGTCGCGTCCGGCATAGCCCGCGCGAACCTGGCCGAAGTGGTTCACAACGGCATTCCGCTGCTTCGCCACGCCGATCCCGTCGCCGCGCGCGACGAGGCGCGCGCGGCGTTCGGGCTGGCGGCGGGCGACGCACCGGTGATCGGCTGCGTCGGCCGCCTGGTGGAACTCAAGAACCAGCGCATCGTGCTGGAGCAGGTGCCGGCGCTGCTCGCCGGCTTCCCACGCCTGAAGCTGGTCATGGTCGGTGACGGCCCCCTGGCCGCCGACCTGCGCGCCCGCGCCGACGCCCTGGGGATCGCCGACCGGGTCTTGCTGGCCGGCCCGCGCGGCAACGTCCCGGCGCTGTTGCCGGCCTTCGACGTCTTTGCGCTGCCGTCGCTCACCGAAGGCCTGTCGATCGCCCTGCTCGAAGCCTGCGCCGCCGGGCTTGCGATCGTGGCCGGGCGTGTCGGCGGCAATGTCGAGATCATCTCCGACGGCGACAACGGCCGCCTGTTCGCGCCCACCGACGGCACGGGCCTGCAGGGGATCCTGCGCGAACTGCTGGGCGACGACGCACTGCGCGTTCGCCTGGGCACGGCGGCGCGGCAGCGGGTGGAGTTGCACGGGTCGGTCGATGTCATGCGGGCCAGGTACGATGCGTTCTACCAGAGGGCGCGGGGCGGGACGGAGACTGCGTTGCCGCAGGGGGTCACGCCCTAGGGCGGCGTTCCGGAGAGCGCCTGGAACGTGCGCGCGAGGCCCGCCTGGGTCGGAACCCGTTGCCGCCAGCCCAGCGCCTTCAGCGCCGCGTTGGAATGCCGCAGCGGACGGTACATCGAGCGCACCACGTAAGGGGTGAATACGGCCGGAAGCTGCCCCTTCGACACGCGGTGGTAGCGCACGAGGCAGCGCGCGCCGAGCAGGAACAGCCAGTACGGCACCGGCAGCACGCGCAGCCGCCCCACCCTCGCCTGGTAGCCGCGCAGGTACTGGCCGCAGCTCGGCAGGTCGTCGTCGACCACGTTGTAGGCGCGGCCATCCACGCCATGCAGCGTTGCCCGCGCCACCGCGTCGGCGCAGTTCTCGACGTAGGTCAGCGGCAGTTCGGCACCGCGGCCAAGGCTGAAGAACAGCCCCATGGCGCGGATGCCCACCCGTGACGAGAACGCGCCACCCCCGGGCCCGTAGATCACCCCGGGCCGCAGCACGACGGTCTCGAACCCGAACCGCGCCCGGTATTCGGCCAGCAGGTGCTCCTGGCGCGTCTTGGCGTGCGCGTAGGCGCCCTTCTCGATGCCGACCGCCTCGATCGGGACCGACTCGTCATGCACCGCGCCACGCGCCAGCCCCTCGGTCCGGTAGACCGAGAACGATCCCACCATGACCACGCGGCGCACGCCTTCCACCGCCGCCGCGTCGAGCAGGTTGCGGGTGCCGACCACGGTGTTGGCGAACATGTCGGCGGCGGAGCCACGCATGCCCGCCGCCGCGTGCACGATGCACTCCACGCCGTTCACCAGCGCGGGCAGGTCGCAGGCGTACAGCAGGTTGGCCGCGGACGCCTCGATGCGTGCATCAGGGTGGCGACGGCGCAGCGCGTCCAGCAGATTCCCGGGCGGCGCACCGCGGAAATGCAAGCGCAGGTCGTCGACGCCGGCCTCGAGCAGGCTGTGCGCGACGCACCGGCCGAGGAACCCGCCCGCCCCCGTCAGCAGGACCTTCATGGCCGCGGCGCCAGGGCATCGACAATGCCGTCGATGATCGCGGCCACGCGCAGGATCTCCGCCTGCGGCACGGGGTCGTCGCCGCGCCCTTCGATGGCGTCGTAGAAGCGGTCCAGCAGCACGCGCATGCACTGGAAATAATGGAATTCGTGGCGGCCGAATGCACCGAGGTTGCGCATGCCGCAGCGTGCGAAGCGCCAGGCCTGCACCCATGCGGGGAACAGGCGGCCGACGGCGCTAGGCTGGTCCTGGCGGGCGCTGCGCACCAGCGTGCGTGCCGCGTAGTCCAGCTCCACCGTGTCGCGGGTGCCGTACACCTTCATGGCATGGCCGATCGGCCGCGCATGCGAGCCGACCATCACCGACACGGTCCTGCCATCGCGGTCCCTCAACAGCAGCTTGAGCTCGTCGGGCATGGCATCGACGACCGCGTCGCCACTCGCCGGACGCATGCGCCGTGCATCGGCCCACACCACCACCGGCTCGGCGAGCATGGGCACGACCTTGGCCAGCACGTGGTCGATCACGTTGTGGAACAGCTTGCCTGGAAGGCGGTGGACCCAGTGCGCGGGATCGGACATCACCGCGATGCCGTAGTCCCCGGCAAGGTTGTAGCCATAGCAGGTCTCCACGTGCACCACCTCGCCCAGGTCGCCGTCGGCAAGCAGCCGTCCCAGTTCGAGTGCCGGCGTCTCGAAGTTGTAGAGGTAATTCACGCCGACCTTGCGGCCCACCGCGTTCGCGCAATCGATGATCCTGCGCGCGCCGGCGCCATCCATCGCGAACGGCTTTTCGACGAAGACATGGCAGCCCATTTCCAGCGCGCTGCACGCCAGGGCCACGTGCGAATCGGGTGGCGTCGCCACGTGCACGACGTCCAGGCGCTCGGCGAGCACCATCTCGGCCATGTCCGCGTACTGCGCCAGGCCGCCCCAGCGCTGCGAGAACTGTTCGGCCATGAGCGGTTCGCGGTCGCAGGCGGCCACCAGTTGCGCGCGTCCGATCGCGCGCAGCTGCTCGGCATGGCCATCGGCGATCTTGCCGCACCCCACGATTCCAACCCTCATCCCCTTCACCCCTGCGGCCCCTTGCTCCTGTCGTCCGGTCACTGGGTGAGCACCGCGCGCTCTCCGGCGACCCCGGCCGCGGCTGCATCGCGCCGCGGCCGGTACTGCGGCCTCGGTATGGCGTGGTCGCGGTACAGGCCCGGGTCGCCCTGCATGCCGGCTTCCGCGGCCTTGGCGATGTTGTAGGCTTCGCGCGCGCTGACGTAGTGCAACTTCCACTCGCGCCCGTCGTTGTAGCGCGACTCCAGGTGCGAATGCGCCTTGTGCATGGCGTCGCCGAGCAGCGTATCCATGTCGCAGTCCTCGGCGCCGTGGGTGTGGATCTTGACGAAGATCCATTCCGGCCGCCCCTCGACATGGATCCCGGTGCGCACCCACGCATCGATGCGGTCGGTGGTGGGGGGTGCCACCGCACGGATGTCGGCGTTCTCGATCCGCGGGACCAGGCCGAACTTGCGGCTCTTCCAGCGGAATCCAAGCGGACCCTGCACGAGCATCAGGTCGCCGGACCCGGAACCGCCAACGCGGACGCGCGGGCCGCGATCATGCGACTTCGGTCGGCAGGGATCGTCCTTGGCGTAGTAGATCCGGTTGATGGTGCTCGTCTGGCAGGGATCGGGGGCCGCGGGAAAGGTGAAGTCGGCATAGCAGCCTTCTTCGCGCAGCACGATCAGTTCGTTGTCGACACCGCAGTGGCGGCCCGACGGATGGCTGTTGTCCAGCGCCCAGTTGCCGTGGATGAACGCCCACCGCGGCTGGCCGGTGACCGGATCGCGCGGCAGCGCGTCGTGGTCGCGCGCCAGCAGTTCGGTGAAGCGCGACAGCTTGTGGCGCAGCTCCGCTTCGGTGTCGTTGTCGTGGTGGAGGTGGATCTCGATCTCGCCCAGCCCCATCCGGCACAGCGTCGCCAGTGCGTCCAGGTGTTCGGGCCGGTACTCCTCCTCGGGATAGAAGAAGGTGTGCATCGGCGGTCGGCCTTCGGAGTCGCGATGGCTGGCGCAGAGACGGGGCAGTTCGTCCAGCCAGCGGGCGACGCGCATGTCCTCGCGCGCGCGCCCGGGGTTGCCCCAGGCCGGTTCGTAGTGGTCGACGAAGCAGAACATGAGATGCCGGGTGGTGCCCGGGGGCACCGGAGCGCGCCAGTCCTGCCGCAGGTAGGCCGCGAGCCAGCCGGTGACATTGCGCCGGCGCACAAGCACCGCGCCGGCGGCCATCGCCGCCAGTGCAAGCACTGCCAGAAGCGCCGCGCCGATCGAGGGAAGAAACGCGGTGATCCCGCGCGCGCCCCCCAGCCACGCCAGCGGCACCACGGCCGCGGCCGCGATCGGCGGCACCTGCACGTGGTAGGCGCCAATGGTCTGTGCACCTTCGCGCCGGGTGCCTTCGATGTCGTCGTCCACTCCGTGCACCGGCACCGCGGCACCGATGGCCGCGCTGCCCGCGCGCGGCCTGCCCTTGGCATCAAGGTTGAAGTCGGCGGCGACACTGTCCGCCTCGCTGCCGCTGGCCGCCCGCCACGCGACGAGCGGCAGTGGAATCCGCGCCATGGGGCCCGGGCGGAAGTCGCGGAACATGCAATCCGGTGCATACCCGTTGTGATTGCTGTCGGCGCGGCCGGCGAGGCCGGACAGGCCACCGAGCTCGTCCGAGTGGCGGATCTCGAAGCAGCGCCCGCCGCTTGCGCCGACCAGGTTGTTGCGCAGCACCGGATTCACGCTCGGCGGGCGGCCGGCCGCCGGGTCCCAGTCCTGGAAGCTGATGCCGAAGTACAGCGCCGAGTGCCCGACCCGGGCGGCGTTTTCGATCGTGTTGTTGACGACCATCGCATCCCTGGCCGCATACAGGCCGATCCCGGCGTAATCGGTGTTGCGCACGATGTTGTTGCGCACCACGCCGCGGATCGACTCGTGGTATCCGGGGTTCAAGGTCGTGTCGAAGAACTCCAGGCTGGTGTCGAAGCCCACCAGGATGCCCGCCATCCCGGTGTCCTCGATGCGGTTGCGCTGCACCACGACGTCCGTGGCGCCACCCTTGAAGTACAGGCCAGTGGTGGCGATGTCGTGGATGTAGCTGTCTTCGACCACCATCCCGGAGCCGTTGACGTTGTCGATGCCGTCGGCGTTCATCTCCTCCAGCGGCGTGCCGGGCGGGTAGATCGCGCCCGTGTCGCGGATCTCGCTGCGGCGAACGGTGACCCTGTCCGACTTGGGCGTGATCTTGATCCCGTCGCGCCCGGTGTCGCGGATCAGCAGGTCCTCCAACAGGATGTCGGAGGCGCCCCTGCCGCTGGCCGCGCCTGCCTGCTCCCACTCGGTCTGCATCATCACGCCGTAATAGCGACCGCCACTGATCTCCAGGTTGCTGACCTGGCTGCCGGAGGCTGAGGGGTCGATCTGCAAGGCGACGCTGTCGGGGGTCGCGATGTCGCAGTGGATGTGCGCACGCTCGCCGGGGTACGAGCGCAGCACGAGCCTGACACGCAGGCGCACGTCGCATTCGGCGTAGGTGCGTTGGCCGTCCGGGGCGCGCAGGGTCACCGTGTCGCCATTGCGGACCAGCCCGTTGCCCGGCGACAGCACGTGCCCGATCGTCCGGAACGGGCGTGCCATGGACCCGTCGTTGGCGTCGCTGCCCGCGGTGGAGACGAACCATTCGCGCGCGCCAGCCGGCCATGCGATGCCCACCAGCGCGACCAGCATCGAGCAGGCCGCGAGGCGGGTGCAGCGTCGAAAGCCACCGGTGCAAACGCTGTACCGGGGTGGCACGCTATATCGATGCATGGTGTCTGCTTGTCCGGGTGGCTGGTTGCGACAGCGTTTGCCGTTGGTAATGGACAACGGATATCCGGCCGCGAACAGGCCGCGCATGTGGGGGCATGGAATGATGAAGCGGGACATGGCAGCGAAGCTCTTGGCGACACCGGGCCTCCGCCGCCTGGTAGCCGCCGCGCTGCCCCACGATGGCGTGCTGGTGCTCAACTACCATCGCGTGGGCAACAGCAGTCACTCGCGCTATGACCGCGGGCTGTGGAGCGCGTCGGCCGAGGGATTCGACGCCCAGGTCGGCTTCCTGAAGCACAACTGCGACATCATCGGCCTCGACGACATCGCCGACGCGCTGCGCCGCCCGAACGGGCGCTACGTCGCCATCACCTTCGACGACGGCTACCTGGACAACCACGACATCGCCCTGCCGGTGCTGCGGCACCATCGCGTCCCCGCGGCATTCTTCATCGCCACCGGCTTCATCGACCGCAATCTCCTGCCGTGGTGGGACGCGATCGCGATGCAGGTGCGGGAAAGTGCCAGCGCCGCGCTCGACCTGTCGCCGTGGATTCCCGGGCCGATCATCCTCGGCCAGCACCGTGAAGCGGTGATACGGCGCATCCTCGCCATCTACAAGGACCTGCCCTCGGGGCAGACGGTCCCGTTCCGCGCCCGGCTTGCCGACGAGACCGGCCTCGAGGCCCCGGAGACGGTCGAGGGCCAGTGGATGGACTGGGACATGGTCCGCGCCCTGGCCCGTGCCGGCATGACCATCGGTGGGCACACGGTGAACCATCCGATCCTGTCGAGCCTCGCGCTCGACGACCAGCGTGCGGAGATCGAGGGCTGCGCCCTGCGCCTGCGGGAGGAGCTCGGAATCGACATGACGCACTTCGCCTATCCGGTCGGCGGCCCCACCGCGTTCGACAACGAGACGATGCGGCTGCTCGGTGCCGCCGGGGTGGCGCAGGCCTTTTCCTTCTACGGCGGCGTTGCCCGCGCTTCGTCGGCACCCCTGGACCTGCAGCGCGTGCCGGTGTCCGAGGACACCGGCCAGGACCTGTTCCGGGCAATGGTGCAGCTTCCGCAGATGTTCTGCCGGCATCTGGCCGCGTGACGCCGCCGGCCCGGCGATGAACCACGCCACGGACTTCGCGAGGCTGTATGCCGAACTCGGCATCTCGCCACCCTGCACGCTGGAGGTCTTCAAACGGGCGTATCGCCGGCGGGTCGCGGAACTGCATCCGGACCGCCCCTCCACGGCGGCACGCGACCCGGCCAGGCTCATCGCGCTGAACGTGGGCTACGCCGCCGTGCTGGACTTCCACCGCGAGCACGGCCGCCTGCCGGGCGAGCCGCCCCCCGGCACCTCCGCGACGCGGGCCGCGGCGCCGCGACGGGGTGGCAGCCGGGGCATGCCTGCCGGCGGGCCACCCGCGGCCACCAGCCCGGCGGTGCGGGCGCCAGGGTCGGCGTCCAGGCGTGCCGTCTGGATGCGCACGCTGCTGACGCTGCTGGTCGTGGCCGGCGCGTCATGGCACTGGTTGCCGGCCTCCGGCGAGAGGGCCGCGCCGTCACTCGATGCACCAGCGGCGGCACCGCCGGCGGACGTGTCCGCGAGGGTCCGCCTGCAGCCCGGCATGGACCGTCGCACCGTCACGGCCCTGCTCGGTGAACCCGTGGCGCGCGACGCCAGCGATTCGCACTGGGTCTACGGCCCGTCCTGGGTGTATTTCGAGTGCGGGCGCCTGTCGGACTGGTACAGCGCACCCCTGTATCCCCTGCCTGTCGCCACGCAGCGGCCGCAGCCCGAGGCCAAGGGCGCCGCCGGACGCGCGGCCGCGGCGCCACCCCGCGCCTGCCCCGACCACGCCCTCGCGCGTACCGCTGTCGCGCCCCAGGCCCACGGGGACGATTGAGCATGTGCGGCCTGGCCGGCTACCTCGGATCCGGCATTGCCGCGCAGGACGCGCGCGCCGTGCTGGCCTCGATGATCACCACCCTCGCCCATCGCGGCCCCGACGGCTACGGCTTCCACGTCGACGAAGGGGTCGGCCTGGCGCACGCACGGCTTGCGATCATCGACCTCGCCAGCGGCGCCCAGCCGATGGCCAGTCCGGACGCCCGGGTGTGGACGGTGTTCAACGGCGAGATCTTCAACTTCATCGAGTTGCGTGCGCGGCTGGAGGCGCAGGGCCACGTGTTCCACACGCGTTCGGACACCGAAGTGATCGTGCACCTGTACCAGCGCCACGGCGATGCCTTCGTCGATCACCTCAACGGCCAGTTTTCCATCGCCCTCTGGGACGGCGCCCGGCGCCGGCTGGTGCTTGCGCGCGACCGCCTCGGCATCCGCCCGCTGTACTACACCCGTGCGCGCGGCGCACTGTGGTTCGCCTCCGAGGTCAAGGCGCTGTTCGCCGCGTTGCCCGGGCACGCGCGCCTGGACCCGATGGGCCTCGCGCAAGCGCTGACGCTGTGGGCCCCCATGGACCCCGACACCGTGTGGCACGGCGTGTCCACGCTGCCGCCGGGCCACATGCTGGCCGTCGAGGCCGACGGCCGCGAGCGCCTGCACCGCTACTGGGACTGGAGCTTCCCCGACGCCTGCGACACGGCCCGGCCCTGGCGCGACATCGACCAGGCCGCGGGCGAGCTGCGCGAGCGGCTGGTGGACGCCGTCCGCCTGCAGCTGCGCGCCGATGTCCCGGTCGGCGCCTACCTCAGCGGAGGCCTGGACTCCTCGGGCATCGCCGCCTTGGTGCGCACCGCCACCAGCACGCCGCTGCGCACGTTCTCGGTGGCGTTCGCGCAGCGCGAGTTCGACGAATCCCCGCACCAGCAGGCGATGGTCCGGCACCTGGGCACGGACCACACCACGCTGCAGGTCGCGGCGGGCGATATCGGCCAGGCATTCCCGCGCTTCATCGCGCACGCCGAGACCCCGGTGTTGCGCACGGCCGGCGTGCCACTGATGCTGCTGGCCGATGAGGTGCGCCGCCAGGGGTATCGCGTGGTACTGACCGGCGAAGGCGCCGACGAGGTCTTCGCCGGCTACGACCTGTTCAAGGAGGCGAAAGTGCGCCGCTTCTGGGCTCGCCAGCCCCACTCCGGGGTACGTCCACGCCTGCTCGGGCGCCTGTACGGCTACCTCGCCACCTCGCCAGCATCGAGCCCCGCGTTCGCGGCGGAGTTCTTCGGACAGGGCATGCAGCACATCGACCGTCCGGTGTTCGCGCATGTGCCGCGCTGGACCACGTCGGCGCGCGCGCTGAGGTTCCTCGCGCCGGACTTGCGCGCCGCGGTCGCCGGCTTCGACCCGCTGGCGCTGGTCGAGTCGCGCCTGCCGGCGCGCGTCATGCGCTGGGCTCCTCTGGCGCGCGACCAGTACGTGGAAGCCAAGACGCTGCTCGCCGGATACCTGTTGGCCAGCCAAGGCGATCGCGCGGCGATGGCGGCATCCATCGAGGGCCGCTATCCCTTCCTCGACCACACCCTGGTCGAGTTCGCCAACCGCCTCCCGCCACAGTGGAAGCTGCACGGCCTGTCGGAGAAACATGTGCTGCGCAAGGCACTGGCCGGCCTCCTGCCGGCCGATATCCTGCGCCGCACCAAGCAACCCTACCGCGCGCCGGACAGCGACTGTTTCTTCGTCGACGGACAGCCGCTCGACTACGTGGCCGAAGCCTTCGATCCCGATGCGATCCGCGCCGACGGCATGTTCGACGCCGCCGCCGTGTCACGCCTGTACGCGAAGGCCCGCGCCGGCAAGGCCGCCAGCTTCGCGGACAACCAGGCGTTCGTCGGCATCCTGTCGGCGCGCCTGCTGCAGGGCATCCACGCGCCGGCCGGACGGCGGCATGAGGCGGCGGGCATCGCCCTGGCCTGAACCCGGTCCGCCGGCGTCGACTCAGGCTTCGGCGGCTTCGCGGCCCTCGGCTTCGGCCTGGAGTTCACTGCGCCGGATCTTGCCGGTGCCGGTCTTGGGCAGCGACTCGCGGAACTCCACGGTGCGCGGCACCATGAACTCCTCGAGGTGGGCGCGGCAGTGCGCGATCACCGCGCGCGCGTCCAGGCCGGGATCGTCGACCACCAGCAGCGCCTTGAGCGCGTGGCCGAGCACCGGGTCGGGGACACCGACCAGGGCGGCCTCGCGGACCCCGTGCATGGCGTAGAGCACGTTCTCCACTTCCTTGGGGCTGACCTTCTCGCCGCGGGACTTGAGGATGTCGTCCTTGCGGCCGACGAAGTACAGGAATCCCTCGGCATCCGTGCGGAACAGGTCGCCGGTGTGCAGCACGCGCTCCCACGGGTAGCGGCCGGGCCGCAGCGCGCGCGCGGTGGCTTCGGCGTTGTTCCAGTAGCCCTGCATCACGTGGCCGCCGCGCACCACCAGCTCGCCGACCTCGCCGGCGGGCAACGGCCGCCCGGCGTCGTCGGCCACCCAGGCCTGGGTGCCGGGAATGGCGATGCCGACACTGTCCGGGCGTCGCGCCAGTTCTTCCGGCGGCAGCCACGTGCAGCGCTTGGACTCGGTCATTCCGTACATGGAGTACACCCGCGCGGCCGGGAACAGGTCCTGCAACCTGCGGATGTGCGCCGGCGGCAGCGCGGCGGCGGTATTGGTGAGGTAGCGCACGCTGGCGGCCCAGGCAGGGTCGAAGTTGCGCAGCTGCACGATCAGCGCCGCCATCGTCGGCACCAGCGGGAATGCGGTCACCCGCTCGGTGGCCAGCAGCGGCAGCACCTTCTGCGGGAACGCGAAGGACGTCTCGAGCACCAGCGTCGCGCCCAGCTTGACGCACATCAGCAACTGGTAGAGGCCGTAGTCGAACGCGAGCGGAAGCACGCTGAGCACGACGTCGTCGTGGCTGGCCTGGAGGTAGCTGGTGATGGACGTGGCGGCGAAGCGGACGTTGGCGTGGGTCATCATCACGCCCTTGGGGTTGCCGGTCGAACCCGAGGTGTACACCAGCATGGCCAGGTCGGTATCGATGCCGACCTGGAGCGGCAGGCGCCCCGGATCAGCCGCGGCGAGGAAGCGCCGGTATGCGATGACCCCGCCATTCATGCCGTCGCCATCGCCGTCGACCACCACGATGCAACGCACGCTGGGCGCACGCGCCGCGGCGGACCGGGCCACCGGCAGCAGGCTGGCCTGGGTCAGCAGGACCGTCGCTCCGCAGTCGGCGAGCACGAACGCGAGCTTGTCCGCCTTGGTGGTGGGATTGATCACCGAGAACACGCCACCGGCGCGCAGGGTGCCGAACACGCCGACCGCGGCCTCGACCGAGTTCTCCAGGAACACCACGCAGCGCTGGCCGTCGCCCAGTGCCGCATGTCCGGCCAGCGCGGCGGCGAAGCGCTCGCTTTCGGCGTGCAGCGTGGCGTAGTCGACCCGGCGACCGCCACGCACGACGGCCGTCTTGCCCGGGTGCTGCGCGGCCGCCCGCGCCAGCCAGCGCTCGCAACGTGCCGTCACTCGGACAGCTCCATCTCCAGGAGCTTGCGCGCGACGAAAGCGTCGATGGCGGCGATGCTGTCGAGGTTGTCCGGCAGCACTTCATCGTCGTCGACCATGAGGCCGAACTCCTGCTCCAGCCAGGTCACCAGCAGCAACACCCCCATGGAATCGATGACGCCCGATTCCAGCAGGCTGACCTCCGCGGCGGGCGGCCCGCCCGGGCCGGCGGGCGGGAAGTTCTCGTCGATGAAGGCGCGGATGCGGGATTCGTACTGGCTCACTGGATCATCCATGGAAGGGGTCGATCAGGTAACGGAATCCACGGCGGCGGACGGCCGGCCTAGCGCGCACCCCGCCTGAACAGGACGACCTCGACCGTCTGCAGCAGGATCATGAAATCGAACACGAGCCCCTGGTTCTTGACGTAGAAAAGGTCGAACTTGAGCTTTTCCTGCGCGTCGCTGACCGATGCGCCATACGGATAGCGCAACTGCGCCCAGCCGGTAAGCCCCGGCTTCACCGAGTGGCGCACGTTGTAGTAGCGGATCTCGCCGTTGAGCTGCTGCACGAACTGCGGGCGCTCCGGGCGCGGCCCGACGAAGCTCATGTCGCCGGCCAGCACGTTGAACAGTTGCGGCAGCTCGTCCAGGCGCGTCTTGCGGATGAAGCGGCCCACGCGCGTGGTGCGGTTGTCGTCGCGGCTCGCCCATCGCGCCACGCCGTCGCCTTCGGCGTCGGTGCGCATGCTGCGGAACTTGGCCAGTTCGAAGCTGCGTCCACCCTCGCCCACGCGCATCTGCCGGTAGAGCACCGGCCCGCCGCCCTCGATGCGCACGGCCGCCGCCACCAGCAGCATGGCCGGCCACGCGACCAGGAGCAGCGCGGTGGCGGCAGCCAGGTCGAAGCTGCGCTTGCTCAGCCGCCGCATCAGCGAATGGTCGAAGCCTCCGGAGAACACCAGCGAGGACGGGTCGGCTGCCTCGAGCTTGATCATGCCCGCCTCGCGCTCGAAGAACATCGGGATGTTCACCACCGAGATGCCGCGCTGCGCGCAGGCCAGGATGTCCTCCATCGGCAGGCCGCCGCGACGCTCATCCGGGGCCACGACGATCTCCTGCACGCCCATCTCGCGGGTCAGCGAGGGAAGGTCGAGCATGGTGCGCACGAGCAGGTCCTCGGCGACCACGACCCGCTGGCCGGGGGCCGGCACGAAGCCGACCACGCAGAATGCCTGCCGGTCAGCCCGCCGGCGCATGCGGCGGTTGATGAGGTCGGCCTGTTCGCCGGCGCCATACACCAGGACGCGCCGCTTGTAGGCCTGGCCACCCGTCAGGCTGCGCGCCCCCCAGCGGAGCGCGGCGACGGAGACGAAGCCGAGTGCGAGGGTGATCGACAGCAGCCCTCGACCCATGTAGGTCTGCGGCACCGCGTAATAGGTCACCAGCAGGCCGACGCCGCCGAACGCGAACGCCAGCAGCATGCGAAGCACGAGTTCGGAAGGATTGTGCCGTACGTGGGACTGGTAGAGCCCGAATGCCGCCATCGCCATGGTGACGTACATCGGTACCAGGATCGCCGGAAACGGGACCATGGCCAGGTGCAGGCTGCGGCCGTCCGGATCATCGGAAAAGCGCAGGCAGATCGCCGCCACCGAGGCGAGCAGCAGGGCCAGCGACTCGAGCAGCCACTGGATGCGCACGAGGCGGTGGGCACGCCCGCCGAAGGCCCGGATCACCGGCCTCGCCCTTTGCACTTGAACGACAACATGCCGACCCCCGTTCGCCATCGCGATCACTGGACGTGGGCAGCGCATGGCGACGCCCATCCAGAGAAACTCGGATCACGATGCAAACCGGCCAAAAGGAACCGGGGGGCCAGGCCGCGCGGAGTGGAGCCCCGCGACCGCGGCCTGGCTGCCGCCCATGACGGGCGGCAGCCAGGTAGTGCTCAGTTGGCGGAGAGCTTCTGCTTCGCGCCGTCGACCCAGCTGCCCAGCTGCTTCCATGCAGCCGCGGCTGGCGAGGTGATCACCACGTCGGCGTCCGCCGTGGCCGGCTGGCCCGTGGTCAACCGCGCGCCGGTGACACCCGGACGCGCAGGGGTGCGTACCGGCGGCCGGCCGCCATTGACCGGACCATCCACCCGCGGGCGCGGCGGCGAGGCAACCGGCGGAAGGTCGACCGCTGGCGACTTGATGCGATGCCGGCGCGGCGGGGTCGTCGGCGGCGGGTTGGTCGGCGGCGGCGTCGTGCCGGCCGTGACCTGGTCGGCACCGATGTCATAGGTGGCGCCACGGATGTCCTTGTCGATGTCATTCAGCACCTGGGCCAGCGGGGTGCCGGCGCTGATCGCCGGGCTGCCCGCGGGCAGGTGGCCGGTCGCGCTCACCGAGAACGCGGCCAGCTTGCTGTTGGCGTCCTGGCCGGTCGCGGACCGCCACTGCCCCAGCGTTCCCGCCGTCGCCAGGCCACTGCCCGGGCGCGAGTCACGGAACGTGCAATTGGCATTGTGGAAGCCGTTGTAGTTGGAGTTGGCCGAGCCGCTGAGCCCGGACAGTCCGCCCAGCTCGCCGCTGTAGCGGATGTCGATGCAGTTCCCGCCGTCCTGGATGACCAGGTTGTTGACCAGCCGCGGGTTGACGCTCGACGGGCGGCCCGCCAACGGGTCCCAGTCCTGGAACGGCACGCCGAAGTACAGGGCGCCGTGGCCCTTGCGCGCCGCGTTGACGATGGTGTTGTTCGCGACCAGCGCATCCTTCGCCGCATAGAGCCCGATGCCCGCGTACTGCGTGTTGCGCACCACGTTGTTGCGAACGGTGCCGCGGATCGACTCGTAGTACTGCGGATTGAGCTGCAGGTCGAAGAACTCGGTGCTGGTGTCGAAGCCCACCAGGATGCCCGCCATGCCGGTGTTCTCGATGCGGTTGCGCTGCACCACTACGTCCGCCGCGCCGCCCTTGAAGTACAGGCCGGTGGTGGCGATGTCGTGGATGTAGCTGTCCTCGACCAGCATGCCGGAGCCATTGACGTTGTCGATGCCGTCGGCGTTCATCGCATCCGGCGACGTGCCAGCCGGGTACATCTTGCCGGTGTTGCGGATCTCGACGCGACGGATGGTCGCGTTGTTGGACTTCGGGGTGACCTTGATGCCGTCACGGCCGGTGTCGCGGATCAGCAGGTCTTCAAGCACCACGTTCTCGGCGCCCTTGTTGCTGGCCGGGCCGCCCTGGTACCAGCTGGTCTGCAGCATCACGGCGTAATAGCGCCCGCCACTGATCTCCAGGTTGCTGAGGCGGCTGCCCGAGGCACCCGGATCGATCTGGATGGTGACGCTGTCGGGGGTGTTCACGTCGCAATGGATGTGCGCGCGTTCACCCGGGTAGGAGCGCAGCGTCATCGGCTTGCGCAGGCGCACGTCGCATTCGTTGTAGGTGCCGCCGCCGCGAAGCGTGACCGTATCGCCGGCGGACACCACGCCATTGGTCGTGGACAGCACGCGCTTCACGGTACGGAACGGCGAGCCGATGCTGCCATTGCCGCTGCTGTCATTGCCGGTGGGGGATACGAACCATTCCGCGGCGAAGGCCGGGGCGGCCACGAAGGCCAGGAGAAGTGGTGTTGCGGCGAGGGCGGCGAGTGCGCGTGGCCGGCGGGTGGAGCGTTCGCGCTGAGTCTCTGGCGCGTCAGGTGCAGCATGGTGCAGGTTGGCGAGGATCGAGGTTTCCGATAAGCCTGATAACGGGCAACGGCCTTGTAAAGGCGATAATGGGCGCATGTAAAGCTCCGAAGTTTGCAGCAGCGCCCCTGTTCGCCGTGCGTGAGTGATTGAACCGCCGGCGCAGGTTAGCGATGAAGATCGCGTGAGAACGCGACCCCAATCACACTTGGCGAGCGGCAATCGGGATCATTCAGGAGTTGCAGACAGTCACCCGGTCGCGGAAACAAGAACGCCAGCGGCAAGCCGCTGGCGTTTTTGCATCGTATGGTGCGCCCGGAAGGATTCGAACCTCCGACCCCCAAGTTCGTAGCCTGGTGCTCTATCCAGCTGAGCTACGGGCGCGCTAGAAGCGGAATTCTGCAACAACACGCCAACTTCGTCAACGCTTTGAAGCTGGCGGAGAGTGAGGGATTCGAACCCTCGATGGAGTTTTAAGCCCCATACTCCCTTAGCAGGGGAGCCCCTTCGGCCACTCGGGCAACTCTCCGGGATGAAACACCACGCCGGCCTTCAGGCCGGCGTGGGAGCGAAGGATACCGGCTTGCAGCGCAGCCGGCAAACATCAATCGGCATCGCCCTCGACTTCACTCCCGGCCGCGCCCTCGCCGCCGTGGATCCGCTGGTAGATCTCTTCGCGGTGCACCGAGACATCCTTCGGCGCGGTGATGCCGATGCGGACCTGGTTGCCCTTGACGCCCAGCACCGTCACGGTGACCGAATCACCGATCATCAGCGTCTCACCGACCCGCCTGGTCAAAATCAACATGTAGGGAACTCCATGTCCCGGCCATCCAGATGGCCGGGTCGACTGAGGAGCCGTGACGTCGTCACCGCATCCAAGATGGTTCACGTAGCCCAATCATGATACCGGCCGAACAGGCCCGCACATGTAGGTCATAGGTCATGGCACGCCGCTTTTCAGACCACGTGGTCTGCTACCCACGCGGCCACGCCGGCGAGCGCATCGACCAGCGCCGCTCCGTCCGGGCCGCCGCCCTGGGCCATGTCGGGCCGGCCACCACCCTTGCCGCCGATCCGCCCGGCGATGTGGGACAGCAGTTCACCGGCCTTGACCTTGCCCAGTGCCGCGCCGCTCACGCCTGCCACCAGGCTGGCCTTGCCGTCGGCCGTTCCCGCCAGCACGACCACCGCATCGCCAAGTTGCTGCTTGAAGCGGTCGAGGGCGTCGCGCAGGGTGCGCGCATCGAATCCTTCCAGCCGCACCGCCAGCACCTTGATGCCGGCCACGTCGACTGCGCTCGCGGCCAGGTCGGCGGTGGCGCTGCTTGCCTCGCGCGATTTCATCGCTTCGAGCTCGCGCTCCAGCTTCTTCTGCCGATCGAGCAGTGCGCGCAGCTTGTCGCCGACGTCTGCGGTGGTGCCGCCGAGCATCCGCGCGGCTTCGGCCAGGCGCGACTCGTCCAGCGCGACCTGCTCCAGCGCCGCCTGCCCGGTCAGCGCTTCGATGCGACGCACGCCCGATGACACGCCGCCTTCCGAGACCAGCTTGAACAGGCCGATCTCGCCGGTGCGGGCGACATGGGTGCCGCCACACAGCTCCACCGAGCCGCCCATGGTCACGACGCGCACGCGCTCGCCGTATTTCTCGCCGAACAGGGCGATGGCGCCGGCATCGATCGCCTCGTCCATCGCCATCTCGCGGATCGCCACGCCATGGTCGGCGCGCACCTCCTCGTTCACCCGTCGCTCGACGTCGCGCAGCTCGGCGGCGGTGATCGGTTCGAAATGAGAGAAGTCGAAGCGCAGGCGGTCGGGCGCGACCAGCGAGCCCTTCTGCGCCACGTGCGTGCCCAGGCGTTCGCGCAGCGCACCGTGCAGCAGGTGGGTCGCGCTGTGGTTGAGCACGATGCTGCCGCGGCGCGTGGCGTCGACACTGCCCAGCACGTGGTCGCCGACGCGCAACACGCCGTCGCGCATGCGGCCGATGTGGCCGTGGAACTGGCCCGCGAACTTGCGGGTGTCGTCCACCGAGAAGCGCATGCCCTGCCCGTCGAGTTCGCCGACATCGCCGACCTGGCCGCCGGATTCGGCATAGAACGGGCTGCGGTCGAGGAACACGATCGCCTCGTCGCCGGCCGCGACTTCCTGCACCTGGCGCCCGTCGCGAAGCAGGGCCACGACCTCGAGGCCGCCGGCCTGCACATGGTCGTAGCCGAGGAAGGCGGTCGGCGACATCTGCGCCACCAATTCCGCCGGCAGCGTGGTGCCGCCGCCGAACTTGCCGGCCGCGCGCGCGGTCTCGCGTTGCCGGTTCATCGCCGCTTCGAAACCGGCCATGTCCACCGCCATGCCGCGCTCGCGCGCGATGTCGGCGGTCAGGTCGACCGGAAATCCGTAGGTGTCGTACAGGCGGAACGCGTCGCCCCCGGGGATGGTGGCGCCGTCGCTGCGCGCGACAACCTCGTCGAAGATGCGCATGCCCGAATCGAGCGTTTCGGCGAAACGTTCCTCCTCGGCCAGCAGCGCGCGCTCGACCAGCGCGCGCTGCGCGCGCAGTTCCGGATAGGCGTCGCCCATTTGCGCATCCAGCGTGGCCACCAGCTTGTGGAAGAACGGCTGGCGCACGCCGAGCATCCAGCCATGGCGCAGCGCGCGGCGGATGATCCGGCGCAGCACGTAGCCGCGGCCCTCGTTGGACGGCAGCACGCCGTCGACGACCAGGAAACTGCAGGCACGGATGTGGTCGGCGATCACGCGCAGCGACTTGTTGCCCGGGTCGGCGCCGGTCAGCGCGGCAGCCTCGGCGATCAGCGCCTGGAACAGGTCGATCTCGTAGTTGCCGTGCACGCCCTGCAGCACGGCCGCCAGCCGCTCGAGGCCCATGCCGGTGTCGACGCAGGGCGCGGGCAGCGGCTGCAGGCTGCCGTCGGGCTGGCGGTCGTACTGCATGAACACCAGGTTCCAGATCTCGATGAAGCGGTCGCCGTCCTCGTCGGGCGAGCCCGGTGGACCGCCGGCGATGTGCGCGCCGTGGTCATAGAAGATCTCGGTGCACGGCCCGCAGGGACCGGTGTCGGCCATCTGCCAGAAGTTGTCCGACGCGTACGGCGCACCCTTGTTGTCGCCGATGCGGATGATCCGCTCCGGCGTCAGGCCGATGGCGTTGTGCCAGATGCCGTAGGCCTCGTCGTCATCGTGGTAGACGGTGACCAGCAGACGGTCGGCGGGGATCTTCCAGACCGTGGTCAGCAGTTCCCAGGCCCAGGCGATCGCGTCGGCCTTGAAGTAGTCGCCGAACGACCAGTTGCCCAGCATCTCGAAGAACGTGTGGTGGCGCGCGGTATAGCCCACCTGGTCGAGGTCGTTGTGCTTGCCGCCGGCGCGCAGGCAGCGCTGCACGTCAGCCGCACGCACATAGCTGCGCTTCTCGGCGCCGAGGAACACGTCCTTGAACTGCACCATGCCGGAGTTGGTGAACAGCAGCGTGGGGTCGTTGCCGGGCACCAGTGGTGCCGACGGCACCACGGTATGGCCGCGGCCGCTGAAGAATTCGAGGAAATCGCGGCGGATGTCCGCGGTGGTCGGACGGGGGGAATCGATGGGGTTGGGCATCTGCGCTGGCGCTTGCGGGCTGGGGGGCGGCACCGCACCGGGTGCCGCAGGCTCCGCGCAGCGCGCGAAGGCGACATCCGGTGGCGTTCCGATACCGCTAGGTTAGCAGGCCGCACGAGGGTCGCAGCACCCAAGCCCGCCGCACGGGTTCAGTCGTCGTCGGGGTCGAACGCGGTCGCGGCGCGCACCGTATCGCCGCCAAAGCCCCGCCGGAACAGCAATTCGGCCGCCTTGCGCCGCTGCACCAGGTCGTTCTCTCGGGCTGGACCCAGCCGACGCCCGACCAGCCTGCGGGCACCGGCCAGCCAGTCGTCGTCGCCGCTTTCCGCCAGGTCGGCGAAGGCGGCCTCGATCACCTCGTCCGCCAGGCCATGGGTCCCCAGCTCGGCACGGATGCGCAGCGGTCCGTAACCCGTGGACACCCGCATCCGCGCCAGGCTGATCGCGAACCGGCGATCGTCCTGCCAGCCGCCCTCGACCATGCGCTCGATGGCCACCTCGGCCTCGTCGTCCGCGACGCCGCGCGCTTCCAGCTTGCGGCGCAACTCCTTGCGCGAATGCTCGCGGCGAACCAGCAGCCCCAGCGCCCGCTGCACCGGCGTGGGGTCCGGGCGACGGCGGCGCTTGCCGCCGCCGTCGTCCTCGCCCGGAGCCTGGCTGTCCTGGCTCACGCTGCCGTGCGAGGCCGTCAGGCCTCGGCCGCCTTGGCGCGGGACCTGGGCTTGTCCTTGGCTTCTTCGACCTCGTCGTCGGCGTCATCAACCGCCGCGGCCGGCACCGCGACCGGGGCCAGGCGCGCGCGCAGCTCGGCCTCGATGCGCTGGGCGACGGCGACATTCTCCTTGAGGTATTGGCGGGCGTTCTCCTTGCCCTGGCCGATGCGCTCTTCGCCGTAGCTGTACCAGGCGCCCGCCTTCTCGATGATCTTGGCCTCGACCGCCATGTCGATCACCTCGCCCTCGCGGCTGATGCCCTCGCCGTAGAGGATCTCGGTGATGACCTGCTTGAACGGCGGCGCCATCTTGTTCTTGACCACCTTGATGCGGGTCTGGTTGCCGATGATCTCGTCGCCCTTCTTGATCGCACCGATGCGGCGGATGTCCAGGCGCACCGAGGCATAGAACTTCAGCGCGTTGCCGCCGGTGGTGGTCTCCGGGCTCTGGCCGGGCATCATGATGCCGATCTTGTGGCGCAGCTGGTTGATGAAGAACACCATGCAGTTGCTGCGCTTGATGTTGCCGGTGAGCTTGCGCAGCGCCTGGCTCATGAGCCGCGCCTGCAGGCCCGGCAGCTGGTCGCCCATCTCGCCCTCGATCTCGGCGCGCGGGGTGAGCGCGGCGACCGAGTCGATCACCACCATGTCGACGGCGTTGGAGCGCACCAGCATGTCGGCGATCTCGAGCGCCTGCTCGCCGGTGTCGGGCTGCGACACCAGCAGGTCGTCGACGTTGACGCCGAGCTTCTGCGCGTAGGTGGGGTCAAGGGCGTGCTCTGCATCGATGAACGCCGCCACGCCGCCGAGCTTCTGGCACTCGGCAATGGTCTGCAGGGTGAGCGTGGTCTTGCCCGAGGACTCCGGGCCGTAGATCTCGATCACGCGGCCACGCGGCAGGCCGCCGATGCCCAGCGCGATGTCGAGCTGCAGCGAGCCGGTGGGGATGACCGGGACCACTTCGGCGACGCGGTCGCCCATGCGGATCACCGATCCCTTGCCGAACTGCTTTTCGATCTGGCCCAGGGCTGCTGAAAGCGCGCGCTTCTTGTTCTCGTCCATCGTGGTCGTCCTCGGATCAGGTATTCGGGATGTGTGCAGTGTGTCCGCGGCCGGTCGCAGGGGCTGCGACTTCGACGCGGGGAATCGAAACTAGCGGGCCACGCCGGGTACCGGCAGCAGCCTTGGCCCGGCTGCGCGGTGGGAAAACGCCGCCACCGGGGATCGGCGCGCGCGGGTCACGGCGCAGGCTCACCGGTTGGGCCTCACCAGCCCGCAATACAGGCCTTCGATGGCGAATTCCTGCCCCGGCTCGACCTCGATCGGCGCGTAGTCCGGGTTGCGCGGCAGCAGGCGGATGCGGTCGCGGCCGATCTTGAGCAGCTTGACGGTGATCGTGTCGTCGATGCGGGCGATGACGATCTGGCCCGAGCGCGCGTCGCTGGTGCGGTGCACGCCGATCAGGTCGCCGTCGAAGATGCCCTCGTCGCGCATCGAGTCGCCGCGCACGCGCAGCAGGTAGTCCGGTGCCGGCGAGAAGAACGCCCGGTCCATCAGCACCACCTGCTCGCTGCCGATGTCGGCGCCGATCGGCAGGCCGGCGGCCACCTGGCCGAGCACGGGCAGTTCCAGGACATCGGCGTTGCCGGCCAGCGGCAACGCGCCTTGCGCCGGCCGCGCCGCCTGCAGCACGCGAATGCCGCGCGCACGGCCCGGCACCCGCTCGATCGCACCTGCGGCCTCGAGGGCTTCCAGGTGGTACTGCGCGGCGCGCACGCTGCTGAAGCCGAAGGCGCGGGCGATTTCCGCCTGGGAGGGCGGCACGCCTTCCTCGGCGATGCGCTCGGCGATGAGGGCAAGGATGGACTGCTGGGTGTCGGTCAGTTGCATGGTTAGTAGTATTACTACTAACACCCGGCGCCGTCAACGCCACCCGCGGATCAACGGTGGTGGCTGCCCTTCCAGATCGAATAGACGATCCAGACCCCGGCGGCCGCCGCGCCGACGAAGCCCAGCACGCCCAGCGCCATGAGTCCGCGATTGCCCACGCCGCCGCCGACGCTGTTCATGACGATCGACGAGCCGATGATCAGCGCTGCGGTGATCACGCCGATCGTGAGCCGGCTGGCGGCGCGGTCGACCTGGTCACCAAAGGGCTTCAGCTCCGGCACATCGATCCGCGCGCCCACCCGGCCGCCGCGCGCCGCACGCACCAGCCGGCGAAGGTCGCGCGGCAGTTCGGCGCCCAGCTCCACCAGTCCGGCCAGTCCGCGGCGACCACGCCGGGCGAGCATCGAAGGTGCGTAGCGCCGCAGCATCACGCGCTCCAGCCACGGCTTGGCCTCGCTGGCCATGTCGAAATCGGGGTCGAGCTGGCGCGCAAAGCCTTCCAGGGTCAGGAACGCCTTGACCACCAGCGCCAGGTCCGGCGGCAGCACCAGGCCATGCTGGCGCAGCAGGCCGGCGGCATCCGACAGCATGGTGCCCATCCGCAGGTCCTTCAGCGGCACGCCGCGGTAGCGGTCGACCAGCACCGACGTGTCGGCCTGCAGGCGGTCTTCGTCGACCTCGCCGCCGTCGCTCCAGTCGAGCAGGATGTCGGCCACCGCCTCGTCGTCCTGCACGACCATGCCGTGCAGCAGGCGCGCGATTTCCAGCCTGCGTCGCTCGCCGAGGTGCCCGACCATCCCGAAATCGATCAGCGCGATGGCGCCGGAGCGCAGGAAGAAGATGTTCCCGGGGTGCGGATCGGCGTGGAACAGGCCGTCCTCCAGCACCATCTTCAGCACGATGCCGGTGCCGGCGCGCGCCAGCGCGGCGCGGTCGAGTCCGGCCGCGTCCACCGCTGCCAGGTCCCCGGCGGGGATGCCGTCGATGAAGTCCTGCACGTTGAGCCGCTCGCTGGTCCACTGCCAGTACACGCGCGGCACCACCACACAAGGGTTGTCGGCGAAGCTCGCGGCGATGCGCTCGGCGTGGCGGCACTCGGCCGCGAAGTCCAGTTCGCGCCGCAGCGACTCGCGAAACTGGCGCACCACCTCCACCGGGCGATAGCGGCGCAGGTCGGGGACCTGGGACTCCACGATCACCACCAGCCGCGCGAGCAGCCGCAGGTCTGCCTCGATGGTGTCGGTGATGCCGGGCCGGCGCACCTTGAGGATGACTGCGGTGCCATCGTGTAGCCAGGCCCGGTGCGCCTGGGCCAGCGATGCGGCGGCCACGGGGACCTGTTCGACGCGCGCGAACACCGCTTCGGGTTCGGCGCCGAGATCCTCGACCAGCTGCGGCCGCACCGCCTCCCAGGGAAGCGCCGGCACCTCGTTCTGCAGCCGGCTGAGCTCGGCGATCCAGTCCGGCGGCAGCAGGTCCACGCGCGTCGACAGCACCTGGCCGAGCTTGACGAACGTCGGGCCCAGTTCCTGCAGCGCGCAGCGCAGGCGCTCCGGCGGGCGCAAGGCGTGGCGCTCCTGCGCATGTTCCCAACGCAGCAGACGTCCGGCCCGCTCCAGCGCGCCCGCCATGCCACTGCGACGGACGAGGTCGCCGAATCCGTGGCGCACGAGGACGCTGGCGATCTCCTGCAGCCGCCCCAGGTCACGCACGCCGGCCAACCGCTCCCACATCATCCTGTGCTCCGCGTGTTCAGAGCAGGCATTCGAGGCCGCGCAGCGCCTCGCCGACCGTCTGCCGGCGCACCGCGTCGCGGTCGCCGTCGAAGTGGAACAGCTCGGCATGCGGATAGCCGCCGCGACGCTTCCAGGCGATCCACACCGTCCCCACCGGCTTGTCGTCGGTGCCGCCGCCAGGCCCGGCGATGCCGGTGACCGCGACCGCCACCGACGCACCGGAATGCACCAGCGCGCCGGACACCATCTCGATGGCGGTGTCGCGGCTCACGGCGCCCTGCTCTTCGAGCGTCTGCGCGCGCACGCCGAGCAGCGCCTGCTTGGCCTCGTAGCTGTACGCGGCGAGCCCGCAGTCGAACCACGACGAGGAGCCGGCGACATCGGTCACCGTCTTGGCGATCCAGCCCCCGGTGCAGCTCTCCGCCGTCACCAGCCTGTCGCGCGCGGCTTCGAGGCGCGCGCCAAGGGCCTGCGCAAGGTTGGCCAGCAGGGCGTCACCGGGAACATCCATTGCGTTTTCACCATGTGGAAAGCGAGCAGTATCGTCCCTGCCCACCGCGCTTGTCGCGCCGGCTTCTGTCCCCCGGCATCCGCCTGGCGGCGGATGCCTCCTCCTTGACATCGTCCTCGAGGGCCTTGGCACCCGGCGCCCAACAGAAACGGCCCGCCGAAGCGGGCCGTTCCAGTGTCACGATGCCGCGGGGTTCAGAAGTAGTTGAACCGCAGGGTCACGCCATAGGTGCGCGGCGCGCCGAGGAAGGCATTCCACGAACCGGACTGGATCGGCGCGTCGATGCCGACCTGCTTGTAGGTCTCGTCGGTGAGGTTCTGGCCCCACAGCTCGACCAGCCAGCGCCGGTTCTGGCTGCCGAAGCCCAGGCGTGCATTCACCAGCGCGTAGCCGTCCTGCATCTTCTGCACATCGAGGTCGGAGCCGGTGTTGTACTCGGACATGTACTTGGCGCCGACGTTGAAACGGCCGATGTGGTTGGCACCGAAGCCCCATTCGTACGTCACCGACGCGTTGCCCGACCATTTGGGCGCGAAGCTCATCTGGTTGCCGGGCAGCAGCGCCAGGTCGGCATCGGGCAGCAGGTCGTCGCCGTACTCGGTTTCGGCGTAGGTCAGGCCACCCTGCAGCATCAGGCCGGGCACCGAGGTCTGCCACATCATGTCGGCCTCGAAGCCCATCGACACCACTTCCGGGATCGAGCGCACCACGAAGCTCGTGCCCAGGAAGCTGTTGAGCTGGAAGTCCTTGTAGTCCTGGTAGAAGAGCGCCGCATTGAACAGCAGGTTGCCGCCGGCCCAGTCGGTCTTCATGCCGAGCTCGAAGCTGTTGACGAACTCGCCGGGGAACGAGGTGTCGTCCACCGGAGTGATGCCCCGGACGCCGCTGGACAGGCCGTTGGACGACTGCACGCGGTCGAGGTTGAAGCCGCCGCCCTTGTAGCCGCGTGCCACCGACACGTAGGTCATGACCTCGTCGGTCCAGTCGTAGGCCGCCTTGAAGGTACCGGACCATTCCTTTTCGGTCCGCGACTGCGACACGTTGCGGCCGTTGTGGGCGGCATTCGCCCAGGGCAGGCACATGAAGCCGACCACGTCGGGCGCGACCGCCGGCACCAGGCCCGCCAGCAGCTGCGCCTGGAGCGCGGGCGGCAGGCTGGCGAAGCCGTTGATCCGCGCCGCCAGCGCCCCGCCGATGCGGGCCGCCGGGTTGGCCAATGTCGCGCCACAGCCCACGCTGCCGCTCGGGTTGCTGTACGCCGAATCCAGCTCCTTCTTTTCGTGCGTGTAGCGCAGGCCCACGGTGAAATCCAGCGCGTCCGTGGCGCGGAAGGTGTTGTTGCTGAAGATGGCGGTGCTGCGCGCATTCTGGTCGTGGCGGTCGAGCGCGCCGAGGCCGGTGAAGTTGGTCCCGAAGGGCCGGCCGCTGACCTGCGACAGGAACGTCGCCGGGTTGGCCTGGTTGACGGTCAGCCCCAGCGGCGCCAGCTGCGCCGCGACGCCCGCCAGCACCTGGCTGCCGACCAGGGTCGACAGGTACGGCTCGTAGGCACTGCCGAAGCGGTACGAATCATTGCGCGTCAGGTCCTCGTCCGAATAGAACAGGCCCACCATCCAGTCGACGCGGTCGGTCGAGCCGGTCAGGCGCAGCTCCTGGCTGAAGGTTTCAAAGCGCGTCAGGGACTCGTTGTCGTCGGGGGCGCGGTACAGGATGTCCGCCGCGCTGTAGTCGAAATCGAGGCCATTGATCGCCTGCCAGTCACGGAACGCGGTGATCGAGGAGAACGTGGCGTTGTTCGCCCACGGGGTGTTCCAGTCGACCTGCGCCGACACGCCCTTGTCCTTCAGGTCCTGCGAGGTGGGCCGGTTGCTGTACGCCAGGCGCCGCTCGGGGTCCGCCACCGGGATCACGCCCTCGCCGCCCGGGGTCAGCGCGTTGATGATGGCCGCGGTGGGTCCGCGCTGGGTGGTGACCGTGACGCAGCAGTTCTCTTCGCGGCTGCTGTAGTCCGCCACCAGGTTGATGTCGACCGTGTCGCTGGGCTCGAGGAACAGTTGGCCGCGGACCGTGTGGTAGTTCTGGTCGCCGTCGTCGGTTTCCTTGCGCGGGCCGGCACCGACGCGGACGTCGTCGACGCCGTCGCGCTTGCGCTTGGCCGCGAAGATGCGGAATGCCGCGTTTTCGGCCAACGCGTCGTTGTAGGCACCGGACACGCCGAGCAGTCCGAAGTTGCCCGCGGTGATCTCGGCTTCCGCGCTCTGCGAGTAGCTCGGCTTGCGGGTGATCACGTTGATCACGCCCGCCGAGGTGTTCTTGCCGAACACCGTGCCCTGCGGGCCCTTGAGCACCTCGATGCGCTCCACCTCGCCGAGGTCGCCGAAGCCGACACTGTTGCGCGAGCGGTACACGCCGTCGATCACGATGCCGACCGACGACTCCAGGCCGGCGTTGTCGCCGACGGTGCCGATGCCGCGGATGCGCGCGGTGGTCTGCGCCGCGCTTTGCGTGCTGGTGACTGTGAGCCCGGGCACGAGGACCTGGAGGTCCTTGATGTCACGCACGCCGGTGTCGAGCAGCAGCTGCTCGTCGATGACGTTGATGACGATCGGCACGTCCTGCAGGGCTTCCTCGCGCTTCTGCGCGGTGACCGTCATGGTCGACAGGGTGGTGGGCTCGTCAGCCGTCGGCCTGGTCGCCGGGGCATCCTGTGCACGGGCCACCTGTGCGATGGGCATTGAAGCAAGTACCGCGAAAACAGCTGTCGCGAGCGCGTGGCGCCGCGGGTGGCCTTGGACCATTGGGTGTCCCCCTAACCGGATGTTGGATGAGCATCATCGACACGGATGCGACCGCCGGCATGGAGTCCATGCCGGTTGCGCGCCAGGCCAGCGTGGGGGACGGACCTGACGCTGCGGTATCGCAGCCGTGGCGCGACGCTAGCACATTTCCGGACGCATGCGTATGTGGCCGGCGAGGGGGTGAAAACGCGGTCCGTGGCGGATGCGGAGACGCCGTGGCAAAGCCCCCCGATGGCGACTGGTCCACAATAGCCTGCATGGATGCCCACACCCTGCCGACCCCGCCGGACGTGCACGCCGGCAGGATCCACGGCTCGCCGCCAAGGCAAGGCTGAGCCGCATGTCGACAACACCGGACCCCAGGACCCCATGAAGTCGGACGCAGTACCGGAACACACCCCTTTGATGAAGCAGTTCTTCGCCGCCAAGGCGGAGCATGCCGACGTGCTGATGTTCTTCCGCATGGGCGACTTCTACGAGCTGTTCCACGACGACGCCCGCAAGGCGGCGAAGCTGCTCGACATCACCCTGACCCAGCGCGGGTCGTCCGCCGGGCAGCCGATTCCGATGGCGGGCGTGCCCTACCACGCGGCCGAGGGCTATCTGGCGCGACTGGTGGCGCTGGGCGAGTCGGTGGCGATCTGCGAGCAGGTCGGCGACCCCGCCACCAGCAAGGGCCTGGTGGAGCGCAAGGTGGTGCGCATCGTCACTCCCGGCACCGTCACCGACGAGGCGCTGCTGAGCGAGCGTCGCGACACGCTGCTGCTGGCGGTGGCGCGCGGCAAGGCCGGCTACGGCCTGGCGTGGGCAGACCTCGCGGCCGGCCGCTTCCTGGTCAACGAAGTCGCCGGCGATGACGCGCTCGAGGCCGAACTGGCGCGCCTCGACCCCGCCGAACTCCTGCTCCCCGACGACGACGGCTGGCCGGCCTTCGCGACGACCCGCATCGGTCTGCGCCGGCGCGCGCCATGGCTGTTCGACGCCGACGCCGGGCGCCGCCAGCTGCTGCGGTTCTTCGCGCTGCACGACCTGTCGGCGTTCGGCATCCAGGACCGCCCGCTGGCGATCGCCGCCGCGGGTGCCCTGCTCGGCTACGTCGAGGAGACCCAGAAGCAGCGCCTGCCGCACTTGACCGCGATCGCGGTCGAATCCAGCGACGGCGCGATCGCGATGAACGCCGCAACGCGTCGCCACCTCGAACTCGACACCCGCGTCGACGGTGAACAGAAACACACGCTGCTGGGCGTGCTCGACAGCACGGTGACTCCGATGGGCGGCCGCATGCTGCGCCGCTGGCTGCACCGTCCGCTGCGCGACCGTGGTGTGGTCGGCGAGCGCCAGCACGCGGTGGCGGCGCTGCTCGACAGCGGCATCGAACGCGACCTGCGCGAGCGCTTCCGCGCGCTCGGCGACGTGGAGCGCATCCTGTCGCGCATCGCGCTGCGCTCGGCGCGCCCGCGCGACCTCGGCACGCTGCGCGACGCGCTCGCCATGCTGCCGGAGTTGCGCAATATGCTGGCGCCGCTCGATTCGCCGCGCCTCGCAGCGCTGGTTGCCGGCCTCGGCGAACACGCCGGGCAGGCCGCGCTGCTGGCCACCGCGCTGGTCGAGCAGCCGCCGGTGCTGGCCCGCGACGGCGGCGTGTTCGCCGATGGCCACGACGCGGAGCTCGCCGAGCTGCGCCGCCTGTCCACACACGCCGACCAGTTCCTGGTCGACCTGGAACTGCGCGAGCGCGAGGCCAGCGGCATCGCCACGCTCAAGGTCGGCTACAACCGCGTGCACGGCTACTTCATCGAGATCGGCAAGTCGCACGCGGCCAAGGTGCCGACGCACTACAGCCGCCGGCAGACGCTGACCGGCGCCGAGCGTTACATCACCGAGGAACTGAAGGCGTTCGAGGACAAGGTGCTGTCCGCGCGCGAACGCGCCCTGGCGCGCGAACGGCTGCTGTACGAAGAACTGCTGGATACCCTCAACACCGACCTCGAGTCGCTCAAGCGCTGTGCCGCCGCGCTGGGCGAGCTCGACGTGCTCGCCTGCCTGGCCGAGCGTGCAGTGGCGCTCGACTGGGCGCGGCCGGAACTGGTGGACGACGCCTGCCTCGAGGTCGAGCGCGGCCGCCACCCGGTGGTCGAGGCGGTGCGCGACGCGCCGTTCGAGCCCAACGACCTGGCCCTGCACGCCGATCGCCGCATGCTGGTGATCACCGGTCCGAACATGGGCGGCAAGAGCACCTACATGCGCCAGAACGCGCTGATCGTGCTGCTGGCCTACATCGGCAGCTTCGTGCCGGCGCGCGCGGCGCGGATCGGCCCGATCGACCGCATCCTCACCCGCATCGGCGCCGGGGATGACCTGGCCCGCGGCCAGTCGACCTTCATGGTGGAGATGAGCGAGACCAGCTACATCCTGCACCACGCCAGCGCGCAATCGCTGGTGCTGATGGACGAGATCGGCCGCGGCACCTCGACCTACGACGGACTGGCGCTCGCCGATGCCTGCGCGCGCCACCTGGCCGCGCACAACCGCTGCTACACGCTGTTTGCCACCCACTACTTCGAGCTCACCGCGTTGGCCGAACCCGGCAGTGGCATCGCCAACGTGCACCTGGACGCGGTGGAGCACCGTGACAGGGACGGCGCCGAGAGCCTGGTGTTCATGCACGCGGTCAAGGACGGCCCCGCCGACCGCAGCTTCGGCCTGCAGGTGGCCGCGCTGGCCGGCCTGCCCAAGCCGGTGCTGCGCCAGGCACGGGCGCGCCTGGCGGAACTCGAACGGCATGGCCATGTCGCGTCGCCGCCGCTGTCGGCCGAGACGCTCGACGCACCGCAGCAGTTCGGCCTGTTCTCGCCTGCGTCGGCGGCGCTTGATGCGCTCGCCGGCATCGATCCCGACGACCTCACGCCGAAGCAGGCGCTGGAAGCGCTGTACCGGTTGAAGGCGCTGGGGTAAACGAGGCTCCGTGCGCAGGCGGGCGGCGGCGGCGCCCTCTGCTGCCGCCGGCCGACGCAAGGCGTACGATGCGGTCGACGTACAGGAGCAGACCCCATGGCCATGTTGACCGACGACCTCCTCGCCCAGCTGCAGGGCGCACCCGCCCAGCAGCTTGCCCAGCAGCTGGGACTCACCCCGACCCAGACCTCGGGTGCGATCAACGCGGCCCTGCCCCTGCTGCTCGGTGCCCTTGGCCGCAATGCCAGCCAACCGCAGGGTGCGCAGGCGCTGTACGGCGCGCTGCAGAAGGACCACGCGGGCATGGACATCGGCAGCGTGCTGGGCGCGGTCCTCGGCAGCGGCGGAGCCGGCCAGGGCGGCGCGATCCTCGGCCACATCTTCGGTGGCGGCCAGCAGCGTGCCGAAGCGGGCGTGGCCCAGGCCACCGGCCTCGGCCAGGGCACGGCCGGCCAGCTGCTGAAGATGCTCGCGCCGATCGTGATGGCCTACCTCGCCAAACGCGCGATGTCCTCCGGGCAGGCGCAACAGAACGACGGCGCCGCAGCGCTGGGCGACATGCTCGGCCAGGAGCAGCAGCAGATCCGCCAGGAAGGCGGGCTTGGTGGCGGCCTGCTTGGCGCGGTGCTCGATCAGGACGGCGACGGCCAGCTCGGCCTCGGCGACCTCGCAACGCTCGGCGGGCTGTTCGGGCGGAAATAGACGGGTTGCCGGCGCGCCAGTGGCGTTTCCTGCAGCTCAGCTCAGGTCGATGTCGCCAAGCGCCCGGATCAGCCGGCGCGCGCGCTTGTCGGGGCGATGCTCCGGCGCGCGGTAACCGGCCTGCGCGTCGCGGCGTGCAAGGCGCGCCTCGTCGCGCGCCTTCAGTGACGCATCGTCCTCGCGGTACAGGGCCTGGGCGACCGGAGCGGGACCGCGCGAGTCCGTCAACGCCGCCACCTCGACCACGAACACCTCTTCGCCGCGGGCGATGCGCAGGCAGTCGCCTACCCGCACCGCGCGCGAGGCCTTGGGCCGCTGCCCACCGAGCTCGACCTTGCCGTGTTCGACCGCCTGGCGAGCCAGCGTGCGCGTCCTGAAGAAACGCGCAGCCCACAGCCAGACGTCGATGCGTATCGACGCAGGAACACCGGCGTTGGCAGTGGGAGCGGTCGTTGCAGGCATCCGTGGATTCTAGCGCCGCAAACGCGAACGGCCACCTTGCGGTGGCCGTCGTGGGTCGCGCCTTGCGGCAGCCGCTTACTCGGCGGACGACTCGGCCGCGGCGGCGGCCTGCGCGGCGGCCTTGGCCTTGGCGTTGCCGGCGAGATCCTCGCGGATGCGCGCCTTCTTGCCCTGCAGGCCACGCAGGTAGTACAGCTTGCCGGCGCGCACCGCGCCACGGCGCTTCACCTGCACCGAATCGATCATCAGGCTGTGGCTCTGGAACACGCGCTCGACGCCGAAGCCGTGGGAGATCTTGCGCACGGTGAACGCGGAGTTCAGGCCGGCGTTCTTCTTGGCGATGACCACGCCTTCATAGGCCTGGACGCGCTCGCGGTTGCCTTCCTTCACCTTGACGTTGACGATGACGGTGTCGCCGGGACCGAAGTCAGGGAGCTGGCGCGTGGTCTGCTCGGCTTCGAAGTTCTGCAGCAGCGTGTTGATCGAGGGCTTGTTCATGGTGGGTCTTCGCTTGCCTGTTGGTAGTGCCCCTTGGGGGCGTGTTGTAGCGCGAGTGCACGTGGACCCGCGTCTTGGCGTGTTTACAGCTAAGCCGGACATTATACCGGCAACTTTCCCTTGCGCGCTAGGGGCTTACGGGGCTTCCTGCGACGGGTCACCCGCGGTGGCGAGGAATTCGTCCAGCAATCGTGCATCAGCCCGGGACAGGGCGCCGCGGTCAATCAGGTCCGGGCGGCGCTGCCAGGTGCGGCCGAGCGCCTGCTGGCGGCGCCAGCGGGCGATCGCGGCGTGGTTGCCGGACAGCAGCACCGGCGGCACCGCGCCGTAGGCATGCTCCAGCGGCCGCGTGTAGTGCGGGCAGTCCAGCAGCAAGGGGCCAGTGCCGTCTGTTGAAGGCTCGAAACTGTCCTGCGCCGCGGACTCGACATCGTTGAGCGCGCCCGGCAGCAGCCTGGCCACCGCGTCGACCACAACCGCCGCGGCGAGCTCACCGCCCGAGAGCACGTAGTCGCCGATCGACAGTTCCTCGTCCACCTCGGCGGCCAGCAGGCGCTCGTCGACGCCCTCGTAGCGGCCGCACAGCAGCACCAGGCGCGGCTCCAGCGCCAGCGCGCGGGCGCGGGCCTGGTCGAACGGCCTGCCCTGGGGACTGAGGTAGACCACGCGCGCCGGCTGCGGTGCCGCGGCCCGCGCGGCGGCCAGCGCCGTGCGCAACGGCTCGACCATCATCACCATGCCCGGGCCACCGCCGAACGGGCGGTCGTCGACGCGGCGGTAGCTGCCTTCGGCGAAATCACGCGGGTTCCAGCCGTGCACCGACAGCAGTCCACGCTCGCCCGCACGCCCGACCACGCCGTGGGCCGCGACCTGGGTGACGAACTCGGGAAACAGGCTGACGACGTCGATGCGCATGGCGGCTGCGGGTTCCGGGTTGCCTAGAACCCGGGATCCCAGTCGACGGTGACCAGGCCGGCGTCGAAATCGATCGACACGACGTAGTCAGGCACCACGAACGGAATCATCCGCTCGCGGTCGCCGCGTGCGACCAGCACATCGTTGGCGCCGGTGGAGAACAGGTGCGACACCGTGCCGAAATCGCTGCCGTCGACGTTGTGCACGCGCAGGCCTTCGAGGTCGACCCAGTAGTACTCGCCGGGTGCGGGCGGCGGCAGCGATTCGCGTGCCACCCAGACCTCGGTGCCGCGCAGCGCCTCGGCGGCGTCACGGTCCTCGATGCCGGGCAGTCGTGCGACCAGGCCCTTCGCCGTGTCGCGGCCAGTGGCGCCCTCGGCCACGCGCTCGGCGCCCTGCGCATCGCGCAGGGTCCACGGCTGGTAGCCGAGGATCGCGCGCGCCGGCTCGGTGAAGGACTCGAGTTTCAGCTCGCCACGCACGCCGAAGGCGCCGTGGACCCTGCCCAGCAGGATGCGGCGCCCGGTGACGTCCATTGCGGAAATGGGCCGCGCGTGGGGCGCGGCCCGCGCGTCAGGCGGCCGGAGCCGCTGCGGTGGCCGGAGCCTGCGCCTCGCGGTACAGGTTGCGGACCTTGTCGGTCATCTGCGCACCCTGCCCGACCCAATGGTCGACGCGGGCGGTATCGAGCACCACGCGCGACTCGGCGCCGGTGGCGACCGGGTTGTAGTAACCCACGCGCTCGATGTTGCGGCCGTCGCGCGCGCTGCGCGAGTCGGTGACGATGATGTGGTAGAAGGGGCGCTTCTTGGCGCCGCCGCGGGTGAGGCGGATCTTGACCATGGTGGTTTCCGTGTTGCCCAGTCGCCAGGATGGCGAGGTAAGCGGCGAATTGTAGCGGAATGCCCGGCGGGGAGGAAGCGCCCCCTCCGGCCGGTTTCAGACCACCTGCCAGGCAATGGTCGCGAAAGCGGCGCGCACGCCGGCGGCCGATCCTGGATCGCCGCGGAAGGCATGGCCATCGATCGACCCGATGTCCTGCAACCCGCGCGAGTTGGTCGCGAACGCGAAATCGAACGCACCCAGCGCATCCAGCCGCACCGGCATGGCCTGCTGCACGACACCCCGTGCCGCCAGGCGCGCCTGCAGCAGGCGTTCGCTCACGCCGCGCAGCGCGGGGGCGACGGGCCAGGTGATGCCGGCACGGCCGCCGAAGCCGATATTCCAGAAGCTGCCTTCCGCCACCAGCCCGCCACGGTCGACCAGGAGCGCATCGTCGAAGCCCTCCGCCTGCGCTTCCCTTCGCGCGTCCAGTTGGGGCGCGATGGCGAGGTGCTTGAGGTGCGGATCGACGCGCTGCAGGCACCGCGACTGCAGGCGCAGTGCGTGGCCGCCGGGTTCACGCGGACCTTCGATCTCGATGCGGGTCATCGGTGCATCACCGGCATCGGCAGCACCTTGCACGCGTGCGCCCTGCGCACCTGCGACCACTACACGCACGGTGCAGGCCTGCGCGGCGTCGCCGGCAATCGCCTCCCGGATCCGGCTGCGCAAGCCCGCAAGATCCAGGCTGTAGCCGAACATTGAACGGGTCGCACCTTCAAGGCGCGCGAGGTGCAGGTCAAGCCCGCGCACCGTGCCTTCGCGCACCTGGAAGCTGGTGAAGTGCCCGGGGTGCGCCGGCGCGTCCATCAGGCTGGCTGCAGCGCCGGCCTCAGCGGAACGGCATCGCGCCGCGGCCGCCCATCATGCCCTGCAGGCCGCGCATCATGCCCTTCATGCCGCCGCGGCCCAGCTTGGCCATCATTTTTTCCATCTGCTGGTACTGCTTCATCAGCTTGTTGACGTCGGCAGGCGTCACGCCGGAACCCGCGGCGATGCGCTTGCGGCGCGAGCCGTTGAGCAGGGCCGGGTTGCGGCGTTCCTTCTTGGTCATCGAACCGATGATCGCGACCATGCGCGGCACTTCGCGGCCGGTGACCTGGTTCTTGACCTCGTCGGAAATCTTGGCCATGCCCGGGAGCTTGTCCATCAGGCCATGGATGCCGCCCATGCCCTGCATCTGCTCGAGCTGGTCGCGCATGTCGTTGAGGTCGAACTTCTTGCCCTTGGCGACCTTCTCGGCGAGCTTCTGCGCCTTGTCCTTGTCGACCTGGCCTTCCACCTGCTCGACCAGCGACAGCACGTCGCCCATGTCGAGGATGCGGCTGGCGATGCGGTCCGGGTGGAACACGTCCAGGCCGTCGACCTTCTCGCCGGTGCCGATGAACTTGATCGGCTTGCCGGTGATGTAGCGCACGCTGAGCGCGGCGCCGCCGCGCGCGTCGCCATCGGTCTTGGTGAGCACCACGCCGGTCAGCGGCAGCGCTTCGCTGAAGGCCTTGGCGGTGTTGGCCGCGTCCTGGCCGGTCATCGCGTCGACCACGAACAGGGTCTCGACCGGGTTGACGGCGGCGTGCAGGGCCTTGATCTCGGCCATCATCGCTTCGTCGATCGCAAGCCGGCCCGCGGTATCGACCAGCAGCACATCGATGAAGGATTTCCGCGCGTCGTCGATCGCGGCGCGCACGATGTCCACGGGCTTCTGCGAGGCGTCGGATGCGAAGAAGCGCACGTCGACCTGTTCGGCCAGCGTCTTCAGCTGTTCGATCGCGGCCGGACGGTAGACGTCGGCGCTGACCACCATCACCTTCTTCTTGCGCTTTTCCTTCAACAGCTTGGCGAGCTTGCCGACGGTCGTGGTCTTGCCCGCGCCCTGCAGGCCGGCCATCAGCACCACCGCCGGCGCGGGCACGTTGAGGTTGAGGTCGGATGCCTGCGCGCCCATCACCGTGGTGAGCTCGTCGCGCACGACCTTGATCAGCGCCTGGCCCGGGGTCAGCGACTTCAGGACTTCCTGGCCGACTGCGCGCACCTTGATGCGTTCGATCAGCGCCTGCACCACCGGCAGCGCGACGTCGGCCTCGAGCAGCGCGATGCGCACTTCGCGGGTGGCTTCGCGGATGTTCTCCTCGGTCAGCCGTCCACGGCCACGCAGGCGCTCGATGGTGCCGGACAGGCGCTGGGTGAGGGACTCGAACATGGAATGCGACCGCGCAACGGGAGGGCCGGCCAGTATACCGGCACCCTGCGGGCGGCCATGATTGGCCTACACTTGTGCGATGACATCGATTCTCATCGCGGCCCTGCTGTACGCCCTTGCGACCGCGCTGCTGGTACGCGCCCTGCGCCGGGGGCCGTCCGTGGGACGCGGCTGGCTGCCGTTCGCGGCCGCGGCGGTGATCGCGCATGCCGTCGCGCACGCCATCGACTGGCATGCCGCCGCTGGCGTCGACCTGCATTTCCATGCCGCGCTGTCGCTGGTCGGGCTCGGCATGGCGGCGCTGACGACCGGGTACGGCGCGCGCGGGCGGATGGCGGCGCTGGGGGTAGTGGTGTTCCCGATCGCGATGGCCTCGCTGCTGGCCTGGGCCAGCCAGCATGGCGACAACGCCGGCGGCGCGCGGCTTTCGCTGCCGCTGCGCATGCACGCCGGTTCCGCGCTGCTCGCCTACGCCACGCTCGCCGTCGCCGCGGTGCTGGCGGTCATGCTGTGGCTGCAGGAGCGCAGCCTGCGCCGACGCGAATTCCACGGCTGGCTGCGCGTGCTGCCGCCGATGGTGGAACTGGAAACCCTGTTGTTCCGCACCATCGGCGTCGGCTTCGTGCTGCTCACTGCCACGCTGCTCACCGGGCTGGTGTTCGTGGACGATTTCTTCGCCCAGCACCTGGTGCACAAGTCGGTGCTGAGCGTGCTGTCGTGGCTGGCCTTTGGCGCGCTGCTGGTCGGCCGCTGGCGGCGCGGCTGGCGCGGGGCGATCGCCGTGCGCTGGACCCTTGCGGCGATGGTTCTGCTGGTGCTGGCGTTCTTTGGCAGCAAGTTCGTGCTGGAGATGGTGCTCGGCCGGGGTTGATGCCGGGGCAGCCTAGTCCGACGCGGCGCTGATCGCGTCCGACAGGCGCTCCACGGCCACCACCTCCATACCCTTGTAGGCACCCGCCCGCGGCGCGTTGGCCTTGGGCACGATCGCGCGCTTGAAGCCGTGCGTGGCGGCTTCCTTGAGGCGCTCCTCGCCGTTGGGCACCGGGCGGATCTCGCCCGACAGTCCGACCTCGCCGAACGCGATGGTCTTGTCCGCCAAGGGCTGGTCGCGCAGCGACGACAGCACGGCCAGCAGCACCGGCAGGTCGGCCGCGGTCTCCTGCACGCGGATGCCGCCGACCACGTTCACGAACACGTCCTGGTCGCCGACCATGACGCCGCCGTGCCGGTGCAGGACCGCCAGCAGCATCGCCAGCCGGTTCTGCTCCAGGCCCACCGCCACGCGCCGCGGATTGGACAGCGGCGAGGCGTCGACCAGCGCCTGCACCTCGACCAGCAGCGGCCGCGTGCCTTCGCGCGTGACCATCACGCAGCTCCCGGGCTGGCGCGTCGCGCCCGACAGGAAGATCGCGGACGGGTTCGGTACTTCCTTCAGCCCCTTGTCGCCCATCGCGAACACGCCAAGCTCGTTGACGGCGCCGAAGCGGTTCTTGAACGCGCGCAGCACCCGGAAACGGCTGCCGCTGTCGCCTTCGAAGTACAGCACCGCGTCGACCATGTGTTCGAGCACGCGCGGGCCGGCGATGCCGCCCTCCTTGGTGACATGGCCGACCAGGAATACGGCGGTGCCGGTCTCCTTGGCGTAGCGCACCAGGCGCGCCGCCGACTCGCGCACCTGCCCGACCGATCCCGGCGCGGCGGTCATCGATTCCGTCCACAGGGTCTGCACCGAGTCGGCAACGATCACCCGGGGCCGCAGCTTGGCGGCATGGCCGAGGATGTTCTCCACGCCGGTTTCGGCCAGGGCGCTCAGGCCGTCGAGCGGCAGGCCGAGGCGCGCGGCGCGACCGGCCACCTGGGCCAGCGACTCCTCGCCAGTCACATACAGCCCCGGCAGCGTGGCCGACATGCTGGCCATGGCCTGCAGCAGCAGAGTGGACTTGCCGATGCCGGGATCGCCACCCACCAGCACCACAGCCCCTTCCACCAGTCCGCCGCCGAGCACGCGGTCGAATTCGCCGATGCCGGTCGAGACGCGCTCGTCCTCGTGGTGGCGCACGTCCTTGAGCGCGGTGACCTGCGGCGCTTCGACCTTGCCGGCCCAGCCGCCGCGGCGCGCGGGCGACGACGCCTTGGCCGCGGAGGCCGGCTCCAGCACGATCTCCGACACGGTGTCCCAGGCCCCGCAGGCGCCGCACTGGCCCTGCCACTTGCTGGAATCGGCGCCGCATTCGGTGCAGACGTAGGCGGTGCGCGCCTTGGCCATGGACATCCCGTGGGTGATGGAGAGGGCGCAGGATAGCGGCGACCGGTCGCGCCGGGCGAGACGCGGCGCCGCGATAGACGCGCTTTGACCGCATGCGTCCGCACGCCCTACAATGCGCGGCCACGCCGGAATAGCTCAGTTGGTAGAGCGGCGCATTCGTAATGCGTAGGTCGTAGGTTCGATTCCTATTTCCGGCACCATATGACCGTCCCGCGAGGGCCGAGAAAGTCCAGAAAGCCCGCAGAAATGCGGGTTTTTTGTTGCCCGCTGTCCGGTAACGTCCGAAAGCATCCATTGCAATCTGCCCCCAAGCGGGGGCATATGTGGGGGCAAGGGGCAGGTGCGATGCCCCGCATGCCCCCAATGAGGATGCCCCATGCCCCTAAGCGACGTTGCCATCCGCAAGGCCAAGCCCGGCATTCATCCTGACAAGGGCGAAACCGGCAAGCCGTACAAGCTTGCCGATGCTGGCGGGCTGTACCTGGAGGTCATGCCTACGGGCGGGAAGCTGTGGCGCTGGAAGTACCGCCACGCCGGCAAGGAAAAGCGGCTGGCGCTAGGGGCATATCCCGACGTGACGCTAGCCGCTGCCCGTGAGCGGCACGCAGCGGGGCGTACGCTGCTGGCGGCCGGCATTGATCCCGGCGAGCAACGCAAAGCGGAAAAAGCGGCCACGGTGGATAGGGCTGCAAACACTTTCGCAGCCGTGGCGACGGAGATGATGGCGCAGCGAGGCGGGAAGCTGTCCGTAACGTCACAGGAGCGCGCCACGCGCCTGCTGGGCTACCTGTCGCCTATCGCGAACATGCCGATTGCCGCCGTAGATGGCCCGCTGCTGCTGGCAGCCCTGCGCAAGATCGAAGCACGCGGCGGCGAGACAACGCATCGGGCGCGCGCCTTCGCTGGGCAGGTGTTCCGCTACGGCATCGCCACCGGACGCAATACCGGCAACCCTGCCCGCGACCTGCTGGGGGCATTGACGCCAGTCAAGGGCGGACACTTCGCAAGTCTGACTGACCCCGCGACCGTGGCCCCGCTGCTGCGCGCACTGTGGGGCTATCAGGGCGGGCCGGTAGTGCAAGCCGCGTTGAAGGTGGCCCCGCTGGTGTTTGTGCGGCCCGGCGAGCTGCGCACTGCGCGATGGGCGGAGATTGACCTAGACGCGGCGGAATGGCGCTTCACAGCGAGCAAAACCGGCACCCCGCATATCGTGCCGCTGTCCACGCAAGCCGTAGAAGTCCTGCGCGGCCTGCAACCGTTGACCGGGCGTGGTGAGTACGTCTTTCCAAGCGAGCGCGGCAAGGGCCGGCCAATGTCTGAGAACACCGTCAACGCCGCACTTCGCGCACTGGGCTATGGCCCCGACACCATGACCGGCCACGGGTTCCGCGCGATGGCGCGGACGATTCTTGATGAAGTCCTAGGCTTCCGGCCCGACTACATAGAACACCAGTTGGCGCACGCGGTACGCGACCCGAACGGCCGTGCCTACAACCGCACCGCGCACCTGCCGGAGCGGCGCGTAATGATGCAGGCGTGGGCCGACTATCTGGACAACCTGCGTGTAGGCGGAAACGTGGTCGCCATTCGCAAGGCGTCCTGACCTAACAGCCGCACCTAGCCCGACGGGACGCATTTGTCCGCGCACGCAACTATGGCAATGTGTCCACACGGACTTCGTCGCACAGAACCCGCCAGCAAGGGTCCAGTGGTTGTTGAATGGCCGCAGTGTTCGATACCGTCCGCGGCACTGGCGTAATCGTGTTGGTTCCACAGGCGCATATCTAACTGCTACTGCAAGCGCCTGAAATAGCGGAATCGAAACCCCGAGGGGGCCATGAAAAAGGCCCCCACCGTTAGCGCGGCAGGGGCCTAAGGTTCCATTGGTAGGCAATGGGCCGGCGGACCGGCGAGGTCATTCTGGACACCCCAGGACGATCCACGCAAGCCCCCGGCCTCTAAACGAGGTCTTTATACGATGACGATTCACGAAGACTCGCAAATCGCGAGACGGGATAGTGTTGCCGAGCGTCCGCTGCTGCACTCCATTGACGGGGCTTGTAAGCATCTTTCGATGGGGCGCAGTTGGCTGTATGCGGAAATCTCCGCAGGTCGTATCCAGGTCGCACGGCTGGGGCGGCGAACGCTGATACCAGATGCGGAACTTCAGCGAATCGCGGCGCGGGCGGTGGTGGCGTGAAGCGCGCCGGCTTGCCAGAAACCGGCTTCCTGCGACTGCCTGAAGTCCTGACCCTGTACCCCGTTTCCCGTTCTACCTGGTGGGCTGGCGTGCGCGCTGGCCGCTTCCCGCCAGCGGTACAGATCGGGACGCGTTGCACCGCGTGGCGAGCCGAAGATATCCGCGCGCTGATAGACGCCACGGGTAGCGGGAGGCCGTCGGAATGAAACGGCCCAATGAAAACCCCCTGACCCCGGACAGCTTGGCGGCGGACGGGATGCAGGGGGCAGGTGCAAACGCGGTGGGCGTCGGCAAGGCAGAGCATAGCCGCACCGAGCAGGTGGCGCTATTTGCGGCGGCGGCGCTAATGGATGCAGCCCGCGACTACTTCCAGGATTGTGCGCTGGCAACCGACGATCCCCGGCCCGGAGTAGTGGAGGCGGCGGACCTGCTGGAGGCGGCGCGCGCTGCGCTCGCTGGCGAGGTGCCACGGTGATCGGCCCGCGTGACTGCCCCCGCTGGGAAGGATGCAGCGCGCCAGTGTGCCCGCTGGCCCACGACTGGCGGCGGACGCGTCACCTCGACGGCGAACGCGTCTGCGGCCTGCTGTGTGAGCTTGCCAAAGACGGCGGGGAGCCGCGTCTAAGGGCGGCGCTGTCTACGGCGCTGGTGGATAGGCTGGCGACCATAGGCCCGCAGGTGGCCGCACGATGGGAGCGCGTGCGGAAGCGCGTACGAGAGGCGGCGCGTAGCGGTTCCCGCATGGCGGCGGGGCAACGCCTGGCGCAAGGGCGGGGCGGCGCTGTCATGGATGCACCGCCTACGCCTAGCGATGCCCTGAGGACGGCGGGGGCAATGATGGCGACGGGTCACCATGCAGCGCGCGGGGCATACGGTGAAGCCGCGTAGCCGGGTGCGGCACAAGGGGCGGCGGGAGGGCGGAACGTTTGCGCCGCTTCCCCATGCCGTCCTGGACTCGGATGCGTGGCGACTGTGTTCGGGGACGGCAATCAAGCTGCTGTGTGACCTGGCCCGCCAGTACCACGGGCGCAACAACGGCGACCTATGCGCGGCGGCTGCAATCGTTCCGGGCTATGCACCGGAAACCCGGACGCGCGCGCTGCGGGAGCTGCGGCACTACGGGCTGCTGCTGTTGACCCGGCAAGGCGGCCTGCATGGTCCCAGCTTGTTTGCCCTGAGCTGGAACGCCATCGACGACTGCGGGCGGCGGCTGGAAGTGTCGCCAACCGTAACCCCGCCGGGTGACTGGAAAGGGCCAAAGGTGCCCTACAAGCCGGCACCGCGAAAACGGAAGGCCAGTACGGATTCCGAAGTCGATGGGTACGGATTCCGAAGCGATGGCCCCGTAAAGCCCCCGTAGCCGATACGGATTCCGTAGCCATCTGGACGGCGTTGGACAAGTCGCCTAGTACGGATTCCGAACACCTTTCTAGATTCTTACCAGTGGGGTGCAAGGTTGGTGGCGTAGAGGCGGACTGTTCCGGGCGGGTGAACCGGAGTATTCCGTCACCATGGAGGACGGCGACCTGGCGGTAACCTTGCGGTGACGTTGCTAGACCCGGCCCCCGCTGCTGACACGGCGGGGGCTGTCTATTTTAGAGAGCAATTAGAGTTCAGCACGGCGACCCGTGGCCGATGCCACCGGGCGAACATCGGCAAGAAAGCGGCGGCGCGGGCATCACCTGCCGCTGCGCGTCGGGCGGCGAGGATGGCAGGGCCGTCCATAGGGGCGGCACCGGGTCATGGTAGGCCGCTAGGATCATTTCGGGTGCTGGCATGGGGCATAGGCCGGCTTCCCGTCCTGGCTAGGGTTCTGCCCTGGCGAGAGGTAAGGCGAGGCGATGCTGAGCGTTCCGCGCACGCACGCGAGGTAGGTCGAGAGTTGGTGACCAATACGCGCACGCACGCGAGGCCGGCCTAGGAGTTTGTGGACCAGTACGCGCGCGCACGCGAGGGCACGGGGCGGGTTTTGCGACCAGGTGCGCGCACGCGCAAGGCCACCGGGGGGGCATGGTGGAACTGTCGGGCGGTCGCCATCTAGCACCGGTCGCCAGTCGCGCAGGGGCAAACCGCAACATTTCTGCCGTTTGTTTATCCCCTGGCGGCCTATGGCCTACGGGGGATGGGGCGAACGCCGGCAAGGCCCGCGTCCTAGCGAAGCTGCGGCAGGCTCGCCGTAAAGGGGGGGGTGGTCGGAGGTCCAGCCCACCGGCCTCGGAATCCGCCCACCTAGCTTTTTTCATGCGTCCGCAAAACTCGACTCACGAGCCGACCGACTCCAAGGCCCGAAAATCGCTGCCAAGTTCAGCCCGCAGACCGCCGCCTAAGCCGCGCGTTATCGCTATGGCCAGCACGCGAGGTGCCCCGCGCCGTTGCGTCTAGTCGGTCCCGTATTCTTCCCGCAGCCTGTCCTTCCACTTGTGCGCCCACGCTTCGACGTAGCCGCGCGCCGTGGCTTCCGTGGGCCGGAACACGTAGCGCCGGGTGATGAGCGTCGGATTGATCCCGATACGCCAGCCTGAGTCAACGCGAGTGAGAAAGGCGACCCGCTGCCCGCCGAGGAACATGGCTGGTTCGTTGTCGGCGTCTACGCGCCACTGGAAGCCTTCGGGGAGCATGGCGGCACCGTACCTTCACCCGGTCGCAACCCGCGCGACCCTACGTTCCCGCCGACGCCTACCGGAGCCGGCCATGCCCCAGTCGCTAGAAAAACTCGACGCGCGGATCGCGGCCCTGCGAGAGCAGATGACGGAGATCCTGACGTTCGACGAAAAGGACCAAATGGATGCGTTCGCTGGTATTGCGGACGAAATTCTAGAGGACGCAGGCATAGAGCACCGGGAGCACGTGTGGACTGCGCTGCAATGCCTTCTGCGCGATGCCGGCCTGATCCCTGGCGACGATGAGCCTTGCGGTGAGTAGTTGCCAGCACCGCCGCAATCCGTGCGACGGCCGCCCTGGCCGGACGTTGCTGGCATGGGGGCAGCGTAGGCCCGTACCGTCGCGGCTACTGCGACCGCCGTCGCTATCCTGAGCCGATGCCAGACGACCACGACAAGCCGGCCCCGCCGAAGCCTACGGGTGAACCTTTCGGGCACCTCACGCTGCGGGATACGCGCACGCGGGAAGAGAAGGCAGAGGCGCAGGCAAAAGAGGACGCGCGCCGGAAAGGACGCGGGCGCAAAGACTGGTGGAAGCATCTCCCGCCGGAGCGGAAGCCGCCGCCATGACACCCCTAGCGGCGACCGTGTGGGGGCAGATTTGGGGGCAAAGCCCGGAGCCTTCTTGCCGAGGCCCGCGCAGTTGCTAGCCTACAGGCCGTCTTTCGGAGCCTATTTCCGGCACCAACGACGCAAAAAGGCCGCCTTCGGGCGGCCTTTTTGTTGCGCGAGCCAGGCTACGCCGGGGAGGCCCGGTTGCGCGCCCTACTCCACCAGCCGCAGGCGCAGTTCCTTGGGCAGGGCGAACACCATGTTCTCCGGCTCGCCGGACAGCTCGCGGATGCCCTGGGCGCCGAGCTCGCGCAGCCGCGCCAGCACGCCTTCGACCAGCACGTCGGGCGCCGACGCGCCCGCGGTCACGCCGATGTGGCGGCGACCCTCGACCCAGCGCACGTCGATCTCGTCGGCACCGTCGATCAGGTAGGCCTCGACGCCGTCGCGTTCGGCGAGTTCGCGCAGGCGGTTGGAATTCGAGCTGTTCGGCGAACCGACCACCAGCACCAGGTCGCACTGCGACGCCAGCGCGCGCACGGCATCCTGGCGGTTCTGGGTGGCGTAGCAGATGTCGTCGTTCTTCGGCCCCTGGATCGCCGGGAAGCGCAGGCGCAGGGCCTCGATGACGCTGCGGGTGTCGTCCACCGACAGCGTGGTCTGCGTGGTGTAGGCCAGGTTTCCGGGCTGCGAGACCTCGAGCACGGCGGCGTCGGCGACGTCTTCGACCAGGTAGATGCGCCCGCTGCCGCGTTCCCTGTTCCACTGGCCCATGGTGCCTTCGACCTCCGGATGACCCGCATGGCCGATCAGCACCACGTCGCGCCCGGCGCGGCATTGGCGCGCGACCTCGAGGTGCACCTTGGTCACCAGCGGACAGGTGGCATCGAACACCTTCAGGCCGCGCCGGTCGGCTTCCTGGCGCACCGCCTGCGAGACGCCGTGGGCGCTGAAGATCACGGTGTTGCCATCGGGCACCTCGTCGAGCTCCTCGACGAAGATGGCACCCCGCTTTTTCAGGTCGTCGACCACGTAGCGGTTGTGCACCACCTCGTGGCGTACGTAGATCGGCGCGCCGAGCGTCTCGATGGCACGCTTGACGATTTCGATGGCGCGGTCCACGCCGGCGCAGAAACCACGGGGGTTGGCGAGCACGATATCCATGCCGCCATTGTACCGCCGCGAACGTGACCCTTCCCCGCCTGCGCGGGAGGGGCGCCGTCAGGGGGCCGTTGCCTTCGGGGCGAGCAGCCCGAACAGGGCGATGCCGATCGCGCCGCCGACGATCGCGGCATCGGCGATGTTGAATGCGGGCCAGAAATGGCCGCGCCAGTGCCACTGGATGAAATCGATGACATGGCCATGCACCAGCCGGTCGATGACGTTGCCGATCGCGCCGCCGATGACCAGCGCGAACGGCAGCGCCGTGCGCCAGTCGCCGCGCGGGGTGCGCGACAGCCATACCGCCAGCAGGCCGCTGATGCCGAAGGCCAGGATGCTGAAGAACCACTTCTGCCAGCCGCCGGCATCGGACAGGAAGCTGAACGCCGCGCCGGTGTTGTAGGTGCGGTACCAGTTCCAGAACCCTTCGACCACCGGGATGGCCGTGTACTCCGGAAGGCTGGTGAGCACCCACTGCTTGCTCAGCTGGTCGAGCACGATCACCAGCGCCGACAGCAGCAGCCATGGCAGCGCGTTGCGTGCGGGCTTCAGAACCATTGGCGATCCTCCGCGTTGCCGTCGACGTTGCCGGCGCAGCGCGTGCACAGCAGCGGATGCGCGGAGACGCTGCCGATGTCGCCGCGATGCTGCCAGCAGCGGACGCACTTGGGCTTGCTGGTGGGCGTCGCACTGACGCCGATGTCGGTGGCGCCGTCGTCGACCACCAGTGCGACATCGCCGCTGATCAGCAGGAAACGCAGCTCGTCGAGCAGCGGCGACAGCCGGTTCTGGTCGGCAACGCCGCAGGCGAGCGTGATCTCGGCTTCCAGCGCGGCGCCGATCACGCCGCTGGCGCGCATCGGCTCGAGCACCTTGGAGACCTGCTCTCGCAGGCGCAGCAGTTCGTCGAACGCGCGCGCCGACATCGGCGCATCGTCGGCCATCGGCGCAAGGCCGTCGTACCAGGTGGCGAACAGCACGTTGTCCTCGCGCGCGCCGGGCAGGTGGCTCCACATCTCGTCGGCGGTGAACGCCAGCACCGGCGCGATCCAGCGCACGAAGGCCTCGGTGATGCGGTACATCGCGCTCTGCGCGCTGCGGCGGCCGCGCGAGTCTTCCGGCATGGTGTACAGCCGGTCCTTGGTGACGTCGAGGTACAGCGAGCCCAGGTCGACGCTGCAGAAATTGAGCAGGGCCTGGATGATTTCCGCGAAGTCGTAGCGCGCGTACGCGGCCACGATCTTCTCCTGCACTTCCCACGCGCGGTGCACGATCCAGCGGTCCAGCGCCACCATGTCGTCCAGCGGGCGCAGGTCGCGCACCGGGTCGAAGCCATGCAGGTTGCCGAGCAGGAAGCGCGCGGTGTTGCGGATGCGGCGGTAGGCGTCGGCGTTGCGCTTGAGGATCTCCTTGGACAGCGACATCTCGTTGCTGTAGTCGGCCGACGCGATCCACAGGCGCAGGATGTCCGCGCCCAGCGTCTTCATGATTTCCTGCGGCTCGATGCCGTTGCCGAGCGACTTCGACATCTTGCGGCCGTTCTCGTCGACCGTGAAGCCGTGGGTCAGGCATTGCCGGTACGGCGCGGCGCCGTCGATCGCGATGCCGGTGAGCAGCGACGACTGGAACCAGCCGCGATGCTGGTCCGAGCCTTCCAGGTACAGGTCGGCCGGCTTGCCGATGTCGCGCGCCGCCAGCACGCACTCGTGGGTCACGCCGGAATCGAACCAGACGTCGAGGATGTCGGTGATGCGGTCGTAGTCACCGGCCTCGTCGCCCAGCAGTTCGGCCGGATCGAGGTCGTACCAGGCATCGATGCCGCCCGCCTCGACGCGGTCGGCGGCGGCGCGCATCAGTTCGCTGGAGCGCGGGTGCGGCTCGCCGCTCTCGCGGTGCACGAACAACGCGATCGGCACGCCCCAGGTGCGCTGGCGCGAGATCGTCCAGTCGGGCCGGCCCTCGACCATGCCGGCGATGCGGGCCTCGCCCCAGGCGGGGAACCACTCCACGCCCTGGATGGCGGCGAGCGCGTTGCGGCGCAGCCCCGCCTGGTCCATGGAGATGAACCACTGCGGCGTGGCGCGGAACACCACCGGCGTGCGGTGGCGCCAGCAGTGCGGGTAGCTGTGCTGCAGGCCGGCGTGCGCGAGCAGGGCACAGTTCGAGCGCAGCACCTCCACGATTGCGTCGTTGGCCTTCCAGATGTGCGTGCCGGCGAGCGCCACGCCGTCCGCCGCCGGCGTCGACGGCAGGTACACGCCGCGGCCGTCGACCGGGTTGAGCTGCGCCGCCGTGTACTTCTCGACCAGCCCGTACTGCCGCGCCGCCACGAAGTCCTCCTGGCCATGCCCGGGAGCGGTGTGCACCGCGCCGGTGCCATCCTCGGCGGTCACGTGCTCGCCGAGGATCAGCGGGATGTCGCGCTCGGCGTAGAACGGGTGCGCCAGCAGCTGGCCTTCGAGCGCGCTGCCCGGGGCATGACCGTGCACGGCCACCTCGTCCACGCCGTAGCGTGCAAGCGCCTTCGCCTCGAGGCCCGAGGCCAGCACCAGCCAGCGGCGCTGGCCGCCGTGCGCCGGCCCTTCGACCAGCGGGCCCTCGACAAGTGTGTAGTCCAGCGCCGCGCCCACCGCCACCGCCAGCGATGCCGGCAGCGTCCACGGCGTGGTCGTCCAGATCGGCACCGCGATCTCGACGTCCCCGGGCACCTCGGTGCCAAAGGCCCGCGCCAGTGCCTGCGCATCACGCGCCCGGTACGCCACGTCGACCGCGGGCGACTGCTTGTCCTGATATTCGATCTCCGCCTCGGCCAGCGCCGAGCCGCAGTCGAAACACCAGTAGACCGGCTTCACGCCACGCAAGAGGTGGCCGTTGTCGACCACCCTGGCGAGCGCGCGCATCTCGTCGGCCTCGAACTTCGGGTCGAGCGTGAGGTACGGGTTGTCCCAATCGCCGAGCACGCCCAAGCGCTTGAAATCGCGCATCTGCAGTTCGATCTGCGACAGCGCGTAGTCGCGGCAGGCCTGGCGGAACGCGGTGGCGTCGAGCTTCACGCCGACCTTGCCGTGCTTCTTCTCGATCGCGATCTCGATCGGCAGCCCGTGGCAGTCCCAGCCGGGAATGTACGGCGCGTCGAACCCGGCGACGGTCTTCGAGCGGACGATGATGTCCTTGAGGATCTTGTTGACCGCATGCCCGAGGTGGATGGCCCCATTGGCATACGGCGGACCGTCGTGCAGTACGAACTTAGGCCGACCCGCGGCGTGCTCGCGCAGTCGTGTGTACAGCCCTTCGGCCTCCCAGCGCGCCAGCGTGTCCGGCTCCCGCTTGGGCAGGTCGCCGCGCATCGGGAACGCGGTCTCGGGCAGGAGGATGGTCGGCTTGTAGCGCTGGCTGTCGTCGTCGGTCACGCGGTCGCTCGCTGCGGGGTATGCATCAAAATGTGGCGCGCCTGTGTGGCGTCGCGATCCATCTGCGCGACCAGGGTCGGCAGGTCGGGGTATTTTTCCTCGTCGCGCAGGCGCGCCACGAACTCGACCGCGATGCGCCGACCATAGAGGTCGCCGTCGAAATCGAACAGGTGGGCTTCCAGCAGCGGCTCCACGCCGTCCACGGTGGGGCGGGTGCCGAAGCTCGACACCGAGGGCCACGGCTGGTCACCGATGCCGTGCACGCGGGTCGCGTAGATGCCCTGCAACGCCGGCACCTTGCCGCCGAAGCGCAGGTTAGCGGTGGGGAAGCCCAGCGTGCGGCCGAGCTGGCGTCCGCGCACCACGCGGCCGGCGATGGCATAGGGCCTGTCGAGCAGCCGGGTGGCGGCGGCGAAGTCGCCTGCCGTCAGGGCGGCGCGGATCCGGGTACTGGACACGCGCTCGTCGTCGAGCAGCACCGGCGCGATCTCGCCGGCGGCGAACCCGAGCCGCTGCCCCGCCTGGCGCAGGGTGTCGAGGTCACCGGCGCGCCGCTGGCCGTAGCGGAACCCGGGCCCCACCCAGACCTCGCGCGCCGCGAGCCGCCCGGCCAGGACCGACTCCGCAAACGCATCCGGCGACATCGCCGCGAAGCCGGCGTTGAAGCGCAGCAGGCCGACGGCGTCGGCACCAAGCGCGCACAAGCCTTCGAACTTGGCACGTGGCAGCGCCAGCCGCGGCGGCGGCGCGGCGGGCGCGAAGAACTCGCGGGGCAACGGCTCGAAGCTCAGCGCGACCAGCGGCAACCCGAGCGCGCGGGCGCGCCCGGCCGCGTGGCGCAGCAGCGCGCGATGGCCGAGGTGCAGGCCGTCGAAGGCGCCGATGCAGGCCACGCTGCCTTCGCGGCACAAAGGCCCGCCGTCGACGTCGCGGAACAGCTGCTTCATGGGGTCCTGGGTGGAGAGGTGCGGCCACCACCGGCGCCGCGACCGCGTGGGGTCGACCGCAGAGTATAACGGCGGCGCTCCACCGCCGGCCTCAATGCCGCAGGTGGCGGGGGCGCAGGCCAAGCGCAAGCAGCGCCAGGCCATAGGTGGCCGCCCCGGCGGAGATGGTCGCCAGCAGCCAGCCGACGCGTGCCTGCCAGCCAGCGAGCGCGGTCCAGTCACCGATCCATGCGCGCATCGCAAGCACCGCCGCCGCCATCGCGGCGCACGCCAGCAGCAGCCGCAGGCCGAACCGGCCCCAGCCGGCCGCCGGCAGGTACACGCCGCCGCGCCGCAGGTAGCGCCACAGCAACCAGGCATTGGCCACCCCGGCCAGGCCCGTGGCGAGTGCGATGCCGCCGTGCGCGCCGGGCGTGTCGTGCAGCCACATCGGCGTGGTGAAGGCGATGGTGAGCGCCACGTTGATGGCGACCGTGAGCAGGGCCGCGCGCATCGGCGTCTTCATGTCCTGGCGGGCGTAGAACGCCGGCGCCAGCACCTTGCTGAGCATGAAGGCCGGGATGCCGATGCTCATGGCGGTCAGGCTGAGCGCCGCCATCCGCGTGTCCACCGCGGTGAACGCGCCGTAGTTGTAGACCGTGGCCGTCACCGGCTCGGCCAGCAGCAGCAGCCCGAGGCCCGCCGGCAGCCCGGCCAGCAGCGCCATCCGCAGCGCCCAATCGAGCGAATGGCTGTAACCCGCCGCGTCCTCGGCGGCATGGCGGCGCGACAGGTGCGGCAGGATCACCGTGCCCAGCGCCACGCCGAACAGCCCCAGCGGGAACTCGACCAGGCGGTCGGAGTAGTACAGCCAGTCCTGGCTGCCGTCGGCCAGCAGCGACGCGAACGCCGTGCCGACCAGCAGGTTGACCTGCGCCACCGACGAGGAGAACAGCGTCGGCAACATCAGCTTGCCGACCCGACGCACGTCCGGATGGCGGAAGCCGGGGCGAAGGCGCGGCCGCAGGCCCAGCCTTCCGAGCGCCGGCCACAACAGCACCAGTTGCAGGAACCCGGCGATCAGCACGCCCCAGGCCAGGCCCACCGGCTGCACCTCGAAGCGCGGCGCGAGCCAGAACATGGCGGCGATCATCGTCAGGTTGTGCAGCACCGGGGTGAACGCCGGCAGCGCGAAGCGCCCTTCGCTGTTGAGCACCGAGCTGGCCAGCGCCATCATCGAAATGAACAGCAGGTACGGGAAGGTGATCCTCAGCATCATCGCCGTCTGCGAGAACTTTTCCGGCTCGTCCAGCGCGCCTGGCGTGAACAGCGCGGTGATCACCGGCGCCAGCAACACGCCGGCCGCGCACACCACCAGCACCACCGCGCACAGCGCGCCGGCCATGTGGTCGATGAAGTCCTTCAGCGCCGCGCGGTCACCGCGCTCCTTGATCTCGTTGAGCACCGGCACGAAGGCCATCGCCATCGAACCCTCCGCGAACACGCGGCGCAGGAAGTTCGGGATCCGGTAGGCGACGATGAACGCGCTCATCGCGCCACCGGTGCCGAACAGCGTGGCCTGCAGCATGTCGCGCACGAAGCCGGCGATCCGCGACAGCAGGGTCATCGCGCTGAACACCGCGGTCGAGCGCATCAGCCCGCCACGCGGGCCGCGCCCGCCGGGGCCAGGGGCGCCCGGCGTGGCTGCCGAAGCGGCCGCGGGCGCGGCCGCGGCGGGATCGGGGCTGTCAACGCCCGGTGCGGGGGCGGAGCCGGTCACGCCCGCCGCCCCGCGTGGCGGGCATTGTTGACGCAAGCCCCTGATTCACCCATAATTTCCTGCTTGCTCGACCCCAAACTCATCTCTACCCCAGTTTCCAGGATCCCATCGTGGCCAACATCAAGTCCTCCAAGAAGCGCGCCAAGCAGGCTGTCGTGCGCAACCTGCGCAACAACAGCCAGCGTTCGCAGCTGCGCACCGCCGTCAAGAAAGTGCTCAAGGCGCTCGACGCCAACGATGCCGCCGGCGCCCGCGAGGCCTTCAACGTCGCGCAGCCGATCCTCGATCGCTTCAGCGCGCGTGGCCTGATCCACCGCAACAAGGCCGCCCGCCACAAGAGCCGCATCAACGCCCGCATCAAGGCGCTTGCCGCCGCCTGAGGCCGTTGCACCGGCGCTCCCTGAAAACCCGGCCCCGGCCGGGTTTTTTGCGTGGGCTGGGCGGAAGGTCAGAGCAAGGGCGTTCTTGGCTACGGATTTGCGCGGACTTACCCGGATCTGTCCGAGGCGGGCAAATGCGTCACGCGCTGGCAGCCGCGTATGGTCTGGCTCTTGCCCTCCTGCCGTTCCCACCCCGCCCACCTCAGCCCCCGGCCGGGTCAGCCGGAGCGGCTGCGTCGGCTGCGTCGGCTGCATCCGCGGCTTCGGCGGCCAGCAGGGCCTGTTCATCGAGGAACGCCTGGACCTTGAGCATCACGTCGCGGGTGCCCGTGTGCGCGAGGCCCGAGACCACGAACCAGGGCTGGGTCCAGCCGAGCTCGGACACGATGCGCTCCGCCAGTTCGCGTGCGTCGTCGGCCGGCAGCAGGTCGGCCTTGTTGAGCAGCAGCCAGCGCGGCTTGTCCATCAGGCCGGCATCGAACTTCGCCAGCTCGTGTTCGATCGCCCGCACCTGCGCCGCCGCGTCCGAGCCGTCGAGCGGTTCCACCTCGACCAGGTGCAGCAGCAGGCTGGTGCGCTGGATGTGGCGCAGGAACAGTGCGCCGAGGCCCGCGCCGTCCGCCGCGCCCTCGATCAGGCCGGGAATGTCGGCGATCACGAAGCTGCGTGCCGGCTCCACGCTGACCACCCCGAGGTTCGGGTAAAGGGTGGTGAACGGATAGTCCGCGACCTTCGGCGTCGCCGCCGAGACCGCGCGGATCAGGGTCGACTTGCCGGCGTTCGGGAAGCCCAGCAGGCCGACATCGGCCAGCAGCTTCAACTCCAGGCGCAGCGCGCGCTGCTCGCCCTCGCCGCCCGGCGTGGCGCGGCGCGGGGCGCGGGTGATCGAACTCTTGAAATGCATGTTGCCCAGCCCGCCCTGCCCGCCGCGCGCCACCAGCAGCCGGTCGCCGTCGTTGACCAGGTCGCCGATCACCTCGTCGGTGTCGATGTTGAGCACCTGGGTGCCCACCGGCACGGTGATCACCGTGTCGATGCCACCCTTGCCGTAGCGCTGCTGGCCCATGCCGTCCTCGCCGCGCTGGGCGCGGAAGGCCTTCTGGTGGCGGAAATCGACCAGGGTGTTGAGGTTGCGCGTGGCCTGGATCCAGACGTTGCCGCCGTCTCCGCCATCGCCACCATCGGGGCCACCGAGGGGGATGTACTTCTCGCGCCGGAAACCGACGCAGCCATTGCCGCCATTGCCGGCGGTCACGGTGATTTCGGCTTCGTCGACGAGTTTCATGTCTGGATCCGCTGCTGGATTAGGGGGGATTACAACAAAAAGCCCCGCCGGAGCGGGGCCCTTGCTGGATCGTGGCGCCCGGGCTCAGGCCTCGGCGACCACGCTCACGGTGCGACGCTTCTTCGGGCCCTTGACCGCGAACTCGACCTTGCCGTCGATCAACGCGAACAGGGTGTGGTCGCGGCCGAGGCCGACGCCCATGCCCGGATGGAACTGTGTACCGCGCTGGCGGATGATGATGTTGCCGGCATCGATCGCCTGGCCACCATAGATCTTCACGCCGAGGTATTTCGGGTTGGAGTCGCGGCCGTTGCGGCTGGAACCTACGCCCTTTTTATGTGCCATGGCTGCTGCTCCTTACTTCTTGTCGCCACCGGCGATGCCGGTGATCTCGATTTCGGTGTAGTGCTGCCGGTGGCCCATCTGCTTGCGATGGTGCTTGCGGCGGCGGAACTTCACGATGCGCACCTTGTCGGCGCGGCCGTGGGCCTTGACGGTGGCGGTGACGGTGGCGCCGGAGAGGGCGTCGCCGATCTTGATGCCTTCGCCGTCGCCGAGCATGAGCACGTTGTCGAACGTGATCTCCTTGCCCGCCTCGACGTCAAGCAGCTCGACGCGGAGCGTCTCGCCTTGCATCACGCGGTATTGCTTTCCGCCTGTTACCAGGACTGCGTACATGACCAAGCTTCCTATGTAGTTATTGTGGTCTCTGTTGCCTTTTGCGGCAGACAGGAGCGGAATTGTAGGGGATTCATGGAGTTAGGGTCAAATCCACCTGAATGCAGGAAATACGGTTGCGTGCGGGGTACCGCATCAAGTAGCGTCGGGTGGCGGTGGCTACAGGGGGTCATCGCTACTGGCAAGTGCCAAGTGGAGCGTGCGCGGATCCGTTCAGGCGGTTTGCGCATGGGGTGTGACAACCGGGGGGCCTCTGTTCGTGAACAGCGAGAGCAACGCCAACGCGGCCGGACATGGCCGTGCGCCCACGATGGCGCCCACCCCTACCAGCGCCGCCGCGGCGATGCCGCACGCCACCCTGCGGCCCCGTTCCGCCGCCTCCCGCCATTCCGGCCTCCCCTCACGTGCCGCCGACGCCAGCCGTCGCGCCGCGGGCAGGCCTGCAGGTTCCACTGCGGTCGCAACAGCAACTCTGTGGATAGGGCCGGCGCCGTGAAAAGCGCTCGGATCGATTAAAGGGAGAGAGGATCGAAATGACACGACGCACTCGCAGCACCACGACAACGACCGCGCTCGCGGTGGCCATTGCAGCCGCCCTGGTCGCAGCACCCGCGGCTTACTCGGCTGGCCGGCAGCCCGCACTCGGCGGCGGCGCCAAGGTCTCCAAAGCCGCCAAGGGGCCGGTGTTTTCCAAGCCCGCACAGGCCTATGGAACCAACCTGAAGGCTCCGACCAACGAGGCCCATGACAGCTTCATCATCAGCTTCCAGAAGGGTGCCGCGCCCAGCGCGGCCGCGCTCCGCAACCACCTCCAGGCCGTGGGCAAGATCCTTGGCATCCAGATCGCGGTCGACCGCGACACGGCGACCGGCGCCAAGCTGGTCCGCACCAGCCGCGCACTCGACCGTGACGGCCTCAAGCAGCTGACCATCGAGCTGATGAAGAGCCCGATGGTCCGTGCGGTCGACCCGAACGGCCGCATGTATCGGGCGATGACGCCCAATGACGAGCTGTTCCCGCAGCAGTGGCATTACAAGGGCGGCGGAGAGGGCATGAATGCCGTCGAAGCCTGGGACTCGGTGGACGGCAGCGGCTACATCATCGCCGTGCTGGACACGGGACAGGTGGACCACGCCGACCTGGCCGGGCAGTTCATCGCCGGCTACGACTTCATCACCGACCCCGCCAACGCGCGCGACAACGACGGCCGCGACGCCAATCCCAACGACGAAGGCGACTGGGACGACAAGTACGACAGCTCCTGGCACGGCACCCACGTGGCCGGCACTGTCGCCGCACTCACCAACAACACCCTCGGTGTCGCCGGCGTGGCGCACGGTGCCAAGGTGCAGCACGTGCGCGTGCTCGGCAATGCCGGTGGCACGTTCGCCGACATCAACGACGCCATCGTCTGGGCGTCCGGTGGCACGGTGCCCGGCGTGCCGGACAACGCCACCCCGGCCGACGTCATCAACCTGAGCCTCGGTGGCTCCACGGTGTGCCCGACGGCCATGCAGGATGCGGTCAACATCGCCATCGCCAACGGCACCACGGTGGTCGCGGCGGCGGGCAACTCCAGCGGTGACGTAGCCGGCTTCTCGCCGGCGAGTTGCGCGGGGGTGATCGCGGTCGCCGGCACGGGGCCCAACAACACCCCGTACGCGGCCACCAACTTCGGTCCGCGCATCAACGTGGCCGCGCCTGCCGGCAGCGGTGCGCAGCCGGCCACCAACCAGGTGCTGTCCACCCTGAACACGGGGCTCGAAGGCCAGGCTGACGATTCCTATGCCTGGTACGCCGGCACCTCGATGGCCTCGCCCCACGTCGCGGGCACCATCGCCCTGATGCTGGAAGCGGCCGGTGGCGACCTGGACACTCCGGAAATCGAGGAGATCCTCGAGAACACCGCCTACGCCGCCAACCGCCTGATCCCGGGTTGTGACAACGCGGAGCGCTGGTGCGCCAGCATGATCGACGCCGGCCTTGCAGTATCGGTCGCCGCAGGTGACGAACCGCTGCCCCCGGCTCCGCCGGCTCCGCCGGAGCCGCCGCCGCCGACCCCGCTCGAGAACGGCGTGACGGTCAACCTGCCGGACATGACCGCGAACGAAAGCCTGTACTTCGTGCTCGACGTGCCCGCCGACCAGGGCCTGCTGGAGTTCAACCTCGGTGCCGGCACCTCGGGTGACTCGGACATCTACGTCCAGTACAACCAGCGCCCGTCCAACTCCGTCTGGCAGTGCCGCCCGTGGACCGGTGGAACGGTGTCCGAGCTCTGCTCGTTCACGGCTCCCACGGCCGGCGAGTGGCACGTGCGGGTGAACGCGTACACGGCATCCGCCGGGTACACGCTGACCGGCACCTACGACGAGGACGGCCCGGAGCCGCCGACGACGACCGTGCTCCAGAACGGCGTCACGGTGTCCGGCCTCAGCATCGCGGCCGGCCAGGAACTGTTCTTCGTGCTCGACGTGCCTGCAGGCGCGACCGACCTGAAGTTCCAGATGGCGGGCAGCAATGGTGATGCCGACCTGTACGTCCGTCGCGGCAGCCTGCCGACCGACACGGCCTACGATTGCCGCCCGTACCTGGGTGGGACAAACGAGACCTGCACCATCGCGGCACCGGAGGCGGGCCAGTGGTTCGTCCGCCTGGACGGCTGGTCGGCGGCGACCGACGTGAGCCTGACCGGCAGCTACGTGGGCGGCCCGGTGGGCGAGGCACCCACCAACGTGCGCGGCGCCTACGCCTTCGCCCTCAAGGCGCTGCGCATCCGCGTGCCGCTGTACTGGGACGGCGGCGATGGCGCGCAGGTGGACATCAAGCGCAACGGCGTGACCGTGGCGACGGTGGCCAACACGGGCTATGTCATGGATACGTTCACCGCCAGCGCGCCAGGCGCCGGCACGGTCACGTACCAGGTCTGCAACGCCGGCACCACCGAGTGCAATTCGGCCACGGTGAACTACACCGCGCGCCGCTGATCACCCGGTAACACGCAGCAAGCGAGGGGCCCGGTTCGCCGGGCCCCTTTCTGTTGCCGGCCGGGCCGCGCCGCCACGGCACCCGGCGCTGGCAATCCGCCGATTTGCCCCCAAATACCCGGCTCGGTAGGCTGCTTGATTGCCTTTGCCGGCCTGGCCCACTCCCCCTGCCCCACCCGGACCCCCACCCGATGGCGATGGACTACATCCGCATCCGCGGCGCGCGTACCCACAACCTCAAGAACATCGACCTCGACCTGCCGCGCGACAAGCTGATCGTGGTCACCGGCCTCTCCGGCTCCGGCAAGTCGTCGCTCGCGTTCGACACCATCTATGCCGAAGGCCAGCGCCGCTACGTCGAGTCGCTGTCCGCGTACGCGCGGCAGTTCCTGAGCGTGATGGAAAAGCCCGACATCGACCACATCGAGGGGCTGTCGCCGGCGATCGCGATCGAGCAGAAGTCGACCTCGCACAATCCGCGCTCCACCGTCGGCACCATCACCGAGATCTACGACTACCTGCGCCTGCTGTATGCGCGCGTCGGCCAGCCGCGCTGCCCGGACCACCACTACCCGCTGGAAGCGCAGATCGTCAGCCAGATGGTCGACCAGGTGCTGGCGCTCGACCCCGAGCGACGCTGGATGCTGCTGGCGCCGGTGGTGCGCGAGCGCAAGGGCGAGCACGCCCAGGTCTTCGAGCAGCTGCGCGCGCAGGGCTACGTGCGCGTGCGCGTGGACGGCGCGCTGTACGAGCTCGACGCCGTGCCACCGCTGGCGTTGCGCCAGAAGCACACCATCGAAGCGGTGATCGACCGCTTCAAGGTGCGCGACGACATCGGCCAGCGGCTGGCGGAATCGTTCGAGACCGCGCTCAAGCTCGGCGACGGCATGGCGGAGGTGCGCGCGATCGACGGCGAAGACGTGCCGCCGCTGCTGTTCTCGTCGCGCTACAGCTGTCCGGTGTGCGACTACGCGCTGCCGGAGCTGGAGCCGCGCCTGTTCTCGTTCAACGCGCCGGCCGGCGCCTGCCCGACCTGCGACGGCCTCGGCGTAAGCGAGTTTTTCGACCCCGTGCGCGTGGTGGTGCATCCGGAGCTCAGCCTCGCCGCCGGCGCGGTGCGCGGCTGGGACCGCCGCAACCACTACTATTTCCAGCTGATCGCATCGTTGGCCAAGCACTACGGCTTCAACGTCGACACGCGCTGGCAGGAACTCCCCGAGGACGTGCGCGAGGCGGTACTGTTCGGCAGCGGCAAGGATCTCATCGGCTTCACCTACGTCACCGAGGGTGGTGCGCGCAGCCAGCGGCGCCACCGCTTCGAAGGCGTGGTGCCCAACCTCGAGCGTCGCTACCGCGAGACCGAATCGGCCGCGGTGCGCGAGGAACTGTCGAAGTACGTCAGCGAGCGCGCCTGCCCGGACTGCGGCGGCGCGCGCCTGAACCGGTCGGCGCGCAACGTGTTCGTGGCGGAGCGGCCGCTGTCGTCGCTGGTGGTGTTGCCGATCGACGAGGCGCTGCGCTTCTTCACCGCCCTGGAGCTGCCCGGCTGGCGCGGCGAAGTGGCCAGCCGCATCGTCAAGGAGATCCGCGAGCGCCTGGGCTTCCTGGTCGATGTCGGCCTCGACTACCTGACCCTCGAACGCAAGGCGGACTCGCTGTCCGGCGGCGAGGCCCAGCGCATCCGCCTGGCCAGCCAGATCGGCGCTGGCCTGGTGGGCGTGATGTATGTGCTCGACGAGCCGTCGATCGGCCTGCACCAGCGGGACAACGAGCGCCTGCTGGGCACCCTGGTGCGCCTGCGCGACCTGGGCAACACCGTCATCGTGGTCGAGCATGACGAGGAGGCGATCCGCCTGGCGGACCACATCGTCGACATCGGCCCCGGCGCCGGCGTGCACGGCGGCGAAGTGGTCGCCGAAGGCAGCTACGACGACATCCTCAAGGCGCCGCGTTCGCTGACCGGGCAGTTCCTGTCCGGTAAGCGCCGGATCGAGATCCCTGCCGTGCGCCACAAAGCGAACCCGAAGATGCTGCTGACCCTGCGCGGCGCGTCGGGCAACAACCTGAAGGACGTCGACCTGACCATCCCCTCGGGGCTGTTCACCGCGATCACCGGCGTGTCCGGCTCCGGCAAGTCCACGCTCATCAACGACACCCTGTACGCGCTGGCCGCCAACGAGATCAACGGCGCGTCGCACACGCCGTCGCCGGTGCGCGAAGTGCACGGCCTGGACCTGTTCGACAAGGTGGTCGACATCGACCAGTCGCCGATCGGGCGCACGCCGCGCTCCAACCCGGCGACCTACACCGGCCTGTTCACGCCGCTGCGCGAGCTGTTCGCGCAGGTGCCGGAATCGCGCGCACGCGGCTACGGCCCCGGGCGTTTCAGCTTCAACGTGCGCGGCGGTCGCTGCGAGGCCTGCCAGGGCGACGGCCTGATCAAGGTCGAGATGCACTTCCTGCCGGATGTCTACGTGCCCTGCGACGTCTGTGGCGGCAAGCGCTACAACCGCGAGACGCTGGACGTGCTGTACAAGGGCCACAACATCCACGACGTGCTGGAAATGACCGTCGAGGCCGCGCTGGACCTGTTCCAGGCGGTGCCGTCGATCGCGCGCAAGCTGGAAACGCTGTCCGACGTCGGCCTGAACTACATCAAGCTCGGCCAGTCGGCGACCACGCTGTCGGGCGGCGAGGCGCAGCGCGTCAAGCTGTCCAAGGAACTGTCGCGCCGCGACACCGGGCGCACCCTGTACATCCTCGACGAGCCGACCACCGGCCTGCACTTCCACGACATCGAGCACCTGCTGGGCGTGCTGCACAAGCTGCGCGACGACGGCAACACGGTGGTCGTGATCGAGCACAACCTCGACGTGATCAAGACCGCCGACTGGGTGATCGACCTCGGCCCGGATGGCGGTCACCGCGGCGGGCAGATCATCGCGCAGGGCACCCCGGAAGAGGTCGCCGCCATGCCGCAGTCGCACACCGGGCGTTTCCTCGCGCCGCTGCTCGGTGCGCACGCCGGGATGCCCGCGGCCGCCCCCGGCGACAAGCCCGCTCCACCCCGATCCAGGGGCCGCACCGGCACGCCGACGCGCGGCCGCAAGACCAGGAAGATGACATGACCCACGCTCCCGGAGAACACGGCAAGCTGCTCCACCGCATGCCCATCGAACTGCGCTGGCGCGACCTGGACGCCTTCAACCACGTCAACAACTCCAACTTCATGACCTATCTCGAAGAGGCGCGGATCCGCTGGTTCGAGACCTTGGGCGAGGAATGGGTGACCGACGCGGTCGCGCCGCTGCTCGCGGCGGTGCAGATGAACTACCGCCAGCCGATTCCCTATCCGTCGTCGATCGTGGTCGAGTTGACGGCGGACCGCGTGGGCAGCAGCAGCGTCACCCTGGGCCACCGCATCACCAGTGCCGACGGCCGCGTGCTGCACGCCGACGGGCACGTGGTGATGGTGTGGGTGCTGCGCGCAAGCGGCCGGCCCACGGCGCTCCCCGAAGGCGTGCGCAGCGTCGCCGGCGGCTGACGCGCCTGCGTCAGCCGGTTCCGGCGGCGTCGAGCCTGCTGCCGCGCAGGCCATGGCGGATCATCAGCCGATACAGCGTGACCCGGGAAATCGCCAAGTCGCGCGCCGCGGCCTGCAGGTGGTGGCCATTGCGCAACAGCGCGCGCTCGATCGCCATGCGCTCGCCCTCCGAGCGCGCCTCCGACAGGGTCGTCGGTTCGTATGCCCTGCTGTCCAGGCGCAGGTCGCGGGCGCTGATCCTGGGACCCTCGGCCATCACCACGGCCTGGCGCACGCGGTTGACGAGTTCGCGCACGTTGCCCGGCCAGGCATGGTCGTGCAGCGCGCGCAGTGCATCGCGGCTGAAACCGCGGGTGCGGCCGCCGCCTTCGCGGCCGTGGCGCACCAGCGCCCAGCCGGCGAGCAGCGCGATGTCGGCGCCGCGTTCACGCAGTGGCGGCATGTCCAGCTCGATCACGCGCAGGCGGTGGTAGAGGTCCTCGCGGAAGCGCCCGGCGGCGACCGCCGCTACCAGGTCGACGTGTGTCGCGCAGATGATCCGCGCATCGGTGGGGATGTCGTCGTGGCCCCCGAGGCGCTGCAGCGTGCCCTGCTCGAGGAAACGCAGCAGCGACGCCTGGGACTCCAATGGCAGGTCGCCGATCTCGTCCAGGAACAGCGTGCCGCCATGGGCGAGCTCGATGCGTCCCAGCTTGCGCTGGTTGGCACCGGTGAACGCGCCGCGCTCGAAGCCGAACAGCTCCGACTGCACCAGGCTCTCGGGAATCGCTCCGCAGTTGATGACGACCAGCGGGCCGGCGTGGCGCGATGAATGGCGATGGATGGCCGAGGCGGCCAGTTCCTTGCCGGTACCGGTCTCGCCGCTGATGAACACCGGCGCGTCGGTCATCGCCGCACGCTGCAGGCGCCGGTACAGCGCCTGCATCGCCGGGCTGTCGCCGATCATGCCTTCCGGGCGCGGTGCCACCGGCTGGCCGACCCCGCCGCAGTCGCCCAGCCCCGCCATGCCATAGGCATGGCCAAGCACCATGGCCAGCAGGTCGTCGTGGCAGGGCAGTACCACGTAGTCGTGGCAGTGGTCGAGCACCAGCCGCCGGATGCGATCCACGCGTAGCTGGCCCGAGGAGATCCCCGCCACCCAGCCCACCCCGCCGCAGGCAAGCGCCGGCAGGATGTGGCCGAACCCGCGCTCGCCGAGGCGGTCGCAGTCGCGCAGGTCGATCAGCCCGACCTGGCAGCGCGGGCTCGCGCCGGCCAGGAGTCCGAGCACCTGGTCGGCCTCGGTCACCAGTCGCGGTTGCCATCCCCGCTCCACCACGCCCGCCGGGAAGGCATGGTCGCCATCGCGCCCTGCGACCACCCAATGGAGAATCTCGCGCACCTCCGCGCTTTTCGGCATGCAGTCGCTCCGTTCCCGCCCCCCCGGGTCACGCCTCGTTCCGGTCCACAGCAGTCAACGCACGCCCCGCGCGCGACCGGACATGGCCGGGGAAACGTCACGGGCCTAGAACGCGACGGGTACGCGCACCACGAGCGACAGGTCGGGCGTATCACGGGTGAGGCCGGCGCCCAGCGCGAAGTTCAGGCTGGTGCGGTCATTGAGGCGGTAGGTCGCGCCGAGCAGCAACGTGCCCAGCACGATGCGCACCGAGCCCGGCATGTCGCTGCCGTTCTGGCGCGCGCGGCCGATGATGTTGTGGTCGTAGCCGATGCTGATCGCGGCCTTCTCGTTGAGCGCCAGGCCCATGCCGATGTTGAAGCCGAGGACGTCGCCGGGATCGATCTCGCCGATGAACTCCGTGGTGGTCTGCGGGAATCCCTCCGGCGCGCCACTCAGCACGGTCCGCGAGAGGTCGTCGCGCGCGAAGTTGTGCAGGTAGCTCAGGCTGCCGAAGAACACCACCGGGTCGGAGGCGAACACCCAGGTCACGCCGGGCTGCACGGCGGCGAAACCGCTGCCGGTCGGCAGTTCCAGCGGCAGGCCGGTGCCGGTGGCGTTGGACACGCAGCGCGTCACGCAGTCGGTGACCACGTCGAACAGGTCCTTGCCGGTGCGCGTCTTGTAGCGCAGCCACAGCACGTAGTACGGGTGCTCGGGGCCGCGGTTGGCCAGCTGGTAGCGCGCGCTCAGCTCGATGTCGCCCACGCCGCGGCCGTCGGAGGTGAACACGCTGTCCTGCGCGGTGCCGGTGAAGATCTCGCGGCTGACGGTGTCGCCCTTGATGTAGACATACGGCACCCGCGCTTCCACCTCGAAGCGCTTGCCCAGGCCGTAGCGCGCACCGAGGGTGGCGGTCACGCTGGTGGTCTTCACCTGGCGCACGTCGATCAGGCCGATGAGGATCGCCGGGATGATCGTGTACCCGATCAACGCCACGCGGTCGTTGGCGTAATAGCCGGTCTGCAGCGAGGGCTCGAGGATCAGCTTGCCCTTCGGCGTCAGCACGCCGGGCTGGTCGAAGATCTGCGCCACCTCGGGGGGCCGGTCGTAGGTTTCCGGCGCCTGGCCCACGCGCGTGTCGCCCGGTGCGTCGCCGCGCGCTGCCATCGCGTCCCCGGCCGCACCCGCCGGCGCCGCCTGGCCGGCCGGGCCGCGGGCACGGAAGTCATCCAGGGCCAGCGCATCCACGCCCCATGTCGCCGCGTCCCAGGCCGCCTGCTGGTGCATCACCTGCGTGCGCAAGGCCTCGATTTCGCGCGCCTGGGCCTCGACGCGCGCTTCGAGTGCCGACAGCCGGGCATCGTCTTGGCCAACAGGCAGTGGCTCGCCTGCGCGCGCGGACAGCACCGGCACCAGCGCCAGTGAAATCGCCCAACTCAGGACAACACCGCGGCGGCGCGGCAGCGCCCCGCTCCCGATCCGCATCTCCATGCCTTGCGCTCCCCGTTGGCTCACGGTGTACCGATGGCGCCGATGCCGGCCATGCCCATGGCGTCGGCGAAATTGGCCGCCTGCAACATTCCCAGCGCGGTCGTGCCCGCCTCGATCGTGGTCATGACGCGGATGTCGGCGCCGTCCAGCGTGTTCTGCAGCACGAGCCCCGCGCCGACGCCGGGCTCGAACACGTTGCCCGCGCCCACCTGCACCAGCTGGGTATCGCGCAGCCGCGCGAGTTCATCCGTCTGCGCCGCGGTGATGTTGGCCACGTCCGGGACCTCGATGCGCAGCGACGACACCAGCTCGCCGTTGACCCACGCCTGGCGCTCGAACCCGAAGGACACCAGCATCCCGCCCGGCAGCACGTAGCCTCCGCGCAGGGTGGCCAGGCGGTCCGCATCAACCGGCGTCCAGCCCGCCGGCAGGCCATCGGCCGATGCCGCGGGCGCCGACCAGCCGACCGCCCCGGCCGCAAGCAGCCCGGTGACCAGCAGATGCCACATCCAGCGTTTCGTCGAGAACGTCTTCATGGTCAGATATCCCCCGGTCCGCGGCGGCTCAGCACCACGTCCTGAAGTCCCTGCCGCTGCACGGCCAGGGCGATGGGCGCCAATGGCGCGGCGCGCCAGTCGCGTGAAGCGTTGAATGCCGCAAACTCGCGGCGGTTGTGCACGACGAACAACACCCGGTTGTCCCACAGCCGCTCGAGGTCGCCACGCTTGAGCAACCGCGTGCCGCGCGCCGGGTCGCCGAGCAGCACGCGCCCGTCGCGCATGCCCTTGACCACCACGAAGTGGCGGTAGCCGCGGTCGTTGATCAGGATGATCGCCGGCAGGCCCTCTTCCAGCAGCTTGTCGAGCGGCAGTTCGAAGCCGTCCGCCTCGTAGCCGCGCGCCTGCAGGTACTCGCGCATGTCCAGCAGTGAAAAACCCTCGCGACGGATGCGCGCCTGGTCGCCGCGCGCGTACATCGCCTTGAACACGTCGGCCTCGCCAACCGGCTGGCCGTACTGGTAGGTGAGCAGCGTGGCCACCGCCGCGGAGCCGCAGCTGAAGTCGTATTGCTGGCGGATGGTGGTGCGGTAGCGCGCCTCCTTGAGGCTGGTGACGCGAACTGCGTAACTGCCGCCGTTGGGTACGCGGATCTCGGCAGGTGAACCGCTGGCGGCGCACGGTGCGGCCGCCTGCAGCAGGCCGGCGACGGCCAGCACGAGGCACGGCGCGGCCAGGCGCGGCGTCACGGGGCCGGTCCGCCGAACTGCACGTTCACCGCGGTGCCGTTCTGGATGAGCACGTTGTTGCCGCTGTTCTGGATCACGGTGCTGATGCCCGCGGCATTGCCGAACGCGCCGCCACCGACCACGTTCTGGCCGGTCACGTTGTCGTGTGCGACGTTGCCGGTCACGGTGCCGGCGTTGTCGACTTCGACCAGGATGCCCGGATCCAGGCCGACGTTGCCCGATTGCATCTGCAGCGCGTCCCCACTGACAACCGGCCCGAGGCCGGCCACGGCAGCCGTATCCGGCGCCGGTGACGCCAGCGCAACGGCGCCGGCCATGATCAAGATCGCGATAGCAGGCATGGCGGTTGCTCCTGGGCGCAGCGCGGGTGCGCCGCGGACATGCCGCGGCGCACACATCCGGTCAGACGCTCAGGTCACGGACCGCCCACGCTGAGGTTGGCCTGCACCGTCACGCCCTGCTGGATCAACGAGGAGGCGCCGCTGTTCTGCGCCATCACCATCAGCCCCGCAGCGGCATTGGCCGTGCCATCCATCGAGTTGGACATGTCGAACGAGCCCGCGTCGGCCCAGGCACTGCCGCCACTGCCGCCGTCGCCGCCGCTGCCGCCGGTGCCGTCACCGCCATTGCCCGCGCCGCCGGTGCCGGACCCGCCGTTGCCGCCAGTGCCGGACGTGGTGCTCGCGTTGCCACTGCTGCCGTCGTTGCTGGCCGTGGTCGCGCCGCCGGTGGCGGTCGCATCCGCGGTCGCGCTGCTGTCGGACGTGGCGGACGAGTCGGAACTCGCATCACCCGCGCCGCGCTCACGCGCGCGCGCGCGCGAATCGGCCGTGGAATCCGAGTCCGCATCGCTGCCCGCACCGTTCATGCCGATGGCGCCGGAATCGCCGTCGCGTCCGCTGAGGGCATACCCGTCACCGCTGTCGCCGCCATTGCCGCCGTCACCGTCGCCGCCGCTGCCGCGCCCGCCGCGTCCTTCGCCGCCATCGCCGCCACGCGCGCCACTGGCGTCGCCGCTGTTGCTGGCACTATTGCCGATGCCGAAGATGAGGTTGCCGGTCACCGTGCCTTCGAGGTAGGTCCTGGCGATCGCGCGGTTGCTGTTGAACGAACTGTTGATCTCGGTGCTCGCACTGCTGGCGTTGACCGCCGATGCATTCGAGTCGCCCAGGCCCATCGCTGCATCGGCGTGGTCGCGGTTGTCGCCGCTGCTGTTGTCTTCTTCGTTCGTCGCGTTGTTGTCGCCGCGGCCGGTTTCGGTCTGGTCCTGGGCCCAACCCGGCGCCGTCATGCCGATACCCAACAACACCGCCACGGCCATCATGCTCTTACGGATGCGCATCTCGTTCTCCTTGGGGGATGTCGCGCCGTCTCGCGTGGGGAGGTCCGCGTGGATGGCGCCACGGATCATCCTTTGCAGGATCGATGCCAACTCCGGAAAGGAGATGCAAGCAACTGATTCCAGTGATTTTTTACTCGGCGCCTGGACCGCAGGCATGGCCACGGGCGAGCCAGCGCAGGCAATACGTTTCATTCCTGCAGCACGCGCTGGCAGGCGGCGCGCAGAAGCCGGGGGCGCAGGCTGCCCGGAGCGCGCCATGGCGCGGGCAACGGCGGCCCGGCTGCGCCCGGCGACGTGTTCCACATCCGCACAGACGCATGCAGCGACCGGTACTGCGGCCCTTCGCGCTGCCCGCCACCGGCCTGTTCAGCGTGCGCGGGGAGACCTGACCTCGAATGCGCCCTCGATGGTGCGGCCGTCGGCGAGCACGAACCGCAGCACCGCGCGTTGGCCGGCAACCGGCGTGGCGACCGGACGCATCAGCATGAGGTGCAGGCCCCCGGGCTCCAGCACGGCCTCGCCACCCGCGGCGATCGCAAGCGACGGCACCGCGCGCATGCGGCTCACGCCGTCGGCCAGCGTGGTCTCGTGGATCTCGACACGGCCGAATCCGGCGCCCGAGGCCGCAACGACCTGCACCGCGGTCGCACAGGGATTCACGATGCGCGCGAAGCCGGCCAGCATCGGCATCGGCACCGGTGGCGGCCGCAGCCAGCCGTCGACCACGCGCGGCAGGCAGCCGGCGGCGGCGTCCTGCGCGGCCGCCGAGGGGGCCAGTGCGAGCAGCGCGAGCGCAAGCGGCAGGGAGCGAAGCATCTTGTCCATGTGCCTATGATATCGGCCCGATCCGCTTACGAGCATCCGCATGCCGGCCATCATCGACACCATCCGCCACGACGGCGCCATCATCGAACTGCGGCTTGCGCGCGCGCCGGTCAATGCGCTGAACCCCGAGCTCTGCCGGGCGATCGCGGACGCGGTGCCGGCGGCCGTGGCCGCGGGCGCGGCCGGCATCGTGCTGTCGGGTGGACCGAAGGTGTTCTCCGCCGGCCTCGACGTGCCGTACCTGATGTCGCTGCAGTCGCCGGACGAAGTTGGCGCCGCGTGGACGGAGTTCTTCGCCGCGGCCCGCGCGCTCGCGCTGTCGCCGGTGCCGGTCGCCGCGGCGCTGGCCGGGCACGCGCCCGCCGGCGGCTGCGTGCTCGCGCTGTGCTGCGACTACCGGGTGATGGCGAGCGGTGGGTACCGCATCGGCCTCAACGAGACCCAGGTGGGGCTGGTGGCGCCGGAGGGCATCCAGCGCCTGCTGCGCCGCGCGGTCGGCGTCAACCGCGCCGAGCGGCTGCTGGTGGGCGGCGAACTGGTGGAATCGGAGCGCGCGCTGGCGATCGGCCTCGTCGACGAACTGGCGGAGATCGACGAGGTCGTGGTGCGCGCCCGCGCGTGGCTCGAAGCGCTGCTGCAGCTGCCGCGCGATCCGGTGCTGCGCACGCGCGCGATCGCCCGCGCCGACCTGCTCGCGGCGCTGGAACCGGAACACATCGGTCTCGATCGCTTCATCGAAGACTGGTACGCGCCCGACACCCAGGCAGGGTTGCGTGCGCTGGTGGAGCGCCTCGGCAAGAAGTGACGCTCAACCGGCACCGGTGGCCACCGGCCGCGCGGGATCCTCGATCCAGCCGCTCCATGAGCCGGTGTAGAGCCCGGCTCCATCAAGCCCGGCATGCGCCATGGCCACGAGATGGTGGCAGGCCGTCACGCCGGACCCGCACATCGCCACCACGTCGCCCGGCGGGCGTCCGTCGAGCAGCGTGGAGAACTCGCTGGCCAGTCGCGTGGACGACTTGAAGCGCCCGTCCCCGAGGTTGGCCGCGTAGGGCCGCGAGCGTGCGCCCGGCACGTGGCCGGCCACGCGGTCGATCGGCTCCACTTCGCCGCGGTAGCGTTCGCCGGCGCGGGCATCGAGCAACAGGCCGCCCTCCGCAAGATGCGCCTGCACGCGCGCGGCATCGAACAGTCGGCTGCGGTCGAAGGCCAGCGGCTGGGCCAGCGACTGCGGAACGAGGGGGGAAGCGGCATCGAGCGGCAGGCCCTGCGCGCGCCACGCGGCCAGGCCGCCATCAAGCACCGCCACCGCCGCATGCCCGGCCAGGCGCAGCAGGCACCACGCGCGCGCGGCGAACGCCCCGTCGGCGGCGTCGTAAACGACCACCTGGCTGTCTCCGGCAATACCCCACCCGGCCAACGTGCGCGCAAATGCCGCCTCGCCCGGCCACGGATGCCGGCCCGCGCCCGGCGCATGCGCGCCCGACAGATCGCGTTCGAGATGCGCGTAGTGCGCACCCGGGACATGCGCCACGCGCCAGTCCGCCTCGCCCGAGCCGGCACCGGAGGCCGTGGCGAGCGCAAAGCGCGCATCGAGGACGACGAGTCCGGGCGTGCCCAGGCGGGCGGCCAGTTGCGTCGGCGATACCAGGGTGGTCCAGGTCTCATGCGGATTCATCACCGGCCTCCGGCGGCCTGCAGGCGTTGCCGCAGGTTGTACAGGATGGACGCTGTCGCGCCCCAGATGCGCTGCTCGGGCGCCCGCTGGTGGCGGCGGTATTCAAACACCTCGCGGGCGCGGCCCGCGAACTCGATGGCGATGCTGTCGAGGTTCTCCGGCGCCATCAGCCAGTCCAGCGGTACCTCGAACACATCGGCCACCTCGCCCGGCCGGGGTCGTGGTTCGAAGCCTGCCGGGATGCGCGCCACTACCGGCAGCACGCGGAAGCCGGTCACGGTGGCCAGGGGATCGAGATAGCCGAGCACGCGCGCCTGTGCCGGTGCCAGGCCGATCTCCTCCTCCGCCTCGCGCAGCGCGGCCGCCACCGGCCCATCGTCGCCAGGGTCCACCCGACCACCCGGGAAACTGACCTGGCCCGCGTGATGGCGCAGCCCGTCGTGGCGACGGGTGAGGATGACGCCGGTATCGGCATCGCCGATCAGCGGCACCAGCACGGCGGCATCGACCAGGCGCGCGTCGGCGGGCAGCAGGTCATGCAGGTCGTGGAGGTTCCAGGCGGGCCCCGCCGGCACCACGCCAGGCGGATTGAGCGCCGCCTGCAGCAGGGCATCGGCGAAGGCGGCCTCCATCAGCCGCGGCGCGCCTCGCGCGCGGGCAGCACGTCTTCCATCATGCGGAGGCGTTCGTCGTCGCCCATCGCCAGCCACGCGGCAATCTCGTGGCCGCTGCGGTGGCAGCCGTCGCAATAGCCGTCGTCGGCCATCGTGCAGACGCCGGTGCAGGGACTGAGGACGGCACGGAAGGCGGTGGTCATCGGGGGTTCCGGGAGGCGCGGGCTGCGCGGATCCGCGCAGCCCACATGCGGACGCGCCGGCTCGAAGGCCGGCGCGTCCAGGTTCACCGCGCAGCCTGCTGGGCCGCGCCTGTTGCCGCCGGGGCGTCGCCGCCCCGTGGCGCTTACTTGACGCTGACCAGCTTGACGTCGAACACGACCGCCTGGTTGGCCATGCGGCCGGCACGCATGTCGCTGCCGTAGGCCTTGTTGCCCGGGATCACGACTTCCCAGCGCGCGCCCGAAGGCATCTGCAGCAGCGCCTCGCGCAGGCCGTCCAGCGGCACCTGGCTCACCTTGAGGGCCACCGGGCCCGGCGTCTGGCCGGCCGCCACCTGGCTGGTGTCGACCAGCACGGTGCCGTCGGGCAGCGAGCCCTTGTAGGTCAGCTGCACGTCGCTCGCCTGGGTGGGCTTGGCGCCGTTGCCGGCCTCGATGACGCGGTACTGCACGCCGCCCGGGAGTTCCTTCACGCCTGCCTTGGACTTGTTCTGGGCCAGGAACGCGTCGCTCGCGGTCTTGTTGGCGGAGCTCAGCTTGGCGAATTCCGCCTCCATCTTGGCCTGCTGGCGCTTCTGCATGTTTTCCACGGCCACGCGCAGCTGGTCGACGCCGACGGTCGGCTCCTTCTTCGCGTAGCCGTCCTGCAGCGCCTTGATGACGGTGTTGACGTCGACCGCTTCGCCACGCGCGGTGAGGTCGGCAAGCTCGGCGCCGGTGTTGTAGCCGATCGCGTAGCTCAGCTTCCCCTTCTCGGAGGTGGTGTCCTGCGCGGCGGCGGTGCCCGCGACCAGGGTAAAGGCCGCGATGGCGGCAGCAAGCAAGCGCAACTTCATTCTGGGGACTCTCCGGGATTGCGAAACTGGGTGGGGTCCGAAACAAGCCAGGGCGGTCTGGCCGCCCCGGTTGGACACGGTAGGATACTGGCCACAGTGCTTAACCGCCACTGACGACCTTCCGATCCGACCACGCCTGCGGCGCCGAGTTCCCACGGCCACCGCGCCGCTGCCAGAGACCCCGCATGACCGATTCCCTGCTGCTGACCTCCGACCACGGCGCCGTGCGCATGGTTTCCGTGAACCGCCCGGAAAAACTGAATGCGCTGAACCGCGCCACCATGGAGGCGTTGCATGGCGCCTTCGACAGCGCGGCCGCCGATCCCGGCGTGCGCGCCGTGGTCCTGACCGGCAGCGGCGCCAAGGCGTTCGTCGCCGGCGCCGACATCGCCGAGATGGCGGCGCTGAGCGCGGTCGAGGCGCGCGAGTTCTCGCTGGTCGGCCAGCGCCTGATGCGGCGCATCGAGCGCATGCCCAAGCCCGTCGTGGCCATGGTCAACGGCTTTGCGCTGGGCGGCGGCCTGGAACTGGCGATGTGCTGCCACCTGCGCATCGCCGCCGACACGGCCAAGCTCGGCCTGCCCGAGGTCACGCTGGGCCTGCTGCCCGGTTTCGGCGGTACCCAGCGCCTGTTGCGCCTGTCCGGCCGCGCCGCCGCGCTCGAACTCACCCTCGGCGGCGCGCCGGTCGATGCCGCACGCGCGCTGGCGCTGGGCCTGGTGAACCGCGTGGTACCGGCGGCCGAACTGGAGGCCGAGACCATGCAATTCGCAACAAGGCTCGCCACCGGCGCACCGCTGGCGATGCGCGCCATCCTCGATGCCATCCATGTCGGCGGCGAGTGCGCGATCGATGACGGCCTGGAATACGAGAGCGCGCAGTTCGGCCTGGTGTTCTCCACCGGCGACGCCCGCGAGGGCATGACCGCCTTCCTCGAGCGCCGCAAGCCGGCGTTCGAAAACCGCTGAGGCACGGCGTGGCGGCGGGCGCAGGCGACGAGAGCGATCCGCGCGGCCCCGCGGTGGCTGCGCGCGCGCTGTTGCGGCTGGTGCGTGGCGACGATCTGGATGCCGCCATCGAAGCCGGCCTGGCCCGGTTCACCCCGTGCGCCGCGCTGTCCAACGACGAAAACGCCGAACTCGCCGCGGCGCGCGACCGCCTGCTCGTCGCCTGGGCCGCGCGCGAGCGTTACCTGGCGCGTGTCGCCCGGCTCGCGCGCCGCGCCGCCGCGCGCAAGGCCGCGCGCGCCGCGCCACCCGCGACCGGCGCGCCATCGGCGGACCTGCCTGCCGCGTCCTCGACAACGACGGGCGCCGGCACGCTGCCGGCGTCGCCGCCCGCACTTCCCGCCGCCGCGGCCGCGGCACTGGCGCGCGCCCGTGCCCGCATGGCGGGCAAGCCGTGAGCCCTCCGGAGCGTCGCGGCCGCGTCATGCCCAACGCGGCGGTCGGCGAGATGTTTGCGCGGCTGAAGGAACTCAACCCGACGCCGGCCACCGAGCTCGAGTTCACCACGCCCTACGAACTGCTGGTCGCGGTGACGCTGTCGGCGCAGGCCACCGACGTCGGCGTCAACAAGGCCACGCGGCGGCTGTTCCCGGTGGCCAAAACGCCTGCCGCGATCGCCGCGCTCGGCGAGGACGGCCTGAAGCCGTTCATCAACACCATCGGCCTGTTCAACGCCAAGGCCGCGAACGTCGCGGCGATGGCGCGGCTGCTGCTGGAGCGCCATGGCGGCGAGGTGCCGCGCACGCGCGAAGAACTCGAAGCGCTGCCCGGCGTCGGCCGCAAGACCGCCAACGTGGTGCTCAACACCGCATTCGGCGAGCCGACGATGGCGGTCGACACGCACATCTTCCGCGTGTCCAACCGCACCGGGCTCGCGCAGGGCAAGGACGTGCGCGCGGTCGAAGACCGGTTGCTGCGCCGCGTGCCAAGCGACTACCTGCACGACGCCCACCACTGGCTGATCCTGCACGGCCGCTACGTGTGCAAGGCACGCCGGCCGGAATGCCCGGCCTGCGTGCTGCGCGACCTGTGCACGTATCCGGACAAGACGCCCGGGATCGCCGGATGAAGAGCTACCGCCAGCGCGCGCTCAGCGCGCGGCCTGCGACACCAGGGTGACCCGCGGATCAAGCGGCAGCACCGTCTTGCTGGAAAAGCGCTGGTCGTCCGGCCCGGTCCAGCTGCAGGCCTCCGGCGTCGAATGGGCGCCGAGGTAACACACAGGCCACAGCAGCGTTGCCGCCACGGACGCGCCGCCCACCTCTTCGGTGGCAAAGCGCCACTGGCGTGATGCATTCACCGCAGCGGTGGCCATCGCCCGCGACACCGAGCCGGTGGCCGCGTGCACGTCGGCCGCGCGCACGTTGCCGCCGGCATCGACCTCGAGCTTCAGCACCACCATGCCCTCGTGGCCGGCGAGCTGGTCGCGCATCGGATACTCCGGCGCGGTGGTCGCGGCGAGCGCCGGGCCGGTGGTCGCCGACACCACGCTGTAGCCGCCGGGTTCGCCATGCGCGTCATCCACGACCACGCGCAGATAGGTACGGGCGGCCGCGCCCGCCTGGTCGACCGGCCCCGGATGGAACACCCAGGCGCGGATCTCGTCGGCGAGCGCGTCGGTCACCGCACCGGGCACGGCGCCATGCGGCGCGAGCCGGGTGATGTGGCCGTCGGCATCGAGGTCGAGCACGAAGGTGTGGACCTGCTGCGCGGCGTGGGCGGAGGCGAACGGCAGGGCCAGCGCGAGGAAGAGTGGAATCGCAGTGCGTTGCATGATGGTGCTCCCGCGCCGCAGCGCATCGGATGAATGCACCCGATGACACTATGTCCGCGTCCGCAGTGGGTTACACCCTTATGACAACCCCCGCTTGCGCCGATGGACGGCATTGTTCCGCCGACAGGCGGTCAAGCGACCTCACGCGTGGTGGCCGATCCGCAACCATTTGGTCGCCACCCACTTCTCGCCTTCGACCACCGGCGCGCCGCCATGCAGCGTCCCTGTCATCGGGTGCGGCCGATCGTAGGCGAAAAACACCGCGTTGCCCTTCACCGCGGCGACTTCGAAGCGCGCGTCGGGAAACGTGGTCGCGCCGCCGCGTGCCGGGGTGTTGAGGTACATCACGATCGACGCCACGCGCTGGCCACCGCGCGCCAGCGCCACGTGCGCGCCCGGGGTGGCGGGATCGAAATAGTCGTAATGCGGGCGGTACTCGGCCCCCGGGCCGTAGCGCAGCAGCTGCAGCCCTTCGCCATGTTCGAGCGGCCAGTCGACCAGTGCCGCCAGGCGCTGCTCGATGCGCGCACACAGCGCGTTCTCGCCGCGCCGGAAGAACATGCCTTCGCTGGTACGCGCCGGGTGCGCCTGGTCCGCGCCGGTCTCCGGATCGAACACCGGCGAGGGCGCAAGCCGTTCGCGGCCAAGCGCCACCAGCGCATCGCATTCGTCACCCGAAAGCACGCCGCCGAACACCACCACGCGCGGATGCAGCAGGTGGGCCAGCACCGCGACCTCGCGGTCGCCGGCATCGATGAGCGACGGTCCGTTCAAGACGATCGGCGACGGCACCTTCTGCGGCAGCGGCAGCCCGTGATCGAGCGCGTGCGCGTCGAGATGGCGGCGCATCGCGTCCTCGATCGCCACCGCGGCCGCGTCGCCGTCCCAGCCGCGCCCGACCATGTCGCCGAGCACCTCGTCCGGCGAAGCGCCGGAACGCACGCGATCCAGCAGCCACTGCACGAGGGCGGCGTCGACGACGGGTGTGTCCATGAGCGGTTCCTGCAGGGGTTCGTGGCGATGGGCTGCAAGCAGGCCGCGCCAGTGTGACGGTGCGATGACACCGATGACACGCCGCCGGCGTGCACATGTCGCACCACTGCAAGAAAGCTGTCATCGACGCTACCTATCGTGGCCTCCGATACGTCCGCCCCGCAGCGGCGCGGCGAACCGCGAGACAAGGCACGCCGCCACACCTGCCTGTCTTCGCCAGCAGTCACCACCCTTCCGGAGAGAACCGATGTCCATGCGCCACACGTCCAAGGCCCTACTCACGACTTTCGGCGCAGTGCTCGCGCTCAGCGCCTGCGGAGGCGGTGCCGACCGCGTCGCGTCACCGGGTGAGGGCGCATTCCCGCCGCCGCCGCCGACTGCCCCGCCGCCGCCGCCGACCACGCCTCCGCCGCCGCCGCCCACCGGTGGCCCCGCCGCGGACTGCCCGACCGGCTTCACCAACATCGGCACCGTCGCCGAGGGCTCGCTGCGCGCCTGCCGCCTGCCCGAGCGCATCGTCGGCAACCTGCTGGTCCCGGAGCGCGACGGTACCGTCTACGCCATCAGCGGCCGCGTCGCGGTCGGCGACGACCAGGGCGGCGACATCAACAACGAAGCCGCCGGCGCCCAGGAAGGCGTGCTGACCATCGAGCCTGGCGTGACCCTGTACGGCTCCGCCGGCGCCGACCTGCTGGTCGTCAACCGCGGCTCGCAGATCTACGCCCAGGGCACGGCCACCAAGCCGATCACCCTCACTGCACGCGCCGACATCGAGGGCCAGACCAACGCCAACTCGATCGGCCTGTGGGGCGGCCTGGTGCTGCTCGGCCGCGCGCCGATCAACGCCTGCCCGGGCACCACGGTCTCCGGCACGCCCGAATGCCAGGCGACCATCGAGGGCACCGACGGCTTCTACGGCGGCAACGCGCCGCGCGACAACAGCGGCATCGTCAAGTACCTGCGCGTCAAGCATTCCGGCTTCGAGGTCACGCCCAACAACGAGCTCAACGGCATTACCCTCGGTGGCGTCGGCGACGGCACGGTGTTCGAGTACGTGCAGGTGCACAACAGCTCCGATGACGGCATCGAATGGTTCGGCGGCACGGTCAACGGCCGCTACATCGTGGTCACCGGCGCCGACGACGACAGCCTCGACACCGACACCGGCTGGAATGGCGCGCTGCAGTACGGCATCGTCATCCAGCGCGCCACCGGCGGCGACCGCATGAACGAGTGGTCGAGCATCCGTCGCGAGCCCTACTCGAACCCGAAGGTGGCCAACTTCACCTACGTCGGCCGCGCCGGCGGCGGTGCCGCGATCACCCTCAACCAGGGCACCCAGGCTGCGTTCTACAACACCGTGGTCACCCGCCCCGCCGGCGGCACCGGCGCCGCCCTGCAGTGCCTGAGCATCTCCGACGAAAACACCACCGGCACGTTCGGCTCGGTGTTCTTCTCCTGCCCCACCCCGTTCGCCGACGCGCGCGCCGAGGCGGCGTTCACCTCCGGCACCGGCAACTCGGTCGGCACCTCGACCCTGGCCAACGTGTTCGTCAACGGCGCCAACGAAAGCGCGGTCGCGGCATTCCAGGGCCTGACTTCGGTCGACAGCCATTTCCAGCAGGTGGACTACATCGGCGGCGTGCGCAACGCCGGCGACACCTGGTGGCAGGGCTGGACCTGCGGCCTGACGGCCGACACGTCCTGCTGACGGACTGATGCGACACGGCATCACTTCGGCGCGGGGCGGCCATGACGGCCGCCCCGCGTTCCATCCAGGCCGCAACCGGCAACGCACAGCGAAGGTCACTACATGAAACGCACTCCGTCACGCAGCGGCCTGTCCGTCGCGATCACCACCCTGCTCGCCTGCCAGGTCGCGTGGGCCCAGCAGCCCGCCTCGCCACGCGGTGACGCCGCCATTCCGGCGCAGGCCACCATCGTGCAGGCCACGCTCGCGCAGGCGGCCGGCACGCAGGACGCCGCCGCGCAGGCGGCCTCCACGCCAGCCCAGCTCGACGCGGTCGAGGTGCGTGGCGAATACATTCCCGAACCGATGCTGCAGACCGCCGAAGTCGCCTCGTTCATCACCCGCGAGGACTTCGAGCGCACCGGTGACGGCGACGCCGCCGCGGCACTGTCGCGGGTTTCGGGCGTGAGCATCGTCGACGACAAGTTCGTCTACGTGCGTGGACTCGGCGAACGCTACTCGTCTGCGCTGCTGAACGGCTCGCCCCTGCCCAGCCCCGAGCCGATGCAGCGCGTGGTGCCGCTGGACCTGTTCCCGGCCGAGGTGCTGCAGGGCATGACCGTGCAGAAGACCTACTCGGCAAGGTACCCCGGCGAGTTCGGCGGCGGCATCATCGACCTGCAGTCGCTGACCATTCCCGACGCGCCGTTCTTCAAACTGAGCGTCGGCGGCGGCGGCAACAGCGTCACCACCGGCGAGAAGGGCCTGACCTATTACGGCTCCGAGGATGACTGGTCGGGCTACGACGACGGCACCCGCAAGATGCCGCGCGCGCTCCAGGACGCGATCGCCACCGGCCAGCGCGTCGACCTGGGCGGCGACTTCAGCCGCGAAGACATCCGCCGCATCGGCCGCAGCTTCCAGAACGCCAACCTGAACCTGCTGCAGGAAAACGACAGCATCAACCCGGACGGCAACGTCGGCGCCAGCGCCGGCTACACGGCCGAGATGGGGGAGGACGCGCGCATCGGCTTCATCGCCGTGGCCGGATTCGAGAACACCTGGCGCACCCGCTTCGGCGACCAGCAGCAGGGCGTGTTCGTCAACGATGTCGTCGAATACGACTCCGACTACGATTTCCTCTCCACCCAGAACAACGCACGCACCAACGTGCTGCTCGGTGCCGGCTACGAGTGGGGCAGCAACAAGCTCGGCCTGACCACCCTGTACGTGCACGACACCATCAAGGAGGCGCGCAGCCGCTCCGGCATGGACAACCTCGCCGGCTTCGAGGCGCGCGACGACTACACCGCGTGGTTCGAGCGCGAGCTGATCAACCACCAGCTCACCGGCAGCCACGCCTTCGGCGAATACGACGACCTGAAGATCGAATGGCGCGCCGCCACCGCGCGCGCCACCCGCGACGTGCCCTACGAAAAGGGCATCCGTTACGAGAACGTCGACGGCTACTGGAGCCACGACGCCTCGCGCGTGCAGAACTACACCCGCTTCAGCGCGGTCGAGGACACCGTGGACAGCGCCGGCCTCGATGTCACCTGGCGCCTGCCGGTCGAGCGCGACCTGACGCTCGGTTTCGGCGGCGCGTACATGGACAACGAGCGCAATGCGTGGGCCCGCGAGTTCAAGTTCCTCGCGCTCGACGGCGCCCTGCCCTTCCACAACCGCTACCAGCGGCCGGACTACCTGTTCTCGGACTACAACCTCAGCCAGGACCTGCTGCGGCTGCGCGAGACCACCGGCGGGTTCGGTGCCTCGGCCTATGACGCCGCGCTCGAGGTCAAGGCGCTGTACCTGCAGGCGGAAGGCGAGATCACCGCCAACCTGCGCGCCACCGTGGGCGTGCGCTACGAGGACGCGACCCAGTCGGTGACCCCGTACGACGTCATCACCGGCATCGCCCAGGCCGCCCCGGCGCCGCTGGAGAACGATTACTTCCTGCCGGCGCTGACCCTGACCTGGAACATCGCCGACAACCGCCAGCTGCGCTTCGGTGCCTCGCGCACCATCGCCCGCCCGCAGTTCCGCGAGATGGCACCGCAGCAGTACAGCGATCCCGACAGCTTCCGCCAGTTCTACGGCAACCCGTACCTGGTGGACAGCGAGCTCACCAACTTCGACGTCCGCCACGAGTGGTTCTTCGGCTCGGGCGAATACTTCACGGTCGGCGCGTTCCACAAGACCATCGACAAGCCGATCGAGACCAACATCAACGTCGGCGGCGGCGGCACCATCTTCCAGAGCTTCCTCAACGCACCGGAAGCCACGGTCTATGGTGCCGAAGTGGAGTTCAAGAAGTACTTCGACGATGTGTTCGCCGCCGATTGGTGGGGCGCAAACCGGCTGTACCTGGCGACCAACTACACCTGGTCGCAGTCCGAGGTGAATGCCGACGAAGGCGACACGGTGCAGCCCTTCGGCTACCCCGCGCCGGTGGACGCGCGGCTGTTCGTGCGCGACGGCAGCGACATGCAGGGCCAGTCCGAGCACATCGCCAACCTGCAGTTCGGCGTGGAGGACGAGTCCACCGGCCTGCAGGCGACGCTGATCGCGAACCATGTCAGCGAGCGCGTCTCCGCACGCGGCCGCCCCGGCCAGCCCGATTACATGCAGGAGCCGGGCACCACGCTCGACTTCGTGCTGCGCAAGGGCTTCAACCTCGGGGACACCGCGATGACCCTGGGTTTTGCCGCGCGCAACATCCTCGACACCGAGTTCGACGAGTACCAGGAGCGCGGCGGGCAGAAGGTGCACGTGCTGCGCTACGACCCGGGCGTGACGTATTCGCTGAGCCTGTCCGCGGAATTCTGAGCACGCCACCGTCCGACAGGGGGCGGGGCCGCGAGGTCCCGCCCTTTTGCGTTCCCTGGAGTCTTGCGACGGTTTCATGTCAATTGACACCGGATTGTCACCAAACGTTCGCATGATCTGACCACCGCGCGGATCCGCCGCGCCGCCGAGTCCGTCATTGGCCACGTCGTTCGCCCTCCAAGCCCCGCACGCACTGCCCGCCCGCGCCCGCGATGCGGGGCTCCTGCGCCGCGTGGCCACGGCCGCCGTCATCGCGTTGCTGGCCGTGCAGGCCGCCCGCCTGGCCTGGCTGCTGCTGGTGCCACCGGCACCCGTTGGCGCGGCGCCGACGTTGCCGCGCGCCTCGATCGCCGCAGCGCGCCCCGAACGCCTTGCCATCGACGCGTTCCACCCGGCGCAGGCCACCGCACATGTCACGGCCGACAGCTCCGGGCTCCGTCTCCACGCCGCGCGTCCAGCGGCTGGTGCCGGTGCGGGCGCGGCGATCATCGCCGGCAAGGACGGGCGGCAGCAGGCCTTCGTGGTCGGTGACGAAGTCGCGCCCGGCGTCGTGCTCGTCGCGGTCGCACATGGCCATGTGACGTTGGCGGCGTCCGGCACCCGAAGCGAATTGCGCTTCGCCGCGCCGGCAGGCGGCACGCCTTCGGCCGCGTCACGCCAGGCGCCGGCGGCCTTGCCGGCAGCGCGCGCACCCGCCCCCACCGGCGGCGCGGCCAACGTCGATCCCGCGCAACTGCTCGCGCAGGCGGGACTTCGCCCCGTCCAGGCCAACGACGGCCAGCCCGCCGGCTACAGCGTGATCCCGCGCGGCGACGGTGCGGTGCTGCGCCAGGCCGGCCTCCAGGCCGGCGACGTGCTGTTGTCGGTCAACGGCCAGGCGCTCACCCCCGAGCGGTACGCCGCGCTGCCCGCGGAGCTGGCGGGCAGCCGCACGATCACCCTCACCTACGCGCGCGACGGAACGACGCACACCACGACCCTGCAGGCAGACACCCCTTGAAACAGCGACTCCTCGCCACCGCCCTCGTCATCGCGCTCGCGCTGCCGTCGCCGACCGTCGCACTTGCGCAGGCGCCCGCCGCCGGCACCGCCGTGACCGCGCAGGACGCCGACATCCGCGCCTTCATCCAGGACGTGGCACGCGCCACCGGTACCACCTTCATCATCGACCCGCGCGTGCAGGGCAGCGTCAGCGTCACGCGCGACCGCGCCATGGACGAGGCCGAACTGCTCGGCGTGCTGCTGGCGGTGCTCCGCGCCAACGGCCTGCTGGCGGTGCCGGCGGGCAGCGGCGCCTACCGCGTGGTGCCCGACGACATCGCCGCGCAGCAGCCCGGCGGGGGCTCGGGTGGCTCCGCGTTCACCACCCAGGTCCTGCCGCTGGCGATGGTGGATGCGCGCATCGCCGCGGAGACGCTGAAACCACTGGTCGGCCGCGGCGGCGTGGTGGTGCCCACGCCGCAGGGCAACGCGCTGCTGGTCGCCGACTACGCCGACAACGTGCGCCGGATCCGCGGCCTGGTGGCACAGATCGACAGCGACACCGCCAGCATCGACACCATCACCCTGCGCAACAGCTCCGCGCGCGAGGTCGCCGCCACCGTCGGCGGCCTGTTCGCCAGCGGCGGTGAAGCGCGCAACGGCCAGCTGTCGATCCTGCCGGTGGAGGGCAGCAACTCGATCGTGGTGCGCGGCGATCCACGCGTGGTGCAGCGCGTGGTGCAGACCATCCTCGAGCTCGACCGCCGCGCCGAGCGCACCGGCAACGTGCGCGTGGTCAAACTGCAGCACGCCAGCGCCGAACAACTGCTGCCAGTGCTGCAGCAGCTCGTCGGCCAGGCCACCGACGGTGGCGACGGCACCGCCGTCGCGGCGCCCGCGCAGGCGGGTGACACCGCGACGGCCACGGTGATCACCGGCAGCCAGGGCAAGCGCCCGACGATCGTGCGCTACCCGGGCTCGAACTCGCTGATCATCAACGCCGACCCCGAGACCCAACGCCTGCTGGCCGAGGTCATCACCCAGCTCGACACCCGCCGCGAACAGGTGCTGGTGGAGGCGATCGTGGTGGAGATCTCCGACAACGCCGCGCGCAGGCTCGGCGCGCAGCTGCTGATCGCCGGCAAGGAAGGCAGCAACATCCCGTTCCTCGCCACCCAGTTCCCCGGCGCGAACCCGGGCATCATGCCGATCGCCGGTGGCGTGGCCGCGCAGCGCGCGCGCAACGCCAACAATGGCGGCGACGACGAGGACTCCGTGCTCGACCTCGCGCGCAACGTCGCGGTGCAGTCGCTGCTCGGCCTCAACGGCGCCCTCGGCGGCATCGCCGGCGGCAACGACAACGCCACCTTCGGCCTGATCATCGACGCGGTGAAGAGCGACACGGCGTCCAACCTGCTGTCGACCCCGTCCATCCTCACCCTCGACAACGAGGAGGCGCGGATCCTGGTTGGCCAGGAAGTGCCCACCACCACCGGCGAGGTGCTGGGCGACAGCAACAGCAACCCGTTCCGCACCATCCAGCGCCAGGACGTCGGCATCCAGCTGGAAGTGCGCCCGCAGATCAACGCCGGCGGCGGCATCACCCTCACCCTGCGCCAGGAGGTCTCCTCGATCGCCGGGCCGGTGAGCGAGGACTTCTCGGAGCTGGTGCTCAACAAGCGCGAGCTGGAGACGCGGGTGCTGGTGGACGACGGCGCGATCGTCGCGCTCGGCGGCCTGCTCGACCAGAGCGACCGCAACACCGTCGACAAGGTGCCGCTGCTGGGCGACATACCGATCATCGGCAACCTGTTCCGGCACAAGTCGCGCGCCAGCGACAAGACCAACCTGATGATCTTCATCCGCCCGACCATCGTGCGCAGCGCGCGCGAGGCGCAGGCGATGACCGCGCCACGCTACGACTACATGGTGCGCAGCCAGGGGCCGGTGGCCGGCGAGCGCGAGGCGGCGCTGGAAGCGCTGGTGCGCGACTACCTGCGCACCACGCCGCCGACCATGCCGGCGCCCGCCGCCACGCCTGGCGCGATGCCCCTGCCTCCGGCACCGACCACGGACGCCGCGCCACTGCCCGCCGGGACCGACACCGCGCGATGAGCGAGCCCCTGCCCGCCTTCACCTATGCCTTCGCCAAGCGCCACGGCGTGCTGCTGCTCGGCATCGGCGAGGCGACTGCGCGCGTGGGCCTGTGCGACGACGCCGATCCCGCTGCACTGCTCGAAGCACGCCGCAGTCTCGGGCGCGCGCTCGAGGTCGAGCTGCTGCCACGCTCCGCCTTCGACCGCCGGCTGTCGGAGCTGTACGCCGACGCCGCGCTGGCCGCGGGCGCCGGGGATCTCGACCTGCCCGGCAACCTCGACGCGCTGGCCGACGACATCCCCGCGAGCGCCGACCTGCTGGAAGCGCAGGACGACGCCCCGGTGATCCGCCTGATCAACGGCCTGATCGCCGAAGCCGCGCGCAGCGGCGCGTCCGACGTGCACGTCGAACCGTTCGAGTCCGCGCTGGTGGTGCGCATGCGCGTCGACGGCGTGATGCGCGAGGCGCTGCGCCTGCCGGCGCGCATCGCGCCGCTGCTGGTGTCGCGGGTCAAGGTGATGGCGCGCCTGGACATCGCCGAAAAGCGCGTGCCGCAGGACGGCCGCATCGGCCTGACCATGGGCAGCAAGGCGCTGGACGTGCGCGTGTCCACACTGCCCGCGCGCGGCGGCGAACGCGTGGTGATGCGCATCCTCGACAAGGACCAGGGCGGCCTGCCGCTCGCCGAGCTGGGCATGCAGCCGGACGTGCTGGACGCGCTGCAGCGCGCGCTGCGCGTGCCCAACGGCATCATCCTGGTCACCGGCCCCACCGGCGCCGGCAAGACCACCACGCTGTACGCGGCGCTGGCCACGCTCAATGACGGGCGGCGCAACATCCTCACCGTCGAGGATCCGATCGAGTACGCCATCGACGGCGTCGGCCAGACCCAGGTCAACGCCCGCGTCGGCATGACGTTCGCCGCTGGCCTGCGCGCGATCCTGCGCCAGGACCCGGACGTGGTGATGGTCGGCGAAGTGCGCGACCCGGAGACCGCGCAGATCGCGGTGCAGGCCAGCCTCACCGGGCATCTGGTGCTGTCCACGGTGCACACCAACGACGCGCCTGGTGCCGTCACCCGCCTGCGCGACATGGGCATCGAGCCGTTCCTGCTCGCCTCCACCCTGCGCCTGGTGCTGGCCCAGCGGCTGCTGCGCCGGCTGTGCCGGCGCTGCCGCGAACCCGTGGTGGCCGATGCCGCGACCGCGCGCCTGCTCGCCGCCGACGGCCAGCCTGACGCGACCGGCGCGGTGGTATACCGCGCGGTCGGCTGCGCGCAGTGCAGCCACGCCGGCTATACCGGACGCATCGGCATCCACGAAGCACTCACCGTCGACGAGCGCATGCGCCAGCTGATCGGCGCCGAGGCCGACGAGGACGCGCTGGCCGCGGCCGCGTTCGCCAGCACCGGCCGCCTTGGAGACGCCGCGCGCGCCGCGGTGCTGCGCGGCGAGACCACGCTCGAGGAAGCCATGCGCGTCACCCGCCAGGAGTCCGACCATGCCGGCGTTTGACTACGCCGCCTACGACGTCGAGGGCCGCAGCCGCGAAGGCGTGGTGCAGGCCGGCAGCGTGGCCGATGCGCGGCGCGTCTTGGAACGGCGGCGTCTGCTCCCGGTGCGCGTGGAGCCGGCCACCACCACGGCGGCGACGACCGCGCCGGGCCGTGGCCGCTTCAGCGCCAAGGACCTGACCCTGCTGACCCGCCAGCTCGCGACCCTGGTCGCGGTGGCACCGCTCGAAGAGGCGCTGCGCACCATCGGCAGCCAGGCCGAGCGCCCCGCCGTGCGCCGGGTGGTGATGGCCACCCACGCCCATGTGCTGGAAGGCTTCCGCCTGTCCGACGCGATGGCGCGCCAAGGCAAGGCGTTCCCGCCGCTGTACCGCGCGATGGTCGCCGCCGGCGAAGGCACCGGCGCCCTGCCGGCGATCCTCGAGCGCCTGGCCGACCTGCAGGAACACGAGCAGCAGGTGCGCGGCAAGCTGGTCTCGGCGCTGGTCTACCCCGCGGCGCTGGCGCTGACCGCGGTGCTGGTGGTGATCGCGCTGATGGCGTTCGTGGTGCCGCGGGTGGTCGAACAATTCGAATCGATGGGCCGCGAGCTGCCGCTGCTGACCCGGATCGTGATCGGCGTGTCCGACGCCATGGCCACATGGGGCCTGCCGGTGCTCGCGCTGTTGGCGGTGCTGGGCGTGGCGACTGCGCGCCTGCTGCGCCGGCCCGGCCCGCGGCGCACGTTCGATGCCGCGCTGCTGAAGTCGCCCGGGCTGGGCCGCCTGTTGCGCGACCTGCACGCCGCACGCATGGCGCGCACCCTCGCCACCATGGCCGACAGCGGCCTGCCGCTGATCGAAGGCCTGGCGATCACCGCGCGCACCGTGGGCAACAGCGTGCTGCGCGAGGCCACGGGCGCCATGGTCGACGTCATCCGCGAGGGCGGCAGCCTGTCCAGCGCGATGAAACGCGCCGGCGTGTTCCCGCCGACGCTGCTGTACATGGCCACCAGTGGCGAGGACAGCGGCCGCCTGGCACCGATGCTCGACCGCGCCGCGGACTACCTGGAACGCGAGTTCAACACCTTCACCAGCGTGGCGATGAGCCTGCTCGAACCGCTGATCATCATCGTGCTGGGCGCGGTGGTGGCGGTGATCGTGCTCGCGATCATGCTGCCCATCCTGCAATTCAACGCCCTCGTGGCCGGCTGACCGGAGACCCCGACATGCATCGCCCCCGCAGCACCTTCCCCCGTGTCCATCGTGCGCGGCCCGCGCGTGCGGCCGGCTTCACCCTGGTCGAACTGATGGTCGCGATCGTCATCATCGGCCTGCTGTCCACGGTGGTGATGATCAACGTCATGCCCAGCCAGGATCGCGCGATGGCGGAGAAGGCACGCGCCGACATCTCCGTGCTCGAGCAGGCGATGGAGACCTACCGCCTCGACAACCTCGCCTATCCGTCCACGGCGCAGGGCCTCGACGCGCTGCTCAAGGCGCCGGCGGGGCTCGCGCGCCCGGAGCGCTACCGCAAGGGCGGCTACATCCGCCGCCTGCCCGCCGACCCCTGGGGCAACGCCTACCAGTACCGCCAGCCCGGCCGCGACGGCAGCTTCGACGTGTTCTCGTTCGGCGCCGACGGCGTCGAGGGCGGCGAGGGCGACGGTGCCGACATCGGCAACTGGGGCTGAGTGGACGTCCTCGTGCGCATGCAGGGCTTCACCCTGGTCGAGCTGATGGTCGCCCTGGCCGTCATCGGCCTCGCCGGCGCCGCCGTGGCGCTGACGCTGCCGCCGGGTGACGACGTGCTGGTCGAAGAGGCCGACGCGTTCGGCGCTCGCCTCGCTCACGCGCGCGACGAAGCGATCCTCGGCATGCGCACCATCGAGGTGAGCGCCACCGCGCGCGGATACGAATTCCGGCGCCGGCGCTTCGACGGCTGGCAGCCGCTCGACGGCAAGGCGTTCGCGACGGTCGCCTGGCAGCCGGGCACGCAGGCCGTCCTGCCGCAGGGGCACGCGCGCACGAGCGTGCGCTTCGATCCCACCGGTGCCAGCGAACCGGTGACGCTGGTGCTGCAACGCGAGGGCCGCAGCGCGCGGATCATGGTCGATGGCGGCGGCGGGATCGACGTCGATGCCGGCGCACGCTGAGCACGGCGCGCGCTCACCCCGCGCCTCCGGCTTCTCGCTGATCGAGATGCTGGTCGCGCTGGCGGTGTTCGCCCTCGCCGTGCTCGGCCTGCTGAACCTCGCGGGCGAGAGCACGCGCACCGCGGTGGCGATCGAGGAACGCGTGCTGGCGGCGGTCGTGGCGGACAACGTCGCGGTCGAGGCAGCGACGATCGACGCGCGCCTGCTCGGCGATGACGCGCACGGGACCGAGACCGCCGGCGGCCGCGACTGGCGCTGGACGCGCACGGTGGCGCCCACCGCCGATGCATCGTTGCTGCGCATCGACGTCACGGTCATGGCGCCGGGCGAAGCACGCGTGGCCGCCGAGCTCGCGCTGTTCCGGGGCGTGCCGGAATGACCGGGTCGCGCGCCGCTGTCCGCGCCCGCCGCGACGCGCGGCAGCGCGGTTTCACCCTGCTCGAAGTGATGGTGTCGCTGGCGATCTTCGGCCTGATCGCCGCCGCCGGCGTCGCGGTGATGGCCTATGCCGCCGACAGCCAGCAGGCGCTGCGCGAACGCATGGCGCGACTGGGCGAGTTCCAGCGCGCGCGCGCCCTGCTGCGCACCGACCTGTCGCAGGCGGCGACGCGGCTGGCGCGGCGCAGCGACGGCTCGCCCGCGCGCGACGCCTTCATCGGCGGCCGTCCGGATGAATCCGGGCCGCTGTTCGCCTTCGTGCGCCGCGGCCACGAGAACCCGGACGGCGCGCCGCGCGCGTCGCTGCAGCACGTCGAGTACCGGATCGTCGCCGGGCGCCTGGAGCGCAGCGCGCGGCCCGCGCTGGACGGCACGGCCGCGGCGCGGGCACGCGTGCTGCTGGACGGCATCACCCGGGCGCGCGTGGCCTATTTCGACGGCGAGGCCTGGAACGACGGCTGGCATGGCGGCGCCGCCAGCCTGCCGCGCGCGGTGGAGCTGGAGCTGGCGCTGGACGATATCGGCGAGGTCCGCCAGCGCTTCCTGCTGCCGGGGACCACGCCGTGAGCGCCGCGCGCGAACGCGGCGCCGCGCTGCTCACCGTGCTGCTGCTGGTGGCGGTGATGACGGTGCTGCTGGTGGCGGTGATGGACGACATCCGATTCGGCCTGCGCCGTACCGGCAACGCGCAGGCGCTGGCACAGGCGCAGTGGTTCGCGCTCGGCACCGAGGAGCTGGCTCGCGGCCGCATCCTGCAGCTGGGCCGGCCCGATGGCCGCACGACGCTTGAAGGCGGCTGGAACGGCCGGCCGTTCGTGTTCCCGATCGACGACGGCGCGATGCGCGTGCGCGTCGACGACGCCACCGCCTGCTTCAACCTCAACAGCGTGGTCGAAGGCGCCGTCGGCCAATGGACGGTGCGCGAAGCCGGCGTGCGCCAGTACCTCGCCCTGCTGACTGCACTCGGATTCAACGCGGCGCAGGCGGGCGCCATGGTCGACGCGCTGGTCGACTGGATCGACAGTGACAGCCTGCCGCGCGCGGCCGGTGCCGAGGATGCCGCCTACGCCGCACGCGTGCCCGCGTACCGCACCGCAGGCACCCTGCTGACCGAGGTCAGCGAACTGCGCGCGGTCGTCGGCCACGACCACGACGCGTACCTGCGCCTGCGCCCGCACGTCTGCGCCCTGCCCGACGCCGCGCTGGCGCCGGTCAACATCAATACGCTCGAGGACGGCGACGCCGTGATCCTCGCCATGCTCACCGGCAACGCGCTCGATATCGCGGCGGCGAAGCGGCTGATCGCCTCGCGCCCGCCCGACGGCTGGCGCGACATCGCCGCGTGGTGGGCGCAGCCCGCGCTGGCCGCGGCGGTCGCCCTTGACCCGGAACTCCAGCAGGTGCGGCTGCGCACGCGCTATTTCACGCTGCACTCGGAGGTCGAATACGGCGGCGCCGAAGTCGTGCTGAGCGCCCTCTTGCAACACGATCCCGGTGGCCCGGTACGGCTGCTGGCACGACGATGGACCCACGACGAATGAGTACGCGCATCCTGTGGCTGCCCGCGGACCCGCTGGCGCACGCCACCTGTTTCCATCTCGACGACGCCGGCCGCGTACTGGCGCGTGCAACGCTTGCGCCCGACGCGCCGCCCGACCCGCCGGCATTCTCCGCTGCGCCGCGCACGGTACTGGTGGTGCCCGGCGCGGACGTGCGTGTCGACTGGCTGGAGCTGCCCGCGCGCAGCGCCGCGCAGGCCCTGGGCGCCGCACGCGCCCTGCTCGCCACGCGTCTTGCGCACCCCGCCGACCTGCACGTGGCACTGGCGCCGGATGACGGACAGGCCACGCGCATGGTGGCGGCCGTGGACCCGCGCCACCTGCTCGACTGGCTGGCCCGTGCCATGGCATTCGGCATGCGCGCGGACGCCGTGGTTCCCGAGCAGCTGCTGTTGCCCGCTGCACCGGGCGGCGCCTGCGACAGCGACGACCATGGCGCCTGCGTGTTCGACGCCGGCGACCGCTGGCTGGTGCGCGGCGCCGCCCTCGCCTTCAGCGCCGAGCCGGCGCTCGCCGCACGCGTGCTCGCCGGCCGCGCGCACCAGGTGCTGCCGGCGGATGACATCGCCACCCTCGCCGCGCGGGCGCTGCAGCCGGACATCGACCTGCTGCAGGGCGCGTTCGCACCGCCCGCGACCCGGGCGCGGCCGGCCAACCGCAGGCGGATGGCCTGGCTGGTGGCCGCGCTGCTCGCCTCACCGCTGCTGCTGGTGGCGGCGCAGGCGTTGCGGCTGGAGCTGGCCGCGCGCGACCTGCAGCAGCGCGCGGCGGCAACGGTGCAGCGGGTGCTGCCGCGCAACGGCGACGGCAGCGCCGCTGCGCGGACCGATCCGGCAACGCTGCGCGCGCACCTTGACGCAGCGCGTGCGCCGCTGGCATTTTCCGCCGCGACGGGCGCCCTGTTCGCGGCGGTCGCGTCGCGCCCCGGCACGTATCTCACGGCGCTCGACTACCAGCGCGGAGACCGGCTGCGCGCATCCCTGTTCCATGCCACGCCCGACGACCTGGACGCCATCCGCGGCGCGCTCGCCGTCGATGGCTGGCAGCTGGTGGAGGGCACCGGCAGCGACGCCCCCGGCGGGCTGCTGACCGGCATCACGCTGGAGCCCGGGGCATGATCACGACCGCGAGACTGGCCACTTGGTGGCACGGACTGGCGGCGCGCGAGCGCGCCATGGTGGCGACCATGCTGGCGCTGCTAGCCGCGTTCGCCTGGTGGTACGGGCTGCTCGGACCGCTGCGCACGCTGCGCGATGGTGCCGAGGCCCGTTACGACCAGGCCGCCGCAGCCCTGCAGGCGGTCGAGGCGGAGGTCGGCGCGCTGTCCCACGGCGATGCCACCACGCCACCCCCGCACCCGCAGGGCCTGGAAGCCTTGCAGCAGCGCGTGCTGGACAGCGCGCGCATCGCCGGCCTGGCGCCGAGCCGGCAGCGCACCGCCGCCGATGGCACGTTCAGCCTCGAATTCGACCGCGTCGCCTCGCCCGCGCTGTTCGCGTGGCTGGGCACGCTGGCCAGCACCGACCGCATCGCCCCCGCGACCCTCCACGTGGAACGCGCCGACGGCCAGCTGCGTGCCGAGGTCGGTTTCACCGGAGTCGCGCCATGAGCATGCGGCGTGGCCTGGCCTGGGCAGGCGTGGCGTTCCTGTTGGCTCTTCTGTTGCTGGTGCCCCTGCAGTTGCTGCTGCCGCGGATCGGCCTGCCGCCCGGCCTTGGCGCGGTGGAAGCCGGAGGAAGCCTCTGGAACGGGCGGCTGCGCGCGGCGCACTGGCGCGGCCAGGCCGTGGGCGACCTCCGGATCGGGCTGGCGCCGCTGCCGCTGCTGGCAGGACGACAGCAGTTGCACCTGCGCAACGACAGCGCGCGCGTGGTGCTGTCGCGCGGACGCCTGGCGGGGCTGGGCGACGGCGACGGGGTGGTACCGCTGCCCCCGTTCGCGGGAGTCGGCCTGCGTGCGCTGCTCGAAGACGCGCGCCTGCTGTTCGATGCCGGCGGCTGCCGCGAAGCCGGTGGCCGCGTGCGCGTGGAGTTGACGCTGCCGCTGGACACGCTGCCGCCGATGATCCTGGCCGGCATACCAGCCTGCGAGGGCGATGGCGGACGCCTGGTCCTCGTCCCGGAGGACGCCAGCGCTCCGCTGGGGCTGGAGGCCACGCTGGACATCGAAGCCGACGGCCGCTACCGGCTGCAGGCCCTGGCCCGCGGCGACAATCCGGCATTCCGCGCCGCGCTGCAGGCCGCCGGCTTCCAGGCTGCGGCCGGAGGCATGAGCCGGGTGTCCGAGGGACACCTGAACTGAGGCGAGGCGCGGGCTGCAGTGTTGCGGGCAGGGGGTGCAGCCCTTGCGTAAACTGGCCGGTACCCCCGAACCCAGGTTCCCTGCCATGCCGCGTTCCCTGCTTGCCGTCGCCCTCCTGTCCGCCGCCGTCATCGCCCCGCCGGCGCGCGCGGAGGTTCCACTGGGCACGGTGGCCGGTTCCGACGTGGCGTTCGAGGGCATGTTCCAGGTCGACGGCAACTGGTTCGACAACGACCTGGCCGACCTGGACGGGCGCGCCGATGGGCGTGACCGCGCCACCGGCATCCGTCGCTTCGAACTGGTGCTCAAGGGCAGCGGCCCGGGCGGCTTCGGCTGGGTGGTCGGTTACGACGTCGAGAACGAGAGCTACCTCGACAACAACATCAGCTGGCGCTTCGGCGGTGACGGCGCCCCCAGCCACACCCTGCTGCTGGGCCAGGCCAAGCAGCCCAGCGGCCTGGAGGAGCTGTCCTCCAGCCGCAACAACGACTTCATCGCCAAGGCGGCAGCCACCAACACCTTCGCCCCCGGGCGCCGACTGGGTGCCTCCTGGGCCTATGACGCCTCCGATTACGGCACAACCGTGGCCTGGTTCGGCCGCGAACTGACCAGCGACGGCGCCCATGGCTCGGGCTACGCTGCGCGCGGCTGGTGGGCGCCGCTGCGCACGGACGGACAGGTCCTGCACCTGGGGATGAGCCACGTCGACCGCGACACCCCTGGCGACAGCCTGCGCCTGCGCGCGCGGCCCAATGCCGATCTGTCCGCGGTCCGCCTGGTCGACAGCGGCACCCTGCCCGACGCCGACCGCGTGGCCACGACGGGCCTCGAGGCAATGTGGATCACCGGCCCCGTCAAGCTGCAGGGCGAGTACTTCCTGGCGCGCGCCGATCGCATCGACACCGGCGGCTACGACGCCGGCGGCGGCTACGCGAGCGCGATGTGGAATCCCGGCGGCACGTCCTGGGGCTACCGCGGCGGCCTGCCGCGGACCACGGTCGGCGAGGGCGGCCTTTGGCAGCTCGGCCTGCGCTACGACCAGCTCGACCTCGACGACGGCGGCGTGCAGGGCGGACGCATGGACGCCTGGACCGTGGGCGTGAACTGGTACTGGCGCTCGAATGCCAAGTTGATGCTGAACTACGTGGACGTGGCCAGCCGCCGCACCGATGCCGCCAGCGGGCTGCGCATCCACGACGATCCGTCGATCGTCGAAGCGCGCGTCCAGCTGCACTGGTAAGCGCTGTCACGGCGCCGTCAAGCGGCTGCAACAGGCGCGACACCGCAGGCGTCCAGGCTGCTCCTGAAACGGGAGCAGCGCATGCACTACGCGATCGTCAGCGAAACCTACCCGCCGGAGATCAACGGCGTGGCACTCACCGTGCAGGACCTCGAGCGCGGCCTGCGCGCCCGCGGCCACACGGTGGACGTGGTGCGGCCACGCAACCCCGGCGACCGCGCGCCGGCCGCGCATGAACTGCTGACGCGCGGCGCCGCACTGCCGCGCTATCCCGGCCTGCGCTTCGGCCTGCCGGCTGCGGGGCGGCTGCGCCGGCATTGGCACCGGCAGCGTCCGGACGCGGTGTACATCGCCACCGAGGGGCCGCTCGGCTGGTCCGCGCTGCGCGCCGCGCGCGCGCTGGGCATCCCCGCGGCCACCGGCTTCCACACCCGCTTCGACCGCTACCTCGCCGACTATGGCGCGCCGTTCCTGGCAGGCCCCGCGATGCGCTGGATGCGGCACTTCCACAACGGTGCCGATGCCACCCTGGTGCCCACGCAGGAACTGCGGGACGCGCTGGCCGGCGCGGGATTCGCCCGCCCGACCCTGCTGTCGCGCGCGGTCGACACGGACCGCTTCGACGCCTCGCGGCGCTGCAACGCGCTGCGCGCCGAATGGGGGATCGACGCTGACGGGCTGGCCGTGGTGCACGTGGGCCGCATCGCCAGCGAGAAGAACCTCGGACTGGCGGTCCGCGCCTTCCGTGCCCTGCAGCGCGAGCGGCAAGGCGCGCGCATGGTGTGGATCGGCGACGGCCCGCAGCGCGCCGCGCTTGCCGCGGAACACCCGGACTTCGTGTTCCGCGGCATGCGCCGCGGCGACGACCTGGCCCGACACGTCGCCAGCGGCGACCTGTTCCTGTTCCCGAGCCTGTCGGAAACCTTCGGCAACGTGACGCTCGAGGCGATGGCCAGCGGCGTGGCCACGGTGGCGTTCAACTACGGCGCCGCGCGCGAGCACCTGCGCCACGGCCTGCACGGTGCCGCGCCCACTCCAGGTGACGAGGATGGGTTCATCGGCGCGGCGTGCCGGATCGCGCTTGAAGACGACGCGCGCCGCGAGATGGGCCGGCGCGCACGCGCCGCCGTCGCACCACTGCGCCCGGCTAGCGTGGCCGCGGAATTCGACGCCATCCTGCAGCGCATCGGCAGGCACCGGGAGACCCCACATGCCGCGACCACCCGCGCCAACGCCCTCGCCTGACGCCGCGCGCGGCGGCGATCTTGCCTGGTGCCTGCGCACCAACGGCTGGTGCGCCACGACGCACGTGCTGCGCGTCTTCGCCACCGTAAGCCGGCTCGGCGACGGCGTGGCCTGGTACGTGCTGATGGCGGCGCTGGTGGTGCTGGATGGCATCCAGGGGCTGGCGGCATCGGCACACCTGGCGGCCACCGGCGTGGTCGCGCTGCTGCTGTACAAGGCGCTCAAGCGCTGGACGCGGCGGCCGCGGCCGTTCGCCACCGACGTGCGCGTCCGCGCCTGGATCGCCCCGCTCGACGAGTTCAGCTTTCCCTCCGGGCATACCCTGCATGCGGTGGCCTTCACCATCGTCGCGCTGGCCTACTACCCGCAGCTGGCGTGGCTGCTGCTGCCGTTTACCGCGCTGGTTGCGCTGTCGCGCGTGGTGCTGGGCCTGCACTACCCCAGTGACGTGCTCGCGGCCACCGCGATCGGCGCGGCGCTGGCCGCGGGGTCCCTTGCCCTGGGCCGCGTGTTGCCGGCCATCGGCTGAGCGCGACGCGCTCATGCACCACGCCCGGACAGCGCATACCAGTCCACCTTGCGGGTCAGCACCATGATCGCGGCCAGGATCGCGAACAGCAGGCCGGCGCCCAGCACCAGCGCGTTGTCCTCCGACACCAGCAGGCCGTAGAGCGCGGCATAGAGCAGTGCCAGCATGGCGGCGAAGCCGACGCCACGCAGCACGCCGCGCAGCACCGCGGACAGGTAGAAGCCGATCAGCCCGATGCAGGCCGACGCTGCGACCAGATAGGCCCATCCGAAGGCGATGTGTTCACCGAGGCTGACCAGCAGCAGGAAGAACAGCGCGATCGCCAGCCCCACCAGCGCGTACTGCACTGGATGGATCGGCATCTGTCGCAGCAGTTCGAACATGAAGAAGCCGACGAAGGTCAGCACCACGAACAGCACGCCGTACTTGGTGGCGCGCTCGGCCTGCAGGTAGGCGTTTACCGGGTCGATCAGCGCCACGCTGACCGCGCTGGTCTGCGCCCCGTCCGCGCCGCCTGCGTTCCGGGCGACATCGGGGGCGTGGCGGTATTCGCGCTGCGCGCCGGTGGCGAGCGCCGCCACCTGCCAGCGCGCGCGGAAGCCGTCGGCGCCAATGTCGTGCTGAGGCGAGAGGCCCTCGAACTTCGGATGCCGCCACGACGACTGCAGGCGCAGGTCGTTGCTGCGCGCCACCGGCAGCATGGCGAACGACTCGGTGCCGCGCAGCTCGAGCGCGAGCGCGGTCGCGAACGCCAGGCGCTGCCCCGCGCGCGGTGCCGCCAGGCGCGCATGCAGTCCCGGCCCGTCGGCATGGCCCAGGCCCTGCACCAGCGGCAGCGCCTTGCCGTCGAGCGTGAACACCGGCAGCTCGCGCAGTCCGCGCACGTCGGCGATGCCGTGCGCCAGCCACGGCCGGCCGATGCGCCGCACGCGGCCGACTTCGTCGGGGATGCGCGCGTCGAAACGCGCCCGCAGCGAGCCGGACCACTGGTACACCCGCACCTGGTGCAGGCCGCGGCGGCGCGTGTCCGGCGCCAGCGCGCCATCGACCAGCAGGGTCTCCGGGAAGAACGTCCACTGCCGCTCGCGCGTGCGCGTCACCTTGTGCAGGATGCCGGCCGCATCGCGCACGTCCTCTTCGACCTCCTCCACGTACGGCACCACCAGCACCGGTCCCGCCAGCACCTGCGCCCCGCCGAAGCCCGCCACCACGCTGGCCACCGCTTCCGCGCGTCGCGCCTGGCGCTCGTCGATCACGCCGCGGACCATGGCCAGCGCCGCCAGGATCGCCAGCGTCATCGCCGCGACCATCACCACCTTGAACCAGAGACGCATGTCGCCCTCACCCATGGAGAAGAGAGCGGACAGGCTGGACGCGGCGGATGGCGGCACGACGGCGCCCCGATGAAGCGAGGGTGAAGCCCGCGGCCCGGCGATGCGACGCCGCGCCACGCGCTGCACGAGGCACAGGCGTTACCTGGCCGGCTGCAGCGGCAACACCAGGCTGGCGACGGCACCGCCGCCTTCGCGGTTGCGAAGGGCCGCGCGCCCGCCATGCAGTGCCGCGACCTCGGCGACGAAGGTCAGGCCGAGGCCACTGCTGCGGCCGCGGTCGCCCGGTCGCGGCAGCGAGTAGAAGCGCTCGAAGACGCGCCCCGCGGCGTAGTCCGGGATACCCGGGCCTTCATCTGCAACTTCCACCTCCACGTCGCCGTCCACCTGTCGCAATGTCACCAGCACACGGCCGCCGGCGGGGGAGAAGCCGATCGCGTTGTCGACGAGGTTGGCCAGCGCATGGCGCAGCAGGAACGCGTCGCCGGCCACCACCGCGGGCAGCGGCGAAGCGTTGACCTGCAGCGCCAGGCCGGCCGCGGCGAGGCGCGGCGCGGTGTCCTCGCAGACCTCGGCGACCAGGGCTGCGACGTCCACCGCAACCGGCGCGTCGAGCTGCTGCCTGTGCTCCACCGCGGCCAGCGCCAGCAGCATGTCGATCATCGTCGCCATGCGCGTGCTTTGCGCGCCGATGTGGCCGGCGAAGCGCACGCGGTCGGGATCGGGCAGCGGCGATTCCAGCAGCTCCGCCGCGCCGCGGATCGCGGCCAGCGGCGCCTTCAGTTCGTGGGTGAGCGTGTGCACGTAGCGCTCGACGTACTGGCGGTCTTCCAGCCGCAGGCGCATCGACTCGATCGCGCGGCCCAGGTCGGCGAACTCGCCGGCGGAGTCCGGCAGCACCGCGCGTTCGCCGGCGGCGGCGGCATCGGCATAGCGGCGCAGGCCACCGAGCTGGCGCGCCAGCCACCACGCGGCCAGCAGGCCGACCAGCAGCGACGTGCCCAGCAGCACCCAGCCCCAGCGCATCACCACCGCCTGGCTCTGCGCGATGAACGGCGCCATCGCCTGGTTGGGCTTGGACACGGTGAGCACGCCGGCGATGCGCGCGCCGTCCAGGATCGGCGCCGCCACATGCATCACCGAGCTGGCGTCGTCGGCCGGGTCGCTGCGCGTGGAGCGCGCGCCGTACTCGCCGCGCAGGGTGCGATGCACGTCGTTCCACTGCGAATAGTCGCGGCCCAGGTCGCGCCCGTCGGAGTCGAACACCACGATGCCCTGCGCATCGGTGACCGTGACGCGGTAGCTCACCGCGTGCTTGTCGAAGCCCCAGATGCGCGCGCCCGGGTCGCGCGCGGCCAGTGCGCGCACGCGCGTGGCGAAGCGGCCGACGTCCATGCGCCCGGCCAGCAGGTCGTCGGTGGCCAGCTCCGCCAGCACGTTGGCGGTGTCGGCCAGGGTGTCCTCCATCGCCTGGCGCACGCCGGGCTTCACCTGCTGCACGAACACGCGTCCGAGCAGCAGCGCCGCCAGCGCGACGATCACGAAGTAGCCGAGCAGGATCCGCAGGCCGATGCGCACCGTGCTTCAGCCGACGTCGAGCGAGTAGCCGACGCCGCGATGGGTGCGCAGCGGGTCGGCCGCGGCATCCGCCGCGCGCAGCTTGCCGCGCAGCGTCTTGACGTGGGTATCGATGGTGCGTTCGCCGCTGTCGCCGGCGTCGTGCCAGGCGCGGTCGAGCAGTTGCGCGCGGCTGAGGATGGCGCCGGGCCGCCGCAGCAGCTCCGCGAGCAGCGCGTACTCGTAGCGGGTGAGCTCGAGCTGGGTGCCGGCGAACGCGATCCGCCGCGCGTCCGGATCGTGCTCGAAACGGCCGTTGCGCCGCACGCCGCCGCCGTCGGTGTCCGCGACCGGATGGCGGCGCAGCCGCGCGCGCACCCGCGCCACCAGCTCGCGCGGCGAGAACGGCTTGGCGATGTAGTCGTCGGCGCCAAGCTCCAGGCCCAGCACGCGGTCGAACTCGTCGCTGCGCGCGGTGAGGAACACCACCGGCAGCGCGCTGAACGCCCGCAGCCGCCGGCACACCTCGAATCCGCCGACGTCCGGCAATCCGACATCCAGCAGCACCAGGTCGATGCCGCCGGCGCGCACGCGCTCGGCCACGCCGCCGCCCAGCAGGTGGTGCTCCACGGCAAAGCCCTCCGCGCGCAGCGGATAGAGGATGGTCTCCGCGATCGCCAGGTCGTCCTCGACCAGCAGCACGGTGGAGCGGGTGGCGGCATCGGCGGTCATGGCGGAAGAGCATACCCGCGGCCGGGGGCCCGCCCGCGTATCCTTGGCGCGATGAACTACCGCCACGCCTTCCATGCCGGCAACCACGCGGACGTGCTCAAGCACGTCGTCCTGCTGGCGCTGTGCGATGCCCTGACCGCCAAGCCCGCGCCCCTGTTCGCGCTCGACACCCACGCCGGCCGTGGCCGCTACCGGCTGCGCGCCGACGCGGCGCTGCGCACCGGCGAGGCCGAGGAAGGCATCGAGCGCCTGCTGGCCGAGGACCCGCGCGTGCCCGCGATCACGCGCTACCTGGCCGCGGTGCGCGCCTGCCGCAAGTCGCACGGCAACGATACCTACCCGGGCTCTCCGTGGCTGCTGGCGCATGCGCTGCGCGAGCAGGACCGCATCGCCTGTTGCGAGATCCAGCCAGCCGAGTACGCGGTGCTGGCGGAAGGCTTCGAACACGACCGCCGCGTACGCGTGCTGCCCACCGACGGCTATGCCGCGATGCGCTCGCTGCTGCCGCCGCGCGACGGCGACGCGCGCATCGGCCGCGGGCTGGTGCTGATCGACCCGCCCTACGAAACCCAGCTCGCCGAATTCGACGACGCGCTGGCTGCGATCCGCGAAGGCCTGCGGCGGTTCCCGCAGGGGGTCTTCGCGCTGTGGTACCCGATCAAGCTGCGCCGCACCCTGGGGCCGTTCCAGCGCCGCGCCGCGGACCTCCCGGCCAAGTCGGTGCTGGTGACCGAACTGCTGGTGCGCCCCGATGACTCGCCGTTGCGCATGAACGGCAGCGGCCTGGTGGTGGTCAATGCACCGTGGAAGTTCGACGCCGCGCTGACGCCGGCGCTGGCCGCGCTGGCCGGCGCGATCGGCGGCAAGGGTGCATCGTCGCGCGTGCAGTGGCTGCGCGGTCCGGAGTGAGGGCGGGCCGGCCGCGCCGGCGATGTAAAAAAGGGCTTCACTTCGACCGTGCGAGCATCCGCCCATGGTCGCTCGCAACCGTCTCCCGCCCTGGCACGAGGAAGTCCGCCTCGCCAACGGCCGCAACATCGTCATCCGCCCCATCCGGCCCGATGACGCGCCTGCGCTGCGCGCCGGCTTCGAGCTGCTGCAGCCCGAAGAAGTCCGCCAGCGCTTCCTTGACGACGTGCCGGAAATGACCCCGGAACTCGCTCACCGCATGACCCACCCCGACAGCCGCAGCGAGTTCGCGCTGGTGGTGTCCGAACCCTTGCCGCCGGGCGAAGCGCTGATCGGTGGCGTGGCCCGGGTCGCGGTGGTGCCGGGCACGCGCGACGCGGCGTTCACCGTGCTGGTCAGCAGTTACGTGGCCGGCATGGGCCTGGGCCGGCACCTGATGCGCCGCGTGGTGCGCTGGTCGCGCGGCAAGAAGCTGGACCGCGTGCACGGCGACGTGCGCGAGGACAATGCGCCCATGCTCGCCCTGCTCGACTCCATGGGCTTCAGCCGCGCCCCCGGCGGGACACCGGGGCTGGTGCACGCGGTGCTCGACCTCGCCCCGGCCGGCGCCAACGGCACGTCCGGCCCGGATGTCGGGGCTGGGCCCGGCGAGGGCGAAGCCGCCGAGCGCGGGTAAACTGGTCGGCCTTGCGCTGGAGCGGATCGACCGCTCCGGCGCTGCCGTTGTTTTGAAGTGCCGATGACCGACAAGCCCCAGCCCAGCTCCCTTCTCCCACTGCTTCCCGTCCCGCCGCTGCCCGGCCCCGGCCGCCCGCGCGCCTGGTGGCGCGCGCCGGCGTCGCGCTCGGCACTGGCCTGGTTCGTGGCCGGTGCCGCGCGTGCACACGGCGGTGTGCTGCTCGCCGTGGCCCGCGACAACCACGCGGCCACCCAGCTCGAGACCGACCTGCACACCCTGCTGGCCGGCGACGCGGCGTTGCCGGTGCTGGCGTTCCCGGACTGGGAAACCCTGCCCTACGACCGCTTCAGCCCGCACCCGGACATCATTTCCCAGCGCCTGGCGACCATGCGCCGGCTGCCGACGCTGGCGCGCGGGATCGTGGTGGTGCCGGTGCAGACCCTGATGCAGCGCCTGCCGCCGCTGTCGTACGTGGTCGGCAACAGCTTCGACCTGCGCGTCGGCCAGCGCCTGGACCTCGACGCCGAAAAACACCGCCTGCAGTCGGCCGGCTACCGCAACGTGCCGCAGGTGTTCGACCCCGGCGACTTCGCGGTGCGCGGCGGCCTGCTCGACGTGTATCCGATGGGCGCCGACGCCCCGTTCCGCGTCGAGCTGTTCGACGAGGACATCGACACCATCCGCGCCTTCGACCCCGAGAGCCAGCGTTCGCTGGACAAGGTGGACGCGGTGCAGCTGATGCCCGGACGCGAGGTGCCGCTGGACGAGGCCGCGACCACGCGCGCGATGGCCGCACTGCGCGAACGCTTCGACATCGACACCCGGCGCAGCGCGCTGTTCCAGGACCTGAAGGCCGGACTCGCGCCCGCCGGCATCGAGTACTACCTGCCGCTGTTCTTCGACGATGCCGCCACCGCCACGCTGTTCGACTACATCGGCGACAAGGCGCTGCCGGTGGTCGACGACGGCGCATCGGCGGCGGCGGATCATTTCTGGGCGCAGGTGGGCGAGCGCTACGAGCAGCGCCGCCACGACATCGAGCACCCGGTGCTGTCGCCCGACACGCTGTGGCTGCCGCCCGATGACCTGCGCGCGCGCTTCAATGCACGCGAGCGCATCGACGTGGCCGGTGCCGGCCACGCGCGCCTGGCCGAGGCCGCGCCGCTCGGCGACCAGCCCGCGCCGGAGCTGCCGCTGTCCGGCCGCCACGAGCAGCCGGCCTCGGAGCTGAAGGCGTTCCTTGGCAGCTATCCCGGCCGCGTGCTGGTCGCCGCCGATACCGCCGGCCGCCGCGAGGCGCTGCTGGAAGTGCTCGACGCCGCCGACCTGAAGCCGAAGGTGGTGGCCGGCTTCGGCGAGTTCCTGGCGGCGGGCGGCCCGGCGTTCGCGATCGCGGTGGCGCCGTTCGACGACGGCTTCGCACTCGACGGCCCGGTGGCTGGCGGCACGCCGGTCACGATCCTCACCGAGCGCCAGCTGTTCCCCGAGCGCGCGGCGCAGCCACGGCGCCGCAAGCGCGCCGGGCGCGAGCCGGAAGCGATCATCCGCGACCTCGGCGAACTCACCGAAGGCGCACCGATCGTCCACGAGGACCACGGCGTCGGCCGCTACCGCGGCCTGGTGACCCTGGACGCCGGCGGCATCGCCGCCGAATACGTCGAGATCGAATACGCCAAGGGCGACCGCCTGTACGTGCCGGTTGCGCAGCTGCACCTGATCAGCCGCTACTCGGGCGCCTCGCCGGACACCGCGCCGCTGCATTCGCTGGGCGGCGAGCAGTGGACCAAGGCCAAGCGCAAGGCCGCCGAGAAGGTGCGCGACGTCGCCGCCGAACTGCTCGAGATCCAGGCCAGGCGCCAGGCGCGCGTGGGGCTGGCGATCGACCTTGACCGCGCGATGTACGAGCCGTTCGCGGCGAGCTTCCCGTTCGAGGAAACGCCCGACCAGCATGCGTCGATCGAGGCCGTGCTGCGCGACCTGCAGTCGGCGCAGCCGATGGACCGCGTGGTCTGCGGCGACGTCGGCTTCGGCAAGACCGAGGTCGCGGTGCGCGCGGCATTCGCCGCCGCCGCCGGCGGCAAGCAGGTCGCGGTGCTGGTGCCGACCACGCTGCTGGCCGAGCAGCACTACCGCAACTTCCGCGACCGCTTCGCCGACTGGCCGCTGCGCGTGGAAGTGCTCTCGCGCTTCAAGACCGCCAAGGAGATCAAGGTCGAGCTGGAGAAGGTTGCCGAGGGCGGCATCGACGTCATCATCGGCACGCACCGCCTGCTGCAGAAGGACGTCGCCTTCAAGGACCTGGGGCTTGTGATCGTCGACGAGGAGCAGCGCTTCGGCGTGCGCCAGAAGGAGGCGTTGAAGGCGCTGCGCGCCAACGTGCACCTGCTCACGCTCACCGCCACGCCCATCCCGCGCACGCTCAACATGGCCATGGCCGGGCTGCGCGACCTGTCGATCATCGCCACCCCGCCCGCGCACCGCATGGCGGTGCAGACCTTCGTGGTGCCCTGGGACGACCAGCAGCTGCGCGAGGCGTTCCAGCGTGAGCTGGCCCGCGGCGGCCAGCTGTACTTCCTGCACAACGACGTGGAATCGATCGGGCGCATGGAGCGCGAGCTGCAGGAGCTGGTGCCGGATGCGCGCATCGGCATCGCCCACGGACAGATGCCGGAGCGCGAGCTGGAGCGGGTGATGCTCGATTTCCACAAGCAGCGCACCAACGTGCTGCTGTGCTCGACCATCATCGAGTCCGGCATCGACATCCCCAACGCCAACACCATCATCATCAACCGCGCCGACCGCTTCGGCCTCGCCCAGCTGCACCAGCTGCGTGGCCGCGTCGGCCGCTCGCACCACCGGTCCTACGCCTACCTGGTGGTGCCGGACAAGCGCTCGATCAGTGCGGACGCGAAGAAGCGCCTGGAAGCCATCGCATCGATGGACGAGCTGGGCGCGGGCTTCACCCTGGCCACGCACGACCTGGAGATCCGCGGCGCCGGCGAGCTGCTCGGCGAGGACCAGAGCGGCCAGATGGCCGAGGTCGGCTTCAGCCTGTACACCGAGCTGCTGGAGCGCGCGGTGCGCTCGATCAAGCGCGGCGAGCTGCCCGATGTCGACGGCACGGCGGCGCGCGGTTCCGAGGTGGAGCTGCACCTGCCGTCGCTGATCCCCGACGACTACCTGCCCGACGTGCATACGCGGCTGACGCTCTACAAGCGCGTCAGTTCGGCGCGTTCGGTCGACGACCTGCGCGAACTGCAGGTGGAGATGATCGACCGCTTCGGGCTGCTGCCCGATCCGGCCAAGCACCTGTTCGCGGTCGCGGAGCTGAAGCTGGCAGCGACCGCGCTCGGCATCCGCAAGATCGACCTCGGCGCGAGCGGCGGCCGCGTGCAGTTCACCGAAAAGCCGTCGGTCGATCCGATGGCGGTGATCCGCATGGTGCAGGGCCAGCCCAAGGCCTACCGGATGGACGGCCCGGACAAGCTGCGCATCACCCTGGAATTGCCGACGGCGGAAGAGCGCATCAAGGCGGCGCGGGGATTGCTGGCGGTGCTTGCCCCGGGCGGTTGATCGCGCGTTCATTCCGATTGACGCGCCGGGCGCGCATGCGCATGATGCGCGCGCCCACGAACGGGCGACCTACTTTCAGGGAACACGGATCAACATGAAGAAGCACCTCATCCTCGCGTCCGCGCTGGCGCTGGCTGTCATTTCTCCTGCCGCCATGGCGGTCGACGGCGGCGCCGGTTTCGTCCGCGCCGAAGTGGGCCAGAGCGATGTCCAGCTCGACTACGCGGGCTTTTCGGAAAGCGAAACCGACACGTCGGCCACCTTCGGCGGCGGCTACTGGTTCAACCGGTATTTCGCGGTCGAAGGCCACATCGGCACCCTGTACACCGAATACCTCGGCTACGACACCGACCTCGACCTGGTGTCGATGGGCGTCGGCGTGGCCGTGAAGCGCAACTTCGGTGCCGACGGGCACGGCTTCTTCGTCGGCGGTCGCACCGGCGTGGCGCGGCTGACCGCGCAGGTGCGCGAGGACGACTGGGACGTGGTGGACGACGCGCATTCCACCAAGGCGTATTTCGGTGCCAGCGTCGGCTACGACTTCAACCGCCGCTGGGGCGTGTCGTTGAACTGGGATCGCCGCCAGGCCGATTTCGAAGGCGTGGACGTGGATGTCGACACGATCGCCATCGGCGGCGAATTCCGCTTCTGAGCCTGCAGTCCGGATGGACAGACGGCCGCCTCCGGGCGGCCGTCCTGTTTCCATCAGACGTTGAAATGGCAGACGGTGATGTCTTCTCCGGGATCGAAGCCCGGATAGATGCGCTGCATCTCCCGCAGGAGCCCTGCGAGCGACCGGCACTTCGGATCGTGCTCGAACGCGATGTCGCTCTGCGACAGGTCCGAGAACGTCTTCAGGGCCGTCTCGAGTGCCGTCGGCGGCGAGAGGCTGCCGTCGCGCAGCCGCAGACGGACTTGCGGAACCGGATGCCACCGGTCGCCACGGCGGATCGTGGTGTTGCGACCGGGATGGAAGATCGGGTTGTCGAACTCCAGTATCGGAATCATTCCTGGGACCGCTTCACCGGTGCCGGGGCCTTGGCGGTGGAATCCGCGATGCGCCACAGGTACAGGCCGGCGTGGGTGCGGAACGGCCCCCAGTGCGCGCCGCGCGCGGCCAGCTCGCGCGGGGTCGGCATCGCGTCCGCACGGTCGAGGAGCTGCGCACCCTTGCGGATGCCGAGGTCGTCGACCGGCAGCACGTCGGGGCGGCCGAGGCGGAACATCAGCATCATCTCCACCGTCCAGCGGCCGATGCCGCGGATCGGCACCAGGGCGGCGACGATGGTGTCGGCGTCCAGGGTGGACATGCGCCGGAGATCGGGGACCTCGCCGCGTGATTCGCGCGCGGCCAGGTCGCGCAGCGCCAGCGCCTTGTTGCCGGACACGCCGCAGGCGCGCAGCGTGGCGTCATCGACGCGCGCCAGGGTGTCGAAGTGCAGCCGCGTGCTGTCGATCGCCGCTTCCACTCGGCCGACGATCGTCGCGGCGGCCTTGCCGCTCAGCTGCTGGTAGAGGATGGCGCGCGCCAGCGCATCCACCGGATCGAATGACTTGCGCCAGCGCACATCCGCCTGGATCGGGCCAAGGCGACGGATCCAGGTGCCCAGTTTGCGGTCGCGGCGCGACAGCCAGGCCTCGGCCTCGGCGGTGTCGTAGCCGCGGGCATACCGGGGCACGGGCTCAGTCCCGCAGCGCCGCGGCGGCGTGCAGCAGCCAGCCGGCCATCATCAGCACGCCACCAAAGGGTGCCAGCCGCGTGGGCAGGCCGTGGAAGTGCGCGCCGGCCAGCGAGCCCGAGAACAGCAGCACGCCGGCCAGCAGCATGCACAACGCCGCCAACGCCACCCGACCGGGTGCGCGTGGCGCCAGCGCGGCCAGTGCCACGCCGTGGCCGAACGCGAACACCGCGGCCAGCATCAGCCGCGATCCTTCCTCCGCCGCGGCCACGTGCGACGCGTACGCGGCGAGGGCCACGGAACCCGCCCCAAGGACCGCCCCGCAGGCCGCGAGTGCCCGCCCCAAACGCAGCGCGCCGCATCCTGGGATGCGGCGCGCGGCAAGACCATTCACTGGAACGTACGTCCGTGCGTCAGCGCTTGAGCACCCAGCGCACTTCGAACTCGCCGTCGGCGGTGAAGGCCTGGTCGATGCCGTTCTTGTACAGCTCGTACGGGCGACCGATGACTTCCTCGCCCTGGGTCAGGGTCCAGGCGCGCACGGCGTTGCGCACGTTGTCCAGCTCGGCCATGTAGCCGACGTAGTCGCCGGTGGCGACGCGGGTGGCTTCGCTGTGCGCATAGGTCACCGGACCCATGAGGTTCAGGCCGGTGAGCGCTTCGGTCGCGGCCACGGCAGGCGCGGCCTCGGCCTCGGCCTGCTGGGCGGCGGCGTCGGCACCCTCGCCATTGACATCGGCGGCGGCCGGGGCCGGCGCGCCCGCGGCGCGGCGACGCACGGGCTGCACCACGTCGAAGGTGTAGGTGTCGCGCGCGAACTCGGTGCTCACGATGCGCAGCGGACCGGCCGCGACCAGGCCGTTGGCGTCCATCGTGCGCTTGATCCACTCGGCGTTGGCCTTCATCGAGGTCTTGATCTTCTCGTTGTTGCGCTCCACCGCGCCGGCGTTGACCACCAGCAGGTGCTCGGCCGGGACGTCCACGAACTCGAGGCCGCTCAGGCGGACATCCGCGGCGCGGTAGTCGATGTTGGGCACCGAGGCGAGCATGTTGCTCAGCCGGCCGAGGCCGAGCTTGACGCTGTCACCGATGTTGCGGCTCACGTACAGGCCGGCGTAGCGGCCCAGCAGGTCCCAACCGTACTTCACGTCGTAGGTCTGGGTGATCTCGACGTTGCGGTTGTTGCGGCCGGTGGGCTTGAGGGTGAACACGCTGCGCTTGTCGCTGCCGCGCTTCTCGTCCTGGATCGCGTAGACCACGCGCTGGTCCTCGTCGGACTCCACGATCTCCCAGCTGCCGTTGGATACCTCGGACTTGTAATCGATGCGCGCGCCCACGCCCGAGTCGGGGCCGGAGCGGTTGAGCTGGACGTTGCCCAGCGCAAGGGGATGCCAGTCGTCGAAACGACGGAAGCTGTTGATGGTGTCGAATACGATCGAGAGCCTGCGATTGGTCTCGACGCTCTCGGAGAGGTGGCGGCTTGACGGCAGCAACACGCCGACGATCACGAACAGCACCGCGACGATCGCGATGGAAATCAGGAGCTCGAGCAAACGGGTCATACAGGGTTCTCCGGGACCAGGACCGGCCGGGGCCGGGGCGCAGACCGCCAATCCTATCAAGATTGCCCGCGCGGCTGCGAGCAATCCGAGTGGCGAATGTCAGACGAGCTGGAGTTCGAAGGCCTTGAGCACGGCGCGGGTGCGGTCGCGGACGCCGAGTTTGCTGAGGATGTTGGACACGTGGTTCTTGATGGTGCCCTCCGCCACGCCAAGCGAATTGGCGATTTCCTTGTTGGAAAAGCCCGAGGCCATCAGGCGCAGGATCTCGGTCTCGCGGTCGGTCAGCGGGTCGGGGCGGTCGAGGCTGACGAACTCGTTGCGCATGTGCTCCAGCCCCGACAGCAGCCGCTGGGTGACCGCCGGCTGCACCAGCGAGCCGCCGGCGGCCACGGTGCGGATGGCGCCCACCAGCTGCTCCAGCGACACGTCCTTGAGCAGGTAGCCCTTGGCGCCGGCCTTGAGCCCGGCCAGCACCAGCTGGTCGTCGTCGAAGGTCGTCAGGATGATGGTCGGCGGCAGCGTGCCCGCCGCGGACAGCGCCTGCAGCGCTTCCAGCCCGGACATCATCGGCATGCGCATGTCCATCAGCACCACGTCCGGGCGCGACTCGGGAATTACGGTGACGGCGTGGCGGCCATCGATGGCCTCGGCCACCACCTCGATGCCGTCGTCCAACGCCAGCAGCGAGCGGATCCCCTGGCGGACCAGGGTCTGGTCGTCGACCAGGCAGACCCGGATCGGCGGCGGGCGTGTCTCGGTTTGCGTATTCATGTCGACTCCGGGAGGGTCTGGGAGGGGCCCGGCCCGGACGGGTCGAGCACTGGCCTGGCGATATCGGTGGCGTCATCGAGCGGCAGCCGCAGGCGCAGCACGAAGCCCTGGCCCGGCGATGTCTCGGCGGCGACCTCGCCACCGTACGCCGCCAGGCGCTCGCGCATCCCGCGCAGGCCGTTGCCGGCGGTGAAGCCCTCGGCCCCGCGCCCGTCGTCGCGGGCCTCCAGCCGCACCGCGCCGCGCTCCACCTGGTACTTCAGGCGCAGGATGCTGGCCTGCGCATGGCGCACGGTATTGGTGATGATTTCCTGGGTGCAGCGCAGCAGCACGTGCGCGCGCTCGGGATCGTCGAGCAGGAACGGCCGCGGCAGGCTGATGTCCACCGTGAGACCGGGCACGTTGTCGGCCAGCGGCAGCAGGGTGGCGGCCATGTCGATGGCCTCGTTGCCGCGGATCTGGCTGACCGCCTCGCGCACGTCGCTCAGCAGCAGCCGCGCCAGGGTATGCGCCTGGCTGACGTGCTCCTGCGCCTTGCCGCTGGTGAGGTGGTTGGCCACCTCCAGGTTCAGGCTGAGCGCGGTCAGGTGGTGCCCCAGCAGGTCGTGAAGCTCGCGCGAGATGCGCGTGCGCTCGTTGACCCGCACGCTCTGCGCCAGCAGCGCGCGGGTGGCACGCAGCTCGGCGTTCAGCCGCCGCTGCTCGTCGCGCGCCTGCGCCTGTTGCCGGGCCACCAGCCCGGTCACGAAGGCGAAACCGGTGAAGCCGACGTACAGGCTGGCCTGCAGCACCGCCTCGCCCCAGGAAAAATCGAAGCCGCGCACATAGACCGGCACGATCACGAACTCGCACAGCACCAGCATCGCCACGCCCTGCCAGACCGGCAGCAGCCACGGCAGCACGCAGGCCACCACCATCAGCAGGATGCTGCCCAGGCCGCTCTGGCTGTAATAGCTGATCGCGATCGCGCTGCCGGCCAGGCAGGCCAGCAGCAGCTTGTCGAGCAGGGTCACCCGGCGCTGGCCGAGCGCGCGCGTCAGCCAGCCGTAGCAGGCGCCGAACGCCAGCCACGCCAGCCACGCGAAGCCGCCGCCGGTGGCCGCCACCACCTCGCCCGCCCCCAGCGCGCCGCGGTCGGGCTGCGGCAGGGTCAGCAGTAGCAGCGGCAGCCCGATCACCGCCCAGGTGAACAGGCCCGCGTAGCGCAACAGGCGATTGTGGTCGAAGCGCGCGAGCATGGACCCATGGTAGGGGCAATCGCCCGCGGCGGAGCCGCCCGGAAGTCATGACGGACGCGGTGGCACCCCCGTCGCCGCCCGCCGGCGCACCATGCGATAATCCCGCCGTCTTCCGCAGCCGCCGTCGATGGCCCCCTTGGCCCCGGCGGCGCGTTGCCAGTACATGTTTTCTTCCACGGAGTCTGGAATGTCGATTGTCATCCGCGACGTGCGCGAGCACGAGCTGGATTCCGTCCTTGCCCTCAACAATGCCGCCGGCCCTTCGATCCTGCCGCTCGATTCGGGACGGCTGCGCCGCTTCTACGAAACCGCCGAATATTTCCGCGTCGCCGAGCGCGACGGCACCCTGGCCGGGTTCCTGGTCGGCTTCGGCTCGGCCAGCGACCACGCCACCAGCAATTTCCACTGGTTCGCGGCGCAGTACCCGCACTACTTCTATATCGATCGGGTGGTCGTCGCCAGCCGCCGCCGCGGTGGCGGCGTGGGCCGCGCGTTCTACGCCGACGTCCAGAGCTACGCCGAGCTGCGCTACCCGGTGCTGGCCTGCGAGGTGTTCGTGGAGCACGACAGCGACCCGGCGCGCATCTTCCACGGCAGCTTCGGCTTCCGGGAGATCGGCCAGCACGTGATGCCCGAGACCGGCATCCGCGCTTCCATGCTCACCAAGGACCTGTGCAGCTATCCGTGGGTGCATTCGCACTACGGCGACGCCCTGCCCGACGAGCCCTGGCTGCTGCAGCCGCGCGTGGCCAGCGAGGCGCAACTGGCCACGGGCACCTGATGATGGCCCAGGCGCATGACGCGGCGGCGGCGGGATTCGAACCCGCGGGTGAACTCAAGATCGGCCAGGTCGGGATCGCCAACCTGCGCGTGCGCACGCTCGACATCGACCGCCTGGCGGCGGAGATGCGCGAGCGCGTGCTGCGCGCGCCCAAGCTGTTCGAGCGCGGCGCGGTGGTGGTGGACTTCGGCGGCCTGCCCGGCATCCCGGACGCGGCCACCGCGCGCGCGCTGATGGACGCCCTGCGCCAGGCCGGCGCGCTTCCGGTGGCACTGGCCTGGGGCAGCAGCGAGAACGAGAAGCTCGCGCTCGAACTCGGCCTGCCGGTGCTGGCGCGCTTCCGCGCCTCGTACGAATCCGCCGGGCAGCCGGGTGCGCAGGCCGCGGCACCCGCGCCCGCGCCGGCCCCTGCCGAGCGCGCGCCGGCGCGCAAGCGTGCGGCCGACGAGCCCGGCGCCGCCCCGGCGACCTCCGGCGGCGCCGGCCTCATGCAGACCACCGCGGTGCGTTCCGGCCAGCAGGTCTATGCCGCCGACCGCGACCTGACCGTGCTCGCCGCCGTGGGCGCGGGCGCCGAGGTCATCGCCGACGGCTCCATCCACATCTATGGCGCGCTGCGCGGGCGTGCGCTCGCGGGCGCCCAGGGCAATCCCCGCGCGCGCATCTTCTGCCGCGAGTTCCATGCCGAACTCGTCGCCGTCGCGGGCCACTACAAGGTTCTGGAAGACATCCCGGAAGAACTGCGCGGCAAGGCCGTGCAGGTCTGGCTCGATGACGACCAGCTCAAGATCGCAGCGCTCGTCTGAAGCGCGCACACACTCACAGGAGAGAGACGTTGGCCGAAATCATCGTAGTCACATCCGGCAAGGGCGGCGTCGGCAAGACGACCACCAGCGCAAGCCTTGCCTGCGGCCTCGCACGCCGCGGCAAGAAGGTCGCGGTCATCGACTTCGACGTCGGCCTGCGCAACCTCGACCTGATCATGGGCTGCGAGCGCCGCGTGGTGTACGACTTCGTCAACGTCACCCAGGGCGAGGCCACGCTCAAGCAGGCGCTGATCAAGGACAAGCGCTTCGACACGCTGTTCATCCTCGCGGCGTCGCAGACCCGCGACAAGGACGCGCTCAACAAGGAAGGCGTGGAGAAGGTGCTCAAGGACCTCGCCGCCGACGGCTTCGACTACATCGTCTGCGACTCGCCGGCCGGCATCGAGAAGGGCGCGTTCCTGGCGATGTACTACGCCGACCAGGCGGTGGTGGTGGTCAACCCCGAAGTCTCGTCCGTGCGCGACTCCGACCGCATCATCGGCCTGCTCGACTCCAAGACGCACCGCGCCGAGAACGGCGAACCGGTGAAGTCGCACCTGCTGGTCACCCGCTACAACCCGGCGCGCGTGGGCGACGGCGAAATGCTGTCGATCACCGACGTCGAGGACGTGCTGGGCCTGAAGACGGTCGGCGTGATCCCCGAGTCGGGCGACGTGCTGAACGCCTCCAACAAGGGCGAGCCGGTGATCCTGGACATGGAGTCCCCGGCGGGACAGGCCTACGACGATGCCGTCGCCAGGCTGATGGGCGAGGAGCGGCCGATGCGCTTCACCCAGCTGGAGAAGAAAGGTTTCTTCAGCAAGCTGTTCGGGGGTTGAGTCATGGGCATGTTTGATTTCCTGAAGCCGAAAACCAAGAACACCGCGTCGATCGCCAAGGAGCGCCTGCGCATCATCGTCGCCCAGGAACGCAGCACGCGCGGCGCACCCGACTACCTGCCGCTGCTGCAGCGCGAGCTGCTGGAAGTGATCCGCAAGTACGTGAGCGTCGACGTCGAGGCGGTCAAGGTGGACCTGATCAAGGACGGCGACCATGACGTGCTCGACATCTCGGTGGCGCTGACCGACGAGCGCGCCTCGGCCGGCTGAGGCCGCGGTGGCCGATCCGCGCACCGCGGCGGAGCTGCCCGCGGGTCCTTCAACGACGGCAGGCGTGCTGCGCCTGCGCGACATCGCGTTCGCCGACGCCGCCGCCCTGCTCGCCCGCCACGGCCTCGCGCTGGTGCGCGTCGATGATGGCGCGCCGATTCCCGGCAGCTACTGGGGCGACGACGAGGCCGGGATCATCGGCAGCACCGTGCATGCGCGGGGCGACACGCCGGTGCATTCGCTGCTGCACGAAGCCTGCCACCTGGTGGTACTGCCACCCGAGGCGCGCGCGCGCGTGCACACCGACGCCACCGACTCGATCGCCGAGGAAGACGCGGTCTGCGTGCTGCAGGCGCTGTTCGGCGACGAGCTCCCCGGCGTCGGCCGCGAACGCGTGCTCGCCGACATGGACGCCTGGGGCTACACCTTCCGCCTCGGCTCGGCGCGCGCCTACTTCGAACACGATGCCGATGCCGCCTGGACCTGGCTGCAGGCGCGCGGCCTGGTCACCGCCTGCCGGGCGCTGGCACCGCCTTTCCACACTTGCGACACCCGCGACGGCGCTCTAGCCTCGCAGCCTGCCCCACGCCACCAGGAATCCCAGCCGTGACCACACGCCACGCCCTGCTTGCCCTCGCGGTCACCGCGAGCCTGACGCTTGCCGCGTGTTCGCGCGCGCCGGAACAGCCCGCCGATGGCCGGCTTTCGCAGGCGGAACTCGACAAGGAAACCGCCGACGAGTTCGTCGCCCGGGTGAACCGCGAGCTTGCGGAGCTGACGCCCGAGTTCACCGCGTCGCAGTGGATCTCGTCCACCTACATCAACGACGACAGCCAGCTGCTCGCGGCCAAGGGCAACGAGCGCTTCCTCGCGCAGACCAAGGCGTGGGTCGAGCAGGCGCGGCGCTTCGAGGGCAAGGAGATGTCGCCGGAAACGCAGCGCGCGATCAACCTGCTGCGCCTCGGCACCGCCATGCCGCCGCCGCGCGACCCGGCCAAGCTGTCCGAACTCACCCGCCTGGCCAGCAAGATGGAAGGCGCGTACGGCTCCGGCACCTACTGCAGGACCGAAGGCGACGCCAAGGACTGCCGCCAGCTCGGCGCACTCGAGGACGTCCTGCGCGACAACCGCGACTACGACGCGCAGCTCGACGCCTGGCAGGGCTGGCACGGCGTGGCCGCACCCATGCGCGCGGATTACACGCGCTTCATGGAGCTGGTCAACGACGGCGCGCGCGACCTCGGCTTCGCCGACGCCGGCGAGCTGTGGCGCGCCGGCTACGACATGACGCCGGCGGAGTTGTCGGCCGAGACCGACCGCCTGTGGACCCAGGTCGAGCCGCTGTACGAGCAGCTTCACTGCTATGCGCGCACGCGCCTGGAGGCGCAGTACCCGGGACGCGGCTCGGTCAATGGCATGCTGCCCGCGCACCTGATGGGCAACATGTGGCAGCAGGACTGGAGCAACCTCTGGACCACGCTTGCGCCCTACCCGCAGGCCGGCAAGCTCGACATCAGCGGCGCGCTCGAGCGCCAGTACCAGGTCACGCTCAACGACCACCTGGTGCGCGAGAACGCGTTGATCGATACCGACCAGCGGGTCGAGGTGGCGCGCAGCGCGCAGGCCGAACACGCGCGCGAGATGACCCGGCGCGCCGAGGAGTTCTACACCTCGCTCGGCATGCCGGCGCTGCCGGAGAGCTACTGGGCCAAGACCCAGTTCATCAAGCCGCGCGACCGCGACGTGGTCTGCCACGCCAGCGCCTGGCCGATGGACACCACCGGCACCGACGTGCGCACCAAGATGTGCATCAAGCCGAACGAGGAAGACTTCACCACGATCTACCACGAGCTTGGCCACGTGTATTACTACCTGGCCTACGGCACGCAGCCGCCGCTGTTCCAGGGTGGCGCGCACGACGGCTTCCACGAGGCCATCGGCGACACCATCGTGCTGGCCATGACCCCGGGCTACCTGCAGTCGATCGGCCTGGTGGACGCGCAGCAGGCCGGCCAGGAATCGCTGATCAACGCGCAGATGCGCATGGCGCTGTCCAAGGTGGCGTTCCTGCCGTTCGGACTGATGATCGACCGCTGGCGCTGGGGCGTGTTCGACGGCTCCATCACCCCGGACAACTACAACACCGCGTGGTGGGAACTGAAGGCGAAGTACCAGGGCGTGGCACCGGCCACGGCGCGCGGCGAGGAGTTCTTCGACGCGGGCGCCAAGTACCACGTGCCGGGCAACACGCCGTACACCCGCTACTTCCTGTCGCACGTGCTGCAGTTCCAGTTCTACAAGGCGCTGTGCGACGCGTCGGGCTACCAGGGCGCGCTCTACGACTGCAGCTTCCACGGCAACAAGGCCGCCGGCGAGAAGTTCTGGTCGATGCTGTCCAAGGGCAGCAGCCAGCCCTGGCAGCAGACCATGAAGGAACTCACCGGCACCGAAAAGATGGATGCCAGTGCGGTGCTCGAGTACTTCTCGCCCCTGCAGGAATGGCTGGTGCAGCAGAACGAAGGCAAGACCTGCGGCTGGGAAGCAGCGCGTGCCCCGCAGGGGCCTGCGCAGCCGTGATTGCGCCGTGAACGCATTGCGCATGGCGAGGCCTTATCGTCCCTGACCGGATCCGGCGATCCGGCCACCAGGGGGATGCAAACAGTGACGCAGACAACGCGGGTGCGGCATGGCGCCCCGGGCACCACGACAGCCGCTGACGAGGCCCGTGACCCGATGCGGATGATGCTGTCCGCGCTGCAGGCAGTGGCGCAGGGTGACTTCACCGTGGAGTTGCCCGGCCACTGGGAAGGGCTCGAAGGCCGGCTCGCCGACGCGTTCAATGCGGTGGTCCGCGGCAACCGAGGCCTGGCGAGCGAACTCGCGCGCGTCGGCGAGAAGGTCGGCCGCGAGGGCCTGACCCGGCAGCGGATCGCCCTGCCCAACCGGCACGGCTGCTGGGGCGACATGGAAGACTCGGTCAACGAACTGGTCGACGACCTGGTGCGCCCGGTCGCCACCATCACCGAGGCCATCGCCGGCGTCGCCAAGGGCGACCTGACGCGCAGCGTGCCGCTGGAGGCCAATGGCCGGCAGTTGCAGGGTGAATTCATGCGCTCGGCGACGATCGTCAACCGCATGATCGAGCAGATGGGCGAGTTCAGCTCCGAGGTCACGCGCGTGGCGCTCGAGGTCGGCACGGCCGGCCGCCTCGGCGGCCAGGCCAAGGTGGAGGGCGTGTCCGGCGTCTGGAAGGAGCTCACCGACTCCGTCAACCAGATGGCGTCCAACCTCACCGCGCAGGTGCGCAACATCTCCGAGGTGACCATCGCGGTCGCCAACGGCGACCTGTCGCGCAAGATCACCGTGGACGTGCGCGGCGAGATCCTGCAGCTGAAGGAGGCCATCAACACCATGGTCGACCAGCTGCGCGGTTTCGCGTCCGAGGTCACGCGCGTGGCGCGCGAAGTCGGTACGGAGGGCAAGCTCGGTGGCCAGGCGATCGTGCCCGGCGTCGCCGGCACGTGGAAGGACCTGACCGACTCCGTCAACGCGATGGCGTCGAACCTGACCAGCCAGGTGCGCAACATCGCCGAAGTCACCACGGCGGTCGCGCGTGGCGACCTGTCGCGCAAGATCACCGTCGACGTGCGCGGCGAGATCGCCCAGCTCAAGGACACCATCAACACGATGGTCGACCAGTTGAACGGCTTCGCCGCGGAAGTCACGCGCGTGGCGCGCGAGGTCGGCACCGAGGGCAAGCTCGGCGGCCAGGCGCAGGTGCCCGATGTCGCCGGCACCTGGAAGGACCTCACCGACCACGTCAACTCGATGGCGTCCAACCTGACCAGCCAGGTGCGCAACATCGCCGAGGTCACCACCGCGGTCGCCAAGGGCGACCTGTCGCGCAAGATCACCGTGGACGTGCGCGGCGAGATCGCCGAACTGAAGGACACCATCAACACGATGGTCGACCAGCTCAACAGCTTCGCCGCCGAAGTGACGCGCGTGGCGCGCGAGGTCGGCACCGAGGGCAAGCTCGGCGGCCAGGCGCAGGTGCCCGGCGTCGACGGCACCTGGGCCGACCTCACCGACTCGGTCAACGCGATGGCGTCCAACCTGACCAGCCAGGTGCGCAACATCGCCGAGGTCACCACCGCGGTCGCCAAGGGCGACCTGTCCCGCAAGATCGCGGTCGATGCGCAGGGCGAGATCCTGCAGCTCAAGGACACCATCAACACGATGGTCGACCAGTTGAACGGCTTCGCCGCGGAAGTGACACGCGTGGCGCGCGAGGTCGGCACCGAGGGCAAGCTCGGTGGCCAGGCGCAGGTGCCGGGCGTCGCCGGCACCTGGAAGGACCTCACCGACAACGTCAACTCGATGGCGACCAACCTGACCACCCAGGTGCGCAACATCGCCGAGGTCACCACGGCGGTTGCCAAGGGCGACCTGTCGCGCAAGATCGCGGTCGACGCGCAGGGCGAGATCCTGCAGCTCAAGGACACCATCAACACGATGGTCGACCAGTTGAACGGCTTCGCCGCGGAGGTCACGCGCGTCGCGCGCGAAGTCGGCACCGAGGGCAAGCTCGGCGGCCAGGCGCAGGTGCCGGGCGTCGCCGGCACCTGGAAGGACCTCACCGACAACGTCAACTCCATGGCGACCAACCTCACCACCCAGGTGCGCAACATCGCCGAGGTGGCGACCTCGGTGGCCAAGGGCGACCTGTCGCGCAAGATCGCGGTCGATGCGCAGGGCGAGATCCTGCAGCTGAAGGACACGCTCAACACGATGGTCGACCAGCTCAACGGCTTCGCCGCGGAAGTCACGCGCGTGGCGCGCGAGGTCGGCACCGAGGGCAAGCTCGGCGGCCAGGCGCAGGTGCCCGGCGTGGCCGGTACCTGGAAGGACCTCACCGACAACGTCAACTCGATGGCCACCAACCTCACCGCGCAGGTGCGCGGCATCGCCAAGGTGGTCACCGCGGTCGCCACCGGCGACCTGCAGCAGAAGCTGACGGTGGAGGCCAAGGGCGAGATCGCCGAGCTGGCCGACACCATCAACGGCATGACCGACACGCTGGCGATCTTCGCCGACCAGGTGACCACGGTCGCGCGCGAGGTCGGCGTGGAAGGCCGCCTCGGCGGCCAGGCCAACGTGCCCGGCACCGCCGGCATCTGGAAGAACCTCACCGCCAACGTCAACCAGCTTGCCGCCAACCTCACCACCCAGGTGCGCGCGATCGCCGAGGTCGCCACCGCGGTGACCCAGGGCGACCTGACCCGCTCGATCACGGTCGATGTCCGCGGCGAACTCGCCGACCTCAAGGACAACATGAACCTGATGATCGGCACCCTGCGCGCGACCACCGAGAGCAACAGCGAGCAGGACTGGCTGAAGACCAACCTGGCGAAGTTCAGCGGCATGATGCAGGGCCAGCGCGACCTGCTGACGCTCGGCCAGATGCTGCTGTCGGAGCTGGCGCTGCTGGTCGACGCGCAACAGGGCCTGATCTACGTGGTCGAGGCCAACGACGCCAGCGACCACCCGCGCCTGCGCCAGCTGGCGCGTTACGCCGACGCCCCGGGCGCACCGCACCCGGGCACGCTCGCGTTCGGCGAAGGCCTGGTGGGCCAGTGCGCCGCCGAAGGCCGGCTGATCCTGATCGAGGACGTCCCGCCCGGCTCGGTGCAGATTTCGTCGGGCCTGCTGAGCGCCGTGCCCAAGAGCGTGATCGTGCTGCCGGTGCTGTTCGAGAAGCAGGTCAAGGCGGTACTTGAACTCGCCTCGCTGTCCGGGTTCACGCCCTCGCAGCGCATCTTCCTCGAACAGCTGTCCGGCAGCATCGGCATCGTGCTCAACACCATCGAATCGACGATGCGCACCGAGCGGCTGCTGTCGCAGTCGCAGCAGCTCGCCGGCGAACTGCAGGCGCAGCAGGACGAGCTGCAGCAGACCAACGAGGAGATCGCGCTGAAGGCGCAGATGCTCGCCGAACAGAAGGCCGAGGTGGAGCAGAAGAACCAGCAGATCGAACACGCGCGCCGCGAACTGGAGGAAAAGGCGGCCGAACTCGCGCTGACGTCGCGCTACAAGTCCGAGTTCCTGGCCAACATGTCGCACGAGCTGCGCACGCCGCTGAACTCGATCCTGATCCTCGGCCAGCAGCTGGCGGAAAACCCGGAAGCCAACCTCAGCGGCCGCCAGGTGGAGTTCGCCAAGACCATCCATGCCGCCGGCACCGACCTCCTCAACCTGATCAGCGACATCCTCGACCTGTCGAAGATCGAGTCGGGCACGGTCACCGTCGACAGCGAGGCGGTGCGCTTCGCGCACCTGCGCGACAACCTGATGCGCGCCTTCCGCCACGAAGCCGAGCGCCGCGACCTCGAGTTCACCATCGAGCTCGACCCCGCGCTGGGCCCGGTGCTGAGCACCGATCCCAAGCGCTTGCAGCAGATCCTCAAGAACCTGCTGTCCAACGCCTTCAAGTTCACCCAGCACGGCAGCGTGCGGATGCGCGCCTACAAGGCTCGTTCGGGCTGGTCGCGCGAACACGACGTGCTCGGCGACGCCGGCACGGTGGTCGCGATCGAGGTCAGCGACACCGGCATCGGCATCTCGGCGGACAAGCAGAAGATCGTGTTCGAGGCCTTCCAGCAGGCCGACGCCGGCACCTCGCGCCAGTTCGGCGGCACCGGGCTGGGGCTTGCGATCAGCCGCGAACTCGCCGGCCTGCTTGGCGGCGAAATGCACCTGCAGAGCGAACCCGGCACCGGCAGCACGTTCACCCTGTACCTGCCGCTGCACTATGCCGGTGCCGACCGCGCGCACAGCGTGCGCGCCGCGCAGGCCCTGCGCAGCCCGGCCGGCATGGTGGAAGCGCCCGTGGCGGTGCCGGAAGCGGTTGCCGACGACCGCGACCTGGAGCCCGGTGGCACCCCGGTGCTGCTGCTGGTCGAGGACGACCCGCGCTACGCCACGGTGCTGCGCGACCTTGCGCGGAACCAGGGGTTCCACGTGCTGGTCGCAGGATCGGGTGCCGAGGCGCTGCGACTGGTGCACGCCTACCAGCCGACCGCGATCTGCCTGGACATCTTCCTGCCCGACATGCTCGGCTGGACGCTGCTGGCGCGACTGAAGCAGGACGCCGGCACCCGCCACATCCCGGTGCAGATCCTGACCATCGAGGAGGGGCGCCACCAGAGCCTCGAGCGCGGCGCGTTCGCCTACCTGGCCAAGCCCGCGACCACCGAAACCATCGACGCTTCGCTGCAGCGCATGCGCGAATACGCGCTGCCGCGGGTCAAGCGCCTGCTGGTGGTGGAGGACGACGCCAACGAGCGCCTCGGCATCGAGGCCCTGATCGGCCATGACGACGTCGCCATCGACACCGTCGACAGCGGCGCGGCCGCGCTCGTGGCGCTGGCCGGCGGCGGCTACGACTGCGCCGTGGTCGACCTGCGCCTGCCCGACATGGACGGCTTCGAACTGCTCGACCGCATCCAGGAGCAGCCGCTGCTGCGCGACCTGCCGATCGTGGTGTTCACCGGCAAGGAGCTCTCCGCCGAGGACATGCAGCGGCTGCGGCATGCCGCCAAGAGCGTGGTCATCAAGGATGTCGAGTCGCCCGAGCGGCTGCTCGACGAGACGGCGCTGTTCCTGCACCGGGTGATCGCCGACCTGCCGGCGGACAAGCGGCGCATGGTCGAGCGCCTGCATGCGTCCGACGACATGCTCGCCGACAAGCGCGTGCTGGTGGTGGACGACGACGTGCGCAACATCTTCGCCATGTCCAGCGTGCTGGAGCGCCATGGCATGGACGTGGTCACCGCGGCCAATGGCCAGGAAGCCGTGGACCAGGTCGCCGGCGACCCCGGCATCGGCCTGGTGCTGATGGACATCATGATGCCCGGCATGGACGGCTACGAGACCATGCGCGCCATCCGCCGCCTGCCGGGGTTGCGCGCGCTGCCGATCGTGGCCATCACCGCCAAGGCGATGAAGGGCGATCGCGAGAAGTGCCTGGAGGCGGGCGCATCGGATTACCTGGCCAAGCCCGTGGTGACCGATGAACTGCTTGGAGTGCTGCGGCAATGGCTGCATCGTTGAGCCATCCGGCGGCGCGCGCGGCGCACCGCGATGGAGTGCGTGCACCCGGCGACGAGCCCGTGCGGATCCTGCTGGTCGACGACCAGCCCGGGCGCCTGCTCACCTACCAGGCGATCCTCGAGCCGCTGGGCGAGCACCTGGTGCAGGCGAGTTCCGGCCGCGAGGCGCTGAAGCTGCTGATGCAGGACGACTACGCGCTGATCCTGCTCGACGTCAACATGCCCGACATGGACGGGTTCGAGACCGCGAGCCTGGTGCACCAGCACCCGCGCTACGAGAAGACGCCGATCATCTTCGTCACCGCGGTCAACGTGACCGACATGGACCGCCTGCAGGGCTACCAGCTGGGTGCCGTCGACTACGTGATGGTGCCGGTGATCCCGGAGATCCTGCGCAGCAAGGTCGAAGTTCTTGTGGAGCTGTACCGCAAGCGGCGCGAACTGGAGCTGCTCAACGCCAGCCTGGCCGCGCAGAACCAGGCACTGCAGCAGGAGAAGTCGCGCGAGCTGCACGCCCTCAATGAATCGCTGCGCCTGGCCAATGAAACGCTCGCCAGCCGCAACAACGAACTGCAGAACGAGGTGGCGGAGCGCGCCCGCGCCGAAGACCGGCTGCGCGACATGGCACAGCGCAAGGATGTGTTCCTGGCGACGCTGGCGCACGAGCTGCGCAACCCGCTGGCGCCGCTCCAGAACGCGCTGGCCATCCGCCGGCTCGAGGCCGGCGGCGGCGCCGACCCGCTGCACGACACCATGGAGCGGCAACTCGCGCTGCTCGTGCGCCTGATCGACGACCTGCTCGACATCGCGCGCATCGCGCAGGGCAAGCTGACGCTGCGCCCGGATACGGTGTCGCTTGCGGACATGCTGGATTCGGCGGTGGAAGTCGCACAGCCGCTGCTGGATGCCGGCGGGCACCGCTTCCACATGGTCCTGCCGGCGCACGAGGTCCTGCTGCTGCAGGCCGACCACATGCGCCTGGCCCAGGTCTTCGCCAACCTGCTCAACAACGCGGCCAAGTACTCCGATCCGGGCAGCAGGATCGATCTCGAGGCCCGCCTTGACGCGGCCCGCGACGAGGTCGTGGTCACCGTGCGCGACACCGGCATCGGCCTGGCTGAAGACCAGATGGCGGCGGTGTTCGACGTGTTCCGCCAGGTCGACACCACCATCGAGCGCGCGCATGGCGGCCTCGGCATCGGCCTCACCCTGGTGGAGAAGATCACCGCCATGCACGCGGGGCGCGTCGAGGTGGAAAGCGCCGGACTCGGCCATGGCTGCACGTTCCGCGTGTGCCTGCCGCGGCAGCGGGCGGCGATGGCCGGTACGCCGGACGCGCCGACGCCCGGCGTGGTCGCCGCCGAGACCCCCGCAGGCGCGCGCACCGGCACGACGCGGATCCTGGTGGTCGACGACAACCGCGACGCCGCCGACACGCTGGCGATGATGGTGCGCGTGCTGGGCCACGAGGTGGCGCAGGTGTACGACCCGCTGCAGGTGGAGGCCGAGGTGGAGCGCTTCGCGCCCGACCTGGTCTTCCTCGACGTCGGCATGCCCGGGCGCAGCGGCTACGACATCGCCCGCAGCCTGCGGCAGCACCGCGGCCCGGCGGCGCTGGGCATCGTCGCGGTCACCGGCTGGGGCCAGCCGGAGGACCGCGAGCGCACCCGCGCCGCCGGGTTCGACGAACACCTGGTGAAGCCACCGCAACTGGACGCGATCCGGCGGCTGTGCGCCGGGGCCGGCCGCGGAGCGGCGACATGAGCGCGCCTTCGGCCAAGGCCTGGATGGACCGCCTCGCGCACGACCTGCGCGGGCCGCTTTCGCCGATGCAGACCGCTGTCTACCTGTTGCGTGACCCGGGCCTCGGCGACGACCAGCGCGACGAGCTGTTCGCGGTGCTGGAACGCCAGATCCAGCGCCTGGGCGGGATGATCGACGAGTTCAGCGACCTCGGCCGCGCCGAGCAGGGCCGGCTGATGGTCCGCAGCGAAGCGATCGACCTGGAGCTGCTGGTGATGGACACCATCGCCCGCCTGCGCGAGGTGCCGCCCCACGTGGAGTTCGCGCCAGGGGCGGAGACCCTGCGGATCGCCGGTGACATGCAGCGCGTGGCCCAGCTGTTCCACGCCCTGCTCGGGCTGCAGCTGTCGCGCAGCCATCCGGTGGCGGTGCGCGCCCGCATCGAGGGCCACGGCGCGCGCATGCGCATGGCCTGCGCGGTGCACTGCCGCGATGCGTCGGACACCCTGATCGCGTCGCTGCTGACCTCGCCGCATCCGGACCCGCCGGACGATGCGCTCGGCCTCGGGCTGGTGATCGCCGCGGCCATCGCCACCGCGCACGGCGGCAGCCTGCATGGCCGTGCCAGCGGCGGGGACACCCTGGAACTCATGCTCGACCTGCCCGCCCTGCCCGATGCCGGGCAGGAGTAAGCGGCGCTAGACGTGTTCCGCCGGATCCGGCGAGCCCGGCTCGCAGTGCCCCGCCGGCAATTGCTTGATGCGATGGCGCTCGAGCCGCCACACCAGCCAGCCCGCGAGTGTGAACACGGCCGCCGCCACCGCCAACGCCAGCATCGAGCCACTGACCAGCGGCGACAGCACGCCGGCCACCACCGCGTTCAGCGAGAGGCTGGTGAAGGCCTGCAGCGATGACGCCGAGCCGCGCTGTCGCGGGTACATGTCCAGGATCGCAAGCGTCAGCACCGGGAACACCAGCGACACGCCGAACGCGTTCAGTGTGGCCGGCAGCACCGCCCACGGCACGGTGGGCTCCGCCACCAGCAGGCTGTAGGCCACGTTGCCCAGCGCCGCCATGCCGCAGCAGGCGAATCCCAGGTTGACCTGCACGGCGGGCGTGACCCGGCCGGCCATGCGCCCCGAGGTGAAGGCGCCGAGCATCATGCCGCCGATCATCGGCCCGAAAAACCAGGCGAAGCTGCGCTCGTCGAGCTTCAACAGGTCGAGCACGAACGCCGGCGCCGAGGCGATGTACAGGAACAGCGCCGAAAAGTTCAGCGCGCCCGCCGCGGCCAGGCGCTGGAAGCGGCCGTTGGTGAAGATCGCGACGTAGTCGCGCAGCAGCCGGCGCGGCAGCGGTGCGATGCGGTTGTGCGGCGGGTGGGTTTCGGGAAGCCACATCCAGGTCGCAGCCAGCAGCAGCACCGCGAACGCGACCAGGAACCAGAAGATGTCGTGCCAGTGGCCCCAGCCCAGGATCCAGCCGCCGATCACCGGCGCGATCGCCGGGGCGATGCCGAAGATCATCGACACCTGGCTCATCAGCCGCTGCGCGTCGTCGCCCTGCAGCACGTCGCGGATCACCGCGCGCCCCACGATCAGGCCCACGCCCGCGGACAGTCCCTGCAGCGCCCGGAACGCCAGCATGTTCGCCAGGTCGTCGGCCAGGGCGCAGCCCACCGAGGCCGCGATGAACACCACCAGCCCGCCCAGGATCACCCGCCGCCGGCCGAAGGCGTCGGACATCGGGCCGTGCACCAGGCTCATCAGCGCATAGGCCACCAGGTAGACGCTGATGGTCTGCTGCATCGCCAGCTTGTCGGCGCCCAGCGACGCGCCCATGGCCGGGAAGGCCGGGAAGATCGCGTCGATCGAGAACGGCCCGAACATCGCCAGGCCGGCGAGCAGCGGGGCCAGGCCTCGGGGAGACAGGCGGGGTTCTCGGGCGGCCATCAACGGCGCGCGCCCGGATGTGGGACGGTCATTCAGGGGGATCCGGCGTGGGCTGCGCAGGATAGCAACCGCGCGCCTGCCGCCGCGGCAATCCGCCTATAATCGCCCTGCTGCAACCAGCCGGTGGGAGAAGCGGACCCCGGTCCGCTGCCGAAGGCGCAAACGCCCGTAATCGCTCAGGCTCCCGTACCGCCGGTGGGAAACACTCTGGAGAGACCGGTTGGATCCGGCGCCGAAGGTGCATTGGGTGGGCATGGCCCGCCCTGAACTCTCAGGCAAAAGGACAGAGGGGCGTACGCGTGCAGCCGCACGCCGTCCCTTCGCGTCCGCCAGAGGCCCGCCATGACCCCAGACAACTCCCTGCGCTCGCTCGAGCACCACGACGCGTTCGTGTCGCGCCACATCGGCCCCAACGACGCCGAGGTCGCGCAGATGCTGCGCGTGGTCGGCCATGCCTCGCTGGAGTCGCTGACCGACGCCATCGTGCCGGGCTCGATCCGCTCCGGGCAGGGCCTGGCGCTGTCGCCATCGATGACCGAGGTCGACGCGCTGGCGCGCATCCGCGCCATCGCCGATCGCAACCAGGTGTTCCGCAGCTTCATCGGCCAGGGCTACTACGGCACGCACACGCCGAACGTCATCCTGCGCAACATCCTGGAAAACCCGGCCTGGTACACGGCGTACACGCCCTACCAGGCGGAGATCTCGCAGGGCCGCATGGAAGCGCTGATCAACTTCCAGACCATGCTCGCCGACCTGACCGGGATGGAGATCGCCAACGCCTCGCTGCTCGACGAGGCCACCGCCGCCGCCGAGGCGATGACGCTGGCCAAGCGGATGTCGAAGTCGAAGTCGAACGTGTTCTTCGTGTCGACGCACGTGCACCCGCAGACGCTGGAAGTGCTGCGCACGCGCGCCGACGGCCTCGGCATCGAGCTCCACGTCGGTGACGATGCCGACGCCGCCACCGTCGACAGCTATGGCGTGCTGCTGCAGTACCCCGACACCTTCGGCCGCATCGGCGACCACCGCGCGGTGGCCGACGCCGTGCACGCGCGCAACGGCGTGGTGGCGGTGGCGGCCGACCTGCTGGCGTTGACCCTGATCGCCGCGCCCGGCACCTGGGGCGCCGACATCGTGGTCGGCAACAGCCAGCGCTTCGGCGTGCCCTTCGGCTTCGGCGGCCCGCATGCCGGCTACATGGCGTGCCGCGACGCGTTCAAGCGCTCCATGCCCGGCCGCCTGATCGGCGTGTCGGTGGACGCCGAAGGCAATCCCGCCTACCGCCTCACCCTGCAGACCCGCGAGCAGCACATCCGCCGCGAGAAGGCGACCTCGAACATCTGCACCGCGCAGGTGCTGCTGGCGGTGATGGCCTCGATGTACGCCGTCTACCACGGCCCCGAAGGCCTGACCCGCATCGCCCGCCGCGTGCACCGCCTGGCCGCGATCCTGGCCGACGTGCTGCGTGGTGCCGGCGCCACCGTCGGCGGGGAATTCTTCGACACCCTGCATGTCAGCGGCATCGATGCCGCGGCCGTGCACGACCGCGCCCGCGAGGCGCGCATCAACCTGCGCGCGCTCGATGCCGGCAGCGTCGGCATCAGCCTCGACGAGACCACCACCCGCGAAGACGTGGCCGCGCTGGCCGCGCTGTTTGGCGCGACGGTCGACGACATCGATGCGCTCGACGCCGCCACCGCCGACGCCCTGCCCGCGGGTCTCGCGCGCGACACCGCGTTCATGGCGCACCCGGTGTTCAACACCCACCACAGCGAGCACGAGATGCTGCGCTACATGCGCGCGCTGGCCGACAAGGACCTGGCGATGGATCGCACCATGATCCCGCTGGGCTCCTGCACCATGAAGCTCAACGCCACCGCCGAGATGATCCCGATCACCTGGCCGGAGTTCGCCGACATCCACCCGCTGGCGCCGGCCGAGCAGACCCAGGGCTACGACGAGCTGATCACCGGCCTGGAAGCGATGCTGGTGGAGATCACCGGCTACGACGCGGTCAGCTTCCAGCCCAACTCCGGCGCGCAGGGCGAGTTCGCCGGGCTGCTGGCGATCCGCGCGTACCAGCAGTCGCGCGGCGAGGGCCACCGTGACATCTGCCTGATCCCGGAATCCGCGCACGGCACCAACCCGGCGTCGGCGCAGATGGTCGGCATGACCGTGGTCGTGACGCGCTGCGACAAGGACGGCAACGTCGACGTCGACGACATCCGCGCCAAGGCCGAAAAGTACTCCGACCGCCTGGCCGCGATCATGATCACCTACCCGTCCACGCACGGCGTGTTCGAGGAGGACGTGGTCGAGATCTGCGAGATCGTGCACCGGCACGGCGGCCAGGTGTACACCGACGGCGCCAACATGAACGCGCTGGTCGGCGTGGCCAGGCCCGGCAAGTGGGGCTCGGACGTCTCGCACCTCAACCTGCACAAGACCTTCTGCATCCCGCACGGCGGCGGTGGCCCCGGTGTCGGCCCCTGCGCGGTGAAGTCGCACCTTGCCCCGTTCCTGCCGCGCGCGTTCAACGCGGATGCCGGCGCCACGGCGATCGGCGGCATGGTCTCCGCCGCCACGCATGGCTCGGCCTCCATCCTGCCGATCAGCTGGATGTACATCGCGATGATGGGCGCCGACGGCCTGCGCCGCGCCACCCAGGTCGCGCTGCTCAATGCCAACTACGTGGCCAAGCGGCTGGAGCCGCACTACCCCACCCTGTACACCGGCCGCAACGGCCTGGTGGCGCACGAGTGCATCCTCGACCTGCGCCCGCTCAAGGACGCCACCGGCATCGGCGCCGAGGACGTGGCCAAGCGGCTGATCGACTTCGGCTTCCACGCGCCCACGCTGAGCTTCCCGGTCTCGGGCACGCTGATGGTCGAGCCCACCGAGAGCGAGTCGATGCACGAGCTCGACCGCTTCATCGACGCGATGATCCAGATCCGCGACGAGATCCGCGCGATCGAGAACGGCACGCTGGACCGCGAGGACAATCCCCTGCTCAACGCGCCGCACACCGCCGCCCAGGCCAGCGCCAGCGAGTGGACGCACGCCTATCCGCGCGAGCTGGCGGTGTTCCCGCTGCCCAGCCTGCGCCAGCAGAAATACTGGCCGCCGGTGGCGCGCGTGGACAACGTGCACGGCGACAAGAACGTGTTCTGCAGCTGCATCCCGATCGGTTCGGCGGAAGACGAGCCGGAGGCGTTCAGCGAGCCCGACGTGGTGTGACGCCGGACGGCCGCGGCGGTCCTGCCGCCGCGGCGTCCGGGACACGCGGCCATACACCACGCTTCACATGTGTGGCGCTAGGCTGCGCGCATGCCCTCCCTCCAGGCATCCATCGCAGCTCCGCCGGCCGCCATTGATGGCACCACGCCGGACCTCCGCGCGCGTTTCGCCACGGTCCGCGCGCGCACGCGCGCGCTGGCCGCACCGCTTTCGGCCGAGGACGCGCAGCTGCAGTGCATGGCCGACGCCAGCCCGGCCAAATGGCACCTCGCCCACACCACCTGGTTCTTCGCACGCTTCGTGCTGGGCAGGCTTGGCGAGCCGCCCATTCCCGCGGGCTGGGACTACCTGTTCAACAGCTACTACGTCGGCGCAGGCGAACGCCATCCGCGCGCCAGCCGGGGGCTGGTGTCGCGCCCCACGCTGGCCGAGGTGCTGGCGTGGCGCGACGCGGTCGATGACCGTGTCCTGGCCCTGCTGGATGCCGGTGGCCTGGATGCCGGCGCGCGCGACGTGCTGCTGCTCGGCACGCACCACGAACAGCAGCACCAGGAGCTGCTGCTGACCGACATCAAGCACGCGTTCTGGAGCAATCCGCTGGCCCCCGCCTACCACCCCCCCGATGCCGACGCGTCCGTGCCCGGCGCACCCGCTGCGGCGGAACCGGGGCTGCGCTGGCTTGCGCGCGATGAAACGCTCACCGAGCTAGGCGCCGCGCCGTGGCCGGGCGGCGCCTTCGCCTTCGACAACGAAACACCGCGCCACCGCGCGCTGGTGCCCGCGCACGCGCTGGCCAGCCGGGCGGCGACCAACGCCGAATTCGCCGCGTTCGTGGACGACGCCGGCTACGCCACGCCCACGCTGTGGCTCAGCGACGGCTGGGACCTGGCCGCGCGCGAAGGCTGGCAGCGCCCGCTGTACTGGCACGCCGACGGGGTGCGCGAGTTCACGCTCGCCGGCTGGCGCGAACGCGATCCGCATGCACCGGCCTGCCACCTGTCGCATTACGAGGCGGACGCGTTCGCCCGCTGGGCGGGGGCTCGCCTGCCCACCGAAGCCGAATGGGAGCTGGCCGCTGCCGGCCGCCCCGTAGAAGGCGACTTCGCCGATGGGGGCATTTTCCAGCCGCGCGCGCAGGCCGCCGCCGGCAACGACCCACATGGCCTGTTCGGCGGCACCTGGGAATGGACGTCGAGCGCCTATGCGCCCTACCCCGGCTTCCGTCCGCTGCCCGGCACGCTGGGCGAGTACAACGGCAAGTTCATGAGCGGACAGCTGGTACTGCGCGGCGGCAGTTGCGCCACGCCGCGAGACCACGCCCGCGCCAGCTATCGCAATTTCTTCGCGCCCTCCGCGCGCTGGCAGTTCAGCGGCGTGCGCCTGGCGAGGGACCGCGCGTGAACAGCGACCTGCCGATCACCGACCTGCATCCCACGCCCGACGACATCACCGGCGACGTGCTGCGCGGGCTGTCGGCGACGCCGAAGCGGCTGCCCTCGAAGTATTTCTACGACCGGCGCGGGTCGGAGCTGTTCGAGGCCATCACCCGCCAGCCCGAGTACTACCCCACGCGCATTGAACTGGCCCTGCTGGAGGCACGCGGCGCGCAGATCGCCGCCGCGGTCGGCCCGCGCGCGCACGTGGTCGAGTACGGCAGCGGCAGCGGCCGCAAGACGCGCCTGCTGCTGGATGCGCTCGACGATCCGGTCGCCTACACGCCGATCGAGATCTCGCGCTCGGCGCTCACCGCCAGCGCCGACCGCCTGGACCGCGAGTTCGGCGATGTCGAGGTGTTGCCGGTGCTGGCCGACTTCACCTGCCCGGTACCGCTGCCCGCGCCGTCGCGCGCGGCCGATCATGCGCTGGTGTTCTTCCCCGGCTCGACGCTCGGCAACTTCGACCGCGCCGAGTCCGTGCGCCTGCTCGCGGCGATGCGCGACACCATGGGCGAGCGTGGCGGCGCCCTGGTCGGCATCGACCTGGAGAAGGATCCGGCCGTGATCGAAGCCGCGTACAACGACGCGGCCGGGGTGACCGCCGCGTTCACCCTCAACCTGCTGGCGCGCCTCAACCGCGACATCGGCAGCGACTTCGCGCCCGACGGGTTTGCGCATCGCGCGCGCTACCTGCGCGACGAAGGCCGCATCATGACGACGCTGGAAAGCCTGCGCGCGCAGGCGGTCACCGTGGACGGCCAGCGCTTCGCGTTCGCGGCCGGCGAGCAGATGCACGTCGAGCAGAGCCAGAAGTACAGCGACGCACGCTTCGATGCGCTGGTCCGCGAGGCCGGCTTGCGCGTCGTCGAACGCTGGAACGACCCGCTCGACTGGTTCGGCCTGCGGCTCCTGCGCCGCGGCGTGGCGCCGGACCCTGCTCCGTAATCGCGCACGGCCCGCGATCCCCACATCGGCTTTACATCCCGGGGCAGACCATGGCAGTCCTACCCGCCCCCGGAACGCCCCATGGCCAGACCCAAGACGCCGACCGCCACGCCCCCCGGCAGGCAGCCCCCGACCGCGCCCAAGGCGCCGGACCCCAAGCCGGCCGGCAGCATCGGCCGCCGCGCCGGCGCCGATCCCGATGCCGACGCTCCGCGCGGCCACGGCGACGAACTGCAGCAGCAGGCCGGGGGCCCGCGTCCGCAGCTCACCACCAACCAGGGGCTGGTGATTGCCGACAACCAGAATTCGCTGCGCGCGACGCCCAAGGGCCCGACGCTGCTGGAAGACTTCATCCTGCGCGAGAAGATCACCCACTTCGACCATGAGCGCATTCCCGAGCGCATCGTGCACGCGCGTGGTTCCGCCGCACACGGCTACTTCGAACTGACGGAATCGCTCGCGAAGTACAGCCGCGCGAAGCTGTTCACCGAGGTCGGCACGCGCACGCCGGTGTTCACCCGCTTCTCCACCGTGGCCGGCGGCGCCGGCTCGGTCGACACGCCGCGCGACGTGCGCGGTTTCGCGGTCAAGTTCTACACATCGGAAGGCAACTTCGACCTGGTCGGCAACAACATCCCGGTGTTCTTCATCCAGGACGCGATGAAGTTCCCCGACGTGGTGCACTCGGTGAAGATGGAGCCAGACCGCGCCTTCCCGCAGGCGGCCAGCGCGCACGACACGTTCTGGGACTTCATCACGCTCACGCCGGAATCGATGCACATGATCATGTGGGCGATGAGCGACCGCACCATCCCGCGTTCGCTGCGCACCATCGAAGGCTTCGGCGTACACAGCTTCCGCCTGCTCGACGAGGCCGGCAACAGCACGTTCGTCAAGTTCCACTGGCGGCCGAAGCTCGGCATCCAGTCGACCGTGTGGGACGAGGCGCTGAAGCTGCAGGCCGCCGACAACGACTACCACCGCCGCGACCTGTTCGAGAACATCACCGCCGGCAACCATCCCGAATGGGAGTTCGGCGTGCAGCTGTTCACCGAAGCCGAAGCCGAGGCGTTCCCGTTCGACCACCTCGACCCCACCAAGATCATCCCCGAGGCCCTGGTGCCGGTGCAGATCGTCGGCCGCATGGTGCTCGACCGCTGGCCGGACAACTTCTTCGCCGAGACCGAACAGGTGGCGTTCTGCCCGACCAACATCGTGCCCGGCATCGACTTCAGCAACGACCCGCTGCTGCAGGGCCGGCTGTTCTCCTACCTCGACACCCAGCTGATCCGCCTTGGCGGGCCGAACTTCCACCAGATCCCCGTCAACCAGCCCAAGTGCCCGTTCGCCAACCACCAGCGCGACGGCCACATGCAGATGCAGGTGCACAAGGGCCGCGTGAACTACGAGCCCAGCTCGCTGCAGGACGACAGCCCGCGCGCCGATATGCAGGCCGGGTTCCGCAGCCACGCCACGCCGCCCGATGACGGCGCCAAGGGCCGCATCCGCGCGGAAAGCTTCGCCGACCACTACAGCCAGGCGCGGATGTTCTTCCGCAGCCTCGAGGCGCCGGAGCAGGCACACCTGGCGTCGGCACTGGTGTTCGAACTGTCCAAGGTGGAGACGCCCAAGGTGCGCGAGCGCATGGTCGGCCACCTGCGCCACATCGATGAATCGCTGGCGCAGCGCGTGGCCGACGGGATGGGACTCGACACGCTTCCACCCGCGCCGGACGCCGCGGTGCCGCCGCGCGACATGCCTCCGGCGCCGGAGGTGCGCATCATCGGCCGCATGAAGCACACCCTGCAGCACCGCGCCGTCGGCATCCTCATCGATGACGGCAGCGATGGCGCGGCGTTGAAGGCGCTGCGCAAGGCCGCGGAATCCGCCGGCGCCACGGTCACGATCATCGCGCCCAAGCTCGGCGGCGCGGTGCTCTCCGACGGCACGAAACAGCCGGCCGACGGCCAGCTTGCCGGCACGCCGTCGCAGCTGTTCGACGCCGTCGCCGTGCTGCTGTCCGCCGACGCCGGCAGGAAGCTCGCGAAGGAATCCGCCGCCGTCGACTTCGTCGCCAACGCCTGGGTGCACCTCAGGCGATCGCTTCGGATGCCGGCGCGGCGCCGTTGCTGAAGGCCGGCAACGTCGGCAAGGATGCCGGCACCGTGGACGCCGCCGACAGCAAGGGGTTCATCGATGCCGCCAGCACGCGGCAATGGGCGCGCGAGCCGAAAGTGCGGACCCTGGCCTGAGCATGGCCTACGTCGCCGGCTACGCGCCCGAGGCCATGACCCGCGAGGAGGTCGACGCGCTTCCCGGCGCGACGGTCCTCGAGTTCGGCACCGACTGGTGCGGGTTCTGCCAGGGGGCGCAGCCGGCGATCGAAGCCGCGCTCGCCGCGCATCGGGACCTGCGCCACATCAAGGTCGAGGACGGCAGCGGTCGCCCTCTCGGCCGCTCGTTCCGCATCAAGCTGTGGCCGACGCTGGTGCTGCTGCGCGACGGCGAGGAGGTCGCGCGCGTGGTGCGTCCGTCGACGCGCGCAGAAGTGGACCGCGCAGTCGAACTGCTGGACCCGCCGGCCTGAAGGCGGCGGGCGGCGGGCGGCCCTCGCTCAAGCGTTGCGGATGTGCGCCACCTGCGGCTGCACCATGATCCTCGCGTCCTTGAAGTACAGCATGCGCAGTTGCCTGCCGCGCGGCGACCAGCCGATGAAATGCGCGCCCGGCTCCGCCTCGTACATATCCTGGTAACGGACGCTCATCGCATCGTTCTGCAGTTCGATCATCACGCCCACCGATTCCGGCTGCGGCAGCGACGCGTTGTACGCCTCGAGCGTGTCGCGCGCACGCACCAGGAACGGCATGGTCAGCTTCATGCCGCGGTGCGAGGGCGCGAAGAACTGCCGGTACAGGTAGGTGGGCTGGCCGAACGACGGCACGATGCCAAGCACCGCGGTGCCGACGCTCCAGATCCCGCCGTCCCCGTCGCGGCCCACCAGCACCGCCTGGGTGGCGCGCTCGGCGGCCTTGGTCGGGTCCGGGATCGCGTTGTTGCGCGCCCAGAACGCGATCAGTTCCGACGCCAGCGCCGGCGTGACCTGCTTCCAGACCGGAATCATTTCCAGCGCCATCAGGACCGGCCCCGCTGCTGCGTTGATGCCTGCTTCATCGCATCCACTCCGTCGGTTGGTTGACCCGATCATCGCGCATGGCGTCGCCACGTCGCAATCCGCGCATGCGCCAGGTTGCTTCGCAACGCGGATGCCTAGAATGGAACGTCTTCCTGGAACCCGAGGCCGTGGCCGCGCCCATTCTTGCCAGCCTGCTGCGCGGCATGTCCGAAATCCGACCGGCGCCGCCCGACCGCGTGCGCTTCGCCCTGCGTGCGGCCGGCTGCATGGGCGCGCCGATCCTGGTCGGCTGGATTGCAGGCGACACATCCGCGGGCCTCATGGCCTCGATCGGCGGATTCACCGCGCTGTACGGCGCCGGTCGTGCCTACCTGCACCGTGCCGCGCAGCTGGCGTCGATCGCCGTGGCGTTCGCGCTCGCGACCTGCCTCGGTCTGTGGGCGGCACCCGACATCGCGCCTGTGGTCGCGGTGGTGGCGCTGGTGGCGATGGCCGCCACCTGGATCGGCAACGCGCTGCGCATCGGCCCGCCCGGCGCCTACATGTTCGCGCTGGCCTGCGCCGCGGCGACGTCCATGCCCGCCGGGCACCTGACGCCGCTCACTGCCGGGCTGCTGGTGGGCAGCGGCGGGCTGTTCGCCTGGGTGGTGCACATGTCGGGCGCGCTGTTCGATTTCCGCGGGCCGGAGCGCAAGGCGGTGGCCGCGGCAGGCAAGGCGGTGGCCGCGTACCTGGCCGGCATCGGCACGCCCGGCGAGTCCTCGGCGCGGCAGCAGGCCGCCTTCGTGCTGCAGAACGCGTGGTCGGTGCTGGTCGACCAGCAGCCCGTCCAGGCGCGCGGCAGCGCCACGCTCGGGCGGCTGCGCACCGTCAACCGCGAACTGCACCTGTGCTTCGCCGAAGCGATGGGGGCCGCCAGTCGCGGGCAGGCCCCCGACACGGACCTGATGGTGCGCACCAGCGCACTGCGGGACGCCATGGCAGGCCTGGACGCCGTGGAGGTGACCGCGCACGACGCCGTGCCGCTCGGCCATCCGCGCGCGTCGTCGCGGCTCCGCGAGGCACTGGCACCCGGCTCGGACGCGCAGCGCATCGTGCTGCGCGTCGGCATTGCGGCGGTGGTCGCCGGCACGCTGGGCGCGTGGTTCGCCTTCGAGCGTGCCTACTGGGCAGTGGCGGCCGCGGTGCTGATGCTCCATCAGGGCTTCGACTGGCTGCGCATGCTGCAGCGCAGCCTCGAGCGCCTGCTGGGCACCTGGATCGGCCTCCTGCTCGCCGGCGTTCTGCTCTGGCTGAACCCGCAGGGACTCTGGCTGGTGCTGGCGGTGATGGCGCTGCAGTTCACCATCGAGATGGTGGTGATGCGCAACTACGCGCTGGCGGTGGTGTTCATCACAGCAGCGGCACTCACCATCGCCAGCGGCGGCCGCCCCGTGGAGGCCATCGACAGCTACCTGCTGGCCCGCGGCGTGGACACCCTGGCCGGCTGCGCGGTCGCCCTGGCCGTGTTCCGCGTGCTGCCGCCGCAGGCCGCCAGCACCGCCATCCCCGCGCGCGTCGCCGCCGTGCTGCGCGCGATAGAAGCGTTGATCCCGATCCTCGCCAGCGGTGCGGTCACCACGCCCGCGGCACGCCGGGCGCGCGACCAGGTGCTGCAGGCCAGCTTTGCCGTGGTGCGCGCGCACGAGCAGGGCCTGGCAAGCTCGCGACTCCAGCGCCGTGCCGCCGACGAGGCCTGGCCGACGGTGGCCGCCACCGAGCGCCTCGCCTACCGCGCGCTGTCGGCGTGCTGGGCGCTGGAGCGGCTGGGTGGGGCAGCGGCCGCCGAGTCGGCCGCCGCGATGTTCGATGGCGGTGGCGAAGCACGGCTGCGTGCCGCGCTCGCCACGCTCGCGGGCGCTGCGACCGCAGGCCACGCCACGCCGGCACTGCCACCGCTGCCGCATGTGCTCGAGGCCGAGGTGCAGGGCGTCCGCGCGTGCATGGCCCGGCAGGCCACGCCGTCCGCACCGGCCGCGGCACTCTGACGGCGCGCGACGTCAGCCGCGCCGGTACCAGCGCTCGACCTGCGCCGGCAGCAGCGGCGTGACATCGATCCCGAGCGCCGTGTAGGCATCCAGCACGTCCCGGGCCTGCGCCTGTGCCGGCGTGGATCCGGTGAGGCCATCAAGTTCGTCCACCGACAGCTGTGCGGCGGCCCAGTCGTGCAGCTGGTCGCTGCGTGCGATCAGCGCCTCGCGCAACCACGGGCGCAAGGCATGCACCGTGAAGCCGTCCGCGGCCAGCGCGGCCACCGCCACGTCCAGCTGCGCGCCCGCGCCGCGGTACCACTCGGTATGACCACCCGCCTGGTGCCGCGCGGTCAGGGGCGCCGCCGCGTTGTGGTCGACGAGTCGCCGGCGCAATGCCAGCTCCAGGTCGCGCGCGTCACGCACGGTCTCGGTCTCGACCAGCCAGCCGCGGTCGAGATCGAAGAACTCGAACCAGCGCCGGTGCAACTGCCGCAGGCGGGCAAGGGGATCGCGAGAAAATCCAAGCTTGCACTGGTCCTCCCAGTGGCAGGGAAACACATACAGGTGGCAGCGGCTGGCCATCAGCGCGGCCTCACGCGAAACACCACGCTGATGCGCGCCCCCACCGGACGCGCCGTCTTGGGGATGCCGTGCTCGTGGCTCACCTGCGATGCGTGGCTCATCGCCAGCAAGCTGCCGTGGTGGAGCTCCACGGTGAGTCCTTCGCGCCGGCCCGCCTTGGCGCGGATGCGCATGCGCCGCGGGTCTCCCAGCGACACCAGGGCGATCGGGTGCGAGGGCACCAGGGTGTGCAGCTTGTCGTTGTGCATCGCGACGCTGTCATTGCCGTCGCGGTAGAGGTTGAGGCCCACGCCGGTATACGGCGCCGGCACCTCGGCCTCGACGCGCGCAAGGATCTCCGCCAGCGGCAACACCGGCGGCAAGGCGTCGGTGCGGTAGGAGGCGAGCAGCCGCGGGACGTCGACGATGCGGTCGTACATCGGGCGGCGCTCGCTGTGCCAGTCGGCCTCGCGCTGCAGGGCTTCGAACCAGGCATCGGCGAGATCCGGGGGCACGAAGTCCGGCCAGTAGCGGATGCCGCCTTCGGCGTCGTCAACCAGTACCTGCGGGGGAGAGGCGAACAGGCCCATGCGCCGAGCATGCAGGTGGATCGTCTCACCAAGCGTGACGCGGCAGTCCAGGTTCCGGGTGGCGTGATTGCTCGCTGGCTGGGGGGCTCAGAGCCGGAGGCTGGCGGGCTGTCGGGTTGGTGGGTACTCCGTGGGCTGACCCCCGCCTCTGTGATCGTGGGGTGTTTCCTGGTGGCAGACCGTGGCGGGTGATCTTTATGCCCACTGCGCACCCACCAACCCGCCATGGCGCGCTTCTGGCAGCCGCCAGGAAAAGCCGGCCAGCGCGACGCTTTCCCCCAAGCCGCAGCGCCGGTGGCAGCGGAGGGTGTCCGGGTACGCAGCCGGCCTGAATGGCCCGCGCTGCCGGACCGTCGGGCAGTGCCCGTCCACCTCCCGCACCGGCCATGACCCATGCAGCGGGGACCGGCCGGCGGAGTACCCGTACACCCTCCGCCTCTATCAAGCGAAGGCCTCGGCCAATCAGGGCGAGCGGAACACCAGCGTCGCGTTGGTGCCACCAAAGCCGAAGCTGTTGGACATCACCGTGCGCAGCGCCGCATCGCGGGTTTCGCGGATGATCGGATAGCCCTCGGCGCGCGGATCGAGCGACGTGATGTTGGCCGAAGCCGCCACGAAGCCGTCCTGCAACATGAGCAGGCTGTAGATCGCCTCGTGCACGCTGGCCGCGCCGAGCGAATGCCCCGTCAGCGCCTTGGTGGACGACAGCGGCGGAATGGCATCGCCGAATGCCGCGCGCACCGCCGCGAGCTCCACGATGTCGCCCAGCGGCGTCGATGTGCCGTGCGTGTTGAGGTAGTCGATGGGCCCCACGCCCTGCCCGTCGAACCCCGCCATCGCCATGCGCATGCAACGCGCAGCGCCCTCGCCATTCGGCGCCACCATGTCGGCGCCGTCGGAGGTCACGCCGTAGCCGACCAGCTCCGCGAGGATCCGCGCTCCGCGCGCCACCGCGTGGTCATGATCCTCGAGCACCAGCATGCCGGCGCCCGAACCGATGACGAAGCCGTCGCGCGCCTCGTCGTACGGACGCGACGCCTGTTCGGGCGTCTCGTTGTGGTGCGTGGACAGCGCGCCCATCGCATCGAACTGGCTGGTCATGCCCCAGTGCAGCTCCTCGCCGCCGCCGGCGAACACCACGTCCTGCACACCGTGGCGGATCATGTCGGCCGCCGCACCGATGCAGTGCGCGGAGGTCGCGCATGCCGCCGACAGCGAGTAGCTCACGCCGCGGATGCCGAACGCCGTGGCCAGGTTGGCCGATACCGTCGAGCACATCGTGCGCGGCACCATGTACGGACCGATCTTGCGCACGCCCTTGTTGCGCAGCAGGTCGCCGGTTTCGATCTGCCACTGCGGCGAACCGCCGCCCGAGCCCGCGATCAGGCCGGTGCGCGGATCGCGCACCGCCTCGTCCGACAGGCCGGCATCGGCGATCGCATCGCGCATGGCCACGTACGAATATGCCGCCGCGTCGCCCATGAAGCGCCGCAGCTTGCGGTCGATCGCGGCCTCCAGGTCGATCGTGCAGGTGCCGGCAACGTGGCTGCGCAGGCCGAGCTCGACCTGCTCCGGCACCACGTGCAGGCCGCTGCGGCCCTCGCGCAGGGCGGACGCAACCGTCGCGGTGTCGTTGCCGAGTGGCGACACGATGCCCATTCCGGTGACAACCACGCGCTTCATCAGAAACCCTCCACGGACTGGAACAGGCCGACGCGCAGGCCGTCGGCTTCATAGATCAGGCGGTCATCCACATAGGTGCGGCCATCGGCGATGACCAGCGCCAGGCGGCCACGCATGACCCGCTTCACGTCGATTTCGTAACGCACCACCTTGGCGGCGGGCAGCACCTGGCCGGTGAACTTCACACCGCCGACGCCAAGCGCACGCCCGCGGCCGGGCTCGCCCAGCCACGGCAGGAAGAAGCCGGCCAGCTGCCACATGGCATCCAGGCCCAGGCAGCCCGGCATGACCGGGTCGCCTTCGAAATGGCAGGCGAAGAACCAGAGGTCCGGGCTGATGTCGAGCTCCGCGACGATCTGGCCCTTGCCGAAGCCACCGCCGGTGTCGCTGATATGGGTGATGCGGTCGAACATCAGCATCGGCGGCGAAGGCAGGCGCGCATTGCCGGGGCCGAACATTTCACCGCGGGCGCATTCGAGCAACTGGGATTTATCGAGTGAAGCAGGCCGTGACATGGACTGGACCGTATGGGGAAACCACGTAGTTTGCCTTACTGCACGGATGTCTCGCTGACTGCGGTCAGGAAACGTCAGTGCGCTTGCGTATGGAAACCATCGGAATCGTCCCCTAGTAGCGGTAATCCACCCGCACCCACGCGGTCCGCCCTGGCTCGTTGATGCGCACCGGATCCGCCGGGTAGCCGAAGTCGGCATTGCCGGCGAGGTTCAGGTGTTCGCTGTGGGCGCGATCGAAGGCGTTGTCCACGCCGGCGGTCAGCTGCAGGCTGGCGCTGAACCGGTAGCCGGCATTGAGCGCGAGCGTGGCGAAGCCGCTGCTGGCCTCGAAGTCCTGCCCGACCACGTTGCCGTAGCCCGGTGCCACGCGGTCCTGGCCATCCACCGCCCGCAGCAGCGCGCCGGCCGACCATGTGCCGTTGTCCCAGGCCACGCTGGCGCGCGCCTCCAGCGGCGGCATCTGCGGCAGCGGGCGGCCACTGTCGCGGTCCTCGCCGCGCGCATACGCGAGGCTGCTACCGAACGTCCAGTCCGCCAGCGGCCGATACTCCACGCCCAGCTCCGCGCCGCGGATCTCGGCCGCAATGTTGGAGACCCGGCTCATGCCGTCGTGCATGCCGCCGCTGAGGTAGCGGAACTGGATGAAGTCGTCGACGCGCCCGGCATAGGCCGACACCCAGGCATGCAGTACCTTGCTCCGGTACTGCAGGCCGGCGTCGAACTGGGTGGTCTTCTCGGCGTCCACGCCGGCAAAGGCGTTGGCTGCGCCCATAGGGCCCAGGTCGGCGGAGAACAGCTCCCAGTAGTCGGGCATGCGTTCGGTGTGGCCGAGCCCGGCGAACCACGTCACGGGCGCGTCGACGAGGTCGTGTTCGAAGCGGAGGAAGCCGGCCTTGAGCGTCTCGCTGCGTGTCACGCCCGCAGTGGGGTTGGGCATCGCCACGCCGCCGTGCCCGCCCGACATCGTGCGGCGTGCGTCGCTCGCTTCGGAGCGGTCGATGCGCGCGCCGCCCACCCAGCGGCTGTTGTCGCCGTGGAAGCGTGTGCCTTCGGCAAACGCGCCCAGGCCCTCGAACCGCGCGTCGATGATCCACGGCCGCGCGGTATACGCCCCCCGCCCCATCGCGCTGCGGCGCCGGTGGCGGCTGCGCTGCAGGTCCAGGCCGGTCACCAGTTCGAAGCCATCCCCGCGCCAGGTCGCGGCCGCACGCCCACCGTCGGTGCTGCGTTCCACGTTGGACGCCATCGCCATGGGCATGGGGCCTGCGGGGTTCGGGTCGCGCAGGCTGTAGTTGTCCATCACGTGGTCGGCGACGTTGTGGTACGCGGTCGCCTCCAGCCGCGCCAGGCGCTCGCCGGGGTTGTCCTTCTCGAAGCGCAGGTTGTAGTTGCTGCGCCGGAAGCTGGCGCCATCCATGCCGCGCGTGGCATAGCGTGCCTGGCCGTCACCCGTGCCCACGCCGAGTTCCAGCAGCGTGTCCTCGTCCGGCGTCCAGCCGAATGCGACGTCGGTGTTCCATTTTTTCCACGCCGAGCCGACCGTACGCCCGCTGCCATCCTCGTAATCGCCCGACTCGGAACGGTTGGCGGTCAGCCGCGCGTAGCCGGGGCTTGCGCCGTAGAGGGCGTCCAGCACCTGGTCGTTGCGCCCGAAGCTGCCGCCGAGCGTACTGGCGGAGACCTTGAGTGCCGGGTCGCTGAAGTGCTCGCGGTCGCGTTCGAAGCGCACCGTGCCGGCGGACGCGCCCGGACCCCAGAGCACGGTCTGTGGACCCTTGGTGACCACCAGCCGGTCGTAGGTGTCGGGCGCGATATACGACATCGCGTTGTCCATCCGCGACGGGCACGCGCCGTGCATCGCACCGTCGTTGGTCAGGAGGTTCAGGCGCGAACCGAACATGCCGCGCAGCACCGGGTCGCCGTTGCTGCCGCCGTTGCGCACCGCGGTGAAGCCGGGAATGGTCTTGAGGTAGTCGGCGCCGTCGCTGGCCGGGATCGGCTGGCGTGGGATGCCGGGATCGGTTTCATAGGTCAGCACGGACACCGGCGCGGCGGCGGTGACGACCACGGCGTCGAAATCCACCGTGCGCGGGGTCTCCGCTGACTGGTCGGGACCTGCAAGGAGCGCGGGACTGGCAAGCGCGGCGGCCATGGCCACGAACAGGCAGCAGGGACGGATCAACGGGCAACAGGGGATCGTCATGGCGGGATTCCATGGAGAGAAAAGGCTTCAGGTGCGCGGGGCGGCGGAGGCCGGCGCGCGTGGGCGACAATCAGCCGTAGAGCGGCGGTCCGCGTGAGCCGAGCCCGTTGGGGTGCAGCCAATGCAGGCGGAACCCGGTGCGCCCCTGGAAGGAAGCGGGTGCCGCGTTGGCAACCGGCGACAGCCCCGGGCCCGCGATGGCCGCGGCGGAAGCCAGCAGCGCGCAGTAGTGGCAGTCCTGGCCCGCGACCACGGGGAGATCGGACGCGTCGCGGTCGTGGTCCCGCGCGCCGGCGGCGCGGTGATCCGCATCGTGCGCGGCGTGGTGCGCGGCATGCGCGCTGTCGTCGGGAAGCGCCGCCTGCAGCAGGCGTCCCGCGGTGGGCACCAGCAGCAAGAGCAGCATTGCCGCCAGTCCGACCCGGGCCATCCAACGCTGCACTGCACGACGTTTCATGATGGTGGCCATTATCCGTGCCACGCCGGGCGCAACCCTGATGCAGGTCAAGGGCATCCATACTGGTCCGCATCTTCGTGCGCGGATCCCGGTGCGCGCTGCGCGGTGCGCGCCATCGCACGAAGGGGTCATCGGCCAGTCACACCGTGTGCGACGGCGCCGCCGACAATGGGCGCATGCAACCGATGATCGAACTCCACCCCCGGGCCGAGGCACTCAGCGGCCTCGGCCTTCCCGCGATCCCCTATCCAGTCGCGCTGCCTGCGTTCCAGGCGGCCGTCGCCAACGATGGTTCGCTGCCACTGGCGGACATGCTGCACGGGCTGCAGCTGCGCGCGGCCGACGGCAATGCCAACCACCAGCGCCTGGAACCGGCCATGGCACGGCTCGCCGAACTGCTCGCAGCGGCCGACGCAGCTGACGTGGGCAGCGTGGCGCGCGACCACTGGTGGCTCGAATTCGGCCCGGTGGACCTGGATGGCGCGATCATCACCGTGCAGCGCGGCGCGTCACTGCTTGCGGCGATCGCGCCGCGCAGCGACGGCAGGCTGCGCGTCGCCACCTATCGTCCGCTGGATGCCCGCGCCGCCGGCATGCTGCTCGCGCTCGCCACCGGCAACGGCTGGCAGCGCGCGCTGGACGCGGCTGCCGGCGTGGGCGAACACTTCGGCGGCGGCGTGGAAGGCGCGACCCACATCGCCTACTGGGAAGCGGGCATCGGCATCGGCCCTGACGGCAGCGTGCTGCCCGAATGGCGCGAGCAGCGCACGCGGGCGCTGCGCAACGCCGCGCATGTCGTGGCAGAGCTCGATACCTGCCACGCCTTCGGGCTCCACGCCACGCGCTGACCCCTACTGCGCCTTCAGCGCGCGCTCGATATCTTCCAGCGGCGCGTTGGTGAGCGTCTTGCCGATCTCGGCGATGAGGCGCTGCTGCACTTCCTTGTGGAGCAGCGGCCTGATGCGCCCGAGCGTCGTGGGATCCGCGATCAGCACCAGGTGCCCGTACTGCTGCTTCAGCGCGCCCTCGTTGAGGGCAAGGGCCAGCTGCTTGCTGAACGTGGCCTCGTCGACCTGGCTGGCGGTCGACTCGTTCGGCATGCTGCCCGAGGGCCCGTCGTCGTCCATGTTCATCAGTTCCATCACGTCGAACTGCTGCAGCGCCGGCGCGCGCTCATCGCCGCGGTTGCGGAATACGCGCGCGCCTTCTCCGTCGGCGACGACCACCAGGGTGTCTGCGGGGACCAGGGTCATGTGGAACTCCATTCGAAAGGTGGCTCCACCTTCCGGCAATGGCGATCAACACCGCGTGACCCGCGACCGCGCAGGTGTGACGGAGCGTTGACGCCGTGACCACTAACGTACGCGTCCAGGGAGAACCCATGCCGCCAAGCCTCATGCCAGCACCGCCAGTCGACCTTGCCGACGAGCCACGCCAGTTCGCCCTGCTGGTGAATTCAGTCACCGACTACGCGATCTACATGCTGGACGCGGAGGGATACGTGCGCACGTGGAATCCCGGGGGCACCCGCATCAAGGGATACCAGCCGGAACAGGTCATCGGCACGCACTTCAGCCGGTTCTACACCGAGGAGGAAGCGCGCGCGGGCGTGCCACAACGCAACCTGCACACCGCGGCCGCGGAAGGGCGATTTTCCGCCGACGGCTGGCGGGTGCGACGTGATGGCACGCAGTTCATGGCAAGCGTGGTGATCGATCCGATCTGGAGCGGCGACGCGCTCATCGGCTTCGCCAAGATCACCCGCGACATCACCGAACGGTTCGAGTCCGAGCAACGCTTGCAGGCCACGCAGCAGGCACTGTTGCAGTCACAGAAGCTGGAGGCCATCGGCCTGCTTACCCTCGGCCTGGCGCACGACTTCAACAACCTGCTGACCGTGGTCATCAACAGCCTGGATGTCATCGGCGGGCGCTCGGAGGACCCGAGGATCACGCGCGTGCTGGAGACGGCCATGCGCGCCTCGGACCGCGGCGTGCTGCTGACCCGGCAACTGCTGACGTTCGGGCGCGGGCAGGCGCTGGTGGCCGAATCACTCGACATCAACGCGCTGCTCGTCGCCAACCGCGAGCTGCTGGCCCGTGCGGCCACCGAGCTTGTGGACCTCGGCTTCGAGCTGGCCCCGGGCCTGCCGAAGGTGGAGATCGACCGCGGCCAGTTGGAAGCATCGATCCTCAACCTGGTGAGCAACAGCCGGGATGCCATGCCCGGCGGTGGGCGCATCCGCGTTTCGACCTCGGCCCGGCGCGCACGGCTGCCCGCGGAGCCGGCCGGGGACGAACGGCTGTTCGTCTGCACGGAGGTGTGCGACAACGGCTGCGGCATCGCGCCGGATGACCAGTCGCGTGTGTTCGAGCCCTTCTTCACCACCAAGGACGTCGGCCGCGGCAGTGGCCTGGGATTGAGCCAGGTGTTCGGCTTCGCGTCCCAGTCCGGTGGCTTCACCGAATTGACCAGCACCCCTGGCGGCGGCACCACCGTCGCCATTTACCTGCCCGCCTGCGAGAACCCTTGATGCCTTCTTCCCGCCTGTTGCTCGTCGAAGACGAGGACGACCTCCGCTTCCTGATCTGCGATGCGCTTTCCGACCTCGGCTATGACGTCACCACGGCGTCCAATGGCCTTGAGGCGATCGCCGAACTCAATGGCGACGCGCGCTTCGACCATGTGATCACCGACGTCAGCATGCCGCACGGCGTCTCGGGCCTCGAAGTGGCCGCGGAGGCCGCGAAGGTGCAGCCCCAGGCCAGGCTCGTGCTGGTGTCCGGCTATCAGCGTTCGCAGCTGCCTCCGATTCCGGAAGGCACGCGCTTCCTGCCCAAGCCGTATCGCATCCATCAGCTGCTCGGCGTGCTGGAGGACGAGGCCGGTTAGGCAACGGCATGCATGACCCGCGGGACGCCGCGACCCACCCCCCCGGGCGCGAAAGCGTAGAATGCAACAATCCGCATGCGCGGAACTCCGGGCGTCAGATGCAACCCCAGGTGCACCAGGTGGACAGTGTGCTGCGCCGCATCGCGGCCGAGGGCAGCGGCATGGACGCCCTGGCGGCGCGCACGGAGGCCCTGTGGACCGACGTGGCGCGCGCCCTTGTTCCCATCATCGGCCAGCGCGGCATGTCAGCACTGTACGAGCGCGCCCTGCACCTCGCCGCCAGGCAACACCACTGGCTCGCGCAGGCGCTCGGCCTGGATGGCGAGCCGGCGGTCTTCTCGTCGCTCGCCCGCGTGGCGTCCGAACACGCGGTGGACGACGCGATCGCGGCGATCGCCACCCTCTTTGAAACCTTCGACCACCTGCTGGTCACCTTGATTGGCGCATCGCTCACCGAGCGCTTGCTGCAGCCGATATGGGACGTCCCGTCCGCCGGCACCACCCGACAGGACACTGCCCGATGAACAGCCAGATCGCCACCATCCGACGCCTGGCCACCGGCGTGAAAGGCCTCGACTACATCCTCGGCGGCGGCATTCCGGAATTCTCCTTCAACCTGATCGCCGGATCGCCGGGCGCGGGCAAGACCACGCTCGCGCACCAGCTGATGTTCGCGATGGCCACGCCGGAACGGCCGGCGCTGTATTTCACCGTGCTCGGCGAACCGGCGCTGAAGATGCTGCGCTACCAGCAGCAGTTTGAATTCTTCGATGCGGGTCGGATCAACGCGTCGATCCGCTTCATCAACCTTGCCGACGACACCGCCAACGGCGACCTCGACAAGGTGCTGGCGCGCATCGTCGACGAGGTGCGTACCCACGCGCCCGGTTTCGTGTTCGTGGATTCGTTCCGTTCGGTGATCCTTGCCAGCCAGGGCAATGGCGACACCTTCCTGACGCTGCAGGAGTTCATCCAGCAACTGGGCATCCTGCTGACCAGCTGGGAGGCCACCACGTTCCTGCTGGGCGAATACTTCCGCGACAACGACCCCAACCCGATCTTCACCGTGGCCGACGGCCTGATCTGGCTGCGCCAGAGCGCGGAGCGCAACTCGGTGGTGCGCAAGCTGGAGATCGTGAAGATGCGCGGGCAGCCGACCCTGCCCGGGCTGCACACGTTCCGCATCACCCAGGCCGGGCTGCAGGTGTTTCCACCGCCACGGGTCGCGCCCATCACGCGCGACAGCGCGGTTCCGGCGCTGCAGGACCGCCTCAGCGTGGGCGTCCCCGGCCTGGACGAGATGCTGGGCGGCGGGCTGCCGCGCGGGTATTCGCTGCTGGTGGCCGGGCCTTCGGGCTCGGGCAAGAGCATCCTCGCCTCGGCGTTCCTGGCCGAGGGCGCGCGCCAGGGCGAGACGGGCGTGATCGCGGCCTTCGAGCAGCGTTCCCGGCAATCGCGCGGCGCGGCGATCTCGGGCCTGATCGAGGACGGCCGTGTCGGCGTGATCGACTCCCGCGCCACCACGCTGTCGGTGGACGAGATCGCCATGCGGCTGATCGACGAAGTGCAGCGGCTGAAAGCGACGCGCGTGGTCATCGATTCGCTGTCGGGCTTCGAACTCGCGCTCGCCCCGACGTTCCGCGAGGACTTCCGCGAGTCGCTGTCGCGACTGGTCTCGGCGCTTGCCGACACCGGTGCCACGGTGCTGATGACCTCCGAACTCGAGGACCGCTACAACCAGCTCAGCTTCAGTCCGTATGGCACGGCGTTCCTCACCGACGCGATCATCGTGCAGCGCTACATCGAGGTGGAAAGTCGCCTGGAGCGCGTGCTCGCGGTAGTCAAGGTCCGCGGCAGCGCGCACTCGCACGACCTGCGCCTGTTCGACATCGACGAGCACGGCCTGCAGCTGGGTCCGCGCCTGGCCGGCTACGAGGGCCTGCTGGGAGGCCGCCCGACGCGGACGATCGAGGCCGTACCCGCGGGCGCGCCGCGGCAATGATCGCGACACCGCCCGGAGGTGAGAGGGTGACCGGGCCGGAGTGTGCTGCGCAAGGCGTAGCGGCGGCGGCCAAGTCGCTGGCCGCACTGGAGGCGCACGCCGTGCTGCTGCGCGCGGAGGTCGCCGGGCTCGAAGGTGTGCTTGCCAAACTGCGTGCCCGCGGGCCAACGGGCAACGGGGATGACCTGCGTGAAGCCAACGGCCAACTGGTGCTCGCCGCCTTGCGGGCACAGGCGGTCGCCGAGGCGGCCGAGCGCCATCGTGACGAGGCAACCCGCGCGGGCCAGCGTGATCCCCTGACCGGGCTCCCCAACCGGGCCTCGATGCACAATCGACTGCATCTTTCCCTGGCCTCCGCCCATCGGCGCGGAACGCACGTCGCGGTGCTGTTCATCGACATCGACCGTTTCAAGCAGATCAACGACAGCTTTGGCCATCCCGTCGGCGACCGCGTGCTGCAAATCCTGGCGCGCCGCCTGGAGGCGAATCTCCGCGAAAACGACGCCGTGGGGCGCTATGGCGGCGAGGAATTCCTGGTGCTGCTCGACGACCTCGCCACCACCGACGACGTTCCAGGCATCGTGGAGACCGTGCAGGGCGTGCTGGCGCAGCCCGAGACCATCGCGGGTCACGGGATCGAGCTGTCCGCCAGCATCGGGATCGCCTTCTACCCCGACGACGCCACCGACGCGGCCGCGCTCATCGCGTGCGCGGATGCGGCGATGTATCGCGCCAAGCGGCGCGGACCGGGGGGCTACGAGTTCTGCCACGACATCGAACGCGACACCGCCGGTGCGCCGATCATCAACGCGGATGCCGTCGGCCTGCCCGCGGACCCTCGCCTCCCCGGCCACGCCGGCAGCCGGGCGCGGCAGGAGGCCCTGCAGGAAGCCAACGGCCTGCTGGTGGCCTCCGCCCTGCTCGCCCAGGCGCAGCAAACGCTGGCGGTCGACGCACATGCCCGGGCGCTCGGTTCGATGGCGACGGCCGCGCATGAACTGCGCAACCCGCTCACCCCGATCAGGCTGGCGGCCGGCATGCTCGGCGGTGCGCGCGACGACCTGGTGCGGTTCACCCGGCTCCGCGACATCATCGAAGCCGAGGTCGTCCACATCGCCCGGCTGGTCGACGACCTCGTCGACGGCTCGCGGGTGGTCAGCGGAAAACTCCGCCTCGAATGCGCGGACATCGAGCTGACCGCGGTGCTCGAGACCGCGGTGCTGACCTGCCGGCCTGTGATCGAGTCGCGGCAGCAGCAGCTGCTGGTCGACCTGCCAGCCGGCGATGCGATGCCCCTGCACGCCGACCATACCCGTCTCGTGCAGGTGTTCACCAACCTGCTCGACAACGCATCGAAGTACACACCAGAGGGTGGTCGCATCCGCCTGGTGGCGGCGTGTTCCTCCGACGCGCTTACCGTGACCGTCCACGACAACGGCATCGGCATACCGGCCGACGCCCTGCCCCACATCTTCGACATCTTCGTGCAGGATGCTGCCGCAGCCGCGCTGCGCCCCGGAGGGCTGGGCATCGGCCTGGCGATCGTCCGCGAACTCGTCGAATCCCACGGCGGCACGGTGGTCGGAAGCAGCAGCGGCACGGGACTGGGGAGCACGTTCACGGTCACCTTGCCGTCCCGCGATGATCCCGCGGGGCAGACCGCTACGGCGTGACCCGCCCGGCAGCGGCAAACGTGGCCAGCTGCCGCCGCACCGCGGCGCGCAATTCCTCCAGTGCGTAGGGCTTGCGCAATACCGGGATCTCGAGCGCCCGCGCTTCGTCGGCTGCAATCTCGGCGAACCCGCTCGTCAGCAGCACCGGCAGCCCGGGCCTGCGGCGATGGATCTCGCGCGCGAGCTCGATGCCGCTGGTGCCGCCGGGCATCATGATGTCCGAGAACACCAGGTCGATCCTGCGTCCGTCGGCAAGCGCGCCCAGCGCCGCCTTGGCGCTCTGCGCGTGCACCACGTCGTAGCCGATGACGCGCAGCATCTCCTCGACCAGGCTGGCCACCTCGGCATCGTCCTCGACCAGCAGCACGCGGTGGTCGGGCGATGATGCATCGCCCGCGGTGTCCGGCGCGCTGCCGACGGCTGCAGCCACGGGCTGTCGCGAGCGCGGCAACAGCAGCGTGATCGCGGTGCCCTGCCCGACCACCGAGTCGATCTCCACGCGCCCGCCGGACTGCTTGGCGACACCGTAGACCTGTGCAAGCCCGAGTCCGGACCCTTTGCCGACGTCCTTGGTGGTGAAGAACGGTTCGAACACGCGCGCTTTCACCGCCTCCGACATGCCGGCGCCGGTGTCGCGCACCACCAGGCGCACCAGCTCGGTCGCAGCGCCGTTGCCGGCGTCTACCACGTTCTCGCCGGTGATGGTGATCCGGCCACTGCCGTCCATCGCATCGCGCGCGTTGACGGCGAGGTTCAGGATCGCCAACTCGAACTCCCCGGCGTCAACGAACACCGGCCACAGGCCCGGGTCCAGCCGCACGTCCACGTCGACATCGCCGCGCAGGCTGCGGTCGAGCAGCTCGCGCATGTCGCCGATCAGCCTGGCCAGGTCGATGCTCTCGGGCCGCAGCGCATGGCTGCGCGAGAAAGTCAGCAACTGTCGCGTCAGCGCCGAGCCACGTCCGGAGGCCTGGCGCATCGCCGTCATGAAACGCTGCCGGCGCTCCGGATCCTGCTGCCGCTCCAGCATGTCCAGCCCTGCGGTGATCACCATCAGCAGGTTGTTGAAGTCGTGCGCCACGCCGCCGGTCAACTGGCCAAGCGCTTCCATCTTCTGTGCATGCCGCAGCGAGTGCTCGATGCGCGCACGTTCGGCCATTTCTTCGCGCAGCCGGGCATTGAGCGCGCGGAGTTCCATGGTGCGTGCCTGCACCTGCTCCTCCAGCGTGGCCGCGGCCACGGCGCGTGCCTCGAGCAGCGCGCGGATCTCCTGCTGCCGCTTGCGCGCACGCAAGGCCGCCTGCACCACGCTCACCAGGGTGATGGGCTGCACCGGCCGCTCGATCAGCGCCACGTTGCCGAGGCGCTCGATCTGCTGCTGGCGCCACGCGCCCGCACTCGGGTGGTCGCGCCGGCCGGTGAGCATCACGAACGGCAGGTCCGACCACGGCGGCTGGTCCTGGATCCACCCGGACAGTACGTCCAGCGGCTGGCCGATCAGTCCTTCCTCCGCCACGAACACCGCGGCGGCGGCATCCAGCGCGGCGACGAGGGTCGCGTAATCCGCGCATATCCGCGTGGCGATGCCCGCGCGCTGCAGCAGGTCGCATGCGGCCGTCGCGTCGCGCCCGGTGGGGGCAAAGACCAGGACCGGAGATCCGGCCGCCTCACTCCGGGGCACGGGCGTTACCAGGCAACAGGGGCTCGCTGCCGCCGGTGTAGGTAGGCATACCGGACAGCACGCCACTGAAGTCCGTCAGTGGCTGTCCCACCAGCACGCCGTGCCTGCCCAGCTGGAACTCGCGGATCGTCTGCTCGTGGAAGCCGCTGCGTTTCTTCACCACAGACAATGCCCGCCGCACCACGCCGGCATGCTCGAAGTAACGCAGCATCACCACCGCATCGCTCAGGTAGCTGATGTCCAGCGGTGCCTCGACCGGGCCGACCATGCCGTGCTGGGCGAGCACGAGGATGGTCACCACGCCCTGCTGGGCAAGGTAGGTCAGCAGTTCGTGCATCTGCAGGATCAGGAAACGCCCGTCCGGCATGGCGTTGAGATAGCCGTTGAGGCTGTCGATCACCACCATCCGCGCGCCGTCGCGCTCCACGCGCCGGCGCACGATGGCCGCGAATTCGCCGGGTGACATCTCGGCCGGATCGATCTGCTGGAAGAGCACCAGGCCATCGTCGATCGCCGAAGCCAGGTCGAGCCCGAGCGCCCTGGAGCGCGCTTCGATGGTGCCGCGCCCCTCGTCGAAGGCGAAGATCGCGCTGCGCTCGCCGCGCTGCGCGGCGCTGATGGCGTAGGTCAGCGCCAGCGAGGACTTGCCCACGCCGGCGGCACCGATCAGCAAGGCATTGGTGCCGCGTTCCAGGCCACCGCCCAGCAGCTTGTCCAGCTCGCCGTTGCCGCTGGGCGTGAAGTCGCTCGAGAACTCGGCCTGGTGATCGGAGGCGACCAGCCGTGGATAGACCTCGATGCCGCCCTTCACGATCTTCATGTCGTGGTAGCCGCCACGGAACTCGATGCCGCGCATCTTGATCACGCGCAGCCGGCGGCGCTCCGCGCCGTAGTCGATGGCCAACTGCTCCAGCAACACCACGCCGTGCGAGATCGAGTGCAACTGCAGGTCGTTCTGCTGCGAGGTCATGTCGTCCAGCAGCACCACCGTGCAGTTGCGGTTGGCGAAGAACTGCTTGAGCGCGAGCACCTGGCGCCGGTAGCGCAGCGAACTCTGCGCCAGCAGGCGCAGCTCCGACAGGCTGTCGATGACCAGCCGGACCGGATTCACCGTGCTCACCTGTTCAAGGATCAGGCGCGTGGTCTCGCCGAGCTCGAGCTCCGCGGGGTGCAGCAGGGTGATCTCCTGGCTCTGGTCGAGCATCGCCTCCGACGGCACCAGTTCCACGATGTCCACCCCGGCCAGGTTCCAGCCATGGCGCCGGGCCACGAGCTGCAGTTCGCGCTCGGTTTCGGACAGGGTGATGTACAGCACGCGCTCCCCGCGTCGCGCGCCGTCGAGCAGGAACTGCAGGGCCAGGGTGGTCTTGCCTGCCCCGGGGCGACCCTCGTAGAGGTACATCCGGTCGGCATCCAGCCCACCGCCGAGGATGTCGTCGAGGCCCGTGTTGCCGGTGGAGATGCGCGCGTCGTCGCGGTCTGGGGAAGCTTCTGCATGTGCCATTGACTGGGGCCCCGGTGTGCGGATTCCGTGTGTGCCGGACTATGAACAGGCAGGTGTGAAAGCCGTATCGACCATGAGGGTGGCGCGTTTGCACCGGTTCACGCTTGTCGACAGGCGGTGAATCCGCCCGCCCGGACCCGGCGCCGGCCGCGGCCGCACCGCGTAAGATGCGGCGGGGATTCCCCTGAATGGACACACGGCATGCAGAGCGGGCTGGCGGACTTCATCGAACAACGTGCCGAATCCATCATCGAGCAGGCCATCGAGTTCGCGAAGTCGATCGAGGTGGACACGCCGCTCGACCATGTGACCTTGCGCGACCACCTGCCCGAGATCATCCAGGCCATCGTCAGCGACCTGCGCACGGCGCAGACGCGCGCCGAGGAGATCGCCAAGTCCGAAGGCAACGCGCCGATGCCGGCGGAACACTCGCGGTCGGCGGCCGCCACCCACGCGCTGCACCGTGCGCACAGCGGGTTCAGCATCTCGAGCCTGGTTGCCGAGTACCGCGCGATGCGCGCGTCGGTGCTGCGGGCCTGGGCGGCGGATACCCCGGGGCAACCCGAAGCCACCCGCGAGATCGCCCGGTTCAACGAGGCGATCGACGAGGCCATTGCCGAGTCGGTGAGCCATTACGCCGACGAGGTGGAGCGCTGGCGCAGCATCTTCCTGGGCGTGCTGGGCCACGACCTGCGCACCCCGCTGACCTCGATCATGATGACCGCGGAACAGATCGCGGGCATGGCCGGCGATGCCGCGCTGGACAAGGCCGCGCAACGCCTGATCCGCAGCGGCGAGAGCATGAACCTGCTGCTCGACAAACTGCTGGTCTACAACCGCTCGCAGTTCGGGATCGGCTTCCAGGTGCAGAAGGAGCACGTGGACCTTGCGCACGCCTGCCGCGACGAGATCGACCAGCTGAAGACGGCGATGCCGGCCGCGCGCATCGAGTTCGAAGCCCCGGACGCGCTGCACGGCATGTTCGACGCCGGCAGCATCCGCGAGGCCATGGCCAATCTGGTGGTGAATGCCAGGAAGTACGGCACTGACGGCGGTGTGATCCGGGTCGTCCTCCGCGAGCACGACGACGGCGTCGAGCTTTGCGTTGCCAATGCCGGCAGGCCGATCCCGCGCGAGACCCTCGAGCTGATGTTCGAACCGCTGCGGCGCGGTGGCCTGTCGGGTGGCGAGCTGGAGCAGGCAAGTCTCGGGCTGGGCCTGTTCATCGTCAGCCAGATCGTGAAGGCCCATGCCGGCACCATCCATGCCGCATCCGACGATGGCACCACGACGTTCATACTGCGGCTGCCACGCGGCCTGCCGCGGTAACGGCGACGCGGGACTCGCGCACATAGAGAGGCCCCGCAAGCGGGGCCTCGTGGTTGCTGCGCGTTGGCTGGTTCAGCCGGCGCGGTTGCTCAGCGGCCGTCGCCGTCCGCATCGCCCGGCATGGCGCGCTCGACGCGGTGCCAGGCGGCACGGGTGGCGTGCTTGGCGTCGTTCCACTCGAGGCGCGAATTGCCCTTGGCCTGCTCGTATTCCGAGCGCAGGTTGTTCTCGACCTGGTCGAAGCTCTGGCCGGCATAGCGCGAACGGGCTTCGTAGCCGGTGCGATACGCGGGCTGGTAGTCCTCGTAGCCATACTGCTTGTTGGCGTACGGCTCGTTGGCGTAGTTGTCGCGCCAGTAGGCGTCTTCGACCGTCGGGTTCACCGCTTCGCCGACCGCCTTGCCGCCCAGGCCGCCCGCCACCGCGCCCACGGCGGCGCCAACCACGGTACCGATCGGACCCGCCACCGAACCGACCGCTGCGCCGGTGAGGCCGCCAGCAGCAGCGCCTACGCCAGTGCCAACAGGATGCGCACCGGGGGTGCCGGTGATCGGGTCGCGGTTGGCGTCATGCTTCTCGTTGCTCATGTTTTGCTCCTGATGGGGGTCGGCTGGTTGCCGGACGCCAAGATGCAACGCGGCGCGTGAGGCGAATGTGTTCCGGCGTACCCTGTCCGCGCCCTGTAGCTGTACGGTTCACGGATGTGGAGGACGTGTGGTGGAGATGCTGAAATACCTGGCCGGTTACCCGCCACAGTTGCAGGCGCAGGTGCGCACGTTGATCGCGCAACAAAGGCTTGGCGATGTGCTCGCGCATAAATACACGGAGCCGCATTCAGTGCGCAGCGACGGGCAGTTGTATGACTACGTGCAGGCGCTCAAGGAGCGCCACCTGCGCAAGTCGGTACCGCTCGGCAAGGTGCTCTACGACGGCAGGCTGCAGGTGATGAAGCACGCGCTTGGCACGCACACCGCCATCTCGCGCGTGCAGGGCGGGCGGCTGAAGGCCAGCCGCGAGTTGCGCGTGGCCAGCGTGTTCCGTGATGCGCCAGCGGCGTTCCTGCGCATGATCGTGGTGCATGAACTCGCGCACCTGAAGGAATACGAGCACAACAAGGCCTTCTACCAGCTGTGCACGCACATGGAGCCGGACTACCACCAGCTGGAGTTCGACATGCGCCTCTACCTCACCCACCTCGACGCCACGCGCGGCTGAGCGCGACGCCGGCGGCGCTGCCGCTACAGGTTGGATGCGTCCGGCGGCACGTCGGGTGCCAGCGGTGCCGCGCCCGCGGTGATGGTGTTGTTCGGCGGGCACTGCGCGCCCACGGTGTACGAGGTCATCGACAACGACCCGTATGCCGGGCCTTCCACCAGCACGTCGGCACCCTTGCCCGATGCCGCCGCGATGCCCGCGAGATACAGCAGCGGCAGGAAGTGTTCCGCCGTGGGTGCGGACGCCGCGTAGTCGGCGTGCGTGACCAGCCCCGCGGCATCGCCCGGGCGTTCGGCCATCAGCTGCAGCGCATCGCCATCGAAACGCCGGTTCCAGTCGAACGCGGCATCCGGCTGCTTCCAGTCCATCGCCCGCAGGTTGTGCACCACGTTGCCGCTGCCCAGCACCAGGATGCCGCGCGCGCGCAGCGCCGCCAGCTTCGCGCCAAGCGCGACATGGAACTCGGCCGGCTTCTGCGCATTGATCGACAGCTGCACCACCGGGATGTCGGCGTCCGGGAAGGCATGCACCAGCACCGACCAGGTGCCGTGGTCCAGACCCCAGACATCGGTGTCGGCGCCGACGAAGTCGGGCTTCGCGACATCCGCCACCTCTTCCGCGAGCTCCGGCAGGCCGGGCGCCGGGTACTGCACATCGAACAGCGCCTGCGGAAAGCCGAAGAAGTCGTGGATGGTGCGCGGTCGCGGCATCGCCGTGACCGCGGTGGCGTTGACGTACCAGTGCGCCGATACCACGAGGATCGCGCGGGGCCGCGGCACTGAAGCGCCGAACGCGCGCCAGGCTTCGGTGTAGCGGTTTCGTTCGAGCGCATTCATCGGGCTGCCGTGGCCGAGGAAGGCGGCGGGCATCAGGGGCGCTGCGGACATGGCGGGCTCGCTCCAGGAAGGCCGGATCACCGGAGTCTATGCCTCCGCCAGGCGCATGCGCAGGAACGCCAGCACTTCGTCGCGCGCCACGGTGGTCGGCTCGTCCGCGGCGTCGATGAGGTGCGCGGTCAGCACGCTGTGCGGGCTGCCAACGACATGCTTGAAGAACGGTGGAGGTTCGGGATTGGCTGCCGTGTCGGGCAGCACGCGGGCGATGAAGCGTGGCCCGAGTGCCGACTGGTAGGCGGCGAAGCGCTCGGCGCGGCAATGACGATCGCCCTCGAAACGGTAGGCCAGCACCGTCAGGTCGTCGCGCTCCAGACGCGCGCGGACCGCGTCGAGTTCCGCGGGGCTGCTTTCAACGCCGGCCGTGTCATCCAGCGGCAGCGATGGTTGTGCCAGCACCGGCGCCAGCATCACCGGCTCCAGCATCATCGACAGCGCGAAGTTGCCGGTGAAGAACATGCCGATCGCGCCGACGCCGGGACCGCCGCATTCGTCCAGTGCCTGTCGCGCCAGCGCGCGCAGCCATGCCGTGACCGGACTTGCGCCCTTGCCCGCCAGCGCATGGAACTCGGCGCTGACGCAGGCCCGGCGCATGATGGCCAAGCCCTCCTCCGCCTGCGGCAAGGCGCCGTCGGTTCCAAACAGCGACGGGATGTAGACGGTGAAGCCGGCATCGCGCACCCAGCGGGCGAAGCGCGCCACGTGCGGGCTGATGCCGGGCATTTCCGCCATGACGATGACCGCGGGGCCGGCGCCTGCGACGAAGACGCGCTTGGCGATGCCATCCAGCGTGTACGTGCGTGCCTCGAAGTCCTGCAGGGCATCGTCCTGTGGCGGGCAGTCGTCGATCGGCATCGTGGGTCCTTCGCGCGGTGGCGGTTGGTGGGTGTCCGGGCGCATTGGACCCTGGACGGCGTCGCCAGCGCAGTGTCCAATGCGACATCTTCCGGGCGGAAACGGACATGAAGGATTTCGAGATCCTGGTGCTCGAGGGCGCCTATCCGAGCAGCGTCGCCATGAGCCGCGACATCCTCGATGCCGCCGCGCGGATGGCGGCGATGCGCGGCACGCCGGTGCCGACCTGGGGTCTGTACTCGATCGGCGGAGGCCGGGTGTCGCTGCGCGATGGCATCAGCGTGGAGACGACGCGACTGCCGCCGCGCAGGCCGGGGTCACGCGCGATCTGCGTCATCCCCGGGCTAGGCGCGGATCCGCAGGAGGTGCTGGCGCAGATGCGCACGCCCGATGGTCTTGCGATCGCGCGCCGCCTTGCCCGGCATGTCGCGATCGGGGGCCAGGTGGCCGCCTCGTGCTCCGCTGTCTTCGTGCTGCATGCCGCAGGGCTGCTCGATGGCCGCCGGGTGACGACCACCTGGTGGCTGGCCCCCGCCCTCGCCCGCCTGGCGCCCACCACCACGGTCGACGCGGACCGCATGGTCTGCGCCGATGGCCCGGTGGTCACCGCCGGCGCGGCGTCCGCGCACGCGGACCTGATGTTGCACCTGCTGCGCGAACGCTTCGGCCCGCGGCTGAGCGAACAGGTGTCGAAGATGCTGCTGCTGGAGCCACGGCATTCGCAGTCCACGTTCGTGGTGCCCGAGGTGCTCGCGAGCGGTCACGCCCTGGTGGCGCGACTGACGGAGCGCCTCGAGAAGTCACTGCCCGACGTACCACCGGTGTCCGCGCTGGCGCGCGAGCTGTGCGTGTCCGAACGCACCCTGGCGCGCCATGTGCGGCACGCCACCGGCAAGAGCACCAGCAGCCTGGTGCAAAGCGTGAAGATGCGCCGCGCACGCGCCCTGCTAGAGAACAGCCGGATGACAATCGATCAGATCGCGGCGGCGGTCGGATACCAGGACGCGACTGCGCTGCGGCGACTGGTGCGCAAGGCCGCGGGCGTCAGCCCCGCGCATTTCCGCGCGGCGGCGAGTGTGGGCCGGTAACAGCGCTAGCGCGCGAGGCGCTCGCGCACCGCGTCTTCCAGCCCGCGCAGCCCCCAGCGCCGTCCTTCCTCCACCGCGGCATCCGCGTCCGCGCCATGCAGCCATGCCGCCCGCAGCGCCGCCAGTGCGCCAACGCGGTTGCCGCTGGCGCAGTGCACGAGCGTCGGCCCGTCGGCGGCCCTCAGCAGCTGGTCGAGGGCCACCACGGCCTCGCGGTCCAGGTCATCGGGGCCGGCGATGGGCAGGTTGTCGTAACCCATGCCGGCGGCGCGCACGGCGCCGGCCTCGTCGAAGCCGGGCGTCTCCGAATCCGGGGTCAGGTCGATCACGTGGCGGATGCCCGCCGCGCGCAGCGCGGGCAGGTCGTCGGCGGTGATGCGGCCGCCGGCGCGGATGCCTTCGGCGGGGCTGGTGAAGCGATCGAGCAGTGGCGATTGCATGGTGACCTCGTCTTGCGTCTGGGATGCCGGCGCTGGCTCAGTCGTGGCGCAGCTGGAAAGCGCGAGGGCCAGGGCTATCGGCAGCGCGGTTGTGAACGGGAGCATGCGGGATCGTGCAGGCATGGCGGGCTCCATCGTGGTGCGGCGCGGGTTCGCGAAGAAGATGGCAATCATGCTCCTGTCGAGCGCATGCGTGCAGGACCATCGGCTGTCATTGCGAATTTCGGCAACCCTCGCTCTGGCAGGTCACCGGTTCCAGGCAGCTGCTCCCCTGAACCTGCAACTCCAGGCTCTCGGGAATACCCTCTCAACACGCCGGGCGTCAGTTCGCCGTGACCGGCCTGCGAAACTTGCGATCAGGCGCCGGTGCGCCCTGCCAGCGGCACGCCATCGCCGCAATATGCAGCGTGCAGCGCCTCGAGCACGCCCAGGGCGGGACCATCGGCGAGCGAGTAGTGGATCGACTGGCCTTCGCGCCGGGTGTGCACCAGTGGCATCTCCCGCAGCACGGCCAGGTGCTGCGACAGCGCCGACGGGCTGAGCCCGGTGGCCGGCTGCAGCTCACCCACGGTACGTTCGCCCTCCACCAACTGGCACAGCACCAGCAGGCGGGCGGGATGGGCGAGGGCCTTCAGCAGGCCGGCCGCCTCGCCGGCGTGGGCGGCCATGACTGAGGCCATTGGCTCCGGGCTGGTCGGCCTGGTGGTGGACCTCGGCATTGGCGCGGGACTCGCTTGACAGGGATGGGGCGCGGTCATACTTTAGACTTCACTAAACAATATTGGAAGCCCGCGATGAATCCGCTGGTGGAGAGCTTCTACGACCCGGCCACATCCACGTTCTCGCACGTGGTCTACGACCGTGACGGCGGGCATGCCGCCATCGTCGATCCGGTGATGGACTACGACCCGGCCACCGCGCGCACGTCGTTCGATTCGGCGCAGCGGCTGCTCGACTTCGTCGGGCAGCACCGCTTAGCCGTCGACTGGATCCTCGAGACCCATGCACATGCCGACCACCTCACGGCCGCCGCCTGGCTGCGCGAACGAACCGGCGCGAAGATCGCCATCGGCCGCGGCATCACCGGGGTGCAGGCGCGCTTCAAGGCGGTCTTCAACCTGGAGGACGGGTTCGCAGCGGACGGTCGCCAGTTCGACCGGCTGTTCGACGAGGGCGACACCTTCGCCATCGGCGACCTGCCGGGCCGGGTGGTCGCCACCCCCGGCCACACCGGCGACAGCCTGACCTACGTGGTCGGCGATGCCGCCTTCGTGGGCGACACGGTGTTCGCGCCCGACACCGGCACCGCGCGCGCCGACTTCCCCGGCGGCGACGCGGCCACGCTGTATCGATCGATCCGCCGCCGGCTGTTCGAGCTGCCCGACGACACCCGCGTCTTCCTCTGCCACGACTATCCGCCCGACGGCCGCGAGGCGCGTGCGGAGACCACGATCGCCGCCCAGCGCGAGCGCAACGTGCATCTGGCCGGCGACGTCGGCGAGGACGCCTACGTGCGCATGCGCAACGAACGCGACGCGGGACTCGCCGCGCCGAAGCTGATCCTGCCCGCGCTGCAGGTCAACATCCGCGGTGGAGAGCTGCCGCCGCCGGAGGCCAACGGCGTGCGCTACCTGCGGCTGCCGGTCAACCGGTTCGGGGGTGGATCATGACGACGACGTGGCTCATGGCGCTGGCCGGCGGCGTGCTGATCGGACTGGCCGCCACGCTGCTGCTGTGGCTCAACGGGCGTGTTGCCGGCGTCAGCGGCATCCTCGCCGGCGTGGTGTTCCCGCGGCGCGGCGAGGTGGCGTGGCGCGTCGCCTTCCTCGCCGGACTGGTCCTGGCGGGCGGCGCGTCGATCACGCTGCTGCCGGACATGGCGACGCCGCGCGAAGGGTTTTCGCCGCTGCTGCTGGTGGCGGCGGGGCTGCTGGTGGGCTTTGGCACCAGCCTCGGCAACGGCTGCACCAGCGGGCATGGTGTGTGTGGCCTGGGTCGGCTGTCGCTGCGCTCACTGGTCGCGGTGCTCACCTTCATGGCCACCGCGGTGGCCACGACCTGGGTGGTGCGCCACGCGGGAGGCTGGGCATGAAGCGCTTCATCGCCGCGGCCTTCGCATCGGGTGCGCTGTTCGGACTGGGCCTGGCGTTCTCGGGCATGACGGACGCGCGCCGCATCCTCGGCTTCCTCGACGTGGCCGGCAACTTCGATCCCACGCTCGCCTTCGTGCTCGGCGGCGCGGTGGCCACGACGTTGCTCCTGTTCCGCCCGGTGTTGCGGCGCGGGCGCCCGCTGTTCGCGGACGACTTTCGCCTGTCGGAACTGCGCCACGTCGATGCGCGCCTGCTGACCGGCGCGGCGCTGTTCGGGATGGGCTGGGGCCTGGCCGGCTATTGCCCCGGCCCGGCGCTGGCGGGCCTCGGCGTCGGCTCGGTGGAAGCGCTCTGGTTCGTGCCGGCGATGGTCGTGGGGATCGTGCTGCAGCGGGTGTTCGCCCGGGGCTGAGCACGCCTGCAGTCGATGGCGGCCCTTACGCGGCGGCCGCCGCATCCTTGCCTCGGGGCCGGCGGAATTTGCCCACCACCCACTCCTCCACATCATCCACCAGCGTAAACGCCGCCGGCACCACGACCAGGCTCAGCACGGTCGACGTCATCAGCCCGCCGATCACGGCGACCGCCATCGGCATGCGGAAGCTGGCGTCGGCAGTGAAGCCCAGCGCGATCGGCAGCATGCCGGCGCCCATGGCCATGGTGGTCATGATCACCGGGCGCGCGCGCTTGTGGCAGGCATCCATCAGCGCTTCGTGGCGGCTCATGCCCTGCTCCGCGGCCATCACCGCGTAGTCCACCAGCAGGATCGAGTTCTTCACCGCGATGCCGATCAGCAATATCAGGCCAATCAGCACCGACAGCGAGATGTCGAGGCCGGTGATCAGCAGCGCGCCGAACGCGCCGCCCGCGGCGAGCGGCACGGCCACGAGGATCGTGATCGGCTGGCTGGCGTGGTTGAACAGCAGCAGCAGCACGCCGTACACGCAGAAGATGCCGGCCACCATGGCCATGGCGAAGCCGCCGAACATCTCCGCGAAGATCTCGCTGTCGCCGGCGGCCTGGCGTTCCACGCCGGCGGGCAGGTTCAGCATGGCCGGCAAGGCATCGATCTGCTTCTCCACCTCGCCCATGGCCATGCCGTTCAAGTCCACGGTGATGGTCACGTTGCGGCGACGGTCGAAGCGGTCGATCTGCGAGGGTCCGCTGGCGGTGGTGATCTCGGCGACGGACGACAGCGGCACGCTGCCGCCGGTGGCGGTGGGCACGCGCAGCTGGCCGAGCAGGTTGGGATCGGAGAGCGCGGCTTCGTCGAGCTGCACGCGGATCGGCACCTGGCGCTCCGGCAGGTTGAGCTTGGCGAGGAACTGTTCGTAGTCACCGCGCGTGGCCACGCGGGTGGCGGCGGCGATGTCGGCGGTGGAAACGCCGAGGTCCGCGGCGCGCGCCGGGTCCGGGCGCACGATGACTTCCGGGCGCACCAGCGCGGCCGATGACGCCACCGTGCCGAGGCCGGGCAGCTGGCGGATGCCGCGCTCGACATCGCGCGCGGCCGTCGCCAGCTTCACCGGGTCGTCGCCGGCCAGCACCAGCTGCAGCGCGCGGCCGGGTTCGCCGCCCTGGAAGCTCAGGCGCACGCCGGGCATGTCGGCCAGGCGCTCGCGCACCTTGGCCTCCAGCTCGTACTGGGTGAAGTCGCGGTCGTCCTTCCAGCGGATGCCCAGCGTGGCCTTGCGCAGCTCGGCGCTGGTGAGGTCGCCGGCAGGCCCGTTCGCGCCGGAGTTGCTGCCGGCAGTCACGAACACGTGCTCGATCTCGGGGATGTCGGCGATGCGCTGGCGCGCGGCCTCGGCGACCTCCTCGGTGGTCTTGAGCGCGGTTCCCGGCGGCAGTTCCACCAGCACGTTGCTCTGGATGCCGTCGGCGGGCGGGATGAAGGTGACCTTGAGCAGCGGCAGCAGCGCCAGCGAGCCGATGAAGATCGCCAGCGCCGCCAGCAGCGTGCGGTTGCGGTGCCTGAGCGCGCGGTCCGCCCAGCGCAGGTACCACTGCATGAGCTTCGAGTCGCCCTTGTGTTCGGGCATCGGCTTGAGCAGGTAGGCGGCCATCATCGGCGTGATCAGGCGCGCCACCAGCAGCGAGAACATCACCGCGGCGGCGGCGGTCCAGCCGAATTCGCGGAAGAACTTGCCGGGGATGCCGGGCATGAACGCCACCGGGATGAACACCGCGGCCAACGTGCACGAGGTGGCGATCACCGCCAGCCCGATCTCGTCGGCGGCCTCGAGCGCAGCCTGCTTGGGCGGCTTGCCCATGCGCAGGTGGCGGTCGATGTTCTCGACCTCGACGATGGCGTCGTCCACCAGGATGCCCACCACCACGGCCAGCGCCAGCAGCGTGATCATGTTGAGGCTGAAGCCGAACCAGTACATCACCGCGAACGTGGGGATGATGGACAGCGGCAGCGCCACCGCGGAAATGAAGGTGGCGCGGAAGTCGCGCAGGAACCAGAACACCACGGCCACCGCCAGCAGCGAACCCTCGTAGAGCATGTGCATCGAGGATTCGTAGGAGTTCTCCGCCACCTCGGTGGTGGAGCCGACTTCGACGATGCGCAGGCGCGGCTGCTCGGCCTGCAGCGCGGCGATTTCCGCGCGCACGGCGTTGCCGACATCGACCTCGCTGGAGCCGGTGGTGCGCTGCACGGCGAAGCCGGTCACCGGCCGGCCGTCCAGCGTGGTGCGCTGGCTGGGCGTGGCATTGCCGTCGCTCACGGTGGCCAGCGTGGACAGGCGCACGCTGCGGCCGTCGGGCATGGAGATGGGGAAGTTGGCGAGGTCGGCGGCTGTCTCCACCGTGCCGAGCGTGCGCACCGCCTGTTCGCTTCCGCCCACGGTGGTGCGGCCACCAGGCTGCTCCTGCTGGATGCGCGCGAGCTGCTGTGAGATCAGCGCCGGACTCACGCCGAAGCCCTGCACGGCCTCGGGCCTGAGCGCGACGCGGATCTCGCGGTTCACGCCGCCGATGCGCCGCACCGCACCCACGCCCGGCACGGCGAACAGGCGCTTGCCGACGGCGTCATCGATGTACCAGCTGAGCTCCTCGTCGCTCCAGCCGTCGGCGGTCACGGCGTAGGTGATCATGTCGCCGCCGGTCACGTTGACCATCGACACGATCGGCGGCTCCACCTCGCCCGGCAGGTCGATGCGCACGCGGTCGATGGCGTCGCGCACCTCGTCCTTGGCGAGCGTACCGTCCTTCTCGATGTCGAAGCTCAGCACGGTGGTTGACACGCCCTCGTTGACGATCGAGGCCATGTTGTCGAGGCCCGGGATGCTGGCCACCGCGTCTTCGACCTTGCGCGTGACCTGGGTTTCCAGCGTGCTGGGGCTGGCGCCCGGCAGGGTCACGGTGACGTTGACCACCGGCACGGTGAGGTCGGGGAACTGCGACACGGCCAGCCGGTTGAACGCGAGCAGGCCGGCGGCGGTGAGCAGGATGAAGACCAGGATCGCCGGCAGCGGGCGGTTGATCGACCAGGCGGAGAAATTCATCTGGCGACGGTCCCGTTCGGGTCGGGCGCGGCCGGCGCGTTGGCGGCATCGGCGGCGTCCGCGCTCTCGACCACGCGCACCAGGTCGCCATCGCCGAGGAAGCCCGCGCCACGCGCCACCACGCGATCGCCCTGCGCCAGCCCCTCGCGCACCTCGACCATGTCGCCATGCGCGCCGCCCACGGCGACGCCGCGCTCGCGTACGCGGTTGTCAGCGTCCACGGTAAACACATACGCGCGCCCGTCGCGGCGCACCACGGCCTCGCCCGGCACCAGCAGCGCCTGCGCGCGCCCCAGCGCGAGGCGCCCCTGCGCGAACATGCCCGCGCGCAGGCCGCCCGGATCCGGCAAGTCCACGTATACGGTGCCGGTGCGGCTCTGCGCGTCCAGCCCCGGCGACACGGTGCGCACGGTGCCCTCGACCATGCCGCCGCCGGCCGCTTCCACGCGCACCGGCGTGCCGACGTCCACGCGCAGCAGGTCGCCTTCGGCGAGTTCGGCGCGCCACTCCAGGCGGCCATCGCGGATCAGCTTCAACAGCTCCGCGCCCGCGCCCACCACCTGCCCCGGCTGCACGCTGCGCGCCGACACCACGCCCGCCACCGGCGCGCGCACCACGGTGAAGTCGCGCTGCACGCGCGAGGCGTCGCGGCTGGCCATGGCGGTGTTGAGGCGCGCCTGCGCGTTGTCGCGCGCGGCTTCGGCCTCCTCGGCGTCCTGCAACGACACCATCTGCGAGCTGGCGAGCTCGCGGATGCGCGCGGCCTTGCGGCGCGCGGTCTCGAGATTCGTCTGCGCCTCGCGCACCTGGGCATCCGACTGCGCCAGCTGCGAGGCGAGCGTGCGGTCGTCGACACGCAGCAGCACGTCGCCGCGCGCCACCACGCTGCCCACCTCCACCGCCACGCTGGCCACGCGCAGGCCGGAGAGCTCCACGCCCACCGAGACCTCTTCCCATGCGGCCACCGCGCCGGAGGCCACCACCTCGCGCGTGACCTCGCGCAGCTCCGGGCTGGCCAGCGCCACCGTCAGGCTGGGCGTCGATTCCGAAGGCGCGTCCTCCCCGCAGGCGGCCAGGGCCAGGACCATGGCAAGGATGGTGAGGGCACGCAGGAGTCGGCGCATCGGAACGGGAGCCTATTCAGGGAGTCGGCACGCTAGCAGCGTCGGGATCATTGCGCGATGACGGCGCGTGCAGTCCGGACTCGGCGCCCTGGCTGCCAGAAAAGACAAGGCCCCGCATTCGCGGGGCCCTGCGTCACCCAGCCTTGCCTCGCAGGCCTCAGGCAAACGGATCCTGCAGCACCATCGTGTGCTCGCGATCCGGCCCGGTGCTCACGATGCTCAGCGGGCAGCCCGCCAGTTCTTCCAGCGCACGCAGGTAGGCACGTGCCGCCGGCGGAAGCTTGTTCCACTCGGTGATGCCGTGGGTGTTCTCGGTCCAGCCCGGGAATTCCAGGTACACCGGCTCGCACTCGGCCCAACCCTGGGCGTCGAGCGGCGCGTACTCGGTCTGCTTGCCGCGGTACTGGTAGCCGATGCACATCTTCAGCTTGTCGAAGCCGTCGAGCACGTCGAGCTTGGTGATGCACAGGCCGCTGATGCCGTTGATCGCCACCGCGCGCTTGAGCGCGACGATGTCGATCCAGCCGCAGCGCCGCGGGCGGCCGGTGGTGGCGCCATATTCCTGGCCCCGATCGCGCAGCTTCTGGCCGTCCTCGTCATCGAGCTCGGTCGGGAACGGCCCACCGCCCACGCGCGTGGCGTAGGCCTTGCAGATGCCCAGGACGTAGTCGATCGCGTCCGCGCCCACGCCGGTGCCGGCCAACGCGCCGCCGACGGTGGTGTTGGAGCTGGTGACATACGGGTAGGTGCCGTGGTCGATGTCGAGCAGCGAGCCCTGCGCGCCTTCGAACAGTACTTTCTTCCCCTGCTTGCGCAGGTCGTGGAGGATGCCGGCGACGTCGGACTTCATCGGCTCGACGTAGTCGCCGAAGGCCAGCGCCTCGTCGTAGGTCTGCTGGAAGTCCACCGCGTCGGCGCCCAGGTACCGGGTGAGCACGAAGTTGTGGTAATCGAGCGCGGTGCGCAGCAGCTCCTCGAGCTGCTGCGGGTAATGCAGGTCGGCGACCCGGATGCCGCGGCGCGCCACCTTGTCCTCGTACGCCGGGCCGATGCCGCGCCCGGTGGTGCCGATGGCCTTGCCACCGGCGGCCTTCTCGCGCGCCTGATCGAGGGCGATGTGGTACGGCATGATCAGCGGCGTGGCCGGGCTGATCTTCAGGCGTGAGCGCACTTCCACGCCCGCCTCTTCCAGCTCGCCGATTTCCTTGATCAGCGCCGCCGGGCTCAGCACCACGCCGTTGCCGATCAGGCACAGCGCGTCATCGCGCAGGATGCCCGAGGGAATCAGGTGCAGGACTGTCTTCTTGCCGCGGATGACCAGCGTGTGGCCGGCGTTGTGGCCGCCCTGGAAGCGCACCACGGCGCCGATATCCGTCGTCAGCAGGTCGACGATCTTGCCCTTGCCCTCGTCGCCCCACTGGGCGCCCAACACCACGACCGACTGGCCCATCGCTACTTGCTCCTGAACTTGGAAAACGCCGTCAGCGGTCGCTGCGCAGGTACTGCAGGAACGGGTCGTCACGCTCCATCACGATCACCGCGTCGCCATCGCTGAACGAGCGCCGATAGGCCTCGAGGCTGCGCTGGAACGCGAAGAACGCCGGATCGCGGTTGCCGGCCGCGCCATACAGGCGAGTGGCCTCGGCATCGCCTTCACCGCGCAGCTTCTGCGCGTCGCGCTCCGCCTCGGCCAGCAGCACGGTCTGCTCGCGGTCGGCCTCGGCGCGCACGATGCGTGCCTGCTCCTCGCCCTCGGCGCGCAGCGCACTGGCCACCTGCTGCCGTTCGGCGCGCATGCGGTTGTAGACCTGGTCGATCACGTCGCTGTCGGTGGGCAGGTCGATCTGCTTGAAGCGGATGTCGACGATGTACATGCCCAGCGTGCGGGCGCCCTGGTTGATGCCGGGCAGCAGGCGATCGATCACTTCGCTGCGGTTGCCCGAGACCAGCTCGGTCAGCGTCTGCGTGTTGATCTCGTTGCGCAGCGATTCCTTGATGATCGGCGCGAGGCGGTCGGTCACCAGCGCCTCGTTGCCGCCGGTGGCGCGGTAGAAATCGCCGGCATCGACGATGAAGCCGATGGCCACGAAGTCGACGCTCACGTCCTTGCGCTCGGAGGTCAGCGAACGCTCGGGCGGGAACTCGCTGGCCTGGAAGCGGCGGTCGAACACGCGCGCGCTCTCGACCAGCGGGATCTTGAAGTGCAGGCCCGGGCCGATGTCGGTGCGCGCCACGCGGCCAAGGTTCAGCACCAGGCCGACGTGGCCTTCGCGGACCACGAACACCGAACCCAGCAGGCCCAGCAACACGACCACGACGATCGGGATGATCAGGTTGAGTCTCATCGGCTGGCTCCCTCACGGGCCGGGCGCGGCAGGCGGCTGACCGCCTGTTCGCCGGTGGTGGCATTGACGGTCGGCGACACGATCTCGGGCGTCAGCAGCGGCGGCGCGTTGCCTGTGCCCTGCCCGGCCATCGGCACGTAGATCAGCTGCCTGCCGTCGCCGCCCACGACCTTGCGGTTGTCGGCCAGCACCTGCTCCACGGTCTCCAGCCACAGGCGCTTGCGGGTGACCTCGGGCGCATTGCGGTATTCGTCGACCTGCAGCGTGAAGCGCTGCGCGTCACCGGTGGCGCGGGCGATGGTGGCGGTCTTGTAGCCCTCGGCCGTGGTGCGCACGCGCGCGGCCTGGCCGCGTGCCTCGGGCACGATCTTGGCGGCATAGGCACGCGCCTCGTTCACCAGGCGCTCGTTCATCTGCTGCGCGCTGTTGACCTCGTCGAACGCCGGCTTGACCTGCTCCGGCGGACGCGCATCCTGCAGGCTGAGTTCGGTGACGACCAGGCCGGTGCGGTAGGCATCCAGAGAGCCCTGCAGCGAGGCGGCCGCGGCCACCGACAGCGGGCCACGCGCGTTGAGCGCGGAGTCGAGGTTGGAGCGGCCGATCTGCTCGCGCACGGCGCTCTGCGCCACCTGCTCGAGCACGCGATCGGCATCGCGCGAGCCGAACAGGTACATCTGCGGGTCGCTGATGCGGTACTGCACGTTGAACGACACGGTGACGATGTTCTCGTCGCGGGTCAGCACCGGCAGGCTGTTGCTGAAGGTGCGCACGCCGGTGGTGTTGAGCTTGGTGACGCGCTCGATGGGCCACGGCGCCTTGAAGTTGGGGCCGGGCTGCATGACGCGCGCGAACTTGCCGAAGCGCAGCACCACGCCGCGCTCCTGCTCGCCGACCAGCACGAAGCAGTTGAAGGCCAGCCACAGCACCAGGGCGATGCCGACCCAGCGCAGCGGATTGCCACCGCCGCCGCCGAACATGCCCCGCAACTGGTCGAGGATGCCATCGAACGGACCACCACCGCGGCCACGCCCGTTGCCACCGCTGCGACGCGGCGGCCAGGGGTTCTTGCGCTGGTCGTCGCGGCCCGAACCGCGGTCATCGTTGTTCTTGCCGGGAATGTTCCAGGCCATGCTGGCTCCAATCATGGGGTACGCGGCGCCGGCGGACCGGCGGCGAGCGCACATTCTACAAGGTGTAGGGCTCGCTGCAGCCGCCGGTCACTCGGCGGGCAGCAGGGCCCTGAGATGCGTGCCGTCGGCGAGGGCCGCCAGCCGGCGCGCATCGGTGAGCGGAATGTCGAGGTCCAGGAGCCAGCCGTCCTCGTCGTGCGTTTCACCGCGCACCGCGTCGATCTGGTGCAGGCGCGCGCGCAGGCGGCCGGCATCCGGCGGCAGGCGCAGCTCGGCGTGCAGGCGGCGCAGGCCCAGGCGCTGGCCGAGTGCCTCGCGCAGCAGGTCGATGCCGAGGCCGTCGCGCGCCGAGATCCAGACGCGCTCGCGTACCGCCACCTCGTCCAGGTGGTCGCCGGCATGCGGGCGGTCGTGGCGCGGCTCGACGCCGAGGCGGTCGATCTTGTTGTAGACCAGCAGCTGCGGGATGTCGCCGGCGTCGATCTCGGCCAGAACGGCGTCCACCTGCGCGATGCGCTCCTCGCGCAGCGGGTCGGCGGCGTCGATCAGGTGGATCAGCAGGTCCGCCTCGCGCGCTTCGCTCAAGGTGGAGCGGAACGCGGCAACCAGTTCGTGTGGCAGGTCGCGCACGAAGCCCACGGTATCGGCCAGCACCACGTTGCCGCCGGCCAGCGCGACCTTGCGCACCGTGGGGTCGAGCGTGGCGAACAGCTGGTCGGCGACGTAGGCATCCGACCCGGCCAGCGCGTTGAAGAGCGTCGACTTGCCGGCGTTGGTGTAGCCCACCAGCGCCACGCGCGGCAGTTCGCTGCGCACGCGGGCGCGACGCATCTGCGTGTTCTGCACCTCGACCTTGCCGAGGCGCTTCTGCAGCATGTCGACACGTTTCTGCAGCAGCCGGCGGTCGGTCTCGAGCTGTGTTTCGCCGGGGCCGCGCAGGCCGATGGAACCGCCGCGCTGGCTGTCCAGATGGCTCCAGCCGCGCACCAGGCGCGTGGCCATGTGGCGCAGCTGGGCCAGTTCGACCTGCAGCTTGCCTTCGTGGCTGCGCGCGCGCTGCGCGAAGATGTCGAGGATCAGCCCGGTGCGGTCGACCACGCGGCGCTCGAAGTATTTCTCGAGGTTGCGCTCCTGGCCGGGCGACAGCGGGTGGTTCACCAGCACGAGGTCGGCGCCGCTGGCCTCGGCCGCGGCCTTGAGCTCCTCGAGCTTGCCCTTGCCCAGCAGCATGGCCGGGTTGGGGCGATCGATGCGCGCGGTGGCGACGTGGGCGACGGCGGCACCGGCGGAGCGCGCGAGTTCGCTGAACTCCTCGAGCACGCCCTCATCGGGCGGGCCGCCGGCGTGCGGCTGGATCAGCAGGGCGTTCTCGCCCTTGCGCGAACGTTCAAACAGCTGGGTCGGCATTCGGTCTGCGGTCTCGGGTCAGGCTTCTGACATGGGGCCGGCCGGGTGCCGTCGCAAGCGCCTAGCTGGCGTCGTCTTCAGCCTCGTCCTCGCCGTGCGGGCCGGACTCGGGCTCGCCGTCCTCCGGGGACTGCACGTAGCCGCCCCCCGGGCCGATGCGGACGTTGCGTGCCGGGACCACGGTGGAGATGGCGTGCTTGTAGACCATCTGGCTGACGGCGTTGCGCAGCAACACCACGAACTGGTCGAACGATTCGATGGTGCCCTGCAGCTTGATGCCGTTGACCAGGTAAATCGACACCGGCACGCGTTCGCGGCGCAGCGCGTTCAGGAAAGGATCCTGCAAAGACTGTCCCTTGGACATGGTGTTCCCCGACTGGTTCTTGTTGTTATGAGGTGCCTGGCACATGGTGGCCAGTGTCGCCTGACCGCTCCCCGGCGGCGACCTGCCCGATCTTATACGACGCAGGCGCCCGCGAGCCGGCCCGCGGCGTGACGCAGCGCACAAGCGCGGCGGCGGTGCCCGCGACGGTGGTCGTGCTCACGCCAGGAAATCGGCCACCGCGCGCGCGATGCGGGTAGCGTCGGTCGCGGGATCGAACCAGCGCGCATCGAGCTCGCCACGCAGCCAGGTGAGCTGGCGCTTGCCCAGCTGCCGGGTGGCGGCGATGCCGCGCGCGCGGAAGGTGTCGGCATTGCAGGCGCCGTCGAGGAATTCCCAGGCCTGGCGATAGCCGACGGCGCGGATCGCCGGCAGGTCGAGCGGCGCCGGATGCGCCTGCAGCGCGGGCAAGGCGCGCAGGGCCAGGACTTCGTCGAGGAAACCGGCGGCGAGCATGGCGTCGAAGCGCGTGGCGATGCGCGCATGCAGGGTCCCGCGCGCGGCCGGCGCCACCACGACTTTCAGCACCCGGCACGGCAGGCGCGCCGACGCCGGCGCCGGCTGCGCCTGCCAGTCGCTGATTGCACGGCCGCTGGTCCGCCAGACCTCGAGCGCGCGCTGGATGCGCTGCGGATCGTTGTGGCCGATGCGCGCCGCGGCCGCCGGGTCGACCACAGCGAGCTCGGCGTGCAGCGCGGGCCAGCCGCGAGCGGCGGCGTCGGCCGTGAGGGCCGCGCGCACCTCGGGATCCGCCGCCGGCATCGGCGCAAGCCCGTCGAGCAGCGCGCGGAAGTACAGCCCGGTGCCGCCGGCGAGGATCGGCAGGCGGCCTCGCGCCACGATGTCGGCCACCGCCGCGCGGGCATCACGCGCGAAATCGGCGGCCGAGTAGGCCTGCCAGGGATCGCGCAGGTCGAGCATGTGGTGGCGCACGCGCGCCTGCTCGGCGGCATCGGGCTTGGCGGCGCCGATGTCGAGACCACGATAGACCAGCGCCGAGTCCACGCTGACCACCTCGCCGTCGTAGCGCTCCGCCCAGTCGAGCGCCAGCGCGGTCTTGCCGGAGGCCGTGGGCCCCATCAGCGCGATGGCCCGCGGCCGCGCGTCGATCACGCTAGTAGCCATTCTCGCGCAGCGTCAGCCGCACCTGCCGGTGCGTGGCCTGCACCTCGGACGACGGCGGGCGACCCAGCCGGCTCACGACCACGATCGCGATGCTGGCGGCGATGAAGCCCGGCACGATCTCGTACAGCGTGCTGCCGGTCTGCTTCCACAGCACCACCACCAGGGCGCCGGTGACCATGCCGGCCAGCGCGCCGTTGCGGGTCATGCGCTGCCAGAACAGCGACAGCACCACCACCGGCCCGAATGCGGCACCGAAGCCCGCCCAGGCATATGCCACCAGCCCGAGCACGCGGCTCTCGGGGTCGCGGGCGATGAAGATCGCCAGCAACGCCACCGCAAGCACCATCGCGCGGCTGAACCACACCAGCTCCTTCTGGCCGGCCGCGGGACGCACGAACCCGCGATACAGGTCCTCGGTGAGGGCGCTCGAGCACACCAGCAACTGGCACGACAGCGTGCTCATGATGGCGGCCAGGATGGCTGACAGCAGCACGCCGGCCACCCAGGGATTGAACAGCTGCTGTGCCAGCGCGATGAACACGCGTTCCGCATCCGCCGTCACCGGCCCGGCGAGGGCGGGATGCGCGCTGTACCAGGCGATGCCGAACAGGCCGACCGCCATCGAGCCGGTCAGGCACAGCGCCATCCAGGTCATGCCGATGCGGCGCGCCGTCGGGATGGTCTGCAGCGATTCCGCGGCCATGAAGCGCGCCAGGATGTGCGGCTGGCCCACGTAGCCCAGGCCCCAGGCCAGCGCCGACACCACGGCCACCAGCCCGCCGCCGCCGACCCAGTCCAGCCGCGTCGGATCCACCTGCTCCACCAGCGCGAGACCCTCGTCCACCCCGCCCACGCCGACCAGCACCATCGCCGGCACCAGCAGCAGCGCGAAGATCATCAGCGTGGCCTGCACGGTGTCGGTCCAGCTGACGGCAAGGAACCCGCCGATGAACGTGTACAGGATGGTCACCGCCGCGCCCCACCACAGCGCCTCCGCGTAGGGCAGGCCGAACACGCTCTCGAACAGCTTGGCGCCGGCGACGATGCCCGACGCGCAGTACACCGCGAAGAACACCAGGATCACCAGCGCCGCGAACATGCGCAACACGCGCCTGTCATCGGCGAAACGGTGGGTGAAATAGTCCGGCAGGGTCAGCGCGTTGCGGGTGCGTTCGGTGTAGACGCGCAGCGGCCCGGCCACGAAGCGCCAGTTCGCCCAGGCACCCACCAGCAGGCCGCACGCGATCCACGACTGCGACACGCCACCCAGGTACAGCGCGCCCGGCAGGCCCATCAGCAGCCAGCCACTCATGTCGGACGCACCCGCCGACAACGCGGTGACCACGCTGCCCAGCGAACGCCCGCCGAGGATGTAGTCGTCGAACGTCTCGGTGCGGCGGTAGGCCCACAGGCCGATGCCGACCATCAGGGCCAGGTAGGCGGCAAAGGTGATGACAAGCGGCGTGCTGGCGGTCATGCGGTGTTCCCGGGCCCGGACGCAGGGCCTTCCCGCAGCGGAGCTTACGCGAGCGCCCGGCTACTCGGGCCAGCTGATCGCCGGCGCCTTGTCCTTCGGCCGCGGCATCGGCACCGCGTCGACCGCCTGCCAGACGCTGATGGCATCGACCGTCGCGGCGACGTCATGCACGCGCAGCAGCATCGCGCCGCGCTGGGCGGCGATGAGGTGCGCGGCGACCGAGCCGTGCACGCGGTCACGCGCGTCCTCGCGGCCGGTGATGTCGCCGATGGTGCGCTTGCGCGACAGTCCGGCCAGCACCGGCACGCCCAGTTCGGTGAAGCGCTGCAGCTGGGCCAGCAATGCCAGGTTGTGGTCGCGGGTCTTGCCGAAGCCGAAGCCCGGGTCGGCGACGATGCGCTTGCGGTCGATGCCCGCCATTTCGGCGGCGAAGATGCGCTCGGCGAGGAAGCGATGCACTTCGCCGACGACGTCGTCGTACTCCGGCGCGTCCTGCATGGAACGCGGTTCGCCCAGCATGTGCATCAGCACCACGGCCACGCGCAGCTCGGCGACCACCTCGAGCGCGCCCACGCCGCGGAGCGCGTTGATGTCGTTGACCATGCCCGCGCCGGCGGCGACCGCGGCGCGCATCACCTCGGGCCGGTAGGTGTCGACGCTGATCGGCAGCGCGGTCTCGCGTGCCAGGCGTTCGATCACCGGCACCACGCGGCGCAGCTCCTCCTCGATGCCGACGCTGTCGGCACCCGGGCGCGTGGATTCGCCTCCGATGTCGAGGATGTCGGCGCCTTCGGCCGCGAGCTTCAGGCCGTGCGCCACCGCGGCATCGACGGTGGCGTGTTCGCCGCCGTCGGAGAACGAGTCAGGCGTGACGTTGACGATGCCCATCACCCGCGGCCGGTCGAGCCTGAGCGGGCGGCCGGCGCAATCCAGCGTGGCCACGGTATCGAACATCATGGGCGTGCTCCGTCCTGCGAAGCCGCTGATTATCCCCCAGCCGCAACGACACGGGGCCCGCGATCGCGGGCCCCGTGGGAAACACCTGGCATGTCGCTCAGGCCTGGGTGACAGGCCCGGCGATCGGCGGCAGCGGACGCTTGCTGCCCGCGTCGTCGTCGTCACCCTTGGGCTCCGGCTTGGTCCAGCCGATCGGCGGCGGCGGATCGCGGCCTTCCATGATGGCGTCGATCTGCGGCACGTCGATGGTCTCGTACTCGAGCAGCAGCTTGGCCATCGCGTGCAGCTTGTCGAGATGCTCGGTGAGGATGGCCTTGGTGCGGCTGTAGGCGTTGTCGAGGATGTCGCGCACTTCCTCGTCGATCCTGCGCGCGGTCTCGTCGGACACGCTCTTGTGCTGCGTGACCGAACGCCCCAGGAACACCTCGTCCTCTTCCTCGCCGTAGGCGATCGGGCCGAGCTCTTCCGACAGGCCCCACTTGGTGACCATGGCGCGGGCCATCTTGGTGGCACGCTCGATGTCGTTGGAGGCACCGGTGGTGACCTTGTCCGTGCCGAAGATCAGCTCTTCCGCGACGCGGCCGCCGTACAGCGTCGCCAGGCGGCTGTGCAGGCTCTCGCGGGTCGAGCTGTAGCGGTCGCCCTCGGGCAGGAACTGGGTCACGCCCAGCGCACGGCCGCGCGGGATGATGGTGACCTTGTAGACCGGGTCATGGTCCGGCACCAGGCGGCCGACGATGGCGTGGCCGGCCTCGTGGTACGCGGTATTGGTCTTCTCTTCCTCGCTCATGGCCATCGAGCGGCGCTCGGCGCCCATCAGGATCTTGTCGCGCGCCTTGTCGAAGTGCTCCATGCGCACTTCCTTCGCGTTCTCGCGCGCGGCGAACAGGGCCGCCTCGTTGACGAGGTTGGCGAGGTCGGCACCGGAGAAGCCGGGCGTGCCGCGCGCGACCACCATCGGCTCGACGTCGTCGGCCCGCGGCACCTTGCGCATGTGCACCTGCAGGATCTGCTCGCGGCCGCGCACGTCGGGCAAGCCCACCACCACCTGGCGGTCGAAGCGGCCCGGGCGCAGCAGCGCCGGGTCGAGCACGTCGGGGCGGTTGGTGGCGGCGACCACGATCACGCCCTCGCCGCCCTCGAAGCCATCCATCTCGACCAGCAGCTGGTTCAGCGTCTGCTCGCGTTCGTCATGCCCGCCGCCGAGGCCGGCACCGCGGTGGCGGCCGACGGCGTCGATCTCGTCGATGAAGATGATGCACGGCGCGTGCTTCTTGGCCTGCTCGAACATGTCGCGCACGCGGCTTGCGCCCACGCCGACGAACATCTCGACGAAGTCGGAACCGGAGATCGAGAAGAACGGCACCTTGGCCTCGCCGGCGATGGCACGCGCCAGCAGGGTCTTGCCGGTGCCGGGCGGGCCGACCATCAGCACGCCACGCGGGATCTTGCCGCCGAGCTTCTGGAAGCGCGACGGGTCGCGCAGGAACTCGACCAGCTCGGACACTTCCTCCTTGGCCTCGTCGCAGCCCGCGACGTCGGCAAAGGTCACCTTGACCTGGTCCTCGTTGAGCAGCTTGGCGCGCGAGCGGCCGAAGGACATCGCGCCCTTGCTGCCACCCTGCTGCATCTGCCGCATCATGAAGAACCAGAAGCCGATGATCAGCAGCACCGGCAGGAAGTTGAGCAGCAGCGACCACAACGTGACGCCCGACTCCGGCGGCGCCTGCTTGATCTCCACGTTGTGGTTGATCAGGTCGTCGACCATCTTCTCGTCGCGGCGCGGCGCGGTGGTGGCGCCCTGGCTGCCATCCTTGCGCTCGAACTTGATGGAGCGTTCGTCGCTGGAGATGTCCACGGCCTTGATGCGGTCGTTGCGCACGTCGGTCATGAACTGCGAATAGATCACGTCCTGGCCAACCGCCACCTTGGGGCTGAAGCTGTTGAAGACCGCCATCAGGACGACGGCGACCACCACCCACAGCATCAGATTCTTGACCAGGTCGTTCATTCTTTTTTCGCTCCGCGGCAACGCCGCTGCCTTGTTACTTGATGTGTACCAGCTTGCCCTGCGCCAGGGCATAGACTTCCGGCGAACGCTTGCGCGATGCCGCCGGCTTGCGGATCGCCACCCTGGTGTATCGCCGACGCAGCTCGCGCACGTAGTCATCGAAACCCACGCCGTGGAACAGCTTGATCAGCAACGCACCCCCGGGGCGCAGGTGCTGGTCGGCAAATTCCATGGCCAGCTCCGCCAGGTGCATCACCCGCGGCTGGTCAACGGCGTCCATACCACTCTTGTTGGGGGCCATGTCGGACAACACAAGGTCGACCGGCTCGCCGCCCAGCATGGATTCAAGCTGCGAGAGCACCACATCGTCCCTGAAATCGCCATGAAGGAAGTCCACGCCGGCCAGCGGCGGCATCTCCAGGATGTCGAGCGCGACCACCCGGCCGCTGTCGCCGAGCGCCTGGCGGACCCACTGCGACCAGCCACCGGGGGCGGCGCCGAGGTCGACCACGGTCATGCCGGGCTTCAGCAGGCGGTCGCGGTCGACCAGCTCCTCGAGCTTGTAGGCGGCGCGCGAGCGCATCCCTTCCGCCTGCGCCTTCTTGACGTAGGGATCGGAGAAGTGCTCCTTGAGCCAGCGTTGGCTGCTCTTGCTGCGGGTGGCCATCGCGAAGGGACTTGCGGCTGCCGGGCTGCAGCGGGCCGCCATGATACCCTGCGCCTCCCGAACTCCATGCCTCTCACATGAACGTCGACCTGACCTCCGCCCAGACCCGTTTCCTGCGCGGCCAGGCCCACGACCTGAAGGCCATGCTCCAGATCGGTGGCAAGGGCCTGACCCCTGCCGTCGTGGCCGAACTCGATGGTGCCCTCGAGCACCATGAGCTGATCAAGGTGAAGGTGGCCGCCACCGACCGCGAGTCGCGCGACGCGCTGATCGCCGACCTTGCCAGGCAGAGTGGTGCCGCCCTGGTGCAGCGCATCGGCCACGTGGCCGTGCTGTACCGCCCCAGCCGCGACAAGCGCCAGATCGTGCTGCCGCGCGGCTGAGCCACCGGCACCACGGCCGCCATGCAGATCGCCCACGAACTCCCGGATTTCGACTTCGTCCTGCGCGGTGCCGACGGGCGCTCGGCGCTGGTCAACGACCTCCGCCTGGTGGCGAGTTTCATCATCACGCCGCGGCAGCTGATCACCGACTGGGCCGCCACCGACGTGGCCAGCCTGGAGCCGGAGATGCTCGAGCCGCTGCTGGCGCTCGACCCGGAAGTGGTGGTGCTGGGCACCGGCGAGACTCAGGGCTTTCCGCCGCCGCGCACCCTGGCGGCGTGCCTGCGCCGCGGCGTGGGCCTGGAGGCGATGACCAATGCCGCCGCCGCCCGCACCTACAGCGTGCTGGCCAGCGAAGGCCGCCGCGTGGTTGCGGCATTCATCATCAACGCCTGAGTACACGCAGCTCCGGCCAGCGCCGGCTCAGCGCGCCGGCAGGTAACGCAGCGGATCGACGGGCTTGCCGTTGTAGCGGATCTCGAAATGCAGCATGTCGCGATCGGCGCCGGTACGGCCCATCTCGGCGATCTGTTGGCCGGCCTTCACGCGCTCGCCCTCGGCCACCATGCGCCGTCGGTTGTGCCCGTAGGCGGACAGCCACTGCTCGTCGTGCTTGACGATCACCAGCTCGCCGTACCCGACCAGGCCCGAACCCGAATACACCACCACGCCGTCGCCGGCCGCGCGCACCGGCTGCCCTGCCCGGCCGGCAAGGTCGATGCCCTGGCGCGTGGGGTCACCCGCCACGTAGCGGGCCACGATGTTGCCGTCCGCGGGCCAGCGCCAGGCGAAGGCACTGGTCGCGGGGGCCGGTGCCGTGGGCTGCGGCGGTGCCTGGGTCGGCTCGACGCGGCGCCCGCCGGCACTGGTCGGCGGCCGCGCCACCGTCGCGGGCCTGCCGGTGGCGACGCGCGTGGCACCGGATCCGCCGGAGCCACCGGAGGGATACAGCCGCAGCCGTTGCCCCGGATAGATGGTGTAAGGCGGCTGCACGCTGTTCCACATCGCCAGGTCAAGCGGGCTGATGCCGTTGTTGACCGCCAGCCGGTAGAGGTTGTCGCCCTTCTGCACGGTGACCGCTTGCCCATGTTTGGGCGCCGACACGCGCGGCGCGGATGCACCGCCTTCGCGCACCACCCTGCTGCTGCCGCAGGCCGCGAGCACGAGTGCCAGGGCGCACGCGGCGACGATGGCGGGGACGGGGTTCGCGCTGCGGCTGTGACTGGTCATGCGGTGTGTGTTGCTCCGTTCCCTGGTTGACGGCGCCTCATCCTGCGAACCGCTGCATCAGCTCGCGGATGGCCAGGCCGCCGCCACCGATCAGGACGCTGAAGTAGGCCACCGTGCCGATGGTCGCGACATGTCCCAGCAGGACCGCGCCGCCATCGCGCTGGATGAAGCCGACAGCGTAAAGCAGCAGGGCAAGCGCAGGCAGCGTGTTGCTGAACGGCACGAATCCGAACGGCGCCATCAGCAGCAGTGCGGCGAAGATGAAGGCCAGGTTGTTGAACGCCTCGACCGCGCGCCCATCGACCGCGGCGCTGATGCGATGCGGGCGGCTCACCTGCTCCAGCCGGCGTACCCAGGCCATGCCGGCGATGAGCCCGGGCCGCAGGCGATCGGCGGGCAGCGCGCGCGTGCGCAGCCGCGCCGGCACCCACAGCGGACGCCCGGACAGGCGGCTGATGCCGACCAGCAGGATCGCCGCGCCGAACACCGTGCTGACACCGGGGATCGACACCGGGATCAGGAACACCAGGGTCAGCAGGATGGCGATCACCAGCAGGCCTTCGTCGCCAAGCACCTCGAGCAGGGTGCCGAGCGTCATGTCGCCGGTGGGCAGGCGGTCGATGACCGCCAGCAGCTGCTCGCCAAGCGAACCCCCGTCGGTGACGTCGTCGAGGGGCGGCTGGCCGTTCAATCGATCATCCCCGACAACAGCGGCACGAACGCGACGTTGGCCAGCACGTCCTGCACGACATTGCCATCGGCATCCTTGCGCAGGCGCAGCAGCGACTGCGCACCGCCCGCGCCCACCGGCGCGACCAGCACGCCGCCCGCAGCCAGCTGCGCGGTCAGCGCATCGACCAGTGCAGGCGCGCCCGCGGTGACCAGGATGCCGTCGAACGGCGCCTCCTCGGGCCAGCCGATGCGGCCGTCGTCGTGCTTGCTGCGCACGTTCAGCCCCAGTGAGCGGAAGCGCTTGCGCGCGATGCGCAGCAGCTCGCCGATGCGCTCGACGGTGAACACCTCCACCCCCAGCGCGGCGAGGATCGCCGCCTGGTAACCGGAGCCGGTGCCGATCTCCAGCACGCGCTTGGGCTGCACGCCGTCGGCGAACAGGGCTTCGGTCATGCGCGCCACCACCCACGGCTGCGAGATGGTCTGCCCGTGGCCGATCGGGAGCGCGGTGTCCTCGTAGGCGCGGGTGGCCAGCGCCTCGTCGATGAACAGGTGGCGCGGCACCGTGCGGATCGCATTGAGCACGCGCTCGTCGACGATGCCGTGCCCGCGCAGCCGCTCGATGAGCCGGTCACGGGCGCGCTGCGAGGTCATGCCGACGCCGATGGCTTCGGGCTGCAGGCGGAGGCGCTGGATCATGCGCCGCTCCCGTTGCGCAGCTCGGCCTCCAGCCCGCCGACCCAGGCGGCGACCTGCTCGAGGGCCTGGTAGCGCGTCAGGTCGACCTGGATCGGGGTGATGGCGATGTGGCGGGTGCGCACGGCGTGGAAATCGGTGCCGGGGCCGGAGTCCTGCTCGGGACCCGCGGCGCCGATCCACCAGAACTGGCGGCCACGCGGGTCCTGCACCGGGATGCAGGGCTCGGCGCGGTGGCGGTTGCCGAGCCGCGTGACCTCGAAGCCTTCCACTTCGGACCAGGGAATGTCGGGCACGTTGACGTTGAGGATGGTGTCGGCCGGCAGCGGGTCGGCCCGCAGCCGCGCCACGATCTCGACCGCGGCGCGGGCGGCGGTTTCGTAATGCAGGCCGACGTGGCCGCGCGTGGCCAGCGACACCGCCACCGCGGGCAGGCCGAGGAAGCGGCCTTCCATCGCAGCGGCCACGGTGCCGGAGTAGATGACATCGTCGCCGAGGTTGGCGGTGTTGTTGATGCCGGAGACCACGATGTCGGGCTCGACCTCGAGCATGCCGGTGATCGCCACGTGCACGCAGTCGGTGGGCGTGCCATGCACGCGCCAGGTCTCCGCATCGACCTGCACGACCTGTAGCGGCAGGTCGAGGGTCAGCGAATTGCTGGCACCGGACCGGTCGCGGTCGGGCGCGACGACGATGACCTCGTGCCCGGCGGCGCGCAGCCCCTCGGCAAGGGCGTGGATGCCGGGTGCATCGACGCCGTCGTCATTGCTAACGAGGACTCTCATGGCCTTCCAAGCGCGCTGAACCTTCTCATGTCGCCGCGTCGCGGTGGGCCAGACATGATAGCGGATGGCGACGATGCCGACCCGCGCATGCGCCGGTCGCCGACGCGTTACGCTTCCGCCATGGCCAAGCGACAGCGACCCGACACCCCGCCGCCAGACGACCCGAGCCTCGTCGACGATGCCGCGCTGTTCCGCGCGGCGATCGGCAACGTGCGCGAGTTGCCGGGTGCGCCGCTGCCTCCGGCCAGGCCGCGCCCGCGTCCGCGCGCGCGCATGGCGGAGCAGGACGAGGCCCAGGCGCGCGAGGACTTCCGCCTTGGTCGCGGCGAGGGGTTCATGCTGGACCGTGGTGACGCGCTCTCGTACCGCCGCGACCAGGTGCCGCCGCGGACGCTCAGACGCCTGTCACAGGGGCAGTACGCCGCCCAGGACGAACTCGACCTGCATCACAGTGACGCCGCCACGGCCGAAACGATGCTGCGGCGCTTCCTTGCGGAGGCACGCGACGCCGGCTTCGGCTGCGTGCGCGTGGTGCACGGCAAGGGACTCAATTCCAGCGACAGCCTGCCGGTGTTGAAGAACGTGGTCGACCGGATCCTCCGCCAGCGCGCGGACGTGCTGGCGTTCCATTCCGCGCCTGCCGCGCAGGGCGGCACCGGCGCGGTGCTGGTGCTGCTGGCGAAGCGCTGAGTCAGGGCGATACGCTGGCCAGGGCACGTTCGCGCGGTGGATTGATCCATTGCACGAACGCCCCGTTCCTCTGGGCCTGGCGCTCCACCGCCGAGACGTATTCGTGGTCGATGCCGCTGTGATCGGCCGAAGGGCTGCTGTTCCGGTCGGCGGGGTACGAGGCAACACCACCGCCGCTTGCGCATCCCGCGAGTGCGAGGAGCGCCAACGCGCCAAGCCCGCTCCGAAGGCAGATGTTCATGACTGTCTCCCGTCGCTGCGCGCCGCCGGGTGGCGGCGTGCAGGACCGGTGTATACCCGCCATCCGGGCCCAGCCAGTGCCAACCGGCGGTTTCCGACGGACGGCTCAGCCGCGCCGGCTGGCGTCGTCGACCACGCCCAGTTCGGCAAGCACCGTGGTGGCATAGGTGCCCGGCGGCAGGTCGAACCGCAGCTCGAGGCCGTCGTCGCCCCGGTCCTGCCAGGCCAGGCCGCCCGGTCGCAGGCGCGTTGCGCGCCGCTCCTGTTTCAGCCCGGCGGCCTCCAGTCCGGAACGAAGCGCCAGGCTTTCGCCATCCTCGAGCGCCGCCAGTTCGACCGCACGCGCCTCGCCCTCGCTGCGCAGTTCGCCGCGTCCCCACAGCGACGCGCTGGGATGGATGTCGAAGTCGGCCAGCCGCGCGGCCAGGGTGGGGTCCCACGGCAGCGGACCGAACACGCTGCGGCTGCCGTCCAGCATCCAGGCCTCGCCCTCCAGCCCGCGGTCCCAGCTTGCCGCCGCGACGCGCGTGGCCAGCACGCGATTGAACAGCGCAGAGCGCGCCGCTGACAGCAGCAGGGTGCGCTCGTCGCGGCGCACGCGCTGGCCGACGAACATGCGCAGCGCCTTGTCGACATTGCCGCCGCCATGGCCGAAGCGCTGCTCGCCGAAATAGTTGGGCACGCCGCGCGCAGCAATCGCCTGCAGGCGCGCCCCGATCGCCGCACGGTCGCCGTCCACGTCGCGCAGGCGCAGCACGAACCGGTTGCCGGCCAGGGCGCCACGCGGCAGCTTGCGCGAATGCCAGGCGTGGCTGGTGACGCGCAGTGATTGCCCGCTCTCCGGTTCCTGCCAGTCGAGTGCGGCGATGTCCGGCGCCTGCCTGCGCGGCAGGTGCACGGTGAAGCGCTGCCGGGTCACCGCATGGCGGTCCTTGAGCCCGGCGTAGCCGATCGCGGCGATGTCCACGCCCGCCCAGTCCGCAAGTCTTTGCGCGACGTAGGCGGTGTTCATGCCGCGCTTCTCGATGCCCAGCAGCAGGTGCTCGCCGGCGCCACTGGCCTCGAAGCCGTGCAGCTCGGTGACGTCGAAATCCTCCGCAACGCTGCGCATCGCGGCGCGCAGCACGGGCGCCCCGTGGGCGCGCGGTGGCGCGTCGTTCATGCCCTGGCGAGCAGGCAGGCGACCTGGGCGGCGATGCCCTCGCCACGGCCGATGAAGCCGAGCTGCTCGCTGGTGGTGGCCTTCACGCTCACCGCGTCCAGCGCGATGCCCAGGTCGGCGGCGATGGCTTCGCGCATGGCCAGCGCATGCGGGCCGACCTTGGGCCGTTCGCAGATCACCGTGGCGTCGATGTTTCCGGCCACCCAGCCGCGCGCGGCCGCCAGCGACACACAATGACGCAGCAGCACGCGGCTGTCGGCACCCTTCCAGCGGTCGTCGGAAGGCGGGAAGTGCACGCCGATGTCGCCGAGCGCCAGCGCGCCGAGGATCGCATCGCAAAGCGCGTGCAGGATGACGTCGCCGTCGCTGTGCGCCACCAGGCCACGATCGTGCGGCACGCGCACGCCGCCGAGCATCACATGGTCGCCGTCGCCGAAGGCGTGGACGTCATAACCGAAGCCGATGCGCACGCTCACGCCCTGCCCCCGCGCGCGCGCAGCGCGAGCAGGTATTCAAAGTAGGCCAGGTCGGCCGGCGTGGTCACCTTGATGTTGTCGTCGGCGCCCTCCACCAGCAGCGGCCGCAGGCCCTGGCGCTCCATGGCCATGCTCTCGTCGGTGGCTTCGATGCCGGATGCGGCGACCGCCTCCAGCGCGCGGCCCAGCTGCAGGCGCCGGAACAGTTGTGGCGTCTGTGCGCGCCACAGGCGCTCGCGCGGCTCGGTGCCGTCGATGCCGCCGTCGTCGCCAGCCCGCTTGAGCGTGTCGCGCACCGGCGCGGCGAGAATGGCGCCCACCGGATCCTCGCGGCCGCGCTCGAGCAGCGCATCCAGGTCGGCCAGGCGCAGGTTGGGGCGCGCGGCATCGTGCACCAGCACGAAGGCATCCGGGCGCACGGTGTCGGGCAACGCGGCCAGGCCGGCCAGCACCGATCCGGCCCGGGAATCGGCGCCGGTGCAGGTGACCAGCGGCCGGCCTTCGAAATCGGTCCATCCGGGCCAGTGCGCGTCGTCGGCGGCCAGCGCCACCACCGCGCCCTCCACCGCGTGATGCGCGAACAGCGCGCGCAGGCTGTGCGCCAGCAGCGGCTCGCCGGCGACGTCCAGGTACTGCTTGGGCAGGTCGCCGCCGAAGCGGGCGCCGCGTCCGGCGGCGGGCACCACTGCCCAGGTCACGGCGTGACCCCGGCTTCGGGTTCACGCGTGCGCGGCGGCGCGCGGTCCACGACGCGATAGAACGTCTCGCCGGGGCGGATCATGCCGAGCTCGCCACGCGCGCGTTCCTCGATCGCCGCCTCGCCGGACTTCAGGTCGGCAACCTCGGCGGCCAGCGCCTCGTTGCGCTCGTGCAGCCCGGCGTTCTGCCGCGCCTGTTGCTCGACCTGCGCCACCAGCGCGGCGACTTCATGGTTGCCACCGCTGCCGAACCACAGCCGGTACTGCAGCCACGCCAGCAGCGCGACCAGCAGCACCAGCACGATCCGCAGCGTGCGCATGGCTTCGGGCTCAGCGCTTCAGCGAGACGAAGGCGTCGCGGCCGGCGAAGCGCGCATCGGCGCCCAGCGACTCCTCGATGCGCAGCAGCTGGTTGTACTTCGCCACGCGGTCGCTGCGGCACAGCGAACCGGTCTTGATCTGGGTGGCGGTGGTGGCGACGGCGATGTCGGCGATGGTGGTGTCCTCGGTCTCGCCGGAGCGGTGCGAGACGACCGCCGCGTAGCTGGCGGCATCGGCCATGGCGATCGCTTCCAGCGTTTCGGTCAGCGTGCCGATCTGGTTGACCTTGATCAGGATCGCATTGGCGGTCTGCGACTCGATGCCCTGGCGGAAGATCAGCGGGTTGGTGACGAAGAGGTCGTCGCCGACCAGCTGCACGCGGTCGCCGAGGCGGCGGGTGAGCAGGTTCCAGCCGTCCCAGTCGCCCTCGGCCATGCCGTCCTCGATGGTGATGATCGGGTACTGGTCCGCCCACGAGGCGAGGAAGTCGGTGAACTGCTCGCTGGACAGGCGCTTGCCCTCGCCCACCAGGTGGTACTTGCCGTTGTCGTAGAACTCGCTGGACGCGACGTCGAGGCCGAGCAGCACATCGTCGCCGGCGCGGTAGCCGGCCTTGCCGATCGCCTCGAGGATGGTGTCGAGCGCTTCCACGTTGCTGCGCAGGTCGGGTGCGAACCCGCCCTCGTCGCCCACCGCCGTGCTCAGGCCGTGGCCCTTCAGCACCGACTTCAGCGCATGGAAGATCTCGGTGCCGGCGCGCAGGCTCTCGGCGAACGAGTCGAAGCCCACCGGCAGCACCATGAATTCCTGCAGGTCGACGTTGTTGTCGGCGTGCGCACCGCCGTTGATGATGTTCATCATCGGCACCGGCAGCACCGGCGCGCGGTCGCCGGCGAGCAGCTTCCACAGCGGCTCGCGGCGGGAGGCGGCCATGGCGTGCGCGTTGGCCATCGACACACCGAGCAGCGCGTTGGCGCCCAGGCGGCCCTTGTTGTCGGTGCCGTCAAGATCGATCAGGCGACGGTCCACGCCAGCCTGGTCGGAGGCATCCGCGCCGCGCAGCGCCTCGGCGATCGCGCCGTTGACGTTGGCGACCGCGTTGCGCACGCCCTTGCCCATGTAGCGCGTCTTGTCGCCATCGCGCAGCTCCACCGCCTCGCGTGTACCGGTGGACGCGCCCGAGGGCACCATCGCGCGCCCGAAGCTGCCATCGGCCAGCGTGACCTCGGCTTCGAGCGTGGGATTGCCGCGGCTGTCGAGGATCTCGCGGGCGTGGACTTTGGCGATCGTGGTCATGGGGCTCGGTCGTAGTTGGACAAGGGTCGTGCGATTGCAGCCGGCGGACGCCGGCGATGGATCAGAGGTCGCTTTCCAGGAACCCGGCGCGCTTGGTGACGGCGTCGAGCTCGCACATGGTTTCCAGCAGCGCGCGCATGCGGTCGAGCGGCCAGGCGTTGGGGCCGTCGCTGAGGGCCTTGGCGGGGTCGGGGTGGGTTTCCATGAACACGCCGGACACGCCGACCGCGACCGCGGCGCGGGCCAGTACCGGCACGAACTCGCGCTGGCCGCCGCTGGAGGTGCCCTGCCCGCCGGGCAGCTGCACCGAGTGGGTGGCGTCGAACACCACCGGGCAGCCGGTGTCGCGCATCACCGCCAGCGAGCGCATGTCGCTCACCAGGTTGTTGTAGCCGAAGCTCGCGCCGCGCTCGCAGACCATGATGTCGTGGTTGCCGGTGGCCTTGGCCTTCTCGACCACGGGCTTCATGTCCCACGGCGACAGGAACTGGCCCTTCTTGATGTTCACCGGTTTGCCGGCGGCGCAGACCCTGGTGATGAAGTCGGTCTGGCGCACCAGGAACGCGGGCGTCTGCAGCACGTCGACGACGCTGGCCACTTCATCCATCGGCGTGTACTCGTGCACGTCGGTCAGCACCGGCACGCCGATCTGGCGCTTCACCTCCGCCAGCACGCGCAGGCCTTCTTCCATGCCCGGGCCGCGGAACGCGGTGCCCGAGGTGCGGTTGGCCTTGTCGAAACTGGACTTGAAGATGAAGTTGATGCCGAGCGCCGAGGTGATGTCCTTCAGCTTGCCGGCGACGTCGAGCTGCAGCTGCTCGGACTCGATCACGCAGGGCCCGGCGATCAGGAAAAACGGCTGGTCGAGGCCGACTTCGAATCCACAGAGTTTCATGCAGAAGCCTTTTCTTGCCGGGAAATGCTCATGCCGTCGCTTCTTTCAGCAGCTTGCCGCCGGCCTTGCGCTCGCGCGCGGCGCGGATGAAGCCGATGAACAGCGGGTGGCCGTGGCGTGGAGTGGACAGGAATTCGGGGTGCGCCTGGCAGGCCAGGAACCACGGGTGGTCGGCCAGCTCCACCATTTCCACCAGCAGGTCGTCCATCGATTTCGCGGAAACCACCAGGCCCGCATCCTCGAGCTGCGTGCGGTAGCGGTTGTTGAACTCGTAGCGGTGGCGGTGGCGTTCGGCCACCACGTCCTTGCCGTACAGCGCGCGTGCCAGGGTGCCGGGCTTCAGCCGCTGCTCCTGCAGGCCCAGGCGCATGGTGCCGCCGAGGTCGCCGTCTTCGCTGCGGCGTTCCACGTCGCCCGCCTGGGTGCGCCATTCGGTGATCAGGCCGATCACCGGGTGCGGCGTCTGGCGGTCGTTCTCGGTGCTGTTGGCGCCGTCCAGGCCGGCCATGTGGCGGGCCACGTCGACCACCGCGGCCTGCATGCCGTAGCAGATGCCGAAATACGGCAGGCCGGTCTCGCGCGCATGCCGCGAGGTCAGCACCTTGCCTTCGAAACCGCGGTCGCCGAAGCCGCCCGGCACCAGTACGCCATCGACGCCGGCCAGCACCGCCGCCGCGCCGTCGCGCTCGATGTCCTGCGATTCCAGCCACTTGAGCGTGACCCGGGTGCGCTGGCGGATGCCACCGTGCCGCAGCGCCTCGCCGACGGACTTGTAGGCGTCCTTGTGGTCGACGTACTTGCCGACCACGGCGATGGTCACCTCGTCGATCGGGTGCTCGGTGGCATCCACCACCGCGTCCCACTCGGTCATGTCCGGGCTGGGGGTGGCCTTGCCTTCCAGGCGCAGGCGCTCGAGCACGATCTGGTCGAGGCCCTGCTCGTGCTGCCAGGCCGGGATCTTGTAGATGTTGTCGAGGTCGATCACCGAGATCACGGCCTTTTCCGGCACGTTGGTGAACAGCGCGATCTTGCGGCGCTCGCTGTCGGGCAGCGGCTGCTCGCTGCGGCACAGCAGCACGTCGGGCTGGATGCCGATCGAGCGCAGTTCCTTCACCGAGTGCTGGGTGGGCTTGGTCTTGAGCTCGCCGGCCGCGGCGATGTACGGCACCAGCGTCAGGTGCAGGAACAGCGCCTTGTCGGGGCCACGCTCGGTGCGGATCTGGCGGATCGCCTCGAGGAACGGCAGCGACTCGATGTCGCCCACGGTACCGCCGATCTCCACCAGGGCGACGTCGAAGCCCTGGGTGGCGGTGTCGATGCAGCGCTTGATCTCGTCGGTGATGTGCGGGATCACCTGCACGGTGGCGCCCAGGTAGTCGCCGCGGCGCTCCTTGCGGATCACGTGCTCGTAGATCTTGCCGGTGGTGATGGAGTTCTTGCCCGACAGGCGCACGTTGACGAAGCGCTCGTAGTGGCCGAGGTCGAGGTCGGTCTCGGCGCCGTCGTCGGTCACGTAGACCTCGCCGTGCTGGAACGGGCTCATCGTGCCGGGGTCGACGTTGATGTAGGGATCCAGCTTCATCATCGTCACGCGCAGGCCGCGGGCTTCGAGGATGGCCGCCAGCGATGCCGCGGAGATGCCCTTGCCAAGCGAGGACACCACGCCGCCGGTGACGAAAATCAGGGGAGTCATGATGTGGCTACCGCAGGAAAGCCATAGTCTACCGGTTGCCCGTGACCGCCGCGACCGTTGACATGCGCCCGCGGCCGCGGGCGGCGCCACTCAGTGCGCGCCGCGCAGCCCCTGGACCACGCGCGCGAACAGGCCGGCGGCCGGTGCCGGGACCGGCGCGGCGCCCGCGGTGTCGCGCGCCCTGAAGGTCGCGATCACCACGCCCATCGCCTGCCGCCAGCGCGCCATCAGGGCCGCGTCGGCTTCGGGGTCGGTGTCCGCGACCACCTGCAGCAGGCTGTCGATCCAGCCCTCGTACATCCCCACCGGCACCGGGCAGCGCCCGTGGCTGGCGTGCACGGCGCCCATTTCGTTGATCCCGCGCTCCACCACCGCGCTGCCACCGGCGTGGAAGATCGCCATGGTGATGCCGCGGCGCAGGGCCATGCGCTGCTTGCTGAAGTCGGTGTGCGCGAACATCGGCGGCACGTCGGGGTTGCTGGCCAGGAACACATCGTAGAAGCGGCCGATGAAGTCCTTGTCGCGCAGGCAGCGGCCGTAGCTCTGGTGCAGGTCGGCATAGGGGTCGGCGGCACTCATGGCGGTCTCCGGGTGGCGTGGCGTTGGGAGCGCGATGGTCGCCCGCGCGCGCGGCGCGTCTGTTGACCGGCGTCAATGCCTGCCTTGACCGGTCCTGCCAGCAACGCCATTCTGGCCGGCTCCCCCTTGTCCTCCCGGCCGCCCCACACATGAGTTCCCGCTACGACGCAGCCGATATCGAAGTCCTGTCCGGCCTGGACCCGGTCAAGCGCCGGCCCGGCATGTACACCGACACCACGCGCCCCAACCACCTGGCGCAGGAAGTGGTGGACAACGCGGTCGACGAGGCCCTCGCCGGGCACGCGCGCGAGATCGAGGTGACCCTCTACAAGGACGGCAGCTGCGAGGTCTCCGATGACGGCCGCGGCATGCCGGTGGACATCCACCCCGAAGAAAAGATCCCCGGCGTCGAGCTGATCCTCACGCGCCTGCACGCCGGCGGCAAGTTCAGCGGCAAGAACTACACCTTCTCCGGCGGCCTGCACGGCGTGGGCGTCAGCGTGGTCAATGCGCTGTCCACCGTGCTCGAGGTCCACATCAAGCGCGATGGCAACGAATACCGCATGGGCTTCCGCGATGGCGACCGCGCCAGCGGGCTGGAGATCACCGGCACCGTCGGCAAGCGCAACACCGGTACGCGGCTGCGTTTCTGGCCGGACCCGAAGTATTTCGACACGCCGAAATTCAGCCTGCGCGCGCTGCGCCACCTGCTGCGCGCCAAGGCGGTGCTGTGCCCGGGCCTGACCGTCACCCTGTTCGACGAGGCCACCGGCGAGCGCGACCGCTGGCACTACGCCGACGGCCTGCGCGACTATCTCGCCGGAGAACTCGAGGGCCGCGAACTGCTGCCGCCGGAGCTGTTCCTCGGCAGCCTGCGCAAGGACACCGAGATCGTCGACTGGGCCGTGGCCTGGGTGCCGGACGGCGAGCTTGTGCAGGAGAGCTACGTCAACCTGATCCCCACCGCGCAGCACGGCACCCACGTCAACGGCCTGCGCACCGGTTTCACCGATGCCTTGCGCGGCTTCTGCGACTTCCGCAACCTGCTGCCGCGCGGCGTGAAGCTGGCGCCCGAAGACGTCTGGGACCGGGTGTCGTATGTGCTCAGCCTGAAGATGACCGACCCGCAGTTCAGCGGCCAGACCAAGGAGCGGCTGTCGTCGCGCCAAGCCGCGGGCTTCATCGAAGGCGCCGCGCACGACGCGTTCACGCTGTGGCTCAACCAGCACGTGGAGCTGGGCGAGCGCATCGCGCAGCTGGCCATCGAACGCGCCAGCGCGCGGCTGAAGACCGAAAAGCAGATCGTCCGCAAGAAGATCACCCAGGGTCCCGCGCTGCCCGGCAAGCTCGCCGACTGCATCAGCCAGGACCTGTCGCGCACCGAGCTGTTCCTGGTCGAGGGCGACTCCGCCGGCGGCAGCGCCAAGCAGGCGCGCGACCGCGATTTCCAGGCGATCCTGCCGCTGCGCGGCAAGATCCTCAACACCTGGGAAGTCGCGTCGGGCAGCGTGCTGGCCTCGGACGAAGTGCACAACCTGGCCATCGCCATCGGCTGCGACCCGGGCAAGGACGACATCAGCGGCCTGCGCTACGGCAAGGTGGTGATCCTGGCCGACGCCGACTCCGACGGCCTGCACATCGCCACGCTGCTGACCGCGCTGTTCCTGAAGCACTTCCCGGCACTTGTCGACGCCGGCCACATCTTCGTGGCCATGCCGCCGCTGTTCCGCGTGGACGTGGGCAAGCAGGTGTTCTACGCGCTCGACGAGGAGGAGAAGCGCCTGCTGCTGGAGAAGATCGCGCGCGAGAAGATGAAGGGCGCGGTCAACGTGACCCGCTTCAAGGGCCTGGGCGAAATGAACCCGTCACAACTGCGCGAATCCACCGTGCACCCGGACACCCGGCGCCTGGTGCAGCTGACCGTCGATGACGAGGACGGCACGTCCGCGCTGATGGACATGCTGCTGGGCAAGAAGCGCGCCGGCGACCGCAAGGCCTGGCTGGAAGACAAGGGCGACCTGGCGACGCTGGAGGTCTGACGGGCGCGGCGGCCGCCAGCCGCCGCTCCGCGCAGCGGTCAGACCGGATCCTGGACCGTCAGCACCACCCGGCTGATGCCGGCGCCGGGGGGCAGTTCGCAGCTGTAGGCGATCGCCCTGCTGTCCCATGCGTTCGCGGCGGGACTGTCGAACACCAGCCACGTCCCGTAGCTGTTGGCAGGCACTTCGATCGTTTCAGTGAAGAACAGCGGGACCGTGGCGCCGACCACAAGGGTGCAGCTCACGCTTGCGGCAGAGGCCCCCACGTTCAACAGGAACAGGCTCACCTCGGTCGGGCTGTCGTCGAAGTCGCTCTGCTGCGCACAGCTGACGAACGCATTGGTGGATCCTTCGTTCTGGACCCCGCGTGGCCTGCTGCGGATATTGCCGTCGAACACCGGCAAGGCGCTCTTGCACGCGCCCGCCGCCGGCGTCTGGTATTCCGCGGCCGCGGTGGGCGCCATGCCGCCCAGCGCGGCGGCTCCGGTGGCCGTGGCAACCGCCAGGATCCATGCCTTCATGAAATCGCTCCTCGTCCTACCCCGGATCGGGTCTGGATGGAAACGCCGTGAACGCATCGGGTCGGCCAGCCTGCGGGGCGCCGCCCTTACTCCAGGCAGGTCTGCAACAGGCTGCGGAGCAGGCCCTGCAGGCGCTCGGCGGCACCGGGGCTCCATTCGTGCGTCGCTTCATCCATGTAGCAGCGCTGGCTGACCTCGAGCTGCACGGCATCCACGCCGAGCTCCGGCCGGCCGTAGTGGCGGGTGATGTGCCCGCCCTTGAAGCGGCCGTTGGCCACCCAGCCATAGTCGCCCTGCCCGGCCAGCGCCAGGCCCAGGCGTTGCTGCAGTTCGGGCGAGCAGCTCGCGCCGCCGGCGGTGCCCAGGTTGAGGTCGGGCAGCAGGCCCTCGAACAGGAACGGCAGCTGGCCGCGGATCGAGTGCGCTTCCCACAGCACCACGCGGCCGTGGGTTGCGTGCAGGCGATCGAGCTCGGCGCGCAGGGCCAGGTGGTAGGGAAGCCAGTAACGCTCCACGCGTTCGCGCACCTCGTCCGGCCCCGGCTCCATGCCCTCGAGGTACACCGGGCTGCCGTCGAACTGGCGCACCGGGCAGAGCCCCGTGGTGTTCTGCCCGGGATACAGCGACACATCGTCCTCGCCGCGGTTGAGGTCGACCACGTAGCGCGACTGCGTCGGCACCAGCAGCGATGCGCCGAGTTCGCGCGCGAAGCCGTAGAGCCGCGCGACGTGCCAGTCGGTGTCCGGCACGCGCCGGGCGCTGGCGGTGAGGCGCGCCATGATGGCGTCCGGCACCTGCGTGCCGTCATGCGGCAGGCTGACCAGGAGCGGCGCGGTGCCACGGTGCAGGGTGAAGGTGTTCATCGCAGCAGCACGATTTCCTCGGCACTGGTGGGGTGGATGGCCATCGTGTCGTGCAGGTCGGCGAGCGTTGCGCCCATCTTCACCGCGACCGCGAAACCCTGCAGGATCTCGTCGACGGCTTCGCCCACCAGGTGCAGGCCGACCACGCGTTTGTCCGGCCCGGCGCAGACCAGTTTGAACATGCTGTGGCGCTGCACCTCGGCCAGTGCGTGCAGCATCGGCCGGAACGTCGTGCAGTGCACGGTGACATCCTCGCCGAAGCGCTCGCGTGCCTCGGCCTCGGTCAGCCCGACCTTGCCCAGCGGGGGGTGCGAGAACACCACGGTCGCGACGTTGTCGTGGTCGACGCGGGCGTCCGGCTGGCCACCGAACAGGCGGTCCATCAGGCGGCGTGCCTCGGCGATGGCGACCGGCGTGAGCGCCAGGCGGCCGGTGACATCGCCCACGGCATGCACGCCGTCGGCGCTGGTGTCCTGGAACGCATCGACGACCACGTTGCCGCCCTTGTCGATCGCAACGCCCGCGGCCTCCAGCCCGAGGTCGGCGACGTCCGGCGCGCGGCCGGTGGCGAAGATCACCGCGTCGAAGGGCGTGCCGGCATCGCCAGCTGCCTCGCGCAGGCGCACGCCTTCGCCGTCCTGTTCCAGCGCCGCCAGCCGATAGCCGAAATGCAGCGCGATGCCATCCTGGTGCAGGTTCGCCTGCAGCCGCGCGGTGACGTCTTCGTCAAAGGCCGTGAGCAGCCGCTCGCCGCGCACGAACACCTCCACCTGGCTGCCGAGCGACTGCAGCAAAGACGCCAGTTCCACGCCGATGTAGCCGCCGCCGATCACCGCCACCCGGCCGGGCGCCGCGGTGAACGCGAAGAAATCGTCGGAATCCAGGCCAAGCCCGGCGCCGGGAATGTCCGGCCGCCGTGGCCGCCCGCCGGTGGCCAGCAGGATGTGCGGGGCACGCAGCCGTGCGCCGTCGGCGCATTCGACCACGCCGCCGCCGGCGAGCCGCCCGCGCACCGGAAGACTCACGACCCCCGCCTCGTCCAGGCGGCGGCGGTAACTCGCGTGGATGTTGGCGATGTAGCCCTGGCGGCTGGCCACCAGCGTTGGCCAGTCCACCGCCACCGGCGCCACGGGTAGCCCCAGCCCCGGGGCGAGGCCGATGCGACCGACCAGGTCCGCGGCCAGCCACATCGCCTTCTTCGGCACGCAGCCGAGGTTGACGCAGGTGCCGCCGAACTCGCCCGGCTCCAGCAGGGCCACGCGCGCACCGTGGCTTGCCGCCCGGAAGGCCGCGGCGAGGCCACCGGACCCGCCGCCGATGACAATCAGGTCGAAGCCCAGCGCGCCGGCGCTCATGGGAAGCGCGCCGGCGAGTACGGCGCTGGATCGATGCGCGGCGACCTGCCGCATACCAGGTCGGCCAGCAGCTGGCCGGTCGCCGGGCTCATGCTCACGCCCAGCATGCCGTGGCCGGTCGCGACCCAGACATGCGCCTGCCCGGGCACGCGGCCGATGATCGGTACGTCGTCCACGCTCAGCGGCCGCCAGCCACACCATTCTTCCTGCTTCACCGCGCCAAACGGCTCGTGCAGGTATTCGGCCGCGCCGCGCTCGAGCGCGTCGAGCCGGCGGCGGTTGAGGGTGGAGTCGTAACCGGAGAATTCCATCGTGCTGCCCAGGCGGAAGCCGCTGTCCCAGACCGTAACGCAGACACTGCGCTCGTGCAGGATCACCGGCCGCTGCGGCACCAGCCGCGGGCGGGTGTAGGTGATGGAATAGCCCTTGCCCGGTTGCATCGGCAGTGCGGCCAGGCCGGCGGATTTCACCAGCGTCGGCGTCCAGGCGCCGGTGGCGAACACCACGTCGCCGGCCAGCACGTCACCCCCGCTGCCGCGCACGCGCACGCCATCGGCCTCGCGCACGACGCCGTCCACCTTGAAGCCTTCGTCGATCACGCCGCCCAGCCCGCGCAGCGATGCCGCCAGCCCGCTGACGTAGCGGTCGGGCCGCAGACGCGCATCGCCCGGGTAGCGGATCGCCGCGAACAGGCCGTCCCTGAACGCCGGATTGGCGCGCAGGTACGCGGCGCCCGGCACCGCCTCGGCGGCGATACCCAGCGCGTGCAGCGCCGGCATTTCCGCGGCCACCCTGTCGAAATCGGCCTGGGTCCGGAACACGCAGTCCGCGCCTTCCTCCGCGAACTCGGCATCGGGCGCATGCCGCGCGACCCAGTCCGGGAACGCGGCGCGCGAGGCGTTGAGGAGGGTCGCGCGTGACGCCATGGCGCTGCGCCAGTCACGCGCATTGCAGCGCCGCGCAAAGCCGAACAGCCAGCGCCACAGGCCGGGATCGAAACGCGGCGCCACGTAGAACGGCGCGTCGGGCGTCAACATCCAGCGCATCGCCTTGGCGATGGTGCCGGGCGCCGCCAGTGGCCCGGCGTGGCTGGGCGTCAGGGTGCCGCAGTTCCCGTGCGAGCTGCCGCTGCCGACGGAGCCTGCTTCCAGCACCCGCACGCTGCGCCCGGCCTCGACCAGGCACAGCGCGGTGCACAGGCCGATGACCCCGCCACCGACCACCACCACATCGACACGTTCTCCCATGGCCGGAGTGTCGATGCGGGGAGGCGGGTCAGTGGTCGTGGCCGCCGTCGCCGTGCACGTGGCCGTGTTCGATCTCGACGGCCTGCGCCTCGCGGACATCGATGATCTCGACCTCGAAGTGCAGCTCCTTGCCGGCCATCGGGTGGTTGAGGTCCACGTCGACCACGCTCATGCCGACCTTCTGCACGGTGACCGCGCGCGGGCCGAAGTTGGTGGTCAGCACCACCTGCATGCCCGGGACCAGCCGCTGGTCCTTGAAGTGCTTCTTGGGCACGCGCTGGGTCAGTCCGTCGGTGCGCTCGCCATAGGCGTCCGCGGCGGCCACGTCGACCGAGAACGACTCGCCCGCCTCGCGGCCGTCCAGGGCCTTCTCCAGGCCCGGGATGATGTTGCCGTGGCCGACCAGGATCGCCAGCGGCTGCCCCCCGTCCTTCGAACTCTCGATCGGCGCCTGGCCAGCCTCGGAGACGGTGTAGTGGAAGCGGACGACGCGGTCTTTCTCGATCTTCATGGGCAAGGGGCTCGTAGGCGCGGCGCTCGGCCGCTTGTCAGGATGCAGGGGGGCGGCCAAGATGCCGGCCGTGAACAGTGCCGCACATTATCCAGTCTCGACCCGCCGTGCGCCAATCGCGGCCGCGGCCTTCGTCCTCGTGCTGCTGGCGACCGCTTGCGGACGCGACGCCGTCCGCCCCGCCCCCCAAACCGGGGATGTGGTGCCACAGCGCCCCGCCGCGGTGGCGCGGCGTGACTGGCCGCAGGTCACGCCCGCCGACCCGGTGGCCGCCAATTCGGTGCTGATGCGCGCCATCAGCCTGGTCGGAACCCCGTACCGCTATGGCGGCAACACGCCCGAAGGCGGCTTCGACTGCTCCGGGCTGGTCAACTACATCTATCGCGACATGCTCGACCTGAAGCTGCCGCGCACCTCGCGCGACCTCGCCGCGTACCAGGGACCGCGGATCGCACCCGAGCGCCTGGCGACCGCCGACCTGGTGTTCTTCGGCAGCAACGGCAACGTCTCGCATGTCGGCATCTACGTGGGGGAAGGCCGCTTCGTGCATGCCCCCAGCACCGGCGGAACCGTCCGCCTCGACCACCTGGACGGCAGCTACTGGCGCAGCCACTACAGTGGCTCCAGGCGGGTCCTGCAGTGAAATTTGTGAACCAAATCACACACTTCACTGAACCGCGCTGACAAGTCCTTAACATCCTGCCGGCTGGCATCCGGCACCATCACGCCCTGCTGACACAAGTGAAAGCCGCGTGACGAAACCAGCCAAGACATATCTCGAGCCGCGCTGCGCCCTCCGGGCGTACCGCTTCCTCCTCTCCGGTTTGCTCCTGGCCGCCGCCGCACCGGCGTTCTCCGCGCCCATGCTCGCAGGCGATTCCGCCGACCAGCAGCGCACGCCTTCGACCAGCCAGGCGCTGGCAGGCACCGATATCCTCTCCGAGCGCGCCATGCTCTCGGCCGCCGACGTCAACATGCTCATCGAGAGCAGTGGCGCCCTGGCCGCCGGCGAACCCGCCGCCCACGGCCGGGTGCAGACCCTGCTGCAGCGCGCGATGACCCTGCTCGGCACGCCCTACCGCTGGGGCGGCACCTCGCCGGACTCCGGCTTCGACTGCTCGGGCCTGGTGGGCTATGTGTTCCGCACCGCGCTGGGCATCGAACTGCCGCGCGTGTCGCGCGAAATGGCCGGCAACGGCGTGAAGGTCGAGCGCGGCGCGCTGGCCGCCGGCGACCTGGTGTTTTTCGGCCGCCGCGGCAGCCGCGTCGACCACGTCGGCATCTACATGGGCGACGGCCGCTTCGTGCATGCGCCGCGCACCGGGCGCGACGTCACCGTGTCCAACCTCGACAACGGCTACTGGGCGGGCAAGTTCCTGCAGGCGCGTCGCGTCGAGGGCCTCAACGGCTGATCCGCCGGCGCCTCACGGCGCCGTGGGGTGTTTCGCCAGCGCACGGGCCCGCAACCTGCCCGCCAGCCGCGCGCCGCCGTCCCAGGCGGCTTCGGCCCATGCCTTGAGCCGCGGCGCCTGGCGCCGTTCGACCAGCACGTGCACCGCGTGCGACGCCAGCAGCACCAGCGCCAGCGTGCCCCAGAACACGACATGCCGGTTCGCGGGCCAGGCGAGGTTGAACAGCATGAAGCCGATGTTCTGGTGCAGCAGGTACAGCGGATAGGTCAGCGCCCCGAGCGCCACCCAGCGCCGCGCGCCGAACGCGCCGGTCAGGCGCAGCGAAACCAGCACCATGACCACGAAGAACGCAGTGATGATGGCGGCCACCACCGCCAGGTCCAGCGTGGTCCGGTAATGCGCGTCGAACCGGGGCACCCAGCGGATGGCCTGGTACACCGCCAGCGCCCATGACGCCAGCAGCATCGCCACCCGCCCGCGCGAGAGCCCGTCCGACCACACCAGGTAGCACGCCGCGCCCGCCACGAAATAGGCTGCCGAGTCGACCGCCAGCCAGCGGCGGGGGCCGTCGACAGGCACCAGGGTCAGCGCCAGCGCCACCAGCAGCCAGCCCACCATGAATGCCGGTGCCTGGCGGATGCGGCCCAGGACCAGCAGCAGCGCGACCATCGCGTAGAAGCGGATCTCCACGAACAGCGACCAGTACACCCCGTCGATCGATTCGACGCCGATGAACTCGCTCATCATGGTCATGTTGGCCAGGTACTGCCCGAACGTCGCGCTGAAGCGCGTGCCGCCGATCGCCAGGATCGCCAGGAAGGTGATGGTGCAGCAGGCCCAGAACGCCGGATACAGGCGCACCACGCGCGAGACGACGAACGCGCGCAGGCTGCCCCGCGCCGCTGTCATCAGGATGACGAAACCGCTGATCATGAAGAACAGCTGGACACCGAGGAATCCGTAGCGTGCCGCCGGCGCCAGCGCCGGGTAACCCATGAGCGCCAGGTCGTCGGCGGCGATGCCGCGAAACGCGTAGTGGAAGAACACCACCGCGAGTGCGGCGGCAAACCGCAGCAGGTCGATCTCGTTCACCCGGCCGTGCGACATGGGGGGAGCTTCCGCGCTCCGGCAACGGGCCGGCCCTCGATGAAGCAACGCGGGTCGCCGGCAGCCGAGGCCAAGCGCGCCGGTGGGGACCGCGCCTTCGCTGCGGCGCGTTGCGCGCGGCGGTCCGAGCGGCGATGCTGCGGCGTGCCCCGCGGGGCGGGGCGACAACGGGACGGGATGCATGGAATCGACGCTGCTGACCACCGTGCTGCTGCCGCTTGCACTGGGCGTGATCATGCTGGGCCTCGGCCTTGCGCTCACCCCGGACGATTTCCGGCGGGTGGCGCGCTACCCGCGGGCGGTGCTCACCGGGCTCACGCTGCAGGTGCTGGTGCTGCCATGGATCGCGTTCGGCCTCGCCCTGGCCTTCCGGCTGCCGGCGGAGCTCGCGGCGGGCCTGATGCTGCTGGCGGCGTCACCCGGCGGCGCCACCGCCAACATCTACAGCCACCTGGCGCGCGGCGACGTCGCGCTCAACATCACCCTGACCGCCATCAACAGCCTGCTGTGCCTGCTGACCCTGCCGCTGATCCTCGACCTGTCGCTGCAGCACTTCATGGGTTCCGGACAGTACGTGCCGCCGCCGGTGCGCAAGATCGTCGAGGTCGCGGTGATCATCGTGCTGCCGGTGGCGCTGGGGATGCTGATCCGCCGCTTCGCACCACGCTTCGCGGCGTCGTCGGAAAAGCCGCTGCGCATGCTGTCGGTGCTGGTGCTGGCGCTGCTGATCGTCGCCGCCGTGGCGCAGTCGCGCGAGGTGCTGGTGGCCTACTTCGCCGTGGCCGGGCTGGCCTGCCTGCTGTTCAACCTGGCCAGCATGGGCATCGGCTATGCGGCGCCGCTGGCGCTCCGCCTGCCGCGCCCGCAGGCGATCGCGATCGCCATGGAGATCGGCATCCACAACGGCACCCTGGCGATCTACATCGCGCTCAACGTGCTCGGCAACCCGGCGATGTCGATCCCGGCGGCGGTCTACAGCCTGGTGATGTTCTTCACCGCGGCGGCCTTCGCCATCTGGCTCAAGCGGCCGCGCGCGGTGCCGGTCAACGCGTAAGGGACAACCCGCCGGGTTGCCCCCGTCCGCGCGCTATTCCGCAGCCCTGAACGCGCCCCACGGAGCCAACTGCTCCGAAACCGCGCCACCGTCGCCGACCACGATGATCGACTGCCGTTCCGGCGTGAAGTACTTCGCCGCCATCGCCTGCACCTGTGCGGCTGTCACCGCGCGCACCCTGGGCACGTATTCGCCCAGGTACTCCGGCGGCAGGCCGAGCAGCCAGTTGCCGGCCAGCGTCTGCGCGACCGCCGCCTGCATCTGGTTGGCGATCAGGTAGCCGCCCGCCACGTAGCGCTTGGTGTCGTCGAGCTCCACCGTCGGCACCGGCTCCTTGCCGATCCGCGCGTACTCGCCGAAGAACTCGGTGAGGGCTGCGCCGGTGACCTCGTTGCGCACATCCGCCCCGCCCTGCACGTAACCACCCTTGGCGGACGCGTTCAAGCCTGCACGCGCGCCATAGGTGTAACCCTTCTCTTCGCGCAGGTTCTGCATCACCCGGCTGGAGAAACTGCCGCCCAGCACGGTGCCCGCCAGCTGCAGCGGGATGTAGTCGGCATCGGTCGCCGCCACCGCGGGGCTGCCCAGGCGCAACGTCGACTGCACGCTGCCGTCGCGCTGGATCAGCACGCGCTGCGCCACCGCCTCGCGCGGCGCCGGCGGCACGTCGGCCACGTCTGCGCCCGCCGCCTTCCAGCCGCCGAACGCCTGTTCGGCCATGCGGAAGGCATCCTCCGGGGCGATGCGCCCGGTCACCACAAGCAGGGCACGATCGGGATGGAAGCGCCGCGCATGCTCCTTGCGCAGGCCCTCGGGCGTCACCGCGTTGATCGAGGCTTCGGTCTGCTGCGTGCGCGCGTACGGATGGTCGCCGTAGGTCGCGGCCAGCAGTGCGCGGTTGGCCTTGAACGCCGGCTGCGCCTCGGCCGCCTTCAGTCCCTGCAGCGCGTTGGCCTGTGCCAGCTTGACCTCGCCATCCGGAAACGCCGGCGTGCGCGCGACCTCGGCGAGCAGCGACAGCATTGGCCCGGCGTTGGCGGCAAGCGCGTTGGCGAACACCATCGCGCCGTCGTTGCTGGCCGCGGCGCCGATCGCGCCGCCCTGGCCCTGCGCGAACTCGGCGATCTCGCGCGAGCTGCGCTTGGCGGTGCCCTCGCTGAGCAGGCCGGTGAACAGCGTTGCGAAACCCGGCATGTCCCTGGCATCGGCGGCGAGGCCGGCGTTGCGCATCGCGAGCACGAAATCGACGCGCGGCACGCCGTCGCGCGGCACCACCCAGACCTCCAGCCCGTTGGCCAGCGTCATGCGCTCGATCTCCGGGATCGGCAGCGGCTTGTCGGCCGCGTACGGCGGCAGGTCCTTGGGCAGGTCGGCGGGGCCGGCGACCGCGGCGCCGGCGGCGACCGCGGATACGGCCAGCGCGAGGAGCGTGTGCTTGAACATGGTCATGGTGGTGTCCTCAATCCTGGCCAGCGGCGGCAGCTGCGGGCGCCTGCAGCATCGCCTCCGGCTTGCGGTCGATGACGGTGCGGTTGGCCTGCGTCAGGTAGGTGCGCGCGGCGCGCTGGATGTCGGCCGAGGTCACAGCCTCGATCCAGCCGGGGATGCGGTTCGCGACCGCGGCATCGCCCCACAGGAGCTGCAGCTTGGCCAGGTTGTCGGCGCGCGACAGGAACGATTCCATGCCGTCGTACCAGTCGGCCAGCATGCCGGTCTTGACGCGCGCGAGCGTCGCGTCGTCGACGCCGTCGGCAACCACCGTGGCGATCTCCGCGTCGATCGCCGCCAGCACCTCGTCGGCGGACGTGGTCGGCTTGTACAGCGCGAACACGGTGAACAGCGTCGGGCCGTCGTACTCCCACTCGCTGGTCAGTCCGTACAGCGAGTCGACGTTGAGCGCCAGCTCGCGGCCCTTCACCAAGCCCTGGTACAGGCGCGAGGCGTCGCCGTTGGCCAGCAGCGCGCCGAGCACCGCCATCGGCGCCTGGTCCGCGCTGCCGCGGTCGGGCATCTTCCACGCCGCCGCGATCGCCGGCACCTGCGCCAGCTTGTCGCCCTGCTGCAGGCGCTTTTCCTGCGTGTTCAGGCCTTCGCTGAAGTCCGGCGCCGGCGGCGTCGGGCGCGCGGCGATGTCGCCGAAGTACTTCTCGGCGAGCGCGAATCCTTCGGCCGGCGAGATGTCGCCGGCCAGCGACAGGATCGCGTTGTTGGGGCCGTAGTAGTCGCGGTGGAAGGCCTTCACGTCGTCGAGGTCGGCGTTTTCCAGGTCCTCGAAGCTGCCGTAGCCGTCGTGGTTGTTCTCCCACTTCTGGAACGCGTGCTGGCCGATGTCGATCCACATGAAGCCGCCATAGGGCTGGTTCTGCACGTTGTTGCGGATCTCCTCCTTCACCACGTCCTGCTGGTTCTTCAGCGTGCTCTCGCTGAAATCGAGCAGGCGCATGCGGTCGGCCTCGAGCCACAGGATCGGCTCGATCGCCGACGACGGCGCGATCTCGATGTAGTTGGTGAAGTCGGCGCGGGTGGAGCCGTTGTTGCGCCCGCCGCCGCCGGTGATCACGCGGTCGAACACGCCTTCAGGCGCATTGACCGAACCCTCGAACATCAGATGCTCGAACAGGTGCGCGAAGCCGGTGCGGTTGCGCGGTTCCAGGCGCATGCCGATGCCGTACACCACGCTCACCCCCACCACCGGCGCGCTGCGGTCCTCGGAGACGACGACGGTGAGGCCGTTGTCGAGCTTCTTGGTGGCCACCGGGATGTCCCAGCGGTCGGTGTCGGCGGCGAAGGCCGGCGCCACGAACAGCAGCGTCGACAGCCATGCCATGTGCTTGTGCAGCTTCATAGGTTCCCCGTTGTCTCTGTGGACAGCGTCACACCATACCGCCTGGCCAAGCGGCCGCTGCCGGCCAGAAGTCATGGCTGCGTGCGCGTGCACATGCGGCGCGAACGACGATACTGGCAACCCGTCCCCGGCCCGCCACCGCACATGTCCCGATTCGCGCCTACCGTGTCCGCCCTCGCCTTCGCGCTCTTCGCTGCCGGCCCCGTGTCGGCCGCCGAACCCGTCCTGCCGCAGCTCAAGGCCTATACAGTCCACGAGAGCTGGCGGCAGCCGATCGCGCCGGTGAGGATCGCCGACAACACCTGGCACATCGGCACGGCCAACCTCAGCGCGCTCCTGGTGAAGACCGCGGAGGGCGCGGTGCTGATCGACGGCGGCATGCCGCAGGCGGCCGACATGCTGCTGCGCCACATGGCGGACCTGGGCGTGGCACCGGCAGACCTGAAGCTGATCCTCCTCAGCCAGGCCCACGCCGACCACGTCGGCCCGCTCGCCGAGCTGCGCCGGCGCACCGGAGCACGCGTGGCCGCCAACGCGGAATCCGCGGTGCTGCTGGCGCGCGGCGGCAGCGACGACATCCACTTCGGCGACGCCATCGTCTACCCGCCGGTGCAGGTCGATCGCCTGCTGCTGGACGGCGAGGTGGTCGAACTCGGCGGCATGCGCTTCACCGTGCACTTCATGCCCGGGCATACGCCGGGCAGCATGGCCTGGACCTGGACCGACCGCGCAGGCGCCAGCCCCGTGCGCATCGCCTACGCCGACAGCCTGACCGCGCCCGGCTACCGGCTGGTGGACAACCCGCGCTACCCGCGCATCGTCGCCGACTATCGCCACAGCTTCGACGTCGTCCGCGCCCTGCCCTGCGATGTGCTCCTGACCCCGCATCCGGCATTCAGCGGACGGGATTACGCGAACCCGGCGGCATCAAAGCCGATCGCCTGCGCCGCCTACGCCGACCGCGCCGAGCGCAGCTTCAACGAGCAGCTCGAGGCCGAGCGGGCGGGCGGCAAGCCCTGAAGCCGCCGTTGCGCGAAGCCCTCTTCGCAGGGGAGCGCGACGCCATGACGCAATGAACGTGCTCGCTGTGGCGTCGCCTCAGTCGCCGCGCGCCTGGTCGATGTAGCTGCGGTATTCGCCCATCGACTCGGTGAGCTGGTAATCGCGCAGGCTGGCGGACAGGATGACGTCGGCGATGAAGGTATTCGACTCGCCCTTGATGCCCTCGAGGTACTGGTAGTCCTCGGGCAGCGCCTCGATGATCGCGTCCTTTGCGGCAGCGGTCAGCTGGCCCTGCGCATCCGTCAGCAGGTCCTTCGGAATCGCGGCGAGCGATTCCGCGATCCGGTCACGCACGGCCTCGCTCAGCCCGCCAAGCGCGCCCGACACCTGGTCGGTGATCGCTTTCGCCGCGAAGTCACCGCCAACCGGGATGGCGGAGATCGCAACGTCCAGCACGAAGCCCACGAACGCATCGCGGGCGGCGATATCGGCCCGCAGGTCGACATAGCCTGAGCTGACGGCATCCTGCATGATCGCGCCGATCATCGCCGCGCGTCCGTTGCCGGCGTCACGCGCTTCGATGTCCAGCGCATTCACCTCGCCATCCCCGTTCACGTCGTCCTGGTCCGTCAGGTTGCCGGCACGGATGTTCGCGGCCGCGAAGTCGCCGACCATGTCCATCACCGCATCCGCGCGCGGATTGTCGGGGTTGAGCCCGGTGATCCTGACCAGGTTGGACAGCGCCAGCAGGTTCTCTCCGGTCACGGTGCTGCGGTCGTTGCTGCTGCCGACGGTCTGGCCGGGGTCGGCGACGGTCAGGTCGGTGAGGATGACGTCGCCGTGGGTTAGGAACAGCTCGCCAAGTGCGTCTGCACGCTCCTCGTAGGGCTTGTTGTCCATGTCATGGAAATGGTTTTCCAGGACATTGCCCGTGGAACTGGCACTGACGAAGCGCACCATCTCGAGCGCGTCCTGCGAGCCGCCGTGGCGCGATGTCGCCTCGATCACGATCGCCATCGGATCGCGCACGGCGGTGCCGTCCAGCGACGGATTGCGGAACGCCAGGCCGCTGCTCGCGAGCGACTCCAGCAGCGCGGCCTTCTGCCCGCCGCTCAACGACGACAACGCGTTGTGCACCGAGCTGCTGCCGCCGGCCTCGTCGAGGGCGTTCAGCAGGACGCCGGCGAGGGCGTCGCGCTCGTGTGGCAGGACCGCCATCGGCTCCGAGTAAAGACGCTGCTGCAGCATCGCGGTTGCGAACTTCTCGATGAACCCCGGATCGCCGCCGTTGGCCGCGGAAAGCGTGCCCAGCAGCGCTTCAAGCTGCGCGGGATCCGGGTTCAGGCCGATGCCGCCGACCGCCCCGCTGCCGAAGATGTTGGTGAACGCCATCGCGTCCTGGAAGCCGATCTCGCCGGCGACATAGGCGTCACCAAACCCTTCCAGGACCGCGCTGCGCTCGTTCGCGGTGATGCGGCCCTCGCGGGCCAGCGAATCGAGGCGGTCGACCGTGAGCCACGACATGGTGGCGCCGGAATCCTGCTCGAGGATCTCGTCGAAGAGCTGCGCACGCGCCGCCGGATCAAGGCCTTCGACGACATCGGCGAAGGTATCCATGCGCTTCTCGTAGTCGTCGGCCCAGAAGCGGCGCTGGCCGACATCGAGGATCTGCGAAGCCGTTTCCTGGATCGTGGTCATTGCCGCGTCCGCGATGGGGGATGCGGGCACTCTAGTGCGCGCATCGCGCGCCGCGAAAGCTGGGGTGACCCCGTATACCGGCCTTCACCGGCATGTCACGAAGGCCTGGTTCGCCACGCCTGACGCCTGCGGGATCCGGCTAGGCGCCGCGATTGTCCGCCACGACGTCGTCTTCGATGCCGACGTTGCTCGACGCCGCGTCATACACCGCCTGGTCGAGGATGCCGGTCTCCTTGGCCACCAGCACCGGCACCAGCACCTGGCCGGTGACGTTGGTCATGGTGCGCATCATGTCGAGGATGCGGTCGATGGCGACCAGGTAGCCGATGCCTTCCAGCGGCAGTCCGGCCGCGCTCAGCACCAGGGTGACCATCACGATCGCGGTGCCGGGCACACCCGCGGTGCCGAAGCTGCCGAGCACCGAGGCCAGCAGGATGATGAAGTACTGCGAGACGCTGAGGTCGATGCCGAAGTACTGCGCCACGAACACCGCGGTCAGCGCCGGATAGATCGCGCCGCAGCCATCCATCTTGACGCTGGCGCCGAGCGGCACGGCGAACGCCGCGTAGTCCTTGTCGACGCCCAGGTTGTGCGTGGCGCTGCGCAGGCTGGCGGGCAGCGCGGCGAAGCTCGATGACGCCGCGAACGCCACCTGCATCGCCGGTGCCGCGCCGCGGAAGAACCTGAGCGGGTTCAGCCCGTGCGCCAGCAGCAGCCCGCCGTACACGAACACGATGTGCAGCCCGCACGCGAGGTACAGCGCCCCGATGAAGCCGAGCAGCGGCAGCAGCTTCTCGAAGCCATAGGCGCCGACCAGCGCCGCGATCAGGCCGAAGGTACCCAGTGGCGTGAACTCCAGCACGAAGCGCGTGACCTGGATCATCGCCTCGCTGCCCTCGGCCATCAGCGCGCGCAGCCGCGTGGCCCTGTCGCCCAGCTTGACCAGGGCGAAACCGAGCAGCGCGGCGAAGAAGATCACCTGCAGGATCTTGCCTTCGGCCAGCGCGCGGAACGGATTGGACGGCACCACGTCCACCAGCACCTGCACCGGGCCGGGTACCTCGCGCACCACGTAGTCCGGCGCCATGGCCAGCGCCGCCACGCCCTCGCCCGGCTTTAGCACCAGGCCGACCGCCAGGCCCACGCACACCGCGAGCGCCGCGGTCACCGCGAACCAGGCGAAGGTGCGCCCGCCCAGCGACACCATCGATTTCTGGCCGTGCAGGCTGCCGATGGCGCTGGTCACGGCAAAGAACACCAGCGGCGTGGCGATCATGCGGATCAGGTTGACGTACACGTCGCCCAGCGGCTTGAACCAGATCGCCGCCGCGGGCCCCACGAGCCAGCCGGCGAGCGCGCCGAGCACGAATCCGGCGGCCACGCGCTGCCAGAACGGGATGCGGAACCAGGCTTTGACGAAGGTCATTGGCGACCACGCGGGAAGGAATGAGCCACCTTAGCCGAGCTGTCCCGGCGCGGCGACGCCCATGGCGGAACGCCGGGGTGTCATGGGCGGAATACCGACGGACGGCATAATCACGCATTCACCTGACACGAAGCACCACATGACCGGTCCGTCCCGCGCCACCCTCGCCGTCGCCCTTGCCGTCACCTGTTCCACCCTGGCCGCCTGCGCGTCGGCGCCCGCGCCGCGCATTGCCGCGCCTGCCGCCGTGTCGGTCGACGTGCCCGCCATCGCCCATCCCGCGGGCGAAACCCCGGCCTGGTGGTACCGCAGCGGCGCCGCGCGCGCGGCCGGCAACGGCGCCATGGACGGGCGCGCGAAGAACGTGATCGTGTTCCTCGGCGACGGCATGAGCCTGACCACGGTGGCCGCGGCGCGGATCTTCGCCGGCCAGCAGGCAGGCAACCCCGGCGAGGAGCACCTGCTGGCGTGGGAGCATTTCCCGGCCACGGCGTTCAGCAAGACCTACAACACCGACGCCCAGACCCCGGACTCCGCCGGCACCATGACCGCGATCGCCACGGGCGTGAAAACCCATATCGGCGCGATCGGCGTCAGCGCCGGCGGCCACAACGGCTGCGCGCAATCACGCGGCAACCGGCTGCAGGGCTGGCTCGCGCTGGCCGCGGACGCCGGCATGGGCACCGGCATCGTCACCACGGCGCGCCTGACCCACGCCACACCCGCGGCGACCTATGCCCACGTGCCCAACCGCAACTGGGAGAGCGACGCCTCGCTGCCGGACGCGGCGCGCGCGGCCGGCTGCACCGACATCGCCAGCCAGTTCATCGACTTCGCCCGCGAGCGCGGCGCGCCGCAGGTGGTGCTGGCCGGCGGCGCGCGCGCCTTCCTGCCCGACGAAGAGGTGCTGCCGGGCGTGCGCGGCAAGCGCAGGGATGGCCGCAACCTGGTGGCGGAGTGGCAGGCCCTGCATCCCGAGGGCGCGTTCGTGCACGACACCCGGCAGTTCGAAGCGGCACGCAGCGCCTCGCCGGTGCTTGGCCTGTTCGAACCCGGCCACATGCAGTACGAGCACGACCGCGACCGCGGCCCCGGGGGCGAACCCGACCTCGAGGCGATGACCCGCTTCGCGATCCAATCCCTGGCGCGCAACGACGCGGGTTACGTGCTGCTGGTGGAAAGCGGCCGCATCGACCACGCCAACCACGAGGGCAACGCCTACCGCGCGCTCGACGAAACCGTGGCGATGTCGCGCGCGGTGCAGGCGGCGGTCGACATGACCTCGGCCGAGGACACGTTGATCGTGGTCACCGCGGACCATTCACACGTGCTGAATTTCGCCGGCTATCCACGTCGCGGCAACCCGATCCTCGGCAAGGTGCACGAAGGCGGCAGCGGCCCGGCACTGGACGCCCTCGGACTGCCCTACACCACGCTCAGCTACGCCAATGGCCCGGGCTATCCCGGCGCCAGCGCCACCCAGCCCGCGGGCCCGAAACGCCACTACCACGTCGCCAGGGGCGTGCATGCCGCCGCCGGTCGCCCCGACCTCTCCAGGGTCGATACCACCGATCCCGACTACCTGCAGGAGGCGCTGGTGCCGCTGGACGCGGAGACCCACGGCGGCGAAGACGTCGGCATCTGGGCGCGTGGCCCGGGCAGCGCCGCGTTCCGCGGCACGCTGGAGCAGAACGTCATCTATCACGTCATCGTGCAGGCCACGCCGAAGCTGCGCGAGCGCCTGTGCGCCAGCGGCACCTGCAATGCGGACGGCGTGCCGGTGGAGCTTCCTGCACCCGGGGAAGTCGCTGCACCATGAGTGGCTTGCGATGCCGGGGCCCCTGCCGCCGGCAGCGCGTCCACGGCTTGATCAGAACGGCTTGGCGAGCACCAGGTACACGATGCCGAGCAGCACGAACACCGGGATCTCGTTGACCCAGCGCAGCGCGCGCGTGGTCGGCAGCGCGCCGCCCGCCGCGCCGCGCTTCAGCCAGCGTCCGCAGGCGATGTACAGCGCGAGCAGCAGCGCGACCATCGTGAGCTTGGCGTGCATCCAGCCGCTGCCGGCGGCGACCATGGTCGGGAACCCCGGGATCACCCGGTAGCCCAGCCACAGCACCAGGCCCAGCACCGCCGCCAGCCCGAACATCACGTGGCCGAAGCGGTACAGCCGGCGGCCCATCAGCACCAGGCGCGCGTGCACCGACGGCTCGCCACCGGCCTCCACCAGGTTGATCAGGATGCGCGGCAGGTAGAACGCCGCGGCCACCCAGGCCATCACCAGCACGATGTGCGCGGACTTGATCCAGAGATAGGTTTGCATGGTCACCCCGTGTCGATTCGCCGCACAGGATCGCACGACGCGCGCAGGAGCCGGTATCGTGCGCGCCCATGGACAAGACCTACGATCGCGACTACTTCGACCGCTGGTACCGCGGCGGCGGCATCGGCGGCCGCCAGCGCCTGGCGCGCAAGGTGGCGCTGGCCGTGGCCACGGCGGAATACCACCTCGAGCGCCCGCTGCGCACGGTACTCGACATCGGCTGCGGCGAAGGCGCCTGGCGCGCGCCCTTGCTCAAGCTGCGCCCGGCGACGGACTACCTCGGTTTCGACAGCAGCGAATATGCCATCGCACGCCATGGCCGCCGCCGCAACCTGCACTTCGCGCGCTTCGGCGATTTCGGGTCGCTGCGGCCCTGCGCCCCCGCCGACCTGGTGGTCTGCAGCGACGTGCTGCACTACCTCGAGGCACGCGAGATCGACCGCGGCCTGCCCGGCCTTGCCGAGTTGTGCGGCGGCATCGCGTTCCTGGAAACCTTCGCGCGCGAGGACGAAGCGGAAGGCGACGACCACGGTTTCCGCCGCCGTCCGGGGCGCTTCTACCGCCAGCGTTTTGAAGCCGCGGGCTTCCGCGCGCTGGGCTCGCACTGCTGGCTGTCGCCGGCGCTGGTGCCGGGCGCGACCACGCTGGAACTGGCCTAGGACGTACTTCGGGGCCCGGCGATCGGCGCTGGAGGGGCCTGCGGGCGGCATGCCGCCCCTGCACACGGCCTGCGTTATGCTGCGGCGCAGCACCCACCGACCGGGCTTCCGACAATGCTTTATCAGCTCCACGAGCTCAACCGTACCTGGATGGCACCCTTCACCGAACTGGCGCGCGCCAACGCGCGGATCTTCGGCAACGACGGCACCTGGCTGTCGTCGCTGCCCGGCGCGGATCGTGCGTCGGCCGCGAACGAGCTGATGTACCGCATCGGCAAGGACTACGAAAAGCCGCCCTTCGCCATCCACCAGGTGGTCAAGGACGGACACGACGTGCCGGTGGTGGAGAAGGTCGCGCTCGACAAGCCGTTCTGCCGGCTGCTGCGCTTCAAGCGCTACACCGACGACGCGCAGAACATCCTCGGCATGAAGGACCAGCCGACCGTGCTGGTGGTGGCACCGCTGTCCGGCCACCACGCCACGCTGCTGCGCGATACCGTGCGCACCCTGCTCCCCGACCACAAGGTCTACATCACCGACTGGGTCGACGCGCGCATGGTGCCGAAGGAAGCGGGCGCGTTCACGCTCGACGACTACGTCGCCTACATCGAGGAGTTCATCCGCCACATCGGCGCCGACCGCCTGCACGTGATCAGCGTCTGCCAGCCGACCGTGCCGGTGCTGGCGGCAGTGGCGTTGATGGCTGCGCGTGGCGAGGCCACGCCGCGCTCGCTGGTGATGATGGGCGGGCCGATCGACACCCGTGAATCGCCAACCGCGGTCAACACGCTCGCCACCCAGAAGCCGCTGTCGTGGTTCAGCGGCAACGTCATCCACACGGTGCCGCAGGACTATCCGGGCCATGGCCGGCGCGTCTATCCGGGCTTCCTGCAGCACACCGGCTTCGTGGCGATGAACCCCGAACGCCATTTCATGTCGCACTGGGATTTCTACAGCAGCCTGGTGCAGGGCGATCTCGACGACGCGTCCTCGCACCGCCGCTTCTACGACGAGTACAACGCCGTGCTCGACATGCCGGCCGAGTACTACCTCGACACCATCAGCGTGGTGTTCCAGCAGCACCTGCTGCCGCGCGGGCTGTGGGACGTGGCCGGCGAGCGCGTCGATCCGTCGGCGATCACCGGCACCGCGCTGCTGACCATCGAGGGCGAGCTCGACGACATCTCCGGCCAGGGCCAGACCCGCGCCGCGCACGTGCTGTGCACGGGCGTGGACGATGCGCACCGCGAGCACCTGACCGTCGAGGGCGCGGGCCACTACGGCATCTTCAGCGGCCGTCGCTGGCGCACGCAGGTCTACCCGCAGGTGCGTGACTTCATCGCGCGCTACGCCGCGCCGCCGGCCGAACAGCAGGCGGATTCCGCGTCCGCGCCCGCGGGACGCAAGAAGCGCTGACGCCGCACCGGCGCCGCTCGGCGGCGGCCGGTGTCCGGCCGGCGCTCAGGAATACTGCGCCGACTTCACCAGCAGGTGCTTGGCGAACCGGCCATGCAGGCGCCCGATGCCGCGCGCCATGTGCAGCGTGGCGAACAGCAACAGCACGCCGACCAGCGACACCACCGGCAGCAGCCAAGGCGCTTCTTCCGGCAGGTCGATGCCGAACATCCACACATTGAGCTCAACGCCCGGCAGCAGGGCCAGCGGTGCCGCGATGAAGCCCAATGCCACGCCGCCGAATGTCGCCGCCACGGTGAAATACAGGATGCCAAGCGGCAGCATCAGCAGCATGTAGAGCATCGTGCTCCACGTGCGCGGATCGCTGAACATGTCGCCGATGCGCCGCCAGATGCTGCGCCCGCGCGCGCTGTACAGCGGCCGGCGCGGCATGCGCTCGCCCAGCATCACCTCCACCATCCGGCCTTCCACCAGCGACAGCACCCGCACCGAGCCGAAGAACAGGATCACGAACGGGATGCCGATGATCAGCACCGCCAGCCCCGCCGACATCGACAGGCCGGCCACCACCCAGGTGAAGTAGAAAATGCCGGTGGCCAGCGCCAGCACCATGTAGAACAGCGACGCGTACGCGCGCGGGTCTGCGGCGACGCCGAAGAACCGGCCCGCCAGCGATTTCCGCTGCGGCGGCGGCGGCGCGCGCAGCGCGGTCTGCACCGTCGCCTCGGTGTCGCGATAGATGTCGGCGACCTCGTCCGGGTCGCCATAGCTGGATGCGACCGCGGCGATCACCTCGGCCTCGGACCTGCCCGGGTTCTCGGCGAGCTCCGAGCGCAGGTATTCCTCGGCGTCGTACAGCGCGTCGTGCACCAGCGCGGGGTCGGCGCCCGCAAGCGAACGGCGCAGATGCTCCAGGTAGGCGGGAATACTTGTCGGCAGCGCGGTGTTCATGAGGTCCCCTCCAGGACGGTATCGACGGAATCGCGGGTCGCGCGCCAGGCGGCGGCCCACGCGCGCAGGGCGTCGTGCCCGGCGTCGGTGATGCGGTAGTAGCGGCGAGGCGGTCCGGCCAGCGACGGTTCGATGTGGCTCGCCAGCAGCGCCGCAGCCTCGAGGTTGCGCAGCACCGGATACAGCGCACTCTGCTTGCCGCTGAGCACGCCCTCGCCGAAGCGTTCGAGGGTCTTGGCGATCTGGTAGCCGTACATCGGCTCGCCGGAGCGCGCCAGCACCGCGAGCAGCGCCAGCGACACCGTGCCGGCACTCAGCTCGCGCTGGAACTTCCTGAGGATGGCGTCGGGTTCGACCATGGGCACAGACTAGTGTCCAGTTATGTATAGCGATCGTGCCATTAGTCACCACGCATGTCGGCAGGGGCGGCATCGGCAACAATCGGCGCTACCCAGCCAGGAGCCTGCCGTGCACCCGACCCGATCCCTGCCCACCCTCGTCCTGCTGGCCGCCGCCTGCACCTCGTGGATGGCCATCGCCGCCGAACCCGTTGCCACCGACGCCGGGGCCGACAAGCCCAAGAGCACCCAGGAGCTGCTGGATGCGTCGCGGCCTGGCGACTGGCGTACGCCGGACCCCGCCAACACGCTCTACCTCGACCTCGCCGCTGGCCGGGTGGTGATCGAGCTCGCGCCCGACTTCGCGCCCGAGCACGTCGCCAACATCCGCACGCTGGCGAAGGAAGGCTTCTGGGACGGGCTGACCCTGTACCGCTCGCAGGACAACTTCGTGGTCCAGTTCGGCGACATCACCGAAGAGGGCGTGCCCGGCAGGCCGATCGGCAGCGCCAGGGCGAAGCTGCCGGCCGAGTTCTCGCGCGCCGCCGACGGGCTTGCGTTCCACGCCCTGCCCGATCGCGACGGCTGGGCGCCGGAAACCGGCTTCGCGGCGGGCTTCCCGGCCGCGCGCGACCCGCGGGAAGGCCAGGCCTGGCTCGCCCACTGCTATGGCACGCTGGGGGCCGGGCGCGACATGGCGGCCGACTCCAGCAACGGCACCGAGCTGTACGTGGTCACCGGGCAGTCGCCGCGCCAGCTGGACCGCAACATCACCGTGGTCGGCCGCGTGCTGCAGGGCATGGAACACCTGAGCGTGCTGCCGCGCGGCACCGGCCCGCTCGGCTTCTACGAGGATCCGGCGCAGCGCACCGCGATCACCGCGCTCCGCCTGGCCTCGGAGGTGCCGGCTGCCGAACGCAGGCCGATCGAGGTGCTGCGCACCGACACGCCGCTGTTCGACGCCGTGGTGGAATCGCGCCGCAATCGCCGCGACGGCTGGTACCTGCGGCCCGCCGGCCACATCGACCTGTGCAACATCAGCGTGCCGGTGCGCAGCCCGAAGACAAGCTGAAGCACAAGGCGGTTCGTCACGCAGCGTTGGCCCGCGGCTTCCTAGCCTGCGGGCCATTCCCCCAGATTTGCCCGAAGGACGTCCGATGGCCCTGCTCCGCATCCTCCTCACCAGTTCCGACGACGCCGCCCGTGCGGTCATGAACCTGCTGCAGAGCCTGGAGGGCATCGAGCACGTCGAGGAAGTCGCCGACCTGATGCCGAGCCTCGACGACGCCGACTCCAGCTCCGCGGGGCTCAGCGACGTGGTCGGCCCGAAGATGCACGCCATCGAGATCGAGATCCCCAACGAATCCACCGGACGCAAGGTGCGCGAGGCGGTCGAGGCGCTGTCGTTCGACCTCGACGCGCTGGTGGAATTCGAGGAAGACGACGAGGGTTGAGCCTGCCGGCCTAGCCCTGGCCGGTCGACCTTGCATCCCCGCGGCGGCGTCGCCAGCGGCGCAGCAGCACCAGCAGGAACGCCAACGCGACCAGCATCGGCAGCAGGAACGCCGCGGCGCGGATCGTCCACGCGGTGCCGGTGGCGAGGGTGGCGCCAAAGTCCCGCACCGCGAGCACGATCTCGTTGCGCCCTTCCTGGGAGCGGGAGGCCTGGAAGTTGATCGTGAGCAGCTGGGTGTCGATGCGCCGGCGATGCTGCGCCGCTTGCTGTTCGATGGCCTCCAGCGCGGCGTCGGTCTCGGCCAGGCGCTGCGACAGCGCGATCATGTCGGCCACCGCCAGGTCGCGGCGCGCCTGGAATTCCTGCAGTCGCGCGCGCTCGTTGCGCAGGCGCTGCGCGGCCAGTGCGTTGTCGCGCACCACCACGGCCAGGTCCTCGGCGTGGGTACTGCGGTGGCCGAGTTCGGCGCCGGCGCTGGCCAGCGCGATCATCGGCTCCACGCCTCCGGGCGCGATGCGCATGCCGAGGCTGGCGCCGGGATGGTCGCCGCCCTGCTGCGACAGGTTGAGCACCACGCACGCGCCGAAGCGTCCGTCGTTGCAGGCTGCCTGGGCGTCGCGCAGGCGCGGCTGGATCTGTCCGGGCTCGAGGGAGATGCCAGCGCTGTGCTCATAGGCGAGAAATTCCTGCCCGCCCGGCGCGGGCGCAGCCGCATCCGCCATCGGCGCCGGCGCCGAGGCGCCGCCGTAGTCCATCGCCTCCGACTGCGCGGCGTCCTGCGCGCCGCAGGCGGCCAGCAGGCCGATGAGGATGATGGAGGCGCAGCGCCAGCCAGCCTGGAATCTCATACGGCAACGCTCCGGTCGATATCGGTGCCCGACGGTAAACCATCGGCGGATGCGCGTCGCGGGTCGGCAGCCTATGCTTCGCCACTTTGCCGTCCCGAGGTCCACCGCATGTCCCGTCCCCTGCTTGCCGCCTCCCTCCTCGCCCTGGCGCTCGCCGCCTGCCAGGGCACGGTGCCCTCGGCGCCCGCCGCGCCTGGCGCCGACGCCACCCACGCCACCAACACCGCGCAGGATGCGGCGTTTGCCGCGCTGTCGGCGCGCTTCCTCGACGAGGGCATGGCGCTCAGCCCGATCTCGGCGACGCAGGTTGGCGATCACCGCTTCGATACCGAGATCGACGACCTGAGTGCCGCTGGCCGCCAGAAGTCGATCGAATGGGCGCGCACGCTGCTCGCCGAGCTCGACCAGGTCGACGCCGCCGCGCTGTCGCGCGAAAACCAGGTGGACGCGCTGATCCTGCGCAATGCGCTGGAGGGCACGCTGTGGGATCTGGAGACCATGCAGAGCTGGGCCTGGGACCCGCAGCTGTACAGCGGCCTGGCCGGCGGCGCGATCTACAACCTGATGGCACGCGAGTTCGCGCCGATGCCCGAGCGGCTGAAGTCCGCCGCCGCGCGCATGGAGAAGATCCCCGCGCTGCTGGCGCAGGCGCGCGAGAACCTCGACCCGGCGCGCGTGCCCAGGACCCACGCCGAGACCGTGGCGAAGCAGAACAAGGGCGTGCTGACCCTGGTCGACACCTTCATCACCCCCAACGCCGACCAGCTCAGCGGTGCGGACCGCGAACGCCTGGACGCGGGAGTGACCACGCTGCGCGCGGCGGTGGAGGAGCACCAGCAGTGGCTCGACGGTACGCTCGTGCCGAACGCCAAGGGCGAGTTCCGCATCGGTGCCGAGCGCTATGACCAAAAGCTGAAGTTCTCGCTCAACTCCTCGCTGTCGCGGCAGGAGATCCACGACCGCGCCACGGCGGAGCTCGCACGCGTGCGCGACGAGATGTACGCCATCGCCCAGGTGGTGCTGAAGGACAAGCCCGGCGCACCGGCCACGCCAGCTGCGCCGGATGACGACCAGCGCCAGGCCGCGATCGAGGCGGCGCTGGAGTTCGGCTACGCCGACAAGCCGGCGCGCGACGAGGTCGTGGACTTCGCCAAGTACACGCTGGACGAAGCCACGAAGTTCGTGCGCGCCAAGGACCTGGTCACGGTGCCCGACGATCCGGTGAAGATCATCCTGATGCCGGAGTTCCAGCGCGGCTTCTCGGTGGCCTACTGCGACTCGCCCGGCCCGCTCGACAAGGGACTCGACACCTACTACGCGATCTCGCCGATCCCAGAGGAGTGGAGCGACAGCCAGGTCGATTCGTTCCTGCGCGAATACAACAAGCGCCTGATCCACGTGCTCAGCATCCACGAGGCGATGCCCGGGCATTACCTCGAGGGCGCGCACTCCGCCAACCATCCGTCGACGCTGCGCGCGGTGATGCGTTCGGGCCCGTTCGCCGAAGGCTGGGCGGTGTACACCGAGCGCGTGGTGGCCGACGCCGGCTACCTCGACAACGACCCGCTGTTCCGCCTCATGCAGCTCAAGTTCTATGCGCGCGCAGTGGCCAACGCGATCCTCGACCAGGGCGTGCACGTGGAGAACTGGACGAAGGAACAGGCGATGGACCTGATGGTGCGCCAGACCTTCCAGCAGCAGAGCGAGGCCGACGGCAAGTGGATCCGCGCGCAGCTGTCATCCACGCAGCTGGCGACCTACTTCGTCGGCGCGCAGGAGCACTTCGACATGCGCCGCGCGGTGGAAGCGAAGGAAGGCGACGCCTTCGACCTCAAGCGCTACCACGACCGCGTGCTCGCCCAGGGCGCGCCGCCGGTGCGGTTCGCGCGGCAGCTGCTGCTGGACGAGCCGATCAAGTAACGCGCTGCCGGCGGGTGCCCCCGTGCTTCGGGGGCACCTCGCTGTCGTGGCCTACTTCCCCGCGACCGGCACCAGCCGCAGGTCGTGGAAGTCGAAGCTGAAATCGGTCAGCGGCGACACCGCTTCCATGCGCACCTCGCGCACCTTGCCGTCATGGTCGAGGCTGAAGTCGACGAAGGCGTCGGCGTTCAGGGCGCGGTCGTGCCAGCGCACGATGAAGGTGTCGTGTTGCCAGTGCTCCAGGGTGCCGGCCAGCTGCGGGGTCTTGGAGAAGCGCATCTCGAGGCCCTTGCGGCCCTCCGCCACCACCACGTCGCCGTACCACGGGTCGCGATAGGTCGCGGCATAGCCGCGCAGCGGCAACGATGGCTTCGACGTCGCGTCACGCGCGGCCAGGTGCTTCTGCCAGTCGTCGTCCGCACCGCCGCGCGCCTTCTCCACCGCCGCGGCATACGCGGCGATCCAGTCGGTCGGCGGTGCTCCAACGTAGGCATCCAGCACCTGCATGGTGACCGCGTTGAACGCGGCACCGACTTCCTGGCTGGTGAGCACCACCACGCCGAGACCGAGTTCCGGCACCAGGGTCAGCCGCGACACCATCCCCGGCCAGCCGCCGGTATGCCAGACCAGCTTGCGGCCGCGGTAGTCGCTGACGCTCCAGGCCTCGCCATAGCCGTAGAACTGCGGCGTGGCGGCGGCGAGTTCCGGCACAGCCGGCGGGCGGATGGTGATCGGCGTCACCAGCGACCACATCTCGCGCTGGCGCTTCTCGCTGAACAACCGTGTCGCGCTGTCGCCTTCGCCCGAGAGCACGCCACCGGCGAGCTGCACGCGCATCCACTGCGCCATGTCGCGGGCGCTGGAATAGATGCCGCCGGCCGCGGAGTTGTTGGCCCAGGCCATGCGCGGTACCGGCACCGGCGCGCCCTCGAACCCGGGCTGTGCGTGGCCGCTGGCGACGTTGCGGTCCGATGGCCGCAGCGCATCGCTGTTGATGCGGCTGGCGTGCATGCCGACCGGCGCGAACAGGCGCTGCTGGACGAAATCGGCATACGCCTGCCCGGACACTTCTTCGATCACCAGCTGCGCCACCGCGTACAGCACGTTGTCGTAGGCATAGCGCTCGCGGAAGCCGCCGCTGATCGGCACGTGCGCCAGGCGCTCGACGACCTCGCGCGTGGCGTACTGCGTCGGCGGCCAGAACAGCAGGTCGCCCGCGCCCAGGCCCAGCCCGCTGCGGTGCACCAGCAGGTCGCGCACGCGCATCTCTCTGGTGACGTAGGCATCCGCCATGCGGAACCACGGCAGGTGGTCGATGACGCGGTCATCGAGCGACAGCTTGCCCTCGTCGGCCAGGATCGACAGCGCCGCGGAGGTGAAGCCCTTGGTGATCGAGGCGATCGCGAACAGGGTGTCGCCGTCCACCGGCTCCGGCTTGCCGGTTTCGCGCACGCCGTAGCCGCGCACCAGCACGACCTCGCCATCCTTGACCACCGCCACCGCGATGCCGGGCACCTCGAAGCGCTTGCGCACGGCTTCGACATGGGCGTCGAGCCCCGCGATCGGCGCCGGTGCATCGCCGGCATCGCGGGCATGCGCGCCGGGATGGAAGAGCAGCAGCAGAGAAACCAGGGCAATGGTGGACTTGCGCATTCATGGACACCGGCATGGACTGGCGCCAGTATCGACGCCGACGTCGCGCAAGGCCACAGGATGGACGCACCTGCCGACAACGCGATCACGCCGGTCCACGGCATCCGCACCGGCATCGGCGGCTGGACGTACGCGCCATGGCGCGACAACTTCTACCCCAAGGGCCTTGTGCAGCGCCGCGAGCTGGAATACGCCAGCCGCAAGCTGGCCGCGATCGAGATCAACGGCACCTATTACCGCGCACAGAAGCCGTCGACGTACGCGACGTGGCGCGACCAGACGCCGCAGGGCTTCGTGTTCTCGGCCAAGGCGCCGATGCGCATCGTGATGTCCCGGACCCTGGCGAAGACCGGCGCGCAGGTGGAGGACTTTGTCGGCGGTATCGCCGAGCTGGGCGACCGGCTCGGCCCGCTGGTGTGGCAGTTCGACCACGGCACGCCCCGTGATCGCGACGATTTCGCCGCGTTCCTCGCACTGCTGCCGCGCAAGGCCGGTGGCCGCACCTTGCGCCACGTGCTGGACGTGCGCGATCCCGGCTTCTTCGATGCCGGCTACATCGCCCTGGCACGCGAACATGGCATGGCCACGGTATTCACCGATTCCGACGAATACCCTTCGTTCGCCGACGTGACCTCGGGCTTCGTCTATGCGCGGCTGATGCGTTCGCGTGCGGAACTGGCCACCGGCTACCCGCGCGCCGAGCTCGCGCGCTGGGCGGCGCGCGCGCGTGAATGGGCTGCCGGCGGCGAGCCCGACGACCTGCCGCGCATCGGACCCGCAAGTGCGACGGCAGCGCGGCGCGATGTCTTCGTGTTCTTCATCGGCGCGGCCAAGGAGCGCAATCCGGCTGCGGCGATGGCGCTGCATGCGCTTCTTGCAACAACACCCTGACCCCAGCGCGCCTGCCGTCCGGCGCGCCCGCAATGACCGATGGGACTGGCCGCAGGATGTGATTGGCCGATCCTTTGAACACACCCGGGCACAGCCCGCACAGCAGGAGAAGTCGACATGCCATCCCGCCGCGAATTCCTGTCCTCCGCCTCCCTCGCCGCCACCGGCCTCGCGCTTGCGCCGCTGGTCGCCTGCAGTCGCGACACCGGAACGGGCGTAGCCCCCCCGGCTCCGGGCGCAGCGCAAGGCGCCGCCGCTGCGGCCGGCGCCATGCTCACGCGCCCCATCCCGTCCACCGGCGAGCTGATCCCCGTGATCGGCGCCGGCACCTCTGGCAGCTACGAGGTGCCGCTGGCGTCGCCGGAGTACAGCGCGCTCAAGGAGGTCGTGCGGATCTTCTTCGAAGGCGGCGGGAGCGTGATCGACACCTCGCCCAACTACGGCAATGCCGAGGACGTCGTGGGCGCCCTGCTCGATGAAGGCGGCTGGCGCAAGCGCTGCTTCCTCGCCACCAAGCTCGCCGCCGACACCCGCCCGGCGCTCGAAGCGCAGTGGGCGGATTCGCTGCGCCGGCTGCGCACCGACAAGGTGGAGCTGCTCGCCATCCACAACCTGCGCAACCTGGCCGAGGCCATGCCGTATGCACGCGAGCTCAAGGCGCAGGGCCTGGTGAAGTACATCGGACTCACCCATTTCCAGGACAACCGCCACGCGGACCTGCTGCAGGCGATGACCGCGGAGAAGCCCGACTTCATCCAGGTCAATTACTCGGTCGGCTCGCCAGCCGCGGCGTCGACCCTGCTGCCCGCGGCGGCAGACCAGGGCGTCGCGGTGATGGTCAACCGCGCCTTCGAGGACGGCAAGCTGTTCGCCGAGGTGGGCGGACGCGCGCTGCCGGGTTGGGCGGCGGAAGCCGGCATCGGCTCGTGGGCGCAGATGTTCCTGAAGTTCGTGATCAGCCATCCGGCGGTCACCGTGGTCATCCCGGCCACCGGCAAGCCCGAACGCCAGGCGGACCAGCTCATGGCCGGGCACGGCGCGCTGCTGACGCAGGCGCAGCAGGACGAAGTGGTCGCGATCTTCATCTGATGGCGGCGCCCATCGCGCGCTGGCTGGGCCGTGCGTTCGACGTGCAGGAGGACGAGGCCGGTGCGGTGATCGCCGGCTTCGCGCTGTTCTTCCTGCTGTTCGCCGGGTATTTCATGCTCCGTCCCGTGCGCGAGACGATGGGCATCGCCGGTGGCGTGCGCAACCTGCAGTGGCTGTTCACCGGCACGTTCGTGGCCACGCTCGCGGCGATGCCCTTGTTCGGCTGGATCGCCGGCCGCGTGCGGCGGCGGCGCATCCTGTACTGGGTGTATGGCTTCTTCACCGCCAACCTGCTGCTGTTCGCGCTCGCGTTCGCGCTGTGGCCGGGAGATCCGTGGATCGCACGTACGTTCTACATCTGGCTGTCGGTGTTCAACCTGATTGCGATCTCGGTCGGGTGGAGCGTGCTGGTCGACGTGTTCACCGCCGCGCAGGCCAGGCGCCTGTTCGCGCTGATGGCCGCGGGCGCCAGCCTGGGCGGGCTGATCGGGCCGCTGGCGGGCGTGTTCCTGGTCGGCGTGCTGGGTCATTCCGGCCTGGTATTGGTGGCCGCGCTGCTGTTGCTGGCATCGACCGTCGCGGCGCGCAGCCTCCATCGCTGGCGCGATGCACGCCCGCTCCACGATGCGTCGGACCTGCAGCGCCAGCGCCCGCTCGGCGGCAGCCCGCTGGCCGGCGCCACCGAACTCTTCCGCTCGCCCTACCTGCTCGGCATCGCGGTGTTCGTGGTGCTGCTGGCCAGCGTCACCACATTCCTGTACTTCGAGCAGGCGCGGCTGGTGGAAGCGCGCTTCCCGGACCCCACCGACCAGACCCGGGTGTTCGGCATCATCGACACCGTGGTGCAGGCGCTGGCGATCCTGTCGCAACTGTTCATCACCGGCCGCGTGGCGCGCACCCTGGGCGTCGGCGCGCTGCTGGTGGCGGTGCCGCTGGTGGTGGCCGCGGGCTTCCTGTGGTTGGCGTTCGCGCCCACCTTCGCGGTGCTGGCGGTGGTGATGGTGGTGCGCCGCGCCGGCGAGTACGCGTTCGTGCGCCCGGGCCGCGAGATGCTGTACACCGTCGTGCCGGCGGAGGCCAAGTACAAGGCCAAGAACTTCAACGACACCGTGGTCTACCGCGGCGCCGATGCGGTCAGCGGCTGGGTCAAGGCGGGCATCGACATGGTCGCGCAGCAGCCGGCGGTGGCGATGGTGCTGGGCACCGTGATCGCCCTGGCCTGGAGCGCCAACGGCGCGTGGCTGGCGCGCGTCCAGCGCCGCCTCGCCAGCTGAGCACTTCTCGCGCACACTGCCCGACCCCACGTCGCCGCCTGTTCCCGATGACTCCCAGCGCCAAGGCCCACTGGCAGATCCACCTCTGTGTCCTGCTGTGGGGCTTCACCGCGATCCTCGGCAAGGTGATCACGCTGCAGGCGCTGCCGCTGGTGTGGTGGCGGATGCTGCTGGTCGCCGCGACCCTGCTGCTGGTGCCGCGCGTGTGGCGCGGGCTGCGCGCCATGCCGCGCCGGTTGCTGCTGTCCTATGCCGGGATCGGCGTGCTGGTGGCGCTGCACTGGCTGACCTTCTACGGCGCCATCAAGCTGTCCAACGCCTCGGTGGCGGCGACCTGCATGGCGTTCGCCACGGTGTTCGTGGCGATGATCGAACCGAAGCTGGCGCACCGGAAGTTCTCGCGCGCCGAACTCGCGCTCGGCGTCGCCGTGCTGCCGGGCGTGGCGCTGGTGGTCGGTGGCATTCCCGACGAGATGCGCATCGGCGTGGTGGTGGGCGCGGTGTCGGCGCTGTTCGTGGCGCTGTTCGGCTCGCTCAACAAGCGCCTGGTCGACCATGCCGATCCGCTGACGGTGACCGCGGTGGAGCTTGGCGCCGGCACCATCGCACTGACCGTGCTGGCCCCGTTGATGCCGCTGGTGTTCCCGGCGCTGGCCGGGCCGCTGTTCGTGCTGCCCGGCGCGCACGACGCCGGCTACCTGCTGCTGCTGGCCTTCGCCTGCACGCTGTTCCCGTTCGCGCTTTCGCTGGTGGCGCTGCGCCACATGAGCGCGTTCTCGGCGCAGCTGGCGGTGAACCTGGAGCCGATCTACGCCATCATGCTGGCGATCGTGCTGCTCTCCGAGCAGCAGGAGCTGTCGACGCGCTTCTACCTGGGCGTGGCGATCATCCTGGCCGCGGTGCTGGTGCACCCGCTCATCGCGCGGCCACGGCGGATCCGCCACGCGGAAACGCTGGCCACCGGCGAAGCGCGTGACGTGACGGAGTAGGCATGTACCTCGCGCACTACGGACTCACCGAGCCACCGTTCTCGATCACGCCGGATCCGCGCTTCGTGTTCCTGGGCGAGCGCCACCGCGACGCGCTCGCGCACCTGATGTTCGGCATCACCCAGGGCGGCGGCGGCGGTTTCGTGCAGCTGACCGGTGAGGTCGGCACCGGCAAGACCACGCTCAGCCGGCTGTTGCTTGGCCAGCTGCCCGACAACGTGCGCGTGGCGCTGGTGCTCAATCCGCGGGTCGACCCGACGCAGCTGCTGGAAACGGTGTGCGAGGAGCTGCGCATCGACCTCGACGGCCGCCGTGGCAACGCCAAGGCGCTCATCGACGCACTCAACGCCCACCTGCTCGACGCCTACGCGCAGGGCCTGCGCGTGGTGCTGGTGGTCGACGAGGCACAGGCGCTGTCGGTGGACACGCTGGAGCAGGTGCGCCTGCTGACCAACCTCGAGACCGACACGCAGAAGCTGCTGCAGGTGATCCTGATCGGCCAGCCCGAGCTGCGCGACATGCTCGGGCGCCCGGACCTGCGCCAGCTGGCGCAGCGGATCACCGCGCGCTTCCACCTCACCCCGCTCGACGCCGCCGGCACCGCCGATTACCTCCGCCACCGCTTCCGCATCGCCGGTGGCCAGCATTTCCCGTTCGATGCCGGCGCGGTGCAGCGCATCCACCTGCGCAGCGGCGGCATTCCGCGGCTGGTGAACGTGATCGCCGAGCGTGCGCTGCTCGCCGGCTACGCGCGCGACCGCGCCACGCTCGACGCCGCCCTGGTCGAAGAAGCCGCGCGCGAGGCGTTGCCGCCGCCGGTGCGCGCGTCCGCGGCATCGCGTCGCTGGATGCTGGTGGCGGCAGGCGTGGGCGCCGCGGCGGTGCTGGCGATCGCGCTGGCCGCGCTGCTGCCGCGCGCGGGCGCGCCGCGGGCAGGTCGTGTCGCAGACGACGCCACGCGCGCATCCGCTACGGTCGCCGAGGCAGCCGCCCGTGCACCCGGCGGCGGCGCGGCGTCGGCCGCCACCGGTGCGGATGGCGCGTCCACAGCGGCCGGCGCTTCCGCCAACGCCGCTGCGACTGCGCGGATCCACGCAAGCGACGCGGATTCGGCCACGCTCGCCACACGGATCGCCGCTGCCGCCAGCGGTCGCGCGGACGCACGCGCCGCCGGCGGTGCGGAGGCCACAGCCACCGGCAGCAGCGACGAGCGCGCGTGGCTGGCGATGCTCGCCGCCTGGGACCTGCCCACCACGCTGGACGACGCGCGCGCGGCGTCGGCCTGCGCACGCGTGCTTGCACCCGGCGCCTACTGCGTGCGCGGCAATGCCCACCTCGACCGCCTGGTCGCGATCGGCCGACCGGCGCTGCTGCAGCTCGAAGCCGACGGCCGCCAGGCCTGGGCGCTGCTGCAGGCGACCGATGGCGGGCGTGCGCGCCTGCTGCTCGACGGCCGCACGCTCGACGTCGACCGCGCGACCCTGCAGCAGGCGTGGACTGGTCGCTACGCCGCGGTCTGGCGCGCGCCGGTCGCGCTTGCCGATGCGCCGGTGCAAGGCCAACAGGGCGTCGCTGTCGACTGGTTGCGCGCACGGCTCGTGACTGAAGGCGTGGCCGTGCAGGCAGCGGACGGCACCGTGTTCGATGCCGACCTGGCCGCATCGGTGCTCCGCTTCCAGCGCGCGCGTGGTCTCGCGGTCGACGGTGTCGTCGGCCCCGAAACACTGTTCGCGCTGGCCGTGAACGATGCCGGCCCGCGCCTCGCGCGGACCCTGGACTGAGGGACGCCGATGTCGCTGATCCTCGAAGCCCTGCGCAAGTCCGAAGCCGAACGCCGCCGCGGTGAAGTCCCCGGGCTGCGCGTCGAACTGCCGCCGCTGGGTTCGACCACGCGCCGTGGCATGCCGGCGTGGGGCTGGCTTGCGCTCGCCGGCACCGCCGTCGCCGCGGTGCTGGCGTTCGTGCTGCTGCGCGGCGTCGACCCGGCGGCCGTAGAGGCCAACGGCGGCAATGCCGCTGTCGGCGACGACTTGGCGCACGCGGTTGCCACGCCGCCGCCCGCGCCGGGCGATGCACGCCAGGCAGGTGATCCTGATCGCGGCGACGTCGGCATGGACACCCTGCCCAGCGTCGAGCGCATCGTCGCGCAAACGCCCGAGCCCCCACCTGCGCAACCACAGGCTGCCGTCGGCACGACTGCGGCTGGCACAACAGCGCTACCCGCAGGCGCCACGGCAACGGCGATGACACCGGATGCCGACGTTCCCCGTGTTTCCGCCTTGCCAGCTCCCCCGGTGGCTCACCCGCTGCCACCACCCGCAGCGCCACAGCCCGCTGCCCCCGTGCCCGCGCCGATGCCGGCCCAAGACTTGCCGCGCATCGCCGAACTCCCCGCCAGCCAGCGCGAGCGCCTGCCCGCGCTGAAGATGACCATGCACATGTGGAACGCCGACCCGGCGCGGCGTTTCGTGATCGTCGACGGCCGGCGGCTGGTGGAGGGCGACCGCGTCGGCGAAGCCACGGTGCGCACGATCGATGCCGATGGCGTGGTGCTGGAGCTCGATGGACAAGTGCTGCGCCTGCCCCTGCGCTAGGCCGTGACAAACCCGCCGGTGCGGCGAACCACCCCGGTGTCACGCATGATCGCGGCCGGAGCCGCTCGGGAATGGACAGCATCGCCAGCACACACGCCACCGACGCCGAGGCCTTCGCCGCGCTCCTCGACCGGCACCGCGGCATCGTCTTCAAGGTTGCCGGCACCTATGCCCGCGGCGCCGACCGCGACGACCTCGCGCAGGAGATCGCCGCGCAGCTGTGGCGCGCCTGGCCGCGCTACGACCCCGCGCGGCCGTTCTCGACCTGGATGTACCGGATCGCGCTGAACGTCGGCATCTCGTTCCTGCGCGGCGAGGGCCAGCGCCGCCGGCACGCGGTGCCGCTGGACGACGCCCTGCACGACGTCGCCGACGACAACGCCCACGACCCGGTGCACGACGACGGCCTGCGCCTGCTGCACGGCTTCATCGCCACCCTCGCACCGCTCGACCGTGCACTCCTCCTGCTTTACCTCGAGGAGCGCAGCACGCGCGAGATGGCCGACGTGCTCGGCATCTCCGACAGCAACGTCACCACCCGCCTTTCCAGGCTGCGCCAGCGGCTGCGCGAGCACGCCGCCAACCAGGGACACCACTGACATGACCGCTTCCGACATGGGCAGGACGATGGAACTCGACGACCTCAAGCAGGCCTGGCAAGTGCTTGGCAGGCAGATGGAAAGGCAGCAGGCGCTGAACCTCCAGCTGCTGCGCGAATCGCGGCTGGAGCGCGCGCGCCGCGGCCTGCGCCCGCTGGTCATCGGCCAGCTGCTGCAGCTGCTGCTGGGCGTGGCGCTGGTGGTGCTGGGCGTGGCCTGCTGGACGCGCAACACGGAGGTCGCCGGCCTGTTCGCCAGCGGCATCCTCGTTCACGCGTTCGGCGTGCTGAACATCGCGCTGGCCGGCATCACGCTCGGCCTCGTCGCCAGCATCGACTACTCGGCGCCGGTGCTGCGCATCCAGCAGCAGATGGCCCGGCTGCTGCGCGTTTACGGCATCAACGCCAACGCCGCGGGCCTGCCGTGGTGGATCATGTGGGTGCTGGTGGTGGTGGCCGTCTCGGGGCTGGGCGCCACGCCCGCGGCAGCGGCCACGCCGGCGTGGATCCAGGCCAGCCTGGCGGTCGGCGTCGCAGGGCTGCTGGGCACCTGGCTGTACGCATGGCGCAGGCGCCGCAACCCGGCACTGCCGGGTGCGGCGACCGATGCGAATGCACATCCCTGCGTCGCCGACGGCGGCGACGGCATCCGCCGCGGCCAGCAGATCCTCGACGAGATCGCCCGCTTCGAGCGCGAGTGAGGCGCGCTCAGAACAGCGCGGAGAGCACCATCAGGATGCCAAGCAGCGAGATGCCCCAGATCAGGCTGCGCACATAGGGAATACCGGCCGCGTATGCCGGGATGTAGGCGACCCGCGCCCAGAAGTAGACCTGTGCGCCGAGCACGGCGCGCTCGCCGGACTGCCCCGATACCACCACCGCCAGCACCGCGGCCGCGAACATCGGGAAGGTCTCGAGGAAGTTGGCGAAACTGCGGTTGACGCGGCCCGCCACGCCGTCGAGGGGCGGCACCGCGCCGTCGCGAGGCCCGGTGTTCCACGCCAGCCCGCGCTGCGAGGTCTTGAGCGTGGCGTCGAGGAACAGGTGCACCAGGCCCAGCACGATCGCCCAGCCCAGGATCTGCAGTTCGGTGGTCATCGCGGCGTCTCCTTCCCCCCCGGCGGCGTGCCGCGGCTGACGGAAGGGTAACGCCGATGGCGACCCGGTTGCGCTAGGCTCGCCACATTCCGAAAACACGCGCCGGACCGCACATGCCACGCATCGAATTCGAACTCCAGGGCGAGCACGTCGAGCTCAACCAGCTGCTCAAGCTGGTCGGGCTGTGCGACAGCGGCGGCGCCGGCAAGGCGCTCGTGGCCGCCGGCGCGGTGCGCGTGGACGGCACCGTGGAAAGCCGCAAGACCGCCAAGATCCGCGCCGGCCAATACGTGCTGCTGGGCGACACCGAAATCGCGGTGCTGGCGGGCGACGCACCGTGACCGCCGCGGTCGTCGCGGCGCTGCTGCTGGCGGCGGCGCTGGTCGCGTGGGGCGTGTTCGCCTTCAACCGCCTGGTGCGGCTGCGCAACCAGGTGAAGACCGCCTGGGCCGATATCGACGTGCAGCTTCAGCGCCGCCACGACCTGGTGCCGCAGCTGGTCGCCGCGGTGCGCGGCTATGCCGGGCACGAGAGCGCCCTGCTCGAGGCCGTCACCGCGCTGCGCGCGCAGGCGATGGCGGTGGCCAGCCCGGCGAAGCTCGGCGCGCTGGAGCAGGCGCTGGAACAGGCGGTCGGCCGCCTGCTGCTGCTGCGCGAGGCCTATCCCGACCTCAAGGCCAACCAGAACTTCGCGCAGCTGCAGCGTGAACTGGTGGAAGTGGAAGAACAGCTGCAGTACGCGCGCCGGTTCTACAACGGCGCGGTGCGCGACCTCAACGACGGCGTGCAGCGCGTGCCCGACCTGGTCGTGGCGCGCGCCTTCGGCTTCGGCGACGCCGAATTCTTCCAGGCCGCCGAAGGCGGACGCGCGGCGCCGGTGGTGGAGCTGTCGCGATGAGCGGCGTGGCATCCACGCTGCGTGGGTTGCTGGCCGCGGCGCTGCTGGCGCTTGCGGGAGCATCCCAGGCGCAGGAGCGCATCCTTGCCTACGACAGCGAAGTGCAGGTCAACGCCGACGGCAGCCTCGACGTGGTCGAGCGCATCCGCGTGCGCGCCGAGGGCGACAACATCCGCCGCGGCATCTACCGCGACTTCCCCACCCGCTACAAGGACCGCCACGGCAACAACGTGGTGGTCGGCTTCGACGTGGTGGACGTGGCGCGCGACGGCGTCGCCGAGCCGTGGTTCACCGAAGGCGTCAACAATGGCGTGCGCGTCAACACCGGCAACGACGACCTGCTGCCGGTGCCCGCCGAATACACCTACACGCTGCGCTTCCGCACCACGCGGCAGGTGGGCTTCTTCGCCGGCCACGACGAGCTGTACTGGAACGCGATCGGTCACGGCTGGGACTTCACCATCGAGACCGGCAGCGTCGAAGTGCGTCTGCCCGCGCCGGTGCCGGAGGACGACCTGGTGGCGGAAGGCTACTCGGGCGCATACGGCGCGCAAGGCGACGATTTCGAGGCGCGCATCGTCGCGCCCGGCGTCGCCCGCTGGACCCTGACCCGCCCGCTGCCGCCGCGCGAAGGCCTGACCACGGTGCTGTCGTTCCCCAAGGGCGTGGTGGCGGCGCCGACGCGCTCGGACACGCTGTGGTGGCTGCTGCGCGACAACCTCTCGCTGCTCGCGGCGTTCGCCGGGCTGTTGCTGCTGGCGGCGTTCTGCCTGCGGCGCTGGAACCGCATCGGCCGCGATCCGGCGACCGGCGTGGTGATCGCCCGCTACGATCCGCCGCGAGGTGAGTCACCGGCGGCGCTGCGCTACATGATGCGACGCGGCTACGACAACCTGTGCCTGTCGTCCGAGCTGCTGGCCTGCGCGGTCAAGGGCGCGGTCACCATCGAGCGCGAGGAGCGCACGCTGGGCGATGCCTGGACGCTGCAACGCAATCCCGGTCCGCACCACATCGACAACGACGACGAACGCCGCCTGCTCGAAGCCCTGTTGCCCGGCAGCGCCGCGCGGCTCGCGCTGAAAAAGGGCAGCGCCACGCGCATCCAGGCGGCCATCGCCACCCACGGCAAGGCGTTTGCCAAGCGCTTCCAGCCGGCGATGTTCTCGCACAACGGTGGCAGCATCGCGATCGCCTGCGTCATCTTCGCCGTCACCGTTGCGGCCACCGTGGTGCTGGCCGCGATCAACCACGGCGGCGGCATGCCGTGGGCGCTGGTGCCGTTGGGTCTCGCGCTGGTGGTGCTGATCACGTTCTGCATCGTGATCGGCGCGCCCACGCCCGAGGGTCGCAGGCTCCTCGACGAGATCGAAGGCTTCAAGCGCTATCTGTCGGTGGCCGAACAGGACGACCTGGCGCGGCTGGCTGGGCCCGCGAGCGCCGGCGGTGCCGGCCCCGAGCCCCGGCTCGACGCCGCGCGCTTCGAGGCCCTGCTGCCGTATGCGGTGGCGCTGGGCGTCGAGGACGCGTGGACGCGCCGCTTCACGCTGGCAGTCGGTGCCGCGGCCGCCGCCGCGGCCACCGCGGCGATCGGCTGGTACCAGGGCGGCAACTTCGGCAGCGTCGGCAACTTCACCAAATCCGTCGGCGGTGCCCTGGGCACGCAGATCGCCTCGGCGTCGTCGCCCCCGGGCAGCTCGTCGGGTGGTGGCGGTGGCGGGTTCTCCGGCGGCGGTGGTGGCGGCGGAGGTGGCGGTGGCCGCTGACGACACGCGCCGCGGCCTGCTCGGCTGGTTCGAGCGCAGGCTCGATCCGTTCCCCGACACACCGCCGCGCCAGCCGCCGCGCACGCTGGTCGCGTTCTGCATGCACTACACGCGCGGCGCCGGCCCGTGGCTGATCGCGCTCGCCGTGCTCGGCGCGGCCATCGCCGCCGCGGAGCTCGCGCTGTACGTGTACCTGGGCGCGCTGGTCGACCGGCTGGGCGCGCACACGCCGGCCACGTTCCTGGCCGTGGAAGGTCCGAGGCTGGCGTGGATGGCCGGGCTGGTGCTGGTGGGCCTGCCGCTGCTGGTGCTGCTGGATTCGATGGTGCAGTACCAGGCCCTGCTCGGCAATTTCCCGATGCGCATCCGCTGGAACGTGCACCGTTACCTGCTGCGCCAGTCGATGGGCTATTTCCAGGACGAGTTTGCCGGGCGCATCGCCACCAAGCTGATGCAGACCTCGCTTGCCGTGCGCGAGACGGTGGTCAAGCTGCTCGATGTCGGCGTGTACATCGTGGTGTACGTCACCGGCGCGATGCTGGCCGCGGCCACGTCGGACTGGCGACTCATGCTGCCCTTCGCGGGCTGGATCATCGCCTACGCCCTGTTGATGCGGTATTTCGTGCCACGCATGGAGCGTGTCTCGCGCGAGCAGGCTGATGCGCGCTCGGACATGACCGGCCGCATCGTCGACAGCTACACCAACATCGCGGTGGTCAAGCTGTTCTCGCACTCGCGGCGCGAGCAGGCCTATGCGCGCGAGGCGATGCACGGCTTCCTCGGCACCGTGTATCGGCAGATGCGCCTGGGCACGCGGGTCAGCGTGGCCAACTACACGCTCAACATGCTGCTGCTGGCGTCGGTGACCGGCGTCGGCGTGTGGCTGTGGCTGGGGGACGCCATCAGCGCCGGCGCGGTCGCGGTGGCCGTCGCCCTGGCGTTGCGCATGGTGGGCATGTCGCAATGGATCATGTGGGAACTGTCGGCGCTGTTCGAGAACATCGGCACCGTGCAGGACGGCATCAGCTCGATCTCGCTGCCGCCGACGGTCGACGACGCGCCCGGCGCGCCGGAGCTCGGCGCGGTGGCCGGCGACATCCGCTTCGAGGGCGTGGGCTTCCACTACGGCAAGGGCGCCGGCGTGATCGACCGCCTCGACCTGCACGTGCGCGCCGGCGAGAAGATCGGCATCGTCGGCCGCTCCGGCGCCGGCAAGTCGACGCTGGCCAACCTGCTGCTGCGCTTCCACGACGTCGAGAGCGGCCGCATCCTCATCGACGGCATCGACATCGCCAGCGTGCAGCAGGACACGCTGCGCGCGCGCATCGGCGTGGTCACCCAGGACACCTCGCTGCTGCATCGCTCGGTGCGCGAGAACATCCTCTACGGGCGGCCGGACGCCAGCGAGGCCGAGATGATCGAGGCCGCGCGCCAGGCCGAGGCGCACGACTTCATCCTCCAGCTCGGCGATGCCGAGGGCCGCCACGGCTACGACGCCCAGGTCGGCGAGCGCGGCGTCAAGCTGTCGGGCGGCCAGCGCCAGCGCATCGCCGTGGCACGCGTGCTGCTGAAGGACGCGCCGATCCTGGTGCTCGATGAAGCCACCTCCGCGCTCGACTCCGAGGTCGAGGCCGCCATCCAGGGCAATCTCTACCGGCTGATGCAGGGCAAGACCGTCATCGCCATCGCCCACCGCCTGTCGACGATCGCGGCCATGGACCGGCTGGTGGTGATGGACCAGGGGCGGATCGTCGAGGAAGGCACGCATGCCGAGCTGGTCGCCGCCGGCGGCCTGTACGCGCAGCTGTGGCAGCGGCAGTCGGGTGGTTTCCTGGCCTGAGCGGCGGGCCGCGGGCCGCGGGGTTCCGGGGCGCTCAGTGCGTGCCGCTGGCGCCGGTATCGGTGGCCTGGCCGCGGCGCTGGTAGAACGCGCTGCGCACCGCGTCGAACTCGCTCATCGGGCTGTCGTCGGGACAGGCCTCGTCGGGGAAGCTGAAGGAGTCGCGCAGCGCGAGGCCACAGCTGTTGAGTTCTTCAATGTCGGTGTCGGGGGCCTTGCACTGGCGGTCGAAGGCGCGCTGGAAGCTGTCGCGGCGGCGCACGAAATCAGCGCCGCACTTGCGCATCAGCTTCAGCCGGTCGAGGTCGTCCTGCGCCGGGTTGGTTCCGTCCAGGCCGTATTCGCGCAGTTCGGTCGCGCTCAGCACGCGCAGGTTGCGGTTGGGCACCGACATCATCAGGTCAGCCACCGCCACCGCCACGCCGTTGCGCTCCAGGTATTCCTTGACCCGGCCGTAGACCGCCTGCAGCTCGGCGTTGAGCTCGGCGCGCGTGGTGGCGGTGGAACTCATGCGGATGATGCGGTGGATGCCGACCGGGCCCGAAATCATGCGCACGTCGCCGGCACCGAGGATCAGCACGCAGGCGCTGTGGCAGGCCGCGCCTTCGCGCACCCAGACCGTCCAGCCCGAGGCGCCGATGGTGTCGCCGGCCTTGATGGCGTCTTCCACCTGGCCGCCGCTGGAGTCGATGTCGAGCACGCGCTTGCCGATCTCCATGCGGTCGGCGATCACCGCCACGCGCTCCACCAGCGCGTGGAAACCCGCGTTGATCTTGCCGTCGTAGCGCAGGCGCACCAGGCCGCGCTCCTGGCAGGGCTTGAGCGTATCGACCACCTTGAAGAACGACAGGTCGGTGAGCGCGTCGCCGTCACCGGCGCCGGCATAGTCGAGCTCGCAGCTGATCGAGGCGGTGCCGTCCACCAGCGCCACCTGCGGCCAGTCGGTGCCCTTGCGCACGTCGTAGGCCTTGGGCACGACCTCGACCGGGGCGGAAATGAATTCGCCGTCGTTGGCTTCGGCCTCCACCTCGATCGCCTGCTGCACCGGAACGATGTCCTGCGACGGCGCGCCGCAGGCCGCGAGCAGCAGGCACAGGACGGACGCGCGGAAGGGGAGCGACATGCAGGCGGCTGCGGGGGCGTGGGGCGGCCATCCAGTCTAGTGGCTGCCCATGGCGGCGGAGCAAACGCGAGGTGAACCGGTCAGCGGAAATCCCGCGACTCCGAACGCAGGCCGCCGAGCAGGGCCGACAGGTCCTCGAGGTGGCCGGCGATCAGGTGCTCCACGCCGTCCACGCGCTCCCAGCGCCCGCGCACTTCCAGCAGCGTGGCGCCGAGCAGCGCCTTGCGCCCGCGCTCCGCCACGCGCGGCCACACGATCACGTTGACCATGCCGTCCTCGTCCTCGAGGGTCACGAAGATCGTGCCGCTGGCGGTCTGCGGCTTCTGGCGCTGGGTGACGATGCCGGCCACCCGCACCGCGCTGCCGTGGTGGCGGCCGCGCAGCTCGCGCGAGGCCAGCAGCCGCCGCGCGCGCAGGGTATCGCGCAGCAGCGCCAGCGGGTGCGCGCCCAGGCTCAGGCCCAGCGCGCGGTAGTCCGACAGCACGTCCTCCCCGGCGCCGGGCGCCGGCAGCAGCACCGCGTCTTCGTCGGGGCTGCCCGGCAGCAGCGGCCGCTGGCGTTCGATGCCGGCCACCTGCCAGCGTGCGTCGTGGCGATGCCCGGCCAGCGAGGCCAGCGCCCCGGCCTCGGCCAGCGCGCTGCGCGTCTTTTCATCCAGCGCGGCGCGACGGCAGAGGTCGGCGATGTCGCGGAACGGGCGCTGGCTGCGCGCTGCAACGATCGCCCTGGCGACGGCTTCGGAGAGACCTGCGATCTGGCGCAGGCCGAGGCGGATCGCGGGGGCCGCCATCAGCCCCGCCACGCCCTCGCCTTCCAGCGTGCAATCCCACGCGCTGCACGCCACGTCCACCGGCAGGACGTCCACGCCTGCGCGCGCGCCCTTGCCGCGGCGCGCGTCCTGCACGATCTGGCTGGGCGAATAGAAACCCATCGGCTGCGCGTTGAGCAGCGCGCAGGCGAACGCCGCCGGCTCGTGGCGCTTCAGCCAGCAACTGGCGTACACCAGCTTGGCGAACGACGCCGCGTGGCTCTGCGGGAATCCGTACGAGCCGAAGCCCTTGATCTGCTCGAAGATCTGGTCGATGAACTCCGACGAATAACTCTTGTCCTCCATCAGCCTGCGGATGCGCAGGCGGTGCGGCTCCATGTCGCCGCCGTGGCGCCAGGCGGCCATCGAGCGGCGCAGCCCGTCGGCCTCTTCCGGGCTGTAGCCGGCGTGGATCACCAGCTCCATCACCTGCTCCTGGAACAGCGGCACGCCGAGCGTGGGGCCGAGGATCTCCTCGATGCCCGGCGACGGATACGACACCGCCTCCTGGCCCTGCCGGCGGCGCAGGTAGGGATGCACCATGCCGCCCTGGATCGGCCCCGGGCGCACGATCGCCACCTCGATCACCAGGTCGTAGAAGGTCGCAGGCTTCAGCCGCGGCAGCATGGTCATCTGCGCGCGTGATTCGATCTGGAACACGCCCACGGTGTCGGCCAGCTGCACCATGTCGTAGGTCGGCTTGTCTTCCTTCGGGATGGTGGCGAGTTCGAGATCCCGACCGCGGTGCGCGCGCACCAGGTCGAGCGCCTTGCGGATGCAGGTCAGCATGCCCAGCGCCAGGCAGTCGACCTTCAAGAGCCCCATCGACTCCAGGTCGTCCTTCTCCCACTGGATGATGGTGCGGTCGGCCATGGCCGCGTTCTCCACCGGCACCAGCTGCCACAGCGGCGCGTCGGAAATCACGAAGCCGCCGACGTGCTGCGACAGGTGCCGCGGCCGCCCGCGCAGCATGTTGGTCACCGCCAGCACGCGCGCGATGAGGGGGTTGTCGATGTCGAAGCCGGCATCGGCCAGGCGCATCTCCATCGGCGTCTCGCCGTTGCCCCAGCCGAAGCAGCCGGCCAGCAGCGCCACCTGGTCGGGCGGCAGGCCGAAGGCCTTTGCGACATCGCGCACCGCGCTCCTGCCGCGGTAGCGGATCACCGTGGCGGCCAGCGCGGCGCGGCTGCGCCCGTACTTGCCGTACACGTACTGGATGACCTCCTCGCGGCGCTCGTGCTCGAAGTCGACGTCGATGTCGGGCGGCTCGTTGCGCTCCTTCGACAGGAAGCGCGCCATCAGCAGCCGGCTCTCCGCGGGATCGACCGAGGTGATGCCGAGCGCGAAGCACACCGCCGAGTTCGCCGCCGAGCCGCGCCCCTGGCAGAGGATGTCGCGGCCGCGCGCGAAGCGGACGATGTCCTCCACGGTGAGGAAGAACGCCTCGTACTTCAGCTCCGCGACCAGCGCCAGCTCCTCGTCGATCTGCCGCGCCACCTTGAGCGGCACGCCATCCGGCCAGCGCCATTGCATGCCGGCCTCGGTGAGCTTGCGCAGGTGGCTGGCGGGCGTTTCGCCGGCGGGCACGAGTTCCGCCGGATAGTCGTAGCGCACCTCGTCCAGCGAGAACGTGCAGCGCCGCGCCAGCGCCACGGCTTCGGTCAGAAGCGCATGCGGATGGATGTTGCCCAGCGCGCGCCGGCTGCGCAGGTGGCGCTCGCCGTTGCGGAACAGGTGCGCGCCGCAGTCGGCCAGCGCCAGGCCGTGGCGGATCGCGGTCACGGTGTCCTGCAGCACCCGCTGGCGGCGCGTGGCCATGTGCACGTCGCCGGCGGCGAGCGGCGTGAGCCCGGCCTGCGCGGCCAGCGCCAGCAATGCGCCGAGGCGCGCCTCGTCGTCGTGGTCGCGGTGCAGCTCCACGGCGAGGAAGGCGCGTTCGCCGAACGTGTCGCGCAGCCACGCGCCTTCTTCCGGCTGCCCCGGCAGCCAGAGGGCGAACAGGCCGGTCGTACCGTCATCGAAGGCGTCGCGCGCCAGGTCGTCGCGGCCCAGCTGGTAGGCGCCCTTGCCCGCCGCACGGCGCGCGGTGGTGATCACCCGGCACAGCTGCGCGTAGCCGGCGCGGTTCTCGACCAGCAGCACCAGGCGCAGGCCGTCGTCGAGGGTGAACTCGGCACCGACCACCAGCTTCACCCCGGTGATGCGCGCGGCATCGCGGGCGCGCACGATGCCGGCCAGCGAGCATTCGTCGGTGATCGCCAGTGCCTCGTAGCCGCACAGCGCGGCACGTTCGAACAGCTGCTCGGCGCTGGCCGCGCCACGCAGGAAGCTGAAGTCGGACAGGCAGTGCAGCTCGGCATAGGCGGGCGCGTCGATGCCGTGCGGCTCCACGCCCGCCGACGCGTCGTTGGCCGCGCCCAGGCCGGGGACCACCAGCCCGCGACCCGCGTCCGCGCGGCCCAGCGCCAGCTGCATCTGCTGCTGCATGCGCACGTTGCGCGGTGGCCGCGCACCGGGCGTGTCCGGCGCGACGCCCGGCGGCAGGCCGTGGTCGTCGTCCCAGTTCATGCGAACCAGCCGTGCAGCATCCAGTTGCCGAGCTCGCCCGGCGCGGCGAACGCCCAGGCGCGCTGGCCCTGCGCGGTTTCCAGCACGTAATAGTCGCGGCGCGCGTCATCGCCATCCCACCAGCCGCTTTCCAGGCGCTCCGGTCCGGACACGATGCGCACCCGGCCGCGCAGCGGCAGCGGGCGCGGCAACAGCCACGCCGGGCGCGCCGGGCGCGGCGGCGCCGGCTGCAGGCAGGCCGCGTCATCGCCCGCGGCCGCCACGCGTCGCCATGCGCGCTCCGGGCGCGGATCACCGCTGGGCGCGATGCGGTGCACGGCCTCGTCGCCGAGGCGTGCGCGCAGGCGCTCGCGCAGCTGCGGCCACGGCACCGCCTGCGCCGGGCGGGTATCGAACAGGTCGCGCGCGGCCGGCACGAACGGCGGCAGCTCGCGCGCCAGCAGGCGCATCGCCACCACCGGCGCCGGCAGCGCCACCTGCTCCAGGCGGTTGCGGGTGAGTTCGAACAGCAGCGTCGCCTCGCGCTCGGCGGCCAGCAGGCCCACCGCCACGTCGGTATGCGCCGGCGCCTGCACGCGCTCCATGTCGGCGGCGTGCGAGGGCAGCGCATGGCTGCGCTCGTGCTCCAGGCGCAGCGTGAAGCGCTGCACCCCGCCGTCGCGCGCCGAGAGATACGTGGCGAGGTCGGCGATCATCCGCCGCAGCGGGAACAGCAGCGCCTGGTGGCTTTCCACCTCGAAGCCGAGTTCGATGCGCGCGTCGAAATGATCCGGCGGCGCGTAGCACGCCAGCGGATCGTCGGCATCGCCATGCAGGCGGTCGAGGTGCTCGAGCAGCTCCACGCCGAAGCGCCGCCGCAGGCCGTCGCGCGGCAGCGCACGCAGCGCGCCCAGCGTGCGCACGCCCATCGCGTGCAGGCGCGCACCGGCCGTGCCCGGCAGCGCCGCGCGGCGCACCGGCACCTGCGCCAGCGCCTCGTGCATCGCCGGCAGCGAGGTCACCGCGAAGCCATCCCGCAGCCATGCGAACGCCAGCGCCGCGCGCGGCGTGGGCGCCAGCGCGATGCGGTGGCTGAAGCCGAGTCCCGCGAGTTCCTCGCGCAGCCGCGCCTCGAAGCGCGGCCACGGCCCGAACAGGCGGAAACTCGCGCGCGCCTCCAGCACGATCGCCCCCGGCCACTGCGCGCTGACCAGCGAACTGTGGCGATACGCCCATGCCGCCAGGAACCGCTGCCAGCGCGCATCGGCGCTGGCGTCGTGTTCGACCAGCGCCACCCCGCTGCACAGTGCATGTGCGGCGGTGAGGCGCATGCCCGGCTTCAGGCCCGCAGCGGTGGCGGCGGCATTGACCGCATGCAGGCTGCGCAGCTGCGCCGGCCCGCCGACCAGCGCCAGCGGTTGCGAGGGATCGGCTCTGCGCCGGAGGACGGCGTCCAGCGCCAGCCGCGGCAGCGCGATGCAGGCCCAGAGCATGGCGGGCTCAGTGCGTGGTCGCGAACGCGCGCGACGGCAGCTGGCCACCGCGGCATTTGCGCACGTGCCAGGCGCCGCCCTGCGCCATGCCGCTGCCGGCAGCGAACTCCAGCCGCAGCGCCGCCGGCGACGGATTGGCCGCGTGTTTCGCATCGCGGAACGCGAAGCCCAGGCAGTCGCCGCTGTCGGCCGCCACCTGCAGCCGGCGCAGCGCCTGCGCATCCGCCTGCAGCGGCCAACCCAGCACCGCCGCGCAGGCCGCGCTGCGCAGGCACTGCTCGAACGCCCACAGCGCGCCGCGCGCATCGGCTTGGATGATTTCCAGATGGCGCAGGTCCACGCCCGCCGCCTGCCACGCCGGCGCGTACGGCAGGTACGGCGGCGCCACCAGTGCCACCACGCCGCCGGCCTGCGTCAGCCGCGCCAGCGTGGGCAGCAGCAGCGCGATCTCGCCCACGCCATCGGCCGGCAGCAGCAATTCGGTGAGCGCCGCGCGTGGCCAGCCGCCCTGCGGCAGCAATGCATCCAGTGCGGCGTGCCCGCTCGGCTCGCCGCCCGCGGCCACCGCCGGCGCACGCCCCGCGCGCCACAGCGTCTGCGCCGAGAGCATGGCCTCGATGTCCGGCAGCACGCCTATGGACGGCACGCCTATGGACGGCACGCCCATGGACGGCGGCGCGATGGACGCGACCGCGTTCATGCCGTGCGCACCAGCCCGCAGTACAGGCCCTCGATGGCGAAGTCGCTGCCCGGCGGCACCTCGATCGGCGCGTAGTCCGGATTGCGCGGCAGCAGCCGCAGCCGCGTGCGCGTGCGCTCCAGGCGCTTGATGGTGATCTCGCCGTCCACGCGCGCCACCACCACCTGCCCGTTGCGCGCATCGCTCGCGCGCTGCACCGCCACCAGGTCGCCGTCGAAAATGCCGTCGTCGCGCATCGAATCGCCCTTCACCCGCAACAGGTAATCGGGCTTGCTGGTGAACAGGGTGCGGTCAAGCAGCACGTGGCGCTCCACCCCGGCATCGGCACCGATCGGCGCACCCGCGGCGACGCGGCCGAGCACCGGCAGCTCGAGGCGGTCATCGCGCAGCTTCAGCCGCGTGCCGGGCACATGGCGCGTACGCCCCGCCCGGCCGCCGCCGGCCTGCGCCATGCCCGCGACCACGCGGATGCCGCGCGCCTCGTTGGGCCGCACCTCCAGGTAGCCCGCGGCCTGCAGCCGACGCACGTGCTTGTGCGCCGCGCAGGCCTGGCGGAAGCCGAAGGCATCGGCGATCTGCTGCAGCGTGGGCGGTGCACCCTCGGCCCCGGCATGGGCCTGGATGAAGCCGAGCACGTCGCGCTGTCGGGGGGTGAGGTCGTCGGTCATGGGTAAAAATCTATTTACCTTGGCGGGCATAAGCAAGCCCGGCGGTCGGAAGATTCCAGCGCCGGGCGGTCTCAAGGGGTGAGACCTTTTCCGAATCAACGACTTGTGGGGAAATCGCAGACGCGAACCGGCTCAGCGGCCCGCACACTTCCAGGCGACGCGGAACTCGGCCTGGGCCGAGGCAAGCACGTGCCCATGTCTCAGGGAGCACCTTGCGCCAGACCGCGCCGTTCGGTGCCACCAGGGACCGGGAAGTCGACGACGAACCTAAGCCGGCGCAGGAACGGCGCGTCCAGCGCGGACCGCGCCTTGACCGCCAGGATGACAATGCCCTGGTGTCCCTCGATGCCCCGCCGCAGGTAGCTGACTTCGATATTGGCGTAGCGATCGTGGCTGTCCTTTACTTCGCTGCGCTTGCCGAACAGCGCATCCGCCTCGTCGAAGAACAGGATCGCCCCGCCTGCCTCGGCCGCGTTGAAGACGCGCTGGAGGTTCTTCTCCGTCTCGCCGATGTACTTGCTGACCACCGCCGACAGGTCGATGCGATACAGAGGCAAGCCCAGCTCGCTGGCGATCACTTCGGCCGCCATCGTCTTGCCGGTTCCGCTCTCGCCGGCGAACAGCGCGCTGATGCCTAGCCCGGCGCTCATGTGTGCGCGGGATCCCGATTCGTCTTCCACACGCGTGCGGTGCCTGGCCTGCGCCACGATCTGCCGCAGCTGGTCGATCGCGGAGGCGGGCAGCGCGAGATCCGCCAGCGTCGCCCTGGGGACGATTGCCTGGAGCGCAGGGTCATCGAGCAGCCGCGAGTGCACTTTCCGCGCCATTTCGCACTTTTCCCAGCCCGAACGGGTGTCATCCGGCCAAACGGGCTCGGTGGAGAGGTTCGGCCACGTGACTGGCTGCAGCCGACGGAAGTTTGGGCTGGACGTTCAGCCCTCCCCACGCCCGAACGAGAACAACTCGGCCAACGGATGCTTGCGCCGCTCGATCAGCGCCCGCACCAGCCCGGCGCCGATCATCGAATAGGTGATGCCGTTGCCGCCGTAGGCCATGGCGAAATGCACGCGCGGGCCGTGCTGCGGGTGGGGGCCGAAGAACGGCAGGCCGTCGCGGGTTTCCGCGAAGGTGCCGGCCCAGGAGAACGCCGGCCGCAGCGGTAGGTGCGGGAACAGGGCCGCGGCCTTCTCCAGCAGCTTGCGCGCCTTCTTCTCCACGCGTGCATCGCGCCGCGCCGGCACGTCGACGTTGTCGTCCTCGCCGCCAATCAGCAGGCGCCCGTCGCCGGTGCTGCGCATGTACAGATACGGGCGCGCCGTCTCCCACACCATGGTGTCGACCAGCGGGCCGAGGGCGTCCTTGCCGATCGGGTCGGTGATCACGGCGTAGCTGCTGCGATCGGCTGCCACGCGCTTGCGCAGCCACTTCTGGCTGGCGTAGCCCGCGGCGACCACGACGTGCCCGGCGCGCACCGCATGGCCGTCGGCGGTGGTGAGGAGCACATCGCGCGAACGCGTCTGGATGGTGTCGATGGTCGTGCGGTCGAACACCGCGCCACCGCTCTTGCGAAGCCGCGCAAACAGGCGGTAGGCCATGCGGTAGGGGTCCATGCGCGCGGCCAGCCGGCTGAGGATGGCGGCCGGCGCGTCGAAACCGAACTGCTCGCGCACCGCATCCGCCTCCAGCCACGCCATCTCGAAGCCGTGACGCTGGCGCAGCGCGAACTCCTCGCGCAGCGCGCGGGCATCGCGGCGGCGGCTGGCGTAATAGAGGCTCTCGGCGCGGGCGAAATCCACGTCGCGCACGTGCGCCGCCTTTGCCTGCAGCATCGGAATGGCTTCGGCACAGGCGCGGTAGGCGAGCACCGCATTGTCCTCGCCATGGCGCTTGGCCAGGTCGACCATGTGCGTGTCGATCTCGTACTGCAGCAGCGCCGTGCTGGCAGCGCTGCTGCCCCAGCCCACATCACGCTGCTCGAACACCGCCACGTCGTGGCCGTGCGCGGCCAACTCGTCGGCAATCAGCGCCCCGGTGATGCCGCCACCGATCACGGCCACGTCGCAGCGATAGTCCGCCTGCAGCGGCGGGAAGGCGTGCATCAGCCCATTCTTGACCGCCCACCAGGGGTAGCCACTTTTCAGGTCCATGGATGAGTGGTTCCTTCGTCGGCTGCCGATGCGTCAATAACGACATGGCTGCTTGCGGCCAGAAGGGCCTTCCACTGGCGGGCGGGCCCTGCGCGTCCTCAATCGTCGCCTTGCGCAGTCGCGCGACTTTGCGCGAACTCGGGGAAGGTCTCCGCCATCGGCTCTGCATCCGGCAGGATGTAGAACACCCCGCCCCGCTCGAACGTGGGACGGATGATCTGCTCGTAGAACTCGGGCGAGACGTTGATGCAGCCATGCGTGACGCGGTTGTCGTCCGGCGAAGGTGACGCAAGGCGTTCGGGGCGCCTCTCGGCCGGGACGCCGGTCGCGGTGGGGTGGATGGAGACTGCGGAATCGTAGTCAACCCACAGCACGCGTCCAGCGTCGATTGACGGACCGTAACCGCCCACGAAGCGACCCGCAGGCGTCGTGCGATCGCGGCCCGGAATCTCGCGAAGCGCGAGACCTGCGATGCCGGGGGCGGTATGGTCGCCGGCCGCCGAGCCAACGAGCCCGGGTGCCGCGCCACGAAGCCGGCCGTCGCCACCGAACACGAAGATCTGTGCGGCGGCCTTGTCGATGACCGCGAACGGATAGCCCTGGCTGTCCTTGGCTGCGACAACCCAGCCCGCGAGCTCGATCACCGTGGGGGACACATCCTGGCCTGACGGAAGCTGGTCGACAGGGGCGACCGGCTGCGCGGCGGCATCCTCGGCACCGGCCACGCTGAAGCTCGCGAACGCCAGCGCCAGTACCAGCGCAAAATTAAAGGCCCGGATCGCAGGGCGCGTGCACGTACGGATGGGACGCTTCCTCGGAACGAAGACTGGATGAAGACAAGGAGACCGGTGGCCAGCAAAGGCCACCAGGTCACGGCTCAGGCCGCTCGTCGCGATCCTTGCAAAAGACTAACCGCGCGGCGCGCGGCGCGGCGCCGCTTCAAGCTGCTGGACGCGGCTTTCCATTTGATCCAACCGCTGGTTGGCCTGCTGTGCGGACTGATTGGCGGATTCGGCGCTCTGCGCCGCGCTCTGCACCCTCGTGTCAAGCTGATCGAGGCGTGAGTTGATCCCTGCAAACTCGTCATCGTAGGTGGCGCAGGCGGAAAGGCCCACGGTGACGACGATCGCCAGGCCGAGCGTGCGCGCCATTACCAGATGTTGTTTGGTCGGAAACATTTCAATGCTCCTTCGTGGGGGAATCGCACCCAGTCTGACGTTGGCTCACGTACATGGATTGTGAAGATGCGGCCTTGATTCGGTACTCAGGCCTGCACCGCCATGTGATACCCGTTGCGCCCCGCCGTCTTCGCCGCGTACAGCGCCGCGTCCGCCTGTTCCATCAAGGTCGCGGCATCAACAGCCCGCGCGGCGTACGCGATGCCGATGCTGGTGGTGACGCTGAGCGGAGTGCCGCCGGCATCGATCTCTTTCGCGGTGGCTTCCACCACCTTGCGCGCGACGGTCTCGGCCGACACGGGCGTGGCGTCCTCGATCAGGATCGTGAACTCGTCGCCGCCCAGGCGCGCGACCAGGTCGGTCTCGCGCACGCTGTCGCACAGGCGCCTGGCGAACGCCTGCAGCACCGCGTCGCCGGCGGCGTGGCCGTGGCGGTCGTTGACGTGCTTGAAGTGATCGATGTCCAGGTACATCAGCGCGATCGGCGTGCCGTGGCGCTGCAGACGCTTGAGCGCCAGCGCCAGGCGTTCCTCGAACTGGCGCCGGTTGGCGACATCGGTGAGCACGTCGACGCGCGACAGCCGCTCCAGCTCGAGCCGGCTCTTCGCGAGCGCCTGCTCGGCCGCCACGCGGCGGTTGATGTTGCGCGCGGTGAGCATGACGTCCGCCTGGCCGCCGCCGTCGTCGTCATTGGCCGGGATGCACCGCGACACCGCCTCGATCCACACGTACTGGCCGTCCTTGTGGCGCACGCGGTAGATCTCGGTGCGCGGCTCCCCGGTGGCGAGTACTTCGGCCATGGCCCGCCGCTGTTTCTCGCGGTCGTCCGGATGCAGGATGTCCCAGCGCGACCCGAGCATCTCCGCGGGTGTCCAGCCGAACATTTCGGTGGCCGACGGCGATACATACAGGCGTTCGCCATCGGCCCGCATGCGCGTGATCACATCGTGCGAATGATCGGCAAGCATGCGGTACCGCCGTTCGCTCTCGCCCAGGCCTGCGATGAGGCGCTTGCGTTCGGCCATCGCCAGGCAGACGGGAATGGTCATCACGCAGCCGCCGGCAAGGAAGATCTGCAGCAGCGCGATCCTCCCGGCACCCGCCAGGTCCTGCTGCAGCCACAGCGGGCCATGGCCGAGCGTGGTGGCCACGGCACCGATCAGCGCCAATGCGATCACGCCCAGCGCCACGCCGGCGAACTGGTGGCGGACCGCGACAAACAGGAGCGCGGGATACGTCAGGAACATCACGGGATACGGTGCAAGGAACACCGCGACTCCCACCGAGACCAGCACGGCCATGGAGCCGGCGAGGCTCCAGCGCCGGTTCTCCGCGATGAACAATCCCAGCCCTTCGCGCTGCGCCACCAGTGTGGTCGTGGCCACGATCACCATGCCCACGACGTGGGCGGCATACCAGTTGGCCAGCGAGCGCAGGAACGGCTGGCCGTGCATGTCGTGGGCCACCCCGGCCGCCATCAGCCCGGTCAGGCCACAGGCCACCAGCGTGGCCCCGGCGGCGATCCAGCCCAGTGCCATCCAGTTCTTCGGGTCGCGGATGTCGGGGACGCGGCTGCGGACGAAGCCGGCCACCGCCAGCACCTCCATCAAATTGAGCGCCGCGATGGCGAGCGCGTACACAGGCTGGTCCCCGGCGAGCATCCGTGCCGGAAACTCGGCCAGGAACGCGACTGCGATGTAACCCGGCCAGGTTTCCGTACGCCTGGACAGCAGCCAGCCGGTGAGAATGCCATTGCCCACCCAGATCGCCGCGAGTTCGCCAGGGCCACGCGCCAGCGTGAGCGAGAGCCACGCGGTCGTTGCGATCAGCACTGCCAGGACCGAGCGGTCGGCCCAATAGGTACGCGGCAGTCTCAGGCGTTTGAGCATTGCGCACTCATGAAGGCGGACCGCCATTTTAGCCCAGGCCATCGCCAATCACCGTCTGCTTACGCTCCGGCGCGAAAGATGGCTGAATTCGCCCCCGGCGCGGCTACCCCAGGAACGCCCCCATGAAGATCCCGACGCATGTCCCGCGGTACATCCACGTCCCATTGGCCGCACTGGCCCTGGTCGCATGCAGCCAGACCGGGGATGTCCGCACGGGGTCCGCGGTCCTGGCTGACTGGACCTTGGACGCGCCGGGCCACCCGCTGCATATCAGGCCTGCGGACGTCCCGGCGCCGGAGACCGGCAACGACCCCGAGAAGTCGATCGCCGGCAATGTAAAAGTGGTCGCTCCGGTGGCAGGCGCCCTGCCCGACGTGCCCGACGGCTTCAGCGCCGTGGTGTTCGCCACGGGATTCAAGCAGCCGCGGACGCTGCGCACCGCACCGAATGGCGACATCTTTCTTTCGGAGAGCGGCACCGGCCGCGTGCTGGTGTTCCCCGCGGATGCCACCGCGGGAGGTGCACCGGCCACGCCAACGGTGTTCGCCGAAAACCTCGACCGGCCCTACGGCATCGCCTTCGTGCCGGCGGTCGATCCGCAGTACGTCTATGTCGCAGCAGCGGACAAGGTGGTCCGCTATCCGTATGGCAGCGGCGACACCAAGGCTTCAGGACCGGCCGAAACCATCATCGCGGACATTCCGACCAAGCGGCACTGGACGCGCGACCTCGCGCTGTCGCGCGACGGAAAGCACATGTTCGTATCGGTCGGTTCGGCGTCCAACCTCGGCGTGGCGGGCATGCCCGACATGACGCCCGCGCAGATCCAGGCGCACGAGGCGACCGATGGCCGTGGCGCTGCGTGGGGCGAGGAAAAGGATCGCGCCGTGGTGCGCGTGTTCGACCTCGATGGAAAGAACATCCGCAATTACGCCACCGGCCTGCGCAACTGTTCGGGCCTGGCCATGCAACCGGCCACCGGCAACCTGTGGTGCATCGTCAACGAACGCGACCACCTTGGCCCCTATGTCACGCCGGACTTCATGGCGCGCATCGAGGATGGCGCGTTCTACGGCTGGCCCTGGTACCACCTCGGCGGCCGCGAAGATCCCGCGCTTGCCGGAAAGCGCCCCGACCTCAAGGACCACGTGCGCATGCCGGAGGTATTGTTCCAGGCGCACTCGTCGGCGCTGAGTGCGGTGTTCTACAACCATGACGCCTTCCCGGCCGGGTACCGCGGCGACGCGTTCGTCGCGTTGCACGGCTCGCACAGCCGGCCGCAGATGACCGGCTACAAGGTGGTCCGCGTGCGCATGCAGGGCGGTCAGCCGACCGGCGTCTACGAGGATTTCATGACCGGCTTCGTGGTTGCCAACGGAAGCGTCTGGGGTCGCCCGGCCGGCGTGACCGTTACCCGGGACGGCGCGCTGCTGGTCAGCGATGACGCCAACGGGACGATCTTCAAGGTGACGCGCAAATGACACGCCGCGCAGGGCGGCCAACCGTTCCCAGCAGCAGGAGCAGATGATGAAGACCTACAACGTCGGGTACCTGATCGGCAGCATCGCCAAGGACTCGATCAACCGCAAGCTGGCCAATGCGCTGTTCAAGCTTGCGCCGGAGCAGCTCGCGTTCAAGGAGATTTCGTACCGGGACCTGCCGATCTACAGCTACGACTACGACGCCGACTATCCCGAGGCCGGCAAGGCGTTCAAGCAGGCGATCAAGGGTTCCGACGCCATCCTGATCATCACCCCGGAATACAACCGATCGATCCCCGGCGGCCTGAAGAATGCCATCGACTGGGCCAGCCGCCCGTGGGGCACCAACTCCTTTGCCAACATTCCGTCCGGCGTGATCGGCACCTCGCCCGGTGCCATCGGCACCGCGGTGGGCCAGCAGCACCTGCGCAGCATCCTCGGCTTCCTGAACTCGCCGCAGATGAACTCGCCGGAGGCCTACATCCAGTTCAAGGACGGGATGATCAACGACGCCGGTGAAATCGCCGACAGCTCCACGGCGGATTTCCTGCGCGGCTACCTCAGGGAGTTCCACGAGTTCATCGCGCGCGTGCTGACGGTGTTGCCGCGCGACGCCTGAGGCCGGACCGGAAACGTCGCGCCACGGTGGGGTTGCCGTGGCGCATCGCATCAGCCCAGCAGCTGCGGGTTCATGCGCCACGACGCGTGGTTGAGGAACGCGGCAAACGTGACCCATGCGAGGTACGGCAGCATCAACATGCCGGCCAGCGGCCGCACCCGCCAGAACAGCCACGTGGTGGCGGCGATCACCAGCCACAGCAGCACGATGTCGGCGAAGGCCAGGCCACCCATGCGCCAGGCGAAGAAGCACCATGTCCACAGTGCGTTGAGCACCAGCTGCAGCAGGTACAGCGCGAGCGCGAGCCGCGCGCCCTCCCAGCCGGCACGGCGCCAGACCATCCACGCGGCGAGCGCCATCAGGATGTACAGCAGCGTCCACACCGGGCCGAACACCGAGCCGGGCGGCGCCCAGGAGGGCGTTTCCAGCTGGCGGTAGAAATCGTCGGAGCGCATCGAGGCCGCCGCGCCGATGGCGGCAGCGGCGAAGGTGGTCGCGGCCCAGCCAAGGAGGCCGGTCCAGGGGCTTCGCGTGCGTTCGGTCATGGCGGGCGGTCTCCGGTGCGGTCCCGTGACGCTAGCCGATGCGTGGTGGAGCGCGGGTCAAGGCCTATTCACGACCAGCACGCCATCCGCGCAAGCCACCCAGTGGAGCGTGTCGGCGAGGCGCTGGCCGCCGGTGAACGCGGAGAACGCCGGCAGGACCGACTCGTGCGCGTCGAGCGCGAGCGCGGGATGGCGCCCCGGCAATCCGGGCAGGCGTGCCACCGGATGCAGGTGCCCGCAGAGCACATGCCCTGCCCTGGCATCGGGGATGTCCAGCGGGTGATGGCGGAAGCGGAACGGGCCATCGCGCACGTCGTCGGGCAGGCGCACCACGCCCACGGCATCGGGCAGCAGCAAGCGGTCGTGGTTGCCGGCCACCACCGCGGCCACGCAGCCGGCGTGGGCCGCAAGCAACGCGCGCCAGGCGGCGTCGACCTGCGGCTGGTGGCGTCCGTGGAGGAAGTCGCCGAGGACCCACAGCTCGCGGGCACCCGACCGACGCAGCAGCGCGTCGAGGCGCGCGAGGTCGTGCGCGGTGCCGCCGCTGGGCACGGCGATGCCGGCCGCGCGCAGGGTGTCGCCCTTGCCGAGGTGCAGGTCGGCGATCAGCAGCCGGCCGCGCGCCGGCCAGTACAGCGCGCGGTCGGCGTACAGGCGCATCGGCTCGCCGGCGATGACGAGCTCAAGCACGTCGGGCATGGCGCTTCTCGAGCTGGGCCGCGGCGCGCTGCACGCGCGTGCGCCAGTCTTCGCTGCTGAGCTGGCCGCGCATGGATTCGGCCCACAGCGGGAACGCCAGCGGCGTGAGGCTGCGCGGCGTGTGCAGGTCGAGCGTGCGGTCGCGGCAGCGGCGCAGGGTGTCGCCCAGGCGGCGCACGTCGAGCTGCGCCTCGAGCACTTCGCGTTCGGCCTGGGCGAGCAGCATGTGGCCCGGGTCGTGGCGGCGCAGCACGTCGAACAGCAGGCCGCTGGAGGCCTGCAGCTGGCGCAGCGAGCGGATGGCGCGGCCGGGCAGCGACGGCGGCAGCAGGCCGGCGACGCGGGCGATGTCGCGGAACTGGCGGCGCGCGAGCTCGGCGATGTTGAGGCTGGCGTGCAGGTCTTCGAGCAGGCCGTCGGGGGACAGCATGCGTGCAAGCAGCGCCGCGTCGGGCCAGGCTTCGGCCTGTGCGCTCAGCACCAGGCCGTAGTCGTTCATCGCCCAGGCGAACGTGTTCGGCACCTCGCGCGCCCAGCGCAGCGCCAGCAGCGGCGCCAGGCCCTCGTGCACGGCACGGCCGGCGAACGGAAACACGAACAGGTGCCAGCCCTGGCGCGTCTTCAACGCTTCCACCAGCAGCGTGCCGGGCGTGGGCAGCGCCGAGAGCTGCGTCTGCAGCGCGAGCAGCGGCGACAGCGCGCGCATCTCCGGGCTCGCCGGTGGCTGCGCCAAAATCGCTTCCACCTCGGCGGCGAGTTCACTCGACAGCGGCATGCGCCCGCCCTGCCAGCGCGGCACCATGCCGTCGTTGCGGGTGGCCACGCGCACGTAGGCGGTCATGTCCTTCAGCTGCACCAGCTCAAGCGTGCGGCCGGCGAACTGAAAGCGGTCGCGCGGCCGCAGCCGCGACACGAACGCTTCCTCCACCACGCCGAGGTGCCCGCCCTTCATGTAACGCACCTGCACGCTGCCGTCGCTGGTGATGGTGCCGATGGACAGCCGGTGGCGGAACGCGACGCGGCGGTCGTGCACACGATAGGCGCCGTCGTCGTCACGCAGCACGCGGCGGTAGTCGGGATAGTGCTCGAGCGCACCACCACCGCGGACGATGAAGTCGAGCACGGCCTGCCAGGCCGCATCCGGCAGGTCGGCGAACGCGTGCGTGCCGCGCACCTCGGCCAGCAGCGCGTCGGCAGCGAAGCCGCCGCCGAGCGCCAGGGTGACGCAGTGCTGCGCCAGCACGTCGAGCGACAGCCGCGGCGGCGGGCGCGCTTCGATGCGGCCACCGGCGAGCGCAGCGCGCGCCGCGGCGTATTCGGCCAGTTCCAGCGCGTGCGTGGGCACGCACACCACATGCCCGGCCTCGTCCGGCCGGTGGCGCGCGCGGCCGCCACGCTGCAGCAGGCGCGCCATGCCCTTCGGGCTGCCGACCTGCAGCACCTGGTCGACGGCCGGGAAGTCGACGCCAAGGTCGAGGCTGGAGGTGGCGACCACGCAGCGCACACTGCCGTCGCGCAGGCCGGCCTCGGCGGCGGCGCGCAGCGAGGCGTCGAGCGAGCCGTGGTGCAGCGCCAGGGTCGCCGGGTCGTCCAGCCACACCGCCTGCAGCGCGCGGTGCCAGAGCTCGGCTTGCGAGCGCGTGTTGGTGAACAGCAGGCTGCTGCGTGCGCGCTGCAGCACCGCGGCCACCCGCTGCAGCTGCGACAGGCCGAGATGACCGGCCCAGGGGAAGCGCTCGCCCTCGCCCGGCAGCAGGGTCTCCAGCGTCATCCTGCGCGGTCTGGGTGCGCCGAGGATGGCGGCATCCGGCAGGTGCGGCAGCAGCACGTCGCGGGCTTCGCCGAGGTTGCCGAGCGTGGCCGACAGCCCCCAGGTGCGCGCCGTGGGCGCCAGCGCTCGCAGCCGCGCCAGGCACAGCTGCAGCAGCACGCCGCGCTTGTTGCCGAGCAGCTCGTGCCACTCGTCCACCACCACCGCGCGCACGCCCGCGAGCAGCTCGCCGGCATCGGGATACGACAGGGCGAGCGCGAACGACTCCGGCGTGGTGACCAGCACGTCGGCGAGGCCCTGGCGCGCCAGGCGTCTGTCGCGCGCACTGGCGTCGCCGGTGCGCATGGCCACCGTCCACGGCACGCCAAGTGCGGCGATCGGCTCGCGCACGGCGCGCACCGTGTCCGCCGCCAGCGCGCGCAGCGGTGTGATCCACAGCACGCGCAGGCGCGGCGCGGCTGGCACGCGGGGGCGCGCACGCTTGGGCGCGGGCGTGTCGCCGAGGCGCAGGGCTTCGAGCAGCGGCCCGCCGAGCGCGGCAAGCGTCTTGCCACTGCCGGTGGGCGTGACCAGCAGCCCCGATTCGCCGGCGAGGTAGCGCCGCCAGGCTTCGCGCTGGAACGGCGCCGGCCGCCAGCCCTGCGCGGTGAACCACGCAGTCAGCGGCGCATCGGCGCGTCCGCGTGCCGGCCGTTTTTCCTTCATCGCTGACGGCGCCTGCGCCTCCGCCTGCGGACTCATCGCGCCAGCGCCCGCAGGCTGTCCAGCGTGTCCGCCTCGCGCGCCAGTTTGTCCTCGCGCCAGCGCAGGATGCGCGGGAAGCGCACCGCAATGCCCGATTTGTGTCGCGCCGAGCGGTTCACGCCCTCGAAGCCGAGTTCGAACACATGCAGCGCCTGCACCGAACGCACCGGCCCGAAGCGCTCCAGCGTGTGCGCGCGGATCCAGCGGTCGAGGCGCAGGATCTCGGCGTCGTCCAGGCCCGAGTACGCCTTGGCCACCGGCACCAGCGCATCGCCGTCCCACAGGCCGAAGGTGTAGTCGGTGAACAGCGTGCTGCGCCGGCCATGGCCGGACTGGGCGTAGATCAGCACCGCGTCGATGGCGAGCGGATCGATCTTCCACTTCCACCAGTCGCCGCGCTTGCGGCCATGGCGGTAAGGCGAGTCGGCACGCTTGAGCATCAGGCCTTCGACGCCGCGTTCGCGCGCTTCCCCGCGGAGCGTCGCGGCATGCGTCCAGTCGTCGGCCACGACGCGCGGTGACAGCGCGAGGCGCACCGGATCTGTGTCGGCCAGGACTTCGGCGAGCAGCGCGCGGCGCTCCGCCAGCGGCCGCGCACGCAGGTCCTCGCCCTCCAGTTCCAGCAGGTCGTACGCCAGTACCCGCGCGGGCGCCGCGGCCAGCGCCTTCGGCCCCGGCTTGAGCCGCTGGATGCGGGTCTGCAGCGCACTGAACGGCATCGGCTCGGCACCACCGGGTTGCCAGGCGAGCAGCTCGCCGTCGATCACGCAGTCGCGGCCGAGCGCGGCGGCGGCGGCTTCGATCTCGGGGAAGCGCCCGTCCATGCGCTCCTCGCCGCGCGACCACAGCGCGATCCCGCTGGCGCGGCGGATCAGCTGCAGGCGAATGCCGTCCCACTTCCACTCCAGCAGCCAGTCGTCGATGCTGCCCAGGCTTTCGGCCTCCGCCTCCAGCGGCGAGGCGAGGAAGAACGGATACGGCAGCGCGGCGTCGCCGGGTTGAACCACAGGCGACAGCAGGCCTTCGAGGAACGCCGCCGACGGCGCCCAGCGCCCGAGCATGCGCTGCGCGATGAGCGCAATGTCGACGCCGGAAAGCTCCGCCAGCGCCTGCTGCACCAGGCCCTGCGACACGCCCACGCGCAGCGCGCCGGTGAGCAGCTTGTTGAACACCAGGCGTTCGCGGAAACACAGGCTTCGCCAGGCCTCCACCACCACTGCGCGCCGTGCTTCCGGCGTGTCGTTGGCGATCGGCGCCAGGCGCAGCTCGATCCAGTCGGCCAGGGCGATGTCGCCGCCGGCCTGCGCGCCCGCCGGCGGATCGTCCAGCAGCAGCGCCAGCGTTTCCGCCAGGTCGCCGACCTGGTGATGGCAGTCCTCGACCAGCCAGTCGGGCGTTCCGCTCTCTGCGCCGATCCACGCACGCAATTCGCCGCTGCCGGCGATCTTCGCGCGCGCGCCGCCGATCTTGCCGCCGGCCAGCAACCAGATCGCCCATGCGGCGTCACGCGGCGGCGCGTCGCGGAAGTAGTCCACCAGCGCGCGGCGCTTGTCGCCGGTGCCGGTGCTGCGGTCGAGCCGCTCGTAGAGCGCGGCGAAGCGGCGCATCAGTCGTCCTCGCCGTAGCCCGTGGCGAACACGCCGGTGTCGATGCCACGGTCGTTCAGCACGCGCACCAGCGCGTCGGTGTCGCCGTGGGTGGCGATCACCCGGCGCGCGCCGGTCTCGTGCGCGGTGCGCAGCAGCGCCGGCCAGTCGGCATGGTCGGATACCACGAAGCCGCGGTCGTAGTTGCGGCGCCGGCGGTTGCCGCGGATGCGCATCCAGCCCGACGCAAAGCCCTGCTGTGCGCGCTTGAAGCGGCGGATCCACGGGCTGCCGGCGGCCGACGGCGGCGCCAGCACCAGCTCTCCGGCGAATGCCGTGCCGCGCGCCTCGTCTGCCACGCGCCGGGTGTCGAGCATCGCCACGCCGGCTTCGCGGTAGACCTGCACGCCGGCATCGATCGCGCCGTGCACGAAGGCCGGGCGATCGGTGTGCGCGGCGAGTTCGGCCAGCACGCGCTGCGCCTTGCCGAGCGCGTAGCAGTACAGGATCGCCGCCTCGCCGTTGGCCGCGCATTCCTCGCGCCACGCGACGATGTCGGCGGCCACATCTGCCGCCGGCGTCCAGCGGTAGATCGGCAGCCCGAACGTCGCCTCGGTGATGAACACGTCGCAGGGCACGACTTCGAACGGCAGGCAGGTCGGGTCGTGATCGCGCTTGTAGTCGCCCGACGCCACCCAGGTCTCGCCATCCACTTCGATGCGTACCTGGGTCGAACCGAGCACGTGGCCGGCGGGATGGAACGACACCAGCGCGTTGCCGATGCGCACGCGCTCGCCCAGCACGTGCACGCGGTAGTCCTGCTCACCCAGCCGCCAGCGCAGGATCGGCAGGCCTTCCGCGGCCACGTGGTAGAGGCCCATTCCGCTGCGCGCGTGGTCGCCATGGCCGTGGGTGATCACCGCGCACGGCACCGGGCGCGACGGATCGATATGGAAACCACCGGCGGGGCAATACAGCCCCTCCGGCGTGGAGACCACCAGGTCGCCGCGCGGCATCTTCGCGTGGACTCAGCGCAGGTCGATCTCGCCGACCTTGTCCTTGTAGTCCTTCTTGGGGTCGATGCCGATCATCATCTTCACGCCGGCCAGCATGCTGGAGGCATCGATCCACACTTCGGCGTCTTCGGCATCAAGCCGCAGCAGGCGCAGCCTGGGGTCGTCCTTGCCCTCGAACCAGGCGGCGACGAACGGGTTCCAGAGGCGATCGACCACAGCGCGGTCGGTGTCGACGTGCAGCGTGCCGCGGATGCTGGCGAACAGGTCATGGCCCTTGGAGGCGAAGCCCGCGATCGCGCGTCCGCCACCGTCGCCGAGCTGCCGGACCAGCGCGTTGTCGTTGGAGGTGAAGAACCACAACGGCGCGCGGCGGTCCTCCGCCTGCGCGGTCATGGGACGGGCGTGGCCGTCTTCCATGCCGTCCAGCCCGAGCATGACCGTGCGGTCGCTCTCCAGGGCCTTCCAGAACTTCTCTTCCAGCTTGTGGGTGTCGGTCACGGAGTGCTCCTTTGTTCACGGGGGGATGCGGCAAGCACGCGGTTTAGCACCGCGAAAGTGACAGCGGCGTATGAACAAACGCCCCCGCGCGCCGCCGGCATGACGCTGCTTGAACACTGCTGCGCGGAAACTCCGCATGTCGGCACGCCAGCGTGCGTCGCCGCCGCCCAACCCCCGGAGACTCCAGCACATGACTGCCAACAGCAAGGCGAAGAATGAATTCAAGGCCGTCGCCCGCGAGGCGGCGCAGCTTGGCGCGCGTTTCGTGGGCGTCACCCGCGACTGGTTCGACAACCGCAAGCAGGAAGCCGAGCGCCCGGCCGGCTACTACAGCCGCCGCACCACACCCGGCGGCCCGGCGGACGACGAAGAGCGCACCTACGGCCGCGATGAACACGCGTCGACCACATCCACCACGTCGAGCGGCGCGGGCCGGCGCAGCGGCTACCGCGGCATCGGGCCGCGCGGCTACACCCGCAGCGACGAGCGCATCCGCGAGGACGTCTGCGAGGGCCTGTGCGACAGCGACGCCATCGACGCCGCCGACATCAACGTGCACGTCGGCAGCGGCACCGTGCGCCTGTCGGGCACCGTGCCCAATCGCGCCATGAAGCACCGCGCCGAGGACATCGCCGAATCCGTCAGCGGCGTGCGCGACATCGAGAACTCGATCCGGGTGGCCGGCGTGGATCCGATCGGTGGCTCGCCGTCGTACGGCAGCAGCGGCAGCAGTTCCGGCGCAGGCATGTCTTCGGCAGGCTACGGTGGCGCATCGGCGTCTGGCGCCAGCGCAACCGGCAGCGCGGGCAGCACGCCCGGCGGTGCATCGGGCCACGGTTACGGAACCACCCCCGGCGCCACCACGCCGGGCGGGGCCACGACGGGGACAGGCACCGGTGCCACACCGGCCGCCGGGGCGGGCACGACGGGCGTCAACCGCCCGGACCGCGCCAGCTGACGCGACTGCGGCACGGGGTGCGGCCTGCCTGTGAAGGCGGCCGCGCCCTTCAGGACCCGACGTGCGCGCTGACCGCGGGCGCAGCGTCGGCCATCGCCTCCAGCAGGCTGCAGAGGCTGCGCAGGTCCTGCGCATTGTGCTGGCCGACGCGGCGCAGGTTGGCGGCACTGCCGCCGCGCAGGTACGACAGCCACGCGGCCGGCGCTTCCGAGCCTGGCAAATCGTCCTCGCGCACCACGCCCAGCAGCTCGCGTTCGATGGTGGCGAGCCTGCAGTTCGCCCAGACACCGCGGTAACGGCGGCGCACCGGATGCAGCAGATCGACGTGGCCGCGCCCGAAGACGGGATCGGCAAGCCGCGCGAGGCGGTACCGCGTCGACAGCAGCGGACGGTCGTAGCTCTTGCCGTTGTAGCTGACCAGCACCGTCTCCGGCGCCAGCCACCCGGCGAACGTGCGCAGCATCGCCGCTTCCGCGCCGAGCGTGGTGATGCACAGCTGGCGCATGCGCAGCCCGCCGTCGCGCCAATCCGCGGCGCCGATCATGAACGCACGCGTGCCGGTGCCGCCGGCCAGGCCGGTGGTCTCGGTGTCGAACGCGAGCAGGTGCCCGCGTGCGATCGCGTCCTGGCCGATGCCGTGCAGCGGCAGCACGTCTTCGCCAGCAGGCCACGGCGTCCACTGTTCGAGGAAGCGCAGGCCGGGGGCGATCTCGTCGCCGGGCAGCGTGCGATCCGCCGCGCGCGCCTGCATCAGCGGCGCGGGCGTGCGGATCTTCAGCAGGGTGCGCAGCTGGTTGATGGTGGCCTGGCGTGAATCCGCGGCCGGCAGCGCTGATGCGTACGTGCGTACACCGGGTTCCGACGCGCGCACAACGACGCCCGCCGCGCGAACCGCAACCGGCCCTGGCTGCTCTCCACCCGCCTCCGCGCGCAGCCGCGCGAGCTTCGCCGCCAGCGCGCTCATGGTGCTTCCGCGAGCAGGTCCAGCACGCGCAGGGCCAGCGCGCGCGGCGCGAGGCTCGCGGTCTCGTCGGCGGCAAGGATCGGGCCCACGCAGGCCGGGCACCCCGCACCGCAGTCGCAGCCCGCCACCAGCGCGCGCGCCTGCGCCAGCAGTGCGGCATGGCGCTCGAACAGCGGCGACGACAGGCCCACGCCGCCGGGGTAGTTGTCGTACAGATAGATGGTGGGCGTGAAGCGTCCGAGCAGTTCGACCGCCATGTCGGGCGTGCCGTCGCCGCTGCGCAGCTGGCCGCGGCCGCGGTTGTCGGCAGTGGCGAACCAGGCGCCGTCGCCGCTGCCCACCGACTTCAGCAGGTCGCGGCTCTCGGCCATCACCGCCACCTGCGCGACCAGGTGCAGCGCGTAGGCCGCGCCGAGGAAGCCATCCAGCGCCTCGTGGCGCATGGCGAACGCCTCCTCCAGCGTCGCCTGCGGCAGCTGCCACCACACCGCGCTGGTGTGCAGTTCCTGGTCCGGCAGGTTCACCGGCCCGTAGCCGATGTTCTCGTGGGTGTGGAAGCGGATCTTCTTGTAGCCGGACACCCGCCGCACCACATGCACCTCGCCCAGGTGCGCCGAGCCCTGCCCGGCCGCGGCCTGCTCGGCGTCGTCGAGCACCTTGAGCTTGGTGTAGTCGATGGCGTCGGTGTAGTAGTCGACGCGGGTGCGGGTGACAAACGCCTTGCGGCCCTCCCAGTCGAGCTTCTCCACCTGGAACGGCTCCGACTGGATCATGTGGATCGCGCCCTCGTAGAGAGTGAGCGCGGCGGCGGAATAGTCGACCTCGGCCACGATCACCTGGCGGCCGTCGGTGCGGTCGACGACCACGAAGTTGCCGTCGGCCACCGAGCGCAGGTTGACCGCCTGCGCCGGGTAGCTGTCGGCGATCCACTCCCAGCGCGCGCCCTCGCGGTGCAGCACGCCGCTTTCGGCCAGCACTTGGAGCCATGCCGCGGGATCGACCGGACCGAAGCCGTCGCCATCATGGAACGGCAGTTCGAACGCCGCGCAGCGGATGTGGTCGAGCAGGATCAGCGGCTGGTCGGCCTCGATGCGCGCGTGCTCGGGGTTGGCGTCGGCGAAGAACTCGGGATGGCGCACCACGTACTGGTCGAGCGCGTCGGAGCCGGCCACCAGCACGCCCACCGACGGTTGCTGGCGCCGCCCGGCGCGGCCGAAGCGCTGCCACGTGGCGGAGATGCTGCCGGGATAGCCGTTGAGCACCACCACGTCGAGGCTGCCGATGTCGACGCCGAGTTCCAGTGCCGAGGTGCTCACGATGCCGTCGATCCGCCCGGCGCGCATCTCGCGTTCGACCTCGCGCCGCTCGGTGGGGAGGTAGCCGCCACGGTAGCCGCGGATGCGCCTGGGCTTGCGCGGGTCGTGGTCGAAGACTTCCTTCAGGTACTTGGTGAGCACCTCGACCATCAGCCGCGACTGGCAGAACACCAGCGTCTTCAGCCCGGCGCGGATCGCCAGCCGCGCGATGCGGTTGGACTGCGAGCGCGCGGAGGCGCGGATGCCGAGGTCGACGTTGACCATCGGCGGGTTCCACAGCAGCACATGCTTGTCGCCGCGCGGCGCGCCGCTGTCGTCGATCACGGCGATGTCGGCTTCCGCGGCCTCGATCAGCGCGCGGCCATGCGCGCCAGCGTTGCCGATGGTCGCCGAGCACAGGATGAACTGCGGACTGACACCGTAGAACGCGCACACGCGCTTGAGCCTGCGGATCACGTTGGCGACGTGGCTGCCGAACACGCCGCGGTAGGTGTGGATCTCGTCGATCACCACGTAGCGCAGGTTCTCGAAGAACTGCGCCCACTTGGTGTGGTGCGGCAGGATGCCCTGGTGGAGCATGTCCGGGTTGCTGACCACGATGTCGCCACTGAGGCGGATCGCCTGGCGCGCATCGCCGGGCGTGTCACCGTCGAAGGTCGCCGCGCGCAGGCCGAGACCGCCGGCGGCGTTGAGTTCCAGCAGCTCGGCCACCTGGTCCTGCGCCAGCGCCTTGGTGGGAAACAGGTACAGCGCCTTGCCGCGCGCCTCGAGCGCACTGGCGACCACCGGCAGCGTGTAGCAGAGCGACTTGCCCGACGCCGTGGGCGTCGCCACCACCACGTGGCGGCCGGCCTGCGTCTCCGCCCACGCCTGCGCCTGGTGGCTGTACAACCGGTCGATGCCGCGCGCATGCAGCGCGCGCACCAGCGGCTCCGGCAGGTCGCCGGGCAGCGGCGCGTAGCGGCCGTCCTGGCCCGGCAGCAGCAGGCTGCCGGTGATGCGCGCGGGATACTTCTCGGCGAGCCTGGCGGCGAGCGTGCCGCCGGCGCCGGGGGCGGCCAGCGCCTGCGCTGGCTTGGGGATGGCGTTCAGGGCGGGCTCCGTCGTGATTGAGCAGGCATGCTGGGCAGCGGCCGTCTCACCCCGTGCGACCGCACCTCGCGCCATTCAATCCACGGGCCTAAGACCGAATGCTGCGATCATGGCGGCATGGACACATCCCTCGCGTTCTCCACCCTTTCCCTCCCGCCCGCCCTGCTGCTCGGGGTGGAGGCGCTCGGCTACACCGCGATGACCCCGGTGCAGGCGCAGTCGCTGCCGCCGATCCTCGAAGGCCGCGACGTCATCGCCCAGGCGCCGACCGGCAGCGGCAAGACCGCGGCTTTCGGGCTGGGCCTGCTGCAGCGGCTCGACCCGACCGCGGTGCGCACGCAGGCGCTGGTGCTGTGCCCGACGCGCGAACTGGCTGAGCAGGTCGGCGGCCAACTGCGAAAGCTCGCCCTGGGCGTGCCCAATGTAAAGGTGTCGGTGCTGTGCGGCGGCATACCGCTGGCACCGCAGCTGGCTTCGCTCGCCCATGCGCCGCACGTGGTCGTGGGCACGCCCGGCCGCATCCAGGAGCTGCTGCGCGGCGACGCGTTGCAGCTTGGCGGCGTGCTGGGCTTCGTGCTGGACGAAGCCGACCGCATGCTCGACATGGGCTTCGAGGACCAGATCCGCGACATCGCGCGCCGCATTCCGGCGGCCAGCCAGCGCCTGCTGTTCTCGGCCACGTTCCCGGACGCGATCCGCACGCTTGCCAAAGCCACGCTGCGCAACCCGGCGGAGGTCAGCATCCGCGGCGCCGCCGACGCGCCGGCGATCAACCAGGTGGTGGTGGAGGCCGACCCCGAGCGCAAGGCGCCGCTGCTGGCGGCGCTGCTGCTGGAGCACCGCCCCGAATCCTGCGTGGTGTTCTGCAACATGCGCCGCGACGTGGACGAGGTGGCGGCATCGCTCGCGCACTACGGCTTCGACGCGCTGGCGCTGCATGGCGACATGGAACAGCGCGACCGCGCCGAGACCCTGATGCGCTTCGCCAACCGGAGCTGCAACGTGCTGGTGGCCAGCGACGTGGCTGCGCGCGGCCTCGACATCGAGGACCTCGCCGCGGTGGTGAACTACGACGTGCCCTCGGATCCCGACACCTACCTGCACCGCATCGGCCGCACCGGACGTGCCGGGCGCGGCGGCATCGCGATCACGCTGTGCACGCCGCGCGAGGTGCCGCGCATGAACGCGATCGAGGACCACCAGTTCCGCACCCTGCCGCGCGAGCATGCACAGCCGGTGAACGGCAAGCCCAGGGGCGTGCCGCGGGCGGCGATGGCCACGCTGCGCATCGATGCCGGCAAGACCGACAAGCTGCGCCCGGGCGACATCGTCGGCGCGCTCACCGGCGATGCCGGGCTGCCGGTGGCCGCGATCGGCAAGATCGACGTGCTGGCCACCCGGTCCTACGTGGCCATTGCCCGCGCGCAGTCCGCGAACGCGTTGGCGCGGCTGCGCGAGGGCAAGATCAAGGGGCGGAAATTCCGCGTCAGCGCGTTGTAACCGACATGGGAGAGCCCGCATGCGCATCCTGATCACCGGCGCCACCGGCCTCGTCGGCCAGGGCGTGCTGCGCGAATGCCTGGCCACCGAAGACGTGGCCCACGTCGCCGCACTGGGCCGGCGCCCCAGCGGCGTCACCGATCCCCGGCTCGAGGACATGCTGGTGCCCGACTTCGGCGACCTCGATGCCGTTGCCACGCGACTGCAGCCGTTCGACGGCTGCCTGTACTGCGCCGGTGCGCCACCGCTCGGCACGCCGGAAGCCGAGTACCGCCGCGTCACCGTCGACCTCACCCTCAACGTGGCGCGCACCCTGGCCGCGCGCAACCCCGGGCTGACCTTCGTGTACATCTCGGGCCTGGGCAGCGATCCGCGCAGCCGGGTCATGCAGCTGCGCGTCAAGGGCGAGGCCGAACAGGCGCTGGCCGCGCTGCCGATCCGCACCGTGATGCTGCGCACCGGCGGCATCCAGCCGGTGGGCGGCGAGCGCTCGCCACATGCCGCACTGGCTGCCATGTACCCGGTGCTTGGCCCATTGATGGGGCTTGGGGTGCGGGCCCTGCCCGGCCTGGTGACCGACACCGGGCGCGTCGGTCGCGCGATGCTGGCCGTGCTGCGCGACCCGGATCCGCCGCCGGTCCTGGAGAACGCGGAGATCAACCGCCTCGGCCGCTGAAAACCGGGCATATCGCGCGCTCGACGAAGATGCAATCGGCCGGCGCCGTCAGCGGAACACTTCGACGCGGTCGCCGCGCCGCACCGTCCCCGCCGAGCGCGGCAAGAGCAGCTGCCCGAAGGCCACGCCGTCCGGCGTACGCCGGTAGCCGACCAGCGTGCGCAGCGGCTCGCCGCCGGGGTCACGCTCGCCGCGCAGCGGGTCGACCGTGGTGAACACGCAGCGCACGCAGGGCTCCGCCACCTCGAACTCCACCTCGCCGATCCGGATCCGCGCCCAGCCGTCCTCGGCGTGCGCGGGCACGCCATCGACCACCAGGTTGGGACGGAAGCGCTGCATCGATACCGGCGACGCCAGGCGTGCGTTGAGGCCATCCAGCGATGCCTGCGACAGCAGCAGCACCGGAAAGGCATCGGCGAAGCTGACCACGTCGCCCGGCATGGCCCGCGGTGAGGTCACGGCGCGCGTCGCAGCAGCATCCATGTGCACCAGGCGCAGCGGCGTACCGAGGAACGTGGACAGCCAGGCGTCGGCCTCCGCGTCGAGCAGCGGCGCGCGCAGCCTGCTGTCCCACACATCCACCGCGAGCGTGTCGGCGTCGACCGGCATCGCCGCATGCAGCCGCGGCATGCCGGGGGCTTCCAGCACCAGGCCATCGGCCGCGGGCGTTGCGCGCACCAGGGTCAGCCGCGGGAGTTCGCGACCGGTGACGCACTTGCCACCCGCGTCGACGGCCATCCAGCGCCGGTCGTGGCGCAGGCCGCGACCCTCGACCACCGCGTCCGCGAGTCCGATCCCCGCCGCCGACTTCAGCGGATAGACATGGATGCCGGAGAGTCGCATCGGTCCGTGCCGGTCCGCGGGCGGCGGCATGCCGCTGCTCAGCGCGCCTCGTCGACCGGCAGCTCGCCGCGCGCGCGCAGCCCGACGCGCGAGTGCCGGCGGCCATAGGTGAAGTAGACCGCCGTGCCGACCAGCAGCCACACCGCGAAGCGCACCCAGGTGAGCGTGGTCAGGTTGAGCATCAGGTAGAAGCACAGCACCGCCGAGACAATCGGCAGCACCGGCGAGAACGGCACCCGGAACGCGCGCGGCAGGTCCGGGCGCGTGCGCCGCAGCACCACCACGGCGATGCTCACCAGCACGAACGCCGACAGCGTGCCGATGTTGATCATCTCTTCCAGAATCTCGACCTGGGTGAAGCCGGCCAGCAGCGCCACCGCCACGCCGCAGATCAACTGCAGCCGCACCGGCGTGCGGTGCGTCTCGGATGTCACGCTCAGCCAGCGCGGCAGCAGGCCGTCGCGGCTCATCGCCAGCAGCACGCGTGACAGGCCCATCAGCAGCACCATGATCACCGTGGTCAGGCCGATCAGGATGCCGACCGAAATCACCTGCGCCGCCCAGCCCGCGCCGACCGCGACGAAAGCGGTCGCCAGCGACGGATTCTCGGCCTCGGCCAGCACCGTGTACGGCACCATCCCGGTCAGGGCCAGCGCCACCAGCAGGTACAGCACGGTGACCAGCGCCAGGCCGCCAAAGATGCCCAGCGGCAGCGTGCGCTGCGGGTCCTTCACCTCTTCGGCGGACGTGGCGACCACGTCGAAGCCGATGAAGGCGAAGAACACCAGCGCCGCCCCCGACAGCACGCCGGGAATGCCGTACTTCGCCGGCACGGCGCCGGTGGCCCACGAGAACAGCGACTGCGACCAGACATCCGCCGCGCCGCCGCCGGTGGGCGCCGACGGCGGCACGAACGGCGTGAAGTTCTCCACCTTGAGGTAGCTCAGGCCCACCACGATCACGAACAGCACGATGCCGATCTTGATGAGCGTAAACACGTTGTTGACGCGCGCGGACATCTTGGTGCCCTGGATCAGCAGCGCGGTGAACAGCCCCACGATCACCAGCGGCCCCCAGTCCATCGACAGCCCGAACACGCTGACCGTGGTGGGTATGTGCACCTCGAACAGCTCGAACACCATGCTGAGGTAGATGCCCCAGTACTTGGCGATCACCGCGCCCGCGGTGAGCAGTTCGAGGATGAGGTCCCAGCCGATGATCCACGCCAGGAACTCGCCGAGCGTGGCGTAGGTATAGGTGTAGGCGCTGCCGGCCACCGGGATGCTGGAGGCGAACTCGGCGTAGCACATGATCGCCAGGCCGCAGGTCACCGCCGCCAGCACGAACGACAGCATCACCGCCGGGCCGGCGAAATCACCCGCCGCGCGCGCGCCGACCGAGAAGATGCCGGCGCCCACCGCCACCGCCGCGCCGAGGATCATCAGGTCCCAGGCGGTGAGCGAGCGCCTGAGCTGGCGCCCGGGCTCGGCGGCGTCGGCGATCGACTGCTCGATGGACTTGGTGCGGAGCAGGCTCCGGATCAGGCTGGCCTTGGCGGCGGCTTCGCGGGACATGCGACGACTCGTGTGGACGACCGGCCACACTACGCCGCCAACTCGAACCCGGGCAATGCCCAAGGTCACGCCGGCGCGGGTGTCAGGTGATGCGGAACATCGGTTGGACGATGCCTGCGTCACGCAACGGGCGCGCGCGGTAATGGCTGCGGCCATAGCCGTGGTGCGGCGCGCGACGGCGCGCCAGGGCACCGTGGATTGGCGTGGAAGCCGGCGGCGGCATGCCCGTCTGGATGCGCGCGATGCGGCGGGCGGCAAGCGCGCCCTGGGCACTCAGGGTGCGGGTGCGACGATGGCTCGCGGGAATCAGGGACAGGATGGTCTGCTTCAGGTAATTTTTGATTGTTTCCTCCATTAGTTCTTTATTTACAACGGCTTACGGCGCGTATCATAGCACGCCTGCACATTTATGAATAGGGCAATGTGAACCAGTGAGGCTGTCCCACGGGCGCTTGACCCCGGTCAGACGGCACCCCGTCTGCAGCGCCTACCATGGACGTGGATCCATCCACCCCGGAGAAACGCATGAAAACCCTGTTCGCAGCGACCACCCTGGCCCTTGCCCTTGGCCTTGCCGCGGTGCCCGCCACCGCTGCGGCGCAGGAGCCGCACGCCGGGCACGCCGCTCACGCCACGCATGGCAGCCAGGCCACGCATGCCCCGGTCCCCGCCGCCCATGTGCGCTGGACGCCGGACGCTCCCCTGGTGGAAGGCATGGCCCGCGTGCGGGAAGCGATGACCGGCCTGGCCCACCACGAAATGGGCCACCTGGGCGAAAGCAACGTGCTCGTGCTGGCCACCGACATCGATCAGGCGATCGAATACATGTTCGCCAACTGCAAGCTGGACGCGGAGCCCGACATCGCCCTGCACGGACTCCTGGCGCGGCTGATGGCGGGCACGCAGGCATTGCGCGCCGACCCGGCCAATGCCGCGCCGGTGGCCGACATGCGCGCGGCGGTCGCCGATTACGGCCTGCTGTTCGACGATCCCGAAGCCGGCGGCGAGGACGACGCACACGAGGACGCCGGCGACTGAGCGCAACGCCGGCGCGGGGCTTGGGTTTTGCGCGACCAAGCCCATCTCCCGGGGCTGTCTCCACCTGCAGCACGGACCGCCATGACCGATACCACCGAAACCCGCCCGTTCGAAGCCGAAGTCGCCCAGGTCCTGCACCTGGTCACCCACTCGCTGTACTCGCACAAGGACGTGTTCCTGCGCGAGCTGGTCTCCAACGCCTCCGATGCCTGCGACAAGCTGCGTTTCGAGGCGATCGCCAACCCCGACCTTGCCGCCGGCGACGGCGAGCTGCGCATCGAGGTGAGCGTGGACCGCGAGGCGCGCACGATCACCATCGCCGACAACGGCATCGGCATGGGCCGCGACGAAGTGGTGGCCAACATCGGCACCATCGCCAGCTCCGGCACGCGCCGCTTCCTGGCGGCGATGGCCGCCGAGCAGAAGGCCGACGCGCGCCTGATCGGCCAGTTCGGCGTGGGCTTCTACTCGGCGTTCGTGGTGGCCGACCGCGTCAGCGTGCTCACCCGCCGCGCCGGCGCCGATGCCGGCCAGGGCGTGAAATGGGAAAGCACCGGCGAGGGCGAGTACACGCTGGATACCGTCGAGCTGCCGGCGCGCGGCACGCGCGTGGTCCTGCACCTGAAGGACGGCGAGGACGAGTTCCTCGACAGCTGGCGCATCCGCTCCCTGATCCAGCGCTACTCCGACCACGTCGCCTTCCCGATCCGCATGCCGGCCGACAAGGCCGCTGACGAAGCGGACCCGGCGGAGACTGCGTGGGAGACCGTCAACTCGGCCTCCGCGCTGTGGACCAAGCCCAAGGCCGAGATCAGCGACGAGGACTACCAGGGCTTCTACAAGTCGCTCGGCCACGACTTCAACGACGCGCTGGCCTGGAGCCACAACCGCGTCGAAGGCAACCAGAGCTTCACCACCCTGCTTTACCTCCCCGCGCAGCCGCCGTTCGACCTGATGATGGGCGGTCGCGACGAGCGCAAGGGGCTGAAGCTGTACATCAAGCGCGTGTTCGTGATGGACGCCGCCGAGGAGCTGCTTCCCAACTACCTGCGCTTCGTGCGCGGCGTGGTGGATGCCGACGACCTGCCGCTCAACGTCAGCCGCGAGCTGCTGCAGCACAACCGCCAGTTCGAACGCATCCGCGCCAGCTGCGTGAAGCGCGTGCTCGACCTGATCGAAGGCCTGGCGCGCACCGACACGGCCAAGTTCGAGACTTTCATCAAGGCCTTCGGCAACACGCTGAAGGAAGGCGTCGCCGAAGACCACGAGAACCGCGAACGCATCGCGAAGCTCCTGCGCTTCGCGTCCACGCGCGGCGAGGGCGCGGCGCGCACGGTGGCGCTGGACGACTACGTCGGACGCATGGCCGCCGGCCAGGACACCATCTGGTACGTCACCGCCGACAGCCACGCCGCCGCCGCGGGCAGCCCGCAGCTCGAGGCATTCAAGGCGCGCGACATCGAAGTGCTGCTGATGTCCGACCGCATCGACGAGTGGATGCTCGGTTACCTGCGCGAATACGCCGGAAAGTCGCTGCAGAGCGTCGCCAAGGGCGAGCTGCCGCTGGACGAGGACGCGAAGAAGCGGCAGGAAGAAGCAGGCAAGGCCGCCGGACCGCTGGTCACGCGCATCAGGGCGCTGCTGGGCGAGCGCGTGGCCGACGTGCGCGTCTCGGCGCGCCTGACCGATTCGCCCTCCTGCCTGGTGCTGTCCGACCACGAGGTGGCCCCGCACTTCGCGCGCCTGTTGCGCGAAGCCGGCCAGGAGGTCCCCGAGAGCAAGCCCACGCTCGAGGTGAATCCCGCGCATGCCCTGCTCGCCCGCCTGGACGCGGAGGCCGACGACGGCAAGGCCGCCGACCTCGCCAACCTGCTGCTGGAGCAGGCCGAGATCACCGCCGGCGCGCAGCTGGATGACCCGGCGGCGTTCGTGCAGCGGATGAACCGGGTGCTGCTCGGCGCGACCGCCTGACCAATGCAGGGCCCGGTGCCTTACTGCGGCACCGGGCCTGCCGGTGGCGCCACGGGCAGCTGGGCGGGGCGCAGCCAGAGCACATCGACCTGGTGCGTCGAGCGGTCGTCCACCAGCGGGAAATGCAGGCCGGCCTGCGCCACCCCATCCAGCCACAGTGCGGGCACCGTGGCGTCCGGACCGGCATCGACCTGCCGCACGGCGACCAGGTAGCGGCTCTCGCCATAGCGGTACTGGATGCGGTAGCCGGGCCAATCCGGCGGAATGCACGGCGCCAGCGCCATGCTGTCGCCACTGCGCCGCAGGCCAAGCAATGATTCGACCAGCAGCCGGTACATCCAGCCCGCGGAGCCGGTGTACCAGGTCCAGCCACCGCGGCCGGTATGTGGCGCGACGCCGTAGACGTCGGCGGCCAGCACGTAAGGTTCCACCTTGTAGAGCGCGGTCGCTTCGGCATCCAGGGCGTGGTGGATGGGATTGATCATGCGCGCCAGCTCCCAGGCGCGCGCGCCGTCGCCCAGCTCGGCGAACGCCATCGCCGCCCAGACCGCGGCGTGCGTGTACTGGCCTCCGTTCTCGCGCACCCCGGGCACGTAGCCGCGGATGTAGCCGGGATCCTTGCCGGTCTTGTCGAACGGCGGATCCAGCAACTGCACCAGCCCGGCGTCGCGGCGCACCAGGTGCCGGTCGAGCGCGTCCATGGCCTGGCGCGTGCGCGCCGGATCGGCCGCGCCCGAGAGCACCGACCAGCTCTGCGACACCGCATCGATCCTGCACTCGTCGCCCTGCGCCGAGCCCAGCGGCGTGCCGTCGTCGAACCAGGCGCGGCGATACCACTCGCCGTCCCAGGCGTGCAGCTCCAGGTTGTCGCGCAGCCGCTGCGCCGCCGCCACGCAGTCGTCGGCGAACGCGTCGTCGCCACGCGTGCGCGCCACGGCGACAAACTGCGTGAGCGCATCGAACAGGAAGAAGCCGAGCCACACGCTTTCGCCGCGGCCACCGTCGCCGACGCGGTTCATGCCGTCGTTCCAGTCACCGCTGCCCATCAGCGGCAGGCCACGCGCGCCGAGCAGGTCCATGCCGCGCCTGAGTGCGAGGACGCAGTGCGCGTAGAACGTCTGCTGCTGGCCCGAGATCGCCGGCAGGTCGTAATACGACTCCTCGTCGGCATTGACCGTACGGCCTTCGACGAACCGCACGCGTTCGTCGAGAACGCCCAGGTCACCGGTGACCTGCAGGTAGCGGCAGGCGGCCAGTGGCAACCAGAGAAAGTCGTCCGAACAGCGCGTGCGCACGCCGCGCCCCTGCGGCGGGTGCCACCAGTGCATCACGTCGCCCTGCGGGAACTGGTGGGCGGCGCTCAGCAGCAGGTGTTCGCGGGTCAACGCGGGCGCCGCATGCACGCTGGCCATGGTGTCCTGCAGCTGGTCGCGGAAGCCGAATGCGCCGCCGGACTGGTAGTAGCCGCTGCGCGCGGTATAGCGGCAGGCCAGCACCTGGTAGGGCAGCCAGCCATTGACCAGGGTGTCCACGGACGCGTCCGGCGTCTCGACGCTGATCGCGCCCAGCGTGTGCCGCCAGTGCACGCGCAACGCGTCCAGGGCGTCGTGCGCGGGGCCGCTGCCGCGGATGCGCCTGGCCAGCTGTGTCGCCTCACGCTGGTCAACGCCTGCGCCGAGCCGGAAGACGGTCTCGAACGACTCGCCGGCCGCCAGTGCGACCGGCACCTGGATGGCGGCGCAGGGATCCATTCCCACCCCGAGCCTGCCGGACAGCGCCATGCGCCGCATCGCCGCGGGATCGCGCAGGCTGCCATTGCGGCCGATGAATTCGCCGCGATCGGCGGTGAACGTGCGCGCCGCGCCGTCGACATCGAAGAAGGCCACGGTGCCGCCGGACTCGGAGTTGTAGGGGTTGCGCGCGGTCAGCGCGCCACCGTCGCCATCAAGCTCGCTGACCACGTGCATCCGCGACCTGGAGCGGATGTCGCCCAGCACCCATTCCACGTAGCCGGTGGCGGACAGTCGCCGCGCGCGCCCCGACAGGTTGCGCAATTTGAGGACCGAGTACTTCACCGCGTCGTCGAGCGCCACGTAGATCCACAGCTCGCTGGCGATGCCGTCCTCGACGTGTTCGTAGACGCTGTAGCCGAGGCCGTGCCGGGTGCGGTAGGCGCCTGTGCCGCGACATGGCAACGGCATCGGCGACCACACGCTGCCGCTGTCCTCGTCGCGCAGGTAGAACGCTTCGCCGCCGGTGTCCGAAACCGGATCGTTGTGCCACGGCGTGAGCCGGAATTCGTGCGCGTTCTCGAACCAGGTGTAGCCCGCCGCGCTTTCGCTCGCCACCGTGCCCAGCTGCGCGTTCGCCATGACGTTGGCCCACGGCGCCGGCGTGGTCTCGCCCGCGCGCAGCACCACGACGTACTCGCGGCCGTCCGCGGAGAACGCGCCGGTGCCGTTGTCGAACAGGAAGGTGTCGGCCACCGGCTCGAAGGGCCATGGGTCCTCGCCTTGCGCCAGCAGGGCCGGTGGGGGCAGCCCGATCCACGGCGCTGCATCGGCCTGCGGCAACGCCGGGCGCGCGGCCGGCGTGGTCGCCGCGCCCGTGGGCAGCAATGGCGCCATGACGCGTTCCGCCGGCTCGTGGCGCGTCACCTGCGCGGCCAGCGTGCCGTGGCGGTCGCTGACGAACACGCGCGCGACCGCCTGCATCAGGATGCGGTCTTCGTGCGACATCTGCTGCGACTGGCGCACGAAGATGCCGCCCGGCCGGTCCAGCACGTTGCCCTCGGGTCCGGCCGACACCAGGCCAAGGATCTCTTCCTGCAGGTGCTGGCGGTAGCCGCCCTGCTCCTCGTTCCAGATCACCAGGTCGACGTTGAGCCCTTTGAGGCGCCAGTACGCGTGCGCCTGGACCATCTGTCGCACCAGCGCGATGTTGGCGGCATCGGCGATCGCCAGCAGCACGATCGGCAGGTCGCCGGAGATGGAATGCCCCCACAGCCCCGCCTGCCCGCGGCGGTTCTGCAGCAGCACGGCGGGATCCGCGCGCAGGAACGGGTGCGCGTACACCATCAGGCCCGCCAGCCGCTCATACAGCTGCGCGTCCGCCTGCGAGGCATCGATCTGGCGCCTGACCACCTGGCTGTGGGTCCACGCCAGGTCGAACACACGGTCGGCGAGGCGGCGGTCGCGGTACTTGTCGATCAGCGCCGCGCAGGCCGCGCGGTCGCCGCCGACGCCGCTGACCATGTCGATGATCGCGGTCTGCTCGGGCGCGAGCACGATGCGGGTGCGGATCGCGACGATCGGGTCCAGCACCGAACCGGCGGTGTCGGACAAGGCTCCCGACGCCGCGTCGCGCGCGGTCATCGCCTGTGGACTGCGCGGGGAGTTGCCGCGGCCGAGGAAACGCGCGCGATCGGTCTCGTACGAGATCGCGCCGACACTGGCGTCGTGCACCGCGACCAGGTGGAACATCCACGGCGGCACTTCGTCGTGCGAGCGCGGGCGCCGCGTGCACAGCAGCGCCTGCTTGTCGCGCACGATCTCGCTCTGCACGAACAGGTTGCTGAAGGCCGGATGCAGCTCGTCGGACAGCGACGACGCCAGCACCACCTCGGCATACGTCGTGATCTCGATCGTGCGCTCCCGCCGCGAGCGGTTGCTGATGTGCAGCCTGCGCAGCTCGATGTCATCCTCGGCCGAGATCGCGATCTCGAGGTGGGTTTCGTAGCGGTGCTTGCGCCCGCGGAACTCCGCCTTGGCGTCGGAGAAGATCGCCTCGTAGCGCTCCACGGGCACGCAGGTCGGCTGGTGGGTCGCCGACCAGAACTCGCCGCTTTCGACGTCGCGCAGGTAACAGAAGCTGCCCCAGTGGTCGCGCGTGCCGTCCTCGCGCCAGCGGGTGATGGCCATGTCGCGCAGGCGGCTGTAGCCGCCGCCGGCGCTGGTCAGCAGGCCGTGGTAGCGGCCGTTGGACAGCAGTTGCACCGCGGGCCGGCCGGCATCGGGATCGCGGAACACGCGCAGCCGCGTCTCGGCGGCGGCCGGCGCGAGCCGCTGCCCCTGCTCGGCTTCGTGCGGGTGGAACACGCCGGTGCGCGGCACGCGTTCCTGCAAAAGCAGCAGCGTGGCCTGGAATCCGGCGTCGGCGACGAACCGCTTCTGCATTGGCTGGTCGCGCAGCAGGTAGGCCAGCGACAGCAGGCTCATGCCCTGGTGGTGCGCCATGAACGAGCGCACGACCGCATGGTCCTGCCCGCGCTGCACGCGCGATGGCGTGTAGTCGATGGCCTCGTACAGGCCGAAGCGCCCGGCGAACCCGGCCTCGGACAGCCGCTGCAGGTTCTGGCACGCGGCTTCCGGCGCCACCATCAACGCCATCGCGCTGGCATAGGGCGCGACCACCAGGTCCTGGCCCAGGCCGCGCTTGAGGGCGAGGCCCGGCACCCCGAACGCGCGGTACTGGTAGTTCATCCGCGCGTCGACCGTGTTGTAGCCGGACTCGGAGATGCCCCACGGCACGCCATGCTCGCGGCCGTGCAGGATCTGCGCGTGCACCGCGCGCCGCGCGGCCTGGTCGAGCAGCGTGTCGGGATAGCTGGGCATGACCAGCTGCGGCATGAGGTACTCGAACATCGAGCCGCTCCACGACAGCAGCGTGACATCGCCGTCGACCTCGGTCAGCAGGCGACCCAGCGCGAACCAGGTCTCCTGCGGCAGCTGCCCCTGGGCGATCGCGACGAAGCTGCCAAGCCGCGCCTCGGAGGCGAGCAGGTCGTAGTGGCCGGGGTCGACGCGGCGCTCGTCGGCGTTGTAGCCGATCGTCAGCAGGTGGCGGTCCTCGTCGTAGAGGAATCCGTATTCCATCAACGAGAACTGGCCGGCGATGTGCGCAAGCCGCTCCAGCAGCGCGAGGCGGTCGCGCGCGCGCTCCTGCACCAGCGCGTCGTGGGCGGGCGATCCGCACACGTGGTGCTGCAGCTCCTGCAGGCTGGGGATGCCCTGGTCAGCCGCATCACCCCGCGAGCCGTCGTCGACGAACTCCGGTCCGTCCAGCCACGGCGCGAAGTACAGCAGTTCATCGTGCGCCGACCGGCAGGCGTCGAGCAGGGCGGTCGGCCAGTGCCAGGGCGTCTCCTCCACTGCCACGGGCGGCGCGGGCCATGCCGACGCCAACGCCTGCGCCTGCCGCGCAAGCCTGCCCAGCGCGCGCACGGTGTCCGCGAGCGACGCCGGCGGCTGCGCGCGAACGGCCTCCAGGTGCGCGCGGAACGCGAGCAGTGCCTCGGCCGCGCTGCCATCGACATGCGCCGCGCGCAGGGCGTCGTCCGCCGCGCCCAGGGTGTCGGCGAGTCCTTCGAAGGTCGACGGGGCCAGCACCGGCTCGGCACCGAGCGCGAGCAGCCCCTGGCGCAGCGTCAGCAGGTGGCCGGCGAGGTTGCCGCTGTCGACCGTCGAGATGTAGCGCGGCGGCAGCGGCTCGAGCGTGGCCGTGTCGTACCAGTTGTAGAAATGGCCGCGATGGCGCGGCAGCGCTTCCAGCGTGTCCAGCACGTTGCGGGTGCGCTCGAGCAGCGCGCCGGCCTGCAGGTAGCCGAAGTCGTACGCGGCCAGGTTGGCCAGCAGCGACAGGCCGATATTGGTCGGCGAGGTGCGGCGCGCGACCACCAGCGCGGGGTGCTCCTGGATGTTGTCCGGCGGCAGCCAGTGGTCCTCGGCGCGCACATGCACCTCGAAGAACGCCCAGGTGCGGCGCGCCAACCGCCCCAGGAATGCCAGTTGCGCCTGCGACAGGTCGGTGCGCCGCTGCGGGGGGGCGCGGCCAAGCCAGGCCATCAGCAGCGGTGACGTCGCCCACGCCAGCAGCAAGGGCATCGCCGTCCACAACGCGGCCGGATTGACCCGCCACAGCATGACCGCGACGGATGCGGAGAACGCCGGCGCGAACCACATCCCGCGCAACTCCGCGCCGAGGCCGCTGCCAAGCTGGCGCTCGACTTCGCTGGAGGGATTCCACTGCAGCAGGTGGCGACGGCTGACGGCGACGCGCCACAGGCTGCGCAGGATCGCGTCGAGGCTGAAACCCGCCTCGTAGGGCAGGCAGGCCAGGGTGGTGGCCGCACGCTGCAGCTGGCGCGCGGTGGATTTCGCCGACTGCACCAGGTGCGCCTCGGGCGTCATGTCGGCCGGCCGGGCCACCAGGTCCCAGAGCGCCGGCACCAGCACCGGCAGGGCCCACAGGCCGAGCAGCGCCAACGTCCATGCCAGCGGCTGCGGCAGCAGCGTCCAGCCCAGCACCAGCAGCGCGAGCGCGGCCACGGGCACCAGGCTGCGGCGCAGGTTGTCGACCAGCTTGCCGCGCGACAGCCAGGAGAGCGGGTTGCGCGCATGGCCGCCACCTGCCCGCGGCACCCACGGCAGCACCCAGGGCAACAGCTGCCAGTCGCCACGGATCCAGCGGTGGCGACGCTTCACGTCGGCCGCGTAGCGCGACGGATACTCCTCGAACAGGCGCACGTCACTCACCAGTCCGGCGCGCGCGTAGCACCCCTCGAGCAGGTCGTGGCTGAGGATGCGGTTCTCCGGGAAACGCCCTTGCAACGCGCACTCGAAGGCATCGACGTCGTAGATGCCCTTGCCGATGAACGAGCCTTCGCCGAACAGGTCCTGGTAGACATCGGACACGGTGCGCGAATACGGATCGATGCCGTCCTCGCTGCCGTACATGCGCGCGTAACGCGTGCTGCGGCCCTCGCCCATGCTGTTGCCGACGCTCGGCTGCAGGATGCCATAGCCACGCGCGACGCGACGCCCCCGGGGGTCGTGGCACGCGCGGTTCAGCGGATGCGAAAGCGTTCCCACCAGCTCCCGCGCGGCATCGCGCGGCAGCCGCGTGTCGGTGTCCAGGGTGATCACATAGCGCACGCCCTGCAGCACGGCGGTGTCGCCCACCACCGCCAGGAACGCGTCACGCGCGCCGCCGCGCAGCAGCGCGTTCAACGCCGCGAGCTTGCCGCGCTTGCGTTCGAGCCCCATCCACGTGCGCTCGCGCGCGTTCCACAGGCGCGGGCGGTGGAACAGGAAGAACAGGTCGTCGCGCCCGGGCGCGTAGCGGGCATTGAGGCCTTCCACCTGGCGCCTGGCATGCGCCAGCAGGGCGTCGTCGCCCGGCAGGACCGCCGCATCGGCGTCGAGGAAGTCGGTCAACAAGGCGAAGTGCAGGTGCGGATCGCGATTGGCCAGGAAGCGAACCTCCAGCCCCTCGACCAGCGCATCCACCGCCTCGGCGCTGCCAATCATGCTTGGCACCACCACCAGGCTGCGCGCCGCGGCCGGGATGCCCTTGGAGTAGTCGAGGCGAGGCAGCGGGTTGGGCGCGACCAGCCGGGTTGACGCCCAGTTCACCAGTGCGATGCCGAGCTCGCTGAAGGCGATCACGCCGAGCGCCGCGAGCAGCCACGCCAGCGGGTCGCGCAACAGGGTGGCCTGCGCCTGCGCCTGTGCCAGCAGGTACCACGTGGATACCGCGGTGACCACGGCGATCGGCAGCAGGTACGCGGGCAGCGGTATGCGCCGCGACCGCATACGCACCGGCTTGCGCGCGCCGGTCGACGCGGCGACCGCGGCACGGGTACGCGCCAGGCCGTCGTCGACCAGGTAGTAGCCGACATGCGACGCGACGTCGGAGGCGATGGCCTGCGACCGTGCGAGGTCGAGTACCAGCCCGGCGACAGCGGGCTCGCTGGCGCCGCTGAGGCGCGCGATCTTCTCCACCACGTGGCGGTAGATGTCGCGCGTGCCGAAATCCATCAGCGCGTAGATGCCGGCGGGATCCTCGCGCAGCGTGTTGTCGACCACGCTCATGGCCTCGACGAACTCGCGCCAGTCCATGTTGGCGAGGAAGCGCAGGCTGCCGATGCTGTTGCTGATCGAAACCTGGTCGGCGGCCTGCTGCTGGCTCTCGGCGTGCACCAGCGTCTCGACGCTGTGCCCGCCATCCGCCACCCACTGCTCGATCCAGCCCAGCGGCATGGCCAGCACGGTGCTGCGCCCGTGCAGGCCGCGCGTGAGCGCGGCGACGAACGCGCCCGACAGCGGCGGCTCCGAGCGCGCCATGTCGGCGACCACCAGCACGACGTTCTTCGGGTCCTTGTCGGCGGCGTCGTTGAGCAGGCGCGCCCACTCGCCGGCCAGGCGGTGGTCCACGCCATTGCGGATCACCTGCGTGGCCATGCGCCGGAGGTTCTCGATCAGCGCCAGCCGCAGCATGATCGGGATGGCCCACAGTTCGCCCAGCTTCAATGGCGTGATCGACTGGTAGGCGGCGATGAAGCGGGTCATCGACTCGGCATCGATGCGGCCGTCGCCATGCGCGATCGCCTCCATGGCCAGGGCATAGACGCGCGGCAGGCCGGCGGACGGCCCCTCCGACAGCGCGGGCAGCTCGCGGCTGTAGCCCTTGGGCAGGTGCCTGCGCGCGGTGCGGATCTGCTCTTCGACCAGGTAGTAGTTGTCGAGCAGCCACTCGCCCGCCGGGGTCACGCGCACCTCGTCCTGGACCATGCCCGTGAGCAGCGTGCTGGCGCCATCGAGGACGCCCTCGTTGTCCTTCAGCCGGTCGACCAGCAGGTCGGAACCACCCTCCTCGTGCACGCGATGCGCCTGCGCCAGGGCGCGGCCGTGCGCTTCCATCTGCTCGGCGTTGAACAGCTGCGAGCGCAGCGGCGGCTCGGCCAGCCACGGCCTGGCGGTGGCCGCGCGGCCCCAACGGCCAATCCGCCGGCGAAGCCGCAACCATCGGCCGAGAACCCGCCAGACCTGGAGCATGCGTGACCTTGGGGAACGCGCCAGGAGGCGGGACGCGGATCATTGCATCGCGGCGGGTACGCGGCCGTGAAGCGCCGGCAACGTGTCCGGCTAGAGCATCGGTAGTTTCAGGCCCTGCTCCCGGGCGCAGGCCTTCGCGATCTCGTAGCCGGCATCGGCATGGCGCATCACGCCGGTCGCGGGGTCGTTCCAGAGCACGCGGGCGATGCGGCGGTCGGCCTCAGCGCTGCCGTCGCAGACGATCACCACGCCGCTGTGCTGCGAGTAGCCCATGCCCACCCCGCCGCCATGGTGCAGCGACACCCAGGTGGCGCCGCCGGCAACGTTGAGCATGGCGTTGAGCAGCGGCCAGTCGCTGACGGCATCGGAGCCGTCGATCATGGCTTCGGTCTCGCGATTGGGCGAGGCGACGCTGCCGCTGTCGAGGTGATCGCGGCCGATCACCACCGGCGCCTTCAGCTCGCCTTTGCGCACCATCTCGTTGAACGCCAGGCCAAGCTTGTCGCGCAGGCCCAGGCCCACCCAGCAGATGCGCGCCGGCAGGCCCTGGAAGGCGATGCGCTCGCGCGCCATGTCCAGCCAGTTGTGCAGGTGCGCGTCGTCGGGAATCAGTTCCTTGACCTTGGCGTCTGTCTTGTAGATGTCCTCGGGATCGCCGCTGAGCGCGACCCAGCGGAACGGCCCCACGCCGCGACAGAACAGCGGGCGCACGTAGGCCGGCACGAAGCCCGGGAAGTCGAACGCGTTGGCGCAGCCTTCATCGAACGCCATCTGGCGGATGTTGTTGCCGTAGTCGAAGGTCGGGATGCCCTGCGCCTCGAACGCCAGCATCGCCTCGACGTGCACGCGCATCGACTTCTTGGCTTCGTCGCGCACGCGCTGCGGATCCGACGCCTGCGTCGCCAGCCACTGCTCCACCGTCCAGCCGATCGGCAGGTAGCCGTGCACGGGGTCGTGCGCGCTGGTCTGGTCGGTGACGGCATCGGGACGCACCCCGCGGCGCACGAGCTCCGGGAGCACCTCGGCGGCGTTGCCGAGCAGGGCGATCGACTTCGCCACGCCTGCCTGCGTGTACTTCGCGATGCGCGCCAGCGCGTCGTCGAGGTCGGCGGCCTGCTCGTCGACGTAGCGCGTGCGCAGGCGCATGTCGATGCGCGACTGCTGGCACTCGATGTTGAGGCTGCTGGCGCCGGCCAGCGACGCCGCCAGCGGCTGCGCGCCGCCCATGCCGCCGAGTCCCGCGGTCAGGATCCACTTGCCGGCCAGGTCGCCACCGTAGTGCTGGCGGCCCATCTCCACGAACGTCTCGTAGGTGCCCTGCACGATGCCCTGCGAGCCGATGTAGATCCACGAGCCCGCGGTCATCTGGCCGTACATCATCAAACCCTTTTTATCGAGCTCGTTGAAGTGCTCCCAGTTCGCCCAGTGCGGTACCAGGTTGGAGTTGGCGATCAGCACGCGAGGCGCGTCGGCGTGGGTGGGGAACACGCCAACGGGCTTTCCGGACTGGACCAGCAGGGTCTCGTCGTCGCCAAGCGTGCGCAACGATTGGAGGATCGCGTCGTAGCAGTCCCAGTCGCGAGCGGCGCGGCCGATGCCGCCGTAGACCACCAGCTCCGCCGGATTCTCGGCGACCTCGGGATCGAGGTTGTTCTGCAGCATCCGATACGGCGCCTCGGTGAGCCAGGAGCGGCAGGCGAGTTCGCTGCCGCGCGGCGCGCGGATGCTGCGTGAGGGGTCGTTGCGGTTCGACATGGCGGGTCCGTGGTGCGTGGAATCCGCCGGATTATGGCCGCAAACGGAAACGCCCGGCACGTGGCCGGGCGTCGTTGTCAGGCGGCGGACCGTCAGCGGATCGACGGATCGAGTTTGCGCAGCGCGTCCTGGATGTCGACCGAACCGGTGCGGTCGATGTCCTCGCGGGTGTAGACACGCCCGCCGGCCGCCACGCACTCCTTTTCGTCGGACTTCGAGCGCGCGTTGCGCGCCGCCACGACGCGCGAGCCGGTGTCCTGGATGCAGAACCGGTCGTCGTTCTTCTTCGGCTTGGCGCGCGACTGGCTGGCCTCTTCAGGCTCGTCCTGCGCGTGGACCAGCATCGGCGCCGACGCGAACGCCATCGCCACCAGCGCACCGGCCATTACTGTGAATTTCATCGCATCACCTCTCGGAGGGAGGACTCCACCGCATACGATACGCGCGCGATGGCTGGCGGCGTGTCGTGGCCCGCAAGGCGTTTAGCGCATCGTCAGCTGTCCGGCAGGCGCGGCACCTCGACCGCCGGGAGCAGCCGCACGCGGTAGCGGCGCTCGGCGAAGTAGCGGATCTTGCGGCAGCGCACCGGGTGCGGCAGGCCCTCGCACAGCAGGATCTCGCGCTTCACGCCCATCGCCTTCAGCTCCTGCGGCAGCATCAGCGCGCGTCGCTCTTCCGACTCGCTGCGCGACAGTTCCGCCCGGCGTCGCCCGCGGGTCAGGTTGCGGCGGCGCACTGTGGTGTAGCCGAGCATTTCCGAGTAGTCGTTGGCATCGTGCTGCTCGCGCGGCGCGAACACCACCTGCATGGCGTGGTTGGTGAGGATGGCGCGCGCCACGTCCTTGCCATAGGTGGCATCGAGCTGCGCCATGCTCTGGATCACCGGCAGCAGGCGCAGGTTGTAGCCGGCCATGTAGGCCATGGCGCTGGCGATGATGTCGATGCGACCGACGGCGGTGAACTCATCCATGAGCAGCAGGCACTGCTGGCGCAGCGTCGGGTCGTCCTTCGGCAGCAGGCGCGTGTTGAGGTTGATCAGCTGGCTGAAGAACAGGTTGAGGATCGCCCTGCCCTCCGCCAGCCGGTTGGGCTGGATGCCGACGTAGATGGTCATCGGCCGGCGGCGCACGTCGTCGAGGAGGAAGTCGTTGCCGCTGGTGGCGGCGTCGAGTGCCGGATCGATCCACGCGTTGAGCGGCTCGCGGAAGCTGCCGAGGATGGACGCGAATGTCTCCTCGGCCTGCGACAGCAGGTTGCCGAACGCGCGGCGCGCATGCTCGCCAAGGAAGTGGCGCTCAGCCAGGTCCTGCACGTGCGCGCGCGCCGGCGTGCCTTCCGCAGACGAAAGCCGGAACAGGCGGCCGATGGTGGGGAACACGTGGTATTCCGGCGGGAAGCCTTCGCGCGCCTGCGCCTCGTAGTGGTCGAACAGGAACAGCGCGAAGGCCATGAACGCGTTGCGCGCCTGGCTGGTCCAGAATTTCTGCTCGGCGCCGGCGTCCGGGTACAGCATCACCGCGATGCCCTGCAGGTCGGACACGCGCTGCAGGGCGTCGGTGGACACGTAGACGAGCGGGTTCCAGCGATGCGTGCACCGGTCTTCGGCAAAGGGATTGAACAGGAACACCTGCTGCCCCTGCGCCGCGCGCCAGCCGCTGGTGAGCTGGAAGTTCTCCTGCTTGATGTCCAGCACCACCACCGAACCACGGTAATCGAGCAGGTTCGGCACCACCACGCCGACGCCCTTGCCCGAGCGCGTCGGCGCCGCCAGCACCACCGATTGCTGGCCGGCCAGGCGCAGCAGGCGCCCGCCATAGCGACCGACCACGATGCCTTCGCCCGAAGAGGTGAACAGGCCGTGCCGCAGCAGGTCGAAGGCGTTGGCGAAACGCGCCTTGCCGTGCATCGCGCGCCGCGACGGTCGCAGCAACAGGAACACCGGCACGGTGGAGGCGAGCAGCGGCAGGCCGAGCCCCACTGCGCCGGCCATCCGGATGCGGCCGGCGAACGGCGCCAGTCCGGGCAGGTCGATGGCACGCAGGTAGGCCGGCCAGGTGGCGAGCCCTGCGGTGAGATCGCCGAGTCCAAGCAGCCTCAGCACCAGCCACCCCGACAGCCAGAGCCCCGCGACACATGCGACGCCCACGCACGCCAGCGCCAGCGCCAACGCGATCCTGATCCTGTCCATGTCCACCGTCCCTGGTGATCTGCCTGCTGATGCGGCGCGGCATCCTGCCGCCCCGCCCCGTGCCCGTCCCGGGCGCGTCCGAGCTTAGCGTAAGCTCGGGACGCTGGCCCAGCCTGGAGGTTCGGTGACGATGCACTGGCCTGGCTTCAACGCCGACGGCGCGCTGCTGCTGCCGCTCGAAAAACGCGACCTGCTCGCGGCCGACATGCCGCTGCGCCTCAGGCTCGACGGCCTGGTGCTGGAGCAGAAGCATGAGCTGCACGTCACCCTGCTCAACCACGCCACGGCCAGCGTCGTGCTCGACCGCCTCGATCCGCCTGCCGTGGCCGATGCCTTCGCCGCGTTCGACTGGCGGATCATCCCGACGCAGCGCTACGCGCTGGTGCACAAGACCAAGGACGAGTGGGACGGCCCGCTGCAGGCATGGGCGGTGATCGAGCACCTGCAGATGCCGGCCTTCGCCGCGTTCCGCGACAGGCTTGCGCGGGCGAGCGGCCTGGCGCTGGACTGCGGTATTCCCCACGTCACCCTGTATGTCGCGGGCGACCCGGCCGGGATCGGCCTGCCGGACCTGGCGACCTGGCGTGCGTGCTTCGTGCGCGAGGTCGGGGGCGATGAAGTGCGGCGGCGGGCGGTGCCCGGACCCACGCGCCGCTGACGGTATCGGCGAGCGTCCGGGGAAGGTACGACCGCCAATCCGGGTTACCCCCTGGCTGGAGGATCCACAGGTGGGCCGTCCTGCCCCATGATCCTGGGGATTGCGCCGACAACGACCAGCGCGAACAGCGTGGTGATGAGCGCGACGATCTCCATGCCGATGCCCGCCGCCATGCCGACGGCGGAGGTCATCCAGATGCCCGCGGCCGTGGTGAGCCCCTCGACCCGCGCGCCCCTGTCCATCTTGATGATGGCGCCCGCGCCGAGGAAGCCGATGCCGGACACGATGCCCTGCATCACGCGCGTGATGTCGGCCATCGGTACCTCCGCCATGGCCGGCGCCAGGACAAACAGGGCGGATCCGATCGACACCAGGATGTGGGTCTTGAACCCCGCCGAGCGGCCCTTGCGTTCGCGCTCGTAGCCGATCAGCCCACCGAGGACCGCCGCGGTGAGCACGCGTGCGACCACGACCGTCAGCGTGGCCACGCTGGGGAGCGCGTACTCCCGGCCCAGCGCGCTGCCGATTTCGGCCATCACGCTCATGCGGTCGACCGGTCAGGCCGGGGCACGGCGAACGTCATCGGGGCATCATTCCTGGCAGCTTGCGGCGGATCCGCCCAAAAAGCCTAGCACGCACCCCGGAAACACAAAACCCCCGAATAATCAGGGGTTTGTGTGGATCCCAACGATTGTCCACGCGTGGAAAGCGTGGTGGGCGGTGAGGGTTTCGAACCCCCGACCCCTACCATGTCAAGGTAATGCTCTACCACTGAGCTAACCGCCCGAAGGGAGGCGAATTCTAGCGGTTGCATTCGGCGGCGGCAAGCCTAGCGGAATGCGAGCATGGCCTCCTTGAGGCGATGGATCTGGTCGCGCACCCCGGCGGCCGCCTCGAACTCGAGGTCGCGGGCGTGCTGGTACATCTGCTGCTCCAGCGCCTTGAGCCTGGCGGCGGCCTTGGCCGGGCCCAGGCTGGCGTAATCCTCGGGGCGCTCGGCCACCGCGCGCACCTTGCCGCGACCACCGCGGCCGCCCTTGGATTCGGCCTGCTCGCTGCGCGCGCCTTCCATGATGTCCATGACCGGGCGCGCGACCGAGCGCGGGGTGATGCCGTGCTCGAGGTTGTATTCGACCTGCCTGGCGCGGCGGCGGTCGGTCTCGTCGATCGCGCGTTTCATCGAGTCGGTGACGCGGTCGGCGTAGAGGATCGCCTTGCCGCGCAGGTTGCGCGCGGCGCGGCCGATGGTCTGGATCAGCGAGCCGGTGGAGCGCAGGAAGCCCTCCTTGTCGGCGTCGAGGATCGCCACCAGCGACACCTCGGGCATGTCCAGGCCCTCGCGCAGCAGGTTGATGCCGACCAGCACGTCGAACTTGCCCAGCCGCAGGTCGCGGATGATCTCCACGCGCTCGACGGTGTCGATGTCGGAGTGCAGGTAGCGCACGCGCACGTCGTGCTCGGACAGGTACTCGGTGAGGTTCTCCGCCATGCGCTTGGTGAGCGTGGTGATCAGCACGCGGTCGCCCATCGCAACGCGCAGGTTGATCTCGCCGAGCACGTCGTCGACCTGGGTGGCGACCGGGCGGATCTCGACTTCAGGGTCGATGAGCCCGGTGGGGCGCACCACCAGCTCCACCATCTCGCCTTCGCAGTGCTCGTACTCGTACTTGCCCGGCGTGGCGGACACGAAGATCATCCGCGGCGCACGCGCCTCCCACTCCTCGAAGCGCAGCGGGCGGTTGTCGAGCGCCGACGGCAGCCGGAAGCCGAACTCCACCAGCGTCTCCTTGCGCGCACGGTCACCGCGGTACATGCCGCCGATCTGCGGCACGGTGACGTGCGACTCGTCGACCACCAGCAGCGCGTCGGGCGGCAGGTAGTCGAACAGCGTCGGCGGTGGCGCACCGGGTTCGCGGCGGGTCATGTGCCGCGAGTAGTTCTCGATGCCGTTGCAGTAGCCGACCTCGGCCATCATCTCCAGGTCGAACTGGGTGCGCTGCTGCAGGCGCTGCGCCTCGACCAGCTTGTTCTGCGCGTACAGCTGCTCCAGGCGCTCGCGCAGCTCGATCTTGATGGTCTCGACCGCGGTGAGCACGCTCTCGCGGGTGCTCGCATAGTGCGTCTTCGGGTACACGGTGAAGCGTGGCACCTTGCGCTGCACTTCGCCGGTGAGCGGATCGAACAGGCTGAGGTTCTCGACCTCGCCGTCGAACAGTTCGATGCGCAGTGCCTCGGCCTCCGACTCGGCCGGGTGCACGTCGATCACCTCGCCGCGCACGCGATAGGTGCCGCGGCGCAGCTCGGTGTCGTTGCGGGTGTACTGCAGCTCGGTAAGCTGGCGGATCAGCTGGCGCTGCTCGATGCGCTCGCCGCGCGCCAGGATCAGGCGCAGCTTCAGGTAGTCCTCCGGGTCGCCAAGGCCATAGATCGCCGACACCGTGGCCACGATCAGCGCATCCGGCCGCGACAGCAGCGCCTTGGTCGCCGACAGGCGCATCTGCTCGATGTGCTCGTTCATCGCACTGTCCTTGTCGATGAACGTGTCGGACGACGGGATGTACGCCTCCGGCTGGTAGTAGTCGTAGTAGCTGACGAAATACTCGACCGCGTTGTGCGGAAAGAACGACTTGAACTCGCCGTACAGCTGCGCCGCCAGCGTCTTGTTGGGCGCCATGACGATGGTCGGCTTCTGCACCGCCTGGACCACGTTGGCGATGGTGTAGGTCTTTCCGGAGCCGGTCACACCGAGCAGCGTCTGCCGGGCCAGGCCCGCCTCGAAGCCGTCGATGAGCCGCTTGATCGCCTGCGGCTGGTCGCCGGCGGGCTGGTAGGGGGAGACAAGCTGGAACGGCGTATGGGTGGCGGATCGCATCGGCCCATTGTAGGCGGGCGGGTGCAACGGCCTGCGAAGGACGCAGGAATGGCGGACAGGCCCTCGTGTGTGTGTCCGACCCCGGCGGTGGCGACCTTCCTACCCCTCCGACCTCCGGGCACCGATGGCCCTGGCCCTGCGGAGCGCCTAGCGTTGTCGGTCCGTGGTACCGGCAAGGAGGCTGGGCATGGCATGGCGCGACGCGGGCTTCACCCTGATCGAGGCGATGGTGGTTGCGGCCATCGCCGCCGTCACCCTCACCCTCGGACTGCCCTCGTTCAACGGCACGCTGGAGCGGCACCGCGTTTCGGCGAGCCTGCACCTGTTGTCCGCCGACATGGCGATGGCGCGCAACAGCGCGATCATGCGCCGCGAACAGGTGGTGGTGTGCCCCGGCGTGGCCGATGCCGGCTGCCGCGGCGACCACGACTGGAGCACGGGATGGCTGGTGTTCCGCGACCCGGACGGCAACCGCCAGCCCGATGCCCACGGAGACCTGCTGCGCGCCACGGACGCGCCCGCAGGCGGCCCGGACCGCCTCCGGCTGACCTCCAGCCGCCCCTTCCTGCGCTACCAGGCCAGTGGCATGAGCGCGCACAGCAACCTGAGCGTGAACGCCTGCGCGCGCGGCCAGTTGCGCGGCAAGGTGGTCGTGAACCGTCTCGGACGCGTGCGCGCGGAGCGCCCCATCCGCGAAACCGCGTGCCCGTGAGCCGTTTTCCTTGACCGCGGCCAGTTACGCTCTAAAATACCGGTCCCCGCCCGAATAGCTCAGCCGGTTAGAGCACTTGACTGTTAATCAGGGGGTCGTTGGTTCGAGTCCAACTTCGGGCGCCAAATCTATCAATGACTTAGGGTCGCCTCGGCGGCCCTTTTTCTTGGGCGAGTTATACCGTGGGGACACTGTGGGGGCGGCAGCCTTCGCCAGGGTACCTACCGTCCCTTCATTTGAATGGTTGGGTGGACGCTTCGGGGCCGGACGCGATTTGCGCAAACCGAACTTCCTTTGGCATCGCAAGACCCACTGATATCCTCGACCTTCGAGCTAGGGGAAGGGGTGGGGTTTTGGCTATTAAGCGTACGAAGGCGACCAGTCGCAACCAGGCAACGGACTACCTGCACAGTCAAGAGGCGACTCAACGCCCGGACGTTGGGGTCCAAGACCAGTTCCAGTCCAAGAAGCCCCCGAAGACCTACCGATTCGATAGCAGCCTTGACCCGGCGCTAAGTTGGGACGAGAACCGCGAGCGCGAGCTGGCCGAATGGCTCATCGGTCTTGTGCAGCGGTGCGCCTCCGAGGGCGAAGCCAACGTATTCGGCGAAGCGCAGGTCTGGGCGGGTGGCAGTGTCCAGGTCCAGTCTCTTGGCGCGGCGGCCAACTTGCTTCAAACGCTGTCCCAACCATTCTTGAACTGGGCAGGCAAGGCGGAACGGCATCAGATTGAGGTGCCTACCGTCCCCCTTTTTGTCCACGAACGCCATTCGACGAAAGCGATTCTCGAAGGCATCAAGAACCGAAAAGCCAAAGGCACGTCACTGGACCTGTTCGGAGATGGCGGCCTCGACGTTACGGACAAGCTCGACGCCTACGAGCACAAGGGGCCGTGGCAAAACCGAATGATGCTCGGTGACAGCCTGCAAATCATGAACTCCATGTTGGAGTTTGAGGGCTTGGGTGGCCAAGTCCAGATGGTGTACATGGACCCACCCTACGGCGTGAAGTTCGGCTCCAATTTCCAGCCTTTTGTTCGTAGTAAACAAGTCAAGCACGCGGTAGATGCTGAGATGACGCGCGAGCCAGAGATGGTTAGAGCCTATCGAGACACTTGGGAGCTTGGGCTGCACTCGTATCTGACTTATCTCCGCGACCGTCTGTTATTGGCCAAGGAACTTCTAAGCGAAACAGGAAGTATTTTTGTTCAGATATCGGATGAAAATCTGCACCATGTCCGAGAGATTTTGGACGAGGTGTTCGGTGCTGAGAACGCCATATCAATCATAACGTTCTCCAAGACCGCAAGCACTGCATCAAACCTCTTAAGCTCCGAATCGGATTTTCTGTTGTGGTATGCCAAAGACAAGAAGCGAGCAAAGTATCGTCAATTGTACTTACCCAAAGAGCAAACGACCTTCAAAAGTTACAAGTACGCAGTAGCTCCTGATTCATCGACCGTACGCTTGATTTCCAAGGAAGAACGAGAAGGCTCGTCACCTTTGCCCGAGGGTTGGCGGCTAGCGCAATTGAGCTTTGCGGTTTCGCAAGATGCAGGGAAACCAGAAGAGCGTTTCTACACCTTTAATGGCAAGAGATATGACTGTGGTGCACACCGGCACTGGAAGACGACCAATCCAAGTGGTTTAGACAGACTTGCAGAAGCAAAGCGCCTGATTGGCCTCGCGAGCCAGTTGAACTACATCCGCTATCTCGCCGACTTTCCCGTCACCCCTCTGACAAACTCATGGAGTGACACAGGAAGCGCTGGCTATTCCAGCTCTGACCCCAAGGTCTATGTTGTTCAAACGGACAGACTAGTAATACAGCGGTGCATGTTGATGACGACAGACCCAGGTGACCTTGTGTTCGACCCCACCTGTGGTTCTGGCTCAACGGCGTACGTGGCTGAGCAATGGGGCCGCCGATGGATAACGTGCGACACATCGCGCGTACCGCTCGCCCTCGCGCGACAAAGATTGCTAACCGCTACCTTTCCCTATTACGAACTGAAAGAGCCGCAACTGGGGCCACAGGGCGGGTTCGTCTATCAGAGGAAACAAAACCGAAATGGAGAGGAAGTTGGTGGGCTAGTGCCTCATACAACGCTGCAATCCATAGCTAATGAAGCACCGCCTGCCACGGAAGTTATAAGCGACCGCCCTGAAGTCAAGAAGTCGATAGTCCGTGTATCTGGCCCATTCGTTGTTGAGGCGACGATTGCTCCGGCGCAGGGTCGCAGTTCGATGACCGGACAATTTGAGGATGGCATCGGTGAAGAGCTTGCGAGCTATTCCGACGCAGCGACGCACATTGAACGAATGACCCAAGTACTGCGTCAGTCCAGGACCCTACGCCTACCGGGAAATAGGGAACTATCTTTGGCTGATATTCGCCGGGTCACTGACGGCGAGTACCTGCACGCGGAAGGGCAAGACAGCGATGGCAACAAGATTGCAGTTGTCTTTGGGCCTCAGGATGGAGCGATTTCTTCTAGCGTTGTCTACGAAGCTGCGCGCGAAGCGTATTTCCTAAAGTTTACGCGGCTCTATTTCTTTGGATTTGCAATCAACGCCAAGGCAAGAGAGCTGCTCGAAGACCATAAGAAGCTGCGCATTCCATCGACATACGTGAGCGTCACTCCGGACGTTGCTATGAGTGATTTGCTGAAGACAAGCCGCGCCAGCGAGATTTTCTCGATTACTGGGCTGCCGGACGCCGTCGTCCGCAAGACCGGTAAGGAGAATGACGACGGGGCTGCCCTCTACGAAGTCGAGCTAAAGGGTCTCGATGTATTCAATCCCAGCACCATGGAGCAGGAGGCTATTGAAGGTCAAAACATGCCTGCTTGGATGCTCGATACCGATTACAACGGAATGAGCTTCTATGCCACGCAGGTCTTCTTCCCGAAGACTTCCGCATGGGACAACTTGAAGAAGTCGCTCAAGGTGGACTTCGACGAGTCGGTTTGGGCGCATCTGGCAGGGACCATCAGCGAGCCTTTCGTGCCAGGGGAAACCAAACGAGTAGCCGTCAAGGTCATCGACGAGCGTGGCAATGAATTGATGCGAGTGTTGGAGGTTGCGGTATGAGCTACAAGCCAAAGACCCTGTTCCGTCTCATCGAAGACATCAACTCATCGCTGTATCTGCCGCATATCCAGCGCCCGTTCGTCTGGGAAGAAGAGCAGATGGTGAAACTCTTCGATAGCCTGATGCGGAACTACCCGATTCAGACCCTGCTTTTCTGGCGGACGAAGGACGAAATCAAAGCCCGTCAGTTCATGAATGTCGTTGACTGGGACGCGGACCTCAGTGACTACTACGAGCCGAATGTAAGCAAGGAGGGCCACGAGAAGGTCTTCGTGCTCGATGGACAGCAGCGCCTTCAGACGTTGTTCGCAATTTTCTCTGGCGCAATCAAGCCCGAAGGTAGCGACCGTGCTGAAGCGTACTTTGAAGTCGCAAGCGGAGAAGCAGTTGCTGACTCCGGCCTGCAATACTCGCTGAAGTTCTCCAATTCACCGTTGCCATTCCCCTGGTATCGGGTAGCCGACCTTCTTGGCAAGGACTCGCAGAAGAACGCAGAGGAACTGTCAGACCGCGCGAACGACTTGCTCGACACATCCGATGCGGCGATGACTCCCGAGTACGCACCGAGCGATGACCAGCAGAAGGCGAGGCAGAAGCAGGTCCGCCGGAACTTCTCCCAACTGGTCTCGCTGTTGAGGGAAGAGAAACATTTTTGGGTCCAGGAACTGGACGGCGTTGCAAACAAGTACCCGTACCGGACGGTCTTGGACATCTTTGTTCGAGTGAACTCCGGCGGCACGAAGCTCGATGCCTCGGACCTGATGTTTGCCGCAATGAAGGAAGGCTGGGGCGAAATCGAAGAGGCCATCGAGGACACGACAGAACTACTCAACAGCACGAACCTCGACTTCGACAAGTCGTTCCCACTGAAGTGCCTCCTGGTCGTCCATGGCCGCGGGGCTGAAGCCTCGCCGGAAAAATTCAGTGGGGAAGACGGGACCAAGTTGCTTCAGGACATGAAAGCCGGCTGGGACCGCGCTGAGCAGGCGTTCCAGGAGCTGCGCGATTTCCTGAAGTCCGACCTCAAGGTTTACGCCGACAAGGTCATCCGTAGCTACAACAGCTTCATTCCACTTTTCGACTACCTGTATGCCAACCCCAAGCCGAATGAACGCAGTAAGGCGCTCATGCGTGCGTACCACTACAAGGCTCAGATGTTTGGGTGGTACTCCCAGAGCACGGATTCGGTCATCAACGGACTTCACTCGATTGTTGGCATTGCCTCGCCAGCCGGATTCCCCATGGCCGAGGTCAAGAATTTCTTCCGGAGCCGAGGCAACAAGACCGACCTTCATCCCACGGACCTCAATACCAGTAGGCTTCGCTACATTCTTCTCAACCTGGTCTACGTGGACCAGATGGGCGGGTCGCCGTTTGACGTCAAGTTCAAAGGCAACGAGCCACACATCGACCACATCTATCCGCGGCACGCCCTGCTCACCAAGCTCGCCCTTCCTAGCAGCGAAGTGAACACAATCGGCAACTTCCGGTTTGTCGGCGCGACCGACAACATTCGCAAGCGGGCCGAGCTTCCCGCGGACTACTTCGGCCGCCTGAAAGCGGCAGGAACTCCTATCGAGAAGCATCTACTCGTTGACTTCTATTCGGCAGTCCCGAGCAGCATGGCCTTCGACGCGCTGACCTACCGCGCGTTTCGCGAAGCCCGCGCCAACAAAATTTGGGAAATCTGTAACAAGACGGTAAACCCGGAAAGCATCGCCGCCCCCGCAGAGGCGGTCGCATGAGCCAAATCAATGCCGTAGAAGCTCCCATCATCAATTTGCCCTACGATGACCCGAAGCATCACTGGCATATCGAAGAGGCCAAGCAGCCGGAGAAGCGGCTTGGTCGGCGTCTGGCGTCCTACTTCTTCCGCGTCCCTGACCGCGCGGCTCGGGGCCGCAACAGCAAGCAACAGGCGGCTCTGTTCGATGATGCGGCGAAGGGAGAGGAGTACCTGCTCGACCTGGCCAACCTCCTGCGGCAACGCGTACAGGAATGGCGTGCTCGGGATTACTCTGGTGCGACCAAAGTTACTCGGGAACTCCTGGAACTCTGGCGCTCCCCGGACCGAGCGCAGCGCCTGTTCTTCGCTCAGCTTGAGGCGGTCGAGACGGTGCTGTTCCTTGTGGAAGGGCCAGAGGACCTGAAGCAGGGCGTTGTTATCCCCACAGACCAGCCCGGTGACGACGCCAAGGCAGAAGGCTACAAGGCGTTCGTCCGGTATGCCTTGAAGATGGCCACAGGCAGTGGCAAGACCACCGTCATGGGCATGCTGTCGGCGTGGTCCATCATCAACAAGGTCGCGCAGCCCCAAGCGGCTGTCTATTCGGATACGGTGCTTATCGTCTGCCCGAACGTCACCATCCGTGACCGACTGCGCGAGCTGGACCCGAACCTCGATGAGCTGAGTCTTTACAGGACGCGCCAACTGGTTCCGCTGCACCGTATGCAGGACCTTCGCCGTGGCGAGGTTTTCATTACCAACTGGCACAACCTGGAACGTCGCGAGCTGGGAGACGTCAATGGCACGTCTGCGCGAGTCGTAAAGCGAGGTGTTCCAGTCGAGAAAACTCGAACGGTCAAGCTCGGTGGCAAGCTCAACTTGACCGAAGCAGACATCCGACAGCAGGCGCTAACCGGCGCGTTCGAAATCGTTTGGGAACTGAGGGACCCCAAAGGCAAGCTGACTGGCTTTGACGTCCGCGAGATTCGCTACTACGAGAGCGATGCGGCGTTCCTCCGGCGAGTACTCGGCAATCGCAAGGGGCGCAGTTCCGCCATTCTTGTGATGAACGACGAAGCTCACCACGCCTACCGCCGGGGCAAGCTGGATTCGGAAGACGCCTACTCCATCGACGAGGAGACGGCAGAAGCCGATGCTCGCGAGGCAACGGTCTGGATTGAAGGCTTGGACCGCATCAATAAGGCGCTGGGTGGGAAGACCAACGGCGTTCGCCTCTGCGTAGACCTGTCTGCCACGCCATTCTTCATCCAAGGAAGCGGCAACGAGGTCGGCAAACCGTTCCCATGGGTGGTATCGGACTTCAGCCTCCTGGAAGCAATCGAGGCAGGACTGGTGAAGATTCCACAGTTGCCGACTCAGGATATCGGCGGCACAGCGACCCCGGCCTACTTCAATGTATGGCGATGGGTCCAGGAAATGGCGGAGAACGATGGCGTGAGCGGGAAGCTCACCCCCGACGTGATGATGCGTTATGCGACCCAGCCCATCACTCAACTGGCGGACGAGTGGCGGAAGACCGCTGCGGAATGGGACGCGCAGTTCAAGGCGGGACACCGAAAGAGCAATGTGCCTCCTGTCTTCATCATCGTGTGTCGCGATACCGCTTTGGCAAAGGAACTGTATGACTGGCTTGCCAACGGCAATCCACTGTTCGGTGCCTCGCCAGACCAATTCCGAAACGCGCCCGGCCGAGAGTGGACGGTGCGCGTTGACAGCAAGGTGGCCGAGGACATTGCGGAAGGCGGCGGCAAGAATGACGAGGCCCGCCGCCTCCGGTTCGTACTTGAGACAATCGGCAGGACGGCGTGGCCGGGCAACAAGTCGCCCGAGGAATACACGGTGCTCGTGGACAAGCACAATCACAGAGCGATGGAGGATGACGACAACGGCTTGATGACGTTGGACGCCAGCGTCCCCCCAGGTCGAGACGTGCGTTGCATCATCTCCGTGGCAATGCTCTCCGAAGGCTGGGATGCCACCACAGTGACCCATGTGGTCGGATTGCGCCCGTTCGGTTCGCAGCTCCTCTGCGAACAAGTGGTTGGCCGCGCGTTGCGCCGCACTTCTTATGCCGTTGATGAGGCGACAGGCTTCTTCCGCGAGGAGACCGCCAAGGTCTTTGGCGTTCCGTTTGAGCTGATTCCGTTCAAGGTCGAAGGGGGCGCTCAGCAGCCTCCCACGCCCCCTGCCAATCAAATCTATGCCGTTCCTACCAAGACGGAGTTCGAGATTTCGTTCCCCGTGGTCGAGGGATACACGGACCCCGGCATCACCCGACTGGTCTTGGATTGGGCGAAGGTGCCGACCCTTGTGCTCGACCCCATGGAGGTTCCCGACCTAACACTGATGAAAGGACTGACCACCGTTGACGGTGCCCTGGCGGCCTACGGTCCAGGTGAGTCGGCCGTGGTCACTCTCGACCAATGGCGTACCCGTATTCGGCTTCAGCAAGTTGCATTCACGTTGGCCAAGGTTGTCACTCAGCAATGGCAGCAGGAACAAGGCGACACCATCCCAACTCATCGCCTTTTCCCGCAGTTACTGACGTACGCCCAGCAATTCCTGACGAGCAAGGTGGAGTGTCGGGGAAACAGCCTTCCGCAGGACGTAGCTCTCAACCCCTACTTCCTACGGGCTGCGGGAATCCTCTACGACGCCCTCCAATCGGTCGATGAGAGCGGGCGCACCAAGGAACGGCCCGTCATAGCTCCCGGGCCTGCCGGTGAGCGCACAACGCGATTCGTGGAGTTCAACACGGGGCGGCAACCATGGCCTGCCAGCAAGTGCCATTTGAATGCCATCGTCGCCGATACCAAGACGTGGGAGCAGGCAGCAGCTACTGCTTTGGACGCAGCCACGGAAGTCCGACGCTGGGTCAAGAATGACCATCTTGGCTTCATCATCCCCTACCGAAAGGATGGAGTGCGGCGTCGCTATCTGCCTGACTTCATCGTAGAGCTGACCACGGGAGAGCAGCTCATCATCGAAATCAAGGGTGAGCTTGGCGACGCTGAAATCAAGGCAGCGGCCGCGGAGCGTTGGTGTAACGCTGTGAACAACGATGGACGGTTCGGCCGTTGGTCTTACCATCTGGTACGTCAGCCACCGGACCTGCTCAAGGTCATCCACCTACTGACACGGCACCGGAAGGCTGGGTAAATCAGCCTTTGCTAGTGCGTGCGCACGGCATGCGCTGCGAAGCCGGGATACTGGGACATAGCGATGTTGCGAGCCATGCCGGGCGTCAATGCGTGGATGATGACTTGGAAGCTGCCCGCGCCGCCCCCTGGACGGCCCATCGTGACGACATACGTGACCATCGAACCTCTCCAATTGTAGGGCGCGGAACTGTACGTCTTGGGTGTATCAAGCGGTGCGAATCATGCCGTGTGCCGAGCTTGTTCCTCCGAGCTTGTCGTTGATAGCTCGGATTGCCTGTAGTAGCGTCTCGCTCGGAACGTAGTGCGGATTCACATCCAGCTTGTTGATGATGAAATTTGCTAGCTCGATTTCATCCCGCGCCAGGGTCGGACAATCGAACAGCATATTGGCCAGTCGAGCGTTCAGCAGCTCGCCGACCTCCGGATGGTTAGCGTTGCGCTTGGCCCCGTAGCCGGGTACCGAATCGTTTGTGAGGTCATCTATCTTCATGTGTCTCGCTCCTGCCGCAGTTCATGCGGGCCATTAGGAGTATTTATGGGGACGGTTGCAGGATAGGACCTTGGGGTGTTGCCAACTTACATTCGGCCTAGACGCGCGCCATGTCGGATTTCGCAGTGCAACGCGCACCTAATGCACGCACTCCGCTGACCGAGAGCGCGGCAGTGAACCGGAGTGCATGTGTTGCGCTGTGCACACCCAATGAGAGCCTTATAGTTAACTTGAGGCTTTTCAGTTTTTCTCGGGTGGAGCCCGTAAAGCTCAGGTAGCACGGTATCCGCCCCTACCTCACGTTACCGCAGGGGCGGATGCCGCCCCTGTATGTGCCAGTCTGAAGATTGCTGGGGTCGGCTTCCTTCCCGGAGCCGGTGGCCTTCCATTACTAATCTTCACCAAAAGGCCGCTCTTTACCAGCCTCTTGCGGTAGTCCTCGAAGGTGTTCTCGCGCTGAAAGTGATGCTTGAACTGACTCCAAACCAGTGGGGTTTCCGGCGTCGGCTTCCCACTGATGTGCAGATACGACAGCATGAGCAGCAACTTCTCGCCCGACCCAAGGGCAATGAACTCTGGCGCTTTCAATAGACACAGCGGAATTCTTAGGAACCCGTCGGGAACTTCGCGGTATGCGCGCTCAACCAGCCCGCGAACCTCTAGCTCTGGCAATGGGGGAAGGCAACGCTGCTCGTTTACCTGAAGCAGGCTTTTAATTCGCTCATCCTTGGGTATGCCCTGTCGGTTGGAGACCTGGGCCAGTTTGAAAAGCAGCGCATTCCTCTGACCCTCTGGGATGACCATCGGCAGTGACATGCTGTGGGGGATATCCAGCCCCTCGGCCAGCGTTTTCCAATCCCAAATCAGTTCCGGTTCGCACGACAACAATCTTGACTGGAACGGAACCTCCTTCTTTTGGTGAAGGAACCCTGGTACCCGCATGAGACGCGGCAAGTCGCAGACCTGCGTGTCACCATTGAACCTCGCAGCCAAGGCTTGTTGTGCCGGAGTGAAGTCATGAAGCGGCATCCCTTGGACGAGCCAATATGCATGGAACCGCCCCGGCGAGGACTCGACCGTCATGGAGGGTCGAATTGCGGACGCATTCACCGGCTCCAAAGGCGAACCATCGAGGTCCACGAAGATGCACCTAACGCGGGTCACGTTCTCCTTCTTACGTCCCCGGCTGTCACCTTCATTCGCCATGACAAGGACGGATGCGCCTTGGCGGTTCCGCCGCATCAGGGTAGAGCGATGCTCAGCCAGCGAGCCATGCAGAGGCTCAAATATTCGCGGCGGAGCGCCCGACGCCTCCGGCAGGGTCTGAAAGGTGAACACCCCTCCCAACGCATCAAGGAAGGGGCGCGCAGCGGTTAGGTCAGCCTCCATCGCTGCCACCGCAAGTTCGCTCGTCGTCCCCGCGCTCGGCCAACAGTGCAACATATGGCATGAGGGCGTGAATCGTGCGGACTACTTCAAGCAACTCATTCTTACGAGTCAGCAAAGCCACCGCCCCACGCTGCAAGTAGGTCAGGTCTAGACCGTGGTTAGCAAGCGCCCACCAAATCTCTTCGGGCTTCGCGCTCGCATTCTGGTAAAAGCACTCAGCGACGGTGGCCGCCAGCGCAACGCGTGCATCCACGCCCTTCACTTTGTAACGCCTATGACCTCCGGTCCGCATGAACCTGGCCTCGTCAAGGTCCCGGAAGCGCGCCGCCACGACGGCTTCTGCCGCGTCGTGGATGCATTGCTGTGGGGAATCTGAGTAATACCGGTCAGGCGGGCTGGGGGGCTGCGAATCGCGGGGGTGGTTCTGCGTTTCTTCGTCGTACATTTTCTTCTCCGTGCCGGGGGGTTCTATCCGGCGACGAAGATGGTCGCGTGATTATGGAATGGGGTCTGCGGAGCTAAAATGCCGATTCTCAGGAATTGGCTCCGCTCCCTTCAACGGTCACCTTGCGGACGGTGTCGGCGCTCACATTGCAGATGTAGACCGCGCAAGTGAGAGCCGCCACGGCTTCATACAGGGGCGTTCCGAAGGCCGACCGGAAGTAGCGGGTCATTGTCCTCATGAAATAAAGCCTTTCCGGGTTTGCCCCCCCTGGGCGACGAACCAACGGGATTGACGCGGCCCACCTACGAGCACCGCGAGCCAATGGTCGAAGCGCACCAGGTAGCAGGGCGGCCGCTCGATGGAAGCCAATCGAGCGCCAGTAGATTGCAGATTTCGCACGCGCCGGGTCGGTAGGCAAAGGGTTCGCACCGTGGCGGTCCCCGTACCGGCTGGCGGCCATCATTCGGCGAGCAAAGGCATCGGTAATCTCGTCGGGAATTCCGTGAGTACCGTCGATGGCACGCATCACTTCCAGCTCAGCTATCAGTTCCTCGGCCAACTGGGCCACGCGATTGCCGATTCTCTCTCGCTCAGTGACGGTGGCTGCCTCGTACTTGGAGCGAGGCCCTGCCCACGCCGATAGCGCTGCTCCGAGCACCTCATCGAGGACATACGAGCGAGTTTCCTGTTCGGCAGGGATTTGGCACGCCTCTGGGCAGCGCCGCTCTATGGCCTTCCAGACAATATCGCACTTGTGGTCGCTCATAATCTTTGAATGCACCCAATGCGGCGGATGCAACAGCTCGGATTCCCAAGGGTCGCGTGCTGAAATGAGGCGTCGATACTGCGCCCAAACCCATGGTCGCAGGTGAGAAGGTTTTCGCGTCAGCTCGCCGGCCGTCATTCGCAGACCTGCAAGGCTCGGTAAACAGTACTTCGCCCCACATGGAAGCGGTCCTGAAGCTGGGCGATGCTGAAGCCCTCGTCGGCGTGGAGCCGCCGCAAGGTTCGGGCCTGCTCCGCGTTCAACGCATTCCGCCGCCCGAACTTGATGCCCTTCTGCTTCGCGAGCGCCACGCCGTCAGCGGCTCTCTCTCGCCTAATTTCTGCCTCGAATTCGGCAAATGAGCCGAGCAGGTTGAACATCAGCTTGCCCTCCGACGTGGACGTGTCCAGCCCTTGGTCGAGCACGCGGAGGGTCACTCCTTTCCGACGGAGTAAGTCCGCCATCTTCGCCAAGTCCAGGACGGACCGTGCTGCGCGGTCGAGGCGACTTACCACCAGCGTGTCGCCCTCGCGCACGTAGGAGAGGCAAGCCTGCAACTCCGGCCGGTTCTCTGCCTGCCGCCCGGACCGTTTCTCCTTGAAGACGCGACTGCATCCGGCCCCAGCTAGTTTCTCTAGCTGCACATCTAGAGATTGACCTGCGCTACTTACACGGGCGTAGCCGACGACTTCAGGCATGGCAGGTGGCGTCCCAGAACTCCTAAGGGATTGAGATTATATCATTTTGGAATGGTTTATGGGACCCTCAGGGCGGCGTTCCGGAACCTATACAAATCGAGACGCACCACATCGGCTCCGCCCGAGGGCCGCTGCGATGGCGCTGGACCATGTTCACTGTCAGTGAAAATATCTTGACTTCATGAACAGAGCCTCGTACCTTGTCATCAGGCCGAGTGATACCGCTCGGTTGAGTTCCTGTAGTGCGGTGTTTCTTCAGTTTCGGTAGCAGTAGCTAGCTAATCGGCCTTGTAGTTGGGGTCGCTTCACTGTCCATGAGTGGGGCTTTTTGCCGCGTCACGTTGGTCGGACCTAGGTCTTGGCGTTTCGTGTCTAGGACATCGTCCACGTCGGGTTATGACGGCGTATGACGGCGTCTTTGCAGCGTCGAATGGTGATTGGCTTGTTGTATCGGGTTGGCTCCTTCCGGCTACTTGCTAACGACGGCGGGCATGTGCCCGGATTGAAGGATTTGTCCAGATGGACGACCACACGAAAGAGAACAGCATCGCCGTGCTGAAGAGGCTCCGCGATGTGTATCAAAGCCAACTCGATACTCGTGTCATCGTTGAACTCGAAGCAGTAATCGCCGCGCTTGAAAAGGGCTGCGATTGTTCAGTAAGCGAAAGCCCTGTCGATTGGGGAGTGAGGGCGCTGAAAATTGTCGCTGAAGTGATTCGTGTTGTTACGAATATCACTGACTTGATGAGCTGACTTGGGACAGGCAAACGACACAACAAGCCTTTCAGTTTTGGAGTGGTGCAATGAGCCTAGGCGGCGCAATACAAATGTGCCGAATCAGACGCCAGCTAAGTCAGGCCAAGTTGGCCCGACTAGCTGGTTGTTCGGTTTCCTACCTTTCGATGCTTGAGAATTCGAAGCGAGACCCGACGCTTTCGACAATCCAGAGTATTGCGGACGCACTTCGTGTCCCGCTAGAAATCCTATTCTTCCTAGGCGCGGACAAGGGCGAACTCTCAGGTATCAACAAGGAACTTGCAGGACAGCTTGCAATGACGGCGTTGGACCTGCTGAATGAAGAACCCGCCCAAGCGGCCTGAGTATCCGCACCGGCCAATCGGTAGCTTAGATGCGCTATCAGCAGCCTTACAGATTTCGCGCATAGAGCTTGAGCACGTGGCGAGCGTTACGGATAGCCAGTACCGTCTCGCGAAGCCAATAGTGAAGGCTGACGGCAGCATAAGGCAGCCCTACGATGCGTTGCCGTTGCTCAAAAATGTTCAGAGGCGCATACAAGCACGTCTGCTGGCGCCGGTTCAATTTCCAACGTACCTAACGGGCAGCATCAAGGGGCGCGACGCTCGCCGCAATGCCGCGATTCATGCTGGCGCCAAGGTTGTTGTCTGTGAAGACGTTGCATCGTTCTTTCCGAGCACATCTCGCCTCTTGGTCGAATCCATCTGGACAGGCTTCTTCGGATTCTCACCGGAGGTGGCCCAGATGCTAGCTGTTCTCACTACCAAAAACGGTAGCCTCCCGCAGGGAGCGGTGACCAGCTCGTACTTGGCCAACTTGGCCTTCTGGAAAAAGGAGCCAATCCTTCAGCAACAGCTTGAATTGAACGGAATCGCCTATTCTCGGTACGTTGACGACATTACGATTTCTTCTCGTCGCGCCTTGCTGAACCCAGAGCTTAGTTGGTGCATTGCGCAAATCTACGGGATGATGCGCGGAGCCGGAATGCAGGCGAAACGCGGGAAGCAAGAGATTTGGCGCGGCGATGGTCGAATGCTCGCGACAAAGTTGGTGGTTAACCGCCGTCCCGCTCTTCCACCGAACGACCGAAAGGCGATTCGGACGGCCGTATTTCAATTGGAGGCACGCTTCGCAGCTGGGGATGTCGAGGATACCTTCGCCACCGAGCTGAACCGCGTCGCCGGCAGGGTGGTGCGACTAGCGCAGTTCCATCCCGTAATCGGGGCTGCGCTGAAGGGCCGCATTGCCAGCCTTCGACAGCAACTCAGTGATGGTCAAACTTCAGCCATTGCCCCGTGAAGTCACCGCCACACTGCGCCACTGTTGAGGTTCCCGTGGTGCAGCATTGCTCTTGACCGTTTTCCCAAGCAACGAGTCTTCGAGCGGCTAGGTCCTAGAAATCAGCACAGATACTGCCGCGTTCAACAGCTGGTCCGAGTCGGCAAGTGCTCGCCGTTGCGTGTCATGCTCAAGGTGGGCATAGCGGTGAGTGGTCGCGGCCTGCGTATGACCCAATAGCTTTCCAGTAGCGTGCAACCCGTGCCCTGACGAGACCACCCGAGCTGCGAAGCTATGCCTGAGCGTATGTAAGCACACGTCACTCGTGAGAGCTGCCTGTTCGAAAATCCTCCTAACAGCCCGCTTAGGGCTAACCAGCCTTCTGCCAGTCCGCGCCCCGGGAAACAGCCACTCTTCGGCCCCCGCCCGCTCGGCTTCCTGCCGCATGTCGCGTAGGAGCGCCAAGGCAGCCTGTGACAACGGCACGGTATGTGTACGGTTCTGTTTAGTGTGGTGACTCGGCTTCGTCCAAATGCCGTGGGCAAGGTCGAATTCGCTCCACTTCGCGGCGAGCGTTTCGCCCTTCCTTGCGCCGGTGAAGACGAGAAGCCGAATCAGATTTGCCGGGACCAAATGGGGGGAGGCATCGCAAGCCGCTAGCAGGCGAGCAGTCTCGTCGTCGGACAGATACCTTTCCCGCTTCGATTCTTGATTGCGCCGAACCGCTCTGCACGGGTTATCGGTTCTCAGCCCCAGCCTGACCGACTCACTAAGTAAGCTCGACAGTGTGGCAATAACCCTGTTGGCGGTCGTCTTTCCGGACCGGACGACTTTTTCCCCATCAACCCTTCTACAGCGAGTCTCGACAGAGCGGAACAGTCGCAAGGCATCCGCAGCCGCGATATCAGAAACCTTGCGCTTCCCCATCTCCGGCAGAATGAAGCGGTCGAAGTGGTCGGTGTAGTGCTGCTGGGTTGCAGGCCGCAGGCTCGGGAAGTATCCGGTCTTGTACTCGCGTACCAGCTCTTTCAAAGTCCATTCCCGCCGCGCGGCAAGTGCCGTGGCAGCAGGGTCACGACCCTGCACGATTTCAAACAGAAGCTCTTTGGCTCGCCTCCGAGCCTGTTCGAGCGTCATCGTCCCAACACGACTGAAGGTGTGCTTCACCTTCCTGCCATGTAGCCGACCTTCTATAGCGAAGGACTTGCGCCCCGCGCGGGTGACAATCACCTTGAAGCCTGTTACATCGGAATCCCAGTACTCCCCGCGTCCGGCTTCCTCAATCATGCGCGCTGTAAATTTTGCCTTTGCCATTCACCCTGCCCCAGACACGTCCTACCAACATAGAAGCCGAATCTGTGGGGACACTGTGGGGGCGCCCTGCGGCAACTCGGCTCCATTGCAGCGACCGTGACTGTAACCGTAGGGACACTCAAATCCTGCGACTTCAAGGGTTTAGGACCGTCGAAATCAGAGGGCCACGGCGATAAATTGAAGAGTGAAGCAACTGTTAATCAGGGGGTCGTTGGTTCGAGTCCAACTTCGGGCGCCATTCTTTCTGTTGCTTGCGCGGACCATCGTCCGCCGCGTTCCGGCTGCGTCCACTCCAGCCCCTGAGTCCCGCCCAGGCGGATGCTTCACTTCACCGCGATGACCCTGATCCCAAGGTATCCACACCACTCCGGCCGCGTGCGCGCGGCGGTGTGATCGTACGTCGGACCGAGGAAGCACCATGCCGCGCGGCAAGACCCTGAAGCTGGCCACATTCAACGTCAACGGCATCGGCACACGGCTGCCGCACCTGCTCGAGTGGCTCGACAAGGAAAAGCCCGACGTCGTGGCGCTGCAGGAATTGAAGGCGTTTGACGACGCCTTTCCCGTGGACGCGCTGGAGAAGGCCGGCTACGGCGCGATCTGGCAGGGCCAGCGCTCGTGGAACGGGGTGGCGCTGCTCGGCCGCGACACGATGCCTGTCGAGAGCCGGCGCGGTCTCCCGGGTGATCCTGACGATGAGCAGAGCCGCTACATCGAAGCGGCGGTGCACGGCATCGTGGTGGCCGGTATCTACCTGCCCAACGGCAACCCGCAGCCCGGCCCGAAGTTCGACTACAAGCTGGAATGGATGGCACGGCTGGCCCGCCATGCGCGGACCCTGGTCGGGCTGCCGCACCCCGTCGCCATCATCGGCGACTTCAACGTGATCCCGACCGACGACGACGTCTATGACGCCAAGGCCTGGCGCAAGGACGCACTGATCCAGCCCGGGACTCGCGCGGCGTATGTCGCACTGCTCGAACAGGGCTGGACCGACAGCCTGCGGCACGTGCATGGCGACCGGCGGATCTACACCTTCTGGGATTATTTCCGCCAGCACGCCGAGCGCGATCGAGGCCTGCGCATCGACCACCTGTTGCTCAATCCCGTGCTGGCCAAGCGGCTGAAAGGTGCCGGCGTGGACCGCTGGGTGAGGCTGCAGGAGAAAGCCAGCGACCATGCGCCCACCTGGGTCGAGATCGCGGCCACCCGGTGAGCGCGCCGTGCCTTGGGCACGCGCGCAATCCAGCACGCTGATCGCTTCGGGGTGCTGCTCCGAGAGTTCCGCGGCAGGCCGGGCTGCATGGGGGGCAGTCCTGCCGCATGGTCCGCGAGCTCGCCGACGCAGGCTGCGACTACTTGCTGGCCTTCTTCGCCGGCGCCTGGCCCGCGTCGCGGTTGGTCTCGCCCTCGGCAAGGATGCTGAGTTTCTCGTCCGTCGCTTTCTCCTCGGCCAAGGTTTCGTGCAGGAGCTTCACCGCGTCCGTGTAGCCCAGCTGCTTGCCGAGCGCACACAGCGTGCCGTAGCTCGCGATCTCGTAGTGCTCGACCTTCTGCGCGGCGTTGATGAGCGCGGCATCGCGCACCGGGCCCTCTTCCACCTCGTCGATCGCCTCCTTGCCTTCCTCGACCAGGCCTTCCATGGCGGCACACTTGATGCGCTTGAGCTTGATCTCAAGCAGCTCGACGACGCGGTCGATGCGTTCGATCTGACCTTCGGTTTCGCCGAGATGCGTCGTGAACGCATCCGCGAGCTTCGGATTCGCGGCGGCCTTCGCCATCTTCGGCAATGCCTTGGTCAACTGCTTCTCGGCGTTGTACATGTCGGAAAGCGCATGCACGAACAGGTCTTCAAGGGTCTTGACAGCCATCTTCTCGATCTCCGGAGTGGGGGCATGGATTTCGTTGCCAGTTGCCCGGACCACGCTAGGACCGCGGTCATGCGCCGGATGTGAAAGATTGGCGACGCCGCTTTCCGACAACGCTATTCAGGAAAAAACCCCTGGCGGATGCACGCTTTTTTCACGGGCCCGTGCGCCGTCACACGAGCACACTCCGGGCTCCCCCACGCCGCCGGAGTTCCCATGCAAGCGCTCACCTATCACGGCGCCAAGGACGTACGCGTCGAGACCGTCGCCGACCCCACAATCGTCGACGCCAGGGACATCCTGCTGCGCGTCACCGCAACCGCGATCTGCGGGTCCGACCTGCACCTGTATCGCGGCAAGGTCCCTGGCGTGGAGTCTGGCGACATCTTCGGCCACGAGTTCATGGGCATCGTCGAAGAGGTGGGCTCTGGAGTAAGCGCGCTGCAGCCCGGCGACCGGGTCGTCGTACCCTTCGTCATCGCCTGTGGACAGTGTTTCCACTGCCTGTTGCAGGAACACTCCGCCTGCGAAACCACCAACATCGGCAAGGGCGCTGCGCTCAACCAGAAGGGCATCCGCCCCCCGGCGGCGCTGTTCGGCTTCAGCAACCTCTATGGCGGCGTTCCGGGCGGACAAGCCGAATACGTGCGTGTGCCGCACGGCGATGTCGGCCCGATCAAGGTGCCCGACGTGCTCTCCGACGAACAGGTCCTGTTCCTGTCCGACATCCTGCCCACGGGTTACCAGGCGGTGTTGAATGCCGGCATCGGCGAGGGCTCGACCGTCGCCATCTTCGGCGCCGGTCCGGTGGGCCTGATGGCCGCCGCCTGCGCGCGCATGCTGGGTGCCGAGACCATCTTCATGGTCGACCACCACGACTTCCGCCTCGAGTTCGCGCGCCGTACCTACGGCGTCATCCCGATCAACTTCGACAAGGTCGACGATCCGGCCGAAGTCATCGTGTCGCAGACGGCCGGGCGCGGGGTGGACGCGACGATCGATGCCGTCGGCTTCGAGGCCAAGGGCAGCAAGACCGAAACCGTGCTGGCCACGCTGAAGATCGAGGGCGGCAGCGGCTTCGTGCTGCGCCAGGCCATCGCCGCCACGCGTCGCTGCGGCACCGTCAGCGTCCCCGGCGTCTATGCCGGCTTCATCCATGCCTTCATGTTCGGCGACGCGTTCGACAAGGGCCTGACCTTCAAGATGGGCCAGACCCACGTGCAGAAATTCATGCCGGAGCTGCTGGAGCATGTCGGCGAAGGGCGGCTGTCGCCGGAGGTGATCATTTCGCACCGCATGAAGCTGGCGGATGCCGCCGAGGCCTACGTCATGTTCGACGAGAAGCATGACGACTGCCGCAAGGTGGTGCTTGTCCCCTAGAACCTGCCCGGTACGCGCGCCCGCGCGTGAGCACCGCCTTGACGCCGCGGACGCTAGCGTAGCGCCCATGAACGAACCCTCCAGCGGCAGCCTGGCGCGCAGCGCGCGCATCCTCGGTTTCCTGATGAAATACCGACGCGCCGGCATCTTCGCCAGCGCCGATGCCGATCCATCGCCAACCGCGACCGACCCGGCCGATGATGCCGACACCGACACCGGTCCGGAAACGTTCGTCCGCGACCTTGAAGCCCTCGGGCCCACCTTCATCAAGCTCGGTCAGGCACTCTCCACCCGCCCCGACATGGTGCTGCCCGCCTACCTGCCCGCGCTTGAGCGCATGCAGGACGAGGTGAGCCCGATCCCGTTCGACACGGTGCGCGGCGTGGTCGAAGCGGAGCTCGGCGTGCGCCTCGGCAAGCTGTTCGCCGAGTTCGACGAGCAGCCGCTGGGCAACGCGTCGATCGCGCAGGTGCACCGCGCGGTGATGAACGACGGCCGCGAGGTGGCGGTCAAAGTGCAGCGCCCGGACGTGGAGGCCGAGATCCGCCGCGACCTCGACATCCTCGCCGGCATCGCGGCGCGCGCGGACTTCGTCACGCGCATCGGCCGCCGCCTGCACTTCGCCGATTGGGTCCGCGAGTTCCGCAAGACCCTGCTGGCCGAGCTCGACTACCGGATCGAGGCCGACAACCTGGAACGCTTCGGCAAACACTTCGAAGCCTATCCCCTGCTGCTCGTGCCGCAGCCCGTCTGGGACCTCACCACCGGCCGCGTGCTGACCATGGACCTGGTGCGCGGCACCAAGGTCACCGCACTGGGCGGCCTGCGCCGCACCGAGAACGACTACCAGCCCCTGGCCGACGCCCTGGTGCGCGGCTACCTTGACCAGACCTTCGTGCACGGCGAGATCCACGCCGACCCGCACCCCGGCAACATGCTGGTTACCGACGACCAGCGCCTCGCGATCTTCGACCTCGGCATGGTCGCCCACGTGCCGCCCAAGCAGCGTGCCCGCCTGCTGAAGCTGCTGTTCTCCGCGGTCGACGGCAGTGGCGAGGAAGTGGCCGAAGAATCGATCGCGCTCGGCGTGCGCCTCGAGGACTTCGACGAGGACCGCTACGTCCGCGAGATCGGCCAACTGGTGGCGCGCTACGCCGCGCATGGCTCCAAGACCATGACCGAAGGCTGGCTGATGCTGGAGCTGGCACGCATCGGCGCGGACTGCGGCCTGCGCACGCCTCCGGAACTGCAGCACCTCGGCAAGACCCTGCTGCACCTCGAAGGCGTGTGCCGTGCGTTGGACCCCAAACTCGACATGCGCCAGGTGGTCGAAGGCCACCTGCAGCAGATGCTGCGCGAACGACTGCGCAAGTCGTTCTCGCCCGCGAGCCTGGCCAGCGAAGCGATGGAGATGCAGGCGTTGCTGCAGGACGCCCCAAGGCGGGTGTCGACCCTGCTGTCACTGCTCGCCGAGAACAAGATGCAGGTGCGGTTGACGGGATTGCAGGAGTCGCGGCTGACCGAGAACCTGCAGAAGATCGCCAACCGCGTCGCCACCGGGGTGATCATCGCCGCGCTGATCATGGCGAGTGCCACGCTCATGCGTGGCGATGTGGTGGGGCCGCGGTTGTTCGGTTATCCCGCGATCGCGATGGGAATGTTCCTGCTCGCGTCGGCGCTGGGGCTTGGCATCGTGGCCAGTGCGTTGTTCAGTGATCACAGGTCGCAGGATCGCGGTGAGCGAGGGCCCCGTACGTGAGCGATGCGGCGACCGGTCCGTCGGCATCCGGCCCTGCAGAGGGAGCGGATTGATGTCACCCGACATCGTGGGCTGGGCGGCATCGGCGATCCTGCTGGCCACTCTGATTCGCCAGATCGCCGCGCAGATGCGCGACCCGGATGCACGCGGGGTGTCGCGCTGGTTGTTCATCGGCCAGAGCGCGGCGTCTATCGGATTCATCGTCTACAGCGTGATGGTCGACAACCTGGTGTTCATCGTGACCAACAGTTGCATTCTTGCGACCGCACTTGGCGGGCAGACGAGCCTCTGGTGGCGGCGGCGCAGTGATGGGCACCGGTAGTGATGCTCGACCTCCCTGCAACGCAAGCATGCGGGAGTCGTCAGCTTGCCCCTCGGTGAAAAGCAATTCAATTGCGAGGCAAGAACAACGCTCGATCGTGTAGCCCTCAAGCCGCTTCGGAGTTCACCGACGCCGGAACTCTGCGAGGCCCGATTTGCACCGCGTCGCATGTCATCGATGCTGCTCCTGCCCGGCATGGACGCCGGGATGTGGAGGATCGATGACTCGCAAGGTTGCAGGCTTCACCCTGATCGAAGCCGTGGTTTCGCTCTCTGTTCTGTCAGCCTTGGCCGCTATCGGGTTGCCTTCGCTCACTGCCTTCCTTGAGCACCAGCGCACGGCTGCGGCGATGTCGTCGCTGGTCAGCCAGATGAGCCACGCCCGCCTTGCTGCGGTCAAATACCGCCATCCCACTGTGCTTTGCCCGACTGTCGATGGCGAACATTGCCTGCCTGGCGGGGACTGGACCAACGGTTGGATGATCTTCATCAGCCGGGACAAACAGCTCAGGCCGATCGTGGCATCCGACCTGCTGCATATCGATCTCTCGCCGGGGAACCGGAACTTGCGTCTTTACAGTTCCGGACGAACACACCTGCGTTATCTGCCTGACGGGCGGAGCGCCGGCACCAACCTGACCATCAACATCTGCGACCGGCAGGGGCAGCGCCTGGGTGCGGTCATCGTGAACAATGTCGGCCGGCCACGTATCGAACGCGGGCCGGCAGGAACGGCCTGTCTGGACTGACCAGGCCGTCGTTGGCACTCCGCCGCGCGGCTACCAGCAGTTCGCGCCACCAGCGCCCTTGGCACCCGCCTGATTGACAGTCAAGGTCCCGCAGGCGTCGCCTGAATGGCTTCCACTGGGCACCGCGCTGATCGTGTAAGTCCTTGCGGCCAGATTGGTGTTGATTGCGTAGTAGTCCAGGGCGCTGTCCTGGCAGGTCGTCGTGTTTGCGACGGCCCCGACGTACGTCAGATTCGCGGTGTACCACCGCTCCATCTGCTGCGCCACCGCCATCGCGCACGCGCCGCCGGCTGCGCGCCGGGTCTTGCGCACATGCTCGTTGTAACTGGGCAGTGCGATGGACGCGATGATGCCCATGATGGCTACGACAACCATCAGCTCAATCAAGGTGAAGCCGCGAGCGTGACCCGCGAACGGGCGCTGTCCGTTGTTCCGATTCATGGCTCAGTCCCCCCTGATTTCGCGCCAGGACGCGCGATCCCACCGCGGCTGAAGCGTCAGCGGCGAACCCAGACCCGAACCGCTCGACCCGCCGACGACCAGCATGCCACGCAGCAGGTTTGGCAGAGTCGGCATGCCTACGCCGAGGTTCACCGAACCCACGGGCAGGTTGCCAAGGGTCTCATCGTTCGTATCACCATCGCGGTCCAGGTCGAAGTAAGATCCCCCCGCACTGGTCCCGGTGAAGGCATCCAAGGCATTCACATAGCCCGAGCCATCCGATTCGCACGCGTCTCCGCTGGGGATCATCGTTGCGGTGATGAGGAACCTTGAAACGACCTGGGGATCCTGCACCATGCGTTCGCCGCTTGCAGGCAGGTCGATGAACCAGCCATGCGAGCCCGTAGGCAGCGGCCCGCGGGCCTCGAACGACCGCACCGGATAACCATTCGACGTGGTTCCGGTGGCAGTGACGGTGCGCTCAGTGAGGTCCTCGCGGGTGAGCGCGACAGTGTGCTCCATGAACCCGTACATCCCCTGCACGGCCGTGCTGCTCACGTCCCCCGTCGTCAGGTAGCGACCGGTCCCGAAGAACAGCCACCGCTTGTTGGTCGTGGGGTGCGTGGCCACGGTCACACCGCCGCTGATCGGCTGCGCATTGCCCGACGAGTCAGTGGCTGTGAACAACCTGGTTGCCGACCATGAGGCCGGGCTGGTGGCGCTCAGGTCGAATTTCCACAGGTTGCCGAGCATGTCACCGGCATACACGTACTTGAGCGTCCTGCCATCGGGGCCCAGCACGCCAGTCGGCGCCGACAGGCCGTTCAAGAGCGTCGCGGACCCGACGCCCGTATCGATCTCGCGGATGACGTCACCGGTGTCGACGTCGAGCACGATCAATGCGGCTTTGTTGCTGGCGCTGTTCACGCCGTTACCAATTACTACAGCGTTTGTTCCGCCAGACACCTTCGAGAGAATCGGCCGGCCCTGCACAAGACCCATATGGCCACCGGCGGTTTCCGCCCGCTCCCACTTGAAGTCCGAGGTGCCAAACGTTCCCGGCGTGGTGACATCCAGGGCGAAGAGACCCTTTCCACCCTTGCCCAGCGCGCCAATCAGGATGTTCTCGTTCGGCGTCTGCTGCCGAGTGGTGACCACGATCGCCCCATCGACAAAGTAGCGATGTGCGTAATCCGGGCGGCTCAGGGTTCCCAACGCTGCCCAGTCGATGATGCCGGGGATGAACGTGAACAGCTCGTTGCCGTTGGTGGCGTTGATGGCATGCAGCATGCCGTCGTTCGCGCCCACATATATCGTGTTTGTCTCCTGCACATAGGCGGGCGAAGAACCGACGATATCGCCCAACAGGTGGTTGCGATTGCGCAAGTTGCCGCCCTGGCTCAGCTCAAGCGTCCGCGCGCCCGCAATGTAGGCAGCGTTCTGCGCGCCCGTCACAGGGTACGAGATCGTCGGGCCGGGCCGGTTCAGGCTGGCGAGCTGGGCGGTCGTAGCAGCTGACGGAAACGCCAGTCCCGTCGTCCCGCTGGTGACCACCGGCGAAAGCGGATTGCCGTTGTTGTGGCCGTTTGAAGTAAATATCTTGCGCGCCGACGTCGGGATGCCCTTGGACGCACACCAACCATTTGCGGGCTGGCCAGTACCCGAACAATCCACGTTCGCAACGCCCGCAGGAATCGTCACGGGCTGCGACCTGAGTTCGCCAGTCCAGACGCTGGAGACGTAGTTCGCCTGGAATACACGCGTTCCAGTATCGATGGCAGTCGAGTTGGCTGCCACGTTCGAGAAAGAACCCGTGCGCTCCACAATGGCAGCAAGTGCAGCCTGCAGGCCACTCGTGAACTCATCGGGATCCGATGCCGCTACAAAGGTACCTCTTGAATTCACCGCGGCATGCAGCAGGTCATCGATACGGGTAGCATTTGCCGTCGGCATCGGATCAGGCCAGCCGGTGAAACCAGTCGGCACGTCGCCAACGCTGGTGAATCCCGTGTTCCCCGACAATCCAATGCTCAAGCCGAACGTCACCATGTGCTGCCAGAACGCGGGGTTCGCACCAGTCGTCGGGACGATATTGCGCATGTCCGCGCGAAGGTCACGCTTCCAATAGTGCATTGCCACGTCGGCAAGCGTTCCATCCGCTCCGCCATGTGAATCGGAGTACGGCGCACCGGGACTGTAGGTGAACGATGCGCCAGTACTCGGCTCGGTGATTTGCGTACCGCTCGCTCCGTCCGAGTTGCCCACCCGAACGCCAGACGCGTAGTTACTCCAGTCATTCCAGTAACCATCCGTCGTCAATATGGAAAAATTCTGACGGCATGCAAGCTGGTCTGTGCCGCTCTGGGGTCCATAAGGGCCCGTTACTGCGTTACTGCTGAAATATTGCCCGGCCTGGTACAAGGCGCCGTGCAGCGGCGTGCCGTTCTGACCAATGGCACCATGCAGACGGTTATACCACTTGCTTCGATTGTCGATAGTGGCTCCCCCCGCTGTGACATCATCGAACAGGCCGTCGTTGTACTCCACCGGGATCGGCACGTTCTGTCGCGGCCAGTTGCCCGACGTCTGGCTGCCGTTGCGCTGCCAGATTGTCCGGAACCCAACGCGCACATTGCTGCCAAGCTCGCTGAACGCTGCGCTGGCTCCCGCTTTCGCAGCCTTCATGCGGGTTCGGTGATAGGAAAACCAAGTGGCGTAATTGGTCTTTTCGGCAGCGATGCTTCGACCGGTGGGCGTCGCGGACGTGCAATTGATCCAACCGTTACCGTTCGTGGTGCCGTCACAGCTCTTTGTGGTAACGAGTTGAGCGGACACCCTGTACGCCATATCGTTTGCGCTTTGTCGTTCGAGTTCCACCCGATAGATGCCGTCCGCGCTGGGTGAAACTGGGCACGTCACGGTTATGCCTCTAGCCACCGTACCATTGCACACCCGACTGTCATCAGGCCCATATACTTCATAGCCAATGATGCGGGGGTTACCAGAGCCCGTCGTATTTCGAATCGAGATGGTCAGTACGCCGTCAGGCGAAACGGGAGAAAGATGCAGCTGTGCCGTAGTATTCGTTGTCAATGTCCCGTTATATGTCGCGACGCCTTGGACGAGTATGGTCTCCGTCGTCTGTTTCTGACCGTATTCCGCGCGGACGACATCTGCACTGGCATCCGCGATCTGATATCGGTAATAGTTCGCTTGGGCGGAAAGGTCGCCCGCCATGTTTCTGGGGACGTAGTAAGTTTGCACGCCCCCGCAAACTTCCGTAGCTCCCGACCAGAACTCGTCGGTATCAGCCGGTGTGTTGTTCTTGTTGAATCTGGCGCAGCTACTCGAATTTCCAAGATTGATGGTGCTGCCGCCGACGAGATTGAAACTCCCGTACGCGCTGGTGTAGGACGTTCCGCCTGACAGCGGCTCGCCATTCGCACCTATCCATGGCAAATAGGTCTTAGCCGGATTGTAGTAGACCGAGTTGTGCACGTACGTACGATTCTTCCAATCCGTGCCAATGCTGTCCGCCGGCATAGCATCGAACGCCATTGACCCCGAGTCATCCAGGATGAAGAGGACATTCGGAGGCACGCGCGCCCCCGTCGTCAACGGATCGTTGGGAATATCCAGCGCCGCCTGCACCGGTAGAGCCAACATCGTGGCGAGGAACGCCGACGGCGCGGCCCACCAGCGTCGCTGGTTTGGAGGCGTCCTGCTGTCCCGCCGAATCGTCTGCACGTTGTTCATGGCTCAAGTCCCCGGGTCGGGAATGCGGCTGATGATGTTGGCTTGCAACTGGACATCCGCGCGACCTGCTGCGCGGCTGCGGGCGGAAACCCGGTACATCGGGCTTTGGCAGTCCAACGTGGGCGGCAGTACATCGCAACTCCCCTTGCGTCCCGGGCCCGTGCCCAGGTACTCGATCCAGTATTCCGGTGGCGCAGCCAACCGCGCAGAGTCGAACGCGCCAGCAGGCACCTCCCTCCACGCCGGTGCGGATCCCTCGGGACAGATGCTGAAGTTGGTGCAGTCGACTGCAGTGGGCACCTGCGTCTCCCAGGCTGCGGACGTCAGCGCCACATCCTGGGCATACCGCAGTGCGGATTCCGCGGCCTGGAAGGCCAAGCTGCGGTCGCGCTGGTTCGCGCTCATGCGCTCCTGCATCGCCGTGCTCCGCAGGACCGCAATGCCAAGGATCGACGTGGCCACCAGGAGCACGAGCACGATGACAAGAGAAACGCCTCGCTGGCGATCCTGTGCCGGGGTGCCCGCATGTCGGGATGGGTGGCTCATAGCGTTCGGCTCCTCATGCTGACCACGTTCGAGGCGGTGCGGGTCAGCGCCTGCCCATCGACGTTCGCGCCCTGCAGGGTCATGTTGATGCGCACTGCAATAACGTTGCTCCAGTCTGGGGTTGCGGTATACGCGGCGCTGCCTGCTTCCAGAAACTGGAACTGCAGTGCGCTGATGCCTTCGGCAACCTCCTCGGCCGCTCCACCCAGACGACTGACCCACAGCGAGCTGCCACCCCGGGTATTGGGACCGACGAACCAGCGCACGTCGCGGAAGCGCGCCAGCACCACGGCGGCCGGAGGGGCGAACTCGTCGTCGGTGGGGTCGTAGCCGCCCGGAAGCGCGGCATAGTTCACCGTATCCGCGGTAACCGAAGTAGCCGTCACCAGAAAGGTCTTGCGCGCGTTGCACAGCAACAACCGGTCACCGGTGCGGAAAGCTTCGGTGGCGTCGAGGGTGAACTGGGCAGGATCGAGCTCGACCGAAGTCGAAGTCGAGTCGACGACGCGATACGAGGTGTCGTCGCCGGACACCACGGTCAGGCTGTTGGCGGCTCCGGTAACCGGCATATCCCGGAACGCCACCGATTGTGCGTCGGTGCTTTCAACCACCGACATGTTCGAACAGGACGAGCCACCCGCGGCGCGGATGTCGCGTGACATCAGCTCGAAAGCCACACGCGAGTTTTCCTGCATGCGGTTGAGGCCCTCGTTTACACCGAAGGTGCTCTGGTTGGACATGAACACCGCGAACGCCGCGCCCATCACTATCAACCCAAGCACCATGGCGATCATGAGCTCGATGAGGCTCAGGCCTGCCATCCGCGCCCTCGCGGGCCGCCGCGCCGCTCGCATTACCGCCGTCGTCGGGCTCATATGCGGGTCTCCGTGACTACCTGGCGCGCTGCGGCGCCGCCTGCGCGTTCGTCGTTCCACTGCACCGTCACCACGCACGCGCCCGGGCAGCCGGTGATCTGGCCGCAAGTCGTGGCATCGGCCGCGCCTTGCCCGATCACGGCCTTCAGAGCCGTAATCCAGTCGCGCTGGTCGTTGGCCGCAAGTGAGCCGCCGCCTGCGGGAACCGCGCACGTCATGGCCATGTTGTAGGCACCCGCGTTCGCGCGGTTGGCGCGCATGGCCTCCATGATGGCGTTGGTCTGCATGACCGCCTGGCTGCTTTCCAGGGAGCTCTGTGAGCCACGCAACGCCATGGACTGCATCGCCGCGATACCCAGCAAACCGATGGCGATGATGACAACCGAGACCAGCACTTCAATCAGGCCGACGCCGCGCATCGCCCGCGCGCGGGACACCGAGGCCCCCATCGGAGCGCGCCGCACGCTGCCCTTCAAAGCATGGCGACTCATGAACATGCTCCTCCTCCGTTCGCCTTAGCGGTGACTACGTTGCCGCTGACCATCACGGTCAAGACCCTCTGGTTCTGTTCCGGAGATTCAGTCGGTACGCAGACCGTCAGCTGCTGTCCTGCGTCGATCAGACCCGACGGCCGGAACACGATGCCCCCTGCCGGCCCCCTGATCTGCACCGTGCTGGACGCCGCGCTGTCGCGGATCGTGTCTGTCGTGCCAGTCACGTTGTCCCTGCCGCGCACCATCCAGCGGCTCCAGTCGGCGCTGCACGTCGCGCCATCAGTGGTGCCGCAGATCGTCACCGGCGCACTCCTGCGGAGCGCTTCGGAACGCGCCAGCTGCAGGGATGCCGTCAATTCACCCGCAGTCCCCGATAGACGGTTGCCGTTGATCATCGCGGTCATTGCGGGGACCGCGATCGCGGCAAGGATGCCCACGACTGCCATCGTCACCATGAGCTCCACCAACGTGAAGCCTGGCGCGGACGCCCGGGCCCCGGAACAGGGTCCGGCATAGCTTGCTGTTTGAATCGACATACCACTCCCCGTGGTGGACGGCATACGCTATTCCGGACCAGCGCCCGGCTCCAGCGCTACAGGGACGAGCGGCCCAATCGGGAGCATGGGTGGCTAAACTCGGCCCATGGACCAGTCCCGCATGGCCCCGACACCCGCCCCGCTCCGACCATTGGACACACTGTGGGAGGCCAGCACGATCATCAGGATCGTCCTCGCCGGCGAAGCACTGGCTCTTGTTCTGGCGTTGGCGCCTGGTGTCACCGGGGATCGTCTGACCTACTTCGGGATGGCTTCGTTTTCCACGCAATGGATCGCGCTCATGGCGATGGGCATGCTCTTCCTTGGGCGCCGGGGACTGTCCCGGGCCAGCCCGATGCTTGGCGCGCAGGCCGCGCTGGTGGCATTGCTGGTCAGCACATGGCTCGTCAGCGGCCTGGCCTGGTTCTTTCTTCGCGACATCTGGCACGAGCCTGGCGCGGGCTGGCTCGGCCTGACCGTGCAGCTGACCGTCATGGCGTTGACCGTCGGCTTGCTGGGGCTGGCCGCCTTTCGGGCCCATTGGCACATCCGCCAGATGGCGGTGCGCGCCAAGCAGGCAGAACTCGAGGCGCTGCAGGCCAGGCTCAGGCCGCATTTCCTCTTCAATACGCTCAACACCGGCATCGCGCTGGTGCATAGCCGGCCGGAGGAGGCCGAACGACTGCTGCTCGACCTGTCCGACCTGTTCCGGGCAGCGCTGGCCGGACCGGCTGAAGTCACGCTTGATGAAGAGCTGACCTTGGCACGACGTTATCTGGAAATCGAATCATTACGCTTCGGCGAGCGCCTCGAGTTGCGCTGGAATGTGACCGCTTCGCCCGCCGACCTGCTCGCCACCAGGCTGCCCTCCCTTTCCGTGCAGCCTCTGGTGGAAAATGCCATCCGGCACGGAATAGAGCCGGACAGCCGCGGTGGATCAATGACGATCGACGTCGCGTCCGAAGGACTATTGCTCAAAGTGGCGGTGCAAAATTCTGTGCCCGAAGGCGCCAGCGGGTCGGGCAAGGGGCACGGAATCGGAGTGGCGGCCGTCAGGGCACGGATCGAAGCCATGGCGGGGGGCGGTGGCACGCTTGAAACCACGCGCACACCCGACGGGTTCACCGCCACCTTGAGGATCCCCAAGGTGGCAGGGACCGCCTGACCTCAGGTCACCACCTCATAACAAGGCCGGTACTCCCCACTGATCTTCATCCGCCGCTGCTCCACGAACGCCCGCAGCAGCGCATCCAGCGACTCCATCATGTCCTTGTCGCCGTGGATCTGGAACGGTCCGAACGCCTCGATCCGCCTCATCCCGTCTTCCTTCACGTTCCCCGCCACGATCCCGGAGAACGCCCGGCGCAGGTCAGCGGCCAGCTCGTGCGGTTTGCGGCCGTGGTGCAGGTCCAGCCCGGCCATCGCCTCGTGCGTCGGCACGAACGGCTGCTGGAACGGCAGCGGCACTTCCAGGCCCCAGTTGAAGTAGAACGAATCCTTGTGCGCGATGCGCGAGCTGCGCACGCGCTTGACGCCTTCCACCATGCGCCGGGCGACGGCCTGCGGGTCGCCGATGATGATCTCGTAGCGTTCGGTGGCGGCGTCGCCGAGGGTTAGGCGGATGAAGCGGTCGATCTGCTCGAAGTACGGTGCGGACGCGACCGGGCCGGTGAGGATCAGCGGGAACGGCAGCTCCATGTTTTCTTCGCGCAGCAGCAGGCCGAGCAGGTAGAGGATCTCTTCGGCGGTGCCCACGCCGCCGGGGAACACGATGATGCCGTGGCCGATGCGCACGAACGCTTCCAGGCGCTTCTCGATGTCCGGCATGATCACCAGGTTGTTGACGATCGGGTTCGGCGATTCGGCGGCGATGATGCCGGGCTCGGTGATGCCGATGTAGCGCGGGCGGCGCTGGCGCTGCTTGGCATGGGCGATGTTGGCGCCCTTCATCGGACCCTTCATGGCGCCGGGGCCGCAGCCGGTGCAGATGTCCAGGCCGCGCAGGCCGAGCTCGTAGCCCACCAATTTTGTGTACTCGTACTCGTCGCGGCCGATGGAGTGGCCACCCCAGCACACGACCAGGTTGGGATCGGTGGGGTACAGCAGGCGTGCGTTGCGCAGCAGGCCGAATACGGCGTCGGTGATGCCGGCCGACGATTCCAGGTCCTTGGCGTACTCGGGGCCGAGCTCGATCGACATGTAGGCCAGGTCACGCACCGTGGCGAACAGCAGCTCGGCCACGCCGCGGATGATCTCGCCATCCACGAACGCCATGGCCGGCGCGTTCTGCAGTTCGATGCGCACGCCGCGGTCCTGCTGCGCCACCTGGATGTCGAAGTCGGGATACATCTCCTGGGCGGCGCGCGGGTCGTCGGACGTGCTGCCGCTGGTCAGCACCGCCAGCGCGCAGCGCCGCAGCAGGTCGTGCAGGCCGCCGGCGGAGGCGTCCTTCAGGCGGGCGACTTCCTCGCGCGAGAGCACGTCCAGGCCGCCGCGCGGGTAGATGCGCGCGTTGACGGTGGGCAGGGTGCTGTCGGGCTTCGCGGTGTCATTCATGGCGTCTCTCATTCTTCTTGTTGTCGTTGTCGTCGTCGTCGTCGTTCAGGCGAAGACTCTAGCGCAGGCTGCGGCGCAAACGGAAACGGCCGGGGCATGCCCCGGCCGTTCCGAATTCCGCGCGCGTCCTGATCGATCAGAACTCGTAGCGGAAGGTCAGCTGTGCCTGCCAGCGGGAGACGCCGGTGTTCACGCCGTCGCCGTTGGTTTCCTGCGTCTGCAGGTCCTGCGCGCCGGTGAAGTGGTACACGTACTTGCCCTCGGAACCGGTCGGGCAGATGCCCGAGGTGATCGAACCCGTGTTGCAGATGCCCGAGAAGTTGGCGACCGCGATGTTCGAGTTGAAGCCGGCGTCCACGATCTGGCCCCAGTCGTCATTGATCAGGTTGCCGACGTTCATGATGTCGAGGATCACTTCGGACTTGTGGCCCTTCATGAAGCCCGGCAGCTGCTGGCTGAAGCGCACGTCGAAGCTGTTGGTCCAGCCGGCCTTGAATTCGTTCGCCGGGGCGTAGCCGCCGGCAAAGCGCTTCAGTTCCGGGTGGCTGTCGAGCCATGCGAAGAACGCGGCTTCCTGCGCGGCAGCGGTGACCACCGCGCCGTTCGAGACGACGTTGGTGAACACCACATCGCCACGACCGGTGGGCACGTACATCAGGTCGTTGAACGTGCGGCTGTCGCCGTTGGCGTCGTTGTAGAACACGTAGCTGAAGGGACGACCCGAACGGCCCTCGTAGAACATCGAGGCGGTGGTCTTGTAGTCGCCGAAGAACGCCTTCTGGAACGTCAGGCCGGCGGTGAAGCGATCCTTGATGGCATAACGCGAGTCGCTGAGTTCCGGCTCGTTCGCGTTGAACATCGGGTTGTTGTTCCAGTTCGAGGTGTTCTGCGAGCTGGTCAGCGGGCTGACTTCCTTGGCGGCCGTGTAGGTGTAACCGACCAGCCAGGACCAGTTCTCGACCAGCGGCTTCTCGAGCGAGACGGTGAACTGCTGGCTGCTGCCCTTGTCGGTGTTGCGGGCGAGCATCACGTCGCCGGCGTACGGCAGGCGGTTGTAGCGCTGCACGCCGCCGGTGGCGGACGACAGCGAGGTGCCCCATGCCGCCGGGTTGAGACCTGCGTTGTTCCAGTACATGACGCGGCCATCGGGGCCGGTGATCGTGTTCGGCGCGCCCAGGTCCAGGCGCTCGAAGTAGATCGCATCCTTGACCTGCGTCAGCAGCAGCTCGGCCGAGGCGACCAGGCCACCGAACGGCAGTTCATGGTCGAACGCCAGGTTGGCCTTCCACACCGACGGCTGCTTCAGGTCGGGATGCATGATGTCGACGTTCTGGCGCGGGCTCACCGAGCCGACGGTCGGCTGGTTGTTGGGATCCGGGGAGAAGATCGGGCCCAGGCCGGACGCGTTGTTGCCGCTGTACTCGACATAGCTCATGCCAGTGTTCTGGTATGCGCCGGACAGCCACACGTTGGGCGCCGCGCCCATGAACAGGCCCACGCCGCCGCGGACCTGGGTGGGACGGTCGCTGTCGAAGGTGTAGTTGAAGCCGAAGCGCGGCTGCCACAGCGTGCCGTCGATCAGCGCGGTGTTGTCATAGCCGTAGCCGCCGAACTGGCAGCCCGCGACGCCGGTGCCCGCGGCGTTCGGGGCGGACGAAATGCAGTCGTTGGCGAGCGGGCTGCCACCGAACGACGGCTTGTCTCCGCGCAGGCCGAGCATGACGCTCAGGTTGTAATTGACCGCCCAGGTGTCCTGCACGAAGAAGCCGGTGTTCTTGATGCTGAACGACGCCGGGATGTCGGCATAGCTGCCGGTCGGGAACGGCGCGCGGTAGGCATACTCGCGCGGGTTGCCGGCGATGAACTGGGCCAGGCTGCCGAAGCGGTAGAAGCCGTTCTGGTTGCGGCCGTAGTAGTTGAAGATGTCGTTCTCGGTGTAATCGCCACCGAACTTCAGGGTATGGTCGCCGACGTACCAGTTGGCCGCGAAGAACAGGCTGTTCTCCTCGGTGTTGACGATGTTCACGTGGCGGTTCTGCTCGGTACCCAGCACGACCTGGTTGTTGCCGTAGTCGATGCGGATGTGCGGCAGGTTCGCGGTCGGCTCGGCGATGGCGTCGTAGTTGCGCTGCGACACCTTGATCTCGGTGGAGAAGTTGTCGCTCCAGTCACTGAAGACCTGGCCGACGATGCTCTCGAACGACTTGTTCTGGTTGTACCAGTGCGTGCTCAGCGATACCGCGCTGTTCCAGCTCGACGGCGGGATCTTGGCGACGTCCTGTTCCATCTTGCTGTAGCGCAGGCTGGCGCGATGCGCGTCGCTGATGTTCCAGTCGAGCTTGATCGCGTATTCCTCGATGTCGGTATCGGCGGTATCGGCACCCGTCAGCTGGCCGGCGTCGAAGCCCCAGGTGGTGGCAGCGGCGCGGATCGCATTGATGTCGGTATCGGTGATCTGGCCACGGCCGTACGGGCTGTTCACCAGGTCCGGACCCGGGGCGCCGCGCGTGAACTTCTCGTAGTTCGCGAAGAAGAACAGCTTGTCCTTGACCAGCGGGCCACCCAGGGTGAAGCCGTAGGTCTCTTCCTTGTTGAAGCCGTTGAAGTCGTTGCCGTTCTGGTCCTCGCCCACCATGTCGTCGCTGCGGTACACGCCGTACACGGAGCCGTGGAACTCGTTGGTGCCGGACTTGGTCACGGCGTTGACCACCGCACCGGTGCCGCCGGTGGTGGTGACGTCGTAGTTGGCGAGGTCGATCTTGACTTCCTGGATCGCGTCCATCGACACCGGCTGGCGCTCGGTCGGCAGGTTGTTCGACTCGAGGCCGAACGGATCGTTGGTGCCCACGCCGTCGATGCGGATGGCGTTGTAACGCGTGTTCTGGCCGCCGGCCGAGATCGCGCCGTCGGCCTTGCTGATCTGCGAGACGCGCGGATCGAGGCGCATCAGGTCCTGGATGTTGCGGCCGATCGACGGCATCGCGTCGATGGCTTCGCGGTTCACGCTGGTGCCGGTGCCCATCTTGCTCGCGCTGAAGACTTCCGAACCGCCGGCAACGCCGATGGCCGTGACGGTGCCAAGCGTGGTGACGTCGCCCGACAGCGCGGCGTTGACCGTGTTGACCTGGTTGAGGTTGAGGAAGACGTTGTCTTCGGTCTTCGTGCCCGCGCCCGCCTTGGTGATGGTCACCTCGTACGGACCGCCGACGCGCAGGCCGCGCGCGTTGTAGCGACCGCTGGCGTCGGTGGTGGCACGGCTGACGGTACCCGACTCGATGTGCGTGATGACGACTTCCGCACCGGTGACAGGCTGGCCATCACTGCTGGTGACCACGCCACCGACACCGGCGGACGTGCTCTGCGCGAAGACAGGTGCGGCGGCAAGCGCGGCGATCAGGCCGAGCGACAGTTTCGACACACGGAAAGCGTTACGACGGGTCATGGCTGGACTCTTGGTAGGCAAGGAAAATTCGGTCCGTGCACCGGCACGGCAGGCGAAGGATATTTGGGACCCCCACACGCCGAGGGCCGCTGCGGCGGCCCACGGGTTAACAACAGATTAACACGTTAGCCGGCCGTGATGACAGTCATATGACGCTTTGGCGCGGCGTGCCGGGAGGCAAGATTCCAGCTCAGGCAATGACTTAGGCATGCCATGCAAGTGATTGAAGCGTGGCTTGCCTCAGGCGGGAAGGCTGGCCAGGTAGCTGGCCAAACCGTCGAGCAGCATCTGCACGGAAATCGCCACCAGCAGCATGCCCATCAGCCGCTCGACCGCGATCAGGGCGCGGATGCCCAGCAATTTGTAGAGATAGGTGGCCGAGAACAGGATCGCGGCGGTCGCAACCCAGGCCAGGAACAGGGCCAGGCTCCATTCGCCGAGGCGGTCGGGTTCGCGGGTACCCATCAGCATCACCGCCGCCATGCCCGAAGGGCCGGCCACCAGGGGGATGGCCATCGGCACGATGAAGGGTTCGCCCCCCGGCAGCTCGCCCATCAGGCCCTCCGGCGGCGGGAAGATCATCCGCAGGCCGATCAGGAACAGCACGATGCCGCCGGCGATCGAGACCGACTCCTGGCGCAGGTGCATCAGCTCCAGGGCGTACTTGCCGCCCCACAGGAACAGCATCAGCACACCGAGCGCGATCAGCAGCTCGCGCGCCAGCACCACCCGCTGCCGGTGCGGCGGCAGCGTGCGCAGCATGCTGAGGAACACCGGGATGTTGCCCAGCGGGTCGAGGATGAGGAACAGCAGCAGCGCCGCCGAGGCGATGGTCATGGCGCGGGCGCCCAGACCTGGCCGCGATGTACGGCTCCCTGCGGCGCCAGCAGTCGTACGCAGGCTTCGGCATAACGCGCCGGATCGCGCGCGCGCAGGTCCTGGTCCTCGACGTAGGCGCGGGCGCGCAGCGGCGTGCGCATCGGGCCCGGGCGCAGGGCCGACACCCGCACCGGCGAAGCCGCCAGTTCGGCGTGCAGCGTCGCCAGCAGCGCAAGCTGGGCCTGCTGCGCGATGCCGTAGGCACCGCGGTAGGCAGCGCCGGGCACGGTGTCATCGACCACGAAGACCACCGCGCTGTCGCCCGCCTGGCGCAGCATCGGCAGGCAGGCCTGGGTGAGCCACCAGCGCGCAGTGAGATCGACGTGCAGGGCGCGCGCGAAGGCCGCCGGGTCGGTGTGTTCGAGCGGCGTCAGGCCTGCGAAGTCGGCGGCGCAGTGCAGCACGCCGTCGAGACGGCCGAGCTGGGCCTGGATGCGCATGGCGAGTTCGGCATGGTCGTCGTAGCCGGCACCGGCGAGGTCGAAGGGGTAGTTGACCGGTTCCGGCAGCCCGGCCGGATCATTGACGATGGCGTCATACACGCGGTTGAGCTTCGGGACCTTGCGCCCCAGCAGCACCACGATCGCGCCGGCGCGCGCGCAGGCGTGCGCCGCGGTCGCGCCGAGGCCGCCGGCCGCGCCGGTAACCAGCACCACCCGACCCGCCAGCGCTGCGGGCGTCCCGTCGTCGGCCGCGGGCACGCTCACGCCTTCTGCGTCTCCGCGACCATGCGCGCCAGTTCGCCGGACTCCTGCAGCTCCAGGGTGATGTCACAGCCGCCGATCAGCTCGCCGTGGATGAACAGCTGCGGGAACGTCGGCCAGTTGGAGAAGCGCGGCAGGTTGGCGCGGATCTCCGGCGCTTCCAGCACGTTGACCGTGTGCAGCGTCTCCATGTCGGCACCCGCGGCGCGCAGCGCGCCCACGGTGCGGCTGGAAAACCCGCACATCGGAAACTGCGGCGTGCCTTTCATGAAGAGCACGATGGGGTGGCCGTCGATTTCGGCCTGGATGCGTTCAATGATCGGCATGGTGGCTCCGGCAAGCGCTGCAGGCCGCGCGGGCCCGCGTGCGGGGGACTGTGATCGCGGTATTGTAAGGCCATGCCCATCGAACCCGTCGCCCTGCCCTTCGACCGCACCGCGCTCGAACCGCACATCTCGGGCGAAACGCTCGATCACCACCACAGTCGCCACTACCGCGCCCACGTCGACGCGGTGAACGCGCTGGCGCCCGCGGCCGGCATGGCCGAGGCGACGCTCGAGGAGATCGTGCGCGGCGCGCAGGGCCGCCTGCAGCAGCATGCCGCGCAGGCCTGGAACCAGGCATTCCACTGGCGCTGCCTGAAGCCAGCCGCGGCCGCCGGCGGCGAGCCTCGCGGCGCACTGGCCGATGCCATCAACCTGCGCTTCGGCGATGCGGCGCGTTTCCGCGAGCGTGCCGCGGCACTGGCCACCGCGACATTCGGCTCCGGCTGGCTATGGCTGGTGCAGCGTCCCGACCGCAAGCTGGCGCTGGTGCAGACCGCCAACACCGCATCGCCGATCACCGGCGACGACCGCCCGCTGCTGGCGCTGAGCCTGTGGGAACACGCCTATTACCTGGACTACCGCGACGCCCGCGGCAAGTACGTCGAAGCGTTCTGGAACGTGGCCGACTGGGGCTTCGCGGCGTCGAACCTCAAGTAGCCAGGCGCGCGATCACCGGCGCCACCTGCGCCTCCCGCCCCAGCGCCGCGCCGACGCGTGCGAGTGCTTCGACCAGGTCCGCGGTGTCATCGGCACGCAGCGTCGCGTGCCCCACCTTGCGCCCCGGGCGTGCCTGCTTGCCGTAGTCGTGCCAGTGGCCACCGGCTTCCGCGAGCACGGCATGCGGCGGCGGCATCTCGCCGATCCAGTTGAGCATGCAGGCGTGGCCCAATGCGCGGGTCGCGCCCAGCGGCAGGCCGAGCACGGCGCGCAGGTGGTTGGCGAACTGCGAGGTCTCGGCACCTTCGATGGTCCAGTGGCCCGAGTTGTGCACGCGCGGCGCCAGCTCGTTGGCCAGCAGCACGCCGTCGCGGCAGAACAGTTCCAGCGCGAACACGCCCACGTAGTCGAGTGCCTCCGCCAGCGCGCGGGCATGCGCGACCGCCGTGGCCTCGACCGCGGGTGTCACCGAGGCCGGCGCCAGGCTTGCCGACAGGACGCCCTCGACGTGCCAGTTCTCGGTGAGTGGCCAGGTGTCGAAGCCGCCGTCGCGGCCGCGCACGGCGACCACGCTGAGCTCGCGGTCGAAGGGCACGAAGGCCTCGAGGATCAGCCCCACACTGGTGGCCTGCGCCCCGAGCGCGTCCCAGGCGGCGTCGGCGTCGCTGGCGGCGCGCAGCCGGAACTGGCCCTTGCCGTCGTAGCCAAGGCGCCGGGTCTTGAGGATGCAGGGCGCGCCGACGGTGGCGATGGCGGCATCGAGTTCGTCGCGGGTGGCGATGGCAACGAAGTCAGGCACCGGAATATCCAGCGCGCGGAACAGGGTCTTCTCGGCCAGGCGGTCCTGGCTGGTGCCGAGCGCGCGTGGGTTGGGGAACATCGGCACGCGCTCGCTCAGCCATTGCGCCGAGACCGCCGGGATGTTCTCGAAATCGAAGGTGGCGACGTCGATGCGCGCGGCGAATTCCGCCAGCGCGGCCTGGTCGCGATAGTCGCCGACAACCAACGGTGCGAACTGGCCCGCGCAGGCGTCGGCGCTGGTGTCCATCACCGAGAAGCGCAGGCCGAGCGGTGCGCCGGCCAGCGCCATCATCCGCGCCAGCTGCCCGCCGCCGAGGATGCCGACGGTGGTCATGCCGCCGGCCGCGCGGCGGGGTGGCGTGGCGTGCTCATTGCCGCGGGTCGTCGCTGGACGCGACGTCATCGGTCTGTCGCTGGCGGAACGCGTCCAGCGCATCCGCGACCCTCGCGTCGCCGGCGGCGGCCAGCATCGCCGCCGCGAACAGCGCGGCGTTGGCCGCGCCCGCGTTGCCGATGGCGAACGTCGCCACCGGAATGCCGGCCGGCATCTGCACGATGGAAAGCAGCGAATCCATGCCGTTGAGTGCCTTCGACTGCACCGGCACGCCCAGCACGGGCACCGGCGTCTTGGCCGCCAGCATGCCGGGCAGGTGCGCGGCACCGCCGGCCCCGGCGATGATCGCCTTCAGGCCGCGCTCACGCGCCGTGGCGGCGTATTCGAACAGCACGTCCGGCGTGCGGTGCGCGGAGACCACGCGGACCTCGTGGGCGATGCCCAGCGCCTCGAGCCGCTGCGCGGCATGCTGCATCGTGTCCCAGTCGGAACGCGAACCCATCACGATGCCCACGACGGGCGAGGTGTGGATGGCGGTCATGGCCGTCCCCCGTGGCAAAGACGTATTCTAGCGGGCCAACGCCGAGACGTATCGCCATGGATCGCAAGCTGCTCGACATCCTGGTCTGCCCCGCCACGCGCCAGTCGCTGGCGCTGCTGGAGCCCGCGGGCCTGGATGCCCTGAACCGCGCCATCGCCGCCGGCACGCTGCTGCGCGGCGACCAGTCGCCGCAGGCCGAGCCGCTGCGCGAAGCCCTGGTCACGCGCGACCGCCGCACGGTCTACCGCATCGATGACGGCATCCCGGTGCTGCTGGTCGAGGAGGCCATCGCCACCGCCCAGGCCGCGGATTTCCCGAAGGCATGAGCACCGCCGCGGGCTTCGATCCGCCGCCGGCCGACATGGTCGCCGCCGACGTCGCACGCGCGCTGGCCGAAGACATCGGCACCGGCGACGTCACCGCGGCGCTGCTGCCCGACGCACCCGAAGTCGCCTACCTGCTGTGCAAGGAAGACGCCGTGGTCTGCGGCCGACCGTGGTTCGACGCCTGCCACCGCGCGCTCGATCCGGACGTGGTGATCGACTGGCGCGTGGCCGAAGGCGATCGCGCCCGCGCCGGCGCGGTGCTCGCCACGCTCGCCGGGCGCACGCGCGCCCTGGTCAGCGCCGAGCGCAGCTCGCTGAACTTCCTGCAGACCCTGGGTGGCACCGCGACCACGGTCGCCGCGCACGTCGCCGCAGTGTGCGGCACGGGCGCGCGCATCCTCGACACGCGCAAGACGCTGCCGGGCCTGCGCCTTGCGCAGAAGTACGCGGTACGCGTGGGCGGCGGCGGCAACCACCGCATGGGCCTGTACGACGCGGTGATGCTGAAGGAGAACCATGTGCGCGCCGCCGGTTCGATCGCCGCCGCCATCGCCGCCGCGCGCGCCAGCCAGCCGACGCTGCCGTTGATCGTGGAGGTCGAGACGCTGGCCGAACTGGCCGATGCCCTGGCGGCGGGCTGCGACCGCATCCTGATCGACGATTTCGACGCCGCGACGCGTCGCGAAGCGGTGCGGATCACCGCGGGACGGATCCCGCTGGAGGTGTCGGGCGGCGTGGACCTGGTCGCCGTGCGCGCGATCGCCGAGGACGGCGTGGACTGCATCTCGATCGGCGGCCTGACCAAGCATGTCCGCGCGGTCGACCTGTCGCTGAAGCTAGGGCCGCCTCCAGCCTAGCGCAGCAGCAGCAGCGCCACGCCACCCAGCACCGCGACGACCGCGACCCAGCGCCAGACGGGCGTCGCCTTGCGCGCCTTCGGTGGCGTGGCCGGCTGTGCCGGGGCAACCCCGGGGGCGACCACGCGAAAGCGCAGCACGTCGAACCCGAGCTCGTCGCCATGGTGCGCCCAGGCGCGCTGCTGCACCGACTCGTTGAGCAGCCAGCCATTGGTGGAGCCGAGGTCCTCGACCAGCAGCCCCTCGCTGGTCGGCGTCAGGCGCACGTGCTGGCGCGAGACACCGGGATGGTCGAGGTGGATGCCGCAATCGGGCGCCCGCCCGAGCACGGTCGGCCCGACCAGCGCGAAGGTGCGGCCGAATCCCGCGCCGCCGACCCCGCGCAGCACGAACCGCGGCAGTGCGGGGCGCACCACGGTGGCCAGTGTGGAATCGCCATCGCCGGGTGCGATCGCCAAAGAGGTGGGGGACATGTCTGCTCGGCGGATGGAATTCATGGGGCGCAAACTGCGACGTCGTGCGTGAAGCCCACGCAAAGGCTTGCTCAAAGCAAGGGCTTGCCCCAGATTGCGAACGTATGCCCAGCCTGATCCTGCTCATGATAGCCGGCGCGTTCGCCTATGCGTGGTGGAACGCCGGCCGCGCCGCCAGCGAACGCGCCATCGACGTCGGCCGCAATGCCTGCCACGCCGCAGGCGTGCAACTGCTCGACCAGACCGTGCATGCCATCGGCCTGCGGCTGCGCAGGCGCGATGATGGGCGGCTGGGCCTGGAGCGCACGTTCCGCTTCGAGTATTCGCACGCAGGCAGCGACCGCAACCGCGGCCTGATGGTGTTCCACGGGGACCGCCTGGTCGCGTTCACCGGGCCCAGCCGGGCCGTGGTGGAATCGCTGCAGCAGCTCGACTGATCCGGCGGCCGGAGCGGTCGCCTCGATCGGCGGCTACTTCACCACGCGCAGATGGCCGCGCCGGGGCGGTGGCGTGCCGCCATCGGACGGCGGACGGCCATCCGGATCCTCATCGGACGCATCGCCCTGGTCGCTCGCCCCGAGGCCGCTGGCGTCCGCGTCGTCAGGCGGCGGCGTACCCGCGACATCCTCGGGCAGCGCCATGCCCTGACCGGTCTCGCGCGCATAGATCGCCAGGATCGCCGCGATGGGCACCAGTACCGGCTGGCTCACGCCGCCGAAGCGCGCGGTGAAACGCACGGCGTCGTTGTCCATCTCCAGGCGCGACACGGCTCGATCAGCGACGTTCAGCACCACCCGGCCTTCCTTGACCGTATGCGCGGGTACCCGCACGCCGGGCTGCGTGGCATCGACCAGCAGGTGCGGCGTCATGCCGTTGTCGGCGATCCACTCGTAGAGCGCCCGCAGCAGGTACGGGCGGTGGCTGGTCATCACGGGTGCGTCGTTGCTCATGCACGCAGTTTACCGCGCGGCGCAGGACTCAGGCCGGCAGGTCGCGCAGGAGGCGTTCCTGCGGCGTCAGGCTGCGCGCGAATCCCGGGTTGCGGAAGATGCGGTTGCCGTAATCCTCGATCGCCTTGCCGTCCCTGGGCAGCGGGATGTCCAGTGCCTGCAGCCGCCAGATGATCGGCGCCATCGCGCAGTCGGCGAGGCTCATCTCCGGATTGAGGAAGAACTTGCTGGCCTGGAACAGCGGCACCGACGCGGTGACCAGCTCCTTGAGGCGCTTGCGGGCGGCATCGGCCTGCGCCTTGCTCCCCACCTGGATGGCCTGCACCTGCGGGACCCAATCGTGCTCGATGCGCAGCATCGCCAGGCGCAAGCGGGCGCGCGACAGCGGATCGACCGGCATCAGCGGCGGATGCGGGTAGCGTTCGTCGAGGTACTCGGTGACCACGCTCGAGGCATACAGCACAAGGTCGCGCTCGACCAGGGTCGGCACCGAGTGGTAGGGGTTGAGGTCCAGCAGGTCCTCGGGAGGATTCTGCGGGTCGACCATGATCAGGTCGTAGGCCACGCCCTTGGCCGCCATGACCAGCCGGACACGGTGGCAGAGGACGTCGTCGGCGGAGGAAAACAGCGTCAGGGCATTACGCATGCGCGGACTCGCAGCCATCATCGGACCTTCTCCCGCGACCGGATTCCGCCAGCCGCAACGACGCCGCCTGCCCCTCGCAGGCGGTCGCCCGGTTTCCTTCCCGTCAGTGCACGTCCCGCCAGTATTCCTTCTTCAGCAACCAGGCGAGGAACGTGAGCAGGGCGAGGAACAGCAACACCCACACGCCGATGCTCTGGCGCTTGAGGGCGGCAGGCTCGCCGGCGTACTCGAGGAAAGCGGTGATGTCGCGCACCGTCTGGTCGAACGCCACGCCGTCCTGGCTGCCCGGGGTGGACACTTCCAGGCCGGCAATCGTGGGCTCGCCGGTGGCCGCGTCGCGATCGCCGTGGATCGGGCGCTGGATGCCCTGCATCTCCCACAGCACGTTGGGCATGGACGCATTCGGGAACACGGTGTTGTTCCAGCCCAGCGGACGCGATTCGTCGATGTAGAAAGACTTGAGGTAGCTGTAGATCCAGTCGCCGCCGCGCACGCGCGACGTCACGCTGAGGTCCGGCGGCACGATGCCGAACCAGCCCGCGGCACCTTCGGCCGGCATGGCGGTGAGGATCGGTTCGCCGAACTTGGCGCCGGTGAAGTTGAGGTTGGCCATCACCTCTTCTTCGGTCAGCCCGAGGTCGTCGGCGATGCGCGAGTAGCGCAGGTACTTCAGCGAGTGGCAGGCCGAGCAGTAGTTCATGTACAGCTTGGCGCCGCGCTGCAGCGAGCCCTGGTCGCCCAGATCGGTACCTGCCTGCTGCAGGGGGCCCGCGGTGGCGGCCAGCGCGGAGAACGACAGCAGCATCGCGGCCGCGAACACGCTGGCGCGCGCGAGCAGGGTGGCAATCGGATTAGTCATGCGTCGTCACCCGTTCCGGTACCGGCCTGGTGCTGTCGATCCTGGTCCACAGCGGCATGGTGATGAAGAAAGCGAAGTAGAAGAAGGTCAGCACGCGGCCGACGATGGTTTCGACCGGGTCGGTGCCGGGGCCGGCGCCGATCTTGCCGAGCCAGATGAAGCTGATCGCGAACAGGCCGAGCAGGACCTTCGACATCAGCCCGCGGTAGCGGTACGACTTGACCTTGCAGCGGTCGAGCCACGGCACCAGGAACAGGATGGCAATCGCGCCGAACATCACCAGCACGCCGGACAGCTTGTGCGGCACCACGCGCAACATCGCGTAGTACGGCGTGTAGTACCAGACCGGCTTGATGTGCGCGGGCGTCACCAGCCGGTTGGCCTCGGTGAAGTTGTCATGCTCGAGGAACCAGCCCCCGAAGGCCGGCGCAAAGAAGATGATGAACGCCGCGATCATCAGGAAGAAGCCCACTCCCACCAGGTCCTTCACCGTGTAGTACGGGTGGAACGGGATGCCGTCGGCCGGCTTGTTCGGATCCCAGCGGTTGCCCTTGGGTCCCTTCTTGATGTCGACGCCGTCGGGGTTGTTGGACCCGACCTCGTGCAGCGCACCCAGGTGCAGTACGACCAGCAGCAGCAGCACCAGCGGCAGCGCGATCACGTGCAGGGCGAAGAACCGGTTGAGCGTGGCGTCGGACGGCAGGTAGTCGCCCATGATCCACTCGGTCAGGCCGGTGCCGATGACCGGCACCGCACCGAACAGCGAGATGATCACCTTGGCGCCCCAGAACGACATCTGGCCCCAGGGCAGTACGTAGCCGAGGAAGGCTTCGGCCATCAGCACCAGGTAGATCAGCATGCCGAGGATCCACACCAGCTCGCGCGGCTTCTGGTAGCTGCCGTACATCAGCCCGCGGAACATGTGCAGGTAGACGACGATGAAGAACAGCGACGCACCCGTGGAGTGCATGTAGCGGATCAGCCAGCCCCACTCCACGTCGCGCATGATGTACTCGACCGAGGAAAACGCCTCGGCCGCGGACGGCTTGTAGTGCATCGTGAGGAAGATGCCGGTGACGATCTGGTTGACAAGCACCAGCATGGCCAGCGAGCCCATGTAGTACCAGAAGTTGAAGTTCTTCGGCGCGTAGTACTCGGTCATGTGCTTGCGGTACATCGGCATCATGCCGGGCGCACGCTCGTTGACCCAGTCCGCCACGTTGCTGGCGGTGCGCGTGATCACGTTGGCCATGGCTTACGCGGCCCCCTGCGGGTCGACGCCGATGACAATGGTGTTGTCGTCGACGAAATGGTGCGGCGGCACCACGAGGTTGGTCGGGGCCGGGACACCCTGGTAGACGCGGCCGGCCATGTCGAACTTCGACTTGTGGCAGGGGCAGAAGTAGCCGCCCTTCCACTCGGCGTCGAACGGGGCCGGACGGATCTCGGCGACCATCTCGGGCGAGCAGCCCAGGTGCGTGCACAGGCCCACGAGCACCGAGATCTCGGGCTTGAACGAGCGGAGCTCCGGGCTGATCGCGCGGATGTACTCCGGCTGCTGCTCCACGTTCTCCGACTGCGGATCGCGCAGCTGGTCATCGAGGGTCGGCAGCGCGGCGAGGATGGCCTGCGAGCGCTTGACGATCCAGATCGGCTGCCCGCGCCATTCCAGCATCAGGCGCTGGCCCTCGGCCAGCGCGCTGATGTCGGCGGTCACCGGCGCGCCGGCGAGCTTGGCCCGCGCGCTGGGAAGCCACGACTTGATGAACGGAACCGCGGCCACGCCCGCGCCAACGGCGCCGACCACTGCGGTGGTGGCTGTCAGGAAGCGGCGACGGCCGTGATCGACCGAGCCCCCTTCGACAGGATCCAGAACCCCTTCATTGCCCATCCGCCACTCCGAAAACCGTCTGGTCGCTGATCAATTGGCTGCCACTGCACGACGCTCCACGAGGGAACGCCGGCCACAAAGACAGTGAAGTGTAGCGGAACGCCGATTCAGGGGACAACGCCGGCGACGGCGAAACCCGGAATCAGTTGGCCGACTGGCCCCGATAACGGTCGGCGAGCACGGCGACGCGCTCCACGTAGCGGCGCGTCTCGTTGTACGGCGGCACGCCCTTGTGGCGGTCCACGGCGCCCTCGCCGGCGTTGTAGCCGGCGGCCGCCAGGGTCAGGTCTCCCTTGAAGCGCTTCAGCAGCCACGAGAGGTACTGCACGCCGCCGCGGATGTTCTGCTGCGGGTCGAACGCATTGACCACGCCGAAGCGCTGCGCCGTGGCCGGCATCAACTGCATGAGTCCCTGCGCGCCGACGCGCGACAGGGCATTGGGATTAAAGGCGGATTCGGCGTGCATGATCGCGCGGATGATGGCGACCTCGACCCCGAACTCGCTCGCCGCGGCCTTGATTTCCGCATCGAAGGCCTGCGTGTTGAGGCGCAGCGTGCCGAAATTGACGCCCGGCGAACCGCAGGCGTAGCAGGTCTCGAAGAAGCTGTAGCGGATCGTGCGCAGCGCGGTCGCCCCGGTGCTGCCCTTGGGCCTGCGGCTGGTGTAATGGCGCACGCCGTCCTGCACGTACGAGTACACCTCGCCCTGCACCAGGCGCCGCTGGCTGCTGCGGGGGGCCGGGGCGGAAGGCGCACTGACCATGACCGGCGCAGGTGCCGCGTTGGCACTGCCCGCGCCCGCGCCACCCATGAAGGTCGCCGGCGCATTGGAATGCAGCGAGACCGGCGAGCCTTCGACCACGTTGGAGGCGCTGACGCCACCGACGGCCGCGGCCACCTGCGAGGGCTTGCTGGGAGATGAGGGACGACTGGGGCGGCTGCCACTGTAGGTGGTGGCCACCGTGCAGGTGGCGCCCTGGATGCGCTTGCTGACGTAGCTCTGCACGCCGTCGCCAACGTCGCAGCGGTAGATCGTGCCGGCCACGGCAGGCGCCGCCGCCAACAGGCAGGCAAGACCCAAGATTGCCCCGACGTGCTTCATCCCTGCCCCTCCATCACGTCGCAGTCTCCTATCTTCGGGAGGGCTTGCCAAGGCCCGGGAACGTGACGGACGGCGAGGATCCGCGTTGCGCACGCCCCGCCGGGCCACGGCCGGCCGACGCGGGCCAACCGTCACAGCAAACGCGCCCGCGCGCGTGTTCCGGACGCCGGCGCTACACTTTGGCGCCCCTCGCCCTTCCGGCCCGGAATCAGCGCCGCGCCCCGGACATGCCATGACCCTGCCACCACCCCAGACCGACACCGCGCCCGACGACCGCCTGCGTCCCGCCGGCAAGCTCTTCATCGAGACCCACGGCTGCCAGATGAACGAGTACGACTCGGCGCGCATGGCTGACGTGCTGGCCGAGTCCGACGGCCTGGAACTCACGACGAACGTCGACGAAGCCGACGTGATACTCGTCAATACCTGCTCGATCCGCGAAAAAGCGCAGGAGAAGGTGTTCAGCCAGCTGGGCCGCTGGAAGCGCCTGAAGCAGGGCGGACGCCCGGTGCTGATCGGTGTCGGCGGCTGCGTGGCCAGCCAGGAAGGCGCGGCGATCGTGAAGCGCGCGCCGTACGTCGACCTGGTGTTCGGCCCGCAGACCCTGCACCGCCTCCCCGAGCTGCTCCGCGGCCGCCGCGAGAGCGGCCTGCCGCAGGTCGACATCAGCTTCCCCGAGATCGAGAAGTTCGACCGCCTGCCCGAACCGCGCGCCGAGGGCCCGAGCGCCTTCGTCTCGATCATGGAAGGCTGCAGCAAGTACTGCTCGTTCTGCGTGGTGCCCTACACCCGCGGCGAAGAGGTCAGCCGGCCGTTCGAGGATGTGCTGGTGGAAGTCATGCAGCTCGCCGCGCAGGGCGTGCGCGAGGTCAACCTGCTGGGCCAGAACGTCAACGCCTACCGTGGCCCGATCGCGCCTGCCGAATGCGGCGATGGCAACGCGGCCTCGGGCGAACCGCAGTTTGCCGACCTCGGCCTGCTGATCCGCACGGTGGCTGAAATCGACGGCATCGACCGCATCCGCTTCACCACCTCGCATCCGCTGGAGTTTTCCGACTCGCTGGTCGAGGCCTACCGCGACGTGCCGCAGCTGGCCAACTACCTGCACCTGCCCGTGCAGTCGGGCTCGGACCGGATCCTGTCGGCGATGAAGCGCGGCTACACGGCACTCGAGTTCAAGCAGAAGATCCGCAAGCTGCGCGCGGTGCGCCCGGACATCTCGATCTCCTCCGACTTCATCGTCGGCTTTCCCGGCGAGACCGACGCCGATTTCGACAAGACCATGAAGCTCATCGAGGACATCGGCTTCGACCAGTCGTTCTCCTTCATCTATTCGCGCCGCCCGGGCACGCCGGCCGCGGACCTCGAGGACACGGTGACGGGCGAGGAGAAGCACGCGCGGCTGTCGCGGCTGCAGGCGCACATCAACGACCACGCGGCCGGCATCTCCCGGGCCATGCTGGGCAGCGTGCACAAGGTGCTGGTCACCGGCCCGTCGCGGAAGGACGCCAATGAACTCACTGGCAAGACCGAGAACATGCGCTCGGTCAATTTCGCCGGCCCTGCGCGACTGGTGGGACAGTTCGTCGATGTGCTGATCACCGAGGCGCTCAGCAATTCACTGCGCGGGCGCGTGGCCGGCATTGAAGCGCCCACCACCGCCTGACGCCCGGGCCGGAGACACGCCACCCATGGCCGGCCCCGCGCACAGGCGCCGCATCGACCCGCTCGGCCTGTGGTTCTGCGGGCTTGCCGTGCTGGGGCTGGCGCGCGCATGGCTGTACCTGGTGCGTGATGGCGGCACGGCCGGCGCGGTGGGCTGGGCCTGGCTGGCCGGCTCGCTGCTGCTGGCCGGCATCGGGCTTGGCCTGGCGTGTCGCGGCCTCGCCAGGGCGTGAACGCAGGCCCCGCGCCGGCGCGCTACCCTTGCCCACCTATGCCGAACCAACACCAGCGCGACTTCACCCTCGAGCCCGCCGACACCGAGCGCCTCGCGAACCTCTGCGGCCCCTTCGATGGCCATCTCCGCCAGGTCGAGCTTGCGCTTGGCGTGGAGATCGCCAACCGCGGCAACATCTTCCGCATCAGCGGCGATGACGCCGAGCGCGTCGACGAAGCCGAACGCCTGCTCCGGGACCTGTATCTCGAAGCCGCCACCGAGACCTTTGACGGCCAGGGCATCCATCTGCGGGTCAGCGCATCGCGCGCGGCGCGCGAGGATGTCGAAGCCACGCGGCGCGTCGCGCGGCAGCGGCAGTCGGACCCGGATTTCGTGCCGCAGGACGTGGCGATCCGCGTCAAGCGCGGCACCATCCGCGGGCGCGGCGGCAACCAGCAGAAATACCTGCACGCCATCGCCACCCACGACATCAACTTCGGCGTGGGCCCGGCCGGCACCGGCAAGACCTTCCTGGCCGTGGCCAGTGCGGTGGAAGCCCTCAACGAGTCCCGGGTGCAGCGCCTGATCCTGGTCCGCCCGGCGGTCGAGGCTGGCGAGAAGCTCGGCTTCCTGCCCGGCGACCTCTCGCAGAAGGTCGATCCCTACCTGCGGCCGTTGTACGACGCGCTGTACGAAATGCTCGGCGTCGAGAAGGTGCTGAAGCTGCTGGAAAAGAACGTCATCGAGATCGCGCCGCTGGCCTACATGCGCGGGCGCACGCTCAACGACGCCTACGTGATCCTCGACGAGGCGCAGAACACCACCATCGAGCAGATGAAGATGTTCCTGACGCGCCTCGGCTTTGGCAGCACCGCGGTCGTCACTGGCGACCTGTCGCAGATCGACCTGCCGAAACACATGAAATCCGGCCTGCGCGATGCGGTCGAGGTGCTCCACGAGGTGGACGGCGTGAGCTTCACCTTCTTCGAGTCACGCGACGTGGTGCGCCATCCGCTGGTGGCGCGCATCGTCAACGCCTACGAACTGCGCGACGCCGACAACGCCAATGCCGCGCCGCCCGGGAGCGAGGCCTCGCCATGACCAGGGGTCCGGTGCGCCTTGACGTCGCCGTGGGCTATGCGCTGCCGCGCGCCGGCCTGCCTGCCGCGGTGAGCTTCCGGAAATGGGTCGCCGCGGCGCTGGCCGGTCGCATCCGCGAGGCCGACCTTGCCATCCGCGTTGTCGACGAAACCGAGGGCCGTGCCCTGAACCGCCACTACCGCGGCCGCGACTACGCCACCAACGTGCTCAGCTTTCCCGCCGAACTCGACGACAGCATCAAGCTGCCCAAGGGCGTGCGCATGCCGCTGCTTGGCGACGTGGTGCTGTGCGCGCCGGTGGTCGCGCGCGAAGCCGCCGAGCAGGGCAAGCGACTGGCGGCCCACTACGCCCACCTGACCGTGCACGGCACCCTGCACCTGCTTGGCTGGGACCACGGCGACGAGCTCGAAGCCGAGGCGATGGAGAAGCTGGAGCGCGAGATCCTCGCCGGCCTGGGCATCGACGACCCCTACCGCGACGCCTGACGGACGCCGGACCGCATCCGGGCCGACAGGCGATGACCGGGACTCAGAGACAGTCGACCAGCCCGTCGTAGAGCGTCAGTGATGTACCGGGCAATGCCGCATACAGCGGCTCTTCGCCCTGCAGTGCATGCAGCAACGCCTCGATGGTGGTGCCCGCGACCAGCGGTGACACGCACAACCATGCCGGGGTCTCCGCCGAAATCCGGCCGCCGGCGGCTGCACGCGGCCCTCACCCCCCGGACGGGGTAAACTGCGCTGGCCGCCCCTCCCCCCGGGGCGACGATGCGAGCGAGATGTCCGAGGACGACAGTAGTCAAGGCCCCGCGCCGGACCACCCCGAGCGGCGGCGCAGCTGGCTGGAACGCCTGAGCTGGGCGATTTCCGGCGATCCCAGTTCACGCGACGACCTGGTCGAGCTGTTGCGCGATGCGCAGGCCAATGGCCTGATCGAGTCCGACACCCTGCGGATGATGGAAGGCGCGATCTCCGTGTCCGACATGACCGTCGGCGACGTGATGGTGTCGCGGGCGCAGATGGTCGCGCTGCCCGTGGCCGCGCCCTTCCTGGACCTGCTGAAGCAGGTGGTCGAGTCCGGCCACTCGCGCTTCCCGGTGCACGGTGACGACAAGGACGAGATCCTCGGCATCCTGCTGGCCAAGGACCTGCTGCGTGGGGTGGTGGCCGACAACGGCCCCGGAACGGTGCGCGAGCTGCTGCGCCCGGCGGTGCTAATTCCGGAATCGAAGAAACTCAACGTGTTGCTGCGCGAGTTCCGCCAGTCGCGCAACCACATGGCGATCGTGATCGACGAGTACGGCGGCGTGGCGGGGCTGTTGACCATCGAGGACGTGCTGGAGGAGATCGTCGGCGAGATCGACGACGAGCACGACGACGCCGAAGACCCCGAGGCCCTGATCGCCGCGCAGGCCGACGGACAGTACGTGGTCGACGCGCTGACCCCGATCAGCGATTTCAACAGCCGCTTCGGCGCCGATTTCGACGACGACGAATACGACACCGTCGGTGGCCTGGTCACCGCCGCCATCGGCCACCTGCCCGAGGCGGGAGAAGAGCTCACGCTCGGTCGCTTCACGTTCCGCGTGGCCAGCGCCGACGCCCGCCGCCTGCACGCGCTGCACGTCGCCATCCATGCCGAATAGCCCCCGGCGCGCCAACCGTCGCCTGCGGTGGCCGGCGACCGCCCTGCTCCTGCTGCTGTGCGCCTGGTGTGCGACGGCCGTGGCGGCGCCACGCATCGGCGTGGCCACCATGCAGCCGGGCGAGGTGTTCTTCGAGCGCTTCGGCCACAACGCGATCGTGGTCGACGACCCCGCGGCCGGCCCGCCGATCTCGTACAACTTCGGCTTCTTCGACCCCGACGAGCCGGATTTCGTGGCGCGCTTCGTGCGCGGCGACATGCGCTACCGGCTGGCCGCGCTGCCGCTGGCCGACGACCTCGCCTACTACCGCGATGTCGGACGCGGGGTGTCGATCCAGTGGCTCGACCTGGATGAGGCCGCGGCGACATCCCTCGCCGCCCGACTCGCCGACAACGCGCGCCCCGAGAACGCGCACTACGCCTACGACTACTTCACCGACAACTGCTCCACGCGCGTGCGCGACGCGCTCGACGCGACCCTTGGCGGCGCCCTGCGCCGGCAGATGCAGGGCCGCTCGCAGGGCAACACCTTCCGCAGCGAAGCGGTGCGCCTGGCGCGCCCCGCGGCGTGGATGGCGCTGGGCTTCGACCTCGGGCTCGGGCCGGCCGCCGACCGCCCGAACGCGCTCTGGGAAGATGCCTTCGTGCCGATGCGCCTGGCCAGCGCGCTGCGCGACATGCGGCACGCCGATGGCCGCCCGCTGGTGGCGTCGGAGGAAGCGCTGCTGCCGCACCGCATCGGCGCCGAACCCGAGCCCCGCGCGGTGGCCTGGCTCCCCTGGCTGGTCGCCGGGCTGGTGCTGGCGGCGCTCGCCTGGTCGCAGCGCAGGCGCCCCGCGGTCGTGGCGTGGGCGGCGATCGCAACGTGGCTGGCATGCGCACTGCTCGGCGGGCTGATGCTCTACCTCTGGCTGGGCACCGCGCACCGCTTCGCCTGGGCCAACCACAACCTGATCCTGTTCAATCCGCTGTGCCTGCTGCTCGTCCCCGGTGCCTGGCGCATCGCCCGCGGCGGCGATGGCGGCACGGTGTTCCGGGTGCTGCTGGCGGGCATCGGCGTGCTGGTGCTGCTGTCGCCGTTCCTGTTGTGGATGCCGCTGCAGTCGCAGCGCAACGGCCACTGGATCGCCCTGATGCTGCCGTTGCAGCTGGCGCTGACCGCGGTGCTCTGGCGCCAGCGGCGAACAGGTGCATGATGCGGCAATGACCGCCCCTGCCCCTGCCCTGCCGGCCTGCGTGATAAACAGCGCCGCCTACGACCGCGATGGCCGGCGCCGCGACATCAGCCTTGACGAAATCAGCGACGTCCTCGATGTCGACGACGGCAGCTTTGTCTGGGTGGGGCTGTACGAGCCTGACGAAACGGTGCTCGCCAAGCTGCAGGAGGAATTCAACCTCCACGCGCTCGCCGTCGAGGACGCCCACCACGCCCACCAGCGCCCCAAGCTGGAAGCCTACGGCGATTCGCTGTTCATCGCCGGCAACACCGCCCAGGTCGTCGACGAGCACATCCGTTACGGCGAGACCCATGCCTTCCTCGGCGCGCGCTACCTGGTGACGGTGCGCCATGGCGCATCGGCGTCGTATGCAGCCGCCCGCGCACGCGTGGAGCGCAATCCGGGGCTGCTCGCGCTGGGGCCCGGCTTCGCGCTGTATGCCGTGCTCGATGCCATCGTCGACGACTACGTGCCGATCGTGGACGAGTTCAAGGCCACGTTGCTGGCGCTGGAACAGGACATCTTCCGCGACACCTTCCACCGCGGCATCGTGCGCCGGCTGTACGACCTCAAGCGCGAGCTGACCTACATGCGCGTGGCGCTGACGCCCATGCAGGACGTGCTTTCACAGCTGCTGCGCAGCAACACCCCGCTGCTGCACGACGAGATCCGCCTGTACCTGCGCGACGTGCTGGATCATTCGGTGCGGATCAACGACAGCATTGACATGCTGCGCGACATGCTGGGCACCGCGCTGAGCGTCAACCAGGCGCTGGTGACGCTGGCCCAGGGCGAGGTGGTGAAGCGCCTGGCCGGCTGGGCCGCGCTGCTGGCCGCGCCCACCCTGATTGCAAGCTGGTATGGCATGAACTTCGTGCACATGCCGGAGCTCGCCGGACGCTGGAGCTATCCGCTGCTGGTCGGGGTGGTGGTCGGGGTGGTGGCCGGGCTGTACGTCTACCTGCGCCGGGTGCGCTGGCTCTGAATACGGCTTGCTGCCTGCGACCAAAGTCGTAGGCTGCGTGTTCACGCATTGCAGCACCCGCGATTGACCGCGCCGGGCCATGGGTAGACCCTTGGCGCAGCCGGAATACAGACGGGGAATCGCATGAAGGGTGGACTCGGGAAACTCGCTTGGGCGGCGCTCGCCCTGCTCGGGGCGTTCTGCCTCGGCACCGTGGCCCTGCGCCGCGGCGAACCCATCAACGCCCTGTGGATCGTGGTGGCGGCGGTGTCGATCTACCTGGTGGCCTACCGCTTCTACGGGCTGTACATCGCCGACAAGGTGCTGGGCCTCGACCCGACGCGCGCGACGCCTGCGATCCGCCGCAACGACGGACTCGACTTCGTCCCGACCAACAAGCATGTGCTGTTCGGCCACCACTTCGCCGCGATCGCGGGTGCGGGCCCGCTGGTGGGCCCGGTGCTGGCGGCACAGATGGGCTACCTGCCCGGCACGCTCTGGCTGATCGCCGGCGTGGTGCTGGCGGGCGCGGTGCAGGACTTCATGGTGCTGGTGGTATCCAGCCGCCGCGACGCGCGCTCGCTCGGCGACCTGGTGCGCGAGGAGATGGGTCAGGTGCCCGGCACCATCGCGCTGTTCGGCGCGTTCCTGATCATGATCATCATCCTGGCGGTGCTGGCGATGATCGTGGTCAAGGCGCTGGAAGGCAGCCCCTGGGGCATGTTCACCGTCATCGCCACCATCCCGATCGCGATCATGATGGGCGTCTACATGCGTTTCATCCGCCCGGGCAGGATCGGCGAGATCTCGGTGGTGGGCATCATCCTGCTGGTCGGCGCGATCTGGATGGGCGGCAAGGTCGGCGCACACCCGACCTGGGGCCCGGCGTTCACCTTCACCGGCACGCAGATCACCTGGATGCTGATCGGCTACGGCTTCGTGGCCGCGGTGCTGCCCGTCTGGCTGCTGCTGGCGCCGCGCGACTACCTGTCGACGTTCCTCAAGATCGGCACCATCCTCGGCCTGGCGATCGGCATCTTCATCGTCATGCCGGAGCTGCGCATGCCGGCGCTGACCCAGTTCACCGACGGCACCGGCCCGGTGTGGAAGGGCAGCATGTTCCCGTTCCTGTTCATCACCATCGCCTGCGGCGCGGTGTCGGGCTTCCACGCGCTGATCGCCTCGGGCACCACGCCCAAGCTGCTCGCCAACGAGGGCCACGCGCGCTACATCGGTTATGGCGGCATGCTGATGGAGTCGTTCGTGGCGATCATGGCGATGGTGGCGGCGTCGGTGATCGATCCGGGCGTGTACTTCGCCATGAACAGCCCGGCGGCGATCATCGGCACCGACCCGGTGGCGGTGGCTGAAATGGTGTCCAGCTGGGGCTTCACGGTCACGCCCGACGTGCTGGTCGCGACCGCCGCGGACATCGGCGAGAACTCGATCCTGTCGCGTGCCGGCGGCGCGCCGACGCTCGCCGTGGGCATCGCGCAGATCTTCCATGCCGTGATCCCGGGCGAAGGGATGATGGCGTTCTGGTACCACTTCGCGATCCTGTTCGAGGCGCTGTTCATCCTCACCGCCGTCGATGCCGGCACGCGCGCGGGCCGCTTCATGCTGCAGGACCTTCTGGGCAACTTCGTGCCGGTGATGCGCAAGACCGAATCCTGGGGGCCAAACCTGCTCGCCACCGCGGGCTGCGTCGCGCTGTGGGGCTACTTCCTCTACCAGGGCGTGAACGATCCGCTGGGCGGCATCAACATGCTGTGGCCGCTGTTCGGCATCGCCAACCAGATGCTGGCAGGCATCGCGCTGATGCTGTGCACGGTGGTGCTGTTCAAGATGAAGAAGGACCGCTACGCGTGGGTGTCGATCGTGCCGACCGTCTGGCTGCTGCTGTGCACGCTGACCGCCGGCTGGATCAAGATCTTCGACCCCACCCCGGCAGTCGGATTCATGGCGCAGGCCAACAGGTACCGGGACGCGCTGGCGGCGGGTGAACTGATCGCCCCGTCGAAGGACTTCGGCGGCATGCAGCAGATCATGATCAACAATTACGTCAACGCGGGTCTCACCGTGCTGTTCATGCTGGTGGTGGTGGCGATCCTGGTGTATTCGATCGGCGCGGTCCGCAAGGCGCGGCGCAGCGACGTGCGCACCGATCGCGAGACGCCGTATGTCGCGCTGACGCCCGAACAGCAGAAGATGTGGCTCTGATGGCCGGCGCGCTGGTCCCGCTCGAGTACTACGCCACGCACCGGCGTGTGTGGCGCAGGCTGGTGCAGACCGCGCGCCTGTGCTGCGGAATCCCGGACTACGACAACTACGTGCGCCACATGCTCGAGACGCACCCGGACCGCGACGTCATGGACTACCCCACTTTTTTCCGCGAGCGACAGGATGCGCGCTACGGCGCGCGCGGCGGCTTCCGCTGCTGCTGAAGGTGCGGGTGCGAGGCTGGCGTCCGGCACCGGCCGCGGCGAGCGACGCCACGATCGCCACGACGAGCAGGCCGAATGCCGGCTGCAGGTAGTCCACCCGGATGGCGGCGAACGCCGAGAGGTCCACCAGCACCAGCAGTGCCGCGCGCCCGGCCACCAGGCACCAGGCGGTGGCCGCCAGCAGGTACAGCGGCTGCAGGCTCCGGCTGTGCGCCGCACGCCATGTTGCCCACAGGAACCCCAGCAGGCCCGCGGCCGCCAGCCATGGCAGCACGCGCGCGTACGCGCTCCACACCGCATGTCGCACCGCGCGCGGCCAGGCCCGCTCCCGCGCCGTGGGCGGGATGCCCTCCACCAGTGAATCGACGGTGACCGTGCCCGAACCCAGGGCCGACGTTGCCGGCGCAGCGGCAAAGGCCGCGAGCGCGACGGCGCCGGCACCCGAGGTGGATTCGAAGGCGCAGCCGGCGATGGCAGGCACCACGACCCTGAAGCGGCTCATCCCGGCGGCGGGGTCGGCGAAATGCAGCGCGATGTCCGGACTCGGCTGGCGCTCGACCGGCAACAGCATGTCCGGGTCCGTGCAGCGCACGGCCAGCCATCCCGGTCGCACGTCATGGAACCAGCCCGCGACCTGCGTGCCGAGCACGTCGGCGGGGTCGCGCACCGGCGGGCGCCCGACGAAGTTCCACATCGCCCGGGCGCCGACTGCCGCGGTGTCGCTCGGCGGCTGCCCGCCGCCGACACCCTGCCAGGCGAGCAGACGGGCCGCCTTCCCCAGGCGATCCGGCAGGGTCGTCCACTGCGCGGGGTCGACCGGCGGGATGCTGGCGGCCAGCCGACCCGTGCATGCCAGGCGGCCGTCGTCGCAGGCGCGATCGATCTCATCGGCAAGCGTGCGGAAATACGCCTCGGCCGCCGGCGCGGAACGGTACTCGCCGGTCGACGCCGCGGCGGCACGCAGCACCCACATGAACCACCCGCCGCTGTAGTCGCTGCAGGCATGCGACGCAAGCCTGCAGGCGTCGCCACCGCGGTGATCCGGGGCTTCGAGGTAGGGACGCAGTCGCGCGAAGGCCGGGCTGGCGGCGTACACCGCGCTTCGCACGGGCTCCGGCACCGGCACCTGGTGCACCGGCGGCCCGACCCGCACGCGATGCAGCGCCGTCAGCGCGTCGCGGTACGCCGTGCCCCGCGTGTCGACGGTGGCGAACACGCCGTACCGGGCCATGTTGATGCCGGCGACGACCGACAGCGCCCCGCCGAATGCCAGCGCGACGAGCGCCAGCCCGAGCGCCAGGCGGCGGCGCGCGACGCGCTCGCGCCAGGCGGGAACCGCGTGTCCAAGCAGCAGCAAGGTGATTCCGGGCACCACCCAGACCGCGTCCTCGCGGGTGGTCCACAACCAGGCCAGCGCCAATCCCGCAGACACGGCCCATCCCCACCCGTGCCTGCCGGCGCGCGGGCCATGCAGGAAGAACAGCAGGCAGGCGAGCACGAGGAGGATCTGCGAGCCACCGATGTTGTCGCGGATCACACGGTTCCAGCCCAGTGCCGCGGGATGCCATTGCACGGCCAGCACCAGCACCAGCACCAGCAGCGGGCGGCCGGACATGCGGTACACCGCGCCGCCAAGCAGCAGGCAGGCGACGGCGTAGAGCACCGCCTGCAGGGTGGTGGCCGGCAGCCCGAGCACATGGCTTGCGGCAAGGAACAGTGGATACCCGGGACCCTTGATCAGGGTCATCGAGTCGAATGCGCCCAGCCAGCCTCCGGCGGCGATGCTCTCCGCGCGCTGCCAGAACCAGGCATCGTCGTAGCCGGCGCCTGCGAGGATCGACACCGGAAGGTGGTGGACCAGCGTGATGAACAGGATGGACGACACCAGCAGGGCGACAGCCATCGCCTGCACTGCCCAAGCATCGCGGCCGGCGCTACCGGACACGCGCGCCGTCCCCGTGGGGGTCGGCTGCCTGCGGCGGCGCCTGCGCGCGCCGCGCGACCAGCAGCAGGTTGCTGGGCCAACCAAGCAGCGAGACGCTGCCGATGCGCCAGGCCGGCAGCCCGGCCTGCGCGCATGCCTGCGCGAGCTCGCGTCGCCCCAACAGGTTGAGGTTGTCCTCGCGGGACAGCGCGTCGTGCCCGAGCGTGCGCAGCAGCGCGCGGAACCAGGGTTTCGGCAGCCAGTGCACCACCGGCAGCACGGTGTGGAATTCCACTGGAAACCAGCGGTTTGGCGTGGTGATGAAGATGCCCTTGCGGCACACCCGGTACAGCTCGGAGACAAACCGCGCCTGCTCCCCCGCCGACCCGACATGCTCGAGCACCGCGCTGGAATGCACCCAGTCGAAGCTTGCGTCGGGGAACGGAAGGTCCTTGCCGTCACCACGCACGAAGCGCATGCCCGGGTAGGCGTCTTCCAGGAACGCGGCGTCGTCGATCCCGCACGCCGTGATCCTGTCCTTGCGCGGGTGCCAGGCCTCCAGGTAGTTGGAGGCGAGCTGCTCGCGGTCGCTGGTCACGCCCACGTCGAGGATGTGGTCGTCGTCGGCCACCCCGGCGGCGATGAACCGCGCGTACATCCTGCGCCGCATGTGCGTGGACACGCGATCGGTGGCGCTGCCGCCGCGCGCGCTGTTGTACTGCGCGCCGATGCCGCGCCCGCGGCTCACCTCGGAGCATCCGGCAGGCGCAGCGCCTCCAGGAAGAATGCCGCCAGGCCGAGTTGCCCGCCGACGCCCATGAGCGTCACCGACGGGATCACCCAGCGCATCGTGGCGCTCGGGTCGAGTACGCCGAAGTCGCGCGCGGCCCACAGGAACACCGCATACAGCGACATCCCGATCCCGGCCAGGAACAGCACCGCCGCGGCGACCAGGCAACGCTCCAGCGTGATCGCCGACAGCAGCCGGTTGCGTGCGTCGCCCGGCAACCAGCCGTTGCGGATCCCCATCGAGCTGGCCAGCACCGCGAACAGCACCATCTGCACGCCGAGGATGATCGCGGCGCCGGCATAGGACAGCGTATGCACGTCGAGGTTCAGGCCGCCGATGTTCACGCTGCGCACGCCGATCACCGCCATCGCCGCGACGCCCACCGTCACCAGCGTGGCACCGGGCAGCATGAACAGCCAGCGCGGGCTGTGCACCAGCAGGAAGCGGAGGTGCCGCCAGCCGTCACGCCAGGTGCGCAGGTGCGGCGCGCGCGAACGGCCGTCGCGCTGCAGGGTGGTCGGCACCTCGGTGATCCGGTAGCCGGCAAGCGAGGCCTTCACCACCATCTCGCTGGCGAACTCCATGCCGCGCCCGGCCAGTCCCAGGGCGAGGAAGCGCTCGCGGTCGAACCCGCGCAGGCCGCAGTGGAAATCGCGCACGCCGACGCCGAAGAACAGCCGCCCGAGGAAGCTCAGCACCGGGTTGCCGAGGTAGCGATGCAGGAACGGCATGGCACCGGGTGCGATGCCGCCGCGGAAGCGGTTGCCGATCACCAGGTCGCTGCCGCCGCGCAGGCCGTCGACAAAGGGCATGAGCCGCGAGAAATCATAGGAGTCGTCGGCATCGCCCATGACCACGTAGCGGCCACTCGCGGCCTGCATGCCCGCCATCAGCGCCGCGCCGTATCCGCGCTCCGCGACGTCGACGACGCGCGCGCCCTCGCGCAGCGCGATCGCCTGCGAACCGTCCACGCTGCCGTTGTCGGCCACCAGCACCTCTCCGCGCACGCCCGAACCGGAGAGGAACGCCTGCGCCTTGCGCACGCAACTGGCCAGCGTTTCAGCCTCGTCCAGGCACGGCATGAGGATGGTGAGTTCGAGGCCCGCGGGAGCCGCGTCCACGCGGTGCGCGCGCGGGTCGGCAGCGGCGCTCATGCCCCCGCCATCACCCGCAACACCTGGCCGATGCCGTAGGCGATCACCGTGCCGGTGGCATAGCCGATGGTGCCGAGCAGCACGCCGACCGGTGCCAGCGTGGGATGGAACGCGGCGGCCACCACCGGCGCCGACGCCGCGGCGCCGATGTTGCCCTGCGAGCCGACCGCGAAGTAGAACAGCGGCGCACGCACCATCCTGGCGGCAGCCCACAGCACCAGGATGTGCACGCCCATCCACACCGCGGCGAGCGCCAGCAGCCACGGACGGTCCGCCAGCTGCATGAAATCCATCTGCATGCCGATGCTGGCGATCAGGAAGTACAGGCAGGCACTGCCGATCTTGGCCATGCCCGCGTTTTCCAGCCGCCGCAGCGGCGTGAAGCTGAGCAGCAGGCCGGCACCCGTGGAGAACAACACCACCCAGACAAAACTGGAGTCGAGGCTGAAGCGCGCGGCGTTCTCCACGTTGGCGGTGAACCACGCCGCCAGGGGAGCGGCCACCGCGTGGGCCGCGCCGACGATGCCGAAGCCGATGCCGATGATCACCATCAGGTCGGTCAGCGTGGGGATGCGCGCGTGCTCCGCTTCGTGCGCCTCGAGGCGCGTCTTCATCTCGTCGATGGCGCGCGTGTCGGCGCCGCTGCGCGCATCGATCGTCGCCGCGCGGCCGGCAAGGAACAGCAGGGTGGCCATCCACAGGTTGGCGATGGCCACGTCCACGACTGCGAATTGCCCGAACAGCGTGGCGTCTACGCCATAGACCTCGCGGATCGCGACCATGTTGGCGCCACCGCCGATCCAGCTGCCGGCAAGCGCCGCCATGCCCATCCACACGTCGCCGGCGACCACGTCGGGCTTGAACCACTCGAACAGCTGGAACGACACGACCGCGCCCAGCGCGATGCCGAGCGTGCCCATGCAGAACACGAACAACAGCTTCGGCCCCAGGCTGAGCACGCCCTTGAGGTCAATGGTCATGGTCAAGAGCACCAGCGCCACCGGCAACAGCACGCGGCTGCCGATCGGGTTGTAGACCGCCCCTTGCGTGCCGTCGATCAGCCCGACCGTGTTGTAGACCGCCGGTATGAAGTAGCACAGCAGCAGCGCCGGTATCCAGGCGAAGAACTTCTTCCAGAACGGCGTGGGGCCCGACGCCAGCCAGAAGATCAGCCCCAGCGTGGCGGCGATCAGGCCGAATACGACGATGTCGTTGGTGATCAGTGGTGCAGCGGCTTCAATCGCGTCGGCGGCCAGCGCCGTTTCGGCGGCAGTCGCGGGCGCGTCGGAGGCAGGGGCCATCGGCGTCAGTCCTGTCGGAGCGGTATGGGGAAGTCGTGGAGGATCGCGCGTGGCCGGCACGCGGCCGGCCACGCGGGCGCGGTCACTGGCCGATGTGCTTTTTCAGCCAGGCGTTGACCGTGTCGTGCCAGAGCACGCTGTTCTGCGGCTTCAGCACCCAGTGGTTCTCGTCGGGGAAGTACAGCAGCTGCGAATCGATGCCGCGCCGCTGCAATGCGGTGAACGTCGAAAGGCCCTGGTCGACCGGCACGCGGTAGTCCTTCTCGCCCTGCACCACCAGCATCGGCACCTTCCACTTCGCAACGTGGTTGACCGGGTTGAACTTCTCGTAGCCCTTCGGGTTGTCGTACGGCGTACCGCCGTTCTCCCACTCGGTGAACCACAGCTCTTCGGTCACATAGCCCATCGAACGGGTGTCGAACACGCCGTCGTGGTTGACCAGGCACTTGAACGGTGCGTTGCCCTGGCGGTCGAACCAGTTGCCGGCGATCCAGTTGATCATGTAGCCGCCGTAGCTGGCGCCCAGCGCGCAGGCGCGGTCACCATCCAGGAAGTCGTACCTGTCCTGCGCCGCCGCCCAGCCCTTCTGCAGGTCGACCAGGGGCTTGCCGCCCCAGTCGCCGCTGATGGCATCGGTGAAGTCCTGTCCGTAGCCGGTGGACCCGTGGAAGTCGATCATCACCACCGCGTAGCCCTGGCCGGCATAGGTCTGCGGGTTCCAGCGGTAGCTCCAGCCGTTTCCGAAGCTGCCCTGCGGGCCGCCATGGATCAGGAACGCCACCGGATACGACTTGCCCTCCTCGTAGTTCCACGGCTTGACCACGTAGCCGTGCACGGTGTCGTTGCCGGCACCCTTGAAACTGAACTGCTCGAAGGCACCGAAGCTCACGCCCGGCAGGCGCTCGGCCGCGGTCGGGGTGATGGCGCGCAGGTTGTCAGCCGCGAGCGTCGTGGTGTACAGCACGTCGCCGCTCTGCATGGAGTTGCGCGCAAGCGCAAGGGTGTCGCCGGCGATGTCGAACGCCGACACCGTGCCGTCGCCGACCAGCTTCACCACCTCGCCGCTGGCCACGTCGATGCGGAACAGCGGGTATTCACCGGTGTCCTGCGCGGCCACATACAGCGTGCTGCCGTCGGCCGAGGGCACGACCTGGCTCGGCGACCGGTCCCACTTCGGAGCGATCTCTCGGCGGCTGCCGTCGGCGAGGTCCATCGCCATCAGCGCGTAGCGGTCGGCTTCGAAACCGGGGCGCTTCATCGCGCGGTAGAACAGCGTCTTGCCGTCCGCGCTGAACACCGGGCCGGCGTCCCAGGCGGGATTGTCGGCGGTGAGGTTCACCGGCGCGGTGCCGCCCTCGGTCGACAGGCGGTAGAGGTCGAAGTTGGTCGACCACGGCTCCTGCTTGCCGGCCACGCGCACGCTGGCAACCACGCTGCGGCCGTCGGGCGACCAGGCGTAGTCCTCGCTGCCGCCGAAGGGCTTGGACGGGATGTCGCCGTCGAGCGCGCTGCTGATCGCCAGAGCCGTGGCCACCGGCCTGGCTTTCGCGCCCTGCGGCAGCTCGGCCACGAACAGACCGCTGCGGCGGCCGTCCTTCCAGGTGTCCCAGTGGCGCACGAAGAGCTGGTCGTACACCACGCCCGAGACCTTGGAGGACTTGGTGTCGGCGAGCCGCTTGCTGGTGCAGGCGAAATCGGCGCAGTCGGCGAACGTGTCGGCACTGAACGCGATGCGGCTGCCGTCGGGGGACAGCCGGTAGCTGCCGACATCGAGCGCGAAGTCGGTCAGCTGGCGCGGCTTGCCGCCAGCGGCGGGGATCGCATACAGCTGCTGGCTGCCGCCCTTGGCACTGAGGAAGTACACCGTCGCGCCATCGGGCGAGAAGGTCGGCGAATTGACGTTCCAGCCGGCCGGCGTGAGCTGCCGGGGCGGCGCGGCGTCGCGGGTCACCAGGTTGCGGGTATACAGCGCGGTGGACGAGGTGCCGGCATCGAATTCGACGCCGCGCTGGGCGAACAGCAGCACCCGGCCATCCGGCGACAGCGTCGGGGCGGACACGCGGTCGAGTGCGGCCAGGTCACGTGCCTCGAGACCGCGGGCGGCGGCCACCGCCGGCAACGCGGCGAGCAGGCACAGGGGCAACAGGGCGGTTCGCAGCATGGATCGGGACTCCGGCACGGAAAGGCCCGATGGTAGGCGGCGGCGGCGGCCGGCGCAAAGGCCGGACGTCGCGTGCCACACGGCGCAGCGCGCGTGCGCCACGCGCACACCGCCGATCAGAGCGGACCCGGCTCCACCGGCGCCGCCGTGGTGTCCTGCTTCGCGCCGCTGCGGAACAGCAGCCACGCCACCACCGCCAGCACCGCCAGCCCCACCCACTGGTTGAAATGCAGGGCCGCGGGCAGCGCCAGGACGTCCGGGCGCTCGGTGAGCACGATCGGCACCGCGATCGCGATGCCCATCAGCGCCTCGCCGGTGATCAGGCCGGCGGCGAACAGCGTGCCCGGCCGGTGGATGCGGTCGCGCGCGGCCTCGTCCTTGCGGTCGATGCCATGCTTGCGCTCGACCATGTGCGCCAGCAGGCCACCGAGGAAGATCGGCACCATCAGCTCCAGCGGCAGGTAGATGCCGATGGCGGCTGCCAGGACCGGCACGCGGAACGTCGCGCCGCGCGCCTTCAGCCATTCGTCGAGCGCGATGATCGCGGCACCCACGCCGGCGCCGATCGCGATCATGTCCCACGGCAGCTTGCCCCCGAACATGCCCTGCGCCACCGACGCCATCAGCGTCGCCTGCGGCGCGGCCAGCGAATTGGGCTGCGCCGCCGTGGGCGCACCGATGCCGTAGGCCTGGGCCAGCAGGTTCAGCACCGGCGCCATGATCAGCGCGCACGAGAACGCGCCGATCGCGAGCATCAGCTGCTGCTTCCAGGGCGTGGCGCCGACGATGTAACCGGCCTTGAGGTCCTGCAGGTTGTCGCCGCCCACCGCCGCCGCGCAGCAGACCACGGCGCCGATCATGATCGCGGCGACCGCACCGATCGGCGAATCGCGCCCGAGCAGCAGCACCAGCACCAGCGACGCGAACAGGATGGTGGCGATGGTGATGCCCGACACCGGGTTGTTGGACGAGCCCACGAGGCCGGCGAGGTACGCCGACACCGACACGAACAGGAAGCCGGCGACGATCATGATGACGGTCATGGGCACGCTGACGAACCAGTCGCCCACGATCGCCTGGTACAGCACCAGCAGCGGCAGCACGAACAGCACCAGCGCCACCAGCATCCACTTCATGGGCAGGTCGCGGTCGGTTTCGGCGACCGTCTCGCCACTGCCCTTGCGCGCGGCGGCGATGCCGCTCCTGACGCCCGACAGCAGCGACCTGCGCAGCGAGAACAGCGTCCAGATGCCGCCAATCAGCATGGCGCCGACACCGAGGTAGCGGATCTTGGCCGACCAGATCGCCCCGGCCGCGTCGGCGGCGGAGGCACCGGCCAGTTGCGTGGCCAGCACCGGGTCGCTGGACAGCAGGAACGCGTGGTACAGCGGGATGGCGATGTTCCAGGACAGGATGGCGCCCGACAGCACCACGATGCCGATGTTGAGGCCGACGATGTAGCCTACGCCGAGCAGGGCCGGCGACAGGTTGGTGCCCATGTAGCCGAGGTACTTGCCGAGGAAGCCCGAGCCGACCGCGTTGTCGGGGATCATGCGCATGCCGCTTTCCGCCGCAACCTTGACCAGCGCGCCGATGCCGGCGGCCAGCGCCAGGATCCTCAGGCCGGGTCCCGGGTTCTCGCCGGCCTTGAGCACTTCCGCCGCGGCCTTGCCCTCGGGGAACGGCAGCGGATCCTCGACGATCATCGTGCGCCGCAGCGGCACCGAGAACAGCACGCCGAGCAGGCCGCCGAGCCCGGCGATCGCCAGCACCCACCAGTACTCGAACCTGTCCCAGTAGCCGAGGATGATCAGCGCCGGGATGGTGAAGATCACGCCCGCGGCGATCGACGAGCCGGCGGAGGCGCCGGTCTGCACGATGTTGTTCTCGAGGATGGTGCCGCCGCCGAGCAGGCGCAGCACGCCCATCGACACCACCGCCGCCGGGATCGCCGTGGCGATGGTCAGGCCGGCGAACAGGCCGAGATAGGCATTGGCCGCCGACAGCACCACGGCGAGGATGATCGCCAGCAGCACCGCGCGGAAGGTGAGCTGGGGAACCGCCTCGCCCGTAGTCTTGTCCATCGCCACTGCCCTGCTGCCCGGAAGCCGGACAAGCTACAAGGCGCGGGCGGGCGCGTCCAGCCGCGCCCGCCTTCCGTCGCGAACGGCGCCGCGTGGCCTAGCGTTCGCCGGCAGCGACGGTGGCCTTGCTGCCACCCAGGTGACGGGACAGGAAGTCGAGCAGCTTGGTGTAATAGTCCCTGTTGTTCTCCGGCTTGTAGAAGCCGTGGCCTTCGGACGCGTAATAGTGCGCCTCCACCGGGACACCCGCGGTCTTCAGGGCGCGTTCCATGTTCTGGGTGTGCTCGACCGGGGCGGTCTTGTCCTCGCGGCCGGCCGCCAACAGGACCGGCACCTTGATGCTGCCCGCGCGCCTGGTCGGCGAATTGGCCTGGAGCGTGGCCTTGTCGCTGCCGATCCATTCGTTCGCCCAGGTTCTCATCGAGCCATGCTTCAGGACCTCCTCCTGGTGCAGCTGCGGCAGGTCGTAGACACCAATGAAACCCGCCGCGCACTTGTACAGATCGGGCTCCCGCGCCGCGCCCGACATCGCCGCGAACGCGCCATAGCTGGCGCCATAGATGCAGATGCGCGCCGGGTCGGCGAACCCCTCGCGGATCGCCCAACGCGTGGCGTCGGACACGTCGTCCTGCATGGCCAGTCCCCATTGCTGCGCGCCGGCCTGGTGGAACCGGCGGCCCCGGCCACCGGAGCCACGGAAGTTGACCTGCAGTACGGCGTAGCCCGCGGCGGCCAACATCTGCGCTTCCCTGTTGAAACCCCATTCGTCGCTCACGTTGAACGGACCGCCGTGCGGGAGAACCACCATGGGCATCTGTTTGCCGGAGGCACCCTTGGGCACGGTCAGGAAACCCTTCAGCTTCAGGCCGTCGCGGGCGGCCAGCTCGATGGGACGAACCGCGGCCATCCCGGCCGGATTGAACCATTCGGCAGCGCTGATCACGTAGTCGGCCTTCTTGGCCTCCGCATCGAACAGGAAGAAGTCGCCCGGGTTGCGGTCGCTCCACGCATGCACCAGGTTGACCCGTCCATCGCGCGTGCTCGACGTGATAACTGCCGCATCACCGCCGAACGCACCCTGCAGGCTACGGTACAGCCGCGCATCCGCGGACGTTTCGTCGAAGAAGCGGAAGCGCGGCTTGTCGCCGCCATACATTGCGCCGACCGGGATCGAGGTTCCGGGCTTGTAGATGATGGTCGGGTCCATTGTTTCGTCGCGCAGCAGCTCCGTGTGCTTGCCGGTGGCCGGGTCGTAGGCGACTACCACGTCAGGGCCGCTCGACTGTTCGACCAGGAGATACGCGGTCTTGTCGTCTGCGGAGAAGCCGATCGGCACCTCGACTCGCCCGCTGGCGGCCTCATGGTTGACCTGTTTCCATTCGGACGCGTCACCATCGCGATAGAACAGCTGGCTGATGTTGTCGGTGTTGCCACCAAGGGCAAAGCGCACCACGCCCTGGTTGTCGCTTGCGAACCGGGCATTGCGCACCGGCACGCGCGTGACGATGTGGCGCACGCCCGTATAGACGTTCATCCGCTCCACGCGGGTGTACGGGTCAGCGGTGAACGGCATGACGCTGATCAGCACGTGCTTGTCATCATTCGGCAGATCGTCGACAAGGAACGCCGCCACCCGCTCTGCCCGCTTGCCCTGCATGCGCGAGCCGAGGTTGCCGCCGACACTCTGGCCGACCAGCAGTTCGACGCGCCCTCCACTGGCGTCCATCCCGTACAAGTCGCCGGTAGGCTGCGGTTCGGCGAGGAAGCCGATCTTCTGCGCCGCGCTGATCAGCACCCGGTCCGGACTGACCCAGTCGAAGTCGGCGACGGCGGTATCACGGCCCATCTGGAACGTGCCCATGACCTGCCTGGTGACGCGGTCCATGATGACCAGCGCCACCCGGTCCTCGAATGGCAGGGTTGCGGCGAAGTAATCGCCATTGGGCGAGATCTTGATTGTCGTGAAGAGGTCGCGCTTGACATAGGCCGCGACGTCGACCTCCGTTGCCTGCGCAGGTGTCGTCGCGGTCGCGGCCAGCAGCGAGATCGCCAACAGCCCCGCAATGCATGCGGCACGCGTGGTGCGGATGAGCATGTTCTTCCCCTGAGTGTGGTGGTCGGCGCGTCCCGGCTGCGCCCCACGCATTCTCCCCGACTCAGGCCGCGGCTTCCACCAATCCGTCCAGGACCCGGCCGAGCTCGTCCTCCCACCGCGGCAGTTCGATGCCGAAGACGGACACCAGGGCGGCCGTGTCCAGGCACGACCATGCCGGGCGCACGGCCCTGGTCGGGTAGTCGGACGTCGCGATGGCCGTGACGCGCGGCTTGGCCGCCAGCACGCCGCGTGTGTACGCGCCCTCGACGATGGCCGAGGCGAACCCATGCCAACTGGTCTGCCCGGTCGCGGTCAGATGCCACAGACCCGACGCAGCCGGCGCCTGCAGCGCCGTTGCGGTGACCTGGGCGATCAGGCGCGCCGAAGTCGGCGTGCCAACCTGGTCTCCGACGACCCGCAGCTCGTCGCGCTCGGCGGCCAATCGCAGCATGGTGCGCAGGAAGTTGTTGCCATGCCCGGCATACACCCACGCCGTGCGGAACACCATGTGCTGGCCGCCATGCGCACGGACCGCCTGTTCGCCGGCGAGCTTGCTGGCCCCATAGACCCCCAGCGGCGCGGTGGGGTCGTCTTCGCGATAGGGCCGCGAACCGCTGCCGTCGAACACGTAGTCGGTCGAGTAATGCACGATGCGGATGCCGAGGCGCGCGCAGGCTCCCGCAATCGCGCCAGGCGCTTCGGCGTTGGCGCGGTACGCCGCGTCAGCGTCGTCCTCGGCACGGTCCACGGCGGTGTAGGCCGCCGCGTTCACGACCACGTCGGGCGCGAGGCGCTCGATCAGCGCCGGCAGCGATGCCGGCTGGTCGAAATCCGCGACCTCGCACGGCGTGCCGTCTACCAGCGCACCGCTGCGCGTGCAGCACACCACCTCGCCGAGCGGTGCCAGGCTGCGCCGCAGCTCATGGCCGACCTGCCCGTTGGCACCGAGCAGCAGCAGCCTCACGGTGCGTAGACCGGGAGCCGTTCCACGACCACGTCCGCCAGGAACGGCGCGCGCGCGTCCTTGTCCGACAGCAGCGGCGCGGACACCGGCCAGTCGATCGCCAGCGCGGCATCGTTCCAGCGGATGCCGGCATCGGCCTCGCGATCGTAGGTGGCGGTGCACAGGTAGGTGAACACGGCGCGTTCGCTCAAGGTCACGAATCCGTGCGCGAATCCTTCCGGGATCCAGAAGTGGCGCCGGTTCTCCGCGCTCAGCAGCACGGCGGTCGACTGGCCGAACGTCGGCGAGCCGCGGCGGATGTCCACCGCGACGTCCCAGACCTCGCCTTCGATCACCGAGACATACTTGCCCTGCGGCTTGGGCCACTGGTAATGCAGGCCGCGCAGCACGCCGCGCGTCGACGACGACACGTTGCCCTGCACGAACGCGGGCTCGAGCCCGTGCGCGGCGAGCTTGTCGCTGTTGAAGGACTCGAAGAAGTAGCCACGCTCGTCACCGAACACCTGCGGCTCGAAGACCACGCAGCCCGGCAGCGGCGTTTCGATGACCTTCACCGCACCACTCCGCGCTTGGCCAGCGACAGCAGGTACTGGCCGTAGCCGTTCTTGGACAGCGGCGCAGCGAGGCGCTCGAGGTCGGCATCGTCGATCCAGCCGTTCTGCCAGGAGATCTCCTCCGGACAGCACACGCGCAGGCCCTGGCGCGCCTCGACGGTCTCGATGAAGTTCGAGGCCTCGATCAGCGACTGGTGGGTGCCGGTGTCGAGCCAGGCATAGCCGCGACCGAGCTGCTCCATGTGCAGGGCGCCCTCGTCGAGGTAGCAACGGTTGAGGTCGGTGATCTCCAGCTCGCCGCGCGCCGATGGCGTGAGCGACGCCGCGAAATCGCTCGCGCGCCCGTCGTAGAAATACAGGCCGGTGACCGCGTAGTTGGAGCGCGGCTGCAGCGGTTTTTCCTCCAGGCCCACCACCTTGCCATCCGCGTCGAACTCGGCCACGCCGTAGCGCTCCGGATCGCTCACCCAGTAGCCGAACACGGTCGCGCCGTCCTGGCGCGCATCGGCGCGCTTGAGGATCTCGGTGAAGCCATGGCCGTGGAAGATGTTGTCGCCCAGCACCAGGCAGCTCGGCTTGCCGTCGACGAAATCGCGGCCGATCAGGTAGGCCTGCGCCAGTCCGTCCGGGCTGGGCTGCACCGCGTAGCGGATGTCCATGCCCCACTGCGAACCGTCGCCGAGCAACTGCTGGAACAGCGCCTGCTCGTGCGGGGTGTTGATGATGAGCACCTCGCGGATCCCGGCGAGCATCAGCGCGCTCAGCGGGTAGTAGATCATCGGCTTGTCGTACACCGGCAGCAGCTGCTTGCTGATCGCCTGGGTGATCGGATACAGCCGGGTGCCGGATCCGCCGGCGAGGATGATGCCGCGGCGCGACGTCATGCCGCGGCTCCGATGCGCTCGAGGCGGTAGCTGCCGTCCAGCACGCGCTGCACCCAGGGCTGGTTGCCGAGATACCAGTCGACTGTTTCGGCGATGCCGCGCTCGAAACTGTATTTCGGCTCCCAGCCCAGTTCGTCGCGCAGCTTGGAGGCATCGATCGCGTAGCGGCGGTCGTGCCCCGGACGGTCGGCGACATAGGCGATCTGCGAGGCGCGCGGCTGGCCGTCCGCGCGCGGGCGGCGCGCGTCGAGCAGCGCGCAGATGGTCTTCACCACCTCGATGTTCTGCTTTTCGGCGTTGCCGCCGACGTTGTAGGTCTCGCCCACGCGGCCCTTGGCCAGCACGGTGCGGATCGCCTCGCAGTGGTCGGTGACAAACAGCCAGTCGCGCACCTGCTTGCCATCGCCGTACACCGGCAACGGCTCGCCGGCCAGCGCCTTGGCGATCACCAGCGGGATCAGCTTCTCGGGGAAGTGGTAGGGGCCGTAGTTGTTGCTGCAGTTGGTGGTCAGCACCGGCAGCCCGTAGGTGTGGTGGAACGCGCGCACCAGATGGTCGGAGGCGGCCTTGGTCGCCGAGTACGGCGAGTTGGGCGCATACGGCGTGGTCTCGGTAAAGAGCCCCGTCTCGCCCAGCGTGCCGTAGACCTCGTCGGTGGAGACGTGCAGGAAGCGGAAGGCGTCCTTCGCCCCGCCTTCCAGCGCCTTCCAGTAGTCGCGCACCGCTTCCAGCAGCGCCAGCGTGCCGACGACGTTCGTCTGCACGAACGCCGCCGGGCCGTCGATCGAACGGTCGACGTGGCTTTCCGCGGCGAAATTGACCACCGCATCCGGGCGATGCTCGGCGAGCAGGCGCGCGACCAGCGCGCCGTCGCCGATGTCACCCTGGATGAAGGTGTGCGCGGGGTTGTCCGCCAGCGACGCCAGCGTGTCGAGGTTGCCGGCATAGGTGAGGACGTCGAGATTGACGACGCGCACGCCGGCCGCCACGGCCTCGAGCACGAAATTGCCGCCAATGAAACCGGCGCCGCCGGTGACTAGCCAAGTGGTCACGCTGGGGGTTCTCCTGGAAAACGGGCGCGGACGCCGGGCGGGTTCAGAACGGGATGTCGTCGTCCGAGAAATCGTCGTTGAACGGCGGCGGCGCGGCGGCGCCGGCACCACCACCCGCTCCTGCCCCCGACGCCTGGCGGCGCGGCGCGTCACCCTGATCCGGGCGCGGCGCGCGCGCGCCACGCTCGCCGCCACCGCCCTCGCCAACACCACCCATCATCTGCATCTCGCTGGCGATGATGTCGGTCGTGTAGCGCTCGACGCCGTCCTTGCCGGTGTACTTGTCGGTGCGCAGCGAACCCTCGATGTAGACCTGGCGGCCCTTCTTGAGGTATTCGCCGGCGATCTCCGCCAGGCGGCCGAAGAACTTCACCCGGTGCCACTCGGTGCGTTCCTGCTGCTGGCCGGTCTGCTTGTCCTTCCACGCCTCGGTGGTCGCCACGCTGATGGTGGTGATGGTGGAGCCGCTCTGTGTGTACTTCACGTCGGGGTCGTTGCCGAGGTTGCCGACGATGATGACCTTGTTGATGCCGCGGGCCATGGGTCTGGTTCCTTGCGCTCTCCGCCGGGATTGGCGGACGGAAAGGGTGAGTATACCCGTGGCCCCGGGGCCATCCGCCGGGTGGCCGCGCCCGGGTGGGGAAACTCCGCGTGGCCGTGGCAGGGACGCGCGCCGCCTATAATGCGCGACCCCCGCAGTGCCCAAGACATGGACTCCTCGACAAGCCAGGCCCCAGCCGCCAACGCCCGCCCCGCCCTGTCGCTGCCGGCCATCCAGGCCTCCGTGGCCGCCGACATGGCCGACGTGGACGCCCTCATCCGCCGCCGGCTGGCGTCGGACGTGGTCCTGGTCAACCAGGTGGCCGAGCACATCGTCGCCGCCGGCGGCAAGCGGCTGCGCCCGATGCTGCTGCTGCTCGCCGCGCGCGCCCTCGGCCACGCGGGAGCGGACGCCCACCAGTTGGCCGCGGTGGTGGAGTTCATCCATACCTCCACCCTGCTGCACGACGACGTGGTCGACGAATCCGACCTGCGCCGCGGCCGCAGCACCGCCAACGCGGTCTGGGGCAACGCCGCCAGCGTCCTGGTCGGCGACTTCCTGTACTCGCGCAGCTTCCAGCTGATGGTCGAGCTCGGCTCGATGCCGGTCCAGGAGATCCTCGCCGACACCACCAACCGCATCGCCGAGGGCGAAGTGCTGCAGCTGCTGCACGTGCGCAATCCCGATGTCGACGAAGCCGCCTACCTGCACGTGATCGAGCGCAAGACCGCGATCCTGTTCGCCGCGGCCACGCGCCTGGGTGCGCTGCTCGCCGGCAGCGGCGACGGCGTGCAGCAGCGCCTGCACGACTACGGCCTGAACCTCGGCCTCGCGTTCCAGATCGCCGACGACGTGCTCGACTACAGCGCCGACGAGGCCACGCTCGGCAAGCACCTGGGCGACGACCTCGCCGAGGGCAAGATGACCCTGCCGCTGATCCACGCAATGGCGCACGCCGATGACGCGCTGCGTGCGCGGCTGCGCACGATCGTCGAGCATGGCGACGTGGCGGCACTCGATGACGTGGTCGCCGCGATCCATGCCAGCGGCGGCCTCGCGTACAGCATCGACCGCGCCCGCGAATACGCCGCGCGCGCCGAGGCCGCGCTTGCCGGCCTCGACGACAACGAAGCCGTCGCTGCCCTGCGCGGCCTGGCCCGCTACGCGGTGGACCGCAGTACCTAGCCGGTGTTCCCCGCGGCGATGCCGAGTCCCGCGATCGCGGTGATCGCGTCCGGGTCGAAGCCGGCCCGCCGCGCGAAGTCGCGGCCGCGTTCGGTGTAGTCACGGTAGGCGCCGAAGCTCGGCGCGCCGGGCGAAAGCAGCACCACGTCACCGGCCGCGCGCCGCGGGCTGACCGCGAGGGCCGCGCGTGCCTGGTCGATCGCGGTGGCAAGGTCGGGTGCCTGGCGCAGGTCGAAGCCGCCTTCCGCCGCCACCTTCGCCAGCAGCGCGTGGATCCGCGGCCCGTTCGCCGCCATCGCCACGATCACCGCCGGTGCGCGCGTGCGCATCGCCGTGGCGAAATCGGTCCAGTCGAGGCCGCGGTCGTGGCCGCCGACCAGCAGCGCCACGCGGCGATCGCGATAGACGTCGAGCGCGGCCAGGCTGGCGTGTGGCGTGGTGCTGATCGAATCGTTGACCCAGCTGACGCCGTCGTGCTTGCCGAGCAGCTGCAGCCGGTGTGGCAACGGGCGGAAGCCGCGTGCGGCACCGGCCAGCGCCACCGCGTCGAAGCCCAGGGCCTCGACCGCCGCAAGCGCCGCGCACAGGTTGCCGAGGTTGTGGCGGCCCGGCAGCGGCACATCGCGCCCATCCAGCACTGCGGTATCACCGCGATGCACGACATCGCCGCGCAGGTGCCATCCGTCCGCCCGCCCGTACCAGCGCACGTCCACCGCCGGATCGAGCCGTGCGCCGACCGCCACGAGCCGCGGGTCGGCGGCGTTCAGCACCGCGACGCGCGGCCGCGCCTGGGTGATGAGCGTCAGCTTGTCCTCGATGTAGCGGTCCTCGCTGCCGTGCCAGTCGAGGTGCTCGGGAAACAGGTTGGTCACCACCGCGACGTCCGGGCGCACGCCGCCGGCCGCGACGTCGCGGGTCTGATAGCTCGACAGCTCCACCGCCCAGGCATCGGCACGCGCGTCCAGCAGCTCAAGCAGCGGCACGCCGATGTTGCCGGCCAGCGCGGTGCGCGTGCCGCCGGCGCGCAGCAGGTGCGCGAGCAACGCGGTGGTGGTGCTCTTGCCCTTGGTGCCGGTGACGCAGGCCACGCCGCGGGCGATGCCGTCATCGCCGGCCTGTTCGCCGAACCACAGCGTGGTGCCGCCGATGAAGGCGGTGCCGGCGTGCGCGGCGACCAGCGCCTCCGGACGGTAGGGGCTGATGCCGGGCGACTTCACCACCACATCAAAGGACGCGAGTCGGCCCGCACTGGCGTCGGTCTCGACCGCAAGCAGCGGGTCGCCCAACGCGGTGGCCGCAGCGACTTCGGGCGTCTCGCAGAACAGCGTCAGCGCGAGTCCGGGCAGGCGGCCGCGCAGCGCGTGGTACGCGGCGCGGCCTTCGCGGCCCCAGCCCCAGAGCGCGACGCGGCGCCCGTCAAGCTGCGAAATGCGCATGCAGGCGGCTCCAGACCGCGTCGGGAATACCGTGTTCGCTGTCAGGCACCAGCTGCGGCTCGATCGCCAGGTCGCGCGCATCCAGCCGAGGCAGGATCTTGCTGCGGAAGCGTGCCACCACCGCGTCCTCTCGCCACTCGGGCCGCGCCGCCAGCGCCGCCATCGCCGCGCGCGACTCACGCGCCTCGCCCACGCACTCGAACGGTTTGTGGTCGTGGTATTCCATCAGCGCGTCGTAGCCGGGGATCTGCACCGGATCATCCAGCAGGTTGCGCCCGAGGATGCCGACCAGCCGCGGCTTGGGCATGAACGGCGCCAGCGCAAGGAACACGAAGTGGCACTTCGGGCACACGCCGCACCAGCGGCTGATAGGGCGCTCGCCGAGCAGGTGGAAGTTGCGGTTGCAGCTGGAGAACCAGGCGTCGTAGCGGTCGATGCGCGCGAACTGCCGCGCCACCGCCAGCTCCGACAGCGGGCGCAGCAGCGAGTAGTAGCGCAGGTCGGCGGCGACATGCCGGGTAAGGTACGCGGCGAAGGCCTGCTCGAACGCCCAGCCCTTCGACCACTGGTGGTTCACCTCGCCGGTGCCTTCGATCAGGCTGCCGTAGCTCGCCGAGCGTTCGTTGGAGAACACCACCTGGTCGGCGTCGAGCACCAGCGCGGCCAGCGCCAGGATCGCCGAGTTGATGGCGGTCACCGGGATGTGGCCGTTGTATGCGCCCTGGCGGTTGTACTCGAACAGCTCCGGCGCCAGCTGGCGCTGGATGTTGAGCGTCGCAAGCCCGGTGCGTTCGGCACAGGCGCGGATCAGCTGCGACCCGCCCACCCAGGACACGGTCTGCTCGACGCCCGCCGCGCGCAGCGCTTCGATGGACACCAGCGAATCCTTGCCGCCGCCGATCGCGACCAGCGCGTGGCGGCGCAGGCCGACCGGTGCCGCCGCGCCGCGTGCGTCGGCCGTCCGCGGGAAGCGGATCCTGCCGTGCAGGTCCAGGCCATTGCGGTACGCGAACTCGCCGAGCCCCTGCAGGTACACCTCTTCGAGCAGGGTCGCGGTGGCGCCGTCGATGCCATAGGCGTCGATGCGGATGTCGTCCGGCACCGCGGCCTTGTAGTAGCTCACGCCGGCAACCAGGTGCAGCAGGCGCAATGCATGCTCCACCGCCTGCGCGCGCGCCGCATCGAAGGCGAACGGCGCACCCGGCAGGGTCACGGTCTCCAGCAATTCGGGGCCGTCGTCGAAGGCGTAGCGCAGGCTTGCGATGCCGGTGGCCGGATCGAAGGCACAGCCGACGAAGCGGAAGCAGCGCACCGCTGCGCGATCGAACACGACACTCATTGCTTGCTCTCCGTGAGCACCGCCTCGGTGGGCAGGGCGCGCAGGTTGTAGGTATTGGCCATGGTCATGCCGTAGGCGCCGGCATCGGCCACCAGCAGGATGTCGCCGGGCGCGGTGTCGCGCGGCAGCGGGCGCTGTTCGCCGAGCACGTCGCCGGATTCGCAGATCGGGCCGACCACGTCGAACTCGACCATGCCGGCATCGCCGTCGCGCGACAGGTTGTGGATGTCGTGCCAGGCGTCATACAGGGTGGGACGCATCAGCGCGTTCATGCCCGCGTCGGCGCCGACCCGGCGGATGCCGCCCTTCTCCACCACCTGGGTGGCGGTGAGCAGCAGCACGCCGGCTTCGGCGACCAGGAACCGGCCGGGCTCGATCGCCAGCCGGTAGCCGGGGTACGCGGCCTTCACCTCGGCGAGGCCCGCGCTCCAGGCCTCGAGGTCGAACGGCTCCTCGTCGTCGCGGTATGGCACCGGCAGTCCGCCGCCGATGTCGATGGTGGCGATGCTGCCGATGCGCCCGGCGATGCCTCCGAGCTCGTCGCAGACCGCCCGCCAGTGGCCGGCGGTATCCACGCCGCTGCCGAGGTGCGCGTGCAGGCCGGTGACGCGCACGTCCAGCGCGCGCGCCGCGGCGAGGAACGCCTCGATGCGCTCCACCTGCAGGCCGAACTTGGAGGCGATGCCGCCGGTGCGCACCTTGGCGTGGTGGCCTTCGCCGCGCCCGAGGTCGACGCGCAGCCACAGCGCGCGCCCGCGGAACACGTCCGGCCACCGCTCCAGTGCCTCGACGTTGTCGAGCGTGACGGTCGCACCGAGCGCGAAGGCCGCGGTGTACTCCGCGATCGGCGCGAAGCTGGGCGTGAACAGCACGCGCGCCGGATCGAGCTTCGGCACCGCGGAAAAGACATGCTGCAGCTCGCCAGCCGACACGCATTCCAGCCCGAAGCCCTCCTCGACCAGCAGGCGCAACAGCGGCGGGTGCGGATTGGCCTTGATGGCGAAGTAGCGCAGGTCGACCGGCGCCACCGCGGCGAGCGCGCGGGCGCGGGCGCGCACCGTGCCCGCGTCGTAGACATAGCGCGGCGTGCCCTGCGCGGCCTGCGCGAGCAGCTCGTCGCGCCGCGATGCCCACCACGGCAGCGGGCGCCGGCGCAGCGTGCCGTCGAGTTCGCGCCAGCGCGGCCCGAACACACCGGGCTCGCGCACCGGCATCGCACCGCTGGCGATCAGGGCGTCATGCAGTTCCTGCAGCAGGCCCTCGGCGTCGGCCTCGTCGATGACGAAGGTCAGGTTGAGGTCATTGGACGACTGCGACACCAGGTGCACCCGCTCGCGGCCGAAGGTGGCCCAGACGTCCGACAGCTTGTGCAGCAGCGAGCGCATGCCGCGCCCGACCAGGGTGATCGCGGTGCAGGGCGCGATCACCTTCAGCCGGCAGCTGCGCGCCAGGTCTTCGGAGAGCCGAGCGATCACGTCGGTGCTGACCAGGTTCTCGCTCGGGTCCAGCGACACGGTGACGTTGGTCTCCGACGAGCCGATCAGGTCGACCGAGAGGCCATGGCGGCGGAAGCACTCGAAGATGTCGGCGAGGAAGCCGACCTGCTGCCACATGCCCATGGTTTCCATCGACACCAGCACCACGCCGTCGCGGCGGCTGATCGCCTTGACGCCCGGCACGGTGGCGGCACTGCCGTCGATGCGCGTCCCCGGGAGTTCGGGGCGCGAGGTGTCCAGGATCGCCATCGGCACGCCGGCATCGCGGCAGGGCTTGATCGCGCGCGGGTGCAGCACCTTGGCGCCGGTGGTGCAGATTTCCTGCGCCTCGGCGTAGTCCAGGCGCGTGAGCAGGCGCGCATCGGGCACCTCGCGCGGATTCGCGCTGAACATGCCGGGCACGTCGGTCCAGATCTCCACGCAACTGGCCCCCAGCAGCGCGCCGAAGTGCGCGGCGGAGGTGTCCGAGCCACCGCGGCCAAGCACCGCGGTACCCCCATCCTCGTGGCGGGCGATGAATCCCTGGGTGAGCAGCATCGCGCCCGGCTGCGCGGCAAAGCGCGCGCGCCAATCGCCGCCGACCTCGCGCCGGCAGGTCACCGACAGCCGGCGCGCCCAATCGTTCTGGTTGGGCAGCGCGACCGCCTGCAGCCAGTCGCGTGCGTCGCACCAGCCGAAATCCAGGCCCTGCGCGCGCAGGTAGGCCGCGCCCAGCGTCGACGACAGCAGTTCGCCCTGGGCCAACAGCTCGGCCTGCCAGTCCAGCGGACGGGTGCTGGCACGCTGCTCGGCAACCAGCGTGCGCAGTGCGCCAAGGCGGTCGGCGAGCACGGCGTCGGGATCGAGGCCGAGCGCCACGGCGAAATCGCGGTGGCGGGCTTCAAGCGCTTCCAGTTGCGCAGCGGCGTCGGCCGTACCGTCCGCGATCGCGGCGAGCGCATTGGTCACGCCGGACAGCGCCGACACCACCACCAGCACGCGGCTGTCCCTGGCGGCGTGCTTGCTGGCCAGGCGGCCGATGGTGTCCCAGCGCTCGCGGCGCGACACCGAGGTGCCGCCAAACTTGAGCACGATCCAGCGGGCGGGTTCGGGAATGGGGAGCATGGCGGCAGGCTTGCCCGGGACGGCGGGCGCGACCCGCGATTCTAGGCGCTGGCGACGGGTGCGGCCACGCCGCCGCCGACAGGTCGCCGCGCGGGGCCGCGGCTACACTGTCGCGCCCCGCGCAGGATCCACCCATGTCCGTACGCCGTTACGTCCAGCTGGACGTCTTTGCCGACCGCCCCGGTGCCGGCAATCCGCTTGCCGTCGTGCTCGACGCGGACGGCCTGGACGACGCGGACATGCAGGCCATCGCGCGCTGGACGCGGCTGCCGGAAACCACGTTCGTGTTCCCGTCGCCGTCGCCGACCGCGGACTACGGCCTGCGCATCTTCAGCCCACGCCGCGAAGTGCCGTTTGCCGGCCATCCGAGCGTCGGCACCGCACACGTGCTGCTCGACGCCGGGATGGTCGCCACGCGCGACGGGCTGCTGGTGCAGTCCGGTGCCGCCGGCGAACTGCCGCTGCGCGTCGATGGCGAGGGCCCCCGCCGCACGGTCGCCGTGCGCACGCCGCGCGCGCGCGTGGTCGAGGTGGCCGATGCCGGCGAGGCGCGCCTGCAGGGCGCGCTGCAGGATCTCCCGCTCGGAGACCTGCCGCCGGTGCAGATGGATGGTGGCCGGCGCTGGTGGCTGGCCGAACTGCGCGACGAGGCCGCCCTGCGCGGCGCGCAGCCCGACTGGGCGGCGATCGCGACGCTGGCCGAGGCCACCGGCAGCATGGGCCTGTGCGTGTTCGCGCGCAGCGCCGATCCGGTCTATCACCTGGCGGTGCGCGCCTGGGTCGGCGCACCCGCGCCGTTCGAGGACGCGGCATCCGGCGCGGCCAACGCCACGCTCGCGGCGTGGCTCGCGGAACGCGACGCACTGCCCGGCCAGGACGGCTTCTACCGCATCAGCCAGGGCCGCGAGGTCGGCCACGACGCCATCATCGAACTGCACGTGGACGCCGACGGCGAAGTCTGGTCAGGCGGCCGCGCACGCGCCATCGTCAGCGGCACGATCGACTGGTAGCGCGGCCTACCGCGAAGCGGCCACGCCTGCGGGCGAAGCGGCTTCGTGGACGGGCCGGCCATCGACCCAGGTCGACAGCACGCCGAGCGTGTCCAGGCCGCTGCCCGCGATCTGCAGCGGATCCTCGGCCACGACCACGAAGTCCGCGCGCAGGCCCGGAACCAGGCGCCCCGTCTCGCCTTCGTCGAATGCCGCCCACGCCGCGCCGGCGGTGAAGCCATGCAGTGCCTCGGCCGCCGTCAACGCCTGGTCCACCCGCCAACCGCCGGGGGGATGGCCATGGACGTCCTGGCGGGTCACCGCCGCATGCAGGCCCAGGCGCGGATCGGGCAACTCGACCGGAAAATCCGAGCCCAGTGCCAGTGGCACGCCGGCCTGGACGAAGCTGCGCCAGGCGTAGGCACCGGCCAGGCGTTCCTCGCCCAGGCGCTCGCCGGCCCAGGGCATGTCGGACGTGGCGTGCGTGGGCTGCACGGATGCCACCAGGCGCAGCGCGGCGAACCGTTCCAGATCGCCCGGCGCCAGCACCTGCGCATGCTCCACGCGCCAGCGGTGGTCGCCAGCCGCCGCCTCGCCCAGCACCCGCCGGTAGGCATCGAGCACGATGCGGTTGCCGCGGTCGCCGATCGCGTGCGTGGCGACCTGCAGCCCGCAGTCCCGGGCGCGGCGCACCGCGGCCTCGAGCGCCTCTTCGGTAAGCAGCACAAGGCCGCGGTTGCCCGGGTCGTCGCTGTAGTCGTCGATCAGCGCCGCGCCGCGGCTGCCGAGCGCGCCGTCGACCATCAGCTTCACGCCGCGCATGTCGAGGCGTCCGGAGGCGTGGCGGTAGGCACCATCGCGGCAACGGTCGGCGACCAGGTCGCTGTCGCCCAGCGCATAGGCGCGCACGCGCAGGGTGAGGGCGCCACGGTCGGCGAAGCGCCGCATCACGTCGAATTCGCTGCGCGAGGTCCCCATGTCGTGCACGCCGGTCAGGCCGAGGCTGGCGACGTGGCGCAGCGCGCGCTCCATGGCGCGGTCCTGCCACGCGGCATCGGGCTCGGGTACGACGTCGTAGACCAGCGAGGCGGCAGTATCGATGAAGACGCCGGTGGCGCGCGCATCCGCGCGCAGCACCAGCCCGCCCTCGGGTTGCCAGTCACCGGCGAGGTCGCGGCCGACCGCGCGCATGGCGGCGCTGTTGGCCCATGCGGCGTGGCCATCGATGCGCTCGAGCACGACCGGGCGGTCGGGAAAGGCGGCATCGAGCACGGCTGCGGTGGGAAACGCCTTGTCGGGCCAGAGGTTCTGGTCCCAGCCGCGACCGATCAGCCAGGCGTCCCCGGGCAGCGACTGCGCGAACGCCTGCAGCCGCTCGACGATCTCGCCGGTGCTGCGCGCGCCGACCAGGTCGGCCTGCATCAGCGCATGGCCGAGGCCCACGAGGTGCACGTGCGCATCGATCAAGCCCGGGATCACCGTGGCATGCCCCACGTCGATGCGTTGGGCATCGGGATGGCGTGCTGCAAGCTCGGCGGCGCCACCCACGGCAATGATCCGGCCGTCGGCACCCCACACCATCGCGGTCGCCGACGGCGTGCCGGGGTCGGAGGTGTGGATGCGCGCCGCGGTCAGCAGGCGCTCGCCGTCGGCGGCATGGCCGGCACCGGCGAACGCCAGCAACACGCCCGCGGAAAGCGCGGCGACAGGATTGAAACGAATTCGGCGCATGTGGTGGTTCCCCGTGACGGACCGTGCCGACTATGTCGGCGATCGCGCCTGCGGGCAACGCCCGGGGCGGTCGGCATGCCGCCGACCGCCGGATCACGCGCTATTCGGGGCGGACGTCCACGCGCACGCGGATGGTGTCGCCAGGATGGTAGGCGGTGCGCGTGGTGTGCTGGCGCCCGCCGTATTCGTAGGTGACGTCATAGGCGCTCACGCCGCCATATCCGTTGTCGGAGGCCTGGTAGTACCGGTCCGGCACCGGGTCGCACACGGTCACCCGTCCGTGGCGCGCACCGCGGTCGCGCTGGGTGGCCTCGTAGATCTCGCGCCCGGCCATGCCGCCGACCATCGTGCCCAGCGCCGACGTGGCGTAGCGGCCGGTGCCGCCGCCGACCTTGCTGCCCAGCACGGCACCGACCAGGCCGCCGACGACGGTCGCGACCATGCGCCCGTTCTCGCTTCCGCCCTGGTAGCCGCCGTTGTTGCGGTCGTCGTACCCGTCGCGCCCGTAGGGATCATTGCCGTAGCGGTCGCCGGCGCGGTAATCGTCGCCGTAGCCGCCGGCGTAATAGTCGTCGCGGCTGTAGCAACGCTGCTGGTCCTGCTGCGACGTCTGGTAACCGCGGCCACCATCGAGCACGGGGTCGACGCGCACGACGCGCGCGTGGTCGTAATACGCATCCTGCGCCTGGCCGTAGCGATCGGCCTGCGGGTAGCCGGCATCGTAGCCCAGCGACTGCGAAGCGGCGGCACCCGAGGCAAGGGCCAGGGCGACGGCGAGGACGGTGGCGGCGGAACGACGCATGGCAGGCTCCCACGCCAGGATTGGCGCATGGGTGCCACGCTAGTGCGTGGCCGTTGACGGCTTGCTGAACCCGGCACCGCCGCGGGCCACCACGCGCGCGGGATTCAGCCTGCCGACAGCCTGCCGGCGAGCATGCGCGCGCCCGTCAGGACAGAAGTTCGGCGTCCAGCGTGATCGGCACCGCGCTCAACGCCTTCGACACCGGGCAGTTCTGCTTGGCGTCATCGGCGATCGCACGGAACTTGGCCGCCTCGATGCCTGGCACCTTGGCCTTGGTGAAGAGGCGGATCGCGCTCAGGGTGGGCCCGCCTTCCATCGACAGGTCGACCTCGGCGCGGCTGTCCACGGACTCGGCGACGTGGCCGGCCTCGGCCAGCGCGTTGGCCAGCGCCATGGTGAAGCAGCCGGCATGCGCGGCGGCGATCAACTCCTCCGGGTTGGTGCCCTTCTCGTCGCCGAAACGGCTGTTGAAGCCATATCGGGTGTCGTCGAGCAGGCCGCTTGCCGGCGTGCTGATGCTGCCGCGGCCGGTCTTGAGGTCGCCCGACCAGCGTGCGGTCGCCTTGCGTGAAATGCCCATGTCGCCTGACTCCTGTGTGTGCGTGGAGGGTGCACGTGATCGGGCAGGCTAGCGGCGCAGCTGTTATGCCTGCGTGCCCGGGCACAGATGCTGCGTCGCAACGCGACGCCCCGGCGCGGGCCGCGCTACTGTTCACGTCCGCCATGACCGCCCGCCGCATGCAGGCCCGGTCGCGATACGCGACGGACAGCCATGACGTCCTTCAACCCGACCATGGGAGAACGGACTCATGTCCTGGAGCACCCCGCAGATCCGCAACGTGGCCCTGGCGGGCCACCCTGGCGCCGGCAAGACCACGCTCTTCGAAGCCCTGCTGCATGCCGGCGGCGCGATCCAGGCGGCAGGCACGATCGAACGCGGCAACACCGTGTCCGACACCGATCCGCTCGAGCGCCAGCGCGCGCACTCGATCGACGCCGCGATCGCCGGCCTCGAGCACGCCGTACAAGGCGCGGCGCCCGTGCACGTCAACCTGCTCGACACCCCCGGCTATCCCGATTTCCGCGGCGCGACGCTGTCGGCGCTGTCGGCCGTGGAGACGGTGGCAGTGGTGGTGGATGCCGATGCCGGCATCGGCCACGGCACGCACCGGATCATGGCGCACGCCGGCGAACGCGGCCTGTGCCGGGCCATCGTGGTCAACCGCATCGATCATGAAGGTGCGGATTGCGCGCGGCTGCTGGACGAGCTGCGCGACGCGTTCGGTCCGGAAGTGCTTCCGGTGAACCTGCCCGCCGAAGGTGGCCGCCGCGTGGTCGACTGCTTCGGCGGCGACGGCGGCGCCAGCGACATCGGCCCCGTGGCCGACTGGCACCGTCGCATCCTCGACCAGGTGGTCGAGGTCGACGAGTCGGTGATGGACCATTACCTGGATCGCGGCGAAACCGGGCTGACCGGCGCCGAACTGCACGCCGCATTCGAGCAGAGCCTGCGCGAGGGCCACCTGGTGCCGGTGTGCTTCGTGTCCGCGCGCACCGGCGTGGGCATCCCCGAATTGCTCGATGTCATCGCCACGTTGTTGCCCCACCCCGGCGAAGCCAATCCGCCGCCGTTCCAGCGTGGCGTCGGCGAGACGTCGACGCCGGTCACCTCGTCGCCGGATCCCGACGCGCACGTGATCGCCGATGTCTTCAAGATCATCAACGACCCCTTCGTCGGCAAGCTCGGCATTTTCCGCGTCCACCAGGGCACGGTGCGCCGCGATGCGCAGTTGTTCGTCGACGACGGCCGCAAGCCGTTCAAGGTCGCGCACCTGTTCCGCATCTTCGGCAAGGACCACCTGGAGATCGAGCAGGCGGTGCCGGGCGACATCGCCGCGGTGGCCAAGATCGATGCGCTGCATTTCGATGCCGTGCTGCATGACAGCCACGACGAGGACACGCTGCACCTGGCGCCGATGGCGTATCCGAAGCCGATGTTCGGGCTTGCGGTCGAGGCGGCGAGCAAGGGCCAGGAGCAGAAGCTCGCCACCGCCCTGCACAAGCTGTCGGAGGAGGATCCGTGCTTCCAGGTCGAGCACGATGCCGAGACCGGCGAGACCGTGGTGCGCGGCCTGTCGGAACTGCACCTGCGCGTCCACCTCGAGCGCCTGCGCGAGCGCCACGGCGTGGAGGTCACGAGCCGGCCGCCGCGCATCGCCTATCGCGAGACGATCGCCGCGGTGGCTGAAGGCCACCACCGCCACAAGAAGCAGACCGGTGGCGCGGGCCAGTTCGGCGAGGTGTTCCTGCGCGTCGAGCCGCTCCCGCGCGGCACCGGCTTCGAGTTCGTGGACGCGGTGAAGGGCGGCACCATCCCCGGCCAGTTCCTGCCCGCGGTCGAGAAGGGAGTGCGCCAGGCACTGGGTACCGGCGCCATCGCGGGCTACCCGATCCAGGACGTGCGCGTGATCGTGCATGACGGCAAGCATCATCCGGTGGACAGCAAGGAGGTCGCCTTCGTCACCGCCGGCAGGAAGGCCTTCCTCGATGCCGTGTCGAAGGCCGCGCCGCAGGTCCTCGAGCCCATCGTCGACCTGGTGGTGGTGGCGCCGGAGGACTGCATGGGTGACGTGAGCGGAGGCCTCGCAAGCCGGCGTGCGCGCATCCTGGGCACCGACAGCGCACGCGGCGGCGACATCGTGGTCAAGGCGCAACTGCCGCAGTCCGAGCTCGAGGGCTATGCACCGGAGCTCAAGTCGGCGACCGCCGGGCGCGGCCGGTATTCGCTTGATTTCAGCCATTACGAGCCGGTTCCCGCACAGCTGCAGCACACCCTGGCGACGGCATGGAAGCCCCGCCAGGAGGAGGACTGAGCTTCGCGGCGCATGCCGGTCGCGAAAAAAAGCCGGATTCCCCGTGCGTTCCACTTGGCGCGGCCCCGGGCATGCCCTACATTGCGTTTGCCGACGGGGTCGGCCCGACAACCCATCTACGAACAACGGAATCACACACACATGGCGAAGAAAGCTACCAAGGCGGTGACGAAGGCCGCCCCGAAGAAGGCCGCTGCGAAGCCGGCCGCCGCTCCGAAGCCGATCAAGGAAGCCCTGACCAAGTCGGGCCTCGTCGCACACATCGCCGAGGCGACCGGTGTTGCGGCGAAGGACGTGCGCGCAGTCATGGGCGCCCTCGAAGGCGCGGTACACGCATCGGTCAGCAAGAAGGGCGCGGGTGCGTTCACCCTGCCCGGCCTGTTGAAGATCACCTCCGTCAAGGTCGCGGCCAAGCCGAAGCGCAAGGGCATCAATCCCTTCACCAAGGAAGAGCAGTGGTTCGCCGCGAAGCCCGCCTCGATCAAGGTCAAGGTGCGCCCGCTGAAGAAGCTGAAGGACGCCGCTGCCTGACGGCACGCGCCATGGTGGTACCTGCTCGGGACGGCATTCGCCGTCCCGAGTCGTTTCCGGGCCCGCGACATTCCCGCAACACCCGGTCGCGCATCCTCGGCACCCGTCCGGCGCGGTGCCGGAATCCGTCGACATGCACGAACCAAGGAACCCGTGAATGAACCTGCAAGGCTTTCTCGACCACCTCCTCAAGTCGCAGGCCGGCGGAGCGCCCGGCGCGGATGGCCAGCCGTCGCCAGGCGGCCTGCTCAACGCGGATTTCGGCAAGGGCGCGATCACCGGCGGCGCCCTGGGCCTGCTGCTTGGCAAGAACAAGGCCACGCGCAAGCTCGCCACCTACGGCGGACTCGCCGCGGTCGGGGTGATGGCCTACAAGGCCTACGGCGACTACAAGGCGCAGCACGGCGACGGCCACGCCTCGCCGCAGACCGTCGACCGCCTGCCGCCGGCGCAGGCCGCGCTGCACAGCGAGGCGATCCTGCGCGCGCTGGTCGGCGCGGCCAAGGCCGACGGCCACATCGACGAACGCGAGCGCGGGGTGATCGAGGGCGAGTTCGCGCGCCTCAACCCCGGCACCGAGGTGCAGCAGTGGCTGCACGCCGAACTCGCCAAGCCGCTCGATCCGGCGGAGGTCGCGCGCTCGGCAACCACGCCCGAGATCGCCTCGGAGATGTACCTCGCCAGCCTGATGGCGGTCGACGAGCAGAACTTCATGGAACGCGCCTACCTCGACGAACTGGCGCGGCAGCTGAAGCTCGACGACGAACTGCGCCAGCGCCTCGCGCGCGAACTCGACCTCGCCTGAGCGTGCGCGCGCTCGGCAACCTGGCCGCCTGGCTCGTCGTCCTTGCGGCCTTGCTGGCCGTGGCGCACTGGTGCTGGCGACAGCCGTTCATGGCCAAGCCGCGCACGTTGTGGGAGCTGTCGCGGATGCCGGCACCCGAGGCACTGGCGATGCCGGTCGCGGGCGTGCGCGCCGCGCAGGTCGCCGACACCTTCGGCGCGGCGCGGGGCAGCGACCGCACGCATGCCGGCGTGGACATCTTCGCGCCACGCGGCACGCCCGTGGCCAGTGCCACACGCGGCATCGTGTCCTCGGTGCGCGAAGGCGGGCTGGGCGGCCGCCAGGTCTGGGTGCTCGGCCCCGCGCGGCAGCGCCACTACTACGCGCATCTCGACGACTGGGCATCCGGCCTGGCGGAAGGCGACGTGCTCGCCGCGGGCAGCGTGATCGGCCACGTGGGCGACACCGGCAATGCGCGCGGCACGCCGCCGCACCTCCATTACGGCGTGTATGGCAGCGGCGGCGCCATCGACCCGCTGCCGCTGCTGCAGGCCGGAGACGGCAAGCAACAGGCGCCGCGGGCGCGATGATCGACGACAGGGCGGCGCGGCGCTAGGCTTCGCATGTCGCGCGGAGGCACCGCGCGCAGGAGCTGCGTACGGCATGGACAAGCGCTTCTTGATCTGCGGGATCGTGGTCGCCGCGGCCGCACTCATCCTCGGTGTTGCCGTGCACGGGCTGCTGCTGCGCCCCGACTACCAGGCCCTGGCCCCGCTTTACCGCACCCCGGCGCAGGCCGACGCGCACGCCGCCTGGATCCTGCCCGCGTACCTCCTGCTCGGGCTGTCGATGACCTGGCTGTACCGGCGCATGCCAGCCAGCGACGGCGTCGACCTCGGCCGCGGCGCGCGCTTCGGTCTCGCGATCGCGCTGGTGTCGTACGTCCCCTGGCATATCTTCGCCTTCGTCGCGCAGCCGCTGCCGATGTCGCTGATGCTGCGCCAGGTCGCGCTGGACCTCGTCGCCATGCTGCTGCTGGGCATGCTGCTGGCGTGGCTGCAGCCGCACCGCCGGGTGCTCACCGACCCGCCCTGACGGGCACTGACGGCGCGTTCATCTGCGCTGCGTATCGTCGTCGGTCGTCCGCCCATACGCCTCCGCCATGACCCGTTTCCGATTGCTCCCCTGCCTTCTCGTGCTGGCACTGGCCGCCTGCGGCGACGACAGCGAGCGCGCGCAGGCGCGCGTAAACGTGGATGGGGACGACGTCGCGGCGCTGCCGGCGCCCGCGCAGTCCGGCGGCTCGGTGACCGGCATGCCCGACGCGCCCGGCCCCGGCAACGTGCCGCTGGGCGGGATGCGCGCCGGGGCCATGACGGCGGACGGCGTCGCGATGGTCGTGCCCATCACGGGTGCCATGCCCGGTGATGGCGGACTGCCGCCCCTCGAGGACAACCCGGAGACCGGGCTGATTGGCGTTGTTGACCTGTCTGCACCGCCGGCACCGGACGCATCCATGGCGTGGGCCGTCCAGCCCGTGCAGCCCGTGCGCCCCCTGCAGGTCGCGGCGACGGCCGCGGCACCGGCGAGCGCGGATGCGGTCGCCGTGGTCCGCGACTACTACGCCGCGATCACGCGCGGCGATCACGCGCGTGCATACGCGATGTGGTCGGATGGCGGGCGCAGCAGCGGCCAGACGCCGGAACAGTTTGCGGCCGGATTCGCCGGGACGCGGGCGGTGGTGCAGCCGGGCGAACCCGGCGTGGTCGGCGCGGGCGCGCGCCTGGTCGAGGTGCCGGTATCGGTCACCACCATTCGGCCCGACGGCAGCGAGCTGCGCTACGTTGGTGCCTACGTCCTCAGGCGCGCCACGGCCGACGGCAGCGGCGCATGGCGCATCACCTCCGCGCAGCTGCGCGAATACCACCCCTGAGCCGGCGACCGCCTCTCAGCGCTTGGGCTGCAGCATGGTCCCGGTGCACTTCGCCGCGCCGCAGCGGCAGCCCCAGAGCTTCTTCAGCTTCGGCGTGTGGCGCTCGTCCAGGACGATGCCGTAGTTGTAGGTCAGCTCTTCGCCGGGCTTGATGTCGCGCAGCGCCTGGATCAGCACCTTGTCCTTGTGGCGGCGGTCCCTGTCGTCCTCTTCGATCACCGCTTCGCAGTTGGGCGCGCAGCTGTGGTTGATCCAGCGCGCCACGTTGCCGTCGACGTTGCCATCGATCACGTACTCGTCGTTGAGGGTGAACAGGAAGGTGTGGCCGTCCTCGTCAAGCTCGCCGTACTCGGTGTCAACCTCGTCGTGGGTGCGCAGCGCGCCCTTGTAGCGCACCACGCGCTCGCCCTTGGCGATTGGGGCGATGGCGAATACGCCCTTGCCATGGATTTCGGAGTCGCGGGCCTCGATCTTGCGGATCCTGGCGCTGGCTTTTTCCTTCTTCGACATCTGTTCTTCGCCGGCAAAAAATCCATTGTGGTGCAAGTTCCGCGGTTCTGCCATGGCAGCTGAACGTGACGGCTTGGACCGCGCGCGAGCAAAGAGTACAATTTCGGTCCTGATTGAGGACCCCCCCATGCTCCGCGTCACCCGCCTGACCGATTACGCCACCGTGGTGCTGACCGTGCTCGCCGCGCGGCCCGGCCGCGTGCTGAGCGCGGTCGAACTGGCCGAACACGCCGGCCTGGAACCGCCCACGGTCAGCAAGGTGCTGAAGCCGCTCGCACAGGCCGGCCTGGTGGATGCCTTCCGCGGCGCGCATGGCGGCTATCGCCTGTCGCGTGATGCCTCGGACATCAGCCTGATCGCGATCGTCGAAGCCATGGAAGGGCCGCTGGCGATGACCGAATGCAGTCTCGACGACACCAGCTGCGGCATTGCCAGCCAGTGCGGCGCGCGCGCCAACTGGCGGCGCATCAACGACGTGGTCGCCGACGCGCTGCGCGGGGTGAGCCTCGCACAGATGCTCGACACCCCGCCCCTCCCCGACACCCCACCCGGCACATCGAGGCGCATCCCCGCACGCCTCGCCGTGACCTGAGTCCACAGGCAGTCCGATGGCCACCCAGATCGCACCACAGGAAGAGGTTCTCGCCAACCGCGAGATCCACGAACAGCTCGGCCGTCGTTACGACGCCGGCTTCATCACCGACATCGAGTCCGACTCGTTCGCCATCGGGCTGGACGAAAACACCGTGCGCGCGCTTTCGGCGAAGAAGGAAGAGCCGGAGTGGATGATGGAATGGCGCCTGGCGGCCTATCGCCACTGGCTGACCATGCCGGTCCCGCACTGGGCCAAGCTGTCCATCGCGCCGATCGACTTCCAGGCGATCAGCTACTACTCGGCCCCCAAGGGACCGAAGTACGCCTCGCTCGACGACGTGCCCAAGGAACTGCTCGACACCTACGACAAGCTCGGCGTGCCCTTGCACGAGCGCGCACGCCTTGCCGGGGTCGCGGTGGATGCGGTCTTCGACTCGGTCTCGGTGGGCACCACGTTCCGCAAGGAGCTGGCCGAGAAGGGGGTGATCTTCTGCTCGATGTCGGAAGCCATCAAGGACCATCCGGACCTGGTGAAGCAGTACCTCGGCACCGTGGTGCCGACCGGCGACAACTATTTCGCGGCGCTGAACTCCGCGGTGTTCTCCGACGGCTCGTTCGTCTTCATCCCCAGGGGCGTGCGCTGCCCGATGGAGCTCAGCACCTATTTCCGCATCAACGCGGGGCACACCGGCCAGTTCGAGCGGACGCTCATCATCTGCGAGGAACGCGGCCAGGTGTCGTACCTGGAAGGCTGCACCGCGCCCATGCGCGACGAGAACCAGCTGCACGCCGCGGTGGTCGAGCTGGTGGCGCTGGACGATGCCGACATCAAGTACTCCACGGTGCAGAACTGGTACCCCGGTGACGAGAACGGCGTGGGCGGCATCTACAACTTCGTGACCAAGCGCGCCGAGTGCCGCGGTGCGCGCAGCAAGGTCACCTGGACCCAGGTCGAGACCGGCTCGGCGATCACCTGGAAGTACCCGAGCTGCGTGCTGCTGGGCGACGACTCGGTCGGCGAGTTCCACTCCGTGGCGCTCACCCACCACCGCCAGCAGGCCGACACCGGCACCAAGATGATCCACATCGGCAAGCGCACCAAGAGCACCATCGTCAGCAAGGGCATCAGCGCCGGCCACGGCCAGAACACCTACCGCGGCCTGGTGAAGATCGCCGCCGGCGCCGACGGCGCACGCAACCACACCCAGTGCGACAGCCTGCTGATCGGCAAGACCTGCGGCGCGCACACCTTCCCCTACATCGAGGTGAAGAACCCGGGCGCGACCGTCGAGCACGAAGCCACCACCTCCAAGATCAGCGACGACCAGATGTTCTATTGCCGCAGCCGCGGAATCAGCGAGGAGGACGCGGTGAGCCTGATCGTCGACGGCTTCTGCAAGCAGGTGTTCAAGGAACTGCCGATGGAGTTCGCGGTGGAAGCCAAGAAGCTCCTGGAAGTCAGCCTTGAAGGCTCCGTCGGCTGACCGCCGGCCCCCGCGAACATCCCACACCGGACCCCACACATGCTCAAGATCGACAACCTCCACGCCTCCATCCCCGGCGGCCGTGAAATCCTCAAGGGCCTTTCGCTCGAAGTGAAGCCCGGCGAAGTGCACGCGCTGATGGGTCCCAACGGCGCCGGCAAGTCGACGCTCGGCAATATCGTCGCCGGACGCGCTGGCTATGACGTCACCGCCGGCACGGTCGCGTTCGAAGGCGCCGACCTGCTCGCTCTGGACCCGGAGGCGCGCGCCGCCGCCGGCGTGTTCCTCGCGTTCCAGTACCCGGTGGAAATCCCGGGCGTGAACAACACCTACTTCCTGCGCAGCGCGCTCAACGCCCAGCGCCGCGCACGCGGCGAAGCCGAGCTCGATTCGATGCAGTTCCTGAAGATCGTGCGCGAGAAGCTCGGCGTGCTGCACCTCGACGACCAGCTGCTGCACCGCGGCGTCAATGAAGGCTTCAGCGGCGGCGAAAAGAAGCGCAACGAGATCTTCCAGATGGCGGTGCTGCAGCCGAAGCTGGCGATCCTCGACGAGACCGACTCCGGCCTCGACATCGATGCGCTGCGCCAGGTGGCCGACGGCGTCAACGCGCTGCGCTCGCCGGACCGCGCCTTCCTGGTGATCACCCACTACCAGCGCCTGCTCGACTACATCAAGCCGGACGTGGTGCACGTGCTCGCCGACGGCCGCATCGTGCAGAGCGGCGGCCCGGAACTTGCGCTGCAGCTCGAGGCCCAGGGCTACGAGTGGATCAAGGACCGCGTGGCGCCGGAGGCCGTCGCCTGATGGCCACGCTGCTCGACTCGCTTGCCGCCGGCTTCGGCGGCGCGGCCACGCGTCGCGCGTCGCTCGATGCCGCGCTGCGCGACGGCCTGCCGGGCGCGCGCAGCGAAGCCTGGAAGTACACCTCGCTGCGCGCGCTCGAGCGCCGCGGCTTCTCGCCTGCGCCGCTGCCGCACGACGCGATCGATCCTGCACTGCTCGCCGGCATCCCGGCGCCACGCCTGGTGTTCGCCAATGGCCGCTACCTGGCCACCGCCTCGGACCTCGACGGGTTGCCGGAAGGCGCGCGGCTGCTGCCGCTGTCCGCCGCGCTGGCCGATCCCGACCCGCGCGAGAGCAACTTCCTCGACAAGGCCTACGCCCGCGCCGACGAGGTATTCGCGCGCCTCAACGCCGCGCTCGCCGATGACGGCGCGGTGCTGCGCGTGGCCGAGGGCGTCGCGATCCCCGCGCCGGTCCACCTGGTGTTCGTGGGCGCGCCGGCCGAGGGCGACCTGGCCTGGCATTCGCGCCACTTCATCGAGCTGCGCCGCGGCGCCAGCGCCACGGTGATCGAGCACCACATCGCCGGCGGCGAGCACGCCCATCTCGGCAATGCGCTGAGCCATGTCCACATCGCCAGCGGTGCCGTGCTGCGCCACGCGCGTATCCAGGACGAGGCGGCGAAAGCCACGCTGTTCACGCGCACCGACGCGGTGCTGGCCCGCGATGCCACCTATCGCCGCCTCGACCTCGAACTCGGCGCCGGCCTGTCGCGCCATGAGCTCAACGTGCGCCTGGAAGGCGAGAACGCCGAGCTCGTCGCCAACGGCGTGATGCTGGCCTCCGGACGCCGCCACCTCGACACCCGCCTCGGCATCCGGCACATCGCCCGCGATACGCGCAGCCAGCTCGGCTGGCGCGGCATGGCGGCGGGCCGCGGACGCTGCGTGTTCCATGGCGGCATCGAGATCCGCGAAGGCGCCGACGGCAGCGACGCGCGCCTGTCCAACAAGAACCTGCTGCTGTCCGACACCGCCGAGATCGACACCCAGCCGGTGCTGGTGATCCATGCCGACGAAGTCCAGGCCGCGCACGGCGCCACCGTCGGCCAGCTCGATCCCGACGCGATGTTCTACCTGCGCTCGCGCGGCCTGGCCGAGCCCGAAGCGCGCGCGCTGCTGACGGCCGCGTTCGTGCGCGAGCCGTTGCTGGCCGTGGTGACCACGCCCGCGCTGCGCACGCTGCTGGAGGCGGTGCTGGACCGCGCGGTGCAGTCCCAGGCGCTGGCATGAACGGTCCGGGCCAGCTGCATCCCCATCCTGACCCCGCCGCGCAGGCGCTTGCGGCGGACGCGGTTGACTGGGCGGCGGTACGTGCCGATTTCCCGCTGCTCGCGCGCGAAGTGCACGGCAAGCCGCTGGTGTACTTCGACTCTGCAAACACCGGTCAGAAGCCGGCCGCGGTGATCGACGCGGTCGACGCGTTCTATCGCCACCACAACGCCAACGTCAGCCGCGCCGTGCACCAGCTGGGTAGCGAGGCGACCGAGGCGTATGAAGGCGCGCGGCGCAGGATCGCGCGCTTCACCAACGTGCGGGCGGACGACCTGGTGCTGTGCAGCGGCACCACGTTCGCGATCAACCTGGTGGCGTACTCGTGGGCGCTGCCGCGGTTGGGCCCGGGTGACGCGATCCTGCTCACGCGCATGGAGCACCACGCCAACATCGTGCCCTGGCAGCTGGTGGCGCAGCGCACCGGCGCGCGCATCGAGGTCGTGGAGCTGCTGCCCGACGGCAGCCTCGACCTCGACATGCTGCGCGCCAAGATGACCGGCGCCGTCAAGCTGCTGGCCGTCACCCACGTCAGCAACGTGCTCGGCACGGTCAATCCGGTGGCCGACATCTGCCGCGAAGCGCGGCGCCGCGGCATCACCACCGTGGTCGACGGTTCGCAGGCCTTGCCGCACCGTGCGGTCGACATCGCCGCCATCGGCTGCGATTTCTACGCCTTCACCGGACACAAGATGTGCGGGCCGACCGGCACGGGCGCGCTGTGGGCACGACGCGAGCACCTGGCCGCCATGCCGCCCTTCCTCGGCGGCGGCGAAATGATCACCGAGGTGCGCCTGGACGGCACGCTGTTCGCCGATCCGCCGCGCAGGTTCGAGGCCGGTACGCCCAACATCGCCGGCTTCATCGGCCTAGGCGCGGCGGTCGACTACCTGGACGCGCTCGGCATGGCCAACGTGGAGGCGCGCGAGCAGGACCTGCTGGCGCACTTCAACGAGGCGCTGGGCAAGATCGACGGCCTGCGCATCCTTGGCACCGCGCCCGGCAAGGCCGCGGTGGTGTCGTTCGTGGTCGACGGCGTGCATGCGCACGACCTGGCCACCCTGCTCGATCTCGAAGGCGTGGCCATCCGCTCCGGCCAGCACTGCGCGCACCCGCTGCTGGAATGGCTGGGCGTCACCGCCACCTGCCGCGCATCGCTGGCGTTCTACAACACGCACGCCGAAATCGAGGGCTTCGTGGCGGCGCTCGGCAAGGTCCGCCGCCTGCTGGCCTGAGCGCGCCGGCGCGCCCATGGCCCGGCCGGCCTGCCAAAATGGCGGCATGGACACCACCGCGCCCGCGCCGAATTACCGACCCGCCAGCAACGACGACATCGACGCGCTCGTTGCGCTTGTGACTTCCGCCTATCGTGGCGACGCCAGCCGCGCCGGCTGGACCACCGAAGCCGACCTGCTCGACGGTGACCGCATCGACGCCGACGTGCTGCGCGGCGACATCGCCCGGCCGCGCAGCCTGGTGGTGCTCGCCGAACAGGCGGGCCGCTTGCTGGCCTGCGCCCACGTCGCCGACGACCACGGGCGCGGCTATTTCGGCATGTTCGCCGTCGCGCCGGGGCACCAGGGCAGCGGCATCGGCCGCGCGCTGCTGGCGGAGTGCGAGCGCATCGCACGCGAGCACTGGGGCCTGGCGACAATGCGGATGACGGTGATCGATGTCCGCGAGGAGCTGATCGCGTGGTACGAGCGCCGCGGCTACCGGCGCACCGGCGAGCACAGCGCGTTCCCGTATGGCGATAGCCGCTTCGGCATCCCCCGGCGCGACGACCTGCGCTTCGAATACCTGGAGAAGGCGCTGTGAGCGAGACCTGGACCTTCGTGTGCGCCACCGGCGAGCTGCTGCCGGGCGAAATGCGCACCGTATTCGACGAGGTGACCGGTACGCCGATCCTGGTCGTGAACCTGGATGGCGACCTGTACGCGCTGGAAGACCAGTGCAGCCACGAGGAGTTCGAGCTCTCCGCGGGCGCGCTGGATGCCGCCGACGCCACCATCGAATGCGTCCTGCACGGCGCGAAGTTCGACGTGCGTGACGGCCGCGCGTTGTGTGCGCCGGCCTATGAGCCGGTGGCCAAGTTCCCGGTGAAGCGCGACGACGCCGGGATCTGGAGCCGCGACGACCGCGAGTGACATCACGACGCTCCTGCTTCGCCGATCGCGAACGCCTGGCCAGTGTTTACAAATGCCAATCATTCTCATTACCATTCGCATCCGGTCCCGGCCCAAGTCCTGAAGAGCCTCCTGATGCGCTATCCGCTGCTCCCACTGTCCGTCGCTCTCCTTGCCGCTATTGCCCCGCCAGCGATCGCCTCCGGTGGGGCTGCGGCGCAGTCCACCCCCACCGACCTCGACCGCATCGAGGTTCACGGCCAGCGCCCTGCGCCCTACGCCGTCGACGCGACCACCAGCGCCACCCGCACCAGCACCCCACTGCTCGATACGCCGCAGGCGATCAGCATCGTCACTCGCGAGCTGATGCTCGACCAGGGGATGAACTCGCTGGCCGACACCGTCCGCTACCTGCCCGGCGTGACCATGGCCCAGGGCGAGGGCAACCGCGACACCACGGTGATGCGCGGCAACAGCTCGACCGGTGACTTCTTCGTCGACGGCCTGCGCGACGACGTGCAGTACATCCGCGACGTCTACAACATCGAGCGCGTCGAAGCGCTCAAGGGGCCGAACGCGATGATGTTCGGCCGTGGCGGTTCCGGCGGTGTCCTGAACCGCGTCACCCGCAAGGCGGACTGGGGCGAGCACCACGAACTCACCGCCCAGACAGGCTCCTGGAACCGCAGCCGCTTCACCATCGACCAGGGCCAGGCGCTCGGCGACGCCGCGGCCTACCGGGTCACCGCCTTGGCGGAGGACTCCGACAGCTACCGCGACGGCATGACCGTCGCGCGCTATGGCATCAACCCCACCCTGGCGCTGCGCCTGGGCGAAGCCACCACCGCCACCTTCGGCTACGAGCACTTCCGCGACGACCGTGTCGCCGATCGCGGCGTGCCCTCGCGCGACGGCCGGCCGCTGGCGACCGATCCGGAGACCTTCTTTGGCAGCCCCGAGCTGAGCCCGGTGTGGGCGCGGGTCAACGCGTTCGATGCGGTCCTGCAGCACGACTTCGCCGGCGGCGCCTGGCTGCGCAACGCCACCCGCTACGCGGTCTACGACAAGTTCTACCAGAACGTGTTTCCCGGCAGCCTGCGCGGCGACCTGGTTTCGCTGGGTGCCTACAACCACCGCACCGACCGCGAAAACCTGTTCAACCGCACCGACCTCGGCTTTACCGTCCAGGCCGGTGGCACCACCCACGCCCTGCTCGCCGGTATCGAGCTGGGTCGACAGGACACCGACACCTTCCGCCAGACCGGGATCTTCCCGGCCAACAGCAGCTGCCAGCCCGGGACGCCGACGGTGACCAGCTCGTTCTGCGTGCCGCTGGACGACCCGCGCTACCGCGGGCCCATCGGGTTCGCGCAGAGCGCGAGCGATGCCGACAACCACAGCGTGGCCAAGGCCTCCGCGCTCTACCTGCAGGACCAGATCGAGTTCTCGCCGCATTGGCAGGCGGTGCTCGGGCTGCGCCTGGACCGCTTCGAGATGGAGCTGCGCAACCACCGCAACGGCGAGCGGCTCAGCGCCGAGGACAACCTGCTGTCGCCGCGCGCCGGCCTGGTCTACAAGCCAGCCGAAACGGTATCGCTGTACGCGAGCTATTCGGTCACCCACGTGCCGCGCTCCGGCGACCAGCTGTCCTCGCTCAATGCCGACAACCGCGCCCTGGATCCGGAACAGTTCCGCAACAGGGAGGTGGGCGTGAAGTGGGATATCCGCCCCGGGCTGGCGCTGACCGCCGCCGCCTATCGCCTCGACCGCACCAACGTGGCGGTCGCCAACCCGGCCTACGACCCCGTCACCAACCCCGATGCCCCCACCTCGATCCTCGTCGACGGCCAGCGCAGCGAGGGGCTCGAGCTGGGCATCGCCGGCAACGTCACCGAGCGCTGGCAGGTGATGGGTGGCTACGCCTGGCAGGACGGCGAAAACCGCGTGGATCGCCGAAACCTGGCCAACCTGCCCCGGCATACGGTGTCGCTGTGGAACCGGTATGACGTGACGCCCGATTTCGGCATCGGCCTGGGCGTCGTGCACCGCGACGACATGTATGCGGCCGCCGACAACGCGGTGGTCGTGCCCGGCTACACCCGTGTCGATGCCGCGGCGTTCTATCGCGTCAGCGCGCGCCTGCGGCTCCAGCTCAACGTCGAGAACCTGACCGACCGCGAGCACTTCGCTTCGGCCCACAGCAACAACAACATCAGCCCGGGTACGCCGCGCGCCTGGTACGTCGGCCTGCGCCTGACGTTCTGACCGCGCGGCAGACGCCTGCACCCAGGCACATGAGAGCCAGTCAAGGCACTCCGGCATCCTCAATCCAGAGACTCCATGCAACCGCAGCCCTTCACGCGCGCCCGTCCGCGCCTCGTCCCGCTTGTCCTCGCCCTCTCGGCAATCCTCTCCTCCCCTGCCCTGTACGCCGCAACGGACGCCGTCGGTGACCCGGTGGACCTCGACCGCGTCGTGGTGACCGCGACCGGCTTCGAGCAGAAGCTCACCGAAGCGCCGGCCAGCATCAGCGTCATCACCCGCGAGGAACTTGCCGCGCGCCCCTACACCACCCTGGTCGACGCGCTGCGCGACGTCGAAGGCATCGACGTGGGCATGGAAACCACCGACAAGAACGGCCAGGGCAGCATCAGCATGCGTGGCCTGCCGTCGGAGTACACGCTGGTGCTGATCGACGGCCGCCGGCAGAGCAACGTCGGCCAGCTGTATCCCAACAACTTCGGCGGCGGGCAGTTCAGCTTCATCCCGCCGCTGGACGCCATCGAACGCATCGAGGTGGTGCGCGGGCCGATGTCCACGCTGTACGGTTCCGACGCCATGGGTGGCGTGATCAACATCATCACCCGCCGCGTCGGCCCTGCATGGACCGGCTCGGTCACCCAGGGCTTCACCGTGCAGCAGGAGGACGAGTTCGGCGACGCGCGCACCACCGATGTCTACCTGAGCGGCCCGCTGGCCAGGGACGTGCTGGGGCTGACCGTGCGCGGCAGCTGGTACGACATCGACGAGTCGATGCCGGAATGGGATCCGCTGCCGCTGCCCGACGGCAGCCTGTGGGAGCGCACCATGGGCTTCGGCGGCGGCGGCAAGCAGGTCGCCAACACCAGCTGGAACGCCGGCATGCGCCTGGCGCTGACCGCCCACGACCACCACGACCTGTGGCTCGACTACGACATCGCGCGCCAGAAGCACGACAACACCCGCGGCCAGACCGGAACGCTCGACGGCATCGACAGCCTGTGGCGCAGCGGCAACGCGACGCTCGCCGGCGGCGGCACCCGCCGCGTCGTGCAGCCGCGCGTCGGCTACACGCCATACCAGCGCTATGAACGCGAGCAGCTGGCGCTCACCCACGTCGGCCGCTGGGACTTCGGCACCAGCCAGACCAGCCTTACGCGGCACACCACCAGCAACCTCGGGCGCTCGCTGCCGCTGACCATCGCCGAGCGCGGCGAACTGCAGGACCTGTGGAACGAGGTCTGCGCGCGCCGCGCCCAGGCCGCGTACTGCAACAACGGCACCGGCGCCGCCGGCATCGCCTCGAGCGCTCTGACAAGCGACGAACGCGCGCGGCTCGAGGCCTTCCTGCCGCGGCCGCTGCGCGTGATGGAGCTCGACGGCCAGGTGCTCGACACCCGTCTGGACATGGGCTTCGGCGACCACCAGGTCACGGTCGGCGGCCAGTACAACGACACCGACATGGAGGACGGCGTGTTCGGCATGGACGGTGCCGGCTTCCGCGACGGCACCATCCAGACCCATCGCCAGTGGGCGCTGTTCGCCGAGGACAACTGGGCGCTGTCCGACCGGCTCACCGCCACCCTCGGCGTGCGCTACGACCGCCACAACATGTTCGGTAGCCAGGTCAGCCCGCGCGCCTACCTGGTGTGGAAGGCCGACGAGCGCTGGACCGTCAAGGGCGGCGTGAGCACCGGCTACAAGACCCCGCGCCCGGACCAGCTGTTCCCGGGCATCACCGGATTCGGCGGCCAGGGCGTGAGCCCGTTCGTGGGCAGCCCGGACCTGCAGCCCGAGACCAGCCGCAACTACGAGCTGGCCGTGTACCACGACGCCGGCCGCTACGGCTTCGACGCCACGCTGTTCTTCAACAAGTTCGAAGACAAGATCGCCAGCGGCGACAACATCCCGAACTGCGAAGTGGCGCCTGCCGGCGGCGGCTACTGCGTGGACATCGGCCCCGGCTGGGCGGCGCTCGGCTACAACACCTTCAGCCAGTCGATCAACATCGCGTCCGCCGAGACTCGCGGCGTCGAGCTGGCGGGCCGCGTGGACATGACCGAACGCTGGCTGCTGCGCGGCAACTACACCTGGACCAGGAGCGAGCAGACCAGCGGCGACGAGCGCGGCAATCCGATCGCCGGCAACCCGGCGGAGCACATGCTCAACGCCAACCTTGCCTGGCGCGCCACCGATGCGCTGACGCTGTCGTTGATCGGCGAAGGCCGCTACGACCGCTATCGCGACACCCTGCTGCCCGGCGTCGCCAACGTGTCCGAGCGCACCGTGCGCCATTACGACGACTACACGGTGTTCCACCTTGGCGCGAACTGGAAAGCGAGCGATGCGTGGACGGTCAACGCCCGCATCAACAACCTGGCCGACAAGGACTTCGTCTCGCAGAGCTGCCTGCTGGCCACCAGCCAGGCCGAATACACCTGCGTCGACGACTATGCGGTCAAGGAAAAGCGCCGCAGCCTGTGGCTGTCGGTGAACTACCGCTTCTGATGCGACCGCCGATGACCGCACCCGCCGAACGCTCCATCGCCCACGCCCAGCGCCGCGGTTTCTGGCTGCGCACGCTGCACCAGTGGCACTGGATCAGTTCGGCGGCCTGCCTGGTCGGCATGCTGCTGTTCTCGGTCACCGGCATCACGCTCAACCACGCCAGCAGGATCGAAGGCAGCCCGTCGGTCGACAACCGCCAGGTGGCGCTGCCGTCGGCACTCATGCCGCTGCTCGCCACGCGCGACGACGGCCAGGCGGCGTTGCCGGCCGAACTCGCCGCATGGCTGGGCGATGAACTCGACGCGCCGGTCGCCGGCCGCGAGGCGGAGTGGTCCGCGGACGAGGTCTACCTGTCGCTGCCGGGCCCCGGCCGCGATGCCTGGCTTGCAATCGACAAGGCCAGCGGCGAGGTCGAGTACGAGCGCACCGACCGCGGCTGGATCTCCTACCTCAACGACCTGCACAAGGGCCGCAACGCGGGCCCCGCATGGGGCTGGTTCATCGACGTGTTCGCGATCGCCTGCATCGTGTTCACCGTCACCGGCCTGTTCCTGCTGCAGATGCACGCGCGCCAGCGGCCCGGAACCTGGCCATGGGTCGGCCTGGGGCTCGTGGTCCCGGTGCTGCTCGCGCTGCTCTTCATCCACTGATCCCGATTGCACGAGGCCTTCCCATGCGCATGACCCTCACCATCGCCCTCGGCGGCCTGCTCGCCATGCCGCTGCACGCGGCGGAGATGACCGTCCACATCGAGATCCCGCAGATCAGGGTGGCCGAATACCACCGGCCCTACGTGGCGGTGTTCGTGGAAGGCGCCGATGGCAAGGCCGCGGCCACGCTCGCGGCCTGGTACATGACGAAGGACACCGACGAAGGCCACGGCACCAAGTGGCTGCCCGACCTGCGCCAGTGGTGGCGCAAGGCCGGCCGCACGCTTGATGTGCCGGTGGATGGCGTGACCGGGCCGACGCGTCCTGCAGGCCGCCACGCGGTCAAGGTCGATTCCCGCGATCCGCGCCTCGCCGCGCTCAAGCCCGGCCGCTACACGCTGGTGGTCGAGGCCGCGCGCGAAGTGGGCGGGCGCGAACTGCTGAAGATCCCCTTCCAGTGGCCGGCGACGTCGGTGCAGTCGGGGAAGGCGCAGGGCACGAGCGAACTCGGCGCCGTCGCGCTGACCGTCAAGCCCTGAGCCACCCGACCCCATTGCCGACATCCCGGAGACCGTCCCGATGAAGAACACCCTCGCGCTTGCCCTCGCGCTCGCCGCCGCCCTGCCGCTCACCGCCCACGCCCACAAGGCGTGGCTGCAGCCGTCGCAGACGGTGATCGCCGGCACCAACCCGTGGATCACCGTCGACGCCGCGGTCTCCAACGACCTGTTTTATTTCAACCACGTGCCGTTGCGCACCGAGAACCTCGCGATCACCGCGCCTGACGGCAGCCGCGCGGAGGCGCAGAACCCGGCCACCGGCAAGTACCGCAGCGTGTTCGACCTGGAACTCACGCAGCAGGGCACGTACCGCATCGCCGTGGTCAACGCGGGCCTCACCGCGAGCTGGCAGGAAGCCGGCAAGCCCAGGCGCTGGCGCGGCAACGCCGCGAGCTTCGCCGCCGAAGTACCGAAGGACGCTGCGGAGTTGAAGGTCACGCAGACCGTGAACCGCGTGGAAACCTTCGTTACCAACGGCTCGCCCAACGACACCGCGCTGCAGCCGTCGAACGAAGGCCTCGAGCTCGTCGCCATCACCCACCCCAACGACCTGTTCGCCGGTGAAGAGGCGCGCTTCCGCATGCTGGCCGACGGCGAGCCGGCCGCCGGCATCGAGTTCGAGATCACCCGCGGCGGCACGCGCTACCGCAACGCGCAGGAAGAGATCCTGGTGACCACCGACGCCAACGGCGAGTTCGCGGTCACCTGGCCGCAGGCCGGCATGTACTGGCTGGAAACCTCGCTGCAGGACGACAAGCCGAGCCTCCCGCAGGCCGGCGCGCGCCGCCTCGGCTATGTGGCCACGCTGGAAGTGCTGCCGCAGTAATGACGGTCGCGGGCACCGTGGCCGCACCCGCGTCGGGCCTGGTGGTCCACGCGCTGGGCGGCGAGAGCATGGGCACGCGCTGGCAGGTCAGCCTGGCGGCGGCGGGCGCTGCCGACCTCCATCCCCTGCACGCGGGCATCCAGGCAACGCTCGACCGGGTGGTGGCGCAGATGAGCAGCTGGGAATCCGGCTCGGACCTGTGCCGCTACAACCGTGCGCCGGCCGGCAGCTGGCAGACGCTGCCGCAGCCGTTTTTCGACGTGCTGCGCGCATCGCTGCGCGTCGCCGAAGCCAGCGACGGCGCCTGTGATCCAACCGTCGCACCGCTGGTCGACCTGTGGGGCTTCGGCCCGGCGGGCGGCGCCGGTCGCATCCCGGAGGCTGCCGCGGTCGCTGCCGCGCGTGCACGCGTCGGCTGGCAGCGCGTCACGCTGGACGGCGCCGGCCAGCGCGCGCTGCAACCCGGCGGCGTGGCGCTCGACCTGTCGGGCATTGCGAAGGGGCATGGCGTGGACGCGGTCGCCGCGTGGCTGCGCGCGCAGGGTGTCCGCGCCGCGTTGGTCGAGGTCGGCGGCGAGCTGTACGGGTATGGCCGCAAGCCCGATGGCAGTCCCTGGCGCGTACTGGTCGAAGCCTGGCCTGACGAAGGCGACGGTGGCGACGACCGCGCCGCCGTATCGCCCTGCGTGCTCGCGCTCGACGGCCGCGCCGTCGCCACGTCGGGCGACCACTGGCATCGCTTCGCGCACGACGGTCGCGTGTTCGCCCACAGCATCGATCCGCGCAGCGGTGCGCCGGTGGCGCATGCACCGGCCGCGGTCACCGTACTGGCCGATGACGCCCTGCATGCCGACGCCTGGGCGACCGCGCTGACGGTGATGGGTGCCGAGGCCGGCTTCGAGTTCGCACAGGCGCGCGGCATCGCCGCGCGCTTCGTCGTCCGCGCTGGCGATCGGTCCGCCGCCGATGTCGCCTGCCACGCCGGTGCCGTCGGCGGCACCGCGGTGCGCGTCCACGCGACCGACAGCTTCCACGCAGCGCTCGCAGGGTGAGTGCGCCAGGCGAATCGCGGGCTGCACGGGCCGCGCCGCGCGACCGTGCCCGCGTCGGCAACTGGCTTGCGCTGTTCGCATTGGCCGGCATCGCGGCGGCGCTGCTGCCGCTGCACGGCGACCGCTGGTGGATCGCGGCGCCGCCCCCGGCACGCAGCTGGTTGGCCGCACTCGTGGCCGTGGCCTGGGTTACCGGCAGCGCGGGAATCCTGTGGCGCGCGCGCCGCGCGGCGCGCCCGCGCGAGGCCGCCGATGCCGCGTCCGGGGAAAACGCGGGCGACAGCGACTGGCTGGTGCTGCACGCCAGCCAGACGGGATATGCGGAGGACGTCGCGGCTCGCACGACGGCCGCCCTGCGCAGCGCCGGCCAGCGCGCGCGGCTGCGCGGACTGGCGCAGGTCGACCTGGCGATGCTGGCGGCGGCGCGGCGCGTACTGTTCATCGCCAGCACCACCGGCGAAGGCGACCCGCCGGATCCCGCGCTGGCCTTCGTCCGCGACGTCATGCGCCCGGGGACGCTCTTGCCAGGCCTGCAGTACGCCGTGCTCGCACTGGGCGATCGCAGCTATCACCACTACTGCGGGTTCGGGCACCAGCTGGAGCGCTGGCTGCGCGATGCCGGTGGCGAGGCCCTGTTCGACCTGGTCGAAGTCGACAACGGCGATCCCGCCGCGCTGCGCCACTGGCAGCACCACCTGGGTGTCGCCACCGAGGCCACCGGGCTCCCGGACTGGGCGCCGGCCGAATACCCGGCCTGGACCCTGGCCGGGCGCGTCGAACTCAATTCCGGGAGCGGGGGCGCGGGCGTGTACGAACTCCGGCTCGCGCCGCCCGCCGGCGCGGCGGCGTCGTGGCGCGCCGGCGACATCGCCGAAATCGGGCCGCGCCAGTCGCCCGCGGCGGTCACCGCCCTGCTGGCGCAGCTGCGACTCGACCCCGCGACGCAGGTGCGCGTGCCGGAGACCCCGGGCGTGGCGGACAGCGCCGGGATGGCGGATGCGGCCGGCACGGCGTCGCTTGCCGACGTGCTGGGCCGCTCGCACCTGCCCGATCCAGCCGCCGCGTCCGGCCTCGCCGCCGCCGCGCTGGCGGCCGTGCTGCAGCCACTCCCGCCTCGCGAATACTCGATCGCCTCGATCCCCTCCGAAGGCGACATGCGCCTGCTGCTGCGGCGGATGCTGCGCCCCGACGGCACGCCCGGCATCGGCAGCGGCTGGCTCTGCGACCACGTCGCGGTCGGTGGCCCGGTCGCGCTGCGGATCCGCGCCAACCGCAACTTCCACGGCCCCGACACGCAGCGCCCGATGCTGTTGATCGGCAACGGCACCGGCATCGCCGGACTGCGTGCGCATCTTGCCGAGCGCATCGCCGCCGGCGCACGGCGCAACTGGCTGCTGTTCGGCGAACGCCACGCCGATCGCGATTTCCACTTCGGCGACCGGATCGCCGCGTGGCTCGCCGCAGGCGAGCTGGCGCGCCTCGACCTGGCGTTCTCGCGCGACAGCACCGGCGCCACGGCCACGCTGCCGGCAGGCGCGCCGGCGGATGGGCGCGCCGGTGTGCATGACGGCCATGTGCAGGATGCGCTGCGGGCCCAGGCCGCGCGGCTGCGCGCGTGGGTCGACGAAGGTGCCGCGGTGTACGTCTGCGGCAGCCTGCGCGGCATGGCACCCGGGGTGGATGGCGTGTTGCGCGACGTCATCGGCCGCGCCGGCGTGGACGCCATGCTTGCCGACGGACGCTATCGCCGCGACGTCTACTGAGCGTCGGCGGCCGGCTCCAACCGCACCAGCAACACCTCGCCGCCACCGTCCAGCACATGCCGGCAGCGCTGCGCGCCTGCGCCGAGCAGGACGGTGTCGCCCATGGCCAGCCGCAGCGGCGACGCCACGCTGCCGGAGACCGTCGCCTGGCCGGCCACCAGGTACGCCGCCCAGCACGTGCCCGGATCGACGAACACCACCATGGCGCCCACCAGCGGCCGATGCCACAACTGCGCGGCCACCGCCTGCGGGCGCCACATCAGGTTGAAGACCTCCGCGCGCATGCCAACCAGCTTGCAGTGCGCCGCGCGCCCGCCGGAGAAGCGCAAGCGGCCATGTGGCGGCAGCAGCGCGTGCGCGCCGGACTCGTTGCCGTCGAACCGCAGCTGCAGCCCGTCGCCGGACAGCAGCACCTGTTCGCGCTCGACCCCCGCCAGGCGCGAGAAGTCGCCGTCTGCGGTGATCTCGGCGATCGACAAGCGCCAGTCCCAGTCCTCGCCGGGCGCGCCGCCTCCACGCCCCTCGGCATGGATCTCCCGCGTCCAGCCGCCGCCGTTGTGCCAGCGCACGCGGCGGTATTCGTTGGCGGGAAGATGCCGCGCGTGTGCTGCTGGAGGCTGCATCCGCGCAGTGTAGAGCGCAGCGCCGGTACTGGCCGCCGCCCGGCGCGCGTCCCTGCGGCCGGGTGGCGGAACGCATGCAGGCAGGCGCCTGCCGGCGGGGCGTGGGAGTCCCCGCCGCCGCCACATCGCCTCCCTGCGATGCGGCCGGTGCTGCCCCGCGGCTCAGCGCTGCGCGGCAGCCGGCTTCGCCGCGGCCGGCCTGGCAGAGGCCGCGGGCTTGGCGGCCGCGGCCGCCGGCTTGGCCGCCGCGCCACCCGCCACCACGATGCGGTCGCGGTTCTTCTCGATGGTCTTCAGGCCCACGCCCTTGACGTTGGCGAGTTCGTCCGCGCTCTTGAACGCGCCGTGCGCCTTGCGGTGGGCGACGATGGCCTCGGCCTTGGCCATGCCGATGTTGACCAGCACGCGTTCGATGGTGGCGGCGTCGGCGGTGTTGATGTTCACCTTGTCGCTCGCGAGGGCACCGCCGGCCAGCAGCAGCGACAGCAGCACCGGTGCAAGCACGTTTTTCAGCAGGATCATGGCGTTCTCCTTGGGTGTTGGAATCCGTTCCGCCGGGCCTTCCTGGCACCGGCAGCGCCAGTGTCGGGGGCGGCGGACGTCCATTCCCATCGCCCGCGGGCACGCGCGGCTGCCGGGCGGCAGCCCGCCGTGGCGTGCGGAAAGTCCCACCCGGCGCGCGGGAGTAGAATCGTGGTTTTCCACCGCAAGGCCCGAAATGGACGCCAGCAGGTTCGACCCCACGCTCGTCGAGCGCCATGTCTCCGCCAAGTGGGATGACGAGATCGTCCCCCAGCTCGTCGAGTACATCCGCATCCCCAACAAGTCGCCGATGTTCGACACCGACTGGGTGAAGAACGGTTTCATGGACGACGCGGTCAAGCTGATGGAAGGCTGGGCACGCCGCCAGGACATCCCCGGCATGCAGCTCGAGGTGGTGCGCCTGGAAGGCCGCACGCCGCTGATCTTCATCGAGATCCCGGCCGCCCACGGCGGCCGCGACGACGACTGCGTGCTGCTCTACGGCCACCTGGACAAGCAGCCCGAAATGACCGGCTGGGACGACGACCTCGGCCCCTGGAAGCCGGTGCTGCGCGACGGCAAGCTCTATGGCCGCGGCGGCGCCGACGACGGCTACGCGATCTATGGTTCGCTGACCGCGATCCTCGCCCTGCACGAGCAGAAGATCCCGCACGCGCGCTGCGTGATCCTGATCGAGGCCTGCGAGGAGTCCGGCAGCTACGACCTGCCCGCCTACGTCGATCATCTCGCCGAGCGCATCGGCCAGCCGTCGCTGGTGGTCTGCCTGGATTCCGGCTGCGGCAACTACGACCAGCTGTGGTGCACCACTTCGCTGCGCGGCCTGGCCGGCGGCAACTTCTCGGTCAAGGTGCTCGACGAAGGCGTGCATTCCGGCGACGCCTCCGGCGTGGTGCCATCCAGCTTCCGCCTGCTGCGCCAGCTGTTGTCGCGCATCGAGGACGAAGACACCGGCCGCATCCTGCTCGACGGCCTGCACGCGGAGATCCCCGCCGACCGGCTGGCGCAGGCGAAGATGTGCGCCGAGGTGCTGGATACCGCGGTGTTCGACAAGTTCCCGTTCCTGCCCGGCATGACGCCGATGAACGACGACCTCACCGAACTGGTGCTCAACCGCACCTGGCGGCCGGCACTGTCGGTGACCGGCGTCGACGGCATGCCGCCGCTGGCCTCGGCCGGCAACGTGCTGCGCCCGCACACCGCGGTGAAGCTGTCGTTGCGCCTGCCGCCGACACTCGACGGCAAGCGCGCCGGCGAACTTCTGCAGGAAGCGCTGCTGCGCGACCCGCCGAACGGCGCCGAGGTGACGCTTGACCTCGAGAAGGCGTCGACGGGCTGGAACGCGCCGGCGATGGCGCCGTGGCTCGAGCGCGCGATCGATGCCGCCAGCCAGGCGTTCTTCAAGCGTCCGGCGATGTACATGGGCGAAGGCGGCTCGATCCCGTTCATGGGCATGCTCGGGGAGAAGTTCCCTGGAGCGCAGTTCATGATCACCGGCGTGCTCGGCCCGCACTCCAATGCCCACGGCCCCAACGAGTTCCTGCATATCGAGATGGGCAAGCGCGTCACCGCCTGCGTTGCGCGGGTGATCGCCGAACACCAGGCCGCCAGCGCGCGTGGCGAGACCAGCGGCGGTGCGGCGGTCGCCGACAGCGGCACGCGCCACGGCGACCACGGCTGCTGCTGAGCCGCGTGGCAGGGCTGGCGCACTGGCGCCGGCCCTGCCAAGCTCGCCATTCATCCATCAAGTAAGGGGAGCTCATGGACGGTGTATTCGGCGGCGACAGCTGGCTGTGGATCATCCTCGTCGGCCTGGTCGTTGGCGTGCTCGCGCGCCTGATCAAGCCCGGCAAGCAGAACATCGGCATCATCCTGACCATCGTGCTGGGCATCGTCGGCGCGCTGCTCGCCGGCTGGGTTGGCCGCATGCTGGGCTGGTATGGGGAAAGCGAGAAAGTCGGTTTCATCGCCTCGCTGATCGGCGCGGTGATCCTGCTGTTCATCGCGGAAATGATCAACGGAAAGCGCCGCAGGCGCTGACGCACGGGAACAGGCATGACGAAGAAAGCCGGGCATGGGCCCGGCTTTTTTCATGTCAGTCCAGCAGCATCGCGATCACCCGCTCGGCCAGGCGTTCCGGCGGCTCGGCCGTCGTGTCGAGCACCAGCTCGGCATGGTCCGGCGGCTCGTACGCCGAGTCGATGCCGGTGAAATGCGGCAGTTCGCCGCGGCGCGCCTTGGCATACAGGCCCTTCACGTCTCGGCGCTCGGCCTCGGCCAGCGGGGTGTCGACGAACACCTCGATGAACTCGCCGGCGTCGAACAGCTCGCGCGCCGACCGGCGCTCGGAGCGGAACGGCGAAATGAAGCTGACCAGCACGATCAGGCCGGCATCGGTCATGAGCTTGGCCACGTGCGCCACGCGGCGCAGGTTTTCCACGCGATCCTCGTCGGTGAAGCCGAGGTTGCGGTTGAGGCCATGGCGCACGTTGTCGCCGTCGAGCAGGTAGGTGTGCAGGCCGCGTGCCAGCAGGCCGCGTTCCACCAGGTTGGCGATGGTCGACTTGCCGGCGCCCGACAGGCCCGTGAACCACACGCAGCGTGGCCGCTGGCCCTTGATCGCGGCGCGCGCGTCGCGATCCACGTCCAGCCACTGCCAGTGGATGTTGTCGGCGCGGCGCAGGCCGTGGCGGATCATGCCCGCACCGACCGTGGCGTTGGTGAGCGGGTCGGCCACGACAAAGGCGCCCAGCACGGGTTCGTTTGCGTAAGGCGCGAACGCGGCCATCGCGTCCAACGACAGCGTCACCTCACCGATGTCGTTGGCCTGCAGGCGTTTGGCGGCCAGCGGCTGCAGCGACTCGGGATCGAGCAGGTGCCTGATCTCGCCGATTCGCGCGCCCAGCACGCGGGTGCCGAGCTTGACCAGGTAGCGGCGGCCCGGCAGCAGCGGGGACGCGTCGAACCACAGCAGGTCGGCGCCGAACTGGTCGCTGACCGCGAGCGGCGCGGCGGCCGCGGCGAGCACGTCGCCGCGCGCGGCATCCACATCCTCGGTCAGGCGAACGGAGATGGCGTCGCCGGCGTGCGCGGTGTCCGCCTCGACGCCGGCGCGATGCAGGGCGGCGACCGTCGCCGCGACACCCGCGGGCTGGACCTGCAGCGCATCGCCGACGCGCAATGTGCCGGACGCCAGCGTGCCGGCGACCCAGCGCTCACCGGCGTCACCGCGCACGACCAGTTGCAGCGGGAGCCGCGCCGGCAGCTGCGCGCCGCGTTCCGGCACGTCGACAGCGTGCAGGTGCTCGAGCACCGTGGGGCCGTCGTACCAGGGCATGGTGGCCGCGTGCGTCGCGACGTTCTCGCCGCTCGCGGCGGCCAGCGGGATCGCGGTGACGCCGGTGATGCCGAGCTTCGCCGCGTGCGCGCGGTACGCGGCCTCGATCGCGTCGAACACCGCGCGGTCGTGGCCGACGCGGTCCATCTTGTTGACCGCGAGCAGCACGCGGCGGATGCCGAACAGCGCCGCGATCGCGGTGTGGCGCATGGTCTGCGGCAGCAGGCCACGGGTGGCGTCGACCAGCACGATGGCGAGGTCCGCGCGCGAGGCGCCGGTGGCCATGTTGCGCGTGTACTGCACGTGCCCGGGGCAGTCGGCGATCAGGAAGCGGCGGCGCGGGGTTTCCAGGTGCCGCCAGGCGACGTCGATGGTGATGCCCTGCTCGCGCTCGGCGTCCAGGCCATCGAGCAGCAGCGCGTAGTCGATGTCGTCGCCGCGGGTGCCGTGCGTCGCGCTGGCCCGCGCCAGTGCGGCGCGTTCGTCATCGGGCACGCGCCCGGCTTCGGCCAGCAGGCGTCCGATCAGCGTGCTCTTGCCGTCGTCGACGCTGCCGCAGGCGACGATGCACAGGATGTCGCGCGCCATCAGAAATAGCCCTCGCGCTTCTTCTTTTCCATCGAATCCCCGTCGGCGTGGTCGATCAGCCGCCCGGCGCGCTCGGACTGGGTGCCCGCCTCCATCTCGGCGATGATCGCGTCGAGGTCGCCGGCGTTGGACTCCACGGCGCCGGTCAACGGATAGCAGCCGAGCGTGCGGAAGCGCACGCGGCGCATCACCGGCTGCTCGCCGGGCGCGAGCACGAAGCGCTCGTCGTCGACCATCAGCAGCGCGCCGTCGCGTTCCACCATCGGGCGATCGGCGGCGAAGTACAGCGACACCACCGGGATTGCCTCGCGGCGGATGTAGCGCCAGACATCGATCTCGGTCCAGTTGGACAGCGGGAACACGCGCATGCTCTCGCCCGGCCCGACGCGTGCGTTGTACAGGTCCCACACCTCCGGGCGCTGGCGGCGCGGATCCCAGCGCTGGTTGGCGTCGCGGAACGAGAACACGCGCTCCTTGGCGCGCGATTTCTCCTCGTCGCGGCGTGCGCCGCCGATCGCGGCGTCATAGCCGCCGGCGGCCAGCGCCTGCTTCAGTGCCAGGGTCTTCATCACCTCGGTGTGGCGGCTGGCCCCATGGCTCTGCGGGCCGATGCCGTCGCGCAGGCCGTCGGGGTTCACGTGCACGCGCAACTCCACGCCGGTGTCGGCGACGCGCCGGTCGCGGAACGCGATCATCTCGCGGAACTTCCAGGTGGTGTCCACGTGCAGCAGCGGGATCGATGGCCGCGCCGGCGCGAACGCCTTCAGCAGCAGGTGCAGCAGCACCGAGCTGTCCTTTCCTATCGAGTACAGCATCACCGGGTTGCGGCACTGGGCCGCGACCTCGCGCAGGATATGCAGGCTTTCGGCCTCGAGGCGGTCGAGGTCGCGGTCGTGGCTTGCCGTGCTCATGAGCGCCCGTACACGTCCTCGTAGCGGACGATGTCGTCCTCGCCCAGGTAGTCGCCGGACTGCACCTCGATCAGTTCGAGCATCTCCGTGCCCGGGTTTTCGAGCCGGTGCTTGGCGCCCAGCGGGATATAGGTCGACTGGTTGGCGTGCAGCTCGAACACGTCGTTGTCGCGGGTCACGCGCGCGGTGCCGCGGACCACGATCCAGTGTTCGGCGCGGCGCGTGTGCGACTGCAGCGACAGCCGGCCGCCGGGCTTGACCTTGATGCGCTTGACCTGGAACCCCGCGTCCTGGTCGATCGAGTCGTAGCTGCCCCAGGGCCGGTGCACCTCGCGGTGCAGCACGGCGTGGCTGCGCTGCTCCGCCTTGAGCAACGCCACCACGTCCTTGACCTGCTGCACGCGGTCCTTGTGCGCCACCAGCACCGCGTCATCGGTCTCCACCACCACCAGGTCGTCCACGCCGACCAGCGCCACCAGCCGCCGCGCATAGGCGTAGCTGTTGCGGCTGTCGACGGCGATGACATCGCCATGGCCGGCATTGCCGTCGGCATCCTGCTCGCTCACCTGCCACAGCGCCGACCACGAGCCGACGTCGTTCCAGCCGATGTCGACCGGCAGCACCATCGCGCGGTCGGTGTTCTCGAACACCGCGTAGTCGATCGAGTCCGACGGGCTGGCGGCGAACGCGTCCTTGTCGAGGCGCACGAAGTCACCATCACGGGCAGCACCGGCGAACGCCTTGCGCACGGCCGCGAGGATGTCGGGGCGGAACCGGCCCAGCTCTTCGAGATAGCGCGAGGCGCGGAACAGGAACATGCCGCTGTTCCAGTAGTAGCCGCCCGCGTCCAGGTACTGCTGCGCGGTGGCGGCATCGGGCTTCTCGACGAAGCGCCGCACCTGGCGCACGCCGTCGCCGGCTTCGGCGTGGATGTAGCCGAAGCCGGTTTCCGGCGCGTCGGGCACGATGCCGAACGTGACCAGCGCACCGGCTTCGGCGGCCGGCATGGCGGCCTGTACCGCGGCGCGGAACGCGTCCGCATCGCGCACCACATGGTCTGAGGGCAGCACCAGCAGCAGCGGGTCGTCGCCGGCTTCGCCGGCCTGCAGCGCGGCGGCGGCGATTGCCGGCGCGGTGTTGCGCCCGACCGGCTCGAGCATGATCGCGGCATCGGCCATGCCCACCAGGCGCAGCTGCTCGGCGGCGAGGAAGCGGTGCTCCTCGTTGGCGACCACGATCGGCGCGCGGCTGGCGAGCGGCGCGACCCGCAGCCAGGTGTCCTGCAGCATGGTGTGCTCGCCGGCCAGCGCCAGGAACTGCTTGGGATAGGCCTCGCGCGACAGCGGCCAGAGTCGCGTCCCGGAACCACCGGACAGGAGCACGGGTTGCAGCTGGGTCATCTCGCCTCGATTCACATGCTGTCGGACTGGAAGCGCGGAGTTTACCCTGTGGGCCCCCGCCGCCTGGACGCCGACGAGCCCGCATGACCCCTGATCCCGACGACCTTCGCGCGCAGGCGCGCCTGGACTGGGCGCGCACGGCAAGCGGCGATCACGCCCTGCGGCTTGCGCGCGCGTCCACCGATGCCGGCTTCCGCAGCTACTGGCGCGCGACCGGCACCGACGGCGCGACCACCATCGTCATGGACTCGCCGCCCGACAAGGAAGACGTGCGGCCGTGGCTGCGCGTGCTGGCGCTGCTGGCCGGAGGCGGCGTGCGCGTTCCGGCGGTACTCGCGCGCGATACCGGACAAGGCTTCCTGCTCCTCGAGGACCTCGGCATGGACACCCTGCTGCAGGTGGTCGACGCCGGCAATGCCGATGCGCATTTCGACGCCGCCATCGGGCAACTGCTCAGGCTGCAGGCGATCCCGGCGCCGGCCGACCTGCCGCGCTACGACGAGGCGCTGCTGCAGCGCGAGCTGCGCCTGTTCGACGCATGGTTCCTGGCCCGCCACCTCGGCGCGGCACTGGGCGACGACGACCACCAGGCACTCGACAGCGTCTACCGCACGCTCATCGCCAGCGCGCTGGGACAGCCGCAGGTGCTGGTGCACCGCGATTTCATGCCGCGCAACCTGATGCCGGTCGCGGGTGGCCCGGCGGTGCTGGATTTCCAGGACGCGGTGGCGGGCCCGGTGGCGTACGACGCGATCAGCCTGTTCAAGGATGCGTTCCTGAGCTGGCCGGCCGCGCGCGTGGACGCCTGGCTGGCCGGCTACCACGCCCGCGCGCGCGCCGCCGGCGTGCCGGTGCCAGCCGCGCTGGCGCAGTTCCGCCGCGATGCCGACCTGATCGGCGTGCAGCGGCACCTGAAGGTGCTCGGCATCTTCGCGCGGCTGAAGCATCGCGACGGCAAGCCGAAGTACATCGCCGACGCGCCGCGCTTTCTCGCCTACCTTGACGACGTGGTACCTCGGTATCCGGAACTCGCGCCGCTGTCAGGCGTGCTCGATCGCCACGTGCGTCCGGCGCTGGCGGCTGCCACGCAGCCATGAGCGGCACGCGATGAAGGCCCTGCTGCTGTGCGCTGGCCTCGGCGAGCGCATGCGGCCGCTGACCGACACCATGCCCAAGCCGCTGCTCGCCGCCGGCGGCAAGCCGCTGGTCGCCTGGCACCTGGAAAAACTGGCCGCCGCCGGCGTGCGCGAGGTCGTCATCAACACCTCGTGGCTGGCGCCGCGTTTCGCGGAAGTGCTCGGCGATGGCGCGCGGTGGGGCCTGCGCATCGCGTACGCCTACGAGGGCGCGGTGCCGCTGGAAACCGGCGGCGGCATGCTGCACGCGCTGCCGCTGCTGGGCGACGCGCCGTTCATCGCCGTCAACGGCGACATCTGGTGCGACCACGACTTTGCGCGCCTGCCCGAATCACCCGCGGGCGAGGCCCACTTGGTGCTGGTCGACAACCCGGCCCACCACCCCGGCGGCGACTTCGCGCTGGCCGCTGGCGGGCTGCTCACGCCCGGCGGCAGCGGGGCGCTGACCTTCGCCGGCATCGGCGTGTACCGGCCCTCGTTGCTGGCCGCCTGGCGGGCCGTCATCGGCGACGCGCCGGGAGCGGGCGATGCGCCACCGCGCTTCAAGCTCGCCCCCCTGCTGCGCGCGGCGATGGCGCGCGGCGCGATCACCGGCGAACACCACCACGGGCGCTGGACCGACGTCGGCACGCCAGCGCGACTGGCGACGCTGTCCGACGCCCTGGACGGCGTGGCACGCGGCATCGAAGGCGCCTGACGGCTGGAACCCGCGCGGCAGGGGCCGCGGAACGCCTGCGGCATCGCCTGACGCCCACGGCGCGTATGCTGCCGGCCTGGCCCGTCCGCAGGTCGCTGTCCCGCCATGCCGTTGCCCTCCGTGTTTTCCCTGTTGCCTGGCCGTGGCCGCGGCCTTGCCGTCGCCCTGGTCCTTGTCGCCGCGGCGTGCCTGCTGGTCGCCTGCGCGGGGGCCGACGTCGTCGATGCGCGCGCGGCTTCCGGCGCGAGCGCACCGCTCGCCTTCATCGTGGTGCGCCATGCGGAAAAGGTGGATGACTCGCGCGACCCTGCCCTCTCCGCCACCGGCGAGGTCCGTGCGCGCGCCCTGGCGGTGCAGTTGCGAGACACACCCCTGGTCGCGGCCTGGACCAGCCCGTTCGCACGCACGCGCCAGACCGCGCTGGCCACGGCGCAGGCGCACGGGCTGCAACCCCGCGAATACGATGCCGCGCTGCCCGCCCCGCAACTGGCGGCGATGCTGCGCGACGCGCACCGCCACGGCACGGTGCTGGTGGTCGGCCACAGCAACACCGTGCCGGCGATCGTCGCCGCGCTCTGCGACTGCCAGGTGGATCCCATCGACGACGCCACCTACGGCGGCCGCTACGACATCGACCACGATGCCGATGGCCGTCCGCGCCTGCGCACCGGGTCGTTCTGATGGGCGCGGAGCTGGAACTGCGTGACCGCTTCCACAAGCCGCTGCGCACCGTGGCCGGATTCCATGCCAGCGTCGACCCCGATGGCGCCACCGTGCACGCGGCCGCGGTACTGCTGGACGCCGACACGCTGGCGCTGCTGGCGTGCGAAGTTGTCAGCCTCGCGCTGCCGGACGGCGCGGACCCCGCGTCCTTCGACACGCTGCCCGCCCTGCTTGCCGCGCTCAAGGCGCTGCCGCGCGCACCGGATCTCGCATTCGTCCATGGCCATGGCGGTGCCCGTCCAGGCCACGCGGGCATCGCCACGCGTTTCGGCGTGGGCGCCGACCTGCCCTGCATCGGCGTGGCCGACACCATCGTCGCCGGCGGCGGCCCGGATCCGCACCAGACGCGTGGCGCCTACACCGCCCTGCGCAGCCAGGCCCGCGGCCCGCAGATCGGCTGGCTGTTGCGCAGCAAGCCGGGCAGCGCGCCACTGGTCGTCTCGCCCGGGCACCGCGTGGCCATGGCCTCGGCCGCCGACCTCGTGGTGCGTTTCACCACCACGCACCGGCAGCCCGAACCCGACCGGCTTGCCGCCCAGCTGGTGGCGCGGCACGCGCGCAGCTGACGCGCGTACGCTGCGTTGCACCGCAAGGTGCCGCCGGCGCCCCGGCAACCTGCGATGCTGGCACCCGTCGACCGCCATGGAGGCACAGCATGACCCTCGTCATCCGTCCGCGTGAACACGATCTCGGTGGCGGGTTCGCCGTACGGCGCGCGATTCCGACGATCGAAGCGCGCAGCGTCGGGCCGTTCGTGTTCGCAGACCACATGGGGCCCGCCGTCTTCGAACGCGGCGCCGGGCTCGACGTGCGCCCGCACCCGCACATCGGGCTGGCCACGGTGACCTACCTGTGGTCGGGCACCATCAACCATCGCGACACGCTCGGCTGCAACCAGGACATCCTCCCCGGTGACGTCAACTGGATGACCGCCGGTCGCGGCATCGCCCATTCCGAGCGCACGCCACGCGCGGTGCGCCAGTCCTCCCACCCGATCCACGGCATGCAGACCTGGGTGGCGCTGCCGAAGCCGGACGAAGAGACCGCTCCGGAATTCCACCACCACGCCGCGGCCACCCTGCCCACGATCACGCTGCCCGGCGCACGGCTGCGGGTGATCGCCGGCCGGGCCTGGGGCGAGGTATCGCCGGTACGCGTGTTCAGCGAGATCCTCAACGTCGCGATCGATCTCGCGCCGGACGCGGAGCTGCGCATCGCCGCCGACCAGCCGGAGCGCGCGCTCTACATCCTGGAAGGCGAGGCGCAGCTCGACGGCGTCGACATCCCCGCGCGCCACCTGGTACTGCCGGAGGCCGGCAGCGCCGCGGTGCTGCGCGCCAGGACGCCGTTGAAGGCGATGCTCCTCGGTGGCACCCCGCTCGACGGCCGTCGGCACGTCTGGTGGAACTTCGTGTCGTCGTCCAGGGAACGCATCGAACAGGCCAAGGCCGACTGGCTGGCGGGGCGTTTCGGTGAGATCGAGGGTGACAACGAGTTCATTCCCCTGCCCGAACAGTGACGCAGGTCACAAAATGACAGGTCCCCACAAGGGAGTATCAAGACGCCAGCGCCTTGTCCTGCGCTGCCCGGGGGGGACCACACAATGAAAACGATCCTGCTGGCTTCGGCCTGCCTGATGATATCCGGCGCCGTGCACGCGCAATCGCAGTCCGGCGGCGGCTGTCCGGCCCTGCCCGCCGACAGCGGCCTGGCCTGGGAAAAACTCGACGGCAGGGGCTACACCTTCTGCAAGGCGATCCGCGCCAGCGACGGCGGCCAGGTGCTGGCGGTGATGCTCAGCGCCGAAGCGCCTTTCAAGCCGCGGCGCGGCGATCGCGTGAACGAGACCATGATCGACGGTCAGCCGACATGGTGGTATCGCGGCGAACTGGCCGACACGACCGGCGTCAAGGTCAGGGAGACGATCGTCGAACTGGGTCGCGACCAGGTCGCGCACATCTCGCTGCGCGCCGGCAGCGACCAGGAGATGTCGCAGGCGATGTCGGTGGCCGAGTCGCTGCACTTCGGCGACGTGCTCGTCTCCAGCAACTGATCCCCGTCCGCGCGCGTTGACAAGGCGCAAACACGTGGCGGACCGCGCGTGGTCCGCCGTGGCGCCGATCGTCGGCGCGATCATCGGCGGCGGCCTGTACGGTTGGCTCGGCCGCGACGACATGCCGAGCACCGGCACGCCCTGAGCATCTGCGCCGGGCGGCGACCATCCGCCGCCCGGCGCATTGTCAGAAGCGGCCTTCCTGCAGGTCCACGAAGGCCTGCATCAGCTCCGCTCGGGTGTTCATCACGAACGGCCCGTGGCGGGCGACCGGCTCGCGCAGTGGGCGGCCGGACACCAGCAGCAGGCGCGCACCCGCCGTGCCGGCCTGCACGCGCAGCAGGTCGCCGCCGCCGAGGATGCCGAGCTCGTGCGCGACGAGCTGGCGCGCCTCGTCGCCATTGCCGAACATCGCATCACCCTCGAACACGTAGGCGAAGGCATTGTGGCCTTCCGGCAGGCGGTGTTCCCAGGGCGCGCCCGGCGCGAGCGACGCATCGAGGTACATCGGATCGGTCGCCGGCTGCTCGATCGGGCCACGGACGCGCACGCCATCGGCACCCGCGACTTCACCGGCCACCACACGCACCTCCACGCCCTCGGCCACCGCCACCAGCGGGATCCGCTCGGGTGCGAACTCCTGGTAGCGCGGCGCGGTCATCTTGTCCTTCGCCGGCAGGTTCACCCACAACTGGAAGCCGCGCATGCGGCCTTCCTGCTGCTCGGGCATCTCCGAGTGCACAAGGCCGCGGCCGGCGGTCATCCACTGCACGCTGCCGGGCACCAGCAAGCCTTCGTTGCCGTGGTTGTCGCGATGGCGCATGCGCCCGTCGAGCATGTAGGTGACGGTCTCGAAGCCGCGATGCGGATGGTCCGGGAAGCCGGCGAGGTAGTCCTCGGGCCGGTCGGTGCCGAACTCGTCGAGCAGCAGGAACGGATCGAGATCGGCAAGTTCGGGGCTGCCGATCACGCGCGTGAGCTTCACGCCGGCGCCGTCGGACGCCGCGCGACCGCGCACCTTGCGGACGATGCGGGTGGAATCGAAAGGGGTGGCCGGGGACATGGCGTGGTTCCTGGATGTGTCTGCACACATCATCGGGGCGGCGCGCGTGCATCACAGCACCGCTGTTGCAACGCTGCGGTCCCGCGGCTCCGCACACCGGCCCGATGCCCCGGCGGCGGGGCCAGCGTCGCCCGCCAGCCGCGCGGATCACTCCGTCCTAGGCGCGCCGCCGCAGCCGCCAGGCGCGATGGATGCGCGGATTGCGCGCGAAGTCCTGGGGGATGGTCGCGGCACTGATGTCCTCGCACTCGGCGAACTCGGCTACCGCCACGTAATCGAGACGGAAACGCCGGTAGTTGTTCGAGAAGTACAGGACACCGTCGTCCGACAGGCGATCGACCGCGGCCCGCAGCAGGCGCACGTGCTGGGCCTGCATGTCGAAGTCGTCGGCGCGCGCGGAGTTGGAGAACGTCGGCGGGTCGCAGAACACCAGGTCGTAATACCCGTCGTCGGCCTCCAGCCAGGCGACCGCGTCGGCCTGCACCATGCGGTGGCGGCTGCCACCCAGCGGACGACCGTCGACGCTGTTGCCGCGCAGGTTGTCGGCGGCCCACTGCAGGTACGTGGCCGACAGGTCGACGCTGGTGGTGCTGGCCGCGCCGCCGACCGCCGCCTGCACGGTGGCCGCGCCGGTGTAGCAGAACAGGTTGAGAAAATGCTTGCCGCGCGCCTCCTGGTACAGGCGGCGGCGCAGTGGCCGGTGGTCGAGGAACAGGCCGGTGTCGAGGTAGTCGAACAGGTTGACGCGCAGCCGCGCCGCGCCCTCGCGCACCTGCAGGAACTCGCCGCGGCGGTCGAAGCCGTCGGCGTACTTGCTGCCGCCCTTGCCGCGCGCCCGCACCTTGGTGGCCACGCGCTCGCGCGGCACGCCGAAGACTTCGCGCGCCGCGGCCAGCACCTCGCCGAAGCGGCGACGCACGTCGGCCTCGGGGATGTCGGCCGGTGCGGCGTATTCCTGCACGTGAAGCCAGGTGGCATCCGGGTCGTCGGCCTCGGTATAGACATCGACCGCCACGGCGTACTCGGGCAGGTCGGCGTCGTAGGCGCGGAAGCAGGCCACGTCCTCGCGGGCCCGCCATGACTTCAGCGCGCGCAGGTTCTTGCGCAGGCGGTTGGCAAGCATCTGCGCACCCGGCGTCAGCGCGCGCGGCGTGGCGTCCTCGCGCACTGGCGGCAGCACCGGGTCGCTGACCAGCAGGCTGCATTCCAGCGCGCCGTTGAACAGCTGGTAGACCTTCTGCGCGCGCAGCTTGGTGGCGCGGGCGAGATCGGCGCTGCCGCACAGCAGGCTGGCGCGCCAGCCCGGCACGACCCGGCGCAGGCTGTCACCGAGCGTGCGGTACAGCTGGGCATCCGCGAACAGGCGCGCGTCGTAGGGCGGGTTGCAGACCACCAGCCCGCGCGGCTGCGCCATCGGCCGCAGCGCCGCGACCTGGCGTTCGTCGAAGGCGATGGCGTCGCGGAACCCGGCGGCCGTGGCGTTCTCGCGCGCGGCGCGCAGTGCCGCGGGATCGTAGTCGCTGCCGAAGAACACCTGGCGCAGCGCGCCGCGGCCGGCACGCTCGCGCTCGAGTGCCTCGGTGCGCAGGCTTGCCCAGGCGCCCGCATCGAACCCGCTCCAGCGCGACGGCGGCGCATCGCCGTGGCGCATCAGGCCCGGCGCGACGTCGGCGGCCATCGCCGCGCCCTCCACCAGCAGCGTGCCGCTGCCGCACATCGGATCCAGCAGGGCGCCGCCCTCGGCATACACCTGCGGCCATCGGCCGCGCATCAGGACCGCCGCGGCCAGGGTTTCCTTGAGTGGTGCCTCGCCCTGCGCGCGGCGCCAGCCGCGGCGGTGCATCGGTCCGCCACCCAGGTCGACCGAGAGCACCGCGCGGCCCTTGCGCACCACCAGGTTCAGGCGCAGGTCGGGAGCGTCGAGGTCGACGTCGGGGCGATCACCGGTGTCGGCACGCAGGCTGTCGACCACGCCGTCCTTGACCCGTTGCGCGGCGAAGCGCGCGTGCGTGATGCCGGTGCCCGACACATGCGCGTCCACCGCCAGGGTGAGCCCGGGTGCGAGATGTTCTGCCCACGGCAGTGCCACGACATTGCGGTACAGCGTGTCCTCGTCGTCGCAATAGAACTCGGTCAGCGGCCACAGCACGCGGCTGGCCAGGCGCGACCAGAGCACCGCGCGCTGCGCGTCCACCAGGCTGCCTTCGACATGCGCGCCGGCCATCGTGGCGGTGGCGTGCGTGCAGCCGAGCGCGACCAGCTCGTCGGCGAGCAGGTATTCGAGGCCCTTGCCGCAGCTGGCGAAGAACCTCATGGCGCCACCGCGGCGAGCAGGTCGGAAAACAGCGCGGCCGACGCCTCGACGTGCGAGGACAGGCGATGGCCGTCGTCGACCAGCAGCAGGCGATCGTGGCGTTCGCCGGCCCAGCCGACGACATCCGCGGCCGGGATGAGCTCGTCGTGCCAGCCGTGGATGATCGCGGTGGGCACGCGCGCGGCATCCAGCGGGTAATCGGCGTCCAGGCGCACCGGTGGCGCCATCAGGAACAGCGCCCGCACCGGCACCCGCAGCGACACCTGCCCGGAAATCCACGCACCCAGGCTCGAACCCGCCAGCACCAGCGGCCCCTGCGCCGCGCGCGGTTCCGCCAGCGCCTGCAGGCGCGCGAGGCGCTGCGCGACGTCGCCGAGACGGCCGAATTCGCTGCGCGCGTCGAGATCGGTGTAATCCGGGCGCTCGTGGCTCCAGCCCAGGCGCTCCGCGACCTCGGCGAGGGCGGCGACCTTGGTGGCATCGGGACCGCTCTCGAAGCCGTGCGAGAGGATGCAGTGGCCGCGGACGGTCATGGTTCGGTGGGAATCGGCGGCGACATGCGTGAATGCTAGCATCGCCGCGATTGCCCCCTTGGCCATGACGTGCGCCTGGACCCCCTGCCCTACGAGCACCTGCTGGACGCACGCCCGCTGTCGCAGGTCGACCTGGCGGTGATCCACTGCACCGAACTTCCCGACCTCGCCACCGCCCGTGCATACGGCGAGCGCGTGCTGTATCCGGCCTCGGGCACCGGCAACAGCGGCCACTGGTACATCGACCGCGATGGCGACACCGTGCGCTACGTCGATCCCGCGCGCATCGCCCACCACGTGCGCGGCCACAACCCGCGTTCGGTCGGGATCGAACTGGTCAACACCGGGCGCTGGCCGCACTGGCTGGATTCACGGCACCAGGCGATGGACGAGGCGTATCCCGAGGCGCAGCTCGCGGCGCTGGACGCGCTGCTCGGCGCGCTGGTGGACGCATTGCCCGCGCTGCGCTGGATCGCCGGCCACGAGGAACTCGATACGGATACGGTCGCGGCCAGCGACGATCCCGGCGTCCTCGTGCAGCGCAAGCGCGACCCCGGCCCGCTGTTCCCCTGGCCGCGCATCCTGCGCGCCACCCCGTTGCGGCGGCTGCCGCGTCCCTGATGCGCGGGCCACGGCCCGTATAATCGGCGGATGCCCAACAGTGCCCCCGCCCCCGCCTCCGAACTTGTCGACCTGCTCTCCCTGGAACGCCTGGAGGACAACCTGTTCCGTGGCCAGAGCCGCGACATCGGCACCAAGTACGTGTTCGGCGGCCAGGTGCTGGGCCAGGCGCTGTCGGCCGCGCACGCCACGCTCGAGCAGCCGCGCGACGCCAACTCGCTGCATGCCTACTTCCTGCGCGCCGGCGACGTGGATTCGCCGATCGTCTACGACGTCGACCGCACCCGCGACGGCGGCAGCTTCTCGGTGCGCCGGGTCACGGCGATCCAGCACGGCAAGGTGATCTTCTTCTGCGCCGCGTCGTTCCAGCAGCACGAGGACGGCGCCGAGCACCAGCTGTCGATGCCCGAGGTGCCCTCCCCCGACGACATCGAACCGGCGCCCGGCGTGCCGGAGGCGGTGCTGGCCACCCTGTCCACCAAGGTGCGGCGCTGGCTCGACCGCAGCGGCCCGTTCGAATTCCGCCACGTGTATCCGCGCGACGAACTCAACCCGCCCAAGCGCCCGCCTTACCAGCAGGTCTGGTTCCGGCTGGCGGAGAAGGTCGGCGACGCGCCCGAACTGCACCGTGCGCTGCTGGCCTATGCGTCCGACTTCCACCTGCTCGGCACGGCCACCTTCCCGCATGGCATCAGCTACTACCAGCCGAACGTGCAGATGGCGTCCCTCGACCACGCGCTGTGGTTCCACCGCCCGTTCCGCGCCGACGACTGGCTGCTGTATTCGCTCGACAGTCCCAGCGCGCAGGGCGCGCGCGGCCTGGCGCGCGGCATGATCTACGACCGCGGCGGCCGGCTGGTCGCCAGCACCGCGCAGGAAGGCATGATCCGGGTGGTCGCCGCCGATCGCGCCGGCCCCGTGCGGGCCAAGGACTGACGCCGTGCGCCAGCTGTTTTCCAGCCCGCGCATCGAGAACGTCGAGGCGGTCGCCAGGCTGCTCGAGGATGCCGGCATCGAGGTGCGGATCAGCAACGGCCGCTCCTACCGCGGCGCGATCCGCGGCAATTTCAGCTACCGCGACGGCAGCGACAGCGCACCGCGCCCGGCGGTCTGGGTGCTGCGCTCCGACCAGCAGCCCGAAGCGCGGCAGCTGTTGCGCGAAGCCGGCCTGCTGCAGGCGTCGCCGGCGCGCACCGAAGGCTTCCTGCCGCCGGCCGCGATCGCCGGCGGCGACCGCAGCCCACTCGCCGCGCGCGGTGGCGGACGCCTCCGTTACGGCCTGCTGATGGGGATCGCGGTGATCGCGGCGGTGGTGATCGTCAATTTCAACAGCGGCGACAAGCCGATGCCGGCCGATCCAGCGCCCGTGGTCGCGGCTGCGCCCGACGCCGGACGCGCGTCCGCACCCACCGCGACGGATGTCGCCGGTGCGGCCGGGCTGGACATGCTCGCCACGCTTCCGGAGCAGGTCCACGGCGTTCCCACGCCGCCGCTGTTGGCCGCGACCCTGTTGCGCAGCGCGCTCGATGACCGCGCAGCCAAGCGTGCCTGCCTCGCGATCGACGCCGCCGACCCGCCAGCCGGGCTGATCGCCACCTTGGCGGCCGACGGCCTGGACGTGGTTCCCGCGTCCTCGGCACGCTGCGAAGAAGCGGACCGCACGCGGATCGAGGTACGCGACTACCGCACCGACGGCTCCGGCACCGGCAGCGTGCAGCTGGCGGTGGCCGGCGAGCCGGCGCGCGAGCTGGCGGTGCGGCGCGACGGCAACGCCTGGCGGCGGGTCGACGCGCCCTGAGTCGCCGCCGGTCACATCCGGCGGCCTGCACGCGTCCCGGTACCATTGACGCGGCCCCGATGTGCCGCCACGAGCCGCCCGATGCCCACCTCAGCGATCGACGCCCTCATCCACCGCGACCTTCCGGCCGCCGCGAACGGCTGCGAACACGCCTACGGCCGGATCATCGTCGCCAGCCAGAACACCGTGACCGCGGTGGCGCTGGCGATCACCCGCGACGTGACCGCCAGCGAGGACATTGCGCAGGAAGCGTTCCTGTCCGCCTGGCAGAACCTGAAGCGGCTGCAGAACGCCGCCAGCTTCCTGCCGTGGCTGCGCCAGATCACCCGCAACCTGGCCTACGACCACCTGCGCAGCCTGCGCCATCGCAACGTGCATGGCGAGGCCGCGGAGCTCGCCATCGCGCATGCCGCCGACCCGTCGGCGCTGCCCGACGAGCGCCTGCTCGACGCCGAGCGCGAACAGCTTGCCGCCGACCTGATTTCCGAATTGCCCGAGGAAAGCCGCGAAGTCCTGCTGTTGTACTACCGCGAAGGGCAGAACTCGCGCCAGGTGGCGTCGCTGCTGGGCCTGTCCGATGCCGCCGTGCGCAAGCGCCTGTCGCGGGCGCGCAAGAGCGTGCGCGGCGACCTGATCGGCCGCTTCAGCGAGTTCGCGCGTGGCAGCGCGCCGGGCACGGCGTTCGCCGTCGGCGTGGTGGCGATGCTGGGGGTGGCACGTCCGGCGGCTGCGGCGGGCTTCGCCAAGGCGGCACCGGCGGTGGTCGGCGGCCTGCTCGGCAAGAGCGTGCTCGGCACGGCCGGGGCACTCGGCGGTGGCCTGCTGGCCACGCTGATCACCGCCTGGTTGTGCCGGCGCATGCTGCTCGGTTATGCGGAAAACGACGCGGAACGCGAAGAAGTCATCCGCGTCTACCACAGCTATCTGTGGACCTCGCTTGCTGCGGTGGCGGTCACCCTGGTCGCGGCCTTCGCGTTCGAAAGCAGGGTGCCGGCTTCGGCGCTCGCGCTGGCGGCGATAGCAGTGCTGAACTACCAGTTGCTCGGCCCCGTCCAGAAGACCATGGCACCACTGCTGCGACGCGACGCGCAACGCCATCCGGGCGGCGCCAAATGGCGCCAGCTCGGCTATCGCCTGACCTTCGGCTACAGCGGCGTGCTGGTAAGCAACATCGCGATCATCGGCGGCATCGTGCTGCTGTTCCTGCACGGCTGAGAGAAAAGATTGACCCGGAGCGCCCGGTCGTGGCCGGGAGGCCTTCGCGGCTCATGTCCCCCGGCATCCGCCTGCGTCGGATGCCTCCTCCTTGACTTCCCCGCGAAGGCCTCTCGGCCACTGCGGGGCTCTGCGCTGGCTGCCAGTACCGGAGAGCAATGCACCGGATCGCGGGGTGTGCCGCTGCAACCACCGCGTACCGCAGCGAACCGGTGCCAAGGCCGAGCAAAAAAAATGGCCCGCGCCTTGCAGCGCGGGCCACCGGCGCCGGGGGTCCCGGCGCCACCCCGTCATTGGATCAGCGGCGCGCGCCGGCCTCGAGCTCCGCCTTGCCCAGGAAGCCGTCGCGGTTGTCGTCCATCCACGCGAAGCGCTTCGCCAGGCGCGGCATCTTCTCGTCCACTTCCACCCGGCTCAGCTTGCCGTCCTTGTTGAGATCGGCGGCGGTGAACGACGCGGTGAAGCGGCGCTCGCGCTCGCTGCGCATCTGCGCCTGCATGCGCTCGCCGTGCGCCATCGCCTCGCTGCGCACGACATGGCCGTCCTTGTTGGTGTCGATGGCGTCGAAATCGATCGCCATGCGCGCACCGTGCGGCTTGCCGGCCGGCTGCGTGACACCGTCATGGCCCGCATGGCGCGACCCGCGACGTGGTGCGCCGGCCTTGCCGGCGTCCGGCTTCGCCGCGGCGCGCGCCTCGCGGGCGGCCGTGTGGGCGGCCCGGCCGGCGTCGAACTCGGCGCGGCTGACACGGCCGTCGGCATCGCTGTCGAAGCGCTCGATGCCGCCGCCGAAGCCCATCATGCCGGCGCCATGGCCGCGACGGCCGTGGTGGCCCTGGCCGTGGCGCTGCGGACGCTCGCCGGCGAGCGCAGGCTGCGCAGCCCCGGCCTGCGACTGGGTAACGCGCGCGGGGGCGTCAGCCTGCGCGCTGGCGACGGACGCCGCGCCGAGCGCGGCGACGGAGAGTGCGGTGGCGAGAAACAGGGCATGACGCTTCATGCGTGACTCCTTTGCGCAGCGACATTGCTGCATGTGCACCGGTCAACGCCCACCGCGCCGCCGGGTTGACGCCGCGGCCAACACGTTCAGCCGGCGGTCGGTTCGCAGCACCTGCGACACGCGGCGCTATCCTGTGCGCATGCACCGCGCCCGCCACGTGCCACCGCGAATTGCCCGCCGCCATGGCTGAGCAGGGCGCCATGCGCCTGTTCCACACCGCGGAGCATGCCTGCGGCTACTGGCCCGAACGCGAGGCGCGCGACCTCGTGCTCGACCCGGGCGACCCGCGCCTGCCAGCCGCCTATCCGCGCGCGCTGGAACGCGGATTTCGCCGCTCCGGCGACCTGGTGTACCGCCCGCACTGCCACGGCTGCCACGCCTGCGTCGCGGTGCGCATCCCGGTCGCGGATTTCAGGCCCGACCGCAGCCAGCGTCGGTGCAGGGCGCGCAACGCCGATGTCGAGGCGCGCATCACCACGCCTGGCGAAACCGACGAACGCTTCGCGCTGTACCGCCGCTACCTCACCGGCCGCCATGCCGGCGGCGGCATGGACGCGCACGGCAAGGCGGAGTTCGACCAGTTCCTGGTCGGCAGCTGGTCCGATGGGCGCTTCCTGGAACTGCGCATCGACCATCGCCTGGTCGCCGTGGCGGTCACCGACCTGGTCGATGATGCGCTGTCGGCGGTCTACACCTTCTACGATCCCGACGAGGCCGCGCGCGGCCTGGGTACGCTGGCGGTCCTGCACCAGCTGGACTGGGCGCGCCGTGACGCGCGTCGCCACCTCTACCTCGGCTATTGGATCCAGGGACACCGCAAGATGGATTACAAGCGCAGGTTCCAACCCCTCGAACGCTTCGACGGCCGCAGCTGGCAGCCCTTTCCACGCCAGGAGGGCGGCGCATGAGCAGGCGCGCCGCCACGCGCCGCTGGGCGATGCTGCTGTGCTGCGCGCTGCTTGCCGGCTGCGTGCGCGTGAACGTCCACGGCGACCCCGGACAGGCCATGACCCAACCCGACACCCTGCGCATCGCCAGCTACAACGCCTCGCTGTATTCCGACGAGGCCGGCGGCCTGCAGCGGCGGCTCGCGGCCGGCGACGCCAACGCGCGCAAGGTGGCCGCGGTCCTGCAGCGCGTGCGCCCGGACATCGTGCTGCTCAACGAGTTCGACCACGACCCCGAGGGCCGCGCAGCCGACCTGTTCCAGCGCGAATACCTCGGTCAGCCGCAGGCCGGCGGCGGCGAGGCGCTGCGCTATCCGTACCGCTATTTCGCGCCTGTCAACACCGGCGTGCCCAGCGGCCTGGACCTCGACCGCAGCGGCACCGTCGGCGCCGCGGCGGCGGCACCCGGCGAGACCCCGGCGGCGCGGCGCGAGCGCGGCAACGATGCCTGGGGCTACGGCCTGCACCCGGGCCAGTACGGCATGCTGCTGCTGTCGATGCATCCGATCGACACGGCCGCGGCGCGCACGTTCCAGCTGCTGCGCTGGAGCGCGATGCCCAGGGCGGCGCGGCCGATAGATCCCGCGACAGGCGCGCCGTGGCACGCGGACGCAATCTGGAACCAGCTGCGGCTGTCGTCGAAATCGCACTGGGACGTGCCGGTGCGCACGCCGCTGGGCGTGGTGCACGTGCTGGCCTCGCACCCCACCCCGCCGGTGTTCGACGGCGCCGAGCGCCGCAACAGCGCGCGCAACCACGACGAGATCCGGCTGTGGAGCGAATACCTTTCGGCGGGCAACGCGGACTGGCTATGCGATGACCAGGGGCGCTGCGGCGGACTGGCCGAGGGCGCGCGCTTTGCCATCCTTGGCGACCTCAACAACGATCCCGCCGACGGCGACGGCCGCCACGAGGCGATCGTCGAACTGCTGGCGCATCCGCGGGTGCTGCGCATGGCCACGCCGCGTGGCGATGGCGCTGCCTACGCCGCAGGTGCCGACAAGCCCGGACGGCGCGGCGCGGTCGCGCATGCCACCGGCGATTTCGGCGCGCGGGTCGGACCGTTGCGGCTGGATTACGTGCTGCCCTCGACGGGCTTCCGCGCCGTCGACAGCGGCGTGTTCTGGCCGGCGCCGGGCACGCCGGATGCCGCGATCATCGATGGCAGCGACCACCGCCTGGTGTGGGTGGATCTCGCCGAGTGACCTGATCCTCCACCCGCTCGAGGGGGAAGATGCCCGGCCTATGGGGCGGGCTTGGCCGCCGCGTCGCCGGGGTCCGCCACCGGCGCCACGTCGCCACCAGGGCCGCCTTCCGGCACGGACTGCGGTGGGGCACTGGCGGGAGGCGCCGGCCCGGCGATGACCGGCAGCGCGCCGGCCGCAGCGTCGTAGGTCCGCGGCCCGAAGCCGAACATGCCACCGCTCTGCCGCGACACGACCATGCGCACCATCGTTGCCGGCACCATCATTTCCAGGGTCACGTCCTCGCCGGCGGGCGTGTGGCCCTTCATCGTCATTTCGATGAGGCCACCGCCGGTGTCGATCTCGTCGCACGACAGGTGCTGGCCGACCACCGGGTTGTCCTGGATGTAGGGCTTGATCGCCTCGCCCAGCGCTTCGAGTGCCTGCGGGAAGAAGAACACGGCATAGCCGTCACGGCCTTTCATCGCGGGTCGGTTCCTGTCGGTTGCGTGGTCGCCATCATCGCAGGTCGATGCTGAGCGCCGCGGCGGCGTGACGCGCGCTCGCGCGGGCACTGTCGACATCGGCCGCGCGCGCCAGGGTCACCGCGACGCGGCGCTGGCCTTCCACGCGCGGCTTGCCGAACAGGCGCAGCGCGGTGTCGGGCGCGCGCAGCGCGGCATCGACATTGCCGAACTCCGGCACGCCGTGGCCTTCGGCCAGCACCGCGCACGAGGCCGATGCGCCCCACTGGCGGATCACCGGCACCGGCAGCCCGAGGATCGCGCGCGCATGCAGCGCGAACTGGCTCAGCTCCTGCGAGACCAGGGTGACCAGGCCGGTGTCGTGCGGCCGCGGCGACACTTCCGAGAACCACACCTCGTCGCCCTTCACGAACAGTTCGACGCCGAACACGCCCCAGCCGCCGAGATCGTCGGTGACCGCGCGCGCGACCGCCTGCGAGCGCGCCAGCGCCGCGGGCGTCATCCGCGGCTCCGGCTGCCAGCTTTCGCGGTAGTCGCCGTCGCGCTGCAGGTGGCCGATCGGCTCGCAGAACGTGGTGCCGGCCGCGTGGCGCACGGTCAGCAGGGTGATCTCGTAGTCGAAGTCGACGAAGCCCTCGACGATCACGCGACCGGCGCCGGCGCGGCCGCCGCGCTGCGCGTAGTCCCAGGCGGCGTCGATGTCGGCCTCCGCGCGCAGCGTGCTCTGGCCCTTGCCGGACGACGACATCACCGGCTTGACCACGCAGGGCAGGCCGATCGCGGCGACGGCGGCGCGGTACTCGGCATGCGTGTCGACGAAGCGGTACGGCGAGGTCGGCAGGCCCAGCGTTTCGGCCGCGAGCCGGCGGATGCCTTCGCGGTCCATGGTCAGCCAGGCCGCGCGCGCCGTCGGTACCACCCGCAGCGCGGGGCCGTCCTCGCCCCCCGCAGCGGCGGATTCGCGCTCCAGGTCGACCAGGGTGCGGGTGGCGATGGCCTCGAGTTCCGGCACCACGATGTGCGGGCGCTCCTGGTCGATCAGCCGGCGGACCGCGTCGCCGTCGAGCATGTCCAGCACGTGGCTGCGGTGGGCAACCTGCATCGCCGGCGCGTCGGCGTAGCGGTCGGCGGCGACCACCTCCACCCCCAGGCGCTGCAGTTCGATCGCGACTTCCTTGCCCAGCTCGCCGGAACCGAGCAGCAGGACACGGGTGGCATGTGCGGAGAGCGGTGTACCAAGGCGGATCATCCGGATTCCTGGCGGCAAGGGGATGCCAGTGTATGGGGCACAATCGACTCCTGATCGCCGCACCGCCCCGAGAGGATCCAGATGACCGCCATCGACGCCCGCCGCCCTGCGCGCCTTCGCCGCGCCGCCCGCTTCGCCCTCGCCGGCTTCCTTGCCAGCCTGCTGCTCGCCTCCACGGCCTGCGCCCGGCCCGCCGCGCCGGTGACCGACGACGAGGCGGTCGCCATCGCCACGCGCTTCCTGGACCTGTTCGACGCCGGCAAGGTCGACGAGGCGCGCGACGCGTTCTCGGTGGACCTGCGCGACACGCTGAGCGTGGAAGACCTGCAGCGGACCCACGCCGTCTACGCGCGGCGTGCGCCCGAGAGCACGCGCGGCGAGCCGCGGGTGGAGCGGGTCGGCGACGCGGCGGTGGTGGAAGTACCGGTGCAGCGCGGCCAGCTGGTGATGCAGGCCTCGATCACCGTGGGGCCGGACCGACGGATCGAAGGCCTGTTCTACAACCTTGACCAGGGCCCGCAGGCCGGACCCGCGCCCGCCGCGGACGGTGCCACCGGGCCGGCTGGCGACACGGACGCGGCGCCCGGCGCCGACACCGATGCGGATGCCGATGCCGGAACCGGCGCCGGCGTCGCCGCCTAGGCCACGGCCATGCGCCGCGGCAGCGACCGGATCCTGTGCAATACCCCGGAGATCGAACTCTGGCCGGGGGGCGTGCTGCGCGCGCGCGGCAACCGCGATGCCCGTGCGCTGGCCCGTGCGCGCACGGTCCTGCGCCGCAAGCGCGACGGCGCGCTGCTGGCCGCGGAACTGCCCGAAGGCCTGCTCGCGCTGGTGCCGCGGCTGGCGCGCGAACCCGGCATCGATGCCGCCCTCGAAGCACTCGCACATCCGGTCCACCATGAACGCGCCGGCCTGGATGCGGTCGCCACGCTCCCCGTGCAGCGGATCGAAGCAAGGCTGGAGGCGCTGGGCATCGACGGCCACGCCTACGCCGCGCGCACCGGCCTGGAACTGGTGCCGGAACCCGCGTGGCTCGCGCACGCCGGCCACGACCGCTACCGCCGCGCGCTGTGGCTGCGCGCCGATGCCGCGCGGGCCTGGCGGGTGATGGTGGCGGCCGCGCTGCGCGAGGGCATCGTACTGGACGCGATCTCCGGCTACCGCAGCCACGACTACCAGCTCGGCATCCTCGAGCGGAAGCTGGCCCGCGGGCTGGCGCTCGAAGCGATCCTGGCGGTGAACGCGGCCCCGGGCTGGTCCGAACACCATTCCGGCCGGGCGCTGGATATTTCGGCCCCCGGCGAACCCGCCGCCGAGGAAAGCTTCGAAGCCACCCCGGCGTTCGCCTGGCTGACAACCAACGCCGGCGCGCACGGCTTCACCATGAGTTACCCGCGCGACAACCCCCACGGAATCGTCCACGAACCCTGGCACTGGCGCTTCGGGGCCTGAGCGGCACGGATTGAGCTCGCCGCCGGCTCCCGCTACAGTGGAGTCCAAGCAAATCATTGCCGCCGACCATTCCGCGCCCCGGGGCCGACGCCAGTCGACCCGGGGCGTCTTGCTGGCGGCAGGCCCACATGCAGGAGAAGCACGCGTGGAAACCCGACCCAAGATCATCATGTCCAGCCTGGACGCCGAGCGGCTCGAAAGCCTGCTCGAATCCCTCCCGGACGGCAGCTTCCCCGGCCGCGCGGCGCTCGAGGCCGAGCTGCTGCGCGCCGAAGTGGTCGGCCCGAAGGACGTGCCGCCCACCGTGGTCACCATGAATTCCACCGTGCGCTTCCGCGTCGGCCCGGGAGAGGACTTCAACCTGACCCTGGTCTATCCACGTGATGCCGACGGCAGCGCCGACCGCATTTCGGTACTGGCCCCGGTAGGCAGCGCCCTGCTCGGCCTGTCGCAGGGCGACGAGATGGAATGGCCCAAGCCCGGCGGCGGCACCGTCAAGGTGCGCATCGAAGAAGTCACCTACCAGCCCGAACGGGCCGGCGAGTACCACCGCTGAGCGGCGCCGGCGCCTACGCGGCGTCGGGACCCAGCACCTGGCGCAGGAACGGCACCGTCACCCGCCGCTGCGCCGCCAGCGATGCCCGGTCCAGGGCATCGAGCTGCGCCGTCAGGCCGGCCAGGTCCCGCCCGGTGCGCCGCAGCAGCCACGCGATCGCCGCCTCGTCGAACTGCAGCCCGCGACGTCGCGCGCGCAGCCGCAACACCTCGGAGCGGCCCTCGTCATCCAGCGGTTGCAGCGTGATGCGCACGCACTGCGCCAGCCGCGAACGCAGGTCGGGCAGGCCAGGCGGCAGCGCATCCGGCGCGGCCCGCGCGGCATAGAGCACCTGGCTGCCGGTTGCGCGCGCGCGGTTGTGGAAATCGAACAGCGCGATCTCGTCGGCACGCGCGCCGGCAATGGCCTCAAGGCCGTCCAGCGCGACCAGCGCCATGCCGTCCAGCGCCTCCAGCGCGTCACCCAGCCGTCCCGCGGCCGCGGCCAGCGGCACGTACGCGGTGCGCCGGCCGTGTGCCTCGGCCTCGGCACAGGCCGCCAGCGCGAGATGGGTCTTGCCTGTGCCGGCGGCGCCGGCGAGGTACAGCCACTCGCCCTCGCCCATGGCAAGCACGCGCATCTGCTCGAGCGCGCCCGCCGGTGCACCGACGAAGCTGTCGAATCGCTGGTCGGGTGGATAGCGCAGCGCCAGCGGCAACTGCCTGCTCACGTGCCGCCGCTGTCCTTTTCCGCGTGGTCATCCGGCAGCACGATGGTCGGCCCGCCAGACGCGACCACGATGGTCGGCGCCTGCCCGGCATACAGGCGGCTGGCCGTGTAGCGCTCATGGGCAAAGCGCAGCAGCACGTTCGCCACCGCCGCCGCGGGCAGCGCCAGCAGCATGCCCAGGAAGCCGAACAGCTGGCCACCGGCGAGCACCGCGAAGATCACCGCAACCGGGTGCAGGCCGATGCGGTCGCCCACCAGCTTGGGCGTCAGCCAGTAGCTCTCGATCACCTGTCCGATGCCGAACACCACCAGCACCCCGGCCACGTGTTGCCAGTCGCCGAACTGCACCAGCGCCGCGATCACGCCGAGCACGATGCCGCTGGCCGGCCCGAGGTAGGGCACGAAGGTCAGCAGGCCGGCGATCAGGCCGATCAGCAGGCCCACCTCGAGGCCGACGCCCCACAGCCCGACGCCGTACATCACGCCGAGGATCAGCATGACCAGGAATTGCCCGCGCAGGAAGCCGCCCAGCACATCGCTGGAATCGCGCGCCAGCCGCGTCACGGTATCGAGGTGGTCGCGCGGGACCATCGCCGCCACGCGCTCCACCATGCGGTCCCAGTCGCGCAGGAAGAAGAACGTGATCACCGGCAGCAGCACCAGGTTGGTCACCCAGCCCAGCACCGCGAAGCCCGAGCGCGACACGAAGCCGAGCGCGGTGGCGGCCATCCCGCCGGCGCGCTCCCAGTGGTCGCGCACGTACGTGGTCAGGCGCTCCGGGTCCAGCCAGCCGAGGATGTCCAGGCCGGTGCGCGCTTCCACCCAGGGCAGGGCCGTCTGCAGCAGCCAGTCGCCATAGCCGGGCAGCGATTCCACCAGGGTGGACACCTGCCGCACGATCATCGGCACCAGGATCAGCAGCGCCAGTGCCAGCAGCAGCAGCATCGCGGTGAACACCAGCAGCACCGCGACGTTGCGCGAGCGACCACGCGCCTCGAGCCGGTCGACCAGCGGATCGCCCAGCCACGCCAGCATCGCGGCGAGCACGAACGGGGTCAGCACCGGTGCCAGCACCCACACCAGCCAACCGACCGCCAGCAGCAGCGCGGCGCGCTGCAGGCGCACCAGGAAGCGCGAGATCACGACATCGGGCCCGTCGGGCAGGGTTGGCTGGCTCATCGCAGGATGAACACCGGCGGCACGCCCTCGATGTTGTCCGGCGACTCGGCCAGCACGTCGCCGTCCAGCACGCGCCGGAAGCCCGCCAGGCCGGTCAGCAGGTCGAGCTCGAGCTCCAGCGTGTTGGGCGTCGCGCGCAGCGGGCGGATGCCGCGCACCACCGAAGTGGAATGCAGCCACGACGACAGGCGCACGAAATCGCTGGCGCTGCCGATGCCGCTGATGACCACGCGCTCGACGCCCGGCTGGCCGACGGGACTGGCCTTGGCATAGCGTCGGACCAGGGCATTGGCGGCGCCGTCGGCACCGCCGGCGATCGCGCGGCGGGCGCTGGCCTCTTCGGTTGTCCAGGTCGACAGCACGCGGCCCGCGTCGACGAAGGTCCAGTCGGCCTTCCAGCCGCCACCACCGCGGTACAGCTTGCCGATCAGCTGCATCGGCGGGTTGTAGCGCGCCGACAGGCGCGCGATCGCCGCGGTGTCGCCGCGCCAGATGGCCCCCACCGCCGCCTGCTCGGCGGCGCTGCCGTTCGGCAGGCCCAGGCGGTAGCCGCGTTCGATGGCGCGGTCGAGTACCGGCCGTGCCACGGTGTTCTGCGCCAGCGCCACCAGGCGTGGGCCGCTGCCGTCATCGATCGCCAGCCACAGCACCGGCTTCGGGCGCGGCTGCGGCCAGACCGGCAGGCCCAGCGTGGCGACGATCGCGTCCACGTCGTCCTCGCGGAAGCGCACCACCAAGGTGGTCGAGTAGGTCGGCGCACCCGCGGCGGAGCGGCCTTCGTCCTGGCGATAGTCGTACCCGGCGACGAAATCCCCGGCGCGGCGCAGTTCGCGCGCCACGCCCGGGCGACCAGCGACGCTGCGATCGCCGGACAACTTGCCGAGCACCTGCGCGAGGGCGCGCGAATATGCCGACTGCCGCGCCGCCTCGGCCTGGCTGGACACCGTCACCTCGGCCTCGTACAGCCCCTGGGCACCGGCGCGATCTCCTTCCATGCGCTGCGCCTGCGCCCATCCGGGAACCAGCAGTGCGACCAGCAACACAAGCAGCCACGCCTTCGACATTGTCGTTCCCAGAATCCGGTTCATGGCGAAATGGTGCCGCAGTGGGGGCGTGGCGTCCATGAAGGTCGCTCCGAGACTGCTAAAATCGCCGTTTCCCCGTCCCGGCGAGCCATCGTGACCACCCCCATCCCGCTGACCTACCGCGACGCAGGCGTCGATATCGATGCCGGCAACGAAGTCGTCGAGCGCATCAAGCCGCTGGTGAAGCGGACCTTCCGCCCCGAGGTGATGGGCGGCCTGGGCGGCTTCGGCGCGCTGTTCGACCTGTCCGGCAAGTACCGCGAGCCGGTGCTGGTCTCCGGTACCGACGGCGTGGGCACCAAGCTGAAGCTCGCGCAGCAGCTCGGCCGCCACGACACCATCGGCATCGACCTGGTGGGCATGTGCGTCAACGACGTGCTGGTGCAGGGCGCCGAGCCGTTGTTCTTCCTCGACTATTTCGCCACCGGCAAGCTCGACATCGACACCACGGTCGCCGTCGTGGGCGGCATCGCGCGCGGCTGCGAGCTCGCCGGCTGCGCGCTGATCGGCGGCGAAACCGCCGAGATGCCGGACATGTACGCGCCGGGCGACTACGACCTGGCCGGATTCACGGTCGGCGCGGTGGAGAAATCCGAGCTGCGCGACGGCGGCCGCGTGCAGGCCGGCGACCTGCTGATCGGCATCGCGTCCAGTGGCCCGCACTCCAACGGTTACTCGCTGGTGCGCCGCATCTACGACCGCGCCGGGCGCCCCGGCGACCTCGACCTCGGCGGCACCCGCCTCGACGACGCGCTGATGGCGCCGACCGCGCTGTACGTGAAGCCGATCCTGGAGCTGCTGCGCGGCGCGGAGGGCGATGCCGTGCATGCCATGGCGCACATCACTGGCGGCGGCCTGACCGAGAACATCATCCGCGTGGTGCCCGAAGGGCTGGGCCTGCGCATCGATGCCTCCAGTTGGACGATGCCCGCGGTATTCGACTGGCTGCAGCGCGAAGGTGCGGTGGCGCGCGAGGAAATGTGGCGCACGTTCAACTGCGGCATCGGCTTCGTGCTGGTGGTGTCGGCGACGCGCGCGGCGGCGGTGGAGGCGAAGCTCGACGCGCTTGCGCTCGGCCACTGGCGCATCGGCGAAGTGGTCGCTGCCGGCGACGCGCCGCGCGTGCGCATCGGCTGACGGCGATCGCCGTGGCCACCCCCGACGCTGCGGCCGCCTCACCGCGACTGGTGGTGCTGGCATCGGGGCGCGGCAGCAACCTGCAGGCGCTGCTCGACGCCATTGCCGAAGGACGCCTGCCTGCACGCGTCGTGGGCGTGCTCGGTGATCGCCCCAAGGCACCCGCGCTGGCGCGCGCGCACGCGGCCGGTATTCCCGCGCTCGCCCTGCGCCCGCGCGACTTCGCGTCACGCGACGCGTTCGATGCCGCGCTGTTCGCCGAAGTCGTCGCCCTGCAACCGGATTTCATCGTCTGTGCCGGCTACATGCGCCTGCTGGGTGCCACCGTGCTGGCGCCGTGGGCGGGGCGCATCGTCAACATCCACCCGTCGCTGCTGCCGGCGTTCAAGGGCCTGGACACGCATGCGCGCGCGATCGCGGCGGGGGTGGTCGAACATGGCGCGAGCGTGCATTTCGTCACCGCCGACCTCGACGGTGGCCCGGTGATCGCGCAGGCGCGGGTTGCGGTTCAGCCGGATGACGACGCCGCGACGCTCGCCGCGCGCGTCCTCGAGGTTGAATACCCCCTGCTCGTGGCGACACTGGGGTTGCTCGTCAGCGGTCGCCTTGCGCTGCGAGGCGGCGTGGTGCTGCTGGACCGGCGCGTCATCGACACGCCGCTTCAGCTGGCAGCCAACCACCTCGCAGCATGATGGGCGTTCGATGAAGACCACTCCCGCCCTGCTGGCGCTGTGCCTGTTCCCGCTGCTGGCGTCGGCCGCCGCGGTCGACGCGCAGCGCGTGCCGGACGCGGTGCCGGTCGCGTCGCGGGCGACCGACAGCGCGCCGGCGGCGCTTTCGCCTTTCATCGCGACCTATGACGCACGCAATGCCGGCAAGCCCGCGGGCACCGCCAGCATGCGCCTGGCGCGCGAGCCGGCGCGCTGGCGCGTCGAGCTCGACATCACCGGCAACCGTGGCGTGGCGCGCCTGGTGCAGCTCGACATCGACCAGGAAACCCTGTTCGACGAGCGCGACGGGCAGTACCGGCCGCTGAGCCAGAGCACGGTGCGCAAGGCGCTGTTCTTCGGCCGCAAGGTGCACGGCACCTACGACTGGGGCAGGCGCGAGGCGCGCTGGACGGGCGACATCAAGGAGGCGCGCCGCGCGCCCGTGGTGCTGCGCGAGGGCGACATGAGCGGGCTGCTCATCAACCTGGCGATCGTGCGCGATGCCGCACCGGGCCGCACCCTGCACTACCGCTTCGTCGATGGCGGGCGCGTGCGCGACCACGAATACGCCGTGTCGACCGGCACCGAGAACGTCGTCGTCGACGGGCTCAGCTACGACGCCATGCGTGTTTCACGCACCAATGGCGGCAATGATGAAACGATCTTCTGGGTGGCACGTGGTGTTCCGACGCCGGTGCGCATCCTGCAGCGGCAGGATGGCGAAGACGCCATCGACCTGCAGCTGACCGCTTACCAAGGAGTGCAATAGATGCCGATGTCCAACCGCCGAAAGCCCCTCATCGCGGTCGCCGCCGCGCTGGTCGCGATGGCCAGTGCGCCGGCACTCGCGATCAAGCCGTTCTCCGCCGACTACGCGGCGAATTACAAGGGCATGGAAGCGACCGCGACCATGAGCCTCGCCAGCAAGGGCAACGAACGCTGGGAGTACCGCCTCGACCTCGCCGGCATGGGCGCCGAAATGGCGCAGAGCACCGTGTTCGAAGTCCATGACGGACAGTGGCGACCGATCTCGAGCACCGACAGCCAGCGCGGCACCAATGGCCTGGCGGCCATGCTGGTGAAGCGCAAGGCGGTGACCGCGAATTACGACTGGAACCAGGGGGTTGCGCGCTGGACCGGCGACGTCAAGCCGGACCGTGCCGGCCCGGTGGCGCTGCAGGCGGGCGACCTGGACGGCATGCTGATGAACCTGGTGCTGGTGCGCGACGTGGCCGCCGGCAAGCCGCTGGACTATCGGCTGGTCGAGGACGGGCGGGCCAAGCGCCAGCAGTTCACGGTCGCCGGCGAGGAGACCATCGCGGTTGCCGGCAAGTCGCACAAGGCGACGCGCGTGGTGCGCAAGGACGGCAAGCGCGAAATTATCGCCTGGGTGGTCGACGGGCTGCCGGTCCCGGCACGCGTGCTGCAGCGCCGCGACGGCAAGGACGACATCGACCTGCGGCTGACCGCGGTCAAGTGAAGTCCCCCGCGAAGCTCCCGTAGCGCAAACACGAGGCCCCGCATTGCGGGGCTTCTTTCGTTTGGACCCCTGTGGTGGCCGGCGCCCTGCGTCGGCGTTTCCCCCAGTCTTCGTGCTGTCAGTCGATCCGTCGGATCCGCGCGCCAAGCCCCGACAGCTTGCGCTCGATGTGTTCGTAGCCGCGGTCGAGGTGGTAGATGCGGTCGATGAGCGTTTCGCCGTCGGCCACCAGCCCGGCCAGGATCAGCGAGGCCGAAGCGCGCAGGTCGGTGGCCATCACCGGCGCGCCGCTCAACCGATCGACACCGGTGACGGTGGCGCGGTGGCCTTCGATGTGGATGTCCGCGCCGAGCCGCATGAGCTCGTTGACGTGCATGAAACGGTTCTCGAAGATCGTCTCGTCGATGGTCGAAATGCCATCGGCGATGCAGTTCATGGCCATGAACTGCGCCTGCATGTCGGTGGGGAACGCCGGATGCGGCGCCGTGACGATGTCGACCGCGCGCGGGCGCCGGCCGCGCATGTCCACGCAGATGCGGTCGCCGTCGATGCCGATGTCGGCGCCGGCCTCGCCCAGCTTGGCCAGCACGGCATCCATGGTGTCGGCGCGCGCGTTGGTCGCGGTGACGCGGCCACCTGTCATCGCCGCGGCGACCAGGAACGTCCCGGCCTCGATACGGTCGGGCACTACGTCGTGGCGCGCACCATGCAGGCGCTCGACGCCGCGCACGACGATCCGCGACGTGCCCTCGCCTTCGATGTCGGCGCCCATCGCGCGCAGGCAGGCCGCCAGGTCGACGATTTCCGGCTCGCGCGCGGCGTTGTCGATCACCGTGGTGCCGAGCGCCAGGGTGGCCGCCATCAGCACGTTTTCGGTCGCGCCCACGCTGACGATGTCGAACATGACGTTGCCGCCGCGCAGGCGGCCGGCACGCGCCTTGATGAAACCGTGTTCCACCACGATCTCGGCACCCAGCGCTTCCAGCGCCCGGATATGCAGGTCGACCGGGCGCGAACCGATGGCGCAGCCGCCAGGCAGCGAGACCTCGGCGGCGCCGTGGCGCGCGACCAGCGGACCCAGCACCAGCACCGAGGCGCGCATGGTGCGCACGAGTTCGTAGGGCGCCACGTGGCTGTCGACGCTGCGCGGGTCGACCATGATGTGGCTGCCGTCGGCATCGTGCTCAACGCCCGCACCCAGCCCGGCCAGCACACGCGTGGTGGTGACCACGTCGTGCAGGTGCGGGACGTTGCCGATCGCCACCGGCTCGTCGGCCAGCAGCGTGGCGCACAGGATCGGCAACACGGCGTTCTTCGCGCCCGAAATGCGCACGTCACCCTCCAGGGCCACGCCGCCGGTCACCTCGATCTTCTGCATCAGGCGGTCCGCTGCTCGTCAGGGGTGTGGGTGCGCAGGGCGAGCGCATGGATCTCGTTGCCCATCAACGCGCCGAGCGTGGCGTACACCATGCGGTGACGGGCCAGCGGCAGGCGCCCGGCGAAGTCCGGGTGCACCACCAGCGCCTCGAAATGCACGCCGTCGTCGCCGCGGACCTCGACCCGGGCGCCAGGCAGTCCCTGCTCGATCAGCTTGCGGATGGTGTCTGCGTCCAAGGCGGTCGCTCCGGTCATGTGGGCACGTGGGGCGGTTGCCGGAGGCGTGCACGGCGGGTCGCCGGCCTCGCGGCAATCCGCGTAATATGAACACGATAGCGTAGCGGAAAAGGCCCCCGCCCGGAAATGCCCGACAGCAGCAACCAGACACCCGGCGCGGCGGCGGCGTACGACTTCGCGGCCAGTGGCCGGCGCGTGTTCGACATTGAACGCAAGGGCCTGGCGGCGGTGGCCGCGCGCATCGACGGCGATTTCTCGCGCGCCTGCACGCTGCTGCTCGCCTGCCGCGGCCGCGTGGTCTGCACCGGCATGGGCAAGTCCGGCCACATCGCGCGCAAGATCGCCGCCACCCTCGCCTCCACCGGCACGCCCGCCTTCTTCCTGCACCCGGGCGAAGCCGGCCACGGCGACCTCGGCATGGTCACCGATGCCGACGTGCTGCTCGCCCTGTCCTACTCCGGCGAGTCGGACGAAGTGCTGATGCTGCTGCCGGTGCTGAAACGCCAGGGCAACGCGCTGGTGTGCATGACCGGGCGCCCGCGCTCCACCCTGGCGCTGGCGGCCAGCGTGCACCTGGATGTCAGCGTGCCCGACGAGGCCTGTCCGCTGCACCTGGCGCCGACGGCGAGCACCACCGCCTCGCTGGCGATGGGCGACGCGCTGGCGGTCGCCCTGCTCGAAGCGCGCGGCTTCACCGCGGACGACTTCGCGCGATCGCACCCGGCCGGCGCGCTCGGCCGGCGCCTGCTGCTGCACATCGCCGACATCATGCACACCGGCGATGACGTGCCGCGCGTGCACGGCGACGCCACCCTCGGTGACGTGCTGGTGGAGATGAGCCGCAAGCGCCTGGGCATGAGCGCGGTGGTCGACGACGACGGCCGTCTGCTCGGCCTGTACACCGACGGCGACCTGCGCCGCACGCTGGCCGTGCCGGGCATCGACGTGCACGCGACGCGCATTGCCGGATTGATGACGCGCGCACCGGTGACGATCGACGCCGATGCCCTGGCCGTGGAAGCTGCACGCCTGATGGAGACACACAAGATCAACGGGCTGATGGTGGTGGATGGCGATGGCCGCGTGGTCGGCGCACTGAACATTCACGACCTGTTGCGCGCGCGCGTGGTCTGATCCGCCGCCCATGCCTCCCGCGCCCCCCGCCAGTGTTTCCTCCGACGTGCTCGCCCGCGCCGCCCGCGTGCGCCTTGCGTGTTTCGACGTGGACGGCACGCTGACCGACGGTCGCCTGTACATCGGCGAAGACGGCCGCGAGAGCAAGGCCTTCCACGTGCACGACGGCATGGGCCTGTCGCTGCTGCGCCGCGCCGGCATCACTGTCGCCTTCGTCACCGCGCGCGACAGCCGCGCCGCCGAATACCGCGCGCGCGACCTCGGCGTCGACGTCCACGTGGGCGTGAAGGACAAGCGCGCCTGCATCGAAGCGATGCGCGAGCGGCTGGGGCTCACCGCCACCCAGGTGGCGTTCATGGGCGACGACCTGACCGATCTCGAGGTACTGGGCGCGGTCGGATTTGCCGCGGCGCCCGGCGACGCGCATCCGTCCATCCTCGGCCACGTCCACTGGCAGGCCACGCGGCGCGGCGGCGAAGGCGCGGCGCGCGAGTTCTGCGACCTCGTGCTGGCCGCGATCGGTGCCGGCGCTGCGGGCGCCGGCGGCATGCCGCAATGACCTGGCGCACGCCCGTCACCCTGCTGCTGCTGGTGGCGGCGCTGGTGAGTGGCTGGTCAGCCTGGCGCCAGCGCGCCGGCGACGCGCCGGCGTCCGCCACCAGCCAGCGGCCGGACTACGTGCTGCAGGATTTCGAACTGGTCTCGCTCGACAGCGACGGCAAGGAGGCGTTCACGCTGCGTGCGCCTTCGCTCAAGCGCGACCCGCGCGACGGCACCATGGCGCTCGCGTCGCCGGTCTTCCTGCTGCCCGAGCGCGACGGCCTGTACTGGGACCTGCGCGCGCGCACCGGATGGATCAGCGCGGACAGCGAAGAGATGCGCCTGCGCGGCGACGTGCTGGCGGTCACCGACCCCGCCGGTGCGCGCGACATGCGCATGGAGACCGAAGAACTCGATGTCTTCCCGGGCACGCGACGGGCCCGCTCCGCCGTTGCCGTGACCGTCAGCCAGCCCGGCACTACAATGCGCGGCACCGGTATGGAAGCCGACCTGGCCGGAAAGCGCCTCCAGCTCCTCACCAAGGTACAGACCCGCTATGTCCCCACGCGCCGCTAGCCTCCTGACGGTCCTCGCCCTTGCGTGCGCGGGCTCCGCGTGGGCCAGGTCCAGCGACCGCAACCAGCCGATGGACATCGACTCCAGCACCATGGCCTGTTCGGTGGAGGACACCGGCGGTCCCTGCGTGTTCACCGGCAACGTGCACATCGTGCAGGGCACGCTCGACATCCGCGCCAGCAAGGCCGACGTGCGCCGCGGCGGCGACGACATCGAGAAGGTCATCCTCACCGGTGCGCCGGTGCGGTTGAAGCAGCAGCTCGACAGTGGCGGCGCGATCGACGCCAGCGCCCAGAACGTCGATTACGACCTGCGCACCGAGACGGTGGTGTTCACCGGCAATGTCGAACTCGTGCAGCCGGGGCGCGGCACGATGAGCGGCGCGCGCATCACCTACAACATGCGGACCGGCCAGGTGCAGGGCGCAGGCAGCGCGGCCGGTGGCCAGATCCGCACGCGCATCCTGCCCAAGGGCGCGAAGCCCTCGCCGGGTGGCGGCTGATGCTGGTCGCGGAGGGCCTGCGCAAGCGCTACGGCCAGCGCGAGGTCGTGCGCGAATTCGGCCTCACCCTCGATGCCGGCGAAGTCGTCGGCCTGCTCGGCCCGAACGGCGCGGGCAAGACCACCTGCTTCTACATGATCGTCGGCCTGGTGCCGGCCGACGCCGGCCGCATCGTCCTCGACGGCCGCGACATCACCGGCGAGCCCATGCACCGTCGCGCCCGCCTCGGCGTCGGCTACCTGCCGCAGGAACCCTCGGTGTTCCGCAAGCTCAGCGTCGCCGACAACATCATGCTGGTGCTCGAGCTGCGCGACGACCTCGACCGGCAGGGCCGCGAGGCCGAGCTGGCCAAGCTGATGGACGAGCTCCAGGTCACCCATGTCGCCGGCCAGGCCGGCGCCAGCCTGTCGGGTGGCGAGCGCCGCCGCGTCGAGATCGCGCGCGCGCTGGCCGCCAAGCCGCGGCTGATGCTGCTCGACGAACCCTTCGCCGGCGTCGATCCGATCTCGGTGGGCGAGATCCAGCGCATCGTGCGCCACCTCAAGAACCGCGGCATCGGCGTGCTCATCACCGACCACAACGTGCGCGAGACCTTGGGCATTTGCGACCGCGCGTATATCCTCAGTGATGGTGGCGTGCTCGCGCAGGGGGCTCCGGACGCGCTGCTGGCAAATCCCGACGTGCGCCGGGTCTATCTGGGGGACGCGTTCCGCCTGTAGCCGTCGCGCGTCGCCCGCCATGAACCGGGGACGCCGTGAAGCCTCGCCTGCAGACATCGTTGGGACAACAGCTGGTGCTCACGCCCCAGCTCCGCCAGGCATTGCACCTGCTGCAGCTGGCGACGCCCGAGCTCGAGGCCGAGATCAACGCGGCCGTCGAAAGCAATCCGCTGCTCGACTGGGAGGAGCCCGCCGCCGGCGGCGATGGCGATGCCGATGGCGTCCACGGCGAGGCGCACGATGGCGCCGGCACCGACACCGCGGCGGCGCGCGATGACGACCGCGGCGACGACGCCTGGCAGGACGATGGCGACGGCGCGTGGTCCGGGAGCGGCGGCGGTGGCGGCAGTGACGACGGCGACGGCGATGGCGACGCCTCGGAGCGCATCGCCCAGTCCGAGACACTGCGCGACCACCTGTCCTGGCAACTCAACCTGAGCCACCTGTCGCCGCGCGAAGTCGCGATCGGCGAGGCGATCGTCGATGCCATCGATGATGACGGCTACCTGCGCGAGCCGCTGGCCGCGATCGCCGAGGGCCTCGCGCCCGAGCTTGACTGCAGCGAAACCGAGGTCGCCTGCGTGCTGGACAAGGTCCAGCGCATGGATCCCACCGGCGTGGGCGCACGCGACCTCGGCGAATGCCTGCTGCTGCAGCTGGCCGCCCTGCCCGCCGACACGCCCGGCCTGGCGGGCGCACGCCGCGCCGTGTCCACCCTGATCGACCGCCTGCCCCGCCTCGGCGTGTCCGGACTGGCGGAAGCGCTGGGATGCGACGGGGCGGAGGCCGACACCGTCCTGCACCTCATCCGCAGCCTGGATCCGCGCCCCGGCGCGCAGGTGGGCGGCATGCCGCAGGACACCTACGTGGTGCCCGACTGCAGCATCGTCCGCCGCAACGGCATGTGGCGCGTGGTGCTGGCCGGCGGCAGCCACTCGCGGCTGACCATCCACCGCGGCTACGAGCAGATGCTGCAGCACGCCGCCGGCGCCGATGCCGGCTACCTGCGCGGGCGGCTGCAGGAAGCGCGCTGGCTCCTGAAGAACATCGAGGCGCGTGGCGAGACCCTGCTCAAGGTGGTGCGCTGCCTGGTGCGCGAGCAGTCGGGTTTCCTCGAATTCGGCGCGCAGGCATTGCGCCCGCTCACCCTGCGCGAAGTGGCGGCGCAGATCGGCATGCACGAGTCCACGGTCTCGCGCGCGGTCTCGCGCAAGTACGTGCACACGCCGCGCGGCACCCTGCCGCTGCGCGCGTTCTTTGCGTCCGGCATCGACACCGGCTCCGGCGGCGAGGCGTCCAGCACCGCCATCCAGGACATGATCCGCAAGCTGGTGGATGCCGAGGACCCGCGCAAGCCCCTGTCCGACGCGCGCCTGGCGGCAAGCCTGAAGGACAGCGGCGTGCCGGTGGCCCGGCGTACCGTGGCCAAGTACCGCGAGGCGCTGCACATCGCGTCATCGCACGAGCGCGTGCGCATCTCCTGAACGGCGATGCAACCTTTCCGGCCTACCGGCCGTGGGTTAACCTGTCCATGACCATCGCGCCGTCGACATGCGCGATGCTGGGTTCCCACCGAACGAGGAGGTTGCCGATGCGTATCGAGACCCATGGCCAGCAGATGGATGTCACACCTGCCCTGCGCGAGTACGTGGAGACCAAGCTCGGGAGGCTCTCCAAGCTCTACGATCCGCCGCTGGAAATGCGCACCCAGTTGAGCATCGACAAGCCCGACCACCTCGCCGAGGTCACCGTTTCGGTGTCCGGCAAGATGCTCCACGCCGATGCCCGCGCGGTCGACATGTACGCCGCGATCGATCTCCTCGCCGACAAGCTCGACCGCATGCTGGTGAAGGAAAAGAAGAAGCTCATCGACCAGCACCGCCGTGGCGGCAATCCGCTGCGTGACGGCGAGGTCGGCTGACGCCGCCACAGGGAGGGCCCGGGGGGATGCCTTACACCGACCTGCTGGCCGCCGAGCGCATCGTGCTGCTGTCGGCGCCCGGCACCCGCGACCAGGTGCTTGAAGCCGCCGCGCGCCTGCTGTGCAGCGCCGATCCCGCGGCCAGCGAGGCGCTGGCCGCCGGCCTGCGCGGGCGCGAGGCGGTCGGCAGCACCGCGATCGGCCACGGGGTGGCCATCCCCCACTGCCGCAGCGGCGCACATGCGGCCAGCGCGGCGTTCCTGAAGCTCTCGCCACCCGTGGACTTCGGCGCGCCCGACGGCGCGCCCGTCGACCTGGTGTTCGCCATGGGTGTGCCGGGCGGCAATGCGCAGCAGCACCTCGATACCCTCTCCGAACTCGCCACCCGTTTCGCCGATGCCGGCTTCCGCGACGCGCTGCGCGCCGCGCCCGACCTGCCGGCGTTGCGTGGCCTGCTGCTGCGCGACGCCGTCGCCGGACCTGCCACGCCATGAATGCCGCGATCACCGCGCGTGAACTTTTTGAGCAGCTGCGCGAGCGGCTGGGCCTGCGCTGGCTGTCGGGCCAGGAAGGCGCGGTGCGGCAGCTGGAAACGGTGGACACCGTTGCGCGACGCCCGTCGCTTGCCGGCTACCTCAACATCATCTATCCCAACAAGGTGCAGATACTCGGCTCGGAGGAGCTCGCCTGGCTGGACGGGCTGGATTCGCGCATGCGCTGGGAGACGTTGCAGCGCATCCTGCAGTACCGGCCGCTGGCGCTGGTGGTGAGCAAGGACCAGTCCTGTCCGCAGGACCTGCGTGAAATGGCCGAGGAGTCCGCCACTCCGCTGTGGTCGTCGCCGCGCCGCGGGCACGAACTGCTGAACCTGCTGCAGTACCACTTGGCCGGTGCGCTCGCGCCGCAGGTCACGCTGCATGGCGTGTTCATGGAGATCTATTCGGTGGGCGTGCTGATCACGGGCGAGTCGGGCACCGGCAAGAGCGAGCTGGCGCTCGAGCTGGTCACCCGCGGCCATCGCCTGGTGGCCGACGATGCCCCGCAGTTCGCACAGATCGCGCCCGACGTGCTCGACGGCACCTGTCCCGAACTCCTGCAGGATCTGCTCGAACTGCGCGGCCTGGGCGTGCTCAACATCCGCGAGATGTTCGGCGACACCGCAGTCAAGCGGAACAAGTACCTGCGCCTGGTGGTGCACCTGGCGCGCCCGGAATCCACCGCCGAGGTCCGCGACCCCAGTGGCATGGTGCGCCTGACCGGCGACCTCGGCTTCCGCCGCGTGCTAGACCTCGATGTCCCCATGATCACCCTTCCCGTCATGCCCGGCCGCAACCTCGCGGTGCTCACCGAAGCGGCGACCCGCACCCACATGCTGCGCGCGAAGGGTGCCGACCCTGCGGTCGCCTTCCTCGCACGCCATTCCAGGTTCCTCGAGGGTTCGTCGTGAGCGATGCCGGCCACTCCCTGCTGATCGTCAGCGGCATGTCGGGCAGCGGCAAGACGGTCGCGCTCAACACGTTCGAAGACATCGATTTCTACTGCGTCGACAACCTCCCGGCCGAACTGCTGCCCGATTTCGTGCGCAGCGCCACGCATCCCGAGCGCGCCTCGCAGAAGCTCGCGGTGGGCATCGACGTGCGCAGCCGCGGCGACCTCGCCAACCTCCCGGAGTGGCTGTCGGCGGTCGGCGCGATGGGCCTCGATCCCAGGCTGGTGTTCTTCGATACCCGCAACGACGTGCTGCTCAAGCGCTACTCCGACACGCGCCGCCGCCACCCGCTGACCCGCCTGGGGCTGGCGCTGAACGACGCGATCTCGCTCGAGCGCCAGGTGCTCAAGCCGCTGCGCACGCAGGCCGACGTGATCATCGACACCAGCGAGCTCAACGTGCACCAGCTGCGCCGGCGCGTGCTCACCGAGCTCGGGCTTGCGATGGATTCATCGCTGTCGCTGCTGTTCGAGTCCTTCGCCTACCGCCACGGCGTGCCGCAGGACGCGGATTTCGTGTTCGACGCGCGCGCCCTGCCCAACCCGCACTGGGACGCGCGGCTGCGGCCGCTGTCCGGGCGCGACGACGGCGTGCGCGAGTACCTGGAGGCGCAGCCTGACGTGCTGGAGTACCGCAAGCACGTCTCCGACTTCCTCGACATCTGGCTGCCGCGCATGCGTTCGTCGACGCGCAGCTACGTCACCATCGCGTTCGGCTGCACCGGGGGCCGCCACCGCTCGGTCTACCTCGCCGAGGCGATGGCCGCGCACGCGCGCGCGCAGGGCTGGCACGAGGTCGCCACCCACCACCGCGAGCTCGATTGAGCCTTCCGGCCATCGATCGGCGCGCCGGCGCTTCCTGACGGTCATCCGCCTCTGCTAATTTGTGCCGATGACAGTCGGCATCCTCCTGGTCACCCACGAAGGCATCGGTACCGCGCTCGCCGCGGTGGCGACCACCCTGTTGCGCACGCTGCCATTGCGCGTCGAGGTCTTCGAGGTGCCGTTCGAGGGCGATCCGGATGCGCTGCTGCCACAGGCGAGCGCGGCCCTGCGCCGGGCGGACGGCGGCGACGGCGTGCTGGTGCTGACCGACCTGTATGGCGCCACGCCAAGCAACCTCGCCGCGCGCCTGGCGCGCCTGGGTACGCCGGTGCGGCGCATCTCCGCGCTCAGCCTGCCCATGCTGCTGCGCGTCCTCAACTATCCCGAGCTCCCGCTCGACGACCTGCCCGCGGTGGCCGCCGCCGGCGCGCGCAATGGAGTGCTCCACGATGACGCATGAGGCAAGGTAGCCATGATCGAGCGCGAACTGCTGGTTTCCAACAAGCTCGGGCTGCACGCCCGCGCCACCGCCAAGCTGGTGCAGGCGCTGTCGGGCTACGCCTGCAACGTCACCCTCACGGCGAAGGGCCGCGAGGTGAACGCCAAGAGCATCATGGGCGTGATGCTGCTGGCCGCCGGGCCCGGCACCGCCGTGCTGCTGCGCACCGATGGCGTTGACGAGGAGGCGGCGGCGGACGACGTCGCCGCCCTGTTCGAGCGGCGCTTCGACGAGGACAGCTGATGCGCAGGGAGTTGCCCGGCCACGGCGCATCGCGGGGCAATGCCCTCGGGCGCGCCCGGGTGCGCCAGCCGCATGCGCTGGTGGTCGCTGAGGAGCACATCGGCGTCGCCGACGTGCCCGGCGAGCTCGCGCGCCTGCACCAGGCGCTGGATGCCGTGCGCGAGGAGCTGCGCATGATGCGCTCGCGGCTGCACGGCGCGCTGGCCCAGGAGGTGGGCGAGTTCCTCGACCTGCACGCCCTGCTGCTTGACGACCCCGAACTCCTGCAAGGCCTCGACGACCTGATCGCCAAGGGACTGTACGGCGCCGACTATGCCCTGCGCCTGCAGCGCGACCGCCTGGCCGCGGTGTTCGAGGGCATGGACGATCCCTATTTCCGCAGCCGCATCGAGGACATCGACCACGTCATCCGCCGCGTGCACGCCGTGCTGCACCAGCACGACGCCACCGTCGATGGCGTGGCCGGCGAGATCCTGGTCAGCGACGCGCTCGCGCCGTCGGAAGTGGCGCGGCTGCAGTCGCAGGGCGTGCTGGGCATCGTCACCTCGGGCGGCAGCACGCTGTCGCACAGCGCCATCCTCGCCCGCAGCCTGCACCTGCCGCTGGTGGTCGGCGCGGCGCACGCGCTTGGCCAGGTGAACGACGGCGACGTGCTGCTGATCGACGGCAGCACCGGGCTGGTCATCGTGGACCCGGATGGCGACGACCTGCTCGCGCACCGCGCCCGCGTGCGCGAGGGCCAGCGCGAGCGCCGCCAGCTGCACCGCCTGCGCCGCGAGCCCACGCGCACCCGCGACGGAATGGACGTGCGCCTGTTCGCCAACGCCGAATCGCGCGAGGACGTGGCCGAGGCGCATGCGCTCGGCGCGGCCGGCGTGGGCCTTTACCGCACCGAGTTCCTGTTCCTGCAGCGCAACGAACTTCCCGACGAGGACGAGCAGTTCCTCGCTTACCGCGACCTCGTGCTCGGCATGACCGGGCGCATGGTCACCATCCGCACGCTCGATGTCGGCGCCGACAAGGCCGACCGCAGCGGACTCGCCTTGATCAACGAGCCCAACCCGGCCATGGGCGTGCGCGGCGTGCGCCTGGCCCTGCGCCGGCCCGATGTGATGGAGACGCAGCTGCGCGCGATCCTGCGCGCATCCGCCTACGGCCCGCTGCGCATCCTGGTGCCGATGGTGACGTGCCGCGAGGAGGTGATCGCGGTGCGCCGCGCGGTACGCCAGGCAACGCTGCGGCTGCGACGCGAAGGCCATGTGGTGGCCGAGAACATCGCGCTCGGCGCGATGATCGAGGTCCCGGCCGCGGCGCTCGCGCTGCCGTCGCTGATCGACAAGCTGGACTTCATCTCCATCGGCACCAACGACCTGGTGCAGTACCTGCTTGCCGCCGACCGCGGCAATGACGCACTCGACGCGCTGCACAGTCCGCTGCACCCCGCGGTGCTGCAGCTGCTGCAGGCGGTGATCGCCACCGCGCGCGCGCACGACACACCGGTGGCGGTGTGCGGGGAGATGGCGGGCGATGCGATGTTCACCCCGCTGCTGCTCGCCCTCGGGCTCGAGGAGTTCAGCCTGCATCCGGGCACGCTGCTCGAAGTCCGCCGCGCGGTGCGCGCGCATCACCTCGGCGAACTGCTGCAGCGCGCGCCGGCGCTGCTGCGCGCCCGCAACCGCGCCGGCATCGCCCGCTGGCTGCGGCAGTGCGAGGCCGGCACGTGAGCGACGCGTCCGCGCTCCCGCTCGTTGCGCCCGGCGTCGCCGCCGCGGCGGATGCGGTGCGCGCGCGCTTCACCTCGGCGCGGCCGTTCGCCCATTGCGTGATCGATGGCTTCTTCGACGACGCGTTCGCCAACGCGCTGCTGCGCGAGTTTCCCGCCTTCGCGCGCGGTGACCACCGCAACGAGCACGGCGAGGCGGGCGGCAAGTCCGTGGTCGAACGCATCCGCGGGCTGGGCGACGCCTGGCGCGCGCTGGACGACTGCGTGCAGTCGCCCGCGTTCCTGGACCTGGTCGGCCGCATGACCGGCATCCCCGGCCTGCTGTACGACCGCGACTACTTCGGCGGCGGCAGCCACGACAACCGCGACCGCCAGAGCCTCGACGTCCACGTCGACTTCAACCACCACCCCGCGACCGGCTGGCACCGGCGGCTCAACCTCATCGTCTACCTCAACCACGCGTGGCAGGCCGACTGGGGTGGCGCGCTTGAACTGCACCGCGATCCGCGCGATCCGGCTAACAACGAGGTCGCGTCGGTGCTGCCGCTGTTCAACCGTTGCGTGATCTTCGAGACCACCGAACATAGCTGGCACGGCTTCCCCGAAATCCACCTGCCCGCCGGTCGCTCCGACCTGTCGCGGAAATCGGTGGCGCTGTACTTCTATACCCGCGAACGCCATGCCGACCAAACCGCGCCGCGGCATTCCACGGTCTACGTGGACCGGCCACTGCCGGCGCACCTGCAGCCGGGCCACGTGCTCGATGCCGATGACGTCGCCGCGCTGCATGAACTCCTCGCGCGGCGCGACCAGCACAACCTGCGCCTGTACCGCGAACTCGAGGGCCTGCAGGCCAGGCTGGACCAGTCCACCATCGGGCGGCTGGCGGGGCTGGCACGGCGCGCGGCCGGTCGTTTGCGCCACACGCGCGGATAACGCGCACACGGCGGTGGGCAACAGCGGTTCATGCGGGCGATAATGCGCGCATGAACGCCTGATCCTGTCGCGCATCACGTCGCGCGACGCTCCCCGGAAGCCCGCCATGGCCGAAGCCGTCCGCCACGACAAGACCGCGCGCCAGCTGCGCCTGCTGTCGGACGCCATCGACAGCGGCCGCCTGGGCCCGGTGCGGCGGCTGGTCAACACGCTGGCCCCGGCCGAGATCGGCAACCTCCTCGAATCCCTGCCACCCGGCCGCCGCATGGTGGTCTGGGGCCTGGTCGATCCCGAGGACGACGGCGAGGTGCTGGTGCACGTGGGCGACGAGGTGCGCGAAAGCCTGCTCGCCGACATGGACACCGACGAGATCGTGGCCGCGGTCGAAGACCTCGACATCGACGACCTCGCAGACTTGGTGGGCGACCTGCCCGCCACGGTCATCGAGGAAGTCCTCAAGTCGATGGACCGCGAGAACCGCGAGCGCCTGGAGCAGGTGCTGTCGTATCCCGAGGACACCGCCGGCCGGCTGATGAATCCGGATGTGGTCACGGTGCGCGCCGACACCACGGTGGATGTGGTGCTGCGTTTCCTGCGCCTGCGCGGCGAACTGCCCGAGCACACCGACCACCTCTACGTGGTCAACCGCCGCCACCAGCTGATCGGCTGGGTGGCGCTGCAGGACCTGGTGACGCACGAGCCGGCGAGCCCGATCAACCGCCTGATCGACGACGAACTGACCGCGATCCACGTCGACGCGTCGGCCGAGTCGGTGGCGCGCCAGTTTTCCGACCACGACTGGGTCTCGGCGCCGGTGGTCGACGAGGGCAACGTGCTGCTCGGCCGCATCACCATCGACGACGTGGTCGACATCATCCGCGAGCAGGCGGAGCACCAGGCGCTCGGCGCCGCCGGCCTGGACGAGGACGAGGACCTGTTCTCGCCGGTGCGGCGCGCGGTGCGCGGGCGCATCGTGTGGCTCACGGTCAACCTGGCCACCGCGTTCCTCGCCGCCTGGGTGATCGGGCGCTTCGAGGGCACCATCGAGCGGATCGTGGCGCTGGCGGTGCTGATGCCCATCGTCGCCGGCATCGGCGGCAACGCCGCCATGCAGGTGCTCACGCTGATCGTGCGCGGCCTGGCGCTTGGCCAGGTGGGCGCCAGCAACGCGCGCGTGCTGCTGTGGAAGGAGCTGCGCGTGGCACTGATCAACGGCCTGCTGATCGGCTCGTTCGTGGGACTGGTGGCGTTCGCGTGGTTCCACGACTGGCTGCTCGGCGTGGTCATCGCGGTCGCGCTGGTCATCAACTTCTGCGCCGCGGCATTGGCCGGCGTGCTGGTCCCGCTGGCCATGAAGCGCGCCAACATCGACCCGGCGGTCGCCGGTGGCGTGGTGGTCACCGCGGTCACCGACGTGATGGGATTCTTCAGCTTCCTCGGCCTGGCGACGGTGATCCTGCTGCGCTGAGGCGCGGCTCCGCTCAGGCGAGCAGCGCTTCCAGCACCGCCATGCGCACGGCGACGCCGTTGGACACCTGGCGCAGGATCAGCGACTGCGCGCCATCGGCGACGGCGTCGTCGATCTCCACGCCGCGGTTCATGGGTCCTGGATGCAGCACCACGGCATCCGGCGCGGCGCGCAGCAGGCGTGCGTGGGTCAGGCCGAAGTCGCGGTGGTAGACCTCCAGCGACGGCACCAGGCCCTCCACCATGCGTTCGCGCTGCAGGCGCAGCATCATCACCGCGTCCACGCCGTCGAGCGCCGCGTCGAAGTCATCTCCGACCATGCAACCGGCAAGCGTGTCGTCATCGGGCAGCAACGCGCGCGGGCCGCAGGCACGGATCTCGCCGATGCCCAGCGTGCGCAGCGCGTGCAAATCGGAGCGCGCGACGCGCGAGTGCCTGATGTCGCCGACGATCGCCACCTTGAGCCGCGCGAAGTCGGCGCCCTTGGCCTGGCGCAGGGTCAGCATGTCGAGCAGGCCCTGGGTGGGATGCGCGCTGCGGCCATCGCCGGCGTTGACCACCGCGGTGCCGGGCTGCGCGGCGGTTGCCAGCGCGGCCGCGGCACCATCGGCGTGGTGGCGCACGATGAAGCCGCGCACGCCCATCGCCTCGATGTTGCGCAGCGTGTCGAGCGCGGTCTCGCCCTTGCTGGTCGACGAGGTGGAGGCGTCGAAATCGAGCACGTCGGCGGCCAGGCGCTGCGCGGCGCGCTGGAACGACAGCCGCGTGCGCGTGGACGGCTCGAAGAACAGCGTGCACACCGCGCTCCCGGCAAGCGCGCGCGGATCCGCCGCGCCCTGGCCGTCGACGAACGCCTGGGCACGATCCAGCAGTGCCACCAGCGTCGCGCGCGGCAGCCCTTCAAGGGTCAGCAGGTGGCGCAGGCGGCCATCGTCGTGCGTCTGCATCGGCAGTGCGCGCGTCGTGGCCGGCTGCGGCGAGCCGGTCATGGCGTCACCGCCACCGCGTCCTGCGGCGCCGCCAGCCAGCGTTCGATGATCACCGCGGCGGCCACCGCATCCAGCGCCGCGGCATCGCGCCGGCGCCGGCGGCCTTCGGCGCGGTCGAGCGCGAAGCGTTGCGCCGCCTCGATCGAGCTCGAGCGTTCGTCGACCAGCACCACCGGGATTCCGTAGCGCACCGCCAGCGCGCGCGCGAACGCATGTGCGCGCGCACGGATCGGCTGGTCGCCGCCCTCGAGGGTCAGGGGATCGCCGACCACGCAGCCATCGGGCCCCCATTCCTTCCTGATCCGGTCGATCGCCGACCAGTCGACCGCGTCGCCATGCACGTCCACCACTTCCAGCGCGCGTGCGCCGTGGCCGAATGCGCTGCCCACGGCCACCCCGATGCGGCGCGAGCCGACGTCGAAGCCGAGTACGGTGCCGTCGCTGCGGATCGTGCCCATCAGGCGTGACCGGCGTAGTCCGCCATGCGCGCCATGTCGACGCCGATGCGGCCCGCGGCGGCCTGCCAGCGCGACTCCAGCGGCTCTTCGAACAGCAGCGCGGCATCGGCGGGCACGGTCAGCCAGCTGTTTTCAGTGAGCTCGTGCTCCAGCTGCCCGGCGCCCCAGCCCGCGCAGCCCAGGGCCATCGCCACGTTTGCCGGGCCTTCGCCGACGGCCATCGCCTCGAGCACGTCGCGCGAAGTGGTGACGAACAGGCCGTCCGCGATCGCGAGGCTGGAATCCCAGCCACGGTCGCCGTCGTGCACGACGAATCCGCGCTCGGGATGCACCGGGCCACCGGCAAGCACCGGAACCGCGCACAGCGCCTCGTCGGCGCAGGCGATGCCCATCTGCGAGAACACGTCGCCCAGCGCGTAGTCCGACACGCGGTTGACCACGATCCCCATCGCACCCTGGGCGTCGTGCTGGCACACCAGCGCGACGCTGCGCGCGAAATGCGGATCGGACAACGCGGGCAGCGCGACCAGCAGCTGGTTGGCGAGCGGGGACATGGTCATGCCGCCATTCTAGCCAGTGGCGGGCGCGCCCGCCCCAGCCGCGCAGGCATACTCGCCGGGCCCGACGACCGCAGGATGCAAGCCGATGACCGTGGACACCCCGCTGCCCAGGAACGAGCGCGCGTTCATCGTGCTGCTGGCCGTGCTGCAGGGCGGCCTGATGTACCTGGCGCAGAAGGGCGACGCCGCCGGCTGGTGGCCGTTCAACGCCCTCGGCGGGCGTGTCTGCTGGTACACGCTGGTGCTCGCCGTGCCGACCGTGATGGCGCTCAGCGTGCGGCGCCTGCGCGACGCGCGGTTCTGGCAGCACGCGGTCGCGACCCTGCTGGTGGTCGCCGCGCTGGCCACCTGGGCCGCCTGGAACGCCACCGGGGGGCCCGGCATCCGCGCCTCCGAGGTGCTGGGGCCGTTCGGCGTGTCCCTGGCCATCGGCCTGTTCGTGATCCTCCCCTGGCTGCAGTGCCGGCTGGTGGACGGCCACTGGCGCGCGGCCTACCCGGCGCTGGTCGAACACGCCTGGCAGAACGCGCTGACCCTTGCGCTGGCCGCGCTGTTCAGCGCCATCTGCTGGGCGGTGCTGTACCTGTGGGCGGCGCTGTTCGCGCTGGTCAAGATCACGTTCTTCCGCGAACTGTTCCGCGAGGACGCGTTCGTCTATCTCGCCACCGGTGCCATGGCCGGTCTCGGCGTGCTGATCGGCCGCACCCAGGCGCGGGCGGTGCAGGTAGCGCGGCAGGTGCTGTTCGCGATCTTCACCGGCCTGCTGCCGCTGCTCGCGTTCATCGCCGTGCTGTTCGTGGTGAGCCTGCCGTTCACCGGGCTGGCGCCGCTGTGGGAGCGGGCGTCGGCGGCAACGATCCTGGTCAGCGTGGTCGCGCTGCTGGTAGTGTTCACCAATGCCGTGTTCCAGGACGGCGAGGGCACGCCGCCCTACCCGGCCTGGCTGCGCCGCGTGGTCGACGCCGGCCTGCTGGTGCTGCCGCTGTACGCCGTGCTCGCGCTCTACGCCCTGTGGCTGCGCATCGCGCAACACGGCTGGACCAGCGCGCGCGTGTGGGCGGTGCTGCTGGTGGCCGTGGTGGCGGCGCATGCGTTCGGCTACGCGTTCGCCGCGCTGCGCGGGCGCGGCCACTGGCTCGGGCCGGTGCGCGGCGTGAACCGGGTGATGTCCTGGGTGGTGGTGGCGCTGGTGGTGCTGGCGAATTCGCCGGTGATCGACGGCCAGCGCATCGGCGTGGCCAGCCAGATGCAGCGCCTGGCCGATGGGCGCACCGCGCCCGACGACTTCGACCTGGCCTGGCTGCGGTACGACAGCGGGCGTCGCGGCTACACGGCCGCGGTGTCGCTGCGCGACGAACCGGCGTTCAACGACGACCCCGCGCGCCTCGCCGAGCTGGAGCGGGTGCTGGCCCGGCCATCACGCTGGGGCGGGTTCGAGCCGGGCGACGACAACCGCAAGCGCGACGCCGAGGCGCTCCGCGCAGACCTGCAACTGGCGGGCAGCGCCGTGGCACCCGACGACGGCTGGTGGCAGGCCTTGGCCGCTGGACGCCTCGGCGCCGGGGACTGCCTGCGCGAGGGCTCGGACTGCATCCTGCTCACCCCGGACCTGGACGGCGACGGCACGCGCGAAACCCTGCTATGCGTGATGCGCGAGGACATGGGCGGCGATTGCACGCACGCCACGACCGGTGCCGATGGCGCCTGGCGCGTGACCGGCAGCCTGGGCCTGTGGCAGCAAGCCGATGGCGGGCGCGCCGGCCGCCGCCAGCTGCGCGCCGACCTCCTCGCCGGGCGCATCGCCCCCCAGCCGCGGCGCTGGCCGGACGTGCGCATCGGTGATGGCCCGGTGCGCGAATTCCACGACAACAGGGGCGAGGCGACGGTCGAGGCCGACGCCCGCCCAGGGGCGTGCACCGACTGCGGTCCCTGAGCGTTCGCTGCCGCTCGGGGCCGCCCGGGCGCGCTTATCTCAGCCGAGGCCGAATTGCACCTCGTCCGGGGTCGGCACGCGCACCGAAAGCACTTCGACTTCGGCGCGGAACGCACGTCCGGCCAGCGGGTGGTTGCCGTCGACGGTGATGCCGTCAGCGGTCACCGCGGTCACCACCACTTCGAGCGGTCCGCTGGCGGTGGTGGTCTCGAGCTTGTCGCCGACCGTGGGCTCCGACGGGGCGCGCCACATCGCGCGCGGCAGGGTCTGCACCAGCGCGTCATGGCGTTGGCCGAAACCGTCCTCCGGCGCCACCACCACCTCGAACCGGTCGCCGGCCTTGCGTCCTTCCAGCGCCTGTTCGAGCCCGCGCGCGATGCCGCCGCTGCCATGCATGTAGGTCAGCGGCTCGTGGCCGCGCGTGCTGGTGATCGCCTGGCCGCTGGCCGCGTCGGTCAGCGTGAAGTGCACGGTGGCAATGCGGCGGTCTGCGATATCCATCGTCGGCGCGGTCCTCGAGGGGTGTCGCCGCAATCCTCGCCAGCGCGGCTCCACGACGCAACCCCGGGTGTGCCCGGGCGTCATCAGCACGTGTCCTGATTCTCCTCACATTGGAGGAAAAGCGCGGCGCTGATATGGGCGCCGGGTACCAATGCCCTTGAGGACTCATGTCCCCCGGCGATGGCCTGCGGCCATCGCCTCCTCCTTGACTTCGCCCTCAAGGGCATTGGCACCCGGTCCGCCGCCGCGCGCGGTGGGGGGAGGAGCAAAGCCACAGCCCGCGATCCCGTGCGTGTGCTCTCCCGAACCAGCGACGCGCGAAGAGCACCAGAGTGGCCGTGAGGCCTTCGCGGGGAAGTAAAGGAGGAGGTATCCGCCGCAAGGCGGATGCCGGGGGACATGAGCCGCGAAGGCCTCACGGCCACCACGGGGCCCTCGAGGTCAAACAAGAAAAACCCCGCATTGCTGCGGGGTCTGTCGGTTCGGAGCCACTATCCCCGGCACTGCCGGGGAAGCGCGCGCCGCTCAGCCCGCGATGGCTTCCTGGTACCGGCGTTCGACTTCGTTCCAGTCGACCACGTTGTAGAACGCGCCGATGTAGTCCGGGCGGCGGTTCTGGTACTTCAGGTAGTACGCGTGTTCCCACACATCCAGGCCGAGGATCGGGGTGTTGCCCGAACCGATGCCCTTCATGAGCGGGCTGTCCTGGTTGGCGCTGCTTTCCACCAGCAGCTTGCCGGCCTTGTCGGTGGACAGCCACGCCCAGCCGCTGCCGAAGCGCGTCAGCGCCGCCTTGGTGAAGGCTTCCTTGAACGCGTCGAAGCCACCGAGGTCGCTGTCGATGCGCTTGGCCACCTCGCCTACCGGGTTGCCGCCACCCTCATGCGACATCACCGTCCAGAACAGCGAGTGGTTGGCGTGGCCACCGGCGTTGTTGCGCAGCGGCACGCGCTTGTCCTCGGGCAGCTTGTCGAGGTTGGCGATGATCTCCTCGGCACTCTTGTCGGCCCACTCGGTGCCCTCGAGCGCGGCGTTGGCGTTGTTGATGTAGGTCTGGTGATGCTTGGTGTGGTGGATTTCCATCGTCTGCGCGTCGATGTGCGGCTCGAGCGCGTCGTAGGCGTAGGGCAACTTCGGCAGGGTGAAAGCCATGGGGATCTCCGGGTGTTGGAACGGCCGGTCATTGTCGCCGGTGGAAGGTAAAAAGGGCGCAAACGTGAAGGGCGCCACCAGGCGCCCTTCGCGGAACACGTGAAATGCAGCGTTTCAACGCACCTCGGCGACCTCGACTCCGTCCAGCCCCTGCGACAACGTGCGCGCATCGCCACCCTGCGCCAGCTTGATGCGCAGGCGCACTTCGTTGGCGGAGTCGGCGTAGCGCAGCGCGTCCTCGTAGGAGATCTCGCCGGCCTGGTACAGCTCGAACAGCGCTTGGTCGAAGGTCTTCATGCCGAGGTTGGTCGACTCCTTCATCACTTCCTTGAGCTTGTGGATCTCGCCGTCGCGGATGTAGTCCTGCACCAGCGGCGTGCCGAGCATGATTTCCATCGCCACGCGGCGGCCCTTGCCGTCCGGCGTCGGGATCAGCTGCTGCGCCACCACGCCCTTGAGATTGAGCGACAGGTCCATCAGCAGCTGGCCGCGACGGTCCTCGGGGAAGAAGTTGATGATGCGGTCCATCGCCTGGTTGGCGTTGTTGGCGTGCAGCGTGCACAGCACCAGGTGGCCGGTCTCGGCGAAGGAGATCGCGTGGTCCATGCCCTCGCGGGTGCGCACCTCGCCGATCATGATCACGTCGGGCGCCTGGCGCAGGGTGTTCTTGAGCGCGTTCTCCCAGCTGTCGGTGTCGATGCCGACCTCGCGCTGGGTGATGATGCAACCCTCGTGCTTGTGCACGAATTCGATCGGGTCCTCGATGGTGATGATGTGCCCGGTGGAGTTCTGGTTGCGGTAGCCGATCATCGCCGCCAGCGACGTCGACTTGCCGGTGCCGGTGGCGCCCACGAACAGGATGATGCCGCGCTTGGTCATCGCCAGGGTCTTGATGATCGGCGGGAGGTTGAGCTCCTCGACGGTCGGGATCCTGGTCTCGATGCGGCGCAGCACCATGCCGACCTGGTTGCGCTGGTAGAAGCACGACACGCGGAAGCGGCCGACGCCGGACACACCGATGGCGAAGTTGCATTCGTGCGTGCGCTCGAACTCCTCGCGCTGCGGCGGCGACATGACGTTGAGCACCAGGTCGCGCGCCTGCTGCGGCGTGAGCGGGTTCTGGGTGATGGGCGAGATCTTGCCGTGGACCTTCATCGACGGCGGCATGCCGGCAGTGATGAACAGGTCCGAGGCCTTCTGGTGGGCCATCAGCTTGAGGAACGAGGTGAAATCGATGGCGCTCATGTGGTGCTCCGGTTACTCGAACAGCCGCTTGTCCTTGGCGTAGTCACGGGCCTGCGGCCGCGTGACCATGCCGCGCTTCACCAGGTCCTGGAGATGCTGGTCGAGGGTCATCATGCCGTGCTGCTGCCCGGTCTGGATGGCTGAATACATCTGCGCGACCTTGTCCTCGCGGATCAGGTTGCGGATGGCGGGAATGCCGACCATGATTTCCCAGGCTGCGGTGCGCCCGCCGCCCACCTTCTTCAGCAGCGCCTGCGAGATCACCGCGCGCAGCGACTCCGACAGCATCGAGCGCACCATCGGCTTCTCACCGGCGGGGAACACGTCGATGATGCGGTCGATGGTCTTGGCCGCCGAGCTGGTGTGCAGGGTGCCGAACACCAGGTGCCCGGTTTCCGCGGCGGTCAGCGCCAGGCGGATGGTCTCGAGGTCACGCAGCTCGCCGACCAGGATGTAGTCCGGGTCCTCGCGCAGCGCCGAGCGCAGCGCCTCGTTGAAGCCGTGGGTGTCGCGGTGCACTTCGCGCTGGTTGATCAGGCACTTCTGCGCGGTGTGCACGAACTCGATCGGGTCCTCGATGGTGAGGAGGTGCCCGTACTCGGTCTTGTTGATGTGGTCGACCATCGCGGCGAGCGTGGTCGACTTGCCGGAGCCCGTGGGGCCGGTGACCAGGATCAGGCCCTGCGGCTGGTCGATCAGCTCCTTGAAGATCCGCGGCGTGCCGAGGTCCTCGAGCGTCAGCACCTCGGACGGCACCGTGCGGAACACCGCGCCGGCGCCGCGGTTCTGGTTGAATGCATTGACGCGGAAGCGGGCCAGGCCGGGGATCTCGAACGAGAAGTCGACCTCGAGGAATTCCTCGTAATCGCGGCGCTGCTTGTCCGACATGATGTCGTACACCAGCGAGTGCACCTGCTTGTGGTCCAGCGCCGGGATGTTGATCCGGCGGACGTCGCCGTCGACGCGGATCATCGGCGGCAGGCCCGCGGACAGGTGCAGGTCGGAGGCCTTGTTCTTGACCGAGAATGCCAGCAGTTCAGCGATATCCATGCATGCTCCCCAGCGGCATTGCACCAGTAGACAAATCGAGTGGCCACGCCACCCCGCGGCTGGCGCCAGACTACTCCCCGCAGGCAGTATAGCCCTGTATCCGCGTCACAAATCCACGGCGGCCAGGGAGGCGGACCGATGTCATCCGGACGGCTCGAGCGCGTATTGCGCGACATTCAAAACGCCTCCCGCGACGCCCGCAGGCCAGACGCGCGGCTGGTCGCGGTGGGCAAGACCCGCGACGCCGGCGAGTTGGCGGCGCTGGCCGACGACTGGGCGCGGGCGCGGCCGGGTGCCGCGCGCGCGTTCGGCGAGAACTACGTGCAGGAGGCCGCGACCAAGATCGCGGCGCTCGCAGGTGCGGGACTGGAATGGCATCTCATCGGCCACCTGCAGTCCAACAAGGCCGCGCAGGCCGCCGTGCTGTTCGACTGGGTGCAGTCGGTGGACCGCCTCAAGCTGGTCCTTGTGCTGGCCGCGGCGCGTCCCGCCGACCGCGCGCCGCTGGCGGTACTGGTGCAGGTGAACATCGACGACGAGGACAGCAAGCACGGCTGCGCGCCGGGTGACGTGCCCGCGCTGGCCGACGCGATCGCGGCCCGTCCCACGCTGGCACTGCGTGGGCTGATGGCGATCCCGGCACCGCGCGCGGACGAAGCCGGGCGCCGCGCCGCGTTCGCCGCGATGCGTGGGCTGTTCGACACACTGGCCGCCCGCCATGCCGGGGTGGACACGCTGTCGATGGGCATGAGCGCGGATTTTCCGGAGGCGATCGCCGAGGGCGCGACCATGGTCCGCGTCGGTACCGCGCTGTTCGGCGCGCGCGCCTGAGACCGCCCTCGGCGACAATGCCGCCATCGCTCGCATCCGAGACCGCCGCCATGCCCGCCCAGCCATCCGCTCCCGCCGACACCGGCATCACCGCCTTCATCGGCGGCGGCAACATGGCGCGCAGCCTGGTCGGTGGCCTGGTCGCGCGCGGCGTGGATCCCGTGCGCATCCGGGTCGCCGAACCGGTCGCGGCGCTGCGCGACGCGCTGGCGGGCGACTTCGGCGTGCAGGTGTTCGAACACGCACGCGATGCGGTGGCGGGGGCCGACACCTGGCTGCTGGCGGTCAAGCCGCAGGTGATGCGCGGTATCTGCGAGGAGCTGGCCGCCACCGCGCGCGACGCTCGGCCGCTCGCGATCTCGATTGCCGCCGGCATCACCGCGGCACAACTCGACCGCTGGCTGGGTGGCAGCGCCGCCGTGGTCCGCGCCATGCCCAACACGCCCGCGCTGCTCGGCGCAGGCGTGAGCGGACTGCATGCCAACCGCCATGTCGATGGCGACGGCCGCGCGCGTGCCGAAACGCTGCTGGCCAGCGCCGGCGCCACGGTGTGGATCGACGACGAAGTGCTGATGGACGCGGTCACCGCGGTTTCGGGCAGCGGCCCGGCCTATGTCTTCCTGCTCACCGAAGCCATGGAAGATGCCGCGCGCGCGCAAGGCCTGCCCGCAGACGCCGCCCGCACCCTCGTGCTCCAGACCATCGTCGGCGCGGCGCGCATGCTGGCCGAGTCCGGAGAGGCACCGGCCGAGCTGCGGCGTCGCGTCACGTCACCCGGCGGCACCACCCAGGCAGCGGTCGAGACCTTCGAATCCGGCGGGCTGCGCCCGCTGGTGGCCGCCGCCATCGACCGCGCCACCGTGCGTGGCCGCGAACTGTCCGCCGCCAATGACTGAGCACACGATCGCCCCGCGCCGCATATCCGCCCTGTTCGGCCTTGCCCTGGTCGTCACGCTGGCCGCCTGCGGCAACGGCCCCGCGCCGTCACCGCCGCCGAATGCGGTCGAACCGCCGGCCGAACTCCGCGACGGCGACCGCGTGCTGCGTGCCAGCCTGGTGCCCGCGGGCGTCGTGGGCGCGGCGATGGCGCGCACCTACGGCATCGACCGCGAGGCAGGCGGCATGGTGCTGGTGATCAGCCTGCGCGCCGGCCCGGACGAGGCGTCGCTCCCGGCGCGCGTGGAGGCAAGGGCCAGCGACCTGCTCGGCCGCGGCCAGCCGATCGCGCTGCGCGAAGTGCGCAGCGACGGCTACATCGACTATGTCGGCACCCTGCGTGTGAAGCCGCCGGAGACGCTCAGCTTCGACATCAACGTGGAGGCCGCGGGCGCCGCGCCGATGACGCTGCGCTTCAGCCGCGACATCCTGCCCTGAGCGACGCGCTCAGCGCTGGTTGAGGCTGTAGCGGCCGGGCCCCAGCAGCATGATCGCGACCGCCGTGGCGAGGAACATGCCCTGCAGCTCCAGCGCCCAGCCGCCCTCGCCGTCGAGCTGGCCGAGCTGGCCCATGTGCGCCAGCACGACGGCGAACAGCATGTTGACCGCGACCAGCGCCGCGCCGAGGCGTGCATGGAAGCCAAGCAGCAGCATCAGCGGCGCCAGCACCTCGCCGACCAGCACGCCGTAGGCCAGCACGCCCGGCAGGCCGTTGGCCTCGACCAGGCGCTCGATCCCGGACATGCCGCCGCGCAGCTTGGCGACGCCGTGCAGCAGCACCAGCACGCCGAGCGCGATGCGCAGCAGGAGGCGGGCGGCATCGTGCATGGCGGCCTGGTTCATCGCGGTTCTCCTCGGGGGTGGCGGATCATCGCAGAGCGCGCGCCGCGCGTCAGCCCCGGCCGCGCGCGCGTTCGCGTGCCGACCAGGCGTGCACGATCGCGGCCAACGCGCGCACGCCGTCGGTCAGCGCCGCCGGCCCCGGCTGCAGGATCAGCGGCGACTTGACTTCGTGGAGCTCGCCGTCGCGGACCGCCGGGATCGCGTCCCAGCCCGGCCGCGCGGCCACCTTGTCGGGGCGGAATTTCTTGCCGCACCACGAGCCGATGATGATGTCCGGCGCGCGGCGCACCACTTCACCGGCGTCGGCGAGGATGCGCTGCTTCGCCAGCGGCTCGGCGGCAAGCTCCGGGAACACGTCGTCGCCGCCGGCGATCCGCAGCAGTTCGGCGACCCAGCGGATGCCGGTGATCGGCGGGTCGTCCCACTCCTCGAAATACACGCGCGGCCGGCGCGGGAGCGCGGCCGCCAGCGCCGCGACCTCGTCCAGACCGCGTCGCAGGTCGTCGGCATAGGCATTGGCGCGCGCGGCCGCGCCGACCAGCGCGCCCAGCCGGCGCACGTAGTCGACGATGCCATCCACGCTGCGGTGGTTGCTGATCCACACCTCCACGCCGTTGCGCACCAGCTCGGCGGCAATGTCGGCCTGGATGTCGGAAAAGCCGATCGCCATGTCCGGGCGCAACGCCAGGATCGCGCCGATCTTCGCGCTGGTGAACGCGCTGACTTTCGGCTTGTCGCGGCGCGCCTCGGACGGGCGCACGGTGAAACCGCTGATGCCGACGATGCGGTCCTGCTCGCCAAGCGCGTACAGGGTCTCGGTGGGCTCCTCGGTCAGGCAGACGATCCGCCGCGGCCCATGGGTGGCCCCTGCTTCGCTCACGGGTACAGCATCCGTTTGCTGCAGTCGCCGGCGTGGTCGCATTCGTACAGCCAGCGTTCGTGCAGGCGGTAGTCGGCGCCGTACCAGAACTCGATGCGGTCGGCGCGCACGCGCAGGCCGTTCCAGCGCGGCGGGCGCGGCACGTCGCGGCCGTCGAACTGCTGCGCATAGTCCGCCAGGCGGCGCTCGAAGTCCTCGCGCGCGGCCAGCGTCTCCGACTGCAGCGACGCCCAGGCGCCAAGCTGGCTGCCGCGCGGCCGCGTGGCGAAATACGCGTCGGCCTCGGCCTCGTCGATGATCGCCACTGGCCCCTCGATGCGCACCTGCACGCCCTGGCGGACCCGTGGCCAATGGAACAGCAGCGCGGCGCGCGGGTTGGACTTCAGTTCGCGGCCCTTGCGGCCGTCGAGATGGGTGTAGAACACGAAGCCGCGCGCGTCGTGCGCCTTCAGCAGCACGGTGCGCGCCGAGGGTCGGCCGTCGGGCGTGGCGGTGGCCAGGGTCATCGCGGTGCGGTCGGGCTCGCCGGCATCGCGCGCTTCGTCGAACAGCGTGTCGAAGGTGGCCAGGGCTTCGGCGTACAGGTCGGTCATCACGGCAGGACTCCACATGGACGGCACGCGCGCGGCACGCGCCGGCGCCGCGCTATCGTGCACGGATGCAGACGCCCTTGCACCCGCGTGGCGGTTTCGGCGATGCCATGGTGGCCGCCGTGCTGGCCGAAGTGATCGCGTCCGGCGCGCGGGTGTTCGCGATCAGCGGCGTCCAGGGCTCCGGCAAGTCGACGCTGGCCGCGCAGCTGGCGCGGGCAGCCGCCGCACGCGGCCTGCCGACCGCGGTGCTGTCGATCGACGACGTCTACCTCGACCACGACGCGCGCCAGGCCTTGGCCCGCGACGTGCACCCGCTGCTCGCCACGCGCGGCCCGCCCGGCACGCACGACCTGTCGCTCGCGTTCGCCACCCTGGACGCGCTGCGCGCCACCGGCATGGCCGACCTGCCGCGCTTCGACAAGCTCGCCGACCGGCGCTGCCCGCGCAGCGACTGGCCGCGGGTCGCCGGCATCCGCCTGGTGATCCTGGAAGGCTGGTTCATCGGCACAACCGCCGAGGACGACGCCGCACTGGCCACACCGGTCAACGCCCTGGAACGCGACGAGGACCCCGACGCCACCTGGCGCCGCTGGTGCAACGCGGCACTCGCCCGCGACTACCCGGCCCTATGGGCGCGCGCGGACCGGCTCCTGTTCCTGCAGCCGCCCGGCTTCGAGGTCGTGGCGGACTGGCGCTGGCAGGCGGAACAGGCGCTGCACGCCGCCGCGCCTTCCCGGCCGGCGATGACGCGCGCCGGCATCGAGCGCTTCATCCAGCACTACGAACGCGTCAGCCGGCAGGCGCTGCGTACGCTGCCGGCGATCGCGGACCTGGTGGTCGGCCTCGATGCCGCGCGACGGCCGACCACTGACGCGCCGGTCCCTACTCGACGACGAACGTCACCCGCAGGTTGACGCGCCACTCGGTGATGTTGCCGGAGCCGTCGGTGACCACCTTGGTCTCGCTGATCCAGGCGCCGCGGATGTTCTTGACCGACTCCGCGCACTTGGCGAGTCCGGTGCGCACGGCATCCTCGACGCTGGTGGGCGAGGAGGCGTTCACTTCGATGATCTTGGCGACCGTCATGGCGGGTATTCCGGTTGGCGGCGACACTGCCGCTGCCTGCAACCCTAGTGCGGCGCATGTTAAGGGCGCGCCGTGGATCACCGGCTGCTAGCATCGCGGGGCATGAATCCTGCCCCGAACCTCGTGCTCGTCGGCCCCATGGGCGCGGGCAAATCCGCGATCGGCCGCCGCCTCGCCGAGCGCTTCGCGCTGCCCTTCGTCGACGCCGACCGCGAGATCGAGCTGCGCACCGGCACCAGCGTGGCGACGATCTTCGAATGCGAGGGCGAGGCCGGATTCCGCGCGCGCGAACGCGAGGTCTTGGCGACCCTGCTGGCCGCCACGGGCTGCGTGGTCTCCACCGGTGGCGGCGCGGTACTCGATGCCGGCACCCGCGCGCTGTTGCGTACGCGCGGCTACGTGGTGCACCTGCTAGTCGACGTGGAGGCGCAGCTGGCGCGCCTGGCCCGCGACCGCAGCCGTCCGTTGCTGGCCGGCGGCGATCGTGAAGCGGTGCTGCGGCGGCTGGCCGAAGTGCGTGACCCGCTGTACGCCGAAGTCGCCGACATGCAGTTCGACACGCGCGCGCTGAGCGCGGCCGACGCGGCGGTGCGCCTTGGCCACGCGCTCGACGCAGCCTGGCAGCGCGGCCTGGAACTCGCATCGTGACCGCGGTGCGCCACGTCGACGTGGGCGGTGACGCCCCGTACCGGATCGCCATCGGCCAAGGGCTGCTCGCCGATGGCGCCGCCCTCACCGCAACACTGCGCGGGCGCCAGGTGCTGCTGGCCAGCGACAGCAACGTCGCGCCGCTGCATGCGCAGGGCGTGGAAGACGCGCTGCTGGCCGCGCGCCCGGACCTGCGCATCGCGCGCTTCGTGCTGCCCGCCGGTGAAGCGTCCAAGACCCTGCAGGGCTTCGTCGCCGCCATCGACGCGCTGGCCGCGCTGGGCGCCACCCGCGATGCCTGTGTGTTCGCGCTCGGCGGCGGCGTGGTCGGCGATCTCGCCGGGTTTGCCGCGGCCTGCTGGATGCGCGGCATCGACTGCGTGCAGCTGCCGACCACGCTGCTGGCGATGGTGGACTCCTCGGTGGGCGGCAAGACCGCCGTCGACCTGGCCGCCGGCAAGAACCTGGTCGGCGCCTTTCACCCGCCGCGCGCGGTGCTGGCCGATACCGCCGTGCTGCGCTCCCTGCCCGACCGCGAGCTGCGCGCGGGCTTGGCGGAGGTGGTGAAATACGGCGCCATCGTCGACGCGCCCTTCCTCGACTGGCTGGCCGGCCACGCCGGCGCGCTGCTCGGCCGCGAGGATACGGCGCTGGCCGACGCCATCGCCCGCAGCTGCGCGCACAAGGCGGCGATCGTCACGCGCGACCCTTGCGAGCGCGGCGAGCGCGCCCTGCTCAACTTCGGCCACACCTTTGCCCACGCCATCGAGACCGAACAGGGCTACGGCGGCCTGAACCACGGCGAGGCGGTGGCGGTGGGCATGGTGCTCGCGGCCCGTCTCTCCACGATGCTCGGCATGTCCGCCAGCGGCGACGCCGACGGCCTGCGCGCGCTGCTGCTGCGCTTGGGGCTACCGGTGGAGCTGCCGCGTGGACTTGACCCGCGGGCGCTGCTGGCGCGCATGCGCCTGGACAAGAAGGCCCAGGCCAGCGGCCTGCGGTTCGTGCTCTGGGACGGCGCGGGCCGCGCGCGGGTCGTGTCCGACGTGCCGGAAGCCGCGGTGCTGGACGTCCTGGGCGCCTAGCCAGCAGCGGTGTCCGGGACCCGCCGCCGGCTACAATCACCGGATGCGCCTGCTCCTGCAACAACGCCCCGAAGGCCGCGAACCGCCGCGCTTCGTGCAACTGATGCTCCAGCCCGACCTGCTCGGCGGCTGGGCGCTGGTGCGCGAAACCGGACAGATCGGCGGCCGCAGCACGGTGCGGCGCGAGCAGTTCCTCGACCAGACCAGCGCCGTGAAAGCGCTGGAGCAGGCCCGCGACCAGCAGCTCAAGCGCGGTTTCCAGCTGATGTTCGCGCAGGGCGCGGACGTGCCGAAACCGTGACCCTGCCCCGCGGGCCGTTACCAGGACCCAAGACGTGCCCCAGACCCTGAAGAACGACCGTTTCCTGCGTGCCCTGCGCCGCGAACCCGTGGACCACACCCCGGTGTGGCTGATGCGCCAGGCAGGCCGCTACCTGCCGGAATACCGCGCCACGCGCGCCAAGGCCGGCAGCTTCATGGGCCTGGCCACCAACCCGGAGCTGGCCTGCGAGGTGACCCTGCAGCCGCTGGCGCGTTTCGAGCTCGACGCCGCGATCCTGTTCTCGGACATCCTGACCATCCCGGACGCGATGGGCCTCGGCCTGTACTTCGTCGATGGCGAGGGTCCGAAGTTCAGGCACCCGGTGCGCGACGCCGCGGCGATCGCCAAACTCGGCGTGCCCGACATGGAAACCGACCTGCGTTACGTGATGGACGCGGTGCGCGTGATCCGCCGCGAGCTGGACGGCAGCGTGCCGCTGATCGGCTTCTCCGGAAGCCCGTGGACCCTGGCCTGCTACATGGTGGAAGGCGGCGGCAGCAAGGACTTCGCGCGCATCAAGGCGATGGCGCACAACGACCCCAAGGCGCTGCACGCGCTGCTCGACGTCAACACCCGCGCGGTGATCGCCTACCTCGCCGCGCAGCGCGCCGCCGGCGCGCAGGCGCTGCAGGTGTTCGACACCTGGGGCGGCACGCTGTCGCCGGCGATGTACCGCGAGTTCTCGCTGCCGTACATGGCGCGCATCGCCAGCGAACTCGACCGCGGCGAAGGCGCCGAACGCACGCCGCTGATCCTGTTCGGCAAGGGCAACGCCACGCATCTGGAGGCGCTGGCGGCCACCGGAGCCGAAGGCGTCGGCGTGGACTGGCTGATCGAACTCGGTGACGCCGCGCGCCGCATCGGCGACAAGGTCGCCATCCAGGGCAACCTCGACCCGACCACGCTGTTCGGCAGCCCCGATGCGATCCGTGGCGAAGTGCGCCGCGCGCTGGACAGCTACCGCGACGGCAACGGCGGCTCGCGCGAGGGCCATGTCTTCAACCTCGGCCACGGCATGTCGCCAGGCATGGACCCGGAGCACGTGCGCGTGCTGGTGGACGAGGTGCACGCCTACAGCCGGCGCTAGGACACCTCGTCCCCGGGCAGAAGCGCGTCGATGGCATCGGCGAGCAAGGCACCTGTCACCGGTTTGCGCAGGAACATGTCGAACCCGGCCGCGCGCGCCGCAGGCTCGGCGTCGGCATCCGCACGAGCGGTGACCGCCAGCAGCGGCGCGGTGAATCCACAGGCATGCAGCTGCCGCGCCAGCGCGAGGCCGTCGATGCCGGGCAGGTCGAGGTCGAGCAGGGCGAGATCGAAGCGGCTGGCGGTGGTCTCGCTCAGCGCGGCCAGTCCGTGCGGCACGTGCACCACGTGGTGCCCCTGCGCATGCAGCAGGCCCACGATCACCTCGGCGACCGTGGCGTCATCCTCGACCAGCAGGATGCTGCGTGGCCGCTGTGCCGGGCGCGGCGGGCGGATGTCCACGGGCCGCGCCTCGGGTGCCTGCGCGCCGGGCAGCGGCAGGTCGACGGTGAAGTCAGTGCCGTGCCCCGGCGTGCTGTCGAGCTCGATGCGGCCGCGCATCGCCACGGCAAGCTCCTGGCAGATCGCCAGGCCCAGGCCGCTGCCGCCGTAACGTGACGCGGTGCGGATGCCTTCGGCCTGCTCGAAGCGCCGGAACAGATACGCCTTCTGCTCATCGTTGAGCCCGGGCCCCGTATCGGACACCACCAGGCGCACGCCGGCGCCGGCCATCGGTGCCGCCTGCAGCGACACGCTGCCGACCTCCGTGAACTTGATCGCGTTGCCGAGCAGGTTGAGCAGGATCTGCCGGACGCGGCCGGCGTCGCCGAGCAGCCAGCGCGGGGTGTCGGCATCGATGTGCCGGCGGAAGGCGAGGCCGCGCTGGCGGGCCATCGGCTCGACCATGCCGGCCACTTCGTCGAGCAGCTCCACCAGGTCGAAGGGCTGGGCATCGAGCTCCAGCTTGCCGGCCTCGATGCGCGCGAGGTCGAGCGCGTCGTTGACCAGGCGCATGAGGTGCTCACCGGCGCGGCGGATGGCATCGGCATAGCCGCGCTGACGCGGCTCGAGCTCGGTGCCCAGCAGCAGCTCGCTCATGCCCAGCACGCCGGTCATCGGCGTGCGTACTTCGTGGCCCAGCGTGGCCAGGAACCTGGTCTTGGCCAGCGACGCCTGTTCGGCCAGGTCGCGTTTCTGCTCGTTGAGCTGCCAGGCGTGGCGACGCTTCAAACGGCCCCGGTAGGCGCGCCCGATCCACAGCACGAGCAGGACCGCGAGCGCGACGAACAGCAGTTGCGCCCAGGCGGCCTGCCACCACGGGGGCTGCACGTGCAGCACCAGCTGCTGCGAGGGTGACCACGCGTCGTCGGCGGTGCGTGCCTGCACCTGCAGCCGATAGCGGCCAGGGGCCAGCTTCGGGAAGATCCGCTCGCCGGCCGCGCCGGTCTCAACCCAGCCGGCATCGTCGCCCTCGAGCAGGAAGCGGTAGCGGTGCGCGTGCGCGTCGGTGAACGACAGCAGGCGCGCGACCACGCGCAGGTCGCGATCGTCGTGGCGCAGTTCAAGCCGGGTGGCCAGCGGCGACAGCGACACGCGATCGTCGCCGCGGCGCAGGTCGATCGACTCCACCGCCAGCGTCGGCGTGCCCTGCGTCCATTGCACCTGCCGCGGATGGAACAGCAGCAGGCCATCGGCGGTCCCGGCGGCGACGTAGCCCAACGGCGACATCTGCATCGGGTACTCGCTGAACTCGTGGCTCGGGAGGCCGTCGCGCACGCCGTAGACGCGCACCCGGCGTGTCACCGGGTCGAACCGGACCAGTCCGCGCGCCGTGGTCATCCACACCACGCCGGCGTCGTCCACCAGCACCCCGCCCGGGGCGACGGTCGGCAGTCCCTGGGCGGCGTCCACCGTGTCCAGGTGGTGCAGCGACGCGCCATCCCAGCGATACACCGACAGCACGCCGTTGCCTGCGAGCCAGATGCGGTGGCCGTCTCCCGACGCTTCGATGGCGACGCCCTGCAGTGCGATCCCGGGCGCGCCGGGGATCGCTTCGAAGCGGCGCAGGCCGTCATTCCACGTACGCAGCCCGCCGCTGCCGACCAGCCACAGTCCGCCATCCGGCGCGCGCGCGAGCTGCTCGACCGAATCATTGAAGCCCAGGCCACGGCCATCGCCGCGGTGGACGGTGTCGAGCACCCGGCCGGCACGGTCGCGGTGCTGGACGCTGTGCAGGCTGGCCAGCCACAGCGTGCGGTCCTGCAATTCGACGAAGTGCGCGATACGCCCGGGTGGCGCGGCATCGGCGCTGCCATCGGCATGCCAGCGGCGCACCGCCCGGCTCAGCGGATCGAAGCGCACCAACTGGTCCTGGCAACCGAGCCACACGCCGCCATCGCGCGCTTCGAGCACGCCGGTGACCAGCAGCGCCCCGCACACTTCGGTGAACCGGTGTTCGATGCTGCCGGTTTCCGGATCCATCCAGTCGAGCACGCCACCGCTGCCGACCAGCCACAGTCCACGCCCACCGGCGGCGGTGGCCGGTGCCACGCCGTAGACGAAAGCGTTGGCCGGCGAAGCCGGATCGCCAAGGCGCCGCTGCAGCACGGTGAAATTCCGCCAGTTGGCCGGCAGGTGCCAGAGGCCGGCATCGGAGCTGGCGAACCACAGGCCACCTTCGCGGTCTTCGTATGCGCTGGACCAGGCGGGACGCACCAGGCCGCGGCTGGTGGTGCTGTACAGCGGCACGTTGTCGACGCGACCGTCGCGCTCCCAGGCCAGGCCACTGCGGGTATCCAGCCAGCGCGCGCCCTGCGCATCCTCGAGCAGCATGTGCAGCGCGGGCTGGCCGAGCACCGGGTCCACCCATGGCAGGCGTTCGATGCGTCCATCCACGCGCCGCACCATGCCCGCGCCGTGCATGCCCATCCAGACCTCGCCGCCGTCGTCCACGGTCAGCCCGTCGATCAGCAACGACGGCAGCGCATCCACCGGCAACCTGGCGAAGCCCGAACCGGTCCAGCGCGCCACGCCACCCTTGGTGCCGATCCACAGCGTGCCATCGCGCCGGTCCACGGCGAGATGCGACACGCCGTTGGAGGGCAGGCTGTCGGCATTGCCCGGCTCGTGCGCGTACTGCCGCACGCGGCCGTCGGGCGATACACGGTGCAGTCCGCTCTCCGCGGTCCCGAACCAGACGTCGCCATCGGGCGTGCTCGCCACCGACCACACATCGTTGCCGGCGATCGCCGCGTGCGAGTTCCTGTCGTACCAGGTGAACGCCTCACGCTCCACGTCCAGCATCGCCAGGCCGGCGTTCTGGGTGCCGATCCACACCCGGTCCTGCGCATCGACATGCACCGACCATATGAAGTTGTCGCGCAGGCCGTCGCCGACCCGCCAGATGCGGAAACCCACGCCGTCATAGCGCGCCAGGCCGTCGCGCGTGGCGATCCACAGGTACCCCTGGCGGTCTTCGGCGAGCGCGTTGACACGATTCGACGGCAGCCCGTCGAACACGCTGATCTGGCGCGGCTGCGGCAACTGCGGCACCGCGGCCACGGCCATGCCCGCCAGCAGCCCGCACAGGCAGAGGCCGATCCATGTCGCCAAACCTCGCATGTGCCTCCCCGGCCATCCGCGGCGGGCACGCGCCCACGCCACCCCAGCGCATCCTCGCAACGCACCGTATCCGGCGCAAGTTGCGCCGCGCCGGCGGCCTGCGCCTAGAATCACCCGTCGGCGCGACGCGTCGTTCGCAGGGAACGCCCATGCATGCCATGCCGCGAACAGGCCGCCTGCCGCTGGCCGTGCTCCCCGTCATGGCGATGGCGATGGCGGTGTCTTTGGCCGCCTGCATGCCGGCGGTGACGCGCGACGCGGCAGGCGTGGCCGATGGCGCAGTCGCGATGCCGCCGGCGGTGGCGGCCGGCACCGCCGCCGATGCCGACACCTACGCCATCGACCCGGTGCATACCCGCCTTGCGCTGGCTGTCGACCATGCCGGCTTTTCGCGCGCCATCGGCACCGTGTCCGGGACCACCGGCCAGCTGCGCTTCGTGCCTGGCGACTGGACCGGCGCGTCGGTAGTCGCGGACGTGCCGCTGTCACGGCTGGACTTCGGTGATGCGGACTGGAACCGCGCGGTCGCCGCACGCGGACTGCTCGACAGCGAACGCCACCCGCTGGCGCGCTTCGCATCCACACGGGTCGAGGCCATCGACGACCGCCGCGCGCGCATCCACGGCACGCTGTCGCTGCGCGGGGTGACCCGCGACGTGGTGCTCGATGCCACCCTCAACGGCCATCGTCGCCACCCGCTGCCGCCATTCCGCCGCACGATCGGCTTCTCCGCCACCACCACGCTCAGCCGCGCGGACTTCGGCAGCACCGCATGGGGCTCGGTGATTGGCGACGCGATCGAGCTCCGCATCGAGGTCGAAGCGGTGCGCTCGCGCGACGACACGGCCCCGCCCGCCACCGCCACGCCGCAAGCAGAGGCCACCACCCCGCCATGACCCTCAAGAACATCACCCGCTGGGGCGCCGTCAGCCAGGCCTTCCACTGGACCATCGTGGTGCTGCTGCTGGTGGTCGCCGTGGTCGGCCTGACCATGGGCGAGCTGCCGCGCACGCCCAAGTACTTCTGGGTCTACACCGCGCACAAGTCGGTCGGCCTCACCATCCTGGTGCTGGCCCTGCTGCGCCTCGGCTGGCGCCTGTATGCCGGCGCGCCGCCGCCGGTCGCGGGCACCCCGCGCCTGCAGGCGATGATCGCCTCGGTGACCCACTGGGCGCTGTACGCGCTGATCTTCGCGATGCCGCTCAGCGGCTGGCTGTACGACTCCGCCAGCGGCCTGCGGCCGTTCCGCTGGTTCGGGCTGGCCGAAGTGCCGAAGCTGTCGCCGCCCAACGAGGGCCTGGCCGACCTGGCCAACGACGCGCACGAAACCATGTTCTGGGTGCTGGTGCTGCTGGTGGCGGCGCATGCCGGCGCCGCGCTGTACCACCACATCTTCCAGCGCGACGACACGCTGCGGCGCATGTTGCCCGGCTGGCGCGCGCGCGGCTGAACCGAACGCGTCCGCCGGCCTGCCTGCGGAGCTGCGATCAGGCCGTCAGGAAACGCTCCAGCGCCGCGGCGTCGAACGGCCAGTCCAGCTCACGGGCACCGGCGGCATCGCGCAGCACCGGCACGCGCACGCCGTAACGGTGCTCGAGCGCCTCGTCACCGTCGATGAACACGCTGTCGAATTCAGGCGCACGCGCCTCCGCCAGCACCGCGATCGCGAGGTCGCAGAGGTGGCAGTCGTCGCGCTGGAAGAGGATGAGCTGCATCGGTCCGGGCCTTGAAACGTGCGCGCCGCGCAGGGGCGGCGCAGCGGCGCGGCTATGATAGCGGGCAGCCGCGCGCGCCCTCGCGCCGCCTGGACCCGGCAGCCTCCGGGGCAACCGGATCACCATGGCCGTCAGCACCTTCGACCTCTACAAGATCGGCATCGGGCCGAGTTCCTCGCACACCGTGGGCCCGATGCGCGCCGCGGCGCGCTTCGTCGAGCACCACCTGGCCGACGCCGGCAAGCTCCAGGATGTCGTGCGCGTGCGCGCCGAGGTGTTCGGCTCGCTCGCGCTGACCGGGCGCGGCCACGGCACCGACAAGGCCGTGCTGATGGGTCTTGAGGGCAACGTGCCCAACCTGATCGACCCCGACATCATCCCCGACGCGCTGCTGCGCATCCGCGGCGAGCGTCGCGTCAATCTGGCCGGCCGCCACCCGGTGGCGTTCGAGGAGAAACGCGACCTGGTGATGAACAAGCGCCAGAAGCTGCCGTTCCACACCAACGGCATGCGCTTCACCGCCTACGACGCCAACGAAGAGGTCGTGGCCAGCCGTGACTACTACTCGGTCGGCGGCGGCTTCGTGGTCAACCAGGACGAGGCCGCGGAGGATCGCATCGTGGCCGACACCACGCCCGTGCCCTATCCGTTCGCCAGCGGCGACGCGCTGCTGGCGCAGGCGCGCGAACATGGCCTGAGCATCGCGCAGATGATGATGGCCAACGAAACCTCGTGGCGCAGCGGCGACGATGTGAAGGCGGGGCTGCGCGAGATCTGGCAGGCCATGCAGTCCTGCATCCAGCGCGGCATCGCCAACGGCGGCACCCTGCCGGGCGGCCTGCACGTCTCGAGGCGCGCGCCGGCGCTGTTCGCGGAGCTGTCGTCGCGGCCGGAGGCCGGCATGCGCGATCCGCTGACCACGCTCGACTGGGTCAACCTGTACGCGCTGGCGGTCAACGAGGAAAACGCCGCCGGTGGCCGCGTGGTCACCGCGCCCACCAACGGCGCCGCCGGCATCATGCCCGCGGTCCTGCGCTACTACGAGCGCTTCTGCCCCGGCAGCACCGAGCAGGGCATCTTCGATTTCCTGCTCACCGCGGCCGCGGTCGGCATCCTCTACAAGGAAAACGCTTCGATCTCCGGCGCCGAGGTCGGCTGCCAGGGCGAGGTGGGCGTGGCCTGTTCCATGGCCGCGGCGGGCTTGACCGCCGCGCTCGGCGGCACCCCCAGCCAGATCGAGAACGCCGCCGAGATCGGCATGGAGCACAACCTCGGCCTGACCTGCGACCCGATCGGCGGGCTGGTGCAGATCCCCTGCATCGAGCGCAACGCGATGGGCGCGGTCAAGGCCATCAACGCCTCGCGCATGGCCATGCGCGGAGACGGCAAGCACAAGGTCAGCCTGGACAAGGTCATCAAGACCATGCGCGACACCGGCCGCGACATGCAGGACAAGTACAAGGAAACCTCACGCGGTGGCCTGGCGGTGAACGTCATCGAGTGCTGATCCGCGGCCGCATCCGCGGGTGATCGCCAGCACGTCGTCGAGCAGGGCCGCCGCGGTCACCGCGGCGCCCGCGCCCGGCCCCTGGATCAGCAGCGGCCGCGCGTGGTAGCGGTCACTCCAGATCGCCACCCGGTTGTCGGTGCCCGCGCCCGCGCGCAGAGGATGCGCGGCGTCGAGCGCGCGCAGCTCCGCGCGCGCACCGGCGGCGTCGACGCGGCCGACGTAGGCGAGCGTGTCGCCCCGCCTTGCCGCGGCGCGATGGCGTTCGCGCAGCGGCGTGTCCAGCATGCCCAGGCGCGCATCGACATCGGCGGCATCGGCCGTTGCAAGCGCAGGCGGCAGCAGCGACTCCACCACGACCTCGCGCGGCTCGATCGCGAAGCCCGCCGCGCGCGCCAGGATCAGCAGTTTGCGGCGCACATCCTCGCCGGACAGGTCGATGCGCGGATCGGGCTCGGCGTAGCCGGCAGCGCAGGCCGCACGCACCAGGTCCGCGAATGGCGTGCTGGCGTCATGGCGGTCCAACAGCCACCCCAGCGAGCCTGACAGCACGCCCTCGATGGCGTGGATGCGGTCGCCACCGGCGACCAGCGCGCGGATCGAGCGCAGCAGCGGCAACCCGGCCCCCACGGTGGCGGCATCGCCGTAGCGTCCGCCGCCTTCGCTGCAGGCACGCACGATCGCCTGCGCGCGTACGGAGTCGCTGCCTGCGCCGAGCTTGTTGGCGGTGGCCACGTGGATACCGCGCAGCAACCACTCGCTGTGCCAGCTGGCGACGACGTCGCTGGCGGTGGCGTCGACAATCACGTCTCCTCGGCGCAGCCCTTCGCTCTCCACCCACGGCGGGAATCCGCCGCCGCGCGCCGGTGCCGCGCGCAGCCGCTGCAGCACCTCGCCGGCCGCACCCGGGTCGCAGCCCGCCAGCGCGCGCGAGTTCGACAGCCAGGCGAACTCCGGCAGTGCGACGCCCTGCCCGCGCAGATGCGCGCAGCGCGCCACGAACGCGGCGCCCACCGTGCCGGTGCCCAGCAGCCCGAGGCGCGGCTGTGGCGGTTGCGCCGGCGGCACCGCACGCGGCACGGCCCCCGGCCGCAGCAGGCTGGCGACCGCGTTCATGCGTCCACCGTGCGACGCGTGTCGACCGTGGCCGTGGTTTGTGCGCGGTCGAGCGCCGCGGCGAGGTCGGCGAGCAGGTCGTCGGCGGATTCGATGCCCACCGACAGGCGCAGCAGGCCGTCTGCGATGCCGGCACGCGCACGCGCCTCCGCAGTCATCGCCGCGTGCGTCATCGTCGTCGGATGCGCCACCAGGCTCTCCACGCCGCCCAGCGACTCGGCAAGCGTGAAGCACTGCAGGCCGTCGACGAACGCGCGCACGGCCACCACGCCGCCGGCCAGTTCGAACGACAGCATGGCGCCGAAGCCGCGCTGCTGGCGCGCCGCGACGGCGTGTCCCGGGTGTGCTGCGAGACCCGGCCAGTACACCCGGGCGACCGCCGGATGCGCCTGCAGGCAGTCCGCCACCCGCGCCGCGTTCTGCTCGTGCACGCGGATGCGCGCGTCCAGCGTGCGCAGCCCGCGCAGGGTGAGGAAGCTGTCGAACGGCGCGCCGGTGATGCCCAACGCGTTCGCCCACCAGGTGAACCGCGCGTGCAACTCCGGCGATGCCGCCACCACGGCACCACCCACGACATCGCTGTGTCCGTTGATGTACTTGGTGGTGGAATGCAGCACCACGTCCGCGCCGGACGCGAGCGGCTGCTGCAGTGCCGGCGACAGGAAGGTGTTGTCCACCGCGACCAGCGCGCCGGCGCGGTGCGCGGCCTCCACCACGAAGCGCAGGTCGGTGATGCGCAGCAGCGGATTGGACGGCGTTTCCACCAGCACCAGCTTCGGCGACATGGCGAGCGCGTCGCCCAGCGCGCGCGGGTCGGTGAGGTCGGCGGTGACGAGTTCGAAATGTCCCTTGCGCGCCAGCGCGTCGAACAGCCGCCAGCTGCCGCCGTAGGCATCATGCGGCACCACCAGGCGGTCGCCCGGCTCCAGCAGCGCGTGCAGCAGCAGGGTGATCGCCGCCATGCCGCTGGCGGTCACCACGCCGCCGGCGCCACCTTCCAGCGAGGCCAGCGCCTCGCCCAGCAGGTCGCGCGTGGGGTTGCCGCTGCGCGTGTAGTCGTACTCGCGCTTGTCGCCCAGGCCGGCGAAGCTGAAGTTGGACGACAGCACCAGCGGCGGGGTGACCGCACCGAACGCGGTGTCGCGGTCGATGCCGGCGCGCACGGCGCGGGTGGCGGCGTCGAAGCGGCGCGCGGGCGTGTTCATGCCGCCACCTGCGCGTTGGCCGACGCCGTTGCGCCCAGCGCCGAGCGCAGGATCGCGTCGATGCGCGCCCCGCCCTTGAGGAAGGCATCGTGGCCGTGCGGCGAGCGCAGCACGCGCAGGCGCGCCGCGCCGCCGATGCCTTCGACCAGGTCGACGGCATCGGCCAGCGGCACCAGCTGGTCGCCGTCCACCGCGACCACGGTGGTGGGCACGCGCACCGCTGCGGGATCCACGCGATGCAGGTCGATGGATTCCGAAAGCCGTTGCCAGGCGACGGCCGGCGTGCGCGCGACAAAGCGCGCGCCGGCGGCATCGAGATAGTCCTCCGCGGCCACGCGCACGCGGCCGTTGGCCACCACGGGCGCGGCCGCGAAGCGCTCGGCGAATTCCTGCGGACTGCGATAGCCGAGCATCGCGAACTGGCGCGCGAGCGACAGCCCCTGGCCGTCTGCGCATTGCAGCTGCCCGAGCGCGAGCGCCCTGCGCTGAAGCGCGCGGCAGGCCGCGGCCCAGGGATGCGCGCGGTGCGCGCCGCTGACCGCCACCAGGTGTTCCAGGCGCGCGCCGTGGCGCGCCGCGAACTGCAGGCCCACCATGGCGCCATAGGAATAGCCGACGAATGCGTGCAGGCGCGCGATGCCGAGCGCGTCGAGCAGCAGCGCCGCGGCATCGGCCTGGTCGGTGGTGTCGATCGGTGCGTCCAGGAGGCCATCGGCGCCGACATGGTCGAATGCGAGCAGGCGCGTGCGCGCGGGATCGAGGGCTGTCCCAACACCGGCCACCGCGCCGGCCCAGCCACGCGCGGGAAACACCGCGCAGGGCGCGAGGTGGCGATCGGCGGAGATGCCGCCGGCGACCAGCACCACCGGTGCGTCCACCGGACCCTGCAATTCGTACGCCAGCCGCAGCGGGCGCAGGCCGGCGTGGCGCATCGGCAGCGCCAGCTCGACCTCGCCACGGAGGGCGAGGCACGGCGGGTCGGCGGCCGCAGCGTATGGCGCGGCAACCGCCACATCGTGGTGCGGGGGCGTGGAGGCGCAGGCGGGCGCGGTGCGTTCAACGAGGCTCATGGCGATATCCGAGAGGGGACAAGGCCATCGACGCCAACGGGGCATGCCGAAGATGTGCCACGCGCCGGGCGGCACGCAGCGCCACGGATGCCGTGAGGCGATCCGCAACCATCTTCCGGTGGACACACAGGTCCCCGCAGGACTTGGCACAGCGGACGGAGCTTGCGCTCCATCCAGTTGCCCCGGCGTCTTCGGGCCTGTCCCTCGGCCGGTCACGATGGATGACGTGCAGGTTGGCAGCGCCTGCGCGGCTTGTCAATCGCTTCATGCGGATCAAGCGATGGATAGCGTTCGGTGCGTCGCCGATGCGAAGTCGATCGCCGGCGCGGGCGGGGCTGCCGCATAATCCCGCGATGCAAAGAACACTTGTCGCCGGCGCGCTGGCCGTGCTCCTGTCCGCCTGCGCCACGCAGGCCACGCAACCCCGAACCCCGCCTCCCGCCACCCCGGGCGTGGCCGAGGGCGCAACGCTGGTCCAGGAGGCGTGGATCTCCGCCGATGTCGTGGGCGAGGAGCTCGATTCGCTGGCCACGTGGAGCGCGGAAGACGGCCGCACCTGGTTGCTCGCCACCGGCAAGTCGGGCCATCGCCTGACGTTGTTCGACGGCGACAGCGGTGCCGTGTCGCGCACCGTCGGCGCGCGTGGCGAAGGCCACGGCAGCTTCAACCGCCCCAACGGGATCACCGTGTTCGGCGACCTGGTGTTCGTGGTGGAGCGCGACAACCGCCGTGTGCAGGTGCTGTCGCTTCCCGGCTTCGAGCCGCTCGGTGCCTTCGGCCAGGCCGAACTGCGCAGCCCCTACGGCATCTGGCTCAACGAGGTCGCGCCGGGTGAACTCGATGCCTACGTCACCGACAGCTTCATGTACGGCGCGCGTTTCGACGTGCTGCCCGCCGACCAGGAACTCGACCAGCGCGTGCGCCGCTACCGCCTCGAACCCCGCGACGACGGCATGGCTGCGCGCTACCTGGGCGCGTTCGGCGCCACCAGCGGTGCCGGCAAGCTGCACATGGTCGAGTCGATCGCCGGCGATCCCGCGCATGACCGCCTGCTGATCGCCGAGGAGGATCGAAACCGTCCATCCAACCTGCGCGAATACGACCTCGCCGGCCGCTTCGCCGGCCGCAGCCTCCCCGAAGGCACCTTCGACGGCGAGGCCGAAGGCGTGGCGCTGTGGTCCTGCGGTGTCGACAGCGGCTACTGGATCGCCGTCGACCAGCAGGCGCCGCTGACCCGCTTCCATGTCTTCGCGCGCGCCGACCTGGCGCCGGTCGGCAGCTTCCACGGCGCCAGGGTGGCGCGTACCGACGGCATCGCGCTGCACGCCGCGGCCACCACGCGCTTCCCGGCCGGTGCGTTCTACGCGGTCCACAACGACCTCGCCGTGGCCGCGTTCGATCTCCGCGACCTGGTGCAGGCGCTGCGCCTGGACCCGGCCTGCCTGCACTGACCACGATGCGCGCGTTCGTCGCCTGCCTGCTGCTGGTGGCAAGCTGCGGAGCCGCCGGCGCCCCGCCCGAGGTCTACCGCTGGACGGATGCCCGGGGCGTGGTGCACTTCGGGGATCGCGTCGACGACGGCGTGCCGCCGGCGCAGGTGGAGCGCGTGCCGCTGCAGGAGGCGCCGGCGCCGCTGGCGCGGCTGGTCATCGAAGACCGCGGCAACGGCCACGAAGCCTGGGCCGAAAACCTGCTCGCCGGCCCGATCGAGGTGGTGCTGCGCATCGAAGCCGGGCGCGCGCCGGCCGCCCAGCCGGCCCTGCCCGCGCGTGCGACGGTGCCGGCCCGTGGACGCGTTCTCGTCGCGCGCGTGGCCGCGGCCGATGCCCGCCTGCGCCTGGACGCCGTACCCGGCCATCCCGCAGCGCAGGTGCGCGACGTCGAATACGCCTGGCCGCTGGGAACCGCGGCGCTGCGCATCGAACAGGCCTGGGGCGGGCGCTTCAGCCACGCCGACGACGAGAACCGGCACGCGGTCGACTTCGCCACGCCCGTGGGCACGCCGGTGCTCGCCGCCCGCGATGGCGTGGTGATGCAGGTCGAAGCCGGATTCGCCGAAGGCGGACTCGACCGGCCGGAGGACATGGCGCGCGCCAACGTCGTCCGCATCCTCCACGACGACGGCTCGATGGCCGTGTACGCGCATCTCGCCCCCGGCGGTGCCGACGTCCGCCCGGGCGAGCGCATCCGCCGCGGCCAGCGCATCGGCCGCTCCGGCAATACCGGCTACAGCGGCGGTCCGCACCTGCATTTCGTGGTCCAGGCCAACCGCGGCATGCGCCTGGTGTCGCTGCCGTTCCGGATGTTCGGCCCGGGCGGGATCCTCCGCTTCAGCGAGCCTTGACACCCGGCACCCGCGCCAACCGCCACCGCGCCGTATAATCGCCGGCTTCCCGCACACTCCCGGCGCCAGCGCGGCGCGTATCGCCATGCCTGACGTTTCCGCCGAAGCCGCCCGCCGCCGCACGTTCGCGATCATCTCGCACCCCGACGCCGGCAAGACCACGCTCACCGAGAAGCTGCTGCTGTTCGGCGGTGCCATCCAGATGGCCGGCTCGGTGAAGTCGCGCAAGACCACCCGCCATGCGACGTCCGACTGGATGGCGTTGGAGAAGGAGCGCGGCATCTCGGTGACCAGCTCGGTGATGCAGTTCCCCTACGAGGGCTGCGTGATCAACCTGCTCGACACCCCCGGCCACGCCGACTTCGGCGAGGACACCTATCGCGTGCTGACCGCGGTCGACTCCGCGTTGATGGTGATCGACGTCGCCAAGGGCGTGGAGGAGCGCACCATCAAGCTGATGGAGGTGTGCCGCATGCGCGACACGCCGATCATGACCTTCATCAACAAGCTCGACCGCGAGGGCAAGGACCCGATCGACCTGCTGGACGAGGTCGAGACCGTGCTCGGGATCCAGTGCGCGCCGGTGACATGGCCGATCGGCATGGGCAAGCGGCTCAAGGGCGTGGTGCACCTGATCACCGGCGAAGTGCACCTGTACGAGCAGGGCCGCAACTTCACCCGCCAGGACTCCACCATCTTCCCGTCGCTCGATGCGCCGGGGCTCGCCGAGCGCATCGGCGCGGACATGCTGGCGCAGGTGCGCGACGAGCTGGAGCTGGTGCAGGGCGCCAGCCATGCCTTCGATCTCCAGGAATACCGCGCCGGCCGGCAGACCCCGGTGTTCTTCGGTTCCGGCGTCAACAACTTCGGCGTGCAGCCGCTGCTCGACTTCTTCATCAAGCACGCGCCGTCGCCGCAACCGCAGCCCACCACCACGCGCGCGGTCGCGCCGTCCGAACCCAGGCTCACCGGCTTCGTCTTCAAGATCCAGGCCAACATGGATCCGCTGCACCGCGACCGCGTCGCGTTCATGCGCGTGTGCTCGGGCCGTTTCGAGGCCGGCATGAAGGTGTTCCAGGCGCGCACCGGCAAGGAGCTCAAGCTCGCCAACGCGCTGACGTTCCTCGCAAGCGACCGCGAGATCGCCGCCGAGGCCTGGCCGGGCGACGTGATCGGCATCCACAACCACGGCACGATCTCGATCGGCGACACCTTCACCGAAGGCGAGCAGCTCGCGTTCACCGGCATCCCCAACTTCGCGCCGGAGCTGTTCCGCCGAGCGCGCCTGCGCGATCCGCTCAAGCTCAAGCAGCTGCAGAAGGGCCTGGCGCAGCTGTCGGAGGAAGGCGCCACCCAGTTCTTCAAGCCGATGATGTCCAACGACATGGTGCTCGGCGCGGTCGGCGTGCTGCAGTTCGACGTGGTCGCCTACCGGCTGAAGGACGAATACGGCGTCGACGCCATGTTCGAGCCGGTCGGCGTGGCCACGGCGCGCTGGGTGCGCTGCAAGGACGCCAAGAGGCTGGAGGAGTTCCGCGAGAAGAACGCCACCAACCTGGCCATCGATGGCGCCGGCGAACTGGTCTACCTGGCGCCGACCCGGATCAACCTGCAGCTCACCACCGAGCGCTGGCCCGGGGTGGAACTGCTCGCCACGCGCGAACACGCCACGGCCCGCAGCGACGGCTGACGGGCACGCGACATGGCGGGAGATTAAGATCGTGGCCTCGCCGCCCAGGTTGCCCGCCATGACACCTCGCACCGCCTACCCGACCGCGCTCGCGGTTGCCATCACCCTGATGTGCGTGCTCGCGGGCTGTGGTCCGCGCGCGCCCGCGGATGACGCCACCCAGGCGGCCAGTGCCAACGCGCCCGGACCTGCGGGCGATGCCGCCGCGCGCGACCCGGGCGCTGCCAGTGGCGACGCCACGCCCACCGCTCCGACGGACGGCGACGACGTGCTGAGCGGTGTGCCGCAGTCGATTCCGCTGCCGGCGCGCACCACCCCCACCATGCCGTTGCCGGACGCCACCGAAGTCACCTACCTGTGTGCCGACGGCAGCGACCTGCGCGTGCGCTATGGCGGGGGCCAGGCCAGGGTGAGCATCGGCCTCGACAACGTCGCGACCCTGGCGCTCTCGCCCGAAGCCAGTGCCGAGCACGGCGGCGAGGTCTACGTGGGCCAGGGCCAGGGACTGCGCAGGATCGGGGGCGTGGTGGAGTTCGATCCCGGCAAGGGCGAGGACGCGATCCGCCGCTGCCGCGAGGCGTCCAGCACAGCGTGATGGCGCATCCGACCAGCCCCCGGGAGGCCGCGCTGAACACGATGGGCCCGCGCCGGCAGCGTGAGGAATTGGCCAGTGCGCTGACCCACGGCCTGGGTGCCACGGCGGCGCTCGCCGCCGGCGCGGTGCTGGTGACGCTGGCGGCGATGCATGGCGATGGCTGGCAGCTTGGCTCGGCGATCGTCTTCTCCACGTCGCTGCTGCTGCTGTACGTGGCCTCGACCCTCTACCACGCGTTCCGCGATCCGGTGCTGAAGGGCCGGCTGAAGATCTTCGACCACTGCGCGATCTACCTGCTGATCGCCGGCACCTACACGCCCTTCACCCTGATCGGCCTGCGCGGCCCGCTGGGCTGGTGGATGTTTGCCGCCATCTGGTCGCTGGCGCTGGCCGGCGTGGTCTTCAAGCTGTTCTACACCGGGCGCTTCAAGCGCCTGTCCACGCTTATCTACGTGGCCATGGGCTGGATGGTGCTGGTCGCGATCAAGCCGGTGCTGGTGGCGCTGGACGCATGGACCTTCGCGTGGCTGGTCGCCGGGGGCGTGGCCTACACGCTGGGCACGGTGTTCTACCACCGCGAGTCGCTGCCCTACTCGCACGCGATCTGGCACCTGTTCTGCATCGCCGGCAGCGCCTGCCACTACATCGCGGTCATGGCCCAGGTGGCGGTTCCGCTCGCCTGAACATGAAGGCCACGTGCACCGGCGGCGGGGATTCACTCCCGTTTGATGCACCACGGTGGAAGGTGGCGGCCTGACCGCAACCGGGCCGCGCATGCCTCCTGAAACCCCGCCACCTGCCGCCGCGCCGCCCCCACGGGCACCGCGGCCGCGTGCACTCGACGCGGTCACCGCGCATCCGTGGCGGACGCTTGCCGGAGCGTTGGCCGTGGCGATCGTCGCGCTGGTGCTGCTCTGGGACTGGAACTGGTTCAAGGGGCCGCTGGAGCGCATCGTGGCGGCGAAGACCGGCCGCAGCTTCGAGATCGGCGGCGACCTCGATGTCGATCTCGGGCGCACCACCGTCGTGCGCGCCGGCAAGCTGCGGCTCGGCAACGCCGACTGGTCGGACGAGCCGATGATGGCCACCGCCGACCAGCTTGAACTGCACGTGCGCCCGTTCACCCTGCTGCCCGGGCGCCAGGCGCGCATTCCCGAACTGCGCCTGACCAACCCCGACCTGCTGCTGGAGAAGGGCGACAAGGCCGGCAACTGGGTGTTCCCCGCCATGGATGGCGACGGGCCCGGCCCGGCGTTCGAGCGCCTGTGGGTGGATGACGGTCGCTTGCGCTTCATCGACGCCAAGGGTGGCACCGACATCGATCTGGCGGTGGCGAGCCGCGCGCCCAAGGACAGCACGACCGCGCCGCCGATCACCCTCAAGGGCAGCGGCCACTGGCGCGGCGAGGCGTTCACCCTGTCCGGTGCGGCGGCCTCGCCGCTGGCCTTGCAGGCCGCCAGGCGCCCCTACGCGATCGACCTGCGGGCGGCGGCGGGCGCCACGCGTGCACATGCGCGCGGCACGGTGACCGACCCCGTGCGCATGGCCGACTTCGACCTGCGCATGGCGCTGTCGGGACGCAACCTCGAAGACCTCTACCCGCTGATCGGGGTGGCCCTGCCACCCACCGCGCCCTATTCGCTCGATGGCCGCTTCACCCGCGACGGCACCACCTGGCATTACGACGACTTCACCGGCAAGGTCGGCGACAGCGACCTCGGCGGCTCGGCCAGCGTCACCACCGGCGGCGAGCGGCTCATGTTGCGCGCCAACCTGCACTCGGCGCGCCTGGACTTCGACGACCTGGCGGGCTTCGTCGGCGCCGCGCCGCAATCCGGAGGCGGCGAAACCAGCAACCCGGAGCTCAAGGCGCAGGCCGCCAAACAGGCGGCGAGTGGCCGCCTGCTGCCCGACACGCCCTACGCGCTGCACAAACTGAGGGCGATGGACGCCGACGTGCGCTGGAAGTCCGCGCGCATCCAGGCGCCCGGCTGGCCGCTCGACGACATGGACGCGCACATCAAGCTGCAGGCCGGGCAGCTGCGCCTGGATCCGCTCGACTTCGGCGTGGCCGGCGGCACCATCCGCTCGACGATCCGCATGGATGCGCGCAAGGACGTCATCCGCACCGACGCCGACATCCAGGCGCGGCGCCTGGATCTTGCGAAACTGTTCCCGAACATCGAATTGACCCGTGACGCAGTGGGGCGCGTCGGCGGCAACATCAACATCGCCGGCAACGGCAATTCGATCGCTGACATGCTCGGCTCCGCCGACGGCGACATCGCGCTCGGCATGGGCCGTGGCCAGGTGAGCAACCTGCTGATGGAGCTGGCCGGCATCGACATCTACGAGGCGCTGAAGTTCCTCATCGGCAAGGACCGCAGGGTCGCCATCCGCTGCGCGTTCGGTGACTTCAGCGTCAAGGACGGCCTCATGACCTCGCGCGCGCTGGCGTTCGATACCAGCGACACGATCATCGTCGGCGAGGGCACCATCGACCTTGGCGACGAACGCCTGGACCTGCTGCTGAAGCCGCGGCCCAAAGACCGCAGCTTCCTGTCGCTGCGCTCGCCGCTGGTGCTCGACGGCAGCTTCCGCGACCCCCGTTTCCGCCCGGACATGGGGCGCCTCGGCCTGCGCGGCGCCATCGCCCTGGCGCTGGCCAGCATCGCGCCACCTGCGGCATTGCTGGCGACCCTTGAACTCGGCGGCGGCGAGGACAGCGGCTGCGGCGGCGACTACGCGAAGTAGCCGCGGCCCGCGAGGCGCTCACGACGTGATGTAGCGCTGCAGCTGCTGGAGCTCTTCCTGCTGCTCCTCGATCACCGCCTTCACCAGGTCGCCGATTGACACCACGCCCAGCACCGCATCGCCATCCACGACCGGCAGGTGACGGATGCGGCGCTCGGTGACCATGCGCATGCAGGCGGACGCGTCATCGCCCAGGCCGACGGTGACCACGTCGGCGGTCATGATGTCGCGCACCGGGGTGTCCTTCGACGAGCGCCCGGCCAGCACCACCTTGCGCGCGTAGTCGCGCTCCGAGAGGATCCCGACCAGCCTGCCGCCGTTGCCCAGCACCAGCAGCGCGCCGATGCCCTTCTCGGACATCAGGCGGATCGCGTCGATCACCGGGGCGTCCGGGCCGATGGCATGCACCTCAGGTGCCTTGGACTCCAGCAGATGCCTCACCGTGCGCATGGCGGCTTCCCTCGATGTTGGATGGCACGCCCGAGCATACCCCGCCGGCCGGATGCCAGGCGTCGACCACGTACAGCGGACGCTGCTTCGACTCCTCGTACAGGCGCCCCAGGTATTCGCCGATCAGGCCCAGCGCCATCAACTGCACCCCGCCGAGGAACAGGATGACCGCCATCATCGTCGGCCAGCCCGCGACCGGGTCACTCCACAACAACGCCTTGACGATCACCCACAGGCCATAGGCGAAGGCGACCAGCGCGGTGGCCACGCCGAGATAGGTCGCCAAGCGCAGCGGCGCGGTGGAAAAGCTGGTGATGCCTTCCAGCGCGAAATTCCACAGCTGCCACAGGTTGAACTTGCTCTTGCCCGACAGGCGCGCGTCGCGCAGGTAGGGCACGCTGATGCGGTTGAAGCCGATCCAGCCGAACAGGCCCTTCATGAAGCGGTGGCGCTCGCGCAGCTCGCGCAGCGCGGCAAGCGCACGGGGCGACAGCAGGCGGAAGTCGCCGGTGTCGGCCGGCACCGGGGTCTTCGACAGGCGCTGCATCACGCGATAGAACGCATGCGCCGATCCGCGCTTGATCCAGCCTTCGCCCTCGCGCGCCAGGCGCGTGCCGTGCACGTCGTCAAAGCCCTCGCGCCAGCGCGCCACGAACTCCGGGATCAGCTCCGGCGGATCCTGGCCGTCGGCGTCGAGGATGAGCGCGGCACCGTGCGTCACCCGGTCGAGGCCGGCGGTCAGTGCCGCTTCCTTGCCGAAGTTGCGCGACAGGCGCAGCAGCGACACCCGCGCATCGGCCGCCGCCAGCGCCTGCATCACCTGCCAGGTGCCGTCGCTGCTGCCATCGTCGACATACAGCACGCGCCCCTCGACGCCACTGGCCGCGGGCAGCGCGTCCAGCACCTGGGCCAGGCGGCGGTGCAGCACCGGCAGCGGCTCGGCCTCGTTGAAGGCGGCCACCACCACGGTCAGGCGATCGGGTTCCATGGCGGCATCGTAGCGCGGTCTCATTCCAGCGCTTCGCGCCACGCCGGGCCATCCAGGTTGCGCATGTTGCGCTCGATCCAGCGCGCGCGGCGCTGCACGTAGGGGCCCGGCCGGTGCGCGCTGTAGCGCTTCGGGCTGGGGAGCACGGCGGCCAGCCGCGCGCTCTCCGACGCCGCCAACCGGGACGCGTCCTTGCCCCAGTAGCTGCGGGCGGCCGCCTGCGCGCCGTAGATGCCATCGCCGAACTCGGCGATGTTGGCGTACACCTCGATGATCCGGCGCTTGGGCCACAGGGATTCGATCAGCACCGTGTACCAGGCCTCGGCGCCCTTGCGCACCCAGCTGCGCCCGCTCCACAGGAACAGGTTCTTGGCCAGCTGCTGGCTGATGGTGCTGGCGCCACGGGTGCGCCCGCCGCGGGCGTTGTGCGCGCGCGCCTGCTCGATGGCCTTGATGTCGAAGCCGCGGTGGGCGAGGAAGTTCTGGTCCTCGGCGGCGACCAGCGCCAGCGGCAGTGACGGCGCCAGCTGGTCGAGATCGCGCCAGTCGTAGGCAACGCGGAAGCCAGTGTCGCCGGCGCGCAGCGCCTCGAACTGCCGGATCGCCATGAACGCCGAGAATGGGGGATCGATGAAGCGCAGCGCCAGCACCTGGGCCACGCTCAGCAGGGCGAGCAGCAGCGGCAGCTTCCACAGCCAGTGCCAACGGCTGCGCCGGCGCGCAGGTGCCGCCTGTGCCGGCGACAGGCCGTCCTTGTCACGCGAAGCGATCATCCCCATCTCCCCCGGTCTCCCACAGTGGGCCCGGACCGGGGATTATCCGCCCCCGTCCACGCCCGGCAATGCACCGGAACCGCCATGACCCATCCAGACCGCGACCACCTCACCCGCTTCCTGCTGCCGCGCGCCGGCGTGCGTGGCGTGCACGTGCACCTCGATGACACATGGCGGTCGATCACCTCGAGCGACGACTACCCGCCGACCGTGCGCGCCATGCTCGGCGAATCCAGCGCGGCCGCGGCGCTGTTCACCGGGCATACCAAGGTCGACGGCCGGCTCTCCGTGCAGCTCCGCGGCACGTCCGCGCTGCGCACGCTGTTTGCCGAATGCACCGCCGCCGGCACCCTGCGCGGCATCGCGCGCATGGCCGACGACGCCGGTGACATCGCCGGCCTGCACGCCATCGGCGACGACGCGCTGCTGGCGATCACCATCGAGAACCCGGGCATCGGCGACCGCGATCCGGTGCGCTACCAGAGTCTGGTGTCACTGGACGCGCCCGACCTGTCGACCGCCTTCGAGGCGTACTTCGTGCAGTCCGAACAGCTGCCCACGCGCATCCTGCTGGCGGCCGACGGCGACTCCGCGGTCGGGCTGATGCTGCAGAAGCTGCCTGGCGACAGCGTCGCCGACGTGGACGGCTGGGACCGTGCCAGCGCCCTGTTCTCCACCCTGCGCTGCGCGGAGCTCCTGGAAACGGATGTCGGCGAACTCCTGCACCGCCTGTTCCACGAGGAGGATCCGCAGATCGTGGGCGGCCGTCCGCTGGAGTTCGCATGCTCGTGCTCGCGCGGGCGCGTGGAGGCCATGCTGGCCTCACTCGGGCGGACCGAAGCCGAGGCCGCCCTGGCCGATGGCGTCGCTTCGGTACGTTGCGAGTTCTGTGGCCAGGCGTACGCGTTCGACGCGGCCGGGATACACGCGATCTTCACGCAGCAGCGGAGCCCAATGGATGCCCCGCCCCGCCTGCAATAAGGCCCGGCGAGGCGCGCAGGGGATTGTTAAGGAAACATAAATCCACTAAAGTCCGACGCATCGGGTCGGGGAACTTCCTTCCGTAAAACGGGGTCGAAAGCGGGCCATGAAGCTGCGCATTGCACAACTGTCGCTGTCCCTGCTGCTCGCCTTCGGCGTGGCGGCCGGTGCGCATGCGCAGTCGTCCAAGCGTGACCAGGCCGTGCTTCCGGTATGGAACCAGGCCAGCGGCAAGATCGAAGCCGTACTACTGCTGGAACCAACAAACGGCAAAGCCGGGTCGCGGCTGCGCTTTGGCGACAGCACGCTCGATGCGGCGTTCGGCATCGAGGCCGGCAACTCGCTCGGCGTCTTCTGCGACCGCGAAACCGGCCTGGGCAGCGCGCTCGGCAACCTCGCCAACAATTGCATGCTGGCCAGCTTCGGCGACGGTGAAAGCCGCCGCGCCAGCGGCACCGCCGCGCTCAATGCCGGCAGCAACCGCATCGGCGTGACCGCCGGCGCTGGCACCGGCACCCTGCCCGGCTGGCTGAGCCCCGGCAATCGCGTCGCGTCCAGCAAGATCGACGTCAACGACCTGACCGTGTTCGCGCAGCGCAACATCGGCCGCGAGGGCGTGGTATCGATCGCCGGCACCATGGCCAAGGCCACCCTGATGACCCCGGCCGAGGCGACCAGCCTCGGCCTGTCCGACCAGTGGACGTCGCGCAGCCTGAGCGTCGGCGGCGGCTATGGCCGATTCGGCGCCAGCATCGTGGGACACGTGGTGGACACGCCCGGCCAGCCGAAATGGGAAGGCCTCGGCCTGGGCCTGACCTGGCGTACCCCGTGGAGCGGACAGCTCACGGTTGGCGCCGACAACCTGGTCACCCGCGGCAGGAATCCCTTCACCCCGACCATCGACGGGCGTGAAGACGAGGGCACCGTGCCCTACGTGCGCTACGAGCAGGATCTCTAAGCCGCTGATTTTCTTACGCTTCGTGAAAAGAAGCGTCGCCGTTTTAACAACACTTTAATTTTCTCTCCGTCGGGACTACTATCGGTTCCGGCCTTGCCGGGCTTGGTGTCTGCTTTGACGCCACCGGCGGGGTTCCCATGGGATTTACCCAAGACTCACTTGGAGAGAGAGATGACAGTTAAGACCACCAAGCTCCGCGACGCGATTACTTTCGCGCTCGTGTCCGGCGCGACCGTACTGGCCGGATCGGGCGTTGCATTCGCCCAGGACGCCACCACGGAGCAGCAGGCGACCACCCTCGACCGCATCGAGGTCACCGGTTCGCGCATCCGCAGCGCCGAACTTGAAACCGCGCAGCCGATCATCACGATCTCGCGCGAGCAGATCCAGCAGCAGGGCTTCAGCTCCGTTGCAGACGTGCTGCAGAACATGACCTCGGCCGGCTCCCCGGCAATCAGCCGTTCCGAAGTGCTTGCCTCCGGCGAAAACGTCGGCGGCTACTACATCGACATCCGCAACCTGGGCGCCTCGCGTACCCTCGTGCTGCTCAACGGCAAGCGCCTCGGTGTCAACACCACCGGTCTCCAGGACCTCGGCCAGATCCCGCTTGCTGTCGTCGAGCGCATTGACGTCCTGAAGGACGGCGCTTCGTCGATCTACGGCTCCGACGCCATCGCCGGCGTCGTCAACGTGATCACGCGCCGCAACTTCGAAGGCGCCGAAGCCAACGCCTACATCGGCCAGTTCTCCGACGGCGACGGCTTCAAGCAGAGCTACGACTTCACGATGGGCTCTTCGTTCGACCGCGGCAGTGTCACGTTCAGCGCCGAGTATGCGAAGGAAGATCCGGTCTGGGCGAAGGACCGCGACTTCAGCGCGTTCGGCAACTCCGGTCCGGCGTTCCCGGGTTCGGGCTGGAGCGCTGTCTCGCAGAACGGCGTGTGGCTGGGCAACGTCAACGACGCCGGCGACTTCACCGATCCGTCCTGCTCCAGCGGCCTCTGCACGCTGAACGCCGGCGGCGACCCGCGCAACCCGGCTGACTACCACAACCTGACCACCGCCGAGCGCGCAAACTCCAACCAGCAGATGATGCTGCAGACGGGCATGGAGCGTCGCTCGATCTTCGTCAGCGGCAACTACGACATCACCGACGACGTCCGCTTCCGCGCCGACCTGAACTACAACCAGCGCACCACGGACCAGCAGGTTGCCGGCTATCCGGGCCAGTACGGCTTCGCGATGATGTCCGCCGACAGCTACTTCAACCCGAACCCGACCGCGGGTGACGCGTACTGGTACCGCCGTTTCTGGGAAGTTCCGCGCACCACCAGCAGCGAGCTCGACACCTTCCGCACCAACCTGGCCCTCGAAGGCGCGCTGCAGTTCGGCGAGAAGTTCTGGGATTGGGACGTTGGCGTAATGACCAACCGCAACTCGATCCTGAAGATCGGCCACGGCGACGCCAGCGTTCCGGCGCTCGAGCAGGCCCTGGGCGCGTCGTACCTCAACACGGCCACCGGCCGCGTCGAGTGCGGCACGGCTGCCAACCCGATCAACTACGGCACCAACATCGGCAGCGGCGAGTGCATCCCGTTCAACCCGTTCGTCCCGTTCGGCGTCGCCGGCCAGGGCTCGCTGGGTAACCCGGACCTGCAGACGTTCCTGTTCCCGACCTACCACGACTCGGGCCGCACCGAGACCACCGACTACACCGCCAACCTGTCGGGCTCGCTGTTCAGCCTGCCGGCCGGCGACGTCGGCCTGGCCGTCGGTGTCGAGCACCGTCGCGAGAAGGGTCGTTTCGTGCCGGACGCGTTCAACCAGGCGGGCATCAGCACCGGCCTGCCGGCGACGACCACGCAGGGCCAGTACGACGTTTCCGAAGCCTACGTCGAACTCGAGGTCCCGCTTCTGGCGGACGTCCCGTTCGCGCAGGAACTGACGCTCAACGTGGCCAGCCGCTATTCGGACTATTCGAACTTCGGTGACACCACCAACAACAAGTTCCAGCTCCGCTGGCGTCCGATCGACAGCCTGCTGGTGCGTGCGACCTACGCCGACGGCTTCCGTGCCCCGTCCATCGACAACCTGTACGGTGGCGTTGGCGGCAGCTTCGAGTTCTACACGGACGTCTGCGCCGTGGGCCAGCCGGGCTATGGCAGCGCGGCCTGCGTCGCGGCCGGTGTGCCGGTGAACTACGTGCAGCTCGGCCAGGGCGGCATTCCCTGCACCACGCTGCCGTGCCAGACCGGTTTCCAGTTCATCACCGGTTCCAACCCGAACCTGACGCCTGAAATCGCAACCTCCAAGACCGCCGGCCTCGTGTGGAGCCCGCAGTTCGTCGAAGGTCTGGACATCAGCCTTGACTGGTACAACGTCAGGCTCGAGAACGTGATCGCTTCGGACACCGTGGACAGCATCCTGCGTGACTGCTACGTCTCCGGGATCGCTTCGCGTTGCGACGGCATCACGCGCAACGCGGCGGGCGCCATCACCAACATGTTCTTCGGCCTGACCAACCTGGGCGAGCTGGAGACGGAAGGCTACGACCTCGGCGTGAAGTACCGTCTGCCGGAAATGAGCTTTGGCCAGTTCGGCGTCAACTGGCAGAGCAGCTACGTCAGCAAGTACGACCAGCTGGCGGACCTGGATCCGGCAACCCTTGTCGAGGGCTACGTGGGCACCCCCGGTGTCTTCCGCCTGCGCTCCAACCTGGGCCTGACCTGGGAGATGGGTGACGTGACGCTTGCCTACATGGGCCGTTACTTCTCCGGCATGAAGGAAAGCTGCGCCTCGGCGCCGCGTCCCTGCGACGACCCGACCAATCGTGACGTCTACGGTGCCGTGGCCCGCCAGAACCGTACCGGCTCGAACACGTTCCACGACCTGCAGGCGTCCATCGAGCTGCCGTGGAATGGTACGGTTGCCCTCGGTGCCAACAACATCACCGGCCACCAGGGTCCGATCATGTACACCAATCCGAACAGCCAGTACCCGTACTACGGCGGTTTCGACATTGGTCGCTTCGTGTACCTGAAGTACCAGCAGCGCTTCTGATCCAGGGCGTTATTGCTTGATATGCTACGGCCCCGTTATCGGGGCCGTAGTTTTTTGGGCCCCGCCCCCGCCGACCGTGCCTGGCACTTCCAGGCACCTGCCCTGGAGCACCCCTTGTCGTCCCGCATGAAATCGGCAGTCGAGGTTTTTGCGGAGGCACTCGAAGCGGTCGAGCGCGGCCAATGGATACGGGCCCAGGCGCTGGCGGAAAGCATCATCCCGACAGCCCCGAACGTGGCGGGCCCCTATTACATTGCCGGGATCTCGGCCCTCCAGCTCGACCAGGTACAACACGCGGTCATCCGCCTCTCACGCGCCTGCGCACTCGAGCCGGGCCGTGGCGACTACCAGGCCCAACATGCGCGTGCACTCGTGGTGCACGGCGATCTCCCGCAGGCCGCCGCAGCGGCGCGCCTTGCACTGCAGGCGCCGTCGTTGGACGCGAGCGCACTGGACACGCTGGGCATCGTGCTCGGCCGGGCAGCCCTGCATGCCGAAGCGGCAGCCGCATTCGAGCGCGCGGTCGCGGCAAGGCCTTCCGACCCGAACCTCCGTTACAACCTCGCCACGTCGCTGATGTTCCATGGCGACCTGGCCGGTGCCGAGCGCGAGTACGAAGAGTGCCTGAGGCTCGATCCGCGCCACTGGCGCGCCGATTTCTCGATTGCACAATTGCGCCGGCAGACTGCGGACGACAACCATGTCGCGCGCCTGCGACAGCGGCTGTCGCGACATGCGGCGGAACCAGGGGCACAGCTTTACCTGAACCTCGCCCTGGCCAAGGAGCTCGAGGATCTGGGCCAAACCGGGGCGGCCTTCGACCACTACACTTCCGGGAAGGGGCAGCTGGGCCACCGTGCCAAGCCGCTTGTCGACCTCGCCGAACGCTGCGTAACCCGGCTGATCGAGCGGCACGCGACGTCGCCGCCAGATGGCGGCGGGTACCGCAGCGGCGAGCCGGTCTTCATCATCGGCATGCCGAGAAGTGGCACGACGCTCATCGACCGGATCATTTCGAGCCATGACGACGTGCACCCGGCGGGCGAACTCGACAATTTCGGCATGCAGTTGCGCCGGTTTTCGGGAGCGCCGGCCCGCAGCCTGCTCGAGACCGCCATTGCGCTGCCACCCGGCTTCCAGGATTGGCAACGACTGGGTGACGACTATGTCGCCAGCACGCGTCCCGCGACGGGCCACACGCGACGCTTCACCGACAAGCACCCGCTGAACTTCCTGTTCGTCGCCGACATCGCGCGGGCACTTCCCGGCGCGCGGATCATCTGCATGCGGCGCAACCCGATGGACACCTGCCTCAGCAACTTCAGGCAGCTGTTCTCGACCGAGGCCGTCGACTATGACTATTCGTTCGACCTCCTCCAGACCGGCCGCTATTACCTGCTGTTCGACCGGCTGATGCGCCACTGGCAATCCGTCCTGCCGGGTCGGATCCTCGAGGTGGACTACGAGGTCCTGGTCAGCGCCCCCGAGCCGACCATCCGCGGGGTGCTGGAGTTCTGCGGACTCTCCTGGCAAGAAGACTGCCTCTCCTTCGAGCGCAATTCCGCGGCTGCCGCCAGCGCCAGCGCCGCACAGGTCCGCTCGCCGCTCAACCGCGATTCGCTGGAGCGCTGGAAGCGCTATGGCGCACGTCTCGACGCGCTCCGCTCGCTGCTGGTTGCAGGCGGCATGGACATTGGCGACAACGCACCGGCTATCGGGCGCGGTTGCTAGCCTTCGTTGCCTGCCAGCAGCAGGCGCAGGAGCCTTTCCTGGTCGATCTCCTGCCTGCCACGGACGCTTCCCAGCACCAGTACCACCAGGTCGGCCGCCGGCAACACGTGCAATGCGTTCGAGTGGCGCCCGAGCGCGGACACCATGCACGGGCGCGCCGGGGATTCGCCGCCACGACCGGCATGGCATGTCGCGGTGCGCGAATCGAGCCACCAGCCGACGCCGTAGCTGCTGTTGGCCCGTGACGGCTTGAAACACTCCGACAGCGTCGCTTCGCGCAGCAGGGCCCCGCCCTGCCAGCGCCCGCCGTCGCGCACCAGCTTGCCGAACGCCAGCCAGTCGCCCGGGGTCATGAGTGCGCCGTCGGCCAGATGCGGGTGGCCGTCCGCGGTGGGCAACCACGACGCCCGCGCGGCGATGGGCTCCAGCACCCGCCGGGCGAGGTAATCGGCCGCTTCCATGCCGGTGACCCGCCGTACGGCTTCGGAGAAGACGAGGAAGGGATAGGGGCCGTAGCCGAAGCGCCGTCCGGGTGGCGCGGCGACGCGGGCCTCGAGCGCCGCGGCGATCGACTGCCCTGCGATCATTTCGCTGTCGCGCCCCCCGCCCCGCGCGGGATCGAGCCCGGAATCAAGCGACAGCAGGTTGCGAATGGTGATTCCCGACCGTCCGCGCCCCCGCCACTCCGCGATGTACTGCTCCACGGGCGCGTCCCAGTCGAGGAGGCCATCGTCGACGGCGGCGGCGGCGATCACACAGCTGAAAGCCTTGCTGCCGCTGAACAGCATCTGCAGCTTGTCCGGGCCGACGCCGTCCGCGTACCGTTCGAGCACGGTGGCGTCCCCGCGCAGCACGATGAACGCCACGGCACCATGCGCGAACGCGTACCGTGCCGCGCGTTCGGCGCGCTCGGCCTCGAAGTCGACCGCACGTGCGAGGCCGGACACGCACGCCAGGAAGAACAGCATGGCAAGCAGGATCGCCGCCCTGACAGGCGCCCAATCGCCGCTTGGAACGCTGCAACGTGGCACGTGGTCGGATCCTCAGGCGGGATTTCCGGCAGCAACCGCCGGGACCGGGACCCCCAGGTCACGCATCATCGGCTGCAGGTGGGCCGCGTACGGACGCCAGGCGCCGCTTCGCCCGCGCAGGATCCCCTGGCGCACCTGCGCGGTGCTGGCCGTCGCAATGCTGCCACCGGCGCGACCGACATCCAGCATTCCCGGCTCGTAGTCGAGCCCGCAATATTCCGCGATCCGCATCGCGTGGGACGCGGGGTCCTCCACCAGCGCCCGGTAGTCGAGCGTCAGCACCCTGTCGGGCAGGAGCGCCTCCCAATGCCTCATCAACCTGGCGTAGCCGTTGTAATACGCGGCGACGTCGTGCTGGTCGTTGGCGTGGTCGACGGCACCGGAGAACAACGTCGTGAGATTCGCGAAGCAGGTGTCCATGGGATCACGGCGGATATGGATGATCTTCGCCCGCGGCAGCGCCATGGCGATCAGCCCGACGTTCATGAAATTGCTCGGCAGCTTCTCGGTGAACATCGCGCGCCCCTTGGACAACCATGCCGCACTCGCCGAATAACGCGTCGCGATGGCATCCAGGTCGATGCAATCGATGCCGTCGAGCACGGACACGTCGAACGCACCATCGAACCCGCGATCCACCTCCGTCCTGACCTCCTCCGCGAAGGCGTAGGTCTCACCGCCGTCCGTGACCACCGAGTGGCCAGCCAGGATGCGCTCCAGCAGCGTCGTGCCCGAACGGAACATGCCGACGATGAAGACCGGCGTGCTGGCCAGCCGGACCGTCGATTGCCGGGCCAGCATTCGCGCATCGAACGTGGCCAGCATCCGGTCCACGAGTCGCGTGAACCGGTCGCGGTCGAACCGCGACGTGCGCTTCCCGATCTGGCACGCCCGCTCGAGGCTCTGCCAGGCAAGTTGATGGCGGCCCAGGTCGTTGGCTTCCTTGTACAGCGCATAGCGCACGAAGCACTCGCCATGCCCACCGGGAACGGCCTCGGTCGCCTCGCGGAGCAACCGGTCGATCCGGTTGTCCCCGGGGGTCGCCGTACGCAGGCCGGTCAGCATCCAGGAGGCCTGGAACATGCGCGGGTCACTGTCGAGGCAGGCGAGGTAGTCTGCGCGGGCGCCTGCCGTGTCGCCGCCGAACGAGCGCAGGTTGCCGCGAAAGTAGAGGGCTGCAGCGCAGCCCGGGTCGATCTGCAGCGCACGCTCGACCAACTGCATGGCGGAGGCGGTGTCGCCGGCGGCGACCAGGCCGGCGGCGGCTTCCGCCAGGATGCGCGGAGGCGCCTCGGCGCGGAACACCGGCCGCGCCAAGGTCTCCTTCAAGCGGGCGAATTCGTTGAAGCGGTACAGTCCGAGGGAAACGGCAAACAACAGCTGCGCGACATCCGGAACCGCGTCGTGCGCCTGCACCACCAGCTGCCGCGGCCGCCGGTGCCGGCCCTTGCGCGACAGGGCCGCCGACAGGGCCAGCAACGTCTGCACGTGCCCCGGTGTGCGCGACAGATTGGCTTCGAACGCGACGATCGCGCCTTCGGAGTCACCCCGCTGCAACATCTGTTCGCCCGCCTGCCAACCCGCGTCGGCACGGTCGTCCGGGCTGGCGGGGTTCATTCTCTCGCCGGCCACGTTCCCATCTTCGCCAGTTCATTGCGCAGCACGGCCGGAACCCGGCTCCCGAACTGGTCGAGGTAGGCGTCGATGCGTTCGAACTCCTCGAGCCATCCGGCGGTGTCGACTTCAAACAGCTTCGCCATCGCCTGCTCGTCGAGGTGGAGACCGTCGAGATTCAGATCGCTCGCGGTCGGCAGCCTGCCGATCATCGACTCCGACGCCGCGGCCGTGCCTTCGACGCGCCCGATGATCCACTCCAGGACGCGCAGGTTGTCGCCGAAGCCCGGCCACAGGAATTCGCCCTCCGTGCCCTTGCGGAACCAGTTCACGTGGAACACCTTCGGCAGGTTTGCGCCCGGCTTGTCGAACGACAGCCAATGCGCGAAATAATCGGCGAAGTTGTAGCCGCAGAAAGGCTTCATCGCCATCGGGTCGCGCCGCGTCACACCGACCGCGCCGGTGGCGGCGGCGGTGGTCTCCGAAGCCATCGCGGCACCGACCAGCACGCCGTGCGACCAGTCGCGGGCCTCGAATACCAACGGCACGAGCGAGGCGCGACGGCCGCCGAAGACGATCGCGCTGATCGGCACGCCCTGGGGATCCTCGGCGCGTGGCGACCAGCTCGGACACTGCGTCGCACTCACGGTGAAGCGCGAGTTCGGGTGCGCGGCCGGACCGTGGCTGCCGTCGAAGTCGCGGCCTTGCCAGTCCTTCGCCGGCACGCGCTTGTCGAGGCCTTCCCACCAGGGCTGGTTGTCCGCGGTCACCGCGACGTTGGTGAAGATGGTGTCGTGCTGGAGGCTCGCCAGAGCATTCGGGTTCGACTTTTCCGAGGTGCCCGGGGCGACGCCGAAGTATCCTGCCTCCGGATTGATGGCCCACAACCGGCCGTCCTCCCCGGGCCGCATCCAGCAGATGTCGTCACCCACCGTCCAGACCTTCCAGCCCTTCTCCCGATAGGACTCGGGCGGGATGAGCATGGCCAGGTTGGTCTTGCCGCAGGCGCTCGGGAAGGCGGCCGCGACGTAATGCACCTCGCCCCGCGGGTTCTCGATGCCCACGATCAACATGTGCTCGGCCAGCCAGCCCTCGTGGCGCGCCTGGTGCGAGGCGATGCGCAGCGCGTGGCATTTCTTGCCGAGCAGCGCGTTGCCGCCGTAGCCGGAGCCATACGACTTGATCGCCAGCTCCTCGGGGAAATGCATGATGTAGCGGCGCGCCGGGTCGAGCTCGCCGGTGGAATGCAGGCCACGCACGAAGGTGTCGCCCTGCTCCCCGCGTGCGGCACGTTCGGCGCCCTCGCGCTCGATGCGTGCCAGCGCGGCGGCGCCCATGCGCGTCATCATGCGCATGTTGGCGACCACGTACGGCGAGTCCGTGAGCTCCACGCCGCAGCGCGCCAGCGGTGAATCGATCGGGCCCATGCAATACGGCAGCACGTACATCGTGCGCCCGCGCATGCAGCCGTCGAACAGGGCGTCTACCTTGGCATGCGCTTCGGCCGGGGCCATCCAGTGGTTGTTGGGGCCGGCGTCGGCCTCGTCCTGGTGGCAAACGAAGGTCAGGTGCTCCACCCGCGCAACGTCGTCCGGGTGCGAGCGGTGCAGCGTGCAGCCGGGATGGCTCTGCTGGTCGAGTTCAAGCAGGGTGCCGTCGGCAAGCATTCCGGCCACCAGCGCCTCGCGCTCGGCTTCGCTGCCATCGCACCACTGCACGCGGTCGGGACGGGTCAGCGCGGCCATGTCGTCGACCCACTGCTGCAGCACGGCCAAACGGGAACCTGAAATAGGCGCCTTGGCCTGCTGGGGAACTGCATTCATTGGCTTGCGACTCCGGGCTGCGCCACTGGACTGGAAAGACCGGCCATTTTAGCCGCCGGACGCGGGCGATGCCTGCCGCACTGCCGCATCCCGCATCCCGCAGCGCACGCCGGCGCCGGCCTCAGCCCGGCACCAGGGTCCTCGCAAGATGTTCGACATAGTCCTCGAACTCGTCCTGCGGCATGCGTGGTTGCTGCAGTTGCAGGTTGAGTTGCAGGAAGCCGACGTAGGCGGCGTAGGTGAGGCGCGCGCGATGGCGCGCTTCGTTGCGTCCCAGACCGGTCTGGCGGAACGACGCGGTGAGATATTCCAGTCGGCGCGCCGAGATGCGGTTGATCACCGGCTGCACCGCGGGATGGTCGAGCGACTTCAGCAGCGCGCTGTAGACCACGTGCGACTTGAACTCGTGCGCCACCAGCTGGAACAGCGCACGCAGCCGCGCGCGCGGATCCGGCACCGCCTCGAGCTTGCCGAACACGTCTTCCTGTTCGACCGCCTCCCAGCGCTCCAGCGCGGCCTGCAGCAAGGCGTCGCGCGACGGGAAATGCCAGTAGAAGCTGCCCTTGGTGACACCCAGGCGGCGCGCGAGCGGCTCGACCGCCACCGCGGACACGCCCTGCTCGGCAATCATGTCGAGCGCGGCTTCCGCCCAGTCATCGGCGCTGAGCCGGGTGCGTTCGGTCTTTACGGGGCGGCTGTCCATGGCCCCGAGTGTATCCATACGGCCGGGTGCGGAACAGTATCGGCCTGCGCGTTGACACCCGGTCATGGCAATGTCCATACTGCAAAGTATGGTCAGTACTCTTCCGCCACGATGGCGGGCGCGTGCTGGCCTCCGTCCCGAACCCAGGCGAGCACGTGCTCGCGGAGCCCACGCCATGAGTATCCTCGCCCCGTTCCTGGTCCTGCTTCTGGCCGGCGCCTTCGCCGCCTACCACCGCCTGCGGCTGGCCACTTGGGTGGCAGCCAGCGCCGCCGGCCTGGTCGCCTGCGTGCTGCTGGGCGCCAGCACCGTTGCCACCGGCGTCGCGGCCGTGCTGCTCGCGCTGATCGCCGTGCCGCTGCTGGTGCCGCAGATCCGCAAGCCGTTCATCACCGCGCCGGCGCTGACGTTCTATCGCAAAATCCTGCCACCGCTGTCGCAGACCGAGCGCATCGCGCTGGAGTCGGGCTCGGTGGGGTTCGAAGGCGAACTGTTCTCGGGCAAGCCGGCATGGGACATGCTGCTGTCGCAGCCGAAGCCGCAGCTGACCGCCGAGGAGCAGGCATTCCTCGACGGACCGGTGGAAGAGTTGTGCCGGATGACCAACGACTGGCAGATCACCCACGTCGATGCCGACCTGTCGCCGGAGCTGTGGCAGTTCATCAAGGCCAACAGGTTCTTCGGCATGATCATTCCCAAGGCCTACGGCGGCCTCGGTTTCTCGGCGCTCGCCCACCACAAGGTCATCCAGAAGGTCTCCTCGATCTCGTCGGTGGTCAGCTCCACCGTCGGCGTGCCCAATTCGCTGGGCCCCGGCGAGCTGCTCATGCACTACGGGACCCAGCAGCAGAAGGACTACTACCTGCCGCGCCTGGCCGACGGCACCGAAGTCCCCTGCTTCGGCCTGACCGGCCCGTTCGCCGGCTCCGACGCCACCTCGATCCCCGACTTCGGCATCGTCTGCAAGGGCGAATGGGGCGGCGCGCAGGTGCTTGGCGTCCGGCTGACCTACGACAAGCGCTACATCACCCTGGCGCCCGTCGCCACGCTGATCGGCTTGGCGTTCCGCATGTACGACCCGGACGGCCTGCTTGGCGACACCCGCGACATCGGCATCACCCTGGCGCTGGTGCCGCGCGATGTCGAGGGCATGGAGATCGGCCGCCGCCACTTCCCGCTCAACTCGCCGTTCCAGAACGGCCCGCTCCGCGGCAAGGACGTGTTCGTGCCGCTCAGCCAGATCATCGGCGAGGAAAACGGCTTCGGCGAGGGCTGGCGAATGCTCAGCGAATGCCTGTCCATCGGCCGCTCCATCACCCTGCCGTCAACCGCCAGCGGCGGCGCCAAGATGGGCGCGGTGACGACCGGCGCCTATGCGCGCATCCGCAAGCAGTTCGGCCTGTCGATCGGCCGCTTCGAGGGCGTGGAAGAGGCGCTGGCCCGCATCGGCGGCAAGGCATACGCGATCAGCGCGCTGTCGCAGGCGACCGCCGCCGCGGTCGACCGCGGTGATGTGCCGGCCGTGCCGTCGGCGATCGCCAAGTACCACTGCACCGAGATGGGCCGCGCGGTCGCCAAGGACGTGATGGACGTGATCGGCGGCAAGGGGATCATCCTCGGCCCGCGCAACTTCGCCGGCCGCGCCTGGCAGGCCTCGCCGATCGCGATCACGGTCGAGGGCGCCAACATCATGACCCGCAGCCTGCTGATCTTCGGCCAGGGCGCGATCCTCTGCCATCCCTGGGTGATGAAGGAAATGAAGGCGGCGCAGGACCCGGACGCGCAGGCCGGCTTGGAGGCCTTCGACCGCAGCCTGTTCGGCCACATCGGCTTCGCCATCTCCAACGCCGTGCGCTCGCTGTGGTACGGCCTGACCGCGGCGCGCTTCGGCAAGGCGCCCGGCGACGACTACACGCGGCGCTTCTTCCGCAAGCTCGATCGCCACTCCGCCAACCTGGCGCTGATGGCCGACGTGTCGATGCTGATGCTCGGCGGCAAGCTGAAGTTCAAGGAGTCGCTGTCCGGGCGCCTGGGCGACGTGCTGAGCCACCTGTACATGACCAGCGCCATGCTCAAGCGCTACCACGACGACGGCGCGCCGGCGGCCGACCAGCCGCTGCTGGCGTGGGCGTTCCACGACAGCATCCACCAGATCGAAACGGCGTTGTCGGCGGCGCTGCGCAACTTCCCGATCCGTCCGGTGGGCTGGCTGATGTGGGCGCTGATCTTCCCGCTGGGCCGGCGTGCCGAAGCGCCCGGCGACCGCCTCGGCCACCGCGTGGCGGCCCTGCTGATGACGCCCAACGAGGCCCGCGACCGCCTCGCGCAGGGCGTGTTCACCACGCCCTGCGAGAACAATCCCGCCGGCCGCATCAATGCCAGCCTCGCGGCCGCGGTGGCCGCCGAGCCGGTCGAACGCAAGTTCCTCAAGGCGCTGAAGAACAAGGGCATCGAGGCGCTGGACTTCGCGTCCCAGCTCGACGAGGGCGTGCGCGAGGGCTGGATCACCGCCGAGGAGCGCGTCCAGCTCGAGGAGCTGCGTGCGCTGACGCTCGATGCGATCACCGTCGACGACTTCGACGTGCACGAGCTGCGCGCGGCGAGCTACTACGACACGCCGCGGCCGGCATCCTCGCGCGAGGCGGCCTGACGCAAGCGCGCGCTTCAGCCGCGCGCGTGCCAGGCCTGGAGCACGGTGGCCTCGCGCGCCGGTGACAACCCCGCCTTGGGCTGCGCCCTGCGCTCGTCCGGCAGCGAGCGCCAGTACTCGAGCGTCGCGGCCACTGTGTCGTCCAGCGGACGCGTGCGCAGTCCCAGCGCCTGCGCGCGAGCCGTGCTGATGCGCCCGAAACCGGCGTAGTCGCCTTCGGCGGGAATCCACGCCGGCATGTCCTGCCAGGCGGACACGCCCTGCGCCTCGAGGAAGTCCGCCGGCACCCAGGTCAGCGTCGAATCGTGACCGGGCGGCTGCGGGCACGGCGCGCGCACGCACTGGATGGTGTTCATGCGCCGCGACACTGCCTGGCAGGTCGACAGCAGCCGGCCCATCGTGATCGAACCTGCGGGCGCGTCGGCGTTGACGATGCCCGTGTAGCGCTTCTCGAGCGCCAGCAGCAGGAAGTCGGCGAGGTCGCGCACGTCGATGAACTGGGTGGGATCGTCGGCGGAACCGGGCGCGAGGATCTCGCCGCCCCGGTCGGCACGCGCAGGCCAGTACGCGAAGCGGTCCGTGGTGTCACCGGGGCCGACGATCAGGCCGGGGCGCACCACCATCGTGCGGCCGGGCAACCCGGCCTGCGCGGCGTGCTCGCACAACGCTTTCAGCCCGCCGTAGGTCTCGCCGGTCACCTCGGTCGCGGTCGGGTCGACCAGCGTCGCCAGCGGCGCGGCTTCGTCCTGCCCCGGCGTGTCGGTCCTTGCATACACCGAGATCGTCGAGACGATCAGGTAGCGGTCCACCCGCTTCGCCAGCAGCTGCGCCGAACGCGTCACGTCGGCCGGGATATACGCCGAGGTGTCGAGCACGGCATCCCAGCGGCGCGAGTCGCCGAGCGCGGACAGGTCGAGCTTGCGGTCGCCGCGCAGCTGCTCGATATCGGCGAACGCCTCGCCCTCGAAGCGCCCCGGATTGCTCTTGCCGCGGTTGAACAGGGTCAGCGCGTGGCCGCGCGCACGCGCGGCGGCGACGAAGTGCGGGCCGAGGAAGCCGGTGCCGCCGAGCACCAGGATCTTCAGCGGCGCACCGCCAGCGGGCGCGGCATCGCCGGCGGCGGTGCGCGCGCAGGCCGGCAGGGCGGCGGCCACGGCGCAGGCCAGACCTGCCTTCAGCAGTTCACGTCGACGTGCCATGCACAGGCTCCACGCGGGGGTCCTGCGGGAGAGTGCGCTCGGCGCGCACCACGCGCCATGCGCCGTAGGTCATGCCCAGGGCGATGCCCAGGCCGGCCATGAACACCACGTGCGACCCCATCGCCGACAGCGCCTTGTGCGCCCACACGAAGGTCAGGTCGCCACCGCGATAGATCGCCGTGTCGATCACCGCCTTCGCCTTGTAGCGTTCTTCGCGCTCGACGCGCGTGTACACCGTCTCGCGCGCCGGCTTGGCCAGCGAGAACTCGCTGGCCCGGGTGACGATCTGCACCATGGCCACCAGCACCGGCAGCGGCGACGCCGACAGCAACGCAAAGCCGAGCACGATCGCCAGGCCCGGCAGCAACAGCAGCGGCGCGATGCCGTAGCGCTGCAGCAGGAACCGGGTCAGCAGCAGCTGCACCAGGATCGTCAGCAGGTTGATCGCGCCGTCGATCATCGAGTAGTAGGCGGTGCGCGCTTCGGCGGTGGGGAAGGCGGCGCGCGCGATCGCCGCCTGCTCGTTGTAGAGGATCGTCCCCACGCCTACCCCGAAGAACATCAGCACGGCCAGCGCGCGCAGCAGCGGGCGCTGCCAGACCAGGCGCAGGCCGGCGAGCACCGAACCGCCCATCGCCCGGCCGTCGCCGCCGCCCTGCGCCTGCTCGCGCCGCTTGGCCCACGGGCGCAGCTTGTAGATGCACAGCAGGCACACGCACAGGAAGCCGGCCGAGACCAGCAGCAGGTTGGCCACGCCCACCGGCTCCACCAGCAGGCGCGTGATCGCCGGCCCGAGCAGCGCGCCCACCGTGCCCCCGGCGCCGATATAGCCGTAGACCTGCTTGGCATGCGCGTTGTCGAACACGTCGGCCATGAAGCTCCAGAACACCGTGACCGCGAACAGGTTGAACACCGCGACCCAGACGAAGAACAGTGCGCCGCGCCCGGCGGCGCCGCTGTCGAACGCCCACCAGAACCCGAGCAGGCAGGCGATGAAGACCAGGTACACCGCCGGCAGGAACACGCGGCGCGGGAAGCGCGACACCAGCGCGCCGTACAGCGGCTGCAGCAGCACCATCACCACGAACGTGGCGGTGAACAGCAGCTGCAGGGTGAAGTCGCCGACCGCGAAGCCATGGCGCTCGCCGAAGGCGATCAGCGCGCGCGGGAACACCGCCGCGGCATCGGCGGACGATCCCATGGCGTCGCGCACCGGGCGCAGCACGTAGTAGCCGCAAAGCAGGCAGAAGAAGTACAGCATCGCCCACCACAGCTGCGGCGATACGCCCAGCTCGGCGCGGAAGCGCCCGAACCGTCCGCGGGCACCCGCGGTCACGTCGTTCATGGTCGTGCCGCCATCGGTTGGATCGCTCAGCCGTGCTCGAGCATCGGCGGAAGCGGGCAGTGCAGCACCGCGCAGATCGTGCGCAGCAGCTCCGCCTCGGCCACCGAGATGCGGCCATCGTGGCTGGCCGCCGCGGTCACCGCCTCGACCATCATCTGCTTCGCCAGCGGCTCCAGGCCGTCCAGTGCCGGCCACACGTCGTCCAGCGCCAGCACGCCATCGGCCGGCGGCGCATACGGCAGGTGGTCGCGCGGGAGCACGCGCTGCAGGCCGGCGAGATAGGCGCGCTGCGCCTCGGCGCGGTCAGACGGATTGCCGGCCTGCGCGACGACCGCCAGCAGGGTGGCGAACTCCTCGCGCACGCTGCCCGGCTTGCGGCGGCCGAAGCGCGCGTGGCGGCGCGGATCCAGCGATTCGCGCAGCTGTACCTCCAGCAGGCGCGCCATGCAGTATTCGAACAGCGAGACCCGGCCATCGCAGTGCACCATCGCGTGCACGGTGTCGAGGATCGACTCCAGCTCCGGGCGTGGCCTGCGGCGCAGCACCGGGAACGCGATCGCGACCAGCGGCAGGCGCAGCATCGGGTGCAGGCCGGCCAGCTCGCCGCGCTGCAGCGCCGTGGCCGCATCGGCCACGGCGTGGCCCAGGCGGGCGCTGGCCTCGGTGGCCTGGCGCGTGCGGAGCGTGTCATCGGCATCGAGCAGCAGGCCGAGCAGCAGCGGCACGACGGTCTCGCGCGACTGCGCCAGCGCGCGCAGCGATGCCGGCATGCTGCGCGCGATCGCGTCGGCGCGCAGGTAGTCGCCGGGTTCGGGATTGGCCACCTGCGCGGCCACCATGGGTGGCGTCACGTTGATGCGCGCGTCGCGCGCCGGCAGCCCGCCGGCCTGGCTGTCGAGGCCCAGCCGCACGTCTTCCTCGAGTCCCGAAGGCGCGGCCACCATCCACTGCACGCGCAGGTGTTCGAGCTGGTCGGCGCGGAACGACGGCTCCAGCGCCTGGATGCGCTCGAGCAGCGGCGGGTGCGTGGCGAACAGCCCGCTGAAGCCCACGCCGTCGCCGAACAGCATGTGGCTGGCCTCCTCGGCGTCGGCGCGGTCATTGAGGCGCGCGCCCGCGGGCAAGCCGGCGATCTTCTTCAGCGCGCCGGCAAGCCCGGAGGTCTGGCGCGTGAACTGCACCGCCGAGGCATCGGCCAGCCGCTCGCGGGTGCGGCTCACGCTGGCCTTGATCATCCGCCCGAACAGCAGGCCGATGCTGCCGACCGCCAGCGCCACCAGCGCGGCAACCATGACCGCGGCACCGTTGCGGCTTCGCCCGCCGCCCAGCCAGAGGATCTTGCGGCCGATCAGGCTGATCATCAGGATGCCGAACAGCACGCCGATCAGGCGGATGTTGAGGCGCATGTCGCCATTGAGCACATGGCTGAACTCGTGCGCGATGACCCCCTGCAGCTCGTCGCGGTTGAGCCGGTCGAGCGCGCCGCGCGTCACCGCGATGGCGGCATCCGACGGCGAGTAGCCGGCGGCGAACGCGTTGATCGCGGCCTCGTCCTCGAGCACGTAGAGCTTGGGCACCGGCACGCCGGAGGCGATGGCGATCTCCTCGACCACGTTGCGCAGGCGCCTGAGGTTGCGGTCGCTGGTCTCCTCCGGCACCGGCACGCCGCCGAACTGCAGCGCCACCGCGTCGCCGCCGCCGCGCAGCGACGCCATGCGGTACAGCGACCCCAGGCCGATCACCGCCAGCGTCACCAGCGTGGTGAATCCCAGCACGCCCCAGTGCACGCCGAGGAACACGGCCACCGCCAGGTCGACGGCCAGCACGATGCCGGCCACGGCCAGCGCAAACAGGACGACCAGGCGGCTACTGGTGCTGCGGGCCTTGGCCTGCTGCTCGAAGAAGTTCATCCCGCGTCAGAACTGGACCTTCGGCGCCTCGCGGACCTCGGCCTTGTCGGCCGGGATCTCGAGCAGGGCCGCGTGCTGGAAGTTGAACATCCCGGCCAGGATGTTCGACGGGAACACCTCGCGCCGGTTGTTGTAGGCCATCACCGAATCATTGAAGGCCTGGCGCGCGAACGCGACGCGGTTCTCGGTGGATGTCAGCTCTTCGCTGAGTTGCATCATGTTCTGGTTGGCCTTCAGGTCGGGGTAGGCCTCGGCCACCATCATCAGCCGCCCGAGTGCGCCGTTCAGCGCACCCTGCGACTGCGCGAGCTCGGCCATCGCGGCCGCGTCGCCGGGATCGGCCTTGGCTGCCGCCAGCCCCGACACCGCCGCGGCGCGTGCCGCGATCACGGCTTCCAGCGTCTCGCGCTCGTGCGTCAGGTAGCCCTTGGCGGTTTCCACCAGGTTGGGGATCAGGTCGAAACGGCGCTGCAGCTGCACGTCGATCTGCGCGAATGCGTTCTTGAATGCGTTGCGGGCGGCGATGAGGCCGTTGTAGATGCCCACGCCCCACATCAGCGCGACTACGGCCAGACCCACAATTACCAGCAGGATCAGCAAGCTGGACATCAAAGCTCCCCTTGTTCATGCAATCGCGGAAGCAGGCGAATATGATCGGCCTGCCGTCGCAGCATACGCAGGGGATACACCCGATGAAAGGCATAGCACGCAGCCCGCGCCGACTCATTGCCGGGGTCGGCCTGCTCGCCGCACTGGTACCGGTCGCGGTGGGCTCGGCCGCGCAGCCACAGGGCTGGAACGCGGCATCGGCGCCCGCCGCCGCAACCACCACCACGGTCGCGGCCAACGTCGCGCCGCTGCTGCCGCCCGGGGTGAAGTCGATGCCCCTGGCGGGCGACTTCGATGTCGCCCGCTTCGAGGCGATGGCGCAGGCGATCGTCGCCAACCAGCGCGTGCCCGGCCTGGCGATGGCCATCGTCCACGACGGCAAGGTGCTGAGCGCGCGCGGCTATGGCATCACCGACGTGCGCGCCGCCGAGCCGGTCGACGCGCATACCGTGTTCCGCCTGGCGTCGCTGTCCAAGGCGTTCGCCGGCACCGTCACCGGACTGCTGGTCGCCGAGGGCGCGCTGCGCTGGGACAGCCATGTCGCCGACTACATGCCGTCGCTGCGCTTCTCCGACCCGCAGGCGGCGAGCCGGCTCACCGTGGCCGACGTGCTGAGCCACCGCGTGGGCCTTGGCCGCAACACCTTCGACCGCGACCTCGAGCGCAACGCCGACTACCGCACCCTGGTGCAGCAGCTGGCCAGCGCACCGATGACCTGCGGCGTCGGCGATTGCTACAGCTACCAGAACATCGCCTTCAGCCTGGTCGGCGACGTCGTGTTCGGCGCCACCGGCCAGTTCTTCAGCGAGGCGGTGACCGGGCGCATCTTCAAGCCGCTGGGCATGAACGATGCCAGCTACGGCCTCGAAGGCATCCAGGCGAGCCCGCGCTGGGCACGGCCGCACGTGCGCGCCGGCGGCGGCTGGACCTCGCTCACGCCCAAGCCCACCTACTATCGGGTCGCGCCGGCGGCCGGCGTCAACGCCAGCATCAGTGACATGGCGCAGTGGCTGCTTGCGCAGTCCGGTCGGCGACCCGACGTGCTGCCCGCGCCGCTGCTCGCGACGCTGCAACAGTCGCTGGTGTCCACCCCGGGCGAACTTCGCAGCTCGTCATGGCGGCGCCAGCGCCTGAACGAGGCGGGCTATGCGCTCGGCTGGCGCGTGTACGACTACTCCGGCCATCGCGTGGTGTTCCATGGCGGCGCCGTGCAGGGCTACCGCGGGCTGATGGCGATGATCCCCGAGCGCGACCTCGGCGTGGTGCTGCTGTGGAACAGCGACAGCAGCGTGCCCTCCGGCCTGCTGCCGACGATCCTCGACAGCGCGATCGGGCTGGCCCCGCAGCGCTGGCTCGACGTCGACTTCGATGCGGTGGACGACATGCTGCAGGCCGGGACCGAAAGCGGCGGGCGGCCACAGGCTGGTGCCGCGACGATCACGGCGGCGCAGGCGGGCGCCGGCGGTGCGGCGGCCTCTGTGGCGCGTCCCGACTGAGGCTCCGCCACGGCGCCTTGCGCGCCGCGGCACCGCGCAAATGAAAAACCCCTCCCCCGCCTGGGCAACGGGAGAGGGGTCGCGTCTTACGGCAATCGGGTTGCTTACATCAGGGGCGCGGGCGCCGCGGGAATCGCGACAACCGGAGCCTTGGCCTTGCGGGCCGGCTTCGCCTTCTTGGTGCCGGCCTTCTTCGCGGCCTTCTTTGCAGGTGACTTCTTCGCCGCCTTCTTGGCCGGGCGCTTGGCAACCTTGGTCGCCGCCTTCTTCGCGGTCTTCCTGGTGGCCTTCTTCGCGGTCTTCTTGGCAGCCTTCTTCGCCGTCTTCTTCACCGCTTTCCTGGCGGTCTTCTTGGCGGCCTTCTTGGCGGTCTTCTTCACCGCCTTCTTGGCGGTCTTCTTGGCGGCCTTCTTCGCGGTCTTCTTCACTGCCTTCTTGGCGGTCTTCTTGGCGGCCTTCTTGGCGACCTTCCTGGTGGCCTTCTTCGCGGTCTTCTTGGCTACCTTCTTGGCGGCGACCTTCTTCTTGGCGACCTTCTTGGCGGCCTTGCGCGCCGGTGCCGCCTTGCGGACGGCTTTCTTGGTCGCCTTCTTGGCGGTTTTTTTCTTCGCGACTTTCTTCGTGGCCATGAGATGGCTCTCCTCGTCAGTGGGTCTTGCAGGTACTACTGCCCAGTACGAAACGCACCGCGGGTATCGGACCCGCGATCAACCGCCGACGCGCCGGGCGCGTCGGTACGGATCACTCCGGTTGGCACGGCACGAAAAAACCCGCTGCGCTCGGCGCCGCGGGTCGCGTGTCGTTGCCCACCTTGAGGTTTTGCGAGGGAGACAAATCCCGAGTCCACCATGACGACCTTGCGGGCGGAGGACTGTGTTGTGCTGCTTGCTGTCGCCGGGTTCGCACTCACTCGCTGCTGTGGCCACCTGTTGTTGTGGCGAAACCTAATCACGGTTTTTTTCGCTGTCAACACCCCGACGACGAACGCGCGCGTCGAACACACCGCGCGCGACCCGCGAACCGAGTTGACGGCCTGCCGCGTCGACCATGGTGTTCCGGGCGCGCGCCAGCGACGCGCGCGGCGGGCCATTGCGAAAGCGCTTGTTTTAGGCGCTATCGCCAATCGACTGCGCGATGCAGTCGATGCAGCGCCGACAACGCGAGCGCTGCCGCCTCAGCGGTGGACGGCGTCGCTGCGCCGGTGAACGCGACGTGCACGCATGCCCCCATGGATTGCCTTGCGAGGCGTCGCGGATGTCGGATTGCGCGAAAGTGCGCAAACTTCCCGACGCGTCCGACGACCCGTGCGAGGCAAAAAAAAAGCCGGGCATGCGCCCGGCGTTGCATCCAACCGGCATCGCCGGCATGTCGCCGGCGCGCCGCGGACGACGTTACTCGTCGGCTTCGATCAGCTCGGCGTATTCGTCCGGCCCGAGCAGTTCCTTGAGCTGTTCCGGCTCGTCCATCTCGATGACGAACAGCCAGCCTTCGCCGAACGCATCCTCGTTGATGGTCTCGGGCTTGTCGGCCAGCGCGGTGTTGACCGCGACGATCGTTCCCGACACCGGCGCGTACACGTCCGACGCCGCCTTCACCGACTCGACCACCGCCGCGGCGGTGCCCGCTTCGGCACGATCGCCGACACCCGGAAGATCGACGTACACCAGGTCGCCGAGCAGGCCCTGGGCATGGTCGGAAATACCGACGGTGACCTTGCCGTCACCCTCGATGCGGGTCCATTCGTGTGACTTCATGAACATGAGGTCGCCTGGGATATCGGTCATGGCTTGTGCTCCGGATACGGCTGACTGGGGAAGTGGGGGGCTAGTTTAGCGAAGGCCGGGCCGGGCGCATCAAATCCCGTCGCGTGCCTTGCCATCGCGGACGAACGGCGCCTGCACCACGCGCAGCGGCACCTCGCGGCCGCGGATGTCGACGCGCACCTCGCCCGGCTCGCCCGCCGGCACGCGCGCGAACGCGATCGCCTTGCCCAGCGTGGGTGCGAACGTGCCCGAGAGGATCTCGCCCTCGCCGTTGCCCGCGACCACCTTCTGGCCGTGGCGCAGCACGCCCTTGTCGTCCATCACCACGGCGATCATCTGCCGCGCGTCGCCCGCGTCGCGCTGCGACTCCAGCGCCGCGCGGCCGATGAAGTCGCGACCCTCGTCGAAGGACACGGTCCACGCCAGCGACGCTTCCAGCGGGCTCACCGATTCGTCCATGTCCTGGCCGTACAGGCCCATGCCGGCTTCGAGGCGCAGCGTGTCGCGCGCGCCGAGCCCGGCGGGCGCCACGCCGGCCGCCAGCAGCGCATCCCAGAACGCCACCGCGTGCTCCTGCGCCATGACCACCTCAAAGCCGTCCTCGCCGGTGTAGCCCGTGCGTGCAACGAACAACGGCGCGCCCGTGGCCGCCTGCACGTCGCGCGCGGCGAACTTGGCGAGCTTGGCGACCGCCGCGCGGTCGCTCTCGTCGATGAGGCCCAGCACCTTGTCGCGTGCGTTCGGGCCCTGCACCGCGATCATCGCCAGGTCATCGCGCTCGCGGACCTCGATGTCGAACGGCCCGGCCTGGCCGCCGATCCACGCCAGGTCCTTGTCACGCGTGGAGGCATTGACCACCAGGCGATAGAAGTCGTCACCGAGGTAGTAGACGATCAGGTCGTCGATCACGCCACCCTGCGGATTGAGCATGCAGGTGTAGAGCGCCTTGCCGGTGACCTTGAGCTTGTCGACCGAGTTGGCCACCAAGTGGCGCAGGAAGTCCTTGACCCGGGCCCCGTGCAGGTCGACCACCGTCATGTGCGAGACGTCGAACATGCCGGCATCGCGGCGCACCTGGTGGTGCTCGTCGATCTGCGAGCCATAGTTGAGCGGCATGTCCCAGCCGCCGAAGTCCACCATCTTCGCACCGGCGCTGCGGTGGGCGTCGTTGAGGATCGTCTTGCGGGTCATGGCGCGGCTCCTGGTCGGTGACCGCGCATTATCCCAGCCCGCGGCGGATACTTCACTCCGCCAGCAGGACCTCGAGCACCATGCCGTCGCTGCCCACCACCCGCACCAGGGTGCCGGCCGGCAGCTCCACGCCGCGGACGACCCAGTATGCGTCGTCGATCTTGACCCGTCCGCGGCCACCGACGATGGCGTGGTCGAGCGGCACCACGCGGCCGACCAGCTGGTCGGCACGCCGGTTCAGCAGCGGCCGGTCGCTGGGGCGCTCGCGACGGCGGAACCATTTCCTGTAGGCCAGCACCGCGACCACGCTCAGCACGACGAACAGGATCACCTGGGCCAGCATGCTGAGGCCCGGCACCAGCAGCACGACCAGCCAGACCAGCGCCGCGGCGATGCCCATCCACAGCAGGAACGCACCCGGCATGAAGGTCTCGGCCGCGATCAGCACCAGCGCGATCGCGGCCCAGACGGTGGTATCGGCGCCCCAGCGCATGGCTCAGGCCCCGCCGCGCTTGGCGTCGATCCGCGCGCGCGTGTCGACCTGCTGCTTGCCCAGCGCTTCCTTGCCCAGTTCGGCGATGCCGGCGATCGAGCCGATGATGCCGCTGGTCTCCATCGGCATCATCACGAACTTGGCATTGGGCGCGGTGGCCAGTTCGCGGAACGCCTCCACGTATTTCTGCGCGATGAAGTAGTTGATCGCCTGCACGTCGCCGGCGGCGATCGCGTTGGACACCATCTCGGTGGCCTTGGCCTCGGCCTCGGCCAGGCGCTCGCGCGCCTCGGCCTCGCGGTAGGCGGCCTCGCGCTCGCCTTCGGCCTGCAGGATCGCCGCCTGCTTCTCGCCCTCGGCGCGCAGGATCGCCGAGCTGCGATGGCCTTCGGCTTCCAGGATCACCGCGCGACGGTCGCGCTCGGCCTTCATCTGCCGGCCCATGGAATCGATCAGGTCGCGCGGCGGCTGGATGTCGCGGATCTCGATGCGGGTGACCTTGATGCCCCAGGGATTGGTGGCGTGGTCGACCACGTTGAGCAGCTGGGCGTTGATGGTCTCGCGGTTGGACAGCGACTCGTCCAGGTCCATCGAGCCGATCACGGTGCGGATGTTGGTCTGCACCAGCGCGATAGTGGCGATCTCGAGGTTGGACACCTCGTAGGCGGCCTTCGCGGCATCGAGCACCTGGAAGAACACCACGCCGTCAACCTTCACCACCGCGTTGTCCTTGGTGATGACCTCCTGCGAGGGCACGTCCAGGACCTGTTCCATCACGTTGACCTTGCGGCCGATGGCCTGCATCACCGGGATCAGCAGGTGCAGGCCCGGCGACAGTGTGTGGGTGTACTTGCCGAAGCGCTCGACCGTCCACTCGAAGCCCTGCGGCACGATGCGGACCATCTTGAAGAAGAACACGATGAACGCGACCGCCAGTACCGCTGCGATGAAGGTTCCACCGGCCATTGCACACACTCCCCAGTTGTTGATCTGGAGTATAGACGGCGCCCCGACGCCATCTGTGACCCGACAAGCCCTCAGCCCGCGGTGACCGCCTCGGCGCGCGCGAACGCGGCATCATCCAGGCGATTGGCCAGCGCAAGTGCGCCGAGGTTCTCCAACAGCTGCCCGACCCGGCTCGCGCCCAGCAGCACCGTGGACACGTGCGGATTGCGCAGGCACCAGGCAATCGCCAACGCGGCGGGCGCCACGCCCAGTTCCGCGGCGAGCGCGGCGAAGCGCTGCGCGCGCGCGACACGGTGAGCCTCGCCGTCGCCTTCGATGACCATGCGCGCCAGGCCGGGATCACGCCCGAGCCGGCTGTCCTCCGGAATGCCGGCGCCATACTTCCCTGTAAGCAGGCCCGACGCGAGCGGCGACCACACCGTGGCGCCCATGCCGAACTCGGCGTACAGCGGGGCGTACTCCAGTTCCACGCGACGGCGATGAAGCAGGTTGTACTGTGGCTGCTCCATGGAGGGCGCGTGCAGGTGGTGGGCACGCGCCACCGCATGCGCCTCGCGCACCAGCGCCGCCGGCCACTCCGAGGTGCCCCAGTACAGCACCTTGCCCTGGCGGATCAGCGCGTCCATCGCGGCCACGGTTTCCGCCACCGGCACGTCGGGATCGGGGCGGTGGCAGAAGTACAGATCAAGGTAGTCGACGCGCAGGCGCCTGAGCGCGCCGTGGCAGGCATCGTGCACATGCTTGCGCGACAGCCCGCGCTGCATGGGCAGCGGATCGGCGGCGGACCCGAACATCACCTTGCTCGACACCGCGAACCCGTCGCGCGGCAGGCGCAGGTCGGCGATCACGTCGCCCATCACCCGCTCGGCCTCGCCGTTGGCGTAGCCCTCGGCGTTGTCGAAGAAGTTGATGCCGTGGTCCCAGGCGGCGGCCACCAGGTCGCGTGCCGCGCCACGCCCGATGCCGGCACCGAACGTCGTCCACGCGCCCAGCGAGAGCGCCGACAGCGCGAGTCCTGACGCGCCAAGCCTGCGGTAGTCCATCGCGCTGCTCCAGCCTTCTCGAACGCCGCAGTGTACGCGCGGCGCGGCGCGCTATCCTGCAGCCCGGATGTGGGGGACACAGACCGATGCATGCCAGCGAAATCCGGATCCGCGACACGCTGCAGCGCCTGCTGGCGCCGCCGGACGAACTCATGCGCGAGCTTGGCGCATCGGGGGAACTCCTGGTCGCCCGGGTGCGGGCGGCGCTGTCGGCGTTGATCCTGCTGCTGCCGCTGGTGGCCGCGGCCACCGGGGCCGGTACCCGGCGGTTGCTGCTGGCCCTGGGCGTGGCGGTGCTGGCCAATGGCATGGCGATGCTGTGGCTCGCCCTGGCGCGACATGCGCGCCGCTGGCCGTGGCTGCCCTACGCCACCGGCGCCTGGGACGTGACCCTGACCTCGGCCGCGCTCGCGTTGCTGGCGCTGGAAGACCCCGTGGCCGGCCTGGCCAACCCGGTGGCCTGGTGCTTCTACCTGATCGCGATCTGGTTCACGGCCCTGCGCAACAACGGCCGCCTCACGCTGTTCGTCGGCGCGCTGGCGATCGCGCAGTACACGCTCCTGTTGGCGGTGCTGCTGGCTGCCGCGCCCGCGCACGACGCGCTGCTGTCACCGGAGCATGGCGCGGTCGGGATGGGCGGGCAGGCCTGGCGGTTGCTGCTGCTGGTGATCGCCACCGGACTGGCGGCCACCGTGGTGCATCGCATGCAGCGCCTGGTCGAGTTGTCCGGGCACGACGGCCTGACCGGCCTGCCCAATCGCTCATGGCTGCTGCAGCGCATGCCGCATGTGTTCGCCGCCGCGCGCAACGCCGGCGCCTCGCTCACCCTGGTGCTCCTCGACATCGACCGGTTCAAGCGCGTCAACGACGAGGCCGGTGCGGAGGTGGGCGATCGCGCCCTGCGCCACATTGCCGCCACCATGAGCGGCGTGCTGGCCACCGACGAACACCTCGCCCGGATCGGTGGCCAGGAGTTCGTGCTCGTGCTGCAGTGCCCGGTGGGCAGTGCCTGGGAACGCCTGGACCGCCTGCGGCGCGACCTCGCGGAGCGTCCGTTCCTGCCGGAGCGTGGCAGCGACGCATTCGCGTTCACGTTCAGTGCCGGGCTGGCCGCCTGGCCGCACGACGGCGGCAACACCTCGGCGCTGCTGGGCTGTGCAGACCGCCGGCTCAAGCAGGCCAAGGCCACCGGCGGCAACCGCATCGCCGCCCGCGACGCCTGACCGCGGTTGCCGGCACCGCCGGCGTGAACTAGTCTGCCCCGTCGCCGCGCACCCGCGGCTGTCCGGGGAACGGGGTCAGGATGGAAGTATTGTCGCGCGTCGGCTTCGGCCTGTTCGGACTGGTCGTACTGATCGCCTTCACCTGGCTGTTCTCGAACAACCGCGGACGGGTCGACTGGAAGCTGGTGGCGACCGGCGTGACGCTGCAGATCGCGTTCGCCACGCTGGTGATCCTGGTGCCGGGCGGGCGCGAAGTCTTCGACTGGCTCGGCCAGCTGTTCGTGCGCATCCTCGGGTTCGTCAATGCCGGCTCGGAGTTCATCTTCGGCAGCCTGATGGACGTGCAGACCTACGGCTTCATCTTCGCCTTCCAGGTGCTGCCGACCATCATCTTCTTCGCCTCGCTGATGGCGGTGCTCTACCACCTGGGCATCATGCAGTTCGTCGTCCGCGTCATGGCACTGGCGATCACCAAGGTGATGCGCGTGTCGGGCGCGGAGACCACCAGCGTCTGCGCCAGCGTGTTCATCGGCCAGACCGAGGCGCCGCTGACCGTGCGCCCCTACATTTCGCGCATGACCGAATCCGAGCTGATCACCATGATGATCGGCGGCATGGCGCACATCGCCGGCGGCGTGCTGGCCGCCTACGTGGGCATGCTCGGCGCGGGCGATCCGGTGGAGCAGGCGTTCTATGCCAAGCACCTGCTCGCGGCCTCGATCATGGCCGCGCCGGCGACGCTGGTGATCGCCAAGATCCTGATCCCCGAAACCGGCGAACCGCTGACCCGCGGCACGGTGAAGATGGAGGTCGAGAAGACCACCAGCAACGTCATCGACGCCGCCGCCGCCGGCGCCGGCGACGGCCTCAAGCTGGCGCTCAACATCGGCGCCATGCTGCTCGCCTTCATCGCCCTGATCGCGATGATCAACGCGCCGCTCACCTGGCTCGGCGAGATCACCGGCCTGCAGGCGATGATCGGCAAGCCCACCGACCTGTCCGCGATCTTCGGCTACGTGCTGGCGCCGGTGGCCTGGCTGATCGGCGTGCCGTGGGCCGATGCCGGCACCGTCGGCTCGCTGATCGGGCAGAAGGTGGTGATCAACGAATTCGTCGCCTACCTGCAGCTTGCCGACATCGTCAATGGCCGCGTCGAAGGCGTCTCGCTGACCGGCGAAGGCCGGCTGATCGCGACCTACGCGCTGTGCGGCTTCGCCAACTTCAGCTCGATCGCGATCCAGATCGGCGGCATCGGCGGCCTGGCCCCGGACCGCCGCCACGACCTGGCGCGGTTCGGCCTGCGCGCGGTGCTCGGCGGCACGGTGGCCACGTTGATGACCGCCACGATCGCCGGCGTGCTGACCAACATCGGCGCCTGAGGACCCGGCCATGGCGAGCGTTGTCGTCGTCGGCTCGTTCAACGTCGACCACGTCTGGAGCTGCGACGCCCTGCCCCGGCCGGGTGAGACCCGCGCCGGCGCCTACGCCAGCGGCCCCGGTGGCAAGGGCTTCAACCAAGCCACGGCCAGCGCACGCACGGGCGCCGCGACCACCTTCATCTGCGCGCTCGGCGACGATCCCGGCGGCGCGCTCGCGCGCAGCCTGGCCGCCGGCGACGGCATCGACCTGCGCGCGCAGCCGACGGACAGGCCCACCGGCACTGCCGGCATCTACGTCGACCGCGACGGCCGCAACAGCATCGTCATCGGTGCCGGCGCCAACGCCGCGCTGTCGGCGGCGTTCGTGTCCGCGCAGGGCGCGGCGATCGCCGCCGCCGCGGTGGTGCTGGCGCAGCTGGAGTCGCCCGTCGCCAGCGTGCTCGAGGCGCTGCGCGTCGCGCGTGCCGCGCGCGCCACCACCCTTCTGAACCCGGCCCCCGCGAACGTCGCGGCGCCGCGTGAACTGCTGGCGGTCGCCGATGTGCTGACGCCGAACGAAACCGAGTTCGCCGCCCTGCTCGCCCACCACTGCGACGACGACATCGACGCCGACGCCGTGGCGCGCAGCGACGACGCGCAGCTCCATCGCCTGTGCCGCGCGCTGCTGCCACGCGGCACGGTGGTGGTGACGCTGGGCGCGGCAGGTGCCTTCGTCTCGCACCGCGAGGACCAGCTGCGTGGCGACGCGCTTGCCTTCTACCGCTCCGCGGCGACGCGCGTCGAGGTGGTCGACACCACCGGTGCCGGTGATGCCTTCAACGGCGCGCTGGCGGCGTCGCTGGCACGCACCACGCCGGCGCCGTTCGCGGCCCATGTCGCCTTCGCCTGCCGCTACGCCGGCGAGGCCACCCGCCTGCCGGGGGCCGCATCGGCCATGCCACGGCTGCCCGCGGACGCCTGAACGCGGAAGGGCGCGCGCCTGCCGACGCGGCGGTGATCGGCGACAATGCCGGCATGCGCATCGGCCCCTTCAGCATCGCCCCGAACGTGGTCCTGGCGCCCATGGCGGGGGTCACCGACAAGCCGTTCCGGCTGCTGTGCAAGCGCCTGGGCGCCGGGCTGGCGATGTCGGAGATGACCATCTCCGACCCGCGCTTCTGGAGCACGGAGAAGTCGCTGCGGCGCATGGACCACGCGGGCGAACCCGATCCGGTCGGCGTGCAGATCGCCGGCACCGAACCCGCGCAGCTCGCCGACGCCGCGCGCTACAACGTGGACCACGGCGCGCAGGTCATCGACATCAACATGGGCTGCCCGGCGAAAAAGGTCTGCAATGCCTGGGCGGGTTCGGCACTCATGCGCGACGAGGCGCTGGTGGCGCGCATCGCCACCGCCGTGGTCGCCGCCGTCGACGTGCCGGTGACGCTGAAGATCCGCACCGGCTGGGCAGCCGGCCAGCGCAACGCCGTGGCCATCGCGCGCATCGCCGAGGACGCCGGCATCGCCGCGCTCGCCGTGCACGGCCGCACCCGCGACCAGCAGTACACCGGCAACGCCGAGTACGACACCATCGCGGAAGTGAAGTCGCGGCTGGCCATCCCGGTGCTGGCCAATGGCGATATCGACTCCCCCGAAAAGGCCGCCGCGGTCCTCGCACACACCGGCTGCGACGCGGTGATGGTCGGGCGCGCGGCGCAGGGCCGGCCGTGGATCTTCCGCGAGATCGCACATTTCCTGGCGACCGGCGCGCACCTCCCGCCGCCCACGCTGGGCGAGGTCGGCGACATCCTCATCGCGCATCTGGAGGCGCTGCACGCGTTCTACGGCGAGCCGTCGGGCGTGCGCATCGCGCGCAAGCATCTCGGCTGGTACGCGAAGGACCGGCCCGAAAACGCCGCGTTCCGCGCGGTGGTGAACCGCGCCGAGACCGCGCGCGCGCAGATCGACCTGACCCGCGACTATTTCGACGCGCTCTCCGCCGGCGTCGCGCCGTCGCTGTACGAGGCCGCCTGACACGGCGACAGGCACGCGCCGGGGTCCCGCCAGGTGCGCTGCCACGTGGTGTCCCACGTGCCAGCCAGGTCGCGCGTGACGCGCAGCTGCCGCGGTGCGATGGCCTGCCAGGGCCCACCGCGGCGCGCGACCGCGAAGTTGAAGAAATAGTCGGGCTCGTTGCCCATGCGCAGGTCGCTGAGCACCAGCTCGCCATCGACGTCGCGCGCACGCATGAAGCCGTGGTTGAACCACGCCAGGCGCGCCACCGCCGGGACATGCGATGCCTCGGCCAGCGCCTGCACGTTGGAGGCATGACCTTCGAAGTGCATCGCACCGTCGTCCGCGACCAGCGAGCGGAAGCCCTCGACGTAGCCCGTCGGCGTCATCGCCACCACCCGCCACAGCAGCGTGGTGAACGGCATCGGCACCGAGAACCGCGGCGCGTGGGCCAGCCCCATGGCAGCCAGCGCGCGGTCGGCTTCGCGCTCGACCATCGCCTTGGCGGCCAGTGACCAGCCGAGGTAGGCGGTGCTCAGCACCAGCCCGGCGACCAGCGCACGCTGCGCCGCCACGCGCCCGCGCAGGAAGAAGGCCGCGGCGCAGGCCAGCAGCAGCCACACCGTGTACAGCGGATCGATGATGAACACGCTGGACCACATCACCGGCGGCGTCGCCAGCGGCCACAGCAGCTGCGTGCCGTATACGGTGAAGGCGTCGAGCAGCGGGTGGGTGACCAGCGCCAGCTGAATCGCCCAGAACCAGCGCGCTGGCGCTTCGGCCACGCGGCCGGCGCGGTGCCGGAAGAACGTCCAGATCGCCCAGGCGAGCAGCGGCAGCACGAACAGCGAATGGCTGGCGCCGCGGTGCAGCGTCATCAGCGCCACCGGATCGTCGGTGAGCAGGGCGATCGGCAGCGAGTCGAGGTCCGGCAAGGTGCCGAGCGCGGCGCCCGCCAGCAGCGCCGCACGCCGGTGTCGCGCAGGCGCGACGGCGGCGGCGACGGCGGCGCCGAGAACGATCTGGGTCAGGGAATCCATTGCCGGATGCTAGCAGCGCGCCAAGCTTGACCGTGTCGCCCGACATGCCGGCAGAATGCTCATAGCGGCGCGCCGGTGTATCATGCCGACCATCTTTTCATCCGAATCAAGGGATATAAGCGATGTCGAGCACCCTGTTCACCTCCGAATCGGTCTCTGAAGGCCATCCCGACAAGATCGCCGACCAGATTTCCGACGCGGTCCTCGACGCCATCATCGGCCAGGACAAGGGCGCCCGCGTCGCCTGCGAGACCATGGTCAAGACCGGCGTGGCGATCGTCGCCGGCGAGATCACCACCACCGCGTGGATCGACCTCGAGGCCCTGACGCGCAAGGTGATCCTGGACATCGGCTACGACTCCAGCGACGTCGGCTTCGACGGCGCCACCTGCGGCGTGCTCAACCTGATCGGCAAGCAGAGCCCACACATCGCGCAGGGCGTGGACCGCAAGAAGCCCGAGGAAATGGGCGCCGGCGACCAGGGCCTGATGTTCGGCTACGCCACCAACGAGACCGACAGCTACATGCCGGCGGCGATCCACCTGTCGCACCGCCTGGTCGAGCAGCAGGCGAAAATCCGCAAGAAGAAGAACTCGACGCTGCCGTGGCTGCGTCCCGACGCCAAGAGCCAGGTCACCCTGCGCTACGACAACGGCAAGGCGACCGCGATCGACGCGGTGGTGCTGTCCACCCAGCACGCCCCGGGCATCCGCCAGAAGGACCTCATCGAGGCCGTCCGCGAGGAGATCCTCAAGCCCGTGCTGCCGGCCAAGTGGCTGCACAAGGGCACCAAGTACCACATCAATCCGACCGGCAAGTTCGAGATCGGCGGCCCCGTGGGCGACTGCGGCCTGACCGGCCGCAAGATCATCGTCGACACCTACGGCGGCTGGGCGCGCCATGGCGGCGGCGCGTTCTCGGGCAAGGATCCGTCCAAGGTCGACCGCTCGGCGGCGTACGCCGCGCGCTATGTCGCCAAGAACGTCGTGGCCGCGGGCCTGTCCGACCGCTGCGAAGTGCAGCTGAGCTATGCGATCGGCGTGGCCGAGCCGACCTCGATCTCGGTCACCACCTTCGGCACCGGCAAGGTCGGCGACGACGTGATCGAGAAGCTGATCCGCAAGCACTTCGACCTGCGCCCGTACGGCATCATCAAGATGCTCGACCTGATCCACCCGATCTACCAGCGCACCGCCAGCTACGGCCACTTTGGCCGCAAGCCGCAGGAAGTCACCTACGTCGGCGCCGATGGCAAGACCCAGACCGCCACGGCGTTCTCCTGGGAGAAGACCGACAAGGCCGACGAGCTGCGCAAGGCCGCGAAGCTGAAGTAATCCCTGGCAACGCGTGCAACAGGAAACGGGCCGCCATCGCGGCCCGTTTTTTTTGGTCCATGCGAGCACGCGGTACTGGTGCAACGCCGGCGCCGGGCACCAAGGCCCTTGAGGACTCATGTCCCCCGGCGATGGCCTGCGGCCATCGCCTCCTCCTTGACTTCGCCCTCAAGGGCCTTGGCACCCGGTGTGCCGGCTTACGCGTTGGCCCGGGAGCACAGCCCGAAGTACGGAGTCGCATGCTTGCAGTACTCGCGGCGAGCGCAAAGCCCCGAAGTGGCCGTGAGGCCTTCGCGGGGAAGTAAAGGAGGAGGCATCCGCTGCAAGGCGGATGCCGGGGGACATGAGCCGCGAAGGCCTCACGGCCACCACAGGGGCCCGCCGCGTCCCGTTACGGAGTGGCCGCAGCCCGCACCTCGACACCCGCCGCCCGCGGCGGCGCGTTGCGCACGTACTTCTCCAGCCAGTCGTTGGTTTCCGCCAGCATGTGCAGGATCGACTCGCGCGCGCGGTAGCCGTGCGACTCGTTGGGCAGCATCACCAGCCGCGCCTGGCCACCCAGTCCCTTGATCGCCGAGAACAGCCGTTCGCTCTGCATCGGGAAGGTGCCGGAGTTGTTGTCCTGCTCGCCGTGGATGATCAGCACCGGCTCGTCGATGCGATCGGCGTGGTCGAACGGCGACATCGCCTGGTAGGTGTCGGTGGCCTGCCAGTAGCTGCGCTCCTCGGCCTGGAAGCCGAACGGCGTGAGCGAGCGGTTGTAGGCGCCGCTGCGCGCGATGCCGGCGCGGAACAGGTCGGAATGCGCAAGCAGGTTGGCGGTCATGAACGCACCGTACGAATGCCCGCCGATGGCGATGCGGTCCGGATCGGCGACGCCCCGCTTGACCACTTCGTCCACCGCGGCCTGCGCGCTCGCCACCAGCTGCGCGATGTAGGTGTCGTTGGGCTCGGCATCGCCCTCGCCGACGATCGGCATGGTCGGACCGTCGAGCACGGCATAGCCCTGCGCCAGGTAGGCCAGCGGTCCCCAGTAGCTGATGCGGTTGAAGCGGTGCGGCGAACCGGTGACCTGGCCCGCGGCATCCGCCGACTTGAACTCGCGCGGGTAGGCCCAGGCCAGCATCGGCAACGGACCGTCGCGTTGCGCCTGGTAGCCCGGCGGCAGGTACAGGTTGGCGGTCATCTCCACGCCGTCGGCGCGGGTGTAGCGGATCTGCTCCTTGCTGACGTCGCGCAGTTCCGGCGTGGGGTGCGGGACGTCGGTCAGCGCGACCGGTGCCGCGCCATTGCCGAGTACGCGCAGGTACACGTTCGGCGGCGACGTGGGCGACTCGCGGGTGGTGAGGATGCGCGCGCCGGCGGCGTCGAGCACCGCGATCACCGCTTCGTAGACCGGCGCTTCGGACTGGAACAGGCGCTTGGTGCCGGCACCCGCGCCGAACTGCTGGCGATCCAGGAACGGGCGGTCGCCTTCGGCCGAGGCGCCCTCGCCGATGCGATAGATGCCCTCGCCGTCCGCGGTGGTCAGCAGTCGCTGGAATCCGCGCGCGTCGGCGTGCGTCACCGGCTCGCCCGGGTCGGCGTAGCGGTCCTCGCGCGAACCCTCGCGCAGCAGCACCGGTGCGATACCGGCATCGGGCGCCAGCCGCCATTCGCGCAGCCTGCGGGTCTTCCACCAGGACTCGGTGAGCAACGCCAGGCTGCCGTGGCCCCAGCGCACGCCGGCGTAGCGCATCGACAGGTCGGCGAGCACCTGCGGCTTGCCCTTGAACGGCGCGGCGTGGGCGAATACGCGGTCGCGCACCTCGGCCTCGCGTGCGGGATCGCCGCCGTCCTGCGCCTCGGCCCAGACCAGGGTCGCGGGCGCATCGGCGCGCCACGCGACGCGGCGCACGCCCGGCGCCACCGCGTCGTTGCCGGTCGGCAGGCCTTCGACCAGCGGCAGCGTGGCCACGGTGTGCAGCAGGCGACCGTCGAGATCGATCACGTCGATCCGGCGCGGGAAGCGCGAATACGGCACCAGGTACGAGAACGGGCGCTCGATGCGCTGGCGCAGCAAGTGGCGGCCATCGGGCGAGACCGCGGCGCCGACGTGCATGCCGGGCGCGGCGATCGGCGTCACGCGGCCGTCGAGCCCGACGCGCGCCAGCTGCGTGGTCATGTAGTACGCCAGCACCTCCGCGTCCTGGGGATTGCGCAACAGGTCCTGGTAGGTGCGCAGGCTCTGCACGCGTCCGTCGCCGTCAGTCTCCTGGATGCTCGGGCCGCGCGGCACGCCGTCGCTGGCGGGCGCTGCGCCCTGCCCCTGCGGCCGCAGCGTGGCGAGCAGGCCGGAACCGTCCGGCAGCCAGTCGAAGCCGTCGCCCACCACCGTCGCCAGCGGCTGGTCCGTCAGCCGGCGTGCCTGGCCGGCCGCCACGTCCACCAGCCACAACTCCACGCGCCCGGCGCGCGTGTCCACGTGGCTGAAGGCGATATGGCGCTGGTCGGGCGACCATTGCATCGCGGCCAGGGCCAGCGGCTGCGGGAGGCCTGCGATGCGGCGCTCGGCACCGCCGTCCACCGCCTGCAGCCACAGGTCGTCGACGAAGGTGAAGGCGCTGGCGGAATGGGTGCGCGGGTGGATGCGCAGCCCGCCCAGCCTGAGCTCGGGCTGCGCGACGACGTCGATGCCCGGCAGCGAAGGCACCTGCATGTAGGCGATCAGGTCGCGCCGTGGCGACAACGACAGCCGCGGCGGCTGCGGTGCGTCGACCAGCGCACGCAGCGCCGGCGGCGGCAGGCGGTAGCCGGATTCGGCTACCGCCGCCGCGGCGGCCTGGGCGTCGCGCGCCTGCGCGGGAGCGGACGACCACAGCAGCGTGGCGACCAGGAATGGGGCGGCGAGATGCCTGAGGGCGAGTGTGGCCAATGCGTGGATCCTGTACAGATGCGATCCGCCAGCCTAGCCCGCCGCCGGGTCGCCCGTACCGTGGCAGGGGTCATGGGGATATAATCGGCGGCTCCGCCGAGGGGCGCTGCGACCGTGGAACCAGCACGGCCAGGCTCGGCGGAATACACCCCAACGGCGCCCGGTTCCCCACCCCACCCTCTCCCCGAGCGGGACAGGGAGCAGAAACCGGAGCTTCCGCATGAACGCACAGGTCAAGACCAGCTCTCAGCGAGCATTTTCCCAGGAAGGCGACTACAAGGTCGCCGACATTTCGCTGGCCGACTGGGGCCGCAAGGAACTCGACATCGCCGAGCACGAGATGCCCGGCCTGATGTCCATCCGCCGCAAGCACGCCGCCGACGCCCCGCTGAAGGGCGTGCGCGTGACCGGCTCGCTGCACATGACCATCCAGACCGCGGTGCTGATCGAGACGCTCAAGGATATCGGCGCGGACGTGCGCTGGGCCTCGTGCAACATCTTCAGCACCCAGGACCACGCCGCGGCCGCTATCGCCGCCACCGGCACCCCCGTGTTCGCCTGGAAGGGCGAGACGCTGGAGGAGTACTGGGACTGCACGCTCGAGGCGCTTTCCTTCCCCGACGGCAAGGGCGGCTTCCTCGGCCCGCAGATGGTGGTCGACGACGGCGGCGACGTGACGCTGCTGATCCACAAGGGCTACGAGCTGGAACAGGGCGACGAGAGCTTCGTCAACGGCCCGGCGTCGAGCCACGAGGAGCAGGTGATCAAGAACCTGCTCAAGCGCGTCGCCAAGGAGCGTCCCGGCTTCTGGGCCACCGTGGTCCGCGACTGGAAGGGCGTCTCCGAAGAGACCACCACCGGCGTGCACCGCCTGTACCAGCTGGCCGAAGCCGGCCAGCTGCTGGTGCCGGCGATCAACGTCAACGACTCGGTCACCAAGTCGAAGTTCGACAACCTGTACGGCTGCCGGGAGTCGCTGGCCGACGGCCTGAAGCGTGCGCTCGACGTGATGCTGGCCGGCAAGGTGGCCGTGGTCTGCGGCTACGGCGACGTCGGCAAGGGCTCGGCGGCTTCGCTGCGCGCCTACGGCGCGCGCGTGATCGTCACCGAGATCGACCCGATCTGCGCGCTGCAGGCGGCGATGGAAGGCTACGAAGTAACCACGATCGAGGACACCCTCGGCCGCGGCGACATCTACGTCACCACCACCGGCAACAAGGACATCATCACCGTCGCGCACATGCAGGCGATGAAGGACCAGGCGATCGTCTGCAACATCGGTCACTTCGACAACGAGATCCAGGTCGACGCGCTGTACTCGCTCGCCGGCGTCGAGAAGATCAACATCAAGCCGCAGGTCGACAAGTTCACGTTCGGCAACGGCAACAGCATCTTCCTGCTCGCCGAGGGCCGCCTGGTCAACCTGGGCTGCGCCACCGGCCACCCGAGCTTCGTGATGTCCAACTCGTTCGCCAACCAGACGCTCGCACAGATCGACCTGTGGGCGAACAAGGACAGCTACGAGAACAAGGTGTACATCCTGCCGAAGAAGCTCGACGAGGAAGTCGCGCGCCTGCACCTGGAAAAGATCGGCGTGAAGCTGACCAGGCTCACCACGGAACAGGCCGACTACCTCGGCGTGTCGCCGGACGGCCCGTACAAGGCCGAGCACTACCGCTACTGAGCGGCCGCACCGATCGATGCAGCAGCAACGGGCGCCGAAAGGCGCCCGTTCTGCTTGTGCGTGCGCCGACGGACGCCGCTGCACGCCGCGCGCTCTTACCATCCATCGCGATATAGCGATACACTTCGCCGTCCCCGCCGGAATGCTGCCTGATGACCCCGATCAGCTTCGAGTTCTACCCGCCGAAAAACGACGAGCAGCGCGCGCAGCTCGAACGCACCGCCGCCAGGCTCGCGCCGCATGCGCCGGAATACGTGTCCTGCACGTTCGGTGCCGGCGGCTCCACCCTGAGCTACACCGGCGACACGATCCGCGGGCTGCTCGCCCAGGGCTTCGACGCAGCGCCGCACCTGTCCTGCGTCGGCGGCACCCGCGAGGAAATCGCCGCATTGCTGGTCGAGTACCGGGATGCGGGCTGCCGGCGCATCGTGGCGCTGCGCGGTGACCTGCCTTCGGGCATGGGCCATCCCGGCGACCTTCGCTATGCGTCCGACCTGGTGGAATTCATCCGCGCCGAACACGGCGACCATTTCCGCGTCGACGTCGCCTGCTACCCCGAAACCCACCCGCAGGCCGAGGATGCGCTGGCCGACCTGCGCCACTTCAAGGCCAAGGTCGATGCCGGCGCCGACGGCGCGATCAGCCAGTACTTCTACAACGCCGATGCCTACTTCCGCTTCGTCGACGCGGTGCGCCGGCTTGGCGTGGAGGTGCCGGTGGCGGCCGGCATCATGCCGATCTCGAACTTCAGCCAGCTGCGGCGCTTCTCGGAATCCTGCGGCGCGGAAATCCCGCGCTGGCTGGCCAAGCGCATGGCGGCCTACGGTGACGACGCCGAAAGCGTGCGCGCGCTGGGCGCGGACTTCGTCGCCGACCTCTGCCGAAGGCTGGTGGACGGCGGCGCGCCGTCGCTGCACTTCTACACGCTCAACCTGGCGCGGCCCACGCTGGCCGTGCTCGACGCCATGGCCTGAACGGCGGGCCACGCGCGGCACTTCGCGCGCCGCTCCGTGACCTCCAGCGCTATCGGCGCGGGGCGCGGCGGCGGTAGGCTTCGGGCATGTCGCATCCGATCCAACGCGTCGCCGCCGGCGCGCTGTCCATCGCCTTCGCCCTTGCGCTTGGGCCCATGCGCCCCGCTGTGGCGCAGGTGCACCGCTGCACCACCGCCGACGGCGGCACGCTGTACAGCGACCGTCCCTGCGCGGTGTTCGGCGCGAGCGAGAATACCGCCCCGCCACCCGGCGGCGGGGCCACCGGCACGCGCTACCGCGGTGGCTGCTCGCGCCGACTGCAGGACCTGGTGTTCGAAGTGACCACGGCGATCGAATCCGGCGACGTCAATCGCCTCGCGGCGAGCTACCACTGGCCGGGGCATTCGACGCGCGGCGGCAACGCCACGATCGACCGGTTGGATGCCATCACCCGCAGGCCGCTGCTCAACATCACCGCGCTGCGCCCGGCGGACACCGTGGTCGTGGCCGACCCGGCCACCATGGCCCACGCCGGCACCGGCCCGGCCGCGAGCGGGTGGTCGCTGTCCGGCACGGCCGCCGACGCGGCCCGCATCGCCGCCGAGCACGCCACCTTGCGCGCCCCGCAACGCCCGGTGGCGCTGCGCATCGACCAGGTGCTATCGGACGGCATCACGCCATCACGCACCACGTTCGGCCTGCGCCGGCACATGGACTGCTGGTGGGTAACGCTTTGAGCGCGCCACGCTTCCGCTTTGCTGCAAAATGACGGCCCACGCGCAGCGGAGCAGCGGCATGCAGCAGTACCCCGAATGGATCTGGCAGAACGGCATCATCAAGCGCTGGGCCGATGCCACCACGCACGTCATGTCGCACGCCCTGCATTACGGCTCGTCGGTGTTCGAAGGCATCCGCGCATACAAGACCACGTCCGGCACGGCGATCTTCCGCCTCGACGACCACACCCGGCGCCTGCATGCGTCGGCGCGCATCTACGAGATGGCCATCCCGTACAGCGCCGACGAGATCAACGCAGCCTGCCACGAGGTGATCAACCGCAACGGTCTCGAGCGCGCCTACCTTCGCCCGGTCGCCTGGCGCGGACTCGGCGGATTCGGCCTGTCGGCCGAGACGCCGATCGATGTCGCGGTCGCCGCATGGCACATGGGTCCCTATCTGGGCGAGGGTGCGCTGACCGAGGGCATCGACGCCTGCGTGTCCAGCTGGCAGCGCTTCGCGCCCAACACCATTCCGGCCGGGGCCAAGGCCGGCGGCAACTACCTGTCCGGCCAGCTGGTGGCGCGCGAAGCGCGGCGCCTGGGCTTCGGCGAGGGCATCGCGCTGGCCTCCACCGGACTGCTTTCGGAAGGCGCTGGCGAGAACCTGTTCCTGGTGTTCGACGGCGCGTTGCACACCACGCCGGTCAGCGCCGCGCTGCTCAACGGCATCACCCGCGATTCAATCATCCGCCTCGCGCGCGATGTCGGCATCGAAGTTGTCGAACGCGACCTGCCGCGCGAGTACCTGTACCTGTGCGACGAGTTGTTCATGTGCGGCACCGCGGCCGAGATCACGCCGATCCGCTCGGTTGATGGCCGCCAGATCGGGGCCGGCCGCGCCGGGCCGGTGACGCTGCGCATGCAGGAGCTGTTCTTCGGCCTGTTCGACGGCCGCACACCGGACCGCCACGGCTGGCTGCAGCCGCTGCAGTCCTGAGCCGCCGACGTGCGCGGGCTCACGCCTGGGCGTGCCCGCCGCTGTCGTCGCTGAAGCGCAGCGTGGCCACCACGCCGCGTTCGGCGCCGGGCACCACCCGCACCTGCCAGCCGTAGAGCCGGCACAGGCGGCGCACGATGGACAGGCCGATGCCGCCGCCCTGGGTATGTTCGGCGTGGCTGCCGCGGTAGCCGCGCTCGAACAGCCGCGCCGCGTCCTCGGCGCTGAGCCCGGGGCCGGAATCGATGACGTCGATCGCGTCGTCGTGCAGCCGCGCGACCACTTCGCCGGAGTTGGTGTACTTGATGGCGTTCCCGATCAGGTTGCCCAGCGCGACGGACACGGCGGACTCGGGCGCGTCGACCACCAGGCGCCCCGGCCCGCCTTCCAGGCGCAGCACCAGGTCCTTGCCGCCAAGCTGTGCCCTGTGCGCATCGAGCAGCTGCTCGGCGACGCGGCCGACGTCGGTGGTGCCGTGGCCGCGCTCGGCGCGCGACAGCAGCAGCAGGGCGCTGATCAGGTCGGTGCACTGCTGTTCGGCGCGCTGGATGCGCTGCAGGCGTGCCTGCGTCTTCTCATCGAGGTCGGGACGCGACAGCAGCAGCTCGATCGCGCCGCGGATCACCGCCAGCGGCGTGCGCAGCTCGTGGCTGACGTCGGCGTTGAACTCGCGGTCGCGCTGCACGACTTCGGTCAGCCGGGCCGCATAGTCGTCGAGCGCGGTGGCGAGCTCGCCGACCTCGTCATCCGGGAAGTGCGGCGCCAGCGGGCCCGGCCGCGCGCTGTCGCTGGACACGTTGAGCCGGTTCGCGAGCTCCGACACCGGCCGCATCACCCGCGACGCCGACCACCAGCCGATCAGCCCGGCGAGAATGGTGAACGCGATCACCGCGGCGATCAGGATCAGCTTGATCCGCGCCCGCACCTCGGCGGTGTTGGTCATGTCCTGGGCGAGGAAGAACCAGTAGTCGGCATCCTTCTTCACCACCAGGCGATAGACGAAGGATTCGCCTTCCTCCTCGCCGGTGATGTTGTACACACCGGTCTCGAGTTCGGCCCAGTCCGGCGGCACGTTCTGCAGCTTGCCCGGGCCGTACACGATCGCGCGCACGTTGCTGAGCGGCGCCCATTCCGCGGACCGGTCGACGTAGAAGCGTTCGGCGTACTCGTCGACGTTGCTCTTCAGCACGCTGCCGACCGCCTGGTCCTCGACCACCGCGCCCACATAGGCCGCGGCGATCGCGAACATCGCCGTCAGGGCCAGCCCGAGCAGCGCGAACGACAGGATGATTCGGCTGCGCAGGCGGCGGCGATAGCGCCGCGGGCCGCCCGCGGCCGGCGCCTGTACGGCTCCCTCAGGTGGAGACATCTGGCGCGGCGATCCGGTAGCCGATGCCGTGGCGCGTCTGCACCAGCTGGGTGGGGAACGGTTTGTCGATCACCGCGCGCAGGCCGTGGATGTGCACGCGCAGGCTGTCGGAATCGGGGAGTTCCTCGCCCCAGACACGGGTCTCCAGCTCCTGGCGCGTGACCACAGCCGGCGACGCCTCCATCAGCGACTGCAGGATCTTCAACGCGGTGGGGTTGAGCTGCACCAGCTTGCCACCGCGACGGACTTCGAGCGTGTCGAGGTTGTACTCGAGGTCGGCGACTTCGAGCACGCGGGTCTGCACACCCTTGCCGCGGCGCGCCAGCGCGTTCAGCCGCACCTCGACCTCCTGCAGGGCGAACGGCTTGACCAGATAGTCGTCGGCGCCGGAATCGAAGCCGGCCAGCTTGTTGTCCAGGGTGTCGCGGGCAGTGAGCATCAGCACCGGGGTCTGCTTGCGTGCTTCGTTGCGCAGCTTGCGGCAGACCTCGAGCCCGTCCATGCCCGGCAGGTTGAGGTCGAGCACCACGGCATCGAAATCGTGCACCACCGCCAGGTGGAGCCCGGTCACGCCGTCGGCGGCGAAATCGACCGTATGCCCGCGGTCTTCCAGGTAGTCGCCCAGGTTGGCGGCGATGTCCTGGTTGTCCTCGATGACTAGGATGCGCAAGGCATCAGTTCCCGGGAGCCATCTGCCTGACACCCTTGCGCAGCCACTCCCGCGAAGCCTCGGAGTGGCGCCGGCGGTCGGCAACGGTCATGCAGCGGTTCGTGGTCGCGTTGGTGCCGGTCGTCTTCTCGCGCCTGCAGACCATGCGGCTGTCCTCGGAGGCCCTGGTCAGGATGGTGTTGACCGATTCCTGGTCGTTGAAGACGTCGACCTGGATGAGCGGCGGCAACCTGTCGACGCCGCCGGCCTCTTCGATCCTGGAACCCATGCGGTTCAGCAGGTAGGACACGCGGTTGCGGTCATCGTTGGAGATCTCGCGATACTTCACGCCAGTGGCCAGATCGACCTTGATCGCCTCGGCTTGCTCGGCGAAAGGCTTCGCCTTGAGGTCGAGCACGGTTTCTTTCGCGAAGGCGGTACTGGTGGCGGCGAAGACGAGGAAGCTGAAAATCAGTGCGCGCATCGTGGAGCCCCAAAATGTGAAAGGTACAGATGGAAGGCACGCGGCGCCTGGAAGCTTCGCCGACAGCCGCATTCTGCCACGGATACGCGCACCGGCCATTCACGGCCGGCGGGAACAAAAAAGGCCCGGGCAAGGAGATTGCCCGGGCCGAACGTTGTTGCCCCAATGACCGCAATCCACGACTGACGACTGGAGAGATGCGACCGCACGCACAAGGATTCCGACCAGCCCACGCTACCCGCGGCGCGATTAAAGAGGCGTTAAACCACCCGCTAAACTTCCGTTAAACGCCGTTTGGGTCGGCGGTGTGGCGGAGAAGCAGGCTTGGCGGCCGCCGCTGTTGCAACGAACTCGATGATCCGGCCGGCCACATCCACGCCGCTGGAACGCTCGATGCCTTCCAGGCCCGGCGAGGCGTTGACCTCGAGGACCAGCGGGCCGCGCGCCGACAGCACCAGGTCCACCCCGGCCACGCCCAGCCCCAGCCCCTGCGCGGCACGCACCGCCACGTCGGCCTGCCCGTCGGTGACCTCGACCGCCTCGGCTTCGCCGCCGCGGTGCAGGTTGGCGCGGAAGTCGCCGGCGGGTGCCTGTCGGCGCATGGCCGCCACCACCTCGTTGCCCACCACGAAGCAGCGCAGGTCGGCGCCCTCGGCCTCGGCGATGAACTCCTGCACCAGGAAGTTGGCATACAAGCCCCGCAATGCCTCGACCACGCTGCGCGACGCCGACGGCTTCTCGGTCAGCATCACACCGGCGCCCTGCGTGCCCTCGTTGAGCTTGATGACGTGCGGCGGCGGGCCGAGCATGGCCAGCAGGTCGACGGTGTCGTCCGGGTTGTCGCCGAACACCGTGACCGGCATGTCGATGCCCTTGGCCGCCAGCAGCTGGTGGCAGCGCAGCTTGTCGCGCGCGGCCATGTTGGCGGCCGAAGGATTGGGCGTGTGGCAGCCCATCAGTTCGAACTGGTGCAGCACGGCGTTGCCGTAGCGGTTGATCGAGGTGCCGATGCGCGGGATCACCGCGCCATAGCCGGCCAGCGGCCGGCCCTTGTAATGCATGGTGAAGCCGTCCACGCCGATGCGCATGTAACAGCGCAGCGGATCGAGCACGCGCACGCTGTGGCCGCGCAGGCGCGCGGCCTCGACCAGCCTGCGCGTGGAGTACAGCTTGCCGTTGCGCGAAAGGATGGCGAATTTCATGGGGGGTGGCCGGAACGGCCCGAGACTGGAGCGCGGGATTGGAGCGCGGGATTGGAGCGCGGGATTGGAGCGGGTGATGGGAATCGAACCCACGCTAGCAGCTTGGGAAGCTGCAGTTCTACCATTGAACTACACCCGCACAGGACGCCCAGTCTAGGGCGTGGATCGCGTCGTTGGCAACGCCGCGCGGACCGGCCGCGCGGCGCCCCGGCGCTGATTCAGAAGCCGGCGCCGACGGTTGCGAACACCATCGCGTGCTTGCCGCCCTTCTGGCCGATGTTCAGGCTGCTGCCGACGTTGGCATCCAGGCCGAACAGCTGCGTGCGCGCGCCCAGGGTCAGCGTGCTGTAGCGCTGGTCGTAGTCCACGCCGGGCACGGCGTAGGCCAGCGAACCGGCGATCGACTGCGAGCGGGCAAAGGCCTGGGTGGCGGCGTCCTCGAACTCGCGGTCCACGGTCAGGCGCGCATACGGCTGCAGGTGGCCGGTGATCGCGTACGACACCTGCCAGCCGGCGCTGCCGACCAGCGAATCGAACGACTGGTCGGGGTACGCCAGCGAGGTCGACAGGCCCGGGTCGCTTTCGGCGAAGCCGTCGACGTCGATGCGCTGCGCGGTCACGCCCAGCACGGGGCCGTGGCGCAGCGCGCCGTCGCCGAAGTCCCAACCGGCGTGCACGGCAAGCGTGAGGTTGCTGCCGTCGGTCGACGCGTCGTGCGTGCGCAGCGCCGGGCCCAGCGGCACCTGGCGCTCGATGTCGAAATCGATGCGCGTGTAGCTGGCCTGGCCATTGACCCAGGCGCCGGAAGCGCCGAACCAGCCGGCAAAGCCGCCCAGGCTGGCCTCGGACTGGTCCCACTCGCCGCGACGGCCACCCCAGTCGTTGCCCTGCGCGCCGTAGCCCGCGAATGCGCCATACACCAGGTTGCCGCGCGTCCAGTCCAGGCCCACGGTCAGCGCCGGGCCGGTGCCGTCGTAATGGTCACCGTGGCCGTAGCGCTGGAAGTCGCCGCGCAGGTCGGTCCACCAGCGGCTGCCGTCCGCCTCGGGCTTGACGCCGATGCGGGCGGCCACGCGCTCGGCGCGGTTGCGGCCGGTGCCGGCCGCGGAGTGCGGCAGCACGGCCATCTGGCGCGGGCCTTCGATGGCGGCAACGGCGAGGTCGGCGATCGCGCGGTGCGCGCCGCTGGCCGGGTGCACGCCGTCCGCGAACAGGTAGCTGTTGGGCGCATCCGGGCTGACCAGGCTGGTCGGGTTGCAGGTCAGCGACTGCGCGGTGATCTGCGGCATGCAGGCGGTGCCGGTGACGTTGCTGATGCCGAACATGGCCGGATTGGCGACCACTTCGCGCAGGAAATTGAAGCTGTCGACCGGGATCACGCTCAGGTTGTTGGCCGCCAGCGTGGCGAACAGCGCGTCGTTGTACATGGTCGCCAGCGCGGTGCCCTGCGCCTGCGCGGCCGGGCCCTGCGCCCGCTGCGCGGGGGTCAGGCCGAGGTCGGGGATGGTGGGCACCAGGATGTAGCGCGCACCCGCCGCCTGCAGCGTGCCGACGATGCCGGCCTGCGCGGCGACCGCGCCGCCGATGATCGCCTGGGCATTGCCCGGGTTGGCGGCCACGGCGAACAGGTCGTTGGCACCGCCCCACACCGTGTACAGCGCATCCGGATCCGCGCGTCCGCCATTGGCGGCCAGGTAGTTGCCGGTCTGCGTGGCGAGCGAGGGGATGAAACCGAGCGCGCCGTTCACGTTGACGCCATTGCGGGCACCACCGGCCGCGTAGTTGCTGCCGCCCTGCCCGTTGCCGTTGGCACCTGCGGTGGTGCCGTAGAAATCGGCCAGCCACTGCGACCAGACCAGGCCCGGGTTGGTGGTGAACTGGCCGGTCACGGCCTGCACGTTGGCCGGCAGCAGCGGCCGGAAGTAGCCGGCGTCGGTCAAGCTGTCGCCGAAGAACACCGTCTGCGAGAACGGCTGGTCGTGGGCCGCGGCGGGCAGGGCGGCCATGGCGAGCGCAGCGGCGAGGACGGTGCGGGCGGGACGGGACAGCGACATGGAGTGCTCCGGAGGAGGTGGCATGCCGGCGCCCGTGGGAATCGGCAAAGGGCGCGCATCGTTCCATGAACGGGCGCGCCTGCTCAAGCTGCAACGCGGCACGATGCGCGCCGGGCATGCATTCGGCGCCGCTCTTGGCGACAATGGCGCCATGGACATCCTGTTGAATGGCGCCCATTGCGCACTGCCCGGCCCGGCCACGGTGCTGGAACTCCTCGAGCGCGAGGCGCTTGCCGGCCGCAAGGTGGCGGTGGAAGTGAACGGCGAGATCGTGCCGCGCAGCCTGCACCCCACGCACCTGCTGGAGGCCGGCGACCGCGTCGAGATCGTGCACGCGCTCGGCGGGGGCTAAGCCGCCGGAGTTGCGCGATAATGCGGCGATGACCAGCCTAGACACCTTTGGCGACGACGCCCTCGTCATCGCCGGCAAGCGCTACCGTTCCCGCCTGCTGACCGGCACCGGCAAGTTCGTCGACCTCGACGAAACCCGCCGCGCCACCGAGGCCGCGGGCGCTGAAATCGTCACCGTGGCCATCCGCCGCACCAACATCGGGCAGTCGCCCGGCGAGCCGAACCTGCTCGACGTGCTGCCGCCCGACCGCTACACCATCCTGCCCAACACCGCCGGCTGCTACACCGCCGAAGAGGCGGTGCGCACCTGCCGCCTGGCGCGCGAGCTGCTCGACGGCCACAACCTCACCAAGCTCGAGGTGCTGGGCGACCAGCGCACGCTGTTCCCCGACGTGGTGCAGACGCTCAAGGCCGCCGAACAGCTGGTCGCCGACGGTTTCGACGTGATGGTCTACACCAGCGACGACCCGATCCTGGCCAAGCGCCTGGAAGAGATCGGCTGCGTGGCGGTGATGCCGCTGGCGGCGCCGATCGGCTCGGGTCTTGGCATCCAGAACCGCTGGAACCTGCTCGAGATCGTCGAGAACGCCAGGGTGCCGATCATCGTCGACGCCGGCGTGGGCACCGCGTCCGATGCCGCGATCGCCATGGAGCTCGGCTGCCACGGCGTGCTGATGAACACCGCCATCGCCGGCGCGCGCGAGCCGGTGCGCATGGCCACGGCCATGCGCCTGGCCGTCGAGGCCGGGCGCCATGCCTTCCTCGCCGGGCGCATTCCGCGCAAGCGCTATGCCAGCGCCTCGTCGCCGGTCGACGGCCTGGTCGGCTGACCGCCGCGCGTGGATCCGTTCAAAAGCCCGGGCGCCAAGGCGCCGCCCAAGCCGTTCACCGTGGAGGACGGCAACCGGCGCGTGCGCAGCTTCGTGCTGCGCCAGGGACGGTTCACGCCGGCGCAGCAGCGCGCGTTCGACGCACTGTGGCCACGCTTCGGGCTTGACTACACGGCCGCGCCGCGCGACTTCGATGCCGTGTTCGGGCGCCAGGCACCGCGCATCCTGGAAATCGGCTTCGGCAACGGTGAAGCCCTTCGCTTCTCCACCGGCCACGACCCGGCGCGGGACCATATCGGCATCGAGGTGCACGCCCCCGGCGTGGGCCGCCTGCTCAACGCGCTCGCCGATGACGACGTCGGCAATGTACGCCTCTACCACCACGACGCGGTCGAGGTGCTGGAGCACGAGATCACCGACGCCAGCCTCGACGAAGTGCGCATCTACTTCCCCGATCCCTGGCACAAGAAGCGCCACAACAAGCGCCGGCTGGTGAATCCCGCGTTTGCCGATCTGCTCGTGCGCAAGCTTGCGACGAATGGCCGCTTGCACCTCGCGACCGATTGGCAGGACTATGCGGAGCAGATGTGGGACGTGCTCGACGCGACCCGGGGACTGCGCAACCGCGCCGGCGCGCGTGGCCACGTGCCGCGCCCGGAGTGGCGGCCGCAGACCCACTTCGAAAGTCGCGGCCAGCGCCTGGGACACGGCGTCTGGGACTTGCTGTACGACAGGGACGGGAGCTGACGCCAGGACATGGAGACCCTCGCCCTCACCACGGACATGAAGCTCGTCCTCGGGCTGGTCGCGATGGTGATGGTGCTGTTCCTGTTCGAGCGCGTGCGCGTCGACCTGGTGGCGCTGGTGGCGCTGGTGGTGCTCGGCCTGACCGGGCTGGTGGCGCCCGAGGACATCTTCAACGGCTTCTCGTCCAACGCGGTGATCAGCATCATCGCCACGATGATCCTCGGCACCGGCCTGGACCGCACCGGCGCGCTCAACCGCCTCGCCGCCTGGCTGCTGCGACGCTCCAAGGGCGTCGAGAAGAAGCTGCTGCTGTACACCTCGGCGGTCGCCGGCCTGAACTCGTCCTTCATGCAGAACCCGGCGGTGATGGCGCTGTACCTGCCGGTGGCGTCGCGGCTGGCGTCGCGCACCGGGCTTGGCCTGTCGCGCTTCCTGCTGCCGATCGCCGCCGCCATCGTGATGGGCGGCGCGCTGACCATGGTCGGCAACTCGCCGCTCATCCTGCTGAACGACCTGCTGGTCGCGGCCAACGCCAACCTGCCCTCCGGCGTGGCCACGCTGGAGCCGCTGCCGATGTTCGCGCCGCTGCCAATCGGCCTGGCGCTGCTGCTGATCGCGCTGGCCTACTTCCATTTCTTCGGCGACCGCCTGCTCGGTGACAACATCGCCGGCGACGGCAGCGTCACGCCGGCCCGCACCGAGAGCTATTTCGCCCGCGCCTACGGCATCGAGGGCGACGTGTTCGAACTGACCGTCAGCGCCGACAGCCCGCTGGTCGGCATGGCGCTGGGCGAGGCCGAGACCGTGCACGGCGCGCCGCTGCTGCTCGCCCTGAAGACCGGCAACGATTCACGGTTGGCACCGCCGGCCGACGCCCGCATCTGGGTGGGCAGCGTGATCGGGGCGATGGGCGCGCGCCAGCAGGTCGCGGACTTCGCGCAGAACAACATGCTGCGCATGTCCACCCGCCTGCGCGAGTTCGGTGACCTGTTCAACCCCAGCCGCGCCGGCATTTCCGAGGCCGTGGTGCCGCCGACGTCGAAGTTCATCGGCAAGACCCAGGCGGAGCTGGCGCTGCGCAAGAACTACGGCATCAGCCTGCTGGCGGTGAACCGCGACAAGGACGTGCTGCGCGACAACATCCGCAACCTGCCGCTGCGCGCCGGCGACATGCTGGTGCTGCACAGCATCTGGCAGGACCTGGCGCAGACCGCCGCCAACCGCGATTTCGTGGTGGTCACCGACTACCCCAAGGGCGAGCAGCGCCCGCACAAGTTCAAGATCGCGATGGCGATCTTCGCGGTGACCATGCTGATCGCGCTCGGCTCGGAGCTGCCCACCTCGATCGCGCTGATGACCGGCGTGGCCGGCATGCTGGTCTGCGGCGTGCTGAAGATGGACGAGGCCTACAGCGCCATCAACTGGAAGACGGTGTTCCTGATGGCCTGCCTGATCCCGCTGGGCTGGGCCATGGACTCCAGCGGCACCGCGGCGTGGATCGCCGGGCACACCATCGAGCGCCTGCCCGAAGGCCTTCCGGTGTGGATCATCCAGTTGACGGTGGCCCTGCTGACGGCGGCGTTTTCGCTGGTCATCAGCCACGTCGGCGCGACCATCGTGATGGTGCCGCTGGCGATCAACCTGGCGCTGGCCGCGGGCGGCGACCCGACCGCGTTCGCGCTGATCGTGGCGCTGTCGGCGTCCAACAACCTGGTCACCCAGTCCAACCCGGTGATGTCGATGATCGCCGGCCCCGCCAACTATTCCGCGCGCGACCTGTGGCGCGTGGGCGCACCACTGTCGCTGGCGTACATCGCAGTGGTGGTGGTGATGGTGAACCTGATCTTCTGACCGCGTGGCGCGGCTGCCGGCTCAACCCGCCAGATAGACCAGGCCGTCGCGCACCACGACGGCGACCGCGCGCAGCGCCTCGCCGCGGCAGGGCCCGGCGGTGCACAGGCCACCGACGGTCTCGAACGTGGCGCCGTGCACCGCGCAGACCAGTTGCCCGTCCCTGGCCTTCAGGAACTGCCCGGGCGCCCAGTCGAGCCGACGCCCGGCATGCGGGCAGATGTTGAGCCAGGCGCGGACGCCGTCGGCGGCGTCGCGGTGGAGGATGATCGAGTCCATGTCGCCGTCGACCAGGCCCTCGCACTCGGCGAAGCCGCCGGGCGCGATGGAGGCCAGCGTGCGCAGCGGCGTGGACTCCGCCGCACCCGATCCGATTAACGCTTCGCTTACATCTTTCGACATCGTGCCGCCGATACTCGTCGCATCATCATTGCTCGGCATTCTGGCATCACCGCATGATCAACAGCAGCTTCCGCACCGCCCACGCCCGTTTCGACGCCAGCCAGTTCCGCGACCTGTTCGCACCGCGCAAGCCCAGGCATCCCCTGCTGCGCGTGGCGCTCGGGCTGCTCGGCGTTGCCTTGCTGCTGGTGCTGCTGGTCGTCGGCGTGGTGGTCGGCGGCACCATGCTCGCGCTCGGCCTGGTGCGCCGCGTGTGGCTGCAGCGGGGAAAACCGCAGGCCCGTGGCGGCCGCGTGGTGGATGCCGAATACCGCGTGATCGACAAGCCCGCCTGAGCCCGGCCACCGGCCGCTCGCCCGCCACCCGTTGACGGAACTCCCATGACCGACGTGATTCCCGCGCCCGCCCAGGCGCGCCTGGCCGTGCGCGGCGGCGGCACATTCCCGGTGCGGCGCGTGTACTGCGTCGGCCGCAATTTCGCCGACCACGCCCGCGAGATGGGTGCCGCGGTGGCGGCGTCCAAAGCCACCCGCGGCCAGCCGGTGTTCTTCATGAAGCCCGCCGATGCACTGGTGACCGGGGGCGTGGTGCACTACCCGCCCGCCACCGTCGACCTGCACCACGAGGTCGAACTGGTGGTCGCCCTGGGCCGCGACGCCCCGCCCGGCATCCTCGACCGCGAACACGCCGCACGGCTGGTGTTCGGCTACGGCGTGGGCCTGGACCTGACGCGCCGCGACCTGCAGTCCGCGGCCAAGCAGGCCGGCCTTCCGTGGGATACCGGCAAGGCCTTCGATGAATCAGCGCCGGTGAGCGAGCTCGTGCCCGCCGCCGCCATCGGCGAGCTCGCGCCGCGCCGGCTGTCGCTCACCGTCAACGGCGAAGAACGCCAGGCAGGGCTTCTGTCCGACCTGGTCTGGGACGTGCCGGACATCCTCCACGAACTCTCGCGCCTCAACACGCTGCGCGCCGGCGACCTGGTGTTCATGGGCACGCCCGCGGGCGTGGCCGCGCTGCACCCCGGCGACACCTGCGAAGCGCGCCTGGACGACGCCATCGTGCTGCGCTGCCGCATCGCGGCGGCGCGTGTACCCTGATCGCGGCACCCGCCGTAACCATCAGGAGAGCGCAATGGGGATGATGTCCGAGTTCAAGGAATTCGCGATGCGCGGCAACGTGATCGACCTCGCCGTCGGCGTGGTGATCGGCGCGGCGTTCGGCAAGATCGTGACCGTGCTGGTCGAGGACGTGATCATGCCGCCCATCGGCATGCTCATCGGTGGTGTCGACTTCTCCAGGATCGCGATCACGCTCAAGGCCGCCACGGTCGACGCGGCCGGCGTGGTGGTGCCAGCGGTGCAGATCGGCATCGGCAATTTCATCAATGCGCTGATCACCTTCGTGATCATCGCGTTTGCGATTTTCATGGTGGTCAAGGCGATCAACCGCATGAGCCGCAAGCCGGACGCCGCGCCGGCGGAGCCGAGCGAGGAGATCCTGCTGCTGCGCGAGATCCGCAACGCACTGCAGAGGTAGCCAGCGCGACGCAGGCCGGTACCTGCGGCACATCGGCACGGGGCCACGGGTTGCTAAGCTCGTGGCCCTGTTGTTTTCACGATGTGGAGCGCCATGCGCCTGGTTCCGTTGTTGCTCGCCGCGGCCATCACCGCGGTCACCGCCCTGCCCGCCGGCGCCGCCGCCGCCGGGCCCGTGCCGACACCCGCCACGACGCGTATCGACGACGCCGCGATGGCCGTCGCCGCACAGCTGCGCGCGCAGGCGCTGCAGAGCACCCTGTCGTGGGACATCACCGAATCGTTGACCACCGAGATCGGTCCGCGCCTGGCCGGCAGCGAGGCCGACGCGCGCGCTGTGGAGTGGGCGAAGGCGAAATTCGCCGAGCTCGGCTACGACCGCGTGTGGACCGAGCCGGTGACCTTCCCGAAGTGGGAGCGCCGCAGCGAGCGTGCCGAAGTCCTGGGCGCCAGCGCGCAGCCGCTCACGATCACCGCGCTCGGCGGCAGCCCGGCGGGCACCGTGGAGGCCGAGGTTGTGCGCTTCGCCGACCTGGCCGCGCTGGAAGCCGCGCCGGCGGGCTCGCTCGCCGGCAAGCTGGCCTTCGTCGACTACCGCATGGAACGCGCACGCGACGGCAGTGGCTATGGTCCGGGCGGACGCGTGCGCAGCCGCGGGCCGTCGGCCGCGATCCGCGCCGGAGCGGTCGGCTTCCTGATGCGCTCGGCGGGCACCGACTCGCACCGCAACCCGCACACCGGCATCACCCGCTTCGACGACGGCCTGGCCCCCGTGCCCGCCGCCGCGCTCTCCGTGCCCGACGCCGACCAGCTCGCCCGCCTGCTGGCGCGCGGCCCGGTACGCCTGCGCCTGGCGCTGGACTGCGGCTGGGACGGCGAATACACCTCGCAGAACGTGATCGGCGAAATCACCGGGCGCAGCCTGCCCGATGAGGTGGTGCTGCTCGGCGCACACCTGGATTCCTGGGACCTGGGCACCGGCGCCGTCGACGACGCCGCGGGCATCGGCATCACGATGGCCGCGGGCAAGCTGATCGCGGGCCTCGAGCGGCGCCCCGCGCGCAGCATCCGCGTGGTCGCGTTCGCCAACGAGGAACAGGGCCTGCACGGCGGCAAGGCCTATGCCGCGGCGCATGCCGCGGACGTCGTGCGCCACCAGCTGGTGGCCGAGAGCGACTTCGGCGCCGGCCGCATCTACGCCTTCAACACCGGAGCGCCCGCGCACGCCGACGCCGCCGAGGCGCAAATCGCCGAGCTGCTGGCGCCGCTGGGCATCGAACGCTCCGACAAGGGCGGCCCCGGCCCCGACGTCGGCCCGATCGCGGCGCAGGGCGCGGCGTGGGCCTGGCTCGGGCAGGACGGCAGCGACTACTTCGACTACCACCACACGCCCGACGACACGCTCGACAAGATCGACCCCGCGGCGCTGGCGCAGAACACCGCGGCCTGGGCGGTCATGGCCTACCTCGCGGCCGAGGCCGAGGGCGGTTTCGGCAGCGCGCCCAAGGCGCCCTGACCTGCCCCTGCGCCGGCGACCGCCGGCGACCGCCTGCGGTCGCCGCTGCGGCGGGCTCAGCGTGACTGCCACCAGCGCGCCAGCAGCACCGCGGTCGCCGCGGACACGTTGAGGCTTTCCACCGCGGCGGTGCCGGCGATCGACAGGCGCTGGTCGCAGGCCGCGGCCAGGGCCGGCGACATGCCCTCGCCTTCCGCGCCGATGACGAACACCAGCCGCTGCGGCAGCGTCGCCTTGAAGACATCGTCGCCGCCGCGCACGACGGTCGCCGCCAGCGCGAAACCGGCGCCGCGCAGTTGCGCGATGGAATTCTCGTCACGCCCCAGGCGCACGAACGGCACCGCCTCGGCGCCACCCTCGGCGACGCGCGCCGCAGCGCCGGACAGCGCCAGCGGCGAGGTTTTCGGCAGCAGCACGCCGGCCACGCCGAAGTGCGCGGCCGAACGCAGGATCGCGCCGAGGTTGTGCGGGTTGCCCACGCCGTCCAGCCACAGCGCGCACTGCGGGCCGGGCGGCAATGCATCCAGCCATTCCGCCAGCGTCGCCGGCGGCGCGCGCAGCACGTCGGCCACCACACCCTCGTGGTGGGCGCTTGCGGCCAGCCGGCGCAGGTCGTCCTCGGCGACGATGCGGTAGCCGATGCGCTGCGCCGCGCACCATTTCAGCAGCGGCTGCAGGCGCGGGATCATCGCTTCGGCCAGGTAGACCTTGCGGATCGCGTCTGGGCGGCGCGCGAACGCGGCCTGCACGGCGTTGAAGCCGTACAGGCGCAGCTCGCCGGAGGCCTCCGGCGGCGGCGCATCCTCTCCACCCGGCGCCGGAGCTGCAGGCGCACGCTCCGCGCGCGGCGCGGCCGCCTTGCGCGGGTTGGGCTCCGCGCGCCAGGGACTGTTGCGCCCCGGGGGGCCGCTTCCACCAGGCCAGCGACTCGTCATGTCAGCTCCGCTTGCGCCAGAAAGCGGCATTGCGGATGCCGAGCGCCTCCGGATCGAACACCGGATCGAGGCCAAGCTTCTTCTGCCGCTCGTAGTCGCGCAGTGCGATCAGCGCGGGCTTCTGCAGGATCAGGATCGCGATGATGTTGAGCCACGCCATCAGCCCCACGCCGATGTCGCCAAGCGTCCACGCCGCGCCCGCACTGCGTACCGCGCCCACCACCACCGCCAGCAGGATCGCGACCCGCAGCGCCAGCGTCATCCATGGCCGGTGCACCTTGCGGTTGATGTAGGCGATGTTGGTTTCCGCCATGTAGTAGTAGGCGACGATCGTGGTGAAGGCGAAGAACAGCAGGGCCAGTGCCACGAAACCGGCACCGTAGCCGGGCAGCGCCGATTCAACCGCGGCTTGGGCGAAGCCCGGCCCCGCCTCGATGCCGGGCAGGGCCTCGACCAGCATGGCGCCGTCGGGCATGGCGACGTTGTACATGCCGGTCGACAGGATCATGAACGCCGTGGCCGAACACACCAGCAGCGTGTCGACGTAGATCGAAAACGCCTGCACGTAACCCTGCTTGGCCGGATGCGAGACCTCGGCGGCCGCCGCGGCATGCGGCCCGGTGCCCTGGCCGGCCTCGTTGGAATAGATGCCGCGCTTGACGCCCCACTCCACCGCCAGGCCGAGCATGGCGCCGAAGCCGGCTTCCATGCCGAACGCGCTACGGAAGATCAGCGTGACCATCTCCGGCACCTGTTCGGCGTTGAGCACCATGATCACGAAGGCCACCAGCATGTAGGCCAGGGCCATGAACGGCACGACGAACTCGGCGAAGCGCGCGATGCGCTTCACGCCGCCGAAGATGATGAACCCGAGCGCGATCACCACGCCGGTCGCGGTCACGCTTGGCGCGATGCCCCACGCGTTTTCCATGCCCGCGGCAATGCCGTTGGACTGCACCCCCGGCAGGAAGAAGCCCGTGGCGACGATGGTGGTGATCGCGAACAGCCACGCGTACCACTTCTGCCCCATCGCCTTTTCGATGTAGTACGCCGGACCGCCGCGGTAGCGGCCTTCGTCGTCTTTTTCCTTGTAGATCTGCGCCAGCGTCGACTCGACGTAGGCCGTCGATGCGCCGAGGAACGCCATGACCCACATCCAGAACACCGCACCCGGGCCGCCGAAGGCGATGGCCGTGGCGACACCGGCGATGTTGCCGATGCCCACGCGCCCCGACAGCGAGATCGCCAGCGCCTGGAACGACGAGACGCCCGCCTCGGACGACTTGCCCGACAGCAGCAGCCGGATCATCTCCGGCACGCTGCGCAACTGCATGAACCGCGTGCGGATGGAGAAGTACAGGCCGGCGCCCAGGCACAGCGCGATCAGCGCCTTGCTCCAGATGATGCCGTTGAGGGTGGCGAGGAACTGGTCCAAGGGCGTGCTCCGGTTCGTTGGCGGTGTGCACCGGCGACGCGTGCACGAGCGGACCGGCCGATTCTCCATGATCGGCACCCGATCGCGAAACTCCCGCGTGCGCGTCAGGCGTGCCCGCCCACCGGCGGCACCTCGTCCTCTTCGCGTTCGAGCTGGCGCGTGACGGCCTCGGGCGAACGCGTGTACGGCGCCAGCAGCGAGTAGAACGCGGGCACCACGTACAGCGACAGCAAGGTCGAGAACGCCACGCCCGCGATCACCACCACGCCGATCGTGGCGCGGCTCGCCGAGCCCGGCCCACCGGCCATGACCAGCGGCAGCGCGCCCATCATGGTGGCGATCGCGGTCATCAGGATCGGCCGCAGGCGCACCACCGACGACTCCACGATCGCCTGGGCGATGTTGCGGCCCTCGTCGCGCAGCTGGTTGGCGAACTCGACGATCAGGATGCCGTTCTTCGCCGCCAGCCCGACCAGCATCACCACGCCGATCTGGCTGAACAGGTTCAAGGTGCCACCGGTGAGGGCCAGGCCGATGAACGCGCCGAGCACGCCCAGCGGCACCGTCAGCATGATCACGAACGGATGCACGAAGCTCTCGAACTGCGCGGCCAGCACCAGGTACACCACCAGCAGCGCCAGCGCGAAGGTCAGCAGCACCGCGCCGCCCGCGCGCTGGTACTCGCGTGATTCGCCTTTCCAGTCGACCTGCGCGTAGTCGGGCAGTTCGGTGCGTACCACCTCGTCCAGGAACGCCAGCGCCTCGCCCATGCTGTATCCCGGCGCGAGGCCGGCGGTGATGGTGATGGCGCGCATGCGGTTGAAGCGGTTGAGGCTGCCGGGCTCGGCCAGCTCGCTGAGCGATACCACGTTGGACAGCGGCACCAGCGCCCCGTCGCGCGTGCGCACCTGGATCGCGGTCAGGTCGGCGGGTGCCGCGCGCCCGGCGCGACCGGCCTGCACCAGCACGTCGTACTCCTCGCCTTCCTGCACGAAGGTGGTGACCTGGCGGCTGCCCATCATGGTCTCGAGTGCACGCCCGATCGAGGTCACGCTGATGCCGAGGTCGGCGGCGCGCTCGCGGTTGATGTTGACGCGCATCTGCGGGCGCGTCTCCTTGTAGTCGGAGTCGACCGAGAACATGCCGGGATTGGCTTCCATGCGCTGCATGACAAGGTCGCGCCAGCGCGCGATTTCCGCGTACTCCGGCCCGCCGAGCACCAGCTGGATCGGCTGCCCGCGGCTGCCCACCAGGCCACCGCCGACGCGCGGCTGCGCGCGCACGCCGGTCAGTCCGTCGAGTTCGGCGCGCAACGACTCGGCCACTTCCGCGGTCGACTCGTCGCGCTTGTCCCAGTCCTCGAGGAACACGATCACGTTGCCGGTGTGCATCTCCTCGCCCGCGCCCCAGCCGCCGGGCACGCGGCTGTTGAAGCGGCGGATGGCATTGCCATCGGCGGCCACGCGTCCGGCGAACACCTTCTCCACCTCGCGGATCTGCTCCACCGTGTAGTCGTAGCCGGCACCCTCCGGTCCGACGATCGAGACGAAGAACGAGCCGCGGTCCTCGGCCGGTGCCAGTTCCGACGGCACCAGCTTGCCGAGGCCGACAATGCCGGCGATGCACAGGGCCATGACGCCAAGCATCAGCCCCAGCACCGACCGCGGGCGCATGCCGCCGAGCCGCTGCAGCTGGCGCTGGTAGCCGCCGCTGACCGCCTCCAGGCGGCGGTTGAACCAGCGGTTCACCGGGTTCGATTTCTCTTCCGAGTGCGGCCGCACCATCTTCGAGGCCATCATCGGCGTGAGTGTCAGCGCCACGAACGCCGACAGCGCCACCGCGCCGGCCAGCGCCACCGACAGCTCGCGGAACAGGCGCCCGGTGTTGCCTTCCATGAAGCCGACCGGCAGGAACACCGCGACCAACACCGTGGTGGTGGCGATCACCGCGAACGCCACCTGCTTCGTGCCGCGCACCGAAGCGACCAGGCGCGGCTCGCCCAGGTCGACGCGGCGCTGGATGTTCTCCAGCACCACGATCGCATCGTCCACCACCAGGCCGATCGCCAGCACCAGCGCCAGCAGCGTCAGCAGGTTGATCGAGTAGCCGAACAGCAGCAGCGGGATGAACGCCGCCAGCAGGCACACCGGCACCGTGACCGCGGGGATCAGCGCCGCGCGGAAACTGCCGAGGAACAGCCAGATGACCAGCAGCACCAAGGCGATCGCTTCGGCCAGGGTCCAGTACACGCGCTTGATCGATTCCTCGATGAACACCGTGTCGTCGTAGGCCACGAAGATGTCGGTGCCCTCGGGCAGCGACTTCTGGATCTCCACCGCCATCGCGCGCGCGGCACGGGTGACGTCGAGCGCGTTCGCGGTCGAGGTCTTGATGATGCCGAGGCCGATGTTGGGCGCGCCGTTGCTGTGGTAATAGGCGCGCCGCTCGGCCGAGGCCAGCTCGATCTCGGCCACGTCACCCAGCCTGACCACGTAGCCGTCATCGCCCTTGCGCAGCGGAATCGCGGCAAAGTCCTTGGGCTCGGTATAGCCGCGCTCGACGCGCAGCGTGAAGTCGCGGGTTTCCGACTCGATGCGTCCCGCCGGCAGCTCCACGTTCTCCGCGCGCAGCACGGTCTCGACATCGGCCGGGGTGATGCCGCGCGCCGCCATCGCCGCGCTGTCCAGCCAGATGCGCATGGCATAGCGCTGGCGCCCGCCGATGCGCACCTGCGCCACGCCGTCGAGGCTCGACAGCCGGTCGACGATGTAGCGGTCGGCGTAGTCCGACAGCTCCAGCGTGTCCATCTTGCTGGAGCTCATGTTGAGCCAGATGATCGTGTCCGAATCGCTGTCGGCCTTCTCGACCTCGGGCGGGTCGGCCTCGTCCGGCAGGCGGTCGGCCACGCCGCTGATCGCGTCGCGCACGTCGTTGGCCGCGGCCTCGATGTCGCGCTGCAGGGTGAACTCGAGCGTCACCGCGGAGCGCCCGTTGACGCTGCGCGACTGGATGGTCTCGATGCCTTCGATCCCGGACAGCGCATCCTCGAGCACCTGGGTGATGCGCGTTTCCACCACCGCCGCCGAGGCGCCGGGATAGGACACATCCACCGAGACGATCGGGGGGTCGATCGCCGGCAGCTCGCGCAGGGTCAGGCGCGAGAACGCCAGCACGCCCAGCACCATCAGCATCAGGCTCATCACCGTGGCGAACACGGGGCGACGGATCGACAGTTCGGACAGGCTCATCGCGCTCAGGTCCCGGCTGGAGCGACAGTGGCGGAATCGACGGGGTCAATTGAACCGGCGGGTTCGGCGGCGGGCGCAGGCGCGACGGATGCCGGCGCCGCCTCGCGGATGGCGAGCCCGGGGCGCAGCTTGCCGGTGCCGTCGACGACGATGCGGTCGCCGGCGGCCAGGCCGCTGGTCACTTCGGCGTTGCCGGCGTCGCGCGCGCCCACCGCCACGATCACCTGCTCCACGGTGTCATCGGCCTTGACCCGGTACACGAACGAGTCGCGACCGACCTGCACGATGGCGATCTCGGGCACCAGCAGCGCATCGCGCGACGGGCGTTCCAGCTCGACCTGCAGCAGCATGCCGGGGCGCAGCAGGCGTTCGGCATTCGCGAAGTCGGCGCGCACGATGACCGCGCGCGTGGCGGCGTCGACGCGCGAATCGACGATGCTCACCGTGCCTTCGAAGCTGCGGCCCGGCCATGCGCTGCTGGTGCCGGCGACGCGCTGCCCGGCCGCCACGTGCGCAAGCTGCGCCTCGGGCACCGGGAAGTCGACATGCACGCGCGCGATGTCATCCAGCGTGGCGATCACCGTGCCCGGCGTGACCAGCGCACCCGGGCTGACCTGGCGGATGCCGAGCACGCCGGCGAACGGCGCGCGGATCACGCGGTCGCGCAGGTTGGCTTCGATCTGCCGCACCTGGGCGCGGGCGCTGTCGCGCGTCGCGCCCTGGGTGTCGAGCGAGGCGCGCGCGATCAGCTGCTGCGCGGCCAGTTCCTGCTGGCGCCGGTACAGGCGGTCGGCCTCGTTGGCCGTGGCGCGGGCCGCCGCCAACGCGGCGTCCTGCTGCTGCCCGCTCAGCGTCACCAGCGGCGCACCGGCGGCTACTTCGTCACCGCTCTCGAAATGCACGCGGTCGACCGTCTCGCTGACCTTGGCGGTCACGTCCACCGATTCGCGCGCGTTGACCGTGGCCAGCGCACGGATGCGGTCGTTGAAGGGACGGATCGCAACGGTGGCCGTGGTCACCGTGACCGCGGCCTCGGCACGCGCGGCCGGGGCATCCTTCCCCCCGCAGGCGGCGAGGGCCAAGGCGAGCGCGGCCGGCAGCCAGCAGCGCGGGAACAATCCGGAAACAGGGGAACGGGGCATCTTCACGCAGGAAAGTGGGGCAATCGCGGGATTCTACGGGCTGCCGGTGACCGCCACGTGTGCCATCAGACTTGCACGCGGAACACGCTGTCGCGGTCAACCGCTGGCACGCCCATGCGTTAGGGCGCACTCTGGCACTGCATCGCGGGCCAGCGCCGGCGGCCCCGTCCCCTCCCACTCCAGGACGACGCCATGATCCACGACAGCATCCTCGACACCATCGGCGGCACCCCGGTCGTGCGGCTCAACCGCATCGCACCCGGCAACGTCGCCATGTACGCGAAAGTCGAGTCGTTCAATCCCGGCGGCTCGGTCAAGGACCGGCTGGCGATCGCCATCATCCTCGACGCTGAGCAGCGCGGCGTGCTCAAGCCGGGCGACACGGTGGTCGAGGCGACCTCGGGCAACACCGGCGTGGCGCTGGCGATGGTCTGCGCCGCGCGTGGCTACAAGTTCGTGGCAACGATGGCCGAATCGTTCTCGGTCGAGCGCCGCAAGCTGATGCGCGCCTATGGCGCCAAGGTCATCCTCACGCCCGCCGCCGAACGCGGCAGCGGCATGGTGCGCCGCGCGCAGGAACTCGCCGACGCCCACGGCTGGTTCCTCGCCAGCCAGTTCGCCAACCCGGCCAACCCCGCGTACCACCGCAACACCACCGCGGCCGAGATCCTGCAGGACTTCGCCGGGCGCCGGCTCGACCATTTCGTCACCGGTTGGGGCACCGGCGGCACGCTCACCGGCGTCGGCGAGATGCTGCGGCTGGCGCGCCCGGAAGTGAAGGTCACCGCCTGCGAGCCGGAAGTGGCGGCGCTGCTGCAGGGCAAGGAGTTTTCACCGCACAAGATCCAGGGCTGGACGCCGGACTTCGTGCCCGAGGTGCTCAACCGCGACGTCGCCGACCAGGTGCTGTCGGTCTCCGACGCCGATGCCATCGCCACCGCGCGCCGCCTTGCCGCCGAGGAAGGCATTTTCGTCGGCATCTCGGCCGGTGCCACGGTGTCCGCCGCGCTCGATGTCGCGAAGACCGCACGCGACGGCGACGTGATCCTGGCGATGCTGCCCGATACCGGCGAGCGCTACTTCTCCACGCCGTTGTTCGAAGGCGTGAGCGAGGGCTCGGACGACGAATGGCTGGCGGGTCTGCCCTGAGCGTTCCGGGGTATGGGCCCCGGGTACCAAGGCCCTTGAGGACTCATGTCCCCCGGCGATGGCCTGCGGCCATCGCCTCCTCCTTGACTTCGCCCTCAAGGGCCTTGGCACCCGGTACGCCGCAGTACGCGTTGTCCAGGAGCAAAGCCCACAGCCCGCAATCTCGCGCATGGCTCCGGTACTGGCAGCCAGCCACAGAGCCCCGAAGTGGCCGGGAGGCCGTGGCGGGGAAGTCAAGGAGGAGGCATCCGCCGCCAGGCGGATGCCGGGGGACATGAGCCGCCACGGCCTCACGGCCACCACAGGGGCCCTACGCGCCACAAGAAAACGCCGGCGTGAGCCGGCGTTCCATGGTCCAGCAGATGAAGACCAGGGTCAGTCGTTGTCGCCCCACTGGCCCAGCGCCGCGAGGCCGTTGTCGCGGGCGCGGGCGAACACTGTCTGCTGGGCACTGGCGTAGTTGCCGGTGAGGTCCTTCGACCACAGCTGCAGCGCCGCCGACTGCATCGCGCGGCCGTAGGAGAACGACAGCGGCCACGGGTTCGGGCCGAGGCGGTTCATGGCGTCGAGGTGCGCGGTGGCGTCCTCGTCGCTCTGCCCGCCGGACAGGAACACGATGCCCGGAAGGATGGCCGGCACCGACGACTTGAGGCACATCAGGGTCGCTTCGGCGACGTCCTCGACCGAGGCCTGCTCTTCGCAGTCCTTGCCCGGCAGCACCATCGACGCCTTGAGGATGGTGCCCTCGAGCGCGACGTTCTGGTTGTACAGCGCGTCGAACAGCGCGCGCAGGGTGACCTCGCTCACCTCGTAGCAGGTCTCGATGTCGTGGTTGCCGTCCATGATCACTTCCGGCTCGACCATCGGCACCAGGCCCTGCTCCTGGCACAGCGCGGCGTAGCGCGCGAGCGCATGGGCGTTGGCCTCGATGCAGGTGCCGGACGGGACGTCCTCGCCGATGTTGATCACCGCGCGCCACTTGGCGAAACGCGCGCCGAGCTTGTAGTACTCCTCGAGGCGCGCGCGCAGGCCGTCGAGGCCCTCGGTGACCACTTCACCCGGGAAACCGGCCAGCGCGTGCGTGCCCTTGTCGACCTTGATGCCCGGGATCATGCCGTTGTCGGACATGTACTTGGCGAACGGCACGCCGTCCTTCGTCTTCTGGCGGATGGTCTCGTCGAACAGGATCGCGCCGCTGATGTGCTCGGACAGCCGCGGCGTGGTGAGCAGCAGCTCGCGGTAGGCGCGGCGGTTCTCTTCGGTGTTCTCGATGCCCACGCCGGCGAAACGCTTGGCGATGGTGGCGGTGGATTCGTCGATCGCGATGATGCCCTTGCCGGGGGCGACCATGGCGAGGGCGGTTTCGGCAAGCAATTCGATGCTCATGGTGTTGGCGTCCTGCACGGGAAGGGCCGGCAATTATAGCCGTTCGCCACCGGCAGGGCCGCCGCGCGCGGCCTCAGAGCTCGCCCAGGCCCTCGGCGTGGCCCTGCTCGCCGACCTTCAGCAGGCGCAGCGTGTTGGTGGCGCCGTGGGTCTCCATGTGCTGGCCGCTGGTGAACACCACGCGCTCGCCGACCGACAGCAGGCCGGCCTCGACCAGCGCGCGCACGCTGCCACGGGCGGCGTCGAGCGCGGTCTGGCCGCGGCTGTCGTAGCCCATCGGGAACACGTCGCGCATCAGGGTCATGCGCCGGCGCGCCCCGTCGTGGCGCGAGAACGCGTAGATCGGCGCGCCCGAGCGGTAGCGCGACAGGTAGCGCGCGGTGCCGCCGGATTCGGTCATCGCCACGATCGCGCGCACGCCGATGTGCTCGGACAGGAACATCGCCGCCATCGCGATCGCCTGGTCGGCGCGCTCGAGGTTGCGCTGCGCGGCCTCGAAATCGGTGTCGTGCGCGAACTGGCGCTCGGCGCCCACGCAGATGCGGGCCATCGCCTCCACCGCGCGCACCGGGAAACTGCCGGCCGCGGTTTCGGCCGACAGCATCACCGCGTCGGTGCCGTCGATCACCGCGTTGGCGACGTCAAGCACTTCCGCGCGCGTCGGCATCGGGCTGTCGACCATCGACTGCAGCATCTGCGTCGCGGTGATCACCACTTTGCCGCGCGCCAGCGACTCGCGGATGATCTTCTTCTGCAGGCCGGGCAGCTCGGCGTCGCCGATCTCCACGCCGAGGTCGCCGCGCGCCACCATCACCACGTCGCTGGCGTCGATCACCTCGCCGAGGTTCTCGATCGCCTCGGCGCGCTCCACCTTCGACACCATCGCCGCATCCGAGCCGTGCGAGCGCGCGATGGCGCGGGCCTCGTCCATGTCGGCGGCGTTGCGGCAGAACGACACCGCGATGAAATCCACGCCGATGCCCGCGGCGACGGCGATCAGTTCGCGGTCGCGCTCGGTGAGCGCGCCCAGCGACAGCCCGCCGCCCAGCTTGTTGAGCCCCTTGCGGTCCGACAGCACGCAGTCGTTGAGCACCACGGTGACGATGCGCGGACCCTGGATGCGCTCCACGCGCAGCTGCACCATGCCATCGTCGAGCATCAGCACGTCGCCCGGCGCGAGGTCACCGGGCAGGCCGAGGTAGCTGACGCCCACCTCGTGCTGCGTGCCGGGCGGCGCGTCGACGCTGGCCACGAGGTCGAAGCGCGCGCCGGCGACCAGCGCCACGCGGCCTTCGGCAAACCGCTCGACGCGGATCTTGGGCCCCGGCAGGTCGGCGAGGATGCCGACCTCCACGCCCGCACGCTGCGCCGCCTCGCGCACCGCCTGCGCACGCGCCGCCTGGTCGGCCGGATCGCCGTGCGAGAAATTGAGGCGCACCGCGTTCACCCCCGCCTGCAGCAGCGCGTCCAGGACGCCGGGCGCGTCGGTCGCGGGCCCGAGGGTGGCGAGGATGCGGGTACGGCGGCGGTGGTCGGACATGCGGGCCTCGGGGGTGGATGGCGCGGATCGCGCGCCTCGGCCCATCCTAGCCGAGGCGCATGCACGGCATCAGTGGTGGGCGTACGGCCGCGGCACGCGCCCCACCATGCGCATCATTTCTTCACGGTGTCCTTGAGCAGGGCCTCCAGCCTCTGCCGGCGCCCGGCCGCGGCCTGCGCGGCCGGCGGCTGGAAGCGCAGCCGCGCCGACAGGCCGTCGCGCACCTTGCGCAGGCCGCCCACGTGCGTGCGCACCTCGCCTGGCGCGACGTCGCGCCCGGCGACATCGAGCTGGTAGCGCACCGCCGCCACGCCATCCAGCACGTCGACCTCGCGGCTGTATTCGAGGCCATCGACCGCCTGCGCATCGCGCTCCTTCCCGAAGCGCGCGCTCCAGCCTTCGGGGATGTGGAATTCGATGTCGTGGCGGTAGCGGCCGCGCTGGCTGGCGGCCAGGGGACCACGGCGCTGCATCACCGACGGCAGGCGGCTCGGCGAGTCCAGCGACTCCGCGTAGGTATCCATCGCGCGCGCGGCGCCTTCGGCCTGCAGCGCATCCTTCAGCAGGTAGGTCTCGGTGACCGTGATGCGGTTGCCGTCACGGTCGTCCAGGACCACGGGCAGCACGACCTGGTCGAGTTCACCGAGGCGCTTGCGGTAGTAGTCGGCATAGCGCTGGCCGCGTTCCTCGCGCCGCTCGGTCGCCGCGCCGCGGCGCATGGCGTCGGCGGAGTCGCCGCTGTACACCGTGGCGATTTCCAGCGTGACCTGCCCGGCGTCGGCCGCGGGCATGTAGCGCTCGGTGACATGTACGCCACCCGGCGCGACGGTGGGAGCCGCGACCTCGACCATGGCCGCGGAGCCCGCCACCAGCGGCAGCACCATGCCGTAGCTGCTGAGGTCGGCATCGCCCGCGGCGCCACCGCGGTAGGTCTGCGTGGGATCCACCCAGCGCACCTCGCGACCGAGGCGGACCCGGACGATGACGTGGTCGAAGTCGGACGCCGAGGGCACGAAACCGGCGACCGCGCGGCCGCGGCCGATCGACGCCAGCGCGGGTTCGGCGTGGATGTCGAGCCGGCGCAACAGCGTCACCAGCAGGTAGGACTTGTCCTTGCAGTCGCCGAAGCGCCGCTCCCATGTGACCCCGGGCGCGCTCGGCCTGTGGGTGTTCTCACCCATCTCGACGCCGAAATAGCGCACCTCGTCCTGGACCGCCCGCGCCACCGCGGTCAGCCGCTCAAGCGGGCTGCGGATCCTCGCCCACTCGCGCAGGCGCGATTCCAGGTCCGCCGGCAGCGGCGGTGGTTCCGGATATAGGGGCAGCGCCCAGGCGACCACGTCCGCCCAGCTGCGTGCCGCGGCCACCTGCACCTGCGGGAACGGCTGGTGCCAGGCGGGATAGTCGCCTTCGTCGAGCACGGCGGCAGCCGCCGCGCTGGACACGACCACTTCCACGCCGTCATCGCGCCTGGTCACCACGGCTTCGGCATCGGTGTGTTCGCGGTGGACGGCGGGCAGCGTGCCCGGGTCGTACAGCACGCGCAGGCGATTGCCGAGCACCGGATTGCGCCAGCCCAGCTGCGACCAGTCGGAGACCTGTCCGGCGAGCACCGGATTGCTGCCCCGGACCGAATACGAGACACGCACCACGTCGCCGACGCGCACATCGTCCAGCACCACCAGCGCCGAGACCAGGCCATCGGCGAGGTCCTGCTCGAACCCGCGCTCGCGCCGCGCAAGCGAGATCCGCTCCGGCACCAGCCGGTCCACCCAGCGGCCGTCTCGGCGCAACTCCACGCGGTGGAAGGCCAGTGTCTGGTAGTCGGGGTTGAACGACACCTGGAAGCGCCCCGCCTCGCCGAGAAGCGAGGTCGCGCGCGGTTCGAACACATGCTCCACGTACTGGTGGTCGGCGCCACCGCGGCGGTCGCTCTGTGCGTCGTACCACCAGTAGCGCCAGCGCGGCTCGTCATGGCCGGGCGCGGCCGGGTCCCATTGCACCGGCACGTCCACGCGTTCCACGAAGCCCGGCTCGGGCTCGATGGCGAAGTTGAACTCCCCGCGCGCGTGTGTGGCCTGCGCGGCGACAGCAACAGGCAACAACAGGCAAGCCAGACCCACAAGCCAACGCATCATCCATGCTCCCCGGCCGGCCCCCGACCCCTCGGGGAGCCTACACGAAGGCCGCGCTGCGGCTGAGGTGCTCAGCCGCCGCGCTGCTCCAGCGCGGCCACGGCGGGCAGCACCTTGCCCTCCAGGAACTCCAGGAACGCGCCACCACCGGTGGAGATGTAGGAGATGTCGCCGGCGATGCCGTACTTGTCGACCGCCGCCAGCGTGTCGCCGCCGCCGGCGATCGAGAACGCCGGCGAGGCCGCGATCGCGCGCGCCAGCGTCTCGGTGCCCTTGCCGAACGCGTCGAACTCGAACACTCCGACGGGGCCGTTCCACAACACCGTGCCGGCTTTCGCGATCATCTCCGCGTAGCGCACGGCGGTCTCCGGACCGATATCGAGCACCATGTCGCCGTCGGCGATCGCATCGACCGCCTTCACCGTGGCCGGCGCGTCGGCACTGAACGCCGGTGCCACCACCACGTCGGTCGGCACGGGGATGTCGGCGCCGCGCGCGTGCGCCTTGGCCATGATGTCGCGCGCGGTGTCCAGCAGGTCGGCTTCGTGCAGCGAGGCCCCGACGCCATGGCCCTGCGCGGCGATGAAGGTGTTGGCGATGCCGCCACCCACGATCAGCTGGTCGACCTTGCCGACCAGCGACGACAGCAGCTCGAGCTTGGTGGACACCTTGGAGCCGGCGACGATCGCCAGCAGCGGCCGCGCCGGCGCGTGCAGGGCCTTGGCCAGCGCGTCGAGTTCGGCCATCAGCAGCGGCCCGCCGACCGCCTGCGCGGCGTGTCGGATCACGCCGTGGGTGGACGCCTGCGCGCGGTGCGCGGTGCCGAAGGCGTCCATGACGAACACGTCGCACAACGCGGCATAGCGCTTCGCCAGCGCTTCGTCATCGGCCTTCTCGCCGACGTTCATGCGGCAGTTCTCGAGCAGCACCAGCTGGCCCGGCGCCACGTCGGCACCGTCGAGATACTCGCGCACCAGCGGCACGTCGCGGCCAAGCAGCTCCGACAGGCGCAGGGCGACCGGCGCGAGCGAATCCGCTTCGCTCCAGCTGCCTTCCGTGGGACGACCGAGGTGCGACATGACCATCACCGCGGCACCGGCGTCGAGCAGCGCGCGCAAGGTCGGTAGCGACGCGGTGATGCGCTGGTCGGAGGTGACGCGGCCGTCGGCCACCGGCACGTTGAGGTCCTGGCGCACCAGGACGCGCTTGCCGGCGAGGTCGAGGTCGGTCATGCGGAGGATGGTCATGCGTGGCTGCCGTGGTGTCCGGGGGCCGGTATTGTCGGCGGCGGCGCTGGCGGATTCAAACGCTGGGGCGCGGGGCGCTGCGTGCGGGTGCGAATGCCCTTGGGTGCGAATGTCCCCCGGCCTCCGCTGCCGCGGAGGCCTCCTCCTTGATTTCGCACCCAAGGGCATTCACACCCGTCGCGTCAGCGTCGCGGCGCTTGGAAGAAAGCAAAAAACCGGCTGCTCCGTGGGCCGCAGGATCACCGCGCCGCCAACGCCCCGACGCGAGCTGCAGGCCCTCGGGGCGAAATCAAGGAGGAGGCCTTCGCATAGGCGAAGGCCGGGGGACATTCGTCCCGGGGGCCTGCAGCTTGCGCACGCGCTTTAAATGCTGCGCACGCGCACGGCACGTCCCGGCACAAAGCACGTCTCAGCGGTAGCCCGAGTCGTCCTTGTTGTGGATGATCCAGATCAGGTTGCCGCCGGTGCCCATCGACTCGCCGGCGAACACCAGGCGGCCCTGGCCCTTGTAGGCCATCTCGTAGCGGTGCTTGTCGCCGCCGAAGAAGAACGGGATGAAGGCCTTGGCGGTGATGTAGGCGCCCTGGTCGGTCGGCTGGCCCACCAGGTCGGTGACCTGCTTCATCGGCATGCCGATCTGGAGCTGGGTGAACTTGCTGCCGGGCGCCGGCTTGCCCGTGATTTCGCCTTCCCAGTCGCCCAGCCCCGTGACGGTCTCGCCGTAGCCCGCCTCGACCGCGGTCGAATCGATGACTTCACCGTTCTCGTTCATCCACGCCGGCGTGCCCTTCTCCTTGCCGCCACGCCGCGCTTCGGCGTCGCCCATGGCCAACAGGCCGACACCCACGATCATGGCCACGGCCGCGGCCATACGCATGCTGCTCTGCATCTTCTGCTCTCCGTCTGGTAGCTGCGCCCCGGCCTATCGCCATCCCCTGCTGCCGGGCGCGGCGCGCCGCCCGGAGTCATGGATGCACTGTTTACCTGCCGGCCCGCGACGCCGCAACCGCGGGTTTCACCCACTCCGGCGTCGGAAAAGCAGCCAGGACACGACCAGCATCACCGTCGGCGGCACCGTGTAGGCCAGCCGGTAGTCGAAGCGGTACACCGCCGCGAGCTTCACCGCCTGCGCCTGCAGCAACCAGAATCCGAGCGCGAACACGATGCCGATGAACAGCCGCCGCCCCAGCCCGCCGCTGCGCAGCGAGCCGAACGCGAACGGGATCGCCGCCAGGCACAGGGCCAGCACGTTGAACGGGTAGAACCAGCGACCCCAGTAGTGCTCCTCGAACTCGCTGGCATCCAGGCGGTTGCGCCTGCGGTATTCGATGCCTTCGGCCAGGTCGCGGGCCGGCATGTAGCGCGGACGGAACGCGCTGCCGGCGCTGGCGGCGAGCGCCGCGGCGTCGAGCTGCGACTCCCAGCGCTCTTCGACGATGCTGGTCGCGGTGACCTGGCGCGGCTCGAAATACACGCGCCGCACGTCGCGCAGCAGCCAGCCGCTGGCGCGGTGCTCCGCCACCCCGGCGTCGGCGATCGACTCCAGGCGGCCGTCGTCGTCGAACTCGAACAGCCGCACGCCATTGAGCTCGAGCCAGGTATCGCCCTTGTCGCTGCGTTCCTGGCCGCTGGTCGCGTTGAGGAAGGTGTTGCCCTCGCGCGCCCACAGGCCCGAGTACTGCGCCACGATCATGTCCCGTGAGCGCGCCGCCGACTTCATGGCGTCCGCGCTGCGCTGCGCGCCCGGCGCGAGCGTCTCGCCGTTGAGCATCATGGCGAGGGTGAGCAGCACCAGCGGCGCCGCCACCGACAGGCTCAGTCGGCGCCGCGACACGCCCAGCGCGCGCAGCGCGGTGAGCTCGGTGGTCGCGGCCAGCTGGCCCAGGCCCATCAGCGTGCCGATCACCGCCGCGGTCGGGAACATCACGTAGGCGCGCCGCGGCAAGGTATAGGCCACGTAGGTGACCACGCTGACGAAGCCGTAGTCGCCATCGCCCATGTGCTTGATCTCCTGCACGCCGGCGAGCACGGCATCCAGGCCCACCAGCACCATCCAGGTCAGCAGCACCGTCACCGCCACGGTGCGCGCGGCGTACAGGTCGTGGATCTTCGGGAACGGCATCATCGCGCCGCCTCCGCCGTGCGCTTGCGCCGCCGCGGCGCGGCCACGCTGCCGTCGCGGACATACATCCACGCGCCCAGCGCCAGCAGCGGCAGAACCAGCCACCACAGGCCCAGCGCCGCCGGGATCTTGCCGTCGGCGATCCACTCGGTGCCCAGCAGCATGAGGTTGATGCCGATCACGTAGGCGAGGAAGCCGAGCACGATGCGGCCGTAGCGCGCCTGGCGTGGCGGGCTGCGTGCAAGCGGCACCGCGAGCAGGGCAAAGGCCAGCGCCAGCAGCGGCGGTGCGATGCGCGCGTGCAGCTGCGCGCGCGCCTCGGGGCGGGCATCGCCGAGCAGCGCGAGGGTGGAGTCGTATTCGGGGTTCTCGCTGGCCGGACGGGTCTCGGCATCCGGCAGGCGCATCTCGTTGCCGGCGTAGCGCATCATCCGGAAATCCAGGCCGTCGGCGAGCGGACCTTCGACGCGGAAGCCCTGGTCGAGCTTCAGGTAGCGCTCGGCACCGTCGACCGCGAGGGACCCGGTGCGCGCGGTGGTCACGTCCATGCGCTCCTCGTCGGAGCGGTAGACGAACACCCGCGCCAGCGCGGAGCCGTCGTCGGACATCGCGCCCACGTACACCACGCCGCCGCCGCCGGGCAGTTCGACGAAGCGCCCCGCCTCAAGCCCCGCCAGCAGCAGGCTGCGGTTGCCTTCGGCCACCATCCGCTGCGAGTAGTCGTTGGCCCAGGGCCCGAGCCACAGCGAACACGCGCCGATGAAACCGGCCACCGGCAGCACCAGCATCATCAGCGGGCGCAGCAGGCGTCGCGGCCCGACGCCGGTGGCGATCAGCACCGGCATCTCCGAATCCCGGTACAGCCGCCCGACCGCCAGCAACAGGCCCAGCATCAGTCCCAGCGGCAGGATCAGCGGCAGGTAGTTGAGGACCTGCAGGCCCAGCTGCGACAGCATCAGCCCGGCCGGCACCCGACCGCGGGCGATGTCGCCCAGCACGTCCGCGAACACCCCGCCAAGGCTCACGATCAGCAGCACGACCAGCGCCGCGAAGGTGGCCTGGGCGAATTCGCGGAACAGGTAGGAGTCGAGCTTCGGCATCCGGCAGCGGCCTTGCATTAGAATCGGGGGTTCGTCCATACACCGCATCGGCCGCGCCAGGACCTGGCGCTGCGGCGCATCCGCCGCATTCTAGAAGCGCCGATTGTAAGGAACACTTCACGAGAACCGCAGAACAGGATCCCATGAGCCTTCAACTTGCCCTGAACCAGACCCCACCCGCCGCCGCCCAGGTCGACTGCGTGGTCGTAGGCGCCTATGCCGACAAGACCCTCGCGCCGTCGGCCCGCGCGCTCGACGAGGCCAGTGGTGGCCGCCTGTCGGCACTCGCCGCCCGCGGCGACCTCGATGGCGCCACCGGCCGCACCACGCTGCTGCTGGACCTGCCGGGCGTTGCCGCGCCGCGGGTGCTGGTGATCGGCCTGGGCGATGCCGGAAAGTTCGCGGTGCCGCAGTACCTGAAAGCCGTGGCCGATGCCGCGCGCGCGCTGCGCACCGGACCGGCGCGTTCGGCGCTGCTGACCCTGTCCGAGCTCGAGGTTGCCGGCCGCGACGCCGCCTGGGCGATCCGCCAGGCCGCCATCGCCGCCAGCCACGCGAGCTACCGCTACATCGCCACGCTCGGCGAGAAGAACAAGAAGCGCGACGAGAAGGGCCTGGAACGCCTGGAGATCACCGGCAGCGACAGCGTCGCACTGGCCCAGGGCCAGGCGATCGCCGCCGGCGTCGAGTTCACCCGCGAACTTGGCCACCTGCCGCCCAACATCTGCAATCCCGCCTACCTGGCGCAGCAGGCCAGCGATTTCGCCGCCCGTTTCGACAAGGCCGGCTGCGAGGTCCTCGAGCGCGAGGACATGGAGAAGCTCGGCATGGGTTCGCTGCTGGCGGTCGCCCGCGGCTCGGCCAACGCCCCCAGGCTGATCGTGCTGAAGTGGAACAACGGCGGTGACGCCAAGCCCTACGTGCTGGTCGGCAAGGGCATCACCTTCGACACCGGCGGCGTCAACCTGAAGACCCAGGGCGGCATCGAGGAGATGAAGTACGACATGCTCGGCGCCGGTTCGGTGATGGGCACCTTCGTCGCCGCGGCCGGCATGGACCTCCCGATCAACCTCGTGGTGGTGGTGCCGGCGGTCGAGAACGCGATCGACGGCAACGCCTACCGTCCCTCCGACATCATCACCAGCATGTCCGGCAAGACCATCGAGGTCGGCAACACCGACGCCGAGGGCCGCCTGATCCTGTGCGACGCGCTGACCTACGCGCAGCAGTTCAAGCCAAAGGCCCTGGTCGACGTGGCCACGCTCACCGGCGCCTGCATGGTCGCCCTCGGCAGCTTCGCCACCGGCCTGATGACCAAGCACGACGACCTCGGCCAGGAACTGCTGGCCGCCGGCGAAGAAGTCTTCGACCGCGCCTGGCGCCTGCCGCTGTGGGACGAGTACCAGACCATGCTCGATTCCAGCTTCGCCGACGTCTACAACATCGGCGGCCGCTGGGCCGGTGCGGTGACCGCGGGCTGCTTCCTGGCGCGCTTCACCGAGGGCCAGCGCTGGGCGCACCTCGACATCGCCGGCAGCGCCAGCCACAGCGGCAAGAACGGGCTGGCCACCGGGCGTCCGGTCGGCCTGCTGTCGCAGTGGCTGCTGGACCAGGCGGGCTGAGCCCGCCCGTGGCCCGCGCCGACTTCTACCTGATCGCGAAACCGCGCTTCCGCGACGAGCCGCTGTTGCTGGTCTGCGAACTGGCGAAGAAGGCGCTGGCCGCCGGCCAGCCGATGCTGGTGCTGGCGCGCGACGCGGCGCAGGCCGAACGGCTCGACGACCTGCTGTGGTCGTTCGAGCCCGACGCCTACGTGCCGCACCAGATCGCAGGCCTGGAGCCCGAGGATGGCGGCGGCGAGGAGGAGGAGGCCGACGTGCTCATCGCCCCGCCCGAAGCCGACGTGCCGCTGCGTCCGCTGGTGCTCAACCTGCGCGATGCCGCCGTCGAGGGCGCCTTCGAGCGCGTGCTCGAGGTGGTACCCGCCGACGACTCCGCCCGCGGCCCGCTGCGCGAGCGCTGGAGGCAGTACAAGGCGCGCGGCCTCGACCTGAAGAAATACGACATGTGACGCGGGGGTCCGCCCCCGCCCTGCCCCGACCACGAGTCCCTGAATGACCCTTGCCACCGGCTACGACCCCAAGTCCTTCGAATCCCGCCTGTACGCCCAGTGGGAAGCCAGCGGCGTGTTCGCGCCCTGCGGCGACGGACCCGCGTACTCGATCCTGCTGCCGCCGCCCAATGTCACCGGCACCCTGCACATGGGCCATGCGTTCCAGCACACGCTGCAGGACGCACTGGTCCGCTACCACCGCATGCGCGGCTTCCGCACGCTGTGGCAGATGGGCACCGACCACGCCGGCATCGCCACCGAGATGGTGGTGGCGCGCAACCTCGACCGCGAGGGCCAGGGCGAAACCCGCGATTCGCTCGGGCGCGAGCGCTTCATCGACAAGGTCTGGGAGTGGAAGGGCCAGTCCGGCGACACCATCGCGCAGCAGATGCGCCGCGTCGGCACCTCCGGCGACTGGTCGCGCAGCGTGTTCACCATGGATCCGATCGCCTCCACGGCGGTGGTCGAAGCCTTCGTGCGCATGCATGCGGACGGCCTGATCTACCGCGGCCAGCGGCTGGTCAACTGGGACCCGGTGCTGAAGACCGCGATCTCCGACCTGGAAGTGGTCAGCGAGGAGGAAGACGGCTTTTTGTGGTCGATCGCCTACCCGCTGGCGGATGGCGCGCATTACGAACACGTCGAGCACGATGCCGACGGCAACGAGACCCTGCGCGAAACCCGCGACTATCTCGTCGTCGCCACCACGCGCCCGGAAACGATGCTCGGCGACAGCGCGGTGATGGTGCATCCCGACGACGCGCGTTACGCGCACCTGGTCGGCCGCAGCGTGGCCCTGCCGCTGACCGGGCGCGCGATCCCGGTGATCGCCGACGCCTACGTCGACCGTGCGTTCGGCACGGGCGTGGTCAAGGTGACGCCCGCGCACGACTTCAACGACTACGCGGTCGGCCAGCGCCACGGCCTGCCGCTGCGCAACATCTTCACGCCGGACGCCCAGGTGGTGTCCGACGACGACGCCATCCCCGCCGCGTACCGCGGCCTGGACCGCTACGACGCGCGCAAGGCGGTGCTGGCCGACCTTGAGGCCGCGGGCCTGCTGGTCGAAACCCGCGCGCACAAGCTGCAGGTGCCGCGCGGCGACCGCACCGGCCAGGTCATCGAGCCTTACCTCACCGACCAGTGGTTCGTGAAGATGGACGACCTGGCGCAGCGCGGGCTGGACCTGGCGGACGGCGTCGACGGCGAGCCGGGACGGGTGAAGTTCGTGCCCGGCAACTGGATCAACACCTACCGCCACTGGATGGAGAACATCCAGGACTGGTGCATCAGTCGCCAGCTGTGGTGGGGCCACCGCATCCCCGCGTGGTACGCCGACGACGGCGCGATCTACGTCGGCCGCGACGAGGCCGAGGCGCGTGCGCGCGCCACCGAAGCCGGCTACGGCGGCCCGCTCAGCCAGGACAGCGATGTGCTGGAGACCTGGTTCTCCTCGGCGCTGTGGCCGTTCAGCACCATGGGCTGGCCAGATGCCGGGGCCATGCGCGAGCGCGGCTTCGAACAGTTCCTGCCATCGAGCGTGCTGGTCACCGGCTTCGACATCATCTTCTTCTGGGTCGCCCGGATGATCATGATGACTGACCAGCTGACCGGCCAGGTGCCGTTCCACGACGTCTATGTCACGGGCCTCGTCCGCGACAAGGACGGCCAGAAGATGTCCAAGTCGAAGGGCAACATCCTCGACCCGCTGGACCTGATCGACGGCATCACGCTCGACGACCTGGTCGCGAAGCGCACCAGCGGCCTGATGCAGCCGAAGATGGCCGACAAGATCGCCAGGGCCACGCGCAAGGAGTTCCCCGACGGCATCCCCGCGTTCGGCGCCGACGCGCTGCGCTTCACCATGGCCGCGCTCGCCGGCCCCGGCCGCGACATCAAGTTCGACCTCGCCCGCGCCGAGGGCTACAAGAACTTCTGCAACAAGCTGTGGAACGCCACGCGCTTCGTGCTGATGAACACCGAAGGCATGGCGGCCACGAGCCCTGTTGCCGCGGGCAACGCCGAGGACCTTCCCTTCACGCCGGTCACCGATCCGGAGAAGTGGATCCTCGCCCGCCTCGCCGCCGTCACCGCCGAGGCCGAGGCGCACTTCGCCAGCTACCGCTTCGACCTGCTGGCGCAGGCGCTGTACGAGTTCGCGTGGAATGAGTTCTGCGACTGGTTCGTCGAACTGGCCAAGCCGGCGCTGCAGGGCGACACCGGCACGGCCGAAGGCCGCGCCGCGGCCGACAGCACGCGCCGCACGCTGCTGCTGGTGCTCGAGCGCCTGCTGCGCCTGCTGCATCCACTGGTGCCGTTCGTCACGGAGGAGCTGTGGCTGCAGGTCGCGCCAAGGCTGGGCATCACCGCCGACACCATCATGCTGCAGCGCTACCCGCAGGCGGGCGATTTCGCCGGCCTGGACGTGGCGCGCGCCGAGGCCGACGTGGAGTGGCTGAAGGCGATGGTGTCCGCGCTGCGCCGCATCCGCAGCGAACTCGGCGTGTCGCCGGCGAAATCGATCCGCCTGCTGCTGGCAGGTGGCAGCGCCGACGACGCGGCGCGCGCGGCGCGCTTCGCCCCCGAGCTCAGGTTCCTCAACCGGATCGAGGCGATCGAGGTGGCCGCTGACGAGCCGCCGCCGTCCGCCGCCGCGATGGTCGGCGAACTGCGGCTTTACGTGCCGCTCGACGGCCTGGTGGACCTGGATGCCGAACGCACCAGGCTCGACAAGGAACTGAAGCGCGTGGCGGGCGAGTTGGCCAAGTCGCAGGCCAAGCTGGCCAGCGAGACCTTCGTCAGCAACGCGCCGGCGGCGGTGGTCGAACAGGAGCGCACGCGCCTGGCCGACTGGAATGCGCAGCGCGACACGCTGGCGGCGCAGCGCGCGCGGCTCTAGCCGCCTGCGTCACCACGGCATTCAGTCGAACAGCTCGATCGCCATCACGATGGCGTCCTCGCGGCCCTGGTCGGCGGGGTAATAGCGCGGGCGGCGGCCGATCTCGTTGAAGCCTTCGTCCTCGTAGAGGGCGATGGCGTTGGGATTGGACGGACGCACTTCAAGGAACACCCGGCAGGCGCCGCGCCCGCGCGCTTCGCGCAGCAGCGCGCGCAGCAGGTGCCGGCCGTAGCCGCGGCCCTGGCGGTCGGGATCGACGCAGACGTTGAGTACGTGCGCCTCGTCGGCGGCGATGCTGAGCACGCCGTGGCCGATGAGCGCGCCGTCGAGCGCCAGCACCCACGCCGGATAGCCCGAACGCAGGCAGTCGCGGAAGATGCCCGGCGTCCACGGGTACGGGTAGGCGCGGCGCTCCACCACCATCACCGCATCCAGGTCGGCCTCGCGCATCGGCCGCATGGTCGGCTGCGGCGCGGGCTCGACCGCGGCGCTCATCGTGGCGTGCCACCACGCAGCGCGCGCAGCCGCGGCCACAGCGCGCGCTTGGCGCGCGGATCGGCGCGCAGCGACGCCAGCGGCGGCAGCGAACGCAGCAGCGCCGCGGCGCCCGGATCGTCGATCGCGCGGCGCGCGGCGCGCAGCAGGGCGTGCGCGAGTGCATCGTCCGGCACTTCGTCACCGGGCACCGGCGCGCGCGCATAGACCTGGTGGCCGAGCGCCTCCAGCACCTCGCGCTGCCACGGGTCCCAGTTCACGCCACGCCACCGCCGGTGCGCGTGCGGCGCAGGCGCCACAGCCACAGCGCCGGGCCGGACAGCGCGTACACGCCCAGCACCGCGAGCAGGGTCTTGGGCGGATCGATCCACAGCGCGATCAGCGCCGCCACGATCAGCAGCAGCGAAAAGAACGGCACCCGGTCCGAGCCGGGGCCCCTGCCCCTGCCCTTGAAGCTGGTGTAGCGGAACTGGCTGACCATCAGCAGGCCGCAGACCACGGTGATCGCCAGTGCCGCGTAGCGCATCGCCTCGCCGCTGAGGTCGAGCGTGTGGAAGGTCCACACCGAGCTGGCCATCACCCCGGCGGCGGCCGGGCTGGCCAGGCCGATGAACCAGCGGCTGTCGACCTTGCCGACCTGGCTGTTGAAACGCGCTAGGCGCAGCGCCGCGCAGGCGGCATACAGGAACGCGGCCAGCCAGCCGACCTTGCCCAGCGTGGTGCCGTCGAACTTCATCGCCACCAGCGACCAGTGGTACATCACCAGCGCCGGCGCCATGCCGAAGCTCACCAGGTCGGACAGCGAGTCGTATTGCACGCCGAAGTCGCTCTGGGTGTTGGTGAGCCGCGCCACGCGGCCATCGAGGCCATCGAGGATGGCGGCCACGAAGATCGCGATGCAAGCGGCTTCGATCCGCCCCTGCGACGCCGCGATGATGGCGAAGAACCCGCCGAACAGCCCACCCGTCGTGAACAGGTTGGGCAGCAGGTAGATGCCGCGCGCGCGGCGCGGCTGGGGCGTCTGGTCATCCATGGCGGCAAGTGTACCCGCGGGGCGCCGGCCACCACCCGCGGCGTGCCGGTCACGGAACCACGCCGCCGTGCTTGCGCCGGCCGCCGCCCGGTGCTGCAATCCCGGGCCAACGCCTTCGCAGGCAGGAGACCCCGCATGAACCGCATCGTCCTCGGCATCGCCATCGCACTGGCCGCGCTTCCCGCCGCCCACGCGCAGCAGACTGCCGGCGAGGTCTACCAGTGGAAGGACGCCAGCGGCGTCACCCACTATTCGCAGACGCCGCCGGCCAATGGCCGCTACGAGCAGCGCGTGATCAACGCCGCCGGCAGCGCCGCCCCGGTCGCCCAGGCCGCGGTGGTGGCGCCGGAGAACGCGCAGTGCGCAGCGGCGCGCGCCAACATCGCCGCGCTGCAGACCAGCGGCGACGTGCAGCAGGACACCGACGGTGACGGCAAGCCCGACCAGGTGCTGGACCCCACGCAGCGCGCCAACCAGATGGAACTCGCGCAGGCGGCGGTGAAGGCCTACTGCACGCCCTGACGGCACGCCGCGTTGGATACCCGCTGGGCCGTGGTTGCAGGCATCGCCGCCGGGATCGCGGTGGCCTGGTGGTTCTCGCGCGAGCCCGAAGCGACCGACGACCCACGCCGCGCACGCGCGGAGCAGGCTGCCGCTGCCAACGTCGAAGACGCACGCCCGGTGCTCTATCGCTGGACCGACGATGCCGGCGTGGTCCAGGTGACACAGGCGCCACCGCCGCGCGGCCGGCACTTCGAAAAGGTCGATATCCAGCCGCGCGACGGCATCGAAGTCGACGGCCGGCGCCGCTGACGCAGGCGCGCCGCGGCGCGCCGGATGCGGCCCCGCCCGTGCTGCATGGCACAATCAGCGGCCTCGCCACGACCACAAGCCGCCGATGCGCCTGTCGCAGTTCCATCTCCGCACCGAAAAGGAAACCCCGGCCGAAGCCGAGCTGGTCAGCCACAAGCTGATGCTCAAGGCGGGAATGATCCGCAAGCTCGCCGCCGGCATCTACACCTGGTCGCCGCTCGGCCTGCGCGTGCTGCGCCGCGTGGAAGCGGTGGTGCGCGAGGAAATGGACGCCGCCGGCGCGCTGGAAATGCTGATGCCGTCGATCCAGCCGCGCGAATTGTGGGAGGAAACCGGGCGCTGGGAAAAGTTCGGCGGCCAGCTGCTGAAGATCCGCGACCGCAAGGACGCCGAGTACGCCTACGGGCCCACGCACGAGGAGGTCATCACCGACTTCGCGCGCCAGGAGCTGGCGAGCTACAAACAGCTGCCGGTCACCTTCTACCAGGTGCAGGCCAAGTTCCGCGACGAGATCCGTCCGCGTTTCGGCGTGATGCGCGCGCGCGAGTTCCTGATGAAGGACGCCTATTCGTTCGACATCGACGCCGAGGGCATGGCGCATTCGTACGCGCGCATGCATGCCGCCTACACCCGCATCTTCAGCCGCCTGGGCCTGCGCTTCCGCGCCGTGCTGGCGGACTCCGGCGCAATCGGCGGCGACGCCTCGCAGGAGTTCCACGTGCTTGCCGAGTCCGGCGAGGACGCGATCGCCTGGTCGGACACCGGCAGCAATGACGCGGCCGGCTACGCCGCCAACGTCGAGGCCGCGCGCGCCGCGGATCCTGCGCCGCGCGCGGCCGCGTCCGAAGACATGCACGCGATCGCAACGCCCGTGCAGAAGACCTGCGCCGACGTCGCTACGCTGATGGGCATCGCCCTGCAGCGCACGGTGAAGTCGGTGGCCGTGATGGGCCACGACGCCGACGGGCAGCCGCAGTTCGTGCTGGTGCTGGTGCGCGGCGACCACGACGCCAACGAAGTGAAGCTGGGCAAGGTGCCCGGCCTGGGCGCATACCGCCTGGCCACCGAAGCCGAGATCCTCGAGCACCTTGGCTGCGAGCCCGGCTTCCTCGGCCCGGTGGCGACGGCGCGCCCGGTGCGCGTGGTCGCCGACCGCGACGTCGCGGCGATGGCCGACTTCGTGGTCGGTGCCAACCGCCCCGGCGAGCACCTCGCCGGCGTGAACTGGGGCCGCGACCTGCCGGAGCCGGACACGGTCGCCGACGTGCGCAGCGTGGTCGACGGCGATCGCGCCGAAGATGGCGGCGTGCTGCGCATCGTGCGCGGCATCGAGGTCGGCCACATCTTCCAGCTCGGCGACACCTACGCGCGCGCCATGGACTGCAAGGTGCTCGACGACACCGGCAAGACCGTGGTGCCGATGATGGGCTGCTACGGCATCGGCGTGTCGCGCATCGTCGCCGCCGCCATCGAGCAGAACCACGACGCCGCCGGGATCATCTGGCCCGAGGCGATGGCGCCGTGGGCGGTCGCGGTGTGCGTGATCAACCCGAAGAACGATCCCGCCGTGCTGGCCGCTGCGACCGCGCTGCATGACGACCTGGCCGCGGCCGGCGTCGACGTGGTGCTCGACGACCGCGGCCTGCGTCCGGGCCCGATGTTCGCCGACATGGAACTGCTCGGCATCCCGCATCGCGTGGTGGTCTCGGCGCGCGGGCTGGAATCCGGCACGTTCGAATACCGCGCGCGCACCGCCGCCGAGGCCGAGAGCCTCGAACGCGAGGCGCTGTTCGCACGCGTGGCCGCGCGCCCGCATTGAAATGAAACCAGGCCGGCAATGCGCCGCCCTCCCCCTGCATTACAACCGGAGCACACGATGGCAATCGACCTGCAGAACCTGTCCGCGAAGGAACTGGACACCCTCATCAACAAGGCGAAGGCGCGCAAGACCACGCTGAAGAAGCGCAAGCCGATCACCACGGTGCGCGCCAGGCTCAAGGCCGCCGCGGCCGCCGAGGGCTACACCATCGCGGAGCTGTTCGGCACCGGCGCTGCCGGAGCGGCGCCCGCGGCCACGCGCAAGACCGGCAAGGCCGCCAAGCCCGCCAAGGCCGGCCGTACCCTCGGCAAGGTCGCGCCGAAGTACCGCAACCCGGAAAACCCGGCGGAAACCTGGACCGGGCGCGGCATGAAGCCGCGCTGGCTGGCCGCGCAGCTGGCCGCCGGCAAGTCCGCCGAAGAGTTCCTGATCGCCAGCGAGTAAGCGTCCACGCGGGGATTGCCGCGACCTGCCCTTCGGGCATCTTCCCCCGCACGCGGGGGAAGGCCGGCTACAGGTTGCGACGCGCCGGCAACGCCAGGTTGCCGAAGATCAGGCCGGCGACGATCGCCAGCAGGATGTTGACCACGGCGAGTGCCGCGTCCTGGCCGGCCACCAGGTCCTGCTGCTGGATCGAGGTCATCAGCGTGCGCACGCTGGAGCTTCCGGGGACCATCAGGATGATGCCCGGCACGCGCACCACCGCGCCCGGGCGCTTGGCCCAGCGCGCGTAGCCGTTGCCGGCCACGGTGACCAGCAGGGCGGCCAGGAAGATCCCGACCTCGCTGCCCCAGGCGCCACCCGCCAGCCGCGACACCAGGTACGCGCCCACCGCCGACACCATCACCAGCCAGTAATCGCGCGGCTTGGCGCGGAACAGCACCGCGAACGCGAACGACGCCAGGGCGAGCGCGCACCACTCCACCCAGTCGGGCTGCGGCCGCCACGCGCGCACCTGCGGCTCGATCCCGACCAGCTCCGCCGCGCCAAGCGCGATCATCGTGCCCACGGTGAGCATGATCATGGTCGCCACCGCGCCGGCGAATCGCGCGGTGCCCGACATCAGGTGCTGGCTGGTCAGTTCGTTGATCGCATTGGTCAGCGCCAACCCGGGCATCAGCACGATCAATGCCGAGATGATCACGGTATTGAGGTTGAGCGGCACCACCCAGGCGGCCACCAGGATGGTGATCGCAGCGGCGACCATGGCACTGACCGCATCACCGGCTTCGCGCAGGCGCGGGCGGGTGCGCGCGGCCTTGTGCAGCATGCCGATCACCAGCCCGATCGCTGCCGTGAGCGCGATCTCGAGCCACGGCAGGCGCAGCAGTCCGGCCACGCCGGCCGCGGCGAGGCTGAATCCAAGGACCTGCAGGGCGTTGCCGCGCTTGCCGGCCGGACGGTCGAGCGCGCGCAGCGCGGCATGGCCGGCAGCCACGTCGATGTCGCCCGCGAGGACCTCCTCCGCGATGCGGTCGACGTCGCACAGCCGCGACAGGTCGGTCTCGCCGGGCGGCATGCGGATCACGCGCGTGGTGTCGCTGTCGCCCGGTGGCCGCATCGGATCGCTGAACGACAGCACCATCGCGGTGGGGCTGGCCGAGGGCTCGCATTCCAGTCCGAGGCGCTGCGCCACCTGCACCAGCGCGCCTTCCAGGCGTGGCGAGGTGGTGCCATAGGCGTGCAGGTGTTCGGCCAGTTCGACCATGAAGGCGATACGGGCGGCGTAGGCCTGTTGGGGGAACGGTCGCGACATGGCGTGAAGGATCGCATGCGCCGCCTTCACGGTGTTCGGTATCCTCCGTGCAACTTCGCGACGACCCGCCCACGCACGATGCCAGTCCCCGCCACCACCGCGCCCAGCATGGCCCCCGACCCGGACGACGCCGGGCGCTGGCGGCTGGTCGGGCGCTGGACGCTGCGCAACGCCGAGGTCTTCACCGCCGCGCTGCGCGCCGCGCCCGACGGCATTGCCGGCATCGACGCGCGCGGCGTGGAGCGTCTCGACACCATCGGCGTGCTGCAGCTGATGCGCTTCGCGCGTTCCCGCGACCTCGGGCTCGAGTCCCTCGAATTCCACGAGGACCACCACGCGCTGGTGGCGGCGATCGAGGATGTGGTGGACGACCGGCCGCGCAAGCGCCGCGAGTACGGCTTCGCCGCGGCGCTCGGGCGTCTGGGCTTCGCGGTCAAGGACAACTGGAACGAGACCGTCGCGCTGGTGAGCTTCCTCGGCGAGAACCTCGTCAAGATGCTGCGCATGGTGAAGGAACCGCGCCGGTTCCGCGGCACCGCCACCGTGTTCCACATGGAGCAGGTCGGGCTGGACGCGGTGCCGCTGGTGATCCTGCTGTCGTTCCTGGTCGGCGCGGTGATCGCCTTCCTCGGCGCCAACATCCTGGTCGACTTCGGCGCCACCATCTTCGTCGTGGAGCTGGTGTCGATCGCCTTCCTGCGCGAGTTCGGCGTGCTGCTGACCTCGATCCTGCTGGCCGGCCGCACCGCCAGCGCGTTCACCGCGCAGATCGGCGCGATGGTGAGCCGCGAGGAGATCGACGCGATGCGCACCCTGGGCCTGGATCCGGTCGACGTGCTGGTCATCCCGCGGCTGCTGGCGCTGCTGGTGATGCTGCCGCTGCTGACCTTCATCGCCATGGTGTCGGGCCTGCTGGGGGGCATGGCGGTGGGCGCGTTCGAGCTCGGCATCCCGCCACAGGCGTACCTGGCGCGGATGCATGACCAGATGGAGATCCGGCACTTCCTGGTCGGCATGTCCAAGGCGCCGCTGTTCGCGATGGTGATCGGCCTGATCGGCTGCCTGGAGGGGCTGCAGGTCAAGGGCACCGCGCAGTCGGTCGGCGAGCGCACCACGTCCAGCGTGGTGCAGACGATCTCGCTGGTGATCATCTTCGACGCGCTGGCCGCGATCTGGTACATGCAGGTGGGCTGGTGAGCAACGACGAGCCGATCATCCGCGTCCGCGGGCTGTGCACCCGCTTCGGCGAGCAGGTGGTGCACGAGGACCTCGACCTCGACGTGCGCCGCGGCGAGATCCTCGGCGTGGTGGGTGGCTCGGGCAGCGGCAAGTCGGTGCTGATGCGCTCGATCATCGGCCTGCGCAAGCCCGATGCCGGCACCATCGAGGTGATGGGCGTCGACAGCGCGTCCGACGATCCCGCCGACCGCACCTATGTCGAGCGACGCACCGGCGTGCTGTTCCAGGACGGCGCCCTGTTCTCGTCGCTCACCGTGGGCGAGAACGTCGAGGTGCCGCTGCTGGAGCACTATCCGGCGCTGGACGACTCGCTGCGCTACGAGCTCGCGCTGCTCAAGATCAAGCTGGCCGGGCTGCCGGCGGACGCACTCGCCAAGCTGCCGTCGCAGCTCTCCGGCGGCATGCGCAAGCGCGCCGGCCTTGCGCGCGCGCTGGCGCTGGACCCGCCACTGCTGTTCCTGGACGAGCCCACGGCCGGCCTGGATCCGATCGGCGCATCGGCCTTCGACCACCTCACCCGCACCCTGCAGCAGGCACTGGGGCTCACGGTGTTCCTCATCACCCACGACCTGGACACCCTGTACGCTGTCTGCGACCGCGTAGCCGTGCTGGCCGACCGCAAGGTGGTGGCCGTGGGGCCACTGGCGGAGATCGAGCGCCTCGAGCACCCCTGGGTGCAGGAATATTTCAATGGTCCGCGTGGTCGCGCGGCACAACGGGCGACACAGCGCGCCGCCGAGGACACTTGACGATGGAAACCAAGGCCAACTACGTGCTGATCGGCGCCTTCACCCTGGCCGCGGCGCTCGCGTTGCTGGTGTTCGGTCTGTGGGCCGCCAAGTTCTCCACCGACCGCAACTGGCGGAGCTACCACGTGGTGTTCAACGAGCCGGTCACCGGCCTGCTTGAAGGCAGCGTGGTGCAGTACAACGGCATCGCGGTGGGCACGCTGGACGCGCTGTCGCTGGCGCCGCAGGATCCGCGGCGCGTGGTGGCGCGGATCCGGGTGGAGGCCGGAGTACCGGTCAAGATCGACACCCGCGCCAAGCTCTCGGTGACGGGGCTGACCGGCTCGACCTTCATCCAGCTCACCGGCGGCAGCCCGGACGCGCCGCACCTGGAGGCGCGCGAGAACGGCGCGATCCCGGTGATCCTCACCGAAGCCTCGGCGCTGCAGAACATCGCCGACACCGCCAACCGCCTGGTCGCGCGCCTCGACCTGGTGCTCAGCGAGGAAAACGTCGAACGCATCGCGCGCACGCTGGAGAACATCGAAGGCATGACCGGCGCGGTCGCCGGCCAGCGCGAGGACCTGGCCGCGCTGATCGTCAACGCACGCCTGGCCAGCGAGAACCTGGTGGACGTGGTGGAAACCTCCAACCGCGCGATGACGGGGCTCGAGCGCGAGTTCGTGGCCAAGCTGCCCGGGCTGGTGGCGGACCTGGAATCGACGCTGGCCAAGATGGATTCCGCCGCCAACAGCGCCGACCTGATCCTTGGCGAGAACCGCAACGCCATCAACAGCTTCGCCAACGACGGTCTGGCACAGCTCGGCCCGACGCTGTCGGAGCTGCGTTCGCTGGTGCGCGACCTGCGTCGCATCGGCGACCGCTTCGATTCCAATCCCGCGCGCTACCTGCTCGGCCGTGACGCGCCGAAGGAGTTCGAACCCGAATGAAACCCATGACCGCACTCGCACGCATGGCCGTCGCGGCCGCCGCACTGGCGCTCGGCGCCTGTTCGATCCTGGGCGGCGCCGGCGAGCGCGAGCGCGCGGCGATCTACGCGCCCGACCCGCGCGTGGCCGCCGACCCCGCGTGGCCGCGCGTCGACTGGCAGCTCGCCATCAATCCGCCGAGCGCCGCGCGCACCGTCGACACCTTCCGCATCGCGGTGCGCCCGTCTCCCGGCGAGCTGCAGGTGTATTCGGGTGCCAGCTGGGCGCGCTCGCCGACCGACATGGTCGAAGAGGTGGTGCTGCGCACGCTGGAAGACTCCGGCCACATCGCCGGCGTGTCCCGCCGCGGCAGCGGCGTGGCACCCGACTATCGCCTGCTGCTCGACCTGCGCCGCTTCGAGGCCGACTACGCCGGTCGCGCCACGCCGGCGGCGACCATCGAACTGCACGCCAAGCTGCTGCATGCGCGCTCGCAGGGGATCGTGGCGTCGCGCACCTTCACCGTGGCGGAGCCTGCGGCGGGCACCGACGTGGCGACGGTTGCCGCCACCTTCACCACCGCGCTGGAGGCGCTTGGCCGCGACGTGTCCGGCTGGACGCTGTCCACCGGTGCCGGGCATGCCCGCACGGCACCGCCGCCGGCATCCGCTTCAAGGCGCTGAGCGGATCCTGCGGAATGTCAGGTTGATCCGCGGCCCCACCGGGCGCGCGGTGCGCGGCAGCGCATGGCGGTAATGGCGCTGGGTGTCGCCGGCCATGCGCAGCAGGCTGCCGTGGCCAAGCTCGAACACCCGCTTCCGCGGCGCGCCCGCCGAACCGGCGGCAACCCCCTCTTTCAGCACGAAGCGCCGCGTGGCCCCCAGGCTCAGCGATGCGATCACCGGCCGCGGCCCGAGTTCCGGCTCGTCGTCGCGGTGCCAGCCCATGCTGTCGCGGCCGTCGCGGTAGAGATTGGCGAGCACGCTGTTGAACTCCTCGCCGCAGGTTTCGGCCACCCGCACGCGCAGGTCCGCCAGCAGCGGTGGCCACGGATGCGGTTCGAAGCGCGTGCCGGAATAGGTGTAGCCGGCACCCGGGTCGCCGATCCAGCACGACAGGCGCGGCGAATCGACCAGGCGCCCGAACAGGCGGATGCGATGCACGGACCACGGCACCTCGGCCTGCAGGTGCGCGAACAGCGCGTCCGCTGCGTCCTGCGCAAGCCAGGCCGGAGCGAACGCGAGATCGGCTCCTTCGAGCGTGACCGGGATGAGCGCCATGGCGCACGCTAGCACGCACCACCACGGCGGTTTGCCGCGCACCGCGCGAGCCGCGACAATCACCGCACTGCAATACGGGCCGCACGCATGAACCAGCCAGCCGAACCTGCCACCACCGTCGACGTGCCCGAGCCCGAGCGCGATGTCATGGAATACGACGTCGTGACGGTGGGCGCCGGCCCCGCCGGCCTGGCCTTCGCGATCCGCCTGAAGCAGCTCAACCCCGACATCTCGGTGTGCGTGATCGAGAAATCGAGCACCATCGGCGCGCACATCCTGTCCGGTGCGGTGATCGAGCCGGGTCCGCTCGATGCCCTGCTGCCGGGCTGGCGCGACAACCCGCCGCCGGTGTGCGTACCGGCCGGCGAGGACGAGCTCTGGTACCTGACGAAGGACGGCGGCCGCAAGTTCCCGATCGTGCCGCCGGGCATGCGCAACCACGGCAACTTCATCGTCAGCCTCGGCGCGATGTGCGCGTGGCTGGCGCCGCAGGCCGAGGCACTGGGCGTGGAGATCTATCCGGGTTTCTCCGCCGCGCAGACGCTGCACGCCGCCGACGGCCGCGTCACCGGCGTGCGCATCGGCGACATGGGCATCGCCCGCGACGGCTCGGAGAAGGCGGGCTACACCGCCGGCATCGACATCCATGCCAAGGTCACCGTGCTCGCCGAAGGTGCGCGCGGACACCTCACCAAGCGCCTGGTGAAGCGTTTCGAGCTCGATGCCGACAGCGACCCGCAGGCGTATTCGATCGGCATCAAGGAGCTGTGGCAGCTGCCCGCGGGCCGCGTGACGCCCGGCAAGATCGTGCATTCGCTCGGCTGGCCGGCGGACAACAACACCTATGGCGGCAGCTTCCTTTACCACCTCGAGAACGACCAGGTGGCGCTGGGCTACGTCAGCGGCCTCGATTACAGCGACCCGGAATACCGGCCGTGGGAGGCGTTCCAGCAGTGGAAGAACCACCCCACGGTCAAGCCGCTGCTTGAGGGCGGCACCATCCTGTCCGCCGGCGCGCGCGCCATCGTCACCGGAGGGTGGCAGTCGCTGCCCAAGGTGGAGATGCCCGGCGCGCTGCTGATCGGCGATACCGCGGGCCTGCTCAACGTGCCCAAGATCAAGGGCACCCACCAGGCGATCCGTTCCGGCATGCTCGCCGCCGAACACCTTGCCGCCGGCGACCTGGCGGCGGAAGGCTACGACGCGAAGCTGCGCGAGTCCGACGCCATGCGCGAGCTGCGCGCGGTGCGCAACATCAAGCCCGGCTTCAAGAAGGGATTGTGGTTCGGACTGGCCAATGCGGCGCTGGAAACGGCGCTCGGCGGGCATACCCCATGGACGCTCAAGGTCACGCCCGACTGGTCATCGCTGGACAGGCTCGGTGGCCAGGCGCAGCCGGACCGCGACTACGTGAAGCGTGACCTCGCGCCGCGCGACCGGCTCGCCGGCGTGTACTTTGCCGCCACCGAGCATGACGAGGACCAGCCGGTGCACCTGCTGGTGCACGACACCGAAGTCTGCGTGACGCGCTGCGCCGAGGAGTACGGCAACCCCTGCACGCGCTTCTGCCCGGCCGGCGTGTACGAGATCGTCGAGGACGCGCAGGCCGCGCACGGCAAGCGGCTGCAGATCAACGCCGCCAACTGCGTGCACTGCAAGACCTGCGACATCAAGGATCCCTACGAGATCATCACCTGGGTAACGCCGGAAGGCGGCGCGGGGCCGAACTACCAGAACCTGTAGGCGACGCGCCCGCTCAGTCCGCCGGCGCCGCGGGCTGCGGCAGCGGTCCTGCGGCGCGCGCCAGCTCGGGGTGGCGGGCGCGGAACCGCGGCGAGAACAGGTTCAGGCGATGTTCGACCAGCATCGCCATCAGCGCCACGCGCGTGGCCTCGGGGCGCACGCAGACGTCGACGCCGACCGCACACCCGGCCGGCGGATGCAGCGGGTCACGCGCCATCGCGGCCATGTCGCGCGCCATGTGCGCGTAGGCGTCGCGGTGGCCCGGCACCTGCTGCCAGGCGTGCAGTGCCAGCGGCAGCTGCAGCAGCAGCAAGGCCGCCGCGGCGGACCACGCGAGCGCGCGCGAACGCCCCGTCGCGAGCGCGCCCTCGGCCAGCGCCATCAGCAGCAACGCGACAATGCCGACCTGATAGAACACCGAGTAGCGCCCCTGGTCGAGGAAGGCGGTGCCACGCACGAATACCCGGCCGAACAGCACGCCGGCGACCATCGCGTAGAACAGCAGCATCAGCGCGACCGCGAGGAACCAGGCCGCCCCCGGGCGCAGGCGCCACGCCCGCCACCAGAACCATGCATGCCCGGCACCCACCAGCACCGCCAACGCGATGCGCGCCGCCAGCCAGCCGTCGCCCAGCATCGCGCGCAGCGCCGCGCCCGACACCAGCCCCGCGCTGAGCGGCGTGGCCAGCCACGCCCACGCGTCCCGCCACTGCGAGGCCAGGCCGGCGACCCGCGCGGCCAGCCCGACGTTGAAATCGGCACTGGTGCTGCCGCGGATCTCGCCGAACAGCGCGTACGCGCCACGACAGGCCAGCAGCACCAGCACCAGCAGCGCGACGACACGCCACGCGCCACGCAGGCGCTGTTCGCGCGCACCGGCCAGCAGCAGCGCGGGCACGGTGGCGGCGACCAGCAGGATCGCCGAGTCGTCGCCGACGATGCCGCAGGCGGCCATGGCCACGACCAGCGTCCACGCGGGCCCGCCGCGGTAGGCGTGCCAGGACGTGGCCAGCACGGCGAAGGCCGACAGGTAGAACGCGTGCGCCATCAGCACCATCGGGTAGGCATAGACATCCACGCTGGCCGGGGCCAGCTGCACCACCAGGATCGCGGCCAGCAACAACACGACCAGCGGCGCCGCCGGCACATGCCCGCCGCGTCCGCGCAGCACCACGGCGCAGAGCAGCACCCAGCCGGCCACCACGCAGGCCAGCGCCACGCGCGCTTCAAGCATGAAGTCGAGTCCGGCCCAGCGCGCGTTGGCGAGCATCAGCAGCTTGCCCAGCGGTTGCGCGTGGTCGACGCCGGCCCGCTTGACGAGGAAATCGCCGAAGCCGGCGCCCTCCTCCAGCGCCACCTTCAGGAAGGTCTCGATGAAGGTCCAGTTGTCGGAGTACACCAGCGGATTGGCGATGCTGCCGGCGAGCGCGACGGCATGCGCGATCGCCAGCAACGCGGGCAGCGCCAGCAGCCAGGCGAGCTGGGGCGCGTGGCGCGGTGCGCCGGGTGCGCGCGCGGGGCTCGAGGGCATGCGTTCGGTGCCGGTGTTGACCGGTCGCGAGTATAGCGGCGACCACCGTAGCGCCTGGCGGCGCGATGTCCATTGGGCGCGGCTTGCGGCACTATTGCCCGGCACCTTCCGCAGCGCCGCGAACCATGCCCACCGCTCCGCCATCGCCACCCACGCTCAGCATCGTCACGCCGGTCTACGGCTGCGCGGGCTGCGTGGAGGACCTCGTGGAGCGCTGCCTGCGCGCGTTCGACGACCACGAGCGGCTTGAAATCCTGCTGGTCGACGACGCCAGCCCGGATGGCGCCTGGATGCGCATCGAGGACCTTGCGTTGCGCCACCCGCAGGTGCGCGGACTGCGCCTGTCGCGCAACTTCGGACAGCACGCGGCGATCTACGCGGGGCTCGAACACGCGCGCGGCGCCCACGTGGCGGTGATGGACTGCGACCTGCAGGACGCCCCGGAGGCGATCCCGTCGCTGCTGGAGCGTGCGCGCGAAGGCGTGGACATCGTCCATGCACAACGCACCGGGCGCCGCGACACGCTCGGCAAACGACTGAGCTCGTGGTGCTTCTACCGCCTGCTCGGCTGGCTGTCCGGCGTGCCGCAGGACCATCGCGTCGCCAACTTCGGCGTGTATTCGCGGCGCGTGGTGGACCTGTTGCTGCGCATGCCCGAAAGCGAGCGCTGCTTTCCGTTGATGGTGCGCTGGACCGGCCTGCCGTCTGCGTCGCTGCCGGTGGTGCACGCCGAGCGCGCTGCAGGACGCAGTGCGTACAGCCTGCGCGCGGCCGCCCGCCTTGCGCTGTCGATCGTGCTGTCGCACTCGGACAAGCCGCTGCGCCTGGTGGTCAAGCTGGGCATGGGCGTGTCGCTGTTCTCGTTCGCCGTGGTGCTGGCGGCGGTATGGCTGTATTTCAGCGGCCGCACCGGCGTGGCCGGCTACACCAGCATCATCGCGTCGATCTGGCTGCTGTGCGGGATCCTGATGTTCTGCGTCGGCGTGGTCGGCCTGTACGTCGGCCAGGTCTTCAAGGACAGCAAGCGCCGGCCGGCGTTCGTGGTGGAGAGGGAAACGTCCGCGGTGGAGCCCGTGTTCGATGCTTGAGCATGCCGGCCTCGCCCGCTCGGCGCCCGACAGCGCGCGTTTCGGCCTCGATGTCTGGCGCGCCACGCGGCTCGACGGCGATCCCCTTCCGGCGCTGCTGGCCAGCGCCGCCGACGTCGCCATCTACCGCCTGCCGGTGGGTGCGTCGCAGCAGGTGCGCGCGCTTGCCGGCCTCGGCTTCGAGGTGATCGATGCCGGGGTGCTGGTCTATTACACGGTCGACCTGCAGCGCCGCGTGCCGCATGCGCCCGCCAATGCCGACGTGGACATCAGCCCGGCCACGCCGGCCGATGACGACGCGCTGGCCGCACTGGTCGATGCCAGTTTCGGCGGCTACGCCAGCCACTACTTCGCCAATCCGCTGTTCGCACCGGAGCTGGCCCTGGCCGGCTACCGCGAATGGGCGCTGGCCCATCGCGGCGGCGCGCGTACCGCGAGCTGGGTGGCGCGCCGCGCGGGGCGCATCGTCGCCTTCGCCTGCTGCGAGGCCGACGCCGCGGCCGGCATCGCCAACGGCGGCATCTACGGCGTGCTGCCCTCGGAAGCCGGCAGCGGCCTGTTCGGCGACCTGATCCGCCACACGCAACGCCACTACCGGGCGCTCGGGTTCGCGGAAATGCGCATGTCCACCAAGGTCGACAACTTCGCCGTGCAGAAGGTCTGGGCGCGCGAGGGATACCACCTGTACGCCGCGTACGACACGCTGCATGTCAACGCGATGCTCGGTGCGCCGGGCGTGCCCACGGTGTCACGTGGCTACGCCGCCGGCGCGCTGCGCGACCAGGCCGACGGGTGGCCGCTGCCGGTCGGCGACATCGCCACCCTGCTTGCCGATGCCTGTGGCGCGCCGGTGCAGCTCGACAGCCTGGCGCAGCTGCCGCTGGCCGTGCCGGATGCGCGCCGCGCCCATAGGCTCGAACTCCGCCAAGGCTGGGCCGCCAGCGGTGGCCGGCGCCGCGCCAATGCCTGGCTGCGCGACGATGCCGGACGCGCCTGCGCGCTGGTGCAGGCCGGGTTCCGTACGTGATGGGCGCGCGCAGCGGCGGCTATGACGCGGCGTTCTTTCCAAAGCTGGCGGCGCTCGAGGCCGGCAACTTCTGGTTCCGCGCGCGCAACCGCCTGCTGCTGCGCCTGCTTGCGCGTCATGCCGGGCACGTGCGCGACTACCTTGAAGTCGGCTGCGGCACCGGTTTCGTGCTCGCCGCGGTGGCCGAACGCTTTCCCGGCTGGCGCATCAGCGGCAGCGAGTTCCTCGCCGACAGCCTGCCGTACGCGCGCGCCCGCGTGCCGCGCGCCGACCTGCTGCAGCTCGACGCCCGCGCCCTGCCGTTTGACGCCGGCTTCGACGCGATCGGTGCCTACGACGTGCTCGAGCACATCGATGACGACGTCGCCGCACTGCGCAGCATCCACCAGGCCCTGCGGGCCGGCGGCATCGCGGCGCTGAGCGTTCCGCAGCATCCGTGGCTGTGGAGCGAACAGGACGTCGCCGCGCACCACGTGCGCCGCTACGCGCGCGGCGAGCTGGAGGCCAAGCTGCGCGCCGCGGGCTTCTCGATCACCTGGAGCGGCAGCTTCACCGGCGTGCTGCTGCCGCTGATGGTGCTGTCGCGACTGCGGCCGCGCCGCCCCGGCGCCGCCCATGACCCGCTCGCCGAACTGGCGTTGCCACGGCCCGTCGATGCGCTGCTCGACCTGGCGATGCGCATCGAAGGCGCGCTGGTGGCATGCGGGATCCGCCTGCCGCTGGGCGGCAGCCGCGTGGTGATCGCGCGCAAGGCGGTGCACGCATGAGTGCGCCCGGCATGATCCCCTTCAACCGCCCGCACATGACCGGCGGTGAACTCAGCAACATCGCCGGCGCGCATGCCGCGGGTCACCTGTCCGGCGACGGCGCGTACACCCGCCGCTGCCACGCCTGGCTGGAGCGCGAGACCGGCGCCAGGCGCGCGCTGCTCACCCATTCCTGCACCGCGGCGCTGGAGATGTCGGCGCTGCTCGCCGACGTCGGCCCCGGCGACGAGGTGATCCTGCCCTCGTACACGTTCGTCTCCACCGCCAACGCGTTCGTGCTGCGCGGCGCCACGCCGGTGTTCGTCGACGTGCGCGCGGACACGCTCAACATCGACGAACGCCTGGTCGAGGCGGCGGTGACGCCGCGCACGCGCGCCATCTGCGTGGTGCATTACGCCGGCGTCGGCTGCGAGATGGACGTGATCCTGGCCATCGCCGCGCGCCACGGCCTGGTGGTGGTGGAGGACGCCGCGCAGGGGATCATGTCGCGCTGGCGCGGCCGGCCGCTGGGCAGCATTGGCGCGCTGGGCACGCTCAGCTTCCACGAGACCAAGAACGTGATCTGCGGCGAAGGCGGCGCGCTGCTGGTCAACGACCCGGCGCTGGTCGCGCGCGCCGAGATCATCCGCGAGAAGGGCACCGACCGCGGCCGCTTCTACCGCGGCGAAGTGGACCGCTACACCTGGTGCGACCTCGGCTCGTCGTTCCTGCCCGGCGAGATCACGGCGGCGTTCCTGGCGGCCCAGCTCGACCACGCGCACGCGCTCACCGATGGGCGCCTCGCGCTGTGGGCGCGCTACCACGCGTGGGCACAGGCGCACGAGCAGGCCGGACGCGTGCGCCGCCCGGTGGTGCCTGCGCACTGCGAGCACAACGCCCACATGTACTACCTGCTGGCACCCGACCTGGCATCGCGCACGCGCATCCTGGAATCGCTGCGCGCCGACGGCGTGCTGTCGGTGTTCCATTACGTGCCGCTGCACTCCTCGCCCGCCGGGGCCCGCCTGGGCCGCGCGCACGGCACGCTGGAGATCACCGACGACGTCGCCGCGCGCCTGTTCAGGCTGCCGATGTGGATCGGCCTGGACGCACACATGGACCGCGTGCTCGAGGCTGCCGACCGCGCGCTGCATGCGCTTGACTGACATGCGCCCGCCGCAGGCAAGGCACTGGTCGATGCGCTTGCTGCACGAGCTGGCGCTGCTGCTCGCGGTGATGGCGGCGGTGTTCGCGATCGCCCGCGTCCACTACGCGGGCGAAACCCTCGCGCGCGGCCCGGACCAGGCCGACATGCTGCTGGCGTTCTTCAACGAGGCCAGCCGCGCCATCGCCGCGGAAGGCCCGCTGGCCGCGATGTACACCGAGGGCGTGCGGGCCGGAGAGTCGAACTGGTCGAACCCCAACTACCACATGCTTTATCCGCTGTATTTCAACTGGGCGGGGGCGGATGCATCGCCCGCGGCGACACTGGACCGCTTGAACTTCATCGTCATGCTGCACCTCGCCCTGCTCGGTGCAGGCGGCTGCGCGCTGGCCCGCGCGCTCGGCGTGCGCATGGCGCTGGCGTGCGCGGTGGGCCTGGCGCTGCCGTGGTTCCCCGCGGTGCGCAGCGCGGCCGGCTGGCCGCACATCATCGCCGGCATGGCCTGGCTGCCCTGGGTGCTGGCCGCGCAGGCGCGCCTGTACGCGGTGCCCGGATGGCGGGCGCAGGCGCCGATGGCGTTCGCACTGGCGGCCGCGGCGACGCTGCTGGTGTATGCGCATCCCGCGCAGAACCTGGTGTTCGCGGCATGGGCATCGGGCGTGGCGTGGCTGGCGGTCGCGGTGCAGGCCGTGCCGGCACGCGACAGCGATGCGCGGCGTGCGTTCGCCACCACCAGCGCATGGCTGGCGCTGGCCGCGGCGCTGGTGTTCGCGGCCACCTGGCCCTATCTCTCCGAAATCCTGGCCTTCCACGCGCGCGCGATCCGCTGGCTGGGCGAATCGGGCGGGCATGTGGTCGGCAACCAGCCCGTCCCGGTGGCCGCGCTCCGCCACCACGCGCTGGCGCCCGTCGAAGCCGGGCTGCTGGTGGCGTTCGAATACCGCCGCGGCATCGGCAACGCCTACCTGGGGGCCGCGGTCGTGCTGGCCGCGCTTGCGGTCTTCGGGCGCTGGTTGCCGGTGCTGCCCGCCACGCGCTTCGCGCGCGCGCTGCTGGTGGTCGCGCTGCTGGCGGCGGTGTCGTGTTTCCTGCCGATGGCATCGCTGCTTGCCGCGGTGCCGCTGGCGAACAAGGTGCGCGAACTGACCTGGTGGTCGTGCCTGGCGGTCGTGCTGCTGTTGCCGCTCGCCGCGCTGGGCCTGCAGTCATTGCGGCTGCGCACGCCGCCGGCGCTGCTGCGCGATCCGTGGGCGTGGCTGGGCGTGTTCGCCGTCGCGGCCACGGCCGCCCTCATCCTGGCCGGCGGCAGCGGCTACCGCGGCGGCGCCCTGCTCGCGTCGGTGGTCGCCTTCGCGGCGCTCGGCTGGTGCCTGCGCGCTCGGCGCGGCGGTGGCATCGCCCTCGCCCTGGCCTGCGTGGCGCTGCTGGCGGGCAGTGCGTGGGCGCCGTTCATGCACAACAAGCGCTTTGCCCACGACGACGCGATGCTGTTCCATGCCGACCGCGTGCAGGCGCATGCCGACGCCGCGGCGCTGGCCGCACGGCTGCCATTGCGCGACCGCTACCGTTTCATGCTCGGTGGCAGCATCGACAATGCCCACCTGCTGACGCATGCCTGGACCATGCATGGCTTCCGCTCGATCCATGGCGGCATCGGCCCGGCCGAGTACGCGAAGTACCGGCTGCTGGCGCAGGCAACCCCGCTGGTCATGGCGCTGTACGGCGTGCGCTGGTCGCTGTGGCCGGAAGCCGATGCGCGCCCCGGCGACGAGCGCCTGCGCCCGGGCCTGGTGCTGCGCACCCATCCCGATGCCTTGCCGCGCCTGTATTTCCTGGCCGGTGGCATGGACGTGGTGGACGACCCGGTCACCACGCTGCTTGCAGCAGGGCCGGTTTCGCCATTGCGCGCGCTGGTGCGTGCCATCGACCTGCCCGCCGGCGTCGATGCCGTGGCGCATGCCGGCCCGGGGCGCATCGGCGGCCGCGTCACCCTGCAGCGCAACGCAGGCACGGTGCTGCTGGCGACGGTGGATGCGGACGGCCCTGGCCTGCTGGTGCTCAACGAGGATCCCGCCGCACGCTGGCGCGCCACCGTCGACGGCCACACCGCGCCGATGTTCCGCGTCAACGGCTACCAGGTCGCGCTGGCGATTCCGGCGCGCGGACGCCACAGCGTGCGCATCGAGCGTCCCGGCCAGTTGATGGGCCGGACTGGCGCGTCGCAGGCGCCCTAGGGTCCGGCCACGGCACCGCCGCTGGCGGCGCACAGGTCGCGGCCGGTCATGCGCGTGCCGCGCCCGTGGGCGTCGAACACCAGCACCGGCAGCGTTGGCTGCGAACACGCGTGGGCAGGCGGTGCAACTGACACCCGCAGGTCGTGCCGCGGCTTGCGGCCGCCCTGCGCGGGGTTCCGGTAGCACGACGTCTCGCCCGGGGCCAACACCAGCCAGCGCTGTTGAAAGCCCCGCTTGCGGGCCAGGTAGACCGTGCCGTTGCCGCACCAGGGCGAGTTCTCGCCCAGCCCGTGCAGCCCCACCAGGGGCGCATCCTGCAGCGCGGCACGCTCCTGCTCGAGGGCGTCGAGCATGTGCCGGTTGACCGACTCGCCGGCCGCGTAGCGCGCGGCGAGATCGAGCCGTGCATCGTGGTGCAGCAGCGCCGCGCCCAGCGCAACCGCGATCGCGGCCAGCGCGGGCACCGCGCGGCGCGGCATCGCCGCGTGCCGTGGAACGCGCTGCGCGAGCAACGTCAGCGCGACTGCGACGATGGCTGCCATCCACGGCAGCCACGCATACGCCCGGTACACCGGCATGTTGTTGGGAATCAGCGCGTACGGCACCGCGAGCGAGACCACCGTCGCCGCGAACCAGGCCAGGCGCACGCGCAGCGTCGGCGCCGCGACCCACAGGGCGGCCCATGCCGCAGCGGCCAGCAGTGTCGCCACCCATGTGTAGCCGAAGAACAACATGCCAAACGCACGCAGCAGTGCCGCGGGCGCGAGCTCCACCGCGTACGACGCGCTGCTGCTGTCGGGCGTGAACAGTCCGGCGACAAAGGGATTCCGGTCATAGGCCTGCCACGCCATCGAGCCGACGGCAATCGCGACAAACAGCACCGATAGCGCAATCCGTGACCCACGCGGCCACGGCGTGGCGCCGCGCCCCACCGGCAGGCATGCGCTACCAGGCGCCCACAGCAGCGCGACGAGCAGCAACGGCGGCAGCACGAAATCCTCCTTGGCGAACGCGCTGGCCAGGTAGGCCAGCGCCGCAAGCGCGCACCGCCAGGCACTGGCGCGTCGCCAGCCGTGCCACAGCAGCAGCAGGCAGGCCAGGCCGAAGCCGTGCGACACCAGGTTGGTCATCAGCCCGAGGTACTTGCCGTGCTGCAGCGCGGCGGGATGGCTGGACAGCACGGCGCCGCAGGCCAGCGCCGCAAGCACGCCCGGACGCACGTCGAAGACATCGCGCACCAGCAGCAGCGCAAGCCAGGCCACCAGCACCGCCGACGCGTTGAGCACCACGTAGGACGCCAGCTGGCCGCCTGCGGCGACCAGGAAGATCACGTTGGTCGACACCGGGCGCTTCCAGTCCCAGCCCATGTCGGCGAGCGTGCCGGCGAGGAACGAGAAGTCGTCCGGGTGGTTGGGGAACGGGCTGTTCGGCGTCAGCACGAAGTTGAACACCAGATGCGTCGCCGCCAGCACGAGCAGCAGCATCGCCGCATGCGCGCGGTCGCGCCCGTGCGGGACGGGGCTGGAGGGCTCGGTGGTCATCGTGGTGTCCTGGGCCTGCCGCATGCGGCGGCCGATCATAGCGTGGCGCCGCCGCCGTCCGGTGCGGCGGGTGCCACGCCGGCTTCTGGCAGAATGCAGGCCAACCGGTCCCGCCGTGACGCATGCGCCCACCCCTTGTTCCCGTCAATTCGCTGGTGCGCCACGTGGCCGCGCTGCGCGTCGAGCTCGCCGCGGCGCTGGCGGACGTGGTGGACAGCGGGCAGTACGTACTGGGTCCGGGCGTCGCGGCGTTCGAGTCCGCCTTTGCCGCGTATTGCGGCGTCGCCCACTGCGTCGGCGTCGGCAACGGCAGTGACGCGCTGGAGCTTGCACTGAAGTCCGTTGGCGTCGTGCCAGGCGACCGCGTCGCGGTGCCCGCCAACGCCGCCATGTACGCCACCACGGCCACGCTGGCCTGCGGCGCGGAACCGGTGTTCGTCGATGTCGGTGATGACGCCACGCTGGATCCGGCGCAGCTCGCGCGCGCCTGCGACAGCGACGGGCCGCTGCGCGCGGTGGTCGCCACGCACCTGTATGGCCGCCTCGCGCGGATCGACGCCATTGCCGAGACCTGCCGCGCGCATGGCGCCGCGCTCGTGGAGGATTGCGCGCAGGCGCATGGCGCGCGCAGCGCCGACGGCCGCCGCGCCGGCGCATTCGGCGATGCCGCGGCCTTCAGTTTCTATCCCACCAAGAACCTCGGCGCGCTGGGCGATGCCGGCGCCGTCGTCACCCGCGACGCCGGGATCGCCGCGCGCCTGCGCGCGCTGCGCCAGTACGGCTGGGAACAGAAATACGTCAACACCCTGCAAGGCGGCCGCAACAGCCGCCTGGATGAACTGCAGGCACGCGTGCTGTCGATCAAGCTGCCGCTGCTTGACGCCTGGAACCGGCGCCGCCGCGACATCGCCAACCGCTACTCGCAGTGCATCGCCAACCCGCGCATCGCGGTGCCGGCGGTCGCCGGCGACGAGTACGTGGCGCATCTCTACGTGGTGCACAGCGAATCCCGCGATGCGCTGCGTGCGCACCTCGACGCCGCCGGCATCGCCAGCGATGTGCACTACCCCCTGCCCGACCACCAGCAGCCCTGCTTCGCCGGACGCCACGCGGGCCGGTCGCTGCCGGTGACCGAACGCCAGGCGCGCACCGCGCTGACCCTGCCATGCTTCCCGGAGCTGACCGATGACGAAGCCGAGAGGGTGACCGCCGCATGCAACCGCTTCTGACGCCCGCGCTCTCGGTGGTGGTGCCGGTGTACCGCAATGCCGGCTCGATCGCGGCGCTGCTCGACGCCCTGCGCGGCCTGGCGCGCGAGGTCGAGGGCGGCTTCGAGGCGGTGCTGGTGGTCGACGGCAGCCCCGACGACAGCCATGCGCTGCTGCGCGACGCATTGCCGAGCGCGGGCTTCCCGGCGCAGCTGGTGGAACTGACCCGCAACTTCGGCGCCTTCCCGGCGATCCGCGTCGGCCTGGAGAGGGCGCGCGGCCAGGTGATCGCGGTGATGGCGGCCGACCTGCAGGAGCCGCCGGAACTCGCGCTGCGCTTCCTCGCCGCGCTGCGCGACGGGCGCGCCGATGTCGGCTTCGGTGTGCGCGACGGTCGCGACGACCCGTTCTTCGGCAGGCTGCTGTCCACGCTGTTCTGGTCGCTGTACCGGCGCCTGGTGATGCCCGACATCCCGCGCGGCGGCGTGGACATCTTCGCGGTCAGCGCCGACTTCCGCGACCGCCTGGTGGCGATGCGCGAGTCCAACACCAGCCTGCTGGCGCAGCTGTTCTGGCTGGGCGGGCGGCGCGCGTTCCTGCCCTACCCGCGACGCCGCCGAACCCACGGCCGCAGCGCGTGGACGCTGGGCAAGAAGCTCAAGTATTTCTCCGACAGCGTGTTCGCCTTCAGCGACCTGCCGGTGCGCATCCTGTTCGCGACCGGTGCGCTCGCGCTGGTGGTGGCGGTGGCGCTGGCGCTGGTGGTGGTGGTGGCCAAGGTGTCGGGGTGGGTGACCGTGCCAGGCTATGCGGCCACGGTGTTCACCATCCTGTTCTTCGGCGCCATCAACACGCTGGGCCTCGGCGTGGTGGGCAGCTACGCCTGGCGCGCGTTCGAGAACACCAAGGCCCGGCCGCTGGCGCTGGTGCACAGCGAGCAGACCTTCGAGGGCGACGCCACATGAGCCATTACGTGCACCCCAACGCGCTGTGCGAGAGCGACACCATCGGCGCCGGCACGCGGGTGTGGGCGTTTGCGCACGTGTTGCCCGGCGCGCGCATCGGCCGCGACTGCAATGTCTGCGACGGCGTGTTCATCGAAGGCGACGTGGTGGTGGGCGACCGCACCACCATCAAGTGCGGCGTGCAGCTCTGGGATGGCGTGCGCCTGGGTGACGACGTGTTCGTCGGCCCCAATGCCACCTTCAGCAACGACCTGTTCCCGCGCAGCCGGCAGCGCCCGGAGCAGTACGCTGAAACCGTGGTCGAGGACGGCGCGTCGATCGGCGCCAACGCCACGCTGCTGCCGGGCGTGCGCATCGGCCGCGGCGCGATGATCGGCGCCGGCGCGGTGGTCACCCGTTCGGTGCCGGCCAACGCGATCGTGGTCGGCAACCCGGCACGCATCGTCGGCTATGTCACCGACGACGACGCCGGCCAGGTGCTCGCCGGCGCGCCCGGCACGCATGCCGGCAACGCTGTTGCCGCCGCCGCCGCCGACCCCGCCGATGCCGGCACCGGCGGCGCACGCATGGTGCGGTTGCCGCGCTTCATCGACCTGCGCGGCTCGCTGTCAGTGGGCGAGTTTGCGCGCGACCTGCCGTTCGCGCCGGTGCGGTACTTCCTGGTGTTCGACGTGCCATCGCGCGAGACCCGCGGCGAACACGCGCACCGGGAATGCCACCAGTTCCTGGTCTGCGTGCACGGCTCGGTGCGGGTGCTGGCCGACGACGGCCTGCACCGCCGCGAGTTCACCCTCGACGCCCCCGAACGCGGCCTGCACCTGCCGCCGATGACCTGGGGCACGCAGTACCGCTATTCGCCCGATGCGGTGCTGCTGGTATTCGCCTCGCACCCCTACGACGCAGGCGACTACATCCGCGACTACGACGCGTTCCTGGCGCTGGCCGCCGCCGCGCCCGGCGCATGAACAGGCTGCTGGCTGCGCTGCGCCACCACGGCACGGCCGCCACCTTCGTGCGCTTCGTCGTCGCCGGCGGCACAAACACCGTCGCCTGCCTGATCGTGTACTGGCTGCTGCTGCCGTGGATGGCGCCGCAGGCGGCGTACGCCGTGTGCTTCGTGGTCGGCGTGGGCCTCGGTTACCTGCTTCACACCCGCTACGCGTTCCGCGCGCGGCGTGGATGGCGCAGCTTCGCCGCATGGCCGCTGGTGTGCCTGGCCGGCTGGGCGGTGGGTGCCAGCGTGCTGGAACTGGCCATCGGACCGCTCGACATCGACCCGCGCCTGGCGCCTTTCCTCTCGGTGGCGGCGAGCATGCCGGTGACGTTCCTGCTCGGGCGGCGCGTGCTGCGGCCTGCCGTCGGGGCATGATGGCCGCGCCACCACGGCGGCCAAGTTCGCGCCGCGGGCCAAGGCCCGCTAAAATCGCGGGTTTCCGCCCTACCCCCAAGGACGCACCGCAACGATGAAAATCCTCGTCGGCTACAAGCGCGTGGTGGACTACAACGTCCGCATCCAGGTCAAGCCGGACGGTACCGGCGTGATCACCGACGGTGTCAAGCTGTCGGCCAACCCCTTCGACGAGATCGCGCTGGAAGAAGCCCTTCGCCTGCGCGACAAGGGCATCGCCACCGAAGTCGTGGTCGCCACCATCGCGCCCGCCGACGCGCAGCCGCACCTGCGCAACGGCCTGGCCATGGGCGCCAACCGCGCCATCCACGTGGTCATCGACGCCGGCCAGGATGTGCAGCCGCTGGCCGCCGCGCGGGCGTTCCTCAAGCTCGTGGAGAAGGAGCAGCCGGACCTGGTGATCCTCGGCAAGCAGGCGATCGACGACGACGCCAACCAGACCGGCCAGATGCTGGCCACGCTCTGGGGCCGCCCGCAGGCGACGTTCGCGTCGAAGCTCGAGGTGGCCGACGGCAAGGCCACGGTGACCCGCGAGGTCGACGCCGGCCTGGAGACGCTGGAAGTGGACCTGCCGGCGGTCATCACCACCGACCTGCGCCTCAACGAGCCGCGCTTCATCAAGCTGCCCGACATCATGAAGGCCAAGTCCAAGCCGCTCGAGTCGATCCCGTACGCCGACCTCGGCGTCGAGGCCGGCGGCGCGCTCAAGGCCACGCAGTACGTCGCGCCGGCAAAGCGCAGCAAGGGCGTGATGGTCAAGGACGCGGCCGAGCTGGTTGCCGCACTGAAGGAAAAGGGGTTGCTCTGATGGCCAAGGTCCTGATCGTCGCCGAACACTTCGGCGGCAAGCTCAACGCATCCACCGCCAAGTGCGTCACCGCCGCGCAGGCGCTGTCGCCCGACGCCATCGACATCGTGGTGCTGGCGGCCGATCCCGCCGCCGTCGCCGCGGAAGCGGCGCAGATCGCCGGCGTGGCGCGCGTGCTCACCGTGGCCAACGCCGCCAACGAGCACGCCATCGCCCAGGTGCTCGCGCCGCAGGTGGCCGCGCTGGCCGCCGGCTACACGCATGTGTTCGGCCCCTCGACCACGTTCGGCAAGGACCTGATGCCGTGCGTGGCCGCGTTGCTCGGCACCGCGCAGGTCTCCGACATCATGGCCGTCGAAGGCAGCCACGTGTTCAAGCGCCCGATCTATGCCGGCAACGCCATCGTCACCGTTGAAGCCGCTGCCGACCAGGTCGTGGTGGCCACCGTGCGCACCGCGTCTTGGAAGGAAGCCGGCAAGGGCGGCAGTGCCGCGGTCGAAGCGGCGAGCGTCGAAGCGACGCTGCCAACCCATACCCGCTTCGTCGGGCTCGCCGCGGGCTCCAGCGATCGCCCCGACCTGCAGTCGGCGCGCCGCGTGGTGTCGGGCGGCCGCGGCGTGGGTTCGAAGGAGAACTTCGACGTGATCTACAAGTTCGCCGACAGGCTCGGCGCGGCGGTGGGCGCATCACGCGCCGCGGTCGACGCCGGCTACTGCCCCAACGAGATGCAGGTCGGCCAGACCGGCAAGATCATCGCCCCGGAGTTGTATGTCGCGATCGGCATCTCCGGCGCGATCCAGCACCTGACCGGCATCAAGGACGCCGGCACCATCGTCGCCATCAACAAGGACGCCGACTCGGCGATCTTCGAAGTGGCCGACATCGGCCTGGTGGGTGACCTGTTCCAGGTGCTGCCGGAGCTGGAGGCGGCTCTCGGCGGCTGAGCCCGGCCGGCGGCGCGGCAAGATCGCCAGCAGCAACGAAAAAGGCCGCGATTGCGGCCTTTTTCACTTGCGGGCTTGCTCCGCACCCGGTCAGGTGCGGAACACGTGCCTCAGGCCCCCTTGCGGAACGGCACGCCCGTCTTCGCGCGCAGTGTGTCCTCGTCGACGCCCTCCGCGGCCTCCACGAACTGCAGCCCGTCCGCGGTAACGTCGAACACCGCCAGCTCGGTGATGATCCGGCTCACCACGCCCACGCCGGTCAGCGGCAGCGTGCACTCCGGCAGGATCTTCGGCTCGCCGTTCTTCGTGCAGTGCTCCATCAACACCACCACGCGCTTCACGCCGGCCACCAGGTCCATCGCGCCGCCCATGCCCTTGACCATCTTGCCGGGCACCATCCAGTTGGCCAGGTCGCCCTTGTCAGTGACCTCCATCGCGCCGAGGATCGCCAGGTCGATGTGCCCACCGCGGATCATCGCGAACGAGTCGTGGCTGCCGAAGTAGCTGGCTCCGGCGCGCGCGGTGACGGTCTGCTTGCCGGCGTTGATCAGGTCGGCGTCGAGTTCATCCTCGGTGGGGAACGGGCCGATGCCGAGCAGGCCGTTCTCGGACTGCAGCCACACGTCCACGCCCTCGGGAATATGGTTGGCCACCATGGTGGGCAGGCCGATGCCGAGGTTGACGTACATGCCGTCGGCAAGCTCGCGCGCGGCGCGCTGCGCCATCTGGTCGCGGGTCCAGGCCATCACTTGCCTCCTTCGCGCACGGTGCGCTGTTCGATGCGCTTCTCCGGCGTGGCGTTGACCACGATGCGGTCGACGTAGATGCCGGGCAGGTGCACCTGGTCGGGATCGATGTCGCCCACCTCCACCAGCACCTCCACCTCGGCCACGCACGCCTTGCCGGCCATGGCGCAGGCCGGATTGAAGTTGCGCGCGGTCTTGCGGAATACCAGGTTGCCGGCGCGGTCGGCCTTCCAGGCCTTGACGAGCGCCACGTCGGCGACCAGCGCGGTTTCCATCACGTAGTGCTTGCCTGCGAACTCGCGCGTCTCCTTGCCCTCGGCGACGATGGTGCCGTAGCCGGTGGCGGTGAAGAATGCCGGGATGCCCGCGCCGCCGGCGCGCAGGCGCTCGGCCAGCGTGCCTTGCGGGTTGAACTCGAGCTCGAGTTCGCCACCCAGGTACTGGCGCTCGAACTCCTTGTTCTCGCCCACGTAGGACGAAATCATCTTGCGGATCTGGCGCGTGGCAAGCAGCTGGCCGAGGCCGAAGCCGTCGACGCCGGCGTTGTTGGAGATCGCGGTGAGGCCGGTCACGCCCGAATCGCGCAGCGCGGCGATCAGGGCCTCCGGGATGCCGCACAGGCCAAAGCCGCCCACGGCGAGGGTCTGGTTGTCGGCGACGAGTCCGTGCAGGGCCGCGTCGGCGGAGGGAAAGACCTTTCCGGCGGGCGAGCCTGCCGGCGGCGATGCGCTGCCGGCGTGCGGCGTGGCGTGATGGGTCATGTCTGGCAGCTCCAGGGTCGTATCCCGCAAGTCTAGCGGGGACCCATGCGACGACAAGCGTCCTTTAGGGCAGTCAGGCCTTGCGCAGCAACCAGACTTCGATATCGGGCGGCAATACCGCAAGCAGCGGGCGCGCGATTGCCACCGCCGTCGCCAACGCCGCCGCCTTCGCCACCGGCACGTCACGCGAATAGCGAATGCGCGAGTACAGGCCGCGGACGGCGACCGAAGGCAGGGACATCCGGGATGCGAGTTCGAGGCGGTTGCGACGCGCGAGTTGTCTGATGCTGTCGGTGTCGAAGTAATGCACGTGCGGCGACGGGAAGCCGAGTTGCCACATCCGCTCGAACGATCCCGGCATGCCGGTGCGGGCGAGCACCTTCGAGAGCCGGTAGAGGAACCCCTTGCGCGACGGTGCGTTCACCACCACCCAGCCACCCGGCACCAGGTGGTCGTGACAGGCGCGCAAGGTGGCGTTGACGTCGGGGATGTGCTCCAGCACGTCGTTGAACACGATGACGTCGAAGGTCTCGTCGCCTTCCAGCACGTCCGGGAAGAAGCCGCCGCGCACGGCAAGGCCACGTGCCCGGGTTGCTTCCGCCACTGCGCTGTCAGGCTCGATGCCCACCACGCTGAAGCGCCCTGCGGCCGCCTCCATGAACCAGCCGTGGGCGCAGCCGACATCCAGCAGCCGCGGCACGGCACCATCCTCGCGCTTGACCGTCGCCGACAGCCGTTCGAGCAACCGCGCGAAATTGGCCTGGCGCAACGCCGCGAGTCCATCGTGGCGGGACGCTTCGTCAAGGTCGCCGCCCTGGGCCTGCTCGAGAATATGCGGCTCCAGCGAGCTACCTTCGTAGGTGCACGCCGCACAGGTGAGGTGCCACGCCGGCAGGCTGGAGCGGAGCGTTGCATCACAGGCCGGACAGGTACTCATGAACGCGACCCCCAGGCGGTGATGGCAATGCCGCAAAGAATGACCACGCCGCCGGCGAGTGTCTGCCAGCGCAACGGTTCGCGCAGGAACACCGCGGCCACCACCGGCACCAGCAGGAACGCCAAGCCGTAGAACGGGAAGGCGAACGACAGCGGCACGCGCGAGAGCACCACCAGCCAGGAAAGCGTGGCGAGGCCATACAGGGCGAGGGCGGCGACCAGCGGCACCGAAAGCCAGGTGGCCGGCTGCGACATGTCGAGGTGGCCGGAGGCGCTCTTGAAAAGCACCTGCCCGAACGAGAGCATGAGGATCGTGCCGAGGATCAACAGCACATTCGCCGCAGTCATGTATTCCGCCATATCGGCTGTGGGCGTGGGCGTGCTGGGCATGGCGCAATCCTGGCGGGTCCGCCGAATCATAACCGACGCCAACAGGTCCGTCCGCACCGGTATACTTCGCGGCCGCCAAGCTTGAACGCGCCCTGCTCGACGGACACGCCGGAGACAAGACACGCGTGGGACGCCGGGACGGCGTTGTCGCACACCGAGGGAGTTTCCTGTGCCTGCGAGTCCTTCAAACCCCGAGCGCAGTGTCCGGGTCGGGAAGCACGCGTCCGTGGCCTCCTGGTTGCCGACGCGGCTTGCCTCGCGCCGCGGGCGTCTCGCGGCGACGTGCCTGCTTGCCCTCGTCGCGACCATGGCGTTTGCCGCCGCATGGCTGCATACCCGTTCCACCGTGAAATTCGAGGCGCATGCGGCCACGCCGACGAAGCTCCAGGTATTCCATTCGGCGGACGGGCGTTTCAGCGAAAAGGAATCGACGGTCGAACGGATTCCGGTACGCAATGAACGGATCCGGCTCCGGCTGCCTGCAGGCAGCGCAGAGCACCTGCGGCTCGACCCCGCTCCGGGCAGTGCCACGATGCGGCTGTGCGAACTCCGTGGGCGCGACGGCACGAAGTTCGGCTACACCGTCATTGCGACCAACGACGTCGCGGTCCGGCACGAAGGCCCGTGCATGGTGCTGCGGGCGGCCCCCATGGCACCCGACCCCTTTGTTGTGCTCGCCTCGCAGGCGCAGGCCGCGCCGCGCGCAACCGCCCCGTGGCGTGCGGCCATGGCGTTGGCCGCGCTGGTCGCACTGGCAGCGTTCTTCACCTCGCTGCGCATCCTCGACGGTGCACCCCGCGTGGCGCGGATGGCGACTGCCGGGTTCGACTGGTGCTCGCGTCGCGCGCATTGGCTGTGCCTGGTGCTCATGCTGGCAGCTGGCGGACTGATCCTGCAGTCGCTGCCCCCGAATGGCGTACCCGACGAGGTCACCCATCTCAGCAAGATCGCCAAGATCCACGGTGGCGCATGGCTGGGTGATTCGGGGTCGGCACCGGTCGTCGACGTGGGCGCGATGTACGGACCACTGTGGGGCGCCGCGGAACAACCCGGCGCGCTCGACGATTCCGAGCTGCAGAAGCAACTCGCTCAGCCGCTGGCATGCGACCGCGAGAAACGCGCGCTGCCCACGTCCGCCGATCAGTACGCGCCGCACCTGTATGCAGCCCCGTCACTGGTGTTGGCTGCCTCCTGCGGAATCGGTACCAGCTTTGACACGTTCCTGGACCTGGCCCGATTCTTCAACCTGCTCATCGGCGCCTGCCTGGTCGCCTACGGCGTCCGCCACGCGGCGTTCGGCAAATGGGCGCTGTTCGCAATCGCGTTGCTGCCGATGACCCTCAGCCAGGTGGCGTCGATCAGTGCGGATTCGCTGGTGTTGTCGCTGAGCTTCTGTTTCCTGGGCGTGGTGTCCGGCGTTGCCGGCGGCACGTTCGCGCCGGAGCGGGCGCGTCTGGTCCTGCCAGCGCTGGCCCTGATGCTGGCCTTCGCGAAACCGGGTGCGGCGTGGATCCTGGCGGCCGTGCTGTTCTGCTACCCGGCCTGTCGCGTCGCGCGCGTCCGCTTCGCCGAGCTCGCCGTCACCGCGATGCTGATCCCCTGGGTCGTGCACACGGCATGGACGATCTGGTCGGCAGGCAACGCGCATTACGGGCCTGGCGTTGATCCGGAGGCGAACCGCGCGTTGCTGGTGGAGCAGCCGATGGTGGTCGCACGCATGGCGTACAACACGTTCTTTGGCGACGGCATGCTTGGGCTTTACCATTCCATGATCGGGCGACTCGGTTGGCTAGATGTGCCGCTGTCGAGCTGGGCCTACTCCGCCGCTGGCGCGATGCTGCTTGCGAGCCTGTGGACGAACCCGGATGCCACTCGCATCCCCATGCCGACCCGGGCACTCGCCGTGGGCGCCGCGCTTGGCTCGCTGGCGTTGCTGGCCGTTCCCCTGTTCCTCACCTGGACGCACGTGGACGCGCCGGTGATCCAGGGCCTGCAGGGCCGGTACTTCCTGCCCACGCTGGCGTTCCTGCTGGTCTTCAATGCGCTCCGCGCGGGCCCTGTGCTCAGGCTGCTGTTGCTCGCCTGCGTACTGTGCATGCCGGCGTTGACGTATGACGCGTTGACCAGCATCCAGACACGCTACCACGGTAGCGCGCCATGACGCACGCGGCCGTGCCCCACACTTCCGCCATCACTCCGGAGACTGTCGTGACGGCCACCTTGCCCCGAATCGCCGTCGTGCTGCCCTGCTACCGCGTCAAGGCCCACATCCTCGATGTCCTCGCCTCGATTCCGCCGGTGGTCGAGATCATCATCGTCGTGGACGACGCCTGTCCCGAGCGCTCCGGCGCCATGGTGGAGACCGAATGCACCGACCCGCGCGTGCGCGTCCACTACAACGCCGTCAATCAGGGTGTCGGCGGGGCCGTGCTCAACGGGTACCGCGAAGCCATCGCCGCAGGCGCGGACATCATCGTCAAGATCGACGGCGACGGGCAGATGGATCCCCGCCTGATCGGGCACTTCGTGGCGCCCATCGCCGCCGGCGAGGCCGACTACACCAAGGGAAACCGCTTCTTCGACCTGACCAACATCACGCGCATGCCGCCCCTGCGGATCTTCGGCAACGCGGTGCTTTCGTTCATGGCCAAGCTGTCGACCGGATACTGGGACCTCTTCGATCCGACCAACGGCTACACCGCGATCCACGCCGACGTCGCCAGGCGGCTGCCGTTCGACAGGATCAGCAAGCGCTATTTCTTCGAGACCGACCTGCTGTTCCGATTGAACACGCTTCGTGCCGTGGCCGTCGACGTGCCGATGGACGCGCACTACGGTGACGAGGTCAGCAACCTGCGCATCTCGCGGATCCTGGGCGAATTCCTGGCCAAGCACGTGCGCAACTTCGGCAAGCGCATCTTCTACAACTACTTCCTGCGTGACCTCTCACTGGCCTCGCTTGAGCTGGTGGCGGGCACCCTGCTGATTGCCGGAGGTGCGCTGTTTGGCGCGCAGGCGTGGCTGCAGTCCATGCAGTCGGGCGTGTCGACCCCCGCCGGCACGGTCATGCTTTCGGCCCTGCCGATCATCCTCGGCCTGCAGTTCGTGCTGGCATTCCTGGGTTACGACATCGCCTCTGTCCCCCGTCGCCCGCTGCACAGGGCGAACCGCGGGATGGCGATGCTGCCCGCGCGCAGCCCCGATCAGGGCGCCTGAAGCGCGTCGAGCCGTGATGCCATGTCCGCATACGGCGTGGCGTCCACCACCTCCGAGATCGCCTCCCATACCGTCTGCGGGGAGAAGTTCGCGAGGATGAACGCCTGGCCCGCGCCCGACGCGTGCATCCATGCATCGGCGTCGGTGGCCAGGCGGACGATCGCGGCAGCCATCGCGGCCGGATCCGCGGCCACCACCAAGCCATCGGCATCATCCAGGCCCTGCGCACCCACGGGCGTGGTGACGCAAGGCACGCCGGCATGCAGCGCTTCCAGCACCTTGCCCTTGACGCCGGCACCGAACCGCAGCGGCGCGACCGCCACCCGGGCGCGGCCATAGGCCGCGACGAGGTCGTCTTCGCTGACCTCGCCGGTGATCTCGATGCCCTCGCCCGCGAGCGCGCGAACCGCTTCGCCCGGATCGGCGCCGACCACAACGAGCCGCAGCGCGGGCACCTGCCGGTGCACCAGCGGCCACACCTCACGGGCGAACCAGAGGATGCCGTCCGCGTTGGGTGCGTGGGCGAACCCGCCGACGAACAGCATGCTGTCGCGGCCGGCCAGGGCATGACCCGCATGTGCGGGCAATGCCGGCGGCGGCCCATACGCGAACAGCGGTACGGTGCGGGCCTGCCCGGGTGCGCCGTTGGCGCGTTGCCACGTCTCGACGCGCGCGGTCTCGTCGCGCGACGGGTACAGGACCAGGTCGGCGGCACCCCAGATGCGCTGCTCGATGGCCTGCAGCGTGTCCGCCTGGATGGCGTCGTCATCGGTGCCAAGCACGGCATGCGCACCCTGCAGGCGCAGGTGGTGTACGTCGTGGCCGTAGTACAGCACCTTCGCCACCGAGTGGCGGCGTACTGCATCGAGCGCCTCCATGGCCACGTGCGGCCGGCTTAGCACGACGTAGTCGACGTACCGTCCATGTACCTGCATCCACGCATCGAACGCGCGGCCACCCTCGCCGTTGCCGACCAGTTCGATGGCATGCATCGCCAGCAGGTCGAGATAGGGCTGTTCGCCCTCGACGCGATGGCTCCAGAACTTGACGTCGAGGCCGCGCATCCAGAGCAGCCGCATCAACTGCCACATCGCCCGCGAGCCGGCGTCGCGATCGGTATGCGGCGGAAGGTCGTCCACAACCAGCACCGTCTTCTTCAGCTGCGCACGGCTGCGCGCGAGGAACGGGTGTTCGCCCGGCGGTAGCTGCGCACGCGCCAGCTCGACTGCCCAGCGCTCGCGGAAGACCTCCCGGTTGCGCGCCTGCCATGCCTTGCCGCCGGCGCCTTCGTCTGTGCCGTGCGACAGGCCTTCCTGGTGCACCACGACCGACGCGGGCTGGAAGAAGGCCAGGAGCCCGCGGTCGCGCAGGCGGAATGCGAGGTCGGTGTCTTCGTAATACGCCGGGGCGTAGCGCTCGTCGAAGCCACCGAGTTGGCGGAACAGCTCCGTGCGCACCATGACCGAGGCGCCGGAGACGTAGTCGACCTCGCGCACGGCGGCGAACTGCGGGTCGGACGGCTCGCCACCGCGCCCGACATTGCAGCCCGACGCGTCGGACCACACGATCCCGCCCGCCTCCTGGAGGCGGCCGTCGGGATACACCAGCATCGAGCCCGCGATCCCGCAGTCGTGAAAGATGGCGAACGTCCGCAACAGCGCATCCAGCCACCCCGGAGTGACCACGGTGTCGTTGTTGAGGAGATGCAGGCAGGCGCCGCGCACGAGCGGCAGCGCGGCATTGACCGAGCGCAGGAAGCCGAGGTTGGTGTCATTGCGCCGGTAGACCAGGCCCGGAACGTGGGCAAACCGGTCCATCTCCACCTCGCCCGAGGCATCCTCGACCAGGATCACCTCGAACGCCGCGTCTGCGCCGGCATCGCGGATCGACTCCAGGCAGCGGCGGGTCTGGTCGAAGTGGCCGTAGGACGCGACCAGGATCGTCACCAGCGGTGCGTCATGCACCGCGAACGCGAGGCCGGCCACCGGCAGGTCGGCGCGCGACACGCGCGGCGCCAGCACGCCGCCGCCGGCGAGCGTCGCCTCCGCCCGCGCCCCGGTTGCCAGGGCCGACCACAGCCGCTCCACCTCGGCTTCGAGCATGCCTGCCCAAGCAGAATCCTCGCTGTCCCGTGCTTCCGACGCGACCAGCAGCCGTCGCGTTTCCTCCAGCTGCGCCGCGGTTGCAACGGTCGCGGCTTCGAGTTCCGCGATTCGCAGGTTGGCTGCGTGGTGGATCGTGGACAGCTCCCTGAGCGCGTCGGTGACCTCCGCCGCGGCGCGGTTGCGGGCGTCGACGAGTGTGTCGTACTCGGCAACGGCGTCGGCAAACGCCGCCGTGCGCAGGTCGTCGACGGCCGCGGTGGGAACCGGAACGATGTCGTAGACCTCGTCGACCGGCAGCGGCACGCGCCCGAGTTCGCGCATGCTGGCGACGTCGAAGACGGCCACGCAGGCCGACGCGATGCCGCCCGGCGCCGCGTTGCGGCTGCGGCTGAGTCCGACATGCAGCTGGCCAGCCGGACCGAATGCAAGCCCGCGGACGTAACCGTCCAGCAGGAACGCGCCGTCCTCGCGGAAGTCGCGGTAACGCCGCACGGTGCGCGCTTCCGAATCGCACAGCCACAGGTGCCCTTCATGCGACACCAGCGAATGCGGTTGTGACAGCCCATCGATGAGGACTTCGCCCGACTCGACGTCGAAGACCTCGCCAGCCCCGCCGGTCACGCCCTTGTAGCCCCTGTGCGTGGCAAACCGGCCGAACCGCGAGGCGAGGAGTCGGCCGTCGTGCACGCACACGGAGTTGATGTGCTGCGAGTCCTCTTCACCGGGGAACGACCATTGGCGCAGGAGCGCGAAGTCGTGATCGAGCTCGCGGATCAGGTTGTGCTGCGTCGCGACGACATACAGGCGATCCGCGTGCCACGTGAGGTCGTGGAGATCGAGCGACTCCGCCGCAAGGCTTACCCGCACGACGTCACGGCCCCGCAGCCAGCGCAGCTCGGCAAAGCCTTCCGCCTGGCGGGCCAGCACGGCACCGGTCGGCACCAGCGCCACGCCGGTCGTATCCACTTTCGACCAGCGCTCAAGTCCGCCCGGCCCGAGCAGGAACAGCCCGCCGCCGTTCACCGACGACACCAGGAACTGATCCACGGGCCAGGGCGTCATGTCGCTCATCCCATCGGCTGGATCGCGCCGGCCTGTGCGTCCAGGCTGAATCCGGCTTCCATGTCGGCCACGCCTTCGGCGTGGTTGAGCTCGCCGGTGACGGTGAGGATGAGCACGTCGGACCGGCGGTCGACCGCATGGATCTCGTGGCCGTCCTCGTCGAGCTGCGAGACGCCTACCGTCACGAAATACTGCCCGCGCAGCAATGAACAGCGCAGGTCGAACTCCGCGATCGCCGTGGTACCGGCATCGCACCGGTACAGTTCGCCCTTGGATACCAGGGTGTTGGAGCTGTACACGACGGCGCCGGTGACGGTGCACACGCGCAGCCCGAAGATCAGCCGGTCCATCGCCTGTGGCGCGTGGTAGCGGACCAGCAGCTTGAACGGCGAGCGCGCGGGCACCAGCGGTCCGTTGCCGTGGTCGCCCACCACCATGCAGTCGACGGTGCGCACGCGCCCGTCACCCAGCCGCGTCTCGTCGCGGTTGTAGCCGGGCCGCGTGGCCATCAGCTCGCGTGCACCGCCAGCCATGAAGTCGGCGATCTCGTTGCGGTCCTGCGTGGCTTCGGCTTCGGCATCGGCGTCGGTGGCCGGCTCGACCGGCGCGTCGCCCGGCTCCGGCTCCTGCTGCAGCTCGCCGAACACCACCTTGAGGTACTGCTTAACCGCCGGCTGCGCGTCGCCGTCGAACACCACGCGCCCGCCATCGAGGACGATGCCGCGGTCGCAGAGCTGCAGCACCGAATCGATAGCGTGTGTCACGAACAGCAGCGTGCAGCCGTCCTGGCGCATCTGCTCGATGCGCTTGAAGCACTTGCGCTGGAAGTAGATGTCGCCGACCGACAGCGCTTCGTCCACGATCAGCACGTCCGGATCGGTATGCACGGCGACCGCGAACGCCAGGCGCATGAACATGCCGCTGGAATACGTCTTGACCTGCTGGTCGACGTGGCTCCCGATCTCGGCGAACGCGAGGATGGCGTCCATGCGGTCGTCGATCTGGCGCTGGCTGAGGCCGAGCAGCGCCGCGTTCATGCGCACGTTCTCGCGCCCGGTGAATTCGGGATTGAAGCCCGCGCCCAGCTCGAGCAGGGCCGCGATGCGTGCCGACACCATCAGCTCGCCACTCGAGGGCTGCAGGATGCCGGCCATGACCTGCAACAGCGTGGACTTGCCGGAACCGTTGCGGCCGATCACCCCGATGCTCTCGCCGCGGCGGATCTCGAGATTGACGTCCCGCAGCGCGTGGAACATCGCGACCGGCCGCATGCCGGGGGCCAGCACGTGCAACAGCTGCTGGTACGGCTTGTCGAACATGGGGAACGCCTTGCCGACGCCCCGCAGGCGGATCACCGGGTCAGAGGACATCGGCGAAACCCCGGCTGGTGGCGCGGAACCAGGCATACGCCGCGTACAGCACCACGACGCTGGCCACGCCGCGCCAGGCGAGGCCGATCCAGTCCGGCGGCCTGCCCCACAGCGCGACTTCGCGCACCTGGTCGATGAAGAAGGTCAGCGGATTGAGCTGGAACACCAGCTGGTACTTCTCCGACAGGGCCTCCACCGGCACGATCGCCGATGACAGGAACAGCAGCGCCGTCACGATCACCGGGATCGCCTGGCTGAGGTCGCGCAGGTACACGCCCAAAGACGACGCCACCCAGCCCACCGCCACCGCGAGCAAGGCCAGTGGCAGCATCACCACGGGCACCAGCACGATGTACGGCGAGAACGTGCCGGCGAGGATCTTGGCCAGCAACGCGAACACGATGACGTTTGCGACCAGGTGGAAGCTCGCCGAAAGCATCACCGTCCACGGCAGGATGTGCAGCGGGAACACCACGCGCTTGACGTAGTTGCTGTTGTCGATCATCAGCCGCGGCGAGCGCGCCAGGCACTCCGCGAAGAAGCCGTGCACCATGATGCCGAGGAACAGCACCACGCCGAACGGGGCTTCGGCGTTCGACGCCTGGTTCCAGCGACTGCCCAGGATCTGCCCGAAGGCGACCGTGTAGATCACCAGCATCAGCAGCGGCCCGAGCAGCGACCAGAGCAAGCCGAACGTGGCGCCCCGGTAGCGCCCCAGGATGTCGCGCAGCACCAGCTCGCGCGTCAGGTCGGCGTGCCGCCCGAGCGCGCCGAAGGGCGCGAGCACCCGCCACGGACGTGGCGGGGCCGATGTGCGGACAGCCGGGTCAGGCATTGGCGTGGCGGCCTGGAATCACTCCAGCACCAGCTTGGTGCCGAGATCGCAGTACGCCGACGTCGCCTGGTCGAGCACGACCACCAGGTCGTAGCTGCCCGCGGGCACGGCGGCGAGGTCGACCTCCAGGTTGTAGCCGGCGTTGGCGAGCGCGTCGCTGGCCAGGGCGGCGGCGACGTCCGGGCGCGATGCGCCGGCCACCAGCGGCACGGCATGGCTGTCGGCGCCATTGGCCAGCACGAACAGCGCATCCACCGGCACCTGCATCTCCGCGCTGGCGGCCCAGCCACCGAAGGACGCCTTGCTGCCCACCGGCACGGTCACCGACGGCGCATGGATGCCGTTCACGACGTCCAGCGCGCACTGGCCGGCCGTGGCTGCGCCGGCGGCCATCGCATAGGCGGTGGTCGCGGACGCAGCCGGGACCGGTACGCTTGCTTCCGGGGCAGGCGCCACGGCGGGCGCAGCCGGCTCGCCCACCGCGGCGGTGTCGGCCGGGCGCTCGCCGCAGCCGGCGACCAGCAGGCCGGCAAGCAGGGCGGGTGCCATCAGGGTCATCTTGTTCATGGTCTCTCCAGTCGTTGGAAGATGGGGTGGAAGATCGTCGGAAGATCGTCGAACCGATCAGCGGTCGAGGGCACGCAGCGGTGGCCCCGGCCACTGCTCGCGTGGCGGGTACGCCAGCTGGTACAGCTCGTCGTTGATGCTCAGGTTGCGGTTGTACGCGGGATCGTACTGCAAGGCTTCGCCCCACCGGGTGCGCATGAAGACCACCTCGCCGTTGAAGCGCTCCATCTTCTCGGGGGACGTCTCGTAGCCGCGCGTCGCGGACTCGTGGTGGTACAGCTCCGCGTACGGGGTCCATACGTTGCGATAGCCCGCCTCGCGCAGCCGCAGGCAGAAGTCGACATCGTTGAACGCGACGCCCAGCAGCGGGTCCAGGCCGCCGACGCGTTCGTAGGCCTCGCGGGTGACGACCAGGCAGGCGGCCGTGACCGCGCTGAGCTCCTGGATCAGGCGCGCCCGGCTCATGTGCCCGGGGTAGCCGCGGCCGTGGCCGGCATAGGCGTGCGCCGCCACCCCGTGCGCACCCAGGATCACGCCCGCATGCTGGATGGTGTCGTTGGGGTAGTACAGCATCGCGCCCACCGCACCGACGCCCTGGCGGCAGGCGTGGCCGACCATTTCCTCGAGCCAGCCGGGGGTGATCACGGTGATGTCGTTGTTCATCAGGCACAACACGCTGCCGCGCGCCGCGGCCACCGCGTGGTTGTTGATGCGCGAATAGTTGAACGGCGCGTCATACGTGACGACGCGGATCCGCGCATCGCCGCGCAGCGATGCGAGGTAGTCCAGCGCATCGGGTTCCGACGACTGGTTGTCGACCACCACGATCTCGTACGCGGGGTACGTGGTCTTTTCGACGATGGAGTCGATGCAGGCCTTCAGCAGTTCGACCTTGTCACGGGTCGGGACGATGATGCTGACCAGCGGGGCCGGATCGGGCACCGCGTAGCGCACGCGGTAGTTGCCGTGCTGCCCGGGGATCTCCTCCACGCGCCCCGTGGACGCGGTGCGCTCCAGGTGCCCGGCGATCGCGCGCAGCCCGGCGTGGTGAGCATAGCCCTTCTCCTGTGGCGCGAGCGCGGTGGAGCCCTTGATGGCACGCCAGTGGTAGAGGACCTTGGGGATGTGCCCCACCTGGTCGGCGCGGATGCGCTCGATGCAGCGCAGGGCCAGGTCCCAGTCCTGGCTGCCCTCGATGCCCACCCGGAAACCACCCACCTCGCGCACCATGGCGGCGTCGTACGCGCCGAGGTGGCTGATGCAGTTGTGCGACAGGAACAGGTCGTAGTTCCAGTCCGACTTCATGTACGGATCGAAGCGGACACCGTCCTCGTCGATCTTGTCCTCGTCGCTGAAGATCAGCTTCCAGTCCGGGAAGCGGTTGATCGCCCCCGCCAGCTCGGCCAGCGCGCGCGGATGCAGTTCGTCGTCATGGTCCAGCAGCACCAGCCAATCGCCCGAGGCCGCCTCGATCGCGCTGTTGGACGCGGCGGAGATGTGCCCGTTGCTGTCGCGGTGGACCACCTTGATGCGCGGATCCGCCGCCGACAGCTCCGCGAGCAGCCTGCGCACATGCGGCGAGGGCGAGGCGTCATCGGACAGGCACAGCTCCCAGTTGTCGTACGCCTGGCGGCGGACGCTGTCCACGCACTGGCGCAGCCAGCGCTCCTCCGTGTCGTACACCGGCACGATGATCGAGAACAGCGGCTGCACCGCGAGCGAAGCCGCCTCCCTGGCGGCCGCTTCGAGCACTTCGGTCGAGCAGGAATCGTAGAGGTCCACCCAGGTCTGGTAGCCGACGTTGGCGCTGCCGGCCGGTGCGCGCGCATACAGCGCGTACAGGTGCGCGGCGAACGCCCGCGCGCCGCCGGACAACAGCTGCCCCGCGAGGCCCGCCACGCGCCGCAGGGTCTCGCCCGCGCCAGCGTCGTGGTCGCCGAGTACCTCGCGCAGCATGGTGCCGGCCGCCTCGCGGCGCCCGACGCGTCGCAGCCGCAGGTCGTCGAGCCGGAACCTGCATACCGCGACCGCCGGATCCAGGCGCAGGCTGTGCACGTGGTTGGTGAACAGCACGATCGCGCGCTGGCGCCCGCCACCCGCTGCGCGCCACGGCACGAATACCTTGTGGCGTTCCAGGTCGGGGTCGCCATAGTCGGGATAGAAGTAGCTCCACGGCTCGGGGCCCTGCAGGAGCTCCAGCGCCGCGTCCACCTCGTACCAGCCCGCCTCGAGCCCGCCCCCGGGCAAGGTGCAGCGGAACGCGGGGTCGTTGCCGACCGCTTCCCACGCGTGTTCTTCGGCAAGGGTGCGCACGTGGTTGATCGGCTGCATCGGCAGCGCCACGCTCGCGCCCGCGGATGCGCGGGCGTCGTCAATCTGCTTCATCGGATCATCCGGGGTCGATCATTGCGGCGCGGCGCGGGACGCGCCCGCGAGCGCGTCGGCCAGCCACGACCGCAAGCCGCGGCGGGGGGGCGAAGCGAGCGCGTTGGCCGCGCCGTGCGCGAGCGAAAGGTTGGGATTGTAGGCAGGGTCGTCGTGCAGCAACGTGCCCCAGCGATCGGTCATGAAGGCCACTTCGGAGTGGAAGCGGCGCAACTTGTCTTCCGTGTCCTCGCTGCCGCGGCTGGCCGACTCGTGGTGGTACAGCTCGGCGTGCGGGGTCCACAGGTTGCGGTAGCCGGCCCTGCGCAGGCGCAGGCAGAAGTCGATGTCGTTGAACGCCACCATCAACGCCTCGTCCAGGCCGCCGACGGCGTCCCATGCCGACCTGGTGACCACCAGGCAGGCGGCCGTCACCGCGGTCATGTCCTGGACGAGCATGGCCCGCCCGTCTTCGCCCGCGCTGCCGCGCGGCTGGCGGGAATAGACATGGCCGGCCACCCCGCCCAGGCCCACCACCACGCCCGCGTGCTGGATGGTGTCGTCGGGGTAGTAGAGCATCGCGCCCACCGCGCCGATGCCAGGCCGTATCGCGTGCGCGACCATCTCGTCGAGCCAGTCCGGCGAGATCACTTCGATGTCGTTGTTGAGCAGCGCCACCACCGCGCCGGTGGCCTGCGCCACGGCGAAGTTGTTGATCGCCGAATAGTTGAACGGCCGGTCGTAGCGCAGCACGCGAACGCGCGGCCGCGCGTCCAGCGACGCCAGGTAGGCCAGCGCCTCGGCGTCGCTGGATCCGTTGTCGACGACCAGCAGCTCGAAGTCCGGGTAGGTGGTGAGCGACAGGATGCTCTCCACGCAGAGGCGCAGCAGGTCGACGCGGTCACGCGTGGGGATGACGATGCTGACGCGCGGCGGTGGCGCCGGCAGCGGCCAGCGCAGGCGCGCGCCGTCACCGACCGCGTCCACCGCCATCACGCGGTCGCCGAGGTGCTCGCGCAGCGCGGCGCGGCGCGCTTCGGCGCGCGCGGCCGGTTCGCCCACCGCGCCGTCGGGCCAGTGCGACAGCACCATCGGCACGTGGACCGACGCCACGTCGGCAAGCCCGACGCAGCGCAGCGCGAGGTCACCGACAAGGGCAGGTGCATGGTCGGTGCGGAATCCTCCTGCCCTGCGGACAAGGGCGGTCTCGAACAGCACCGCGGCCCCGATGTAGTCGCGTGCGAGGAACAGGTCCGGGTTCCAGTCCGGGCGAAAGCCCGGCGCATGGCGGCGCCCGGCCGCGTCGATCCGGTCGCAGTCGGAATAGACCAGGCCGGCGCCGGGATGCGCGGCCGCGGCCATCGCAAGCGCCGCCAGCGCGTGCGGCGCGAACACCGGCGCGCCCTCGATCACGCCGATCCAGGCGCCGCCTGCGGCGGCCAGCGCGCGGTTCCAGGCGGCCACGTCGTCTGCCGGTCCGGGGACGATGCGGACGCGGCTGCTCTGCGCGATCGCCGCGTCCACCGCGGCGCGCATCGGCGCGGACAGCGCCTGCGCGTCGCAGACCAGCAGCAACTCCCAGTCCGGATAGGCCTGCTCGAGCAGGGAAGCGATGCAGGCCTGCAGCAGTTCGTGGCGCTCGCCCGACACCGGAAGCAACAGCGACAGCAGGGGCCGCGCCGGCAGCGCGCGAACCGCGCAGCGCAGCGCGGCCAGCTCGGCCGGTGTCGGCGAATCGTACAGGCCGATCCACCGGGCATACGAGCCCGGCGGCTCGCGCACGCGATCCGGCCCGCCGGCGAGCAGCCACGCGCATGCCGCCCGGTGGCCGAAGGATTGCGCCATTGCCGCCGCGCGTGCGAGCACGTCGGCGGCCGACTCCGGGTGTGCCGCCGCATCACGCGCGAGCAGCTCCACCGCCAGCGCGGCCGGCGCCACGCGCTCGAGCGTCAGCATGCCAAGCCGGAAGCGGCCGGCGCACTCGCTGGGGTCGAAGCGGGCCGGGCCGGCCAGCGCCTCCACGCACGCGAGCGCGGTCCAGTGCCGCGGGCCGTCGGGCACGAGCTCGAAGCGTCCCGACTCGGTCCAGCCGCTGCCGGAATCGAGGTAGAGGCAGGGCCGTTGCAGGTGTTCGCCGTCGAGTTCGACGCTGATGCGCAGGGCGCCGCCATCGCGAACCGATTCCGGCAACTCCACCAGCAAGTACGGGTCGTCGCCGGTGGCCAGCCACGCGCCATCGGCGAGCGGCTCAAGCTGGTGCAGCGGGGAGTACCGCAGCACCTCCAACCGCGGCACGTCGACGGCCGCTGCGCCGCCGGTCACCGCCCACCTCCACGCAGCCGCCGCGCCCAGCGACGCCAGAACAGGTTGTCGATCGAATCCGCCACGTGCCGGACCTGCCCGTGCAGCGAGGCGAGCTCCGCCCGCAACGCGTCGCCATCGCGCGCGGACTGCTCGCGCGCTGTCGCCGCGATCGCCGACGCGTTCTCGACCATGGGCGCGAGCGCGGCCAGCGACGTTTCGGTGCGCCCCAGGACGCCGGCCAGGGCCACCAACTGCCGCTCGAGCCCGGCGATGCGTTCATCGCGCGCAGCGCCCGCGGCGACCAGCGCCTGGATCGCGTCGGCCAGGCCGGATTGCCCCGGCCCGTCCGCACGCGTGTCGATGGCGGCCGCGAGCCCGTCCATGCGCGCCGACAGGGCCTGCAGCGTCCGGGCCAGGCGCGCGCCGGCAGCGTGGTCGGCGTCCTGCCCGCGGCCGATCGCCGCCAGGACGCGCGCGAACGCATCGGCCGCCGCGACGCCGTCGGCCTCGCGACGCAGCACCAGTTCCAGGTGCTGCCCGCCGCCGACAGCACCGAGGCCGCGGACATCGAGCTCCAGCGAAGGGCGCCCGCGATCATTGGAGAAGGCGATGGCGCCCGGTCCTGCGGCGTCGCCCAGGCGCTCGTGCGCCGCCATCACGCGCCGCGCGAGGTCATCGACAGGCGTGCCGGCATACACCATGTGCGTGACGCTGTAATGGCCCGAAATCGCGGCCGGCTCCAGCAGGATGAAATCGACCGATGCCGCCGGCAGCGCGAAGCGCAGGCTGACGCCATCGTCGATGCCGACCACCACGCCGGCGACGCGGCGCGCGGGGTCGTACCCCTCGCCCGCGCAGCGGTAGCCGAGGCGGGGCCCGGCGTCACCCTCGGACACCACGCCGGACACGGCAAAGGCCAGCGCCGATGGCACGCCCGCCCCGTGGCTGGAATCCGCGCCCGGGGGTTGCGTCATGGAGTGACGCTGTCCAGTGCCGCCTCGATGTCGGCCATCAGGTCGGCCACGTCCTCCACCCCGACGCTCAGACGCACCAGCGCATCGCTGATCCCGAGCACTGCGCGGCGCTCCACCGGGATCGACGCATGCGTCATCACCGCCGGATGGTTGACCAGGCTTTCCACGCCGCCCAGCGACTCGGCCAGGGTGAAGATCTTCAGGCGCTCGCAGAAGCGCGTGGCACCGGCGAGGCCGCCCTTCACCACCACCGACACGATGCCGCCGAAGCCGTCCATCTGGCGCGCGGCGAGCGCGTGGTGCGGATGCGACGGCAGGCCGGGATAGATCACCTGCTCGATCGCCGGATGGGACTCGAGGTGCTTCGCCAGCGCCAGCGCGTTGTCGCAGTGCGCGCGCATGCGCAGGTGCAGCGTCTTCAGCCCGCGCAGTGCGAGGAAGCTGTCGAACGGCCCCTGCACCGCGCCCACCGAATTCTGCAGGAACGCCAGCTGCTCGCCGAGATCGGCGTTGTCGCCCACCACCACCATGCCGCCGACCATGTCGGAGTGGCCGTTGAGGTACTTGGTGGCCGAGTGCAGCACCATGTCGGCGCCATGTTCCAGCGGGCGCTGCAGGATCGGCGAGGCGAAGGTGCTGTCGACCACCATCAGCAGGCCGTGCCTGCGGGCGATCGCGGAGATCGCCTTCAGGTCGACGACCTTGAGCATCGGGTTGGTGGGGGTTTCGACCCAGACCATCCGCGTCTGCGGCGTGATCGCGGCTTCGAACGCGGCGGGGTCGGTCAGGTCGACGAAGCTGAAGTCCAGCGCCGCGGTGCGCCGGCGCACGCGCTCGAACAGCCGGTAGCTGCCGCCGTAGAGGTCGTCCATGGCGATGACGTGCGCGCCGCTGTCGAGCAGCTCCAGCACGGTCGCGCTGGCGGCGAGGCCGGAGGCGAACGCGAAGCCGCGGCTGCCGCCTTCAAGCCCGGCCACGCAGCGCTCGTAGGCAAAGCGGGTGGGGTTGTGGGTGCGCGAATACTCGAAGCCCTGGTGCACGCCCGGGCTGGACTGCGCGTACGTGGAGGTCGCGTAGATCGGCACCATGACCGCGCCGGTGGAGGGATCCGGCGACTGCCCGGCGTGGATCGCCCGGGTGCCATGGCCCCACCCGGACGTGTCCGCGCCGCCGTGTCCCTGATCGTCGTGCATGCCTTCACATCCGCTTGAAAAGACTGCGGATTGTAGCATCGGGCCAGCGGTGGCCAGCCCCGCGGAGGGGCTCAGTTCACCCGGCGGCGGAGCCAGTTCAGCAAGTCGATCCGGGTGATCAGGCCGAGGAAACGGCTGCCGTCCATCACGATCGCCACCTGGCCGCGGTCGAACACCGGCAGCAGCGACTCGATCGGCGATTTCACGTCCAGCACTTCCAGCTTGCTGGCCATGGCGGTCGACACCGGGTCGCGGAACCGGGCCTCGTCACCGTAGACGTGCAGCAGCACATCCGACTCGTCGAGGATGCCGACCAGGTCGTCGCCGTCCATCACCGGCAGCTGCGAGATCTCGTACAGCTTCATGCGCTGGTAGGCGGTGACCAGCAGGTCGTTGCGCCCGACCACCACGGTGTCGCGCTGCGAATACGGGCGCAGGATCAGGTCGCGCAGGTCGCCGTGCTGCTCGCGCTCGATGAAGCCGTTGTCGAGCATCCAGTAGTCGTTGTACATCTTCGACAGGTACTTGTTGCCGGTGTCGCAGACGAACACCAGCACCTTCTTCGGCGTGGTCTGCTCGCGGCAGTACTTCAGCGCCGCGGCCAGCAGCGTGCCGGTGGACGACCCGCCCAGGATGCCCTCCTTGGCCAGCAGCTCGCGCGCGGTCAGGAAGCTCTCCTTGTCGGTGATCGCATAGGCCTTCTTCACCCGCGAGAAATCGGAGATCGACGGCAGGAAGTCCTCGCCGATGCCCTCCACCATCCAGCTGGCCGACTTGTCGCTGAGCGTGCCCTCGTTGATGTACTCGGCAAGGATCGAGCCGACCGGATCGGCCAGCACCATCTCCACGTCCGGCGCCTGCGTGGCGAAGCAGCGCGACAGCCCGCTCATCGTGCCGGAGCTGCCGCAGCCGAAGACGATCGCATCCAGCCCGCCGACCTCGGCCATCTGGCGCAGGATCTCCGGGCCGGTGCCGTGCTCGTGCGCGGCCGGGTTGTCGGGGTTGCCGAACTGGTTGATGAAGTACGCCCCCGGCGTCTCGGCGGCGAGGCGCTCGGCCAGGTCCTGGTAGTAGTCGGGGTGGCCCTTGGCGACGTCCGAGCGGGTCAGTACCACTTCCGCACCCATCGCCTTGAGGTTGAAGATCTTTTCCCGGCTCATCTTGTCGGGGACCACCAGCACCAGCTTGTAGCCCTTCTGTTGCGCCACCAGCGCCAGGCCGATGCCGGTGTTGCCGGCGGTGCCCTCCACCAGCGTGTCACCCGGCTTGATGTCGCCGCGCGCCTCGGCGGCCTCGATCATGCTCATGCCGATGCGGTCCTTGATCGAACCACCGGGGTTCTGGCTTTCGAGCTTGAAGTACAGCTCGCAGCAACCCGCATCCAGGCGCCTGGCCTTGACGATGGGGGTATCGGCGATGAGTCCGAGGACGGAATCGTGGATGGGCATGCCGGACGGCCTCACGTAACGGGGCGGCGATTATCGCATCGCGCGTCGCGGTCCGTTGCGTGGCCCCGGCAGGTGGCGCGTGCGCGGCGGCGACCGACGAGGATGGCCGCCGCCGCGCACGCTTGCCTGGTTACGGCGTGGGGGGAGTGGAATCAGTGGGTCAATGTGTCGAACATCTGCGCCAGGCGGTCCTTGGCGACGAGCTTTTCGCGCTTCATCTGCGCCAGCCTGGTGTCATCGATCGGCAGAACGCCGAGTTCCGCGTCGAGCACCTTCTTGTCGAGTTCCTTGTGCCGGTGGTAGAGCTGGCGGAACTCCGGGTTGGACTTGAACAGCTCGTCCATTTCGGCCTGCGGTTGACCTTCGAACATGGAGACCTCCTTTCAGCTGTGGCCCGCGCGGCCCACCGCGCGGACATGCAAAAACGCCCCGGACCCTGCGGCCCGAGGCGTATCGTTTGAAGCTGGACCGGCGCGTTCCGGACGCCCCCTCGGGAACGTCCGCGGGGCCTTGCCCGCGGCGACATTCCCGTTGGAGTCGCACGATTCCGTCACGTCACCCTTCCGCTCCGCCAGGCGGCCTCACCGTAGGTGGTCGCCGCCTGCAGGACCGACCCTACTCCTCCCGACCTGGGGGGGCAAGGCCACCGCGGAGGGTGCGGACAGCCGCCGGACAGGCGGCCGCCGGACCCGCTTCCGGCGTGCTTGCGGGCGTCAGCGCGGGCGCCTGGCGGGACCCGGCACATCCCGCATCAGCTCGGCTTCCTGGCGCTTGAGCTCGGCTTCGCGCTGTCGCGCCGCACGCAGCTTGGCGGCCTGTGCGCCGGCCACGTCGTCCAGCACGCCTTCCACCTGCTGGCGGGCGCTGGATTCCTCCTCGGCCGCCAGGCGCAGGCGCTCGGCCTCCTCGGCCTGCACCTGGGCCTGGATGCGCAGCCGCTCGGCCTCCGCGCGGGCGCGGGCGGCATCCTGGCGGCTGGCTTCCACCAGCAGTTCGCTGCGTTCGCGCTCGAGGCGATCGAGCTCGCGCCGGTCGACGGCGTTGCCTACCGCGATTTCCGCGGTCTCGACCCGCCATTCGGCGACCTGGCGTGCGTCCGTGCGCCCCTGGCCGCTCCTTGCGGCCGCCAGCGCATCCACCGCCTGGCGGGCCTGGAGACGCTCGTACGCGGCCAGCGTGTTGCGTACGGGATCGGTGTCGATCGCCTGCAGGCGGGACTCCAGGCGCGCCAGTTCACTCGCGGCCTGCGTGCGCGCCGGCGCCTGCCCGCGCGGCTGGACCTGCGCCATGGCCGGCGTCGCCAGCAGTGCGATGGCGATGGCCGTGGCGGCGATGATGCGGGTCATGGCGTGCCCTCCATGCCGAGGCGCTGGCGCAGGCCAGCCACCTCGCTGCGGCGCTGTGCAAGCGCGGATGCGGTCTGCGCCTGCTCGCTGCGGGCCTTGGCGAGGTCGGCCGAAGCCGCCGCCAACTGCGCCAGCACGCGTGCGTCACGCTCCTGGCCGGCCGCCATCGCCGACTGGGCGCGGCTCAGCGCGGTGCGTGCGCGCTCGAGCTCCTCCGGCGCGTACTGCTGGGCATCGGCGGCATCGGCGCGCGAGACCGCCTGTTGCGCGGTGGTGAGTTCGGCCGTGGGTGGTGGCAGGCTCGCGCAGGCCCCGAGTACGAGCACCGGAACGAGACACAGGCCATGCAGGGCCGTCTTGAATTGTGCGAAGCTTGTGCGCATAGGGGGTCGTGCCGATTGGGGGATCGCGCGGCCATTGTTATCAGCATCCGCCCGGTACGCAACGTGCCGGCGCGACGCGACAGGGGATATCGGCAATGGACATCGGCTATTTCCTCAAGCTGATGACGGAAAAGAATGCCTCCGACATGTTCCTGACCACCGGTGCGCCGGTGTACATCAAGGTCGAAGGCAAGCTTTACCCGCTCGGCAATACCGGCCTGCCTCCCGGCATGGTGAAGAAGATCGCCTACTCGCTGATGGACGAAGGCCAGGTGCCGCAGTTCGAGCGCGAGCTGGAGCTCAACATGGCGCTGTCGCTGGCCGACTCCGGGCGCTTCCGCGTCAACGTGTTCAAGCAGCGCGGCGAGGTCGGCATGGTGATCCGTGCGATCCGCAGCACCATCCCCTCGATCGAGGAGCTGCAGCTGCCGTCCGTGCTGAAGGACATCATCATGGCCCCGCGCGGCCTGGTGCTGATCGTTGGCTCCACCGGCTCCGGCAAGTCGACCACGCTGGCGTCGATGATCGATTACCGCAACAGCACCACCCCGGGGCACATCCTCACCATCGAGGATCCGATCGAATACCTGCACCGGCACAAGAAGTCGATCGTCAACCAGCGCGAGGTCGGCATCGATACCCACGCCTTCCACAACGCGCTGAAGAACGCGATGCGCGAGGCGCCGGACGTCATCCTGATCGGCGAGATCCTCGACGCCACCACGATGGAGGCCGCGATCGCGTTCGCCGAGACCGGCCACATCTGCCTGGCCACGCTGCACTCCAACAACGCCGACCAGACCATCGAGCGCATCCTCAATTTCTTCCCCGAGGCGGCGCACAAGAACGTGCTGATGAACCTGGCGCTGAACCTGCGTTCGGTGGTCTCGCAGCGCCTTGTCGTGGGCACCGACGGTCGCCGGATGCCGGCCACCGAAGTGCTGATCAACACGCCGATGATCCGCGACCTGCTGCGCCGCGGCCAGGTGCACGAGATCAAGCAGGCGATGGAGGAGTCGCTGGAGGAAGGCATGGAGTCGTTCGACCAGTGCCTGTTCCGGCTGTTCAAGGACGGCCGCATCGAGCGCGAGACCGCGCTGCGGGCAGCCGACTCGCGCGACGGCCTGGACCTCAAGTTCCGCCTGTCCGAAGGCGGCGACGAGCACGACCCCTACGCCGACGTCTTCGACACCGGCCACGCCTCGCACTGAGGCGTCAGGCCATTTCGGGCGCGTCGGGCTGGCGCTCGGGGCGCGCGGCGTCGAATGCCGGAAGTTGCAGGCAGTGTTGCTCGATGCGCGCGATGATCGGGAACGCCGCCATGTCCACGCCGAACCGGCGCGCGTTGTAGACCTGCGGCACCAGGCAGCAGTCCGCCAGGCCCGGCGCGTGGCCGTCGCAGTATTCGCCGGTCGAGACATTGCCGGCCAGCAGCGCCTCGAGCGCGCGGAAGCCCTCGACGATCCAGTGCTTCACCCACACGTCGCGCTCCGCGCCGGGCACGCCCCAGTCGCGCTCGAGGTACTGCAGCACGCGCAGGTTGTTGAGCGGATGGATGTCGCACGCCACCAGTTGCGCCAGGCCGCGCACGCGGACGCGGTCGCGCGCGGTGGACGGCAGCAGTGGCGGCGTGGGCCACATCTCGTCCAGGTACTCGAGGATCGCCAGCGACTGGCGCAGCATGCGCTGGCCGTGTTGCAGCACCGGCACGAGCTGCTGCGGGTTCATGGCCGCGAAGTCGGGCTTGTGCTGTTCGCCACCGTCGCGGACCAGGTGCACCGGGGCGATGTCGTAGGGCAGCCCCTTGATGTTCAGGCCGATGCGCACGCGATACGCGGCGCTGGAGCGCCAGTACGAATGCAGGCACAAGGATTCATTCACGGTCGCCACCTGGCCACTCCTCCCCCCGTTCCCCAAATCATCCCGCCTGGGCGGGGCCGGCGCGCCGCTGGCGTCCCTCAGGGTGCGCCCTGGTGCTCGATCCGCTGCTCGATGGCACCGAAGATCGTCTCGCCCGCGGCATCGAACATCTCGATGCGCACGGTGTCGCCGAAGCTCATGAACGGCGTCACCGGCTGGCCGTGCTCCAGCGCCTCGACGGTCCGCTTCTCGGCGAAGCACGATGCGCCGAGCGTGGTGTCCTCGTTGGCGATGGTGCCGGAGCCGACGAGGGTGCCCGCCGACAGCGGCCGCGTCCTGGCCGCATGCGCGACCAATTGCGCGAAATCGAACTGCATGTCGACGCCGGCCTCCGGTGCGCCAAACCATGCGCCATTGACATGGGTGACCAGCGGCCGGTGCAGCTTGCTGCCGCGCCACGCGTCGCCGAGCTCGTCGGGCGTCACGAACACCGGCGACAGCGCCGAACGCGGCTTGGACTGCAGGAACCCGAAGCCCTTGGCCAGCTCGCCCGGGATCAGGTTGCGCAGGCTGACGTCGTTGACCAGTCCGATCAGCTGGATATGCCCGGCGGCCTGCTCCGGCGTGACCGCCATCGGCACGTCGTCGGTGACCACCACGATCTCGGCCTCGAGGTCGATGCCGTGTTCTTCGCTGGTCACCCGCACCGGGTCGCGCGGGCCGAGGAAGCCGGCGCTGGTCCCCTGGTACATCAGCGGATCGGTGTAGAAGCTCTCGGGCACCTCGGCACCACGCGCACGGCGCACGCGCGCCACGTGCGGCAGGTAGGCGCTGCCATCGAGGAATTCGTAGGCGCGTGGCAACGGGGCTGCAAGCTGCGCCGGTTCCACGTCGAAGGCGCCATCGGCGTCGCCGGCGTTGAGCGCGTCGGACAGCGCCACGAGGCGCGGCGCGATGTTGGACCAGTCCTCGAGCGCCTGCTGCAGGGTCGGTGCGATCCCTGTCGCGCGCACGGCACGCGCGAGATCACGCGACACCACCACCAGCGTGCCGTCGCGGCCGCCCTCTTTCAAAGAACCCAGCTTCATCACCGCTCCGCGAAAGCCACAATCCGCCGATTGTAGCGGGGCGGTGGGTGGCGTGTGGGAGAGCATTTTTTGCTCTCAATCCTCACCCTGGAACGCACCTGCCCGGTAGGTCAGGACGAGGGTGTCGCGGTGGCCGGTGGCGTCGGCGTCGAGCGGCTGGATCGGGGTCGACTCGTGGATCATGCGGGTGTCGTCCAGCAGCAGCAGCGACCACGGGTCCTCGAGCGTGAAGCGGTGGCCGTCGGGGCCGGCGGCATCGAACACGCGGGTCTCGCCGCCCTTGATGCCATGGCGCTCGACGACGAACACGGCGACGAAATCGACGCCGTCGCGATGCGCGCCCTCGGGCGTGGGCCGGCCGATGCCGTCGCTGGTGTCGATGCGGAACTGGTGCGCTTCCACGTACCACGGAATGGCGGCGCGGACCTGCGAAAACAGCGTGCCCAACGCTTCCAGCAGCCGCGGCCAGGCAGGCCTTCCCATCACGCCCGGCGAAAGCGGCTGGTACATGCGCTCCATGCCGCCATGCAGTGCGTTGTAGTCGAGCGACTGCCAGTGCGCGCGATGCGGGGCGAGATGCGCGCCCTCGCCGTCGACGATGAAGCAGGAATGCCGGCGCCGCCGATAGCTGCCGCCGTCGCGCAGGTAGCCGTCGAGCGGCAGGTCGCTCCAGCCGACCTGCAGGCCGGCGACGTCCACCGGCGTCATGCCCGCAAGTGCGGCGACCATCGCGGGCGAGAGTACGGCATACCCGTCATCGCGCAGCGCCGCCAGCACGCCGTCCTCGGCGGTATACGGCGGGGGGAAGGTCATGGCCATGTGCGGACTCCGGCAGGCGGAAAGGACGAAGCCCGCACGTGGCGGGCTTCGGGCCTAGCTTGGATGTGGCAGCCCCGGAAGGATTCGAACCTCCGAATGCCTGAGTCAGAGTCAGGTGCCTTACCGCTTGGCGACGGGGCTATGGAGCAAATTGTAACGCAGGATCGCGCGAGGCGATCCTGAATACCTCGATCAGCGCTTCGAGAACTGGGTGGCGCGACGTGCCTTGTGCAGGCCGACCTTCTTGCGCTCGACTTCGCGCGCGTCACGGGTCATGAAGCCCGCCTTGCGCAGTTCGGTCTTGAGGGTCTCGTCGTACTCCACCAGCGCGCGGGCGATGCCCAGGCGGATGGCGCCGGCCTGGCCGGTGGTGCCGCCGCCGTGCGTGGTCACGTAGATGTCGAAGCTCTCGGTGTTCTTGGTCAGCTCGAGCGGCTGGCGCACGATCATGCGCGCGGTCTCGCGGCCGAAGAACTCGTCGAGCGGACGCTCATTGACGGTGATGGTGCCGGTACCGCGGCGCAGGAACACGCGGGCGGTGGAGGACTTGCGACGGCCGGTGCCGTAATTCTGGGTGATTGCCATGTTCAGATATCCAGGACTTGCGGCTGCTGGGCGGCGTGCGGATGTTCGGCACCCTTGTAGACCTTGAGCTTCTTGTACATCGCACGGCCGAGGGTGTTCTTCGGCAGCATGCCCTTGACGGAATGCTCGATCACGCGCTCCGGGTGGCGCTGCAGCGCCTGCGCCAGGGACTCGGACTTGAGGTTGCCGATGTAACCGGTGAAGCGGTAGTACATCTTGTCGGCCAGCTTGTTGCCGGTCACGTGGATCTTCTCGGCGTTGACCACGATGATGTAGTCGCCGGTGTCGACGTGGGTGGTGTAGACGGGCTTGTGCTTGCCACGCAGGCGGCGCGCGATTTCGGTGCTCAGGCGGCCAAGGGTCTTGCCGGTGGCATCGACGATGAACCAGTCGCGCTGGACGGTCTCGTTCTTGGCAATAAAGGTTTTCATCGGGAACTCTCAGGGGTGACTGGTCGGGTTGGTTCCGGGCCTGGGCCGGGAACTTCGCCACGCGTTTTCACGTTCCGGGAACGCAAGAGGCGGAATTGTACCGGCCGGCCGCGTTCGCCGCAAGTTGGAGGTTGGCTGGCCCTTCGGGGCCGGTGGCCGGCACCGATCGGCGGGCGCACAATGCCGGCATGACCACGCGCACCCTCTCCCCGCTTGACCGCCTGCTGGCGGATGCCCAGAACGCACTGGAAACCGTTGCCGGACGGCCGCGTGCCGAGCGCCGCAACCCCGGCGCGGACCACGCCGAGGTGGTGCTGGACGAGCCCGAGCGCCGCCACGCGGCGGGACTGATGCGCATCAACCATGTCGGCGAGGTCTGCGCGCAGGCGTTGTATGTCGGGCAGGCGACGGTGGCCCGCGACGCCGCCACGCGCGCGCACCTGCTCGAGGCGGCTCAGGAGGAAACCGATCACCTTGCCTGGTGCGACGACCGGCTGCGCGAACTCGACAGCCGGCCCAGCCTGTTCAACCCGCTGTGGTATGCGGGCAGCTACGCCATCGGCCTGCTGGCCGGGCTGCGCGGCGACGGCTGGAACCTCGGCTTCGTGGTCGAAACCGAGCGCCAGGTCGAGGCGCATCTCGAAGAGCACCTGCGCACCCTGCCCGAGGCCGACCTGCGCAGCCGCGCGATCCTCGAGGTCATGAAGGCCGACGAGGCCCGCCACGCCGATAACGCCGAAGCCGCCGGCGCGCGCCTGCTGCCGCAGCCGATCCCGACCTTGATGGCCGTGGCGTCGAAGCTCATGAAGACCGTCGCTTACCGGATCTGACCGCCGGCTTGCGTCAGGCCGAAACCACCTTCAGCCCGACCACGCCGCCCACGATGAGGGCGATGCACGCCAGGCGCGCAGGCGATGCGCTTTCGCCCAGCGCCAGGATGCCGATCGTCACCACGCCCACGGCGCCGATGCCGGTCCAGATGGCATAGGCCGTGCCCACCGGGATGACCTTCAGCGCCTGGGTCAACAGCCACAGGCTGATCGCGGCGGTGGTCACCGTCCAGACGCTGGGCCACAGGCGGGTGAAGCCTTCGGTGTACTTGAGGCCGATCGCGAAGCCGATCTCGAACAGGCCGGCGAGCAGCAGGTGGATCCAGGCCATCGCGGCGGTTCCTCGTCACTCCACCAGGTTGCGGCCGTGGAAGAGCTCCTCGATCTCGCGCTTGAGCAGCGCCTCGATCTTCATGCGCTCCTTGAACGACAGGTTGCGCGCCTTCTCCTCGAACAGGTACTGGTCGAGGTCGAAGTCCTTCAGGTGCATCTTGGTGTGGAAGATGTTTTCCTGGTAGACGTTGACGTCGAACATCTCGTAGCGCGACTTGACGTTCTTGGCCAGGTAATCCTGGATCGAGTTGATCTTGTGGTCGATGAAGTGCTTCTTGCCCTTGATGTCGCGGGTGAAGCCGCGCACGCGGTAGTCGGCGATGACGATGTCCGACTCGAAGCTCTCGATCAGGTAGTTCAGCGCCTTCAGCGGCGAGATCACGCCGCACGTGGCCACGTCAATGTCGGCGCGGAAGGTCGCGATGCCCGCCTGCGGGTGCGTCTCGGGATAGGTGTGGACGGTGATGTGGCTCTTGTCCAGGTGCGCGACCACGGCGTCGGAGATCACGCCCTTGGCGGCCGCCTTGTCGATCACCGGCTGCTCCGAGATCAGGATCGTCACCGACGCGCCCTGCGGGTCGTAGTCCTGGCGGGCGATGTTGAGGATGTTGGCGCCGATGATCTCGGCGACGTCGGTCAGGATCTGGGTGAGCCTGTCGGCGTTGTATTCCTCATCGATGTACTCGATGTAGCGCTGCCTCTCTTCTTCGGACACCGCGTAGCAGACGTCGTAGATGTTGAAGGAAAGCGCCTTGGTGAGGTTGTTGAACCCCTGGAGCTTCAGGCGGGGGAGCGGCTTGACCACGGCATCGGATCCAGGTTCGGCGGAAAGTGCGCGATTATGCGGCATCGCGCCCCGGGGGGCGACCCGCAGCCGGCTTGGGGCCGCATATCGGGGCACAACGGGTTTGCCCGCGGGGGTCGAACGGCCTACTCTCCCTGAATCCCCCGTTCACCCTGCCCATGAATACAAGCCCTGTGGCCATCCTCAGTACCTATAGACGCCCCCTGCATCCACTCATGCCGTCGCCGGCGACGATCGAACGTTTCCTGGCGCACTGCCACCGCCGCCGCTATCCGCCGCGCACCGAGGTGTTCCGCCCGGGCGACCAGGCCGGCACCATGTATTACGTCATCAACGGCTCGGTCAGCATCATCACCGAGGAGGACGATGGTCGCGAACTGATCCTCGGCTACTTCGGGGCGGGCGAGTTCGTCGGCGAGATGGGCCTGTTCATCGAATCCGACGTGCGCGAGGTGATCCTGCGCACCCGCACGCAGACCGAACTCGCCGAGATCAGCTACGAGCGCCTGTACCAGCTGTTCGAGGGATCGCTGTCCGGAGATGCCACGCAGATCATGTATTCGATCGGCGCGCAGCTGTCGCGGCGCCTGCTCGACACCAGCCGCAAGGCCGGGCGCCTCGCCTTCCTCGACGTCACCGATCGCATCGTGCGCACGCTGCACGACCTGACGAAGGAGCCCGAGGCGATGAGCCATCCCGACGGCACCCAGCTGCGCGTCTCTCGCCAGGAGCTCGCCCGCCTGGTCGGCTGCTCGCGCGAGATGGCCGGCCGCGTGCTGAAGAAGCTGCAGATCGACGGCAAGCTGCACGCCCGCGGCAAGACCGTCGTGCTGTACGGCACGCGCTGAGCCCCGCGTGCCGGCGCATTTCGAATCCCGCGGCACCCTGCCGGAGGCCGACCTGCGCAGCGCGTCGTCGATCGACGCCGACGACGTCGCCGCCCTGCTCTGCGAGATGGGCTACCCCTGCGACCGCGCCGATGCCGCCAGGCGCATCGCCGCGATCGTCGGCGACGACCGCCAGGCGCTGGTGGTCGCGCGCTGCGGCGGCGTGGTCTGCGGCCTGGTGGCGCTCGACTTCATGTATTACCTGCCGCTGGACACCATCACCTGCCGGATCACCGCGCTGGTGGTGACCGCCGGCGCGCAGGGCCGCGGCCTGGGCCGCCAGCTGCTGCGCGAAGCCGAGCGCCGCGCACGCGCCGCCGGGGCCGCGCGCATCGAACTCAGCAGCGGGTCGCAGCGCAGTGACGCGCACGCGTTCTACCAGGCCTGCGGCTTCGGCGACGGCACGGTGCGCTTCGTCAAACGCCTCGGCGACGCTTGATCCAAGGCGGCGCCCGTCACCGCCGCCCCGCTATCCTGAGCCCCTGAACCACGCGCCTGGCGCGACGGGAGGTGCATGGACCTGCTGGGCGCAGATTTCGCGATGTTCGTGGCCATCGGCCTGTGCGCGCAGCTGGTCGATGGCGCGCTGGGCATGGCCTACGGGCTGGTGTCGTCCTCGATCCTGCTGGCGATGGGCATGCCGCCGGCGGCGGTCAGCGCCAGCGTGCATACCGCCGAAGTGTTCACCACCGGGGTCTCCGGCGCCGCGCACGGCGCGATGGGCAATGTCGACCGCAAGCTGATGCTGCGCCTGGCGGTGCCGGGCGTGGTGGGCGGGGTGATCGGCGCCTACGCGCTCAGCCGCATCGACGGCGACGCGATCAAGCCATGGATCCACGGCTACCTGCTGGTGCTGGCGCTGCTGATCCTGCTGCGCGCCGGCGGGCGCCTGGTGCCGCGCAGCCGCGTGAAGCGCGTCGGCGTGCTCGGCTTCTTCGCCGGCCTGTTCGACGCCATCGGCGGCGGTGGCTGGGGGCCGATCGCCACCTCCACCCTGCTTGCGCGCGGTGGCGAGGCGCGGACCAGCATCGGCACCGTCAGCGCCTCGGAGTTCATGGTCACCCTGGCGATCTCGGTGACGTTCCTGCTGTCCATCGGCCTGGAACACTGGAAGATCACCCTTGGCCTGCTGATCGGCGGGGTGGTCGCCGCACCGGTCTCGGCGCTGATGGTGCGCCACGTGCGCGAGCGCCTGGTGCTGTTCGCCGTCGGCGGGCTGGTGCTGGCGATCAGCGGCTTCCAGATCTACCGCGCGCTGTTCGTCGCCTGAGCCGGCACCGGATCACCCGCGCGGTCCGGGCAACCCCAGTTGAGGATCGGCGTGCCGGCCGGCAGTTCGCGCCGGAACAGCGCCACCGCGCCGGGCTTGGGATTGACCACCACCGGCGAGCGCGCGGCGCGCAGCAGCGGCAGGTCCGCACTGGAGTCGGAATAGGCGATGGCGATGTCGCCCCATCCACGCTCGCGCAGCATGCGCATCTTTTCCTCGTTGTGGCAGTGGCGCACCGCGACCACCGCGCCAAAGCGCGGCCCGGCGAGCGTGCCGACCACCGGCACGTCCTCGTGGGCCACGAACGCGAGGATGGCGCGCGCCAGTTCCGGCGGCGCGCCGGTCGCCACCACCACGCGGTCACCGCGTTCGCGATGCGCCTGCATCACCGCCAGCGCCACCGGCAGCAGCTTGGCGCGGATGGCTTCGACGTGCCCGTCGACGTAGGTGTCGATCAGGTCATCGAGGTCGCGACGGCGATGGAAGCCGACCGTGCCGGCCCAGACGAACGCCGAGATGCCGACGCGGCGGGTCGGCAGGAACGCCACCATCGGCGCGAACACCGGCGCCATCACCAGCGCCAGCGCCGTGCGCCAGGGACTGCGGCGGATCAGCCAGGCGAACAGGTGGCTGCCGGAGTCGCCGTCGTACAGGGTGTGGTCGAAGTCGAACACCACCAGCGGCGCGTCCGCGCGCGGCACGCCGCGCGCCGTGTCCGGTTGGTCGACGCTGCTCATGCCGCGAACAGCGCGCGCAGCGCCTCGCCCGGGTCGTCTGCGCGCATGAACGCCTCGCCGACCAGGAACGCCTCGACGCCCGCCGCGCGCAGCCGCGAAACATCGGCCGTGGTCATGATGCCGCTCTCCGACACCAGCCGCCGGCCCGCGGGCACGCTGCCGGCCAGCGCCTCGCTGGTGTCCAGCGACACCTCGAAGCTGCGCAGGTCGCGGTTGTTGACCCCGAGCAGCGGCGCGCGGCCGTCGACTGCGGGCAGCCGCAGCGCGCGCGCGAACTCGTCGGCGTCGTGCACCTCGGCCAGCACGTCCATGCCCAGCGACAACGCCTGCGCGCTGAGCGCGGCGAGCAGCGCGTCGTCGAGCGCGGCGACGATCAACAGCACGCAATCGGCACCGAGCACGCGTGCCTCGTCGACCTGGTACGCATCGACGATGAAGTCCTTGCGCAACACCGGCAGGCTGCAGGCGTCGCGCGCGGCCTGCAGGTAGGCATCGGCGCCCTGAAAGAAGTCGATGTCGGTGAGCACCGACAGGCAGGCGGCGCCGCCGGCTTCGTAGCTGCGCGCGATCGCCGCGGGATCGAAGTCGGCGCGGATCACGCCTTTCGACGGGCTGGCCTTCTTGACCTCGGCGATCACCGCGGAACGGCCCGAGGCGGCGACGCGCTCGATGGCCGCCGCGAAGCCGCGCACCGGGGGCGCGTCGGCGAGGCGCGCGGCGAGCGCTTCGCGCGGCACGCGGGCGCTGCGCTCGGCGACTTCCTCCACCTTGCGCGCGAGGATGCGTCGCAGCACATCCTGGCGGGGTTCGTTCATGGCATGTCGTCCTCTCTCGGGGGCAGCGGCTGGCCGGCCCGCCAGCCCTGCGCGTGCAGCGCGTCGAGCAGGTGGACCACGCAGGCACGCGCGGAAAGTTCATGCACCGGCAGCGCGAGCAGGTCACCGGCACGCGCCCATTCGAGCGGTCGGCGCGCGGCCTCGACCTCGTCGAGACGGGTCTCGATTGCGTCCGTGCCGACGCCCGAAGCAATCAGCGTGGCACGCATGATACCGGCCACCTCGCCCGCGGTACGGCCGCGCTCGTAGCCGCCGATGTCCTTCAGCACCACCAGCTCCGGGCGGTAGGCCGCCGCGGTGGCGGCCACCGCGCGCAGGTCGGCATCCTCGCGGTTGCCGGCGTGGCCGAGGATCATCGCCAGGCGACCGGTGCGCCGGTCCGCGCCGATCGCGCGCAGGAAGCCGTGCAGGCCCTCGGGGTTGTGCGCGTAGTCGACGAACACATCGAGCGTGTCGAAGCGCCAATGCTGCAGGCGCCCGGGGTTGTCGCCGCTGCCGGCACCGAAGCGCGCCAGCGCGGACGCGATCGTCGCCGGCGGCACGCCCATGGCCGACGCCGCGAGGCTCGCGGCGGCAATGTTGGCAACGTTGTAGGTGGCGCGGCCGCCCAGCGCCAGCGGCATGTCGGCCACCGCGCCGAGATCGTGGTTTCGGCCCCGCCAGTGCAGCTGCAGGCGACCGGCGTGCACGCCGCAGGTCGCGCCGCCGCGGGCGCGATGCGCCACCAGCCATGGCGCCTCCGCATCCAGCGCGAACCAGCCCAGTGGCCGGCTGCTGTCGGCGCCGAGCTCGCGCAGCAGCGCATCGTCGGCGTTGAGCACCAGCAGGCCGTCATCGGCCACGGCACGCGCCACGGTGAGCTTGACCCGCGCGAGGTCGGCCAGTCCGTGCACGCCGTACTCGCCGAAGTGGTCCTCGCTGACATTGGTCACTACCGCCGCACGTACGCGCTCCACGGCCAGGCCGCGGCGCAGCAGGCCGCCGCGCGCGGTTTCCAGCACCGCGGCCTCGGCCCGAGGCTGGCGCAGCGCGGTGCGCGCGCCGGTCGGGCCGGAGTAGTCGCCGGACTCCAGTTCCACGCCGTCGAAGAACACGCCATCGGTGCAGCTGTGCGCGGTCGACCAGCCATGCGCGCGCGCCATCGCCGCCACCAGGCGCACCGTGGTGGTCTTGCCGTTGGAGCCGGTGACCAGCGCGCAGGGAATGTCGTGCAACGCGGCCCAGTCGACTGCATCCGCCGACGGCAGCGCGTGCACCGGCCAGGTCGCCGCGCCACTGCCCGCGCCCACCGTGGCTTCGTCGTCGTCGGACAGGAACGGCAGACCGCGCGCGTGCGCCGCGGCACGCAGCGCCACAAGCCGTGGATTGGCCTCGGCCGCGGCCACCGCGCGCAGGGTGTGCAGCGCGCCGTCTGCATCGCGATGCGACGCGTGCCCCGGCGCCATGGCCTCGTCGCCCGCCTGGCCGCCGGTGGACGCCCCCGCGGCGGACCACGCCCACTCGTTGACCTCGGTGGCGGCATACAGCTGGTCGAACGGCGCCTCGAACGCGAGCGAGGCGCCGCTGGCATGCGGACGCGCCAGCACCGCGCCAGCGGGCCAGCCGAGCGCCACGCGCGCGGCGGCGATGTTGCCGGCCCAGCGCGCGAGCGGCGCGGCATCCACCGCGGGCCCGGTCACCGTTTCCAGCGCGGCGCCGGGGCCGGCGAAATAGACATTCGCACCGGTCAGCCGGCGCGAGTCCTCAAATGCGTCCACCACGTCAGTGCCCGCCTGCGCTCATCGTCAGTCGCTCTCTTCACGCTCGAATACCAGGCCGCGTTCGTCGCGCACCACGCCGTCCATCGCCGCGACCGTCGCCGCGTCGTGCTCGGACTCCGACAGCGTCGGCGGCTCGACGCGCACCGGGGCAGGCGGTGCCTCGCCATCGGCGCGGAACTTGGTGATCTGCTTCCAGGTGCGGGTCAGCGCGTCGGCCAGCACCAGCACCAGGTCGCCGGGGCGGCCCATGCGCAGCGCGGCATCCACGGCGGCCTGCTCGTCGGGGATCACGCTGATCATGGCGTCGCCCACGCCGGCGGCGCGCAACGCGTCCGCGATGATGCGCGGCACCTCGTCGCCGTCGCGGCCGCGCAGGCCGTCGTCGCGGCGCACGATGTAGTGGTCGAACTTGCCGGCCACGCTGCCGGCGATCGCCACCAGGTCCTCGTCGCGGCGGTCGCCCGGCCCGGCGACGACCACGATCCGGCGCCCGGCCACGTCAAGCCGCTGCGCCAGCCCGGCCATCATCGCCACCGCGTGGGCGTTGTGCGCGTAGTCCATCACCACCTTGAAAGGATGCTCCTCGAACACGTTCATGCGCCCCGGCGCCTGGAAGAACGTGGAGTCGAAGGTGCGCAGGCCCTGGCGGATGGCATCGAGCTTGATGCCGAGCGCATAGGCCATGGCCGCGGCGAACATCGCGTTCTGCACGTTGTGCAGCGCGCGGCCCTCGAGCGTCGCCGGTATGAGGTGCGTCCACATCAGCGGCAGGTGCGCGCCCTTGTCGTACAGCGTGACCATCTGCCCGTTGACGCCGGCTTCCAGCGCGCAGGCGCGGCCACCGGCGCGGATGTGCTCGCGGACCAGCGCATGCGAGGGATTCATGGTCACGTAGCAGATGCTGCGCGCATCGGTGTACGCCGACATGCGCAGCACCTGCGGGTCGTCGGCGTTGAGCACCGCGCATTCGCGTGCCACCTCCACCACCACGCGCTTGACCTCGGCGAGCTGTTCCAGCGTATCGATGCCCTTCAGGCCGAGGTGGTCGGCGGCGACGTTGAGCACCGCGCCCACGTCGATGTGGCGCACGCCCATGCCGGCGCGCAGCAGCCCGCCGCGCGCGGTCTCCAGCACCGCCATGTCGATCTGCGGGTCGCGCAGCACCATGCGCGCCGAGGTCGGCCCGGTCATGTCGCCCTCCACGGTGCGCTGGCCGTCGATGTACACGCCGTCGGTGGTGGTGAGCCCGGGCGTGAAACCGGCCATCTTGGTGATGTGCGCCAGCATGCGCGCGGTGGTGGTCTTGCCGTTGGTGCCGGTGATGGCCGCGATCGGCACGCGCGTCGATGCACCGGACGGGAACAGCATGTCGATCACGCGCCCGGCCGGATCGCGCGGCGTGCCCTCGCTGGGCGCCACGTGCATGCGGAATCCGGGTGCGGCGTTGACCTCGCAGATCGCGCCGCCGATGGTGCGGTAGCTCTCGTTGATGTTGGGCGTGATGAAATCCACGCCGCCGACGTCCAGCCCGATCGCACGCACCGCGCGCTCGGCCATGTCGCGGTTGTCTGGATGGATGGTGTCGGTGACGTCGGTGGCGGTGCCGCCGGTGGACAGGTTGGCGGTGGCGCGCAGGTACACCACCTCGCCTTCGGCGGGCACCGAGTCCGCGGCCATGCCCACGCGCTCCATCATCAGTGCCGCCGCGTCGTCGAGCTCGAGCCGCGTCAGCACCTTCTCGTGGCCCACGCCGCGGCGCGGATCCTGGTTCACCACCTCCACCAGCTCGGCGATGGTGCTGCGCCCGTCGCCCACCACATGGCCGGGCGTGCGCCGGGTGGCGGCGACGAGTTCGCCGTCGACGACCAGCAGGCGGTGGTCGTCGCCAGGCTGGAAGGTCTCCACGATCACCGAGCGCGAATGCTCGCGCGCGGCGTTGAACGCGACGCGGATGGCGTCGTCGCCGCGCACGTCGATGGTGATGCCGCGGCCGTGATTGCCGTTCCACGGCTTCAGCACCACCGGACCACCCAGCCGGTTGGCCGCCTTGATGGCGTCGGTCTGGCTGTTGGCCATGATCTGACGCGGCACCGGCAGGCCCAGCGCGCCGAGGATCTTGTTGGTTTCTTCCTTGTCGCCGGCGAGCTCCACGGCGATGTGCGAGGTGCGCCCGGTGACCGTGGCCTGGATGCGCTGCTGGTACTTGCCGTGGCCGAACTGCACCAGCGACTGCTCGTTGAGGCGCATCCAGGGGATATCGCGCTCCTCGGCGGCACGCACCAGGGATGCGGTCGAGGGACCCAGCTGGCGTCGCTGTGCGTAGCGGATGAACGCGGTCAGCGCCTCCTCCCATTCCCAGCCATCGGGCACGCTGCCCGGCGTGCGCAGTGCCTCGGGCAGCAGCGATTCCAGCAGCTTCAGCGCGAGCTCGCCGGCGGCGATGCCCTCTTCGCGCTGCGCGTACTCGTACACCACCGAGTAGACGCCCGGGCGGTCCTCATCGATGCCGCGGGTCTTGCCGAACGTGACATCTTCGCCGGCGACGTTCTGCAGCTCGATCGCGACGTGCTCCAGCACGTGGCCGAGCCAGGTGCCCTGGCCTTCGCGCAACCGGCGCAGGAAGCCGCCGGGTTCGCGGTACGAACAGCCGTGTTCGGCCAGCCCCGGCAACGCGGCGACCAGTCCGTCGATGAAGCCGGCACCCAGGCGCGCGGTGGGCCACTGCTCCAGCAGGCCCAGGTCGAGCTCGAGGCGGATCACCGGGAAGTGCGCGTACAGCGATGGACCGACGTAGACGGAACGGTTCAGGACGCGCATGTGGTTCCCTTCAAGGTGGCGTTTGGATCAATCGTGGGTGTCGGCCAATGTACCGGGCGACGCGCGGCGCGTGTGCAGGTTGTAGGTGGCGCCCGCCACCAGGATGTGTACGGTGAGGCCGAGCAGGCACACCGGATCATCCTGGCCGGCTTCGGCCATCGACGAGAACTGCAGGCCGCTGGCATCCACCACGGTGATCGAACCGCTGCCCTCGACCTCGAGCGTGTTGTCGGGTGCGATGAACGCCGCGGTGTCCTCGTCGAGCCCGATGCCGATCGCGAACGGGTTGTAGGCCTGCGCCGCCACCAGCCGGCCGAGGCGGTCGCGCTCGCGGAAGTGCTGGTCGATGATGAAGCGGTTGGTCAGGCCGAGGCCCGGCGCCAGCCGCACGCTGCTGGCGCGCGGCGACGACCCTTCCTTGCCGAACGCGATCATGTGCTCGCTGAGGATGCTGGCGCCGGCGCTGGTGCCGCCGACATGCACGCCGCTGGCATTGCGTTCGCGGATCAGCTTGGCCGCCGCGGTGCCGCCGAGGATGGTCGACAGGCGCAGCTGGTTGCCGCCGGTGATGAACACCCCGGTGGCGTCCTCCAGCTGCCGCAGGTAGGCGTCACGCCCGCCGTCCTCGCGCGAGGCGAACGGCACCGAGCGCGCGCGTCCGGCCTCGAGCCGGTTGAACAGGTCCTCGTAGCGCGGCCCGGTGTCGGCCAGGCGGCTGGCGGTGGGGATGATGGCGATGTCGGCATCGCGGCCGCCACACAGCTCCACGAAGCGCTTGAGGATCCTGCGCCCGGTTTCCTTGTCCTCGGCACCGCCGATGGGAACGATCCAGCCACGCTCTTCGCCGTCGGCGACCTTGCTAGGACACATGCAGCACACACTCCCGGCCAGGCGCCCCCGGCGCCATGGCGATGTTCAATGGATGGCATCACGCGGATGCCACGAAGGCTTGAAAATAGCACGCAGGCCGCGCCGCCGGCCCCGCGCGCGCCGGTGTCAGGGCGTCGCGGCGGCGATGGCGGCGGTGGCGGACGCGAATTCGCGCAGCTTGGCCAGCGCCGCGCCCGAGGCAATGGTGGCGCGCGCCAGCACCACGCCCTCGGCGATCGATGCGGCGACCCCGGCGACATACAGCGCAGCACCCGCGTTCAGCGCCACGATGCTGCCGGGGAGCCCGTCGGCGTTGCCGATCGCGTCCAGCACCATGTCACGCGACGCCGCCGCGCCATCGACGCGCAGGTTGCGGCTGGCGGCCATGGCGATGCCGAAATCCTCGGGATGGATCTCGTACTCGCGCACCTGGCCGTCGCGCAGTTCGCCGACCAGGGTCCCGGCGCCCAGCGAGATCTCGTCCATGCCGTCGCGGCCCCAGACCACCAGCGCGCGCTCGGCGCCCAGCTCCTGCAGCACGCGCACCTGGATGCCGACAAGGTCAGGATGGAACACGCCCATCAAAATGTTGGGCGCGCCAGCGGGGTTGGTCAGCGGCCCGAGGATGTTGAACAGCGTGCGCACGCCCATCTCGCGGCGCACCGGGGCCACCACCTTCATCGCAGGGTGGTAGGCCGGTGCGTACATGAAACCGATGCCGGTGCGCGCGATCGATTCCGCCACCCCCGCCGGCGGCAGCTCGATGGTGACGCCCAGGGCTTCGAACGCATCGGCGCTGCCCGAGGTGGAGGACACGCTGCGCCCGCCGTGCTTGGCGACCTTGCCGCCTGCCGCGGCGATCACGAAGCTCGACGCTGTGGAGATGTTGAAGGTGTTGGCGCCGTCGCCGCCGGTGCCGACGATGTCGACCAGGTGGCGACGGTCGGCCACGTCCACCTTCAGCGCCAGCTCGCGCATCGCGCGCGCCGCGCCGGTGATCTCGCCCACCGTTTCCTTCTTCACCCGCAGGCCGACGATGATCGCCGCGGTCATCAGCGGCGACACGTCGCCGCGCATCACCTGGCGCATGAGGTCGACCATCTCGTCTTCGAAGATCTCGCGGTGCTCGATGGTCCGTTGCAGGGCCTCGTGGGGGGTGATGGACATCGTGTGCTTCAAACCTGTTCGAGGAAGTTGCGCAGCAGCGCGTGGCCGTGCTGGCTGAGGATCGATTCGGGATGGAACTGCACGCCCTGCACCGGGTGCTCGCGGTGCCGGAGGCCCATGATCTCCTCGCGGCCGCCATCGGCGTCGTCGGTCCAGGCGGTGACTTCCAGGCAGTCCGGCAGGCTGTGCTGCTCGACCACCAGTGAATGGTAGCGGGTAGCCTCGTAGCCATCCGGCAGGCTGCTGAAGACGCCAGCGCCGGTGTGGCGGATCGGCGAGGTCTTGCCGTGCATGATCCGCTTGGCGCGCACCACGCGACCGCCATAGGCCTGGCCGATGGCCTGGTGGCCGAGGCACACGCCCAGGATCGGGATGCGCGGGCCGAGCTGCTCGATCACCGCCAGGCAGATGCCGGCCTGGTCGGGCGCGCAGGGTCCTGGCGACAGCACGATGTGCTCCGGCGCCATGCGCGCGATGGCGTCGACATCGAGCGCATCGTTGCGCTCCACGCGCACCTCGGCACCCAGCACCTGCAGGTATTGCACGAGGTTGAAGGTGAAGCTGTCGTAGTTGTCGATCATCAGCAGCATGGCTGCATCCGTGCCGGCGAATCGGTCATTTTCACCCAAACCGCGCGTTCGCGCCGGCTACAGCCCGCCGGCCGCCTGCGCCACCGCGCGGAACAGCGCGCGCCCCTTGTTCATCGTCTCCTCCCACTCCTTCACCGGGTCGGAGTCGTAGACGATGCCGGCGCCGGCCTGCACGTGCAGGCGGCCGTCCTGGATCACCGCGGTGCGGATGGCGATCGCGGTATCGGCGTCGCCGTGCCAGCCGATGTAGCCGATGCTGCCCGCGTACACGTTGCGCTTGACCGGCTCGAGCTCTCGGATGATCTCCAGCGCGCGGATCTTGGGCGCGCCGCTCACCGTGCCGGCGGGGAACGTGGCGCGCAGCACGTCGGTGTACGACAGGCCGTCGCGCAGTCGCCCGGTGACCTCGCTGACGATGTGCATGACGTGGCTGTAGCGCTCGATCACGAAGCGCTCGCCCATCTCCACCGTGCCCGGGCGCGCGACCTGGCCGACGTCGTTGCGGCCGAGGTCGATCAGCATCAGGTGCTCGGCGCGCTCCTTGGGGTCGGCCAGCAGCTCGGCCTCGAGCGCGGCGTCTTCTTCCGGCGTGGCGCCGCGCGGGCGGGTGCCGGCAATCGGGCGCACGGTGACCAGGTCGCCCTGCTGGCGCACCAGGATCTCCGGCGAGCTGCCCACCACCTGGGTGCCGCCGACGTCGAGGAAATACATGTACGGCGACGGGTTCAACGCGCGCAGCGCGCGGTAGACATCCACCGGGCGCGCGTGGAACGGCACCGACAGCCGCTGCGACAGCACCACCTGGAACACGTCGCCGGCGGCGATGTACTCCTGGCAGCGCTTCACCGCATCGATGAAGCCGTCACGGGTGAACCCGGAAACGAAATCCGCCTCGTCGAGTGCCGCCGGCTGCAGCATTTCGGGGTACGCCGCGCCGCCGCTGCGCAGGCGATGCACCAGCGCGTCGAGGCGACGGTTGGCACGTGCCAGCGCCTGCGGCTCGCGCGGGTCGGCGTGCACCACCAGGTACAGGCGGCCCTTGAGGTTGTCGAACACCGCGAGCTCGTCGGACTCCATCAGCAGGATGTCCGGCGTGCCGAGCTCGTCCGGCGTGTCGCCACCATCCAGGCGTTGCTCGACGTAGCCGATGCACTCGAAGCCGAACCAGCCCACCAGGCCGCCGGTGAACCCCGGCAGCCCGGCGATGCGCGGCACCGAATGCGCGGCGCGCAGGTGTTCGACTTCGGCGAATGGATCGGCGACCGCGCGCGTTTCCACCACCTCGCCGTGCTCGCGCACGCTGAGCACGTGGCCGTGGAAGGCGTACACGCGCGTCGCCGGCAGGCCGATGATGGAATAGCGGCCGAAGCGTTCGCCACCCTCCACCGACTCGAACAGGTAGGTATTGGGGCCGTCGGCCAGCTTCAGGTACACCGACAGCGGCGTGTCCAGGTCCGACAGTACTTCGCGCATCACCGGGATGCGGGTGTGGCCGGCATCGGCGTGGCGCTGGAATTCGTCGGGCGTCATGGTGTGCGCGACCTGTTCGCGGAGAGCAGCGGGCTGCCGTCCGGCAAGTGCATGCGCAGGCGCGCGGCGACGCATTCGACGCGGAAGTGCGTGCAGGTCACCGGCTCGCCATCCAGGTTCAGCGTGAGCGGCGCGTCGGAGGCCACCTCCACCCAGGGCAGGCGCGTGCGCACCGCGACGCGATCGAGCGCGGCGTGCCTGCCGTCGGCCAGCAGCGTGCCGAAGGTCGCCGCCACCTCGCCCTCGAGCGTGGGGACGATGGTCAGCTCGAGCAGGCCATCGTCGACCAGCGCATCGGGACACAGCGCCTGGCCACCGCCCGCCTGCGACCCGTTGCCAAGGCCGAGCGCGATGAAGTCGCCGCTCCATTCGAATCCGGGGCCCTTGAAGCGCGCGGAGACCGGATCGATGCGGCCGAGCTTGGCCATGCCGGTGACCACGTACGCGAGACCGCCGAGCAGCTTCTTCATGCCCTCGCTGGTTTCCACCGTGACATCCGTGCCGAACCCGCCGCTGGCCAGGTTTGCGGCCCAGTGCGCGCCGTCGTCGGCCTCGATGCGCAGCAGGTCGACCAGCGTGGCCGGCTGCTGCAGTGCCAGCATCATGGCGTCGAGCGGCGCGTCGGGGATCCCGGCCGCGCTCGCGAAGTCATTGGCGGTGCCCAACGGCACCAGCGCGATCGAGGGCAGCGCGTCGGCAGCGGCGTCGCGGCGCGCCAGTGCAGCCGCGACCTCGCTCAGCGTGCCGTCGCCACCGGCGGCGATGATCGTCGCCACGCCGTCGGCGATCGCTTCGGACACATGGCGCTCCGCATCACCCGCTTCCCACGTGACGCGCACGTCCAGCGCCACGCCGCGATCGCGGATCGCGGTGACCGCATCGCGCAGCGCGTCGTCGCCGGCCGACTTGCCGTTGAGCACCAGCCTCCAGCGCGGCGCGGCCATCAGGTCCCCGCGGCGGCGTGCGCGCGCATGCGCGCGATGACCTCGGCGTAATCCGGCTGGCTGAAGATCGCCGAGCCGGCGACGAAGGTGTCGGCACCGGCGGCGGCGATCGCGCCGATGTTGTCCGGCTTCACGCCGCCGTCGATCTCCAGGCGCACATCACGGCCGCTGGCATCGATGCGCGCGCGCACCGTGCGCAGCTTGTCGAGCGCGGAGGGAATGAAGGCCTGGCCGCCAAACCCCGGATTGACCGACATCAGCAGCACCAGGTCGAGTTCGTCGAGCACGTAATCGAGCACCTCGACCGGGGTCGCCGGATTCAGCACCAGCCCCGGCTGGCAGCCGGCAGCGCGGATCAGCTGGATCGTGCGGTGCACGTGCGAACTCGCTTCCGGGTGGAAGCTGATCAGCGTGGCGCCGGCCTCGGCGAAATCGCCGACGATGCGGTCCACCGGCGACACCATCAGGTGCACGTCGATCGGCGCGGTCACGCCATGCCTGCGCAGCGCGGAGCAGACCAGTGGGCCGATGGTCAGGTTGGGCACGTAATGGTTGTCCATCACGTCGAAGTGCACCCAGTCGGCGCCGGCGGCGAGCACGTTGTCGACCTCCTCGCCAAGGCGGGCGAAATCCGCCGAGAGGATCGAGGGGGCGATGACGGTCGGTTGCATGGCGGGTCCGGACGGGGGGAAGGATGCGGTGCGGCGACCGTCGCGGTCAGCGCGGTTTGCGCAGCGCGCGGATGCGGTCGTACGCGCCGTTGATCTCGCGTGCGCGGCGCTCGGCCTGGTCGCGCAGCTCCTCGGCGGCGCCGCCGAGACGGTCGGGGTGGTACTGCGCGATCAGCCGCCGGTAGGCGCGGTCGACATCGGCATCGCTGGCGTCCGGGCCCAGGCCCAGCACGCCATAGGCGTTGTCGGCCGGGCGCCGGAACCAGTCGCTGTCGAAGGCGTGGCCGATCAGCAGGCCGATCAGCCCGCCGGCCGGGTGGCGCAGCAGCAGCCAGCCGGCGATGAAGCCCAGGAGTTTTCCGTACCAGCGTTTCATGCGCGTGATTCTACCGTCCCCCGGCACCTCGACGCCGTCGTCGCTACAATGCCCGCCCGACGGCTGCGACCCGACACGATGGCAACGACCCTGCTCGAAGCCCGCCTCCCCGGCCTCAACCTGCTCCACCGCGGCAAGGTCCGCGATGTCTACGAGCTGCCTCCCGGCTCCGGCCCCGAGGCGTTCGGCCCGCTGTTGCTGATCGTGGCCAGCGATCGCCTGAGCGCGTTCGACGTGGTCCTGCCGGACCCGATCCCCGGCAAGGGCGAGATGCTCTGCCAGGTGTCCAACTTCTGGTTCGACAAGACCGAACACCTGATGCCGAACCACCTCACCGGCATCGACGTGGCCAGCGTGCTGCCGGCCGGCGTGGATCCGGCGCCCTACCTGCAGCGCTCGGTGGTGACGCGGCGCCTGAAGCCGGTGCCGGTGGAGGCCATCGCCCGCGGTTACCTGATCGGCAGCGGCTGGAACGACTACCGCCGCACCGGCCGCATCAGCGGCATCGCCCTGCCCGATGGCCTGCGCCAGGCCGAGCGCCTGCCGCAGCCGATCTTCACCCCGTCCACCAAGGCCGCCGCCGGCGACCACGACGAGAACATCGACTTCGACACCATGGTGCACAAGGTCGGCGCGGAGCTGGCCGAACAGGTGCGCGACGCCACGCTGCGGCTGTACGCCTTCGCCGCGGAGCATGCCGCCGGGCGCGGCATCATCCTCGCCGACACCAAGTTCGAATTCGGCACCGATGCCGACGGCCGCCTGTACGTGATGGACGAGATGCTCACGCCCGACTCGTCGCGCTACTGGCCGGCCGATGCCTACGAAGTCGGCACCAGCCCGCCGAGCTACGACAAGCAGTTCGTGCGCGACTGGCTGGAGGCCCAGGGCTGGGACAAGACCGCGCCCGGGCCGTCGCTGCCGGCGGACGTGATCGCCCGCACCCGCGACAAGTACGCCGAAGCGCTGCAGCGGCTGGCCGGGATCAGCATCGACGCCGCCGCCTAGGCGGTTGCCAGGCCTGCCGCGCGCACGGCGCCGGTGATGGCGTCGCGCGCGGCCTGCAGTCCGGGGCTGTCGTCGACCAGGCGCGCGCGGCGGTCCAGGGTGCAGGCAAGTCCCATTGCCACCAGCGTGGCGTGCGCAGCGGTCAGCCGCGCCGCGGTCGCCTCGTCCAGCAGAGCTCCTGCGCGGCACGCCGCGATCAGCTCGGGCGTGGCGCGCGGCACCAGCAGCGTCGGACGCGCGGCGGCATCGCGCAGCACCAGCGCCTGCAGCAGGAACTCCAGGTCCACCAGGCCGCCTTCGCCCTGCTTGAGATCGAAGCGGGCGGCACTGCCACGGTCGAGCTCGGCGCGCATGCGGGCGCGCATCGCCGCGACATCGGTGAACAGCACGGAAGGATCGCGTGGCCGCGCCAGCGCCGCGGTGCGCACGCGCTCGAACGCGGCGCACAGGCCGGCATCGCCGGATACGCAACGCGCGCGCACCAGCGCCTGGTGTTCCCAGGTCCAGGCGCGGGTGCGCTGGTATTCGCCGTAGCTGGCGAGCGAGGACACCAGCAGGCCGCTGGCGCCATCCGGGCGCAGGCGCACGTCGACCTCGTACAGGCGCCCGGCGCCAGTGCTGGTGCCGAGCAGCGCCACGACCTTCTGCGCCAGGCGCGCGAACCAGCGCCCGGCGTCCACGCTGCGCGCGCCGTCGGACTGGGCGCCTTCGGGCGCGTCGTACAGGAACACCAGGTCGAGGTCGGAGCCGATGCCGAGCTCCTCGCCGCCGAGGCTGCCGTAGCCGATCGCGGCGAAGCGCGCGCCGGCGATGTCGCCGTGCGCGGCCTGCATCTCGCGTCGCGCCAGCGCAACCACGACGCCGACGACCGCATCGGCCAGCCACGACAGCTGGCGGGTGCTGTCCGGCGCCGGCTGGCGGTCGTCGAGCGTGGCCAGCGCAATGCGGAAGCTGAGCGCCTGGCGGGTTTCGTTGAGCGCGAACAGCGCCGCCTCGATGTCGTCGCGCTGCAGCGCCACTCGGCAGGCGGCATCGAGTTGTTCGCGCCCGGGCAGCGGGCCTTCCACGCGCGCGTCGAGCAGCTCGTCGAGCAGCAGCGGGTGCGCGGCAACGCGCTCGGCGAGGAACGCGCTGCGCGTCACCAGGCCGGTGAGGCGCGCCAGCGCCGCAGGCTGTTCGTCGAGCAATGCCAGGTAGCTCGGGCGGCGCAGGATGTTGTGCAGCAGCGCCAGCAGGCGGCGCAGCGCCTGCAGCGGGCGGTCGGCGGGCGCCGTGGCCTGCAGCAGCAGCGGCATGACCCGGTCGAGGCGTGCGCGCGCGGCGTCGGACAGCTCGCGCACGCTGGGCGAGCGCGCGAAATCGCGCAGCGCGGCGTCGACCTCGGCGGCGTCGCCATAGCCGGCGGCGGCCAGCACATCGGCCGCGCCGGCATCGGGCAGCGCGCGCCAGTAGCCGGCGATGTCGCTGTCGACGCCGGGCTGCGCACGGCGCTGGGCGAGCAGCGCGTCGAATTCGGCGGCGACGCGCGCGCGATGCGCCTCGAGTTCCGCGGCAAGCGCCGGCCAGCTGTCATGGCCAAGTCCGCGCGCGACGCGCAGGCGGTCGAAGGCGTCATCCGGCAGGACGTGCGTCTGTGCATCGCGCAGCATCTGCAGGCGGTTCTCCACCCGGCGCAGGAACAGGTAGGCGTCCGCGAGATCGGCGGCCGCCTCCGGCGCGACCTGCCGCGCCGCGCACAGCGCCCCGAGCATCGGCAGCAGGCGCCGGCCGCGCAGCGCCGGCTCGTGGCCACCGCGGATCAGCTGCAGCGCCTGCACCAGGAATTCGATCTCGCGAATCCCGCCCGGGCCGCGCTTGATGTCGTCGGCCAGGTCCTTGCGCGCCACTTCGGCGGCGATCGCCTGCTTCATGTCGCGCAGGCCTTCGAGCGCTCCGTAATCAAGGTAGCGGCGGTAGACGAACGGCCGCAGCGTGGCCAGGAACGCTTCGCCGGCGGCGATGTCGCCGGCCACCGGCCGCGCCTTCTGCCAGGCGTAGCGTTCCCAGTCGCGGCCTTCGCGCTGGAAGTACAGCTCCATGGCCGCGAAGCTCAGCGCGATGCGCCCGGCGTTGCCGAACGGGCGCAGGCGCAGGTCGACGCGGTGGCAGAAGCCGTCGGCGGTCGGCGCGTCGAGCAGCCGTGCCAGCGCCTGGCCCAGGCGGGCAAAATAATCCTCCGCCGCCAATGGTCGCGCGCCATCGCTCTCGCCGCCCGCCGCGTAGGCATAGACCAGGTCTACGTCGGAGCTGAAGTTGAGCTCGCCGCCGCCAAGCTTGCCCAGCGCGTACACCACCAGCCGCACCACATGGCCGTCGCCATCCCGCACCAGGCCGTGCCGCTGTTCGAACTGCGCCTCCAGCGCCGCCAGCCCGAGCTGCAGGCAGTCCTCCGCCAGGCGGGTGCTGCCGGCCAGCGTGTCGCCGACCGCGTCCAGCCCGAGCACGTCACGCCACACCAGCCGCGCGGACTCGGCGGTCCGGTACCGGCGCAGCAGGGTCGGCCATTCGGCCTGGCCATCGGCGGGCAGGACCGGCAGCGGCAGCGCCGGCGCATCCTGCGCGTCCACCAGGCGCGCCAGCACCTCGGGTTGCCGGGCGAACACCTCGGCCGCAAAATCGCTGGCGATCGCCACGCGGCGCAAGGCATCGCCGCCGCGCGCGCCAAGCCCGTCCGGCAGGCGCGCCAGCAGTCGGTCGACATGGTCGCCCAGGCGCACGTCAGGAAGCATGTCGGAGACGGGGTTCACGCAGGGATTGTGGCATCGGCGCGGGATCGGACATACGAGAACCGGATCCGGCAGGCCATCGCCGGGGCACATGAGTGGTCACGGTCTTCGTACCCGGTGCCCCATGCCCAGGGAGATCACCATAAAAAAGCCCGAAGCGGCGAACCGCTTCGGGCCTTGCTCCCTCCCCCACGTCGGGTGCAGGTCGATCGTGAAGGAAGCGTTATGCAACTTGCACGCTGCGCTGCAAAATGAAACCGGGCAGTTCATGAATTGAAGACCGGCGACGGCTCAGCCTGACATGCGACGACCGAGGTCCCGGGCGATCTCGCGCGCGGCATTTCGCCCGGGCAAGCCGGTCACGCCACCTCCGGGATGCGTGCCGGACCCGCACAGGTACAGCCCCGGCAGCGCCCCGCGGTAGTTGCCCTGGCCGAGCAATGGCCGCGCCGCGAACAGCTGGTCGAGCCCCAGGCTGCCGTGGAAGATGTCGCCGCCCACCAGGCCGAAGCGGCGTTCGAGGTCGAGCGGTGACAGTGCTTCGTAGCCGAGCACGCTGGCGCGGAAGTTCGGCGCCTGCGCGTCCACGGTGTCGATCATCAGCCGCGCCACGGTGTCGCGGTGCGCGTCCCAGCCGCCGTCGACATCCGGGTTCACGTGCTGGCAGAACAGGCTGGCGACGTGCGCGCCAGGGGGCGCGAGGCTGGCGTCGAGCGTCGAGGAGATCACCAGCTCGACGATCGGCGCGCGCGCCCAGCCGGCGTTGTGCTCCCTGGAGCGGGCGTCGAAATAGGCCTGCTCGAAATAGCGCAGCGAGGGTCCGACCAGGATCCCGCTCTGGTGGTGCGGCTGCAGCGTGGTGCCCGGTGCCGCACTGAAGTCCGGCAGCTCCGACAGCGCCACGTTCATGCGGAACGTGCCCGAGCCGCAGCGGTAGCGGGCGATGCGCTCGGCGGTGTCGTCATCCAGGTGCTTGCGCGCGACCAGGCGCGTGTACAGCAGCTTCGGGTTGAGGCTGCTGGCGACCACGCGCGCGCGCAGCATGCGGCCATCGGCCAGCGCCACGCCGACCGCGCGGCCCTGCTCCACCAGCACCTCGGCGACCTCGGCATCGGTGTCCACCACCACGCCGCGCGCCGCGCACTCGGCCGCGATCGCATCGCTGATCGCGCCCATGCCGCCTATCGCGTGCCCCCAGGCGCCCTGCTTGCCGTTCACCTCGCCGAACACGTGGTGCAGCAGCACGTAGGCGCTGCCCGGCGTGTAGGGGCTGGCGAAGTTGCCGACCACCGAGTCCCAGCCCAGCGCCGCCTTCAAGGGTTCGGATTCGAACCAGGCGTCGAGCAGCTCGCCCGCGGATTTGGCGAACAGGTCGAGGAGGTCGCGGCGGCCGCGCATGTCCAGCGACTTCAGGCGCCGCGCCACGGTCAGCGACGCCATCCAGTCGGCCAGCACGAAACCGTCGGACACGTTGGGTGGCGTTTCCAGCATCAGCTGGCGCAGCACCACCACCACGCGGTCGAGCATGGCGTAGTACTCCGGCAGGCGTTCGGCGTCGCGCGGCGACCACTTCGCGACCTCGGCGGTGCCGTGTTCGCCGCCGAGGCGGAACGCGCGGCCATCGGGCAGCGGCAGGAAGTTGGAGTACGGCCGCTCGACCACGCGCAGGCCATGCGCGGCCAGGCGCAGGTCGGCGATGACGCGCGGGTTCAGCAGACTGACGGTGTAGCTGGCCACCGAGTTGCGGAAGCCGGGATGGAACTCCTCGGTGACCGCGGCGCCGCCGACGATGCCGCGGCGCTCCAGCACGCGCACCTTGAGCCCGGCGCCGGCAAGGTAGGCGGCGCAAACCAGGCCGTTGTGGCCGCCGCCGACGATCAGCACATCCTGCGCGTCGCGGGCCACGCCGGTCAGCCTCCGGTCAGCGCGCGTCGCGACGCGCTGCCCGCCGGCAGCGCCAACATCGCATCGACCTCGTCGGCCAGGCGCGAGGCGGCATCGGGCCGGCCCAGGGCCGCGGCGGCCGCGGCGGCGTTCGGCAGCGTGGTGGCGTCGGCCAACAGCAGGGCGAGGCGCCCGGCCAGCGCGGCGGCGGTGAAACCGTCCGGCTCGGGCATGCACCAGCCCGCGCCGAGCCGCGCCAGCGCTTCGGCATTGCCGCGCTGCTCCTCGCGCGAGCCGCCCTGCGGGATCGGCACGAAGATCGCCGGCCTGCCGACCACCAGCAGGTCGGCGATGGTGGTGGCGCCGGCACGGGTGAGCACGAGGTGCGCATCGTGCAGCCGCGCCGCCATGTCGTCGAAGAACGGCCGCACCTCGGCGTCGATCCCGGCCGCCTGCAGTCCGGCGGCCACGCTGGCCGCATCGTCGCCGCGGTACTGCAGCGCCACCCGGATGCGCCGGCGCAGGGCTTCAGGCAGCGCCAGCAGGGCCGCCGGCACCACGCGCCCGAACACCGCGGCGCCCTGGCTGCCGCCGACCACCAGCAGGCGCAGCGGCGCCGGGGCATCGAGCGACGGATAGGGCGCGCCGGCGGCGGCGAGGATCTCGGCGCGCACCGGGTTGCCGGTTTCCACCACGCGCCCGACGTCGATGCCGGCAACGCCCGGGAACGACGTCGCCACGCGCGTGGCGAAACGCAGCAGCTGGCGGTTAGCCATGCTCAACCGCGTGCCCTGCTCGTGCAGCAGCAGCGGGAGGCCCAGGCTGCGCGCGGCGAGCGCCGGCGCGAAACTTGGATAGCCGCCGAAGCCCGCGAGCAGGCGCACGCCGCGGCGCTTCATGTCGGCGCGTGCGGCCAGCGTGGCACGCGCGATCACCGTCGCCGCGGCCAGCTTGCCGCCGATGCCGCCGGCCAGGCTGCGCGCCGGCAGCACCACGTGCGGCAGTCCCTCAAGGGCGCGGGTGAACTGCGCGCCGCGACGCTCGGTATAGATGACGACCTCATGGCCACGCGCCAGCAGTTCGCGCGCCAGCGCCTCGGCAGGAAACAGGTGGCCGCCGGTACCACCGGCAGCAAGGCCGACAGCGGCGCGACGCGGCGCATTGTGCGGATCGGGCATCGGATGCGGGATGTGGAGCGGGTGCAGACTATAGCTTCAGTGTGCCGGCTCCGGTGCCTTCCCGCGCAGCTTGCCGAACAGCGTGACCGCGCCCAGCACCAGCGCGCCGGCAACGATGCCGACCAGCGCATTGCACAGCGCGCTGACGATCGCACCGAGCCAGCCGTCCGGCCCGAGGGCCTCGACCGCGTGATGCAGCACGGGGATCGAGTGCACGAGGATGCCGCCGCCGACCAGGAACATCGCCGCGGTGCCGAGGACCGACAGGGTCTTCATCAGCCAGGGGGTGGCGTACAGCAGGCCGCGCCCCACCATGCAGGCGACCTTGCCGGGCTTGCGGGTCAGCCACAGGCCGACGTCGTCGAGCTTCACGATGCCTGCGACCAGCCCGTAGACGCCGAAGGTCATGGCCAGCGCGATCGCCACCAGCACCAGCACCTGCTGCAGCAGCGGCTGCCCGGCCACCACGCCGAGCGAGAGCACGATGATCTCGGCCGACAGGATGAAGTCGGTGCGGATCGCACCCCGGATCTTCTCCTTTTCGCTGGCGAGCACGTCCGCCTCGTTCGGCGCGGCGGCGGCCTTGGCCAAGACGGCTTCGGCGCGACGCTGCAGATCCTTGCGCGGCGGCGGCGCTTCGTCCTTGTGCAGGAACTTGTGGGCCAGCTTTTCCACGCCCTCGTAACAGAGGTAGGCGCCGCCGATCATCATCAGCGGCGTGACCAGCCACGGCAGCCACAGGCTGATCGCGAGCGCCGCAGGCACCAGGATCGCCTTGTTGAGCATCGACCCCTTGAACACCGCGAACACGACGGGCAACTCGCGGTGCGCGCGCACCCCGGCCACCTGCTGTGCGTTCAACGCCAGGTCGTCGCCAAGCACGCCGGCGGTCTTCTTGGCGGCCACCTTGGTGAGGATCGAGACGTCATCGAGGATCGTGGCGATGTCGTCGAGCAGCAGGAGCAGTGAACCACCGGCCATCGTGCATTCCGAGCGGGGAAAGGACGGAATTGTGTCATTGCCCGGGGAAGACCGGATGACGGGGAGCGCGACGCGGCTATGACGCGGATATGACGCGGGGTGCCGGGTACCAAGGCCCTTGAGGGCTCATGTCCCCCGGCGACGGCCTTGCGGCCATCGCCTCCTCCTTGACTTCCCCCTCAAGGGCCTTGGCACCCGGTGCGCCGCAGTACGCGGTGGTTTGAAAGCACTCCCCGCGATCCCGCGCATGGTCCCTAACTGGCAGCCGCCACAGAGCCCCGAAGTGGCCGTGAGGCCTTCGCGGGGAAGTCAAGGAGGAGGCATCCGCCGCCAGGCGGATGCCGGGGGACATGAGCCGCGAAGGCCTCACGGCCACCAGAGGGCCACCACAGGACCACCACAAAAAAAGCCCCCGCATCTCTGCGGGGGCTTTCGTTTCGCGGGTCTTGCGTGGGGTGTGGTTTAGAAGCCCATGCCGCCCATGCCGCCCATGTCGCCGCCGCCCTGCATGGCCGGCTCGTCCTTCTTCGGCAGCTCCGCCACCATCGCTTCGGTGGTGATCATCAGGCCGGCGATCGAGGCCGCGTTCTGCAGCGCCGAACGGGTGACCTTGGTCGGGTCCAGGATGCCGAACGCGATCATGTCGCCGTATTCGCCGGTCTGCGCGTTGTAGCCGTAGTTGCCGGTGCCGTCCTTGACCTTGTTCAGCACCACGCTCGGCTCTTCACCGCAGTTGGTGACGATCTCGCGCAGCGGGGCTTCCATGGCGCGCAGGGCGATCACGATGCCGTGGTTCTGGTCTTCGTTGGCACCCTTCAGCTCGCCGATGGCCTGCAGCGCGCGCACCAGCGCAACGCCGCCGCCCGGGACCACCCCTTCTTCCACAGCAGCGCGCGTGGCGTGCAGGGCGTCTTCGACGCGGGCCTTCTTTTCCTTCATCTCGATCTCGGTCGAGGCACCGACCTTGATCACCGCCACGCCGCCGGCCAGCTTGGCAACGCGCTCCTGCAGCTTTTCCTTGTCGTAGTCGGAGGACGTGTCCTCGATCTGCGCCTTGATCTGCTTGATGCGGCCTTCGATGCCCGACGATTCGCCGGCGCCGTCGATGATCGTGGTGTTCTCCTTGGAGACCTGGATCTTCTTCGCGCGGCCGAGGTCCTTGATGGTCGCCTTCTCGAGCGAGAGGCCGACTTCCTCGGAGATCACGGTGCCGCCGGTCAGGATGGCCATGTCTTCCAGCATCGCCTTGCGACGGTCGCCGAAGCCCGGCGCCTTGACGGCCACGACCTTCACGATGCCGCGGATGGTGTTGACGACCAGCGTGGCCAGGGCCTCGCCTTCGACTTCCTCGGCGACGATCAGCAGCGGCTTGCCCGACTTGGCCACGCCTTCCAGGACCGGGAGCAGGTCACGGACATTGGAGATCTTCTTGTCGTGCAGCAGGATGAACGGGTCATCCAGGTCCGCCGACATCGACTGCTGGTTGTTGATGAAGTACGGCGACAGGTAGCCGCGGTCGAACTGCATGCCCTCGACGACGTCGAGCTCGTTGTCGAGGCCCGAGCCTTCCTCAACGGTGATCACGCCTTCCTTGCCGACCTTCTTCATCGCGTCGGCGATGATCGTGCCGATCGACTCGTCGGAGTTGGCCGAGATCGTGCCGACCTGGGCGATCGCCTTGTCGTCGGCGGTGGGCTTGGACATGGCCTTCAGCTCGGCGACGGCGGCCTTGACGGCCTGGTCGATGCCGCGCTTGAGGTCCATCGGGTTCATGCCGGCGGCGACCGCCTTGGAACCCTCGCGGATCAGCGCCTGCGCCAGCACGGTCGCGGTGGTGGTGCCGTCACCGGCGTTGTCGGAGGTCTTGGACGCGACTTCCTTCACCATCTGCGCGCCCATGTTCTCGAACTTGTCGGCGAGCTCGATCTCCTTGGCGACGGACACGCCGTCCTTGGTGATCGTGGGGGCGCCGTAGCTCTTCTCGAGCACGACATTGCGGCCCTTCGGGCCGAGGGTTGCCTTGACGGCATTGGCGAGAATGTTGACGCCGCGCACCATCTTTGCGCGCGCGTCCTCACCGAAACGGATTTCCTTGGCGGACATTGGAATTACCTCGAATTGGGATCAGGGGTGGAAGAAGGGTGGCGCGGGGCTCAGCCGAGGACGGCGAGGATGTCGTCTTCGCGCACGATCTTGTATTCGACGCCTTCCAGCTTGTAGGCGGAGCCCGAGTACTGGCCGTAGATGACCTTGTCGCCGACCTTGACCTTCGGCGCGCGCAGGCTGCCGTTGTCGAGGGCCTTGCCTTCGCCGACGGCGACGACTTCGCCCTTGGTGGGCTTTTCCTTGGCGTTGTCCGGGATCAGGATGCCGCCGGCGGAGACTTCGTCGGCTTCGATGGGCTTGATGACCACGCGGTCATAGAGCGGCTTCAGGTTCATGGCGATCCTCACAAGTTGTTGATTGGGTTGAATAAACAGGGGTAACGGGCGCGAATTCTAGCAGTCGGCCCTGCCGAGTGCCAAAACCCTGGCCGCGAAAACCCGGCAAGGCCGGGATGCACGGAAGATGGGGCGGGAGAGGCCCGGATCAAGGGCTGGCGAACAAAAGATGCGCCGCGGCGCAGGATCCTTCGCTCAAAAACGCCAGGCGGCCACGAGCATGGTCTCGCCGTCGTTGGGCGAGTCGAGGCTGGCGTTGGAGATGTGGCGCACCAGCAGCGAGAAGCGTTCCCAGCGCCAGCCGCCGGTGGTGATGAACTGCACATCGCCCGACAGCGCATCGGTCTCGCCCGCTTGCCCGCCGACGCCGGCGCCCAGCGTCAGGCCGTTGTCGGTGCGCTCGTAGCGCAGGCCGACATGACCCACCACCACGCTCTCATCGAGATCCCGGCCCACGACGTGGCCACGCCCGTCGACCAGCACCGCACCGGCCTCGGCACGCAGCACCGCGTTTGACATGCGCCGAAGTTCCGGCAGCCAGGCCACGGAGGCGACCGCCGTGAACTCGCGGTCGGTGGTGTTGGACGCGCCGAGCGCGACCTCGACGTCGGGCGACTCGCGGGCGGGCGCGAGGCCGGGGGCAAGGCCCAGCAAGACGAGGGCAAGGCCGGCGCAGGCCCTGGAAACGGGGAGCGGAAGCGGCATCGATCGGACTGAATGCGGGGGAAGGCACACGATACGGGGCGGGCGTCACGCTTGCGTGCAGGCGGATGGAATGCTGCGTCCAGCGCACTGTGGCAACCGTCATATGCGCGGGGTACCCTCGCCGGCTTCACAAGGGGAGTCACCTATGCGTCGTTCCACACTGGCGGTCCGCTGCGCGATCGCGCTGGCCGCGTTCGCGGCACTTCCGGCAAATGCCGATGTCTTCGTCAACGAGATCCACTACGACAACGCCGGCACCGACGCAGGCGAGGCGATCGAGATCGTCGCCAGCGCGGGCGAAAGCCTGGCCGGCTACCAGGTCGTGCTCTACAACGGCAGCAACAACAGCAGCTACTCCACGACCCCGGTGCCCGCGGGCAACCTGGTCGCGTGCGGCGGCCAGGTGCGGCTGGCCACCATCAACTATCCGCTGGACGGCCTGCAGAACGGATCGCCGGACGGCATCGCCCTGGTCGACCCGCAGGGCAACGTGGTCCAGTTCCTGAGCTACGAAGGCACGATGACCGCCCTCAACGGTCCGGCCGCCGGCCTGACCAGCACCGACATCGGCGTGGCCGAGGCCAGCACCGCCCCGCTCGGCACGTCGCTGCAGCTCGGCGGCACCGGCAACGCCTATGCCGACTTCAGCTGGGCCGACTCGGCCACGCAGACCTTCGGTACCTGCAACAACGACCAGTCCTTCGGCGAAGCCGGCAATGCCGCGCCGCGCGTCACCACCACCTTCCCGGTCGACGGCGGCACCGACTTCCCGTACGCCGCGGACCTCAGCGTGACCTTCAGCGAGCCGGTGGTCGCCCAGGCCGGCGCGTTCGTGCTGGCCTGCGACGGCCTGCGCCGCCAGCGCCTCGACCTCGACCATGTCGCGCAGGCGACCACCTTCGCGCTCACGCCGGCCAGGCCGCTTGTGCCCGGCCAGGCGTGCTCGCTGCTGGTCGACGCGACGCACATCGCCGACCTCGACGGCGCCGCGCCTGAAGCCGATACCGCAGTGTCGTTCAAGGTGAAGCTGCCGCGCGGCGGCGGCAACGGCGGCGAGGGCTACTACGGCCTGGTGAACACCTCCAGCCCCGGCCAGCTGCGCTGCTCGCTGCATGCGACCATCAAGGGCCACGTGGCCTATCCGTACAGCGGCAGCGGCACCAGCACCTGGACGATCCTCGAGATCGCCGACGAGGACCCGAACGACGCCGGCAAGATCCTCGACGTCTACCGCAACCGCAGCTACACCAAGGGCACCGACCGCGCCGGCAGCGGCGGCAGCAACAAGTACAACCGCGAACACACCTGGCCGAACTCGCTGGGCTTCCCCGCCACCACCGGCAACCTGGGCTTCCCCAACGCGCCCTACACCGACGCACACATGCTGTACCTGAGCGACGAGGGCTACAACTCGAACCGCGGCAACATGCCGTTCGACAACTGCACCCAGGCGTCGGGCTGTGCCGAGCGCGTCACCGAGGCCAACAATGGCCGTGGTGGCGGCAGCGGCACGTATCCCGGCAATTCGAACTGGTTCAAGGGGCCGAACGGCAACCAGGGCTCGTTCGAAGCCTGGGGTGCGCGCAAGGGCGACATGGCGCGCGCGGTGCTGTACATGGCGATCCGCTACGAAGGCGGCACGCACCCGACCAACAACCAGGCCGAACCCGACCTCGAGCTCACCGACAACCGCAGCCTGATCGTGGGCACGTCGTCGTCGCCGGCCTACATGGGCATGCTGTCCACCCTGCTCGACTGGCACGCCGGCGATCCGCCGGATGACGCCGAGCGCGCGCGCAACGAAGTGGTCGCCGCGTACCAGGGCAACCGCAACCCGTTCATCGACCACCCGGAGTGGGCGAGCAACGCGTTGTTCACCTCCACCACGCCGACCGTCTGCGAACTCGGCACGCCCACGCCCGTCACCCCGCGCAACCCGAAGCTGCGCCCGCCGTACCGCCCGGCCACCACGGCCACGCCGCCGAAGGCGGCCGCTGCGCCGGTGAAGGTGTCGGCACCGGCGATCCGGCGCGCTGTGCGCTGAGGCAAGGTTCCACCTGCGAGGCCGGCCGGGGTTGCCGGCCCTCGCATGGCATGCCGGCGGCAACCGCCGGCCTGCCCGATGCACCGGGCCTGCGGAACTGAGTGTCCCAGGGCCTGCCGATCCCGATGCTCCGCCTGTCCGCGGGCCACGTCTCCGCTACCCTAGGCTGCCCTTCCCGCAGCTGGCGCACGTTGAACGTCCACTCCCTCATGTCTGCCGCAGGCTGGCGCCGCACCTGCCTGGCGCTCGCCCTGCTTGTCCTGCCATGCGCGGCCATTGCCGCCGTCGACGTCGACGACCTGTTGCCGGTCGACGAGGCCTTCGTGCTGCGCGCCGAGGCGACCGACGCGGGGCGCATCGAACTCGCCTGGACGATCGCCGACGGCTATTACCTGTACCGCCACCGCATGGGCGCCGAACCGCTCGACGCCGGCTTTGACGTGGATGCCCGCGGCCTGCAGCTGCCGGCCGGGCGCCGGCACACCGACGAATTCTTTGGCGAGGTCGAAACCTACCGTGGCCGCGTGGCAGCGGTGCTCACCGGACAGGCCGGCACTGCCGGCAGCACGCGCCTGAAGGTGCGCTACCAGGGCTGCGCCGACCTCGGCGTCTGCTATCCGCCACAGACACGCACGGTCACCGTGGCGCTGCCGGGGTCGCGATCACCGGCGGCACCCGACGCCGGCTTTGCCGCGCTCGGCCGCACGCTTGGCGGTGGCACCGCGCAGGCCGGCGCTGCGGCCCGGCCGCTGGGAGGCAAGGCCGACGCCTTGCCGCTGCCGCAGGAGCAGGCCTTCGCGTTCGAGGCGATCGCCGGCGACGGCAACACCGTGCTGATGCGCTTCACCCCGGCACCCGGTTATTACCTGTACCGCGACCGCAGCAGTTTCCAGCTGCACGCCGACGGCATCACGCCCGCAGCCCCGCGCTGGCCGCGCGGCGTGTCGCACCACGACGAACACTTCGGCGACGTGGTGGTTTATTTCGACCAGGTCGATGTGCCGCTGCCACTGCTGCGCACACATGGCGAAGCCCGCCAGGCCACCCTGACCGCCACATTCCAGGGCTGCCAGGACGAGGGCATCTGCTACCCGCCGATGACGCGCAGCGTGCGCCTGTCGCTGCCCGCCGGGACGGTTACGCCGGCATCGCCCCTGGCGGCGACGCCGATCGCGTCGCCAGGCGCCGCCACGCCGCCCGCTGCCGCGCCCCCCGAGGGAAGTTCCAGCGGCGCCGGCGCTCCCGCCGCCGGGCCAGGCGACACCGCGGCGGGCACGCTGTCCACCAGCGGCGGTCTTGACGACCCGGCCGCGGAGCCGGGCGCGCCCGCGTCCAGCGCGGATGCCGCCGGCGACAACGCCGCGCGCAGCACGCCACCGGCCACGGCGGCCACCGGCGTGCTGGCCGCGCTGCTGCTGGCACTCGTCGGCGGCCTGCTGCTCAACGTCATGCCTTGCGTGCTGCCCATCCTGTCGCTGAAGGTGCTGGGGATCGCGCAGACCGGTGCCGACCGCGGCGCGGCGCGGCGCCACGCGCTCTGGTACACCGCCGGCGTGCTGTCCGCGTTTGCGGTGATCGGCCTGCTGGTGATCGCGCTGCGCGCCGCGGGCCAGGCGCTGGGCTGGGGGTTCCAGCTGCAGCAGCCGGGCTTCGTGGCCGCGCTGGTCCTGCTGATGGCCGCGGTCGGACTGAGCCTGTCGGGCGTGTTCACCATCGGTGGCAGTGCCAACCTGGGTCGCGGCCTGGCGACGCGCAGCGGGCCGCTGGGCGACTTCTTCACCGGCGTGCTGGCCTGCGTGGTGGCCAGCCCCTGCATCGCGCCGTTCATGGGCGGCGCGCTCGCGTTCGCGTTTGCCGCGCCCACCGTGGTGGCACTGGCCGTGTTCCTGGCGCTCGGCCTCGGGCTGGCGCTGCCGTTCCTGCTGGTCGGCTTCGTGCCGGGGCTGGCGGAGCGGCTGCCGAAGCCCGGCGCCTGGATGGAGACGCTGAAGCAGGTGCTGGCGTTCCCGATGTACCTGACCGCGATCTGGCTGGCCTGGGTGCTCGGCAAGCAGCGCGGCGTCGACGCGATGGCGCTGGTGGCGATCGGCGTGGCGTTGATGGCGCTCGCCCTGTGGTGGTTCGAGCGCGCGCGCATGCGCGGTGGCTGGCGGCGCCTGCCCGCGCTCGCCCTGTTGCTGGTGGCGCTCGCCCCGGTGTGGCTGGTCACCCGCATGCCGCCGCCCGACCGCGCGCCGCAGCAGGCCGGCGAGGCCACCGTCGCCTACTCCGCCGCGCGCCTGCAGGCGCTGCGCGACGAAGGGCGCGTGGTGTTCGTGAACATGACCGCCGACTGGTGCGTGACCTGCAAGGCCAACGAACGCGGCACGCTGTCCAGCGCCGCGTTCCGCGACGCGCTGCAGCGCGCCGGCGCCACCTACATGGTCGGCGACTGGACCAACGTGGATCCGGAGATCAGCGCGTTCCTGGCCGCGCACCGCGCGGTCGGCGTGCCGCTGTACGTGGTGTACCCGCGCGGCGGCGGGGCGGGCGAGGTGCTGCCGGCGGTGCTGGACCGCAGCAGCACGGTGGCCGCGATCGAACGGGCGGCACGCTGATGCGCACGCGCACCGTGGTGCTGGCGGCGCTGGCCGCGGGCGTGCTGGGGATCGTCGCCGGCCTGGCCGTGAACGGCCCGGGCCCACTGCTGCGCACCGAGTTCGGGCAGCGCGCGCTCCAGGGTGCGATGACGGCCGTCGCGCCGCTTGCGCCTGACGGACTGCAGGTCGCGGTCCGCGGTGAGCCGGTGCCCGCGCTCACCCTGCCCGGCCTGGATGGCAGCCCGATCCTCATCCCGGACCACGCAGCCGGCCGCCCCCTGCTGGTCAACCTGTGGGCCAGCTGGTGTGGCCCCTGCATCGAGGAAATGCCGGAACTGGAACGCTTCGCCGTCGAACAGGGTGCCAATGGCGTGCAAGTGATCGGAATCGCGCTCGACGACCAAAACGCCGTGGAGGACTTTCTCACGCGCATCCCGGTGAGCTACCCGATCGCCATCGATATCCCCGGGCCGCGCGACGCCGGGGTGCAGCTGGGCAACCCGCGGGGCGTGCTGCCGTACACGGTGCTGATCGGGTCCGATGGACGCCTGCTGAAACAGCGCATCGGCCCATTCACGCATGGCGAAATCAGCGGCTGGGCGAAGCCCTGAGCGCAGCGACTCAAACGGTCGCTTAAAACAGCCATATTTGGCGCAACTTCTGCGATCTGGACACGATCGGACGCTTGGCGCAGACTGGCCGCCGTTTTGGCCACAGGCCGTGCGGCAACGAATGGGCAAGCTCCTCGTCCTCCATGGACCCAACCTCAACCTGCTCGGCAGCCGCGAGCCGGAGATCTATGGCCGCGACACGCTGGCGACGATCGACGCCGCGCTGCGCGCCCGGGTGGAGGCGGCCGGGCACGCGTTCGAGAGCCTGCAGTCCAACGCCGAGCACGTGCTGGTCGAGCGCGTCCAGGCCGCCGCCGGGGACGGCACCGGCTTCCTGCTGGTCAATCCCGCCGCCTTCACCCATACCTCGGTGGCCCTGCGCGACGCTCTGGCCGCGGTCGCCCTGCCCTTCATCGAGGTGCACCTGTCCAACCCGCATGCCCGCGAGCCGTTCCGGCGCCAGAGCTACTTCAGCGACCTGGCCGTCGGCGTGGTCTGCGGCTTTGGTGCCACCAGTTACGCGCTCGCCCTGGATGCGGCCCTGCCGCGCCTTGGCAGCACGCCCTGACCTTCCACACCCCATTCCCATCGCCTGCGCACCTGCGCGGACACCACCAGACGAGGCCCGCATGGACCTGAGAAAAATCAAGAAGCTGATCGACCTGCTCGAGGAATCCAACCTCGCCGAGATCGAGATCAAGGAGGGCGAGGAGTCGGTGCGCCTGGCCCGCATCCCGCGCGGCACGGCGGCGATGTCCGCGCCGGCACCTGCGGACTACCACCGCGGCCCGGCAATGCCGATGCAGTCGCCGGTCGAGGCCGCGACCGGCGGTCGCCCGGGTGCAGCCGAGCCGAGCGGGCCGGCCTTGCCTGACGGCCACGTCGTGCGCTCGCCGATGGTCGGCACCTTCTACTCGTCGCCGGCGCCCGACAAGCCGGCCTTCGTCACCGTGGGCCAGGCGGTCAAGGCCGGCGAGACGCTGGGCATCATCGAGGCGATGAAGATGTTCAACCCGATCGAGGCCGACGTCGCAGGCACCGTGCTCGCCGTGCTCGGCGAGAGCGGCCAGCCGGTCGAGTTCGACCAGCCGCTGTTTGTGATCGGCTGAGGCGCGGACCATGCTCGACAAGGTCGTCATCGCCAACCGCGGCGAGATCGCGCTACGCATCCTGCGCGCCTGCCATGCGCTCGGCATCCGCACGGTCGCGGTGCACTCCACCGTCGACCGCAACCTCAAGCACGTGGCGATGGCCGATGAATCGGTGTGCATCGGGCCGGCGCCATCGCAGCAGAGCTACCTCGACATGGCCAGCATCATCGCCGCCGCCGAGGTCACCGATGCGCAGGCGATCCACCCCGGCTACGGCTTCCTCGCAGAGAACGCGGACTTCGCCGAGCGCGTCGAGCAGTCCGGCTTCGTGTTCATCGGCCCGCGGGCGGAGACCATCCGCCTGATGGGCGACAAGGTGGAGGCGATCCGCGCCATGCAGGAGGCCGGCGTGCCTTGCGTGCCCGGCAGCGGCGGCCCGCTGGGCGACGAGCCGGATGCCAACGTCAAGATCGGCCGCCAGATCGGCTACCCGGTGATCGTGAAGGCCTCCGGCGGTGGCGGCGGGCGCGGCATGCGCGTGGTGCATACCGAAGCCGCGCTGCTCACCGCCATCCAGACCACCAAGGCCGAGGCCAAGGCCGCGTTCGGCAACGACATGGTCTACATGGAGAAATTCCTGGAAAACCCGCGCCACGTGGAGATCCAGGTGCTGGCCGACGGCCAGGGCAACGCCATCCACCTCGGCGAACGCGACTGCTCGATGCAGCGCCGCCACCAGAAGGTGGTCGAGGAAGCGCCGGCGCCGGGCATCACGCCGGAGCAGCGCGCCGGGATCGGCAAGGTGTGCGTCGAGGCCTGCATCCGCATCGGCTACCGCGGCGCGGGCACGTTCGAGTTCCTGTACGAGGACGGGCGCTTCTACTTCATCGAGATGAACACCCGCATCCAGGTGGAGCACCCGGTCACCGAGATGGTCACCGGCATCGACCTGATCCGCGAACAGCTGCTGATCGCGTCCGGCCGGCCGCTGTCGATCCGCCAGGAGGACGTGGTGCTCAACGGCCATGCCATCGAGTGCCGCATCAACGCCGAGGACCCGGACAGCTTCCTGCCCTCGCCCGGACTGATCCAGCACTTCCACGCCCCGGGCGGGCCGGGCGTGCGCGTGGACTCGCACATCTACGAGGGCTATCGCGTGCCCGCCAACTACGACTCGATGATCGGCAAGCTGATCGTGCACGGCGCGACGCGCGAGCAGGCGATCTGCCGCATGCGCGTGGCGCTGTCGGAGATGGTGGTCGATGGCATCAAGACCAACATCGCGCTGCAGCAGCGCATCCTCGCCGACCGCGGCTTCGAGGATGGTGGACAGAACATCCACTACCTCGAGAAGCGGCTGTCCGAGCGCAAGGACATGGCGCTCTCGATCCTGTGATGCGCGCGAGGGGCGGCCACCGCCCCTCGCTCCGCCGGCGCACCCTGCGCCGGCGAACGTGGTAGACCCGCCCTTTTCTCGCATATGCTCGGACGCTCGTCGGACCGGGGGGGCCGGCATCACGTGCAAGGGAGAGAGAACCGATGCGTCTTTGCAGGAAGAACGTCCTACCCGTCGTGATCGGCGGTCTGCTGGCGGCCGGCATGGCCGGCACCACCGCCACCGCGCTCGCGCAGTCGCAGGCGCGCACTGCGATCGCCAAGCCCGCGGCGGGCGATGTCCACGCCAGGCCATGGGCCGCGGCCGGCGGCGACATCGGCATCCGCTGGAACACCGACCTCGCCGCCGACCTCGGCATCCGCATACGTCCCGCATCGGTGCTCGGCACGCGCGCCGGCGACGGCTCCGAACGTTTCGCGCTGCAGCCGTTCTCCCAGCTGCGCTTCAACGTGGTCAACGGCTATGCACGCGAGATGACCGGCGGCGCGTTGCAGGCGCGCGGCGGCTACACGCTTGAAGTGCGCGACGGCAGCATCGACCTCGACGGCTTCCGCCTGGTGCCGCGCAAGGTCGCGGCGGGTGCCGAGCCGGAGTTCGACCTGGTCGGTGCCGACGGCGTAGCCTGGTTCCACGTCGACCGCGTGATGCACGAGCTGCTCGACGACCCCGCGGCCCTCACCATCGGCTCGTCCGACATCATGATCAGCGAGCGGCTGGCCAGGCGGATCGGCGCGCCGTACGCCGCCGGCTGGCCGATCGGCGAGGTGCAGCTCGACGCCACCGTGCAGGTGCGCGGCAGCGGCGGTACGCGCCCGCAGGCCAATTACATCACCTGGCATGGCGCCCCGGCCCCGGACGGCGGCATCTACCAGAACGACCTGTTCATGAGGGACACCACGCTGTACTACACCCGCTGCCAGGGCTGCAGCGGCCCGAACGGCAATGGCCAGGTGGTGTTCACGCCGTCGTCGACGCTGAAGAACAACGTCAACGAAGGCAACATCGCCGCCACCGTGCCCGGCGACCCGCTCGGCACCAGCAGCGCGCGCTGGACCGCCACCATCCCGTGGTACCAGAAGTTCACCGCGCCCTCGCCGCCGTACCAGAACGACCAGCACCCCTACCTCATCTGGAACATGTACCGCACCAACGCCGACGGCAGCATCGAGCAGATCGGCCGCTCCGGCGTGAAGCAGGCCTACCTGACCACCAACGGCAGCTGCCTGGACAGCGGTGACCACCACGGCCATGCCCTCGGCCGCGGCTGCACCGACACCTACTCGGCCGGCAACAACGATTACACCCAGGGCCTGTCGCCGCGCAGCGAGATCGTGCCGTCCAGCGGGCTGTGGGGCCGCTGCGGCTCGACCTTCGACCCCGACTGCAATGGCGTGATGGACACCGGCCCCGGCGACCAGTACTGGGAGCGCATGGTGGTGCGTGAATCGCAGATCGCGCCGACGCTGCATCCGGGCGCGACCTGGATGTACGAGTCCTGGTACCTCGCGCGCGAGGACATCAACATCTACAACTCGATGTCCTCGCGCGCGGTCACGCCGTCCTGGACGGGCTCCACCTGGAACGCCAGCAACGGCAGCGAACGCCTGGGTCCGGCGATCGACCGCTGGTTCGCGCAGGGCCAGGCGCCGACCAACCCGCGCAACCCCAAGCTGGGGGCGAGGTTCGAGCGCACGCTCATGACCGAACTCGTGACCGAGGCATCGCGCGCCAAGGTGGCGGTGAAGGCCAAGCGCCTGCCGAGCGGTCTGTGGCAGTACCACTACGCGGTGATGAATTTCGAGTTCGCGTTCGCCGAGATCACCGGCACCAACCCGAACATCCGCGTGTCCAACAGCCAGGGCTTCGATGGCTTCTCGCTGGCCACCAGCGCCGGCGCCCAGGTGTCGGGCACGGTGTTCCGCGACGGCGACACCAACGCCGGCAATGACTGGCAGTTTGCCACCGGCGCCAACCTGATCGGCTGGAGCGATGCGTCCGGCGGCAACTCGCTGTCCTGGGGCGTGCTGCATTCGTTCACGCTGATGTCCACCAAGGCCCCGGCAAACGGCGTCGCCACCCTGCGCGCCGACGGTGCCACGCGACCGCGCAGCTTCCAGGTCGCCACCCTGGTGCCCGGAACCTGAGGCACTGGCCGGCCCGGGCGATCCCGGGCCGGCTTCCACGCCGGCAAGGCCGTACCATGCTCGCCCCAGGTCACGGTGGCGTGCGATGCCCTTCCTCGAACTGACCCTGCGCTGCCGCGAATCCGAGCAGGCCCGCTACGAACACGCGCTCGACGACGTCGGCGCGCTGGCGGTGACCATGCTCGATGCCGATGCCGGCACCAGCAACGAACACGCCATCCTCGAGCCCGGCGTCGGCGAGACGCCGCTGTGGGACGACATCAGCCTGACCGCGCTGTTCGCGCACGATGCCGACGCGCTGCTGCTGCTCGCCGCGCTGGAAAGCTTCGACCCGGAGCTGGACTGGGCACGCGTGGCGTTCCGACGCGTCGAGGACCAGGACTGGGAGCGCGCGTGGATGGACCAGTACGAACCGCTGCGCTTTGGCGAGCGCACCTGGATCGTGCCCTGGAACCGCGAACTGCCGGACGATGCCGCCGGCGCCGACGCCGCGGTGGTGCGCCTGGACCCCGGCCTGGCGTTCGGCTCCGGCACCCACCCGACCACCGCGCTGTGCCTGCGCTGGCTGGACGGGCTGGCCGCGGAAGGCGTACTCGCCGGCGCGCGCGTGCTCGATTTCGGCTGTGGCAGCGGCATCCTCGCGCTCGCCGCGCTGAAGCTGGGCGCGGCCCACGCCACCGGCATCGACAACGACCCGCAGGCGCTGCTCGCCACGCACGACAACGCCGCGCGCAACGGCGTCGCCGCGCGCCTGGCGGTGTTCGCGCCGGGCGACGCGCCGGCCGGCACCTGGCCGGTGCTGGTGGCCAACATCCTCGCCTCCGCGCTCGATGCGCTGGCCGACACCATCGCCGCACGCGTGGCGCCGGGTGGCCGACTGGCGCTGTCGGGCATCCTCGACGGCCAGCAGGACGCGCTGCTCGCGCGCTACGGCGCCTGGTTCGACGCACTCGACGTGACCATCGACGGCGACTGGGTGCGCATCGACGGCGTGCGCCGCGGCGACGCCTGAGCCCCTGCACGGCATCCGCCGCGCATGCTTGAATAGCCGCCATGTTCATCAACTGCCCGCATTGCCGCGGCCTGATCGCCACCGATCCGGCCACCGACCTGCCGCCGCCGCGCTGCCCGCGCTGTGCTGCACAGCTCGATGCCGGGCAGCCGGCGGAGCCGTCGCAGCAGGCGGATGACATGCGCGGCCCCGACGCCGCCGCGATCGACGCCGCGCGCAGCGGCGTGGCCGCGGCGATCGAGGATGCCTTCGGACCCGCGCGCGACGCGCACGCCGCCCTGCTCGCGCAGCCCGCGGTTTCGGTGGCCTCGTTGCTGCGCACCGGCAGCGATGTCGCAGCCGAGGGCGACGCGCCGCCACCTGACGCGGCAGCTCCGATAGCCGCCGACGCCGCGCCCCACCCCGCGGCCTCGTCCGAGGCCGCGGTCGCATCCGCAGCCGCGGACGCGCCCGCACGCTCCGATGCCGTGGAGTCACCGGCCGACCCGCCGCCACCGTCGCGCCGCGGCGGCAAGCCCGCGCCGAGCTTCGCGCGCGCCCGCCGCATCGCCGCCGATGCGCCAGCCGGACGCCGCTGGGTGATGCCGGCGGCCATCGTCGGCCTGGCCGTGCTGCTGGGCGTGCAGTGGCTTCTCGCCGATCGCGCACGCCTGGCCGCCGACCCGGCGTGGCGCCCGGTCGTGGCGCGCACCTGCGCGCTGCTGCGCTGTTCGCTGCCGCCGTGGCGCGAGCCCGCCGCCTTCGCGCTGCTGGAACGTGACGTGCGCCCGCATCCGCAGCGCGCCGACACGCTGCGCATCACCGCCAGTTTCCGCAACAACGCCACGTGGCCGCAGGCGTGGCCGGAGGTGGTGCTGACGCTGTCCGACGTCGATGGCCGGCCACTCGGCACGCGCGCGTTCGCACCCGCCGAATACCTCGGACAGGCGCCGGAGAACGCGCTGGTCGACAGCGGTGCCGGCGCGGTGATCCGCATGGACGTGCGCGAGCCGGGCCGCGGCGCGGTCGCCTTCATGTTCGACTTCCGCTGACGGCACGCCATTTGGCGTGCCCGCCGGGCGCGCGCTAGACTCGACGACGATCCGCGCCACCAGGGCGTGGTGCTTCCGGGGCCCTCTTGAACGCTGCCGACCATTCCGAGCCGCATGCGCGCGGCACGCCGCGTCCGCCGCTGCGCGAGCACGTCGCGAACGCGGTGCGCCGCTACATCCGCGACCTCGACGGCCGCGACGCCAAGAATCTCTACGAGATCGCCTTGCGCGAGCTCGAGATCCCGCTGTTCGTCGAGGTCCTGAACCACTGCGAGGGCAACCAGAGCCGCGCCGCGGCGATCCTCGGCATCCATCGCGCCACCCTGCGCCGCAAGCTGCGCGACTACGGCATCGTCTGACGCGGCTGCGAGGGCCGGTGCTTCGGGCCCGGCCGTATAATCGGCGTTTTCCCGCTGCGGTACGCACCCCATGACCATCGACCGCCTGCCCCTGCGCCGGGCCCTGTTGTCCGTGTCCGACAAGACCGGGCTGCTGGACCTCGCGCGCGCGCTCGCCGCACGCGGTGTCGAACTCCTTTCCACCGGCGGTACCGCGCGCACGCTGCGCGACGCCGGCCTGGCGGTGCGTGACGTCGCCGACGCCACCGGCTTCCCGGAAATGATGGATGGCCGCGTCAAGACCCTGCACCCGGTGGTGCACGGTGGCCTGCTCGGGCGCGCCGGCGTGGACGACGCGGTGATGGCCGAACACGGGATCGCCGCGATCGACCTGCTGGTGCTGAACCTGTACCCGTTCGAGCGGGTGTCGGCGGATCCGGCGAGCAGCCTGGATGACATCGTCGAGAACATCGACATCGGCGGCCCGGCGATGCTGCGCTCCGCGGCGAAGAACTTCGCGCGCGTCGCCGTGGCCACAGATCCCGCGCAGTACGCGGGCGTGCTCGCCGAACTCGACGCCCATGACGGCACGCTGTCGGCGAAGACGCGCTTCGCGCTGTCGGTGGCGGCGTTCAACCGCGTGGCGCAGTACGACGCCTGCATCAGCGACTACCTGTCCTCGATCGGCGACGACGGCGCGCGCAGCGCGTTTCCCGCGCAGGCCAACGGCAGCTTCGTGAAGGTGATGGACCTGCGCTATGGCGAGAACCCGCACCAGCGTGGCGCGTTCTACCGCGACCTGCATCCGGTGCCGGGCACGCTGGCGACATTCACGCAGCTGCAGGGCAAGGAGCTCAGCTACAACAACCTCGCCGATGCCGACGCCGCCTGGGAATGCGTGCGCCAGTTCGATGCGCCGGCCTGCGTGATCGTCAAGCACGCCAATCCCTGCGGCGTGGCCACCGGCGCCGGCTGCGGTGATGCCTACGAGCTCGCCTACGCCACCGACCCGACCTCGGCCTTCGGCGGCATCATCGCCTTCAACGGCACGCTCGACGCCGCGACGGCCAAGGCGATCCTCGACCGCCAGTTCGTCGAAGTGCTGATCGCACCGGACTACGACGCGGGCGCGCTGGATGTCGCGCGCCGCAAGGCCAACGTGCGCGTGCTGCGCATCGCGCACGGTGCGGGCCGCAACATGATGGACGTCAAGCGCGTCGGCTCGGGCCTGCTCATGCAGGACGCCGACAATCGCGAGGTCGCGCGCGAGGAGCTGCGCGTGGTCACGGCGCGCGCGCCGGACACCGCGGAGCTCGACAGCCTGCTGTTCGCCTGGCGCGTTGCGAAGTTCGTGAAGTCGAACGCGATCGTCTATGCCAGCGGCCAGTACACCGTCGGCATCGGCGCGGGGCAGATGAGCCGCGTGGTGAGCGCGAAGATCGCCAGCCTGAAAGCCGAAGAGGCCGGGCTGGTGGTGCCGGGTTCGGTCATGGCGTCGGACGCGTTCTTCCCGTTCCGCGACGGCATCGACGCCGCGGCCGCGGCCGGCATCCGCGCGGTGATCCAGCCGGGTGGGTCGATGCGCGACGCCGAGGTGATCGCCGCCGCCGACGAGCACGGCCTCGCCATGGTGTTCACCGGCGTGCGCCACTTCAGGCATTGATACCCCCATTCGCGCCTGCGGCGCGAATCGCCCCCTGACTCAGGGGGCTATGCTCAACCCAGTTGAACGGCGAGGTCGACACATGAAAGTCCTGGTCATCGGTTCCGGCGGCCGCGAGCACGCGCTGGCCTGGAAGCTCGCGCAGTCGCCGGACGTGCACGACGTCCTGGTCGCGCCCGGCAACGCCGGCACCGCCATCGAGGGCAAGTGCCGCAACGTCGCCATCGCCGTCAGCGAGCTGGACGCGCTGCTGCAGCTGGCGCAGGACGAAGCCGTCGCCTTCACCCTGGTCGGCCCCGAGGTGCCGCTGGTCGCCGGCATCGTCGACCGGTTCCGCGCCGCCGGGCTGCGCATCTTCGGGCCCACCGCGGCGGCCGCGCAGCTGGAAGGCAGCAAGGCGTTTGCCAAGGCGTTCCTCGAACGCCACGGCATTCCCACCGCGCACTACGCGGTGTTCACCGATGCGGGCGAGGCGGTCGCCCACGTGCGCGCGCATGGCGCGCCGATCGTGGTCAAGGCCGATGGCCTGGCCGCCGGCAAGGGCGTGATCGTGGCGATGACGCTGGCCGAGGCGGAAGCGGCGATCGACGACATGCTCGCCGGCGACGCCTTCGGCGACGCCGGCGCGCGCGTGGTGGTGGAGGAATTCCTCGAAGGCGAGGAAGCCAGCTTCATCGCCATCGTCGACGGCACCACCGCGCTGCCGATGGCCACCAGCCAGGACCACAAGCGCGTCGGCGACGGCGACACCGGGCCCAACACCGGCGGCATGGGCGCGTATTCGCCGGCACCCGTGGTCACGCCCGCGGTGCACGCGCGGGTGATGCGCGAGGTGATCGAACCGACCGTGCGCGGCATGGCCGCCGACGGCATCCCGTTCACCGGATTCCTTTACGCGGGGCTGATGATCGACGGCGACGGCATGCCGAAGGTCATCGAATTCAACGTGCGCTTCGGCGATCCCGAAACCCAGCCGGTGATGATGCGGCTGCAGTCGGACCTCGCGGCATTGATCCAGGCCGCCATCGACGGCCGCCTGGCCGGGATGGAGGCGCGCTGGGATCCGCGGCCCGCGCTCGGCGTGGTGATGGCGGCCGAAGGCTATCCGGGCACGCCGCGCACGGGGGACGTCATCAACGCCTGGGACGTTCCGGACCTCGACGACACCCGTGTGTTCCACGCCGGCACCCGCCTCGAGGACGGGCAGGCCGTCACCGCCGGTGGCCGCGTGCTGTGCGTGTGCGCGCTGGGCGACAGCGTCGCCGACGCGCAGCGGCGCGCCTATGCGGAGCTTGCCGGCATCTCCTGGCACGGCGAGTTCCACCGCCACGACATCGGCTGGCGCGCGATCGCGCGCGAACGCGGCTGACGCCGGGAGCGCGACGCGGTGGACTGGAACGAGGTGGTCCGCGCGCTCAGCGCCGCGCTCGGCATCGGCCTGCTGATCGGTGCGGTGCGCGAGCGTGCGCACGTCGACGGTTCGAGCGTCGCCGGCGTCCGTACCCATGCGCTGCTGGCGCTGCTGGGCGCGATCGCCTACGGCTTCGGCACCGCCGCGTATGTCGCAGTGCTGCTGGCGGTCGCCCTGCTGGCGCATGCCGCCTACGTGCGCACGCGTGACCAGGATCCGGGCCTCACCGGCGAGGTGGCGATGCTGCTCACCGTGGCGCTCGCCGGGCTGACGCGGGAATCGCCGTCACTCGCCGCCGGCCTCGGCGTGGTGGTGGCGGTGCTGCTCTGGGCCAAGGATCCGCTGCGGCGCCTGAGCCGCGAACTGATCAGCGAACGCGAGATGAAGGACGGCCTGCTGCTGGCGGCCGCCGCGCTGGTGGTGTTGCCGCTGCTTCCCGACGTACCACTCGATCCCTGGGGCGTGCTGCAGCCGGCGATGCTGTGGCGGATCGTGGTGCTGGTGCTGGCGGTGGGCATGGTCGGGCACGTCGCACTGCGCGCGGTCGGCGCACGCCGCGGACTGCCTGTTGCCGGTTTCTTCTCCGGATTCGCCTCCTCCACCGCGGCCGTTGCCAGCTACGGCCGCCTGGCGCGTGACCAGCCGCGCCTGGCGACGGAGGCCGCCGCCGCCGCGCTGCTCTCCAACCTGGCCTCGGTGCTGCTGCTGGCCGCGGTGATCGGCGCCGTGTCGCCGGGCTTCCTGCGCACGGCGGCGTGGCCGCTCGGTGGTGCCGCGATCGGCCTGCTGCTGGTCGCCGCCACCGGCCTGCATCGGACGCGCGGCGACTCGCCTGCCGCCGAGGCGCCACAGGCGCGGGCCTTCCGCCTCAGCCACGCGATCGGCATCGCGCTGCTGATTGCCGCGGTCATGCTCGCCGCCGAGGCCCTGCGGCGCAGCTTCGGCGATGCCGGCGCGCTGATCGGCGCGACGGTCGCCGCGCTGGCCGAACTGCAGGCCGCGGGGGCCACCATCGCGCGGTTGGCCGAGATCGGCGGACTGCCGCATGCGCAGGCGCGCTGGGGCGTGGCCGGCCTGCTCGCGGCGTCGGCGCTGACCAAGCTGGTGCTGGCCTTCGCCAGCGGCGGGGCGCGCTATGGCCGCATCACGGGCGGTGGGCTGGTGCTGATGGTGGTGCTGGCCGCCGCCGGCGCATGGCTGGCGCCCGCCTGACCGTGCGGCGCGATGTCGCGCCGGGCGTGGCTCACAGCAGCCGCGGGAGATCGGGCAGTTCGTTCTCGTCGATGTCCCCGGCCACGCGCGGGAAGTGTCGTGCGAGGAGGCCGGAGACCGCGCCGACGCCGGCGAGCGCGGCGGCTTCGTGTTCGCCGGCGCGGAGGCGTTCCTCCATCCGCGCGCATGCCTCGCGCCATTGGCCATCGGTGACCAGCCCGTCGAGGCCGCGATCGGCGACGATCTCGATCCGGTGGTCGGCCAGCAGCAGGTAGACCAGTACGCCGTTGTTGGCCTGCGTGTCCCACACGCGCAGCTCGGCGAAAACCTCGCTCGCGCGCGCGCGCGCGGTGACGCCTTGGACCACGCGCAACGCCGGCAGTGCAGGCTCCACCGCGAAACACACTTCGCCGCGATGGCGCCGTTCGCCCTCCGCCACGGCCTCCGCGATCCGTTGCAGGCTGTCGGCGGGAAACACGCCGTGGGCGGTCGGCGCGAACAGGTGCCGCAGCAGGCGCATCACGGTCGCCATCTCACCAGCTCCCCGAGGCACCACCGCCCCCGCTCATGCCGCCACCGCCGGACCAGCCACCGCCACCTCCACCGCCGAATCCGCCACCGCCGCCACCGAAACCGCCGCCACCCCAGCCACCGCCGCCAAACCCGCCCCAGCCGCCGTGGCGTACGTAACGGCCAGCGGACGCCTTCGACAGGCCGAACAGGAAGCCGATCACCGCCGCCACGCCACCCAGCCCCAGCGCGGCCGAAAGCAGCCAGGCCGCGGTGCCGGCGGCACCGCCGGTGAACAGGCCGCGCAGGACGGCCGGTGCGCGCCCGAACACGCCGCGCACGATGGTCGCGACCACGAACGCGGCGAACAGCGCGCCGAGCCAGCTGCCGCTGCCGCCACCACCACCGCCTTCGCGGTGGCTGGCGATCGGTTCCGGCAACGGCTCGCCATCGATCAGGCGCACCAGCACCGCGGTGGCATCGATGATCCCGCCGCCGTAATCGCCGGCGCGGAACCTGGGTGCCATGTATTCCTGGATGATCCGCCCGGCGGTGATATCGGGTATCGCACCCTCCAGGCCGTAGCCGGGCTGGATGCGTACGCGGCGATCATCCTTCGCCACCACCACCAGCACCGCGTCGTCGACGCCCTTGCGTCCCGGCCGCCATTGGTCGAACACGCGCTGCGTGTACTGCTCGATCGATTCCGGCTGCGTGCTGGCGACCACCAGCACCTGCAGCTGGCTGCCCTTGCGCTGCTGCAGCTCCAGCGCCTGGCGTTCCAGCTGCGCGCGCTGCGCGGCATCGAGGGTGCCGGTGGCGTCGACCACCGGCGAGTCCAGCGCCGGGACCGCGGCCAGTTCCTGCGCGCGCGCCTGCGGCAACGGCAGCCACGCCAGCGCGCAGGCCAGCACCAGCGCCGGCCACCACCGGCCCGTCAGCACGGCGCGCATGCGCATCCTGGCGCCCGGCGTCCGCTCAGGCCGCCAGCTGCAACATGGGCTGCGGCGCGCGGTCCGCCGCCGCGCCGAAGTCGACCGCCGGCGCGTCCTGGAGCTCGCGTTCGTTCTCGACCTCGAAGTTGGGGCGGACCTTGTGGCCGAACATCTTGGCGACCAGGTTCTGCGGGAACGAGCGGATGTAGGTGTTGTAGTCCTGCACCAGCTGGATGTAGCGGCCGCGAGCCACGGTGATCCGGTTCTCCGTGCCCTCCAGCTGCGTCTGCAGGTTGAGGAACCCCTGGTCGGCCTTGAGGTTGGGATAGTTCTCCACCACCACCATCAGCCGCGACAGTGCGCTCGACAGCTCACCCTGTGCCTGCTGGAACTGCTGCAGCGAAGCAGGGTCGTCGGCATTGACGTTGACCTCGCCGACCTTGGCGCGCGCCTCGGTCACCGCGGTCAATACCTGCTGCTCGTGCGCGGCGTAGCCTTTCACCGTGGATACCAGGTTGGGAACCAGGTCCGCGCGCCGCTTGTACTGGTTGAGCACCTCCGACCAGCCGGCGTCGACCGCTTCGTCCTTCTGCTGGATCTGGTTGTAGCCGCAGCCGCTCAACATGACGGCCAGCACCATTAACAGGATGTAGCGCATTGCCCCGCTCCCATGGGTCTGTGGCGCGCATTCCAGCACCGGGCAGCGAAAGGCCCGATGAAGGCCGCCGCGATCGCCACGGCGGGATACCGGCGACATACCCTGGCCATACCGTCCCCATACCCTTGCGTGGATATTTCCGGGTTTGTCGCTAAACTCGCGAATCCCCCGAACAAGGTATTGCCGGTGTCCAACCTCGCGTCGACCCTGAAGTCCGAAATCTCGCGCCTTGCCCGCAAGGAAATGAAGGCGCAGACCGATGCCCTGCGCAAGGCCAGCAGCAGTTATCGCCGCGACATCGCCGAACTCAAGCGCCAGGTGGCCGTGCTGTCGCGGCAGTTGAAGAAGTCGGGCGGCAAGCAGGCCGTCGATACCTCCGGCGACGCCGACGACGCGACCTCGTCGCGCTTTTCAGCCAAGGGTTTGAAGTCGCTGCGCGCGCGCCTAGACCTGTCCGCCGCCGACTTCGCCAAGCTGGCCGGCGCCAGTGCGCAGTCCGTCTACAACTGGGAAAACGGCAAGACCATTCCCCGCGCCACCCAGGTCGCGGGCATCGTGCCGCTGCGTTCGCTCGGCAAGCGCGAAGCGCAGGCGCGACTCGAGGCGCTGTCCACCGCGCCCAAGGCGAAGGCCAAGCCGCGCGCGAAGAAGGCCGCGAACGCCTGACATACCGGACGGCAGGTATCGCTGCCTGTCGTCCGCAGCCCGCAACCGGTCTGCTAGTCTCACGGCCACTCGACCGGGGGCCGCATGCGCCACAGCCAGTTCGCACTGCTCACCCAGCGCCGCTTCCTGCCCTACTTCGGCGTGCAGGCGCTCGGCGCCTTCAACGACAACGTGTACCGGCAGGCGATCATCGGCCTGCTGTTCCATCTCGGCGTCGACAGCGACCAGCGTACGCTCTACACCAACCTCGCGCCGGCACTGTTCATCGCGCCCTATTTCCTGTTTTCTGCGATCGCCGGGCAGTTCGCCGAGAAACTCGAGAAGCAGCGCCTGATCCGCATCACCACGGCGATGGAGATCGTGATCATGTCGCTGGCCGGCGTGGGCTTCCTGATGGGCAGCATGCCGCTGCTGCTGGTGGCGCTGTTCGCGACCGGCATGCAGTCGACGCTGTTCGGGCCGGTGAAGTATTCGATCCTGCCGGCGGTGCTGAAACCCGAGGAACTCACCGGCGGCAACGGCCTGGTGGAGATGGGCACGTCGCTGTCGATCCTCGCCGGCATGATCTATGGCGGGCTGGTCTTCCAGGTGGCGGGCAGCTGGGGGCCGGAGGCCGCGGCCGCCTCGGTGGTCGCGCTGGCGGTCATCGGCAACCTGGTGGCGCGCATGATCCCGCGTGTCGACGCCGGCGCGCCTGACCTCCAGGTCAACTGGAACCCGGTGCCGGAATCGGTGCGCATCTGGAAGCTCACCCGGCGCACGCCGGCGGTGCGCAACGCGATCCTGGGCGTGTCCTGGTTCTGGTTCGTGGGCACGGTCCTGACCGCACAATTGCCCAACTATGCCGAACTGCACCTCGGCGCAGCCGAGCGCTCGACCAGCCTCTACATCTTCGGCCTGGCGCTGTTCTCGATCGGCGTCGGCACCGGCTCGCTGCTGTGCGAGAAGCTCTCCGCGCGCACCGTCGAGATCGGCCTGGTGCCGCTCGGTGCGCTGGGCATCAGTGCCTTCATGCTGGACCTGTACTTCGCGCGCAGCGGGCTGGCACCGCAGGCCGGACTCGACATCGCCGGCTTCCTCGCCGGCGACAACGGCTGGCGCATCGCGTTCGACCTGACCGGCATCGGCTTCTCCTGCGGCCTGTTCATCGTGCCGCTGTTCGCGCTGGTGCAGAGCCGCACGCCCAATCACGAGATGGCACGCGTGTTCGCCGGGCTCAACATCCAGAACTCGGCCTTCATCGTCGCCGCGGCAGTCATTGGCCTGGCGCTGCAGCAGGTGCTCGGCTGGAGCATTCCGCAGGTGTTCCTGGCGCTGGCGATCGCCAACCTGGTGGTCGCCACGTGGATCTTCACCATCGTGCCCGAGTTCGCGATGCGCTTCGTCAGCTGGCTGCTGGTGCGCACGCTGTATCGGCTGGAGCTGCACGGCATCGAACGCCACGTGCCCGACGAGGGCCCGGCGCTGCTGGTGTGCAACCACGTCAGCTACATGGATGCGCTGATCCTGGCGGCGAGCATCCCGCGCCCGGTGCGGTTCGTCATGTACTACCGGATCTTCCAGATCCCTGTGATGCGCTGGATCTTCCGCGCCGCCGGCGCGATCCCGATCGCCAGCCCGCGCGAGGACCTGGCGATGATGGAACGCGCCTTCGACGCCATCGATGCCGCGCTGGCCGACGGCGAACTGGTGCTGATCTTCCCCGAGGGCCGCCTGACGCGGGATGGCGCCATCGCGCCGTTCAAGTCGGGAGTCGAGCGCATCCTGGCGCGGCGACCGGTGCCGGTGGTGCCGATGGCGCTGCGCGGCATGTGGGCCAGCATGTGGAGCCGCCGCGGCGCCGCGGCCGAGGGCGGCCTGCTGGACCGCATGCGCGTGCCGCGCCGCTTCCGCGCCCATGTCGCGGTGATGGCCCAGGCGCCGGTCGCGGGCCAGGACGCCACGGCGGCCTCGCTCGAGGCGCAGGTGCGCACGTTGCGCGGCGACGCCGCCTAGTTCACCCAGCCGGCGACCACGAACAGCGCCAGCAGCGCCAGCCACGCGAGCAGGATGCGCCACACCAGCGACATCGCGTCGCGCAGCGCCTGTGGCAGCGCGGCGTCCTGCATGCCGTCTTCCTCCAGCTCGTGGCGCACGCTGGCGCGCCCCACGGCGGCGAGGAACCCGGCATCCAGCGTGAACCGCGCACCGCCACCCGCCTTCCACGCGCCGACCACCACGTCGAAATTGCCGACCAGCGCCAGCGACAGCGCCATCAGCTGCGCCGCCGGCCAGTCGAGCAGCGCCAGCAGGCGGCGCGCGCCGTCGACGAAGCCGGCGGGCAGGTAGAGCGCGGGTTCGCCTTCGGCGGCGATCGCCGCCAGGCGGTACAGCAGCGCGCCTGCCGGCCCGAGCAGCAGGAACCAGAACAGCACCCCGAACCAGCGCCGCAGCGCGGCGGAGAACACCCGGCCCACCGGGTCGCCGGCATCGGCGGCGCCGGCCGCCGCCGGTGGCCTCAGCAGCGCGAGCGCCACGGAGCGGGCCGTGGGATCGGGGGCGTCGATGATCACGTCGACATCGCGATCCAGATCGCGCGGCCCCCAGGCGTAGAACAGCAGCGCCACGCCGAACAGCAGGGAGGGCAGCCCGAACACCACGTCGCGCAGCAGCAGCTGCAGCAACGCGACCACCAGCAGCGGCGGCAGCAGCGCGAGCAGCACGCCACCGGGGCCACGCCAGAAGCTGTCGCCCGGGAAACGGCCGTCCAGCCAGCGCAGCCACGCCTGGTACCAGCCGTCGTCACGCATGGCGGCGGCGAATGCGGGTGCTCCGTGGCCGATCGCCAGTGCGATCACGACGGCAAAGAGGGTGGAGAACATGCGCCGATTCTAGCCGCAGCCATGGCGGGCGCGCGTGGCCTGTCGCGTGGCTCAGCCGGTGCCGGCGTACCAGTCCTCGATCAGCCAGCGCGAGATCGAGATCGACGGCGACAGCAGCAGGCCGTCATCACCGGACTCGCCGCGCAGCGCGGCGCCGACCTCGTCGCGCCCGAACCAGCGTGCGTCCTCGAGCTCGTCGTTGCAGCGCGGAACGTCCGGCCGGGCGTCGGCCGCGAAGCCGAGCATCAGTGACGACGGGAACGGCCACGGCTGCGAGCCCAGGTAGCGGCAGGCGCGCACGCGCACCGCGCTCTCCTCGAAGACTTCGCGCACCACGGTCTGCTCCAGTGATTCGCCCGGCTCCACGAAGCCCGCCAGCACCGAATAGCGACGCGGTGGCCAGCCCGGGCTGCGCCCGAGCAGCAGCCGCGCGCCATCGCTGACCGCCACGATCACTGCCGGATCGGTGCGCGGGTAGTGTTCCAGCGCGCAGCCCGGGCAGCGGCCCAGCCAGCCGGCGCGGGCGAAGGCGAGCGTCGTGCCACAGGCGCCGCAATGGCGGTGGCGCGCGCGCCAGTGCAGCACCGCGCGCGCCTGCGCGAATGCGGTGGCTTCGAAGCCGGGCCACTGGCCGGCCGCGGTGCGCAGGTCGACGCCCGGCGGCTCGCCGGATTCCACCGCCGAGGTGGCCGGAAGGGCAAACCAGCCTTCCTCGCCACGCAGGCCGAGGAACAGCGCATCGGTAGGCATCGCGCCGAGGCTTGCGCACGGCGGCGCCAGCAGCTGCCCCTGGTCGTCCGACCAGGCGCGGCCATCGGCGTCCACCACCAGCACGCGGCCATCCGCCCACAGGCGCGCGAGGGCGGCGGGATCGTCACGGAGGTGTTCGGCGCGGTCGAGCGGTGCGTCGATGAAGGCGAACGGCGCCCGGCGCCGCTCGGTCATGTCGTGAAGCTGCTGCCGCAGCCGCAGGTCGACTTGGCATTCGGGTTGCGGATGGTGAACTGCGCGCCATGCAGGCTTTCGCTGTAATCCACCGCCGCGCCCATCAGGTACTGCAGGCTGAGCGGGTCGACCAGCAGGGTGACGCCGTCGGTGTCCACCGCCAGGTCGTCCTCGCCACGGGTCTCGTCGAACTCGAAGCCGTACTGGAAGCCGGAGCAGCCGCCGCCCTGGATATACACGCGCAGCTTCAGCGCCGGGTTGCCTTCTTCGCTGATCAGCTCGCGGACCTTGGCGGCAGCGGCGGGCGTGAAATGGAGCGGACGGTCCAGCCCCAGGTAATCGGGGGCGGCCAGATCGATGATGGTGTCCATGCGGACAGGATGGGGGGCACGGCCCCCCGCTTCAAGCGTCGGGGCTGGAACGCGGTGCCACGTCGCCCGCCGCGTCCGCCCACGGGAAGGACCCGTCGACCGCGGGCGCCCCGACCGGCGCGAGGCGCACGTGCACGCGCAGCGGGGTGAACCCCTCGGGCAACAGGATGTCGCCCTCCAGCTGCTGGAAGTACTTGAATGAATACTCCGCGCCCATCGCATCGTCCTGCGGGCGCAGGTCGCTCCACTCGAGCCGCTCCAGGCTGCCGTTGCGCGAGCCTTCCACCGCGAGCGTCAGCCGCCCGCGGCTGACCGCGGCGCGGTTGAGGGTCTGGGTGAGGGTGGCGGTGAAGTGCCAGGCCCCCTCTCCCTGCGGCTGCAGGCGCAGGCCATGCACGGTCAGGCCGCGGCGCTGGCTGGTGGAACCGACCAGGCGCTCGTAGAAGGCGACGTCGGCGCGCAGCGCGGAGACCTCCTCGTCGCGCTCTGCGAGGGTGCCCTGCAGGTCCTGGTTGGCCTCGCGGCTGACCTGGTCGGAACGCGCCAGGGTGGCGACCTGCTGGCGCAGGCCATCGAGTTCCGAGCCGACCGTCGCCGCCTCGCCGCCGCGCGCGCCCACCACCGTCCACACGCCCCACAGGCCGAACAGCAGCGCCGCGGCCAGCAGGATCAGCAGCGCGAGATGCGCGCGTGGGTGCGGATGTTCCGGGAGCTGCGAATCGGGCATCGGCGCATGGTAGCGCGGGTCCTCGGCCATGGCGCAAGGCCCCTATACTCCGCGGCGTACCACCCTCGGGGAGATGCGCGATGTCCGAAGCCCAGCTGTTCGCAATCGGCGTGCTGCTGGCCTGGCTTGCCGGCATCCGCGTGTACATGACGGTGTTCGGCGTGGGCGTGGCCGGCGCGCTCGGCTGGCTCGACCTGCCGCAGGCACTCGAGGTCACCACCTCGCCGTGGGTGATGGGCATCTCCGGCGTGCTGGCGCTGGTCGAGTTCTTCGCCGACAAGATCCCCGGGGTGGACTCCGCATGGGACCTGCTGCAGACCCTCGCCCGCGTGCCGGCAGGCGCCTTCCTGGCGGCCGCCGCGCTGTCGCCTGACGGCGACCTGTCCACCGGCATGCTCGCCACCGGGGCCGGGGTCGCGCTTGGCAGCCACGTGCTGAAGGCCGGCAGCCGCGCACTGATCAATACATCGCCGGAACCGCTCAGCAACTGGGGCGCATCGGCCGCGGAAGACGTGGCGGTGGTCGGGCTGATGGGCCTTGCCCTCGCCTACCCGTGGCTGGCCCTGGGACTGGCGGGCCTGATCAGCGCGCTGCTGGCGCTGGCGCTGTGGTGGGTCTGGCGGCGCCTGTTCCGCCGCCGGCCACCGCACGCCACCCCGCCCGGCGCGTGACTGCGACGGCCCGCAGCGATCCGGGCACGCGTTCGTTGTAGGCTTGACGGCCGGGGGGCGCGAGGCGTCGACCCCGTTTGGGGGATCGAGCAACGTGGCGAACGCAGCACCCGGCATCGACAACAGCACGGCGCGCGACCTGGCGGCCCTGCCGCGCGCGCATGCGGCGGGGGTGCGCGCGGAGTTTCCGCCCGCGCAGTACTGGCGCCGCTGGTGTGGCGATGCCGGCGCGCCGCTCGCCGCCGCCGTCGACGCCCCGGCCGTCGAGCCGCTGCCCGCACCGCAGCCGAAAGTAGGCGCGGACGGCAGCGTCGAGGCGCCCTACCGCGTGCTCGTGGTCGAGGACGACATCAGCCAGGGCCTGTTCGCCGAGAGCGTGCTCGGCGGTGCCGGCATGGAGGCCACGGTGGTCTCGGTGGCCAGCGAGGTCATGGCGTCGCTGGAGAGCTTCCGCCCCGACCTGGTGCTGATGGACCTGCACATGCCCGGCATGGACGGCGTGGAACTCACCAACCTGATCCGCGGCCATGACGTGCACGGCCACGTGCCGATCGTGTTCCTCACCGGCGATCCCGACCCCGAACGCCAGTTCGAGGTGCTCGAGGTCGGTGCCGACGACTTCCTGACCAAGCCGGTGCGTCCGCGCCACCTGATCGCCGCGGTGCAGAGCCGGGTGCGGCGCGCGCGCATGCTGGCGCAGCAGCGCAACGGCGGTGCGCGCCACCCGGTGACCGGGCTGTTCACCCGCTCGCACATGTTGCAACTGCTGAATTCCGCGATCCCCGGTGATGGCCAGGGCGCGATCTTCATGCTCGAGGTCGCCGGCATCGGCGCGCTGCGCGACCGCTACGGGTACGCGGGCCTGGAACAGCTGCTGACCGATGCCGGCGGGCGCATCGCCCAGGCCATCAGCGGCAACGCCGTGTCGCGCCTCAGCGACAGCATCTACCTGATCCACGCCGCGGTCCTCCCCGCCGGGCAGCTGCCCGAGACCGCACGCATCCTGCGCGATGTGCTGGGTCGCCACCTGTTCCCGGTCGGCGAGGAAACGGTCCGCCTGCAGGCCTTCGTCGGCTACACCACGCTCTCGCATGCCTATGGCGACGCCAGCAGCGCGCTGGCCGCCGCCGAACGCGCGCTGCGCGAGGCCCGCGCGCTGCCCGCCGCGATCGCCGGGTTCCAGCCGCCGCCGCAGCGCAACCACGACCAGGCCGTGGTGGAGTCGGTGCGCCAGGCCCTGCTCGACAACCGCTTCGAGCTGGCGTTCCAGCCGGTGGTCGCGGTGGCCGGCGGTGACGCTGCGCAGTACCAGACCCTGCTGCGCATGCGCGACGGGGATGGGCGGCTGCACGCCGCGGCGGAGTTCCTGCCCGCCGCCGACGCCGCCGACCTGATGCACGAGGTCGACCGCCGCGTGCTGGAGCTGGCCGTGGAGGTGCTGCACACGCGCAGCGCGATGAGCCGGCCGGTGCGGCTGTTCGTCTCGCAGTCGGCGCGCACGCTGGCGCGCGAGCGCTATGCCGACCACGTCATCGAAACCCTGGCCGCGCACGGCGGCGGCGGCGGCAGCCTGGTGATCGACGTCCGCCAGGACGAGGCGCTGATCCACACCCTGGCGCTCAAGGAGTTCTGCGCCGCCATGGTGCCGGCCGGCATCCAGCTCTGCCTGAGCCAGTACCACGCCAGCCGCGAGGCCGATGCGCTGCTCACCCAGCTGCCGCTGGGCTTCGTGCGCCTGGCGGCACGCTACTCGAGCCGCCTCGACGACACCGCCGTGCGCGACGAGATGCGCAACGCCATCGAACGCGCGCATCGCCTCGGTCTGCAGGTCATCGGCCCGCAGGTCGAGGACCCGCAGGCGGCCGCGACCCTGTGGATGAGCGGCGTGGACTACATCCAGGGCAACCTGGTGCAGCAGGCCGCGGACGGGATGGACTTCGACTTCCACCATTCGGTGCTCTGACATGATCCAACGCACGCGTCCTTCCGCCCTGATGATGCGCTGGCTCGCCCTGGGCGCCGCCGCGGGCGCGGCGTTGACGCTGGTGCTGGACATCATCGGCCTGGCCGGCCCGTGGCAGCACGCGGCGCTGGTGCTGGCCCTGCTGGCGGTGTTCGCGGTGATCGCCACCATCATCGTGCTGCGCAAACGCGACCAGGAGATCGAAGAGGTCGAGGAGCGTGCGCGGCGTGACGAGACCCTGCTCGCACAGCTGCAGGCCGAAGTCGAGCGCCACACGCAGCTCGAGCAGCAGCTGCGCCAGGCCAAGCAGGCGGCGGAATCGGCGGTGATGGCCAAGGGCGAGTTCCTGGCCACGATGAGCCACGAGATCCGCACCCCGCTCAACGGCATCGTGCCCATGCTCGACCTGCTGATGCACGCACAACTCGCGGCCGACCACGGCGAACTGGTGCGCACCGCCTACACCTCGTCGCAGCAGATGCTGCGCATCGTCGACGACATCCTCGACTACTCCAAGCTCGAGGCGGACAAGCTCGAGCTGGAGAGCACCGCCTTCAACCTGCGCGAACTGCTGGAAAGCGTCATGCAGCTGATGGAGCGCCCGGCGCTCGGCAAGGCGCTGCGCATGACGCTGCACATCGAGCCGGCGGTGCGCCTGGCGGTGCGCGGTGACCCGGTGCGCCTGCGCCAGGTACTGGGCAACCTGGTCAGCAACGCGGTGAAGTTCACCGAGCGCGGCTCGGTGTCGGTCACGGTGCGCCGCATCGGCGAGAGCGCCGCGCAACACCAGTTGCGTTTCGAAGTCCGCGACACCGGCATCGGCATCGCATCCGCCGCGCAGTCGCGGCTGTTCCAGGCATTCAACCAGGCCGACGCATCCACCACCCGCCTGTACGGCGGCACCGGCCTGGGGCTGGCGATCTCCAAGCGCATCGTCGACCTGATGGGCGGGCGCATAGGCGTCGAGTCCGAGACCGGCCAGGGCGCCACGTTCTGGTTCGAGATCCCGCTGCTCAAGGCGCAGGGCGACATGCCGTCGCTGGCGGAGGACACCTCCTCCGGCGGCCGCCTGCTGCTGCTCAGCGCCGACCCGCGCCTGCGCCTGCGCCTGTCCATGCTGCTGCCCAACTGGGGCCTGCGGGTGAGCTCGGTGGAAAACACCCAGGAAGCACTGGAACGGCTGCGCACCGCCGCCACGCAGGGTGCGCCCTGGGCGTACTCGCTGGTGCTGGCCGATCTCGCCGGCATGCGCAGCACCGCGGTGGCCCTGTACCGCAATCTCGGCCGCCAGGCGGTCTACGGCGACCTCAAGCTGGTGTGCCTGTACGGCGACGATGCCGTGCCCGACGAGCTGCAGCGCAGCGTCACCCTCCTCAGCCGGCAGGCCCCCGATGCCGATCTCCGCGCCGCCCTCATCGGCAGCCCGGTCACGCAGACATCGGTCATCGCCAGAGAGCCTGCCATGGACACCCGCGCCAGCCTGCAAACGCCCTCATTGCCCGTCCGCGCGGCACGCGTGCTGCTGGTCGAGGACAACCCGGTCAACCTGATGGTCGGCCAGCGCCTGCTGTCCGTGCTCGGCATCACCTGCGACACCGCCAGCAACGGCGAGGCGGCGCTGATGCGCATGTCGGCATCGCGCTACGACATCGTGCTGATGGACTGCCAGATGCCGGTGATGGACGGCTACACCGCCACGCGCCGCTGGCGCGAAGGCGAGGACGCCGTGAACGACGGGCGCCGCGTGCCGATCATCGCCATGACCGCCAACGCCATGGCCGGCGACCGGCAGAAGTGCCTGGACGCCGGCATGGACGACTACCTGGCCAAGCCGGTCACGCGCAGCGAGCTGGAGCGTGCGCTGCACCGCTGGTGGTCGCCGGAACAGGCGGCCGCGGCCGCGCCGCAGATGGCGTTCTACCAGGTGGACCCGCTGAGCGGCGAAGCCATCGGGCCGGCACCGGCCGCGGCGGCGGATCCTCCCGTCGAAGAGCTCGCGGTGGCGCCCGCCGCGCCCGCTGGGGGTGTTGCGGTGCCCCCGGCCGTGCCGCATGCCACGCCGCAACCGCCGGTCATCGACAACGAGATCCTCGAAGAGCTGCGCGCCATGCTGGGCAGCGAGGTGGAGCGCCTCATCGAGGTGTTCCTCGATGACACGCCCAGGCTGGTCGCCGCCATGGAAAACGCCGCCATCGGTCCCGACTATGACGGCCTGCGCGACGCCGCGCATTCCCTCAAGTCGTCCAGCGCCAACCTCGGCGCGATGTCGCTGTCGGCGGCCGCCAAGCGCGTGGAACTGGGTGCCCGCGAGCGCTCGCTGCAACGCCCGGCCGTAGCCGTGGCGCTGGTGGCCAACGAGTTCACGCGCGCGCGCATTGCGCTCAAGGCCTGGGCGCCGGCACAGGCCTGACGGCGTCGGATCCGATGGGCAGGCTCAGCCGCCCATCTTCGACTGCAGGTAGTTCTGCTCGCCGATGCGCTTGATCAGGTCGAGCTGGGTCTCGATCCAGTCGACATGCTCTTCCTCGGAATCGAGGATGTCCTTGAACAGGCGTCCGCTGGTGTAGTCCTTGATGCTCTCGCAGTACTCGATCGCGGTGCGCAGCAGCGGCAGGCCGTCGAGTTCGAGCGCGAGGTCGCATTCGAGGATCTCGCGCGGGTTCTCGCCGATGCGCAGCTTGCCCAGCGCCTGGAAATTGGGCAGGCCTTCGAGGAACAGGATGCGGTCCGCGAGGCGATCGGCGTGCTTCATCTCGTCGATCGATTCCTCGTACTCGTGCTTGGCGAGCTCCTGGATGCCCCAGTTCTTGAGCATCTTGGCGTGCAGGAAATACTGGTTGATCGCGGTCAGCTCGTTGAAGAGCGCCTCGTTCAGGTACTTGATGACCTGTGCGTCGCCTTGCATGGGATGTCTCCGGCAGTAATGAGTCACCGGGACTGTATCGCCATCACCGTGTGCGTGGCGGAACGCGAATCGTGCTCATCCCGCCCGCGCGGGAGGGTAGGGTCAGGCAGCCTGGGCGAATGGCAGCGCGCGCGTGGCGTCGCGGGCGCGGGCTTCCTGATCGAGGAGTCCCATCGCGGTCTCGACGCACGACCCGCAGCTCGCGCCGCAACCGGTGCGCATGGTGAGTTCGGTCATGCCGCTGCAGCCGGAAGCGGCCGCCTGGCGGATATCGTGGTCGGTCACGCCATTGCAGACACAGACGTACACGGCGGGCTCACTGGCAGATGGGACTGGTTCCCATTGTCTTTGCACATGAGAATGATTGTCAATACCGCTGGTCGCCGTGGCGCCAACGGGTTCAGCGAACGCCGCCGTCCGGTCCCTTCATGCCGTCCGCAGCCAGCCGCGCGGGGCCCGGCCGCGTGCGCTGCGGCCGCTGCCGCGCCCGGCTGCGCGTCGCCTCCAGACTGACGCTCGGCACCGCCTGCATGCCCGCGATCTGCCGTGCGAACGGTGCCAGGTGCTGCAGCGCGCGTTCGTAGACCCCGCGCTTGAAGTTGACCACGTGCTCCAGCGGGTACCAGAAATCGACCCAGCACCAGTGGTCGAACTCGGGTTTCTCGGTCAGGTCCAGGCGCAGGTCGGCCTCGTTGCCGGTGAAACGCAGCAGGTACCAGACCTGCTTCTGGCCGATGCACACCATGCGGTCGTTGCGGCGGATCGCCCGCGGGGGCAGGCGGTAGCGCAGCCAGCCCGGCGTCACCCCGGCAACGTCGACGTGGTCGGGCAAGAGCCCGGTCTCCTCGCGCAGCTCGCGGTACATGGCCTCGAGCGGCGTCTCGTCGGTGTTCATTCCGCCCTGCGGGAACTGCCAGCCATCACGGCGCACCCGCCGCGCCCAGAACACGCGCCCGTCGGGGTGCATCAGGATGATGCCGACATTGGGCCGATAACCGTCCGGATCGATCACGATGCGGACTCCTGAAGGGGTCGACGCGAACCTGCGTCACTGCGACCGACTCTGCCACGGGTGGAACGGGGGAACAAGCGCAGTGCCCGGGGATTTGACGCCGGCCCGCCGGCCATGGACAATTCCCGGCTCGCCGCGCCCCGTGCGCGTGCCGAATGGCTATGTAGCTCAGCTGGTTAGAGCACAGCACTCATAATGCTGGGGTCGGTGGTTCGAGTCCACCCATAGCCACCACTGCAAGGCCCCGCCACCGCGGGGCCTTTTGCGTTCCGCTCAGCGCTCCCGCTTGCCCGCCGGAATGGTCAGCAGGATCGAGACGATGGCCACGGCGACCATCAGCAGGTTGAAGCCCAGCGCCACCATCGCGGCCTCGCGGATGGCGAGGTTGTCCTGGCGGCCCGCGAAGGTGATCACGCCCTCCAGCCAGCGCACGCCGGCGTCGGTCGCGCCCAGCGCGGCGAAGATCGCGCCCGAGATCGCCACGCCCAGCGCGGCGCCCAGCGACGACGCCATCTTGTAGATGCCCGAGCCGGAGCCCGACTGGTCCATGGGCAGGCTCGACAGCGCCGCGTCGGTCGACGGCGTGGCGTAGAACGCGAGCCCGAGGCCAAACAGCGTGTAGCCGACGATCGCGACGATGCGGTACTGGTCGAGCATGATCTGCGTGGGCATCAGGCAGGCGATCGCCACGCCGGTAATCAGGCAGCCCCAGACCATCGGCTTGCGCGGACCGAACCGCTGCAGCAGCTTCTCGCCGACGCGGATGAAACCGATGATCGCGATCGCGTAGCCCAGGGTCAGCATGCCCGCCTGCTGCGCGCTCATGCCGCCACCCATCTGCACCAGCTGCAGCGACACCAGCTGCATGCCCACCGTGGCGTTGATCAGGAAGTTGGAGATGGTGGCGCCGGTGTAGGTGCGGTTGCCGAACAGGCGGAAATCGACGAAGGCATGGTCGCTGCCGGACTCGATGCGGAAAAACGCGATGCCGGCGATGACCGTAACGGCGATGAGGCCCAGCACCAGCGGGCTGCCCCACCCCAGGGCGCTGCCCTGGGTCACCACCACCTGCAGCGCGAGCATGGCCACGGCGAAGACCAGGATGCCCGCGAAGTCGAAGCGGTAGGCACCGCCGCCAGCCGCCTTGCTTTCAGGCGTGCCGCGTACCAGCCACAGCCCGAGCAGGGCGACGGCCACCGAGAAGAAGAAGATCCAGCGCCAGCCCAGCGTCTGCGCCATCAGGCCGCCGAACAGCGACCCCAGGCCGGCGCCGCCCCAGGACCCGATCGACCACATGCTCACCGCGCGCTGGCGTTCGGCACCATCCCAGTACGCCTTCACCAGGGCGAGGCTGGCGGGCATGATGCAGGCCGCCGACATGCCCTGCACGGCGCGCCCGCCCAGCAGCATCGGCGCGGCCAACGCCCCCGTCGGCGCCAGCCCGACCAGCAGCGAGCCGACGATGCTGAGCACGAAGCCGACGCGCAGGATGCGCATGCGGCCGAGGCGGTCGGCCAGACCGCCCATCACCACGATCAGGATGCCGGAGAACAGCGCGGCCATCGCCACCGCGCTGTTCATGGTGCCCGCGGAGATACCGAGGTCGCGCTGCATGTCCGGCGCGATGTTGAGCGTGGACTGGGCGAACAGCCAGAAGGTCACGACGCCGAGGATCATTCCGAACAGCAGGCGGTCGTTGCCGCGGAACCCGGTCTCCGGGATGTGGACATTTCCCATGACGGCGCTCATGCGGCATCTCCCTTCGTGCTGGCCGTTGGACACAGCCACGCCGATGCCGCGCTCAGCATCGCCTGCAGCCCCGTCTCCAGGGTGGGGTCGAGCACTGGTGCGAACCGTGGCGAGTGGTTGCTTGGAATCCGGTTGAGCGTGCCTTCCGCCTTCGCCTTCGCATGCACCTCGGGATCGGTGCCGCCGACGAACCAGAACACATACGGCACGCCCCAGGTGCGGCCGAACACGCTGAAGTCCTCGCTGGCGGCCATGCGCTTGCTCTCCAGCACCGCGTCGCCGAACTGCGCGCGGAACGCGTCGACGATGCGCGCCGTCGCGGCGTGGTCGTTGTCGGTCAGGGGATAGCTGCTGAGTGTCGTGAACTCCGGCGGCCGTGGCGCGTTGGAGGCATCGCACTCGGCGCAGCAGATGCGCCTGACCGCCTGCAACATGTGCTCGCGCACGCCTTCGTCGTAGGTGCGGATGTTGAGCTTGATGGTGGCATCGTCCGGAATGATGTTTTCCTTTGTGCCGGCCTGCAGCGAGCCGATGGTCAGCACCGCGCTCTCCTGCGGCCCGATCTCGCGCGAGACGATGGTCTGCAGGCGCATCACGGTGGCGGCGGCCATCACCACCGGATCGATCGACGTCTGCGGTTGCGAGCCGTGCGAGCCGCGCCCGAACAGCTGCACCTTGAGGCTGTCGCCGGCGGACAGGATCACGCCTTCGCGCCAACTCACCGTGCCCGCCGCGCCGACCATCACGTGCTGGCCCAGCACCACGTCCGCGCGCGGCAACCCGGCAGCGTCCCAGTCCGCGATCATCGCGTTGGCACCTTCCGCGGTTTCCTCGCCGGGCTGGAACACGATCAACACGGTCCCTTGCCAGGCATCGCGATGCTCCGCCAGCACGCGCGCCGCGCCCAGCATCCAGGCCACGTGCAGGTCATGGCCGCAGGAATGCGCCACGCCCACGCTGCGACCCTCGGTGTCAGTCGCGGTGACGGTGCTCGCGTACGGCAGGCCGGTGTCCTCGGCCATGGGCAGCGCGTCCATGTCGGCGCGCAGCATCACCGTGGGCCCTTCGCCGTTGCGCAGCACGCCGACCACGCCGGTGACGCCGACGCCGCGGGTGACCGCGTAGCCAAGCTTGCCGATGTAGTCGGCGGCAATTCCCGCGGTGCGATGCTCCTGCATCGACAGCTCGGGGTTCCGGTGCAGGTCCTTGTAGATCTCCAGGAGTTCAGGCGCGATCTGCGCGTAGACGCGATCCAGCGCCGCCGTCAGGGAGTTCATGTCTGCCCTCCATCCTGGTTGTGCGCCGAGCGTACACCCGCCATGCGCGCCGCACACCTGCCCGGACAAGGGTCAGGGCGGGTCCGCAGCCCGCCCCGCCGCCGCCCGCCGCTCATCCGAAACCACCTGCCCATCGACCAGGGTGACCGTACGGTCGCAGGTCTCCGACAGGCGCGGATCGTGGGTCACCACCAGCACAGCGCAGCCGTACTGCGCGTTGAAGCGGCGCAGCAGCGTGAACACCTCGGCGGCGGTCTTCGTGTCGAGGTTGCCGGTGGGTTCGTCGGCGAGCAGCAATGCCGGGCGCGTCACCAGCGCGCGGGCGATCGCGACGCGCTGCTGCTGACCGCCGGAGAGCTGGTCGGGATGGCGATCGGCAAACTTCTCCAGCCCCACGTCGGCCAGCAGGCCGCGGGCCATGTCGACCGTTTCCGGGCCGGGCTTGCCGTGGGCGACCATCCACGGCATCAGCACGTTGTCCAGCGCGGTGAACGCGCCGATCAGGTGGTGGAACTGGAACACGAAGCCGATGTGCCGGCCACGCTGCGCGGTGCGCGCCTCGTCGTCCATCGCGCGCGTGGCTTCCCCGCGCAGGTAGAGCTCGCCGGCGGTCGGCGAGTCGAGCAGGCCGATGAGGTTGAGCAGCGTGCTCTTGCCGGAGCCCGACGGCCCGACCAGCGCGGCAAAGTCGGCGCTGTCCAGGCGCAGGTCGATGCCGTGCAACACCTCGACTTCATTGGGCTTGCCGATGTTGTACGACTTGCGCAGTCCTTCCAGGCGCAGCACTTCGCGGGTGTCAGCCACGGATGGCCTCCACCGGGTCGAGCCGCGAGGCGCGCGAGGCCGGCACCAGGGCCGCGCCCACGCCGGCGATGGTCGCCAGCGCCATCGCCGCCGGCACCAGCACGGCCGGCATCGGGATGGTGAAGAGTTTCGGGCCGAAGGTGTTGAACGCAGCCACCAGGCCCCAGCCGGCGAGCGCGCCGAGTGCCGAGCCGACCAGCCCGAGCACCGCGCCCTGCACCAGGAACACCAGCAGCATCTGCCGCCGGCGCGTGCCCATCGCGCGCAGGATGCCGATCTCGCGCGTGCGCTGGGCCACGCTCACCGCCAGCACGCTGGCGATGCCGAGCGCCACCGACATGGCCACGAAGAAGCTGATCATGTTCGTGGACAGGCTCTGCGAGCTGAGCGCGTTCATCAGCTGCGCATTGGACTCCATCCAGCTCTCCGCCTGCAGCCCGGTCAGGCCGCGCACGCGCGACGCCACCCGGTCGGCGCCGAACAGGTCGTCGACGGTCACGTCGATCACGGTCACGCCACCGGGCAGCGCGAGCAGCGACTGCGCCTGCTTCAGGTCGAGGTAGACATAGCGCGCGTCGAGCTCGCGCACGCCGAGTTCGAAGATCCCGGCCACGTTGACGATCGCCTCGCGGCCACCGCCGGCGTCGAGCCGGAGCTTGCCGCCCAGGCGCAGGCCAAGGTCCTCGGCGAGCTGGCGGCCGACCACGGCATTGCCGGAACCGACGTCGAGGCGCCCTTCCACCATGTTGTCGTCAAGCGGGATCACGCGCAGGTAGCGCGCCGGGTCGATGCCCACCAGCGCGACCGACTCCACCGCCTCGCCGCGACGCCCGAACGCAGGCCCCGACACCACCGGCGACACCGCCGCCACGCCGTCAAGGCCGTCGAGCACGTCGCGTGCCTCGAGCCAGTTGTTGATCGGACGCAGCGCCTGCGGGCGCGGATCCTCCAGCACCAGCTGCAGCGTGCCGGCCGGCGCCGGCGCGATGCGGTTGGCCTCGCGCGGCGCCTCCACGCGGATATGCGCCTGCGTGCCGAGCGTGCGCGCGACGATGTTGTCCTGCAGGCCGGCGATGAGTGCGGTCACGAACACGATCACCGCCACGCCCACCGCGATGCCAACCAGGATCAGCAGCGTCTGCGCCCTGCCCTGGCGCATGAAGCGGACGGCGATGGTGGATTCGATCCACACCGCTTCAGTCGAACTTCACCGGCAGCTCGCCGCGCGTGGCGTGTCCGCTGTCGGGCGGCGGCTGGCCGGCGACACGCACGCGGCTGCCATCGCCGGGCAGGTCCGCGGCATCGAGCGCAGCGGCGGCCAGCACGTGGTCGCCGGCGCGCAGCCCCTCGGTGACTTCGCTCATCGCCAACCCCCGCAGGCCGATGCGCACCGTCGTGCGCTGCACGCGGCCGTCGCGCACCAGCAGCACGCTGGCACGGTTCGAGCCGGCATCCGCGTCGAGCAGCGCGTCGTTGGGCACCGCCAACGCGTCCTCGCGGCTGCCGGTGCGGATGGTCGCGGTGACGGTCATGTCCTGGCGCACGAAGTCCGCGGCCGGATCGATGCGCAGGCGCACGTCGACCGTGCCGCGCGAGGGGTCGATGCCCGGCGCCACGTGATGCACGGTGGCCGCGAACGGACGGTCGGGGAACGCATCGGCGATGCAGGTGGCGGGTTGTCCCAGCGCCAGGCGCGCGAGGTTTTTTTCATCAAGCGGCAGCAGGATCTCGCCGGGCGCGTCGCGGGCGATCTCGAGCAGCACATCGCCCGGGTTGACGGTGTCGCCGGCTTCCACGTCGCGCGTGAGCACGGTGCCGGACACGGTGGCCCGGATCACTGCGCGCGCCAGATCGGCGTCGGCCGCGCCAAGGCGCTCGCGCGCCTGCGCCTCGCGCGCGCCGCCGCTCAGCGCAGCGACCGCCACGCGCGCCTGCTCCACGGCTGCACGCGCAGCAACGGCCGCCTGCGCGGCCTGCTCCACGCTCTCGCGCGCCACCAGCTGGCGCTGGCCCAGCTCACGGCGACGCGCGAGTTCGCGCTCGGCCTGGGCAAGTCCGGCGCGCGCCTGGCGCAGGCGCGCCTCGGCATCGGGCCGGTCCGCCTGGCGCAGGGTGTCGAGGGCGGCGCTTGCTTCGGCGCGCCGCGCTTCAAGATCCCGCGCACGCAGCACCACCAGCACGTCACCGGGGGCGACACGATCGCCTTCGATCACCCGGCGTTCGAGCACCAGGCCGGCGATTTCCGCGCCCACCTGCACGCGCGACGGCGCCGCGACCCGCCCGGTGGCGACCACGCTCTGCACCAGCGGGCCGGTGACGACCTCGTACCCCGGCAGCTCCGGGCCACGCAGGCGCCCGAGGCCCCACAGGAGCACCAGCACGACGACCACGGCCGCGGCGACGAACAGCCATTTGTGCCGCGCACTGGTTCCGGTCATGGGCATCCCCGTGGGAAAACGTGATCTTCACCCTGACACACTGCAGGCGCCAGCAGCGGCCAGCATGCAGTTCCGACGCGGCCGCCCGGCACTGCGCCAGGGCCCGCCGCTCACGCGCGGTCGTGCTTGCTCCCGCCCCTGCATGCGGGTGAATCCGGTGCCGCGCCCTGCCCCGCCCACTCGCCCGGCGTGTAGGTGTGCAGCGCCAGCGCGTGGATCTCCGTCATCAGGCCACCCAGCGCCGCATACACTGCCTGGTGGCGGCGCACCGCGGCCAGGCCGGAAAACGCGTCGCTGGCCACGATCGCCTTGTAGTGCGTCTCCAGGCCGCGGCTGTGCATGTGGCTCTCGTCCAGCACCTCGAGATGCGTGGGCGACAGGGCGCCGAGCGCGGCGCGGATGCGGTCTGCCTTGGTGCTCATGCCACCATTATCGCGGAAAGCGCCTGCCGTGCCGCGTTTCACGTGGATTACCGGCACCCGCGATCATCCTGAATCCCATTGCAATGAACTGCCGGAGCACGCGTGCTGTCCATCATCATTCCCGCGCACGACGAGGCTCCGGTCATTGGCGCCACGCTCGACGCTGTCGCGGTTGCCACCCGCGCACTCGGCGCCAGGGTGGACGTGATCGTGGTGGATGATGCCTCGACCGACGCCACCGCGGCGATCGCGCGCGCTCGCGGGGCACGCGTGGTGCAGGTGGACGTGCGCCACATCGCAGCCGCGCGCAATGCCGGTGCAGCCGCCGCCCGTGGCGACCGGATGCTGTTCGTCGATGCCGACACCCTGGTGAACCGGCAGGCCATCGAGGCAGCGATGCAGGCGCTCGATGCCGGCGCCGTGGGCGGCGGCACCGCCGTGCGCTTCATGCGCCCGCTGCCGCTCTACATCCGCCTGCTCGAATCCGCGTCGATCGTGCTGTTCCGCATGTTCGGCGTCACTCCGGGCTGCTTCATCTTCTGCACCCGCGCCGCGTTCGAGGCCGCGGGTGGCTTCGACGAACGCCTGTTCGTGGCCGAGGACGTCGCGTTCGGGCGTGCGCTGGCCACGCAGGGGCGGGTGGCCATCCTGCGCGCTGCGGTGACCACCTCGGCGCGCAAGATGCACACGTACTCGATGGGCGAGAAGGTCCGCTTCACGCTGCGGTTCCTCGCATCGCCCAAGCGCGTCTCGCGCACACGGGATGCCCTGCATTTCTGGTACGGCCCGCGGCGACACGCGCCGGCCGGCCAGCCACCAGAAACGAAACCGGACGCCTGAAAGCCGATCAGGACACTTTTTCCAGAATGATCCAGATGGCGGCCGCGAACGTCATCAGCGCAAACAGCACGCCGCCCCAGCCATTTATTGCCGAAGCCTCTTTCCGCAGCCCGAACCGCAGGAACCCCACCACGAGCGACGGCACCAGCAGCACGATCGCCACCAGCAACCAGCTGTATTCCGGCACGGCATCCTCCTTTCACCGGGCCGGAGCCGGCCCGTGCACCCAGCCTCTCCCATAGACGCGGAGTGGGCCTTGATCCAGGGCAAGACGCCGGGCGGCGATACAATGGCCGTTTCCCGTGAACTGCGCGCCGCCATGACCAACAGCCAGCACCGCAAGCCCCTCCCCGGCACCGATCTCGACTGGTTCGACGCGCGCGAAGCGGTGGACGCCATGCAGGCCGGCGCCTGGGATCGGCTGTCGTACACCGCGCGCGTGCATGCCGAGAACATCGTGCGCCGCGCCGAGCCCGGGCGCGTCGACGACTACCTGCGCCAGCTGGTCGAGCACCGCCGCGACCTCGATTTCCCCTGGTTCCCGGCGCGCGTGGTCTGCCACGACATCCTCGGCCAGACCGCGCTGGTCGACCTGGCCGGATTGCGCGACGCCATCGCCGATGCCGGTGGCGATCCCGCGCAGGTCAATCCGGTGGTGCCGGTGCAGCTGATCGTCGACCACTCGCTGGCGGTGGAGTGCGGTGGCTTCGACCCGGATGCGTTCACCCGCAACCGCGAGATCGAGGACCGGCGCAACGCCGACCGCTTCCACTTCATCGACTGGACCAAGAAGGCGTTCAGGAACGTCGACGTGATCCCGCCGGGCAACGGGATCATGCACCAGATCAACCTGGAGAAGATGTCGCCGGTCGTGTACGTGCAGGACGGCGTGGCGTTCCCGGATACCTGCGTCGGCACCGACAGCCACACGCCACACGTCGACGCGCTGGGCGTGATCGCCGTGGGCGTGGGCGGGCTGGAAGCGGAGAACGTGATGCTGGGCCGCGCGTCGTGGATGCGCACGCCAGAGATCGTCGCCGTGGAGCTGGCCGGCAGGCCCGCGCCCGGCATCACCGCCACCGACGTGGTGCTGGCGCTGACCGAGTTCCTGCGCCAGCAGAAGGTGGTGGGTGCATACCTCGAATTCCGCGGCGAAGGCGCCGCGGCGCTGACCATCGGCGACCGCGCCACGATCTCCAACATGGCGCCCGAGTACGGCGCCACCGCGGCGATGTTCTTCATCGACGACAACACGCTGGACTACCTGCGCCTCACCGGCCGCGAGGACGCGCAGGTGGCGCTGGTCGAAACCTACGCCAAGACCGCAGGCCTGTGGGTGTCGGATCTCGCCAATGCGCAATACGAACGCACGCTGCACTTCGATCTCTCCACCGTCGTGCGCAACATGGCCGGCCCGTCCAATCCGCACCGCCGCCTGCCGGTCAGCGATCTCGCCGAGCGCGGCATCGCCGGCAACCTCGCCGGTGCGCACGCGCAGGAAGCCGAAGGCCTGTTGCCCGACGGCGCGGTGATCATCGCCGCCATCACCAGCTGCACCAACACCTCCAACCCGCGCAACGTGATCGCCGCCGCACTGCTGGCGCGCAACGCCAACGCGCGCGGGCTGGTGCGCAAGCCGTGGGTGAAGAGTTCGCTGGCGCCGGGCTCGCGCGCGGTGCAGCTGTACCTGGAAGAGGCGAACCTCCTCACCGAACTCGAGCAGCTCGGCTTCGGCATCGTCGGCTTCGCCTGCACCACCTGCAACGGCATGTCCGGCGCACTCGATCCGGTGATCCAGCAGGAAGTCATCGACCGCGATCTGTACGCGGTGGCGGTGCTGTCGGGCAACCGCAACTTCGACGGCCGCATCCATCCGTATGCCAAGCAGGCGTTCCTGGCGTCGCCGCCGCTAGTCATCGCCTATGCGATCGCCGGCACCATCCGCTTCGACATCGAGAAGGACGTGCTCGGCGTGGATGCCGACGGCCAGCCGGTGACGCTGAAGGACATCTGGCCCAGCGACGAGGAGATCGACGCGGTGGTCAAGGCCAGCGTCAAGCCGGAGCAGTTCCGCCGCGTGTACGAGCCGATGTTCCGCCTGGTGGTGGACGACGGCACGCGCGTGGATCCGCTGTACGACTGGCGCCCGATGAGCACCTACATCCGCCGCCCACCGTACTGGGAGGGCGCGCTGGCCGGCGCGCGCGCGATGACCGGCATGCGCCCGCTCGCGGTGCTCGGCGACAACATCACCACCGACCACCTGTCGCCCTCGAACGCGATCATGGCCTCGAGCGCCGCCGGCGAATACCTGGCGAAGATGGGCCTGCCGGAAGAAGACTTCAATTCCTATGCCACCCACCGCGGCGACCACCTCACCGCGCAGCGCGCGACCTTCGCCAACCCCAAGCTCCTCAACGAGATGGTGCGCAACGAGGACGGCAGCGTGCGCCAGGGCTCCCTGGCGCGCATCGAGCCCGAGGGCGAAGTGACGCGCATGTGGGAAGCGATCGAAACCTACATGCAGCGCAAGCAGCCGCTGGTCATCATCGCCGGCGCCGATTACGGCCAGGGCTCGAGCCGCGACTGGGCGGCGAAGGGCGTGCGCCTGGCCGGCGTGGAAGTGATCGTCGCCGAGGGCTTCGAGCGCATCCACCGCACCAACCTGGTCGGCATGGGCGTGCTGCCACTGCAGTTCCTGCCAGGCACGAACCGCAACACGCTGGCCATCGACGGCAGCGAGACCTTCGACGTCATCGGTGCGCCAACGCCGGGCGCCACGCTCACCCTGGTCATCCGCCGCCGCGGCGGTGAAGTGCTCGAGGTGCCGGTGACCTGCCGCATCGACTCCGACGAGGAGGCCTCGGTGTACGAGGCCGGTGGCGTGCTGCAGCGCTTCGCGCAGGATTTCCTCGCCTCCTCCAGGGTGGCCTGACATGTCGCACGCTCCCCAGCTCCGCATCCCCGCCACCTACATGCGCGGCGGCACCTCCAAGGGCGTTTTCTTCCGCCTCGAGGACCTGCCCGAAGCCGCGCGCGTGCCCGGCCCGGCGCGCGATGCGCTGCTGTTGCGCGTCATCGGCTCGCCCGATCCCTACGGCAAGCACACCGACGGCATGGGCGGCGCGACCTCGTCGACCAGCAAGTGCGTGATCATCGGGCCGGCCACGCAGCCGGGGCACGACGTGGATTACCTCTACGGCCAGGTGTCGATCGACAGCGCCTTCGTGGACTGGTCCGGCAACTGCGGCAACCTCAGCACCGCGGTCGGCCCGTTCGCGATCGCCAACGGTTTCATCGACCGCGCGCGGCTGCCAGACAACGGTACGGTCGCGGTGCGCGTGTGGCAGAACAACATCGGCAAGACCATCGTGGTGCACGTGCCGGTGGCCAATGGCGAGGTGCAGGAGACCGGCGACTTCGAACTCGATGGCGTGACCTTCCCGGCGGCCGAGATCGTGCTCGAGTTCATCGACCCGTCGGACGACGGCGATGCCGGCGCGCAGCTCCAGAACGGCATGTTCCCCACCGGCAACCTGGTCGACGACCTCGACGTCTCGGGCGTGGGCACGCTCAAGGCCACGATGATCAACGTCGGCATCCCGACCGTCTTCGTCAACGCCGCCGACGTCGGCTACGCCGGCACCGAGCTGCAGGACGCGATCAACGGCGACGCGAAGGCGCTGGCCATGTTCGAGACCATCCGCGCGCACGCCGCCGTGCGCATGGGCTTGATCGACGACATCGCCGCCGCCACCACGCGCCAGCACACGCCCAAGGTCGCCTTCGTGGCGCCGGCCGCGGACTACGTGGCGTCCAGCGGCAAGGCCATCGCCGCCGGCGACATCGACCTCAACGTGCGCGCGCTGTCGATGGGCAAGCTGCACCACGCGATGATGGGCACCTGCGCCGTGGCCATCGGCACGGCGGCGGCGATCCCGGGCACGCTGGTGAATGCCGCGGCCGGCGGCGGAGACCGCAGCGCGGTCCGCTTCGGCCACCCCTCGGGCACGCTGCGCGTGGGCGCCGAGGCGCGCGAGGTGGACGGCCGCTGGACGGTGACCAAGGCCGTCATGAGCCGCAGCGCGCGCGTGCTGATGGACGGCGCGGTGCGGGTGCCCGGGTAGAATCCGCGCCATGGACATCTTCAAGGTCTTCACCATCGAAGCCGCGCACCGGCTTCCCAATGTGCCCGAAGGCCACCAGTGCGCGCGCCTGCACGGGCACTCGTTCCGCATCGAGCTTTGTGTCAGCGGCGAGCCCGGCGACGACAGCGGCTGGATCATGGATTTCGCCGACATCAAGGCGGCCTTCAAGCCGATCCACGCGCAGCTCGACCACTACTACCTCAACGACATCCCAGGGCTGGAAAACCCCACCAGCGAGCGGCTCGCGGCGTGGATCTGGGACCGCCTGAAGCCGGCGCTGCCGCTGCTGAGCGAGGTGGTGGTGCACGAGACCTGCACCTCGGGATGCCGCTATCGTGGCCCCGCAAGTGATTGATATCCATAAGAACTGAACGAGAACCCACCGTTCGTCGGCGTAATGTTGCATCGCAACATAAGCTGGTCTATTGTGCACTGCACAAACCGGCAATCCCTGCCGGACATCAGCAGGAAACCCGCCATGTACCAGAACATCAACGAACAGTTCACCACCGCTGCCCGCCAGTTCGCCGACAGCACCTCGCAGATCAGCCGCCTGGCCCTCGAGAACACCCAGAAGGCGTTCGGCCTGCAGCTGGCCACCTTCGAGCAGAACGCCACCGCCGCGTTCTCGTTCTGGGGCGAGCTGGCCGAGGTGCGTGACGCCGATGGCCTGAAGGCCGCGTGGCCGAAGGGCGCGCAGATTGCCCGCGAGAGCATCGAGCGCTCGGTCAGCGCCAGCCAGGAAGTGTTCGGCCAGACCGTCGCCACCAATGAGGCGATCGCCCAGCTGGCCAAGGGCCAGGTCGAGGCCGCCGCCGCCAAGGCGCAGGAAACCGTGGAAGGCGCCGCCAAGGCCGCGTCGGGCAAGACCCGCAAGTAAGACGCCGACGGCCCCGGCGACAGGGCCAGGCACCGCGCGGCATTTCTCCCGCGTGCGACAGACCCGGCAGTGCGAACTGCCGGGTTTTTTCGTGCCCGCTCCCGCGGGGGCCGGCTCACTCCGCAGCGCGCGGATCCCCGGCGGCGCCTGCCGCGCGCAACAGCGGCAGCACGCGCTCCAGCGGCAGCGCCGGCACCGTGCCGCGATGTCCGCTCATCGTGTCCGCGCGGAACAGCGAGTTGATGATGGCCTCCTCGGTCGCCTCGGCCACGGCGTCGAACAGCGGGGTCATCATGCCGTTGTCCAGCACCACCACGCGGTGGCGTTCCGTATCTTGCGTCCTGCGCGCCTCCAGCGCGGTGGAGAAGGCGATCACGTAGTCCCCGGAGCCGTTGCTCATCGACGATCCGGTGCGACCGACGCCCAGCAGCGCGCGCGTCGCCAGCCGCCGCAGCAGACGGGCATCCAGGGGCGCATCGGTGGCGACCACGATCATGATGCTGCCGTCGCCGGTGGCCAGCGGTGCATCACGTGTCTCCGGCGCCGGGGACGCGCCCGGCCGCAGCGCATCGAGCGCGACGCCACCAATGGTCAGGCGACCGCCGTAGTTGCTCTGCACGAGGACGCCGACTGTATGGCCGCCCGCCGCCTGCGGCAGCTTGCGCGAGCTGGTGCCGATGCCGCCCTTCCAGCCGAAGGCGACGGTTCCGGTTCCGGCACCGATCGCGCCTTCGTCGACGTTGTCCATGGAGGCCGCGTCGAGCGCGGCGTGCACGTGTGCCGGGCGCAGCGCGCGCAGGCGGATGTCGTTGAGGAAGCCGTCGTTGGTCTCGCACACGACCGGGTTCAACGAGCGCACCTCCTCCATGCCCGGCTGCGCGAGCTGCCACGCCACCAGGGCGTCCGCCGCGCGCCAGACGCCCAGCGTTCCGGTCAACAGGATCGGTGTTTCCAGCTCACCCAGTTCCTCGACCTGGGTGGCGCCAACCAGTTTGCCGTAGCCGTTGCCGACCACGATCGCGGCGGGTACGCGGTCGCGGTAGAGGTCACCGGCGTGCGGCAGGATGGCGCTGACGCCGGTGCGGATGCCGTCACCCTCGATGACCGTGGCATGTCCGACGGCCACGCCGTCGACGTCGACGATGGCGTTGCGGGGGCCTGTCGGCAGCAGCCCGATCACGACCCCCGCATCGCGTGCGCGCGGCCGCTCGGCGGCAGCAACCCCTGCGTCGCGCGGATGCGCCACGCCCGCCACCAGCACCAGCATCGCCGCGAACCCCGCCAGCCGCCGCGACCGCCCTCCCTCGATCATCGAAACACTCCTGGTTCGGCCCGTGGCCATATGTCGTGGGACGGAGTGCACCGCGCGAAGCCGCCGGACTCAGTCGAAGATGTTGATGAAGGTGGTGATGATCAGCGCGTTGCTGAAATCGATGAAGAACGCGCCGACCAGCGGCGCCACCAGGAAGGCGCGCGGCGCCGCGCCGTAGCGCTCCACCAGGGTGCGCATCACCGCCATGGCATTGGCGGTGGTGCCGAGCATGAAGCCGATGAAGCCGCCGCCCATGACCGCCGCGTCGTAGTCACGGCCCATCACCCGGAACACCACGCTGCAGAACGCGACCACCATCGCCAGCTGCAGTCCGAGGTTCACCAGCAGTGGCAGCGCCAGGCCCGCCAGCTCCCACAGCTTGAGGTTCATCAGCGCCACCGCCAGGAACAGCGACAGCGAGACGTTGCCGATGAGGTCGGTGGTCGGCACCGACAGGCCGATCCATCCGGTCGCATCGTCGAGGTTGCGGATCAGGGCGCCGACCAGCATCGCGCCGACGTAGGCGGGCAAGGTGATGCCGGTGGCCGAGATCCAGCCGCTGACCCATGCGCCCAGCCACATCGCCACCAGGATCACCACGATGCTCTTCAGCGCGCCAAACTCGCGCTGTGCCTCGGTCTGCGCCGAGCCGCTGGTTTCGTCGACCGGCGCGGCATGGTCGTGGGGCCGGCTGGACACGAGGCCGAAGCGGCGGATCAGCACGGTGATCACCGGCCCGCCAGCCAGACCGCCGAGCACGATGCCGCCCATCGCCGAGGCCACGGCGATGGATTCGGCACCCTGCACCCCGGCCTCCTCGAACAGCGGCGCGAACGCCAGGCCCGTGGCGGGGCCGCCGGTCAGCGTGGTCGAACCGGCCAGCACGCCAAACAGCGGATCCAGGTCGAAGCCGACCGCCACCGCCATGCCCAGCAGGTTCTGCGCGACGGCGAACAGCGACGCCAGCAGCAGGAACACCACCACCTGCCGGCCGCTGATCTTGAGCAGGCGCAGGCTGGCATTGACGCCGACCGTGGTGAAGAACGCGATCATCAGCGGCGCCTGCAGCCCGGTGTCGAGTACGAACAGCGCTTCACCGCGGCCATGCGCGATCCAGGCGGCGATGGCGAACACCAGGCCGCCGATCACCGGTGGCGGCAGGTTGTAGCGCCCGAGCACCGGGATCGCCCTGCAGAGCCCGTAGCCGAGGAACAGTGCGAGCCCGGCAAAGGCCAGGGTCTGGACGGCGTCGAGCTGCAGCATGGTGGCTCCTGGTCAGTGCGTTGCCGCGGGTCGGCGGGCAGCCAGCGGACGTCCGCCACCCCACAGCTGCGGCGATGCCGGCTGCAGCATGCCGTCGCGCATCGCCACCCCTCCGGCATGATCCTCGCGCAGCCACAGCGGTCCGTCGAGGTCGATGAACTCCGCGTGGCGTGCGACATGCCAGGCCGGAGCGATTGCCAGCGAGGAACTGATCATGCAGCCGACCATGATGCCGAAGCCGCCGGCCTGGGCGGCCTGCAGCAGGTCCAGTGCCGCAGTGAGTCCGCCGGTCTTGTCGAGCTTGATGTTGACGACCTGGTAGCGCGCGCGCAGGCGCGGCAGGTCGGCCGCGACGTGGCAGCTCTCGTCCGCGCACAGCCGCGAGACCGACGCGAAGCCCTGCAGTGCATCGTCGGCGGCGGCCGGCAACGGCTGTTCGACCAGGTCGACCCTGGCTTCGGCGAGCACCGGCTGCATCGCGCGCAGCAGCTCGATGTCCCAGCTCTCGTTGGGGTCCACGATCAGCCGCGCCGCGGGCAGCTCGGCGCGGACCGCGCGCACCAGGGCGGCGGGATCGTTGGCGTCCACCTTGACCTTGACCAGGTCCAGGTGGCGCAACCCGGCCGCCGCGCGCGCCATGTTCGCCGGCGTGTCCAGGCTGACGGTCTGCGCGCTGCACAGCGCCGGCAGGGCGTCCGGCTGGCCGAGCATCGCCGCCACCGACATGCCGCGGCGCCGTGCCTCGAGGTCCCAGAGCGCGCAGTCCAGCGCATTTCGCGCCGCACCCGGACCCAGCAGCGCGCACAGCCTGCGGCGGTCCATGCCCGCGGCGATCTCGGTGCGCAACGGTGCGGCCTGCGCGGCCACCGATGCCACGGTCTCGTCGTAGCGTGCATACGGCAGCGATTCGCCGCGGCCCACGTGACGGCCGTCGCTGGCGGTTGCAACAAGGACTTCGGTGGACGTGCGCACCCCGCGCGAGATGCGGAACGGCGCGGAAAGCGGATGGACGGCGGGTTCGAGCGTCAGTCCGGGAAGCATGCCTTCAGCCTGTCGATGATCCGACCGACACCATGGCGCACCGGGTCCTGCGCCGGAAGCCCGAGCTCGTCCTCGACGCGCCGGCAGATGCGCACGGCTTCGTCGTCGTCGAGCCTGGCCGTGTTCAGCGCCACGCCGACCGCCAGCACCGCGGGGTTGGTGAGCCGGGCATGGGCCAGGTTGGCGTCGAGCGTGTCGCGCAGGGACGGCATCGCGAAGTGCGGCAGGCCGCGCATGTGCGGGCGCCCGGGTTCGTCGCACAGCACCAGCGCGTCGGGCTGTGCGCCGTGCAGCAGGCCCATCGAGACGCCGGCGAACGAGGGGTGGAACAACGACCCCTGGCCTTCGATCAGGTCCCAGCCGTTGTCGTCGCGCGCGGGCGACAGCCACTCGATGCCACCGGAGATGAAGTCCGCGACCACCGCGTCGATCGGGATGCCACGGCCGGAAACAAAGATGCCGGTCTGGCCGGTGGCGCGGAAGTCGGCGGTGATGCCGCGCGCGCGCATTTCCGCTTCCAGCACCAGCGTGGTGTACATCTTGCCGCTCGAGCAGTCGGTGCCGACGGTCAGCAGTCGCCGGCCGGCCCGCTTGCGGCCGTTGCCGACCGGGGTCGGGGGTGGCGTGCGTGCGTCGAACAGCTGGCGGCCATTGCGACGGGCGGCCTCGACGATCGGCGGATACGCGGCCAGCTTGTCATGCAGCCCGGAGGCGACGTTCATCCCGGCCTCCAGCGCCGCCACGACATGCTGGACCGCGGCGGGATCGAGGCTGCCGCCTGCGTTGGCCACGCCGACGATCATGGTGTTGGCGCCGGCGGCGCGGGCTTCATCGAAGCCCATCACCGGCAGGTCGATGGTGGCCTTGCAGTCGGGTCCGCGGAACTGGCCCACGCACCACTGCGGGCGGAACTGCGCGAGGCCACGCGCGGTCTTGCCGGAGAGTTCGTCCGGGGCATTGCCCAGGTACAGCAGGTAAGGCGGCGGCCAGCCGGCGGCTTCGGGGGAAACGTCGGGCGGTGAGGTCGGCATGGTGTTGGGCCTGCGGGCGATGCCCTGCGATGGGGTTGCCACCATGTTCGGTGCTGGCCGCACGCGGCGCCACGGAAAACCCGACATGCACGCATAACCCACGGTTATGGCGCCGGCAGCGCCGCACGCGATCGGCCATCATGGCGATCGCCCCACGGGATCGGACCATGCGTTTCCGCCAGATCGAGGTCTTCCACGCCGTCTACACCACCGGCTCGATCAGCGCCGCGGCCAGGCTCCTGCACGTTTCGCAGCCCTCGGTCAGCAAGGTGCTGAACCACACCCAGCAGCAGCTGGGCCTGGAGCTGTTCCGCCTCGTGCGCGGCCGGCTGGTGGCCACCGACCAGGCGCATGCGCTGTTCGTCGAAGCGTCGGAGGTCTTCCAGCGCCTGACGTCGCTGCAGAAGGCGGTCGGCAACCTGAAGAATGTGTCCGGTGGACGCATCCGCCTGGCAGTGGTGCCCTCGCTCGGCCTGCACCTCGCGCCCCTGGCCATCACGCGCTTCCGCAAGACGCACCCCGACGTGCTCTTCGACGTGCAGGCGCTGCACCACGACGAGCTGTTCGAGGCGCTCTACGAGCGCAGCTGCGACATCGCGATCGCCTACGACCCGCCCATGCACCCGCGCATGAAGCGTCGCGACATCGACACCGCGGAGCTGATGCTGCTGTTCGAGAAGACCAGCCTGCCCGACGTCGGCGACAGCGTGCCGATGCAGCTGCTGGAAGGCCGGGACATGGTGGGCCTGACCATCGGCGGGCCGCTTGGCGAGCTGTTCAATCGCGAACTGCGCCGACTCGATGTCAACGTGCGCGAAGTGGTCTCCAACCAGTCGTTCTATATCGCCGCCGCGTTGACGTGCTGTGGCGCCGGCATGGCGGTGGTCGACGAATTCACCGCGCGCGCCAGCCGCGACGGGACCACCGGCTTCCGGCCGTTCTCGCCCTCGCTGCGGTTCAAGGTGCAGTCCGTGCACCTCGAGGACCGCCCCCCGTCGAAAGCGGCGGAACAGTTCCTCACGCTGTTCGCCAGGGTGCTGCGCGAGGCGCGCGCCTCCGGCTGAAGCCGGTGGCGTCAGCCTACTGCTGCTGCCGTTGTCCGAGCCCCGGCAGTGGCTCGTCCATCTTGTCGCCGAGCACGCGGCGCACGCTGACGAAGAACACCGGGATCAGCAGCAGCCCGAGGAAGGTCGCGAACAGCATGCCGCCGATGACGCCGGTGCCCAGCGCATGGCGCGCGTTGGCACCGGCACCGCTCGACAGCGCCAGCGGCGTCACGCCCATGATGAAGGCGAACGAGGTCATCAGGATCGGGCGGAAGCGCAGGCGCGCGGCTTCGACCACCGCATCGCGCAGGGTCTTGCCGGCGGCGCGCTCCAGCACCGCGAACTCGATGATCAGGATCGCGTTCTTCGCCGCCAGCCCGATCACCGTGACCATGCCGATCTTGAAGAAGATGTCGTTCGACAGCCCCGGGCGCAGCATGGTGAACACCACCGCGCCGAGGATGCCGAGCGGCACCACCAGCAGCACCGCCACCGGGATCGACCAGCTCTCATAGAGTGCCGCCAGGCACAGGAACACCACCACCACCGACAGCACCAGCAGCAGGGTCGCGGTGTTGCCGGCGATGATCTCCTGGTAGGACATGCCCGCCCAGTCGTAGCCGAAGCCGGCGGGGAGCTCGCTGTCCACGAGGCCTTCCATGGTCGCCATCGCTTCGCCGGAGCTGTGGCCGGGCGCCTGCGATCCGACGATGTTCACCGCCGAGTAGCCGTTGTAGCGGGTCAGCGACGGCGTGTTGGTGCCCCAGCTGGCGTCCACCACGTTGGACAGGGGGATCATCGTGCGCGTGCCGTCCGCCGTGGCGGGGCCGGGGGTGTAGAAGCGCGCGAGCGACGCGGGATCCTTGCGGTACTCGGCATCGGCACGCATGTTGACGCGCTTGATGCGGCCTTCGGAGAAGAAGTCGTTGACGTACACCGGCGCCAGCATCAGCTGGATCGCGCCGTAGATGTCGTTCACCGACAGGCCCATCGCCTGCGCCTGCACGCGGTCGACCGCAAGCTTCAGCTGCGGCGCGTCCTCGAGCGTGTTGGGGCGCACACCGACCAGCGCCGGGTTCTGCGCGGCGGCGCCAAGCAGCTGGTTGCGCGCCTGGGTGAGTGCCTCGCGCCCCATGCCGGCACGGTCCTGCAGGTACATGTCGAAGCCGCCGAACTGCCCGAGGCCCTGCACGGTAGGCAGGTTGACCACGAAGATGCCGGCATCGCGCACGCCGTACAGCGCGCCGTTGGCCGCCTGGATGAAATCCTGCACCGTGCCGTCGCGCTCGCCCCAGTCCTTGAGCTTGATGAATGCCATGCCGACGTTCTCGCCCTGGCCGACGAAGCTGAAACCGGCGACCTGCATCATCGATTGGTAGCCATCCACCTGCTCCAGCGTGGTGCGCACCTGTTCGAACACCGCCTGCGTGCGCTGCAGCGTGGAACCGGGCGGCAGCTGCACGATGGCCAGCGCATAGCCCTGGTCCTCCTCGGGGAGGAAGCTGCCCGGAAGGCGCGTGAGCAGCAGGCCGCAGAGCACGGTCAAGGCCACGAACACGATCATCCAGCGCGGCGCATGGCGCACCGCGCCGCCGATGTGGCGCACGTAGGTGCCGCTGATGCGGTCGTAGTACTTGTTGAAGGTGCGGTACACGACGTTCTGGCGCTTGGGCGCGTCCGCGTCGTGCTGCTTGAGGAAACTGGCGCACAGCGCCGGCGTGAAGCCCAGCGCCAGGAACGCCGAGAAGCCCATCGCCACCGCGATGGTGATCGCGAACTGCTTGTAGATCTCGCCCGACGCGCCGCCCTGCAGCGCGCTGGGGATGAACACCGCCGCCAGCACCACGGTGATCGCCACCACCGCGCCGGTGATCTGGTCCATGGCCTTGATGGTCGCCTCGCGCGGCGGCAGGTGCTCCTCGGCCATGATGCGTTCGACGTTCTCGATCACCACGATCGCGTCGTCCACCACGATGCCGATCGCCAGCACCATCGCGAACAGCGTCAGCTGGTTGATGGTGAAGCCGATCAGGCTCAGGCCCAGGAACGTGCCCAGCAGCGCCACCGGGATCACCAGCGTGGGGATGATGGTCGCGCGCAGGTTCTGCAGGAAGATCAGCATCACCAGGAACACCAGCACCATCGCCTCCATGAGGCTCTTCACCACTTCCTTGATCGAGATGGTGACGAAGGTGGTGCTGTCGAACGGGCTGAACCATTCCACGCCCTGCGGGAAGCTGGGCGCCAGCTGGTCCATGCGCGCGGTCACGGCTTCGGCCACGGTCAGCGCGTTGGCGCCTGGCAGCAGCTGGATCGCGAACGCGCCGGTCGGCTGGCCGTTGAAGCGGGTGTCGAAGCCGAAGCCGGCCGCACCGACCTCGATGCGCGCCACGTCCTTGAGGCGGACCGTGCCGCCGCCGGCGTCCGCGCGCAGGATGATGTCGCCGAACTGCTCGGGCGAACTGAAACGGCCTTCGGCCGACACCGTCGCGGTGAAGCCCTGGCCCGCGGGCGCGGGGTCGGAGCCGATGGAGCCTGCCGCGAACTGCACGTTCTGGCCGCGCACGGCCGCCAGCACCTGGGTGGCCGACAGTCCGTAGCCCTGCAGCTTGTCCGGGTTGAGCCAGATGTTCATGGCGTACTCGGAGCCGAACTGCTGGGTGCTGCCGACGCCGGGCACGCGCGCGATCTGCTCCAGCACGCGCGAGCCGATCAGGTCGTTGAGCGCGTTGCGGTCGATCGACGGCGTCTGCGAGCGCAGGCCCACCACCATCAGGAACCCGGCATTCGCCTTGGCCACCACCACGCCCTGCTGGGTGACTTCGGTGGGCAGGCGCGGCGTGGCCAGCGACACCTTGTTCTGCACCTGCACCTGGGCGATGTCGGCGTCGGTGCCGGTCTGGAAGGTCAGCGTGACGCTGGCGCGGCCGGACGAACTCGAGCTCGAGCTGAAATACAGCAGGTTGTCGATGCCGGTCAGCTGCTGCTCGATCACCTGGGTGACCGCGCGCTCGGTGGTCTGCGCATCGGCACCGGGATAGCTGGCCGAGACGGTGACCTGCGGCGGCGCCACGTTCGGGTACGACTCGACGCCCATGTTGAGCAGCGCGATCACGCCGGACAGCGAGATCAGGATCGAGATGACCCAGGCGAAGACCGGATGGTCGATGAAGAAACGGGGCATCGGAGGTCAGCCTTCGTCGGCCGGGGGGGCCGCAGCGGCCGGCTCCGCGGGATCCGCGGCATCGCCGGCATCCGCGGGCGCGGCCGCATCGGCAGGCGCGGCGGCGGGTACTGCTCCCGGCGCTGCAGCCGGCGCGGCGGCCGGCTGCCACGGCGTGGCCTTGGCCGGCTTGCCGGGGATCGCACGCTGCAGGCCCGACACCACCACGCGGTCACCCGCGGCCAGGCCGCTGCTGATGATCCAGCGGCCGGCATCGGCGCGGTCGGTCACGACTTCCTTGCGCGCCACCATGTCATCGGCACCCACGACCAGCACATAGGCGCCGGCGGCATCGCGCTGCACCGCGGCCTGCGGCACCGCGTACACGCTCTGCTGCACGCCCAGCGTCGCCACCAGGGTCACGTAGGAACCCGGCAGCAGGCGGCGGTCGGGATTGGGCAGCGTGGCACGCAGCGACACCGCGCCGGTCTGCGGATCGACCACGTCGCCGGAGAAATCGAGCTGGCCGGGATGGTCGTAGACCACGCCGTCGGCGAGCAGCACCTGCACCGACACCGGGCCGCTGCGGTCGAGCTGCATGCGGCGGACCTCGTCGAGCTCCGCCACGCCCATGGTGAAGTTGACGTACAGCGGGTCGACCTGGTCGACGGTGGTGAGCAGCGTGGCCGCGCCCTGCCCGACCAGCGCGCCTTCGGTGACCTGCTGCTTGCCGGCGCGGCCGGAGATCGGCGCGCGCACGGTGGCATAGCCGAGGTTGATGTTGGCGCTGTCCACCGCCGACTGCGCGGCCTGCACGGCGGCATTCGCGCTGCGCTCGGCGGCCTGCGCGTTGTCGAGGTCGGACTGCGAGATGAAGCGTTCCGGTGCCAGCCGGCGCGCGCGTGCGGCGGTGGCGCGCGCATTGGCCTGGCTGGCACGCGCCTGCGCCAGCGCGGCCTGTGCCTCGCCGGCCGCCGCACGCAGCGGCGCGGGGTCGATGACGAACAGCACGTCGCCTTCCGCCACGTCGCTGCCTTCTTCGTACACGCGCCGCTGCACCACGCCGGGCACGCGGGCACGCACGTCGGCACTGCGGAACGCGGCCAGGCGTCCGACCAGCTCCTTGCGCAGCGGCAGGTCTTCCGGCTGCACGGTCACCACGCCGAGCTCGGGCGGCGGCGGTGCCTGCTGCTGCTCCTCCCCTCCGCATGCCACCAATGCCGCGAGAAGGACCGGGATCAGGGCGATGCGACGCATGGGAGGTCCTTGGGCACGGGGGATTCTTGAACTGGCAAGTATGGCATCGGCGGTCCCGGCCAAAAACCGTGCCTGAAGTCAGGCCGGCCAGCCCCGATGCTGGCATGCGCAGGTGCAGGTGCAGGTACATGTCATGGCCGGGCGCCGGCGACGGCGACCGCCGCGGCGTGCAGGCTGCCCGCGAGCACGCCGGCATCCGGCATCGCGCCGGCATGCGGCAGCACGCCAAGGCAGGGGGCCGGCAGGGTGCCGCGCAGCAGCTCGAGATACTCGTCGCGGCGCGTGAACCGGTCGTCCAGCGCGCTGCCCACCCAGCCCAGCAGATCGCAGCCGTCGCCGATGATCGCGCGCGCACTGAGCCGGGCGTGGCTGAGGCAGCCCAGGCGCAGGCCGACCACCAGCAGCACCGGCAGCTGCAGCGCGCGCGCCAGGTCGGCATGTTCGATGCCGTCCGCCAGCGGCGAAAGCCAGCCGCCCGCGCCCTCCACCACCATCGCATCGGCCTCCGCGGCCAGCCGCGCGTAGGCCGCCACGACCGGCGGCAGTGCCACCACGATCCCGGCCGCGCGCGCGGCCAGCTGTGGCGCGGTCGGCTCGGGCAGTGCCCACGGGTTCACGTCGACGTAGTCGGCTGGCGGATCGCTGGCCGCCTGCAGCGCCAGCGCGTCCTCGTTGCGCAGGCCCAGCGACGTCGCATCGCAGCCGGCAGCCACCGGCTTCATGCCGCGCGCGCGCAGCCCGCGGGCGCGCAGCGCGTGCAGCAGTGCGACGCTGGCAACACTCTTTCCCACGCCGGTGTCGGTGCCGGTCACCAGCACCCCGCGCGCTACACTTGCGGTCATGTTCACCTCGCAGATTCTAAGCGGCGACAAGCCCGAGCAGTACGCGCAGCTGGTCGCCCAGGCACGCGCGCTGCTGGCCGGCGAACCGGACCGCATCGCCAACGCCGCCAACCTGTCGGCGCTGGTCTACCACGCGCTGCCGGACCTCAACTGGGTCGGGTTCTATTTCTTCGACGGCACCGAACTGGTGGTCGGCCCGTTCCAGGGGCAGCCGGCCTGCGTGCGCATCCCGCTCGACCGCGGCGTGTGCGGCGCGGCGGCGCGCACCGCGCAGACCCAGCGCGTCGACGACGTGGAGGCGTTCCCCGGCCACATCGCCTGCGACGCCGCATCGCGCTCGGAACTGGTGGTGCCGTTGTTCCACGCAGGCGCCCTGGTCGGCGTGTTCGACCTCGACAGTCCGGTTCCCGGTCGCTTCGACGTTACTGACCAGAGGGGACTCGAGGAGATCGCGGCCGTGTATCTGGAAACCATGCAGCAATGAGCGCGCCACCGCCGCTCAAGATGCGCAACATCGGCCCCAAGTCGGCCGCGTGGCTGCGCCAGGTCGGGCTGCGTACCCCCGAGGACCTCATGGCCGCCGGGCCACTCGACGCCTTCATGCGCATCAAGCGCGCCGGCTTCAAGCCGAGCCTCAACCTGCTGTACTCGCTCGAAGGCGCCCTGTGCGACTGCCACTGGCAGGACGTGCCGGATGCGCGCCGCTTGGAGCTGGTGGCCGCCGCGGAAGAAGCGATCGCCCAGCTGCCGGCGCCGCGCAACCGCCCCCCGGCCGGCCCGGTCACCACCACGCTGATGCAGGACGACGACGGCGCGATGCCGTAGACTGCGCGCACTTTCTGGTGACCCGCGGGGCTTCCCCCAACGGTTGAAACGGGAAGCCGGTGACCTTCCGCCCGCCACCACGGCGTGCGAAGCACTCCGGCGCTGCCCCCGCAACGGTAAGCGTGGAACACCCCGGCAAACCGCCACTGTGCATCGCACGGGAAGGCGCCGGGGCTGGAGCGGCTGCATCGCTCCGCCCGCGAGCCCGGAGACCGGCCCGAAAGACGACTGGTTGTGACGCGGAGGGCGTCGCGGCGGCAGTGCGCCGTGTCTTGTCACGTCTCCTTCCGTCCCCGCTCCCTGCCCGCAACCTCCACGACACTGTCGCGCGGGCGTGCGCGACGCATGGAGACACGCATGAAACCGCAGTACCGGATCCTCACCCTTGCCGTTGCCCTGGCCCTGTCACCCGCGGCCTTCGCCGCCGGCGCCCTCCAGTCCACCGACCTCGACACCATCGTGGTCACCGCCACCCGCACCGCGATCAACGCCGAGGACAGCAACGTCCCCGTGCAGGTGCTCGACCGCGCCGCCATCGAGCGCAGCCAGGCGACCTCGCTGCAGGAGCTGCTGCGCGGCCGCGCCGGCATCAACCTCGCCAACCAGGGTGGCCCGGGCAAGCTGTCGTCGCTGTTCCTGCGCGGCACCGAGTCCGACCATGTGCTGGTGCTGGTGGACGGCGTGCGCATCGGCTCGGCCTCCGCCGGCATGGCCTCGTTCCAGGACCTGCCGCTCGACCAGATCGACCGCGTCGAGATCGTGCGCGGCCCGCGCTCGAGCCTGTACGGCTCCGAGGCCATCGGCGGGGTGATCCAGGTGTTCACGCGGCGTGCCGGCGCGGGCACGCGCAGCAACCTCAGCCTCGGCATCGGCAGCCATCACCTGCGCCAGGCCAGCGCCGGCATCGGCCACACCGGCGAGCGCGGCTGGTTCCAGGCGCAGGGCGCCTGGCAGCGCACCGACGGCATCGACTCCTGCCGCGGCACCGCCGCCGGCTGGGGCGCGGGCTGCTACGCCGACGAGCCCGACCGCGACGGCTACCGCAATGCGTCGCTGAGCCTGCGTGGCGGCACCAGCTTCGGCGAAACCGTGGAGCTGGAAGGCCACGCGCTGGTCGCCGACGCCTTCAACGAATACGACGGCACCCTGTTCGGCGGCAACGAGGCCGACAACCGCCAGCAGGTGTTCGGCGCCCGCCTCGGCTGGCGCCCGGACGCGCGCACCGACGTCAACGTGCGCATCGGCCGCGCCGACGACCAGGCCGAGAGCCACTTCTTCGACCACGCCACCGATACGCGCAGCTTCGCCAGCACCTTCGACACCCGCCGCGACACCGCGTCGGTGCAGGGCGACTTCAGCCTGGCCGAAACGCACCTCCTCAGCGCCGGCGTCGACTGGATGCGCGACCGGGTGACCGGCAGCACCGGGTTCACCGTCGACAGCCGCGACAACGCCGGGCTGTTCCTGGCGTACCAGGGCGGCAGCGGCGCGCACAGCTACGAAGCCAGCCTGCGCCACGACGACAACCAGCAGTTCGGCGGCCACGCTACCGGCAGCGTCGGCTACGGCCTGAAGTTCGGCAACGGCATGCGCTTCACCGCCAGCGCCGGCACCGGCTTCAAGGTGCCGACCTTCAACGACCTCTACTACCCCGGCGGCTGGGGCAACCCGGACCTCGAGCCGGAGGAGTCGCAGACGGTGAACCTCGGGCTCGCGCAGTTCGGCGCCGGCTGGAACTGGACCGCCAACGCGTTCCAGACCGACATCGACGAGCTCATCGGCTACGACATCGCGTTCGCACTGGTGAACGTGGACGAGGCCCGCATCCGCGGTGCCGAGCTGACCGGCTTCATGTCGCTGGCAGGCTGGGACCTCAACGCCGAGCTCAGCCACATCGACCCGCGCAACCGCAGCGCCGGCAGCAACCACGGCAACGTGCTGCCGCGGCGCTCGCGCAACACCGCGCGCGTCGACATCGACCGGGCGCTGGGCGCGTTCCGCATCGGCATGAGCGGCTTCGGCAACGGCGCGCGCCATGACGATGCGGCCAATACCGTGCGCCTCGCCGGCTACGGCACGCTCGACCTGCGCGTGGAGTACGCGATCGGCAGCGAGTGGACGCTGCAGGCGCGGGTGGCCAACGTGTTCGACCGTGAATACGAGACCATCGCCTGGTTCAACCAGCCGGGGCGCGAGTACGGGCTGACGTTGCGCTACCAGCAGCGGCTCTGACCGCGGGGTGCGCGGGGTTGCCGTCAGCCGCGAAGCGCGAGCAACCCCTCCAGCCCGTCCAGCACCGCCACCGCGCCCGCGCGCTCCAGGTTGAAATCGCGCGGGTAGCCGTGGCGCAGCAGCACCAGGTCCATGCCGGCGGCGTGCGCGGCGCCGGCATCGGCCTCGGAGTCGCCGACCATCAGGCATTCGTCCACGCGCCGGCCGTGCTGCGCCGCCAGGTGCAGCAGCGGCATCGCATGCGGCTTGCGCTCGGGCAGCGTGTCGCCGCCGACGATGCCGTCGAAGCGGTGGGCGATACCCATCGCCTCGAGCAGCGGGCGCACGTAGCGCTCGGGCTTGTTGGTGCAGATCGCCATCGCCACGCCATCGGCGTGCAGGGCATCCAGAGTCTCCACGGTGCGCGGATACAGGCGCGCCTGCAGCAGCAGGCAATCGCCGTAATGGCGCATCAGCCGCGGCAGCGCGTCGTCCACCGGCATGTCGCTGCCGACGTGCTGCAGCGCGCTGTCCATCAGCACGCGCGTGCCCAGGCCTATCCAGCTGCGCACCAGTGCTTCCGGCTGGCGCGGATGGCCCAGCTCATCGAGCGTGCGGTTCACCGCTTCGGAGATGTCGGCGGCGCTGTCGACCAGGGTGCCATCGAGGTCGAACAGCACCAGGGGCCAGGCGAATCGCATGTCGGGCACCTCGCCGGTTGGGGGGCCGACGCAGCACCGAAGCCTACACCGCGCCGGACGGGACCCGCGACGCGCCCAGGTCCAGGCGCGCGGTCGTGCCCTCGCCCGGGCGCGACTCGATCACCAGCCCCCAGCCCAGGTGCGCGCACAACCGGGTGATCAGGTCGAGGCCGATGCCGCCGCCATCGCGCCCGCCGCCGCGCGCGGCGCGCGCATAGACAGCGCTGATTTCCTCCGGCGACATGCCTTGCCCGGGATCGGCGATCTCGACCACCGCGCCCGGCAGCAGCCGCACGTGGATCACGCCGTCGCCGCTGTTCTCCACCGCGTTGCGCAGCAGGTTGCCGATCGCCGCCTGCACCACCGGCGCCGGCGCCAGCAGCTCGCATGGCCGTCCGACCGCGAGATCCAGCTGCAGCCCCTTGGCCCCGGCCATCGGCCGGTGATCCTCCACGATCTCCGGCAGCAGCTCGCCAAGCGCGATGTGGTCGTTGGCGTGGGCCAGCCGCGCCGGCTCCTTGGCCAGCACGAGCAGCAGCGACACCAGCTGCTCCATGTCGCGCGTGGCGCGGTGGATGCGCTGCAGCTTTTCCAGCGCCTTGGCCGGCACGCCCGGCTGCGCCAACGCGAGTTCGGCCGCACCGCCGATCACCGAGATCGGCGTGCGCAGCTCGTGGCTGGCACTGTCGATGAACGCACGCTCGCGTTCGACGAACTCGGCGTTGCGGGCGAGGTAGCCGTTGACCGCCGCGGCGATCACCTCGATCTCGCTGGTCGCCGCATCCGGCACCGTGACGCGTGACTCGGCACGGCCCGGGCGCAGCCGCGCGATCTGCCCGGCAAGGTCCGCCAGCGGACCCACCAGCCGCCCCGCGCCCCAGGCCGCGAACAACCCGAGCAGCAGCGCCACCAGCAGCGCGGACGCCAGCATGCTCATGCCCAGCTCGCGTTCGCGTCGCTCCAGGTCGGTGATGTCCAGCGCCAGTGCCAGCCGCCGCCCGGCGAGGTCACGCACCATCAGCACGTGCTTGCCGCCTGCCAGGTCCACTTCGTCGTGCACGCCTGGCCCGAGCGCCGCCAGCTCTGGCGGCAGCGGCCTGGCCGGGGCTTCGTACAGCGCCAGCGTGTCGGTGTCGATCCAGCGGTAGCCCGGGTCCGCGCTGCGCGCCAGGAAATGGTCGAACTCGGCTTCCAGCAGGGATTTCCACACCAGGGCTTCGGCGTGTTCGTTGACCACCAGGCCATGCACCATGACCGCCAGCGACAGCAGCAGGCCGTAGGCGACCAGTGACCACGTCAGGCGACTGCGCAGGCTGCGGCGCACCGTCATCCCTCGCCACCCTCGGGGGCGAGCTCGGCGATGCGGTAGCCGACGCGCGGCAGGGTATGGATCAGCTTGCGCGCGAACGGTTCGTCGACGCTGCGCCGCAGCTCGTAGACATGCGAGCGCAGCATGTCGCCATCGGGCGGATCATCGCCCCAGAGCACATGTGCCAGGCGGTCGCGGGTCACCGCCGCGGGGCTGGCGCGCATCAGCTCTTCCAGCAGTTTGCGGCAGGCCGGATACAGGTGCAGCACGCGTCCGCCGCGGGTGGCCTCCAGCGTGGACAGGTCGAGCCTGAGGTCGGCGACCTCGAGCACGCGCTTGCGCCCGCGGCCGGTGGCGCGCGTCACCAGCGCCTCCAGGCGCACCTCGAGTTCGGGCAACGCGAACGGCTTGGTCAGGTAGTCATCGGCACCGGCGCGGAAGCCGATGATCTTGTCGGGCAGCTCGTCGCGCGCGGTCAGCATCAGCACCGGCACATCGCTGCCCGCCTCGCGCAGGCGGCGCAGCACCTCCGGGCCGTCCAGGCGCGGCAGCATCCAGTCCAGGACGATGGCGTCGTAGGCGTGGTGGCCAGCCAGGTGCAGCCCGGTGGGGCCGTCGGGCGCCGCGTCGAGCACGTGGCCGCGCGCTTCGAAATAATCGAAGAGGTTGGCGACCAGGGCGCGGTTGTCCTCCACGACCAGCAGGTGCATGCGGAGCTCCGGAAATCACGCGAGGCTGCGCGCCGCGACGTCGGAACGACGTCGGAACGCCGGGATTCCGACGATTCTCCCACGTGTCGGCGGTAGCATCCGCGCCATGCCGCCATTCCCTCCCGTCCCGAGTTCCACGCGCACCTGGCCGCTGGCGCTGCTGTTGTTGTTCGCGCTGGCCGCGGGTCTGGGCCTACGTGACCCGTCGCCACCGGACGAGCCGAGGTTCGTGCTGGCGGCACGCGCCATGGTGGACAGCGGCGACTGGCTGGTGCCGCGCCGCGGCCGCGAGGCCTACGCCGAGAAGCCGCCGGTGTTCATGTGGATGCAGGCCGCGAGCTGGACGCTTGTGCGCGACTGGCGGGTGGCGTTCCTGCTGCCATCGTTGCTTGCGGCGCTGGCGACGCTGGTTCTGGTGCGCGACGCCGCCGCACGGCTGTGGTCGCGGCGGCAAGCGCCGTGGGCGGTGGGCGCGCTGTTCGTGTGCCTGCAGTTCGGCCTGCAGGCAAAGCGTGCGCAGATCGACATGGTGCTGGTGGCGCTGACCACGCTGTCGCTGTGCGCCCTGCTGCGCCACCTGCTGTACGGGCGCGAACGGCGCTGGCTCGCCGCAGGCATGTTCGCCGCGGGCCTGGGCACCGTGACCAAGGGCGTGGGCTTCCTGCCGCTGCTGGTGCTGCTGCCGTGGCTGTGGGTCCGGCGTGGCCAGCCTCGCCTGCCCGCCGCGCGCGTCGCGGGCGATTCCGCGCTCGCGGTCGCGGCCTTCGTGGCCGGCGTGGCGGTCTGGCTTGCGCCGCTCGGCCTGGCGTTGCTGCGCCACCCGGATCCGGCATTGCAGGCCTACGCGCACGAACTGCTCTTCCGCCAGACCGGCGAGCGCTACGTCAACGCCTGGCACCACGTGCAGCCGCCCTGGTACTACGCGCAGACCATCGCCACGCTGTGGCTGCCCGGCGCGCTGCTCCTGCCGTGGCTGCTGCCGGCGTGGTGGCGGCGGCTGCGCCGCGGCGATCCGCGCTACGTGCTGCTGCTGGGCTGGGCGGCGCTGGTGCTGCTGTTCTTCTCGCTCAGCCCCGGCAAGCGCGAGGTGTACGTGTTCCCGGCACTGCCGGCCCTGTGCCTGGCCGCGGCCCCGCTGCTGCCGGCGCTGCTGCGCCGCACCGGCGTGCGCCGGCTGCTGCGTGGCTGGCTGCTGCTGGTCGCGGCACTGTGCCTTGGCGCGGCGGCGAGCGGCCTGGCGGATGCCACGTGGGCCGCGCGCGTCGCCACGACGCGCGGCATCGCGGCGCCGGACATGCGCACGCTGCTGTGGGCGCTGGGGGTGCTCGGTGCCGGCGCCCTGCTGCTCGCCGCGGTGTTCCGCGGGCGCCGCATCGCGCTGGCACTCGTGCTGTTCACGGCGCTGCTGTGGACGACCTACGGACTGGTGCTGGCGCCGGCGCTGGATGCCTCGAGTTCCGGGCGCGCGCTGATGCGGCGGGTGGACGCGCACCTCGGCGCGGACGGCGAGCTCGGCGCAGTGGCGTGGCGCGAACAGCACCTGCTGCAGGCCGTGCGCCCCGTCGCCGAATTCGGCTATCGCCAGCCCTGGCACCTGCAGTGGCGCGAGGCCGCCGCGTGGATCGCCGGAGCGCCGGAGCGGCGCTGGCTGTGGCTGCCCGCCGATGCGCTCGGCCCCTGCGTGGACCGCAGCCGCGCCCTGCCGATGGGCCGCGCCAGCCGCCAGGACTGGTGGCTGGTGCCCGGCACCGCGATCACACCGCACTGCCAGGTGCCGCCGTTCTTCCGCGACGGCAATTAACAAAGCGCGAACACTGCTCCCACGCCTCTCCGACAAGCGCGCCACGATCATCGCCGCACCTCCACCCGGTCTCCGCGATGCGTCCCGAACTCTCCACCCTGTCCTTGCCGGCCGCCGGCGCGCGTGGCGCCTTCCGCGCATACAGCGGCTGGGCGCTCCTGCCGTGGGCGCTGCTGCCGGCGGTGCTTGCGATCGCCGCGCGGCAGACCGCGCTGGATACCGTGCTCGCCGATGCGCTGTTCGCGTGGGAGGGCCAGCGCTGGGCGCTGCGTGACGATGCCATCGCGCGCGGGCTGCTGCACGATGGCGGCGCGCTGGCGTGCAGGCTCGCGTGGGTGGCCGTGGTCCTGGCGTGGCTGGCGACGTACGCCGTGGCCGCGCTGCGGCCGCATCGCCAGCGCCTGGGGAGGCTCGCCTTGTCGGTGCTGGCAGCCGCGACGCTGCTGGCCACGCTGAAGCAGGTTACCGCCGTCCATTGTCCGTGGGACCTCGTGCGCTACGGCGGCGGCGCCCTCCCCGGCGACGGCGGCGGCGCCTGCTTCCCTGCCGGCCATGCCGGCGCCGGATACGCATGGCTCGCACTGGCGTTTTCGGCAACGACCCCGGCCGGCCGTCGCGCAGGGCTCGCCATCGGCGCGGTGGTCGGCCTGGTCTTCGGCGTCGACCAGCAGCTGCGCGGCGCGCACTTCCTGTCGCACGACCTGTGGGCGGCGGCGCTGTGCTGGGCGGTCGCCGTGGCGGTGGCCGCGTTGTGGCCCACGCCGGCGGAGCGCGCGGCGTGAGCGTTGCCGCACTGCCGCGTCGACACCCCATCGATCTGATTGGTCGGCTGGGCGCCTGGCGGCCGGCGATGACGGTGGAAACCCTGGCGCTGTGGGCCAGCCTGTACTTCGTGCTGGCCTGCAACGGGCCGTTCTGGCATGCGGTGTTCGCGACCGGGGCGCTGGCGGGCGCGTCCGGGGCGCTCGCGGCGGCCTGCCTGCTGGTGCTGGTGTTCGCGCTGCAGGCGTTCCTGTTCTGCGTGCTGCTGCATGGCCCTCTGGCGAAGCCGGTGCTGGCCCTGCTGCTCGTGGCGGGCGCCGCGGCCAACCACTACGCGCGCAACTACGGCACGTATTTCGACACCGACATGGTGCGCAACGTGCTGCAGACCGACGCGCGCGAGGCCGGCGAACTGCTGTCCTGGGGCCTGCTGCCTTCGCTGGTACTGCATGCCGGGCTGCCCATGCTGGTGCTGTCCCGCATCCGCCTGCGGCGGCGCACGCTGGCGCGCGCGGGCGTGGCCCGCCTGGGCTGGCTGCTGGCGCTGGCGGTGCTCGCCGCGGGCGCCGCCCTCGGCGGGTTCCAGGACCTGTCGGCACTGATGCGCAACAACCGCGAACTGCGGCACCTGATCACGCCCGGCAACCTGGTGGTCGCGGCGGCCACCATCGCCGGCGGCGATGGCGCCATGCACAGCCCGCGTCGCGTGCTTGGCGGCGATGCGACGCTCGCGGTGCGCCCGCCCGACGCGCGGTCACGCCTGCTGGTGCTGGTCATCGGCGAGACCGTGCGTGCACAGAACTGGGGATTGAACGGCTATGCGCGGCAGACCACGCCGAGGCTGGCTGCGTCCGACGCGATCAACTTCATCGACGTGACCGCCTGCGGCACCAGCACGGAGGTGTCTCTGCCATGCATGTTCTCGCCGGACGGCCGCGAGGGCTACGACAAGGCACGGCTGGCGAATTCCGAATCCCTGCTGCACGTGCTCGAGCACGCCGGCGTGCACACCATCTGGCGCGACAACCAGTCCGGCTGCAAGGGCGTGTGCACCGGCCTTGCGTACGAGGCGATGCAGGACACGTCCCCGGGGGGCTGCGGCGCGCACGAATGCCACGACGACATCCTGCTGTCCGGGCTTGATGCCGCCATCGACCGCTGGCCCGGCGACCAGGTGATCGTGCTGCACCAGGTCGGCACCCACGGTCCTGCCTACCACCGCCGCGTGCCGGAGCGGCTTCGCCGGTTCGTGCCGACCTGCGACAGCGACGACCTCGGCCACTGCAGCCGCGAGCAGGTGGTGAACAGCTACGACAACGCGGTGCTCGCCACCGACGACATGCTGGCCGATACCATCGCCCTGCTCGCGCGCCGTCACGACCGCGACAGCGCGTTGCTGTACATATCAGACCATGGCGAATCCCTGGGCGAGAACGGGCTGTACCTGCACGGCCTGCCCTACGCCATCGCCCCGGACACGCAGAAGAAGGTGCCCATGGTGGCCTGGCTGTCGCCGGGCATGGCGGCGGCGCGGCATTTCGACCGCGCATGCCTGGCCCGCCGGGCACGCGCACCGGCCAGCCACGACGACCTGTTCCATTCAGTCCTCGGCCTGCTCCAGGTACGCACCATGTCTTACGACCAGCGCCACGACGTCTTTGCGGAGTGCATCGCATGACCATGAACCTGCCGCCCACCCACGGCCCGTGGGCCCCCGAGCTCAGCGTGGTGGTACCGGCGTTCAATGAGGCCGCCAACCTGCCGGTGCTGCTCGACGAGATCGATGCGGCGCTTGCCGCGGCCGTCGACAGCTACGAGGTCATCTGCGTCGACGATGCCTCCGACGACGGCACCGACGCCGCGCTGGCACGATGCGCGGCCACGCGCCCGCACCTGCGCGTGCTGCGCCACCGCGTGCGCAGCGGCCAGAGCGCAGCGTTGCGCACCGGCGTGAGGGCGGCGCGCGCGCCGTGGGTGGCGACGCTCGACGGCGATGGCCAGAACGATCCCGCCGACCTGCCGCGCTTGCTGCAGGCGCGTGCCACCGCCGGCGACGACGTGCGCCTGTTCGCTGGCTGGCGCGTGAAGCGCGAGGATTCCACGAGCAAACGCGTGGCCTCGCGCATTGCCAACGCGATCCGCGCGCGGCTGCTGCACGACGCGACCCCGGACACCGGCTGCGGCATCAAGCTGTTCGCGCGCGATGCGTTCCTGGACCTGCCGGCGTTCGACCACATGCATCGCTACCTGCCGGCGCTGATGCAGCGGGCCGGCTGGCGCACCCTCAGCGTTCCGGTGGGCCACCGCCCGCGCCTGCACGGCAACAGCAAGTACGACAACCTCGGGCGCGCGCTGGTCGGCATCAGCGACCTGCGCGGGGTGCTCTGGCTGCTGCGGCGCGGCGCCTGCGCCGTGGCCGACGAACGCGCGACGCAGGACACGGGAGTGATGCCATGAACGAGACCATTGCCGCGCTGGCGTGGACCGGCGTCGTGGTGACGCCATGGAAGCTGATCGGCCTGGCCGGCGCCATGCTGTTCGGCGCGCGCTGGCTGGTGCAGTTCGCGGCCTCGCGGCAGGCCGGCCGCGCGGTCGTGCCGCGCAGCTTCTGGATCATCAGCCTGTGCGGCAGCGCGATGACGCTGTCGTACTTCCTGTTCTCCGAAAAGCAGGACGCGGTGGGCGTGCTGCAGAACCTCCTGCCGGCGCTGACCGCCGCCTACAGCCTGTGGCTGGACCTGCGCCCGCGGCCGCCGCGCGGCGAACTCAGCGCGGATTGAACAGGACCGCCTGCAGCGGCAGTTCCCCGGGTTCGCGGAATCCGCCGAGGCCTACGCCGACCAACCGGTAGCGTGTCGACCCGGGCAGGTCGACGCGCTCCCTCAGGGCAAGCGCGAACGCCGCGAATTCCGCCTCGGTGGCCGGGGGCGACTCCGGCGTGTAGCTGCGCGTCAGGATGCGGAACTGCGCGGTCTTGAGCTTCAGCACCACCGTGCGCCCCACGCGCTCCGTCTTGCGACTCGCCGCCCAGGCCTTCGCGGCCAGCGCGCGGATCGCGGGCTCGATCTCCGCCAACGGCAGGTCGGTGGCAAAGGTGTCTTCCGCGGAGATCGACTGCACCGGCTGGTTGGGCTCAACCGGACGCTCGTCGATGCCGTGCGCACGCCGGTGCAGGCTGGCGCCGAAGCTTCCGAAGCGCGCCTGCAACTCCTCGACCGCGAACCCGCGCAGGTCGCCCATCGTGGCCACGCCGATCGCGGCCAGCTTCGCCTCCATCACCTTGCCGACGCCAGGGATACGCCCCACCGGCAACGGAGCGAGGAACGCGTCGACCTGCGACGGCCGGATCACGAACTGGCCGTCGGGCTTGTTCCAGTCCGAGGCGATCTTGGCCAGGAACTTGTTGGGCGCGATGCCGGCCGACGCGGTGAGCGCGGTCTCGTCGCGGATCGCGGCGCGGATCATGCGCGCCGATTCGGTGGCGCTGGGCGAGGCGACCTTGGGCGCGGTCACGTCCAGGTAGGCCTCGTCCAGCGACAGCGGCTGCACGAGGTCGGTATGGCGCAGGAAGATCTCGCGCACCTGCCTTGAGACCGCCTTGTAGCGCGCGAAATCCGGTGGCACGAACACCGCGTCCGGGCACAGCCGCTCGGCGCGCACCGCGGGCATCGCCGAGCGCACGCCGAACACGCGCGCCTCGTACGACGCCGCGCACACCACCGAGCGCGCGCCGCGCCAGGCCACGACCACCGGGCGCCCGCGCAGGGCGGGATCGTCGCGCTGCTCCACCGACGCGTAGAACGCGTCCATGTCGATGTGCAGGATCTTGCGCATCACCCGGTCATCCACCTGGCGTCACGCGGGATGCACCCGCGCCCCGGCCGGGACCGGAAGCGTGACCAGCATGACCGTGGCGTCATCCGGATCCGGCACCACCTTGAAGCCGAGCTGGCGGCACATGCGCAGCATGGTGCTGTTGTCGCGCAGCACCTGGCCTTCGATGAGCTTCAGGCCCATCCAGCGCGCGACCTCCACCATCTCCTCCATCAGTCGCCAGCCCAGGCCGGCGCCCTTGAGGTCGGAGCGCACCATGATCCCGTACTCGCCGCGGTCGTAGTTGGCATCGGCCAGCAGGCGCACCGCGCCGAGCATCTCGCCGCTGTCGACGTCGATCGCGACCAGTGCCATCGAGCGCGCGTAGTCCAGCTGCACCAGGCGGGCGATGAAATCGTGGCTGAAATCGCGCACCGCGCGGAAGAAGCGCAGCCGCAGGTCCTCGGCGCTGACCTTGTCGAAGAAGCGGCGGAACATCGCATCGTCCTCGGGGCGCACCGGGCGCACGAACGCCTCGCGTCCGTCGCCGAGCGTCAGCGTGCGCTCCAGCTCCTTCGGGTACGGGAACACCGCGAAGCGCGGATGGCCGCGGCCCCTGTGCAACTGCCGCGACACCGAGACCGCCACGCGCGCATCCAGCGCCAGCACGCCGTCGGCATCCACCAGCAGCGGATTGATGTCGACCTCGCGCACCGCGGGGATGTCGGCGGCCAGCTGCGCCAGCTTGACCAGCACCAGCGCCAGCGCGCGTTCGTCGGCGGCGGGCACGTCGCGGTAGGCCTTGAGGATGCGCGACACGCGCGTGCGGCCGATCATCTCGTGCGCCAGGCGCAGGTCGAGCGGTGGCAGGGCGAGCGTCTTGTCGTCGATCACCTCGACCGCGGTGCCGCCGCGGCCGAACACCACCACCGGCCCGAACACCGGATCGTCGGCGATGCCGGCGAGCACCTCGCGCGCCTTCGGGCGCAGCGCCATCGGCTGCACCAGCACGCCGTCGATGCGCGCCGCCGGCCGCCGCAGCGCGGCGCGGCGCATCACGTCCGCCGCTGCCTCGCGCACCGTCGCGTCGGTCGCCAGGTTCAGGCGCACGCCGTCGACATCCGACTTGTGCGCGATGTCCGGCGAGAGCACCTTGACCGCCACCGTGCCGCCGGCGGCGAGCATCGGCGCAGCGATGCGCGCGGCGGCGTCGGCATCCGCGGCAGGCAGCGCGCGGGCGAAGGGAATGCCGTAGGCCTCGAGCAGGCTCGCCACCGCTTCGGGCGCGAGCCACTCTTCGCCCGCGGCCAGTGCGGCGCCGACCACCGCATCCGCGGCGACGCGGTCGACCACGAAGTCCTCGGGCAGGCTCGGAGGCGTTTCCATCAGCGCCTGCTGCGCTTCGCGATGGCGGACGAGATACATGAAGCCGCGCACGGCCTCGGCCTCACTCGCGTAGCTGGGAATCCCGGCCTCGCCGAGCTTCGCCATCGACGCCGGGTCGCCGCCCATCCACACCGCGAGCGTCGGCTTGCGCACCAGGCCGCGTGGGCGCGCGGCGAGCGTGCGCACCACGGCGTCGGCGGCCTCGGCGGGATCGGACAGCACGGTGGGCGCGTGCATCACCAGCACCGCGTCATTGCCGGGATCCGACAGCAGCGCATCCATCCCGGCCGCGTAGCGCTCGCCGTCGGCATCTCCCAGCATGTCCACCGGGTTCTCGCGCGACCAGCCGCGCGCATACGCGCGGTCGAGCTGCTGCGTGGTGTCGGGCGACAGCGTTGCGGGCCGGCCGCCCAGGTCGACCAGGCGGTCGAGGGCGAGCATGCCGGCGCCCGCGCCGTTGGTGAGCACCGCCAGGCGCTTGCCGGGCACGTCGCCGAGGTGCGACAGCGTCTCCACCGCGGCAAAGAGCTCGTCCAGCGCGTGCACGCGCAGCAGGCCGGCGCGGCGAAACGCAGCTTCGTACGCGGCGTCGGGCGTCGCCAGGCGCGCGGTGTGGGTCTGCGCATGCGCTGGTGCCGGCACGTGCCGGCCGGGACGCACCACCACCACCGGCTTGCCGCGCGCGGCGGCGCGCGCCGCGGTCAGGAACTTGCGCGCGTCGCGGACTTCCTCGAGGTACAGCAGGATGGCGCGGGTATGGCGGTCGACCGCGAAATAGTCGAGCAGGTCGGCGAAGTCGACGTCGATGGCATCGCCCAGCGACGCCACCGCCGAGAAGCCGATGCCGCGGGGATGCGCCCACTCCAGCACGCCGGCGGCGACCGCGCCGGACTGCGACAGCAGCGCAAGGTCGCCGGCCAGCGGCCGGTGCGCGGCGAAGCTTGCGAACAGCCCCGCATGCGGCGCCACCACGCCCAGGCAGTTGGGGCCGACGATGCGCAGGCCGAGCGGGCGCGCCACCGACTCCAGCGCCGCGTTGTACGAGCCCGGGCCGCTGCCCATGCCGCGGGTGAGCACGATCGCCGCACGGGTGCCGCACGCAGCCGCGGCCGCCACCACCGCGGCGACCTCGCCGGGCGGCGTGGCGATCACCACCAGGTCGGGCTTGAAACCGAGGGCATCGATCGACGGCGCGGCTGCCATGCCCTCGATCTCGCGGTGGAAGGGGTTCACCAGCCCGACCGGCCCGGCAAACCCGCCCTCGCGCACCTGCTGCAGCACCAGGCGCCCAAGCGAGCGCGCGCGCGGACTGGCGCCGACCACGGCTACCGAGCGCGGCGCGAAGACCGCGTCCAGCGCGTACGTGCTCACGGAAACACGCCCGGCGTACCGCGCGAACCGCGGGTCTGGATGCCGATCGAACGTGACAGCAGCGTCAGCGCCGTGTCCTTGCGCGCGGGCGAGATCGCGGCCACGCAGTCCGAAGGCACCCACTGCGTGTACTCGCGCATGTGCGCGTCCTGCGCCGTCGCCAGCACGCAGGAGTCGGCCGCGATGCCCGCCAGCACCAGGCGACGCACGCCGAGCTGTGTCAGTAGCACGGGCAACGCCGTGGCCATGAACGCGGAGTGCCTGGGCTTGAGGATGTAGTAGTCGCTGGCGCGTGGCGCCAGGGCCGCGACGATCGCGGCGGGCGTTCCGCCTGCGGCCAGGCAGGCGGCAACGAGCTCCGGAAACCCGCCCTGCCAGTCGCTGAAGTTGTCGTTGGCGTAGATGACCGGCGCGTTGGCACGGTCGAAGCGGTCACGCAAGGCGGCGACGCGCGGCACCATCTCCAGTGCCGAGCGTGCCAGGGCAGTCCCGCCGGGGAAATCGAACAGGTTGAACAGGTCCACCAGCAGCAGGGCGGTGTCCGCCTTGGCGCGTGCAGCGGTCATCGGCCGTCGGCCTCCTTGGATCCGGGTCGCGCCATGATCGCGCAATCGGACGTGAAGGCGCGCGCCGGCACGGCCCGGGCGCGGCGACGGTGCCGCGCTCAGCGGGTGTCGAAGGTCACGGCCTGACGTCGGCGATGATCCCGATCGAGCGCTGGCGCAGCGCCGGATCGAAGATGTCGGACACCACCATCAGCTCGTCGGCACCCGTGCGCTCGACGAACGCGCGCATCCCGGCGCGCACCGTGTCCGGGCCGCCGACGATGCTGCAGGCGAGCATCTGCGAGGCCTGCTGCTTCTCCTGCGGCGACCAGTACGACTCGATGTCCGCGATCGGCGGCTGGGTGAGGTTGCGCACGCCACGGAACATGTCGGCAAACGACATCTGCTGCGAGGTGGCCAGGAACCGCGCCTCCTCGTCGGTGGGCGCGGCGATGATGTTCACGCCGACCAGCGCGTAGGGCTTGTCCAGCTGCGCCGACGGCTTGAAGCGCTCGCGGTACACGCGCAGCGCCTGGTCCAGTGCCTGCGGCGCGAAGTGCGAGGCGAAGCCGTAGGGCAAGCCCAGCTCGGCCGCCAGCTGCGCGCCGAACAGGCTGGAGCCGAGGATCCACAGCGGCACCTCGGTACCGGAGCCCGGCACCGCTTCGATCCGCTGGCCTTCGCGCACCGGTCCCAGCCAGGCCTGCAGTTCCTGCACGTCCTGCGGGAAGTGCTCGCTGCTGGCGGGATCGCGGCGCAGCGCGCGCAGCGTCAGCTGGTCGGTGCCGGGCGCGCGGCCGAGGCCGAGATCGATGCGGTCCGGGAACAGCGTCGCCAGCGTGCCGAACTGCTCGGCGATGATGTATGGCGCGTGGTTGGGCAGCATGATGCCGCCGGCGCCGACGCGGATGGTGCTGGTGCCGGCCGCGACGTGGGCGATGACCAGCGACGTCGCCGCGGTGGTGACCGCGGGCATGTTGTGGTGTTCGGCGATCCAGAACCGCGTGTAGCCGAGGCCTTCGGCATGGCGCGCCAGGTCGCGTGCGCCGTCCAGCGCGCTGCGCCGGTCGGAGCCCTGGCGCACGCGTCCGAGTTCGAGGATGGACAGGGCGATGTTGCCGCCGGCGCTGGGCATGGGGGAGGCTCCGTGCGCAACGGCGTCAGCAACCGGTGTGCCGCTGCGTCCGCGCGCATCACGATGATACAAGCGGGTGCGCGCGACCCGCAGGCATGGCTGGCACGCTGTGTCCGACCGGGTCGCCGACCGGCTTCAGATCACGTAGAGATCGACGTATTCGTGCACCGGCAGGGCCTCCAGCGTCGCCTGGTCGAGGCTGGCGGCCAGGATCGCGCGCTGCTGCTGCTCCGGGAAGCGCCGCGCCAGGTTGGTGCGGAACTTGGCCTCCAGCAGCGGGATGCCCTCTTCGCGCCGCCGCGGGTGTCCGACCGGATATTCCACCGCGACTTCGGCAAGCCCGGTTCCGTCGCTGAACTCCACCGCCAGCGCATTGGCGATGCTGCGCTTGTCGGGGTCGTGGTAGTCGGCGGTGTAGCGCGGATCTTCGACGCAGGTGATCTTCGCCCGCAGGCGGTCGATGCGCGGATCGGCGGCCACATCGTCCTCGTAGTCGGCGGCGGTCAGGCGCCCGAACACCAGTGCCACCGCGACCATGTACTGGATGCAGTGGTCGCGGTCAGCCGGATTGTCCAGCGGGCCCTGCTTGTCGATGATGCGGATGCAGGCCTGTTGCGTGCGGATGGTGATCCCGGCGATGTCGTCGACACCCTTGCCGGCGGCCGCGAGCTGCCCATGCAGGAGCAGCGCCGCCTCGACCGCGGTCTGGCCGTGGAACTCGGCCGGGAAGCTGATCTTGAACAGCACGTTTTCCATCACGTAGCTGCCGTAGGGGCGCTGGAACCGGAAGGGCTCGCCCTTGAAGGAGACGTCGTAGAAGCCCCACGTGGGCGCGGTCAGTGCGCCGGGGTAGCCCATCTCCCCGGTCGCCGCGATCAGCGCCAGGCGCACGGCGCGGCTGGTGGCGTCGCCCGCGGCCCAGGATTTTCGGCTGCCGGTGTTGGGCGCGTGCCGGTAGGTGCGCAGGCTCTGCCCGTCCACCCACGCCAGCGACACCGCGTTGAGGATCTGCTCGCGCGACAGGCCCAGCAGCCAGGCGACCACCGCGGTGGATGCCACCTTCACCAGCACCACGTGGTCCAGGCCGACACGGTTGAAGCTGTTCTCCAGCGCGAAGCAGCCCTGGATCTCGTGCGCCTTGATCATCGCCGCCAGCACGTCCCGCATCGCCAGCGGCGGCCTTCCCGCGGTCACCGCGGTGCGGCTGAGCCAGTCGGCCACCGCGAGGATGCCGCCGAGGTTGTCGGACGGATGCCCCCACTCGGCGGCCAGCCAGGTGTCGTTGAAGTCCAGCCAGCGGACCATCGCGCCGATGTTGAAGGCCGCCTGCACCGGGTCGAGCTGGAACCGTGTGCCGGGCACCTTGGCGCCGTCCGGCACCACCGTGCCGGGCACCAGCGGGCCCAGCAGCCTGGTGCATGCCGGGTACTCCAGCGCCTCCAGGCCGCAGCCCAAGGTGTCGATCAGGCAGTTGCGCGCGGTCTCCCAGGCGAGAGGCGAGTCGATCACGTAGCCGGCGACATAGTCGACGATGTCGACCAGCACCTGGTCGGGTGCGGGACGGACGTTGCTGACGGGTGATGACATGGCGGCCCTCGCTTGCAGCACGCCTGGAACCTACTCCACCGTTACCGACTTCGCCAGGTTGCGCGGCTTGTCGACGTCGGTGCCGCGCGCCAGCGCCACGTGGTACGCCAGCATCTGTACGGGAATCGTGTGCACGATGGGGCTCAGCACCCCGACGTGGCGCGGAGTGCGGATCACGTGCACGCCTTCCGACTCGCTGAAGTTGCTGTCGGCGTCGGTGAACACGAACAGTTCGCCGCCGCGCGCGCGCACTTCCTGCATGTTGGACTTCACCTTTTCCAGCAGCGAGTCCTTCGGCGCGATCACCACCACCGGCATGTCCGCATCGACCAGCGCGAGCGGGCCGTGCTTGAGCTCGCCAGCCGGATACGCCTCGGCGTGGATGTAGGAGATTTCCTTGAGCTTGAGCGCGCCTTCGAGCGCGATCGGGTAGTGCACGCCGCGGCCAAGGAACAGCGCGTTGTCCTTGGGCGCGAAACGCTCGGCCCACAGCGCGATCTGCGGCTCCAGGTTGAGCGCGTGCTGCACGCTGCCGGGCAGGTGGCGCAGCGCCTCGATGTACTCGTCTTCCTTCTCTTCCGGCAAGCGGCCGTTGAGCTTGGCGAGCGTGGCCGCAAGCGCGAACAGGCCGACCAGCTGGGTGGTGAACGCCTTGGTGGAGGCGACGCCGATCTCGGCCCCGGCGCGGGTGTAGAACACCAGCTTGCTGGCGCGCGGGATGGCGCTCTCGGGCACGTTGCAGATCGACAGCGTGTGGTCGTGGCCCAGCGATTTGGCGTACTTCAGCGCCTCCATGGTGTCGAGCGTTTCGCCCGATTGCGAGATGGTGACGATCAGGTGCTTCGGGTTGGCGACCGCGGTGCGGTAGCGGTACTCGCTGGCGATCTCGACGCTGCACGGCAGGCCGCTGATCGCCTCGATCCAGTAGCGCGCCACCGAGCCCGCGTAGAAGCTGGTGCCGCAGGCGAGGATCTGCACGCCGTCCACGTCGCCCAGCACCGCGGCCGCGTCGGCGCCGAACAGTTCGGGCACGAACCGCCCGGCGTCGATGATCGCCTCCATCGTGTCGGCCAGCGCGCGCGGCTGCTCGTGGATCTCCTTCTGCATGTAGTGCCGGTACGGACCGAGCTCCAGCGATGCCAGCGAGACGTCGGACAGGTGCTCCTCGCGGGTGACCGGCTGGTCGTCGGCGCCGAACACGCGCACGCCCTCGCGGGTCACCTCGGCGGTGTCGCCCTCTTCCAGGAAGATCACCCGGCGCGTGGCCTGCAGGATCGCGGACACGTCGGAGGCGACGAAGTTCTCGCCTTCGCCCAGGCCCACCAGCAGCGGGCAGCCCATGCGCGCGCACACCAGGCGCCCCGGCTCCTTGCGGCTGACCACGGCCAGCGCATAGGCGCCGTCGAGTTCCTTCACCGCGCGTTGCAGCGCACCCAGCAGGTCGTCGCCATCCTTCAGGTAATGGTGGATCAGGTGCGCGATGACCTCGGTGTCGGTCTGCGATTCGAAGGTGTAGCCGAGATCCTTCAGGCGCTCGCGCTGCTCCTCGTGGTTCTCGATGATGCCGTTGTGCACCAGCGCCACGCCGTGGCTGACGTGCGGATGGGCGTTGCTTTCGGTCACGCCGCCATGGGTGGCCCAGCGGGTGTGGCCGATGCCGAGCTTGGCCTCGAAGCCTTCGCTGCCGGCGGCGGACTCCATCTCCGACACGCGCCCGGTGCGGCGTACGCGGCGTACGTCGTCGCCATCGACGACCGCGATGCCGGCCGAATCGTAGCCGCGATATTCAAGCCGCTTGAGTCCTTCGATCAGGACCGGAACCACATCGCGATCCGCGATCGCGCCGACGATGCCACACATGTGCTGGAACCCCTTCCTTTGGAACCACAAGTCTAACGGGGAAAGGCGTCCGGGCCGTCCGCGCGGACAGCCAGGCGTCCGCGCGGACGCCTGGACGCACTGATTAAATATCGTACTTTCAATGACTTGCAGTTGGCACGCAGCTTGCGTCAATCAAGTCGACCCGACCCCGAACACGACAGACCGCCCGCCATGGACCAACGCTCCCGCATCCGCGACACCGCCAGCCAGGACCAGGTGCTCGCCACGCCGCGCGGTGCCCTTGGTGGCCGCAAGCCATGGCTGGTCGGCGGCGCCGTGATGATCGCGCTGGTCGCGGCGATCGCCTGGCTCGCCAGCGGCTGGTCGGCGGGCGGTCGCTCCTATGACGCCTCACGCCTGCGCGTGGCCGAGGTCACCCGCGGCGAGCTGGTGCGCGACCTGTCCGCTGATGGCCGCGTGATCGCCGCCAACAGCCCCACGCTGTACGCGATCGCTGCCGGCACCGTGGCCCTCAAGGTGGTGGCCGGCGACGTGGTCAAGCAGGGCCAGGAGCTGGCGGTGATCGACAGCCCGGAACTGCGCAGCCGCCTGGTGCAGGAAGAATCCGCGCTGGCCGGCATGGAGGCCGAGGCCAGCCGCGCGCTGCTCGACGCGCGCCTGGCCAAGTCGGATGCGCGCAAGCAGCTCGACCAGGCCGGGATCGACCGCACCGCGGCCGAGCGCGACCTGCAACGCTACCAGCGCGGCTTCGATGGCGGCGCCGTGCCGCAGGTCGACGTGGCGCGCGCACAGGACGCGCTGAAGAAGGCCGACCTCGGCCTGTCCGCCGCGCGCCAGGAGTTCTCGCTGTCGGCGCAGGGCGCCGAACTCGACGCCCGCAACAAGCGCCTGATGGCCGACCGCCAGCGCGCCGTCGCCGGCGAACTCGCCCGCCAGGTCGATGCGCTCACCCTGCGCGCGCCGTTCGACGGCCAGGTCGGCCAGGTGCAGGTGCCGCAGGGCACCAGCGTCGCCGCCAACGGCCCGGTGCTCGGCGTGGTCGACCTGTCGGTGTTCGAACTCGAGATCAAGGTGCCGGAGAGCTTCGCGCGCGACCTTGCGATCGGCATGCCGGCGCAGGTGACCAGCACCGGCAAGACGTTTCCGGCCGAGGTCTCCGCGGTGTCGCCCGAAGTGGTCAATGGCGAAGTGAATGCACGCCTTCGCTTCGCGGAAAACAGCCAGCCTCCGGGCCTCCGGCAGAACCAGCGCCTGTCCGCGCGCATCGTGCTGGACACGCGGCCGGACACGCTGATGGTGGAGCGCGGCCCGTTCCTGGAACAGGACGGCGGCCGCTTCGCCTACGTGGTCCAGGACGGCAGCGCCGTGCGCCGTCCGATCCAGACCGGGGTCAGCAGCCTCGGTGCGGTTGAAATCCTCTCCGGCCTCGAGCCGGGCGAACGGGTCGTCGTGTCCGGAGCCGACCAGTTCGACAGTGCAGAACGCGTCCGGATCTCTGGAGACTGACATGGCCACCCCGAACTTCGCCTTCCACTTCCCCCAGGCCTGGGACGCCCAGGACCTTGCCGACGCCGTGCCGCTGCGCCTGTCCGAGCTGCCGTCGTTCGATGCGCTCGCCGACGGGCATGGCGGTGCCTCCGCCAACGGCATGGCGCATGCGTACCGCGCGACCCGCCAGGGGTACCTGCGCAACTCCGACCTCGCTCCCTTCCGCATCGGCTGAAGCCGGTACGCACCGACCATCCAAGGATCTCCCATGCTCAACATGCGCGGCGTCACCAAGGTCTACCGCACCCAGCTCGTCGAGACCCACGCCCTGCGTTCGCTCGACCTGCACGTCGGGGAAGGCGAGTTCGTCGCCGTCACCGGCCCGTCGGGCTCCGGCAAGACCACCTTCCTCAACATCGCCGGGCTGCTGGAGACCTTCACCGGCGGCGAGTTCAGCCTCGACGGCGAGAACGTCAAGGACCTCGACGACGATGCGCGCAGCAGGCTGCGCAACCAGAAGATCGGCTTCATCTTCCAGAGCTTCAACCTGATCCCCGACCTCAACCTGTTCGACAACTGCGACGTGCCGCTGCGTTACCGGCGCATGCCGGCCAGCGAGCGCCGGCTGCGCATCGAGGACGCGCTGGGCATGGTCGGGCTGGGCTCGCGCATGAAGCACTTCCCGGCGGAGCTGTCGGGTGGCCAGCAACAGCGCGCGGCGATCGCGCGTGCGCTGGCCGGCAGCCCGCGCCTGCTGCTGGCGGACGAACCCACCGGCAACCTCGACTCGCAGATGGCGCGCAGCGTCCTGGAGCTGCTCGAGGACATCAACCAGCAGGGCACCACCATCGTGATGGTGACCCACGACCCGGAGCTGGCTGCACGCGCGCAGCGCAACGTGCACATCGTCGACGGCATGGCCACCGACCTGTCGGTGGAGCCGAGCCTGGTGCGGATGGCGCAGTCCGCGCGCGGCATCGCTGAAACCAACACCTGAAGGACCCGCCATGTCCACGCTCACAGACCGGCTGTTCGGCGACAGCATGTTCGGCTACTACGCGAACCTCGCGCTGCGCAGCTTCCGCCGCAACCGCGTGCTCACCGCGCTGATGGTGCTGGCGATCGCGCTCGGCATCGGCGCCAGCATGACCACGCTCACCGTGTTCCACGTGCTCTCGGGCGATCCGATCCCGCAGAAGAGCGACAAGCTGTTCTACCCGCAGCTGGACCCGCGGTCGATGAACGACTACACCCCCGGCGAAGACCCGGAGGAACAGGTCACCCGGTTCGACGCCGAAACCATGCTGCGCGAGAAGCGGGGCGACCGGCAGACGATGACCACCGGCGGCAGCGCCAGCATCGAGCCCGAGGTGGAGGGTCTGGATCCGTTCCTGGTGGATGCGCGCTATGCGACCAGCGACTTCTTCCCGATGTTCGACCTGCCGTTCCTGCACGGCAGCGGCTGGCCGGCGAACGCGGACGACAACCGCGAGCGCGTGGCGGTGATCGCGAAGTCGCTCAACGACAAGGTGTTCGGCGGCGCCAACAGCGTCGGCAAGACGCTGCGCATCGACAAGGAAGCGTTCCGCATCGTCGGCGTGATCTCCGACTGGCGGCCGACGCCGAAGTTCTACGACATGAACAGTGATCGCTACGGCGAGCCGGAGCAGGTGTTCGTGCCGTTCTCGACCTCGCGCGACCTGAAGATGGGGCGCAACGGCAGCATGAACTGCTGGGGCGAGTCCGGCAGCGACCCCGAGGGCAGCACCGGCGTGAGCGCGCCCTGCGTGTGGATCCAGTACTGGGTGGAACTCGGCACGCCGGAGAAGGTGGCCGACTACCGCCAGTACCTCGCCAACTATTCGGCGCAGCAGCGCGCCGCCGGCCGCTTCGAGCGTCCGGACAACGTGCGCCTGAGCAGCGTCATGGAATGGCTGGATTTCAACCGCGTGGTGCCGGGTGACGTACGCCTGCAGGTGTGGCTGGCGCTCGGCTTCCTGCTGGTGTGCCTGGTCAACACGGTGGGCCTGCTGCTTGCGAAGTTCCTGCGCCGCAGCAGCGAGATCGGCGTGCGCCGCGCGCTCGGCGCCTCGCGTTCGGCGATCTTCACCCAGTGCCTGGTGGAGGCCGGCGCGATCGGGCTGGCCGGCGGCGTGCTCGGGCTGGGCCTGGCGCAGCTCGGGCTGTGGGCCGTGCGCCAGCAGCCGGCGAGCTACGCCGAGCTCGCGCGCCTGGATCCGCTGATGCTGCTGGCGACGTTCGTCCTCGCCGTCGTCGCCAGCCTGCTGGCGGGCATCCTGCCCGCCTGGCGCGCGATGCAGGTCACCCCGGCGATCCAGCTCAAGACCCAGTAGCCCCTCGCCCGCCCCTGCGGCGGGCATCCCGACTCCCGGAGCATTTCCATGGACATCCGTCCGATCCTCTCCACCCTGCTGCGCCACAAGACCGCCGCGGCGCTGATCGTGGTCGAGATCGCGCTCTCGTGCGCGATCATCTGCAACGCGCTGTTCCTGATCGGCAACCGCGTCGATCGCATCAGCCTGCACAGCGGCATCGCCGACAACGAGCTCGTCCGCATCCAGATCACCGGCATCGGCGAGGACGAGAACGCCGCCGCGCTGACCCGCGCCGACATGACCGCGTTGCGCGGACTGCCGGGGGTCAAGGCCGCGGTCGCGACCAACCAGGTGCCGTTCTCCAACTCGTCCTGGAACACGTCGGTGAACCTGCAGCCCGACCAGCCGCGGCCCACCGCCGGACTCACGATGTACATGGGCGACGAGCATTTCCTGCCGACGTTTGGGCCGACGCTTGTCGAGGGCCGCAATTTCAACGCCGACGAGATCCAGGAGTGGGACGTGATCGACGCGCCAGGCGCCGATCTCGCGCCACCCGCGGTGATCATCACCCGCAAGGCCGCGGAGAAGCTGTTCCCGGGCGGGTCGGCACTCGGCAAGCAGGTGTACATCAGCCGCGACAAGCCGACGCCGGTGATCGGCGTGGTCGACCACCTGATCCGTCCCAGCGACCAGGGTGGCCCTGCGGAAAAGGAGTTCTCGATGATCCTGCCGGTGCGCCTGCCGTACACGGTCGGCAACAACATCATGCTGCGCACCACGCCGGAGCGCCGCGCGGAAGTGCTCGCGGCCGCGAAGGAAGTGCTGAAGGCAAACGGCCCCAACCGCATCATCCTTGAAGACAACACCAAGACCGTCGCGGAGCTGCGCCAGGAGTACTACCAGGCCGATCGCGCGATGGTCTGGCTGCTGGTGGCGGTGTGCATCGCGCTGCTGGTCGTCACCGCGCTCGGCATCGTCGGCCTCGCCAGCTTCTGGGTGCAGCAGCGCACCAAGCAGATCGGCGTGCGGCGCGCGCTCGGCGCCACGCGCGGACAGATCCTGCGCTATTTCCAGGTCGAGAACTTCCTGCTGGCGACCGTCGGCATCGTGATCGGCATGATGATGGCGTACGCGATCAACCAGCTGCTGATGGGCCGCTATGAACTGCCGCGGCTGCCGCTGGCGTACCTGCCGATCGGCGCGCTGGCGCTGTGGTTCCTCGGCCAGCTCGCGGTCTACGGGCCGGCGCGCCGCGCGGCGATGGTGCCGCCGGCGGTCGCCACGCGCAGCGTATGATCGGCGCCCATGCCCACCGTCCTGGTCATCGATGACAACCCCGCGGTTGCCACCGCGCTCGAAGTGCTGTTTTCGCTGCACGACATCGACACGGTGGCCGCCGAATCGCCCGGCGACGGCCTGGCCCGGCTGGCCGCGGGTGGCATCGACCTGGTGATCCAGGACATGAACTTCCTCGCCGACACCACGTCGGGCGAGGAAGGCACCGCGCTGTTCCATGCCATCCGCGAACTGGAGCCTGACCTGCCGGTGGTCCTGCTGACGGCGTGGACGCACCTGGAGTCCGCGGTCGACCTGGTCAAGGCGGGCGCCGCCGATTACCTCGGCAAGCCCTGGGATGACCGCAAGCTGCTGGCCACCGTCAACAACCTGGTGGAACTGTCCGAGGCGCGCCGCGAGCTCGCCCGCCACCGCAGCGGCGAGCGCCGTCGGCGCGACGCGCTGGAACGCGACAACGACCTGCGCGGCATGGTCTATGCCGACCCGGCCAGCGAGCGCCTGCTGGCGCTGGCCTGCCAGGTGGCGCGCTCCGAGCTGCCGGTGCTGGTGACCGGCCCGAACGGCGCCGGCAAGGAGAAGATCGCCGAGATCGTGCACGCGAACTCGCCGGTCGGCGCAGGCCCGTTCGTCGCCCTCAACTGCGGCGCGCTGCCGGCCGAGCTGATCGAAGCCGAGCTGTTCGGCGCCGACGCGGGTGCCTACACCGGTGCCGGCAAGGCGCGCGAGGGCAAGTTCGAGGCCGCCGATGGCGGGACGCTGTTCCTCGACGAGATCGGCAACCTGCCGGCGGCCGGCCAGGTGAAGCTTTTGCGCGTGCTGGAGACCGGACGCTTCGCGCGCCTGGGCTCCAACCGTGAACGCCAGGTCCGGGTGCGCGTGGTCAGCGCCACCAACGCCGACCTCGCGGCGATGATCGCCGACGGGCGGTTCCGCGAAGACCTGTACTACCGGCTCAACGCGATCGAACTGAAGGTGCCGCCGCTGGCGGAGCGCCGCGACGACATCCTGCCGCTGGCGCGCCTGTTCCTGCCGGCCGGCCGCCAGCTCGGCGCCGACGCCGCGGCCGCGCTGCTGGCCCATGCCTGGCCGGGCAACGTGCGCGAGCTGCGCAACGTGGTGCAGCGCGCGGCGCTGCTGTCGCCGGGCGAGGTGATCGCCGCGCCGGCGCTGGGCCTGCCGAGCGCCGTCGCCGCCAGCCCGGCGGGTGCGCCTGCAGGCGGCGGCGACGAGCCCGACCGCGCGGCCATCGAGGCCGCACTGGCCCGCGCCCGGGGCGTGCTGGCGCAGGCCGCGGCCGAGCTGGGCATGTCGCGCCAGGCGCTGTACCGGCGCCTCGAACGCCTCGGCATCCGCCGCGACTGATGGCCCGCCGCCGGCCGCCGCTGTGGCTGGCGTTCACCGCGGTGGCGTGCGCCTACATGCTGCTGGCCGCGGCGCTTGCGCTCGCGCTGCACGATTGGCTGCAGCTCACGCCATGGCTGGCCATTCCGCTCGCGGCACTGCTGCCGCTGCCGCTGCTGGCCTACCACGCGCGCCGCCTGCTGCAGCCGGCGCGCGCGCTGTTCCGCGCGCTGTCAGGCAGCGTGGCCGCGTACCGCGACGGCGACTACAGCTTCGGCATCGCCTGGGATGGCAGCGGCGAGCTTGGTGACCTCGTTGCCAGCCACCGCGCGCTCGGCGACACGCTGCGCGAGCAGCGCCTGCGCCTGGTGCAGCGCGAACTGCTGCTCGACACCATGGTGCAGAACACGCCGGTGGCGATGGTGCTGGTCGATGCCGGCGGCCACGTGGTGCTCGGCAACCTGGCCGCGCGCAGGATGCTCGGGGGTGGCCGCAGGCTGGAAGGCATGCCGTTCGAGGCCGTGCTTGCACAGGGGCCCGCGGCGCTGCGCGAAGCCATCGAGCGTGGCGGCGACGGCATGTTCACCGTCGGCCGCGACGATGACGAGGACATCTACCACCTCTCGCGCCGCCTGTTCCGCCTCAACGGCCGTCGCCATGAGCTGGTGCTGCTGCGCCAGCTGACCGCCGAGCTGCGCCGCCAGGAAGTGCAGACCTGGAAGAAGGTGATCCGCGTGATCAGCCACGAGCTCAACAACTCGCTGGCGCCGATCGCATCCCTCGCCCACTCCGGGGCCGAACTGCTGCGCCGTGGCCAGCTCGAACGCCTGCCGGCGGCGCTGGCGACGATCGAGGAGCGCGCGCGCCACCTGGATGGCTTCCTGCGCGACTACGCGCGCTTCGCGAAGATGCCGGCGCCGCGCCTGGAAACGTTCGACTGGAGCGGGTTCGTCACCCGCCTGCACGGCCAGGTCGCGTTCGCCACCGAGGGCACGCCGGAAGGCCACGGCCGCGCGGACGTGCCGCAGCTCGAACAGTGCCTGCTCAACCTGCTGAAGAACGCGCATGAATCCGGTTCGCCCGACGACGAGGTGCGGCTGGCGTTGCGGCGCCTGCCCGACGCCTGGCGCATCGATGTGCTCGACCGCGGCACCGGCATGAACGAGTCGGTGCTGTCGAATGCGCTGCTGCCGTTCTATTCCACCAAGCGCCACGGCACCGGCCTGGGCCTGGCGCTGGCGCGCGAGATCGCCGAGGCACACGGCGGACGCATCGCACTGGTCAACCGTGACGGCGGTGGCCTGTGCGTAAGCATCCATTTGCCGGCCTGAGGTGCCGGCTTGCGCGGGTTCAGTCCTTGCGCACCTTCACCGGCCGCTGCCAGCCGTCGATGCTGACCTGGCGCGCGCGTGCCACCGTCAGCTTGCCCGCGGGCGCGTCGTTGCCGATCACCGATCCCGCGCCGATCGTGGCATCGCGGCCGATGGTCACCGGCGCGACCAGCGCGGCATTGGAGCCGATGAAGGCGCCGTCCTCGATGGTGGTGGTGGCCTTGTTGGCGCCGTCGTAGTTGCAGGTGATGGTGCCGGCACCGATGTTGACGCCGGCGCCGATGCGCGCGTCGCCGAGATAGCTCAGGTGGTTGGCCTTGCTGCCGACGCCGAGCTGCGCGTTCTTGGTTTCCACGAAGTTGCCGACGTGCACCCCGTCAGCCAGCACCGTGCCCGCGCGCAGGCGCGCGAACGGACCGACCTGCACCGCGCCTTCCGTCCGCGCGCCGTCGATGTCGCAATGGGCGCGCACTTCGGTGCCGGGGCCGAGCTCGGCGTCGCGGATGCGGCAGAACGGCCCGATGCGCACGCCGTCGCCCAGCACCACGCGGCCCTCGAACACCACGTCGACGTCGATCTCCACGTCGTGGCCCACCACCACTTCGCCGCGGATGTCGACGCGCGCGGGGTCTACGAAGCGCGCGCCCTGCTCGCACAGCGCGCGCACCAGGCGGCGCTGCATCGCGCGCTCCAGCTGCGACAGCTGCCAGGGATCGTTCGCCCCTTCGGTCTCGACCGGGTCGGCCACGGCCACCATCTCGGCGGCGCTGTACTCGGCGGCAGCCATCGCGAACACGTCGGTGAGGTAGTACTCGGCCTGCGCGTTGTCGGCCGACAGCCGCGCCAGCCAGCCCTTGAGCGCCGTCGACTCGGCCGCCAGCACGCCGGTGTTGACCGTGGCGATGCGGCGCTGGTCGGCGGTGGCGTCCTTGTGCTCGACGATGGCGCCGACGTTGCCTTCGGAGTCGCGCACCACGCGGCCGTAGCCGGTGGGGTCGTCGAGCTCGGCCACCAGCACCGCGAGCCTGCCACCCGCGGCGAGCAGGCGCTGCAGCGTGGCCGTGGTGATCAGCGGCACGTCGCCGTACAGCACCACCACCTGGGCACCATCCGGCACGCCGGGCATGGCTTCGCGCACCGCATGCCCGGTGCCGAGCTGGCGCGCCTGCTCCACCCAGCGCAGGTCGGGCTGGTCGGCGAACGCGGCCTGGACCTGGTCACCGCCATGGCCGTGCACGACATGGATGGCGGCGGGCGCGAGGCCGCGCGCCGCGGCGATGACATGCGCCAGCATCGGCCGCCCGGCGATCTTCTGCAGCACCTTGGGCAGGCGCGACTTCATGCGCTTGCCCTCGCCCGCGGCCAGGATCACCACGTGGATGTCGGGGGTCGGCTGGTCCTGGATCGGCATCATGCGTCCTGCTGTCGTAGTCGCGGCCATTCTAATCGGCGGGCTGATAGCATGCGCGCGATGTTGCGAGCCGTTCCGACGGGGCCGCCCCCGCAGACCCCGACGACGACGCGCGCGCGCGCCAGCCGCTGGCGCGCGCTGCTGCTCTGGGCGGGGGCTGCGGCCTGCATCGCCGGCATCGTCGGACACGACCTGTTCGCCGAATGGGTGCCGTCGCGCACCACCGCGTTGCTGGTGATCGTGCTCGCCGCGCTCGCGCTCGCCGCCGTGTTGCGGCGTGTCGCCGGACTGGCCTGGGCGCACGGCCTGCTGCTTGCGTGGCTGCTTGCGCTGCTGCTGTTCGCCGGGCCGCTGCCGGTGCTGGCGACACTTGCCTGCGCCGCGGCCGCGATCGCGCTGGGCCGCGGCCTGCTTCCGGACGCGGGCGTGGCGGCGGCCTGCGCCATCGGCCTGGCGCTGGTGGCCGGCGTGCTCGGCTGGTTGCTGCCACTGCCGGTGCACGGGCGCTGGACGTACCTTGCCGCGATCGTCGTGGTGCTCGCACTGCGCGGCCGCGACCTCGCTGGCGCCATGCGGCAGGCGTGGCAGGGCTGGCACGCCGCTGTGGCCGGCGCACCAAGGGCCGCGGCCGCCGCGGTGCTGGTCGCCGGACTCGCCGGTACCGGCTGCTGGGTCCCCACCGTGCAGTACGACGACCTCGGCTACCACGCACTCTTGCCGTGGATGCTGCAGATCGACGGACGCCATGCGCTGGATCCCGATATGCACGCCTGGGCCGTGGCGCCGTGGGCGGCGGACGTGGTGCAGGCGCTGCCGCAGGTGCTGGCCGGCATGGAGGCACGCGGCGCGGTCAACGCGTTGTGGCTTGCCCTCACCGCGACCGCGCTGTGGCAGCTGTGCGCGGCGTTGGGCGGCGACGCGCGCCAGCGCTGGTGGACGGTGGCGCTGTACGCCAGCCTGCCGCTCACCGCGGTGCTGGCGATGGGCATGCAGACCGAACTGCAGACGGCGGCGTTGCTGGCCTGGGCTGCGGTGCTGGCGCTGCGCCCGCCGTCGGTGCGCACGCTGTGGGCGGCCTGCGCCCTGGTCGGCGCGCTGGTGGCGACCAAGCTCGCGGCCGCCGGATTTGCCGCGATGCTCCTGCCGTGGCTGCTGTGGCGGCAGCGGCAGGTGCTGGGCTGGCGCAGCCTGTCCGCCGGCCTGGCGCTCATCGCCGGCCTGGGCGGCAGCAGTTACGCCTACGCCGCCTGCGTCGCCGGGAATCCGGTGTTGCCGCTGCTCAACGGCGTGTTCGGCTCGCCGTACTTCGCCACGCAGGATTTCGACGACCCGCGCTGGCATGCGGGCGCCGGCCTGGACCTCGCCTGGCAGCTCACCTTCGATACCGGCCGCTACCTGGAGGCCTACGCCGGCGGCGGCGGCTTCGTGCTGGTGGCGCTGGCGGGTGCCTGGCTGCTGGCGCTGTTGGCGCCGCGCACGCGCGCGCTCGCGGCGCTGGCACTGGCGATGGCGGTCGCGCCGCTGCTCGCCACGCAATACCTGCGCTATGTGCAGCCTGCGCTGGTGCTGGTGCTGCCGGCGCTGGTGGTGGCCGCCGCGGCCGCGGCCCCGCGCAGCGCGCATGTGCTGCTGGCGGCGACCTGCGTCGCCAACCTGCTGTTCCAGGCCAACGGCCACTGGATGCTGCGCACCGGCATCGTCAAGGAGACGGTGATGGCGGCCGGGCGCGACGCGCCGGTGTGGCTGGAGTACGCGCCGGAGCGCGTGCTGGCGCAGCAGGTGCATGCGCGCCGCGCCGCGGAAGGTGGACGCGGTACGGTGCTGTCGCTCGCGAGCGCGGCGCCGATGTCGGCGGAGTTCGGCGCCGCGGCGCGCACCATCGGCTGGTACGACCCGTCGCTGCAGGCGGCGGCGCAACGCGCCGACCAGGATGCCAGCGGCCGCGCCTGGGCAGGCCTGCTGCGCAGCGAACATGTCCGGGACGTGTTGCTGCGGCCTGGCGAACTGCACGCGGCGCGCGCGGCGGGGCTGCGGGCCGTTGGCGCGACGCGCGAGGCGGCCGCGGGAGCGGCGGAATGGTGGCGCGTGCCGCCGCGCGCCACGGTGGCCTCGCCATGAGCCTGATGCGGCAGGGGCCGCGCTTCGTCGTCATCGGCGGCATCCAGTGGCTGCTTGACTGGGGCGTGATGGTGGCGCTCAGCCACTTCGGGCTGCGCATCGGCCTGGCCAACGTGTCGGGGCGCGTGTGCGGCGCGCTTGTCGGCTTCTGGCTCAACGGCAAGATCACCTTCACCGGCGACGAGCATCGCATCGGGCGCCGAGCGCTGCTGAGGTTCGTCGTCACCTGGCTGGTGATGACGCTGGTGAGCACCGTGGCGATCGAGGCCATCGATGACGACCTCGGGCGCAAGTGGGCGTGGCTGGCCAAGCCGCTGGTCGAGGCGGTGCTGGGCCTGTTCGGGTTCCTGGCCTCGCGGCACTGGATCTACCGCCGCTGAGTCCGTCCTGCGCCCTGCCCGCGCCGCCTGCATCCACATGCAAAAAGCCCCGCACATGGCGGGGCTTTCGCGTCCGGACGGCGGCGGGAACGGCCCGTCGACCGTCGCGGTCAGTGCTTCAGGTTCTTGCGCAGGCGTTCGAGCGCCTGCAGCTGGGCGCTGACTTCGGCGAGCTTCTGCTGCGCCTCGGCGATGTCCATCGCCTCGCCGCGGCCGGCAAGCACGCGCTCGGCCTCTTCCTTGGCGGCACGCACCGCGGCTTCGTCGATCTCGTCGGCGCGCACCGCGGTGTCGGCGAGGATCGTCACCACCTGCGGCTGCACCTCGAGGATGCCGCCGCTGATGGCGAAGTCGAGCTTCTCGCCGTTGGCCAGGGTGACCACGACCTTGCCGGGCTTCAGGCGCGTGATCAGCGGCGCGTGGCGCGGCGCGATGCCGAGCTCGCCGATCTCGCCGGTGGCGACCACCATGGTGGCCTCGCCGCGGAAGATCTCCGCCTCGGCGCTCACGATGTCACAACGGATGGTCGGGGCCATGGCTGTTTCCTCAGGCCTTTTCGGCCATCTTCGCGGCCTTCTCGACCGCTTCGTCAATGCCGCCGACCATGTAGAAGGCCTGCTCCGGCAGGTGGTCGTACTCGCCGTCCACGATGCCCTTGAAGCCGCGGATGGTTTCCTTCAGCGGCACGTACTTGCCCGGCGAGCCGGTGAAGACTTCGGCCACGTGGAACGGCTGCGAGAAGAAGCGCTCGATCTTGCGCGCGCGCGACACGGCCTGCTTGTCCTCTTCGGACAGCTCGTCCATGCCGAGGATCGCGATGATGTCCTTCAGCTCCTTGTACTTCTGCAGCGTGGACTGCACGCGGCGCGCGGTGTCGTAGTGCTCGTTGCCGATCACGTTCGGGTCGAGCTGGCGCGAGGTGGAGTCGAGCGGATCGACCGCCGGGTAGATGCCCAGCGAGGCGATGTTGCGGCTCAGCACGACGGTCGCGTCGAGGTGGGCGAAGGTGGTCGCCGGCGACGGGTCGGTCAGGTCGTCCGCGGGCACGTACACGGCCTGGATGGAGGTGATCGAGCCGCTGCGGGTGGAGGTGATGCGCTCCTGCAGCACGCCCATTTCCGCGGCCAGCGTGGGCTGGTAGCCCACCGCCGACGGCATGCGGCCGAGCAGCGCCGACACTTCGGTACCGGCCAGCGTGTAGCGGTAGATGTTGTCGATGAACAGCAACACGTCCTTGCCCTTGCCGGACGCGTCCTTCTCGTCGCGGAAGTACTCCGCCATGGTCAGGCCGGTCAACGCGACGCGCAGGCGGTTGCCCGGCGGCTCGTTCATCTGGCCGTACACCATCGCCACCTTGTCGAGGACGTTGGAGTCCTTCATCTCGTGGTAGAAGTCGTTGCCCTCGCGGGTACGCTCGCCCACGCCGGCGAACACCGACAGGCCTTCGTGCGCCTTGGCGATGTTGTTGATCAGTTCCATCATGTTGACGGTCTTGCCCACGCCGGCGCCGCCGAACAGGCCGACCTTGCCGCCCTTGGCGAACGGGCACATCAGGTCGATGACCTTGATGCCGGTTTCCAGCAGCTCGTTGCCCGACGACTGTTCCTCGTACGACGGCGCCGCGCGATGGATTTCCCAGGTGTCGGTGGCGTCGATCGGGCCGGCCTCGTCGATCGGGCGGCCCAGCACGTCCATGATGCGGCCGAGCGTGCCAACGCCGACCGGCACCGAGATGCCGCGGCCGGTGTTGGTGGCCAGCAGGTTGCGCTTCAGGCCGTCGGTGGAGCCGAGCGCGATGGTGCGCACCACGCCGTCACCGAGCTGCTGCTGCACTTCCAGCGTGATTTCGGTGCCTTCGACCTTCAGTGCGTCGTACACCTTCGGCACTTCGCTGCGCGGGAATTCCACGTCGACGACTGCGCCGATGATCTGAACGATCTTGCCCTGACTCATTGCCGTATTCCTCTGGAAGTATTTTTCTTGCCGCTCAGACGGCGGATGCGCCGCTGACGATCTCGGAGATTTCCTGCGTGATCGCAGCCTGGCGGGCCTTGTTGTAGACCAGGTTTAGGGTGTCGATCAGCTTGTTGGCGTTGTCGCTGGCGGACTTCATGGCCACCATGCGCGCCGCGTGCTCGGAGGCCACGTTTTCCATGACCGCCTGGTACACCAGCGATTCCACGTAGCGCGTCAGCACGTGCTCGAGCACGCTGGCCGCGTCGGGCTCGTACAGGTAGTCCCAGTCGTGCTTGACCAGGACCTCCTCCGACGCCGGCAGCGGCAGCAACTGGTCGAACGTGGCGCGCTGCGTCATGGTGTTGACGAAGTCGTTGTAGGCCAGGTAGACGCGGTCCAGCTTGCCTTCGGTGTAGCCATCCAGCATCACCTTGACGATGCCGATCAGCTGCTCCACCTCGGGCGCGTCGCCGAGGTGGCTGACGCTGGCGAGCATGTGCACCTTCAGGCGCCGGAAGAACACCGTGGCCTTCTGGCCGATGGTGACCACGTCGACCTCGACGCCCTTGTCCTGCCAGTCGCGGATCTCGCCGAGCAGCTTGCGGAACATGTTGTTGTTCAGGCCGCCGGCCAGGCCGCGGTCGGACGACACGATGATGTAGCCGACGCGCTTCGGGTCCGCGCGTTCCACCAGGAACGGGTGCTGGAACTCGGAGTTCGCCTGCGCCAAGTGGCCGATCATCTGCTTCATGGCGCGCGCGTACGGGCGCGACGCCTTCATCCGCTCCTGGGCCTTGCGGATCTTGGATGCCGAGACCATCTCGAGCGCGCGCGTCACCTTGCGGGTGTTCTGCACGCTCTTGATCTTGGTTTTGATTTCCCTGCCGCCTGCCATCTCTTTCTCCGTGGGCCCTGGTCCGTCAGCCGCGGTGCGCGGGCGCCTGCGCGCCCGTGTCCGCCGGCGTGCGGCTTACCAGCTGCCGGTCGCCTTGAAGTCGCCGATGCCCTGCTTGAACGCGGCTTCGATCTCGTCGTTCCACGCACCCGAGGCGTTCACCTTGGCGAGCAGCTCGCCGGCGGTGTTCTCGAAGTGGGCGTGCAGGCCTTCCTCGAAGGCGCCGATCTTGGCGACCGGCACGTCGTCGATGTAGCCCTCGCTGGCCGCGTAGATCGAGAGCGCCTGCAGCGCCACCGACATCGGCTCGTACTGCTTCTGCTTCATCAGTTCGGTAACGCGCTGGCCGCGCTCGAGCTGCTTGCGCGTGGCCTCGTCGAGGTCGGACGCGAACTGCGCGAATGCCGCCAGCTCGCGGTACTGCGCCAGCGCGATGCGGATGCCGCCGGACAGCTTCTTGATGATCTTGGTCTGCGCGGCGCCACCGACGCGCGACACCGAGATGCCGGCGTTCACGGCCGGGCGGATGCCGGCGTTGAACAGGTCGGTCTCGAGGAAGATCTGGCCGTCGGTAATCGAGATCACGTTGGTCGGCACGAACGCGGACACGTCGCCGGCCTGCGTCTCGATGATCGGCAGCGCCGTCAGCGAACCGGTCTTGCCCTTCACTTCGCCGTTGGTGAACTTCTCTACATAGTCCTCGGAGACGCGCGCGGCGCGCTCGAGCAGGCGGGAGTGCAGGTAGAACACGTCACCCGGGTAGGCTTCGCGGCCCGGCGGGCGGCGCAGCAGCAGCGAGATCTGGCGGTACGCCACGGCCTGCTTGGACAGGTCGTCGTACACGATCAGCGCGTCCTGGCCGCGGTCCATGAAGTACTCGCCCATGGTGCAGCCGGAATAGGGGCTGATGTACTGCATCGCCGCCGATTCCGACGCCGTCGCGGCAACCACGACCGTGTGCGCCAGCGCGCCGTTCTCTTCCAGCTTGCGCACGATGTTGGCGACGGTCGAGGCCTTCTGCCCGATCGCCACGTACACGCACTTGATGCCGGTGTCCTTCTGGTTGATCACCGCGTCGATCGCCAGCGCGGTCTTGCCGGTCTGGCGGTCACCGATGATCAGCTCGCGCTGGCCACGGCCGATGGGGATCATCGAGTCGACCGCCTTGTAGCCGGTCTGCACCGGCTGGTCGACCGACTTGCGCCAGATCACGCCGGGGGCGACGCGCTCCACCGGGGCGGTCTGCGCGGCGCCGATCGGGCCCTTGCCGTCGATCGGCTCGCCGAGCGCGTTGACCACGCGGCCGAGGAGTTCCGGGCCCACCGGCACTTCGAGGATGCGGCCGGTGGTCTTGGCCACGTCGCCCTCGCGCAGGTTCTGGTAGTCGCCCAGCACCACGGCGCCGACCGAGTCGCGCTCCAGGTTGAGCGCGAGCGCGAACGTGTCGTTCGGCAGCTCGATCATTTCGCCCTGCATCACGTCGGCCAGGCCGTAGATGCGCACGATGCCGTCGGACACGGATGTCACCGTGCCCTCGTTGCGCGCTTCGGCGGCCAGCTTGACCTTCTCGATGCGGCTCCTGATCAGTTCGCTGATTTCAGAGGGGTTGAGCTGGGTGCTTGCCATTTCCGGGATCCTCGGGCGCACCGGTTCGGGTGGTGCGCGATAAGTGGAGCTTTGTGGTGGTCGCGGCGCGCAGCGGTGGCTGCTGGCGGCTGCCGCGTCCGATGCTTACTGGCTGAGTGCCGACTGCAGGCGGGAGAGCTTGCCGCGCAGCGAGCCGTCGATGACCACGTCGCCGGCGCTGATCACCGCGCCGCCGATGAGCGCGGCGTCGACGGCGGTCTGCACCTCGACGTCGCGGCCGAAGCGGCGCTTGAGGGCACCGCGGATCGCGTCGAGTTCGGCGGCCGGCAGTTCCGTCGCCGAGGTCACCGTGGCGCGCACCACCTGCTCGGCGTCCGCACGCAGCTCTTCATAGAGCGCGGCGACCTCCGGCAGCAGCGCCAACCGGCCGTTGCCGGCCAGCAGCGCCAGGAACGCGGCGAAGTCGTGCGGCACGTTGTCGGGCGACAACAGTGCGACGGCTTCCGCGTCGGCGAACTCCGGGTGGCCCAGCAGCGGGCGCACGCGGGAATCGGCCGCCACGTGGGCGGAGAACGCCAACGCCTGCGACCACGGCACGAATGCGCCGGCGTCGCGGGCGATGCCGAATACGGCACGCGCGTAGGGGCGGGCGAGGGTGATCTCCTGGCTCATCGGCTTCAGATCTCCGCGGCGAGTTCGTCGAGCAGCGCCTTGTGGACGCCGGCGTCGATCTCGCGCTTCAACAGACGCTCGGCGCCGGTCACCGCCAGCGCGGAGACCTGGCGACGCAGGTCCTCGCGGGCGCGGTTGGCGGACGCCTCGATCTCGGCCTCGAACACCGCCTTCTGGCGGATGGACTCGGTCTGGGCCTCGACGCGCGCGGCATCGACGATCTGGGTGGCGCGCTGGTGGGCCTGGTCGATGATCTCGTTGGCCTTGGCACGCGCCGCCTTGAGTTCCTGGTTCGCCGTGTCCTGGGCCTGCGCAAGCGCGCGCTGGCTGTTGTCCGCGGCGGCGAGGCCCTCGGCGATCTTCTGCTGGCGCTCTTCGATCGCCTTGAGCAACGGCGGCCAGACGAAGGTCGCGATCAGCCAGATGAGCGCCGCGAATGCGAGCGCCTGGGCGATCAGGGTGAGATTGATGTTCATGGCAATGCCTGTCCTGGTGGTCGGGGCATGCGGTGCATGCCGGCTCTCACGCCGTGGCGCGGACGGTCAAGCCGTCCGCACCCGGCGTGTCGACGCGATCAGGCGCCGGCCTGCGCCAGCAGCGGGCCCAGGAACGGGCTTGCGAAGGCGAACAGCAGGCCGACGGCGACGCTGATGATGAACGCGGCGTCGATCAGGCCGGCGGTGATGAACATGCGGACCTGCAGCACCGGGATCAGCTCGGGCTGGCGCGCGGCCGACTCGAGGAACTTGCCGGACATGATGGCGAGGCCGAGGCCGGCGCCGAGGGCGGCGAGGCCGATCATGATGCCGATGGCGAGGACCGTGGAGGCCTGGACCTGGGCGAGGGAGCTGATGACGATTTCCATGGTGTTCTCCGGAACGGACGTTGCGAGGGTTTATCGGAAGGGTGGAACAAAGCGGGGCGACGCGGGCCTCAGTGGCTGTCCTCGGACAGGCTGAGATAGACGATCGACAGCATCATGAAGATGAAGGCCTGCAGCGGCACGACCAGGATGTGGAAGATCATCCAGCCGAAGCCGAACACCGCGCTGCCGATGAGGCCGAGGATGCCGGCGCCGCCAAGCACCCAGATCAGCAGGAAGACGATCTCGCCGCCGAACATGTTGCCGAACAGTCGCATCGCCAGCGAAATGGGCTTCGACACCCACTCGACGATGTTGAGGATCAGGTTGAACGGCATCATCCACTTGCCGAACGGCGCCGTCAGGAATTCCTTGGTGAAGCCGCCGATGCCCTTCGCGCGCAGCGCGAAGAACAGCATCAGGAAGAACACGCTGATCGACATGCCGAGGGTGGCGTTGACGTCGGCGGTGGGCACCGGCTTCCAGTACTCCACGCCTACCCACGACAGCGGGATGGCGAAGAAGTCCGCGGGGATGAACTTCAGCATGTTCATCAGCAGGATCCAGAAGAACAGCGTGATCGCGATGGGCGTGACCAGCTTGCTGGAGCCGTGGTACGTGTCGCGCGCCTGGCGATCGACGAACTCCAGCATCATTTCCACCACCGCCTGCCACTTGCCCGGAACGCCCGCCGTCGCCCGGCGCGTACCCAGCCAGAACAGGAAGGTGATCAGCAGGCCCATCGCCACCGAGCTCACCAGGGTGTCGACGTTGACGGTCATGAAGCCGCCCTCGCCAACCTGCGCGGTAAGGTTCTGCAGGTGGTGCTGGATGTAGCTGGTGGGGGTCAGATCCGACTCAGCCGCCATGTTCAATGCTTCCCGTATCGAGTAACGCCGGCCATCGCCAGCATCTGTACCACCAAGGCGACCACGACCCCGGCCAGCGCCGCGAGCGCGGGCAACCGCGCCACGCCGACCGCCAGGACCAATGCCACGACCACCACCAGCCACTTCACCGCCAGGCCCAGCACCATGCGCATCAGCGCACCGGTGGCGGGCCCCACTCCTCCGCCCAGCGCCAGGGCCCCGGACAGCGCGCCGCCGACGGCGATCGCCCCACCCCCGGCCAGCGCCGCAAGGCTCCAGGCCGCCCCCACGGGGACGAAGGCCAGCGCGAGCACCGCGACCGCAACCACCTGCCAGATGAGTGCGCGCCGTACCAGCCGCCAGCCTGCGGCAACGGAAGTCAACACATGGGATCCTGTGGCCGTGGAGCGGGACCGCCAACACAATCGGCCCCATCTAGCCCCGAAAGTATACCAGCCCCGGTCATTCTGAGCACCACCACCCCGCTCCGGCGACGTGACCCCGGCCCGAAGACCCCCGTTCAGCAAATCAATGCCGGGAACCGCGGAACCTTGGCGGAAAACCGCGGTCCATCCTCCTGCGCGTGGCCTGTGCACTCCTCGTCGATCCGTACAGACCTCCGCCCGAAGCCCCGGCTGCTACCGGGGCTTCGCTTTTTTCATGCCGCGGACGCAACGAAGCCCCGGCGGGCGCCGGGGCTTCGCATTGCGGACTCAGTTGCGGGCCTGCACGTCGTCGATATACACGTTGAGGTCGTAGGCGGTGTTGGCGTGGTACAGCCAGACCGCGTCGAGCTGGACGCTGGACGCGGTGATCGCACCGTTGGCGTTGCCCACCCACGCATCCCACTGCGCGGCGTCGGTGAGGCTCCACTGCACCCAGGTCCAGGTGTTGGCGGGCACGCTGCGGCTCACCGACCGCTCGGTGCCGTCGCTGTCATCGATGCCGACGCCGACGGTCAGCCCGCTGCCCGCCGAGAACACCCAGAACCCGACCGAACCGTTGGCGCGGGTGATCGCGGTGTTGCTGCCCGGGTTGCCGGAGCCGGACAGCAGGCGCACGGCCCAGCTTGCCGACGTCGCAGTGTTGTCCTTCAGCAGCACGCGCAGCGAGCAGCTGCCATTTTTACGGGTGGCGCAGTCGCGCGTGGCGGTGGATGCCGCCGAGATCCCCGTGGTGCTCCCGGAGTACGCAGGACTCGTGTTGAAGTGGCCGACGTTGCTCTCGAAGCTGTCGAGGATCCGCGTGGTGCCGCCGCTGCCGGGATTCAGGCGCGTGTAATACCCCGCCCAGTTCCAGTTGATGCCCGGATCGGTATGCGTCTGCCCGGTGAAGTGCTGGTGGCCCTTGATCTTGACGCTGGTGGGCAGGACGTTGATGCCGCTGCTGGGCGCGCCGCGGTACGCGCTTGCGCAGCTGATCGCGCTGTACTTGGCGCAGAAGTCGCGCACCAGCGCCGCCGACGCGGCATACATCGCGCTCGTGTACCAGGCGCTGTTGTTGACATAGCCCTCGTGCTCGATGCCCAGCGTGTAGCTGTTCTGGTTGCGCACGTGCCAGGCGGTGTGCGCGTTGCGCACCATCTGCGTGACCTGGCCGTCGGAGCTGCGGATCACGTAGTGCGCGCTGACATTGGACGTCGAGTTCTTGAACCACGAGATCGTGCCGGCGTAGCTGCCCTGCGCGGTATGCAGGGTGACGGCGCTGACCGCGGCTGCGCGCGAGGCGTTGTAGTTGGTCGAGTGCGCGGGGTTCCAGATCGCCGGGCCGTAGTCGGTGCTCATCGCGCCCACGTCGCCGCGGGCGGTGGCCGCGTCCTTGCGCACCAGCTGTTCGCTGACCGGATCGATCGCCCATGCGTCGGTCTCGATGCGGTCGTTCTCGACGTCCAGGCGCACGAACGGCGCGTTCAGGCGCGCCAGCTGGTCGGCCGGGAATGCACGCTCCCAGGCCACCGCGCGCTGCGGCACCACCATGCCCTTCTCGCTCACGCCGCGGTCGATCGCCAGCAGCACGTCGAACGCGAAGCTGGCGCGGGCGTAGTCGTCGATCGCGCCGCTGCCGGGCGCCTGCGCGAAGCCGGCGTAGGCGGCCAGTACCGGCGCCAGTGCTTCGGGCGCGCGCACGTCGTGGCCGCGCAGGCCGCGGTCCAGCAGCACGGCGGCGGCCATGACGTTGGTCGCGGGATCGCGCTTCACGCGACCGGCGCTCACGCCGAGCAGTCCCGCAGCCTCGCCCACCTGGTCGGCGAAGCCGTTGCCGGCATACAGGCCCATCACGCCGTGGGCTTCGGGCATGTGGTGATCGACCATGGCGGCATCGGCCGCCGGCTGCACGTTGTGCCAGCGGCTCTGCACGAAGGCGAGCGCCTCGAGCGTTCCGCGCGGGATCGCCGGATACGCGGCATAGGCGCGCGCGAAGTACCCCGGATAGGCGGCACGCTCCGCGCGCAGGCGGGTCTCCTCATGGCGCAGGCGTGCTTCGAGTGCGGCTTCCTCGCGCTGCGCGGCCGCGTCGGCCAGCGCGTCCGCGCCGGTCACCGGCGCGCGCGGCACGTCGCGGGCAGTCGCGGCGCCGGCGACCATGGCACAGCACAGGACCCCGGCCGACAGCGTGGCCGCGGACCGTGCCCGTTTGCTTCGAATGCTCATTCTTTCCACCCCTCGTGACTGCGCTTGCGCGCGTTGACCCCGTCCCCGATGCGGGAACCGCATGCAGGCGTCGCCGCCGGCGCACCGAGTGGGCGCGCTGGCGGCACGTGGCAACAGATGGGGCTGGCCCTAAGGCGGGTGGAACCGCGACGGCCGTCGCGTACCTGCGCACTGGCGGTCACGCAATGCGGTCCCGGCGGACGGCCGGGAACCGCGTCGGGAATGCGCGTCAGCGCTTCTTCGGCAGGTACAGGTCGGTGATGGTGCCTTCGAAGATCTCGGCGGCCATCGCCACCGACTCGCCGAGCGTGGGATGCGGATGGATGGTGTGGCCAATGTCGGCCGCCTCGGCGCCCATCTCGATCGCCAGCGCGACTTCCGAAATCAGGTCGCCGGCGCGCGGGCCGACGATCGCACCGCCGACGATGCGGCCGGTGGGTTCGTCGAACAGCAGCTTGGTGAAGCCCTCGCTGCGGCCGATGCCAACCGCGCGCGCGCTTGCCGCCCACGGAAACTTGCCCACGCCGACTTTCAGGCCCTTGGCCTTCGCCTCGGTCTCGGTCACGCCCACCCAGGCGATCTCCGGATCGGTGTAGGCGACCGACGGGATCACCCGCGCCACCCACTCGCGCTTCTCGCCGGCGGCGACTTCCGCCGCAAGCTTGCCTTCATGGCTCGCCTTGTGGGCGAGCATCGGCTGACCGACCAGGTCGCCGATGGCGAAGATGTGCGGCACGTTGGTGCGCATCTGCAGGTCGACGTCGATGAAGCCGCGCTCGCCGACGGCCACGCCGGCCTTGTCGGCGCCGAGCTTGCCGCCGTTGGCGGCGCGGCCCACCGCGACCAGCACGCGGTCGAACAGCGCTCCCGCGGGAATGCTCTCGCCTTCGAAGCTGCAGGAGATACCCTTCTTCCCGGCCTTGGCCTCGACCACCTTCGTCTTCAGGTGGATGGCCACGCCCTGTTTCTTCAGGCGGTCGGCCAGCGGCTTCACCAGGTCCTTGTCGGCCCCCGGCATCAGCTGGTCGGCCAGCTCGACCACGGTGACCTCGCTGCCCAGCGCGCGGTACACGGTGGCCATTTCCAGGCCGATGATGCCGCCGCCGACCACCAGCAGGCGCTGGGGCACGTCGGCCAGCTGCAGCGCGTCGGTGGAATCCATCACCCGCGGGTCGTCCCACGGGAAACCCGGGAGCTTCAGCGCCTGCGAGCCGGCGGCGATGATGCACTGGCCGAAGCGCAGCAGCTGCGCCTTGCCGTCCGCGTCGGTGACCTCGAGCTCGTTGCCGGACACGAACATGCCGCTGCCGGTCACCACGCGCACCTTGCGCTGCTTCGCCATGCCGGCGAGGCCCTTGTTGAACTGCGCGACCACGCGCTCCTTGTGCCCGCGCAGGCCGTCCAGGTCGATCTTCGGCGTGCCGAAGCTGATGCCGTAGTCGGCCGCGTGCGCAGCCTCGTCGATGACTTCGGCGGCGTGCAGCAGCGCCTTGGACGGGATGCAGCCGACGTTGAGGCACACGCCGCCGAGCTGTGTGTAACGTTCCACCAGCACCACGTCCATGCCGAGGTCGGCGGCGCGGAATGCGGCGGTATAGCCACCGGGGCCGGCGCCGAGCACCACCAGCGCGCACTCGATGTCGGCGGTGCGGCCACTGGCGGCGGCGGCCTGCGACGCCTGCGGTTCGGCGGGGGCGCGATGCGAGCGCGCGACTGGCGGCTTGCCGGGCCCGGCATCGGCTGCCATCACCGTCGGGGCGGATGCCGGCGCATCGCCAGCGGGGGCAGGCGCAGACGGGGCGACATCACCCGCGGCCTCGATCACCGCCACCACCCCGCCTTCGGAAATCGTGTCGCCCACCTTGACCTTCAGCTCCCGCACCACGCCGGCCACCGACGACGGCACTTCCATCGTCGCCTTGTCCGACTCCAGAGTGACCAGGCCCTGGTCCATGGCGACCGTGTCGCCGACCGCGACCAGCACCTCGATCACCGGCACATCGTCGTAGCCGCCGATGTCGGGGACCTTGACGTCGACCAGGCCGGTCACGGCGCTCACAGCAGCACCCGGCGCATGTCGCCGAGCACCTGCGCCAGGTACGCGGTGAAGCGCGCGGCGGCAGCGCCGTCGATCACGCGGTGGTCATAGGACAGCGACAGCGGCAGCACCAGCCGCGGCTGGAACGCCTGGCCATCCCAGACCGGCTTCATGGCCGCGCGCGACACGCCGAGGATGGCGACTTCCGGCGCGTTGACGATCGGCGTGAACGAGGTGCCGCCGATCCCGCCCAGCGAACTGATCGAAAAACAGCCGCCGCTCATCTGCGCGGGACCGAGCTTGCCGTCGCGTGCCTTCTTCGCCAGCTCGCCGGTCTCGGCGGCGATCTCCATCACGCCCTTGCGGTCGCAGTCGCGCACCACCGGCACCACCAGCCCATTGGGCGTGTCGGCGGCGAAGCCGACGTGGAAGTACTTCTTGAGCGTGAGGTTCTCGCCGGACGCGTCCAGCGAGGCGTTGAACTCGGGGAACTTCTTCAACGCCGCGACCGCGGCCTTCATGATGAAGGCGAGCATGGTCAGCTTGGCGCCGGACTTCTCGTTTTCCTTGTTGAGCGCGACACGCAGCGCCTCGAGGTCGGTGACGTCGGCATCGTCGTGCTGGGTGACATGCGGGATCATCGCCCAGTTGCGCGCGAGGTTGGCGCCGGAGATCTTCCTGATCTTCGACAGCGGCTGCACCTCGGTCTCGCCGAACTTGCTGAAGTCGACCTTCGGCCACGGCAGCAGGTCCAGCCCGCCGCCGGACGCGCCGGCCGCCGGGCCACGCTGCAGCGCGCCCTTGACGAACTGCTGCACGTCCTCGCGGACGATGCGCCCGCCGCGCGCGCTGCCGGTCACCTGCAACAGGTCGACGCCGAGCTCGCGCGCGAACAGGCGCACCGCCGGGCTCGCGTAGGGGAGCTTGCCGGGGATCAGCGCGTCGCCTTCGAAGCGCACCGCGGGCTGGCCGCTGACCGACGGCGTCTTCGCCGCCTGGCTGTCGATCGACGCCTGGGCGATGTTGTCGGGGGTGGCGGCGACCGCCACCGGCTCCACCTGGTGGCCGGTTTCAACCGCGGGCGTGGCGCCCGCGGTGGCGTCCGGCTGCGCGCGGCCGTTGTCGGCAGCGGCCGGGCCAGCCTGCACGGCAGGCGCCTCGGCGCTCTTGCCGCCTTGCGGCGCGGCGTCGGCACCCGCGTCCGCCCCGGTCGGCTCGATCAGCGCCACCACTCCGCCTTCGGAAATGGTGTCGCCCAGCTTGACCCTGAGCTCGCGGATCACGCCGGCGAACGGCGCGGGCACTTCCATCGTGGCCTTGTCGGATTCCAGCGTGACCAGGCCCTGGTCGCGGGCGACCGTGTCACCCACGGCGACCAGGACCTCGATGACCGGCACGTCGTCATAGCCGCCGATGTCCGGCACGCGCGCTTCCTGGGGACTGGCCATCCGGCACTCCACGATCTGGGGACGGGCTATTGTGGCCCCGCTGCAGGAATGCGCCAACCTTGGCGGGCAGTTCCCGCGTCAACCACCCGCCGCGCGGGACCCGGTGTCCACCCGGTGCAGGTCGAGCGCGCGCCCATCCGGCAGCCGGTACTCGAGCGCATCGTCCAGCGCGTCCAGGGCTTCCATGCGCTTGCACAGCGCCTGGGCGTCGGCTTCCAGCGCGCGGGCACGCGGCTCCACCAAGGCCTCGATGTCGGCATCCAGGGATTCCAGGCGCTGCAGGCGGCTGGCATCGCCACTGAACGCGGCGCGCAGCGCGCCGCCGACGATATCGCCGACCAGGGTCGGCACCGCCTGCGCCACGGCCGTCCCGATGGCGTCGTTGAGCTGCTCACGGTTGAAGCGGCTCGGAGTCACCGCCGCGGCGAGCGCGGCATCGAGCTCCTTGCGCACGCCTGCGAACTTGCGCCGCGCGGCGTCCGGGTCGCTGCCGAAGCCGGCCGCCACCTCGCCCAGCACCTCGAAGGCGATGCCGGCGGCCTGGCGCGCGACGGACGCGGCCAGCGGCATGGCGGCACGCGCCTCGCGCTCGTACTCCACCAGGCGTCGCGCGTCGGCCGCGGACACCTGCACCCAGCGGTCGTCGATGAACAGGCGGCCCTTGCGGACCAGCACGGTGTGCGGCGACGCACCCCTGTCGAGCAGGATCACGCTCTTCTCGCTCAGGTGGAAGTCGTAGTCGCTGTCGATGTCGCAGTCGACCTGGACATCGGCGGCAGCGGCGCCGCCACAGGCGAGAAGGAGGGAAAGGGCGATCACGGTCGTGCGCATGCCGGCCTGGTCAGAGAGTGCGGAAGATGACTCTATCCAACGCACGTGCCATGCGGAACCTGCCATTGGGTGCCATGACCATCGACGCGCGCCGTTCACGTTGATGGTCGCCGCGTTCGCGATCTGAACGCGATGTGTGGAAGTTCCCGCAACAGGCGCGGTGCGACAAGTTCGATTCATGGGCGCGTCGCTAGGGTGGCTGCGCCCCACTCCCCGGGGCATACATGTCCTTAAAGAGGAGACCTCCCCCAATGTCCCCCAAGCAGACCATTTCCCGCATCACCAGGCTGGTGCTCCCCGCCGCCCTGGCCCTGGCCATCGTGCCGTCCGCCGCATTCGCCGCCGACGGCGCCGGCAAGCACGTGTCGGTCGTGGGCGGCTATTCCATGGTCGAACCCACGCGCAATCCGGAAATCGCCGGCGCGCGCACCGAATTCGCCGGTGAAGGCACCCCGACGCTCGGCGTCACCTGGCACGCCACCGACAACATCGGCATCGAAGCCTGGGGCGCCGACAGCTACGGTCAGCGCGTGACCTCCGGCGGCCAGAAGGTCGGCAGCGTCGACGCCCAGCCATATTCGCTGAGCGGCCAGTACCGGTTCGGCACGGTGGAAAGCACGGTCCGGCCGTTCGTGGGCCTCGGCTACCACCAGACCAACTACAACAACGAATCCGCCACCCTGGCCGGCGACCGCGTTGGCGTGGAAACCGCCGAAGGCGGCGTAGCCACGGTCGGCATGGACGTCAACATCAGCCCGACCTGGTTCGCACGTGCCGATGCACGCTATTTCCAGAGCGATTCCGAGGTGAAGATCGACGGCGTCAAGGCCGGGGACGCCAAGCTCGACCCGGTGGTCGTGGGCGTGGGTATCGGCGCACGCTTCTGAGCCTTCCGGCCACGGCCGGGTACACGATGGAAACGGAGCGGGCCCGCAAGGGCCCGTTCCGCGTTTCAGTCGCCGCTGCGCGGCAGCGGGGCGGCGCGCACCACGCGTTCGCGGCGCATCAGGTACAGGCCGCTGACCACGATGATCCCCGCGCCCAGCCAGGTCATGGCATCGGGCAGTACCTGCCACAGCACCACGTCCAGCAGCACCACCCACACCAGCGCGGTGTATTCCAGCGGCGCCACCAGTGACGCTTCGCCCAGCCGGAAGGCGTGGGTCAACGCCACCTGGCCGAGCGTGCCGAACAGCGCCACGCCACCCAGCAGCCAGCCGTCCGCCGCGCGCAGCGGCACCCACTGCGGCCAGGCCAGCAGCCCGGCGCCGATCGCCACCATCGCCAGGAACCAGAAGACCAGCGCCTGCGCGCTGTCGCGCTGCGCCAGCATGCGCACCGTGACCACCGAAGCCGCGTAGCAGACCGTGGCAGCGAGAACCAGCAGGCCCGCGCGCGTCATCACGCCCTCGCCGCCCGGGCGCAGCACCACCAGCACGCCCACCATGCCCACGGCGATCGCCGTCCAGCGCCGCGGCCCGACGTGTTCGCGCAGCAGCGGCACCGCCATGGCCGTCACCAGCAGCGGGCCGACGAAGCTGATCGCGTACGCGGTCGACATGGGCAGGTCGCGCAGCCCGGCCACGAAACACGACAGGAACACCACGCCCAGCACCCCGCGCAGCAGGTGCAGCGGCCAGTGCACGCGCAGCAGCGCCGGCAGGCCGATGCTCGCCGCCGCCCAGGCCAGCACCAGCGGCAGGCCGACCATGCCGCGCAGCGCCGCCACCTGCATCGGCGGGTAATGCCCGGCCAGCTGCTTCATGCACGCATCCATCGCGCACAGCACCAGCACCGCCAGCAGCATCGCGATCACGGCGCGGCGATGCTGGCGGTCGCCCGCGGTGGCGTCGCCTGCGGTGGCGTCGGGCGCTATGGCGTCGGGCGCGATCTCCACCCGCGGCTCAGGCGTCGCCGAAGCTGGCGGCGTCGATCACGAAGCGGTAGCGCACGTCGCTGCGCAGCATGCGTTCGTAAGCCTCGTTGATATCTGCGATGGCGATCAGTTCGATGTCCGGCAGCACGTCGTTGGCCGCGCAGAAGTCCAGCATCTCCTGGGTCTCGCGGATGCCGCCGATCAGCGACCCCGCCAGGCGCCGGCGCGCCATCACCAGCGAGCCCGCGCCCACCAGCGTCGGCTCCGGCATGCCCAGCAGCACCATGGTGCCGTCGACCTTCAGCATGCCGAGGTAGAGGTTGTAGTCGTGCGCGGCCGACGCGGTGTCGAGGATCATGTGGAAGTTGCGCGCCAGCCTGCGCGCGGCGGAGCGGTCCTTGCCGACCACCTCGAACGCGTGCGCGCCGAGCGCCAGCGCGTCGGCGCGCTTGCCCTCCGAGGTGCTGAGCACGGTGACCCGCGCGCCCAGCGCCACGCCCAGCTTCACCGCCATGTGTCCCAGCCCGCCCAGGCCCACCACGGCCAGCTCGTCACCGGCCTTGAGGCCGAAGTGCTGCAGCGGCGACCACGTGGTGATGCCGGCGCACAGCAGCGGCGCGGCACGATCCAGCGGCAGGCCCTCGGGAATGCGCAGCACGTAGTCCTCGTGCACGGTGATGCGCGTGGAGTAGCCGCCCTGCGTCACCTCGCCGGTGCTGCGGTCGCGCCCGGCGTAGGTGCCGACCATGCCCTCGGCGCAGTACTGCTCTTCGCCGGCCTTGCAGTGCTCGCAGGCGCGGCAGGAATCGACGAAGCAGCCGACGCCGACCGCATCGCCCACCTTGTAGCGGCTGACGCCCTCGCCGACCGCGGCGACGTGGCCGACGATCTCGTGGCCGGGCACCAGCGGGTAGTCCATCGGGCCCCAGTCGCCGCGCACGGTGTGCAGGTCGGAATGGCAGACGCCGCAGTAGCGGATGTCGATCAGCACCTCGCCGGCGCGCGGCGCGCGGCGTTCGAGCGTCCACGGGGCGAGCGGCGATGTCGCCGACGTGGCGGCATAGGCGGCGGTCTTGTGCATGGGGCACCTCGGTCTGCGGGGGGAGGCCGCCATGATGCCGCGCGCCGGGCCGGCGTGCGCGGTGCGGTACCCTGTCGGCCCCCGGAACCCGCCAGAAAACGCCATGCCCTCCTTCGATATCGTCTCGGAAATCGACACCCACGAGCTGACCAACGCCGTCGACCAGGCCAACCGCGAGCTGGACACGCGCTTCGACTTCAAGGGCGTGGAGGCGACGTTCACGCGCGAGGAGAACGTGATCTCGCAGTCGGCGCCCAGCGAGTTCCAGCTGCAGCAGATGACCGACATCCTGCGCGCCCGCCTGGCGGCGCGGAAGATCGACACCCGCTGCCTGGAGTTCGGCGACGTCGACACCAACCTGGCCGGCGCGCGCCAGAAGATCACCGTCAAGCAGGGCATCGAGCGCGAGATGGCCAAGAAGATCGGCAACGAGATCAAGGCCGCCAAGCTCAAGGTCGAGACCCAGATCAACGGCGACAAGCTGCGCGTGACCGGCAAGAAGCGCGATGACCTGCAGGCGGCCATGGCGCTGCTGCGCAGCAAGGAATTCGAGCAGCCGATCCAGTTCGACAACTTCCGTGACTGAGTCCGCAGGCACGGGGTCGGCCCCGGGCGCGCCGGCGCCCGACTACATCGGCGACACCTCGCGCTGGCTCGAGCGCGCGGTCATCGGCCTCAACCTCTGTCCCTTCGCCAAGGCGGTGGTGACCAAGGGCCAGGTGCGGATGGTGCTGAGCGAGGCGCGCGACGCCGCAAGCCTGCTGGAAACGCTGGGCGTGGAGCTGCTGCACCTGCGCGACACGCCCGTCGAAGCCACCGACACCACGCTCATCGTGCACCCGCACGTGCTCGGCGATTTCCTCGACTACAACGATTTCCTGGAGCACGCGGACGCGCTGGTCGGCGAACTCGAGCTGGAAGGCGTGCTGCAGGTGGCGAGCTTCCACCCGCAGTACCAGTTCGCCGGCAGCGCGCCGGACGACATCGCCAACTTCACCAACCGCTCGCCGTGGCCGACCCTGCACCTGCTGCGCGAGGACAGCGTGTCGCGCGCGGTGGACGCGTTCCCGGATCCGGACGCGATCGTCGAGCGCAATATCCGCACGCTCGAGGACCTCGGCCACGCCGGCTGGCGCAAGCTGTTCGACTGATTACGGCGCTTGCGTCGCGCCGGCGTCGCCACCCGCGTACAGCTGCGCGCGGTCGCCGTCGTCGAGCAGCCGCCACGCGCCTTCCGGCAGGTCGCCGAGCGTCAGCCCGCCCACCTGCGGCCGGTGCAGCGCGACCACGTGGTTGCCGACCGCGGCGAACATCCGCCGCACCTGGTGGTAGCGGCCTTCATGCAAGGTGAGGCGCGCGTGCGTGGGCCCCAGCACGTCCAGCTCCGCGGGCAGCAGCGGCGTCTTCTCGGATTCGAGCATCAGCGTGCCGCTGGCGAAGATCGCCGCCTCGTCGCCGCGCAGCGGCTCGGCCAACGTGGCCTCGTAGACCTTTTGCAGCCCCGCCCTCGGCGAAATGATCCGGTGCAGCAGCTGGCCGTCGTCGGTCATCAGCAGCAGCCCGCTGGTCTCGCGGTCCAACCGGCCGACGGTGGACAGCGTGGGGGAGCGCAGCGCGAACCGCGGCGGCAGCAGGTCGTAGACCAGGCGCCCGCGATCCTTGGCCGAACAGGTGTGGCCGATCGGCTTGTGCAGCATCAACAGCATGCCCGGCGCCGGGTCGAGCCGCTCGCCGTCCACGCGCACGTTGTCGCGGTCAGGCTGGTCGTCGGCATACAGCACCTCGCCGGCGGCGTCGGTGACGCGCCCCTCGCGGAACATCGCGGCGACTTCCTTGCGGCTGCCGTGGCCGAGATTGGCCAGCATGCGCACCAGCTTCACCGCCAGCGCGCCTCGCGCTCGGGGCGCACCGGACGCGCGGGGGGCTTGGGCAGGGACTTCACCGCCTCCACCACCTTGAAGCCGTCGTGTTGCGCGACCAGGCGCACCGTGCCGAAGCCGGCGCCCAGTGCCTCCTCGTAGGGAAGGTGGCGGTTGGCCACCAGCCACAGCCGGCCGCCCGGCTTCAGCGCCTGCGCGGCGCTGGCGATGAAGGCGCGGCCGATGTCGGGGCGCTCGGCGCCGCCGGGCACGTGGAACGGCGGGTTGCTCACGATCACGTCGTAGGTGCCGGGGACGCCGGCGGTGACGTCGTGCCAGTGGAAGCCCAGCGCCACCGCGTTTGCGAACCCGGCCAGGTTTTCGCGCGCCAGGGCCAGCGCGCGCGCCTCGGCCTCGAAGGCGTCGAGCGCGGTGATGCCCGGATTGCGCGACAGCAGCTCGCCGGCGAGGTAGCCCCAGCCCGCGCCGAAATCGGCGGCGCGACCGGCCAGGTCGGTGGGCAGGTGCTCGGCGAGCAGCTGCGATGCCTGATCGATGCGGTCCCAGGCGAACACGCCCGGACGGCTCAAGAAGCGGTTGCCGGCGATGCGCCGGGGCGCGTCCAGCGTGCGCCACTGCGCCGCCAGCGCGGCATCGCCCTGGCCATCGGCACGCGCATGGAAGACGCGGCACTTGTGCTTGCTGCGCGTCACCACGCTGCCGGCGATGCGCGCGAAATCGGCTTCCGCGGACTTCGCGCCGGCGTCATTGGCCACGCTGGCGATCACCGTGCCACCCGGCGCGACCCGCGCGAAGGCTTCGGCGAACAGCGCGCGTGCCTCGTCGCGCTGGCGCGGCGGGAGCAGCAGCACCAGCGGCCAGCGGCGACCGTCGTCGGGTGCGTCTGCCGGGTCGCGCACGTTGAACCCGGCGCTGGCCAGGGCTGCGGCATCCGGGCGATAGCCCTGTTCGCACACCAGCCCGGGCCGGTCCTGCGCCTGCAGGGCCGCGCCTGCGCGCGCGCGCAGGAACAGTGCGCCGTCGGCCGGCCAGGCGAGTTCGCCTTCGGCAAAGGGCAGCAGCAGCGCGTCGAGCGCGGGGTCGCCGTTGGGGCCTGGCATGGAGGTGGGTTCGCCGCGGGGAGGGACCGCGATTCTACGTGAGGGGCTCGGGCACGCCGGTTTCATCGCCGTTGAACGCCATGGCGGCGAGGATGGATGCAGACCCGAACACCCTGGAGGCAACATGCGCCTGCTTTTTGTCGGCGGTCCCGTGGACAACACCGAAATCGCCTATGACGGCGGCGAGCCGCCCGCCCATTACCCGCCCGATACCGGCAGCGGGCATTCGCGGTATCGCCTGCATCTGGTCGGCCGCACGGAAGGCGCACCGGTCTATGCCGTCTACGGCGCGCCGGATCTCGCCGCGAGCGAGGTGAACGGCACCTCGGCCGAACGCGACTACGCGCGCCGCTTCGGCGCCGACGAGGAACGCGCGCCCGCTTGACCGGGCTCAGGCAGCGGCGTGGCCGCCGCCGGGGTAGTCGGCGCCAGCCCGCACCCGGTCGATCCCCCAGGACACGACCGCGCAGGCAAGGGCCACCAGCAGCCAGCGCAGCGCGTCCTCGCCCAGCACGCCCGACGCCGCCTGCCACCAGCGCGCACCGAACAGCACCAGCACCGCGGCCAGCGCCACCGGCAGCAACGCCAGCAGGATGCGCAGCAGCACGCGTTCGAGACGGCCATCCGGCACCGCGCGCGCTTCACCGCCGACGAGAGCAGCGACCTGCGCCGCGAAATCCTCCGGCAGTTCGGGTGGCGACGCCGCGCGTGCCGCCGCGGCCACCTTGCGGTAGCCCGCCACCAGCGGATCCTCGTGGCCGCCCGGCGCGCTGCGGCGCATCGCGCGCTCCTGCGCCTGCCATTCGCGCTCATCGATCGGGGGATGCGGTTTCATGCGGCGACTCCGATGCGGCGTTCCAGCACGGCGCGCAGGGCCTTGCGGGTGCGGAACAGGTGGCTCTTGATGGTGCCCTCGGCGAGCCCGGTGATCGTGGCGATCTCCGCGATCGGCAGTTCTTCGAGGTGGTACAGGGTGAGCAGGGTGCGCTGCAGCGGCGGCAGCGCGTCGATCGCCGCGTGCAGGTGGCGCGCCTCGTCTGCTTCGGCGTGCGCCGCAGCGAGGTCGAACGCGTCGGCCACGCGCTCGGCCGGTGCCAGCGCGTCGCCGTCGATCGGCTCCGCCAGCGGAATCCTGCGGCGCTCCAGGTGGCGCCTGGCCACCGAGTACGCCACCTGCGCGATCCATGCCTGCAGCGGCGCGTCCGCGCGGTACTGCGGCAGGTAGCGGTGCACGCGCAGGAACACCTCCTGGCACAGTTCTCGGGTGTCCTCCGGGTGCCGCACCATGCGCTGCACCACGTGCCAGGCCAGGCGCTGGTAGTCCCGCACCAGCGCTTCGAAGGCCCCGGGCGTGCCGGCGAGCACGGCGGCGACGCGCGCGGCATCGTCGCCGTGCGCGTCATCGCGCAGCGCGTTGGCGCCGCCCGCATTGAAAACCTGATCCATGTGCACGGGATACGCCCGGCAGGGCCGCGGTTGCAAGCGATCGCACGCGCCCGCCGATGCAACCGGCGCCGCCGCCGCGGTATCCACTCCAGCAAGCCGCCAATCCGCGCGGCGTCACCACCTACCCAGGGACACCGCCATGGATTTCGAAGTCTTCATCCCGATCGTGCTGTTCGCGTGCATCTACCTGTCCATCAAGGCCGTCGTCGACGCCCGCACGCGCCGGCAGATGGTCGCCAGCAACGGCTCGGAAGCCATGGTGCGCTCGATCCTTGAAGGCGAGGAGGCGCGCCGCCGCCAGGCCTCGCTGCGCTGGGGCACGGTGCTGGTGCTGCTGGCGATCGGCTTTGCGGTGATCGAGGCGCTGGGCCTGCGTGAAGCGACGCCCGGTGCGTTCGCGGTGCTGCTCGGCGCCACCGGCCTCGGCAACCTGGCGGCGTATTTCATCGCCCGACGCGCAGGCTGAGCCCGCACGGGGCCGCGGTCGACTGGACCCGGCCCCGCGAGTTCAGCCCTGCAGCTCGCGCAGGGTCACCGCCGGGGGCGCATCCAGCACCCGGCGCGTGGCGAACAGCCCGGCCAGCAGCGCGGCCGCCACTCCGACCGCCGCGCCGATCGCGACCATCGCCAGGTCCGGCTGCCACGGCAGGTCGAACACGCGTTTGGCGATCACCCCGGCCAGCACCGAGGCGGCGATCGCCGCCACCACCCCGGAAATCAGGCCGATGGCGGCGAATTCAGAAGCCTGCGCCAGGCGCAGCTGCCAGCGGCTGGCGCCGAGCACGCGCATCACCCCGCCCTCGAGCAGGCGCTCGTCCTGGCTGGCGCTGATCGCGGCCAGCAGCACCAGCACGCCAGCTGCCAGGGCAAACCAGAACACCACCTCCACGACCGTCGACACCTGGTCGGCGGTGGCGCGCACCTGGTCGAGCACCGCGTCGACATCGATCACCGACACGTTGGGATAGCGGCCGACCAGCGCGCGGGTGAACGCGGCATCGCCGCGCGGCACGCCGACCGCGGTGATCCAGCTCGCCGGGTAGCCGTCGAGCGCGCCCGGCGACGCAAGCACGAAGAAGTTCGGCTTGAAGCTCTCCCACTCCACGCTGCGCAGCGAGGTGACGGTGCCCTCCAGCGCGCGCCCGGCGATGTCGAAGGCGATGCGGTCGCCCAGCTTCCAGCCCAGCGACTCGGCAAAGCCTTCCTCCACAGACAGCTCGGGGGTGGCCGGCGGCGTTGCGCCCCAGAAGCGTCCTGCGGTGACGCGGTTGTCATCGCCCAGTGCGGTGGCGGTGGACAGGTTGAACTCGCGCTCGGCGCGGCGCTGCGCGCGGCGGCCGTCGTCGGCGTCGTCGGCGGACGCCGCGATGCCGGCGGTGTCGACCGCCTCGCCGTTGCGCGTGGCCAGGCGGCCGCGGACCATCGGGTACAGCACCGGCTCGCCCAGGCCCTGTTCGGCCAGCAGCGCGCGCACGCCGGGCATCTGCTCCTGCTGCACGTTGATCACGAAGCGGTTCGGCGCGTCCTCGGCCAGCGACACGCGCCAGCGGTCGAGCAGGTCGGTGCGCACGAAGGTCAGCAGCAGCAGTGCCATCAGGCCAAGGCCGAGCGCCGAGACCTGCGCGATGCTGGTGCCGGCACGGCGGCTGACGTTGGCCAGGCCATAGCGCAGGCTGCCGCGCAGCCGCGTGCGCAGCCGGCGCACGGCCAGGATCAACAGCCACGCCAACCCGGCCAGAACCAGCAGCGTCACGGCAATGCCCGCCAGCATCGCCAGGCCCAGCGTGGCCGAGCCGGCCTGCCACCACAGCAACGCCGCCATGCCGCCCAGCCCGGCCAGCGCCACCAGCCAGGCGCTGGGTTCGGTGGCATCCAGGTCGCGGCGCAGCACGCGCAGCGCGGGCACGCGGCGCAGGGCGAGCACGGGCGGCGCGGCGAACGCCAGCAGCACCACCATGCCCACGCCCATGCCCTGCAGCGCCGGCAGCGGACCGGCCGGCGGGATGCCGATGCCGAGCAGGTCCGCCAGCCATGCGCCGATCGCCCACTGCAGGCCATAGGCGATCGCGATCCCGACCGCGCAGGCCAGCAGCCCCAGCAGCACCAGTTCGCCGACATGGATCACCACCAGCGTGCGCTGGCTGGCGCCCAGGCAACGCATCACCGCCGCGCCCTGCAGGTGGCGTGCGCTGTGCCGGCGCGCGGCCATCGCCACCGCCACCGCCGCCAGCACCACCGACACCAGTGCGGCGAGCCCGAGGAAGCGTCCCGCACGGTCGAGCGCGGAGCGCACTTCCGGGCGCGCATCCGCGGCGGTTTCCAGGCGCTGGCCGCGCTCGAGGCCATCGCGCGCGGCGCGGGTGAAGCGGTCCACCGCCGCCGCGTCGCCCGCGACCACCAGCCGGTAACGGATGCGGCTGCCTTCCTGCACCAGCCCGGTGGCGTCGAGGTCGCCGAGGTTGAGGAACACCCGCGGCGCGACGTTGAAGTAGTCGAGCGCGGCATCGGGTTCCTGCGCCACGATCGCCGCCAGCCGCAGCCGCGATTCGCCGATGCCGACGGCGTCGCCGATGCGCGCGCCAAGCGTTTCGGCGCCGGCACGGCCCATCCACAGCGTGCCCGGCCCCGGCAGCCCGGTCGCCGCGCGCTCGATGCCGTCGGCACCCGCGATGCGGAAGCTGCCGCGCAGCGGGAAGCCCGCGCCCAGCGCGCGCAGCTCGCCGAGTTTCAGCTGCGCGGCTTCGCCCTCGCCGACGCGGATCATGGTGTCCAGCCCGACGGTGTCGGCATGGCGCAGCCCGGGCGCCTGCGCGGCTTCGCGCAGCGCACCGGTGATCGGCGCGTCGCCGCGCAGCACGGCGTCGCCGCCAAGCAGGCGGTTGGCCTCGATGGCCAGCGCACGCGCGGCGCGATCGGTGACAAAGCCGACCGCGGTCACCGCCACCACCGCCAGCACCAGCGCCGCCAGCAGGATGCGGATGTCGCCGGAGGCCAGGTCGCGGCGCAGCTGCCGCGCGGCGAGTGCGAGCGCCCTCATGCCGCGGCGCGCGCGTCGTCGGCGACCAGGCGGCCGCTGTCGAGGCGCAGCGTGCGCCGGCAGCGCTGCGCGAGGTGCTCGTCGTGGGTCACCAGCACCAGCGTGGTGCCGAGGTCGGCGTTGAGCGCGAACAGCAGCTCGATGATCGCCTGCCCGGTGCGCGTGTCGAGGTTGCCGGTGGGCTCGTCGGCAAACAGCAACGACGGCCGGGTGACGAACGCGCGCGCCACCGCCACGCGCTGCTGCTCGCCGCCCGACAGCTGCCGCGGGTAGTGGCCCAGGCGCTCGCCGAGGCCGACGCGCACCAGGATCTCGCGCGCGGGGCCTTCCACGTCGCCATCGCCGCGCAGCTCCAGCGGCAGCATCACGTTCTCCAGCGCGGTGAGCGATGGCAGCAGCTGGAAATTCTGGAACACGAAGCCGACCTTGGCGCCGCGAACCTTGGCGCGTCCGTCCTCGTCGAGCGTCGACAGCGGCGCGCCGTCCACCCGTACATCACCGCTGCTGGGCGTGTCGAGTCCCGCGAGCAGTGACAGCAGCGTGCTCTTGCCCGAACCCGACGCGCCCACGATCGCCACGCTGTCGCCGGCGGCGATCTCGAAGCCGACGCCGTCGAGGATCACCAGTTCGCCGGCGGGCAGCATGACGCGCTTGCCGAGACCGACAGCGGAGAGTGCGGGCGGCGCGGCGGACGGGGTTGCGGTGGAATCGGGCATGGGGGACCTTCGTGGGGGCATGATGTCCAGCCTGGCGCGTGGCGCGCCGCGGTCAGCCGGATCGGAGAAGTCGATGACAGGATATTGGGCGATATGCCGCCAGGTCCAAATGCTGCTGGGTTTGTGCATCCTGCTGCTGGCCGGTGTGGCCCAGGCGCAGGGCCGGCCCGCCGCCGCCGCACCCGACAACGCCCCGCCGCGCACCGTCCTGGTGATGGGCGATTCGCTGTCGGCCGCCTACGGCCTGCGTACCGACCAGGGCTGGGTGGACCTGCTGGCGCGGCGCATGGCCAGTGAACGCCCCGGCTGGCGGGTCGTCAACGCCAGCATCAGCGGCGAGACCAGCGCCGGGGGCTCGTCGCGGGTCGCACGCGAGGTGGTGCGCCACCAGCCGGCGGTGGTGGTGATCGCGCTCGGCGCCAACGACGCGCTGCGCGGCTTGCCGCTGGCCGAGCTGAAATACAACCTGGCGCGGATGATCGGCGCTTCGGAGCATGTCGGTGCGCGCGTGCTGCTGGTCGGCATGCGCATGCCGCCCAACCTCGGCGCGGAATATACCCGTGGCCTGGACCGCACCTACCGCGAACTCGCGTCCTTCTTCGATATTCCGCTGCTGCCGTTCCTGCTCGAACCCGTCGCCGCCGACCGCGGCAACTTCATGGACGACAACCTGCATCCGGTGGCCGAGGCGCAGCCCGCGATCGGCGACCATGTCTGGCCGGCGCTGGAACCGCTGCTGCGCTGACGATCGCGGCGACGACGCATCAGGGCGCCTTGCCGGTGAACAGCGGGAACGGGTCGATGGGGGTGCCCTTCCACCACTGCTTCTCCGGCCCCAGCACGAAGATCGCGAAGTGCAGGTGCGGGCCCGCCGGGTCCGCGTTGCCGGTGCTGCCGACGTAGCCGATCACCTGGCCCTGGCGCACCTGCTGCTTCTCGGCCAGCCCCGGCGCATAGCCGTCGAGATGCGCGTAGTAGTACGCGAAGCGCCCGCCCGGCTCGAACTGGTAGATCGTCAGTCCGCCCTGCGCGCTGTCGAACAGCTTTTCGACGTGGCCATCGGCCACCGCCAGCACCGGGGTCCCGGTGGGCGCCATGATGTCGATCGCCTCGTGCACCCGGCCTTCGCTGCGCGCGTCCTCGAAGGTCGGCGACAGCTGCGCGGGCACCACGCCCTGCACCGGCAGCACCAGTCCCGACGGCAGGGGCAGCGGCAAGGCAGTGCGTGGCCGGGTCGCGATGGCGACCGGCCGCCCGGGTGGCGACGGCGGCTGCGTGGTGTGGCGCCGCGTCGCCCGGCTGGGACCACGGTCGACGGGGCCCGCGCGATCCTCAGCCCCTGCCTCCGGTGCCGGCGTGATGCGAAGGATCCGCGCGCGCTCGGCGCGCGACATCCCCGCCAGGTGCACGACCGCCGCCAGCAGCAGGCCGGCGAGGACCATGGCGACGTACCGCATGGCCTATTCCTGCAGGATCGCCGGCAGGCCCGGCTTCACCGCGGCCGCCAGCATCAGCACGTTCCAGTTGCTCAATCGGATGCAACCGTGGGAATCGGTCTTGCCGACGTTGGCCGGCACCGGCGTGCCATGGATGCCGTAGTGCTCCTTCGACAGATCGACCCAGGCAAGCCCGACCGGGTTGTTGGGGCCGGGTTGCAGCGTCGCCTTGGCGTGCGACGGATCCGCATCCCAGAACAGCGCCGGGTTGTAGTGGAAGGTTGGGTCGCGCGCGACGCCCTTGATGGTCCACTCGCCGATCGGCAGCGGGTCGTGCTTGCTGCCGGTGGAGGCCGGGAACTGCGCCACCACCTTGCCGTCCGCGGTCACCAGTTGCACCACCGAATCCGACTTGTCCACGACCACCCGCGCGATCTCCGGGAGCGGTGTCGCGCCGGAGACATTCGGCACCACGATGCGGGTACCGGCCGCGGCGAGGTCCTTGCCCGCGTTGAGGCGCTGCAGCAGCTTGGGGCTGGCGTGGAACTTCTCGCCCAGCGCTTCGGCCGCACTCTCGAAACCGAGCTTGTCGAGCTTCGACTTCGCCATCATGTCGGTGGGCAGCTTGCGGAACGGACCCGCGACCTCGTCAGCCGCGATCGCATGTTCGACCAGCACCGGGGCGGTGTCGGCGTTCAGCGCCTGCCAGGTGGCGGCGTCGAGCTTGCCGCTCGCCGTCAGGTCGCGGCTGCGCTGGAAGGCGGCAATCGCGCGCCGGGTGTTGCTGCCACCACTGCCGTCGATCTCGCCCGGGGAGAAGTGTGCGCGGTCGAGCAGGATCTGCGCACGCAGCATCGCGCCATCACCGGACGTGGCCGTGGCGGCGTTGGCGGGATGGTCGGCCCCGGTCACCTCCACGCGGGGCGCGGGCCCGGTGTCCGCGGCTTGCACAGCGGGTACGACAGGCTTCGCCCCCGGTGGCAGGGCGGGTGCTTGCGCGGCGGCAAGCAGGGGCGCGCCGAACAGGATCGCGCTCAGCGCGAGGGCAAGCGGCTTGGCTGGAGTCATGCGGACAGTCCTTGGTGGCAGGTGCGGCGATGCTGCGTGAGCGCCTGGCGATGGCGCGTGAAATCAGCGCGCCGCGCGTGCCTTGCGTTCAGCCCGCGCGCAATGCAGGAAGCGGGAGCCGTTCAACCATGCCGCGTCGCGGGCGTACGCGAACAGCAACTGGCCGTCGCGCAGATTGTCGATCACCGCGCGTGCCACCCCCGCGCGCACCGCCGGGCAGCCCCAGCTGCGCCCCAGCCGGCCCTGCCGGCGCGCCTGCGCGGGATCGACGTAGTCGGCGCCGTGCATCACCACCAGCCGTTCGCGCGCCGCGTCGTTGACGCCGGGCTCCAGGCCATCCATGCGCAGTGAGTAGCCGTTCTCGCCGATGTAGGTCTCGGCGGTGGCGAACAGGCCCAGGCTCGACTGGAAGCTGCCTTCGACATTGGAGAAGCGCGCCGCGATGTTGTCGCCGCTGCCACGGCCGTGGGCCACGTGTTCGGCGTGCAGCAGGGTCGCCTTGCCGAGGTCGAACACCCACAGGCGCTTCTCGGTCGACGGCAGCGTGTAGTCGATCACCGCCAGTCGATCGGCACCGGCGCCGGCGACGTCCGCCGCGCGCGCACAGTCGCGCGCCTGCAGCGCGAGCGCGAGGACCGTGCGGTCGAGCGTGGGCGCCGCAGCGGACAGGCGCGCCAGCAGGTCCCGGGCATGGGCCGGCGGCGTGGCCGCGAGCAGCAGCACCGCGAGCAGCAGGCCCGGCAGGCGCGCCTGCGATGGATGGATGTGGCGGCGGGAACGGACTGCCATCTCGGCAAGATGCGGCCGCCTGCGTCGCTGCGCAAGGCGTGGCGTCGAACCGGCTGAATGCCTGCACGCGCGGCGCGTGCCCGCGTTTGCCGCCGCGATGGCACGCGCGCAGAATGGCTGCAGACATTCGACGGAGCCTGCCATGGCCACGTTCGCCAGGATCACCGTCCTCCTGCTCGCCGCGCTGTTCGCCGGCCACGCCCAAACCCGCCCGACCAACGTGACCGACGCCGACGCTCCGCGCGCCCTGGACGCGTACGGCCCGGTCGCCGTTTCCTGGACCGATCCGGAAACGTTCACCGAGATCCGCTACAGCCGCAGCCGCTTCGAAGCGGTCCGTGGTGACTGGGTCCGCGACCTCGCCGAACACCTGCGCACGGCATCCGCTGCTGCGCTCGCCGACGGCGAACGGCTCGATGTGGAGATCATCGACATCGACCGCGCCGGCGAGTACGAGCCCGCGACGCAGAGCCTGGGCGACGTGCGCGTGGTGCGCGACCTGTATCCGCCGAGCCTCGAGCTGCGTTTCACCCTGCGCGATGCCGGCGGCCAGGTGCTTGCCGAAGGCGAGCGTCGGCTGACCGACCTCGGATTCCTGACCTCGTCGGCCGGCATGGCGGCGCGCAGCGATCCGCTGCAGCACGAGAAGCGCCTCATCGATCGCTGGGTGCGCGACGAACTGCGCGCGCCGCGGCGCTGAGACGGCGCGCGGTGGCGGTGTACGTGGATGATGCGGTCACGCTCTGGCGTGGCCGGCGGTGGGCGCACCTGATGGCCGACACGCTTGCGGAGCTGCACGCGTTCGCGGATGGACTCGGCATCCCACGTCACGCATTCCAGGACAAGACCAGCGGCGCCCATTACGACGTCACCGCGGAACTGCGCGAACGCGCGATCGCGTGCGGTGCCGTGCCGATCTCACGCCACCACGATCGCGCGCGGCTGCGCGAGGTCATCGCCAACGCGCGTGCGCAGGGCCGGCGCATCCCCGATTGAACGCACACCATCCCCCGGAGCAGCCCATGACCAGGTTCGACCTCACCCCGCCCAGCGACGACGCACGCAGTGCCATCAGCCAGACGCTCGACGACGACGCCCGCCGCGTGATGCTGGCGCACGGCACCGAAGCGCCGTTCTGCGGCGCGTTCCTCGACAACAAGCGCGACGGCACGTACTGCTGCGGCTTCTGCGGCCTGCCGCTGTTCCGCTCCGACGCGAAGTTCGACTCCGGCACGGGCTGGCCCAGCTTCTTCGCCCCTTACGACCCGAGCCACATCCGCTACATCCGCGACAGCAGCCACGGCATGGTGCGCATCGAGGAGGTCTGCGCGCGTTGCGGCAGCCACCTCGGCCACGTCTTCCCGGACGGCCCCCCGCCGACGGGCGAGCGGCACTGCCTGAATTCGGTGTCCCTGCAGTTCACGCCGCGCGGCGAGCTGCTCCCGGACATCCTTGGCCGCGACGAGCGCATCGTCGCCGACTGAACGCGCCGGCCGGCTGCAGGGCCCGCCCGCCGCGCGTATCCTTTGCCGCCGCGCGGCCTTCCCGCGCGCACCATCGCGACCAGGACCGCCACGCCATGACCGACACCCCGCCGGACCGCCTCAGCAACGACCCGCGCAGCGCGCACCACGACGATGCCGCCATGCAGCGCGGCGTGGGCATCCGCTTCAATGGCCAGGAGCGCACCAACGTCGAGGAATACTGCGTCAGCGAGGGCTGGATCCGCGTTGCCGTAGGCCGCGCGCTGGACCGCCGCGGCAATCCGATGACCATGAAGATCAACGGCCAGGTCGAGCCCTACTTCCGCGACGAGGCCTGACACGGCCGTCGCGGCCGGGGACCGGGTGGCCGGCAACGCTGCATTCCGCCAGCGCCCGGGGCCACTAGGGCGTCGCCGGTAGAATGGGACTCGCGCGGTGCGCGCGCAGACAGGAGCCCCACCGCCGTGACCGACCGCATCCTCAATCCCGTGCTCCGTGACCGCCTGAAGTCGGCCGACGAGGCGGCGGCCATGATCGAGCCGGGCATGACCGTGGCGATGAGCGGGTTCACCGGCGCGGGCTATCCCAAGGTCGTTCCGCTCGCCCTGGCCAGCCGCATCGAGCGCGCCAACGCCGCCGGCGGGCGCTTCCAGATCAAGGTCCTGACCGGCGCGTCGACCGCGCCGGAACTCGACGGCGCGCTCGCCAAGGTCGACGGCATCGAGATGCGCCTGCCCTTCCAGTCCGACCCCGTGGTGCGCGGACAGATCAACGACGGCAGCCTCGACTACCTCGACATCCATCTGAGCCACGTCGCCCAGTTCGCCTGGTTCGGATTCTTCGGCGACATCGACATCGCCGTGATCGAGGTCACCGCCATCAACGCGGACGGCACCCTGGTGCCCTCGTCATCGGTCGGCAACAACAAGACCTGGCTCGACCTCGCCGACAAGGTGATCATCGAGGTGAACCGCTGGCAGCCGTCGGAGATGGACGGCATGCACGACATCTACTACGGCACGGCGCTGCCACCCCATCGCAAGCCGATCCCGCTGCTGGCGCCCGCCGACCGCATCGGCGAGCCGCACCTGCGCGTCGACCTGGACAAGGTCGTGGCCGTGGTGGAAACCGACGCTCCGGACCGCATCGGCGCCTTCGCGCCACCGGACGCGGCATCGGAGCAGATCGCCGGCCACCTGCTGGAGTTCTTCGCCCACGAGATCGAGCGGGGTCGCCTGACCAGCCAGCTGCTGCCGCTGCAGTCGGGCATCGGCAACGTCACCAACGCGGTGCTCTCCGCGCTCGCCAAGGGCGGCTACAAGGGCCTGTCGGCGTTTACGGAGGTGGTGCAGGACGGCATGCTCGAGCTCGTCAGCGAAGGCGTGCTGTCGATGGTGTCGGCGACCTCGTTCTCGCTCAGCCCGGCGGGCACCGCGGAGTTCAAGCGCAATGTCGATTTCTACCGCAAGCACATCGTGCTGCGGCCGCAGGAAATGTCCAACCACCCGGAACTGATCCGGCGGCTCGGCTGCATCGCCATGAACGGCATGCTCGAAGCCGACCTGTACGGCAACGTCAACTCCACGCATGTCGCCGGCACCAGCATCATGAACGGCATCGGTGGCAGCGGCGACTTCGCGCGCAACGCCTACCTGTCGGTCTTCATGTCGGCGAGCACCGCCAAGGGGGGGCGCATCTCCAGCATCGTGCCGATGGCCAGCCACGTCGACCACACCGAGCACGACACCATGGTGGTGGTCACCGAGCAGGGCCTGGCCGACCTGCGCGGGCTGTCGCCCAAGCAGCGCGCGCGGCTGGTGATCGAGCGCTGCGCACACCCGGACTACCGGCCGATGCTGCAGGACTACTTCGACCGCGCCTGCCGCGACAGCCACGGCAAGCACACCCCGCACCTGCTGGGCGAGGCGCTGTCGTGGCACCAGCGGCTGGTCGAAACCGGCAGCATGCGGCGCGCCGACGCCTGAGCGCGCATCGCCGGCAGCGCGGGCCGCCGGCGGACTTCCGTAACGCAGCCAGAGAACGGCGATGCGCTCGTCGGAGAACACGCGCGCCTCGAATCCGGCCTGCGTGGCAGACAGTTCGCGGTGCTCGACCTGTTCCAGGCCAGACCTCCCATCAACTGAGCAGCTGGTCACACTTGGCATGCGAATTGCTTCCCGGTTTGGCGATGCGTCGGGCGGGGGCCCGGGGCGCGATGACGACAGGGGAGCAGCTTGATGAACATCATTGGAAACCGGAAGGCGCTGGCAGCGGCCGTCACCTTCGCCTTGGCCTCGACCGCCGCACTGGCGCAGGACCCGCGGATCGTATCCGTGGTGGTGATGGACGACCTGGACGCCTTCGTCGTCTTGGGCGAGAACCTTCAGCAGTCGGTGGCGCGTTCGCGCATCACCCTCGGCGACGTGGGCGACATCACCCGCCACTGCATGCGCTCGCGCGGGCCGGACGGGCTGACGATGATGACCTGCACCCTGCCCGGTGGCCTGCCGCCCGCGGGCGACTACATGCTGACCATCGAGCACTTCACCAACAACGGTGTCACCCAGTCCGACTACGGCCTGACCATCGGCGCGGTCGGCCCGCGGGGCGCGACCGGCCAGGACGGCGCACGCGGTCCGGCCGGCGCCCAGGGCACTGCCGGCGCCGCGGGCGCGACGGGCCCGCAGGGCCCGCAGGGTGCGGCCGGCGACGCAGGTGCGCCGGGACAGCCCGGACTTCCCGGCCAGGACGGTGCAACGGGCCCGGCGGGTGCGCAGGGCGAACGCGGCTTGTCCGGCCCGCAGGGCGAAACGGGTGCCCAGGGTGTCGCAGGCATCGCAGGTCCCCAGGGCGAGCGCGGCGTGGACGGCGCGACGGGTGCAACCGGTGCGACTGGCCAGCAGGGTGATGCCGGGCCGGCCGGTGCGCAAGGTGAGCGGGGCCTTGACGGAGCGACAGGCGCGACGGGCGCGCAGGGCGAGCGCGGCTCCGATGGCGCCACCGGCGCGACCGGTGCGCAGGGCGAACGCGGCGTGGACGGCGCGACCGGGCCGCAGGGTGTCGCCGGCATCGCCGGGCCGCAGGGCGAACGCGGGCTGCCCGGCCAGAACGGCCAGGACGGCGCAACCGGTCCGCAAGGTGTCGCAGGTGCGCCGGGTGTGCAGGGACTTCCGGGCACCATCGGCGCCACGGGCGCAACGGGTCCGGCTGGTCCGGTTGGGCCGATGGGCCCGCAGGGTCCGGTCGGTGCCGCCGGCCTGTCGAACATGCGCTTCGTCACCAGCACCATCACTATCCCGGCACGCGAGCTGCGCCGCGGCGTTGCACAGTGCGCCAGCAACGAGATCGCCTTCAATGGCGGCATGTATGTCGCCAACCACGGGGGCTCGAGCTTCGACCTCTCGAACGTCGACGGCATCTACGTCAACACCAGCGGCGTCGGCGGCACTGCGCGCGATTGGGTGGTGATCGCCACCAACGTCCGCAACTTCTCGTCGCAGAACGTCACATTCTGGATGGCCTGCGCGCAGAACGGCACCGCGCCAGCCGCGGCGTCCGCCAACCAGGCCGTGACGAGGTGGAACGTGGACGGGGCCAAGCTGGCGGAATAACCGACTGCCAGGTAAAGACAGGAAGGCGCGCCCAGGCGCGCCTTCCTGTTTCTGGAACCGGCCAGTCGCCCCGTAACGGCGGACGTGCCGGCAGCGCGGGCCGTCAGGCCAGCAGCGGGTTCGGTGTGTCCACGGCGATCTTGTACTGCTTGATCGCGCGTGAGACGTCCTTCGGGGTCATCTTGCCGTCCGCCGCCAGCGCCGCGATCGCGGCGTGGGCGATGTGGAAGCGGTCGACCTCGAAATGCCGGCGCAGGTTGGCGCGCGTGTCGGAGCGGCCGAAGCCGTCGGTGCCGAGCACCGTGTAGTGCATCGGCACGAAGGCGCGGATCTGGTCGGGGAACGCACGCACGTAGTCGGTCGCGGCGATCGCCGGGCCCTGTCGGCCCTCGAGCAGCGTGGTGACGTACGCCTTGCGCGGCGCCTTGGCCTCGGGATTGAGCCGGTTCCAGCGCTCGACGTCGAACCCGTCGCGGCGCAGCTCGGTGAAGCTCGGGCACGACCAGATGTCGGCGGTGACGCCGAAGTCCTTGTCCAGCAGCTCCGCCGCCGCGATTGCCTCGCGCAGGATGGTCCCCGAACCCAGCAGCTGCACGCGCAGCTCGCCCTTCTTCGCCTTGCCGGCGTCCTTGAGCAGGTACATGCCCCGGATCACGCCCTCCGCCGCGCCCTCGGGCAGCGCCGGATGGACGTAGTTCTCGTTCATCAGCGTGAGGTACCAGTACTCGTCCTGCTGCTCGTCGAGCATGCGCTGCATGCCACGCTGCAGGATCACCGCCACCTCGCCGGCGAACGTGGGGTCGTAGGCGCGGCAGTTGGGGATGGCACCCGCCAGCAGGTGGCTGTGGCCGTCCTCGTGCTGCAGGCCTTCGCCGTTGAGCGTGGTGCGCCCCGCGGTGGCGCCGAGCAGGAAGCCGCGCGCACGCATGTCCGCCGCCTGCCACGCCGCATCGCCGATGCGCTGGAAGCCGAACATCGAGTAGTAGATGTAGAACGGCAGCATCGGCAGGTCGTTGGTGCTGTAGCTGGTCGCCGAGGCCATCCACGAGGCGAACGCGCCGGCCTCGGAGATGCCTTCCTGCAGCACCTGGCCGGTGGCGTCCTCGCGGTAGTACATCAGCTGGTCACGATCCACCGGCTTGTACTTCTGGCCATCCGGCGCGTAGATGCCGATCTGGCGGAACAGGCCTTCCATGCCGAAGGTGCGCGCCTCGTCGCAGACGATCGGCACGACGCGCGGGCCGACCTCCTTGTCGCGGAGGATGATGGCCAGCGACTGCACGAACGCCATGGTGGTGCTGATCTCGCGTTCACCGGTGTCCTTGAGCAGGCGCTCGAACACCTCGACCTTCGGCGCCACCAGCGTCTGCGTGCTCTTGCGGCGGCGCTGCGGCAGGTGGCCACCAAGCGCGGCGCGGCGCTCGAGCATGTACTGCACTTCGTCGGACTTCTCGCCCGGGTGGTAGAACGGCACCGCGCCGTCCTTCAGCTGGTCGTCGCCCACCGGGATCTTGAAGCGGTCGCGGAACGCGCGCACGGCGTCGTCGTCGAGCTTCTTGGTCTGGTGGGTGGGATTGAGCGCCTCGCCGGCGCTGCCCATGCCGTAGCCCTTGACCGTCTTGGCCAGGATCACCGTGGGCAGTCCCTTGGTTTCCATGGCGTTGCGGTACGCGGCATACACCTTGTGCGGGTCGTGGCCGCCGCGGTTGAGGCGCCAGATGTCGTCGTCGGACAGGCTGGCCACCATCGCCGCCGTTTCCGGATACTTGCCGAAGAAGTTGTCGCGCGTGTACTTGCCGCCGAAGGCCTTGCAGTTCTGGTACTCGCCGTCGACGGTTTCCATCATCAGCTTGCGCAGCATGCCCTGGCCGTCGCGCGCGAGGAGCGGATCCCAGTAGCTGCCCCAGATCGCCTTGACCACGTTCCAGCCGGCGCCGCGGAAGTTGCCTTCCAGCTCCTGGATGATCTTGCCGTTGCCGCGCACCGGGCCGTCCAGGCGCTGCAGGTTGCAGTTGACCACGAACACCAGGTTGTCCAGGCCCTCGCGCCCGGCGATCGAGATCGCGCCCAGGCTTTCCGGCTCGTCGGTCTCGCCGTCGCCGAGGAAGCACCAGACCTTGCGGTCGGACTTCGGCATCAGGCCGCGCGCTTCCAGGTACTTCCAGTTGCGCGCCTGGTAGATGGCGGCGATCGGGCCCAGGCCCATCGACACCGTCGGGGTTTGCCAGAAGTCCGGCATCAGCCACGGGTGCGGGTAGGACGAGATGCCGCGCCCGTCGACCTCCATGCGGAAGTTGTCCAGCTGCGACTCGCTGATCCGGCCCTCGAGGAACGCGCGCGCATACACGCCCGGCGAGCTGTGGCCCTGGATGTAGAGCAGGTCGCCGGGATGGTCGGCGGACGGCGCGCGCCAGAAATGGTTGAAGCCGACGTCGTACAGCGTGGCGCCGGAGGCGAAGCTGGCGATGTGGCCGCCGAGGTCGCCGGGCTTGCGGTTGGCGCGCACCACCATCGCCATCGCGTTCCAGCGCACGATCGAGCGGATCCGCCATTCCAGCGTCTGGTCGCCGGGGATCTGCGGCTCGAGGTGCGGCGGGATGGTGTTGATGTACTCGGTGGTCGGCGAGAACGGCAGGTGGCTGCCGGCGCGGCGCGTGAGCTCGACCATGCCTTCCAGGAGCTGGTGCGCGCGCTCCGGGCCGTCCGCATCGATCACCGCCTTGAGCGATTCCATCCACTCGCGTGCTTCCGCGGGATCGGGATCGTTGTGCAGGACGTCGTTGAGCCAGTTCATTGTGTGCTCCGCCACGGCGCGTCGGCCATGCTGGTTCGAGGGTCGAGAATGGCCGATTCTACCAGCCGCCCCCGGGGGCGGCTGTTTGCCAGCACCGCCGCCATCCAGCATCATCCGCCGCGATGCCAGACTCCCTGCCGCAACGCGAACACGCGCGCTGGCGCCTGCCGTTGCTGGCGCTGGTCGTGCTCCTGATCGTACTCGTGCCCTTCCTGCTGCAGCGGGTGGCCGACCGACGCGTGGGCGAGGCCGCGGCGATGGTGGCGCATACCCTCGAGGTGGAGAACACGCTGCAGATGCTGTCGGCGGCGATCCGCAACCTCGAGGGCGCGGGGCTCGCCAGGGCCGCCGGCGTCGACGCGCCGATCCTCGACGAGCGGGTCGCCTACAGCGAAGCCCTGATCAAGCCCCTCCTCGACCACGCCGAGGAGCTGACCCGCGACAACCCCCGCCAGCAGGTGCGCATGGGCGCGCTGCGCACCAGCCTGGAAGAGCGCATCGTCCAGATCGACCGCGTGCTCGCCGCCGCCACGGAGGAGCGACAGGCGGAAATCCGGCGCCTGGTCGAGAACTTCCCGGTGCAGGCGCCGATCTCCACCCTGATCCAGACCGAGCGCGACATCCTCGCCGTGCGCAACGCCGACGCCGCGCGCGTCCAGCGCCAGGCCCGGGTGCTCGCGTGGGGGTCGCTGGCCGCCCAGGTGCTGCTGATCCTCGGCCTGGCGGCCCTGGCCATGCGCGACGCCGGGCGTCGCACCGCGGCCGAGGGGATTTCGCGACGCGCGGATGCCCGCGCCGGCGTGGTCCTCGACACCGTGCGCGAGCCGATCGTGCTGATCGACGCCAGCCTGCGCGTGGTGATGCACAACGCCGCGTTCGCAGAACTGTTCGGCATCGAGGGTGACATCCGCGGCACGCCGCTGGCCGATGCCGGCGACGCCTGGCGCGACGAGGAAACGCTGCGACGCCTGCGCGACGTGCTGCTGCGCGGCCGCGAACTGTGGGACTTCGAGCGCCAGCAGCGCACCGTGGATGGCGTCGACCGGGTGATGCTGGTCAACGCGCGCAGCATGGCGCTGCCCGACCGCGACGACCTGGTGGCGCTGGTCACGGCCAGCGACATCAGCGCGCAGAAGGCCAGCGAGACCCACATCCGCGAGCTGAACCGCCAGCTCGAAGGCAAGGTGGACCAGGTCTCCGACGTCAACCGCGAGCTCGAGGCGTTCAGCTACTCGGTGTCGCATGACCTGCGCGCGCCGCTGCGCCACATCGCCGGCTTCGCCGACAAGCTCGGCCGCCACCTCGGCGACGGCCTCGACGACAAGGGTCGCCATTACCTCGACGTCATCGGCGGCTCGGCCAAGCGCATGTCGGCGCTGATCGACGACCTGCTGGTGTACTCGCGCCTCGGGCGCAGCGCACTGCGCCTGCAGACGGTCGACATGCAGTCGCTGGTCGAGGAGACCCGCGCGATGCTGGATGCCAACAACAGCATCGACAACCCCGGCCACCACGTCGAGTGGCGCATCGCGCACATGCCGGTCGTGGTCGGCGACGACAACATGCTGCGCCAGCTGTGGACCAACCTGCTCGGCAACGCGGTCAAGTACAGCACCGGCAGCGAGCCGGCGGTGATCGACGTCGACCACCGCGCGGGCGACGACGGCCTGCACCACTTCTCGGTGCGCGACAACGGCGCCGGCTTCGACATGGCCTATGCGGGCAAGCTGTTCGGCGTGTTCCAGCGGCTGCATGCCGCGAGCGAGTTCAGCGGCACGGGCATCGGCCTGGCCAGCGTCAAACGGGTCGTGACCCGGCACAATGGCCAGGTCTGGGCGGAATCCGCGCCCGGCGAAGGCGCCACCTTCCACTTCACCCTGCCCGCCAACCCGGACGCCCGCCAAGGAACCCCGCGCACATGACCGCGATCCGCACCATCCTGCTTGCCGAAGACAGCCCGCACGACGCCGAGATGGCCATCGATGCGCTGCGCGATGCGCACCTGGTCAATCCCATCGTCCATGTCGAGGATGGCGTGGAGGCACTGGACTACCTGTTCCGCCGCGGCAAGTACGCCAACCGCCCCGAAGGCGACCCCGCGGTGCTGCTGCTCGACATCAAGATGCCGCGCATGGACGGCCTGGAAGTGCTCAACCAGCTGCGCGAACACGAAACGCTCAAGCGCCTGCCGGTGGTGATCCTGTCGTCTTCGCGCGAGGAAAACGACCTCGCCCGCAGCTGGGACCTGGGCGTCAACGCCTACGTGGTCAAGCCGGTCGACGTGGACCAGTTCTTCGAGGCGGTGAAGACGCTTGGGCGCTTCTGGGCCGTCCTCAACGAGGCTCCGACCGACCCTTGAGCGCCATGGCCGTGATCCGCGTGCTGATTGTCGACGACTGCCACGACGACGCCGAGCTCACCGAGCTGACGCTGCGCGAGGCGGGCATCCTGGTGGAGTGCCGCCGGCTGTACCGCGAGGATGCGCTGCGCGAGGCGCTGGCCGGCTTCGACCCGCACCTGGTGGTCTGCGACGTCAACCTGCCCGGCTATTCCGGCCGCGAGGCGCGCGCGCTGGTGCTGGCGCACGCGCCACAGGCCCGCTTCGTGTTCATGACCGGCGCGCTGGCCGGCGACGAGGTGCTTCCCGTCGCCGACGGCGTCCTGCTCAAGGACGACCTGGCGCGCCTGCCGGCGCTGGTGCGCGAACTGCTGCCGCACTGACCGCCGCGGCGGTCAGTCGTCCGCGCCGGCGCGCTGCAGCGCGCGGATCTGTGCCTCGACCGCGGTGATCGCGGTCATGTTGACCAGGCGCCGCGGCGTACTGGTGGAGGTGAGCACGTGCGCCGGGTGGTCCACGCCCATCAGGATCGGACCGATCGCCACGCCGTCGGTCATCACCCGCACCAGGTTGTAGGCGATGCTGGCGGCGTCGATGTTGGGCAGCACGAACAGGTTGGCGCGGCCCTTGAGCGTGGTGTTGGGGAACAGGCGCTCGCGCAGCAGGCTGTCCCAGGCGGTATCGGCCTGCATCTCGCCGTCGATGTTCAGCCGCGGCGCGCGGCGCGCGAGGATCTCGCGCACGCGGCGCATCTTGGCCGCGCTCGGGTTGTCGTGGCTGCCGTAGTTGGAATGCGACAGCAACGCGATGCTCGGCTCGATGCCGAACAGCTTCAGGCGGTAGGCGCCCTGCAGCGTCGCTTCGGCGATCTGCTCGGCGGTGGGGTCGACCTGCACGTGGGTGTCGAGGAAGAACCACACGCCGGCATCGTTGATCACGCCGGTCATCGCCGAAGTGCTGCTGACGCCCGGATCCAGGCCGAACACGCTGCGGATGTACCCGAGTTTCTTGTGGTAACGGCCGACCAGGCCGGAAATCAGCCCGTCCGCCTCGCCACGCTGCACCATCAGCGCGGCAATCAGGGTCGGCCGCGAGCGCACCAGGTTCTTGGCCGCGTCCGGGGTCACGCCGCGGCGCTCGGTGAGCGCGTGGTACTGGCGCCAGTAGTCGCCGAAGCGCGGGTCGTCGTTGATGTTGGTGAGGTCGAAATCCACCCCGACGCGCAGGCGCAGGCCGAGGCGCTTGATGCGGGTGTCGATCACGTCCGGCCGGCCGATCAGGATCGGCCGCGCCAGCCCCTCGTCGACCACGGTCTGCACCGCGCGCAGCACGGTTTCCTCTTCGCCCTCGGCGTAGACGATGCGCTGCAGGTTGGCACGGGCGCGCTCGTACACCGGCTTCATCATCAGCCCGGAGCGGTGGATGAACTGCCCCAGCTTCTCGCGGTAGGCGTCCATGTCCTCGATCGGGCGGGTGGCCACGCCGGAGTCCATCGCGGCCTTCGCAACGCACGGCGCCAGCATGGTCAGCAGGCGCGGGTCGAACGGCCGCGGGATGATGTACTCCTCGCCGAACACCGGCATCTCGCCGCCGTAGGCCGCGCCGAGGTCGGAGGATTCCATCTTCGCCAGCTGCGCGATCGCGCGCACGCAGGCCAGCTTCATCTCTTCGTTGATGCCGGTGGCGCCCACGTCGAGCGCACCGCGGAAAATGTACGGGAAGCAGAGTGCGTTGTTGACCTGGTTCGGGTAGTCGGAGCGGCCGGTGGCGATGATGCAATCCGGACGCACGGCCTTCGCGGCTTCCGGCAGGATCTCCGGGTAGGGGTTGGCCAGCGCGAGGATGATCGGGCGCGGGGCCATCTTCGCCACCATCCCGGGCTTGAGCACGCCGCCGGCGGACAGGCCGAGGAAGATGTCGACGCCTTCGATGATGTCGTCGAGCGAACGCTTGTCGGTGTCGCGCGCGTAGCGCTGCTTGTCCGGGTCCATGTTGCCGCGCCCGGTATACAGCACCCCGTCGCGGTCCACGGCCAGGATGTTTTCCGGCTTCATGCCCAGCGCGACCAGCATGTCCAGGCAGGCGATGCCCGCGGCGCCGGCGCCGGCGGTCGCCAGGCGGACGTCCTCGATGCGCTTGCCGGCCACTTCCAGCGCGTTGGTGACCGCGGCGCCGACGATGATCGCGGTGCCGTGCTGGTCGTCGTGGAACACCGGGATCTTCATCCGCTCGCGCAGCTTGCGCTCCACGATGAAGCACTCCGGCGCCTTGATGTCCTCGAGGTTGATGCCGCCGAACGTCGGCTCCATCGCCGCGATGATCTCGACCAGCTTGTCGGGGTCGCGCTCGTCGAGCTCGATGTCGAACACGTCGATGCCGGCGAACTTCTGGAACAGCACGCCCTTGCCTTCCATCACCGGCTTGCCGGCCAGCGGGCCGATGTCGCCGAGCCCCAGCACCGCGGTGCCGTTGGTGATCACCGCCACCAGGTTGCCGCGCGCGGTCAGCGTGCTGGCTTCGCGCGGGTCGGCGACGATCGCCTCGCAGGCATGCGCCACGCCCGGCGAGTACGCCAGCGCCAGATCGCGCTGGGTGACCATGGGCTTGGTGGCGACCACCTTGATCTTGCCGGCGGGCAGGACGCGGTGGTAGTCGAGTGCCGCCTGCTCGAAGCTGCCGCTGTGGTCGGACAGGCTCAGGGGCGCGGGATCGACGGGCTTGTCGGACATCGGTTCACGGTCGGCGGGGCGGGCCATCGATTCTAGCCGCTTCGGCCAGGGGCGTCGGCCGCGCCACCGCAACGCAGCGGTCGCGCCTCAGCCGTGCCTGCCGGTGCCCACCTTGTCGAGGCGGATCCGGTTGGCGAACACAGAGAACGCCAGCGTCCCCGCCAGGCCGTTGGCGCGCGACACCCAGCGTGGCAGCCAGTACGGCGGCAGCAGCGTGCCGTCGTCGAACAGCGGCTCGAACGCCACCACGTCGTCGAGCGTCATCTTGCCGGCGAACAGCAGGCGGCACAGGCGCAGGCGCCCGCCGGCCAGCGCCTGCCGGAAGAACGTGTGCACGCCCACCAGGCCGCGCAGGTACACGGTGTCCTTGGTGAACGCCGCGCCGCCGCAGGTGGGCACGCCGCGGAACACGCGCTGCGCCGAGGAGAAGCTGTCCACCTCGCCCTGGCCGGCCGCCAGGAACCAGCGGAACACGTCGATGAAGTCGGCGCCGTCGATCGCCATCGCGATCGCCTCGGTGCGCAGCGACACGCGCTTCATGCGTTCGATGTCGATGCTGCCGGTGGCCAGCTCGGCAAACGTGGCCAGGCCTTCCTGGGTTTCGGTGCTGCGCGGCGACGACAGGGCCAGGCTGCCCAGCAGCGGCTGGCGCCGGCCGTTGAGCGCGCTCAGCGAATGCACGAACGCCTCGTGCTGCAGCAGCTGGCCGCGGTCGTAGTCGCTGAACGACGCACCCGCGCGCAGGCGGATGCGGGTGGCGCCGGCGGCGGCCTTGGCGATCAGGTCCGGGTCGAGCACCACCTCGACCACGCGCGCGTCGAAGAACGCGTCGAGGTCGGCCTGCAGCTGCAGCTGCAGCGCGGTGGCGGAGACCTGCACCTGCTCCTCGGGCGCCAGCAGCTCGCGGTCGAGCTCGTCGGCGATGGCGATGAAATGCCGCGCGGCATCGCGCGTGGTGGCCTCGCTGCCCGGCAAGGGCGCGTCCGGGCGCCCGAACAGCCGTTCCGAATGCAGGCCGGCGGCCGCCGTGCCCAGCGCCTCCAGCAGCTCCGCGGCAACGCCCCAGTTGCGCGCGGAATCGGCAATGTAGGCGCCCAGCGGATGCTGCGGGTCCGCGGCCACCGCGATCGCCGCGAGCTCGCGGCGTGCGTCGCCGAAGTCATGGCGCGGATAGGCGTACTGCGGCGGGCGCGCGTCACCGCTGGCCCAGCGCGCCAGGAACGCGTGCTGCACCGATGCCGGCCAGCTCGCCAGGGTCAGCAGGCGGATGCCGCGCGCGGCCTGGACCATGCGCGCATCGAGCGTGGCGTGGTGGGCGATGTCGGCGTTGGCGTGCATGGCGGCGGATCTCCCCGTGGCGCGCCGGTCGCGCTCAGCGACGGCCCGGCTTCGCCTGCGCCTGCGCCAGGCGGCTGGCGAGCACGCTGGCGGCACCGGCCACCTCGTCGCGCAGCTTGATGTAGTGCGCGAAGCGGGCCGCGTCCAGCGTCCCGGCCTCGATCGCCGCGCGCACCGCGCAGCCGGGTTCGCGATCATGCTTGCAGTCGCGGAAGCGGCAGGCGTCGGCCAGCGCCTCGACTTCGGCAAACCCGCCCTCGGCGATGTCCTCCTCGCCGGTGGGCTTGAGCTCGCGCATGCCCGGGGTGTCGATCAGGCAGGCACCCGAGGCCAGCGGCACCAGCGCACGGTGGGTGGTGGTGTGGCGGCCGCGCGCATCGTTTTCGCGCACCGCGCCGGTGCGCATGCGCTCGTGGCCGACCAGCGAATTGGTCAGCGTGGACTTGCCCGCGCCGGAACTGCCCACCAGCACCGCGGTGCGGCCCGGGCCGAGCCAGGGGTCCAGCGCCGCCACGCTGGCGGGGTCGCGGGCATTGACCACCACCACCGCCAGGCCGGCGCGGATGCTGTCTTCCAGCTCGGCCATCGCGCCGTCGATGTCGACGCCGGGCTGGTCCGCCTTGGTGAGCACCAGCACCGGCTCCACGCCGCCGCCCTGCACCAGCAGCAGGTAGCGCTCGATGCGCCGCGGGTTGAAATCGCCGTCCAGGCCGCAGACCACGAACGCGGTGTCGATGTTGGTCGCGATGATCTGCTGCTTGTAATGCTCGCCGGCGGCCGCGCGCTTAACCACGCTGCGCCGCGGCAGCAGCAGGGCCACCACCTGGCGGCCCTCGACAAGCAGCCAGTCACCGACCGCGGCGCGCTGCTCCGGCGGGCACTTCGGACGCTGCCATTCCGGCAGCGACTCCACGGCGAATCCCTCGCCGGGACCCACCGCGACCACGTACTTGGTGCGGTGCTGCTCGACCACCCGCACCGGCTGCGCCGCGGGGTGCGCGGCCATCACCTCGGCCCAGCCGCCCGTGGCCGGCAGGCCCTCGTACGGCCAGCCGATCGCCCGCAGGGCGAGGATCTCGGGACTCAAGCGCGCGGGTCGGTGTTGGGCATGCGCGGATTCTATCCCCCAGCCGCGCCGCGCCGGCGGCCGGGCGGCAATTCCGCTAGGCTTTGCGGCCACCCCCGCACGCCCCGCACCGATGTCCGAGCCCCGCCTGAAGACGCGCGAGCGCCTGTCCGAAGTCCGCTACGAGATCCGTGGCGAACTTGCCCGCCGCGCCCGCGACCTCGAGGCCCAGGGCCACACCCTGATCAAGCTCAACATCGGCAACCCCGGCGCGTTCGGGTTCCGTGCGCCGGAGCACCTGCAGCGCGCGATCGCCGACCACATCGCCGGCACCGATCCGTACACGCACCAGCAGGGCCTGCCCGCCGCGCGCGAGGCGGTGGCCGCCCAGCACGCCGCGCGTGGCGTCACCGGCGCCTCGGCCAACGACGTGTTCATCGGCAACGGCGTGAGCGAGCTGATCGACATCGCCCTGCGCGCCCTGCTCAACCCCGGCGACGAAGTGCTGTTGCCCTCGCCCGACTACCCGCTGTGGTCGGCGGCCACCATCCTCAACGACGGCCGCCCGGTGTACTACCGCTGCAAGGAAGGCAACGCCTTCCTGCCGGATCCGGACGAGCTCGAAGCGCTGGTGTCGTCGCGCACCCGCGCCATCGTGCTGATCAACCCCAACAATCCGACCGGCGCGACCTACCCGCGCGCGCTGCTCGAGCGCATCGTCGACATCGCCGCGCGCCGCGGCCTGTTGCTGATGTCCGACGAGATCTACGACGGCATCCTCTACGACAGCGCCACGTTCGAGCCGCTGGCGCCGCTGGCCGGCGACGTGCCGTGCCTGTCGTTCGGCGGCCTGTCCAAGGTGCACCGCGCCTGCGGCTGGCGCGTGGGCTGGGCGATGCTGTCCGGCGACGAAGCCGCCACCCGCGACTACCGCCACGCCATGGACCTGCTCGGCGCGCTGCGCCTGTGCGCCAACGTGCCGGGCCAGTTCGCGGTGCCGGCAGCGCTGTCGGGGCCCGACACCATCGGCCCGCTGTGCGCGCCCGGCGGCCGACTGCACGAAGCGCGCCGTGCGGTGATCGAAAGCTGCGCCGCCAGCGCGCACCTCAAGCTGCACGCACCGGCCGGCGCGCTGTATGCGTTCCCGGGCGTCACCGGTCCGGCCGCGCAGGGCTTCGACGACCACGATTTCGCGCTCGAGCTGATGGAGACCGAGCACGTCCTGGTGGTGCCGGGCTCGAGCTTCAACGTGCCCTACCGCAACCATTTCCGCGTGACGCTGCTGCCCGAGCCGGACCAGCTGCGCGAAGTGTTCCGGCGCATCGAACGCGTGCTCGACCGACGCGCCGAAGCCGCCGGCAAGGTGGTGCCGATCACCGCCGCGCGCGCGGCCACGGCCTGACCGCGGCGTGGCGCTCCGCTACCTCGCGCTCGGCGACTCGTACACGATCGGCGAAGGCGTCGCCCCCCACGCGCGCTGGACGCATGGCCTGGCCCGGGTGCTGCGCGCGGACGGCATCGCGATCGACGACCCGCTCACCATCGCCGCCACCGGCTGGACCACCGACGAACTCGCCACTGCGATCGACGCCGCCCAGCCACGGGGTCCGTTCGATTTCGCCAGCCTGCTGATCGGCGTCAACGACCAGTACCGCGGCCGCGATGTCGCCGGGTACCGCGACGGGTTCAGCGCACTGCTGGACCGCGCCATCGCCTTTGTCGACGGCCGCACCGACCGTGTGCTGGTGCTGTCCATCCCCGACTGGGGCGTCACCCCGTTCGCCGCCGAAAGTGGACGGGACCTGGCCGGGATCGCACGCGAGCTGGATGTCTACAACACAGCCGCACGCGCGATCTGCGACGCGCGTGGCGTCGCTTTCGTCGACATCTGCCCCATCAGTCGCGAACGCGGCGCCGAGCCGGCCATGCTCGCTGACGACGGCCTGCACCCCGCCGCCCCCATGCACGCCGAATGGACGCGCCTGGCCTTGCCGGCCGCCCGCCACCTGCTGCAGCGCCACGCAAGGACGCCATGACCCGTTCCGCCACCGCCCCGTTCCCGCCCCACGAAGCCCGCGCCATCGCGCGCGCGTTCCTGCCCGCCCACGTGCTCGGCAACCGCCACGACTATTTCTACACGCTGTCCAAGCTGCGCAGCGACCCGCTCTACCCGGGCGTCCTGGACGCGCTGCGCGGCACCAGCGCGCCGGTGCTCGACCTCGGCTGCGGGCTGGGCCTGCTGCTGCATGCGCTGCGCCTCGACGGCCAGGCCATGCCCTACCACGGCGTCGACATCGATGCCGACAAGATCCGCCGCGGCACGCGCATCGCGGCGCAGTGCGGGTTCGAAGATGACGCGCGCTTCGCGGTCGTCGACCTCGCCGATGGCTGGCCGCCGCACGCCGGCAGCGTCGCCATCCTCGACGTGCTGCAGTACCTCGATGCCGACGCGCAGCGCGCGCTGCTCGCCGACGCGATCGCCATGCTCACGCCCGGGGCGAAGCTCGTGATCCGCAGCGGCCTGGGCGACGACAGCCGGCGCGGCCGCACCACCCGCATCACCGACCGCCTGGCGCACCTGTTCGGCTGGATGCAGGAAGTCCCGAAGTGCTACCCCACGCGCGAAGGCCTGCAATCGCAGCTCGCCGCCGCGGGCCTGCACGTCGACTTCCGCCCCCTCTACGGCAACACGCCCTTCAACAACTGGCTGATCGTGGCGGGTTGATTTTTCGCTAGGCCACACTCCGGCCAGATCCGTACGCCCGCAAGCTTCGCTGGCGTTCCGAGGCGTGCGCTTGCGGGCGTACGGCCCTGGCCTCCTCGTGATCCTGCTGCAGTGGGGAGAGCGGCTAGGACGGGACAGCGCTCTTGACGTGATGGAGTGCGGCGTTTCGCGGCGCCACACTTCTCCATAAGCCTGTACGTCGCCGGCAAGTTGCGACGGCGCTGCAAGGGCTGTCCGCGCATGTCGGCGCTCGCACGCCTCGGAACGCCAGCGAAGAGCGTCGGCGTGCGCGGACAGCCGCCGCGAAGACCCACGGCGCTTGCCAGCGACCCGCCGCAGCCCAACACCGGCTGGCCGTGCATGCCGGCATTCGCACGCCTCGGAACGCCAGCGAAGAATGTCGGCATGTGCGGTCAGCCGCCGCGCGATCAGCCAGCAGCGACGATGTTCACACTTACCCCCACGGCGGATCCCCTGTGGTCGCCATCAACTCCCACACGTTTCCGTCCGGATCACGGAAGGCGGACTGGTACATCCACCCGTGGTCTGCCGGCTCCCGATGCGACGCGCCGCCGGACGATGACGCCCGCGCCACCATCGCGTCCACCTCGTCCCGCGACCCCAGGTGCAGGCAGGTCAGCACCGCCGTGGACGCAGCGGGATCGCCGACCGGCCGGGTGCAGAAGCCCGCGAAGAAGTCGCGCGCCAGCAGCATCGCGTACATGTTGTCGCCGAGCACCACGCAGGTCGCGTTGGCATCGGAGAATTGCGGATTGATGGCGAACCCGAGCCCTTCGAAGAACGACCGCGAGCGCCCCGGATCCGCGACCGGCAGGTTGATGTAGATCGCGCTGCAGGCACTCACGCGCCTGCCTCCCCCGCCAGCGCCGCGCCCATCGCGACCACCGGCGAAAAGCCGCCGAAGATCATCCGCTTGCCGTCGAACGGCATCGGGTTCTTCGCCGGATCCGCGCGCGGGTCGTCCATCATGTCCTTCATCGCCGCATCGCGCGTCGCCTTGTCGGGCCACTCGATCCACGAGAACACCACCGACTCGTCGTCCCTGGCCTGCACCGCACGGCGGAAGTCGGTGACCTTGCCGTCGGGCACGTCGTCGGCCCAGCACTCGAGCACGCGCAGCGCGCCACGGTCCATGAACATCGGATCACCCTCGTTGGCGTGGTCGATGAACTCCTGCTTGCGCGCGGTGGGCACCGCGAGCACGAAACCGTCGATGTAGCTCATGTCATCCTCCAGTGAATGATGGGAGGCACCCGGTGGGTGTCGCCCGCGGTGTCAGGCCATCGAATGCAGGCCGACGTGGTTGCCGTCGGGATCGGCGACGACCGCGCAGAAGCCGTAGGGCCCTATGGATTCCTTGCCCGACACCTCGCGGCCGCCCGCGGCCAGCGCGCGGGCCAGCGGCGCCGCGCAGTCATCGCTGCCGAAGTACACCATCAGGCCGCCCGCGGACGGCTGCGCATCGGGCGCGTGCACCAGCGCGCCGCCGGCGCCGAAGCCCTGCGGATCGGCCGGGAACGCGAACATCGCCAGGGTCCCTTCCGCGGTTGGATCGGCCAGGGGTTCGAGCGTGGTGTCGAGCATCGCCTCGTAGAAGGCCTTCGCCTTCGCGAGGTCGCGGACGTGGATCTCGAACCAGACCACCGGATTGCCCTTCGCGCAGCCTTCCATCGTGTCCTCCGGACCGTCGTGCGGCGCTCAATGTGAACACCGTTCACTTGTGTTCGCGGAGGCTAAACTGGACACTGTCCACATGTCAATCCGCACCGCACCAGCGCCGCGTCCGCGCAAGACCTACCGCCATGGCAACCTGCGCAACGCACTGGTCGACGCCGCGGTGGCGCTTGCGCGTGAAGGCGGCCCCGACGCGATCGTCCTGCGCGAGGCCACGCGCCGCGCCGGCGTGGCGCCGAATGCCGCGTACCGCCACTTCAGCGGCCATGGCGAACTGTTCGCCGCGGTGCGCGCCGTGGCGCTGGCCGAGACCGCGCGTGCGATGGAGGACGAGATCGCGCATGCCGAAGCGCTGCGGGCGGCAAAGCCCCGCGCGCGCGCCATGCTGGCTGCGGTCGGACGCGCCTACGTGGCCTATGCGCAGCGCGAAACCGGCATGTTCCGCACCGCCTTCGCGTCCGGCACCACCGGCGACCCGCTGCCTGCGGAGCCGGCCGCCACCGGTGCACGCGGGCTGGGCCCGTTCGGCATGCTCGGCCTGGCGCTGGACGCGATGGCCGGCGCGGGCCTGTTGCCCGCCGCGCAACGCCCCCAAGCGGAGTTCCTGGCCTGGTCGGCGGTGCACGGCCTGGCGCTGTTCATGCTTGAAGGACCGCTGCGTGGCACCGATCCGGCGCAGCGCGCGGCACTGACCGAACGCCTCCTGGCGATGGTCGAGTACGGACTGCAGGCCGCCCCGCCGCCTCAGTCGGGCGGCAAGGCCGCGCGGTAGCCCGCGGCCTCCACCGCGCGCAGCACCTCCGCCACCGCCTCGACGCTGCGCCCGTGCGGCGCACCCTCATGCAGAAGCACGATGGCGCCGGGCGCAAGGCCGCGCGCCACGCGTTGCGCGATGCGTACCGGATCGGATTCCACGGCGTCATAGCCGCGAGCGCTCCATGCCACCCGCGCCAGCCCGGCCTCGCGCAGCGGCGCATGCACGAACGGATTGGCGTGGCCCACCACCGCCCGGAACCAGCGCGGCGCGCGCCCGGTGATGCGTGCCAGGGTCGCCTGGCACTCGAGGATCTCGCGGCGCATCGCCGCCGGCCCGAGGGCCCAGAAGCGCGCCTGCGGATGGCGCTGGCTGTGGTTGCCGATGCCATGCCCGCGCGCCGCGATCTCGCGCACCAGCGCGGGCCGCGCCTCGGCACGCGCACCGACCAGGAAGAACGTCGCCCGCGCCGCGTGCGTGTCCAGCAGATCGAGGATGGCCGGCGTGTCGTTGGAGGGCCCGTCGTCGATCGTCAGCCAGACCTCGGGTGAGCCCGCGGGCAGGCGCCGCAGCACCGGCCCGAACAGCCGCGAACCGGGCCGCAGCGTGCCCCACACGAACGCCAAATGTACCGCCAACAGCGCCGCCAGGCCCCAGGTCCAGCCCGCGCGCCACCAAAGCCAGGCCACAAGCCCGTGTGCCACCAGCGCCAGCCACAGCCACGCATGCGGACGGCGCGGAACACGATGCAACGGGGGCGGAGGCGGCGCAGGCATCGCCGCATGATGACATGCGTCAAGGCCGCGGCCGGAGGCGAAGGGGTACCCTAGACGGCCCCTCTCCATGCGGTTGCCGCCATGTCCCTCGACCCCCAGCTCCGCCAGCGCATCAAAGACCTGCTGCAGGCCAACCGCATCGTGCTGTTCATGAAGGGCGACCCGCGCGCCCCGCAATGCGGCTTTTCCGCCAAGGCCGTCGCCGCCCTGACTGCGCTTGAAACTCCCTACGCGCACATCAACGTGCTGGCCGACCCCGAGATCCGCGAAGGCATCAAGGCCTACGGCGACTGGCCCACCATTCCGCAGCTGTACATCGACGGCGAACTGGTCGGCGGCAGCGACATCATCGAACAGATGTCCAACTCCGGCGAACTGCACAGCGCCCTCGGCCTGCCCGCCCCCGACCGCACCCCGCCCACCGTCACCGTCACACCCGCCGCGCACGCCGTGCTGCGCAAGGCGATCGACGACGCCGGCGGCGACCTCGTGGTCAAGCTCGACATCGACCCCAACTACCGCACCCGCCTCGCCCTCGCCCAGCCCGAAGCCGCCGCCATCACCGTCGAATGCGACGGCGTGCGCGTCCAGGTCGACGCCCCCGCCGCGCGTCGCGCCGACGGCGTCACCATCGACTGGGCCGACGACACCCGCGGCCGCGGCCTGGTGGTCGACAACCCCAACGCCATCCCCCCGGTACGACCCATGTCCCCGGTCGACGCCCAGGCCCGCACCAGCGATGGCACCGTCCGCCTGGTCGACGTGCGCCCGGCCGACGAACGCGCGCAAGCCGCCGTCACCGCCCCCTTCATGACCCTCGACGACGGCCCCGCCGCGCTCGAAGCGCTCCCGAAAGACACCCCGCTCGCCTTCCTCTGCCACCACGGCGGCCGCAGCGGCCAGGCCGCCGAACGCTTCCGCCAGCTCGGCTTCCGCGAGGTCTACAACATCGAAGGTGGCATCGACGCCTGGAGCCAGCACGTCGACAGCACCATCCCCCGCTACTGAGGGGTGCTTTCGCCTGGCCCAAGTTCCGGCCAAGGCCGCACGCCCAGAAGCTTCGCTGGCGTTCCGAGGCGTGCGCTTGCGGGCGTGCGGCCTTGGCCTCCTCGTGATCCTGCTGCAGTGGGAGAGGGGCAGGGACGGGACGGTGCTCTTGCCTGGATGAGTGGGACGTCCGGCGATTCCACACATTGTTGTGACGCCGCACATCGCCACAACCCGCGACAGCCCACCGCCGGCTGACCGCGCATGTCGGTGCTCGCACGCCTCGGAACGCAAGCGAAGAGCGCCGGCATGCGTGGGCAGCCCCGCCATAAACCAGGACGTCGCCAGCATCCGCGACGGCCCACCAAAGGCTGACCGCGCATGTCGGTGCGCGCACGCCTCGGAACGCCAGCGAAGCGTGCCGGCGTGCGTGGTCAGCCCCGCCGGACCCCAACAAATCTAGAAGCCGCCGCCAGCCTCCAGCCACGCCGCCTCGGCCGCCGTACTCTCCCGTCCCAAGGCCCGGTTGCGATGCGGGAACCGCCCGAACTGCGCGATCACGTCCCGATGCTCCACCGCATAGCGCAGGAACTCCGGATCCAGCCCGCGCACCAGCGCCACGCAGCGCTCCTGGTCGGCCAGGTCCTCCGAGTGCTCGAACGGCAGATAGCAGAACACCCGCAGCGCCGGATCGACCTCGAGATCGAGCCCCGCGTCCAGCATCCGCACTGCGTAATGCCTCGCCAGCGAATCGCAGGCGTACGCATGCCCACTGTCGCGGAAGATGTTGCGCGGCACCTGGTCGAGCAGGAGCAACAGCGCCAGCGCACCCTCCGCCGACGCCATCCAGTGCTCCAGCCCCCGCCGCCCCGCCGCGAAGTGAGCCGCCTCGAAGCGTCCGCGCAGCTGCGCGTCGAACGCATCGTCGCGCGCGAACCACTTCGCAGGCCCCGCCTCGCGCCAGAACGCAACGACCTCGCCCGGCGCCGGCATCGTCACTCGTCGAACCTCATGTGGCGCACCGACTTGCCATGGCGGCGGATCAACCGCAGTGCCTCGATGCCGACCTGGATGTGGCTCTCCACGTACTCGATGCTCACCCGCGCGTCCGAGGCCTCGGTCTTCACCCCTTCCGGGATCATCGGCTGGTCGCTGACCAGCAGCAGCGCCCCGCACGGAATCCGGTTGGCGAAGCCCGCCGCAAAGATGGTTGCCGTCTCCATGTCGATCGCCATGCAGCGCATCGCCCGCAGCCGCTCCTTGAACGCCTCGTCGTGCTCCCACACCCGCCGGTTGGTGGTGTAGACCGTGCCGGTCCAGTAATCGAGGCCAAGGTCGCGGATCATCGTGGACACCGCGCGCTGCAGCGCGAACGCCGGCAGCGCCGGGACCTGGGGCGGCAGGTAGTCGTCGCTGGTGCCCTCGCCGCGGATCGCCGCGATCGGCAGGATCAGGTCGCCGAGCTGGTTCTTGCGCTTCAGCCCGCCGCACTTGCCGAGGAACAGCACCGACTTCGGCTTGATCGCCGACAGCAGGTCCATCATGGTCGCCGCGTTCGGGCTGCCCATGCCGAAGTTGATCATGGTGATGCCGTCCGCCGTGGCGCTCGGCATCGGCCGGTCCATGCCGACCACCTCGGCGCCGGTCATGCGGCTGAAGTGCCCCAGGTAACCGCCGAAGTTGGTCAGCAGGATGTGCTCGCCAAATCCGTCAAGCGGCACGCCGGTGTAGCGCGGCAGCCAGTTGTTGACGATCTCGTCCTTCTCTTTCATCCCATGCTCCTTTTTTGCGGAACATTCTTGCACGCGCGGCGAAGGCGGACGGCGGCCCCCACCTTCCGCACATTGCGGCCCGGCGCACGGGCCGGCTAGGGTGGGCGACCATTCGGGGGAGAGCACGATGAAGTATCCGATGCACGCCGCGCTGGCCGCGGCGCTGGCCACCGCGCTGGCCGCGGGCTGCGCCAGCACCAGCGCCGCAGGCCCGCGCGACGCCGGCGCGAAGCCTGGCGCCAGCAGCACCGGCGACGCCTATCCCAGCACCTACCGCGCGATCGCCAGCGCGCCGGTGCTGGTCACCGGTGCCACCGTGCTCACCGGCACCGGCGAACGCCTCGACGGCGCCGACGTGCTGATGCGCGACGGCCGCATCGTCGCCGTGGGCCGCGGGATCGACGCGCCCGCCGACGCGGTGCGTGTGGACGGCAGCGGCAAGTGGGTCACGCCCGGCATCATCGACGTGCACTCCCACCTCGGCGTCTACCCGAGCCCGGGCACGCGCTCGCACAGCGACGGCAACGAGGCGACCTCGCCGGTCACCGCCGCGGTGTGGGCCGAGCACTCGGTGTGGCCGCAGGATCCCGGCTTCCACGCCGCGCTCGCCGGCGGCGTGACCAGCCTGCAGATCCTGCCGGGCTCGGCCAACCTGGTCGGCGGCCGCGGCGTGACGCTGCGCAACGTGCCGGCCACCAGCTACCAGGGCATGAAATTCCCGGATGCGCCGCACGGGCTGAAGATGGCCTGCGGCGAGAACCCCAAGCGCGTCTATGGACAGAAGGGCGGCCCCGCGACGCGCATGGGCAACGTGGCCGGCTACCGCGCCGCGTTCATCGATGCCGCCGACTACCGCGACAAGCAGAAGGCCGGCGGCGACAAGGCCGGCAAGCGCGACCTGAAGCTGGAGACCCTGGCCGCGGCGATGGACGGCGAGATCCTGGTGCACATCCACTGCTACCGCGCCGACGAGATGGTCACCATGCTCGACCTCGCCGACGAGTTCGGCTTCAAGGTGGCGGCGTTCCACCATGGCGTGGAGGCCTACAAGATCGCCGACCGGCTCGGCGCCGACGGCGTCTGCGGCGCGCTCTGGGCCGACTGGTGGGGCTTCAAGATGGAGGCCTTCGACGGCATCCAGGAGAACGTGGCGATCGTCGACCGCGCAGTGAACGGCTGCGCCATCGTGCACTCGGATTCCGAGGAGGGCATCCAGCGCCTCAACCAGGAGTCGGCCAAGGTGATGGCCAGCGCGCGCCGCGCCGGCATCGACATCGCGCCGGAACGCGCGATCCGCTGGATCACGCGCAACCCGGCGCAGTCGATGGGCATCCTCGACCAGACCGGCACGCTCGAGGCCGGCAAGCGCGCCGACGTGGTGCTGTGGAACGGCAACCCCTTCAGCTCGTACGCGCTCGCCGAGCAGGTGTGGATCGACGGCGCGCGCATGTACGACCGCAACGACCCGTCGCGCCAGCCGCGCTCGGACTTCATGCTCGGCCGGGGCGCGGCTGCCGGAGGTGGCCGATGAGCGCCGTGCGCGGCACGACCCGCCTCGCGCCGCTCGCGGCCCTGGCGCTTCTCGTGGCCACCGCGCCCGCGCTGGCGCAGGACCTGCTGATCCGCAACGCCACCGTGCACACCGCCACCGCGCGCGGCACGCTGCAGGGCGCGGACGTGCTGGTACGCAACGGCCGCATCGCCGCAGTCGGCACCGGGCTGGATGCGGGCGGCGCCACGGTGGTCGAGGCCAACGGCAAGCCGGTCACCCCGGCGCTGTTCGCCGGCATCACCGCGATCGGCATCGACGAAGTCTCCGGCGAGGACGCCACCACCGACACCACGCTCGCCCTCGGGGCGGCGTCCAAGGAGATGGTGGTGCGGCCGGAGTTCGACGTCACGCTCGCCTACAACGCGGACTCGCTGCTGGTCCCGGTGGCGCGCGTGGAAGGGCTTGGCTTCACCCTGCTCGCGGCCGGCACCGGCGAGGGCGGCTCGATCATCGGCGGCCAGGGCGCGGTGATGCGCCTGGACGGCAGCGACCAGCCGGCGGGCCCGAAGCTGCTGTTCGTGCAGCTCGGCGGCGGCCGTGCCGCTGGCCTCGCCGGCGGCTCGCGCGCGGCGCAGTGGATGCTGCTCGACCAGCTGGTGGATGAAGTGCGCGGCCGCATCCCGGCCGGCTCCAACGCCGCGCTGCTCACCCCCGCCGGGCGCGACACGCTGAAGCGCTATTTCGACGGCGGTGGGCGCCTGGTGGTGGGAGTGGACCGCGCCGCCGACATCCGCGAGCTGCTGCGCTGGTCGAAGCGCCACGGCGTGCAGGTCGCGATCCGCGGCGGTGGCGAGGCCTGGCGCGTGGCGCCGGAACTGGCCGCGGCCAGGGTGCCGGTGTTCGTCGACCCGCTCGACAACCTGCCGTCCAACTTCGACCGCATCCACGCGGCGCTGGAAAACGCCGCGCGGCTGCGCGCGGCCGGCGCGACCGTCGGCTTCAGCCAGGCCGGCGACAGTTCGCACAACGCGCGCAAGATCCGCCAGCTGGCCGGCAACGCGGTGGCGCACGGCCTGCCGTGGGAAGACGGCCTGGCGGGCCTGACCCGCGTGCCCGCCGAAGCGTTCGGCGTCGGCGCCGAGCTGGGCGGCATCGCGCCAGGCATGCGCGCCGACCTGGTGCTGTGGGACGGCGACCCGCTCGACGTCGCCAGCGTCGCCCGCCAGGTGTGGTTCGACGGCCGCGCGATCCAGATGCACTCGCGGCAGACCGAGTTGCGCGACCGCTACCTGCGGCCCGCGCCGGACGCCACGCGCGGTGACCTGCCGCGCGCGTACCCCACGCCGGCGCGCTGATGGCAGCAGGCGCGGCCCCGGGGGCGGCGCCCGGCTACCGCGCGGACGTCGATGGCCTGCGCGCCATCGCCGTACTCGCGGTGGTCGCGTACCACGCGTTCCCGCGCCTCGTGCCGGGGGGCTTCGTCGGCGTCGACGTTTTTTTCGTCATCTCCGGGTTCCTGATCACCGGCATCCTGCGCGACGGCCTGGCCGCCGGCACGTTCGGCTTCGGCGGGTTCTACGTGCGCCGCATCCGGCGGCTGTTCCCGGCGCTGGTGGTCGTGCTGGCGGCGTGCCTGGTGGCCGGCTGGTGGCTGCTGGTGCCGGCCGACTACGCCGCGCTCGGCCGCCATGCCGCGGCCAGCGCCGGCTTCGTGGCCAACCTGGCGTTCTGGCACGACACCGATTATTTCGCCGCGGCGGCCGAGACCCTGCCGCTGCTGCACCTGTGGTCGCTCGGCGTGGAAGAGCAGTTCTACCTGCTGTGGCCGCCGCTGCTGGTGCTGGCATCCATGCGCGGGGTCGACACGCGCCGCCTGGTGCTGGTGGCCGGGCTGCTGTCGCTGGCGTACTGCCTGTGGCTGAGTCCGCGCGATGCGAGCGCCGCGTTCTACCTGCCGTTCACCCGCTTCTGGGAGCTGCTGGCCGGCGCGTGGCTGGCGCACCGCCTGGGCGGCACCGCAGCCACCGCGGTGCCGCAACGCCCGCGATTGGCCGCCGAACTGGCGGCGTTTGCCGGACTCGCGCTGATCATCGCCGCCTGCGTCGGCCTCAGCGACCAGTCGACGTTCCCGGGCTGGCGCGCGCTGCTGCCGGTGGCCGGTGCCACGCTGCTGATCGCCGCGGTGCCCGCCACGCGCTGGGCGCAGCGGCTGCTGTCGCTGCGCGCGCTGGTGTGGATCGGGCTGGTCAGTTATCCGCTCTACCTGTGGCACTGGCCGCTGCTGTCGTTCGCGCGCATCCACGCCACCGGCGAAGTGGCGCCGGGCCTGCGCATGGCGCTGGTGGCGCTGGCCGTGGTGCTGGCAGGGCTCACCTGGTGGCTGGTGGAGCGCCCGCTGCGGCACCGCATGCGCGCGCGCCGCGCGCTGGCGCTGCTGCTGCCGGCGATGGCGATGGTGCTGGTGGCTGGCCTCGCGCTGTGGGCGCTGCAGGGCGTTGCGTCGCGCGCCGGCGAACCGGTGCGGCGGTACGCGAACTACGGCTACGACTGGCGCGCGCCATCGCGCGAGGGGACGTGTTCGCTGGTCGGCGCGCCCGGCGAGCCGGCGGAATTCCCGGACGAATGCGTCGACGCCCCGACCTCGCCGCCACGCCCGCTGCTGGTGCTGTGGGGCGATTCGCATTCCGCGCTGCTGTACCCGGGCATGCGCGAGGTGGCGGACGGCCGCCTGCGCCTGGCGCAGTTCACGCGCAGCGGCTGCCGGCCCTATGTCGATCCCCGCAAGGAGCCGTGCCGGAGCGACAACGCGCGCGTGCTGCAGCGCATCGCCACCCTGCGCCCGGACTACGTGGTGCTGTTCGCCTACTGGAACGGGCGCGAATACCGGGACCCGGCGCAGGTGCTGGCGGACCTCGAGCCCGGCATCGCCGCGCTGCACGCCTCCGGCGTGGGCCAGGTGGTGGTGCTGGGGCCGGCGCCGCGCTGGCGCGCGTGGCTGCCGGCGCTGCTCGTGCAGCGCCATGCGCGGGAGCCGTTCCTGCAGGTGCCGCAGCGGCTGCGCGGCGAAACCGTTCCCGAGGTGCATGCGCTGGACGCCGCGCTGCGCGCCGCATTCAGCGGTCGCGACGACGTCACCTATGTCTCGGCACTGGCCACGCTGTGCGACCTGCGCGGCTGCCTGACCTACGTCGACACGCCCGCCGAGCTCACCACCTGGGACTACGGCCATCTTGGCCCACGCGCGTCCGCGCTGGTGGCATCGGCCGTGGTCGAAGCGCTCGAGGCACCGCGCAGACCTTGATCGCGGTCAACACCCGCCGGCCTGCAACGGCCGATGATCCGGATACACAGAGGGAGGGACTGCCATGCATCCTGTTTTCGTCGAGCTGTTCGCCCGGCCGGTCGGCTGGCTCACGATCGGTGGCGCGCTGATCATGTTCGGAATCACCATCGGCGTGCCGCTTTTCATCCGCAGCCGCGAGCGCGCCGAGGCGCGTGAAGCGGAACGCAAGCGCCTGGGCACGCCGTGACTGCGTGATGGCGTGACGCCGCCGTGCCGGGGGTGGGCACGCCGGACTCACGCCGCCGCCGGCTAAGCTGGGGCCAACGCAGCCCTGGAGACGCCCATGTCCACGCGCTACCTCATTGCCCTGCCCGACCCGGAACGCACCCGCGCCGCGGGCGAGTTCGCCTTCATTGCCCAGGGTGCCGACGCCTTTGCCCGCGAGCTGCAGGACGCGCTGCGCGGCGACGGCCTGTTCCAGCGCTGGCGCGCCACGCAGGACGAACCGGACGAAGTGGATCCCGCGCTCGGCGTGATCGATTCATCCGCCACCGTCACCGGCACCCAGCGCGAGACGCGCGTGGAACTGGTCGCCGACACCGTCCTGCCCGGCGCGGTCTTCAAGCACCGCATGCGCCTGCTGGCCGGCAGCGCCTGGGAACTGCGCGACGTGCGCGCCGGCTGAACGGCGTGGCACCGCGGCCCGTCGCACTGCTGGCCTGGAGCGGCGGCAAGGACGCGGCCTGGGCGCTGCAGGCCCTGCGCCAGCGCGGCGAGGTCGACGTGGTCGGCCTGCTGTCCACCATCAGCGCGGGCGAGGAGCGCGCATCGCTGCAGCACGTGCGCGCCGACGTGTTGCACGCGCAGGCCGCGGCTACCCGGCTGCCGCTGCTGGAAATGCGCATCCCGCACGGCTGCGACAACGCCTGCTACGAAGCCGCCTTCGCCGCCACGCTCGCCGAAGCGCAGGCGCGCTGGCCCGGCATCACCCGCATCGCCTTCGGCGACCTGCTGCTGGCCGACATCCGCGGCTGGCGCGAAGCCCTGTGCGCGCGGCTGGGCTGGAGCGCGCTGTTCCCGCTGTTCGGCGCCGACACCACGGCGCTTGCGCGCGACATGCTCGCCGGCGGGTTGCGCGCGCAGCTGTGCTGCGTCGACACCACGCAGCTCGATGCCGCCTTCAGCGGCCGCGATTTCGACGCCGACTTGCTGGATACGCTACCCGCGGCCGTCGACCCCTGCGGCGAGAACGGCGAATTCCACACCTGCGTGAGCGACGGCCCGATGTTCACCGCGCCGCTGCAACTGGTGCGCGGCGCCACGTCCCTGCGCGACGGCCGCTTCGCCGTGACCGATTACACGGTGGGGGTTGGGCGACGGCCGAGCGATACCACGGATCAGCGCAGGACTCCGCGCGCGGCCATGTAGCGCGCGAACCACCACAGGCCGAACGCGATCGCCACCAGGAGCACCGGGAAACCGAGGCTTGAGACACCCCCCGTGGTCCACGCCGGCGTGACCGCGAAGCTGGCGAGCACCTGCACCACCAGGGCCGCCAGCGCCAGCAGGTACACAGGCACCGCCCAGCGCCTGCGCAGCAGCAGGCCGATGGACCCGAGCACACCGCCAATGGTCGCCAGGCCGTAGAAGAGATACAGCCAGGCGGGCGTGGCCTCGTAGATCGCGCGCTGGTCGGCGGGCATCGCCGCGAGCGCCTGCTCCGGCATCGCCACCTGCATGGTGAACGCCGCCACCCCGATCAGGTTCCACAGCAGCGCCAGCCCGCCGACGATCCAGACGCTGGCCGGCACTTTCATCGCAGCGCCTTCGCGTGGTGGGCGATGTGGTCGCCGATGAAGCTGGCGATGAAGTAGTAGCTGTGGTCGTAGCCGGGCTGCATGCGCAGCTGCAGCGGATGGTCCGCCGCTGCGCAGGCGGCCTGCAGCAGCTCGGGGCGCAGCTGGGTGGCGAGGAATTCGTCGGCATCGCCCTGGTCGACCAGCAGCGGCAGCTTTTCCTTTGCCGACTTCACCAGTTCGACCGCGTCGTGCCGCTTCCACGCTGCGCGGTCGTCGCCGAGGTAGGCGGCGAACGCCTTCTCGCCCCACGGCACCTGGCTCGGCGCGACGATCGGCGAAAACGCCGACACGCTGCGGTAGCGGCCCGGGTTCTTCAGGGCGATGGTGAGCGCGCCGTGGCCGCCCATGGAATGGCCGCTGATCGCGCGCGCGTCGCTGGCCGACGGATCGGCTTCCACCCACGCCGGCAGTTCGTCGACGATGTAGTCGTACATGCGGTAGTGCGCCGCCCACGGATCCTGCGTGGCGTTGACGTAGAAACCCGCGCCCTTGCCGATGTCGTAGCCCTCGGCGTCGTGCACGTCGTTGCCGCGCGGGCTGGTGTCCGGCGCGACGATGATGATCCCGTGCTCGGCGGCATGGCGCTGCGCGCCGGCCTTGGTGATGAAGTTCTGCTCGTTGCAGGTCAGGCCCGAGAGCCAGTACAGCACCGGGCAGGGACCCTCCGCCGCCTGCGGCGGGAAGTACACGCCCACGGTCATGTCGCAGTCCAGGACGTCCGAGCGGTGGCGGTAGACGTCCTGCCAGCCGCCGAAGCTGGCGCGGTGTTCGATGCGTTCCATGGCAGGCCTCAGTAGTGGATGACGGTGCGGATCGACTTGCCTTCGTGCATCAGGTCGAAGGCCTCGTTGATGCGCTCCAGCGGCAGCGTGTGGGTCACGAACGGCGCCAGCTGGATGTCGCCGCGCATCGCGTCCTCCACCATGCCCGGCAGCTGGCTGCGTCCCTTCACCCCGCCGAACGCGGTGCCCAGCCACTTGCGGCCGGTGACCAGCTGGAACGGGCGCGTGCTGATCTCCTGCCCCGCGCCGGCGACGCCGATGACCACGCTCTGGCCCCAGCCGCGGTGGGCGCATTCGAGCGCGGCGCGCATCACGTCGACATTGCCGATGCACTCGAAGCTGTGGTCCACGCCCCAGCCGGTCATCTCCACGATCACCTGCTGCACCGGCGTGTCGTGGTCCTTCGGGTTGACGCAATCGGTGGCACCCATCTGCGTGGCCAGCTCGAACTTCGACGGGTTGGTGTCGATGGCGATGATGCGCCCGGCCCTGGCCTGCACCGCGCCCTGGATCACCGCCAGGCCGATGGCGCCAAGGCCGAACACCGCGACCGTGTCGCCTTCCTGCACCTTGGCGGTGTTGTGCACCGCGCCGATGCCGGTGGTCACGCCGCAGCCGAGCAGGCAGACGTGCTCGGGGTTGGCGTCCGGGTTCACCTTCGCCAGCGAGACCTCGGCGACCACCGTGTACTCGCTGAAGGTCGAGCAGCCCATGTAGTGGTAGACCGGCTCGCCGTTGTAGCTGAAGCGCGTGGTGCCGTCGGGCATCACGCCCTTGCCCTGCGTTGCGCGCACGGCGACGCACAGGTTGGTCTTGCCCGACTTGCAGAACAGGCATTCGCCGCACTCGGCGGTATACAGCGGAATCACGTGATCGCCGGGCTGCACGCTGGTCACGCCCTCGCCGACCTCGACCACGATGCCCGCGCCCTCATGTCCGAGCACCGCCGGGAACACGCCTTCCGGATCGTCGCCGGAGAGCGTGAACGCATCGGTGTGGCAGAGCGCGGTGTGGGTGATCCTGACCAGCACTTCGCCCTTCTGCGGCGGGGCGACGTCGAGCTCGACGATCTGCAGCGGCTGGCCTGCGGCAAAGGCGACGGCGGCACGGGATTTCATGGTTTCAACTCCTGCAATGCAATGGCGTGGTCGGCGGCCGCGGCGCGGAGGTGCCGTGGCGGCTTGATATGGGTCACTTCAGATAGGAACGGATCAGGCCGGTCATTTCGGCGACGCGCGCGTCGCGGTCGGACGCGTCGGCCGCCGGCTGCCCGAACTGCTCGCGCAGGTGAGACTCGAGCACTTCGCTCATCAACCCGTTGACCGCGCCGCGGATGGCCGCGATCTGCTGCAGCACCGGCGCGCAGTCGGCGCCGGCCCCAAGCGCGCGGTCGAGCGCGTCGCACTGGCCGCGGATGCGGCGCACGCGGGCGAGGACCTTCTTCTTTTCCTCTGGCGAATGCGGCACGGCGGGCAGCCCGGTTGATAGTGGGGGGGAGTATACCAGCCGACACTTGACCGGGAGCGCGGCCAAGGAGAACGATGCATGCACCATCCACCCATCGCCCCAGGGCTACAACCGATCCCCGCATGGCCACCGACCCGCACTTCCTCGCCTACATCGCCGAACAGGCCGCGCTTGGTGAGCGCCTGACCCACAGGAAGCTGTTCGGCGAGTACGCGGTCTACGTGGACGGCAAGGTCGTGGCCTTCGCCTGCGACAACAGCCTGTTCGTGAAACCCTCCGCCGCAGTGGCGCGCCTGGCACGCGGCCTGCCACTGCGGCCTCCGTATCCCGGCGCGAAGGACTATCCCGTCGCCGATGAACTGCTGGACGATGCCGAAGCGCTGAAGCGGCTCCTGCTCGACACCGCCGCGCTGATGCCGGAGCCGAAGCCGAAGGCCAAGCCGAAACCGCGGCGGCAGCCCGAAAAAGCGGGCTAGCCGCGCGCGGGCATCAGCGCATTGTCCAGCGCCTGCGCCCGCTGGTAGGCCGGCCGCGCGCGCAGGCGTTCGGCCCAGGCGGTGAACGCCGGGCGCTCCGGGATCGACTTGAATCCCAGGCCGAAGTCGACCTGGCCACCGACGTAGACATCGGCCGCGCTGAAGCGCTCGCCCAACAGCCACGGCGATGCCGCCGCGGCCGCCTGCTCCAGCGCATCAACGGTGTGCTCGTAGCTGCCGTAGCCGACCATGCCGGCCTTTTCGGCGGGCGCCAGCAACCCCATCGCACGCGCGCTGACGGCGGCCTCCACCGGGCCGGCGGCGAAGAACATCCAGCGCAGGTAGGTCCCGCGCGCCGGGTCGTCCAGCGCCGGGGCCAGGCCGGCCTGCGGGAAGGCGTCGGCAAGATAGGCGCAGATCGCCGCGGCTTCGGTGACCACCACGCCGCGGTGCTGCAGCGCCGGCACCTTGCCCATCGGGTTGATGGCCAGGTACTCGGCCGACTTCATGCTGCCGCCGTACTCCTGCACCACCGTGCGGTATTCGACGCCCAGCTCTTCGAGCATCCAGCGCACGATGCGGCCGCGCGACATCGGGTGGGTGTGGAAGACGAGTTCTTCGCGCGGTGCGGACATGGCGGCGGTTCCGTGATCGGGTCCGCGAAGTCTAGCGCCGCTCAGCCGGTGTTCTGCACCCCGGCCGCGATGCCGTTGACGGTCGCGAACAGCGCGCGCAGGGTCGCGTCATCCGCGCTGCCGCCCGCGCGCCAGCGGCGCAGCAGCTCCACCTGCAGCAGGCTGATCGGGTCGACGTAGGGATTGCGCAGGCGGATCGACAGGCGCAGGCGGTAATCGCCCGCCAGCAGCCTGTCGGCGCCCTTGATGGCCAGGATGCTGTCACGGGTGCGCGCGAACTCCGCGGCGATGCCCGGGAAAAACACGTCATGGGCGTCACCGGCCAGGCGCGAGTAGCGCTCGAAGATGGCAAGGTCGGATTTGGCCAGCAGCATTTCCACGTCGTCGAGCATGGCGGCGAAGAAATGCCAGTCGCGCGCGAGCTCGGCCATGGCGTCGAGGCCGTGCTCGTCGATGCCGCGTTGCAGCGCATGGCCCACGCCATACCAGCCGGTGAGCCCGGAGCGGTTCTGCGACCAGGCGAACACCCAGGGAATGGCGCGCAGGTTGGCGATGCCGCCATCGCGGCGGCGCGATGGCCGCGAGCCGATCTGCAGGCGCTCGATCACGTCCACCGGCGTCGCCGCGCGGAAATAGGCGTTGAAGCCGGGATCCTCGTGCACCAGCGCGCGGTAACAGGCGCGCGAGTCCGCGGACAGGCGGTCGGCGATCGCACGCCAGGCCTGCACGCGCGGCTCCGGCGGACGCGGCCGCAGGCTGGCGCGCAGCACCGCGCCGGTCATCTGCTCGAGGTTGCGCAGCGCGAGTGCACGGATGCCGTACTTGCGGTGGATCACCTCGCCCTGCTCGGTGACGCGCAGCCGCCCGTCCACGGTGCCGCGCGGCGCGGCGATGATCGCGCGCTCGGTCTTGCCGCCGCCGCGGCTCACCGACCCTCCGCGGCCGTGGAAGAACACCAGGCGCACGCCGGCTTCGCGCGCCAGCCGCATCAGGTCGACCTGCGCACGCTGCAGCGCCCAGCGCGAGGCGAGCAGGCCGCTGTCCTTGGCGCTGTCGGAATAGCCCAGCATCACGATCTGGCGATCGCCGCGGGCGCGCACGTGGCGGCGGTACACCGGGTCGTCGAACAGTGCGTGCATGACCCCTGCGGCGGCATCGAGGTCGTCGACGGTCTCGAACAACGGTGCCACGTCCAGCGGCACTTCGCCCGCGCCGTCGCCCTCGACGCAGCCGGCGATGCGCGCCAGCGCCAGCACCGCGAGTGCATCGGCGGCACTGCGGCTCATGCTGACGATGTAGGGGCCGAAGGCGGCGTCACCGTAGCGCGCGCGCGCGGTGGTCACCGCACGGAACACGTCGAGCGCGGCCTTGGCGGCGTCGGCGGCCGGCACGCGCGGCTGCGGCGCATCGATCAGCGCATGCAGGCGCGCGAGGCGCGCGTCGAGCGGCTGCGTGGCCCAGTCGTCGTCACCTTCCAGCGCGGCGAGCGCGGCATCGTGCGCGGCCGAGTCCTGGCGGAGGTCGAGTGCTGCGAGGTGGAAGCCGAAGCTGCGCACGCGCCGCAACAGGCGCCGCAGCGCGAACAGGCCCGCGTGCTGGCCGCGATGGTGCGCAAGGCTGGCGTCGATGAGCCCGAGGTCGTCGAGGAAGTCGTCCACGCCGGCATATGCCGCGCCGGGCGGCGCGCCCTCGTCGGCTGCGGTCGCCGCCAGCCGCGCCGACATCAGCTCCATCAGCTGCCGATAGGGCATGTCCGCCTGGCGCGCGCGCAGGCGCGCCGCGGCCTTTGGCATCAGCGCCTTGTACGCGGCGAGCCGTGCGTTCACCGCGTCGTCCACGCCGGCGCGGCCGCGGCTCTGGGTGAGCACCTGGCCCAGCGCCGCCAGCTCCGCGCGGTACTGGCCCAGCACCTGCGCGCGCTGCGCGGCCAGCGCGGCCTCGATGGTGTCGGCGCCCACGTTGGGGTTGCCGTCCATGTCGCCGCCCACCCAGGTGCCGAAGCGCAACACGTTGGGCAGCGCGATGCGCTCGCCCCAGATGGCGTCCACGGCATCGGCGAACACTTCGTAGAACGCCGGCAGCACCCGGAACAGCACGCCGAGGTAGTGGCCGATGTGTTCGACCTCGTCGGTCACGGTGGGCTTCAGCGGTGGCGCTTCCGAGGTCTGCCAGGTGGTGGCCAGCGCCTGGCGGATGCGCGACTCGTCGCTGCGGCGCTCGTCGGGCGTGCGCGTGCGGTCGATGTCGGCCACCAGCCGCTCCACGATCACCGACTCCTTGGCCAGCAGCGCGCGGCGTACGGCCTCGGTGGGATGCGCGGTGAACACCGGCTCCACCCACAGTGCGGGCAGCAGTGCCTGCAGCTCGCCGAGCGTCACGCCATCGGCATGCAGCGCGCCGAGCACCGCCTCCAGCCCGCCCGGCTGCGGCCCCTCGTCGCTGCGCTGGTGGTCGCGACGGCGGCGGATGCGGTGCACCCGCTCGGCCAGGTTGATCGCGCTGAACCACGCCGAGAACGCACGCACCAGCGCATCGGCGTCGTCCAGCGACACGGCGGCCAGGTGCCCGGCCAGCTCATCGATCGGCGCCCCGCTCTCGCGCCGCGCGATCGCCGCCCGCCGCACCGTCTCCACCTGCGCCAGCAACGCCGGCGATACCTGTTCGGACAGCATCTCGCCGACCATCCCGCCCAGCCGGCGCACGTCATCGCGCAGCAACGTATCGGTCTCGGCAAAGTCGAGCTGCTCACGCAGCGGCGCGTCGAGGTCCCGGGATTCCGGAGAGTGCTTGCTCATGCCTTGCAGGCTACCGATCTCAGTACGCAAACTCGCGGAAGACGCGATCGATGTTTCCGGCCCATTCGCCGTGGTACAGCGCGAGCTTGCGTTCGGCGGGGGTTTCGTTGGCCATCACGTATTCGACCAGAGGCTCGAGGAAGCGGGTTTCGTCCTGTCCGTCCTCATTGAGACGCGCGCGGCGCGCGAGACCGGCGGAGGCGATCTCCAGCGCGCGCTGCGCCAGGTCGCGCACGGTGCCGTCGCGGAACTTCAGCTTGAAGGCGTGCTTCGGAACGCCGTCGCGCAGCGCGTGGCGTTCGTCGCGGCTGAAATCCTTCACCAGGTCCCAGGCGGCATCCAGCGCGGCATCGTCGTACAGCAGGCCGACCCAGAAAGCCGGCAGCGCGCACAGCCGGTTCCACGGCCCGCCATCGGCGCCGCGCATTTCCAGGAACTTCTTCATGCGCACTTCCGGGAACGCGGTGGTCATGTGGTCGGACCAGTCGGTCATGGTCGGCAACGCACCCGGCAGCACCGGCAGGCGGCCTTGCATGAAGTCGCGGAAGCTCTGGCCGCTGGCGTCGTGGTACACGCCGTCGCGGTAGCTGAAGTACATGGGCACGTCGAGCAGGTAGTCGACGTAGCGTTCGTAGCCGAAGCCGTCCTCGAACACGAAATCGAGCATGCCGGTGCGGTCGGGATCGGTGTCGGTCCAGATGTGCGAGCGCCAGCTGAGGTAGCCGTTGGGCTTGCCCTCGGTGAACGGCGAGTCGGCGAACAGCGCGGTGGCGATCGGCTGCAGCGCCAGCGCCACGCGGAACTTCTTCACCATGTCGGCTTCGCTGGCGAAATCGAGGTTCACCTGCACCGTGCAGGTGCGGGTCATCATGTCCAGGCCGAGGTTGCCGACCTTGGGCATGTACGACTTCATGATGCGGTAGCGGTCCTTGGGCATCCACGGCATGTCGGCGCGCGCCCATTTGGGCTGGAAGCCCATGCCGAGGAAGCCGAGGCCGAGCTCGTCGGCCACGGTCTTGACCTCGCGCAGGTGGCTGCCCACTTCGCGGCAGGTCTCGTGGATGGTGGTCAGTTGTGCGCCGGAAAGCTCCAGCTGGCCGGCCGGCTCCAGGGTGACCGACGCGCCATCCTTCAGCAGCGCGATCACCTGGCCGTGCTCGGTCACCCGCTCCCAGCCGAAGCGGCACAGGCCGTCGAGCAGCGCGCCGATGCCCTGCGGGCCTTCGAAGGTCGGCGGGCGCAGGTCGTCGAGGCGGAAGCCGAACTTCTCGTGCTCGGTGCCGATGCGCCAATCGTCCGGCACGCGCGCGCCGCCGGCGATATAGGCGACCAGCTCGTCGCGCGAGCGGATGGGGGGGTTGGCACTTTCACTGGGGCTGGACACGGTGGCGGGCTCGTCGACGCTTGTTGGCAAGGCCAACGGTCGCGGCCCGGCGCAGGAAGCGGCCACTATATCCTGTGGCTTCCGCACGGCCGGCCCCACCACCGGATTGCAGCGTCGCCGCCATCCCCGCAATCGGGACGCGCCGGCGGCTGCTGGCGCATCAGCTGCAGGGCAGCTCCAGCCAGCCGCAGATCACCTTGCGCGCTTCGTCCACGCCGAGCTTGGACTCGCCGGAGAAGGTCTGCACGCCCACCGTGTCGCCGTAGGTCGCGGCCAGGTCACGGCGCACCGTCAGCAACGTGGCGCCGGCGTTGCCCTTCGAGAGCTTGTCGGCCTTGGTCAGCAGCACGTGCGCCGGCAGGCCGCGGTTGGCGGCGTAGCCGAGCATGTGCCGGTCGTAGTCCTTCAGCGGGTGGCGGATGTCCATCACCACCACCAGCCCGCGCAGCGCCTGGCGCGCCTGGAAGTAGCGGTCGAGGAAGGCCTGCCAATGCGCCTGCAGCTCGCGCGGCACCTTGGCGTAGCCGTAGCCCGGCAGGTCCACCAGGTAGCGCAGGGTGTGCGGCGGCAGGTCGAAGAACACCAGCTGCTGGGTGCGCCCCGGGGTCTTGGACACCCGCGCCAGCGCATTCTGCTGGCACAGGGCGTTGAGCGCGCTGGACTTGCCGGCGTTGGAACGGCCGGCAAACGCGACCTCGAAGCCGTCATCGGGCGGGAGCTGACGCGGGTTGTGCGCCGCCAGCAGGTACTGGGCGCGTGCAAGGGGATTGGCCATGCGCACAGGATCGCATGGGCGCGTGCGCCACGGGCCGCCAGACCGGTTTGACCGTTCCAAGCCGCGCCCTAGATAATGGCAGGCCTTGCGGGCGCCTTCCGGCGCCAGCGCGGCGCGGGCGCACAACGCCCCGCCTGACCGATCCACGGAGCCCAGCAAGATGCGCCACGCCCGCAGCTACGCCCTCGTCGGCCTCACCGCCCTGGTGATCGGCGCCGTCGCCTTCGCCCAGACCACGGTGGCACCGCTGGAAGAAGCCGAGCCGGTGGAGACCCTGCCGCTGGAGTCCGTCGACGCGCTGGCCGAACTGGCCAAGACCGTGCCGGGCAACGCCCAGAACGGCGCCACTCTGGCCGGCACCTGCGCCGCCTGCCACGGCCTGGACGGCAAGAGCACCATCCCCGAGGTCTACCCCAACATCGGCGGCCAGAGCGAACGCTACCTCGCCGAGCAGCTCGCACTGTTCAAGAGCGGCGAGCGGCAGAACGCGATCATGCAGCCGTTCGCGTCGATGCTGTCCGCGCAGGACATGCGCGACGTCGGCGCGCACTTCGCCCACCAGCCGTCGTCGGCCGGCATCGCCGACGACACCGAAGTCACCGAAGGCACCTACGCCGGCATGAAGTTCTACGAGATCGGCGAACAGCTGTTCCGCCGCGGCGACTTCGCCCGCGGGATCCCGGGCTGCATGGCCTGCCACGGCCCGACCGGCGCCGGCAACCCCGGCCCCGCGTACCCGCAGGTGGGTGGCCAGCAGTCCTGGTACACCGCGCGCCGCCTGCAGGAATACCGCACCGGTACCACCACCGCGCGCGACACCGCCAACTTCGACGTCATGGCCAGCATCGCCCGCCAGCTGACCGACGAAGAGATCGGCGCGCTGTCGAGCTACATGCAGGGCCTGCACGCGCGTCCCGACGCCGCCATGCTGGCCGCGATCGCCAAGATGCCGCCGGCCCCGCCGGCTCCCGCCGCCCCTGCGCCCGCGCCGGTCGACGCCGCGCCGGAAGGCGCTGCACCGGAAGGCGAGGCGCCGGTGGAAGCCGTGCCCGCCGCCGCGCCGGAAGCGGACGCCCAGCAGGCTTCGTGAACTTGCGCCGACCGCCGCGGTCGGAGTCTTCACAACGCCTGAATCGCAGCGCCGGCCAGACTCCTGTGCCGGCGCTTTGCTGTCCGCCCCCGCCAACGAGCCCATGTCGATGACCCTGCGCCTCCCGCACCTGCTTCTCCCGCTGCTGTTCGCCCTGTGCGCGGCCGCGCCCGCGCTGGCGCAAACCGACGGCCTGGTCGAAGGCCGCGACTACGTGGTCATCGCCGGCGGCGCGCCGCTGCAGGCGACCAAGGGCAAGATCGAAGTGGTCGAGGTGTTCGCCTACTGGTGCCACGTCTGCAACGACTTCCAGCCGCTGGTCGATACCTGGACGAAAACGCTGCCGCGCGACGTCGCCTTCCGCTACCTGCCGGCGGCGTTCGATCCCAACGACGGCCTGGCGCGCGCCTATTTCGCCTCCGAGTCGATGGGCAAGCTGGCACGCACCCACCACGCCACCTTCCGCGCCATCCATGTGGAGCAGAGCCTGCCGGCGCGTGGCGCCACGGCGGCGGAGATCGGCACCCTGTACGCCACGCTCGGCATCGATGCCAAGCGCCTGGCCAACGCCATGCAGTCCAAGGCGACCGATGCGCGCATGCAGGCCGCGCGCGAGTTCATGATCGGCGCCGGCGTGGAGGGCACGCCCACCATGATCGTCAACGGCAAGTACCGCGTGAAAGGCCGCAGCCTGGCCGACATGCTCCGCCACACCGACCTGCTGGTCGCGCGCGAGCGCGCCGCCGCCAAGGCGCGCTGACCCCCTTTTTTCCGTTCGCATCGAGTCCATGCCATGAACAAGCTGCTCTTCGCCCCCCTGCTGCTGACCGTGCTGCTGGCTGCCTGCAGCCGAGACGAGGCCCCGGCCACCGACATCGCCGCTGCCCCCGCCACCACCGAGGCGTCCAGCCCGGCCGCGATCCCGGACGAGCCCGCGCTGGACCCGTCCGCGCCTGCCGCGGCAGCCACCGATGACGTGGCGGCCACCGCGCCGGCCGCCACCGCCCCCGCCGCAGATGCCGCCGTCGCCGCCGCCTCGCAGGCCGCGGTGCAGGGCCCCGGCCCCGTCGCCGGCACCGACTACGTCGAGATCACCGGTGGCCAGCCGTTCGCGCCGCTCGCCGGCAAGATCGAAGTGGTCGAGGTGTTCGCCTACTCCTGCGGCCATTGCGCCGCCTTCGACCCGCTGATCACCGCGTGGAAGAACAAGCTGCCCGGCGACGTGCGGTTCAACTACCTGCCGGCGGTGTTCTCCGACCAGGACAACTTCCCCAAGGCGTTCTTCGCCGCGGAGGCCATCGGCGCGCTGGACAAGGTGCACGCCAGTACCTTCAAGGCCATGCACATCGATCGCAGCCTGCGCCCGAACGCCAGCAGCGACGACATCATCAAGTTCATGGCCAAGCAGGGCGTCGACGGCGCGCAGCTCAAGGGCACCATGGACAGCTTCGCGGTGAACGCCAAGGTGGGCCGCGCCAAGCAGTTCGCCGTGCGCAGCGGCATCGACTCAACGCCCACCGTGGTGGTCAACGGCAAGTACCGCGTGCGCGGGCGCTCGCTGGAAGACGTGCTGCGCATCACCGACCAGCTGATCGCGCGCGAGCGCGCCACCATGCAGGCCGGTGGCGGCAACTGACGCCATCCTTCCTGGCGCGGCGCCCGACGAGGCGCCGCGCGAGGAACTGCGCGTGCAGCGGCTGAAGCTGCTGAGCGCCAACATCCAGGCGGGCTCCAGCACCCGCCGCTACAGCGACTACGCCACCCGCAGCTGGTCGCACGTGCTGCCCGCCGGCAACAAGCTCGGCATGCTCGACACCATCGCCAAGCTCGCCGGCCGCCACGACATCGTGGGCCTGCAGGAAGCCGACCCCGGCAGCTGGCGCTCCGGCTTCACCAACCAGACCCACTACCTCGCCGAACGCGGCGGCTTCGACTACTGGACGCACCAGCCCAACCGCCGCATGGGGCAGTTCGCCTCCAGCGCCAACGGCCTGCTCAGCAAGTTCGAACCGACCTCCATCAGCGACTACCCGCTGCCCGGCCGCATCACCGGCCGCGGCGTGCTGCTGGCGCGCTTCGGCGAAGGCGACGAAGGCCTGACCATCGCCGTCGCCCACCTCTCGCTCGGCGCGCAATCGCGCGCGTCGCAGCTGTCGTTCATTGCCGAACTGCTGGCCGACCAGCCGCACGTGGTGTTGATGGGCGACTTCAACTGCACCATCGACCGCCCGGAAATGGCCACCCTGTTCCGGCAGACCCGCCTGCAACCACCGGCGTGCATGGTGCACACCTTCCCCAGCTGGAAACCGCAGCGGGCGATCGACCATATCCTGGTGAGCGACAAGCTTGCATGCCGCGACCTGCAGGCATTCCCGGCGGCGTTTTCGGACCACCTGGCGCTGTCGGTGGATCTGGAAGTGCCGGATGGGGCGCTGCGGCGGTAGGGGTTTTCGGGCGCGCCGAAGGCGACGTTCGATGGATGTGCCTTGAGCGGAGAGCTCGGTGCATACCGGCGGAATCGAAGCGGTACTCGCTACCGCCCTAAAGATGGGCTCTAATCCGGCATTACCGCCCCGTTGATGGGGTGTAATCAATTGTTAGGCCATAGGGGATTTTCATGCGTTGCTTCAACCATTTAGAGACTCGAGCAGTTGGCCTTTGCAAGCATTGCAGTAAAGGTCTGTGTCACAGCTGTGCCAACGACCTTGGCTTTGGGCTGGCCTGCCGAGATCTGCATGAACCAGAGGTCACTGCCGTCAATGAGATGGTGGAGCGTGCTACGCAGGCTCAAGGAGTAAATCGCTCCAACAAGTATCTCTCTCCGCTCTTCTTCCTTGTTCTGGGCTCATCCTTTGTCGGCTACGAGCTGTACTCCGGCAATCGAGGCGCAGGCTTTGGCTTCTTGTTCGGTGGCTTGCTAGTCGCTTACGGGCTTTACTTAGTCGTAGTTGTTCGTCGGACGTACTCACCGGCAAAGGCCTAACAATGCGTTCAAGCCGAAGCCGCTTCGTTACGCAAAGCACATGGCAGGTACAGCTTGCCATGTGCTTCGCTTCACTACGCGTCTCGGCTTAACTTAGGTGTTAGGCGGCACACCAACTAGGACTGCGGCCCATGAGTGATGAACAGCCAACACCATCGCTTCACGGCTCTTGTCACTGCGGGGCAGTTCGACTCACTCTTCCATTCCCGCCAAGCGAGGCCACGAGCTGCAATTGCTCGCTCTGTCGCCGGTCCGGAGTCATTTGCGCCTACTACGGGCTAGGCACAGTGTCTATTCAAGGGCATCCCGAGAACACGGAGGACTATGTTTGGGGTGACCGGACCCTGAGGAACGTGCGGTGCAAAGCGTGCGGAATCTTCACTCACTGGGAACCACTGGACCCCAAACCTGGCGCTCGGCACGGAGTAAACCTGCGCAACTTCGAGCCAGCGCTCCTCGAGTCAGTGGTCGTAAGGCGCTTCGATGGTGCAGATACGTGGAAATTCCTCGATTGAACACTCTCCGCGCGGTGCCGCCTAACAGTTCATTCAAGCCGATGCCGCTTCGCGGCACGGCTTAATTCTGGCGTTAGCGCCCGCAATGAAAGTTCTCGCCATCGTCCTGGTTTCGCTCCTCGCTTTTCCGGCCGATGCGTGTCGCATCCGGCACATCCCTGCAGAAGAGAGACTAGCCTTGGCTACTTCGGTCCATCTTGGCGTGGTGACCGGACTGCACCTTGTGGAGCTTGAGCGCGCGTTAATAGCAGCGCAGGATGACGTCTTGGTCGCAAACGGCGCTCGTAAGGGACGCGTGACGGTGATCCGTACACTGCGCGGAAGAAGTCGCTCAATCGTGGAGACGCTTCTCCCTAGTTGCGGGCCGTTCCTACCTGAGATGCAAGCCAAGGTAGTTGTCCTAGCGCACGGCAACTCGTATGAGGTTTCATCAGATCCTGAGCTGGTACGACTGGTTGAACGCCAGCTAGGCGGGCTCTAACAATTCATTCAAGCCGACGCCGCTTCGCGGCGCGGCTTAATTCAGGTGTTAGCACTCAAGAGGAGATTACTGTGCGCTTGTTGTTCTGTGCTGCACTACTGTTAGTGCCCGGCTTGGCGCCGGCCCAAGACATCCCGAGTCCAAACTCACCAGATTTTGACCCGGTCGCTCGGAAGCAGCGATTCTTCCCAGACTGGGAGCCGCCAGTCGTTTCGCAGGAACAACTCTCAAAGTTCCCACTCGGGAGCGCCCAGCGCCCGGTCCGCACGCAAGGGCCGCAAGGGCAAATTGACTACTTGAGCCGCCTCGTTTGTCGGAACGGCAAAACCCCTGATTTCAAGCGAGTTGGCTCTAGCGATGAAAGCCCCTACGGCTATCCCATGGACTTGTATGAAGTCAAATGCAGCCGGACGGGCCAGATCATCATTTACATGGACTTGTACCATCCACGTTTCGTTGAGCATGAGCCTGTCACTGACTTTACTCTTCGCGATTGAGCGCTAACAGTTCATTCAAGCCGACGCCGCTTCGCGGCGCGGCTTAATTCAGGCGTTAGGCCTCATGTCACTATCGCGACTACTGATTCTCTCTTTGGCGCTGATTGCCACGGCGTGCTCTTCAGCAGACGAGCCCTCCGAGGGCGTGATACGTGCCGCTGCCGACGCCGCGCGGGAAGCAGCTTCAGAAGATCTTGCAAGCGGGGTATCTTCCCGAGTTGTAGCTTTGCCGCCAATGAAACCTTGCTCTGTTTCAATCGCTAATGGGGAGCCGCACGGACATCTCGCGCACTCAGTACTGCAGGAAGCGACCCTGTCCATAGAGGCTACTGAGGGCCTAAGCATTTCTGAGCAGGCAGACAAGGACCTTACATTGCTTCTGGTCAGGACAGAGCGAGCAGATCCGAGAAGCCGTGTATGGGACAGCCCGCCGTCGCTGTCTAGCGCGCCTGGCGAGTTTTACATCGCATACGTAATACTTGGCGAGGATCGTCGCTACCTTGGCGGGGACCTTATCAAGTGCAAGCGCGAGTACAAACAGTGCGGCGAGCACATGGCCACTCGCACGTTACGCGTGTGCCAATCGCGTGAGGCCTAACAATGCGTTCAAGCCGAAGCCGCTTCGTTACGCAAAGCACATGGCAGGTAGAGCTTGCCATATGCTTTTCTCCACTACGCGTCTCGGCTTAACTTAGGTGTTAGCACTCATGTCGAGCAGTCTCGAAACCCTGCTAGAGAAGATCGATAAGGAGAGGGACAGGCATCTCAGCCTTGGAAAGGAGATGCTTGCTGCTGACGGCGCTAAGATGTTCCCGCTAGATCTTCTAGCTGTGGCGGTCCTCAATCGTTCTCTGAGCAACAGCTCTGCTTTCACCCAGCTGGTAAGAGCTAACAATTATTTGGCAGCTGCATCTCTCGTCAGGCTTCAGCTAGACACATTCCTCCGCTTCTTTGCTTCGTACCGTGTGGGCGATCCTCATGAGTTCGCCACTTCGGTCTTTGCCGGAACAGAAGTAAGAAAGTTGAAAGATCGTTCCGGCTCATTCATGACGGACCGACACTTGGTTGAGACCGTTGCTTCTGAGTTCCGCTGGGCACCTAGCGTGTACAAAGCAACTTCAGGCTTTATCCATCTCTCAGACAAGCATATCTACAGCACCATTCAGGCCGCTTCAGATGACGGTACGTTCTCAATGCTCATCGGTTCAGATCCGGATCGCTTTCCCAGCAACCTCTGGGTAGAGATGGCGGAGGGGTTCATTGCGGCTACTGATGCGTTATTCCTTTATCTCGAGGGATGGGTAGTCACCAAGGCGAATCCACACCTTGTACAGGCGATTAAGGAGCGCGCAGATGAGTGGTGAATTAACACGCGAAGTGCACCACCGCGAGTAGTTGTTCGAGTCCCTCAATCTCGCGTCAATTCCTTTGTTTGAGTACGACTATTGAACTGGGATGGTCATGGGGAGATTTGCTGTATGGATGGCTATTGGCCTCCTCTGCCACACGCTCCATGCACTCGATCGCGCACAGGTGAACGGCCGTGAGCTCTAGCGGGGCGACGGTGCGCATGGCGGGCCGCATCACTGACTGGAACGACGACAAGGGCTTTGGCTTCGTCCTGCCGAATGGCGGCGGTGTGCGCGCGTTCGTGCATATCAACGAGTTCCAGCGAGCCTCGCGTCGGCCTGTCGCGGGAGACCTGATCTCGTACCTGCCCAGCGTGGACGCGCGAGGGCGGACCAATGCGCGGCAGGTTCGTCACGCAGGGCAATTGATCGAGAAGCCACGCACACCTTCGCGGGTGCCGAGGGCAGCGCTGGGCATTTGCGCGCTGGCTGCTGGTGTTGCCGCTTGTGCCGCCGGCGTTCTCCCGCCGTTGCTGCTTGCCGCGTACCTTGCACTGAGTGTCCTGTCGTACCTCATGTACCGCTCGGACAAGCTGGCGGCCAGGCGCGATGCGCAACGCACGCCCGAAGCCAGGTTGCACCTCGTTGACCTCCTTGGCGGTTGGCCGGGAGCGTTGATCGCCCAGCAACGGTATCGCCACAAGACCGCCAAGCAATCGTTCCAGCTCACCTTCTGGGCGACGGTCGTCTTCAACCTGGCCGGCGCCGCCTGTATCATCGGCTGAGCTGCGTTCCGCATCCAAATGGCCCACCGCGCGCCCGTTGTCATTGCTCCCTACAACGACCAGTGGCCGGTCCGGTTCCATGAGGAATCGGAGGCCCTGGCGTCGGTGCTGCCACGGCACTTCGTGATTGAGAACATCGGCAGCACCGCGGTTCCCGGAATGCCCGCCAAGCCCGTCATCGACATGCTGCTGGGTGCGGACTCCCTCGCCGACATCGAGCTGGTGATCCCGGCGCTGGCGCGTCTTGGCTACGAATATATCGCCCGGCACGAAGCCGAGATCCCGGACCGTCGCTTCCTTGCCAAGCCTGTGGTCCGGCCGCGTCATTTCCATCTGCATGGTGTCGTCATGGGCGGCACCATCTGGCGCGAGCAGCTGCGGTTTCGCGACCTGCTCCGCAGCGATGCAGCGCTTGCCGGGCGCTACGCTGCGCTGAAGCAGCACCTCGCCGGGGTGTTCGGGGATGACCGGGCGGGTTACACCGACGCGAAGCGCGATTTCATCCACGCCGCGGTGCGTGGCACCATCGCCAACGGGTTGGAATGAACCCCCTGACGGGAACGCCCATGAGCACCACCCAGGTTCCGCAGTTCCTGATCGAGCTTGAGGACCGCTTCAACGCGGCGATGGTTTCAAACGACGTTGCGCGCATCGCGGCATGCGTCACCGACGACTGGATCCTGGTTACGCCGGAGGCCGGGCCCGTGCCGCGCGCACGGATCCTGGACGTCGTGGCGTCCGGCCGGCTGACACATGCATCCATGACCAAGGTGGCCACGCATGCGGCAATCGTCGGCGACATGGCCTGGGTGACCGGCCGCGGGCAGAACACCGGAACTTTCAACGGTGCGCCAATGCAGGCGGACGAATACATCACCGACATCTATCGCCGGGTCGACGGGACCTGGTTGTGCATGCTCACGCACCTGACGCCGGTGCACGCCTCCTGACAACGCGCGGCGGGATCCGTGCGGCACGGCGATGAAATCCATGGGAGACGCAGCGCGTGAACGTGACGCTTGATGAAGTGGGGGGCGTGACCATCCAGCCGCGGCACCGAGCCCGGTGCCACTGCGGCCGGGTGGTGCTGGAACTCGAGCTGCCGGATGGCATCGTCGACCCGCGGCGCTGCGACTGCTCCATGTGCCGCCGCAAGGGTGCAATTGTCGCGTCGGTGCCGCTGTCAGGGCTGCACGTCGTGCAGGGCGCGGAGCACCTGCGGCTTTACCAGTTCAACACCGGCATCGCGAAGCACTTCTTCTGCGGTGTCTGCGGCATCCACACGCACCACCAGCGCCGCTCCAGCCCTGACGAATACGGCTACAACGTGGGCTGCCTCGAAGGTGTCAACCCCTTCGCCATCGCCGATGTTCCGACCAACGACGGCGTGAACCACCCCGCCGATCGCGTTGCTGATTGAGCGGCGCGCGCGACCTGCCACGTCAACGTTGCTGGGTGTGGATCAGGCGCGATGTGTCGTAGCCCATCGCGTCGGCCTTGGCGATCAGGGCGTCCAGTGCCTCCTTGGGCACGGTCTTCTCGCGCGTCAGGAACCACAGGTACTTCCGGTCCGGGGTGCCGACGATGGCCCACTGGTAGTCCGGGTCCAGGCCGATGACCCAGTAATCGCCCCAGACCGCGGGCAGGAACGACAGGAACGCCGGCGCAAACCGCACCTGGAGCTTCGAGGTGCTGCCGTCCACTTTCCGGGCGATGCCGCGCGCCTCGGTGCGCTTGCCCCTGGCGTCGTCGCACTGGTTGACGACATCGATGCGCCCGTCGTCGCGCAGGGCGTAGTTCGCCGTGGTGTTGGCCACGCAGTTGCGCTGGAAGAACAGCGGCAGGTGTGCCTGCTCGTACCAGGTGCCGGCATAGCGCGCGAGGTCCACCGACGGCACGGCCTCGACCGGCTGCGCGCGCGCCGTGCCGGAGACGCCCGCCGACAGGGCAAGCGCGGTGAGGATGAGGGCTGCATGTCGCATGGGGCGGAATCCTTGACCAAGGGGCAGGGTGAAATCGCATAGCCGCCGTGTCGATGGCATGAAGTGGCCGCTGCCACGGCGGCCGGCAGGCGACATACTTGGCGTTCGCAACGGTACGCAAAGGGAGATCCACGATGCGCAGGGCACTCCATCTCATCGCGGCAACGGTCATCGGCCTGGTCGTGGGCAGCGTGGTCAACATGGGCCTGATCAGCCTGGGCGCCAGCGTCATGCCGCTGCCCGGCGGCGCCGACACCACCACCGCCGAGGGCCTCAGGGCGTCGCTGCCGCTGTTCGAGCCGCGCCACTTCACCTTTCCGTTCCTGGCGCATGCGCTAGGCACGCTGGCGGGAGCAATGGTGGCCACCCTGCTTGCACCTGCCCGCACGTCCGGCCCCGCGTGGGCGGTCGGCGTGGCGTTCCTGCTGGGCGGTATTGCGAGCGTGGTGATGCTGCCGGCACCGGTGTGGTTCAGCGCGCTCGACCTTGTCGTGGCCTACCTGCCGATGGCCTGGCTGGGGCATCGCATCGTGGCCGCGCTGGTTCCGCAGCGGCGGCGCGCAGCGGTCTGATCCACACCCGAAGGCCCCGACGCGACGCGATGGCCGACCCCCTGCCCCGCATGGCCGGCGACGCGATGCTCCGCAGGCTGGCGCCTTCCGACCTCCGCGCCTTCCAGGCCTATCGCCAGGACGCGGAACTCGGCCGCTTCCAGGGCTGGGCGCCCACGCCGGACGATGACGCCCGCGAGTTCCTGCGCCACATGGGCGCGGCGGACCTGCTGCGGCCCGGGGTGTGGTGCCAGATCGGCATTGCGCAGGCCAGCGACCAGGCGCTGATCGGCGACATCGGCCTGTTGCTCTCCAGCGACGCCACCAGGCTGGAGATCGGATTCACGCTCAGCCGCGGGTCGCAGGGGCGTGGCCTGGCGACGGCGGCGGTCAAGGAGGCGATCGCGATGGTCTTCGCGCACACGCCCGCGCAACGGGTGGTCGGGATTGCCGACGTGCGCAACCTGGCGTCGATCCGCCTGCTGGAACGGGTGGGCATGGAAAGGGTGGAAACGCGCAACGTGGTGTCCGCGGGCGAGCCGTGCACGGAGCATGTCTACGCGGTCTGCCGGCCAGCGTGACGCGACCGGCCTGACCGCCCACCATTCACGCCGGATGATCTTTCCGTTGGTCATCATCACCATGCCGGTTCGCCGCGGGCGGCTGCGGAGCCTGGCCATGGAGCGCGCGCATGCCGACCGAGCCACCCGGGAACGAGCCCTTTGACGCCGCCCAGCCGGGGAAGCCGCCACCGCTGGAGCGCAGCCGCTTCGGCGGCAGCGAGCGCCGGCCCGAACGCCCGCACGACGACGACGCGCCGGTGTCGCGCAGCGACCTCAGCAAGGGGCCGCAGGAGCTGCTGGAAACCAGCACGGCCAGCATCAACTGGCCGGTGCTGCTGATCTCCTCGGCGGTGATCCTCGCCTTTTCGGCCTGGGCGATCCTGGTGCCTGCGCATGCGCGCACGTCCATGCTGGCCGCCGTCAACTGGATCGCCTCCAGCCTCGGCTGGTACTACGTGCTGACGATGACGCTGGTGATCGGCTTCGTGCTGTGGGTGGCGTTTTCCAAGGAAGGCGATGTGCGGCTCGGCCCGGATCATTCGCGGCCGCAGTACAAGCTCGGCACCTGGGTGGCGATGCTGTTTGCCGCGGGCGTCGGCATCGACATGCTGTTCTATTCGGTGACCGGGCCAGTGGTGCAGTACCTGTATCCGCCATCGGGTGACGGCTCTTCGGCCGCGGCGATGCAGGATGCGGTGGTCTGGACGATGTTCCATTACGGCATCGCCGGCTGGGCGATGTACGCGCTGCTGGGCATGGCGATGGGCTACTTCGCCTACCGCTGGGGCATGCCGCTGTCGATCCGCGCGGCCCTGTACCCGCTGCTCGGCAAGCGCGTGCGCGGCCCGCTGGGAGACGGCATCAGCATCATCGCGCTGGTCGGCACGGTGATGGGCGTGGCGACGTCGATGGGCATCGGCGTGGTGCTGTTGAACGTCGGCTTCGCGCTGATCTTCGGGCTTGAGCAGGGTTTGCCGCTGCAGATCTCACTTGTCATCGGCGCGGTGGTGCTGACCATCGCCGCCACCACGTCGGGCGTGGACCGCGGCATCCGCGTGATCTCCGAGCTGAACCTGTGGAGCGCGCTGGCCATGATGGTGTACATCCTGGTCACCGGGCAGACGGCATTCCTGTTGAACGCGCTGGTGGAGAACATCGGCCGCTTCATCGTGACCTTCCCGGCGCGCACGCTGCAGACCTTCGCCTACGAGCCCGGCGGCGCCGACTGGATGGGCGGCTGGACGCTGTTCTTCTGGGCGTTCTGGCTGGCGTGGGGGCCGTTCGTGGGCGTGTTCCTCGCACGCATCTCGCGCGGGCGCACGCTGCGCGAGTTCGTGATCGCGGCGATCACCGCGCCGGTGCTGTGCGACTTCATCATCGTCTCGCTGTTTGGAAATTCGGCGCTGTTCCAGGTGCTGCAGGGCAACACCGAGTTCGCCGCACTGGCGGTCGCCAGCCCCGAACAGGGCTGGTATGCGCTGCTGCAGATGTTCCCGGGGCCGATGTTCCTGGTGGGCCTGGCGACGCTGTCGGGGCTGCTGTTCTATCTCACCAGCGCCAATTCCGGCGCCATGGTGATGTCCAACTTCTCCGCGTCCATCCCGGATCCCTCGCACGACGGCCCGAAGTGGCTGCGCATCTTCTGGGCCGTGCTGACCGCGGTGCTCACCGTGGCGATGCTGCTGGCGGGCGGCGTGACCACGATGGAGTACGCGACGCTGATCTTCGCGTTGCCGGTGACGATCATCGCGTACCTGGTGATGGCGTCGTTCCACAAGGTGCTGCGCATGGAGCGCGCCGAACGCGAAGGCCAGGTGCTGCGCCGGCCGTCGATGGCGTCGACCGGCGGCCACGTGCCGGAACGCTCGTGGAAGCAGCGGCTGGAACAGATGCGCGCCTTTCCGTCGCTGCGCCAGGTCGCGCAGTTCCTCGACCGCACCGTGCGCCCGGCGCTGGACGACGTCGCCGCCGAGTTCGCACGACAGGGATACCAGGTGGAGCGCAGCACCATGGCCAACACGCACGGCATCGACGAGCCGGTGCTGCGGGTGTCGATGGATGCATTCCGCGACTTCCACTACCAGGTGGCCATCGTCGAAGCGCCGGTGCCGATGTTCGGTGGCCGCATGTCGCGCGAGACCGATGTCTACTACCGGCTCGAGGTGTTCACCCAGACCGGCTCGGGCGGCTACGATCTGATGGGCCTGACCAGGCAGCAGGTGATCGACGATGTGCTGGAGCGCTACGAGGCGCATCTCGCGTTCCTCACCTTCTCGTCGGAGACCGCGACCCCTTCGGTGCTGACCCCGGCGATCCTGCCCAGGGACGAGGCACCCGGGACTCCGGACGACCCGCAATAACCACAGGAGATGACGATGGCGAAGGAGACCGGGATCGGTGGCGTGTTCTTCAAGGGCAAGGGCGACGGCAAGGCGCTGGCCGCGTGGCACCGGCAACGCATGGATCCGGATGGCAACAAGGTCGAGCTCTGGGAGCCCAAGCCCTGGGCCGCCGGGGACGCGGGCGGAGCATCGCAGCCATGACCGGGACCACGCCACTGCATGGCCTGGAGCTGCGCTCGCTCGCGACCGGCGACGGCCAGCTGCGCCTGAGCCTGGAGGACGTCACCCCCGGTGAGCCGGGCCCCGACGAACTGCTGGTGCGGGTGGAAGCCGCGCCCATCAACCCCTCCGACCTCGGCCTGCTGATCGGCCCGGCCGACATGGCGACCGCGCGCAGCGAAGGCACGCCGGAGCGTCCGGTGGTGCTGGTCGACATTCCCGGCCAGCGCCTGGGCGCGATCCAGGCGCGTCTTGGCCAGTCGCTCGCCGTCGGCAACGAGGGTGCGGGCACCGTGGTCAAGGCCGGCGGGAACGTGCGCAAGTTCCTCGGCCGCAAGGTCGGCATGCTCGGCGGCGGCATGTACGCGCAGCTGCGCAGGCTGCCGGCGCGCGACTGCATCCTGCTGCCGGAATTCGCCAACGCGTCCGACGGCGCGTCGATGTTCGTCAATCCGCTGACCGCGCTCGGCTTCACCGAGACCATGAAGGCCGAGGGCCATCGCGCGATCGTGCACACCGCCGCGGCATCCAACCTCGGACAGATGCTCAACCGCATCTGCCTGAAGGACGGCATTCCACTGGTCAACATCGTGCGCAGCGAGGCGCAGGCTGAGCTCCTGCGCGGCATGGGTGCGCGGCATGTGGTCGACAGCACGTCGCCCGGATTCCAGGCCGAACTCACGCAGGCCATCCGCGATACCGGCGCCACCATCGCCTTCGACGCGATTGGCGGCGGCACGCTGGCCGGCCAGATCCTGCAGGCGATGGAGGCCTGCGCCGATCGCAGCGCCCCCGGCTACAGCCCCTACGGCTCCAACGCGGCCAAGCAGGTCTACATCTACGGCAGCCTGGACATGGGGCCGACGGTGCTCAACCGCACGTTCGGCTTCACCTGGAGCGTCGGCGGCTGGCTGCTGTTCCCGTTCCTGCAGAAGGCCGGGCGCGAGGTCGTGGCGCGGATGCGCCAGCGCGTGGCGGACGAACTCACCACCACCTTTGCCAGCCGCTACACGCGCACCATCAGCCTGCGCGATGCACTCAGCCTGGACATCCTGCGCGAATACGAACGCAAGGCCACCGGCGGGAAGTACCTGATCGATCCATCCCTGTAGCGCAAGGAGACAGGCCAGCCGGCACGCATGCCGGCTGGCCGTCCCGCATCAGAAGTCCACGCCCAGGCGCGCGTACCAGAACCGCCCCGGCAGGTCGTAGGTCGCCGCGTCATAGCCGTTGAGCGAGCAGCTCAGGCAGATCGGCGGGTCCTTGTCGGTGACGTTGTTGACGCCCAGCACCACGCGCACGCCGCGCAGCCACGCGTCGTTGTTCCACGCCAGCTGCAGGTCGTGGTACGTGGTGGCGCCGAGGCGGTTGAGGTCGTTGTCGCTGTCATCGCAGATCGGGAAGCCGTTGGCGCCGCCGCAGGACTCGGTCAGCTCGCTGATGTAGCGCATCGCCCACGTCGCCGCCCACGGCCCGCGGCTCCATTCGCTGGTCAGGCTGGACGTCCACTCCGGGATGGAGCTGTCGTTGACCTCCACGCCCGGCCCGCGCGGTTCCGGCTGGCCGGACTCGTTGACCAGCTCGTAGTGGCCGACCTTGGTGGCCTTGGCGTCGAAGCGCAGCTGGCCCCAGCCCTGCTCCGGCAGCAGCCAGCCCACGCTGAAATCCCAGCCGTCGGTCTTGATGGTGCCGAGGTTGTCGAGGATGTCGTCGAAGCGCACGATCTGGCCGCGCGCGCTTCGCTCGTAGGAGGCGCAGGCAATGGGATCGGCGTCGAACACGCAGCGCTCGAGGATGGACTGCGCGTCCGGTGCCTGGATGGCGTCCTCGATGGTGTGCTTGTAGAAGGTCACGCCCAGGTCCAGGCGCTCCGACCACGCGGTGTTGGCCGCCAGCGACGGGCTCCACACCGCGCCCAGCATCAGGCTGCGGCTGGTTTCGGGCTGCAGGGCGGCGTTGCCGGAGGTCACCACCGAGATCTGCGAGTTGGTCTGCTCGTAGTCCGGTGGCACGCCCTGCGCAACGCACTCCGGCGTGACCGCGCCGGCGGCGCCGGAACAGGGATCGACCAGGGTGGCGTCGAAGCGCGACAGCGTGCCGTACAGCTCGCCGATCGACGGTGCGCGGAAGCCCTGCGCGAACGAACCACGGAACACCAGTTCATCGACCAGCTGCCAGCGCAGCCCGAGCTTGCCGGTGCTCTCGCCGCCGAAGGTCGAGTAGTCGGAATAGCGGCCGGCGATGCTCAGGTCGAGCGACTTGCCGAATGCGGTGTCCTTCATCAGCGGCACCGCGAATTCGACGTAGGCCTCGTTGACGTCGTAGTCGCCCGACGTGGGCCCGGACGGCACGCCGTTGTACTCGCCGGCGACGGTGATCGGGTCGGGCTGGTAGCTGCCTTCGTACTTGCGGTATTCGTAGCCGGCCGCGAACGCGAGCGGGCCGGCCGGCATCTCGAACAGCGCGCCGGTGACGTTGGCCGACGCGAGGGTCAGCGAGTTCTCGCTGCGGTCGCGCACCACCGGCTGGATGAACGCCAGCATCGCCGGGGTGATGGAGCCCAGGCCGCCGAAGATGTTCAGCGGCACGCAGCCGCTGATCGCCGCGCAGGCCGCGGGATTGCCCAGCGATTCGTTGATGCGGCGCAGGTTGTAGCTGCCGGTGTTGGTCTGGTCGGCCTGGCTTTCGCTGCGCACCAGGTTGACGTCCCAGTTCCAGGCGCGCGTGCCGACGTTGAACGCGCCTTCAAGGCCCGCCGCCACGTACCAGGTCTCGACATCCTGCTGGTAGCGGCGCGGCCCGCCCTCGACCGGGCGGCGGCCGAGCAGGAACAGGTTGGCATCCGCGCCCACCGTGGTCAGGTCGAAACCGAACGGGTTGTACGGATTGAGCGCCGAGATCACCAGGGTGCGTTCGGCGTAGTCGTTGTAGACACCGGCATCGGTACCGAGGAAGAACGGCTCGGGCGCCGCCTGGTTGGCGGACGTGCGCTCGTTGTACAGCGCGCGCACGTAGCCGCCGAAGGTCGGCGTGAACGCGAAACGCGCCTGGCCGAACACCGTCTTGCGCTCCGACGGCGTGAGCAGCAGGTTGTAGGGCGCGAAGTTGAAGCGGTCGGCGGTGGTGAAGCAGTGGAAGTCGTCGGTGCGCACGCAGCCGGTTTGCGCGGGGTCGAACACCGGGCTGGAGACGCCCGTGTTGGGCGTGATGCTGTAGTCCGCGCCGGTGTTGGGGTCGCGGAACACGAAGCGCCCCTGCGGCGTGGCCGAGCTGCCGTTGGACAGCCCGGTGCCGGGCACGGGCAGGCTGGCCGGCCCGTATTCGCCCGACGCGATCTCGTCCTGGCGGAAGTACGACGCGCCGAGGAACCATTGCACGCGCTCGCTGGCACCACCGAACGACAGGTCGGCGCCCCAGGTGTCGCCGCCGTACTGCTCGCGCGTGCCGTAATGCACTTCGACGCTGCCGCCCTCGCCGCCGCGGCGGGTGATGATGTTGACCACGCCGGCGATCGCATCGGAGCCGTAGATCGACGAGGCGCCGTCTTCCAGCACCTCGATCCGGTCCACCAGCGCCAGCGGAATGGTGTTGAGGTCGACCGCCGAGCCCACGCCCGAACCGGACGATTCATTGACCCAGCGGATGCCGTCGACCAGCACCAGCACGCGCTTGGGGCCGAGGTGGCGCAGGTCGACCGTGGCTGCACCCGCGCCAACGCCGCCACCGTCCGGCGGGAAGCCGAAGTTGCCGCTGGAATTGAACTTGGTGTTGAGCCCGGCGCCGCTGGCGGTCAGGTTCTGGACGATGTCCGACACCGACTTGAAGCCGCTGCGGTCGATGTCCTCGCGGGTCAGGACCTGCACCGGCACATGCGTCTCCAGCTCGGCCTGCTTGATGCGCGAGCCGGTGACGGTGACGGTGTCGAGGGTGGTGGCCGGATCGGGGGCGTCCTGCGCGAGGACGAGTCCGGGAAGTGCGAAGAGCAGCAACGCCGACTGGATGGCAGCCGACAGCGTGCGCGGGGCGGGCATGGGCATGGATCTCTCCTGGGAGGGATGGTGCCGACGTTGCCCCCGGGCCGCTCGACGGCCTTTTGTAAACAAAACGTAAAACCACCGCAAGCCCCCCGGGTTTCCCGCGGTCCCGGCCCCGCCTACAGCACCAGGCTGAGGCCGACGGCCACCAGGAACGCCGCGAAGATCCGGCGCAGCGCGGGCCCGCTGATAGCGTGCGCGATGCGCGTGCCGAACGGCGCCGCGATGATCGAGGTCAGCGCCACCCCGATCGCCGCGGGCAGGTAGACGTAGCCCACCGCGCCCTGTGGCAACGCGCTGCCTTCCGGCGCATTCAGCGCATAGCCGAGCACGCTGCCGACGGCGATGGCGAACCCGCAGGCCGAGGACGTACCCACCGCGCGCACGGCGCGCACGCCGCGCCACACCAGCAGCGGCACGGTGATGCTGCCGCCGCCGATGCCCACCACCGCCGACAGCGCGCCGATGCCGAGCCCCGCCGTGGTCATGGCCGGGCCGGTGGGCACCACGCTGGCGGCACCCGCGTCGTCACCGCGCGCGCGGCCGAAGGCCATCTGCGCGCCGGCCAGCAGGCAGTAGCACGCCACGATCCAGCGCAGCACGTCGCCTTCCAGGCTGACGGCAAAGCGGCTGCCCAGCCAGCCACCGGCCAGCAGGCCGGGCACCATCCAATGCACGGTGGGCCACAGCACGCCGCCGCGGCGGTGGTGCGACCACGCCGACGACAGCGACGTCATCACGATGCTCGCCATCGAACTCGCCAGCGCCGCATGCATCGCCAGATCCGCGGGCACGCCCTGCAGCGGCAGCAGCCAGGCCAGCGCGGCGACCAGCACCAGGCCACCGCCGATGCCGAGCAGGCCCGCCATGACGCCCGCCACGATGCCCAGCAACGGGAAGATCCACAGGCCTTCGATCACGCACGCGACGCCAAGAGTCGTACAGAAACCATCCGTTATAGTCCCGCCATGCCAGACAACAAGACGCCCATCGTACTGGTCGCCGCGCTGCTGCTGGTGGCCGCGACCACCGCGTGCGCCCAGGCGCAACCCGACGACGACCTTGCACGGCGCGCGCTCTCCGCCGCCGAAATCGGCCTGCCCGCGCCCACGCCCGCGCTGCGCAACGACCATCCGCTGCAGGGCTGGATCGAATTCGCGCGCCTGCGCCGCGACATCGACACGCTGCCGGCCGCGCAGGCGCAGGCCTTCGTCGCGCGTCAGGCCGGACAGCCGGTGGAACTGGCGTTCCGCGAGGCCTGGCTTGCGTCTCTGGCCAAGCGCGACGACTGGACCGGCTTCCGCGCGGCGTGGTCGCCGCGGATTTCGTCGACCGCGCTGCGCTGCCACGAACTCGAGGCGCGCGCGCAGACCGGTGCGGTCGATGCGAAATGGACCAGCGAGGTGCAGGCGCTGTGGCGCGGCGCGGCGAAGTCGCTGCCCGACGCCTGCGATGCGCCGATCGCCGCGCTGGAACGCAGTGGCGGGCTCGCGCCGGCGCTGCGCTGGGAGCGCATCGACAAGGCGATCGCAGCCGGGCAACCGGGCGTGGTGCGTGCCGCGGCGCGCGGATTCAGCGGTGACGAACGCACGCTGGCCGAGACCTACGCCGCCTACCTCGACAAGGCCGACGATCGCGCACTGCAGTGGCCGAAGACCGCGCGCAGCCGCCTGGTGGCATCACACGGGCTGGCGCGCCTGGCCAAGGCCGACCCCGGCGCGGCCGAGGCGCTGCTGCCGCGCGTCGCACAGGCGTTGGCATTCGGCGATGCCGAGCGCAACCGCGTGCTGTACGACATCGCGCTGTGGACCGTGGCCTCGTACGACCCGGGCGCCACGCGCCGCCTGGCCGCGGTGCCCGAAGCCGCCTACGACGACCGCCTGCACGAATGGCGCGTGCGCGAGGCGATGGCACGCACCGACTGGCGCGCGGCGCTGGCCGCGATCGCGCGCATGGGCGACACGCAGCGCAAGGATTCGCGCTGGAGCTACTTCGCCGCGCGCCTGCGCGAACTGACCGGCGACCGCGCCGGCGCGCAGCCCCTGTATGCCGCCGCCGCGCGTGCGCCCGAATTCCACGGCTTCCTGGCCGCCGACCGCGGCAAGCTGCCGTATGCGCTGTGTCCGCTCGAGCATGCCTCCACGCCGGCGGCCAAGGCGGCGGTGGCCGCCGATCCGTCGCTGCGCCGTGCGATGGCGCTGTACCGCGTCGAGCGCGCGGCGTGGGCCGAGCGCGAATGGCGCGCCGCGCTGGCGCGCTTCAACGACGACCAGCGCCGGCTGGCGGTGGAGGTCGCACAGGACAACGGCTGGTTCGACCGCGGCGTGTTCGGCCTGGTCAATGCCGGCGGCGAACGCAAGCCGGACGAACTGCGCCTGTACGCGCTGCGCTTCCCCCTGCACCACGACGCGCTGATCCGCGCCGAATCCGCGCGCAACAACCTGGACCCGGCCTGGGTGGCAGCCGAGATCCGCGCCGAGAGCGTGTTCAATCCCAAGGCCCGTTCCGGTGCCAACGCACGCGGCCTGATGCAGGTGCTGCCGGAGACCGCGGCCGGCGTGGCCGCGCGCCTGGGCCTGCCCTGGTCCGGCGCGGAGAGCCTGTACGACCCGGCCACCAACATCCGCCTCGGCACCGCCTACCTGCGCGAGATGAAGGACAAGTACGCGCTGCCCTACGTGGCGATCGCCGCCTACAACGCCGGGCCCACGCCCACCGCGCGCTGGCAGGCGCAGCGCCCCGGCATGGATGCCGATTTCTGGATCGAGACGATCACCTACAAGGAAACCCGCGACTACGTGGCGCGCGTGCTCGCCTTCAGCGTGATCTACGACTGGCGCCTGGACGGCAAGGCGGTCGCGGTCAGCGACCGCATGCACGGCCGCAGCGGCGGCGCGCGCAAGCCCTTCGCCTGTCCAGCGGCCTGATGGAGACCTGGCTGGTCGGCGGTGCGGTGCGCGACCGGCTGCTGGGCCTTCCGGCGGGTGACCGCGACTTCGTGGTGGTGGGTTCCACGCCCGAGGCCATGCTCGCGGCCGGCTTCAGGCCGGTGGGGCGTGATTTCCCGGTGTTCCTGCACCCCGCGACTGGCGAGGAGCACGCGCTCGCGCGCACCGAGCGCAAGTCGGCGCGCGGACACCGCGGCTTCGTGGTCGACGCCGATCCGTCGGTGACGCTGGAGGAGGATCTCGGCCGCCGCGACTTCACCATCAACGCGATCGCCGAAGGCACCGATGGCCGGCTGGTCGATCCATACGGTGGCCAGGGCGATATCGAAGCGCGCGTGCTGCGCCACGTGGGACCGGCGTTCGCCGAGGATCCGCTGCGCGTGCTGCGCGCGGCACGCTTCATGGCGCGCTTCGCCTCGCTCGGCTTCCACGTGGCCGACGACACCATGGCGCTGATGCGCGAGATGGTGGCCGGTGGCGAGCTGGCGGACCTGGTGCCCGAACGCGTCTGGCAGGAACTCGTGCGCGCGCTGCGCTCGGCAACGCCATCGGCGTTCGTGCGCACGCTGCGCGACTGCGGCGCGCTGGCCGTGGTGCTGCCCGAGGTGGACGCGCTGTACGGCGTACCGCAGCGCGCCGAGTACCACCCCGAAATCGACACCGGCGTGCACGTCGAGATGGTGTGCGACATGGCCGCGCGGCTGGCGCCGGGCGATGACGAGGTGGGCTTTGCCGCGCTGGTGCACGACCTGGGCAAGGCGCTCACGCCCGCGGCGAAGCTCCCGGCGCACGTGATGCACGAGCAGCGCGGACTGGCGCCGGTGCGCACGCTGTGCGCGCGCCTGCGCGTGCCCGCCGCGCACCGCGACCTGGCGCTGCTCGCATGCCGCGAACACCTCAACGTGCATCGCCTGGCGGAGCTGCGCGACCAGACCGTGCATGACCTGCTCGCGCGCTGCGACGGCTTCCGCAAGCCCGAGCGCATCCACCGCCTGGCAACCGTGTGCGAAGCCGACAAGCGCGGCCGCGGCGGTGCGTCCGAGGACGCCTATCCGCAGGCCGCCGAGCTGGTGCGGCTGCGCGATGCCGCTGCCGCGATCAGCGGCGCCGACGTGGCGGCGAAGGACCTCGCCGGTCCGGCCTTCGGGGCGGCACTGCGCGACGCACGGATTGCCGCGATCGCCGCGGCACGCACGTTGCGCGCCAGGGCCTGAGCCGCGCCGTCAGGCGTTTGCGCGCCCGGTATCCCACCGCAGCAGCACGTCCTTCATCGGCGTGAGGCGCGTCAACAGGCCGGCGATCACGCCCAGGGTGTTGGCCAGCGCATCCCAGCGGTCGGCGATGCGGGTGCCGGTCAGCACTTCCTGGCCGTGCTCGAGGCCGATGCCGAGCAGCACCAGCCCCAGGCCCGCGCCGAACAGCGCCGGCCAGCGCGCGAACAGCTGCACCGCGCTGGCGGCGAGCGCGAAGTAGGCAATGAAGTGGTGCAGCTTGTCGCTGCCCGGCGCGTCGGGGAGATCCGGCGCGGGCAGCAGCGAGAACACCACCACCGCCGCGATCGCCAGGCACCACAGCGTGGTCCACGCCAGCGGGTGCGCCAGCGGCTTGAGCGAACGCCCGAAGCGGCGGCCGCTCACAGCCGGAAGCTCAGGTCCCCGGCCAGGAACGCGGCCTCGAACGCCACGCCGTGCTCGAAGCCCATCGCCTGGAAGCGTTCGCCCATCGCGCCGGGCATGGTCAGCTGCTGCACCTGCTGGCGCAGCGAGAAGCGCGCGCGGTCGCCGGGCGCGTCCGCCTCGTGCGCGGCCAGCCGCTGCTCGAGGCCATTGCCCAGCAGGAACGCCGCCTGCGAGCAGTAGCCCGCGAACTCGAAGCCGGCGCCGGTACCGGCTTCGGCCAGCGCGGTGAAGTCCACCGAGGCGGTGATGTCCTGCAGGCCAACGCGCGCGAACACGTCCTGCACCACGTGGTGGCGGTAGAACGCGCGCAACGTGCCGTCGGGGCGGGTATCCGCGTAGTACTCGCGGCGCGGGTGGCCGTAGTCGATGAAGAGCATGGCGCCGGCCTGCATGGCGCCCATCACCGCCTGGATCCAGTACGGCAGCTGCGGCAGCAGTTCGGAACGGTAGCCCTCGCGAAACGCGCCGTCGCCGCGCTGCTGCTCGACATGCCGCACCGCCGCGGTCATCAGGGCATCGGCCGGCACCTCGACCAGGCGGAAACCGCCACCGGATGCGCTGGCCACGCCTTCTTCCATGACCCCGCCGTTGCGGATCACGAAGCGCGGCGTGGGCAGCGCGTCGATCACCTCGTTGGCGAACAGCACGCCCTGCCACGCCTCCTCGCGCGGGCGGTCCAGCCATTCCACGCGCTCGAACACGGCCGCCGGCAGGCGCTGTTCGAGCCGCGTGCGCTGGCGCTCGCGCAGGTCGGCGCTGGGCTCCAGGATCGCGTAGCGCGCGGGCAGCGCGTCGAGCGCGGCGAGGTGGCCGAGCGCGACCTCGGCGAACGCGCCGCTGCCGCCGCCGATCTCGACGAAGTCGGCGCCCTCGCCCAGCTGGCGCAGTACCGGTGCCAGCGCCTCGACCACGCATTCGGCGAACAGTGGGCCGAGTTCGGGCGCGGTGACGAAATCGCCGGCGCGGCCGAACTTGGTGCTGCCGGCGCTGTAATAGCCCAGGCCCGGCGCGTACAGCGCCAGCTCCATGAAGCGCGAGAACGGCACGGCACCGCCGGAAGCGGCGATGTCGGCGTGGATGACCGCGCGCAGGCGATCGCTGTGCGCCTGCGCATCGGGGTCTGGCGAGGGGATGGGCATGGGGGTTTCCGCTGCGGACCTGCACAGGATACGGAACTGTCCACGTCGGAGGGACAGCGCCAGCTGAAGGCGTGCAGTGCGCGACGCGCTATCGTGAATGCCCCACAGCCCGGAGCCCCGCATGGCCGGACAACGCCCCGTCGCCCTCGTCACCGGTGCCGCACGCCGCCTTGGCGCGGCCATCGCGCGCCGCCTGCACGCCGAAGGCCACGACCTCGCGCTGCACTGGCGCAGCTCCGGCGCCGAAGCGCATGCGCTCGCCGCCGAGCTCGAAGCGCTGCGGCCCGACAGCGTGCTGCTGCTGCAGGCCGACCTCGCCGAGTTCGACCGCCTGCCCGAGCTGGTGGCGCGCACCATCGGCCGCTTCGGCCGCCTGGACGCGCTGGTCAACAACGCCTCCGCGTTCAGCCCCACCGTGCTCTGCAGCACCACGCCGGCGCAGTGGGATGAGCTGTTCGCATCCAACGCGCGCGCGCCGTTCTTCCTGGCCCAGGCCGCGGCGCCGCACCTCGCCGCGCGTGGCGGCGCGATCGTCAACATGGTGGACGTGTATGCCGAGCGCCCGCTGCGCGGGCACGCGGTGTATTCAATGGCCAAGGCCGCACTGGTGATGGCCACGCGCGCATTTGCGCTGGAACTCGCGCCGAAGGTGCGCGTGAACGCCATCGCACCCGGCGCGATCCTGTGGCCCGACGACGGCGAGCCCGACATCGAGCGCCAGCGCGCGCTGCTGGCGCGCACGCCGCTGGCGCGCACCGGCACGCCGGAAGAAGTCGCAGAAGCCGTGCACTGGCTGATCGCGCATGCCGGCTACACCACCGGCCAGGTGCTGCGCCTGGACGGCGGCCGCCTCCTCGAGGACTGAGGCGGCCGCGACCGTGCTCAACGCTTCGGCGCGAACACCGTGGCCAGCTGCGCGCCCTGGAAGGCCGCCGGGATTTCGTGCGCCACCGCATAGCGGTACAGGACCGCCGAATAGATGCCGGTCAGCGCCGCCTGGTAGATCGCCAGCACGATGACGCCGACGGCGCAGATCACGCCCACCGCCACGGCAAGCACCACCGACGCCTGCGCGGCCAGCACCACCAGCGCCAGCGACAGCAGCACCGCACCGCCGGTCAGCAGCCCGAACGCGGCGCCGATGCCGACCTGGCCCACCGCGTTCTCGCCCCAGGTGCGCTTGAGCAGCGCCAGGCTGTCCTTGAGCGCGTCGACCGGGCCGACATTGCGGCTCACCAGCACCGGCACCACCAGGAACGCGGCCAGCGTCCACGCCGCGCCCAGGCCGCTGCCCAGCAGCCGCACCAGGAACCCGTTGTCCTTGTTCTTCATGCCCTGCAGCAGCACGCCGACGGTGGCGGCGATCGCCGCGTAGCCGAAGATGGCACCGAGCCGGCCGCGCGCCGCAGCGAAGCCATCGGCAAGCGTGGGGTCGCCGCCGTCCAGGCGGATCATCGCCGCGCCCACCAGCGCGCAGTTGAAGAAGATCACCACGCTGTAGGTGCAGAAGTAGAAGACGAAGCCGCCAATGACCGCGCCGATGCCGAAGCCGCCGCTGAACATGCGCAGCGCGAGCGCAGGGACCAGGAACGTCGCCAGCACCGCCAGCGTGGCCAGGCCCGAGAGGATCGGGAACAGCATCAGCTCCTTGTCGGAACGCAGCACCGCCGCGCTTGCCTTGACCATCTCCCAGCTGCGCGAAACCTTCTCGAACATCGTAGCGACCTCCCCGTAAGGCGCCGACCGCGGCCGGCGGCCGCGGCGTCGAACGCCATGTGCTGCTAGACCGCGGCAGCCGGCGGAGTGTGACCGTCCCCGGCTGCAGCCTGCAATGCGGGCAGTGCAACCGGGTGCATGGCCACGTCGCGCTCCGGCGACGCCGCCCACAGCGCGGCGAGCGTCAGCCCGGCGACCGGCTCCACGACATCCGGCGCGATTTCCGCCAGCGGCCGCAGCACGAAGGCGTGGCGCAGTTCGCCACGCGGAAGGCGCAGGTTGCCGGGCCCGCTGCACACCAGGTCGTCGAACAGCACGATGTCGATGTCGAGCGTCCGGTCACCGTAGCGCGGGCCGCCGCGGTCGCGGCCGTGGGCATCCTCGAGCACGTGCAACCAGAGGTTGAGCGCGTGCACGTCCAGGTCGGTTTCAATCACCGCCGCGGCGTTGACGAAGTCCGGGCCCTCGAAGCCGATCGCAGGCGTGCGGTAGGCGCGCGAGGCGAGGATGTCGCCGAAGCGCGCGCGCAGCGCGTCGAACGCAAGCGCGACGTGCCGCTCGGGATCGACGTTGCTGCCCAGGCTCAGGCAGGCACGGCTCATGCGCCGGCGTTCGCCGTGGCGTCGCCGCCCGCGTCGCCCGCAGCGTCGGCGTCGTGCGGGCGCTGGGCGAGCGACGGTTGCGCAGCGTGCAGACGCACGTCCACCGGCGCGTCGCTGTGCGCCTGGAACACGCGCAGGCCGAACTCCGGCAGGATCGCCAGCAGGTGGTCGAAGATGTCGGCCTGGATGCCCTCGTACATCGCCCAGCGCACGTCGTTGCTGAAGCAGTAGACCTCCAGCGGCAGGCCGGCATCGGTCGGCTGCAGCTGGCGCACCATCAGCGACATGCCCTGGTGCACGCCCGGGTGGTTGCGCAGGTACTGCTCGACGTAGGCGCGGAAGGTGCCGAGGTTGGTGACGCGGCGGCGGTTGACCGGCTCGGCGCCGTGGCCGGCGAGCTTGTCGTTCCAGCTGCGGATCTCGCTCGACTTGCCGTCGAGGTAGGCATCCAGCAGGCGGAAGCGGCGGAAGCGCGCCACCTCGTCCGGCTCCAGGAAGCGCGTGCTGTGCTGGTCCAGGTAGATCGCGCGCTTGATGCGGCGCCCGCCCGACTCGCTCATCCCGCGCCAGTTCTTGAACGAGTCGCTGATCAGTTTCTTGGTCGGGATGGTGGTGATGGTCTTGTCGAAGTTCTGCACGGTGACCGTGTGCAGGGCGATGTCGATGACGTCGCCGTCGGCGTTCTGGCTGGGCATCTCGATCCAGTCGCCGATGCGCACGCGCCCGTCGCCGCTGATCTGCAGGCTGGCGGCGAACGACAGGATGGTGTCCTGGAAGATCAGCATCAGTACCGCGCTGGCGGCGCCCAGGCCGGTCAGCACGTGCAGCAGCTTGACCCCGGCCAGGATGGCGATCGCCGACAGCACCGCGAGCGCGAACAGCACGATCTTGGCGACCTGCAGGTAGCCCTTGATGGGCTTGTCGCGCGCGTCCGGGCGGCGCTCGTAGATCTCGTTGGCGTGGTCGAAGGCGTGGCCGATGGCCAGCACCACGGTGAACACGATGAACACGTTGCAGAGGTTGCGCACGAACTGCGCGATCTCGCCCGGCAGGCCAGGCACCAGGGTGATGCCGGCGGCGATCACCAGCGCCGGCACCACGTTGGCCAGGCGCGGCACCACGCGCAGGCGGATCCCGGGGTTGGCCTCGCCGCCGCGCAGCGCCGGCAGCATGCCGAGTATCCGCCGCACGCCGCGCAGCAGCACTTTCTTCGTGATCAGGTTGGCCAGCCACGCCAGCAGCAGCAGGGCGGCCAGCATCACCAGCGTGTAGGCCCAGGGCCAGGGGGACAGCGCGTCCTGCAGCGCCTGCAGCATCTCTTGCATGTCGGATCCGGTTGCGGGGGAATCAGCCGCGCGTGCGCTCGATGCACACGCCCACCGCGCGCGCGCCGCGCACCGCGCCGGGCTTGCTGAGCTTCAAGCGTAACCAATCGACCTTGAACTCTTCGATGACGATTGCCGCGCAGCGCTCGGCCAGCGTCTCCACCAGGCCGAAGCCCGACTGCGAGACGTATTCCACCAGGCGCACGCTGACCGCCTTGTAGTTGAGGGTATCGGCGATGTCGTCGCTGGCCGCGGGCACGCGGTTGTCGAAGCCCATCTCCAGGTCGAACACCAGGGTCTGGCGGATGCGCCGCTCCCAGTCGTAGATGCCGATCAGCGCCTCGATCTCGAGGCCCTCGATGAACACCTTGTCCATGGCGGTACTCACAGCGCGGGCAGTCCGGCCATGTCCCAGCGCGGCACGACGTGCACGGCGGCCGGCTCGCGCTGGCCGGCCTCGAGGCGCAGCGCGCCGGCGAAGGCGATCATCGCGCCGTTGTCGGTGCACAGCTCCGGGCGCGGATAGCAGGCACGGCCGCCGCGCTTGGCGGCCATGGCCTGCAGGCGCGCACGCAGGCGCGTGTTGGCGCCCACGCCGCCGGCCACCACCAGCACGTCGCAGCCGGCGTCATCCAGCGCGCGTTCGCACTTGATGGCCAGGGTGTCGACCACCGCGTCCTCGAAGCCGCGGGCGATGTCGGCACGGGTGGCGTCGGTCTGGTCGCTGTTGCGCCAGGCCAGCATCACCTGCGTCTTCAGGCCGCTGAAGCTGAAGTCCAGCCCCGGGCGGTCGGTCATCGGCCGCGAGAAGCGGAAGCGCCCGGGCGTGCCCTGCTCGGCCAGCCGCGCCAGCTGTGGGCCACCGGGATACGGCAGGCCCATCAGCTTGGCGGTCTTGTCGAAGGCCTCGCCGGCGGCGTCGTCCAGGGTCTCGCCGAGCAGGCGGTACTGCCCGATCGCCTCCACCGCGACCAGCTGGGTGTGGCCGCCGGAGACCAGCAGGGCCACGAATGGCGGCTTCGGCGGGTCGTCTTCCATCAAGGGGGCCAGCAGGTGGCCCTCCATGTGGTGCACGCCGACCGCGGGCAGTTCCAGCGCCCAGGCCAGCGAACGCGCCACCCCGGCGCCGACCAGCAGCGCCCCCACCAGGCCGGGGCCGGCCGTATAGGCCACGCCGTCGAGGTCGCCGACGCCCAGGCCGGCCTCGGCCAGGGTCTGGCGGACCAGCGGCAGCAGCTTGCGCACGTGGTCGCGGCTGGCCAGTTCCGGCACCACCCCGCCATACTCGGCGTGCAGGGCGATCTGGCTGTAGACGGCGTGGGCGAGCAGCCCGGCCGATCCCGCCCGCGCCGTGTCGTACACGGCCACGCCGGTTTCGTCGCAGCTGGTTTCGATTCCGAGGACTTTCATGGGCTTGCGGGCTCCTGGCCGGGGCCATTTGCGCGCACCCGAACCTTGCCGCTATCATACGCGGCTCGCCGGACGGAATCCGGTGTTCAGACATCCCAGAGATCCCATATGCCCAGCGTCAAAGTCCGCGAAAACGAGCCTTTCGAGTTTGCCCTCCGCCGCTTCAAGCGCACCTGCGAAAAGGCCGGCGTGCTTGCCGAGACCCGCAAGCGCGAGTTCTACGAGAAGCCGACGCAGGAGCGCAAGCGCAAGGCCGCGGCTGCCGTGAAGCGCCAGTCGCGTCGCACCTCGCGCGACGTCACCAAGCGCCAGCGCCTGTACTGAGCCCGGTCCTGCCGGCGCGCCCTGCGCCCGGTGACTGACTGCGGCACCACTGAAGCCGGCACGCGCAAGCGTCGCCGGCTTTACGTGTTCCCCGAACCGGAGAATCCAACGATGAGCCTCAAGCAGCGCCTCACCGATGACATGAAGACGGCCATGAAGGCCGGCGACAAGGCCAACCTGGGCGTGATCCGCCTGATGCTCGCCGCGATCAAGCAGCGCGAGGTCGACGACCGCGTCGAGCTCGACGACGCCAGCGTGCTCGCCACGCTCGAGAAGATGCTCAAGCAGCGCAAGGACTCGGTGTCGCAGTTCGAGGCCGCCAGCCGCGAGGACCTGGCCGCCATCGAGCGCGCCGAGATCGAAGTCATCCAGCGCTACCTGCCGGACAAGCTGGGCGAGGCCGAGGTGATCTTCGAGATCGACGCCGCCATTTCCGAGTCCGGCGCCGCGGGCCCCGCGGACATGGGCAAGGTGATGGGCCTGCTGAAGCCGCGCCTGGCCGGCAAGGCCGACATGGGCCAGGTCTCGGCGCTGCTCAAGGGCCGCCTGGCCGGCTGAGCAACAGCGCGGTCGCCGCCCACGGCGACATCGCGTGCACGGCGCCTGCCTATGCTGGCGCCATGCCCCGATTCATCACGTCCCGCCTCAAATCCGGTTTCGAGCGCCTGCAGCAGTCGCTGCCCTATGCCATCGCGCAGCGCTTCGTCGAAATCGACATCCTCACCCATGCGGCGTCGCTGACGTTCTTCGCGCTGCTGTCGCTGGCGCCGCTGCTGGTGCTGCTGCTGTGGCTGACGGCGTCGCTGTATCCCGCGGCGCAGGACGCGCTGCTCACGCAGATCCAGGGGATCGCGGGCAGCGGCGCCGGCGAGGTCGCCAGCACCGTGCTGGAGAACGCGCGCACCGAGCCCGATGTCGGCTCACTGGCGGGCACGTGGAGCACGCTGTTGCTGCTGTTCGGCGCCACCGCGGTGTTCGCGCGGCTGCAGGGCACGCTCAACGCGATCTTCCACACCGCCGGCGACAAGCTGCGTGGCGGCCTGCGCGCCTGGCTGCGCAAGCGCGTGTTCTCGTTCGGCGTGGTGATCGCGCTGGGCTTCCTGCTGCTGGTGTCGGCCGCGCTGACCACGGTGCTGGAGATCGCCTTCGGCGGCTCGCCCACGCTGCCGGTGCTCGGCAACCTGGCGGCGCTGGCCCTTTACACGGTCGCGTTCGCGCTGATGTACCACTACCTGCCCGACCGGCGCGTGCGCTGGCGCCAGGCGCTGCTCGGCGGCCTGCTGACCGCGGTGCTGTTCGTGCTCGGCCGCTGGGGCATCGGCCTGTACATCGCCGAGGCGGCGCCAGGCAGTGCCTATGGCGCGATGGGCACGCTCGTGGTGCTGCTGGTGTGGCTGTACTACGCGGCGGTGGTGTTCTTCGTCGGCGCGATGATCACCGCGGTGATCGACGAGCGCTGGCGCTTCGGCGACGTGCAGCGGCGCCTGGATGAGCGCGCGGCGCGGCGTGGCCTGCCGCCCGTTGCCGAAACGCCGTCCACCACGGCCGCAGCGTCCGCCAAACCGGCCACGCGCGAGCCGGAACGCACGGCCGGCTAGCGGCACGCGTGCGATCATGGCGGCAGCCATGGCACGCCTTTCCGACGCCTTCATCGACGACCTGCTCGCCCGGACGGACATCGTCGAGGTGATCGCCGCGCGCGTGCCGCTGAAGCGCCAGGGGCGCGAATATTCGGCGCGCTGTCCGTTCCATGACGAGCGCTCGCCATCGTTCACGGTGTCGCCAACCAAGCAGTTCTACCACTGCTTCGGCTGCGGCGCGCACGGCACCGCGATCTCGTTCCTGATGAACTACGACCGCCTCGAGTTCCTCGACGCGGTGGACGAACTCGCGCGCCGCGCCGGCATCGAGATCCCGCGCGAAACGCGGCAGCACAACGAGAACCCCGATACCCGCGACCTGTTCGCGATCCTCGACGAGGCTGCGCGCTTCTTCCGCGGCGAGCTGGCCGGCAACGCCGAGGCGAGCGCCTACCTCGATCGCCGCGGCGTGGATGCCGCGGTGCGCGAGCAGTTCGCCATCGGCCATGCGCCAGGCGGGTTTTCGGCGCTGAAGGACGCGCTGGGCAGCGACCCGCGGCGGCTGTCGCTGCTCGAGCGCGCGGGGCTGCTGTCGAAGAACGAGCGCGGCCACAGCTACGACAAGTTCCGCGACCGGGTGATGTTCCCGATCCACGACCGCCGCGGGCGGGTGATCGCGTTCGGCGGCCGCGTGCTGAAGGCCGACGACTCGCCGAAATACCTCAACTCGCCGGAGACGCCGCTGTTCCACAAGGGCCGCGAACTCTACGGCCTGTGGCAGGTGCGCCAGGCCAACCAGAAGATCGCGCGGCTGATCGTGGTCGAGGGCTACATGGACGTGGTGGCGCTGTTCCAGCACGGCATCAGCCAGGCGGTGGCCACGCTGGGCACGGCCACCACCCCCGACCACGCGGAGCTGCTCTTTCGCAACGCGCCCGACGTCTACTTCTGCTTCGACGGCGATGCCGCCGGCCGCCGTGCCGCCACGCGCGCGATGGAATCGGTCCTGCCGCGCATGAAGGACGGCCGCCAGGCGTTCTTCCTGTTCCTGCCCGAGGGCGAGGATCCGGACACCATCGTGCGCAACGAGGGCGCGGCCGGGTTCGACGCGCGCCTGGTGGACGCCACGCCGCTGTCGCAGTTCCTGTTCGACAGCCTGGCCGAGGACGGCATCAACCTCGCCACGCTGGACGGCAAGGCGCGGCTGGCCGAACGCGCCAGGCCGATGCTGGCGCAGCTGCCCGACGGCGCGTTCGCCGACCTCATGCAGCAGCGCCTGACCGAACTCACCGGCGTCGGCGCGCGCAACAGCGCGCCGCACGTGCACGTGCCCACCCAGCGCGCGCACCGCGCGCCGGTCAGCACCGCGCCGCGCCGCAGCCTGGTGCGCAGCGCCATCGCGCTGCTGCTGCAGAAGCCGGCGCTCGCGCTCGACATCACCCCGCCCTACCGCTTTGTCGCGCTGCGCCAGCCCGGCGTACCGCTTCTGACCGAACTGATCGCGATTGTCAGCGCGCGCCCGGACATCGGCACCGGCGCCCTGCTCGCGCAGTTCGAAGGCCGCGAGGAAGCGGCGGCGCTGCAGAAGCTGGCCAGCCAGACCATGCCCGGCGAAGAGGCCGGCTGGCACCTCGAATTCCTCGACGTGATCGGCCAGCTCGACCGCCAGACGCTGATGCAGCGCACCGACGAACTGCAGGCCAAGCAGCGCGAGGAGGGCCTGGACGCCGTGGACAAGGCGGAGCTGCGCGAGCTGCTGCTGGCCCGAGGGCGCAACGTCGGCTGATCGCGCGCCGCGCGCTGCTTCGATACGGTCATCGAACGCAGGGGTTTTCCCCAATGGTGGCGCGGGCGCGCGCCGCGTAACGTCGTCGCGACGGTGGACGCCACCGCCTGCGCAGCACGCCATGTCGTTCGAGACCCAACACCTTCTGGCTCCCCTCCCGCCGCCACCCTGGCGCGACCTGGAAGCGTTCCTCTTCGGCGCACAGGCCGGCAAGCCCGCCGCGCTGGACCCGGCACTGCTCGATGCACCACCCGGCGACGTCCGCTTCGACCTCGACGCCGGCAGCGTGCGCATCAGCGACGCGAAGGCCGGCCAGCACAGCACCACCTACACCGCCTGCGGCGACATGACCGTGCGCGGCCGCGACGGCGCCGGTACCGACGTGCCGCTGCGCTACGAGGCCAGCCTGCGCAACGCCGATGCCACGCCCGCCGCGATGCAGGCGCTCAACCCCTTCGACCCGGCCACCATCCCGCCGCGCGCGCGTATCGAAGTGCATGGCGCCGATTACGCCGGCACCGCCCTTGAACCCGCGTTCCGCACCCTGGCCGATGCCAATGGCCTCGCCTCCATCGACGACCTGCGGCTGTCGCTGGAGATGACGGAGAAGGGCCAGCTGCGGGTGATGACCGGCTCCGGACAGCTGTTCGACGCGCCGCGCGACGGCGGCCCCGGCTCCGATGCACTCGACCGCGAGGATTTCACCCGCCACACCACCATGCTGTCGGAGCCGGCCGGCGCCGACCGTGCCGCGTACACCCGCATGCTGCTCACCGGCGAGGTGCCCGACAGCACCGTGGTGCTGGCCGAGGACGTGGAGCCCGGCGAAGTGCGCGGCACCGTCACCGAAGCCGGCTCGGGCGAAGTGAACGACATCACCTGGTCGCTCGATGCCGAAGGCCGGCCGACCGGCGCCGAAGCGGTGCTGACCTGGGAGCCGTCCAGCAAGGGCCGTGACTCCGACCGCATCGAGACCAGCGCGCAGAGCCGGTTCCGCACCGACAACGAGATGAAGGGCACCCCCGACGACGTCGGCCATGTGTTCGCCTACCGCTTCGCCAACGGCCACGGCGAGGTCAACATGTTCCCGCAGTTCGGCCTGTTCAACCGCGGCGCCTACGCCAAGATGGAGCAGGAGTGGAGCGACTGGCTGGGCACCGGCATGGAGGTGCGGATCGACATCGACCTGGTGCGCAACGGCGGGCACCGCCCGGAAGAAGTGCACGTCGATTACGAAGTGATCGATCCGGCCACCGGCGCCGTGGTCTACGACCCCACGCTGATCGCGTTCGCCAACGCGGACGGCCAGTCATTCGACGCCATCGCGTCGAAGCAGATGCCAGACATGATCGACAGGGCCAGTGCCTGACGGCAGACTGGCCACGGACTTGCGCGTGGAGCCGCCGCTGGACAGGAACGCACTGATCGCGAAGATCGGCCGGCTGCTGGTCGCCGACCCGGCGGTCTCTGATGGCCTCTGGCACGGCTATGCGCTGATCGTGCGCTACGGCGACGGAGCGATCGCCCGCCGGCTCAGCGGCTTCCGCTACGACTCCGCAGGCGACCACCAGGCCGCGACGCCTGCCGATGACGCCATCGGCCCTGCCTTCGACGACCTGCGCGACGCCACTCGGGTGCCCGGCAAGGCGCCTTGGGGCGCCTGCGTGCTGCGCCTGTGGCGCGACAGCGGACGCATGACGGTGGAGTTCGAGTACGACACGCCGGAGCAGTGGGATGTCACGCCGGCAACGTTGTCCCGCGTGGCGCAGCAGGCAAGGCCTGAGGACGCGGACCGCACTGCTTGACGTTCCGCCGCTCGGCCTTGCGCCTGCGCGGACTCGGCGATACCGTGCCGCACAATGGTGCAAGGGGAGTACAGGGAATGTTCCGTTTCGTTCTGGCCGCCATGCTGGCCTTGTTCGCAGTATCGGGGCCCGCACAGGGCGCCCAGAAGAGGAGCGCCGGGTTCGAAGTCTCGATGCTCATCACCGGCGACCTCGACATCGAGATCGATGGTTCGGTGTCCAGGCACACCATTGATGACGGCGATGCGATTCCTCCCTACGCCGTCAACATCATCGAGCGAGCCATCACCCACTGGCGCTTCGAGCCTGTCCTGGTGGACGGGAAACCCGTCCCCGCGCGGGCGCGCATGACACTGCGGTTGCTCGGCACCCCGATGGAAGACGGCGGCCTCGCGGTCAGGCTGGCTTCTGCCACGTTTGGCGAGTGCGGCGAACCCGGGAGCGACCATGTCTCTTCGATCAAGATGACGCCCCCATCGTATCCGCGGGCCGCGCTCCACATGGGCGCAACCGGGACGGCCTATCTGATACTGAAGATCGGCGCCGACGGCCGCGTCTCCGATGCGGTTGCGGAGCAGGTGAACCTGCGATTCATCGCCCCTGCCACGACGATGAAGGCTGCGAGGAAGGAGTTTTCGGCAGCGGCCATCAGCGCGGCTCGGCGCTGGATTTTCGCGCCGCCCACGACGGGGGACGACGTCAATGCCCCCTTCTGGTCAGTACGTGTGCCGGTCACTTTCGCCATCAACTCGGAAGCAACCGAGGAGGGCACGCATGGCAAATGGGTGGCCTACATCCCCGGCCCCCGTCAGTCAGCGCCTTGGAGGGAGGACGAATCGGAGGGCAACGACGCCATCGCCGACGGAGCCTTCCATCAGGCCGGTACCGGCTATCGCCTGCTGACGCCGCTGCAGTCGGAGAGTTGAACCTCCGCCACGGGATCGCTACCCCACCCGCTGCAGCTCGAACAGGGGCAGCGGCTGCAGCCAGGGCAGCAGCCAGTGGTCGACGAGCAGGAACGCGAACAGCGCCATCAGGTACACGACCGAGTAGTTGAAGACCCGCATCGGGAAGAAGTCGTCCGGCGGGTCCATCAGCCGCCACGCGTACCAGAGGAACACCAGGCCCAGCACCAGCGCGCCGCCGAGGTAGAACAGGCCGCTCATGCCCACCGCCCACGGCAGCACGCTCACCACCAGCAGCAGCACGGTGTACAGCAGGATCTGCCAGCGCGTGTACTGCACGCCGTGCGTCACCGGCAGCATCGGCACCAGCGCGCGCGCGTAGTCCTCGCGGCGGAAGATCGCCAGCGCCCAGAAGTGCGGCGGCGTCCACACGAACACGATCAGCACCGGCAGCAGCGCGTGCGCCCAGTCCCACTCGTTCTGCATGCCGGTCACCGCCGCCCAGCCGAGCAGCGGCGGCGCCGCGCCGGCGATGCCACCGATCACGATGTTCTGCGGCGTGGCGCGCTTGAGGAAGCCGGTGTAGACCACCGCATAGCCGATCAGCGAGGCGAAGGTGAGCGCCGCGGTCAGCGGATTGACCAACGCGATCAGGATCGCCATCGACAGCGCGCCAAGACCGATCGCGAACGCCAGCACCTGCGCCGGGGTGAGCGCGCCTGTCGCCAGCGGGCGCTGCGCGGTGCGCACCATCAGCCGGTCGATGCGCTGGTCGATGAGGTGGTTGATGGCCGCCGCCGACGCCGCCGCCAGCCAGATGCCGAGCAGGCCGAAGATCGCCTGCCGCGCGGGTGGCAGGCCGGGCACCGCGAGGAACATGCCCACCAGCGCGGTGAACACGATCAGCGCGACCACGCGCGGCTTGGTCAGCTGCCAGTACTGGTCGAAGGGTGCGCGCATGTCAGTCCACCGCGCGCAGGCGCGCGAGCAGCGAGACCAGCACGAACAGCAGCAGCACCGCGCCGGCGTTGTGCATCACCGCCACCGAAAGCGGCAGCGCCAGCTTGACGTTGAGGATGCCCAGGCTGACCTGGGCGACGGTCAGCACCGCCAGGGTGCTGCCCCATCCGCGCAGGCCGGGCGTGCGCAGTGCGCGCACCGCCGCCCACAGCAGCGCGGCGGCCGCGACCACCGCCATCATCCGGTGCGCCAGCTGGATCGCGATGCGCGCCGCGCCGTCGAGCACGCCGCCCTCGTAGTCCACGCCGATCCCGCGCCAGAGCACGAAGCCCTCGGCGAAGTCGGTCGGCGGCACCCACAGGCCCACGCACTTCGGGAAGTTGTCGGCCGACCAGCTGCCGGCACCGCACGACAGCGCGGCGTAGTTGGCGCTCACCCAGCCGCCGAGCGCGACCTGCACACCGAGCGCCGCGAGGGCGACCCAGAGCACGCGCCGCAGCGCCTGCGCGTCGGCCAGCACGATCGGCCGGTCGGTGGCACGCCACGCCATCCAGACCAGCAGGGACAGCGTGAGCAGCCCGCCCAGCAGATGGCCCATGACCACCAGCGGTTTCAGCAGCCAGGTGACCGTCCACATGCCGAGCAGTGCCTGGAAGATGATCACCGCCAGCGTGATCGCGGACGTCCGCGCGAGGTCGCTGCCGATGCGGCGCAGCGCCGCGGACAGCAGGATCGCCTCGCCGAGGATGGCCAGCGCCGACGCCGCGACGTGCTGCCCCTGCATGTACAGCGGGATCGCCAGCGCCACCAGCGCCGCGGCCAGCACGATGCGGGCGATGCCCCGGGGCTGGCGGCGCGCGGCCAGCAGCGCCAGCACCAGCACCAGCACGCCCAGCGCCGCGGCGAGGTGGCGGTGCAGCTGTTCGCGCCAGGCCTTGTGGGTTTCGAAGGGGCGGATCGCGGAGGCCGCGTGGTCGGCCACCTGGTGCGCGGCCTGCGGCCACGCGGCGCGGCCATAGCAGGTCGGCCAGTCCGGGCAGCTCAGCCCGGCATTGGACAGGCGCACGAACGCGCCGAACACGATCACGCACAGCGCCAGCCCGACGGCCAGCCAGGCAATGCGATGGAAATGGCGGGGGACGGAGCGCGGGCCTGTGCGCGCGGGTTGCGTGGCGGTCATTACTTCAGCTTGAGGAGGCGCGCCATGTCCTGGCGCAGGTGGCCGGCATCGAAGCCGGGCGCGTAGCGCAGGATCACGAAGCCGTTGGGGTCGACAACATACACCGGCACGCCCTGCGCGCCGCCGGCGTCCACGCCGGGCAGCGCGGCCGAGAGCTGCGGCGAGGGCTGCAGCACGCGCCATGCGCGGTTGCGCTCCACGCCGTCGGGCGGCGTGCCGACCCACAGCACGTGCACGTGGTCGGCTTCGCGGCCGAACAGGCGCCAGACCGTGTCCAGGTCGCGCGACAGCGTGACGCAGGCGTCGGTGCAGCTCGCCGGCGGGGCGACCAGGATGCGCCAGGTGCGTTCCACCGGGTTCCAGGTGTATTCACCGCCGTCGACAAGGAACGGCGCCGCGCCGCGCAGGTCGCCAGGCGGCTGCAGCAGTTCGCCGTGGTTCTTCATGCCGGCGGGGCGCCAGCCCGAAAAGCGCAGTGCACCGGCGGCAAGCACGCTGCCGAGGAAGATCACCACGATCGCCACCAGCATGGTGCGGTTGCGCCTGCGGGTGGGCACGAAATCCGGATGGTCGGGGGCGGGCATGTTCATCGGCGGGTCCTACGGAAACTGAGGATGAGCGCGATGACGAGCATCGCGGCGGCCAACGCGAACCACTGCACCGCGTAGCCGAGATGGCGTTCGGGCGGCAGCGTGTTGGCGAGCATGTCGAGGTCGCGGGCGTAGCCCAGCGGGAGGTCCGGATCGAGGCGCAGCACGCGCGCCGCGAGGCGCGGCTGGCCCATGGCGGCGGCGAGTTCGGATGGCACAAGGCCGATCGCCAGCAGGGCACCGGAATCGCCCGGCGCGGCTGCCAGACCCGTGCCACCGATGCCGCGCGACGGCGGCGGCGCCAGCATGCCGGCGACCTCGAACTCGCCCCGTGGCCGCGGCACGTCCGGCATGCGGCGGTCGCCGGGCACCGGCAGCCAGCCGAGTTCGACCAGCAGCGGGGTCCCGGATTGGGGAATGAACACGCGGTAGGCGCGCACGCCGCTGCGTCCACCGCGCTGCTGGTTGTCGAGCAGCAGCGCCGGCGCCTCGGCGAAATGGCCGCGTCCGCTGGCCCAGTCATAGCCCTGCGCGCGTTCCGTGTCGGCCGCGACCGACAGCGGCCGTGCCGCGCGCGCGGCCAGCGTGGCCGCCACCGCGTCAAGCGTCGCCTGCTTGTCGTGCTGGCGGCCCAGCTGCCAGCTGCCGAGCATGGTGAACGCAGCGATCACCAGGATCGCGAGCAGCCAGCCGACCACCGCCCATGTGGCGCGACGACTCACCGCGGCGCGCCCACCGGCTGCGATAATGGCGGCGACCACCCCGGCCCGCTGGAGGCCAGCATGAGCGATTCCCTCAAAACCCTGCTGATCATCGCGTTCCTGATCCTGATCCTGTGGAACCTCGGTGCCGGCCTGTACTACATGCTGGTCGACCGCGGCACCACCAAGCGTACGGTGAACGCGCTGACCAGGCGCATCGCGCTGTCGGTCGCCCTGATCCTGCTGGTCGTCCTCGCCATCTGGATGGGCTGGATCACGCCTCACGGCATCAACGGCTGAACCGCTGCGCGCGGCCCTGGCCGCGAGATGAAAAAGCGACGGCATGCCGTCGCTTTCTTTGTTGCGGCGGCCCGCGTCCGGGCGCGGCCCGGTGCGCGCGGTGACCGGGTCAGAGCACGTAGACGAACAGGAACAGGCCCAGCCACACCACGTCGACGAAATGCCAGTACCAGGCGACGGCCTCGAACGCGAAATGGTCGTCCTTGCTGAAGTGACCCTTGGCGCAGCGCAGCCAGATGATCGCCAGCATCAGCGTGCCGAGCGTGACGTGCGCGCCGTGGAAGCCGGTCAGCATGAAGAACGTGGAGCCGTAGATGCCCGAGCCCAGCGTGAGGTTGAGCTCGCGGTAGGCGTGGATGTACTCCTCCACCTGGAAGAACAGAAACAGGCAGCCGAGCAGCACGGTGATGCCGAGGAACCACATCAGCGGCTTGCGGTGGCCGGCCTTCAGCGCATGGTGCGCGATCGTCAGCGTGACGCCCGACGACAGCAGGATCAGCGTGTTGAGCAGCGGCAGGCCCCACGCCGGGATGGTCTGGAACACGCCGCCCACGTTGCCAGGGCCGGCCGACGGCCACGCCGGGGTGTAGCCCTCCCACAGCAGCACGTTGGTCATCATGCCGTCGCCGGCGCCACCCAGCCACGGCTGCACCAGCATGCGCGCGTAGAACAGCGCGCCGAAGAAGGCGCCGAAGAACATCACTTCGGAGAAGATGAACCACACCATCCCCATCCGGAACGAGCCGTCGACCTGCTTGTTGTAGAAGCCCGACACCGACTCGAGGATCACGTCGGCGAACCACTTGAACAGGATCGCCGCCAGGCCCGCGATGCCGACGAAGAACACGCTGCGACCCCAGTCGACCTCGTTGAACCAGGTCGCCAGGCCGAACATGGTGACGAACAACGCCATCGACGCGAACAGCGGCCACTTGCTGTGGTGCGGGACGAAGTAGGCGGTGGGGTCGTGCTGCTCGGCGTGGGCCTGTGCCATGTCGGTTTCCGTTGTTGCCTGATCAGGGTGCCGCGCGCGGCACGTGGGCCGACGCCGGACCCGCGGCTTGCTCGCGCGCGGTCAGGACGTCGTTCTTGAAGAAGGTATAGGACAGCGTGATCGTCTTGACGTCCTTGGGCAGCGACGGGTCGATGATGAAGCGTACCGGCATGTCGCGCGTCTCGCCGGCGTGCAGCGTCTGCGCGGTGAAGCAGAAGCACTCGGTCTTGGCGAAGTAGCCCGAGGCGCGCGCCGGCGCGACCGACGGCGTGGCGCTGCCCACGACCGTGCGGTCGCTGTTGTTGTGCGCGTAGTAGGTGGTCTCGTACTGCTCGCCCACGCGCACCTGCATGGTGAACTGGTTGGGACGGAACGACCACGGCAGCTTGGAATTCACGCCGCCATCGAACTCCACGGTCACCACGCGCGCCTCCGCGTCCGCACCGCGGGTGGCATAGGCGCCGGCATCGACCGCGGTGTTGTCCAGGCGGATGCCGAACACCTTCTCGCAGGCGATGCGGTACAGCGGCACCAGCGAGAACGTGAACGCGAACGCCGCCAGCGAGGCCAGCAGCATCTTGGCGATGCCGGAGGTCTTCCTGCTCATCGCCCGATCACCCCGGACAGGATGAAGCCCACGTACACCAGCGCCGCGACCAGCGCGAGCGCGAGCGCGGTGCGCATCGCGCGGCGGCGCTGCGCCACCACGCGCGGATCCCCCGGCGGCTGGTCACGCTTCGCGGACATTGCTCTGCCGGGCCGTGTCGGCATGGGCGCTGGCATCGTCGTAATCGAGGTGCTCGAAATCGCCGTGGGCCAGGTCGCCCGGGCGGATCACCGGCGGGGTCTGGAAGGTGTGGTGCGGGGCCGGCGACGGCACCGTCCATTCCAGGCCGAGCGCGCCTTCCCAGGCACGGGCCGGGGCGGGTGCGCCGCGCTTGAGCGAGTGGAACAGGATGCCGAACATCAGGAACGGCGTGATGAACATGCCGAACGCGCCGATCGAGCTGACCAGGTTCCAGTCCGCGAACACCACGTTGTAGTCCGGGATGCGGCGCGGCATGCCGGCCAGGCCCAGGAAGTGCTGCGGGAAGAACAGCACGTTGGCGAACACCACGCTCCACCAGAAGTGGAACTTGGCCAGCGGCTGGCTGTACATGCGCCCGGTCCACTTCGGCCACCAGTAGTAGACGGCGGCGATGATGCCGAACAGCGCGCCGGTCACCAGCACGTAGTGGAAGTGCGCGACCACGAAATAGGTGTCGTGGTACTGGAAGTCGGCCGGGACGATGGCCAGCATCAGGCCGGAGAAGCCGCCGATGGTGAACAGCACCACGAACGCGATCGCCCACAGCATGGGCGCCTCGAACGTCAGCGAGCCCTTCCACATCGTGCTCGCCCAGTTGAAGACCTTCACGCCCGTGGGCACGGAGATCAGCATGGTCGCGAACATGAAGTAGATCTCGCCACCCAGCGGCATGCCCACGGTGAACATGTGGTGCGCCCAGACGATGAACGACAGGAACGCGATCGCGGCGGTGGCGTACACCATGGCCTGGTAGCCGAACAGCGGCTTGCGGCTGAAGGTGGGGATGATCTCCGAGACCACGCCGAACGCCGGCAGGATCATGATGTAGACCTCGGGATGCCCGAAGAACCAGAAGATGTGCTGGTACATCACCGGGTCGCCGCCGCCGGCGGCGTTGAAGAAGCTGGTGCCGAAGAACTTGTCGGTCAGCAGCATCGTCACCGCGCCCGCCAGCACCGGCATGACCGCGATCAGCAGGAACGCGGTGATCAGCCAGGTCCACGAGAAGATCGGCATCTTCAGCAGGTCGACGCCCGGCGCGCGCATGTTGAGCACGGTGGCGATGACGTTGATCGCGCCCATGATCGAGCTGATGCCCATCATGTGGATGGCGAAGATGGTGAACGCCATGTTGGAGCCGCCCTGCAGCGACAGCGGCGGGTACAGCGTCCAGCCACCGGCGGGGCCGCCGCCCGGCAGGAACAGCGTCATCAGCAGCATCGCGAATGCGAACGGCAGGATCCAGAACGACCAGTTGTTCATGCGCGGCAGCGCCATGTCCGGCGCGCCGATCTGCAGCGGGATCATCCAGTTCGCCAGGCCCACGAACGCCGGCATGATGCCGCCGAAGATCATCACCAGCGCGTGCATCGACGTCATCTGGTTGAAGAAGTGCGGGTTGACGTGCTGCAGCCCGGGCACTGCCAGCTCGAGGCGGATCACCACGCTCATGGCCGCACCGATGATGAACATCATGAAGCTGAAGAGCAGGTAGAGCGTGCCGATGTCCTTGTGGTTCGTGGAGAAGAACCAGCGCTCGACGAAGCCCTGCTTGTGGTCGTGGTGGTCGCCGTGGACGGCGACGGTTGCGGTATCGGTGGCCATGGACTGCCTTGCCTCGTGAAGTCGTTCGATCAGCCGGCCGCGGGTGCGGCAACGGCGGAAGTGGTCAGGGCGGTGGCCGGCGCGGCGTCTTCAGCGGCGGGCTCCGGGGCGACTTCGGGCACGGGCACCGGTGCTGCCACCGGCGCCGGCGCGGCCTTGGCCTTCTCGGCCGCCAGCCAGTCCTGGTACTCGGCCTTGGGCACCGCGCGCACCACGATCGGCATGAAGCCGTGGTCCTTGCCGCACAGCTCGGCGCACTGGCCGCGGTACACGCCCGGCTCGGCGATCTGCGTCCAGGCCTCGTTGACGATGCCCGGGATGGCGTCCTGCTTCCAGCCCAGCGCCGGCACCCACCAGGAGTGGATCACGTCGTCGGCGGTGATCACGAAGCGGATCTTGGTGTCCACCGGCACCACCAGCGCGTTGTCGACCTCGAGCAGGTAGTAGGGATTGGCCACCGGGTCGGGGCGCGCGCCGCTCTGCCGGATGCGGTCGTGCTCGCGGTCCAGGCGGCTGGTGATCGAGACATCCTCGCCGAGGTAGTCGTACTTCCACATCCACTGGTAGCCGGTGACCTTGACGGTCATCTCGGACGCGCGCGTGTCGTACATCGCGATCAGCTTGGTGGTGGCGGGCCACACCATGATCACCAGCAGGATCACCGGGATCACCGTCCAGACGACCTCGGCGGTGGTGTTGTGGCTGAACTGCGACGCCACCGCGCCCTTCGACTTGCGGAACGCGAAGATCGAGTAGGCCATGGCGGCGAACACGATCACGCCGATCACCACGCACACCCACAGCGCGAACATGTGCGCGTCGTAGGCGTTGTTGGACGTGGCGGTCACGCCGCGGCCCATGTTGAGCTGCCAGGGCTTCGCGTCGCCCGCCTGCGCCAGCGCCATCATCGGCGCCGAAGCCAAGGCCGCCATACCCCACCGCAAGAATCGCGCCTGCATCATGCGTGCAACCCCAAATGTCGTCGATCTGCGGCCGTATGCCGCCAGCTGGAACGGTTGATCGGAGATCGATGTTCCAGGGAACAAGGACCGGCCACGCCCGGTGGCCGGGCGGGCAATCGTGCAGATGGTAGCCGTCGCCAACCTTGACCGGCAAGCTGAAGTGTCGCGAGGGCTCCGTGGCGGGCACGCGAAGCGGCACGGCCCGCTAGAATCCGCGGTTCCCGCCGTTGACGACCGACCCGCCGTGACCGACCTGCCCCTGGGCGCCCTGCCGCCGCCGCCCGCACCGCTGCGCGCGGCCATCACCGCCCATTGGCTTGCCGACGAGAGCGATCGCGTCCGCGCGTTGCTCGATGCCGCGCGCCAATCGCCCGAGGCCAACGTGGCGATCGCCGCGACCGCCACCGACCTGGTGCGGCGCGTGCGCCGCCGCGCCGGCGACCAGGGCGTGATCGAGGCCTTCATGCGCCAGTACGACCTCGGCAGCGAGGAGGGCGTGCTGCTGATGTGCGTGGCCGAGGCGCTGCTGCGCATCCCCGACGAGGACACCGCCGACGCGCTGATCCGCGACAAGCTGGGCGAGGCCGACTGGAAGCGCCATGTCGGCCAGTCGGATTCGGTGCTGGTCAACGCCTCCACCTGGGGCCTGATGCTCACCGGCCACCTGGTAGACCTGGCCGACCACACCCGGCGCGACGTGCATGGCGCCTTCAAGCGCCTGGTGGGCCGCGTCGGCGAGCCGGTGATCCGGCTGGCGGTGCGCCAGGCGATGAAGATCATGGGGCACCAGTTCGTGATGGGGCGCACGATCGGCGAGGCGCTGTCGCGCGCGCGCAAGGGCCGCAATGCCGCCTACCGCTATTCCTTCGACATGCTCGGCGAAGCCGCGCTGACGCAGCGCGACGCCGACCGCTACCTGGAGGCCTACCGCAGCGCGATCGACGCCATCGGCCGCGATGCCGGCCGCCCGGCGGATGCCATCGTCGCGCCGTCGATCTCGGTGAAGCTCTCCGCGCTGCATCCGCGCTACGAGCACGCCAAGCGCGCGCGGGTGCTGGCCGAGCTCGCGCCGCGCCTGCTCGACCTCGCGCAGCGCGCGCGCGGCCACGGCATCGGCCTGACCATCGACGCCGAGGAGGCCGACCGCCTGGAGCTGTCGCTCGATGTCATCGAGGCCGCCTGGCGGGATCCGTCACTGGCCGGCTGGACGGGCTTCGGCATCGTGGTGCAGGCGTACCAGAAGCGCGCGCCGTTCGTGATCGACTGGATCGCCGCGCTCGCCCGCGGCGGCGGGCGCTGCATCCCGGTGCGCCTGGTCAAGGGCGCGTACTGGGACGCCGAGGTCAAGCGCGCGCAGGTCGACGGCCAGGCCGGCTACCCGGTGTTCACGCGCAAGCCGAACACCGACGTCAGCTACCTGGCCAATGCGCGCCGCCTGTTCGACGCCGGCGACGCGGTCTACCCGATGTTCGCCACCCACAATGCGCAGACCATCGCCGCCGTACACCAGCTGGCCGCCGGGCGTCCGTTCGAGTTCCAGAAGCTGCACGGCATGGGCGACGACCTCTACGACGAGGTGATCCCCGCCGACCGCCTGGGCGTGCCCTGCCGCGTGTACGCGCCCGTCGGCAGCCACGAGGACCTGCTGCCGTACCTGGTGCGGCGCCTGCTGGAGAACGGCGCCAACTCCAGCTTCGTCAACCGCATCACCGACGAGTCCGTCGCCATCGACGACCTGGTCCGCGACCCGGTGGACGTGGTCGCCGGCTCCGACGTCATCCCGCATCCACGCATCCCGCTGCCGGCCGACCTGTACCGCAGCCACGGCATCGAAAGGACCAACTCCATGGGCATCAACCTCGCAGACGACCACCAGTTGCGCGCGCTCGCCACCGCGGTCCAGGCCGCGACCGCCGACTGGCAGGCCGCGCCGCTGGTACCCGGCGCCACCCCGGGTGGCGCCTGGATCACGGTCAGCAATCCCGCCGACCGTCGCGAACGCGTCGGCCGCTGGCAGGCGGCGGACACGGACACGGTGCAGCGCGCGCTGGCCAATGCCGTTGCCGCGCAGGCGGACTGGAACGCCACGCCGGCGGCATCGCGCGCCGCGATCCTCGAGCACGCCGCCGACCTGCTCGAGCAGCGCATGCCGCAGTTCATCGCCCTGTGCACGCGCGAAGCCGGCAAGACCATCCCCGACGGCGTGGCCGAGGTCCGCGAGGCGGTCGACTTCCTGCGCTACTACGCGGGCGAGGCACGCAAGCTGTTCGCACCCGAAGCGCTGCCCGGTCCCACCGGCGAGAGCAACACGCTGCAACTTGAAGGCCGTGGCGTGTTCGTCTGCATCAGCCCCTGGAACTTCCCGCTGGCCATCTTCGCCGGCCAGGTGGCCGCGGCGCTGGCCGCCGGCAACAGCGTGATCGCCAAGCCGGCCGAACAGACCAACCTGATCGCGCACGCTGCGGTCGAGCTGCTGCACGAAGCGGGTGTTCCGCCTGCGGTGCTGCAGCTGGTGCCGGGCGACGGCGCCACCGTCGGCGCGGCACTGACCGCCGACCCGCGCGTCGCCGGCGTGGCGTTCACCGGCTCCACCGCCACCGCGCGCGCGATCAACCGCGCGCTGGCGGCGCGCGACGCCGCGATCGGCGTGCTGATCGCCGAAACCGGTGGCCAGAACGCGCTGATCGCCGACTCGTCGGCGCTGCCGGAGCAGCTGGTCAAGGACGCGATCGGTTCGGCGTTCACCTCCGCCGGCCAGCGCTGCTCGGCGGCGCGCGTGTTGCTGGTGCAGGCCGACATCGCCGACAAGGTGGTGGACATGCTGGCCGGCGCGATGGCCGAACTGGTGGTCGGCGACCCGGGGCTGCTGACCACCGACGTCGGCCCGGTGATCGACGCCGACGCGCGTGCACTGCTCGACGCGCATGCCGCGGAGATGCGCGGCGCGCGCCTGATCGCCGAGGCGCAGCTGCCCGAGGCCACCGCGCACGGCACCTTCTTCGCGCCGCGTGCCTGGGAAATCGGCGCGCTCAGCGACCTCACCGCCGAGAACTTCGGCCCGGCGCTGCACGTGCTGCGCTGGAACGCCGGTGATCTCGACGCGGTGGTGGATGCCATCAACGCCACCGGCTACGGCCTGACGCTCGGCATCCATTCGCGCATCGACGAGACCATCGACCGCATCGTGGCACGTGCCCGGGTGGGCAACATCTACGTCAACCGCAACCAGATCGGTGCGGTGGTGGGCGTGCAGCCCTTCGGCGGCCAGGGCCTGTCCGGCACCGGCCCGAAGGCCGGCGGCCCGCACTACCTGCCGCGCTTCGCCACCGAGAAGACGGTGACCGTCAACACCACCGCCGCGGGTGGCAACGCCTCGCTGCTGACGCTGGGGGACTAGGGCCACGGACCAGGCCCGCCGGGCGCCAGGTGCCACCCGGTACGCCGCAGTACGCGGTGGTTCGAGCAGTACGAAAAAGCCCCGCTTTCGCGGGGCTTTTTCTTCAGCATGGCGCCGCGATCAGAAGCGGTACTGCGCCGACACGCCGAACAGGTTGGCGTCGCCGGCGTAGGGGCCGGTGATGGTGCTGCCGCCCGAGCTGTAGTCGACCTTCGGATCCTTCGGCTTCAGGTGGGTGAACGCGAAGTCCACGTCCATCGCATCGCTGACCTTCCAGGTGGCGCCGATCGAATACCAGTTGCGGTTGGCATCGGGCAGGCGCGGGGTGCGGTGCTCGATGCTGGTCGGGGTTTCGTCGTACGCCACGCCGCCACGCAGGGTCCAGGCGTCGGTGACCTTGTATTCGGCACCGACCGACGCGAACTGGGTGTCCTCCCACTCGAAGGGCTCGACCGAATCCGGATCCGGGCGATCGAACTCGACGCGCACCTCGCGCAGCGACGACCAGCCGGTCTGCGTCCAGTTGGCCATCATCGCGAAGCGGTCGGTGAAGTCGTAGCGCGCGACGAGCGCGACGGTGGACGGCGTGGTCAGCTTGGCGCCGGCGCCACCGTCCAGGAACAGCTGGCCGGTCACGGGATTGCTGTTGAACACGGTGCGCACGTCGCCCGGCACGGTCCAGTCGGCGGTGCCGCGCAGCTCGTAGTCGATCTCGGACTGGTAGCTCAGGCCGAGCGACAGGCGGTCGGTCGGGCGCACGGTGATGCCGGCAAGCCAGCCGAAGCCGATGTCGTCACCCTCGATTTCCGCGTGGCCGTCGCGGGCCTGCGGCAGCGCGAACGGCAGCGTGCGGGTGGCCGGGTTGGAAAACAGCAGCGTGCCGAAGTCGACCGCCTTGGACAGCGTCACCTCGGCCTTGGAATAGACCGCGCCCACGCCGACCGAGACATGCTCGTTGACGTCCAGCGCCGCCGACAGGGTCAGGTTGACGATCTTGACGTCGGACGTGTCGGCGAAATAGCGGCCCTGCCAGTCGCTGTCGTATTCGGTCTTCAGGCCGAACGGAGCGCTGACCATGGCGCCGAACGCCAGGCCGTTGTCGAGCTTGTGGATCACCGAGAACGCGGGGATCGGGGTCACGTCGCCGGCCTCGCCGCCGTCGCCGCCGGTCAACGGGCGTCCGAGCGCGTCGGTGCCCGAGCCTTCGAAGCGGTAGCTGAGATCGATGACCGACAGGTCGGCCTGCACCGTGGTGCCTTCGAAGCGCGTCATCGAGGCCGGGTTGTTGACCACGACCGAGGCGTCGCCTTCATTGACGCCGGAGCCCGCGAACGCGGCGCCGAGGCCCTTGACGCTGTTTTCCTTGAGCTGGAAGCCGGATGCCTGCGCGGGCGCGAACGCCAGCGCGCCGAGGACGCCCAGCGCGAGGGCCGAGAAACGGACGGTGTGGGGGATTGCCATTGCCTGAAATACTCCTGACGGATGATTGCGATGCCGGGCCCGCTGCGAACACGACGCGGCGCACTATACCGTGGCGTGTGGTTGGCGGTCCGGCATCGGCATCACGTGCCTGAACCGGTATCGTGGCGCGGCCCCCGACACGGATCCCGCGGCGCACATGTTCGTATCCATCCCGACGCGCTCGCGTCCGTCCCCGCGCTGGGCCACGACGCTGCTGTGCGCGGTGCTGTGGGCGGTCTACCTGTGGGCAAGCACGCGCCCGGAGGCGTTCGAGCAGCAGCTGATGGCGCGCTGGGGGGCCCTCAGCGGCGGCCTGGCGCCGGCCGACCTGCTCGCGTCCTGGTCCGACGGCAAGCGCTGGCTGCGCCTGCTCAGCGCGCTGTTCGTCCACGCCGACTGGGCGCACCTGCTGGGCAACCTGGTGTTCCTGCTGATCTTCGGGCTGCCGGCGGAACGGGTGATGGGGCCCTGGCGCTTCCTGCTGCTGTTCCTGGTGGGCGGCGCGTTCGCCAACCTGGTCACGGTGCTGGCGATCGGTGCGCCCGACCAGCTGGTGATCGGTGCCAGCGGCGCGGTCTCGGCCCTGATCGGCGCCTACCTGGCGCTGTTTCCGCGCGCGCACCTGGGCGTGGTGCTGCCGCTCGGGCTGTTCCTGGAGTTCGTGCGCGCGCCGGCCCCGCTGCTGATCGGCATCTGGGCGCTGCTGCAGGTGGTGTTCGCCTACATCGGCCCGGCGTTCGGAACCGTGGCGTGGTCGGCGCACATTGCCGGGTTCGCGTTCGGCGTGGTGTTCGCGCTGTTCTCGCGGCGCGCGATCGCGCGCCGGCTAAGGCGGCGCAAGGGCTACTGAGGCGGCGCGGCGCAGGTGCCGCCGGCCACGATCGCGCGCAGGATGGCGAACGCCGAGGTCACCGGCGCTTCGCCCTCGAGCACGTCGCCGGCGCGGCTGCCGGCGGCGCCCTCGTCGTCCGCGGCGAGGTGCCCGGGCAGCAGCGCCTCCACGAAGCCGCCGCGCGTGGCGCCGCCTTCGGGCTGCAGCACGACGTCGGGTTCGATGCCGCGCGCCTGGATCGACGTGCCGCTGGGCGTGTAATAGCGCGCGGTGGTCAGCTTGACCGCATCGCCGTTGGACAGCGGCAGCACGGTCTGCACCGAACCCTTGCCGAAGCTGCGGCTGCCGACGACGCAGGCGCGCGCGTTGTCCTGCAGTGCGCCGGCCAGGACTTCCGACGCGCTCGCCGAGCCGGCGTCCATCAGCACAACGACCGGCCGATCGCGCATGCGGTCGCCGGCCGTGGCGTTGAACGCGGTGTCGCCGGCGGCGGTGCGCCCGCGGGTGCTGACGATGCCGCCGCGCTCGAGCAGTTCGTCGGCGATCTGCACGGCCGAGGTCAGCAGGCCGCCGGGATTGCTGCGCAGGTCGATCACCAGGCCGCGCAAGCCCTGGGTGCCGGCTTCGGCGTGCAGGCGGTCGAGGGTGTCCGCGAACGAGGCCGCGGTATCGGCCTGGAACACGGCGACGCGCAGGTAGCCGAGGCCAGGTTCGCGGATGCTGCCGCGCACGCTGGCGGTGCGGATGGTCTCGCGGCGCAGGGTGATCTCCAGCGGCTCCGCTTCGCCTTCGCGCAGCAGGGTGATGCCGACCTCGGTGCCTGGCGGTCCGCGCAGCGGGCCGCGCTGGTCGTGGCTGGACGGCGTCAGCGGCACGCCGTCGACGGCGGTGATCACGTCACCCGATCGGATCCCGGCGCGCTGCGCGGGCGTGTCGTCCATCGGCGCCACCACCCGCATGCTGCCGTCTGGCAGCTGCATGACCTCCACGCCGATGCCCTCGTAGGCGCCGGCGGTGTTCTCGTCGAAGGCCTCGGCATCGCTGCGCTCGAGGTAGGCGCTGTGCGGGTCCAGGTCGAGCAGCAGGCCGCGGATCGCGGACTGCATCAGTTCGCGGTCATCGACCGGGTCGACATAGCCGCTGCGCACGGCGTTGAACACCAGCACGTAGCGGCTGATCTCGGCCAGCGGCACCGCGCTGGCCGGCGCCTCCTCCTGCGCGGCCGGTGCCGCGGCCTGCGGCGGCTCCTGGTCCTGCGCGTGCACGGGCAGGGCCAGCAGGCTGGCGATGGCGAGCGTCAACAGGCAAGCGCGCATGCGCGACTCCATGGGGATTCGGGAATGGGACCACGCGCAGCGTCGCAGGTTCGCGACGATCATGCGCCCACCCGCGCGCCGGCGTTCAGCGCTTCTGCAGCCAGCTGGTCGGATCGACCGGCTTGCCGTCGCGGCGCAGCTCGAAGTACAGCGCCGGCTGGCCCTGGCCGCCGGAGGTGCCGACGGTGGCGACCGCGTCGCCGCGCTTGACCCGGTCGCCGGGGCCCTTCAACAGCGCGTCGTTGTGCGCGTACAGGCTCATGTAGCCGTTGCCGTGGTCGACGATCAGGATCATCCCGTAGCCGGTCATCCATTCGGAAAACACCACGGTGCCGTCGGCCACCGCGGTCACCGGCCGGCCGGCGGCGGCGGCGATCAGCACGCCCGAGCTGCTGCGGCCATCGGGCATGCGCCCGCCGTAGCCGGCCAGCAGGCTGCCCGACAGCGGCCAACCCAGGCCGCCCACGGTCACCGGCGCGGCGCGGGCCACGCTGACCTTCGGCGCGGACGGCACCGGGCTGCGGGTCGAACCGGCAGGAGCCGGCGTGGTGCTTGACGCGCGGGCACGGGCCGCCGCGGCGGCGGCGGCGCGCCGTTCGGCCTCGGCGCGGCGCGCGGCCTGGCGCAGCCGCGACAGCAGGCGTTCCAGCGACTTGGCGTCGGCGCCGAGCGCCTTCTCCCGGGCGCTGCGGTCGCGGTAGCGCGTGTCCAGCGTGGCCACCGATTCGGCACGGTTGGCGCGCTCGCGCTCCAGCGCCGCCACCTGCGCGCGCTGTGCGGCGTGGCTGGCATCCAGTGCGGTGCGTTCGCTGGCGATCGCGCGCTCCACTGCGTCCAGGCCGGCCAGTTCCTCCGACAGCGCGGCAATGCGCGCGCTGCGACCGCGCTGCAGGTACCCGTGATAGGCGAGGCTGCGGCTGGCGGCGGCCACGTCGTCCTGCGCCAGCAGCAGCTTGAGCGGCGCATGCTGCTCCACGGTGTAGGCCGCGCGCAGCAGCCCGGCAAGCTCCTTGCGCTGTGCCGACAGCGTGCCGGCCAGTGCGTCGCGCCTTGCGACCAGCGTCGCCAGCGCGGCTTCCTGCCGCGCAAGCGCGGCTTCGGTCTCGCGCAGTTCGCGGCCCACGCGCGCCACGCGTTCATCGGCGCTGCGCAGTTCGCGGCTGGCGGCACCGCGCTGGCCTTCGAGCCGGCGGCGCTCGCTGGCCACGTCGCGCAGTTCGCGCTTGATGGTTTCCAGCCGGCGCTGGGCGTCACGGCTGTCCTGCGCCGCGGCCGGCGCTGCGGCTGCGAGCGCCAGCAGCAGGGCCAGCAGGGCCGAGGCCGGCCGCAGGCGGATGGCCGCGATGTGCATCACGCCAGCAGGCTGCTGCCGGTCATCTCCGCCGGCTTCGCCACGCCCAGCAGGTCGAGCATGGTTGGCGCCAGGTCGCGCAGCGCGCCGCCGGAGCGCAGCTGCGCCGCGGCTCGATTGCCGACGTACAGCAGGTCGACCGGGCCCACGGTGTGCGAGGTGTGCGGCTGCCCGGTCTCCGGGTCGCGCATCATCTCGACGTTGCCGTGGTCGGCGGTGACCAGCAGGTCGCCGCCCTGCGCGGCAACCGCCGCCACCACTTCACCGAGTGCCAGGTCCACCGCCTCGACCGCCTTGATCGCCGCCGCCAGGTCGCCGGTGTGGCCGACCATGTCCGGGTTGGCGAAGTTGCACACCACCGCGTCGAAGCGGCCCGCCGCGATGGCGTCGACCAGGCGCGCGGTGACTTCCGGACAGCTCATCTCCGGCTGCAGGTCATAGGTCGCGACCCGCGGGCTGGGCACGAGGATGCGCTCCTCGCCCGGGAACGGCGCCTCGCGGCCACCGTTGAAGAAGAAGGTGACGTGCGCGTACTTCTCGGTCTCGGCGATGCGCAGCTGGGTGCGGCCGTGGTCGGCCAGCACCTGGCCCAGCGTGTTGGCGAGATCGTCCGGGGCGAACGCCAGCGGCGCGGGCAGGTTGGCGTCGTATTCCGTCAGGCAGGTGAAGCGCGCCAGCGCCGGGCGCCGCGCGTGGAAACCTTCGAACGCCGGCGCCACGAACGCCGCCGTGAGCTGCCGCGCACGGTCGGCGCGGAAGTTCATGAACACCACCGCGTCGCCGTCGCGCATCGGCGCGGCGCCGTCGATCACCGTGGGCAGCACGAACTCGTCGTTTTCGCCGCGCGCGTAGGCGGCGGCCAGCGCGGCCACGACATCGGGTGCGCGATGCACGGCGCTGGCCTCGACGATCGCATCCCAGGCCTGGCGCACGCGCTCCCAGCGCTGGTCGCGGTCCATCGCGAAATAGCGGCCGCTGACACTGGCGACATGGGCATTGCCGTGCCGCGCGCAGGCGGCCTGGAGCGCGCGCAGGCTTGGTTCCGCCGAACGCGGCGGCATGTCGCGGCCGTCGGTGAACGCATGCACCGCGACGCGGGCCACGCCGGCGCGCGCGGCAAGCTCGAGCATCGCGAGGATGTGCTGCTCGTGGCTGTGCACGCCGCCCGGCGACAGCAGGCCCAGGACGTGCAGCGTGCCGCCGGGCGCGACCGTGGCACACGCGGCGCGCAACCCGGCGTTGTCGAAGAAGCTGCCATCGGCGATCGCGGCATCGACCCGGGTCAGGTCCTGGTAGACCACCCGCCCGGCGCCGATGTTCATGTGCCCGACCTCGGAATTGCCCATCTGGCCATCCGGCAGCCCGACGTGGCGGCCTTCGGTATGCACCAGCGTGCGCGGCCCGGCCGCGTACAGGCGGCGCCAGTTGGGGACGTCGGCGAGGGCCACGGCGTTGTCGCGCGGGTCGTCGCGATGGCCCCATCCGTCGAGGATCAGCAGCACGACGGGCTTGCGGCGGGCGGGCATTGCGGGTTCAGGCACGACGATCGGCCCCGTGACGTTGGACAGATGCGATTGTAGCGCCGCATCCGCCAGACTCGCCTCGCAGTGTCCGGCCGCGCATGGCGCCGTCGCGGCACCGCACCCGCCCCGTCATCGAGCCCCGCCATGCGCCTGCATCGACACGCCACCGTCCTCGCCTCCATCCTCGCCCTCTCCTTCGCCGCGGGTGCCGCCCATGCGCGCCAGGACGTCGACAAGGTCAACGGCTCGATCTCGGTCGCAGCCGGCGAGGTCCGCGGCAACCTGGAAACCGTCAACGGCAGCATCCGCATTGGCGAGAACGCGCAGGCTGGCGCCGCCGGCACCGTCAACGGCAGCGTCCACGTCGGCAACGATGGCAGCGCGCGCAGCCTGGAGACGGTCAACGGCAGCATCCGCCTCGGCGAGCGCGTGCGCATCGAAGGCGACGTGGAAACCGTCAACGGCAGTGTCTTCGCCGGACGCGGCAGCCGGATCGGCGGCAACGTCGAAAACGTCAACGGCGCGCTCGGCCTGGTGCAGACCGAGGTGGCCGGCAGCGTGGAGACCGTCAACGGTGACGTCACCGTCGGCGTCGGCTCGCACGTCCGCGGCCAGCTGCGCGTGCACAAGCCCACCGCCAACTGGATGCCGGTGCGGGTGCGCCAGCGCGCGCAACGCATCGTCATCGGCCCGGGCGTGGTGATCGATGGCGACCTGGTCTTCGAGCGCGAGGTGCAGCTGTACGTGCACGACACCGCGCGCATCGGCACGATCACCGGTGCCACCGCGATCCCGTTCTCCACGCCCACGGCGCCGGCGCGCCAGCCCGACTGAGCCGCGGCGCGGGCCCCCGAATGGGGCGGAACGCATAGAATCGGGAGTCAACTCCCGCAGGAACCCGATGATGCGAACCAGACCCCTCGTGCTTTGCCTTGCCATCGCGGCCGCGCTCGCGGCCTGCGACCGCGCCCCGGCACCCGCCGCCGGCACCGGTGCCGCCGTGCCCGCCACGGCCGCTGCCACGCATGCCTTCAGCGGTGAGCTGAGCAAGGACGATTTCGCCGAAATGGTGAAGACGATGGCCTCCGACGCATTCGAGGGCCGCGCCCCGGGCTCGCCCGGCGGCGAGATGACCGTCGAGTACATCAAGGCACAGTACGAGCGCATCGGCCTCGAGCCGGGCGGCGACAACGGCAGCTTCTTCCAGACCGTGCCGATGGTGGAAACCACCGCCGACGAATCCACCGTGCTGCGCATGGACGTGGCCGGAAAGCCCTCCGAGCTCACGTTCGGCACCGACATGGTGATCGGCACCCGCACCGGCGAGCCGAAGGTCTCGGTCAGCAACAGCGACCTGGTGTTCGTGGGTTACGGCGTGGATGCGCCGGAACTCGGCTGGAACGATTACGCCGGCCTCGACGTCAAGGGCAAGACGGTGGTCATCCTGGTCAACGACCCGGGCTTCCACGCCAAGGACGCGGCGCTGTTCGAAGGCGAGCGCATGACCTATTACGGGCGCTGGACCTACAAGTTCGAGGAAGCCGCGCGCAAGGGCGCCGCCGCCGCGCTGATCATCCACGACACCGCCGGCGCGTCCTACGGCTGGGACGTGGTGAAGAACTCCTGGTCCGGCCCGCAGTTCGACCTGCGTGCGTCGGACGATCCGGAGCCGCGCCTGCCGGCGCAGGGCTGGCTGAGCGCCGAAGCCGCGACCACGCTGTTCGCCGACGCCGGCCAGGACCTCAAGGCGCTGTATGCCGCGGCCAGCAAGCCGGGCTTCAAGGCGGTGCCGCTCGATGCGCGCGTGTCGTTCGACCTGGCCAGCACCTCCAGCGAGAAGTCGTCGCGCAACGTGGTGGGCATCCTGCGCGGCAGCGAAAAGCCGGACGAGGCGATCGCCTACATCGCCCACTGGGACCACCTCGGCAAGCACGAGGGCGAGGGCGACCAGATCTACAACGGTGCCGTCGACAACGCCACGGGCGTGGCCGGCATCATCGAGATCGCGGAGAAGTTCAAGGCCGACGGCCAGCCGAAGCGCTCGGTGGCCTTCATCGCCGTGACGCTGGAGGAATCGGGCCTGCTGGGTTCCAAGTACCAGGTCGCGCACCCGGTGTTCCCGCTGGCCAAGACCGTGGGCGTGATCAACCTCGATGCCATGAGCGTGGCCGGCCCGGCGCACGACATGGTGGTGGTGGGCAAAGGCAGCTCGCAGCTGGAAGACGTGCTGAAGACCTACACCGATGCGCAGCAGCGCACCCAGGTGCTCGAGGGCAACCCGGCCGGCGGTTTCTACTTCCGCTCCGATCATTTCAACTACGCCAAGGCCGGCGTGCCGGCGCTGTACGCCAAGGGTGGCGACGACCTGGTGCAGGGCGGCAAGGACGCCGGCGCGGCGCTTGCCAAGACCTACAACGAAGTCGCGTACCACAAGCCCGGCGATGAATTCGATCCGGGCTGGAACCTCGACGGCGTGATCCAGGACCTTGAGGCGCTGTACGGCGTTGGCCGCACCCTGGCCGACGACGGCAGCTGGCCGGCCTGGTACGAAGGCAACGCGTTCAAGGCCGCGCGCGATGCGATGCGCGCCGACTGACGCCACGCACAGGCGTTGAATGCACGACGGCGCCCTCGGGCGCCGTCGTCATTTGCGGGTGTGCGCCGCGGCGGGCGAAGCGCCGCGGCCGCGTCGGCTCAGCCGGCCACCACCAGCCGCACCCGCGCGAAGTTGCGCTTGCCGACCTGCAGAACGCCCTCGAAGCCGGGCCGGAAGCTGGCGCCGGCATCCTCCACCACCGCACCGTCCACCTTCACCGCGCGCTCCTTGAGCTTGCGGCTGGCCTCGGAATTGCTGGCGGTGATGCCCGCGGCGGTGAGCAGCGCGGCGATGCGCAAGCCCTCGGCCGGCACCGCGACGTGCTGCAGCGGCAGCAGCGAGGTGTCGCCCTGGCCGGTCACCGCGGCGTGCCAGCCGGCGATCGCGGTCTCGGCCGCGGCGGCATCGTGGAAACGCGTGGCCAGCTCGCGCGCGAGGCGCAGCTTGACGTCGCGCGGGTTGAGCGCGCCGCCTTCGACGTCAGCGCGCAGCACGGTGGCTTCCGCCGCGCCGATATCGAACGACAGCAGCTCGATCCACTTCCACATCAGCGCGTCGCCGACCTTCATGGTCTTGTTGACGATGTCGATCGCCGGCTCGGCGATGCCGATGTAGTTGCCCAGCGACTTGGACATCTTGTTGACGCCGTCCAGGCCCTCGAGCAGTGGCATGGTCAGCACCACCTGCGGCGCCTGCCCGAAATGCTCCTGCAGCCCGCGACCCATCAGCAGGTTGAACTTCTGGTCGGTGCCGCCCAGCTCCACGTCGGCCTTCAGCGCCACCGAGTCGTAGCCCTGCACCAGCGGGTAGAGGAACTCGTGGATCGCGATCGGCTGCTGCGCGCCATAGCGCTTGGCGAAGTCGTCGCGCTCCAGCATGCGCGCCACCGTCAGCTGCCCGGCCAGGCGGATCATGTCGGCCGCGCCCATTTCACCGAACCATTCGCTGTTGAAGCGCAGCTCGGTGCGCTCGCGGTCGAGCACCTTGAACACCTGGTCGGCGTAGGTGCGGGCGTTGGCCTCCACGTCCTCGCGGGTCAGCGGCCTGCGCGTGGCGCTCTTGCCCGACGGGTCGCCGATCATCCCGGTGAAGTCGCCGATCAGGAAAATCACGGTGTGCCCGAGGTCCTGGAACTGGCGCATCTTGTTGAGCAGCACGGTGTGGCCGATGTGCAGGTCGGGCGCGGTCGGGTCGAAGCCGGCCTTGATGCGCAGCGGCCGCCCCAGCGCGAGGCGCGCGGCGAGTTCGTCGTGCTTGAGCACCTCGTCGGCGCCGCGGGTGATGAGGTCTAGGGCCTGCTGCTGGGGGGTCTGGGGCACGGTATCTGGTCCATTCAGGGCGTCGCGCATTCAAAAACGTGACGCCGTATGTGAAAACTTGTTAACGCTCGGTTAAATCATACGCTGACCGAAAGTCCTGATGCATCAAGCATTTGACGCATCCTCTTCGCGTGATTATCTTGCCCCGGTGACGCGTTCGTCACGCGGGCCGGGAGTCCGATTCGATGACATTGCCCGAATCCTCCGATTCACGGCAGCACCACCGCCGTGTCCGTCTCGGCAACCTGCGCGAAGTAGCGCGCCAGGCGATCGCCTCGTCCGCTGCCGGACTTTCGGGTCCCGCCGACAATGCCGGAAACCGCCGCTGGACGCGCCGCCAGTGGGCACATTCCAGCCTTCTGGCCACCGCCGGCGCGCTCATGATCGCGCTGGTGCCGGGCATCTCGACTGCGTTGAATGCGCCCAGTGCCACGTCCCTGACCACCATGTCACTGTCGCTTCCGGTGCTGGCCAGGCCGGTGCAGCCGCAGGCGGCCACGTCGGACTGGCAGCTGGCCGTGGTCGGCAAGGGTGAAACGCTGGGCGCGATCTTCGAGCGCATGGGCGTGCCCGCCTCCGCCATGCACCGCCTGCTGGAACACCCGGGCGCGCGCCAGGCGCTGACGCGCCTAAAGCCGGGCATGGAACTCGGGTTCGAATTCGCGCCGGCCGATGCCGACGGCAAGCCGTCCAGCCTGCGCACGCTGCGCTACGACCGCGGCGAGACCCAGCGCATCGAACTGGCGCTGGCCGGTGACAAGGTGGTCGAGAAGGTCATCGAGCGTCCGGTCGAGATCCGCACCGCGGTGATCAGCGGCAAGGTCGGCAAGTCGCTGTTCCATTCGGCGCGCAAGCTCGGCCTGTCGGGCGCCAGCATCAACAAGCTGACCGACGACGTCTTCAAGTACGACATCGACTTCACCTCCGACGTCACGCAGAACGACCGCTTCAGCGTGGTCGTCGAGCAGGTCTACCGTGACGGCGAGCTGATCCGCACCGGCGACGTGCAGGCCGCGGTGTTCACCGCCAAGGGCAAGACGTTCACCGCCTTCCGCTTCGAACAGGGCGGCAAGGTCGACTACTACAACGGCGAAGGCCGGCCGCTGAAGAAGAGCTTCATCCGCATGCCCATCGCGTATGCGCGGCTGACCTCGAAGTTCGGCTCGCGCCGCCACCCGATCGCCGGCAAGGTCCGCCAGCACAAGGGCGTCGACTACGCGGCCAGCACCGGCACCCCGATCATGGCCGCCGGCGACGCCCGCGTGCAGTCGATGGGCTGGCAGGGCGGCTACGGACGCACCGTGGTGCTCGACCATGGCCGCGGCTACACCACGCTGTATGCGCACATGTCGTCGTTCGGCAACATCAAGAAGGGCCAGCGCGTCAGCCAGGGCACGGTGATCGGCCGCGTCGGCAGCACCGGCCTGTCCACCGGGCCGCACCTGCACTACGAATTCCGCATCAACGGCGTGCACCGCAACCCGCTGCAGCACACGATGCCCGAGCCGGAGCCGCTCAAGGGGTCCGCGCTGGTCGCCTTCCGGGCCCAGACCGGTCCCGCCCTGGCGCGCATCCGCACGGTCGAGGACATCATCTACGCGCAGGTCCCGGCCACCGCCGACGACCAGCACCTGGCCGCCCACGCCACGCCCGCCATCGCGGGCCGGGGCAAGGGCTGAGCCCTGCCACCCGGCCCGCCGTCCGGCGGGCCCGCCACGCATGTCGACCCCCCGCTGCCACCTTGGCCTGATCTCGGGCACCAGTGCCGACGGCATCGACGCGGCGCTGGTCGATTTCGCCGACGACACCGCCGCGGCACCGCCGCGACTGCGCTTCGCCCGCACCTACGCCTGGGAGCCCGCGCTGCGCGCGCGCCTGGTCGCGCTGGGCCAGCAGGACGCGCTGCTGTCGCTCGACGCCATCGGCGAACTCGACACCGCCATCGGCCAGGCGTTCGCCACCGCCGCGCTGCAGGCGCTGGCCGATGCCGGCATCGACCACGCCGAAGTCGCCGCGATCGGTTCGCATGGCCAGACCCTGCGCCACCGCCCGCACGGCGCACTGCCCTTCACCCTGCAACTGGGCTGCGCGGCCACGATCGCCGAACGCACCGGCATTACCACGGTCGCCGATTTCCGCCGCCGCGACGTGGCGGCGGGCGGCCATGGCGCGCCGCTGGTGCCGGCACTCCACGCGGCGCTGCTGCACTCGGCCGACGAGTCGCGCGCGGTGCTCAACCTGGGCGGCATCGCCAACCTCACGCTGCTGCCGGCCAGCGGCGCGGTGCGCGGCTTCGACACCGGCCCGGCCAACGGCCTGATGGACGCCTGGTGCCTGCGCCACCGCAGTGAGGCCTACGACCGCGACGGCGCGTTCGCCGCCAGCGGCCGCGTCGACGACGCGCTGCTTGCGCGGCTGCTGGCCGAGCCGTGGTTCGCGCTGGCGCCGCCCAAGTCAACCGGGCGCGACCAGTTCCATCTCGGCTGGGTCGAGGCACGACTCGCGACAGGCACCGCGCCGGCCGACGTGCAGGCCACCCTGCTCGCGCTGACCGCGCGCACCGTGGCCGACGCCCTGCGCAGCCAGCAGCCCGGCACCGCGCGCGTGATCGCCTGCGGCGGCGGCGTGCACAACGCGGCGCTGATGGCCGCGCTGGCGGCGGCGCTGCCCGACATGCGCGTGGAAACCACCGCGGCGTACGGGCTGGACCCGGACGCCATCGAAGCCATGGCCTTCGCCTGGCTGGCGCGCGAGACGCTCGCCGGGCGCCCCGGCAACCTCGCCAGCGTCACCGGCGCGGCGGGGCCGCGGATCCTCGGCGCGATCCACCGCGCCTGAGCGCAGGCTGCGTCGGCGGCACGCGGCTAAGCCGCTGTTTCGGCGACCGGCAACGCCGCGCCGCTGGCCGGGTCCCCGCCGACGGCCGGCGATGCCATCACCCGGTCCTTGCCTTCGCGCTTGCCCTCGAACAACGCGGTATCCGCCGCCTTGATGCAGTCGTCGAGCGGGGTTCCGGGGCGGTACTCGCTGTAGCCCATGGTGAGCGTGATCGAGACCGGCGTGCCCTGCGGGCCGACCAGGATCGGCTCCGACGACACGCGCCGGCGGAGCTTGTCCGCCAATGATGCCGCGCCAGCCGCGCGCGATGCCGGCAACAGCAGCAGGAACTCCTCGCCGCCCCAGCGCGCCACCGAGTCCTGCTTGCGGACCGCGTCGCGCAGCCTGCGCGCGACCTCGCGCAGCACCGTATCGCCGGCGTCATGGCCGTGGCGGTCGTTGATGGCCTTGAAGTCGTCGAGGTCGGCCATCACCAGGCAGAACGTGCTGCCTCCGCGCTCCACCCGGTGCACCTCGAGCTGCATCAGCTCCAGCAGGTGGCGACGGTTCGGCAATGCCGTCAGGTGGTCGGTGCGCGCGGCGACCGAGAGCTTGCGTGCACTGGAGATGCCGATCCGCAACCGGCTCCACAACACCAGCAACAGCCCCGTCGCGAGCACGGCGGCCAGGATGCCGAGGTGGCTCACCTGGCGCTGGCGGCGCAGCTGGAGCGCGGACACCTCGGCAGCGCTGCGCAGGGATTCGATTTCGCGCGCCGCCTGGGCGCCGTCGAAACGGTCCTGCAATGCAGCGATGGCGCTGCGCTGGTCGGCGTCGGCTGCGAGCGCGGCCAGGCGGCTGTACTCGCGCTGCGCCGCCAGGGCAGCGCGATAGTCGCCGCGCGCTTCGGTGAGCAGGACACGCTGCGCGGCGACGTCCTGCTTCAGGTTGAAGGCGTCATCGGGGATCAGCGCTTCGACCTCGTCGAGCGTGGCAGCCGCCGCGTCGCCGCGACCGAGGTGGGCCTGCGCCGACGCGATGCTGAGCAGCGAATTGATGGTGCCGTACAGGTCTCCCAGCTTGCGGCGTGCCGCGAGCGAATCGCTGTGGTGGGACAAGGCGGCCTTCGGCTGGCCAAGCCGGTCGAGCGCAAGGCCGATGTTGCTGTCCGCGTACGCCACCCCGCGCAGGTTTCCCAGCTCGGCGAAGATCCCGCGCGCGCGCTCGTTGTAGCCGCGCAGCAGCAGGTGCTGCTCGCGGGCGCTGTCCGCGGCGTTCGCCTCCAGCGCCTTCTGCCCCGCCTTGGCCGCAACCGACCCGAGGTTGACCAGGGCGCCGGCGATCCCCGGCTTGAAGCCGGTCGACTCGAATCCAGCCAGCGATCGGCCGTGGTAATCGCGCGCCAGCTCCAACTCGCCAATGCTGTTGTAGAGGTTGCCGATGTTGCCGGCGGTCTTGGCCGATCCGACCGTGTCGCCTGCGCCGTCGCTGGCTTCGAGCGCGATCAGGGCATGCTCGAGCGCCGGCTCGTAGGACTCCAGTTCCACCAGCGCCACGGCAAGCCCGCGATGCAGGAACGCGACCTGCGCCGGCGTCCCGCTGCCAAGCAGCGCGATCGCCTGCCCGTAGTCGCGGACGGCGTCGTGGTTGCGCCCGAGGATGTGCAGGTTGCTCGCGATGCCGCCGAGCAGCATGGCCTCGCCGGCGGGACACGGCGGCGACATGGCGCGCGCGTCGGCCAGCAGCGCCTGGCCGCGTGCGACACCCTGCGCGGGATCGGAGTCACGGGCTTCCGCCACCACCAGCGCCTCGGCCTCGATGTCGGCGCAGGTCGACGCGGACGCTCCGGCCGACACCGCTGCCAGGAGACACCCAAGGAGCACGCGCATGCCGTGTTGCCGGAATCCACGCGGGACGCGGCGCGCCCCCTGCCTGACAGTCGCCATTCGCGTTCCCCGGCGGGGCATGCCGCCGGCACCTGCGGGTGCAGGACCGTCGCGCCATCCCCTGTGCAGCGAGTGTAGCGAAGCGCCCCGCGCGTGCCGCGCGGTTCCGGAAGGCCGTGCGCCCCGGCTAGCCGCCCCGCCCCGGGTCCGGCACCTGCCCGCCGCCGTCCGCCGGCAGCTGCCCGATCAGCGAATACACCCCGTCGGGCACGCCCTCGAGCGCGGCAATCGCCTCCTGCAGCACGTCGGCCTCGGAGTTGTCGAAGGACAGCTTGCCGTCGCCTTCGATCGCGAACAGCCCCTGCTCCAGCAGGTGCAGCAGGGTGCGCGACAGGGTCCAGCCACGGCGGTCGGCGACGCGGCCGATCCGGTCGAGGAGGATCTCGTCGATGTCCTTGAGCACGATGTCGTTCATGGCCTGGGTCCTGCGGCCTGCGCCTGTGCGCGGCGCCCCTGTGATACGCGCTTGCGCCGACCGCCGCAAGCGGCGGCCACGCGGCGGCTCACGGCGCAGCGGCGTCGGCTGCGGCCGGGTCGTCAGCCGCCGCCAGCGGCACGCGCCGGCGCAGCCAGAAGAACAGCCCCACCGCCGGCAGCGCCAGCACCGCCGACAGCACGAAGTACGCGCCATAGCCGTCGCTTGCCTCGACGATCGCGCCCGAATAGAAGCCCAGCACCTTGCCGGGCAGCATGATCAGCGACGAGAACAGCGCGTACTGGGTGGCGGTGTAGCGCTGGTTGACCAGCGCCGACAGGTACGCCACCGCCGCGGTGCCCAGGAACCCCTGCGCCAGGTTCTCGCCGGAGATCACCAGGGTGAGCAGGCCGATGTCGCCGTTGGCGCCGATCAGTGCCAGGTACAGCAGGTTGCTGGCCGCGCCGAGCACGATCGCCACCAGCAGCGGCCACTGCACGCCCCAGCGCGCCACGGCCACGCCACCGAGGAACACGCCGACGATGCCGATCCAGATGCCGTAGACCTTGGTGACCGCGGCGATCTCGGTCTTGCTGAAGCCCTGGTCGAGGTAGAACGGCCCGATGATGCCGCCGATCAGCGCCTGGTCGGAGATCTTCATCGACAGGATGAAGAGCAGCAGCACCACGCCGATGCGGCCGCCGAAGCGGCGGAAGAAATCCGCGAACGGCTCCACCACGCCCTCGCGCAGGCCGGCGGCCCAGCCACGCGTGCGTGCACGCAGCACTTCGGGTTCGGGCGCGAGCAGGCAGGCCACCACCGGCAGCAGCATGCAGGCGGCCATCGCGCGGTACACGTTGGGCCAGATGGTGTGGTCGGCCAGCACCAGCGCCAGCGCACCGGTGACGATCAGCGCGATCCGGTAGCCGAGCGAATAGGTCGCCACCAGCGCGCCCTGCTGCGACGGCGGCGCGATCTCGACGCGATAGGCGTCCACCGCGATGTCGAGCGTGGCGCCCGCCACCGCCACCGCAAGGGTCAGCGCCACGAACGGCGCGAGGCGCTCGGGGGTGAACACCGACATCGCCACCAGGCCCACCATCACCAGCAGCATTGCCAGCAGCAGCCAGCCGCGGCGCTGGCCCAGGCGGCCAAGCAGCGGCAGCCGCCAGCGGTCGACCAGCGGCGCCCACAGGAACTTGAACGAGTACGCCATGCCGGCGCTGGCGATCATGGTGATCTCGCGCAGTTCGATCCCGCCTTCGCGCAACCAGTACGCGAGCGTGCCGGCCACCAGCAGGAACGGCAGTCCCGAGGCGAAGCCGAAGAAGAACATCGTCCACGCCGACGGCTGCGCGAACGCGCGCCAGATCGACGGCTTGGCCGGACGCCCGGCCGGGGTTTCCGCGGCGGCGGTGCTCATGCGCGGTAGTCCACGATCAGTGGTGCATGATCGGAGAAGCGCGGCTCGGGGTGCACGCTGCAGGCGAGCACGCGCTCGGCCAGGGCGGGCGTGACGAACTGGTAGTCGATGCGCCAGCCGACGTTGTTGGCGCGCGCGGCGCCGCGGTTGCTCCACCAGGTGTATTCGGCGTCAGCCGGGCGCAACACGCGCAGCGCATCGCGCCAGCCGTCCACCGGTGCCTCGCACAGGCCGTCGCCGCAGGCGTCGGCAACCAGCCCGTTGAGCCAGGCACGCTCCGGCGGCGTGCATCCGGAGTTCTTCTGGTTGCTGGTCCAGTTCCTGATGTCGTTGCGGCTGCGCACGATGTTCCAGTCGCCGCACAGCACGTAGTCGCGGCCGCTGGCCAGCCAGCCGTCGAGGATCGGCTTGAGCCAGTCCATGACCTCGAACTTGAAGCCCTGGCGCAGCTCACCCGACGACCCCGACGGAATGTAGAACGACACCACGCTGAGGTTGCCGAAGCGCGCCTCGATGTAGCGGCCTTCGTCGTCGAACGGCGCCCAGCCCAGCGCGGTGCGCACCTCGTCGGGCTCCTGGCGGCTGTAGATGGCCACGCCGCTGTAGCCCTTCTTCGTGGTCGCGTCGCGGAACCAGGCCTTGTAGCCGGGCGGCAGGAACTCCGGCCCGGCGAGCTGGTGCTCCTGGGCCTTGGTCTCCTGCACGCAGAGGACGTCGGCGTCCTGTGCGGCGAACCAGTCGAAGAAGCCTTTCCTGGCGGCCGAACGCAGGCCGTTGGCGTTGAAACTGATGATGCGCATGGAGTGCCGGTGCGGATGACGGATGCGGCGGGACCAGGCCCGCCGCCGCGCAAGGTTAGCGCACCGTCGGCCGCGTCGTCGGCGCGGTGCGGGTTGTTACCATGGCGGTCCTGTCGCGATCGCAGCCGCCACGCCATGTCCGACCACCGCTCCCGGTTCCTGCAGCTGGCGCTCGACGCCGAAGCGCTCCGCTTCGGCGGGTTCACGCTGAAGTCGGGGCGGACAAGCCCGTATTTCTTCAACGCCGGGCGCTTTGACAGCGGCGCGGCGCTGGCGACGCTGGCCGGCTGCTACGCCGATGCCATCGACGCCGCGGGGATCGACTTCGACCTGCTGTTTGGCCCGGCGTACAAGGGCATCCCGCTGGCCACCGCGCTGGCCTGCGAGTACGCGCGCCGCGGCCGCGACCTGCCGCTGGCCTACAACCGCAAGGAAGCCAAGGACCACGGCGAAGGCGGCACCCTGGTCGGCGCGGCGCTCGATGGAAGGCGCGTGCTGGTGGTCGACGACGTACTCACCGCGGGTACCGCGGTGCGCGAGGCGCTGGCGCTGATCCGCGCCGGTGGCGGCACGCCGGTGGGCGTGGCCATCGCGCTGGACCGCCAGGAAGTGCTGGACGAATCCGGCGACCGGCGTTCGGCGGCGGAGCTGGTCGCCGCCAACGAAAGTGTGCCCGTGGTCGCCATCGCCGGCTTCGCCGACCTGCTTGCGTTCACCGGCGAAAACGCGAAACTGTCAGCCGAACGCGGGCGCCTGCTGGCCTACCGCGCGCGCTACGGCAGCGCGACCACCTGATTCGGCCGACCGGGGGGACGGACACGATGAAGACCACGACGACATGCCTTGCCGCCGCGCTGCTCGCGCTGCTGCCGCTGGCGGCCGCCGCGCAGAAGGCGGCGCCCACGGGCACCGACAAGAAGCTCTACTGCTGGGACGAAGGCGGCGTGCAGGTCTGCGGCGACACGCTGCCGGCCAGCGCCGTCGACCGCGCCCGCACCGAGATCAATGCCCGCAGCGGCCTGCGCACCGGCGCCGTGCCGCGTGCGCTCGAACCCGACGAACGCGCCGCCGCCGCCGCCGCTGCCCGCCAGGCGGCCGATGACGCCGAGGCCGAAGCCGCGCGCCAGCGTCGCGACCTCGCCATGGTGGAGTCCTACGCCACCGAAGACGACCTGCGCCGCGCCTACGGCGAGCGCATCATCCTGGTGGAGGAGGCGCTGAAGACTTCGCAGCTGGGCATGACCAACCTGCGCCAGAGCCTGCTCAACCTGCTGCGCCAGGCCGCCGAACTCGAGCTGCACGCCAAGCCCGTGGGCAAGGTGCTGGCCGAAAGCATCCAGACCCAGCACGCCGACCTGCTGCGCCAGCAGGCCACCCAGGTGAAGCAGCTGGCCGACCGCGCGTCGCTGGGCAGCGACCTCGACGACGCGCTCGGCCGCTACCGGGCGATGAAGGGCGGTTGATCAGAAGGGAAGCGGCAGGTCCGGGTCGATCGCCAGCAGCTGCGCACGGAAGTCCTCGCGGATGCGGTGCAGGGCCTCCTCGCTGTCGGCGTCGAAGCGCAGCACCAGTACCGGCGTGGTGTTGGAGGCGCGCACCAGGCCCCAGCCGTCCGCCCAGTCGACGCGCAGGCCGTCGATGGTCGAGGGCCGCGCCCCGCCTTCGAACCGCGCCTCGGCCACGAAGCGCTCGACGAACGCGTGCGGATCGCCATTCGGCGCGTCGACCTTGATCTCGGCCGTGGCGATGCCGGTCGGCAGCGCGTTGAGCACCTCGCTCGGCGACTCCGGGCGCGCGGCCAGGATCTCGAGCAGGCGCGCGGCGGCGTAGATGCCGTCGTCGAAGCCGTACCAGCGCTCGCCGAAGAAGAAGTGCCCGCTCATCTCGCCGGCAAGCTCGGCCTCGGTCTCGCGCATCTTCGCCTTGATCAGCGAATGCCCGGTCTTCCACATCAGCGGGCTGCCGCCGTGGCGCAGGATGTGGCTCTGCAGGCGGCCCGTGCACTTCACGTCGTACACGATCACCGCGCCCGGGTTGCGCTCCAGCACGTCGGCGGCGAACAGCATCAGCAGGCGGTCGGCGAAGATGTTGTCGCCCTCGCGCGTCACCACGCCCAGGCGGTCGCCGTCGCCGTCGAAGGCGATGCCGAGGTCCGCGTCGAAGCGCTTCACCATGTCGATCAGGTCGACCAGGTTGTGCGGCTCGCTCGGATCCGGATGGTGGTTGGGGAAGGTGCCGTCGATCTCGCAGTACAGCGGCTCGACCGTGGCGCCGATCGCCTCGAGCACGCGCGGGCCGATCTCGCCGGCCACGCCGTTGCCGGCATCCACCACCACCTTGATCGGGCGGTCCACCTGCACGTCGGACGCGATGCGCTCGACGTAGTCGTCGGCGATGTCGCGCTCGGTCACGCCGCCGGGCTGCGCCGCGGTGTGCAGGCGGTCGTCGGCGATGCGCGCATGGAGGTCGGTGATGGCGTCGCCGTACAGGGTCTCGCCGCCGATCACGATCTTGAAGCCGTTGTAGTCCGGCGGGTTGTGGCTGCCGGTGACCGACACGCAGCACCCCGTGCGCAGGTGGTAGGCGCCGAAGTACACCACCGGCGTCGGCGCCATGCCGATGTCGATCACCTCGCGGCCCGCCTTGCGCAGGCCGGCGGTCAGGCCGGCCACCATGTCGGGCCCCGACAGGCGGCCGTCACGGCCGATCACGATGTCCTTCAGGCCCTTGTCGTGCATCAGGGAACCAATTGAATGGCCGATGAGCTCGGCCACGCCGACATCCAGCGACTGGCCGACGATGCCGCGGATGTCGTAGGCGCGGAAGATGCCCGGGTCGATCATCACCGGCGCCGGCTTCGGCGCGTCGCGCACCGCAATGCGTACGCCGTCCGCGCCGTGGCCGTCGGCATCGACGCTGCCCGGTTCGGCCACCAGCGCCTGCTCCAGCGTCGGCGCATCGCCATGGTCGACCACGCGCGGATCGCCGATGCGCGCCGGCAGGCGCCAGGTCAGGTAGGCCAGCAGCAGCATCAACGTGGCGACCACGAACGCCGGGATCGCCGACAGGCCGAACGGCGTGGTCGCCGGTGGCGGCAGCCCGGCCGCGATGCGCAGGCCGGTGCCGGGCACGGGGACCGCCATGCGTTCAGCGGCGTCCGCATAGGCGGCATCGCCACGCTCGACCAGGTTGAAGCCGCCCTGGCGCAGGGCCAGGTACGTCGACGACGGCACCTCCACCGACTCCAGGCCGGCGGTGGCACGCGCCAGCGGCAGGCGCACGTAGGCCACGCCGACCACGTCATCGCCGACACGCGCCGGCGCGCCGAGCGCCACGCGGGCAGCGTCGCCGTCGCGCACGATCCACAACACCGACGCGCCTTCGGTCAGCGCCGCCTCGGCCACCGCGACGCGACCGTAGCCACCCTGCGCCAGTCCGGCATAGGGTTCGACGAGATCGGTCGGCAGCACTTCGGCATGTTCGACATGCGGCCAGTCGCGACCAAGCGCGGTACCGGCCGCGCGCAGGTCACCGGCGGCCAGCGCCGCCTGCACGGGCGCCGAGGCCATGCGCTCGTCCAACCGTTCCAGCTCGCCCTTGAGCGTGCGTGCGGTGAGCTGCACCGCGGTGTCGCGGTTGCTGGACAGCGCGCTGCGGCGACCATCGTCCACCGTCTGCCGCCAGCCCGCCCACGCAAGCCACAGCGCGACCAGCACCAGCACAACGGCGGCCGCCGGCAGCCACGGCCTGGAGTGCGCCAGCAGCACGCGCGCCTTGTTCGGTTCGTTCTCGGACATCGTTTCCCTTCCCCGGTCAGCGCGTGCCGGTGTGGCCGAAGCCGCCGGCGCCACGCACGCTGTGTTCGAAAGTATCCACCACTTGCAGCTGCACACGCACCACCGGCACCAGCACCAGCTGCGCGATGCGGTCGCCGGGCTGCACCGTGTAGGCATCACCGGAGCGGTTCCACAGGCTGACCATCAGCGGCCCCTGGTAATCGGCGTCGATCAGGCCGGTGCCGTTGCCCAGCACCAGCCCGTGCTTGTGGCCCAGCCCCGAGCGCGGCAACACCATGGCACACAGCTGCGGGTCGGCGATGTGGATGGCGATCCCGCTCGGCACCAGCGCGCTCGCCCCGGGGGCCAGCAGCAGAGGCGCATCAATGACCGCGCGCAGGTCCATGCCGGCGCTGCCGTCGGTGGCATATGCCGGCAGCGGCCAGGCATCGCCGATGCGCGGGTCGAGGATCTTCACTTCAAGCGTCTGCTGCATGGCGTCCGGTCGGCGGCGGGGGCGGGGCGGGCTGGTCAGCCGAGCCGCTCGACGATCACGTCGAGCAGGGCGGCGGCGAGGTCGTGTTTCGGAGCCGGCCCCAGCGTGCGCTCGCCGCCGGGCCAGTAGAGGTGCAGGGTGTTGTCGTCGGCGTCGAAGCCGCTGCCCGGCACGCCGACGCGGTTGCCGGCGATGAGGTCGACGCGCTTGCGGACAAGCTTGTCGCGCGCGTTGCGCTCGACGTCATCGGTCTCGGCGGCGAAGCCGACCACCAGCCGCGGCCGCGCGGCATGCGCGGCGATGTCGGCGAGGATGTCGGCGGTGCGCACCAGCTCCAGCACCAGGCCGTCGTGGCCGGGCTGCTTCTTGATCTTGCCGGCGGCCACGTGCGCGGGAGTGAAATCCGCCACCGCAGCGGCGCCGATGTACACGTCGGCCGGCAGCGCGGCCATCACCGCGGCATGCATCTGCGCGGCCGAACGCACGTCCTGGCGCGTCACGTCATCGGGTGTCGCCAGCGTGCCCGGGCCGGCCACCAGCACGACATCGGCACCCCGGCGCGCGGCCTCGGCAGCGATCGCGAAGCCGGTCTTGCCGCTGCTGCGGTTGCCGATGAAGCGCACCGGGTCGAAGTCCTCGTACGTCGGGCCGGCGCTGACCACGATGCGCAGGCCGCGGAGCGACACCGCGCTCACGCGTCGGCCGCCGCCAGCGCGGCGACGATCTCCAGCGGCTCGCTCATCCGCCCGGGGCCGGATTCGCCTTCGGCCAGCGGCCCGTCGGCGGGGCCGACGACCTGCGCGCCGCGTTCGCGCAGCAGCGCCATGTTCGCCTGCGTGGCCGGGTGCAGCCACATGCGGTGGTTCATGGCCGGCGCCAGCGTCAGCGGCGCGGCGGTGGCCAGGCACAGCGTGGTCACCAGATCGTCGGCAAAGCCGTGTGCCAGCTTCGCCAGGGTGTTGGCAGTGGCGGGTGCGACCAGCACGCGGGTCGCCCAGCGCGCGAGTTCGATGTGCCCCATCGCCGCTTCCGCCGCCGGATCCCAGAGCGACGTACGCACGGTCTCGCCGGACAGCGCCTGGAAGGTGGTGGCGCCGACGAAGTGCGCGGCGTTCCCGGTCATCGCCACGCGCACGGTGGCGCCGGCGTCGCGCAGGCGGCGCACGAGGTCGGCGGCCTTGTAGGCGGCGATCCCGCCGCAGACGCACAGCAGGATGCGCTGGTCGTGGAGAGTGGCGTGCGCGGTGCTCATGCGGCCTTCGGAGTGTCCTGACGCGGCAGCGGTCGCTCAGCTTACCCGAAGGGCCAGCGCCGCCCGGCGGCGGCAGGCGGCGCGATGGCGTGCAATGGCTCCACGTCGGCCGTCGGCACGGACCCCCCGGTCACTGTCCGCCGCGGTCCACCCCTGCCGCGCCCGCGCCGGCGGCCGACGACCCTTTCCGAGGCGACGCCCATGCACATCCGCGACTGGCCCAGCGGCGAACGCCCGCGCGAGAAACTGCTGGCCCGCGGCGCGCCGGTACTCTCCGACGCCGAGCTGCTGGCGCTGTTCCTCGGCTCCGGCGTGCGCGGCATGGACGCGGTCGCCACGGCACGCCAGCTGCTGGCAGGCCACGGGCCGCTGCGTCGGCTGCTTGAGCGCCCGGCCGCCGAGCTGGTCAAACTGCCCGGCCTGGGCCCCGCCAGCGCCTGCCAGCTCGCCGCGGCGCTCGAGCTCTGCGGGCGCTACCTGGCCGCGGGCCTGGAGCGCGGCGAGGCGCTCACCGATCCGCAGGCCGCCGGCCGCTACTTCGCGCAGCGCCTGCGCGGGCATGCCAGCGAAGTATTCGCCGCGCTGTTCCTGGACACACGGCACCGCGCGCTGGCGTTCGAGGAGCTGTTCCGCGGCACCGTCGACGGCGCCGAGGTCCACCCCCGCGAGGTCGTGCGCCGCGCGCTGGCGCACAACGCGGCGGCGGTGATCGTGGGCCACAACCATCCCAGCGGCAGCGCCGAGCCCAGCGCCGCCGACCGCGCGGTCACCGCCCAGCTCAAGCAGGCCCTGCGCCTGGTCGACGTGCGCCTGCTCGACCATTTCGTGATCGGTGACGGCGCGCCGGTGTCGCTGGCGGCGCGCGGCTGGGTCTGAGCACCGGCTGCAGCCATGTCGCGTCGCGCGGGCAGGCCCGGCCGCGCCCGGGGGCTCGCGTACAATGGCCGGCCGCTTGCCCTGCTGCCCGCCCCCCGTGAAATCCAAGCTCCAGGCCCTGGTCGACCAGGGCATCGCCATCCTCCGCGAACGCGGCACCCTGCCTGCCGACCTGGCCACGCCCGCATTCGTGATCGAGCGGCCCAAGGACCGCACGCACGGCGACTTCTCGAGCAACGCGGCGATGGTGCTGGCCAAGCCCGCGCGCAGCAACCCGCGCGCGATCGCACAGGCGCTGGCCGAGGCCATCCCCACCGGCGGCGACATCGCCACGGTCGAGATCGCCGGCCCCGGCTTCCTCAACTTCCGCCTGGCGCCCGGCGCCTGGCAGCGCCAGCTGCGCGAGGTGCATGCGCAGGGCGCCGCCTACGGGCGCAATGACAGCGGCGCGGGCCGCGTGGCCGGCGTGGAATATGTCTCGGCCAATCCCACCGGCCCGCTGCACGTCGGCCACGGCCGCGCGGCGGTGATCGGCGACTGCATCGCGCGCGTGCTCGACGCCAACGGCTGGAAGGTGGCGCGCGAGTACTACTACAACGATGCCGGCGTGCAGATCGAGAACCTCGCGCACTCGGTGCAGGCGCGCGCCAGGGGCCTCACGCCCGATGACGCGGGCTGGCCCGACGCCGGCTACCGCGGCGACTACATCGCCGATGTCGCGCGCGCCTTCCTCGATGGCGCCAGCGTCGACGTCGAAGGCCACGTGGTCACCGGCAGCGGCGACGCCGACGACTTCGACGCCATCCGCCGCTTCGCCGTGGCCTGGCTGCGCAAGGAGCAGCACGGCGACCTCGCCGCGTTCGGCGTCGACTTCGACGTGTATTTCCTGGAGTCGTCGCTGTATGCCGACGGCAAGGTGGAGGAGACCGTGGCCGCGCTGGTGGCCGCAGGCCACACCTATGAAGAGGGTGGCGCTCTTTGGCTGCGCAGCACCACCTTCGGTGACGACAAGGACCGCGTGATGCGCAAGTCCGACGGCACCTACACCTACTTCGTGCCCGACGTCGCCTACCACCTCGGCAAGTGGCAGCGCGGCTACGAGCGCGCCATTACCGAGCTCGGCGCCGACCACCACGGCTCGCTGGCGCGGGTGAAGGCCGGCCTGCAGGCGCTCGATGCCGGCATCCCGCAGGGCTATCCGGAATACGTGCTGCACCAGATGGTCACGGTGATGCGCGGCGGCGAGGAAGTGAAGCTCAGCAAGCGCGCCGGCAGCTACCTGACGCTGCGCGACCTGATCGACGAGGCCGGCCGCGATGCCACGCGCTGGTTCCTGGTGGCACGCAAGCCCGATTCGCAGCTGGTGTTCGACATCGACCTGGCGCGCAGCCAGTCGCTCGACAACCCGGTGTACTACGTGCAGCTTTCGCACGCGCGCATCTGCGGCCTGCTGCGCCAGCTCGACGAGCGCGGCCTGGCGTTCAACCTCGACAACGGCCTGGCGCAGCCGCTGGAGCTCGACAGCCCCGCCACCCACGCGCTCATCACCGCGATCTCGCGCTGGCCGGAACTGCTGGCCGTGGCCGGGCAGCTGCTCGAGCCGCACCTGGTGGCGCAGTACCTGCTCGAGCTGGCACAGGCGTTCCAGACGTATTACAACGACCATCAGTTCCTGGTCGACGACGGCGACCTGCGCGACGGCCGCCTGGCCCTCGCGCTGGCGACCCGACAGGTGCTGGCGAACGGACTCGATGTGCTGGGCGTGCAGGCCCCGGAGGCGATGTAAGTGGCAGTCAAGCGTGGCAAGTCCCAGGCCCGGCGCAGCGGGGGCGGCAACGCGTCGCTCCCCGGCTGGGCGTGGATGATCATCGGCGTGCTGCTGACCATCGTGGTGGTGGTGGCGGCGCCCAAGCTGCTGCGCTCCGACGGCGAGGACGGCTTCTTCCGACCGCGGCCCAACCCCGACGCGCGGCCCGCGCCGGCGACCTCGGGTGCCGACGACAGCGTGGCCGCCGAGACCCCGGCGCCGGCGGTCAGGCCTGCCGCGCCCGCGGCAGAGCCCGAGGCCGCCGAGACGACCTACGACTTCTACACGCTGCTGCCCGGCCAGGAAGTCGCCATGACCGACGCCGAGCTGGCCGCCAGCGCACGCGCAGAACAGCAGCGCCAGCAGGTGCTGCTCGACCAGGCGCGCAAGGCCGGCCAGCAGCCGGAACCGGTCGCCACGCCCAATCCCGATGCCGCCGATCCCGCGCCGGTGGCCGAGGCGCAGCCGAAGCCCGCCGCCACCCCGGCGGCCCCCGCCGCGCGCAGCCCCGCCGCCCCGGCGGTGGCCGCCGACGGCGCCCGCTACATCCTCCAGGCCGGTTCCTTCGGCAGCAGCAGCGATGCCGACGCCCTGAAGGCGCGCATCGCCCTGCTCGGCCTCAGTGCGCGCGTCGAGCCCGCGCAGATCGACGGCCGCACCATGTACCGCGTGCGCATGGGCCCCTACGCCACCGCGTCCGAACTCGCCGAGGCCAAGCAGAAGCTCGGCAACGGCGGCCTGCCGGCGCTCGCCATCCGCGCGCAATAACCGGCGATCGCGGCGGCTGAGACCGGCAGGGCGCACGCTGTGCAGGCCCTGGAGGACCCGCGATGCCGATCGAAGCCGCACTCATCAAGCCCGTGGTCGATGCGCTGCTGGCGCTGTTCCGCCAGGGCAGCGACATCCAGCTCAAGCGCAACGCCGAGGCCGCGCTCCGCGAGGCGATCCGCGAACTGCTGATGGCCAATCCCGACGAGAACCGCGCCGAGGCGCGGATCGCGATTGCGCGCGCCGCCGGGATCCTCACCGAAGACATCGTGCTTGCCGAGGACATGCTGAAGAAGCATCGCGCCACCAAGGCGCGCACCGCCGGCAAGTCGGCCACCGGGCGCAGGCGCAAGCCGGCCGCGGCCGTCGCGGATGCGCCAGCCAAGCCGGCGCCCGCACGCAAACCCGCAGCGGCCAAGGCGCCTGCGAAAGCGACCGGCGCCAGCACGAAGGGCGACGCGGCGGCCAAGCCCGCAGCCCGGTCGTCGAGCCGCGAAAAACCGGCCACGCCCGACGCACCTCCCAGACCAGGCAAGCCAGCCAGGCCGGCGCCAAAGGGCTGAGGCTTACAATCGGCCGATGGACAGAACCCTGCTGGTCACCGGCGCCACCGCCGGCTTCGGCGCCGCGATCGTCGACCGTTTCGTCACCGCCGGCTGGCGTGCGATCGCCACCGGCCGCCGCGCCGACCGCCTGCAGGCGCTGGTCGACCGCCACGGCCCCGACCGCATCCACGCCGCGGCCTTCGACATCCGCGACCTGGACGCGATGCAGGCGGAACTCGCCGCCATCCCTGCACCGTTCCGGGACATCGACCTGCTGGTCAACAACGCCGGCCTTGCGCTCGGTACCGCGCCCGCGCAGTCGAGCGACCTCGGCCAGTGGCGGCAGATGATCGACACCAACGTCACCGCGCTGGTCGCCATGACCCACCACCTGCTGCCGACGCTGGTGGCGCGGCGCGGCGCGGTCGTCAACATCGGTTCGATCGCCGGCCTGTACGCGTATCCCGGCGGCAACGTCTATGGCGCCACCAAGGCCTTCGTCGACCAGTTCTCGCTCAACCTCCGCTCCGACCTGCACGGCACCGGCGTGCGCGTCACCGTGGTCGAGCCGGGCCTGGCGGAAACCGAGTTCACACTCGTGCGCACCGGCGGCGACCGCGCGGCATCGGACACGCTCTACGCCGGCACGCAGCCGATCACCGCGGCCGACATCGCCGAACAGGTCTGGTGGGTGGCCAACCTGCCGCCGCACCTCAACCTCAACCGCCTCGAACTGATGCCGGTGAGCCAGTCGCTGGCCGGCCTGCAGATCCATCGCGGCCCCGCGCCTTGAATACCTGGCTGGCGATGCTGGCCATCGTCCTGGTCGGCGCGATCCTCCCGCTGCAGGGACTGATCAACGCGCGCCTGTCGGTGGCCCTGCACGGCGTGGTGGCCACGGCGTTCGTGTCGTTCCTGGTCGGCGTGGTGCTGCTGGCGGCGTGGCTGCTGGTCACGCGCACGCCGCTCGGCCCGGTGCCCGGCGCGCGCTTCCCGCCGTGGATCTGGCTGGGCGGCATCCTCGGCGCGATCTACGTGGTGGTGTTCACGCTGCTGATCGGCCGCGTGGGTGCCGCGGCCGCGATCTGCCTGGCGGTGCTGGGACAGGTGCTCGCGTCGCTCGCACTCGACCACTTCGGCGTACTGCAGGCGGCCCGCCCGGCGGACTGGACGCGCATCGCCGGCGCCACCCTGGTGCTGGCCGGCGTGCTGCTGGTCGCGGCGCCGTGGCGGGCGCCGGCCTAGGGCCCCGCGCTCAGCCCTGCGGGGTGTCGTCGAGGTAGGTGTAGCCGGTAAGGCCGGCTTCCAGGTCCGCGGCCAGGCGCGCGGCCTCGTCGGCGGGCAGGCCCGCGGCGGCGACCTTGTCGGCATAGCTTCGGCGCAGGTCGTCGAGCTGGTAGCCCACGTAGTCGAGCATCACGTCGGTCGTGTCGCCGCGGCGCTGCTGGGTGATCGCGTACGCGTCGCCGTCCACCTTGACCGCGATGACGTCGGTGTCGCCGAACAGGTTGTGGATGTCGCCCAGGATCTCCTGGTACGCACCCACCAGGAAGAAGCCGAGCCGGTACGACTCGCCCGCGCGCAGCTCGTGCAGCGGCAGCGAGGTGTCGAGGTCCTCGTTCTGCACGTAGGTGTCGATCTTGCCGTCGGAGTCGCAGGTCAGGTCGGCGATGATGCCGCGCCGCGTGGGGCGTTCGTGCAGGCGCTCGATCGGCACGATCGGGAACACCTGGTCGATCGCCCACACGTCGGGCATCGACTCGAACACGCTGAAGTTGACGAAGTACTTGTCCACCAGGCGCTCGCTCAGCTCGTCGAGGAACGGGCGGTGGCTCTTCTCGTCGTACGTCAGGCGCGCCTTGACCGCGTGCGCGATGGCGTAGAACAGGTCGTCGATGCGCGCGCGGTGCACCAGGTCGAGCTGGCCCAGCGCGTACAGCGACAGGCCCTCGGCGTGGAAATGCTGCGCCTCCTGCAGCAATTCGATCGCCGGGCGCTGGTCGAGCTCGGCGTGGATCTCGCGCAGGTGGCGGATGACCATCGGCTCGTCGTCGTGGGCGTCGGGCACGCGGCCTTCCGGCGCGGCTTCCACCTCCGACACGTTGGCCACCAGCACCGCGTGGTGCGCGGTCATGGCGCGGCCGCATTCGGTCACGATGCGCGGCGGCTTGAGCCCGGCTTCGGCGCAGGCGTCGGCCAGCGGCTGCACGATGTTGGACGCGTACTGCGCCACGCCGTAGTTGACCGAGTTGTAGCTGCGCGAGCGCGTGCCCTCGTAGTCGATGCCGAGGCCGCCGCCGACGTCGACGTAGTCGATCACCGCCCCCAGCTGCGACAGCTCCACGAAGTAGCGCGTCGCCTCGCGCATGCCGCGCGCGATGTCGCGCACGTTGGAGATCTGCGAGCCCATGTGGAAGTGCAGCAGCTTCAGCGCGTTGCCGTGGCCGGCGTCGCGCAGCGTCTTCCACAGGTCGAGCAGCTGCCGCGGGCTGAGGCCGAACTTGGCCTTGTCGCCGCCGGAGTTCTGCCACTTGCCCGCGCCCAGCGAAGCCAGGCGCATGCGCACGCCGAGCACCGGCGCGACGCCCAGCGCCCTGGATTCCTCCATCACCAGGCGCAGCTCGGAGGGCTTCTCCACCACGATGAAGGTGTTGATGCCGAGCTTGCGGCCGATCAGCGCCAGGCGGATGTATTCGCGGTCCTTGTAGCCATTGCAGATCACCAGGCCACCCGTGCGCGACAGCGCCAGCACCGCCATCAGCTCGGGCTTGCTGCCCGCTTCCAGGCCGAAGCCCTCGCCGGCGTGCGACGCCAGCGTGCCGGCCACGCCCTGGTGCTGGTTGACCTTGATCGGATAAACCGCGGTGTAGCCGCCGTCGTATTCCCAGTCGACCTGCGCCTGCGCGAACGCCGCCTGCAGCTTGCCGAGCCGGTCGCCAAGCACGTCGGGAAAGCGCACCAGCATCGGCAGGTTGGCGCCCTGGGCGAGTGCGGCGTCGATGACGTCGGGCAGCACCACGGTGGGGCCGCCCGCGCCGCGCGGACGCACCACCACGCGGCCCGCGTCGTCGGCGTCGAAGTAGCCCGAGGACCAGTGCGGTATCGAATAGGTCTTGCGGGCTTGGTCGATGGACCAGGCGGTCATGGGCGCAATCCGGAAACGTGGCGGAGGCGCGCATTCTAGCGCCCCGCGGCCGCGCGCCCCGTCGACGTGGCAGCACGGGGTGCGTGGTCGGCGAGGGTCGGGCCGGGCGCGGTTGCTACAATGCGCGGCTTCACGCCCCCGCATCCCGGACGTCCCATGAGCGCCCCGCACTGGTTGTACGAGAACTTCGAACCCGCCGGCTCCGCCATCGGCTACCGCGTCACGCGCAAGCTCGACGAGGTGCAGTCGCCGTTCCAGAAGATCGAGATCTTCGAGTCGACCGACTGGGGCAACGTCATGCTGATCGACGGCGCGATGATGGTCACCACGCGCGACAACTTCCTCTACCACGAGATGATGACGCACCCGGCGCTGTATACCCACGCCGACCCGAAGCAGGTGGTGATCATCGGCGGCGGCGACTGCGGCACGCTGCGCGAGGTGCTGAAGCACCCGGGCGTCGGGAAGGCCGTGCAGTGCGACATCGACGAGCAGGTCACGCGCATGGCCGAGAAGTACTTCCCCGAGCTGTGCGAATCCAACGGCGACCCGCGCGCCGAAGTGATGTTCGACGACGGCATCGCGTACATGGCGAACTGCGCGCCGGGCAGCCTGGACGTGGTGATCGTGGATTCGACCGACCCGGTTGGCCCCGCCGAGGGGCTGTTCAACAAGAGCTTCTTCGAGAGCTGCTTCCGCGCGCTCAAGGACGACGGCATCCTGGTGCAGCAGTCGGAGTCCCCATTGGTGCTGCTGGAACTGATCCAGGCCATGCGCGCGGAGATGGGCAAGGCCGGCTTCGACAGCTTCCAGACCCTGCCGTTCCCGCAGCCGTGCTATCCGACCGGCTGGTGGAGCTGCACGCTGGCGCGCAAGGGCGGCCGCGGCTTCGATTTCCGCGAGGCGGACGCGCGCGCCAAGGCGTTCGCCACGAAGTACTACAGCGCCGACATCCACAAGGCCGCACAGGTGCTGCCGCCGTTCGTGGCCGAAGCGCTGGGCTGAGCGTCCGCGGCGCGGCGTGATGCGGCTTCGCGCCTAGAGCGCGTCGCCGTCGATCTCGCCGGTGCGGATGCGGACCACGCGCTCCAGGTCGTACACGAACACCTTGCCGTCGCCGATCTTGCCGGTGCCGGCGGCTTTCAGGATCGCCTCGGTGACAAGCTCCGCCTGCTCGTCGCTCACCGCGACCTCGAGCTTGATCTTGGGCAAGAAGTCGACCACGTACTCGGCGCCGCGGTACAGCTCGGTGTGGCCCTTCTGGCGTCCGAAGCCTTTCACCTCGGTCACCGTGATGCCGGCCACGCCGGCCTCCGACAGCGCCTCGCGCACGTCGTCGAGCTTGAACGGCTTGATGATCGCCATGACCATCTTCATCACGCACTCTCCCCTTTCGCTGCGCGCAGCATAACGCGACCGGGGATTCACCCACCCACCCGCGCGGCCCGGGCCGACTGCGCGCCGCCGGCGTCCGGAGCAGGATGCAGGCACCACCGGAGACCACCATGATCGACCTCAGCCACATCGACGACCTCGCCCGCCGCCTTGGCAGCCTGGTGCCCCCGGGCCTGCGCGAGGGCCGCGAGGAAATGCAGGAGAACTTCAAGTCGGTGCTGCAGGCCGGGCTGTCGCGGCTGGAGCTGGTGACCCGCGAGGAGTTCGAGGTGCAGCGCGCGGTGCTGCTGCGCACGCGCGAGAAGCTCGACGCGCTGCAGGCCCAGGTCGCGCGCCTGGAAGCCGAGGCCGCACAGTCCCCGCCGGGCGGCCCGCTGCCCGGCACCCACGTCCCGCACTGAGCCGTCCGCCATGGCCGGGCTCGCCATCGTGCACGGGCGTGCACGCGCCGGCGTGCGCGCGCCGGAAGTCACCATCGAGGTGTACATGAGCGGTGGCCTGCCGCGCATGAGCATGGTCGGCCTGCCACAGGCCACGGTGCGCGAATCCAAGGACCGCGTGCGCGCCGCCATCCGCTGCGCGCAGTACGAGTTCCCGCCGCGGGTCACCACCGTCAACCTCGCCCCGGCCGACCTGCCCAAGGGCGGCGGCCGCTTCGACCTGCCGATCGCGCTCGGCATCCTCGCCGCCAGCGACCAGCTGCCACGCACCGCGCTGGCCGGGCACGAGTTCCTCGGCGAACTCGGCCTCAGCGGCGAGTTGCGCGCGATCGACGGCGTGCTGCCCGCCGCACTCGCCTGCGGCGAGGCCGGGCGCGTGCTGGTGGTGCCGGCCGACAATGGCGCCGAGGCCGCGCTGGCGCGCAACGTGGACGTGCGCGTGGCGCGCACCCTGTCCGAAGTCTGCGCGCACCTCACTGGCGAGCGGTCGCTGCCGCGTGCCTGCGCCGCGCCGGTGGTCGCAGCCATGCCGCCAGACCTCGCCGATGTGCGCGGCCAGCTGCACGCGCGGCGCGCACTCGAGGTCGCCGCGGCCGGTGGTCATCACCTCCTGCTGGTGGGAAGCCCCGGATGTGGCAAGACCCTGCTGGCCTCGCGCCTGCCCGGGCTGCTGCCCGAGGCCAGCGAAGCCGAAGCGCTCGAGGCCGCGGCCATCGCCTCGGTCAGCGGGCGCGGCATCGATCCCGCGCGCTGGCGGCAGCGCCCGTTCCGCGCGCCGCACCACACCGCCAGCGCGGTCGCGCTGGTCGGCGGCGGCAGCGAACCGCGGCCGGGCGAGATCTCGCTGGCCCACCACGGCGTGCTGTTCCTGGACGAACTGCCCGAATGGAGCCGCCAGGCGCTGGAGGTCCTGCGCGAGCCGCTGGAATCGGGAACGGTCACCGTGTCGCGCGCCGCGCGGAAGAGCGATTTCCCGGCGCGCTTCCAGCTGGTCGCGGCCATGAACCCCTGCCCCTGCGGCTGGGCCGGCGATGTCTCCGGCCGCTGCCTGTGCACGGCGGATATCGTGCAGCGCTACCGCATGCGTATTTCCGGCCCGCTGCTCGACCGCATCGACCTGCATGTCGACGTACCCCGCGTCGCACCCGCGGAACTGCGTCCCGACGCGGCCGGAGGCGAGTGCAGCGCCGCGGTCCGTGACCGGGTATGTGCCGCGCGTGACCTGCAGCTCGAGCGCGCCGGTTGCCTCAACGCCCACCTCGACCAGGCCGGCACCGCCGCGCACTGCCGGCTGGCACCGCGCGACCAGGCGCTGCTGGAGCGGGCAATCGACGCGCTGCAGCTGTCAGCGCGCGCCATGCACCGCATCCTGCGCGTGGCGCGCACCATCGCCGACCTCGCCGGGAGCGCTGCCATCGCCAGCGAACACCTGGCCGAAGCGCTCGGCTACCGGCGCGTGGATCGCGGCGTGGCCCGGGCCGCGTGATGTCGCGACCCGGGCCGGCGGTGCGGCCTCAGGCCGCGACCACCTCCTGCTGGAACTGCTCTTCCTCGGTCGAGCCGCTGAGCGCGGTGGTCGACGACTGGCCCTGCTGGATCGCCTGGGTGACCGCGTCGAAGTAGCCGGTGCCGACCTCGCGCTGGTGCTTGACCGCGGTGAAGCCGCGGTCGGCGGCGGCGAACTCGGCTTCCTGCAGCTCCACGAATGCGCTCATGTTGCGCCGCGCATAGCCGTGCGCGAGGTTGAACATCGAGTAGTTCAGCGCGTGGAAGCCGGCCAGGGTGATGAACTGGAACCTGTAGCCAAGCCGCGCGAGCTCGTGCTGGAACGTGGCGATGGTGGCGTCGTCGAGGTTCTTCTTCCAGTTGAAGCTCGGCGAGCAGTTGTAGGCGAGCAGCTTGCCGGGGTACTTCGCGTGGATCGCCTCGGCGAACCTGCGCGCGAACTCGAGGTCCGGCTTGCCGGTCTCGCACCACACCAGGTCCGCGTAGGGTGCGTAGGCCAGGCCGCGGCTGATCGCCTGGTCCAGGCCCTTGCGCGTCTTGTAGAAGCCTTCCACGGTGCGTTCGCCGGTGGTGAACGGCACATCGTTGTCGTCGATGTCGGAGGTGACCAGGTCGGCGGCTTCGGCATCGGTGCGCGCCACGATCAGGGTCGGCACGCCCATGACGTCGGCGGCCAGGCGCGCGGCGTTGAGTTTTTCCACCGCCTCGCGCGTGGGCACCAGCACCTTGCCGCCCATGTGCCCGCACTTCTTCACCGAGGCCAGCTGGTCCTCGAAGTGCACGCCGGCGGCGCCCGCCTCGATCATCGCCTTCATCAGCTCGAAAGCGTTGAGCACGCCGCCAAAGCCGGCCTCGGCATCGGCCACGATCGGCTGCAGGAAGTCGATGTCGTCGTTGCCCTCGGCATGGTGCAGCTGGTCGGCGCGCAGCAGCGCGTTGTTGATGCGCCTGACCACCGACGGCACCGAGTCGGCCGGGTACAGCGACTGGTCGGGATACATCTGCCCGGCGAGGTTGGCATCGGCCGCCACCTGCCAGCCGCTGAGGTAGATCGCCTTCAGCCCGGCCTTGACCTGCTGCATGGCCTGGTTGCCGGTCAGTGCGCCCAGCGCGTTGACGAAGTCGCTCTCCTGCAGCGAGGTCCACAGCTTCTCCGCGCCCAGGCGCGCGAGCGAATGCTCCACCCTGACCGTGCCGCGCAGGCGCACGACGTCGGCGGCGGTGTAGTTGCGGGTAATCCCGGCCCAGCGCGGGTTGCTGTCCCAGTCGCGCTGCAGGTCGTCGGCGGTTGGCATGGTGGTCATGGCAGTTCCTTTACGTGGGATCGCGCGTGGCGATCGTGGGGGTGGAACAACAACGGACGGGCGATCAGGACAGGCGCTCGTAGGCAGGCAGGGTCAGGAAGGCGGCCAGCTCGTCGGCGCGCGTGAGTTCCTCGAGCAACGCGATGGCCTCCTGGACGCGGCCGGCGCCGGGCATCGGCTCGGCCGCGAGGCACGACGGCAGGTTGAGCAGCGCGCGCTCGAACAGCGCGAAGTCGACCGGCTCGCCGTCGTGCAGGTGCAGCAGCGGCCGCACGCCATCGAAATCACCACCGTCGCCGTGGTGCAGCCACTGCCACAGCTGCGCGCGTGCGATCTCGGCGGTCGCCGCGTCCTCCATCAGCCAGTGGATCGGCACGCAGCCGTTGCCGTCGAGCCACGCCGCGAGGTAGCGCACGCAGACTTCGACGTTGCCCTCGAAGCCCTTGCGGGTGATGGTGCCGGTCGGCGCCGCCAGCAGCGCGTCGCGATCGGCATCGGCGTCATCGCGCAGCACGTGGTGCTGGTTGGCACCGGGCATCGCCGCGTCGAAGATCCCGCGCGCGATCGGCACCAGCGCCGGGTGCGCCACCCAGGTGCCGTCATGCCCGGCGGACGCCTCGCGCAGCTTGTCGGCGCGCACGCGCTCCATGGCCGCGTCGTTGGCAGCCGGGTCTCCGGCCACCGGCACCTGCGCCGCCATGCCGCCCATGGCGTGCGCGCCGCGACGGTGGCAGGTGCGGATCAGCAGCTCCGAATAGGCCTTGAGGAACGGCGCGACCATGGTCACCTGGCCGCGCTCGGGCAGCACCCGGTCGCGATGGCGCCGGAAGGTCTTGATGTAGGAAAAGATGTAGTCCCAGCGCCCGCAGTTGAGGCCGGCGATGCGCCCGCGCAGCGCATGCAGGATCTCGTCCATCTCGAACACCGCCGGCAGCGTCTCGATCAGCACCGTCACCTTGATCTGCCCCGGCACCAGGCCGAGCGTGCCTTCGACATGCGCCAGCACCGCGTCCCACAGCCGCGCCTCTTCCATCGACTCCAGCTTGGGCAGGTACAGGTAGGGGCCACGGTCGGCGGCGGCGAGCGCGGCCGCGTTGTGGAAGCAGAACAGCCCGGCATCGAACAGGCTGGCGCTGATCCGCGCGCCGTCGACCGCCACGTGCTTCTCGTCGAGGTGCCAGCCGCGCGGGCGCACCATCAGCACCGCGCGCTCCGCCTCCGGCTTCAGCCGGTAGGCCCTGCCCGTGTCGGCCGTGAACGCCAGGTCGCCCGCGACCGCGGCGCGCAGCGCGCGCTGGCCGCCCACCAGGTTGTCCCAGGTCGGCGAGGTGGAGTCCTCGAAGTCCGCCATGTAGCAGCTGGCGCCCGAATTCAGCGCATTGATCACCATCTTCGCGTCGACCGGCCCGGTGATCTCCACGCGCCGGTCCAGCAGCGCCGCCGGCAGCGGCGCCACGCGCCAGTCGGCGTCGCGGATGGCGCGGGTATCGGCGCGGAAGTCGGGCAGCGCCCCGCCGTCGAACGCCGCCTGGCGCACGCGGCGCGCGGCCAGCCGCGCCTGGCGTTGCGGTTCGAAGCGGCGGTGCAGGTCCGCGAGGAAGGCCAGCGCGTCGTTGCCGATGACATCGGGCGCCGCCGCGGCGCTGGCGCTGACGACAGCAGGCGCCGGCTCGACGGGGTGGAGGACTGCGGACATGACGGCTCCTGCGAAGCGGGGGGTGAACCATTGCCCGGCAGGAAGTATTTGACAAAGCAGGAATAGCAATGCCATCTATAACTTCACGTTATAGACAGGGACTGCAGGTGCCGGATACCGCGCCGTTGCGCCGTTTCAGCTACAAGGGCGACCGCCTGAAGCCGCTGCGCGCCTTCTGCCAGGTGATCCGCCTGGGTTCGGTCTCGCGCGCGGCCGACGCGCTGTACGTCAGCCAGCCGGCCGTGACCCAGCAACTCCAGGCGCTGGAGCGTGACCTCGGCGCGCGTCTGTTCGAGCGCAGCGGCCGCCGGTTGCTGCCCACCCGCGAGGGCGAGGCCCTGTACGAACTTGCCCGCCCGCTGGTGGAGGGCCTGGATGCCCTGCCCGGCGCGTTCCGCCGGCAGCTGGCGGGCATGGACGCCGGCGAGCTGGAAATCGCCGCCAACAGCTCGACCATCCTCTACCTGCTGCCGCGGATCGTCGAAGCGTTCCGCCAGCAGCACCCGGAGGTGCGCCTGCGCCTGCACAACACCATCAGCGCCGACGGCACCGACCTGCTGCGCGCGGACACGGTGGAACTGGTCGTGGGCTCGATGCTCGATGTGCCCGCGGACCTCGCCTACGTGCCGGTCTACGAGTTCACACCGATGCTGATCACCCCGCGCGACCACCCGCTGGCGTCCATCCCGCGCCTGTCGCTCGCCGACATCTCGAAGTACGGGCTGATCCTGCCTCCTCAGCGCCAGATCACCTGGCGGCTGGTCGACCTGGTGTTCCACCAGGCGCGCGTGCCGTACACGGTGTCGCTGGAGGTCGGCGGCTGGGAGGTGATCAAGCAGTACGTGGCGATGGGCATGGGCATCTCCATCGTCAGCTCGATCTGCCTGGACAACGATGACCACGAGCGGCTCGCGATCCGCCCGCTCGACGCCTGGTTCCCGGCGCGCAGCTACGGCGTGGTGGTGCGCAAGGGCAAGCTGCTGTCACCGCAGGCGCGCGCGTTCATGGACCTGATCAAGCCGGATCTGTTCGTGCGCCGCGGGCACGACGAAGGCGGGCACTCGGAGCGCTGAGCACCCGCCGCCGCGTCATTCGCCCACGGCGGGCAGCGCGTCTTCGGCGAAGACCGCCACGTGCGGCACGCCGTCGGTGCCGATCCAGCCGCGGAACATGCCCTCGGTGTTGAACGGGAAGGCCACCGTGCCGCCGGCATCCAGCGCGATCGCACCGCCGTCGCCGCCGGCGCGCACCACGTCGCCGTTGATCACGCCCTCGGCCGCGGTGCGGATGTCCTCGCCGCCATGGCGCACACGCGCGCAGATTTCGTGCGCCGCGGCGGTGCGGATGTAGTACTCGCCCCAGCCGGTGCCGGACACGGCGCACGCCGCATCGGCCCAGGTGCCGGCACCGATGATCGGCGAGTCACCCACGCGCCCGTAGCGCTTGTTGGTCATGCCGCCGGTGGAGGTGCCGGCCGCGAGGTGGCCGGCGCCATCCAGCGCCACCGCGCCGACCGTGCCGAAGTACATCGTGCTGCCGGGGCCGGCCTGTGCCTGGCCCGCGGCGTCCTCGCGCAGCGCGCGCTGCAGCTGCTCCCAGCGCTTGTCGGTATGGAAGTACGCGGGCTCGACCAGCGTGACGCCCTGTTCGCCGGCGAACGCCTCGGCGCCGGCGCCGACCATCATCACGTGCGGGGAGTGCTCCATCACCGCGCGCGCCAGCAGGATCGGATTGCGCACGCGCTGCACACCGGCCACCGCGCCCGCGCGGCCGCTGGCGCCATCCATGAGCGAGGCGTCGAGCTCGTTGCGGCCATCGTGGGTGAACACCGCGCCGCGCCCGGCGTTGAACATCGGAGCGTCCTCGAGGACGGTGATCGCGGCACCCACGACCTCCAGCGCCGGCGCGCCCGCCTCCAGCCGCGCATGGCCGGCGCGGAGCGCGCGCTCCAGCGCGGCGCGCGCCGCGGCGACATCATCGGCGGTCATGCCGGCGCGTTCCACGCCGGCGCCGCCATGGATCGCCAGCACTGCGGTGGCGAGCGGCTCCAGCCGGCCGCCGTCGGCGTGATAGCTGCGGCGGAACGCGGGCGCGTCGACGCGGCCTTCGGGCAGGTGCAGGGTGGATGCGGTCCCCACTCCGATCGTGTCCACGCGCGCCAGGCGCAGCGGCGTGCCGGCGCGCTGCGCCTCTGCAAAACCGCCGCGCACCACCGTTGCCCCGCTGCCGGGGCTGGTCGCGAACACGCGCGCGCGGCCATCGCCCTCGACGGCAAGCGCAGCGTCCTCGTCGACGCCCAGGCCGATGACGGCGCGGCCATCGGCCATCGACTCGGCCTTGGCGACGAACGCGACCAGGCGGCCGAGGCGGTCGCGCTCGGTGAAGTGGGTATCGGTGACCACGCCGGCGAGCAGGTCGATGTCCAGCAGGTCGCGTTCGATGGTGTTGGCCGCACCCAGCGGGTCGGCGAGCGCCTCCGGGCTGCGCAGGCTGCCGTCGTCCATCGCCCCGTAGATGAACTCGCCGAGGATCGCCAGGCCCGCGCTGGTGCCGCCGAGCGGCTTGCCGGCGCGCACGTGCGCCTGCAGCGCCGCGGCCACCGGGGTATCCCGCCAGAAACGCACGTAGCGCGACTGGTCGCCGCCGGCGATGAAGATGCCGTCGGCGCGCGCCAGGCTGGCGAGCAGCGCCGGATCATCGGCGGCGGCGCGGCCGCTGAAGACGAAGGTCTCCGCCGAAGCCACGCCGCCCACCTCATCGTGGAACTCTTCGCCGATCTCGCCGCCGAACGACGCGCGCAACACCACCACGTGCCCGTTGCCGGCCTTGTCGAGGAACCAGCGCAGCGCCGCGTGGTTGCGATCGCCGCCGCCCATCAGCAGCAGGCCCGGCGAAGTTGCGCCCGGCGTCGGCAGTGCCGGATCGCCCACCAGGTGACGCTGGTAGTCGGCAGCATGCAGCGGCGACGCCAGGCACAGGCACGCGGCGACCAGGAGCAGCAAGGTCCGGCTGGCGGCTTTCATCATGTCCACGTATCCCCTGTCGATTGCGGTTGCCGCGTCATTGCGCGGTCCATTGAACCAGACGAACGACGGCGCCGATTCCCCCCGCAGCGCGCGCTGCCGCGCGGGCGCACCGATCCGCTATGGTGCGGCGATGCCCGCCGCCCTCGATGCATGGTTCACCAGCGAGATCCTCGTCCACGAGGAAGCGCTGCTGCATTACCTGCGCCGCGCGTGGCCGCGCCAGGACGAGGTGCACGACCTGCGCCAGGAGGTCTACATCCGCGTCTACGAGGCCGCCGGCAAAGGCCTGCCTCGGCAGCCGAAGGCCTTCCTGTTCACCACCGCGCGCCACCTGCTGATTGATCGCGTGCGTCGTGGCCGCGTGGTGTCGATCGAGCCGGTGGGTGATTTCGAGCCGATGAACGTCTTGATAGACGAGATCTCGCCCGAACGCTGGTGCGCCGGACGCCAGGTCCTGAAACGCCTGGCCGATGCGCTCGACCGGCTCCCGGACCGGTGCCGCGAGGTGGTCTGGCTGCGGCGGGTCGAGGATCTTTCGCAGAAGGAGGTGGCCGTGCGCATGGGAATCACTGAAAAGACCGTGGAGAAGCACCTGGCCAAGGGCATGCGGCTCATGGCCGACGGGTTCTACGCCGGCGAGGAGCGCCACGAGGCGATGGCGCCGCAGGCGCGGGCAGGCGATGGCCAGCGACGCAGCGAGTAATGGCAGCGGCGGCGGCGACAGCCGTGACGTCGAGCGTATCGCCGCGGACTGGCTGGCCCGCCGCGACGGCGACGCATGGACCGACGCCGACGCCCGCGCGCTGCAGGCGTGGCTGAGCGCGGCCACCGCGCACCACGTCGCGTTCCTGCGGCTGGATGCGGCATGGAACGAGTGCGGGCGCCTGCAGGCGCTGGGCGCCGGGGTGCGCGAGGGCCCGCCCGCGCGGGGGCACTGGGGCGAGCACGGCGCACCACACGTGCACGCCGATGCCCCGCCCACCGGAGCCGGCACGCCGGACATGTCGGGCGTGGTGTTCACATCGCCGCGGATCGCGCGCCGCGCGCGATGGCCCGTCGCGGCGGCCCTGGCGGCGCTGGCGGTGTTCGCGGTCGCATTGCCAATGGCGTGGCAGCACGCCACGGCGATCGATGCCTCATCGCACCGGACCGTGCCTGGCGCCATCCGCACCGTGCCGCTGGCGGACGGATCGCGCACCACCCTGGGCAGCGACAGCCGCATCGATGTCCGCCTGTCGCGCCGCCAGCGGCAGGTCGAGCTGCTCAAGGGCGAGGCGTTCTTCGCTGCCGCCCGGGACCCGCGCCGGCCGTTCGTGGTCCAGGCCGGCGAGCGCCGGGTGGTGGCGGTCGGCACCCGCTTCTCGGTGCGCATGGACGGCCGCGACCTGCGCGTCGTCGTCACCGAAGGCAGCGTGCGGCTGGAGTCCGCCGACCGCAGCGCGGCGACCGTGCTCCCGGCCGGCAGCGTTGCGCTCACCACACCGGCCGGCCTGCTGGTCACCGCAGGCACGGTGGCCGAAGCCGAACGCATGGTCGGCTGGATGGACGGGGTTCTGGTCTTCCGCGATACCGCGCTGTCCGACGCCGTTGCCGAATTCAACCGCTACAGCGCGCGCAGGATCGTGGTGGCCGATGCGTCGGTCGGCGCGCTGCGCATCGGCGGCAGCTTCCGCTGGTCCAACGCCGAGGGTTTCGTGCGCCTGCTTGAACAGGGTTTCCCGGTGCGCGCCGACCATGGCCGCGAGGAGATCGTGCTGCACGCGCGCTGACATCGGGCCCCCGGGGGATTTGGCCGGCTCGTTCGTCCTGTTATCGAAAGGCGTCGTCCGAACGCCCCAGGGGAGAATGCTTGTGAAACGAGTCAAACCGCTGCGCCTGCTGCTGCTGTCCCTGGCCTGCTCCGCCGCGCTGGCAGCCAACGCCCAGGGCGCGACCACGTCGACCATCGACATTCCCGCCGGCGACCTCGCCACCGCGCTCGATGCCCTGGCCAGGCAATCCGGCACGCAGCTGGTCTACCGCGCAGACCAGCTGCGTGACAGGCGGACTGTCGGCGCGAGCGGCAGCCTGTCGGCATCGCAGGCGCTGGACCGCATTCTCCAGGGCACCGGCTTCGGGGCACGCCACGACAGTTCGGGCGCCGTGCTGATCGTCGCCCAGGCCGGCGCCACGGCTGCGCCGGCGCAGGCCGCGCCGGCGCCACCTCCGCCGGAACCCGCGGCGGCTCCCGTGCCGGAGCCGCAGATCGCCAACCTGGAGGCCGTGCAGGTCACCGGCTCGCGCATCCCGCGCGCGCAGATCGAAGGCCCGGCGCCGGTCACCGTCATCACCGCCGCCGACATCCAGGCCGGCGGGTTCACCAGCGTGCCCGACGTGATGCAGTCGCTCACCCAGAACGGCGGCCAGACGCAGAGCCAGCAGTCCGCGGGCGGCGCCGATTTTTCGCCCGGCGCGCAGCAGGTCGACCTGCGGGCGCTGGGGCCCAACCACACGCTGGTGCTGGTCAACGGCCGGCGCATGGCCGACTTCCCGATGCCGTTCGGCGGCCGCAGCAATTTCACCGACGTGTCGAGCCTGCCGCTGGGCATGATCGAACGCATCGAGATCCTGACCGGCAGCGCCTCGGCGATCTACGGCTCGGACGCGATCTCCGGCGTCGTCAACTTCATCCTCAAGCGCACGGCCGACGGCACCACCATCGACTATCGCTACGGCCAGACCGGCGAAGGCGACGGCGAGTCACACCGCTTGAACCTGTCCAGCGGCTTCGAGCGCGGCAACTTCGGCGGCGTGGTCGGCCTGGAGTATCGCCGCCAGGAACCGCTGTGGGGCTTCGATCGCGCCCAGCAGGATTCCTCGTTCGACGGGCCCACCGCCAACTCGCAGCTGCCGCCGCGCAACTTCCTGATCACCGACTGGTGGGACGACTACATCGACCCGGGCGAAGACACCTGCAACGCGATGTCGCACCTCAATGAAGGCACCATGGGGTACGCGTTTCGCCCCCGCTACGGCAACTACTGCGGCAGCGACCGCTCGGTGGCCTACCGCACCATGATCAGCAAGCGCGAAGGCGTGAACGGCTACGCGTCGATGAGCTACCGGTTCGACAACGACACGGAATGGTTCGCCGATGTCCAGGCCGGGCGCCACGAGGTGTCGCTGTTCCGCGGTCCGCGCAGCTGGGCGCTGATGACGCCGGACGGCACCGAGTGGGATTATTTCTACAACCAGAACACCGAGCAGCTCGAGTACTGGCAGCGCCAGTTCACCCTGGAGGAAATGGGCGGGCTGCAGACCGGCATGGTGGAAACCGTGCAGAAGACCTTCAGCGTGACCACCGGATTCAAGGGTTCGATCTGGGGCGACTGGGACTACGAGGCGGCGCTCAGCCACGCGCAGTACACCGCGCAGATCAGATGGCCGCAGATCGTGGCCGAACGCGCCAACAACCTCTTCCTCGGGCCGCAGCTCGGCTATGACGAGGACGGCTACCCGATCTACAACGCCGACCACGCGCGCCTGTGGACGCCGCTCACGCGCGCCGAGTACGACAGCATCTTCGCGCACACCACGTACCAGCCGGAATCCGACACGCAGACGCTGGCGCTCACCCTGGCGCAGGCCGACCTGTTCACGCTGCCGGGCGGCCCGGTCGGCTTTGCCGCGACCGCGGAGCTCGGCCACCAGTCCTACGACCTCAAGCCCGACCCGCTCGCCACCGGGTACTACTACTACAGCTGGAAGGATTCCGACGGCCAGGGCAGCCGCAACCGCTGGGCGCTGGCCGGCGAGCTGCGCATGCCGCTGGTGGACACGCTCAACCTCAGCGTGGCCGGCCGCTACGACCAGTACCGCTTTGCCGGGCGCGACCCGGGCCGGTTCACCTGGAGCGCGGGCATGGAGTGGCGGCCCGCGGCCAGCCTGCTGGTGCGCGGCTCCTACGGCACCGCGTTCCGCGCGCCCGACATGCACTACATCTTCTCCGGCCCCGGCAACGACGAGACCTCGGTCGACGACTACTACCGCTGCGCGACCGAGGAGCCCGACGAGGCGCTGGACGACTGCAGCTGGAGCGGCGAGGGCATCATCCGCAGCCGCGAAGGCAACCGCGACCTGTCACCCGAGACCAGCGGCTCCTGGACCGCGGGCATGGTCTGGTCGCCGGCCAGCTGGTTCGACCTGTCCGTCGACTACTTCGACATCGACATGCGCAACCAGGTCAAGGACCTGCGCGCGGACGAGGTGATGCGCAACGAGGCCGACTGCCGACTGGGCGAAGCCGACATCGACTCGCCGCTGTGCGTCGACACGCTGGCGCGCATCACCCGCATGCCCGACGGCAGCATCTACGGCGTGCACGTCAATCCCATCAACATCGCGCGCGAGACCACCAGCGGCGTCGACGTCGGCGCCAACCTGCGCTGGGACACGCGCGCCGGCACGTTCCGGCTCAACGGCAGCTACACCTGGGTGCGCGGGCACGACATCCAGGAATACCCCGGCGCCGACATCGTCGACATGTTCGCCATCAACAGCGGCTACGACATCCCGCGCAGCAAGGCCAGCCTGCGCCTGTCGTGGGAGAAGGACGCGCTGTCGGCATCGATCCAGGGGCGCCGGCTTGGCAGCCTGCCCAACGACGACTCGTACTACGAGATCTACGACCCCGAGGATGGCAACAGCCCGTGGATCGCGGCCACCTACCGCTACAACGCCAACGTGCAGTTCACCTTCAACGACCATTCGCGCCTGTCGCTGACGGTGGTGAACCTGTTCGACAAGGCGCCGCCGCACGACCCCACGTACACCGGGTATCCGTACTACGACATCTCCTGGTTCGACACCGAGGGCCGCAGCTTCTACCTGCAGTACACGCACAAGTTCGGCGGCGGGCCGCTGTAGCCGCGCGCGAGTCCGCGACCGGGCCGGCCTTGCCGCGCACCGGTCGCGGCGGCCGTGCATGCGTGCCTCAGACCGTTCCGCACCGCTTCCCCATCCACGGCCGGTACCAGTCGCGGATGCGCGCCATGTCGGCGTCGTCGTCGTCGCCGACGTGGAACAGGGGACCGAAGCCGATGATCCTGTCGGGGTAGTGGAAGTACGCGGGCAGCACCGGGACGTCGGCGGCGCGGGCGATCTTCAGGAAGCCGCGCTTCCAGTGCTCCACCGGCTTGCGCGTGCCCTCGGGCGCCAGCCCGAACCAGAAGCGCTCGCTGCCGCGGATCAGCGTGACGACCTGTTCCACCACGCCGGACGACACGCTGCGGTTGATCGCGGTCACGCCGAGCGCGCGCAGCAACGGCCCCAACGGCCACCAGAACAGCTCGCGCTTGCCGATGAGGCGGATGTCGAGCCCCATCGCGAGCTTGGCGGCAAAGCCCCACACGCCATCCCAGTTCGACGAATGCGGCGCGGCGATCAGCACCAGCCGGGGCACGTCGGGGAGCTCGCCGACGATGCGCCAACCGCCCATCCGCAGCACGGTGCGCCCGAACCAGCGGGCCAGCCGATTGGGCTTCAGGCGCGGCGCGTTCGGCGGCAGTGTCGGCACGATGTCGTTTCCGCCGGCAGCCGTCTCGCGCATGCGCCCTGTCAGTCCCAGCCGCGCCCCGTGCGGCCCTTCTTGATCGTACTACGCACGCGCTTGTCATCCATCCGCCTGGCCTTGGCCGCGCGGCTTGGGCGCGTGGCGACGCGCGGCTTGGGCACGTGCAGGCCGGCGGCGACGAACGTCGCCAGGCGCTCGCGCGCGTCTTCGCGATTGCGCTCCTGGGTGCGGAAGCGCTGCGCGCTGATCACCAGGACGCCTTCGGTGGTGACGCGGCGGTCGCGGCGCGCGAGCAGGCGTTCACGCACCGGTTCGGGCAGCGTGGGCGAGTTGGCGATGTCGAAGCGCAGTTCAACCGCGGTCGAGACCTTGTTGACGTTCTGCCCACCCGGGCCCGACGCGCGCACGAAGCGTTCGACGAGCTCGTCTTCGGGGATGGTGATGGCGGGCGGCGTGCTGGTCATGGCGTGTCGGCGCGGATTGTACGGCGGGCGGCGGCACGCGGCCGTCGCAGGCTCACGCCGACGGTGGATCGAACAGCGCCAGCGCGCGCCTGAACTCCGCATCCGGCGGCGCCACCACGTCTACGTGCCTGGCGGGATCGTGCGGGTGCGGGAACGACAGCTGCTCGGCGTGCAGCAGCATGCGGTGGATGCCGAGCATGCGGAAGCTGCGGTTGTGGCGGCCGTCGCCGTGGCTGGTGTCGCCGATCAGGTGGTGCGAGAGATGCTTGAGGTGGCGACGGATCTGGCGAAAGCGCCCGGTCTGCGGCCAGGCGCGCAGCAGTGCGTAGCGCGAGGTCTCGAAACCGGCCGACGGCAGCGCCAGCTCCGCCGTGGCCAGGCGCTCGAAGCGCGTGACCGCCGGCTTCTTTTGCGGCTTGCCGGGGCCGCCGTCGAGGTCATGGTCGACTTCGAACGCGGCCTCCGCCGGCCAGCCGCGGCAGACCGCGAGATAGGCCTTGTCGAGCCCGCCGGCCATCAGCGACTTGCCGAGGAGCGATGCGGTCCCGCGGTCGAAGGCCAGCAGCAGGCAGCCGCTGGTGGCACGATCGAGGCGGTGGACGAGGAAGATCGGCCTGTGGAACTGCTCGCGCAGGCGGTTGGCGGCGAAGTCGCTCTCGCCGCGCGCGAGCTTGCTGTCGTGGACCATCAGACCGGCGGGCTTGTCGACGACGGCGAAGGTCGCCTCTTCGTACAGCACGTCGAGCGCAGCCGGTGCCGGCGTGTCGCTGTCTGCGCACTCCGCGTCGGTCAGCGTCGCGGCTGCGGATTCCATGTCAGCGGGCGGCGCAGCGGCGTGCGGATCACCGCCGCCGTACCCCACTGTCATCGCCGTGGCCAGGCCGCGAGCAGCGCGGCCAAGCCGCCGACGCCCGCCACCCACGCCGCCACCGGCACCGACCACAGCGCCGGGCCGCCGGCTTCGAGCGCATACAGCACGCTGGCGACCAGCAGCAGGCCGACGCCGACGATCGCCGACACCGTACGCCGCTGCATCGCCGCCATCACCTGCACCAGCTCGCCGATGTCGTCCGAGCGCATCGACAGCTGGTGCTGGCCTTCGACCTGCTGCTTCAGCCAGGCATGCACCAGCCGCGGCATCTCCGGCGCCTGGGTGACCATCTCCGGCAGGCGCTTGCGGAACTCGCGCGCCAGCCGCTGCGGGCTGTAGCGCTCGGCGAGGATGCGTTCCAGCACCGGCCGCGCCACCGCCCAGATGTCGATCTTCGGGTCGAGCTGGCGGCCGACGCCTTCGATGTTGAGGAGCGTCTTCTGCAGCAGGATCAGCTGCGGCTGCAGGGTCAGCTGGAAGCGCTGCGCGGTGCGGAACAGCTTCAGCAGCACCTCGCCCAGCGAGATCTCCGACAGCGGGCGGGTGAAGTACGGCTCGCACACGCCGCGCACCGCGGCCTCCAGTTCGTCGATGCGCAGGTGCGACGGCATCCAGCCCGCCTGCACGTGCAGCTCGGCGATGCGCCGGTAGTCGCGGTTGAAGATCGCCATGAAGTTCTCGGCGAGGTAGTACTGATCCTCGCTCGACAGCTGCCCCATGATCCCGAAGTCCAGCGCGATGAAGCGCGGATTGGCGCGATGCGCCGGGTCGGTGTCGACCCAGATGTTGCCGGCGTGGGCATCGGCGTGGAAGAAGTTGTCGCGGAACACCTGGGTGTAGAACACGCGCACGCCCTTGGCGGCGAGCGCCTTGCGGTCGATGCCGGCGGCGTCGATCGCGGCGATGTCGTCGCTGGGAATGCCACGCACGCGCTCGAGCGTCAGCGCGCGCTCCGCGCTGTGGCTCCACACCGGCTCGGGCACGTACAGGTCGGGCGAACCGAGCCAGTTGCGGCGCAACACCGAGGCGTTGGCGCCCTCGCGCTGCAGGTCGAGCTCGGCGGCAAGCGTGGACTCGATCTCGGCCACGATCTCGCGCGGACGGATCTTGTCGGCGCGCGGATGCGAGCGCTCGACCAGCGCGGCGATGCGGTTGAGCAGGGCGATGTCGCCGGCGATCCGGTCTTCGATACCCGGGCGCAGCACCTTCACCACCACCTCGCGCGGCGGCGCGCCATCGACCGCATGCAGGGTGGCGGCGTGCACCTGGGCGATCGATGCCGAGGCCAGCGGGCGCGTATCGAAGCTGGCGTAGGCCTCAACGATGCTGCGCCCGAGTGCGGCCTCGACGATGCCGCGCGCGAGCTCGCCGTCGAACGGCGCCACCTGGTCCTGCAGCAGCGCCAGCTGGTCGGCGACATCGGCCGGGACCAGGTCGCGGCGGGTGGAGAGGATCTGCCCGAACTTGACGAAGATCGGGCCGAGTTCCTCCAGCACCAGGCGCAGGCGCGCGCCACGCGGCATTGCCGCGATCTCGCGCGAGGCACTCGGCACGAATGGCCGCATCAGCCGCAGCCAGCGTTCGGCCGGCGTGCCGGCGAACATCTCGTCGAGGCGATAGCGCAGCAGCACGCGACCGATGCCGAGCGCACGCACCGCCGTCTTCATGCACGCCCTCCGGCGCCGCGCCCGAGGCGCGCGATGCGCGCGGCCAGGCGTTCGACATCGTCGCGGACCGCGTCGACGTCGTCGTGGAACGCGTCCAGCTCGTCGCGGCCGATCACGTCGCGCGATTCCTCGACCACGTACTCGGCGGCGCTGCTGGCCAGGTTGCTGCCGGCCGTGCGCGCGCCCTTCAGCGTCGCGGCCACGGCATTGGCGACCTGCACGCCCATGACCTCGCCGAACGCCGCCACGAACGGCCGCTGCCAATCGGGATCGAAGCGCGAGGCCATGCGCTGCAGCGCGCGTGCAAGCTCGGCGTCGCCCTCGATGCGCAAGCGGCCGCTGGGAGTGGCGTGGTCATCGCGGTTGCGGCCGAGCAGCGCCGGCAACTGGGCCAGCAGTCCACCCAGGGTGCTGCGTATCGACAGGTCGGCAGGTGCGTCGGCCTCCACCGGCCCCACCCGCAGTGCGTCGTTATCGACGCGTATCGCCAGCGCCAGCGGCGGTGCCGCCAGGTGCAGGGCGACATTGCGTCCGGCGAGACGCGCCAGGTCACGGCGGGTGTCGTCGTCGAGCGCCAGCGCGCGGTTCAGCGCAGCCTCGAGGGCACGGCCCGCGAGCGGCTTCCAGGCGGGGAACGGGAACGTGGTGTCGGCCATGGCGGCATTGTAGCGACCTGCCATCGGCCATCGCGGCGGCACCCGGTGCGGGCGCGACGCCGCGGCGATGGTGCGGGCCGGCGGCGCACGCGAGGTGACGGCTGGTGGCCGCCAACGCGCGCGCGCCGGCCCGGCCGGTCAGACCTTGCGGCCGCGGAAGAACGACACCGCGGCGAGCACCAGGAACACCACGAACAGGATCCAGGCGATGTTGGTGGCGGCACCGGCAATACCGCTGAAACCGAGCACGGCGGCGATGATGGCGATGACGATGAAGATCAGGGCGTAGCTGAGCATGGCGGTCTCCCTTCCGGCCGTCGGGCCGGCGCAGCGCCATGGTCGCCAAGCCGGAGTCGTCAGCGGGTGACGGATCCCGCCGCGTCGGCCGCCAGCCGGCGCAGGCCTTCGGCAATGGTCACCCGCGGCACGTAGCCGAAATCGCGCGTCGCCGGCGCCATGTCGTACCAGTGCGTGGTGCTGAGCTGCTCGGCCAGGAAGCGCGTCAGCGGCGGCTCGCCGCGCAGCCGCAGCAGCGGCCAAAGCGCCTCGCAGGCGGCGCCGATGGCGTACGCGGCGCGGAACGGCAGCGTCTTGCGCACCTGGGGCGCGCCCACCGCCGCCAGCAGCGCGTTGACGATGTCGCGCACCGCCATCGGCTCGCCGTTGCTGATGAAGTACGCGCGCCCGGCGCAGGCCGCGCCCGGCGCCAGCGCGGCGAGGGCGTCGAAGTGCGCCTGCGCCGCGTTGTCGATGTAGGTGGTGTCGATGCGGTTCAGTCCGTCGCCGACGAAGCGCAGGCGTCCGGCGCGCGCGCGTTCGGCCAGGCGCGGCAGCAGCTGGTTGTCGCCAGGCCCCCAGATCAGCCGCGGGCGCAATGCGATCGTGGCGAGCTCGTCGTCGTTGGCGGCCAGCACGATCTTCTCGGCGATCAGCTTGGTGGCGGCGTACGGCGCCTTGAGGTCCTGGCCATAGGGCACGGTGTCGGCGGTGCCGCCTTCGACCGGGTGCGTGGCGCGGTGGGTCACGCTGGGCGAGGACGTGTACACCAGCCGGCTGATGCCGTGCTCGCGGCACCCGGCCAGCACGTTGCCGGTGCCCATGACATTGGCGCGGTGGTAGCTGTCGTAGCTGCCCCAGGCGCCGGCCTTGGCGGCGTTGTGCAGCACCGCGTCCATGCCCGCGCAGGCGTCGATCACCGCGTCGCGATCGGCCAGGTCGCCACGCAGCTGGCGCACGCCCATGGCGTCGAGCGCGGGGTAGTGCCCTCGGTTGAAACTCGTGACCTCATGCCCCGCCGCCACCAGGCCGCGGCACAGCGCCTGGCCAAGGAACCCGCCACCGCCCGTGACCAGCACCCTCACGCTCAACCCTCCTGCTTCACCGGCTCGAAGACCTTGCCGCGGCGCACTTCGCGCGCGGCCCACGCGGCCAGCTTCTCGCGGCCGATTTTCGCATTGTGGCGGATGTCGACCGGAAATGCGGGGTGGAACAGCACGCTGTCGACGCGCGCGGTGTGCACGAATCCTTCGCCGAGGTGGCGCAGCTCGGCGGCGATCCGCGCGTGTTCGCCGCGCGCCACGCCCTTGTGCAGTTCCACGCACAGCAGCGGCCGCTGCGCACCGCGCGCGCCAAGGCCGACCAGCGCCGTGCGCCACACGTCGGGATGGGTGTCGAACACCGGCTCGACCTGCTCGGTGCACAGCGTCGTCGCGGCCGTGACCACGCGCTGCGACTTGCGGCCGCAGAACCACAGCCGGCCTTCCGCGTCGAAGTAGCCGAGGTCGCCCATGCGATGGACGATGCGCTCGCCGGTGGCGCCGGCCTCATGGATCTTGACCAGCCGCGTCTGCGCATCACGCTTGAAATAGGTGTCGGTGGCGGTCGGCCCGGCGACGGTGATCTCGCCGACCTGGCCCGGCTTCACCAGATGGTCGTCCGACCATTCCGGAATCGCGTCATCGGTCACGCGGATGATGCGCACCTCGTTGGGCGGTACCGGCCGGCCGACGCAGGTACCGGCGCCGGTTTCGGTGCGCGCGCGCAGCGTCATCAGCTCGCGCCCTTCGATCACCGCCACCGGCAGGCATTCGGTCGCGCCATACGGCGTCCAGAACTGCGCGTCGGGCGGCAGCAGCGCGCAGATCTTCGCCACCACATCCGCCGGCACCGGTGCGCCGGCCGAGGTCACGCGCGTCACCGTGGGCAGCGGCACGCCATGCTCGGCCAGCACGCGCATCAGCGCCGGCGAGCCGAACAGCTGGGTCACGCCGAAGCGGGCGATCGCCGCGTGCAGCTTGCGCGGGTCCGCGCTGGCCGGGCGCGTGGGGTCCATGTCGGGGATGACCGAGGTCAGCCCGAGCGCAGGATCGAACAGCGCGAATGGCGGGAAGGTCGGCAGGTCCACGCCGCCGGGCGCCAGGCCGAAGGCGTCGCGCAGCATGGCGACCTGGGCGGCAAAGTGGCGATGGCGGTACACCACACCCTTGGGCACGCCGGTGGACCCGCTGGTGAACAGGATCGCGGCGATATCATCCGGCGCGGTCGCGGCCAGCTGCGGTCCGGCGCCCGCGCCTTCGCGTTCGACCGCGGCCAGGGTGGCGTCGGCGAACCACGGCCGCGCACCTGTGGTGATGCGCACCCGCGCGGCGCGCGACCAGCCGAGCAGCACGCGCGCCAACATCGCCAACGGAATGCCGACGAAGGCCTCGGCGGCGGCTTCGCCCAGGCACTGCTTCAGCGCGCGCCGGTCGATGCCCGGATCCACCAGCACCGGCACCGCGCCGGCCTTGAACAGCGCGTACATCAGCAGGAAGAACTCGGGCGTGGGCCGCACCATCACCACCGTGCGCGTGCCGCGGACGATGCCGCGCGCGGCGAGACCGGCGGCGATCGCATCACTGCGCGCGTCCAGCTGCGCATAGGTCAGTGCGGTAGCGTAGCGGCCATCGCTGCCGGGGCAGCGCATGGCGATGCGGTCGGGCGCCTCGGCCGCCAGCCGCGGCAGCGCCGCCGCGATGTTGCAGGGTTCGCTCATGCGGCGATTATCGCCCGGCGCCGCAGGGCGTCCACGCCGTCGCATGGACGCCGCCGGCGCCGATCACCGACAATCCCGCGTCCTTCGCCGCGGCCGACACCGCTGGAGCACCTTCGACCATGTCGCTGTTCGATCGCCTCAAATCAGCCGCCGCCACCGACTGGAACGCCTACGTCGACCACGCCTTCGTGCGCGGCCTCGGCGACGGCACGCTTCCCCAGGCCGCCTTCCGCAACTATCTGGTCCAGGACTACCTGTTCCTGATCCAGTTCGCGCGCGCGCATGCGCTGGCCGCGTACAAGAGCCGCACCATGGCCGACATGCGCGCGGCCAAGGGCGGGCTGGCGGCGATCGTGGACGTGGAAATGAACCTGCACCTGCGCCTGTGCGAGCGCTGGGGCTTGTCGGCGGCCGACGTGGAGGCCGCGCCCGAGCAGCGCGCCACCGTCGCCTACACGCGCTTCGTGCTCGACATCGGCATGTCCGGCGACCTCCTCGACCTGCAGGTGGCGCTGATCCCGTGCACGCTCGGCTACGCGGAGATCGGCCGCCGCCTGGCGCCGGCCGGCGTCGGCGCGCTGGATTCCGCGCATCCGTACCGCGAATGGATCGGCGAGTACGCCGGCGAGGCCTTCCAGCAGGTCGGGGTGGCGGCGCACGCCTGGCTCGACGACCTTGGCCGGCGCTACGCCAGCGACAACCGCTTCGGCGAACTGGTCGACATCTTTGCCAAGGCGGCGCGACTGGAAGCCGACTTCTGGCAGCAGGGCCTGGACGCGGCACGGGGCTGAGGCGGCGCGCGCCGCTCCGGCACTTGCGCCCCGGAGCGGCTGGCCGAAGAATCCGCTGCCCGGCTCCGGCGACACCCACGTGCCCCATCCCTGCCTGAGCTGCGGCGCCTGCTGCGCCTTCTACCGCGTCAGCTTCCACTGGTCCGAGGCCGATCCCGCGCTGGGTGGCAGGGTGCCGCCCGAACTGACCATGCCCCTGCGCAGCCATGAGCGGGCCATGCTCGGCACCTTCGGCGGCAGCGAACCGCGCTGCGTCGCGCTGGATGCCGACATCGGGCGCTACTCCCGGTGCACGATCCACCCGGTGCGCCCGCAGGCCTGCCGCGATGTGCCGGCATCCTGGGAATTCGGCGCCGCGAGCCGGCAGTGCGACAACGCGCGCGTTGCCCATGGCCTGCCGGCACTGACCCGCGCCGACTGGGCCTGGCGCGAGGCCGCGGCCAATGACCGCGACGGCAACCCCGACGGCAACGACACACCGAACGATGGCGGCTCGCCGCCGCCCGCCCTGCCGCCGCCGATCGCGGCCTGAGCCGCTACAGCGGGTTGCGCGCCAGGAAGTCGCGGACGGCGGGCACCAGCACCTCGTGCTTGTCTTCGAGGACGTAGTGACCGGCGTCGTCGAACGCCAGCACCTCGGCGTCCGGCAGCTCCGCCTGGAAGCGCTGCAGGAAATGCCGGTCGAACACGAAGTCCTTCAGCCCCCAGCCGATGAAGGCGGGCAGCGCCGCGTACTCGTGCAGCCGCTGGCCCGCGGCCTCCACCAAGGGCCACGCGCGGGCCTTCGGCGACAGCGGGATGTCCTGCATGAAGCGCACCGTGGAGATGCGGTTCTTCCAGCTGTCGTAGGGCGCCACGTAGGCGCGGCGCACGTCGGCCGGCATCTTCCGCTCCACGCCGAGCCATGAGGCACCGCCGGAAAACGCGTTGAAGCCGCGGATCACCAGCTCGCCGACGGTGTAGTCGCGGCCCAGCGCGATCTGCCAGGGCATGGGCTTGGCGTCGGGCATCGGGAACGCGGCGGTGTTGGTGATCACCAGCCGCTTCACCTGGTGCTGGTGCGCCAGCGCCCAGCCGAATCCGATCATCCCGCCCCAGTCGTGCACCGCCAGCGTCACCGGCCCCGCGATGCCGAGATGCGCGAGCAGCGCGCCCAGGTCGTCGACGCGCGACTGCAGCGTGTAGTCGTAGCGCGGCAGCGCGTTGGGCGCGTCGTCCGGCTTGTCCGACAGGCCCATGCCGACGTGGTCGGGCACGATGCAGCGATAGCCCTTGCCGGAAGCCGGATCCGACAGCCCCGACACCAGGTGCCGCCAGTAGTAGCTCCACGACGGATTGCCGTGAACCATCACCACCACTTCGCCGTCGCCCGGGCCCTCGTCGAGGTAGCTCATGGCGATGCCCGGGCGCACCTGGAAGCGCTTCGGGGTGAAGGGATAGTCGGGGAAATCCATCGTGGAAACAGCCATCACGCTGTGCTTGCTCGTCACTGGGGAGGCCATTATCGGCCAAGCGACGCGTCGCACGGTCCCGCTCAGGCCCCGAACCGCGCGAGCATCCACTGCGAAACGGCCTGGAACAGCTTCTCGCGATGCGCACGGAGGTAGAACGTGTGGTCGCACTCCGGCCAATAGTCCGTCGCCATTCCTGGCGAGCGCATCACCGCGCCGAAGCACGCGCGGGCCTGGCTGCGATGGTTGTAGTAGTCGCCAACCCCGCCGGTGTAGAGCAGCAGCGCCTGCACGCCGCGCGCATCGAGCGCCTCCAGCCTGCGCGCGGCCTCGGCCCGCGTCGGGAAATCGCTGAAGTCGTCGAGCTCCGGCGGGGGCGTGTCCCTCGGCGGACCCAGCCGCCTCCTGAAATAGCCCCAGATGCTGGCGGGCCGCAGCAGGCGCGGCAGGTAGTGGCGGAGGTGGTAGCCGGGAGTGCGATAACCGACGCCATCCAGCAGCAGCAAGCCGGCCACGCGCGCGTCCTCCGGCGCGATGTTGAAGGCATCGTTGGCGCCGGAGCACAGGCCGCCCAGGACGAACTCGCGCACCCCGGTAAGTGAGGTCACCAGGTCCATCGCGGCCGTCGTCTCAGCCATCACCCGCCCGGCGGTGACCTGCGTGGACAGCGCGCTGTCGCCAAGTCCCGACTGGTCGAACCGGAACACCGTGAAGCCCTGCGCGGCCAGCACGCGTGCCATCTGCACATACAGGCGGAAAGGCCCCATGCGGTGCGTCAGCCCGGCATTGAGCAGGACCAGCGCGGCGCGGGCCCGCGTGCCTCCAGGGGGTTGCGTCAGCACGCCGACCAGGTTCCCGGCGAACACATGGACGGATTCTTCCACCCCGTCCTCCGCACTCGCCGGACGCGGATCCACCGCGCGCAGCGGCGCGGTCGCGGACAGCGGCAGCGTCGTCATGCGCGTGCACCCGCCAGCAGGACCGCCACTTCGGCGACGCTGCGCCGCGGAAACACCTGGTCCTCCAGCCCGTGCGCATCGTCCCATGCGGGCCGGTCAGCGGCCTGCAGGGTTACCTGCTCGACGGTGATGCCCGCTTCGCGCTGGATGGCGATGAACGCCTCCACGTCGTCGTTCGGCCCGGGCCACGCCACGACACACAGGCGGCTCCCCGGCGGCAACGCGCTGCGGCGGAAGTCGGACCGCGCCAGCGCATCGATGAAGCCCGGGGCGACGTCGAAGCCGAGCAGCTCGGCGTCTGCCCGGGCCACGCGCACCGCACGGCGGAAACGTGTCCGGCCTGCCAGCTGCACAGCGTGCTGGCGACGCCATTCCTCGACCAGTGGACCGCCGCACACGACCGGATCCCAGAGCACGAGGTCGACCGCCTGCGCGCCCGCGACCGCCGCCGCCAGCACCGGCAGGCTTGCGCTGCGGAACGCGACGACGCGCATCCGCTGCCCGCTGCCGCGCGGCAGCCGCTGGCTGGCCAGTCGAAGGTCGACCTGGAGCCCGGGCAGGGTGACCTCGCCGGAGCCCCCGGCCGAGTCGCCCGTGCCGTACCAGTCGAAGCGCATGGCATCGCCGCCCTGCGCGGACACCGATTCGCAAAGCGTCCACAACGCGCGCTGGCAGGTCACGCCCTCCAGCAGCAGCGGTGGCGCCACGAGGATGGGCACGCCGCTGTCGGATGCCGGTGACGCGCGGTGCACCATGCCGAACATGCGGCGCGCCGTGGTGCCGAAGAAGAAGGCCCGTTCGCCGGCCCCCGCATCGCGCGTCGCGTCGGGCAGCCGGGTGATCGGCGCATCGCCCACCGCCGCGGGGGAAGGCAGCGCCGAGGCCGGGATGTCACTCGCCAGCTGGGCCAGCGTCCGGGTTGCGAGGGGCATGAGTCTGATGCGATGCCCGGTCTCGCGCGCGACCCGGTTGGCCAGCTTCGCCGCGAGCATGGAGTGCCCACCCAGGTCGAAGAAATTGTCCTCTGGCGATGCCGCGGCGCCAAGGATCTCCGTCCACACGGCCACGAGGTACGCCACCCGCGGATCTTCGTGGGTGGCGCTTGCGTCGACAGGGCTTCCCGGCGCTTGCGCGGCGGCGGCGGTGGCCGGCTGCGGGGCGGCCGGGGTTGCGGCTGCGGGCCGGGGCACGGGCACGTGCCCGGGCTGCGGCGCGGGCAGGGCCTTGCGGTCGATCTTGCCGTTGGGCAACAGCGGCAGCGCATCCAGCAGCACCAGATGCTGCGGCACCATGTACCCCGGCAACGTCGCGCGCAGGCGCGACTGCAGCGCCGCCTCGTCGACGTCTGTGCCCGCCATGTAGCCGACGATCCGCAGGTCGCCCGGCTGGTCCTCGCGGACCACCACGACCGCGCGCGAGATCTCCGGCGCCGACTCCAGCACCGCCTCGATCTCGCCCGGCTCGATGCGATAGCCGCGCACCTTCACCTGGAAGTCGATCCGGCCCTGGTGCTCCAGGACGCCATCGGAACGCCAGCGGCCACGGTCACCCGTGCGGTACAGGCGCGGCGGCAGGCCGGTGCCGTGGTCGCGCGGCGCGATCCGGTCTTCGATGAACGTCCCGGCCGTCAGCCCGGGCCGTCCGAGGTAGCCCAGCGCCACGCCCGCACCGCCAATGCAGATCTCGCCCGATACGCCCACCGGGCAGAGGTCGCCCTGCTCGTCCAGCACCCACACCGTGGTGTTGGCGATCGGCCTGCCGATGTGGATGTCCGGCGTGCCGCCGGCGTTCGCCTCGATGCGCGTGGAGGTCGACCACACCGTCGTCTCGGTCGGGCCGTACAGGTTCCACAGCTCGATGCCGCGACCAAGCAGGCGCGAGGCCAGTTCCGTGGACAGCGCCTCGCCGCCGCACCAGGCCACGAATCGTCCCTCCGGACGCCACGCCGTGGACGCCAGGAGTTGCCAGCCGGATGGTGTTGCGATCATCAGGGTGGCGCGATGCGTCGTGAGCGCCTGCGCCAGCGCCGCGCCGTCCATCACCGTGTCGCGGTCGGCGATGACCACGCGCGCACCAACGGCGAGTGGAAACAGCAGGTCGGCCACGGAAGGGTCGAACGCCATGCTGACGGTGGCCAGCACGATGTCTTCGGGTGATAGACCGGGACGCTCCTTCGCCTCGTGGAAGAGGTTGACGACGGCGCAATGCGGCACCACCACGCCCTTGGGCTTGCCGGTGGAGCCCGATGTGTAGATGACGTAGGCCGGGCTCGTGGGCATGAGCCCGTCCGCGGCACACGTCGCCACCAGCCCATCCGCGGCCGCGTTCTGCACGTCATGCAACGTGACAACTGCACAGTTGTCGGCGCTGGCGAAACCCGACCCATCCAGCCCGGGCCCGAGGAGCAGCGCCTTCGCGCCGCTGTCGACCAGGATCTCGACGAGCCGATCGCGGGGATACGCCGGATCCATCGGCACATACGCGGCACCCGATTTCAGTGCGCCGAGGATGCCGGCCACCATGTCCAGCCCGCGCTCGGCGCAGAGTGCGACACGATCTCCTGCCCGCACGCCAAGCGCGCGAAGTCGCCGCGCGATGTCCTGCGCGCGCGCATCCAGCTGCCCATAGGTAAGCGAGCCGTCGGGCGCGACGACTGCAACGGCATCCGGCGCCAGCCGCGCGTGCTGCTCGATCATGCGATGCAGGTAGGGAGACGGCACAGGCTCCCACGTGCGCTGTGTCTCGTTCCATACCGCCGATCCCGGCGCGCCATCACCTGCATCGCGCGCAGGCTGGCCCTTCCCGGCAACGGGCTGCACGGCCGACGGCGCAGATGCCCTGTTGCGCCCGCGGTATTCGAGCGTCCCATCCGCCAGGAGACGTGCCATCGCGCCCGTGCGCAGCCCGGCCGGCCCCTCGCCGGCAGTCCCGACGCCGGATACGCAAACCTCGCCGGGAATGCCCCGGGGCACTTCCCGCCCAGCACCGTCGCGAATACTTATGGTCACGCCCGGGAGCGGACGGCCCAGCAGCACGCGTGACTCGCCGGGCTGCATGTGATGCAGCGTGGCACACGGCGTGGCGCCGATCGCGCCGTGGAAGCGCCAGACGGCGGCACATCGATCGAACAAGGGTTCGGCGAACCCTGGCGCGTCGGTGCCGGCGTCCGCCAGGATCTTGACGGCCTTGCCGCCGCTCCACTGTGCGTCGAACAGTTGGCGCAGTGCTTCCGGCGCCATCACCACGGCGTTGGCGCTGGCCGCGTCGATGGTGCGTCGGCAGGCATCGACGTCGTCAGCCACGCCGTGGTCCGCAAGTACCACGGTGCCGCCGGTGACCAACGGCAAGCACCACTCGATCAAGACCTGCGGCTGATGCGGCGCGCTCGCGACGAGCATGCGGATGCCGTCGGCTCCGAACACCTGCCCGGCAATGCCACGGACGATCCCGACCATGTTGCCGTGGCTGATCCTGGCGCATTGCGCATGGTCGCTGCCAGGCGAACACACCATGAAAGCAATGTCATCGGCATGGTCTTCGGACTGCACGAATGACGTGGCATCCGCGGCAACGGCCGGAAGTGCATCGAGCGTGGACATCCGGACCACGCCGTCGAAGCTGGCGCGCAGCGCGCCATCCGCAAGCACAAGCGAGATGCCTGCTTGCGCAACGATGCCGCGCTGCCCATCGACCGGGCCACCGGCGGCAAGCGGCACGCATGTGCCACCGGCGCGCAGCACCGCCAGCGTCGACAGCAATGCGTCCAACGGCGAGGCCAGCTGGAGTCCGACGCGGGTTCCACGCTCGACGCCCGCACGTCGCAACCGCAGCGCCAACGCACTGCAGGCGTTGTCGAGGGCGCCAAAGTCGAGCACGCGCTGGCCCTGCACTACGGCGACGGACCGCGGCCGCGCCCGCGCCCACGATGCAACGTAGTGGTCGATACGCATTCCTGGCTCGGGAACGGATGCCCGGCACGTCATCGCGCTTCCGCCACCCGGGCGTCCGCCTGGTCGACCTCGTCCGTCAACGGCAGCGCGCCGATGGCAAGGCCGTTGTCGCGTGCGGCCCCGCGCAGCAGCGCAAGGTAGCAGTCGATCCACAGCGAGATCGTCTGTTCGTCGAACACGTCGGCGCTGTAGTCCCAGTCGATCGCCAGGCGCCCATCGTGTTCGATGATGTTGAACAGCGTGTCGTAGTAGAACGCCTGCCTCGGGTTCTCGTGCGTGCTGACCGTGCAATCCTGCAGGTCGAGCCGCGAGAAGAACCTGCTGTAGTTGAACACCACGTCGACCAGCGGCTGCCGCCCCGCCTCGCGCGGCACCTGGAGGGCACGGACCAGTTGCCCCAGCGTGACGTCCTGGTGCTCGATGGCGTCGAACATGGACCGCTGCGTTTCGGCGACAAGCTGGCGGAACGGCTTGTCCTGGCCCGTCGCCGCACGCAACGGCAAGGCATTGACACAGTAGCCCACCGTCTTCAGCCCGGTATGTGCCTGCCCGGCGACCGGCATGCCCACCACCACGTCTTCCTGCGCGCTCAGGCGCGACAGCAGCGCCTGGAAGCCGCTGAGCAGGAACACGTTGAGGCTGGTCTTGAGCGACTTGGCCGCGTCCTTGAGCTCGCTGACCACCGCGGCATCCAGATCGCGATGCAGCGTGGCGCCGCGATGGTTGCCCGTGTCGCGCCTGGAGTGATCCACTGGCAGATCGAGCGGCTCCGGCAACCGTGCGTAAACGCCGCGCCAGTACTCGAGCGCCTGCGCCTGCGACGCGCGCGCGGCAGGCGATGTCGTCAGGTGGATGTAGGCGCTGAACGGGACGGCCGAGGCGGAGGCATCGACATCGCTGCCCGGCTCGGCGCCATGGATCTCGGCGATGCGCCCCAGCAGCACGTCGGCGGAATAGCCATCGAACACGATGTGGTGGCAGTACACCACGAACAGGTGCGAATCCGGCCCGAGTTTCAGCAGCTGCGCACGCACCAGCGGACCGCGTGCCAGGTCGAACGGCGTCAACGCCTCCTGCTTGAGCAGGGCGTCGATGCGCTGCTGGCGTTCGGCTCCGCCAAGGGCGGACAGGTCGACCACCGGCACCTGGAAAGTCGCGTCGTCATCGACCCACTGCGTGGCACCCTCGTCGTCGAAACGGTAGCGGAACGCCTCCTGCTCGCCCAACGCGGTTTCCACCGCGGCGACGAAGCGCGCCGCGTCCAGCGGACCGTCGATCCTCACGGAGTCGGATTCGTTGAACGCGCAGCTCGCCATGTCGCCCATCTGCGAGGCGAACCAGAGCTCGCGCTGCGCATCGGTGAGCGGCAGCGTGCGACGCCATGCGAGCGCAGGCGCTTCGACCGGCGGCGCCGGCAGCAGGCCGTCAGCCTGCATCTCGAGGATGCTGTCCTTGAACGCGGCGATGATCGCTTCGACGTCATCGTCGCCGTGCGCGGCGGTCATGTAGCTGGGGAAGTTCTCCAGCACATGGATGCCGCGGGCGCGCAGGTGGAAGAACAGCAGGGTCGCCAGTTCGCCCTCCTCCTGCACGCGGATGAACATCTGCGAGGCGAAGTGCGGGATGTGGATCTTCAGCCCGCGCTCCTTGAAGAAGCCGTTGAGTTCGGTGGTCAGGTACGTGGTGCGCCGGTTGACGGTGTCCTGCAGGGCCGGGCCCTGCGCCTTGATGTACCTGAGTGCCGCGTGCACCGCGGCGATCGCCAGCGGATGGCGCACGAAGGTGCCGGCGAAGAAGGTCACGCCGGCCGCCGGGAACGAGTCGTCGCCGTACTGCCACTGGCCGCCATCGAAGGTGTCCATGAAGCGCGCACGCCCGGCAACCACGCCGATCGGCATGCCGCCGCCGATGATCTTGCCGTAGGTGGCGAGGTCGGCCTTGATGCCGTAGTACTCCTGCGCGCCGCCGGGGCGGATGCGGAAGCCGGTGATGACCTCGTCGAACACCAGCACGATGCCCTCGTCCTCGGTCAGCGTGCGCAGCTTCTTCAGGAACTCGTGCGGCTGGAACTCCGGGCGCCGGCTCTGCACCGGCTCCACCAGCACCGCGGCGATGTCGCCGGCGTTGCGGCGGATGATCTCCAGCGATTCCTCTTCGCCGTAATCGAGCACGAGCACGTTCTCGACCGCGCGGAACGGAATGCCCGGCGCCAGCGGGAACGTGCGGCGCGCGCCGCTGGCGTTCTTCGTCACGCGCACCAGCACTTCGTCGAAGTTGCCGTGGTAGTCGCCCGAGAACACCACGATCTTCTCGCGCCCGGTGTAGGTGCGCGACAGGCGGATCGCCGCCTGCACCGCCTCGGAGCCGGTGTTGACCCAGCTGACGCGGTCCATGCCGGTGAGCTCGCAGAACAGCTCGGCGGCCTCGCCGGCCAACGGCGTCTGCGGCCCCACCTCGATGCCCTTGTCGAGCTGCGCCTTCAGCGCGTCGGAGATGAACGACGGGCTGTGGCCAAGGAAGTTCGGACCGAAGCCGTTGAGGATGTCGATGTACTCGTTGCCGTCGATGTCGCGCAGGCGGCAGCCGTGCGAGCCCTCGATGACGATCGGATACACCATTTCCTTCCACAACCGGTTGAAGCCCGCGGCGGTGCGCGGATCGGCATGGTGCGGGCGATGCTGCTGCACGTGCCGCTTGGAGCCCATGGTGCGCGCGTTGTAGCGCGCGGTGAGGCGCTGGATGTGCTCGCGCTGGCGACGCGTGAGCACGCGCTCTTCGCGGCTGACCTGCGGCCCGAAGCCCTTGGGCATGGCCGACGCGGCGGCGGCGGTCCCGCCCTGCGGTGTCGCAGCCGGATGCGGCGCGACGGCGACGTCCGCGGGTTGCGGTGCGGCGGCGGCAGCGGGTGCGGCCACTGGCGCTGCATGCGGCAACGCGCCGCCCTTGAGCGCCTGCAACAGCTGGATCTGCTGCGACATGAGCAGCAGTTGCTGCGCCATCACGTCCTGCAACCCGCCTGCGGAACCAGGCAGGGCATTCGACACTGCCGCGAACGACGCGGCGAAATCCGTCCTCGCCAATGCGGGCGGCTCGACCGCGGGCACGCGCTCCGCCACGACGCCTTCGCCGGACATCGCCTCGACCGGTGCGGCCGTGGCAGCGCCCGGTGCATGCGCAGGCACGGCATCCGGCGGCAAGGTGCGGTCGAGGTGTTCGGCCATCGCATGCAGCGTGGGCAGCTCGTCGAACAGTTGGCGAAAGGTGATCTTGACGCCGTATTCGCCCTGGAACGCCGAAGCAAGCTGGGTCAGGAACAGCGAGTCGAAGCCGAGGTCGAGGAACGTGGTCGTCTCCACCAGATCGGCCGGCTCGTAACCGGAGAGGTCGGCTGCCACCGCCCGCAGGCGATCGACGATCTTCGCGACCCGCAACTGCCCAATCGTCCCCATGCCTACCTCTCCGGATCCTGTTCCATCCCTGTCAACAACGTCATCGGTCGCCGCGACCGGTCCCGCCCAGCCCGCCGATCACGCCCAGCTGCTCGGAAATCAGGGCCAGTTGCATGCGGATCAGCTGCTCGACGTCGCTCGGGACCCCCACCGCTGCCGACCGGGCGCCGGTAACGGCGCTGCCACAGGCAGCCGCCCGGGGCGCGGGCTGCGTGGCCGGGCCGGGCGGAATCGGCTGGACCCAGAAGCGTTTGCGCTCGAACGGGTATGTCGGCAGCGGCACCCGGCGGCGGCGGCCGGGCTGCAGCGCCGCCCAGTCGGGCTGTACGCCGGCCAGCCACAGCTGGCCGACCACCTGCAGCAGGTTCTGCACATCCGAGCCGGGCGCCTGCACCGGGCCGAGGCAGGGGAGGACCGCCAGCGGCCCGGGCTTGTCCAGCGATTGCCTGGCGAGCGTCGTCAGCGTGCGGCCCGGCCCCACCTCCAGCAGCAGCGCCCCGTCCGCGGCGGCCGTCGCGCTGGCCTCGGCGAACAGCACCGGACGCATCAGCTGATCGCCCCAGTAGCCCGGCTCGCGGAAGCCCTCGGCGTCGATCGTGGCGCCGGTCGCGGTGGAGACCAGCGGGAGCGATGCCGCGCGGGACGGGACCGCAGCGACCGCTTCGACCAGCGGGGCGCGTGCCGGCGCCATCATCCGCGAATGGAATGCGTGCGAAGTGAGCAGCGGGGTGGCCTGGATGTCCTCGGCCGCCAATGCCTTCGCCAGGCCATCCACGGCACCGACCGGGCCGCTCACCACGACCAGCCCGGGCGCGTTGACCGCGGCGATCGCCACATCCCGTGGCAACCGCGGCTCGACCTGTTCGCGCGGCGCGCGGATCGCCAGCATCGTGCCGCGAGGCTGCGCCTGCATCAGGCGGCCGCGGGTCGCGACCAGCCGCACCGCGTCGTCCAGCGCGAATACCCCGGCCATGCACGCCGCCGCGAACTCGCCGACGCTGTGTCCGAGCGCCGCATCCGGCTTCACGCCCCAGCTGCCAAGCAGCGTGGCCAGCGCCATTTCCATCGCGAAGATCGCCGGCTGCGCGATCGCGGTCTGCGCCAGCGCGGCGGTCGCCTGGGCGGCATCCAGGGGCGACGCCTGCGCATCCCACAGCAGGAGCGGGCGCGGATCCTGCTCCGCCGCGCCCGCCTCGCACAGCGCCGCGCCGCAGCGGTCGATCACCTCGCGGAACAGCGGCTCGCAGCCGTACAGCTCGCGCGCCATGCCGGGATATTGCGCGCCCTGGCCGGGGAACATGAAGGTGATCGCCTTCGCGGACGCTTTCAGGCTCGCCGCCTCCACCGGTGTCGGCGCGGCCCGCAGCTTCACCGCGGCTTCCGCGACCTCGGCGGCGACCACGATGCGGCGATGCTCGAACTGCTGGCGCCCGACCTGCAGCGTGTAGGCGACGTCGTCGAGCGAGGCCGCGGGATTCGCCTCCAACCAGTCCGCGAGGCGCGTGGCCTGCGCCGCCAACGCCTCCTTGCTGCGCGCCGACAGCAGCAGCAGGGCGTGCGAACGACGGTTTCCTTCGGGTGGCGGCTCGGGCGCCTGCTCCACCACGAGGTGCGCATTGGTGCCGCCGACGCCGAAGGAGCTGATGCCGGCGCGCCGCGGCCACGGCGCCTGCGGCCAGGGCTTGAGTTCGGTGTTGACGTAGAACGGGCTCTGCGCGAAATCGATCTTCGGGTTGGGCCGGGTGAAGTTGATCGACGGCACCAGCAGGTTCTCGTCCACCGACAGCGCGGTCTTGATCAGGCCGATCGCGCCGGAGGACACGTCGAGATGGCCCAGGTTGGCCTTCAGCGACCCGATCGCGCAGTACTGGTGGTCCAGGGTGTGCGCGCGGTAGGCGGCAGTGAGGCCGGCGATCTCGATCGGGTCGCCCATCGGCGTGGCCGTGCCGTGCGCCTCGACATAGCCGATGCTGCGCGCGTCGATGTCGCCGGCCGCCAGCGCCATCGAGATCACGTCCGCCTGTCCGTCGACACTGGGTGCGGTGTAGCTGACCTTGCCGGCACCGTCGTTGTTGACGGCGAAGCCACGGACCACGGCGTAGATGCGGTCGCCGTCGGCGATGGCGTCCTCGACGCGCTTCAGCAGCACCACCGCCGCGCCGTTGCTGAACACCGTGCCGGCGGCCTGCTCGTCGAACGTGCGGCAGTGGCCGTCCGCCGACAGCATGCTGCCTTCGCGGTAGAAGTAGCCCTTCTTCTGCGGCAGCACGATGGTCACGCCGCCGGCCAGCGCCATGTCGCACTGGTAGGACGCCAGCGCCTGGCAGGCGGTTGCGATGGCGACCAGCGATGTCGAGCACGCGGTCTGCAGCGTCATCGCCGGGCCGCGCAGGCCGAGCTTGAAGGCCACGCGCGTGGCCAGGTAATCCTTGTCGTTGCCGAGTTCGGTCTGCAGCGAACCGACCTGGATGGATTCCACGAACCGCGCCAGGAAGGTCGGATCCGAGCACAGGTTCCACAGCAGGTAGGTATCCATGTAGCAGCCGGCATAGACACCGACGGCACCGGGATACCGCTGCGGGTCGTGGCCCGCGCGCTCCATCGCCTCCCAGCAGATTTCCAGGAACATGCGGTGCTGTGGATCCATCAGCTCCGCCTCGCGCGGCAGGTAGCCGAAGAAGCGCGCGTCGAACATGTCGACGTCGTCGAGGATGCCCTTGGCGCAGATGTAGCGTGCATTGGGGTCGTCGCCGGTATCCGGCGCCAGCGGGATCTCGAGTTCCGACGGATCGAAGTGCGTCACCGACTCCACGCCGTCCTTGATGTTCTTCCAGAACGTGTCCACGTCGGGCGCGCCCGGGAAACGCCCGGACATGCCGACGATGGCGATGCCTTCATGGCTCATGCGGGTTCTCCATTGCCGAGGCGGTGTTTCCGCGCCGCGGCCAGCAGCGCGGCCCGCGCGTGCGCCTCGCGCATGCGCCGGCCGCGCTGCTGCGCGGCGTCGACGCCGGCTGGCGCGGAACGGGTGGACAGGTGTGCGGCCAGCGAGGCCACGGTGGGGTGCTGGAACAACGTGGTGATGTCGACGTCGACCCCGAGCCGCTCGAGCAGCAGCCGGTGCACCTGGACGAGATGGATGGACTTGCCGCCGAGCTCGCGGAACGGGTCCTGCGCGCCGGCCGCGTCGATGCGCAACACCTCGCGCCAGATCGCCGCGATCGCATGTTCCAGGCCCGGCGCGGGCGCGATGAAGCCCGTCGCCAGCGCCGGGCGCGGCTGCGAACGCGCGGCGATGGCACGCCCGATATCGGCGGCCGTGGCCAGGTGGTGGGCGATGTGTTCGTAGACCGCCCCGCCGTCGCGGGCCGCATTGGCCGCCGGCACGGGCGGTGCCGCGGCCGCCGGCGCGCCGTCGTCGATATCGCCGTTGTCGGTGGCCGAGGCATCGAACGCGACCGCCGCGGCCTGCGCCGCCGGCATGCGGAACACGCAGGCGTCGCCGTCCGCCGCGGTGGCGAAGACCGTTTCCAGGAAGCGCCGCACCGGGGTGTTGCGTTCGCCGGCAGTGAAGCGCACGGCAACCTCCGCCAGGCCCAGCGCCTGCGCGTGCGCGCCCGCGGCCGCCAGCATGCGGTGCTCGATGCCGCGGCCAAGCGCCCGGCAGCTGAGCATGAACAGGTCCACCAGCAGGCAGCCACCCTGCGGCGACGCGCGCAGCTGTCCGACCAGGCCGTAGTCGCCGAAGCGGTCCCGTGCGCGCACGCCGCGGTGGAACGCGTGCGCGCCGGTCGCGGCCAGCTCGCCTTCCTGCAGCCGCAGCAGGCTGGCATTGAACTGGTTGGTGCGCCGGGTCAGCTGCGACAGGCGCGGCAGATCGCCCGGACGCGGCGGGTCGATGTCGACGACCAGCTCGAGCCCGTCGAGGAACGCCTGCAGCGATGTCGTGCCACGCAATACATCGGCGCGCGCGGCGTTGTCGCGGTACATGGCCGCGCGGTCGCGGTCCTCGGCGGTCACCGCGTGCCGGTCAAACAACCACAGGTGCTCGACGAAGGCTTCGAGGCGCTGCGGATCTTCGGGCACGCGCACGGTCAACGTGGACGGCGATGCGGCACGCATCTGGGCGCATTCCAGCGGGTTGTCGTCGAGGAACACCACGCTGTCCAGGCCGATCCCGAGCGCGGCGGCGATGTCGCGCAGGTGGTCCGGCTTCGGATTCCAGTCGACGCGATGCGCGATGAAATCCTGCCAACCCAGCGCGAGGTCGTGGCGCTGCGTGAATACCGCGCGCAGGTCGGCCTCCTCGTTCTTGCTGAGCAGGCCCAGCAGTGCGCCGGCACCGGCCTGCGCGGCCAGCGCACGCTGCAGCGCGAGATGGCCAGGGTCGACGCGGAGCCCGTCGACGCCCTGCTCGCCCACCACGCCCGACCACAGCGTGTGGTCGGCATCCACCGCGAACAGCTTGATCGGCGGGCGCACGCGTGCCGCATACCAGCGCGCGATGGCGGTGCCCAGCGCGACCAGTGCGTCGCCGGTATAGGGGACATGGCCGAAGCGGTCGGAGGCCGCGTCCTGCACGCGCCCCACGCGATAGCCCGCCATGGCGTCGGCGCCATCCTGCACGTGCACCTCCGGGATGCCCGCCAGGCGCGCCGACAGCGCGCGCGTCGCCTCGTTGAACACGCGGTTCGCCGCATCGCCCGGGCCGACAACCACCAGGCAGGGCACGTGATGCGGCAGCGCGATGATCGCGGCGTGCAGCTCGTCGATGCGCGCGGCAAGCAGCGCCGGCGTGTTGTCGGCGCCGGGGGCATTGCCGTGCGGCAGCAGGTCCTCCCAGCGCAGGCACACGACGTTGGCGCCGGCGTGGTTGCGGCGCAGCGTGCTGTCGGGATCCAGCAACTGCTGGAACACCTGCGCATACGGCGCGAGGCGCACGTCGGCATCCACGTGCAGCAGGTCGAACCAGTAGCCGACGACCGGAGCCAGCGGGTCGAGCGTCCAGGTGCCGGACAAGGCGATTACGGGTCGCGCCAGTGACATCTTTCCCCCTTGGCGATGGCGACGCGCCTGCCATCCGCGGCGGCGCTTCGCGGTGCGGAACCGGGGGTGCGTCCTGGCGCGCGGCTGGCGGCGGAGCTGCAGGTATGATCAGGAAAACGCGGTTCCGGGCCGCGACAGGACACAGCAGGTGCGCATGGTTTGCTTCACCGGTGCGTGTGCGTGAGCGTGCGGCTGAAGTGCCTGGCACCGCGGCCCATGGCCACCCTGCGGCTGTTGTGCCTGCCGTTCGCCGGCGCGGGGGCGGGCGTGTTCCGCGGCTGGGGCGACGCGTTGCCGGCGCACGTGGAAGCATTCGCCGTGCAGTTGCCGGCGCGCGAGGACAGGCTGGCCGATCCGCCGCTGGTCGACTGGGCAGCCATGCGCGATGCGCTGCTGGCCGCGATCGACGCCCTGCCCCCGCAACGCACTGCGATCTTCGGGCACAGCCTCGGTGCCGTGATCGGGTTCGACCTGGCGCACGCGCTGCAGCGGCGCGGGGCGTCGCCGGTCGACCACCTGTTCGTGTCGGCGCGGCCCTGGCCTGGACGCGCACCGGACCCGCCGGTACCCGCCTGGCCCGCGGGCGACGACGCGTTGCTGGCCGCGATGGACCGCAGGTTCGGCAGCCTCGGCACCAGCCTGTCGCATCCGGATATCCGCGCCGTGGTGCTGCCCGCGCTGCGCGCCGACCTGTGCCTGCTCGACGACTACCACTACGCGCCGGGTGCGGTACTGGACTGCCCGGTCACGGTGTTCGCCGGCAGCGCCGACCCCAGCACGCCGGGCGACACGCTCGCCGCGTGGCGCAACGCGACCACCGGCGCATTCGCGCTGCAGGCCTTTGCCGGCGGTCACTTCTTCATCGAAACGCACAGGTCCGAAGTGCTCGCCGCGCTCGCCGCCAGCCTGCCCGCGCAGGCCCGGCCCGGCTGGTGACGCTCAGTCGGGCAGCAGGCGCATGGTGTGCACCGGCGTGCCCGGCGGTCGTGACAGCGCGACGACGTAATCGGGGTGCAGCGCCACCAGCCCGGTCTGCACGTCGAGCGCGGTGTCGCTGTCGCCGGTGAGCGGCAGGATGCCGCCCTCGGGCAACGCGAACGCCGCCATCGGATGCGCCAGGCCGACGCCCGAGGCCTTCAGGTAGGCCTCCTTCCTCGCCCAGGCGTCCAGCAGCGCGTGCGCGCGCAGGTGGTCCGGCAGGCCGGCCAGCGCGGCGGATTCGTCGGGATGGCAGATGTCGGACTCGATGTCGGCGATGCCGGCGGCGCGATCGCGACGCTCGAGGTCGATGCCGACCGGCGCCGCGCGCAGGGCGGCACATGCGAACGCCCCGTCGGCATGGCTGAGGCTGGTGCACCAATCGCCTCCGAGCACAGGACGTCCGCGGTCATCCCGGCCGAGCGGCAGGTCGCGTGCATCGATGCCCGTCAAGGCGCCGAGGAACAGGCGGTGCAGGGCGTAAGCAAGGGTCCGCGCGGCGGCATCGCGCGGACGCTTCATGCGTCCGGCGCGTCCGCGTTCCCGTGCGTCGAGCAGTTGGCCGGCCTCGGGAAGCCACGGCATCCAGTCGTCGACAACGGCGAGTGCCATCGTGGCATGCGCGGCTTCCGGCGCAGCGGCGAGCCCCCGCGCGATCGCGGTCGAAAACCTGCTGCGCAGCTCGCCCATGTCGCCCATGTCGCCCGGATTGCCCGGGCGGCGCGGGCTGGTGGCGGGATGACCGGGAAACTCCATCCGCCGATGGTAGCCCGCGGCCCCCGCCCGCTGGGGGATGATGGTCGACGCCAACCACCACCGCATGCAGGTGTTGACCCCTTTCAGGAGCAGGACATGACCAAGCCCATCCGCGTCGGAATCATCGGCCTCAACCCCGGCATCCACTGGGCCGCGATGGCGCACATGCCGGCGCTCACGGCCCTGGCCGACGAACAGCTGACGGTCCGGGGCCCCAGGGGCGACGCGACGGAGCTCAGCGAACCCATGCCGCCCGCCGAGGCCTACGCAGGCTGGACCGATACGCCGGTGGCACGCAACGTGGCGCGCACGTATGCGCTGGTGGCGCGCGACATCCGCGAAGGCACGCGCCTTGCGCCGGGGTTTGGCGATGCGGTCGCGCTGCATGAAACGCTGGAGGCGATCGAGCGCTCGGCGGCGGCACGCTCCGGAGACCAGCCATGAGCCGGCGCCTACCCATCACCGCCCATGCCGGCGAACCTCGGCGCGCGGAGCGTGGCCGCCCGTGCGGATCGAACCGTGCGGCGCTCCTGTTCGCGGGCCTGCTTGGCATTGCGGGGATGGCCGCCGCGTCCGCGGACGACCGCGCCGTCTACGGCCCGCGACTGGAAGGCTTCGACTATCCGCACCCGCTCCGCACGCATGCGTTCGAATCGCAGCGCCAGCAGGTCGAAATGGCTTACCTGGACGTGCCGCCCACCGGCGAGGCCAACGGCCGCACCGCGCTGCTGCTGCACGGCAAGAACTTCTGCGCCGCCACCTGGGAGCGCACCATCGCCGCGCTTGCGGAGGCGGGATACCGCGTGATCGCGCCCGACCAGGTGGGCTTCTGCAAGTCCAGCAAGCCCGACGGCTACCAGTACGCGCTCGCCGGCCTTGCGCACAACACGCGCGGCCTGTTGGCCTCCCTCGGGATCGAGCGCAGCGTGGTGGTCGGGCATTCCATGGGCGGGATGCTCGCGATGCGCTACGCGCTGATGTATCCCGACGCCGTCGAGCACCTGGCCCTCGTGGGCCCCATCGGCCTGGAAGACTGGAAGGCGATGGGCGTGCCCTACCAGCCGGTGGAACAGGTCCATGCATCGGAACTGCGCACCACCTACGAGAGCATCCGCGACTACCAGACCGCCGTGTACTACGCAGGCGAGTGGCGGCCCGAGTTCGAGCGCTGGGCGCGGATGCAGGCCGGCATGTACGCGGGTCCGGGCCGCGATGTCGTGGCGTGGCACCAGGCGCTGACCTTCGACATGCTGATGTGGCAACCGGTGGTGTACGAGCTGCCGCTGTTGCGGGTTCCGACCACGCTGTTCATTGGCGTGCATGACCGGACCGCGCTCGGCAAGGCTGCGGCGCCGCCGGAGGTGCAGGCCAGGCTTGGCGACTATCGGGCGCTGGGTCGGCGGGCTGCGGAAGCGATTCCGGGGGCGGTGCTGGTCGAGTACGAGGATCTCGGGCATTCGCCACATGTCCAGGACCCGGAGCGGTTTCATCGGGATCTGCTGCGGGAGCTTGCTCGCGTTGATGGATCAGGCCATTGAACAGGGTTGTCGCGGGGGACAGCGTTCGACCCAAAGCGGATGTAGGCCGGATCCGGCCGGCCGTCGCGCTCGCCCACTTCTTCACATCCAATCTCCTCGCTTCGGGAAATCGGCGGCGTCTGCACCATCATCTCAAGCGGCCCTGCGATGCGCGAACGCCCAGGTTCCACTTGGGACGGCTGTTCGGGCGCTATCAGCAGCTTGTGCTCACAGCGGCTGCGCTCCTTCGCTAAGGATGTCGAGGTACCGGCTGTAGGCGAACACGCGATGCCGCTGCTGCCCGGTTACTTCGTTCACGATCTCGAGTTCTTCCAGCGCGCGCACCGCCGCGCGGATGGTGGGCGGGGTGAGAGGGAGCTCAGGAGCGACGCGCGGTACGGTCAGTATCACGCGACGGGCAAACTGGTCGAACACCAGGCCGATGTTGCCGGCACGCTTCCCCAACGCCGCGATGCGGGCGCGATCGCTTGCCAGCAGCGCCAGCAGGCGCTGCGCGGTGTCGACCGCCTGCTGCGCGGTTTCGGCCACGCCGTCGAGGAAGAAGCCCAGCCAGCCCTCCCAGTCGCCGCGCACGCGCACGCTGTTGAGGCGGTCGTAGTAGTCGGCACGATGGCGCTTGAAGTAGAGGCTGAGGTACAGGCTGGGATCACGCAGCACACCTTCATTGCAAAGGATCAGCACGATCAGCAGGCGACCGAGGCGGCCGTTGCCATCACCGAAGGGATGGATGGTCTCGAACTGCACGTGCGCGAGTGCGGCTTTCACCAGCGGCGGGATCCGGCCTGGCGGCTCATGCAGGAAGCGCTCCAGCGCAGCCAGTGCGTCGGGCAGGGCCTCCGGTGGCGGCGGCACGAAATGGGCCAATGCCGGCGACGGGCCGCCGACCCACACCTGTCCCTTGCGGAACTCTCCGGGTTGCCTGGTGGCGCCACGCCCGCCGCGCAGCAACAGGGCATGCATCTCGCGGATCAGGCGCAGGGAAAGCGGGAAGTCGTCTTCGCGAAGGCGGCGCAGGCCGTGCTTGAGCGCGGCCACGTAATTGGAGACTTCCTCCACATCGTCGACGGGCACGCCTGGCGCGGCATCGACCTCGAACAACAGCAGGTCGGACAGGGAGGACTGGGTGCCCTCGATCTGCGAGGACAGCAGCGCTTCCTTGCGCACGTACTGATACAGGAACAGCTCCGGGTCCGGCAGCATCAGAGTGATGCCGTCCAGACGCCCAAGCGCCTGATCGGCGCGCTCCTTGCGCGCAATCAGATCCCCTGCGGCAAAGTCGAGCGGCGGCTCCGGCGGCAGTGGATCGGGGATGAAGGCCTGGTAGCGACTGCCGGCCAAAGAGCCGGTGACATAGTGGCCTGTGACTCTGGTGGCCATGGTCAGCTTTCCTTGCGGACGCCCGCGGTGAGAACAAGGAAAACTAAGTACCACTTTCTTTCTTTACTTTCCAGAAGCGCCTATGAAAGGAAAATTCTGATGCGAATGTGCGCTTCTCGCTACCAGATCAACCTCACCCACTCCACCAGCGGGTTCCCCGGATCGGCCAGCAACTTCACCGTCAACGCCAGCGACATCACCACCAGCAGCGGCCGGATCGCGCGGCCGCCGACGCGCAGCGCTAGGTGCGCGCCGACCTGCCCGCCGGCGATGCTCGCCACCGCCATCACCAGGCCGACCAGCCACAGCACCTGCCCGCCGATGACGAGCGTGGCCAGCGCGGCGACGTTGCTCGCGAGATTCAGGAACTTGGTGTGCGCCGTGGCCGACACCAGGCCCATGCCGAACAGCGCCACCAGCGCGGTGGCCATGAACGATCCGGTGCCGGGGCCGAAGAAGCCGTCGTAGAAGCCCAGTGCGAACATGAGCGTGACCAGCGCCGCGTGACCCAGCCGCGCGTGGCGTCCGGCCTCGCTGGCCTTCGGGCCGAGCAGGAAATAGGCGGCCATCGCCACCAGCAGCACTGGCACCAGCCCGGCCAGGAACGACGGATCCACGCGCTGGACCGCGATCGCCCCGCCCACCGAGCCCGCGAACGCGGCCACCGCCGGCCACAGGAAACGCCGGAAATCGATGCGCCCCTTGCGCGCGAACGCCAGCACCGCGCCGGCGGTGCCGAAGCTCGACTGCAGCTTGTTGGTGGCGATGGCCTGCACCGGCGGAATGCCGGCCGCCATCAGCGCGGGGATGGTGATCAGCCCGCCTCCGCCGGCTATCGCATCGATGATGCCGGCAACGAACGCCACCAGTGCCAGCAGCGCCAGCACGTCCAGTCCGAACTCCATTGTGTTGCAGCGGTTACCAGACCACTTCGGCCATCGAGCAGTTCAGCCCCGAGCCGATGCCGAGCAGCGCGACGCGGTCGCCCTTCTTCAGGCGGCCCATCTCGCGCAGCTTGCTGAGGACGATCGGCACCGAGGCCGGGCCGATGTTGCCGTGCTCGCCGAAGATCGTCATGACCTTCTTCGGATCGATGCCGAAGGCGTTGATGAACGCCGCGGTGTGCGCCTTGCTGACCTGGTGGATGACGAACTCGTCCATCTCCTCCACCACCCAGCCCAGCGCCTGGCGCGCGGCGATGAAGGTCTTCTGCGCGAGCTTCATGCCCTCGATCAGCAGCGTGCGGGTGTCGGTGACCATGCGGTCGAGGTTGCCGCGGCACAGGCCGTTCCACTCGGTGGCGGCGCGTGTCACGCCACCGCGGTAGCGCGGCGCGCCCGGCGCAAGCTCGGCGCGGGCCAGCACCATGCCGGCGGCGCCACAACCAAGCGTGAGCGTGGCCATCTCGTTGCGGAACTCGGCCTCGGTGGCATCCGGGCGCAGCAGGCGTTCGATGGTGCGCTCGTAGGCGAGGTTGGCGGTCTCGCCATCGACGATCAGCGCGTAGTCGATCTCGCCGCGCTCGATCATGCGGCTGGCCACGTCCATGCCGTTGATGAAGGCCAGGCAGGCATTGGCGAGGTCGAAGTTCTGGCAGGTGTCGGACATGCCGAGGTTGCCGCTGACGATGGACGCCGTGGACGGCTCGAGGAAATCGCGGCTGACCGAAGTGTTGACCAGCAGGCCCACGCGCGACGGATCGATGCCGGCATCGGCCAGCGCCTTGACCCCGGCGAGGGTGGCGGCGTCGGACGCCAGCACGTTGTCGTCCCACAGGCGGCGGGCGTGGATGCCGGCGACATCGCCGAGCACGTCGGTCTTGATGCCGAGGCGGTCGAGCGTGGGCTTCAGGCGCGCGTTGATCTCGTCGGACGACAGCCGCCGGGGGGCGTCGATGTGCGCAAGACCGGCAATGGCTACGTGCTGGAACAACATGGGCTGGCCGCCGATGGGATGTGCAAAAAAGGCCGTCTAGATTACCGGCTTAGCGCCCCCCGCGCACTTGCGGGCCGCCACGTGACGGCCCGCACGCCTGCGAAGAGCCACGCCGTTCAGCCTCCGCAGCGCCAGGCGGCCCAGCGCTGCGCGCCACGCAGCGGTCCGCCGAGCGGGTGGATGGTGTCGGCGCCAAGGCCCGGCGCCTCGTTGCGGGCCAGCGTCTCCAGCTCTTCGCGCACGCGCAGGTCGTTGCGCTCGATGAACGCGACGCTGTGTTTCACCGCAACTTCGACCTCGCCGCGCTTCTCGCAGCCGGTCGGGGCCGAGGCCACCACGCGCACGGCCGACGCGCCTGGCGCCATGTGCACCCAGGTGCACCCGCCGAGGGCGAGGACAAGCAACGGCACGAACGCGAACGACTTGCGCATGGATCTGGCTCCGTGAATGGCGGTGCCGGCCATCTTCGCCGATGGCACGGCACCGCGTATCGCTCGCGGCTTAACGGTTGGCGACGGGCTTGCCGTCGGCGTCGATCACCGTCACCTCCCCGAAGCCGAGCGCGCGCACCGGCGCCTCGATCTTCGACAGGTCGCCCACCACCACCCAAGTCAGGGTGTCGGCGTCGAGCGTCTTCGCCGCCTCGGCCACCTGCGCCGGCGTCATCGCCTCGATCTCCGCCTTGCGGCGCACCACGTAGTCGTCCGGACGGCCGTACAGCACGATGCCGCCGATCGTCGACGCCACCGAGGCCGCGGTCTCGTACGCACCGGGCAGGCTGAGCGTGTTGATGGCGCGGATGCGTTCGACCTCGGCCGCGGTGGGCGGGGTTTCGCCACTGGCGAAGGCGCCGATCTCGCGGCGCATCTCGGCCATCGCCTCCGCGGTCTTGTCGATCTGCACCGGCGCCGACGCCAGCCACGGCCGCTGGCCGAGCGCGCCCGACGCGCCGCTGCGCGCGCCGTACGACCAGTGCTTGTCCTCGCGCAGGTTCATGTTGAGACGCGCGGTGAAGTCGCCGCCGATCACGCCGTTGGCGATGTCGAAGCGCACCGCGCCGGCATCGGTGGTCGAGGGCACCAGCTGGCCGGCGTAGATGTTGGCCTGCACCGCGCCCGGCTGGTCGACCAGGAACACGCGGCCCTGCGCCGGGCGCGCGACCGTCGCAGGCACGGACTGCGCGGCGGGCGCCGGGCCCGTGCCACGCCAGTCGCCGAAGTGTTTCTCGAGCAGCGGCACCACCTGCTCCAGCGTGGTGTCGCCGACGACCACCAGCGTCGCGCCCTCGGGGCGCACCCAGGCGCGGTGGAACGCGACAAGGTCGTCGCGGTCGAGCGCCGCGATCGACGCCTCGGTGCCGGAGCCGGTGAACGGCATCGCGTAGGCGTGGCCGTCGCCGTACAGCAGCGGCGGCAGCACGCGCATCGCCGCGGTCTGCGGACGTGCCTTCTCCTGGGCGATGTTGGCGATCCAGGTGGCGCGCACGCGTTCGATCTCGGCGGCGCTGAACTGCGGGCGGCGCAGCAGGTCGGCATACAGGGCCAGCGATGCATCGAGGTTTTCGGTGAGGCCCGAGAACCAGGCGCTGGCGCTGTCGAGCCCGGCGGCGGCGCCCATCTGCGCGCCCAGCGATTCGGCGCGGTCGGCGAACGCCAGCGCGCCCAGGTCACCCGCGCCTTCGTCGAGCATGCCCATGGTGAAGCTGGACGTGCCGGCGGCGCCGTCGGCGTCGGCGCTGTAGCCACCGGCGAACTGGTAGTCCATCTGCACCACCGGCAGGCCGGCGCGGCGCGCGAGGATCACCGTGGTGCCGTTGGACAGGCGCGCGCGCTCGAGCGCGGGGAACACCAGGTCGGGGAACGCGTCGGGCATCGGCACGCCCTGGCTGCGGTCGACGCTCGCAGGCGTGGTGGACCAGGCGGCATCCACCGGCGGCAACTGCCATGGCGCGGGGGTGCCGGCCGGCTCCTCGGCCAGCGGCGTGCGCTCGCCCTCCACGATCACCAGGGTGTGGTCGCCGCTGCCAAGCCACGTGCGGCCGACCGCCTGCACCTCGCTCGCCGAGGTGGCGTTGATGACGGCCAGCGATTCGCGGAAGCAGCCCGGGTCACCTGTGTACACCGCGCATTCGGCCAGTGCGTCGGCCTTGCCGCCGAAGCCGCCGATGCGCTCGATGCCGCGGATGAAGCCGGCGCGGAACACCGTGCGTGCGCGCTCGAGCTCGTCGGCGGTCGGGCCTTCGGCCAGCAGGCGCTCGATTTCCTCGTCGATGATCGCCTCGACCCGGGCCGGGTCGACGCCCTTCTTGACCTGCGCCATGACGATGAAGTTGGAGCCCAGCTGCTTGCCGTACGCACCGGCGCTGATGCTGTCGACCAGCTTCTCCTCGTGCACCAGGCGCTTGTCCAGGCGCGAGGACTTGCTGCCGCCCAGCACCTGGCCGAGCAGCTGCAGGCGGTCGAGGTCGGCATCGGTCACTTCGGCCACGTTCCACAGGCGGTAGACGCGCGGCTGCGGCACCTTGTCGTGCATGGTCTCGCGGGTCGACGCCGTGCGCCGCGCCACGTCCACCTTCGGCTGCGCCATGGTCGGACCGGCCGGGATGTGGCCGAAGTACTTCGCGACCTTGTCCTTCGCGGTGGCGACGTCGATGTCGCCGGCCAGCACCAGCACCGCGTTGTTCGGGCCGTACCAGGCACGGAACCAGGTCTTGACGTCTTCCAGCGACGCGGCATCGAGGTCGTTCATCGAGCCGATCACACTGTGGTGGTACGGATGGCCCGCCGGATACAGCGCCTTGTTGAGCTTCTCCCACGCCTGGCCGTAGGGCTGGTTTTCACCCTGGCGCTTCTCGTTCTGCACCACGCCGCGCTGCTCGTCGAGCGCGGCCTGGTCGACGGCGCCGAGGAAATGCCCCATGCGGTCGGATTCCATCCACAGCGCGGTGTCGAGCGCGGTGGTCGGCACGTTCTGGAAGTAGTTGGTGCGATCGGTGTTGGTGGTGCCGTTCTGGTCGGTCACGCCGATCTGCTTGAAGGGCGTGAAGAACTCGCCCTGGTGGTTCTCCGACGCCTGGAACATCAGGTGTTCGAACAGGTGCGCAAAGCCGCTGCGCCCGGCCGGCTCGTCCTTGCTGCCCACGTGGTACCAGATGTTGACCGCGACGATCGGCGCCTTGCGGTCGGTGTGCACGACCACGCGCAGGCCGTTGGGCAGGGTGAAGGTTTCATACGGGATGTCGACCACCGCGGCCGGGGCCGCCTGCGGCACCTTCGCGTAGCCGGCCGGGGCGAGCGTGCCGAGTGCAGCGGCCATGGCCAGGGCGAGGAAGGTGGCGCGGCGCGGCATGCGCGTGGGCATCTGCATGGTGTGGTGATCCTGGGTACGGTCCGGACCGGGAATGGTAGCGCCCCCGCCAGCCGCGGCCCCCGGGCCATTGGTCCCGGGTGGCCACGGCACGCCGACGCGGGCTGGGGCATGCTCGCCGCATGGACACTCCTCCGCTGCATGCGCTGGTCACCGGCGCCAACCGTGGCCTCGGCCTGGAACTCACCCGCCAGCTGCTGGCACGCGGCGACCGCGTGGTCGCCACCTGCCGGCAACCCGGCAAGGCGAGCGCCTTGAATGCGCTGGCCGGCGCGCATCCCGGCCACCTGCACGTGCTGCCGCTGGACGTGGCGGACGGCAAGGCGCGCGCGCGCCTGGCGCATGAGCTGCCGCTGGTGCTCGGCGACGACGGCCGCATCGACCTGCTGATCAACAACGCCGGCGTGCTGCACTCCGGCGAACGCTTCGGTCGCCTCGACCAGGCGCAGCTCGAGGACAGCCTGCGCATCAACGCGCTCGGCCCGCTGCTGGTGACCGAGGCGCTCGCCCCGCTGCTGGCCGACGGCGCGCGCGTTGCCAACCTGTCGTCGCAGCTCGGCTCCATCGCCGGCACCACGCGCTTCGGCACGCCGGGCTACGCGCTCGGCAAGGCCGCGCAGAACATGGCGACGCGGCTGCTGGCGCAGGCGCTGGCGGAGCGCGGCATCGTGGTGGTCGCATGCCATCCCGGCTGGGTGCAGACCGACATGGGCGGCGCGCAGGCGACCGAGCCTGTCGACGCGTCGGCACGTGGCCTGCTCGATGTCATCGCCGGGCTTGCGCCGGCGGCGAGCGGCAGCTTCCTCGACTGGCGCGGCGAGGCGATGGCCTGGTAGCCATGCGCCCGGCGGCTGCGGCTATCCTGCGGCGCCACATGCCGCGTCCCCGTCGCGATGATCGACATCATCCTGTTCCAGCCGGAAATCCCGCCCAACACCGGCAACGCCATCCGCCTGTGCGCGAACACCGGCGCACGCCTGCACCTGGTGCGGCCGCTGGGCTTCGACATGGACGACCGGCAGCTCAAGCGTGCGGGGCTGGACTACCACGAGTACGCACGGGTGGCGGTGCACGACGACCTGGCCGCGGCGCTGGCCGCGATCGCACCGGCCAGGCTGTTCGCGCTCAGCGCGCGCGGGCGGGTGCGCCATGACGCGCCACGCTATGCGCCCGGCGACGCCTTCCTGTTCGGCTGCGAGACGCGTGGCTTGCCCGACGCGGTGCTTGAATCCGTTGCCGCCGACCGCCGCCTGTTCCTGCCGATGCGCCCCGGCAACCGCAGCCTCAACCTGTCCAACGCGGTGGCGGTCGTGGCCTACGAGGCCTGGCGGCAACTGGGGTTCGACGGCGCGGCGTGATCCCGACCCGTGCACTGCACGAAAGTTCCTGCACTGTCCAGTTCAGTATTCAGCCTGTGTTGTCGCGCGATGTCGAGAATACGTGCTCCGGCCATGGGCGGGTCCGATTTCCCCGATCGGTTCTCTCCCCTCCCCTGCCGTCCATGGCCGGACCTATAACAACAAGCAAGCACGAGGTCCTCCCCCGATGAAGCGTTCCCTGATCGCCCTGACCCTGGCGGCGGCGCTGCCGTTTGCCGCTTCGGCCGCCGAAGGCGTCACCTACAACTACGTCGAGGCCGGTTACCAGGCCACCAACGGCGACATCGATGCCGACGGCGTCGGTGTCAACGGCTCGTTCTCGTTCCATCCCAATTTCCACGTCTTCGGCGGCTACAGCAGCCAGGAAATCGACGACACCAGCCTCGACGTCGACCAGTTGAAGGTCGGCCTGGGCTACAACCTCGAGATCTCGCCGCGCGCGGACCTGCTGGCCCGCGTCGCCTACCAGAAGCTCGATGCGGGCCGCGTGCTCGGCACCGATCTGGAATTCGACGGCTGGAGCACCGAAGTCGGCGTGCGCGGCTCGCTTGCGCGCAACTTCGACGGCTACGCGCTGGCCGGCTACGAAGACTATGACGGTGGCATCGACGGCGATTTCTACGGCCGCCTGGGCGCCAACCTGAAGTTCAACCCCAACTGGGGCATCAACGGTGACGTCAAGTTCGCCGGCGGCGATACCGAGTGGTTCGTCGGCCCGCGCTTCACCTGGTAACACCGTTCCATGGGAAATCGCGCAGGGACTCTCTCCCCGCTGTGCGACATAGACCCCGGCCGCAAGGTCGGGGTTTTTTTTGTGCGCGCGCCTGCGCCGGGTACCAATGGCCTTGAGTGCTCATGTCCCCCGGCGATGGCCTTGCGGCCATCGCCTCCTCCTTTACTTCGCTCTCAAGGCCATTGGCACCCGGTACGTCGCACTGCGGTGGTTTTGAGGAGCAAAGCCACAGCCCGCAATTTCGCGCACGGTCACGCTACTGGCAGCACAGCGCAGAGCCCCGAAGTGGCCGTGAGGCCTTCGCGGGGAAGTCAAGGAGGAGGTATCCGCCGCCAGGCGGATGCCGGGGGACATGAGCCGCGAAGGCGTCACGGCCACCACGGGCTCTAAGCCACCGCGGGGGGTCAGGCGAAGAGCTTCGCCGGGTACTCGGCTTTCTGCTCGCGCGCCAGCAGGCGTGCCAGGCCTTCGGCCGGGGTGATGTCGCCGTGCAGCACGTCGCGGACGTTGCTGGCGATGGGGAGTTCCACGCCGTGCGCCTCGGCCTGGCGCATGACCTCGTCGGCGGTCTGCACCGACTCCACCACCTGGCCGATCTCGCGCACCGCGTCTTCCAGCGTCTGGCCGCGGCCGAGCGCCAGCCCCAGGCGCCGGTTGCGCGACAGGTCGCCGGTGCAGGTGAGCACCAGGTCGCCGAGGCCGGCCAGGCCCATGAGGGTCTCGGGCTTGCCGCCGATGGCGATGTTAAGGCGCAGCATCTCGTTGAGGCCGCGGGTGATGAGTCCGGCGCGCGCGTTGAGGCCCAGGTTCATGCCGTCGGCGACACCGGTGGCCACCGCCAGCACGTTCTTCATCGCGCCTCCCAGTTCGGCGCCGCGCATGTCGTCGCCGGTGTAGGCGCGGAACGCCGGGCCATGCAGCACGTCGGCCACCAACTGCGCGAACATCTGGTCATCGCTGTGCACGGTGAGCGCGGTGGGCAGGCCCGACGCGACCTCCATGGCGAACGACGGCCCGGTCACCACGGCCAGCGGCACCTCGGGGCCGAGGACCTCGGCGGCAACCTCGTGCAGGAAACGCCCGGACCCGGGCTCGAAGCCCTTGGTGGCCCAGGCCACGCCTGCATGCGCGGGGCGCAGCGGCGCCAGCGCGCGCAGGGTGTCGGCAAAGGCGTGCGAGGGCACCACGACCAGCACCAGGTCGGCCGTGGCCAGGGCCGCGGCGAGGTCGGTGGTGGCGCGCAGCGATGCCGGCAGGGCGATGCCCTTCAGGTAGCGCGGGTTGTGGTGGCCGGCATCGATCGCGCCGACCACCTCTGCATCACGCCCCCAGAGGACCGTGGCATGGTCGTGGCGCGCGATCAGCGCCGCCAGCGCCGTGCCCCAGGAGCCCGCGCCCAGCACCGCTACCGCCGGCTTGGCCACCGGCGTGACCGAGGGCTCCATCACCACTCAGGCGTTGCCGCCGGCCTCGGTATTGGCGAGGTCGCCACCGGCCTGCTGCGCGGCGCGCTGGCGCACGCCTTCGGCGTACAGGGCCTCGAAGTTGATGGGCTGCAGCAGGAACGGGGTGAACCCGCCGGCCTGGATCAGGTCGCCGATGGTCTGGCGCGCATACGGGTAGAGGATGGCCGGGCAGTGCGTGCCCAGCATGACGTCGAGCGCCTGGTCCTCGAAGCCCACCAGGTTGAACAGGCCGGCCTGCTGCACTTCGACCAGGTACATGGTGTTGTCCTCGCCCATGTTGCACGTCAGGTTGATGCCGAGCACGACCTCGAAGGTACTGTCGGCGACGCGGTTGACGCGCTGGTTGAGGTTCATCTGCAGCTGCGGCTGGCCCTGTTCGCCAAACGCCTGCGGGGTCCTGGGCGCCTCGAAGGAGACGTCCTTGACGTAGATCTTCTCGACGGTGAACTGCGGGGCGGCGGGCTGTTCGGCAATGGCGCCGGCGGCGCCGTTCTGGTCTTGGTCGGCCATCTGGGGAAACTCCGGGAGAATTCGGGAAAGAGGTGAATTATCGCACGCGGCCGTTACGCTACTTGCCGCGGCCCTTGGCCAGCGGCAGCTCGGCCTGCTGCCAGGCGGCGATGCCGCCTTCCAGCACGTACACGCGCTCGAAGCCGGCCTTGCGCAGGCGCTTGGCGGCCTGCGCCGCGGTCACGCCGGTCTTGCAGACGGCGACCACCGGCAGCGCCCTGGCGCCTGCCAGCATCTTGTTCTCGGGATCGAACTGGCTCATCTGCACGTTCTTCGAGCCGGGAATATGGCCCTTCTCGAAGTCACCGGCTGGCTGCAGGTCGACCACCAGCGCGTTCTCGCGGTTCATCAGCGCGGTGAGTTCGGCCGGGCGCAGGCCCTTGAAACCGCGGAACAGGCGCGCGACCTCGGTGTAGAGGATCGCCAGCGTGATGCCGGCGAGCGCCAGGGCGAGCATGGGATTGCGGCCGGCGAAGGCCGACAGTTCTTCAAGGTTCAAGGCGGGGGCCAGCATGGCAGCGGGCCGCGATTGTCGCCCAGCGCCGGCGGCGGCGCAAAGCGCCGGGCTACTCGCCGCGCCAGAAGTCCGGCAGGCCGCTGGTCAGCACCCAGGCGCGGCTCTCCGCGTCGTAGCGCCAGGCTTCCTGGTAGCGCAGGCTGCGCTCGGCCATGGTGTGGCGGTTGATCACGCCGATGTCGATCTCGCGCACCGCCGTGCCTTCGCCGGCCTGGGCGCTGATGTCGCGGTAGTGCGAGACCTGGATCTGCCTGTAGCGCTCCAGCTGCACATCGGTCATCGGATGCTTCTCGCGGTACGCGGGCTCCACCATGTTCCAGGCGGTTTCGAAATCCCCCCAGCGGATCGCCGCCGAGTACGCGTACTGCACGCGCTGCAGCGCGTCGCCCTTGCCGCCCGCACTGGCGCAGGCGGTCACGGCCACCAGCATGCACAGCAGCAAGGCAGCCCTCGCGTACAGGGAGGCGTGGGGCGGTGTGCGCATGGCGGCGATTCCGGAAGTCGGCGTGGCCGGCATGCTAACCCCTGGTGATCGCCGCGTAACTGGCGCGCATGGTGGTGGCCACGCCGCCGGCCGGCAGCGGCACCGTGGCCGTGATGGCGACGCGCGCACGGCCGCGCGCACGCAGGGTCTTGTCGAAGTCGCTCCAGTGCGCGCCTTCCTCCAGGCACGCGCTGGCCTCGAGGTCGGCGTACAGCGGAGCCAGGTAGCGCACGGCGCTGTCGGCCACGAACACGTCGGCCTTGATCCCCAACTGCGCGCAGCGCAGCGTCACCAGGCCCCAGCCGGCCAGCGTCATCACCGACACCAGGCTGCCGCCGAATGCGCAGCCCTTGTCGTTGACGTTGCGCGCGAGCGGCGCGCGCAGGCGCAGGTGTCCGCCGTCGTGGCCGGCGATGGTCACGGCCATCGCCGCCACCGGCGGCATCGACCGGTAGTGCGCGTCCAGCGCCAGCAGTTCGTCTTCGAGGGTCATGCGGGGTCCTGTGCGGGGCGGCGCCTTGCAGGGGCCATCGACAGGCACCAAGCTGCTGCGATGCCCACCAACGCCACACCCGGACGCCTGTCCGGATGCTACGTCATCTCATTGCGCCCGGTGGGCGGCCACGACGCGATCCGGCGCGCGGCGGCATGCCATGGCGCGCGTACGCTGGCGCTGTCGCCGTGGCGCATCGAGGCGCGCGACGACCGCGCCACCCGCGCCGCGCTGCGCGCGGCGCTGGCGGCACCGCGGGTGCTGTTCACCAGTCCCGCGGCGGTCGACGCGGCGGCGCGGCTGCGTGCGCTGCGCCCCGGCCGCGGCCAGGTGTTCGTGGCAGTCGGCACCGGCACCGCGCGCGCGCTGCACCGTGCCGGCGTGGCCGCAGTGGATGCGCCGCAGCGCATGGACAGCGAAGGGCTGCTGGCTCTGCCGACACTGGCCGCCGTGCGCGGGCTGGACATCGGCCTGGTCACCGCGCCTGGCGGCCGCGGCGTGATTGCCGCGACGCTCGCCGCCCGCGGTGCCCGGGTGCTGCGCGCCAACGTCTATGCACGCGTGCCGATCGCGCCCACGCCCCGCGCGGTGGCGGCGCTGCGCGCGCTCGACGCGCCGGCGTGGCTGCTGGCCAGCAGCGGCGAGGCGCTGGAGCATGTCGTCGCGCGGTTGCCCGCGGATGCCCTTGCGCGGCTGCGCGCCGCGCGCGTGGTCGCGGCCAGCGAACGCCTCGCCGTCCTCGCCCGCGCGCTGGGCCTGTCCGTGGCCGGGGTGGCCACGAGCGCGCGCCCCGATGCCATGCTCGAAGCCGCATGCGCCGCGGCTGCCATGAAGCCCTAACATGTGTGGCCCCCACCCGCGCCCGCTGCCGTGAATCCCCCTTCCTCCCCTGCGCCGCCGCGCCGCAGCTCCGCCCTCGCCTGGTTGCTCCTGCTGTTGCTGGTGCCAGTGGTCGCCTGGCTCGGGTGGACCAGCTGGCAGGCGCAGTCGGCCGAACGCCGCGCCTCGGTCGCCGACCAGCTGCAGCGCGTCACCGCGCTCGAGGACCGCATGGCTGCCGTGCGCCGCAACCAGCAGGCGCAGGGCAAGCGCCTGCAGCAGGCCGAGGCCACCAACCGCGTGCTGCGCGACGAGCTCCTCGGGATCGGCCAGCGCGCCGCCCTGCTCGAGGAAAGCGTGCAGCGCCTGGCCGGGCCGGCCGAAGGCGGTGCCCAGGCGCTGCGCCTGGACGACATCGAGCTGCTGCTGGCGCAGGGGCAGCAGCGCCTGATGCTGGCCGCCGACCTCGAGGGCGCCCGCCGCGCCTACGCGCTGGCGGCGCGCCTGCTCGACGCCGTCACCGACCCGGGCTACCTCGACATCCGCCAGGTGCTGGTGCAGGAACGCGCCGCGCTGGACGCCCTGGGCGACGACCCGCGCGTGGTCGCGCTGGCGCGCCTCGACGCCGTGGCCGCGCAGCTCGACGCGTTGCCGGTGCAGCCTGCGCCACGCGCCACGGCGGGTGATGGTGGCAGCTGGTGGGAGCGGCTTGCCGGCCGCGTGGTGGATGTCCGGCGCAGCGACGCGCGGCAGGCCGTCGCGCCCGCCGAGCGGGCGGCCGGCATCGCCACGCTGCGCCTCGAACTGGCGTTGGCCCGCACCGCCGCCGAACGGCGCGATGCCGGCGGCTGGCGCGCGGCGTTGGCGCGCAGCGAAGCCTGGCTGCCGCGGCTGTGGCCGGAGACCCCCGCGTTGCGGGCACGCATGGCCGACGTGCAGGCGCTGGGCGCGCTGCCGCTGGCGGTGGCGCTGCCCACGCTGGGCAGCACCCTGGAGCAGCTGCGCCTGCGCCGTGGCGCGCCCGGCGGCGCCCGCTGAACGACAACGGCGCCGCGCCCGCATTCATACACTGCCGCGACGCCGCACCGGCTAGGGTGGCCACGAACTCGGGAGCCTTGCCATGAATCTGTTCCGCAACCTGCTGCTCTGGATCCTGCTGGCGATCGTCGGCGCGCTCGCCTGGCACCTGCTCGCCCAGGACCCCGGCTACGTGCTGGTCCGCTACCGCGGCTGGGACTACACCACCAACCTGCTGTGGGTCGGCGTGGCCGCGGTCGTGGCGCTGTTCGCGCTGTGGCTGCTGTGGGCACTGATCGCCTTGCCGCTGCGCGCCTGGCGCCAACGCCGCGACCAGCAGTCGCGCGCGCGCCTGGGCACCGGCCTGGAGGCGCTGTACCACGGCCATTACGCACGCGCCGAAAAGCTCCTGCCGCAGGCCGGCGACGACAGCGATGCCGCGATCGCGCTGCTCGCTTCGTCGCGCGCGGCGCTTGCCCGCGGCGACCACGCCGCGGCGCGACGCCACCTCGATGCCATCGATGTGCGCCACGCGCTGACCCGCGCGATCGGCCACGCCGAGTTGTCGCTTGCCGAGGAACGCCCCACGGACGCGCTGGTCGCGCTGGATGCCCCGGCCGCGCAGCCGCTGCCGCCACGTGGACTTGCGCTGCGCGCGGAGGCGCTTGCCGTGTCCGGCCAGGCGGCCGAGGCGTATGCGCTGCTGGGTGCGCTGCGCCAGCAGCAGGCGCTGCCCGACACGGTGCTGGCCGAGCGCGAACTGCGCTGGTCGGCCGCCGCCATGCGCCAGGCAGCCGATGCCAACGCGCTTGCCGACCGCTGGGAATCGCTGCCCAAGCCGCTGCGCGCCGAGCCGACGATCGTCAGCGCGTACGCCGAACGCGCCGCAGCCCTGGGCTGGGACGAGGCCGCGACGTCGAGCATCGAACATGCGCTCGGCACGCGCTGGGACGAGCGCCTGGCCGCGCGCTACGGCAGCCTGCCGCTGGCGCGCTTCGCCGAGCGCCAGGCCGCCGCCGAACGCTGGCTGCAGCAGCATCCGGGCAGCCCGGCGTTGCTGCTCACGCTGGCACGCCTGGCACGGTTGCAGGACCAGCCGCAGCCGGCCATGGACTACCTGCAACGCGCGCTGGCACAGGGTGCCGGCGGTGAAGGCTGGGAAGAGCTGGGCCACAACTATGCGCAGCTCGGCGACGACGCCCGCGCGCGCGTCGCGTACGGCAATGCCCTGCGGGCCATGCGCGGTGAACCGGTGCACGTGATCGAGTGAGGCGTGGCAGCCGGCGCGCGATGCGCGCGCCGGCTGCATTGCACGTGCCGGCCTCAGCGCTCGAGGATGGCGACCACGCCCATGCCGCCGGCGGTGCAGATCGACACCAGGCAACGGCCGCCGCCACGTTCGCGCAGCTGCTTGGCGGCACTGGCGACGATGCGCGCACCGGTGGCGGCGAACGGATGGCCGGTGGCGAGCGACGAGCCCAGCGGGTTCATCTTCAGCGGGTCGATGCGGCCCAACGGCGCATCCAGGCCCAGCCGCGTGCGGCAGTAGTCCTCGCTCTCCCAGGCGCGCAGCGTGCACAGCACCTGCGCGGCAAAGGCCTCGTGGATCTCGTAGATGTCGAAGTCCTGCAGCGTGAGGCTGTTGCGTGCCAGCAGCTGCGCCACCGCCACCGTGGGCGCCATCAGCAGGCCTTCGCCGTGCACGAAATCGACCGCGGCCACCTGCGCGTCGCGCACATGGCACAGCACTTCATGGCCATGCGTCGCGGCCCACTCGTCGGTCGACAGCAGGCAGGCCGATGCACCGTCGGTCAGCGGCGTGGAATTGCCCGCGGTCAGCGTGCCGCGACCTGAGGTGCGGTCGAACGCCGGCTTCAGGGTGGCGAGCTTTTCCAGGGTGGAGTCGGCGCGCAGGATGTTGTCGCGCGACACGCCGCGGAACGGCACCACCAGGTCGTCGAAGAACCCGCGCTCGTAGGCGGCGGCCAGGCGGTGGTGCGAGGCGACCGCGAGCTGGTCCTGCGAGTCTCGCGAGATGCTCCACTCCTTGGCCATGTCTTCGCAGTGCTCGCCCATCGACTTGCCCGTGCGCGGCTCGGCCACGCCGGGGAAGTCCGGCTTCAGCTCGCCGATGCGGAAGCCCGCGAACTGCGCCAGCTTGTCGCGGGTGGTCCTGGCGGCATTTGCGCCGAGCAGGCGGCGGCGCAGTGCCTTGCCGTACACGATCGGCACGTCCGAGGTGCTGTCGCTGCCGCCACCGATGCCGGACTCGATCTGCCCGCAGGCGATCTTGTTGCCGATGGTGATGATGGAATCCAGCGAGGTGCCGCAGGCGCGCTGCAGGGTGATGCCGGGCGTCAGCGGTGACAGCCCGGACGACATCGCCGCCTCGCGGCCAAGGTTCCAGTCGCTGGAATGCTTGATCACCGCACCCATCGCCACTTCACCGAGCTGCTGGCCATGCAGGCCGAAGCGTTCGACCAGCGCACCAAGCGTGCGTACCGACATGCCGAGGTTGCCGACGTCGGCGTAGGCGGTGTTCTGCCGGCAGAACGGAATGCGGACGCCGCCAAGGACGGCGACGGGGCGACCATGCAGCATGGATGACCTCTCGGGATGACCCGCCGGCGCAGGCGGGCATAATGGGCGGCAGTTTAGCGCTGCACATGCGCAGGGCCAATGAACGAGATCACTCCACCGGTTCACGGACAACGCCGCGTGCTTGGCGCACTGGCGCTCGAGCTCGCGTATGGCGCGGGCGTGGCGCATGACAGCGTGGCGCAGGAGCAGGCCGGCAAGCTCGCGGCGCTGGTCGCCGCCGACCTCGCGGCGTTCGCGCCCGATGCCGCGCTGCTCGACTGCACGCTGGTCGCGGCTCACTACGATCCGGTCGAACTGCTGCGCCCCGGCTGGCCGCTGCATCAGGAGCTGTGGCAGCTGGCGGCGCGGGCACCGCGCGCGGCGGGCGGCGGTGCGCGCGTGATCGCGTTCGGCCACCACGCCGGCCAGTTGCCTGGCGCCTTGTCGCCATCGGCGGACTTCGGCGGCGGCCCGTTGCGCCTGCTGCCGTTCGTGCTGGACGGCGACCCGGCGGTAGTGGCGCGCGTCGCCGCGCGCTGCGAGGCCGACCTGATGGAAGAAGGCATGGCCGGCGCGGCGACCGCGCTGGCGATGCAGGAGGCGTTCGGCCTGAGAGTCGAACACGCGCGCTACCTCACCGTGCACGACCTGTGCGCGATGACCGCGCTGCAGTACGGCCACGCGGGACTCGAGCCTCTGTGGCCGTTGCTGGAAACCGCCCTGCTGTCACCGGCGCGCGAAGCCTGGCTCGACGCCCCGCCCGAGCCACTGCTGCGCTACGCGGACGGCGAAGTGCGCATGGCGCTGCTCTCGCCCGACGCGTGGCGCGCCCGCTATGCCACTGGCGCCGTCGAGGCCGCTGATGAAGCCGACGACGTGCGGCATGCACGCCTGGCGCGCGGCTTCGCGCATTTCGAGGCACGCCAGCGCCAGTTCGCCAGCGTGCTGCGCGCGCACGGCATCACGGTGTCGTTCGCGCACGCCAGCGGCGATCCGCACGACGCACTCTGACGCGTCTTTACGCTCCCGGGCCGATCACGCCGCACGCCAGTCGCGCGCCGGCGTTGCCGGTCGGCTGGGTGGTGTAGTCGTCGGGATCGGCGTGCACGATCACGCCCTTGCCGATCACGTCGGTGGCTGCGTCGTCGCCAAGCGTCACGCCTTCGAGGCGTGTGTCCACCTGCGCCACGCCCGCGCCATCGGCGGTGATGTTGCCGGTGTCGCCGGCATGGTGGGCGGCGCCACCCACGCGGCCATGCGCGGTGCCTGCGGGATTGAAGTGACCGCCGGCGCTGCTGCCGTCGGGCGCGCTGCAGTCGCCGGTCTCATGCACGTGGAAGCCATGTTCAGTGCCGGGCTCCAGGCCGGTGACCTGGCCGGTGATGTGCACGCCACCGTCGACGGCGGCAAAGCGCAGCTCGCCGGCGGTGGTGTTGCCGGCGGTCGCGGCCAGCGCGGCCACGGCGCTCGCAGGCGCGTCGTCCGCGGGCACGTAGGGGGGCGGCGAGACATCCGGCGTGGACTCGCGCGGTACGTCGGCGGTGGTCGGTGTGGCGGCGTCATCGACGGCGGCGCGGTCGCCACAGGCGGACAGCGCGAGCGCCAACGCAGCGGCAAGCAGGGTGAGGCTGGTGGTACGCATGGTGAACTCCCTTCGGGGCGCGCCGGCTGGCGCGGAGCAAGCAAACGGGGTGGGGGCAACGCCGCTGCGGGCAGGTGCCGCGCGGCTCATGGTGCCGGCAGCCTGATCACGCCGCAGGCCACGCGCGCACCGGTGGCGCCCGATGTCGCGCCCATGACCACCAGCGCGCGGCCGGCGATGTCATTGGCGGCGCCACCGCCGAGCACCGCGGCGGGCACCAGTTGCGCGACCTGCGCCACGCCGCGCGCATCGGCGACCACGCGGTCGCTGCCGCCATCCACGACGCCGCGCCCGGAGGCGTCGAAATAGCGGCCCGCGCTCGAGGCGTCGACGGCGCTGCAATCGCCCCGTTCGTGGACCTGCAGGACGTGCGCGCCATGCGGGGTCAGGCCGCCGATCTCGCCGGCCAGGCGCACGCCACCGGCTTCCGCCGTGAGCGCGACGCGGCCGCTGACCAGGGTGGCCGAAGCCGCCGACAGGTTGGCCACCGCTTGCCGGGCCGTGCCGGACTCGGCGCGCGGCAGCGCCGCGGACGTGGCGGGTGCCGCGGTGGACGCGCGCGGCGGGCCGCTGGCGCAGGCGGACAGCAAGCCCGCCGCAAGCAGGGCGCAGGCCGCGGCGCGCAAGGGGTGGAGAAAAGGAATGGGTGGGGTCATCGCGGTCCGAGCCTAACCGGTGGCACCGTTGCCGCAACGTGATCCGCCACGCCGGCGCTCAGCGTCGCCCACGGCTGGTGCCAAGCTTGCGGGTCAGGGTATTGCGGCCCAGGCCCAGGCGCGCGGCGGCCTCGCTGCGGCGGCCACCGGTGTGGTCCAGCGCCGCCTGCAGCAGCACCTGGTCCAGGCGCTCGCGGGCGCGTGCGTGGATGCCGTCGGCATGCGTGGCCAACGCCGCCAGCGCCCAGGCGCGCAGGCTCTCTTCCCAGGCCGCGCCGTCCGCCGCCGCCAGCGCGTGCCCCGCGGCCAGGGTCTCGCCAAGGTCCTCCACGCCCGCCACCTCGCCCGGTGCCAGCGCCGCCACCCGCCAGCACAGGTTTTCCAGCTCGCGCACGTTGCCCGGCCAGTCATGGGCCATCAGCCGCGCCAGCGCCGCCGGCGACAGGCGCTTGGGGGCTGCGTCAAAGCGCGTCGCGGCGCGCTGCAGGAAGCGCTCGGCCAGCCGCGGGATGTCCTCGCGGCGCTCGCGCAGCGGCGGCAGGCGCAGGCGCACCACGTCGAGGCGGTGCAGCAGGTCGGCGCGGAAGCTGCCGTCGCCGACCCGCACCTCGAGGTCCTGGTGGGTGGCGGCCAGCACGCGCACGTCGACGCGGATCAGCTCGCGGCCACCGACGCGGAAGAACTCGCCTTCGGCCAGCACGCGCAGCAGCCGCGTCTGCAGGAGCGCCGGCATGTCGCCGATCTCGTCGAGGAACAGCGTGCCGCCATGCGCCTGCTCGAAGCGGCCCACGTGGCGGCGGTTGGCGCCAGTGAACGCACCCGCCTCGTGGCCGAACAGTTCGCTTTCCAGCAGTTCCGCGGGAATGGCCGCGGTGTTGAGCGCGACGAAGGGCCGTTGCGCGCGCGGCGACTCGCGGTGCAGCGCGCGCGCCACGAGTTCCTTGCCGGTACCGGTTTCGCCGGTGATCAGCACCGACAGCGGCGCCTGCGCCAGCCGGCCGATGGCGCGGAACAGCTGCTGCATCGCCGGTGCGTCGCCGACCAGGGCGTCGCTGGCGGCAGCGTCCGGCCCGGTGGCGGTGGCATCCGCTGGCGCGCCGGCGTCGGCACGGCTGTCCAGCGCGCGTGCCGCCAGCGCCACCGCGTCATCGAGGTCGAAGGGCTTCGACAGGAACTCCTGCGCCCCGCCACGGAACGCGCCCGCGGTGCTGGCGACGTCGGTGTAGGCGCTCATCACCACCACCGGCAGGGCGGGCAGGCGCTGGCGAAGCGCGTCGAGCAGCGCCAGGCCGTCGTCGCCCGGCATGCGCATGTCGGTGAACAGCAGGTCCGGGCCGGCACCAGCGCGGTCCAGCGCGGCCATGACGTCACCCGCCGACTCGAAGCCGGTGACCGCGTAGCCGGCGTCGCGCAGCGCGGTGGCAAGCACGAAGCGCACCGAGCGGTCGTCGTCGACCACCCACACGCGTGCAGCATCAGCGTCGGTCATGGACGATCTCCGCGGCGTTGCCCTGGTCGCGTTCGCCACCGCTGCCCGCGTCGCGCGCGACGTCGGTGGGCGGCGGGTACGGCAGCAGCAGGGTGAACACCGTGTGCCCCGCGCGCGAACGGTAGGCGATGCTGCCGCGGTGCTCGCGCGCGACCTGCTGCGCCAGCGCCAGGCCGAGCCCGGTGCCCTCCGCGCGCCCCGACACCAGCGGCAGGAACACCTGTTCGGCCAGCGCCTCGGGCACGCCGCGGCCGTCGTCGACGATCTCCAGGCGCAGCGCAAGCGCGTGCGGCTCGCCTCCGATGCGCAGGCCATGCTCCGCGCGCGTGCGCAGCACCACGGCGCCGGCGCCGGCTTCGATCGCATTGCGCACCAGGTTCCAGACCGCCTGGGTGAGGCGGTCGGGGTCGCCGTCGAGTTCCGGCAGGCTGGGGTCGTAATCGCGCACCAGCTTCACCGCCCAGCCGGCATCGTTCTCCGCCAGGCGCAGCACGCGTTCAAGCACGGCGTGGATGTTGAGCGGGGCGTGTGCCCGCGGCGGCACCGGCTGCAGCAGCTGGTCGATGAGCTGGGTCAGCCGGCCGACCTCGGATTCCATCAGCGCGACCAGCTCGCGCGAGTCGGCATCGTCGCCGACGCGGCGCGCGAGCAGCTGGGCCGCGCCCTTCAGGCCGGCAAGCGGGTTGCGCAGCTCATGGGCGAGTCCGCGGAGCGCGGCCGACAGCGCCGACGGCAGGGCCGCGACCGGATCGCCGCCGCCGAACTCGTCGACCGGATGTGCTTCCAGCAGCCAGCCGCCGTCGTCCCGGGCCGTCAGCCAGGCGTCGGCGAAATGCGCCGCGGCGCCCGGGAACGCCAGGGGCATCCGCGGCAGGCGTACGGTTTCGCCAGGGCCGTGTGCGTGCAGCGCGCGCTGCAGGCGGTCATCGCCATGTTCCAGCGCGGCCAGCGGCAGGCCGGGCAGGCGCTTGGCGCCGACGCCCAGCCATTGCGCGCAGGCGCGATTGCCCGCCACCACCACGCCTTCGGCATCCGCAAGCAGCAGCGGGGTGGCGAGGGTGTCGTGGGCGGGACTGAGTCCGGTCATTGCACCAATCTAGTGCAAACCCGGCCGCCGGCGCGAGTGCCACGCCGGCGGTCGTTCCGTGCGGCGCCGCTTACTTCGCCTTGGGCACCGAGGCTTCAGTGGTGATGCGGATCTGTACTTCGTCGCTCACCGCCGGCGCGTACAGGCCCAGGCCGAAGTCGGAGCGCTTGAAGCTGGCGGTGGCGTCGAAGCCCGCGCTGGGCTGCTTGCTCATCGGGTGGTCGGCCACCTTGTTGATGGTCGCGGCCAGCACGACCGGCCTGGTCACCCCCTTGATGGTCAGGTCACCGGTGATGGTGAGCTTGCCCTCGCCGGCGGACTCCACCTTGCTGCTCTTGAAGGTCGCTTCCGGGAAGTTGGCGACGTCGAACAGCTCGGCGCTGCGCAGGTGCTCGTCGAACTTGGCCACGTGCGAGGACATGCCGCTCATCGGCAGGGTGACCTCGACGCTGGACGCGGCGATGTTGTCGGCGTCATAGACGATGGTGCCGTCGACATTGCCGAAATGGGCGATCGGGTTGGAATAGCCGAAGTGGCTCCACTGCGCGATCACGTCGGTGTGCGCGGGGTCCATCTTGTAGGTGACCGGCGCGGCAAACACGCTGGCGGTGGCGAGCGACAGCGCGCCGGCGAGGAGGATGCGCTTGAAGGTGGTGGTCATGTCTGGGTCTCCGGGAAATCTGGTTGGATGATGATCATCGGTGCCGTTACGGAAATGGGAACGCCATGCGTCCACGTCCTTCGGTGCCGGTGAAGTCTATCGTTCTGAACGCTGTCGTCTATCATCAACAAAGACACTAATCGTCACATATTTGGAACACTCACTTGAATGCGCTTCGTGGCCCCGCTACGCCTTGGCAGCGGAGATCGTTCCAAATTTGTTGACTTATCACCATTTATATTGCCTTTATTCTGATTTTGGATTCAACCAGACTTGCTCCCAGCGCGGCGCACCGCCCGACGCCCGACATTGGAGGCACCCATGATCACCCTTCGCCCCGCCAAGGCCCGCGGCCACGCCAACCATGGCTGGCTCGACTCCTGGCACAGCTTCTCGTTTGCCGGCTATTCCGACCCCGCGCACGTCCACTGGGGCCCGCTGCGGGTCATCAACGAGGACCGCATCCAGGCCGGCCAGGGCTTCGGCACCCATTCCCACCAGGACATGGAGATCATCAGCTACGTGCTGGACGGCGCGCTGGCGCACAAGGATTCCATGGGCAACGACGGCACCATCGTCCCCGGCGAGGTGCAGCGCATGAGCGCGGGCACCGGCGTGGCGCACTCCGAGTACAACCACGAACGCGGGCGCAGCACCCATTTCCTGCAGATCTGGATCATCCCGTCGGCGCGCGGCCTCGCGCCGGGCTACGAGCAGAAGGCCTTCCCCGAGGCCGACAAGCGCGGCCGCCTGCGGCTGGTCGCCAGCCCTGACGGGCGCGACGGTTCAGTGACCCTGCATCAGGATGCCACCATGTCCGCAGGCCTGTTCGATGGCGACGAGACGGCGGTCCAGGAGATCGCCGCCGGTCGGCTGGCGTACGTGCATGTCGCGCGCGGCGAGGTGACGGTCAATGGCTACCCGCTGGTCGCCGGCGATGCCCTGCTGTACGCCGACGAGCCGCGGATCGAGATCGCGCACGGCGTGGGCGCCGAGGTCCTCGTGTTCGACCTGCCACGCATCCACTGACATCGCCACGGCGCAACCCGCGCCGCGGCCGCAACCTTCCGGAGATCGCCATGCGTTCCAGCCACATCATCCTGCCGCTCGCGCTTGCCGCGGCCCTCGGCTTCGCCGCACCCGCTGCCGCCGCCGACTACGTCCAGGCCGCTGGCTCCGCGCTGACGTTTGCCAGCGAGTACGACGGCGAAACCTTCAGCGGGCAGTTCCCGCGCTTCACCACCACCCTGAGCTTCGACCCCGCCGCGCCCGCCGCGGCGAAGCTCGACGTGCTGATCCCGCTGGCGGGCACCGTGACCGGCAACGCCGACCGCGACTCCACCCTGGTCAGCAAGGACTTCTTCGACATCGCCAGCTTCGCGCAGGCACGCTACACCGCGAGCGGCTTCCGCAGCCTCGGCGGCAACCGCTACGCCGCCGACGGAACGCTCAGCCTGCGCGGCGTCAGCAAGCCGGTCACGCTTACCTTCACCTGGACGCCCGGCGCGCAGCCGCTGCTGTCCGGCAACGCGGTGGTCAAGCGCCTGGCGTTCGGCGTGGGCGGTGGCGACTGGGCCGACACCGGCATGATCCCGGACGAGGTCGCGATCTCGACCCGCGTCCGGTTCACTGCAGCGAAGTAGGCGTCAGCAGGCCGGCGCCGTCCGGCCGCGTCAGCGCGTGCAGGATGCGATGGTCCTCGGCATCCAGCACGCTGCCGGCATCGCCGCGGAAGCGAATGCGGAACGCACGGATGGTCGCCTCGGGCTGGTCGAGCGGATAGCCCAGCAGGCGCAGCGCCTGCAGGGGGTCGAAGCCTTCCGGCGCGGCCGGCGCATCGTCGGCCGGCCAGATGCCGAAGCCGGCCTCGGCCAGCCGCCGCCACGGGAACCGCGTGCCGGGATCGATCTTGCGCGACGGGGCCAGGTCGGAATGGCCGATCACCTGGCTGCGGGGAATGCGCAGCCGCGTGGTGAGGTCGTCGAGCAGGCGCAGCAGGGCATCCACCTGCGCGTCCGTGAAGTCCTCGACGCCGTCGTTGTCGATCTCGATGCCGATCGAGGCCGAGTTGAGGTCGGTGATGGTGCCCCAGCTGCCGCCGCCGGCGTGCCAGGCGCGATGGCCGTCCGCGACCAGCTGGTAGATCCCGCCGTCGTCGCCGACCAGGTAATGCGAACTCACCGGCCCGCCGCTGTTGCGCGTGCGCAGCGTGAGCAGGCTCTGCTCCACCGAGTCCTGCTCGGTGTAGTGCAGCACGATGATCACCGGGCGGCGCTCGTCATGATTCGGCGAAGGCACCCAGGTCGCCAGCGGGTTGCGCGGTGCCTGGTGGGCGCAGCCGGCGAGCAGGGCGAGGCAAAGGACTGCCGCAAGAGGTTTGATGTTCATGAGGCAATCGAACCCGTGATCGCCGCGCAATGCAACCGTGCAGGGCCCTGAGGTGGCCGCGAGGCCTTCGCGGCTCATGTCCCCCGGCATCCGCCTGGCGGCGGATGCCTCCTCCTTGACTTCCCCGCGAAGGCCTCACGGCCACTTCGGGGCTCCGCGCAGCCCGCGGGTAACGAAAAGCATCCGCCAGATCGCAGGCTGTGGCACTTGCTCCTCCCACCACCGCGCGCTGCGACGTACCGGGTGCCAATGCCCTTGAGGGCGAAGTCAAGGAGGAGGCGATGGCCGCCAGGCCATCGCCGGGGGACATGAGTCCTCAAGGGCATTGGCATCCGGCACCCGCGCCGACGAATCAGATCGCGTAATACATCTGGTACTCGAGCGGATGCGTGGCGGCGCGGAACGCGGTGACTTCCTTCATCTTCAGCGCGATGTAGGCGTCGATGAAGTCGTCGCTCATCACCCCACCGGCCTTGAGGAACTCGCGGTCGGCGTCGAGCGCTTCCAGCGCCTGGTCGAGCGAATGGCAGACGGTCGGAATGCCCTTGGCCTCTTCCGGCGGCAGGTCGTAGAGGTCCTTGTCGCTCGGGCCACCCGGGTCGATCTGGTTCTTGATGCCGTCGAGGCCCGCCATCATCAGCGCGGTGAAGATCAGGTAGCCGGAGTTCATCGGATCCGGGAAGCGGAACTCGATGCGGCGCGCCTTCGGGTTGGACACGTACGGGATGCGGCAGCTCGCCGAGCGGTTGGAGGCCGAGTAGGCCAGCATCACCGGCGCCTCGAAGCCCGGCACCAGGCGCTTGTAGCTGTTGGTGCTGGAATTGGCGAACGCGTTGATGGCGCGCGCGTGCTTGAACACGCCGCCGATGTACCACAGCGCGGTCTGGCTCAGGCCGCCGTAGCCGTCGCCGGAGAACAGGTTCACCCCGCCCTTGGCCAGCGACTGGTGCACGTGCATGCCGCTGCCGTTGTCGCCGACCAGCGGCTTGGGCATGAAGGTGGCGGTCTTGCCGTTGCGGTGCGCCACGTTCTTGACGATGTACTTCATGGTCAGCAGTTCGTCGGCCTTCTGCACCAGCGAGCTGAACTTGGTGCCGATCTCGCACTGGCCGGCGTTGGCGACTTCATGGTGGTGCACTTCCACTTCGATGCCGACGGCTTCGAGCGTCTTGCACATCTCGGCGCGGATGTCGTGCAGCGAGTCGAGCGGCGCCACCGGGAAATAGCCGCCCTTCACGCCCGGACGGTAGCCGGTGTTGCCGCCTTCGTACTCGCGGCCGGAGTTCCACGCGGCCTCTTCCGAATCGACGTGGAAGAAGGTGTGGCCCATGTCGTTGGCGTAGCGCACCGAGTCGAAGATGAAGAACTCGGGCTCGGGGCCGAAGAACGCCTGTTCGGCGATGCCACTCGACTTGAGGTAGGCCTCGGCGCGGCGCGCGATGCCGCGCGGGTCGCGGTTGTAGGCCTGCATGGTGGTGGGGTCGAGCACGTCGCAGGTGATCACCAGCGTCGGATCGGCGGTGAACGGATCGAGGAACGCGCTGTTGCCGTCGGGCAGCAGCACCATGTCGGACTGGTGGATGCCGCGCCAGCCACCAATGCTGGAACCGTCGAACATCTTGCCGTCCTCGAACAGCGCCGGTTCGACGATCGAAGTCGGGAAGGTCACGTGGTGCTGGACGCCACGCATGTCGGTGAAACGCAGGTCGACGAATTCGACCTTGTGGTCCTTGATCAGCTTTTCGACGTGTTCGAGGGACATGGCAGGCTCCTGGGGCATTGGGATGGGTCGCGGGCGACCCTGACCCGTTGATCGACGCAAGCCGCATGCCAACCCGCAAGCAATTGAATTTTCTGGGATTCCAGCCAGGGCTGGTGACACATTGCACCAAGACAGGCCGATAAACACGGCTTCGTGCACCTGATTGGTGCGTAACGCTTCCGCTATGCTGCCGCCGCGCCGCGCATTGTGTCCGCGCGCCATGCCACCCATTCACGGAACTCCGCGCCGATGACCGATCCGCTGGCCGCCCTGCTGCTGGGCATCCTTGAAGGCCTCACCGAATTCCTGCCGATTTCGAGCACCGGGCACCTGCTGATCGCCCAGTACTGGCTGGGCGCGCGCTCGGACTTCTTCAACATCGTCATCCAGGCCGGCGCGATCCTGGCGATCACGCTGGTGTTCCGCGAGCGCATCTGGGCCCTGGCCACCGGGCTTGGCGAGGCCCGCCACCGAGACTACGCGCTGAAGCTCGCCACCGCGTTCCTGGTCACCGCGATCGTCGGCCTGCCGGTGCGCCTGCTGGGCTGGGAGCTGCCCGAGACCGTGACCCCGATCGCCTGGGCGCTGGTGATCGGCGGCGTGTGGATGCTGGTCGCGGAGCGGGTGGCCGAACGCCGGCCGGAGAGCATCGACGTGACCTGGACCGTGGCCATCCTGGTGGGCCTGGCGCAGGTGGTCGCGGGCGTCTTCCCCGGCACCTCGCGCTCGGCGGCGGCGATCTTCATCGCCATGCTGTTCGGCCTCAACCGCCGCCCTGCGGCGGCGGAATTCGTGTTCCTGGTGGGCATCCCGACCATGTTCGCCGCCAGCGCCTACACGTTCCTGGAGCTGGTGCAGGAGGGCGCGGTCGGCGGCGAGAACTGGGCCGACGTCGGCATCGCCTTCGCGGCCGCCACGGTGACCGGATTCCTGGTGGTGAAGTGGCTGCTCGGCTACATCGAGCACCACCGTTTCACCGGCTTCGCGGTCTACCGCATCCTGCTCGGTGCCGCGCTGCTGCTGTGGCTGCCGACCGGCGACTGACCGCGCTTGCCGCAACCCCATCGCGGCCACCCGGGCGTTGAACCTGGCCCACGTCCATGGAGCACACCATGAAGCCGCTGCTGATCCTTGTCCTTCCGCTGGCGCTCGCCGCCTGTACCCCGGCGCCGCATGACGCGTCGCCGCCCCGGGTCGCGCCGACGCCTGTCGGCGACACCGCGGCCACTCCGGCGCGCGGCTTGGCCGGCACACTCGCGGCCCACCACTGGCACCTCGACGCCGCGACCAGCGCCGACGGCCGCCGCATGGAGCCCCTGTTCGCCAATCCCGACAAGCCGCTGCAGCTCGATTTCGCCGACGGCCGGGTCGCGGTGGGCAACACCTGCAACCGCATGGGCGGCGAAGCGGCGCTCGCCGGCGCCCGCCTGGCGATCGGGCAGCTGATCAGCACGCAGATGGCCTGCGCCGACGCCGCGCTGATGGCGATGGAGCGCGCGGCCGGAACGCGCCTGGCCGGCGACCATGCGGTGACCCTGGTCGCCGGTGACCCGCCGCGCCTGGAACTGGTCAATGCCGCTGGCGACACCCTTGCCTTCATCGGCACAGCCACGGCGCAGACCCGATTCGGCATGGCGCCGGAGCGCGTGTTCCTCGAAGTCGCCGCCGAGCGCGTCGACTGCCATCACCCGGTGATGCCGGACTCCCGCTGCCTGCAGGTCCGCGAGCTGCAGTACGACGCCGCTGGCCTGCGCACGGGCGCCGGCGCGTGGGGGCCGCTGTACCAGGAGATCGAGGGCTACGACCACCGGGCAGGCACCCGCACCGTGGTGCGCCTGGATCGCTATCAGCGCAGGGACGTGCCCGCCGACGCGTCGGCGGTCGCCTATGTGCTCGACATGGTGGTCGAGTCGGAACTGGTGCCGGCCGACTGACGCCGCCGCGCGCGCCGTGGCGTCAGGCCGCGGCGTGCAGGCTGTAGCTGCCCCAGGTCGCGGCTTCGGCCAGCACGTGGCCCTGCATGGCGCGCAGCGCATCGCCGCCGGTGAAGCGGTCGCCAACGCCGAGGCTCGCCACGTCGAGCGCGAACACACGGAAGAAATAGCGGTGCCCGCGCAGGTCGTTGGCCGGCGGGTACGGGCCGTCGTAGCCAAACCAGTCACCGGCCATGTCGGCGTTGCCCGCAAACCAGCCGGTGTAGTCGTTGAGCCCTTGGCGCGCGCCCGCCGGACCGGCCGGCGCACGCTTGCCGCGGGCATCCACGCCGTTGCTGCAGCTGCCGGTGGCGATGTCGCCGACATCGGCCGGGATGTCCACCATCACCCAGTGGATGAAGTCACCGCGCGGGTGTTCCACCGGGATCTCCACGCCTGGCGCGCCGACCAGCGCGGCATCGGTGGGCGCGTCGGTGTCGATGCACAGCAGCGCGAAGGACCGCGTGCCCGCTGGCGCGTCACGCCACGACAGCTGCGGATTGCGGTTGCCGCCGAAGCCGTCGGCCGCACCGAGGGCGAAGTCGACGCCGATCGGCTGGCCGTGCTGGAAGTCGTCGCTGCTGATCTGCATGGGGTTGTCCTCCGCGGGTGTCAGGATTCCGGATAGCCCAGGCGGCGCGCCACCGGCTGGAGGATCGCGAATTCCCCGGCCAGCGGACCGGCGTAGCTGCGCCAGCGACCGGCCGGAAGGCGGTCGGTGCCGAACAGTCCGGGCGGAGGCGTCGGCAGGCTGATGCCCAGCGCATCACCGAGCAGTCCGGCCACGGCCCGCGGCTTGTCGGCGATGTCGTCCATGCGCACCAGGCTGTGCGGCACCAGGTCCTGTTCGTGCAGGTCGGCCACCTGGACAAGCGACGCCGCGAGCCACTCCGCGGCAAGCCGCGGGGACTCGATGCGCATCGGCGTGGCCGCGCCGAATGCGAGCCAGTCGAGCAGCATGTCGCGCGGGTCGCGCAGGGCGACGACCAGCCTGGCCTGCGGCAGCTGGTCACGCAGCAGGGCCACCAGCGCGTTGTCCCACCACAGCAGCCAGTCGACCACGTCGGCCTTGATGCCGCGCGCGGGCAACGCCATCTGCCAGCTCGATGCGACGTTGCCCGGTGACAGCTCCCGCGACGCCAGGCGGAGCGGCGTGCTGTAGTGCTGCAGCGCATCCGGCGGTGCCGAGGGACCAAAACGATCGCCACGGAACGTGGTCAGGCTGCCCGACAGGATTGCCGCCAGGCGCTCCACGAGCGAACCGGGGGCACCGACGAGGAACGCCACCGGCGCTTCCTTGCCCGTCGGCTGCGCGCGTTCCGGCCAGTCGGTGCGCGGCGCGGTGAGCTCGGGCAGCGGCAGGCGCTCATCCATCACCACGCGATGCTGGGCGGTCCACAGCGCAACCGTCGACTCGGGCTGGTCGAGGGCGTCGAACGCCAGCGCGCGCCATTCGTGGAGCAACTGTTGGCGCTGCGGCGCAAGCCCGCCCTGGAGGAGCATCTCCTCGATGCGGGCGATGGCGTCCTTCGGCGCGCGTCGCACCTCGCCCAGGAGCAGGCGCAGGCCGGCGTGTTCGTGGCCCGGCGCCAGCTCGGCGATCGCGCGCGCGACGTTCTCCGCCTCGTCGCTGCGGGCGTTGCTCAGGTGCAGGGTCATTTCGGCTTCAAGGGCCGCGAGCGACGCAGGCAGCGTCTCGCGCCAACGTGCGACCAGGGCGTCGCCCTCGTCGAGGTCGCTCATGAACACCATGCGCGCGTGCCACAGCGCATCGATGTCGGGCGACGTGGCGAGTGCCGCGTCGAGCGTGCGGCGCGCATCCTGCGCCAGACCCATCCGGCGCCAGGCCTCGGTCAGTGCGGACACCGTGCGCTGGTCGCCTGGATTGTCCGCAAGCGCACCCTGCAGCAGCGGCAGGGCGCGCTCGTTGCGTCCCGCGGCAAGATTGAGTTCGCCGGCAAACCGACGCAGCGCGGTGGTCGCGGTTGCCGGGTCGGCCAGCAGGGGTGCGAGCTCGTCGGCTGCGGCCGCCGCGTGGCCCTGCCGCCACAGCAGCTCGGCGATCATCGCGCGCAGCATGCCGGCGTCCGGCAGCTTTGCCAGGACGCTGCGGAACGCCTGTTCGGCGAACGCCAGGTGGCCCTTGGCCATGTACGCGAAACCGAGCGCGTAGCGCGGCTGCAAGTCGTCCGGAGCCCGCTCGGCGGCCTGTGACAGGACCGCGACGGCCTTGTCGACCGCGCCGGCGCGCAGCGCGAGCATGCCTTCCACGGTCCGGAGCAACGGATGCTCCTCGTCGATCCGCGCTGCCAGGCGCGCGAGCCGCGCGGCCTCGTCCAGGTCGTTGCGGCCGATCGCGAGCTGTGCCTGGAGGATGTAGGCGCGCAGCTGGTTCGGATCGAGCTCGACGGTGGCGCGCAGCGCCTCGTGGGCGATATCCACCTGCCCGGCACCGACCAGCAGCCCGGCGCGCTGGAAATGGAGATCCGCGTCATCGGGTGCCAGCGCGATCGCACGGTCGATGCTGGCCTGCGCCGCGGCGACGTCGCCAGTGGCACCTGCCGCCAGCGCCAGCAGGCGGTGTGCCTGGGGGTCATCCGGATTGGTGGCGACGAAGTCGCGGGCGGTGGCAAGGGCGTCGCTGTTGGCGCCGCGGGTGAGTGCCTCGAGGATCTGTTGCTGCATGGGATATCCGTCTGCTGCAGGCGCAGGCGCCTGAAAGCGGGGATTGTAGCCCGCCGTCAGTCCGGGACCGCCAGGCGCGCGGCCACCCAGCGCTCGGCGTAGCCGTCCAGCCGCGGGCCTTCCAGGAAGCCGCAGTGCCCGCCCCAGCGCGCGATCTCGAGCCGCGTGGACGGCGCAAGGCGCGCCTGCCTGAAGCCCCACACCGGGATCACCGGATCATCCGCGCTGGTCAGGATCTGCGCCGGCACCTGCAGCGCCGCGAGGCGGTCGCCGGCGATCGAATAGCCGTCGAAGTACGCGTCCAGGCTGCCGAAGTCGGTGTGCCGCAGCACCAGCCATTCGGTGAGCGCGCGCATGCGCAGGCGCAGCGTGTCGCGGTCGAAGCCCACGCGATCCGGGAACAGGTCGCGCTTGCGCGCCAGCGAGCTCCGCCAGCGGTTCTCGAAGTGGCGCATGTACAGCGGGAAGCCGCGCTCCATCGCCAGCATGGTGTCGGCCGGGTCCAGCACCGGGCAAACCGCGGCCACGCCGTCGAGCCTGAGCCCCGCCGCCGGCGCACGCAGCGCCAGGCGCAGCGCGAAGTTGCCGCCAAGCGAGAAGCCTGCCGCCACCATGCGCGGCCGCGGCAGGCGCCGTGCGACGTCGGCGGCGGCGTGCACCACTTCGTCGATGCGCGCGGAATGGAAGATGTCGGGATTGAGGTGGTGGGTGCCGCCGTGGTCGCGGAAGTTGAGCCGCAGCACGTCGTAGCCGCGCGCCAGGAAGTGCGCCGCGGTCAGGCAGATGTAGCTCGATTCGGCACTGCCCTCCCAGCCGTGCAGCAGCAGCGCCATGCCGCGCGGCTCGATCCCCGGCATGTGGCTGTGCAGGCCGAGCAGGCGCACGCCGTCGCCGCCGTCGATGATCATGCTGGCGGTGTGGGCGCCGGTCGCGGCCAGCGCCGCCAGGCCGCGGCGGCGACGCATGGGGCTGGATGCCAGCACCGACTGCACGTGCGAATTGCGCAACCAGCGCGGCGGCGCATAGTCGCTGGCGAACGGGTCGCTCACGCCCCGCGCATGGCGGCGTCGATGCGGTCGCGGGCGATGCGCGCGATGCGCGCGCGGCCCTCGGCATCGCCCGGCGCGACCGGTTCCAGGAACACCACGTCGGCCACGCGCGACGGTTCGCCCATCAGGCGCAGCAGGTTCTGCAGCATGTTTTCGCGCGGCCCGAAGGCCACCACATGCTGCGCGCTGCCGCCCTCGCCATAGCGCAGCGCGACCGGCTGCACCGGCACGCCGGCTTCCACCGCCGCCAGGAAGATGCGCGCATGGAACGGGCCGACCTGGTGGCCGTCGCGGGTCCGGCCTTCGGGAAACACGCCGACCGAGTGGCCACCGCGCAGGCGCGCCAGCATCGCGTCGAGCACGCCATCCAGCGACTCCCGGCTGCCACGCTCGTGGAAGAGGGTCTCGCCCTTGCCGGCCAGCCAGCCGATCAGCGGCCAGCCGGCGATCTCGTGCTTGGCGACAAAGCCCATCATCCGCTGGCTGTGCAATGCGCTGATGTCGATCCAGCTGACATGGTTGGCGACGAACATCGTGGCACCCGGCAAGGGCGTGCCGATCCGCCGCAGGCGGAACCCGAATACCCGCATCAGGCCGGCCTGCCAGGCGCGGATCACGCGATGGCCGAGGTCTTCGCCGCCCACATCGATGCGCGCCAGCGGCAGGCACACCACCAGCATGGTCAGCGGCAGGAGGATCAGCAGGTGGCCAAGCAGCAGCGGCGCGCGCACGGCACGGCGACAGCCGCGCAGCAGCCAGCCACCGGCGGGCGCGGTGTCGACGATGGGGGAACGCATGCCCGCAAGATACCGGATGGCCGCAGGCGCGGGTAGCGGCGCCGCGGCAGCCTCAGGCCGCCGCCACCACGGCCAGGGTGAGGCGCGAGACGCAGGCCAGGCGGCCTCGCGGATCCACGATGCGGATCTCCCACACCTGGGTGCTGCGCCCGAGGTGCAGCGGGCGTGCAGTGCCAGTCACCAGCCCCGTGCGCACGCCGCGCAGGTGGTTGGCGTTGATCTCGATGCCGACACAGACCTCGCCCTCGCCGACGCAGAGATTGCCGGCGCTGCTGCCGAGGGTCTCGGCCAGCAGCACCGACGCGCCGCCGTGCAGCAGGCCGTAGGGTTGCAGCGTGCGCGCATCGACCGGCATCGTTGCCACCAGGTGGTCGCTGCCGATCGCGGTGAAGACGATGCCCAGCGCTTCGATCGCGGTGCCGGGGGACAGTGCATTGAGCGTGGCGAGGTCGGCCGTGCGCCGGAACACCTTGGCCGGTGTGTCGGCCGCCGGCGCCCCGCTCATCGCAGCTTGAACAGGCTGGGACGCCAGGTGCGCACGTAGCTGCTCTGGCTGCGGTAGCCGCTGCTGGCGCCATAGCCGACGCCGAAATCGCGTTCGCGGCGCGCGTGCATACGCTCCATGAGCTCCTCGCGGCGGCTGTCGAGCCAGTCGGCGCGGCCCACGGCCGCCGGCTCGATGCCGCGCTTGTGCGCCTGGTGCTCGCGGAAGTCGCAGAAATCGTCGTACGCGTCGAGCTCGTGCTGCAGTTCGCGGACGCTGAGCTCGATCATGATCGCGTCGTCGAGGAAGCCCAGCACTTCGATATGGTCGGGGATCACGTCCTTCGGGTCGGCGAAGTACACCAGCACCGACAGCACCCGCTGGCGGTCCTCGTCGCCGAGCGCCCAGCCCTCGTCGCGCACCATGGCGATCATGTCGTCCAGCCGCAACAGGCGCTCGCGGACGAAGTCCGGTATGTGCACCCCCTGGGCCTCGCCAAGCAGCGAGGCGGCGGCCGCCACGACGGCCTCGGGGGCCATGTGCGCGGCGGCGGCGCGGGCGGCATCCATGGCCTTGGTGAAGTGGGCGAGATCGCGGTCGTTGAGCTCGATGGTCAGCGAAATGGACATGGCGGATCCCAGGCGGAGACAGGATGGTTGCAGCCTAGGGCCGCAGCCGCGCCAGCGTCAATCGCCGTTCAGGCACAGCGGAAGCGATGCGTGCCCTGGCTGGCGACATAGCGGCGCGGCGAGGCGTAGCCGCTGCTGTTGCCGTAGCCGACACCGAACTCGCGGGCGCGGTCACGCGTCGGAAGGCGGCCGCCGGCAAGGTGCGGGGCATGCTGGCTGCGGTCGACGCGATGGAACTGGGCCTGGGTCTGGGTCTGGCTCTGGGTCTGGACGTTCATGGTGCGCTCCGGTGTGGTTGTGATTCGGTGTGTTGGTAGACTACTACACCTCACACATCCGGCAATAGGCCGGAAGTCACGTTCCCGGTGCTGCCGACGAACGGTCAGAGGATGGGGGCGAGCCCCGCGCCGAAGGCGGTGAAGATCCGCGTCATCAGCGTCTTCAGGCCCATCTGCACCCCCGGGAAATCCCCCACCGGGGTGTAGCAGTCACGGAACCGCGGATCGGATGGCGGCAGCGGCTCCGGGCAGGCCGGGCCGGGCTGGAACTCGTAGCTGGTGGCGTAGCGGGTCGGCCACAGGTCGAACACCGGGAGCGCTTCGGACAGCTTGCCCAGCGAATAGTCCAGGCCGGAGAACACCGGCGGCTTGTCGCGCGGCGCGATGGTCCAGGCGTTGGCCGGCAGCATGTCGCGGCGGATGCTGGCCGCCAGCGCGCGCGCGAAGGCCGGATCCTCGATCACCACCGCGCTCTCGGTGTTGTAGGTATCGCCGCGCGGGTCGAAGTTGTGCGTGCCGATCACGCCGATGCGTTCGTCGATCACCAGCGATTTCGCGTGCAGGCCGAAGCGCACGCCGCCGCGCTCCAGCGGCACCGGCTCATGCGCCGAGAAGCCCGACCAGCGCAGCGCCGAGTATTCACGCGCCAGCGGGCGGGTCGCGCGCTCGCGACCGCCGCCCTGGCTGCCGTCGACCCCGGCCGCGCGGCCGCGCTGGCCGCCGATCACCGCGTTGCCGCCCTGGTCCCACGCGATGTCGACCGTGCCGGTGGCCTCGACGTCGATCGGCGCATCCTGCGGGAACGGCTTGTACTCGTGGATCTCGAAACCGAATTCGCGCAGGAAGCGGCGCTTGTACTTGTAGGCGAGCGCGTAGGTGATGAAGGCGTCGGTCGCCGCCAGGCTGTTGGTCGACACCACCACCCGCGGCCGCGGGTCGCGCGCGTACAGCTCGCGGAACTGCGCCTGGGCGGCGGGCGACAGCACCAGGTAGGGCGTCTGCAGCAGCACCTCCGCGGTGGCCCCGTCGATCAGCTCGCGCAGGCCGCGGGTCGAGGGCGCCACGCCTTCGTAGCTGCGCCGGTGCTTCTGCGGCGGGTCGGCGATGAAGCCCACCCCGGCCACCGGCAGCGCATACGCGGCGAGCTCGTCGACCAGCGCCTGGTCATCGGCATCGCGCGAGATGCGCTGCACGCGTTCGGGCAGCTCGAATGGCGCGTGCGGCAGCCCTGGCACGCCGTCGCGCAACAGCGCGCGGCCAACATCGGCGAGCTCCGGCAGTCTGCGCGTGAGCCGCGCCACCCAGTACTGCTCGAAGTTGGCGGCCATGTCGCCAACCACCGGCCCGGCCAGGAACAGGTCGCGGTCGCGGAAGTTGTAGACCGGGTCCCAGTCGTAATAGCTGTCCTGGTAGTTGCGGCCGCCGGTGATGCCGACCACGCCGTCCACCAGCAGCAGCTTGCCGTGCATGCGCTGGTTGAGCCGCCGCCAGCAGCAGGCCGCGGCCAGCACGTATTGCGGATAGCTGATGCGCGCGCGGCCCAGCACCGGGTTGTAGAGGCGCATCTCGAAATTGGCGTGCGCGCCGGCCAGCGCGGCCAGCGTCTCCACGCGGCGCAGCGCCGACAGCTGGTCCACCAGCACCCGCACGCGCACGCCGCGGCGCGCGGCGGCCAGCATCTCGTCGAGGAACAGGTGGCCGGCGTCGTCCTCGTCGAAGATGTAGGTCTGCACGTCCAGGGTGCGCTGCGCCGAGCGGATCAGGCTCAGGCGTGCGAGCAGCGCGTCCTGGCCGTAGTCCAGGATCAGCGCATGGTGGCGCGGCGCATCCGGCGTGCTGGCGGCGACAGCCCGGGCGCCCAGCTCGCGCAGCGCGGACGCGGTGGCGCAGGCATCGTCGGCCACGCAGTCCACGACCACCGGCTGCGCCTCGTTCGCGATCCGCGTCGCCGCCACGCGCTCGTCCTGCGACAGGGTCGCGCAGCCGCCCGCCATCAGCGCCCCCGCCAGGGCCAGCACGCGCAACCACCGGTTCACGCGTCGCCACCCCGGATGCGGATGCGCAACTGGAACCGCACTTCCGGCGCGAGCGCGACGTTCCAGCGGTCCATTCCGTAGTCGGCACGGTCGATGACCCCGGTGGCGACCACGTCGCAGTCACGCCCGGGCCGCGGGCACTCCGCCGGGAGCACGGTGAACGTTTCACGGCGCTGCACGTCACGGATCACGAGGGTGCCCACCAACGGGCCGCCGTCATGCAGCAGGGCCTCGTCATAAGGTTCGGACACGAAGGTCACGCGCGGATATTGCGCGGCATCGAAGAATCCGCTGCCGCGCGTCAGGCGCGTGTAGCGGGCATTGCCGGCGATGCGCACATCGGCCGCCGACAGCCACAGCCGCACCTGGCGACGCCCGTCCGGGAGGTCCCGGAGTTCGCCGCTGTATTCAGGGAAACGGCCACGCAGGGTCTGGCCCCAGCGCGTGGTCAGGGTGAAGCCGATCTCCGACGCCAACCGGTCGATCCGCCCGGCATGCGAAGGCGCCGCCAGCAGGCATGCGGCGACGGTGGCGATCCAGGCGCGTGCAAGGGCACGCCTCACGGCCACCAGAAGTCGACGAGGCTGGCCACGCCGGGTTCCACCTCGGCGTCGACCGGCAGGCGCAGCACGGCGATCGCACCCGGCGGCATGCCGCGGTATTCGCCGGACTGGCCGCTGTGCAGCAGGGCCGCCAGGCGTTCCAGCCCCGGGTTGTGGCCGACCACCAGCAGGCGGCCGACATCGCGGTGGCGGTCGGCGACCGTCGCCAGGGTGCCCGCGGAGGCGTCGTAGATCGCCGGCTCCAGGCGCTGGTCGACATAGCCGACCATCCCCAGCACCGCCTCCAGCGTCTCGCGCGTACGGCGCGCGGGCGAGCACAGCACGAGGTCCGGCACCAGGCCGTGGTCGCGCAGCCAGCAACCGGCGGCTTCGGCCTCGGCGAGGCCCTCCGCCGACAGCGGACGGTCGACGTCGTTCTGGCCCGGACCCGACTGTTCGGCGTGGGCGTGGCGCAACAGCACGATTTCCCTCACGAGGCACTCCCTTGGTGGTTCACTGGCGCGGTGCCCGGTTCAGGCCTTGCGCACCCATTTCAGCAACGGATCCCAATCCTCCTGGTGGTCACGCACCTGGGCGGAGTGGTAGTCGAACAGGCTCTTGCCCAGGCCGACCAGCATCACGTAGGCCTGGCTGTCGCGCAGGCTGGCGACCACCGGATACGGCCACTGCCCGAGCAGGTCGAGCATGGCCTGCGAGGCATTGGTCCACGGCTTCAGCTTGTTGGCCACCAGGCCCACGCGCAACTGGCCGCGGCGGATGCGCGGGTGCTGGGCCAGCGAATCCAGGAACGGCACCGTGGCGTCCAGGTCGAGCGCCGAGGGCAGCACCGGCACCACCACCGAGTCGGCGTGCTCCAGCCAGTTCTCGAGGTCGCCGGCCATGGCGCCAGCCGGGGCATCGATCACCACGCGCTGGGTGTCGGCGGGCAGGGAGTTCCAGGCCGCGCGCTGGCGGCTGGCGCCCGCGACCGGCAGCACGGCGCTGTCGAGTCCGACGCGACGCTCCGCCCAGCGCGTCGACGAGCGCTGCGGGTCGGCATCGATGATCACGGTCCGCTGCCCGGACAGGGCCGCGTGCGCGGCGAGATGGGTCGCGATCGTGGTCTTGCCCACGCCGCCTTTCGAGCTCGCCACCAGCACCGTCTTCATCCGTACCCCGGTCACCTTCCGCCAAGTCGGACGTCGAGGGTACACCGGCGGACGCGGCTTGGCGCACGCTTACAATCACGGACCCGAAGCCGATGCCCGAGCGCATGAGCGACCTGAAGGACCTGGCCGCGCTGATCCGCGCCGACACCCCGTTGATCGTCATCGAGACGCCGGACGAGCCGCGCGTGGTGGAGCTCTTCCGGCAGTCGCTGCTGCATGTCTGGCGCGCGCTGTACCGCTGGACGATCACCGAAGGCCTGCGCCGCCTGGACCTCGACGGCGAGGACGCGGCGCAAGACGCCCCCGACGCCACCAGCACCCTGCGCGCCATCCACGCCGCCGACCAGCGCGGCGTGTACCTGCTGCTCGATTTCCACCCCTACCTGGGCTACGCCGGCACCCAGCGCCAGGTCCGCGACATCCTGCAGCGGCGCGACTGCCTGCCGCACGTGCTCGTGCTGGTGGGCCACAAGGTCGAGCTGCCGGCCGACCTCGAGCCGCTCGCGGTGCGCTTCACCCCGCGCCTGCCCGACGCCAACGCCCTGCTCAAGCTGGTCCGCGAGGAAGCCCTGGCCTATCAGGCCGGTCACGGCGGCCGCCGGGTCGAAGCCGATGCCGCGGTGGTCACGCAGATCGTCCGCAACCTGCGTGGCCTGAGCCTCACCGACGCGCGGCGCATCGCGCGCCAGCTGATCTTCAACGACGGCGTGATCTGCGGCGACGACCTGCCGCAGCTGGCGCGCCTGAAGTTCGAGCTGCTCAACCGCAGCGGCCACCTGCACTACGAACACGACACCGCCGGTTTTGGCGATGTCGCCGGCGCGCACGCGCTGAAGCGCTGGATCGGCCAGCGCCGGCAGGTGTTCGTGTCCGGCGATGCACCGCCCGGCCTGGACCCGCCGAAGGGCGTGCTGCTGCTCGGCGTGCAGGGCTGCGGCAAGTCGCTGCTGGCCAAATCCATCGCCGGCGGTCTGGGCGTGCCGCTGGTGCGGCTGGATTTCGGCACGCTGTACGACAAGTACCACGGCGAGACCGAGAAGAACCTGCGCGCCGCGCTCTCTTCCACCGAGCAGCTCGCGCCCTGCGTGCTGTGGATCGACGAGATCGAGAAGGGCCTGGCGTCTTCGGCGGCCGGTGATGACGGCGGCGTGTCGCGGCGCGTGCTGGGCTACCTGCTGACGTGGATGGCCGAGCGCCGCTCGCGTGTGTTCCTGGTGGCCACCGCCAACCAGGTGCACGAGCTCCCGGCCGAGCTGCTGCGCAAGGGGCGCTTCGACGAGATCTTCTTCATCGACCTGCCCGATGCCGGGACGCGGCGCGAGCTGTTCGCCCTGCATCTCGGCAAGCGGGCGCTGGCGGCCGACGGCTTCGACCTGGCGGCGCTGGCCGAGGCGGCCGACGGATTCTCCGGTGCGGAGATCGAGCAGGCGATCGTCTCCGGCCTGTATGCCGCGCACGCGGCCGGCACCGCCCTCAACGACTTCATGTTGCGCGCCGAGCTCAAGCGCACCCGCCCTCTGTCGGTGGTGATGCGCGAACAGGTCGACGCCCTGCGCGCCTGGGCGCTGGGCCGCACGGTGCCCGCGGACTGACGCTCTAGGGTCACCACCAGCTGGCGCCTGTGCGCCCGGTGGCTAGTCTCATGGCATCGCTCCAGGAGTCGGCCATGAGCCTCGACGTCGCCAGCCAGCAGTCCTTCCTCCAGCCCTTGCGCTTCGACGATCGGCTCGCCGCCGGCCTGTGGGCGCCGCCGCAGCTGCAGAAGGTCGCCGACAGCTATCCCAGGGGCGACGGCAGCTTCGCCGCCGACGCCAGCGGCACCACGCCGCAGCCGGAGACCGACCTGCAGCTGGCGATGATGGCCAACGACGTCTACGCGGCCGACAACCCGCAGACCGAAGCGGCGCTCGCCGAAGCCGGCTGGACGCGGCTCGAGCCGAGCGCCGATGGCACGTCGCTGGTCGACGCGCAGGGCAACGAGATCCCGATCGACCCGGCGTTGCTCAGCACCGCAGAGGGCTTCGACGCCGCGATCTACCAGAACGCGCAGGGCGAGTACGTGGTCGCCTACCGCGGCACCGATGACTGGAGCCTCGCGCCGTCCGGCGATGCCGACGACAACGGCCTGCAGGGCCTCGGCTTCGAGACCGGCCAGTACAAGGACGCCGTGGCCCTGGGCGAGGCCGCGCTGCGCGCCTTCGGCGAAGGCAACGTGGTGTTCACCGGGCACTCGCTCGGCGGCGGCCTGGCCAGTGCCGCGGCGCTGGCCACGGGCACCACCGGCGTCACCTTCAACGCGGCGGGCCTGAGCGACCAGACCCTCGAGTCGCTGGGCTTCAACCCCAACGCGGTGCGCCAGGAGGCCGCCGACAGCGGCCAGCTGCGCCGCTACATCGTCAACGGCGATCCACTGAACGGCGCGCAGCAGGACCTGCCCATCCTCCCGATCCTCGGCATGTCGCCGCCCAACGCGGTCGGCCACGAGCTGCGCATCGACCCGCCGGCCGGCATGGGCGGGCCGGGCGATCTTGTCGCGCTGCATGGCGGCGGCGGGGACAACGCGTCCTATGTCGACGCCCTGCAGCAGAACACCGCTTACGCCCCCGCCAGCCGGCCGAGCCTGTCCGAACAGGCCGGCGGACTGGTCAACAAGGGCCTGGACGGCCTCGGCGACCTCGCCAACCGCTTCTTCACCGCGACCGGCGACCCGGCAATCGGCTGGGCCGCCGACACACTGCTCGATGCCGGCGGCGACCTCCTCGACACCACCATCGGCGTGGGCGGCAACATCCTCCGCGACGGCGTGGAGCGTGTTGGCGAGTACAGCCTCAACCAGCTTGGCAGCGTGATCCGCCAGGGCGAGAACGTGGTCGGCGACCTGTGGAGCAACGGCTCCGAGATGATCGATGGCTTCACTGATGCCGGCAACGGCGCGTTCGCCGATGGCAAGCTGGTCGAAGGCAGCCTGGAAGTGGTCGGTGACGTGCTCGACTTCGCCGTCGACAGCGTCGGCGACCTGGCCGACGGTGCACTGGGCCTGGTCGGCGACACCACCCAGAACCTCGCCAACGCCGGCGGCGGCCTGCTGCGTGACATCGGCGACGCCACCGGCCTCGACGCGCCGCTCGATGCCGTGGCCGGCTTCGTCGAAGGCGCCGGCAAGGTGGTGAGCGATGTCGCCGACACGGTCGGCGGCGCGGTCGACACCGTGACCGACGTGCTTGGCGACGGCGTCGAGGTCGTGGCCGACGTGGTCGGCGACGTCGGCCAGGCCGTCACCGACGGCGCGCAGTGGGTGAGCGACAAGCTCAACCCGCTGAAGTGGTTCTGATCCGGTAGACAGGGTGCGATGCCGCCGTAGTACCGTGGTCGCCATGTCCGACACGCCCCGTACGCAATCACCGCAGGCGCCTTCCCCGTGGAAGGCGCCGCGCGGCATGCGCGTGCTGCTGGCGTTGTCGCTGATGCTCGCCTCCACCGCCGGCTGTGCCCGGCAAGGGACAGACGTGAACCCAGGCAAGTCCTTCGCCAACCCCGGCAACGCGCAGTTTGCCGACGCCGTGCTGCGCGACGACGAAGCGCTTGCGCGCCAGCTGCTGGCCGCCGGCGCCAACCCCGACGCGGTCGACGACAAGGGCCAGCCGCTGCTGCAGTGGGCGATGAAGCGCGGCGACCGCGGCGCCGTGCGCCTGCTGCTCGCGCTCGGCGCCGACCCCGCGCGCGGCGACCGGGACGGGCGCACCGCGCTGCACCTGGCGGCGATGGGCAAGACCCCGGGCTGGCTGGAAACGCTGCTGGAGCACGGCATGTCGCCTGACACGCCCAATACCGTCACCGGTGCCACGCCGCTGTTCGACGCCCTGCGCGCCGGCAGCGAGGACAACATCCGCGTGCTGCTGGGCGCCGGCGCGCGCCTGGACGTGGCCGACCGCACTGGCACCACGCCGCTGCACCAGGCGGCGCTGGTCAAGGATTCCGGCGCGGTGCTGCGCTTCCTCGAGCGCGGTGCCGATCCGCGCGCCACCGACCGCACCGGCGCGACCTTCCAGGACTACCTCTACGGCGGCAACCCGAAGCTGCTCGACGTCGCCACCCGCCGCGACCTGGAAAAGATCGACGCGTGGCTCGGCGCCAAGGGCGTCGCGGTCAAACCGCGCGGCTGACGGCGCGGCTCAGCGCCGCTGCCAGGGCGCCTGCCAGCCCGCTGGCGGTTCGGCCGGGATGCCCGCTTCGGCCAGCATGCGGCGCGCCATGGCGTCTTCCGTCGTCACCGATGCATCGGCCAGCAGTCGCGCGAACGCCGCGGCGCCACCGGGGCCGTCGGCCTGCATCGCGAGCTTGCCCATCTGTTCGAGGCGCCAGTCCACGCCACGGCGGCGCGCGTCGAGCGCGGCGATGTCCGCCGGGCTGGTCGCCTGCCCGCGGGCCAGCGACAGGCCGATGCGTTCGTCGATCATCGTCTGCGGCCGCGCCAGCAGCAGGCTCGACAGGTGCCGGCAGGCCGCCGCGCGGCCGGCCGCGCCCGGTGCGCGCATGTCACAGGCACGCAGCAGCGGCTGGTAGTCGGGCAGCAGCACGGAGAGCGATGACGACCACACCGCCGCATTGGCCTCGGCCGAGGGCTTCGCGCCTTCGCCGAACGCCGCCCACTCGGCCGCGGTCGGCGCGTGGCGGCGCAGCACGCCTGCGGCCCAGCGCTGCAACGGATACAGCTCGGGCGCGTTGCGGTTGAGGCGCGGCGCGGCGTCGAGCAACGCCGCCGTATCCAGCCCCTGGTGCATCAGCGGCGCCAGGTTGCCCGGCGCCAGCGCCTGCCAGCGACGCGCGGCGGCGGTGCGGCGCGCCGGGTCATCGCCAACCACGGCCGCGGCCAGCAGCAACTGCTGGGTGAGCAGGTCGCCCGCGCCGCGCGCGCCGGCCTCCGCGCGCAGGCGGTCCGGGTCGAGGCCGGTCGCACGGCCTGGGTCGTAGGGGCGCGCCTGCGCCTCGAGCAGCGCGGCGAGCGCGAGGTCGCGCGCGCCGTCGGAACGCGCCACCGCCTTCGCCACCCGCAGCAGGTACGCCTGCCAGGCCTCGGCACCCTGCTGCGCGCGCCGCAGCTCCTGTTCGCTTGGCTCCCGCGGCGACGGCGCCTGCGCGAATGCAGGCATGGCGAGCGCGGGCAACAACAGGACGGGCAACAGAAGTCGGATGCGCATGCGCGGCTCCATCAGCGGGATCGATGGACCGGAGCATACCGGCGCCCGCGCAGTGCCCGCGCGAGGATTGGCGACGCGACGCAACCCGCGTTCAGTAGCCGGCGGCCTGCCCGTCCTTGCGCGATTCGCTGGCGCCGATCCAGCCGCCGTGCGGATTGACCATGATCGCCTGGTAACCGCCGTAGGGGCCATCGGCAAAGCGCACGCTGTGGCCCTTGCGCATCAGTGCGCGCACCGTTGCATACGGGAAGCCGGTCTCGAGGTCGACCTCGCCACCGTCGCTCATCACCGTCGCCTGCCCGGTCGGCTCGGTGCTGCCGTCGTGCTGGATGCGCGGCGCGTCGCCCGCCTCCTGCAGGTTCATGCCGAAGTCGATCATGTTGATCAGGATCTGCGCGTGCCCCTGCGGCTGCATCGCGCCGCCCATCACCCCGAACGACAGCCACGGCTTGCCGTCCCTGGTCACGAACGCCGGAATGATGGTGTTGAACGGGCGCTTGCCCGGCGCGTAGGCGTTGGGATGCGCGGCGTCGCCGAGCACGAACTGCTCGCCGCGGTCCTGCAGGATGAAGCCCAGCCCCGGCGGCGCCATGCCGCTGCCCATGCCGCGGTAGTTGGACTGGATCAGCGACACCATCATGCCGTCGGCATCGGCGACGGTCAGGTAGATGGTGTCGCCCTCGTCGAGCTCGGCGGGCGTGGCCGGCTGCACCTCGCGCAGCGCGCGCTCCATCGACATCAGCTTGCCGCGCTCGCGCGCGTAGTCCTTGGAAATCAGCTTCGCCACCGGCGCCGGATGGAAGTCGGGATCGGCATACCAGCGCGCGCGGTCGGCGAAGGCGAGCTTCTTGGCTTCCACGAACAGGTGCACGTGCTCGGGGCTGCCGAACCCGTACGCCTTCAGGTCATACGGCTCCAGCAGGTTGAGGATCTGCAGCGCGGCGATGCCCTGGCCGTTGGGCGGCAGCTCCCAGAGGTCGTAGCCGCGGTAGTTGGTGGATGCGGGCTCGACCCACTCGCCCGCGTGCGCGGCGAGATCCTCGTACGCCAGGAAACCGCCATTGGCCGCGAAGTAGGCGCCAATGGTGCGTGCGATGTCGCCCTTGTAGAACGCGTCGCGGCCACCGTCCGCGATCTTCTCAAGCGTCGCGGCGAGGTTTGGGTTCTTCCAGGTCTCGCCGGTGCGCGGCGCGCGGCGGCCTTCGCCGGGCCCGCCCGCCACGGTGAATTGTTCGCTGAAGCCCGGCCATTTCGACAGCCGCGGCACCGAGCGGTCCCAGTAGTACGCGATCACCTCGTGCACCGGGTGGCCCTCGCGTGCGTAGCGGATCGCAGGCGCGAGGTTCTCGGCCATCGTGCGCCTGCCGAAGCGGCCATGCAGCGCGAACCAGCCATCGACCGTGCCCGGCACGGTCACCGGCAGTGGCCCGTGCGGCGGGATGTCCGTCAGGCCGCGGCGCTCGAACTCGGCCGCGGTCAGTGCTTGCGGCGAGCGTCCGGAGCCGTTGTAGCCGTGCAGCTTGCGCGTCCCAGGATCCCAGACGATCGCGAACAGGTCGCCGCCGATGCCGTTGCCGGTGGGCTCCATGAGCCCCAGCGCGGCGTTGGCGGCGATCGCGGCGTCCACCGCGGAACCGCCGGCCTTCATCACGTCGAGCGCGACCTGGGTGGCTAGCGGGTGCGAGGTGGCGGCCATCGCGTGCGGCGCGTACACCTCGCTGCGCGTGGCGAAGGCCTGGCCGGTGACGCGGTCGGCGGCGGTGGCCGGCGACGCCAGGCAGGCGAGGAGAACGGAGACAAGCGACAGGCGGACCATGCGCGACACCGGAGCGGAGACAAACGCCACCTTACGACGCGCGGCGTGCGGTTCGCAGCCCCGGCGCGTCGGAACAGCCGCAGCGCTGCAGCGGGGCGCGGCTCAGGGCCAGGCGGGCGGCGCCGCGCGCCAGGCCGCGGCGACCTCGGCCAGCAGCGCGCGCTCTTCGTCACGCCAGTCCGGAAGCAGCCGCGCCAGGTCGGGCGCCTGCCACAGCGCGGGCTCGGTACGCACCGCGGCGGCGTACCAGCGCACCGCCTCCTCGCGGCGGTCCAGCGACCACAGCGCCATCGCGACGGTCGGTGGCAGCCAGGACGGTCCCTTCATGCGCTCCATGCCAGCCAGGCGCCACTGCTCCAGCGCCGCGGCGGCATTGCCGGTGCGGTACAGGTCCCAGCCGTGGTTCCAGTGCACGGCCGGCCGGATGCGGATGCCGACCGGCGACGCCAGCGCCTCGGCGTAAAGCGCGGCACCGGTCTCGACGCGGCCGGCGGCATACGACAGGTGGGCGAGCTGCGCGGTGGCGAGATCGACGTCGACGTCGCGACGGCTGCGGCTGCGCGCGTCGAGCAGCTTCTGCACCGTGGCGTCGTCGTCACCGGGTACCAGCACCAGCGGGCGCGTCGCCTGCGGGTCTTCCTCGAAATAGAATTCCTTCGGCTTGGGCAGCGCCTGCGCGGAAATGGCGAAGGGCAGCAGCGCGAGCAGGAGGGCGACCGAACGGTGCCCGATGGTGCGTTTCATGACCAACAACCTCTGACCGGGTCCCCGTGTCCCGAGCGCATGGTAGCGGCTGCCCGGGGTGCGGACCAGCGCGCCTCAGCCGGCGAGGCGGGCGCGCAGGGCCAGGTCCGGCACCGCGGCCCCGAAATGGTAGCCCTGGCCGCGCGTCAGGCCGCAGCCCAGCAGCGCCGTCACCTGTTCCGCGGTTTCCACGCCCTCGGCCACCACGTCCAGGCCGATCTCGCGGCCGATGCCGGCGATCGCGCACACGATCGCCTGGTCGCGTCCGTCGCCCGGCAGGCCGGCCACGAAGCTGCGGTCGATCTTCAGGCAGTCGATCGGCAGGCGCTTGAGCCTCGCCAGCGAGGAGTAGCCGGTGCCGAAATCATCCAGCGCGATGCGCACCCCCAGCGCCCGCAGCCGGGCGAGGGTCTCGCAGGCGACGTCGGCATCGTGCAGCAGAACGGTTTCGGTCAGCTCCAGGGTCAGCCGCTCCGCCGCCAGCCCGGACACCTGCAGTGCCTGCGCCACATCGGCCACCAGTCCCGGCTGCTCGAACTGGCGCGCCGACACGTTCACCGCCAGCTGCAGGTCCGCGCGCGGCCAGGCCATCGCGGCCATGCAGGCCTCCAGCAGCACCCAGCGACCCAGCGGGACGATCAGGCCGGAGCGCTCGGCGACATCGATGAATTCGCTGCAGGGACGCCAGCCACCCCGGTCGTCGCGCCAGCGCAGCAGCGCCTCGGCGCCGACGATGCGGCCATCGCGCAGGTCGACCACCGGCTGGTAGTGCAGGTCCAGCTGCCCCTGTTCGTAGGCCTCGCGCAGTGCGCGTTCCAGGCGCATGCGCACCACCAGTTCGCCGTGGCGACCGGCGTCGAACACTTCACAGCGGTTGAGCATGCCGAGCGCGCGTGCCCGCTGGCTGGCGAGCTCGGCGTTGCGCAGCAGCATGTCCGCCGAGGGCGACGACAGGTCGCGCGAGAACGCGATGCCGGCCGCGGCCCGGGTGGTGCCGTCACCGACGGCTTCTTCGACCAGCGACACGCAGCGACCGGCCAGGTCGAGCGCCTCGGCTTCGCGCAACGGCCGGCGCGGCACCAGCGCGAAACCGTCGTCGCGCACGCGTGCCAGCGTGGCCTCGTTGCCAAGGCCGCCGCGCAGCGCCGCCGCCGCGGCCACCACCGCGTCCTGCCGGCCGGTGCCGTCATGCTCCAGCTGCAGGTGGATCGCGGCCACGCTGGCTTCCTCGCCGTGCGCGGGGCGCAGTGCGCTGTGCGCGACCTCGAGCAGGTGGTCGCGGTTGGGCAGGTTGGTCTGTGGGTCGTGCAGCTCCAGGTAGCGCAGGCGGCGCTCGGCGTCGCGCCGGCGCTGGATCTCGTAGGCCATCGCCACGAAGTCGCCGATGCTGGCCGCGAACGCCTCGTCCTCCGCGCTCCAGCTGCGCGGTTCCCCGACATGTTCGTGGCACACCACGCCAAGCAGTTCGCCCTCGCTGCGGATGGGTGCATCCAGCAGCGAGCTGACCTGGTGACGCGCGAGGTAATCGCCGAGCACGGCGTCGGCGGCGGACAGCGTCACGTCGCGCTGCACATCGGTGGCATGGATCAAGCGCACCCTGTCGAGCTGGCGGTCGTACTCGGAGCCGGCGTCGAAGGCCTCGTCGAAGCCGGGCGGGTTGTGCTCGCCGCTGGCGCGGTCGTAGGCGTGCACGCAGCGCAGCACGCCATGGGTCGCATGCAGGCGCCAGACATTGACCCGAGCCACCTCCAGGGTGCGCGCGGCGGTCTCGCAGATCTGCGCCAGGGCGGTATCGAGGGTGCAACGCTCGGTCCAGACACGGCGCGCCAGCGACACCAGGGCGTGGTTGTGCCTGCGCGCCCACGCGCCGCTGTCCTGCCGGTAGTCCATTGCCTGGCCGCTCGCCATGCGTGCTCCCGGGGTCCGCGGTACCTGTCAAAGGTACCGGTTCACTGTCCACCCGCTTCTGTTAAGGCGGCATCACGGAAATGTCCCCGCTGCTAGAATCCGCGCCGCTCCGACCCGCGCGCCCGCCGCGCTCCCCGCCAGCGGCCGCGCCGCCGCCAGCCCCAGGGCCCGCCATGACCAGCACCGCCGAACTTTCCTCGCCCGCGTCCGCCAACCTGGGCCTGACCCATGGCGTGACCGACCACGACTACGGCCTGGAGGACAAGTACACCCGCACCCGCGGCCGCATTTATCTTTCCGGGGTGCAGGCCCTGGTGCGCCTGCCGATGATGCAGCGCCTGCGCGACCAGTCCGCCGGGCTGGACACGGCCGGGTTCATTTCCGGCTACCGCGGCAGCCCGCTGGGCGGCTTCGACCTGGAGCTGTGGCGCGCGCGCAAGCACCTGGAGGCCGCGCAGGTGCGCTTCCAGCCGGGCCTCAACGAGGATCTCGGCGCCACCATGGTGTGGGGCACGCAGCAGACCAACCTGTTCCCGGGCGCCAAGGTCGAGGGCGTGTTCGGCATGTGGTACGGCAAGGGCCCCGGCGTGGACCGTTCCGGCGATGTGTTCAAGCACGCCAATGCGGCGGGCACCTCGCGCCTTGGCGGCGTGCTTGCGCTGGCCGCCGACGACCACGCCTGCCGCTCGTCCACCCTGCCGCACGGCTCGGAAGGCGAGTTCAGCAGCGCGCTGATGCCGATCCTCAACCCGGCCGGCGTGCAGGACATCCTCGACCTGGGCCTGGTGGGCTGGGCGATGAGCCGCTACACCGGGCGCTGGATCGGCTTCAAGACCATCGCCGAGACGGTGGAGTCCTCGGCATCGGTGGACGTGGATCCATTCGCGCGGCAGATCATCATCCCGGACGACTTCGAGCTGCCGCCGGGCGGGCTCAACATCCGCTGGCCCGACCCGCCGATGGACCAGGAGATGCGCCTGCACCGCTATGCGGTGAAGGCGGCGCAGGCGTTCGCGCGCGCCAACGGCATCGACCGCGTGGTGATCGACTCGTCCGCCGCGCGGCTGGGCATCGTGACCACCGGCAAGAGCTACCTCGACGTGCTGCAGGCGCTGGAGTACCTGGGCCTCGACGCCCACGCCTGCGCGGAGCTCGGCATCCGCGTCTACAAGGTCGGCATGACCTGGCCGCTGGAGCCGGTGGGCATCCAGTCGTTCGCGCGCGGGCTCGAGGACATCCTGGTGGTGGAGGAGAAGCACGCCTTCATCGAGAGCCAGATGAAGGAGCTGTTCTACAACTTTGACTTCGGCCTGGACGGCGGCCGCCGGCCGAGCATCGTCGGCAAGTACGACGAAGCCGGCGAGTGGATCCTGCCCAGCACCGGCGAGCTCACCCCGGCGACGATCGCCGCGGTGATCGCGCGCCGCATCCAGCGCTTCCATGATTCCGGACACATGCGCGACGTGCTGCGCTGGATGGAAGAGAAGGAAGGCGCGCTGGCGCTGCCGCGCGCGCAGTTCCCGCGCGTGCCGCACTACTGCTCGGGCTGCCCGCACAACAGCTCCACCGCGGTGCCGGAAGGCTCGCGCGCGATGGCCGGCATCGGCTGCCATTACATGGTCACGTGGATGGACCGCAGCACCGACACCTTCACCCACATGGGCGGCGAAGGCGTGACCTGGTCCGGGCAGGCGCCGTTCACCGACACCCCGCACGTGTTCCAGAACCTCGGCGACGGCACCTACTTCCATTCCGGCACGCTGGCCATCCGCCAGTCGATCGCCACCGGCGTCAACATCACCTACAAGATCCTCTACAACGACGCGGTGGCCATGACCGGCGGCCAGCCGGTGGACGGCACGCTGTCGGTGCCGCAGATCGCGCACCAGGTGAAGAGCGAAGGCGTGGCGGTGATCGCGCTGCTGTCCGACGAGATCGAGAAGTGGAGCGACCGCTCGATCTTCCCGGCCGGCGTCACCTTCCACGACCGCCGCGAGCTGGACGCGGTGCAGAAGCGCCTGCGCGAAGTGAAGGGCACCAGCGTGCTGATCTTCGACCAGACCTGCGCCACCGAAAAGCGCCGCCGCCGCAAGCGCGGCAAGCTGGTGGACCCGCAGAAGCGCGTGTTCGTGAACACCCTGGTGTGCGAGGGCTGCGGCGACTGCGGCAAGAAGTCGTTCTGCGTCTCGGTGCTGCCCAAGGAGACCGAGTTCGGCCGCAAGCGCGAAATCGACCAGTCCAACTGCAACAAGGACTACAGCTGCGTCGAAGGCTTCTGCCCGAGCTTCGTCACCGTGCTCGGCGGCAAGCCGCGCAAGGGCCGCAAGGTCAACGCCGCCGAGCACCTGGCCCACCTGCCGGAGCCGGTGTTCGCCAGCGACCTCGCGCAGCCCTGGAACATCCTGATCACCGGGGTCGGCGGCACCGGCGTGGTGACCATCGGTGCGCTGATCGGCATGGCCGGACACCTGGAAGGACGCGGCTCCACCGTGCTCGACCAGACCGGGCTCGCGCAGAAGGGCGGCGCGGTGACCACCCACATCCGCATCGCGCGGGCACCGGACAACATCCACGCCTCGCGCATCGCCGCCGGCGAGGCCGACCTGGTGCTGGGTTGCGACATGGTGGTGGTCAACGACTACTGGGCGCTGTCGAAGATCCGCGCCGGCCGTTCGCAGGTGGTGCTCAACAGCCACGAGGCCATGCCGGGCAGCTTCACCACCCGCCCGGACATGCAGTTCCCGGCCGCCGACATCGCCAGCGCCGTGCGCCAGGCGCTCGGCGGCGACGCGGCCGAAGGCGCCACCGCCGCGGACGCCGCGCTGCACATGGTCGACGCCACCCAGCTGGCCAACGCGCTGATGGGCGACGCCATCGCCAGCAACCTGTTCATGCTCGGCTACGCCTGGCAGCGCGGCCTGGTGCCGCTGGCATTCGAGTCGCTGATGCGCGCGGTGGATTTGAACGGCGCCGCCGTGGAAATGAACCGCACCGCGTTCGCCTGGGGCCGCCTGGCCGCGGTGAACCCGGACGTCGTGTACGACGCCGCCGGCGTGGTGCGCAACGCCCGCACCACCGTCGAAGCGACCCCGCACGCGCTCGACGCGCTGCCGCCCGGCGACTGGGAAGGCAACGAATGGGGCGCCACCAGCGCGCCCAAGCCGGCGCGCCAGGAAGACGACCTCCGCCACCTGCCGTCCGGCGCCGACCAGGTCGCCTACCTGCCGCTCGACGACGCCCGCCTCTCGCGCTCGCTCGACGAACTGGTCGCGCGCCGGGCCGCGTTCCTCACCGACTACCAGAACGCGAAGTACGCCCGTCGCTACACCGATTTCGTGGCGAAGGTCCGCGCCGCCGAGCAGGCGCGCGCGCCCGGCGCCACCGACCTCGGCGAGGCCGTCGCCCGCTACTTCTTCAAGCTCATGGCCTACAAGGACGAGTACGAAGTGGCGCGCCTGTACACCAGCGGCGAGTTCAAGCGCCGCCTGGAGCAGCAGTTCGAGGGCGACTACACGCTGCAGTTCCATCTTGCGCCGCCGCTGCTGGCCAAACGCAACGCGAGCGGTGAACTGCAGAAGCAGGCCTTCGGCGCGTGGATGCTGACCGCGTTCGGCGTGCTGGCGAAGCTGCGCGGCCTGCGCGGCACCGCGCTCGACGTGTTCGGCTACACCGAGGAGCGGCGCATGGAGCGCGCGCTGATCGACGACTACGAGCGCACCGTCGGCGGGCTGCTCGACGGCCTGGACAGCGGCAACATCGTGCTGGCCGCGGAGATCGCCTCCATTCCCGAGCACATCCGCGGCTACGGCCACGTCAAGCATGCGCACCTGGAGACCGCCAGGGCGCGCGAGGCGGAGCTGCTGCGCGAATGGGCCAATCCGCTGCGGATCGTGCAGGCGGCCTGAGTCCGCGAAGCAGCGCCAGGCGGCTACTGCGCCAGGTAGCCGCCGTCGACCGGGTAGTAGGCCCCGGTCACCAGGCTCGCACGCGCGCTGGCGAGGTAGGCGACCAGGTCGCCGACTTCCGCCGGCTGGCCCAGGCGCTGCACCGGATGCAGGCTGGCCAGGTGCGCCAGCACCTTCGGGTCCTCGCCGATGATCGGCGTCTCGACAAAGCCGGGCCCCACCGCGTTGATGCGGATCCCGCGCGTGGCGTACTCCAGTGCCGCCGTCTTCGTCAGCCCGACCACGCCGTGCTTGGATGCCACGTAGGCCGACGCCGTGCGCCAGCCGGTGGCGCCCAGGATCGAGGCCAGGTTGACGATCGCCCCGCCGCCGCGTGCCAGCAGCGCCGGCAGCTGCGCGTGCATGGCATAGAAGACGCCGTTGAGGTTGATGTCGATCACCTTGCGCCAACCCTCCGGGCTCATCTCGGCGGTGTCGTGCGCCTCGCCGCCGATGCCGGCGTTGTTGACCGCGATGTCGAGGCCACCGAACGCCTCCAGCGCCGCGGCGACCGTGGCCTCGTGGTCGGCAAGCAGCGCCGCGTCGGCGCGTACCACCACACCCTGCGCCTGCGCGCGCGCCTCGCGCATCAGCGCCAGCGTCTGTTCGCAGCCGGCAGCGTCGATGTCGGCCAGCACCAGGTGCGCGCCCTCGCGCGACAGCGCCAGCGCGATCGCGCGGCCGATGCCGGATGCCGCACCGGTGACGATCGCGGCCTTGCCCTGCAGTTCGAGATCCATGGTGGTACTCCGTTGGGGGATGACCCGAGTGTCACCCAGCTCGGGTAGCGGGATGTTGTCCTGGATCAGGTGTCGCGGCGCCAGACCAGGCAGCGGTTGTTGGCCGGCATCGCCACGTCCGCCACAAGGCGCAGCCCCGCGTCGACAGCCAATGCGTCGACCACCTCGAAATCGCGGATGCCCGAGCGCGGGTCACGCGCCTTGAGCCAGGCGTCGAAGTCGCGGTTGCTGTCGCTGGTGTAGTCGCCGGCGTAGTTGAAGGGGCCGTAGGCCACGAACGTGCCGCCGGGCGCGCCCGCGAGCACCCGCCCGACGCCGCGGAACAACGCTTCCACCGCGTCGACGCCCATGATGTGCAGGGAGTTGGCGGTGAACACCGCATCCGCGTCGATCGCGGGCCACGGCGACTGCAGCGCGTCGAGCACAAGTGGCGGCAGCGTGTTGGGCAGGCCCGCCTCGTCCAGCCACGCACGGATGCCGGGCAGGTTGTCGGCCATGTCCGTAGCCTGCCAGGTGAGCCACGGCATGGCGGCGGCGAAATGCACCGCGTGCTGGCCGGTGCCGCTGGCGATCTCCAGCACCCGGCTGCGGTCGGCGAAGTGCTCCCGCAGCACGGCCAGGATCGGCTCGCGGTTGCGGTCGCAGGAGGGTGCGTGGGGTTTGGCGGCGTCGCGGTGCATGGCGTTGTCCATCTTCGGCGCGGCCAGCATACAAACCTCGGCATCGCGGCGCCGCGCCGGCACAATGGCGGGCGTAGATGGATGGGCAGGCGTTGGACATGCGGATCGGGATCGATTTCGGCACGAGTTACTCGGCCGCGGGTGCGGTGGTGGACGGCGAGGTGCAGCTGATCCGCTTCGGCGCGCAGGCGCAGTTCCGCACCACGGCGTTCTTTCCGCAGCGGTTGCCGGACATCCACCATTTCGAGCTCACCGACGCGCTGCAGGACGACGTGACGCGCTGGATGACCAGCGCACGCGCCGACCAGGCCCGCGAACTCGCGCGCCTCGAGCGCCTGCGGCAGTCGGCCATGGCGCTGCCTGTGCACCAGCGCGACGCCGCCCTGGCCCAGGTCCCGACCATGCGCCGGCGCGGCGACGATGAGCTCCGCCGCGCGGCGATCGCCGCCGTGCGCCGCGACTGGGTGGCCGGCCAGGTGCGCGAGGCCATGGACGCCACAGCCGAGCTGGATGACGCGCTGTACGGTGACGAAGCGGTGGATGCGTTCCTCGCGGCGGGCGAAGGCCACCTGGTGGTCTCGCCGAAATCGATGCTCGGCTACAAGCTGGAAGCGCATGCGCGCGACGTGCTGCTGGGCATCGCCACGCACGTGCTGCGCCACATCCGCACCACGGCCTCGGCGCAGCTGGGCACCGAGGTGCGCTCCGCGGTAATGGGCCGCCCGGTGCGCTTCCGCAGTTCCATGGAGGAGGCCGGCGGCGTGCAGGCGCTGGAGATCCTCACTGATGCCGCGCATGCGGCCGGTTTCGAGGCGGTCGAATTCCTCGAAGAACCGGCCGCGGCCGCCTACGACTTCCACCGCCGCAGCGAACGCGCCTGCCGCACCATGATCCTCGACATCGGCGGCGGCACCACCGACATGGCGCTCGCCCTGGTGGGCGGCGACACGCCGGCGCCGGTCATCCACGGCGCGTGGGGCGAGCCGGTCGGCGGCACCGACGTGGACCTCGAGCTGAGCATGCGCGGGGTCATGCCGCTGTTCGGCAAGAACGTCACCCGCACGGCCGTGCATCGCTACTACGAGGCGTCCCACGTGCAGGACCTGCAGCGGCAGGCCAACTTCCACAAGGCGATCTTCGACGAAGTGGAGGCACCCTACGGCGCGCGCCTGATGGCGCTGCAACAGGCCGGCAACACCGTGCGCCTGAACCGCGCGGTGGAGCAGGCGAAGATCGAACTGAGCGCCACCGGCAGCGTGCCCGTGGACCTGGACTACGTCGAGGCGGGGCTGGCCTGCGACATCGACCGGGCGCACCTCGCGGCCGCCGCCGAACGGCCATTCCTGGCGCAGCTGCGCGCGCTGATGCGCGAGGCCAGTGCCGGCGCGATCGAGACGCCCGAGGTTGTCTACCTCACCGGCGGCATGTCGCGCTCGCCGTACGTGCCGGCGCTGGTGGCCGAGGTGTTCCCGGGCGTGGAGATCGTGCGCGGTGACGCCTCGCTCGGCGTGGTCACCGGCCTCGCGCGCGCGGCCGCCGCTGACTGAGGCTCACCTGCGCGGAGCTGCGTCCGCACGTTGCGCTGCGCTCTTCGCGCGCGCCTCGCGGAACTCGCTGCCGTCATACCACGCGGGCCACGCGCTTGAATCCGCCACCGCGCGCACCAGCCGCAGCACGACTTCGGTATCCGCGGTTGGCCCGCGCATGTCCCAGCTGGCGTCGAAGTCGTCGCCGGGCTGGTGGTAGCGCTTGGCGAAGTAGTCCGCGCGCGCCGCCTTGCCGCCGTCCACGCCGCCGTCGAGCTGGTCCATGCCCGGGCCCACGGTGATCGCCGGCACGCCGGCCTGCGCGAATGCGAAATGGTCGGCGCGGTAGAAGAAGCCGGCCTCGAGATTCGGATCCGCCGAGTACGTCCGGCCTTGCGTGGTCGCGGCCGCCTCCAGGTCGCGCTCCAGTGACACCTTGCCCAGTCCCCAACTCGAGATGTCGCGCGTCGGCCCGTCCGGGCTCCACATCTCCATGTTGATCGCGGCGGCGGTGGTCGCCAGCGGGCGCGCCGGGTTGGCCGCGTACCAGGTGGCGCCGAGCAGCCCGCTCTCCTCGGCGGTGAGCGCGACGAACAGCACGCTGCGCGCCGGTGGCGGCCCGGCCTTCATGACGCGCGCGATCTCCATCATCGAGGCGATCGCGGTGGCGTTGTCGACGGCGCCGTTGATGATCGCGTCGCCGCTGTCATCCGGCTCGCCGATGCCGAAGCTGTCCCAATGCCCGGAGACGATGACCGTCTCGTCGGGCCGCGTGGCACCCGGCAGCAGGCCGAGCACGTTGCGGCTGGTGATGCGCGCGCGCTTGACCTTGAACGCCACCGACAGCTGCGCGTCGCCGAGCGGATGCGCGCGGAAGCCGGGCTGCTGCGCGCGGCGCTTGGCGTCGTCGAAATCGAGTCCCGCGTCCTTGAACAGGCGCGCCGCGACCTCGTGCTGGATCCAGCCGCGCACCGGCAGGTGATACGTGGCCGCATCGCCGCGCACGATGTCGAACTGCGGCGCGGCGCGGCCGTTGCGCACCGTGGTCCACGGATACGCGGCCGGCGCGGTCTCGTGCACGATCAGCACGCCCGCGGCGCCGCGCTTGGCGGCCTCGATGTACTTGTAGGCCCAGCGGCCGTACCAGGTCATCGCGCGGCCGCCGAACTTGCCGGGTGCGGTCTCGAAGTCGGGGTCGTTGACCAGCACCACCACGATCTTGCCGCGCACATCCATGCCGGCGTAGTCGTCCCAGCGGAGTTCGGGCGCGGTGATGCCGTAGCCGGCGAACACCAGCGGCACATCGCGCATGGCCACGCTGCCGGCGGGGTGCAGGGTTTCCACCGCGATGTCGTCGCCGTTGGCCAGCGCGCGCGTGCTTCCGCCGGCGCGCAGCGAGGCGCTGACCGGGCCGTCGATCGCGCTGCGCTCCAGCGTCACCGCCTGCGTCCAGCCGCCGTTGTCGCCGGCCGGTACAAGTCCGGCCTTCTCGAACCCGGCGCTGATCCAGGCGACGGTCTTGTCCTCGCCCGGGCTGTTCGGCGCGCGACCCTCGAACTCGTCGGAGGCCAGCGCGCGCAGGTGCGCGGCGAGATTGTCGCTGCTGATCGCGGCGACAGGCGCGCCTGCAGCGCGCGCGTCCGCGCTGGCGTTGGCGGCCGCGTCGCGCGGCGCGGGGCCGGCGCACGCGGCAAGCGCAAGTGCGACCGCCAGGAGACCAGGTACACGCGCCATGGGCGTCATCCATTTTTGCAGAAGGTCTGCATTGTGCTCCCCCGCGACGGCGTGGCCCGCCCGGTCCAGATGTAAAAAAGATTTGACATGGCGTCTTGTTGATGTAAAGAATGTTTTACATCAAGCCAAGGGAGAGCGCGTTGTGATCATCGGGCGTTGGGGATGGATCGGGCTGCTGGCGGTGGCGGGTGCCGGCTTCTGGCTGCTGCTCGGCAGCGGGCGGGTGTTCGGCCATGACATCGGCGGTATCGGCATGGCCCTGCTGGTCGGCTGCACGTGGCTGGCGCTGTACGCGGTGTCCGCGCTGCCGCGCAGTGAGTTCGATCACGCCGTGTCGCCGGGTGAGTGGAAGGCGTGGATCGGATTCGGCTTCATGCTCGCGGCCACGCTCTACTTCGTGTCGCATGCCGAGGTGTTCCGCGTCGGCGACCTGGCGCAGTCGCGGCGCGTGGCTACCAACCTGGTGCTGCTGCTGGTGGCGTGGAGCGTGCTGACGCGGTTGATGGCGTCGCGCTGGAAGGACCGCGTGCAGGAAGACGAGCGCGACCGCGCCATCGAGACCCGCGGCGCGGCCTGGGGGCGCCATGTGCTCATCGGCGGCGTGATCGTGGTCGCCGTGCTGCTGGGCATCTCGCCGGCCGACAGGCTGGCGTGGGCCACCCACTTCGTGATCGGCAACCTGCTGGTGCTGGTGCTGATGCTCGGCTGGCTGGTGGAGTGCGCGGCGATCGCGGTGATGTACTGGCGCGACCGGTGGTGATCCCGTCCGCGCCGCGGGCCCGGCGCTGACGCATGGCCGGCACTCCGCTTGAAAACGACATCCGCCGCCTGCGCCTGGCGCACGCTGAGATGACGCAGCAGCAGCTCGCCGATGCCTGCCAGGTCACGCGGCAGACGATCATCGCGCTGGAGGCAGGCCGCTACGCACCCTCGCTGGAACTCGCGTTCCGCATCGCGCGCGCGTTCGGCGTGGGCGTCGAGGACGTGTTCCGCTGGAAGCAATCGTGAGCACGCGGCCACCCGCGGCGGCCACGGCACTTGCCGCGGCCGTGTGCCGGCCTCACCGGCTCACGGCACCGCCGGCGTCTTCTCGGCGCGCAGCGCCACCAGGATGCGCAGACCCGGGCGTCCGTCGACCGGCGTGAAGCCAAGCCGCGCCTGCTCGGCAGCGATCGCGCGCCGCGTCAGCGTGCCGACCATGCCGTCGGCCTCGCCGATCGCATGCCCGCGCGCCAACAGCTGCTGCTGCAACTCGCGGCGCTCGGCGCGGCCGATGCCGGGATCGTCGGTGGGCCACGCCGTGGCGAACACACCGCCGCCACGCAGGCGGTCGGCGAGATGCGCGATCGCCAGCGCGTAGCTCTCGGCCGCGTTGTAGGAATAGATCGCGTCGAAGTTCTTGAACACCACGAATGCCGGCCCGCCGGTGCCGGCCGGCAGCAGCACGGCGGCGCGCGCGTCCGCGGGCACGCCGTCGATGGCGCGGCCATCCACGCGCCTGACGCCGAGCGCCTGCCATTCCGACAGCGGCTTGCGGTTTGTCCGACCCGCGAGCGCGGCGTTGAAGCCTTGCGGCAGCGCGACCTCGTAGCCCCAGGGCTGGCCACTGCGCCAGCCGGCGCGCTTGAGGTAGTTGGCAGTGGAGCCCAGCGCATCGGGAATGCTGCCGACCAGGTCACGGCGGCCGTCGCCGTCGAAATCCACCGCGATGCGCTGGTAGGTGCTGGGCATGAACTGCGTATGCCCGAACGCACCGGCCCACGAGCCGGTGATGCCGGTGTCGCGCAGGTCACCCGCGGCCAGCAGCTGCAGCGTGGCGATGAACTCGCCCTGGAAAAACGCCTGCCTGCGCCCGAAGCACGACAGCGTGCCCAGCGACACCAACGGCGGGCGCTTGCCGAAGCTCTTGCCGTAATCGCTTTCCACGCCCCACACCGCGACCACGGTGGCCGGGTCCACGCCGTACGTCGCCTGTACGCGCGCCAGCGTGGCGGCGTGTTCGGCCAGCATCGCCTGGCCATCGGCCACGCGCTGCGTGTCGACCAGCGCCGCCAGGTAGTCCCAGATCGGGGTGGTGAACTCCGGCTGCTGGTCGAGCAGCGGCAGCACGCTCATGTCAGGCGCCAGGCCCGCCGTGAGGCGGTCGAAGTCCGCAGCCGCGACCCCCTTGCCTGCGGCCGTCGCGCGCACGCCGGCCATGCAGCTGCGGAAATGCGCGAGATCGGCGGCGCTAGCCGCGGACTGTGCCGGGACCGATGCAGGGGTCGCTACGGGCGCGGGTACCGGGGCCGGTGCAGATGCCGCCGGCGGAACAACCTGCGCGCACGCCGGCTGCAAGGCCAGCAGCAGCGGTACCAGTATGGGAATGATGCGCATCGGGTGCTCCGGTCAGGCCTCGTCGGATTGTAGGCATCGCCTCCTGTACGCCGCGCACGCCATATTCACGACCTTCGTCGCGTTTGGGTCATCATCGGGTTCCCGGGCGAGGAGTCACTCCATGGCCGTCAACCGCAAAGCGCGGCCACGGCAGGCGAGCTGGGCATGGCTGGTCGCGGCGCTGTGCCTGGTGGGGCTGTGGCAGGTGGTGGGCCGCGATGGCGCCGGCGGCGCCACGTCCGGCGGCGACGCACCCGCACACGCACCCGCGCGCGCACCCACGCATGCCTTCCTGCCTGCCGAAGCCTTCGACACGCTGGCCCTGATCGACCGCGGCGGGCCGTTCCCGCACCGTCAGGACGGCGGCGTGTTCCAGAACCGCGAGCGCCTGCTGCCGCAGCAGCCGCGCGGCCATTACCGCGAATACACCGTGGCCACCCCGGGTGCACGCGACCGCGGTGCGCGCCGCATCGTCACCGGTGGCGATCCGCCACGCGAGTGGTACTACACCGCCGACCACTACGGCAGCTTCCGCGCGTTCCAGCGCACCGGGGACAGGCCATGACCGACGTTGAACTGGGCGCACTGCTGGCCGATGTGGGCCAGGCCGGCAGCTACTTCGTGGACGCGCGCGACCGCGCGGCGCTGGTCGAGGCCGCCACCACCCTCGAGTTCGCCGTGGTCACGATCGACCTCGAGAACGCCGAAGACAAACCCTCGCTGCTGGAGGCGATGGCCGATGGCCTGCTGTTCCCCGAGTGGTTCGGCGGCAACTGGGACGCATTGGCCGACTGCCTGGGCGACCTGTCATGGCTCGATGCCCGCCATGGCCTGTTGCTGCTGCTCGACCACAGCGGCGACCTGCGCGAAAACGCGCCCGACGACTTCGCCACGCTGCTCGACATCCTCGACGAGGCGGCCCGGCAACATGCCGCCGCGGGTGTCGCGTTCTGGGCACTGTTGCCGGCCGTCTCCACACCGTCTTAGCAATAAAACGACGCAGTGCAGACGAACGGTCCGGAATACTGTCGCCAGTCCCGCCACGGAAGCCGCCCATGCATCGTCCAGTCCTGACCGCCGCGGCAACGCTTGCGCTGTCACTTTCGCTGTCCGCCTGCAACGATCCAGCCACCGACTACAACCCGGTCGCCGAGCCGGCACAACCGCAGGCGCCGGTCACCGAGCCGGCACCGGAATCCGCGCCGATGATCGATCCGGCGCCAACCGACCCGATGCTGCCGCCGCCCGTCGATCCCACCCTCCCGCCGGTGGTGGATCCCACGCTGCCGCAGGACGACCGCACCCAGCCCGCACCGCCATCACCGGAAGACCCGATGCGCGACGTGCCGCCCGCTCCCCCGACTTCCTGAGGCGCCGAGGCGCCCCTCTCTCTCCAAGGGATCGAAGTCGCGTTCCCGCCCCGTCAAGGGCGGGATTTTTTTGCCCGGCGTCCGCGCGCCGACCGCAACAGGCGCAGCGTGGCCTGCTCCCACTGGCGTGCGCCACGCGCATCGCGCGCGGCCTTCGCCAGCCGGCCGTCGCGCCATGCGGCAAGCACCGTCGGATCCACGTAGGCCTTGCGGCACACGGCGACGGTGTTGCCGAGCAGCCCGGCCACTTCGGCCAGCACCGCGGCTTCGGTGCCGGCCAGCGCACGCTCCGCCGCCGGCTTGCCGCCGCGCCCTTCCGGCAGCGGCGTCGCGGCGAACAGCCGCGTGGCGTGCAGGGTGCCGCCCCAGGTGCGGAAATCCTTGGCGGTGAAGTCGTCGCCCATCGCGGCGCGCAGGTACCCGTTGACCAGGTCGGACGTCACCGGCTGCGGCACGCCGTCGTCATCGCGGTACTGGAACAACTGCTGCCCCGGCAGCTGCTGCACGCCGCGCACCAGCTTCGCCAGGCGGCTGTCGTCGAGTTCGATGTCGTGGTCCTGGCCGCCCTTGCCGCGGAAGCGCAGCCGCGCACGGCCACCGGCGAGGAAGGCGACATGGCGGTTGCGCAGCGTGGTCAGGCCATACGAACGGTTGCTGCGCGCGTAGGCATCGTTGCCCACGCGCACCAGGGTGTCGGCCATCAGCGCCACCACGATCGCCAGCACCTTGTCGCGCGGATACCCGGGCAGGCGCAAGTCGGTGCGCAGCCGGTGCCGCAACCGCGGCAATGCCTCGCCGAAGGCGATCACGCGCTCGAACTTGCCGTCGCCGCGCACCTCGTTCCAGCGCAGGTGGTAGCGGTATTGCTTGCGGCCGCGCGCGTCGCGGCCGGTGGCCTGCAGGTGGCCGCGCGGCGAGGCGCAGATCCAGACGTCGGCGTAGGCCGGGGGAATCGCCAGCGCGCGGATCCGCGCCAGGGTGTCGGCATCGCGCACGGTGCGGCCATCCGCGTCGCGGTAGCTGAAGCCCCGGCCGGCACGGCGACGCGCGATGCCGGGCTCGGCGTCGCTGACATGCAGCAGGCCGGCGGCCTTCGCGGCTCCGGCGTCGGGTGTCAGGGCGGCATCGCGCGCTAGGGGCATGCGGCAACGCTATCCGCGCCGTCGTGAGCAGCCCATCAAGGGGTCGAGTGCAGCGCGCCCGCGCGGACAGTGCGTCTCAGCGGCGCGTGTCGCCCACGAAACGCAGGAATTCCGCGCGGGTGCGCGCGTCGTCGCGGAAGCCGCCGAGCATGCTCGAGGTCACCATGCTCACGCCGCGCTTGTGGATGCCGCGCGTGGTCATGCACTCGTGCGTGGCTTCCACCACCACGCCCACGCCGCGCGGCTGCAACACGTCCTGGATCACCGCGGCGATCTGCGCGGTCATCTTTTCCTGCACCTGGAACCGGCGCGCGAAGGTGTCCACCACCCGCGCCAGCTTGCTGATGCCGACCACCTTGCCGTCGGGCAGGTAGCCCACGTGCGCGCGGCCGATGATCGGCGCCATGTGGTGCTCGCAGTGGCTTTCGAACTCGATGTCGCGCAGCACGATCATCTCGTCGTAGCCGGCGACCTCTTCGAAGGTGCGCTCCAGGTACTCGCGCGGATCATCGGCGTAGCCGCTGAACCAGTCGCCATAGGCGTCCACCACGCGGCGCGGGGTGTCCAGCAGGCCCTCGCGCCCCGGGTTGTCGCCGGACCAGCGCAACAGCGTGCGCACGGCGTCTTCGGCCTGTTCTCGGGTGGGCTTGCTGGACTCGGCCACGTGGGCGCTCGTTGCGACGGCGGGACCGGCATCCTAACGCAAGCTGCTGTTTTCCAGCTCCCGCCAGGTGTGCTCGATCACCGGCAGCACCTCGCTCCACAACAGCCGCGAGCCCTGCGGATCGTGCGTCCACCCCGCTTCCAGGCCGATCAGGTCGCGGTCGCTGCCGTGGCTGTCGAGCGCGAGGCGGTACGCCGGCGCGTAGTCCGACCACGCCATGCCGCTGATGTAGTACGGCATGGTCCGGTAGATCTGTTCGAAATGCCCGATGTCGCCGCGCGGATCCAGCGCCTCGGCGGCTTTCTGCCCGGCCACCGCGGCCGCGGCGGTGCCGGCGATCGCGCCCAGGGCGGCGCCCGCAGGGCCTCCCACCAGGCCGCCCACCACCGCCCCCACCGTCCCGCCCGCCACCGCGCTGGTGCCGGCGCCGAGGACATGGTCCTTCTTCAGCGTGCTCATGCCTGACCTCCAGGACCCGCGCGTGGGGCGCGGCCGATGCCGGAACTTATAGGCGCGGGCCGGTCTTGCAGGCGTGAAGCGCGCCGCCGGCATATGTCCATCCCGCGGGCGCGTTTTGCCGCAGGGCCCGCAGGCGCGACAATGGCCCCCTTGCCGCGCCGTTCCACCGCGCGCCCCCATTTCCCGGATGCGAGACGACATGTCCAAGACCCCACAGATCATCTACACCCTGACCGACGAAGCGCCTGCGCTCGCCACCCGCTCGCTGCTGCCGATCGTGCAGGCGTTCGCCGCCACCGCCGGCATCGACGTGGCCACGCGCGACATCTCGCTGTCCGGCCGCATCCTGGCGCAGTTCCCGGAGCGCCTCGGCGCCGGCCAGGCGATCGCCGACGATCTCGCCGAACTCGGCGCGCTGGCCACCACGCCCGACGCCAACATCATCAAGCTGCCCAACATCAGCGCCTCCGAGCCGCAGCTGCGCGCCGCGATCCGCGAGCTGCAGGAGCAGGGCTTTGCCGTGCCCGACTACCCCGAGCACCCGGCCACCGACGAGGAGCGCGACATCCGCGCCCGCTACGACCGCGTCAAGGGCTCGGCGGTCAACCCGGTGCTGCGCGAGGGCAACTCCGACCGCCGCGCGCCGGCGTCGGTGAAGGGCTACGCACGCAAGCATCCGCACCGCATGAGCGCGTGGTCGGCGGACTCCAAGTCGCACATCGCGCACATGGACGGCGGTGATTTTTACGGCAGCGAGCAGTCGGCCACCGTGGCCCGCGCCGGCACGCTGCGCATCGAACTGGTCCAGGCCGACGGCCGCACCACCGTGCTGCGCGACAAGGTGGCGGTGCTGGCCGGCGAAGTGGTGGACGCCTCTGCGATGTCGATGGCCGCCCTGTCGCGCTTCGTGGATGCCGAAATCGAGGACGCCAAGGCCGAGGACGTGCTGTTCTCGCTGCACCTCAAGGCCACGATGATGAAGATCTCCGACCCGATCATGTTCGGGCAGGTGGTCAAGCGCTTCTTCCGCGACACGTTGGCCCGCCACGCCGATGCGCTGGAGCAGGCCGGCTTCAACGCCGACAACGGCCTCGGCGACCTGTACTCCGCCATCGCCACGCTGCCGGCCGACACCCAGGCCGCCATCCGCGCCGACCTCGAGGCCGAAGCCGCGCGGCGCCCGGGGCTGGCAATGGTCGATTCCGACAAGGGCATCACCAACCTGCACGTGCCGAGCGACGTGATCGTCGACGCCTCGATGCCGGCGATGATCCGCGACTCGGGCCGCATGTGGAACGCCGCCGGCAAGCTGCAGGACACCAAGGCGCTGATCCCGGACCGCTGCTACGCCGGCATCTACCAGGCGGTGCTCGACGACTGCAAGGCGCACGGCGCGTTCGACCCGGCCACCATGGGCAGCGTGCCCAACGTCGGCCTGATGGCGCAGAAGGCCGAGGAATACGGCTCGCACGACAAGACCTTCCGCATCGCCGCCGATGGCACGGTGCGCGTGGTCGACCAGGACGGCGGCGTGGTGTTCGAGCACGCGGTGCAGGCTGGCGACATCTGGCGCATGTGCCAGACCCGCGACGCCGCGGTGCGCGACTGGGTGAAGCTTGCGGTGAGCCGCGCGCGCCTGTCGTCGACCCCGGCGGTGTTCTGGCTGGATCCCGCGCGCGCCCACGACGTGCAGCTCAAGGCCAAGGTGGAGCAGTACCTCGGCGAGCACGACCTCGCAGGCCTCGACATCCGCATCCTCGCGCCGGTGGCGGCCATGAAGCTGTCGCTGGAGCGCATCCGCGCCGGCCAGGACACGATCTCGGTCACCGGCAACGTGCTGCGCGACTACCTCACCGACCTGTTCCCGATCATGGAGCTGGGCACCAGCGCCAAGATGCTCTCGGTGGTGCCGCTCATGGCCGGCGGCGGCCTGTTCGAGACCGGCGCCGGCGGCTCCGCGCCCAAGCACGTGCAGCAGTTCGTGGCCGAGGACTACCTGCGCTGGGATTCGCTGGGCGAGTTCCTGGCGCTGGCGGCATCGCTCGAGCACCTGGCGCAGCACAGCGACAACCCCGCGGCGGACGTGCTGGCGCGCGCGCTGGACAAGGCGACCGGTGAATTCCTCGCCAACGACAAGTCGCCGTCGCGCAAGCTCGGCGGCATCGACAACCGCGGCAGCCACTTCTACCTGACGCTGTACTGGGCGCAGGCGCTGGCCGCGCAGGACGACGACGCCAGGCTGAAGGCGACCTTCGCGCCGCTGGCCCAAGCGCTGGCACGCGACGAAGCGGCGATCGTCGCCGAACTGGCCGCGGTGCAGGGCCAGGCCGTGGACATCGGCGGCTACTACCGCCCGGACGAGGCCAAGGCGACCGCCGCCATGCGCCCCAGCGCGACCTTCAACCGCGCGCTGGACGCCTTGGCCGGCTGAGCCGCCACCGGCGCGCGGCACCATGCCGCGCGCTGCAGTTCCGCCCTGTCGCCCGTGACCGATCACACGGGCGGTGCAGCGCGATCGCACGCACAATGGCCGCTCCCTGAATGCGGAGCGTGCCCCGTGCGATCGCCTGTCCCCTGCACCGCCCTGGCCCTCGGCCTCGCCCTCGCGCTCGCTGCCTGCGCACCGCAGCGGGGCACCGCGCCCGCCGCCCCGGCCACCATCACCTCGCAGCAGGTCACGGCCGAATCCGCGCGCCTCAACGCCTGGTTCGACGCGCAGTACGAGGAACTGCTGCAGTCCAGCCCGATGCAGCTGACCTTCCTTGGGCGCAAGGAGCACAACGACCGGCTCGACGACGTGTCCGAAGCCGCCGTGCGCAAGCGCCTGGCGTGGCTGGAAACGTCGGTGGCGGCGATGGAGTCGGGCTTCGACCGCGACCTGCTCGACGTCGAGACCCGCCTGTCCTGGGATCTCTGGAAGCGCCAGTACGAAAGCATGCGCGACGGCATGCCGTTCCTCGCCAACGGCTACGCCTTCGACCAGATGAACGGCATGCACAGCAGCCTGCCGACCTTCCTGATCAACTTCCACAAGGTCGACAGCGAGCAGGACTACCTGGCGTACATCGCGCGCCTGCGCGCCGTGCCGACCCTGTTCGACCAGTTGCTCGCCCAGGGTCGCGCCTCCGCCGCCAAGGGCATCGTCGCGCCGAAGTTCGCCTACGAGGGCGTGCTCGAGCAGTCGCGCAAGGTGGTGGCAGGCGCACCGTTCGACCGCGGCGCCGACAGCGCGCTGTGGGCCGACGCGCAGGCCAAGGCCGATGCGCTCGCCAAGGCCGGCACAGTGAGCGCCGCACGCGCCGAAGCGCTGAAGGCCGAAGCACGCAGCGCGTTGCTCGAGCAGGTGCAGCCGGCCTACGCCCGCGTGATCGCCTGGGCCGAAGCCGCGCTGCCCGCGGCGCTGGTCAATCCCGCCGGCGTGGGCACCACGCACCCCGACGGCGCCGCGTACTACGCCTACCTGCTGCGCGAAAGCACCACCACGTCCATGAGCGCCGACGAGGTCCACCAGCTCGGCCTTGCCGAAGTGGCGCGGCTGCGCGGCGAGATGGAAGCGGTCAAGCAGCGCGTCGGCTACCAGGGCGACCTGCAGCAGTTCTTCACCTTCCTCGATACCGACCAGCAGTTCCGCTATCCGGAGACCGATGGCGGCCGACAGGCCTACATCGACGAGGCCACGCGCCTGATCGACAACATCGAGAAGCAGCTGCCCGAGTACTTCGGCCTGCTGCCCAAGGCCGGCCTGGAGGTGAAGCGCGTGGAGGCGTTCCGCGAGCAGCCCGGCGCCGCCCAGCACTACTTCCCCGGCACCCCGGACGGCTCGCGCGACGGCATCTACTACGCGCACCTGTCGGACATGGCGGCCATGCCCAAGACCGAGCTGGAAGTGATCGCGTACCACGAAGGCCTGCCCGGCCATCACATGCAGATCTCCATCGCCCAGGAGCTCGAAGGCGTGCCCACCTTCCGCCGCCAGCTGTTCTCCACCGCCTACACCGAAGGCTGGGGCCTGTACTCGGAATGGCTGGCCAAGGAGATCCCCGGCACCTACCAGGACCCGTACTCCGAGTTCGGCCGCCTCGGCTCCGAGATCTGGCGCGCCATCCGCCTGGTGGTGGACACCGGCCTGCACGCCAAGGGCTGGACCGAGCAGCAGGCCGTGGATTACTTCCGCGAGAACAGCTCGGCGCCGCTCACTGCCATCCGCTCCGAGATCCAGCGCTACCTGGTGATGCCGGGCCAGGCGACCGCCTACAAGGTCGGCATGATCCGCATCCAGGCGCTGCGCGCGAAGGCGGAAGCGGAGCTGGACGACCGCTTCGACATCCGCGGCTTCCACGACACCGTGCTCGGTGGCGGCGCGATGCCGCTGGACATGCTGGAGCAGCGCGTGGACGCGTGGATCGCGGAGCAGCAGGCCGCGGGCTGAGGCACACAGCGAAGGGACGCCGCAATCGACACGGCCCCGGCCCACGCCGGGGCTTTTTTCATGCGGTCTTCCCTGCCGCGCGCCCAGACTCACGGCTCCCGTCATTCCGGAGTGTGCTGCATGGGCCTGTTCTCCAAGATCGCCGACCGCATCTTCAACCGCAAAGCCGACGCACCCGCGTCCGCATCCACCGGCAAGCCGGCACCCGTCATCTTCGAGGGCAGCCGCAACGACCCGCAGGTGGCGCCGCCCGCGCTGCGCACCGCATCCGCGGTCACGCCAACCGCCTCCGCCCCGGCGCCCGTCGACGTCGAGGCCGTGCTGCGCGACATGGCCGACGCCAATGGCGGCGAAAGCGACTGGCGCCGTTCCATCGTCGACCTGCTGAAGCTGCTCGACCTCGACTCCAGCCTCGCGGCCCGCAAGGAACTTGCCGCCGAACTCGGCGTCGACGCCGGCGCGCACGGCAGCGCCGAGCAGAACATTGCCCTGCACAAGGCGGTGATGCGCAAGCTTGCCGAGAACGGCGGCAAGGTGCCGGCCGACCTGCGCGACTGAACCGCGACGCGTCGCGGCGCGCCTGCCGCGGGGGCCGGCGCGTTAGCATGCCGCCCCCGGGTTGCACGCCGTAGACGCCTCATGCCGTTCCGCCTTTTCGACGCAGTTCCGGCGGCATGAGCGACGCGTCGCGTGGGGCGGGCGCCATGTCGCCGCCCTCCAAGGAACGCCTGCCACGCTGGAGCGCCGCGCTGGGGACCGCGCTGCTGCACCTCGTGGTGCTCCTCTTGGCCATGCAAGCGCCGCCGTTGGCGGTGCCGCCGGCAGAGGGCAGCCCGGATGGCGGTGGCGCCCTGCAGGTGACCTGGATCGACGCCCCGCTGCCGTCGCCTGCGCCGTTGCCACCCGCGCGCCCCCCGAGCGCCAACGCGTCGCCCACGCCATCGCCAACGCCTGCGCGCGTCACTCCGCCGCCGGTCCCGCAGGGCGAAGATCCGCCACCGCCCGCACCGTCCACGCCCCTGGCGTCCGCCCCCGCGGAGGCGCCCCCGGCGCCGGCGGAGCCGCCCGCACAACGCCCGACGCGCGCGTACGGACTGCCGCCCGGCATGCGCGCCGAGGACATGACCCCGGCCAGTGCCGGCCCCCCGCGCAGCCCGACGGTGCACCGCCGCCGCGGCAACGCCGCCAGCGGCCCCACCAGCAGTTTCGACGTGGACGGCTACCAGGTGCAGTACGAGCCGCTGGGCGAAGCCCGGCTGCGCGAATGGCGCGAGCAGGGCATGACCGAACTGTTCCTGCCGCTGCCCGGTACGCGACGCCTGATGGTGTGCCCGCTGGAGATCGTGGTGCGGCGCGGGTCCGGCCCCTGCCGCATGGTCGCGCCGGATGCGCCGGAACTGGCCGCCATCGGCGACGCGCGCCAGGTGATCCTCATGCACCGGGTTTACCATCGCGGCGACGAAGTGTGGAGCGGGCCGGGGCCCTACCGGTGAACGCCGCCACGCGCCCCATCCGCACCGCCCCTTGTTCCTGACCAACCGGAGCTCCATCCATGCTGCGCACCCTGCTGCTGTCTTCCGCGATCGCCCTGGCCCTGTCGGGCTGCGACCGCGCCGCCACCGAGTCCCCGATGCCCGATACCGCCCCCGTTGCCACCGCGCCCACGCAGGGTGAAAACCCGCTCCTCGCCGCCAGCACGCTGCCGTTCCAGGCACCGGTGTTCGACCGCATCGAGGACAGCCACTACCAGCCGGCGATCGAGGAAGGCATGCGCCAGCACCTCGCCGAGGTGCGCAAGATCGCCGACAACGCCGAAGCCCCCAGCTTCGCCAACACCATCGAAGCGCTGGAGCGCAGCGGTGCGCTGCTGACCCGCGCCGCCGGCATCTTCTCCGCCATGACCTCGGCCAACACCAATCCCACGCTGCAGGCTTCCGAAGTCGCGCTGGCGCCGAAGCTGGCCGAGCACGGCGACGCCATCCACCTGGACCCCGCGCTTTTCGCGCGCGTGAAGTCGCTGCATGCCCAGCGCGCCGACCTCGGCCTCACGCCCGAGCAGCTCACCGTGCTCGAGCGCACGTACGAGAAGTTCGTCCGCGCCGGCGCCGAGCTGGATGCCGCCAGGCAGGCCGAACTGCGCAAGCTCAACAGCGAGGAGTCGTCGCTGACCACCGCGTTCTCCAACAAGCTGCTGGCCGCGGGCAATGCCGGCGGCGTGTTTGTTGACGACGTGGCCAAGCTCGATGGCCTGGACGCAGCGGCCATTGCCGCCGCCGCCGATGCCGCCAAGGCCGCCGGCAAGGACGGCCAGTGGCTGCTGCCGCTGCAGAACACCAGCCAGCAGCCGGTGCTGGCGTCGCTGAAGGACCGCGCCCTGCGCGAGCAGGTGATGGCCGCGTCGCTGGGCCGCGCCGAGAAGGGCGACGGCAACGACACCCGCGCCACCATCCAGCGCCTGGCCGAACTGCGCGCGCGCAAGGCCGAACTGCTGGGCTATCCCAGCTACGCCGCCTACGGCATCGCCGACCAGATGGCCGTCACGCCCGAGGTCGCGCTCAAGCTCCTGACCGACACCGTGCCCGCGGCCACCGCGCGCGCCAAGGCGGAACTGGCCAAGATCCAGGCCGTGGTCGACGCGCAGGGCGGCGGCTTCACCGCCGGCGCCGCCGACTGGGACTTCTACGCCGAGCAGGTGCGCAAGGCCGAGTTCGACCTCGACGAAGCGCAGATCAAGCCCTACTTCGAACTGGACCGCGTGCTGAAGGACGGCGTGTTCTTCGCCGCCGAACAGCTGTACGGCATCACCGCCAAGGAGCGCACCGACCTGCCCGTCTACCACCCCGACGTGCGCGTATTCGACATCTTCGACGCCGACGGCACGCAGCTGGCGCTGTTCTACCTCGACCCGTTCAAGCGCGAGAGCAAGCAGGGCGGCGCCTGGATGGGCAACTTCGTCGAGCAGAACGGCCTGACCGGCGACATCCCGGTGATCTACAACGTCGAGAACTACACCAAGCCCGCTGCCGGCCAGCCCGCGCTGCTGAGCTGGGACGACGTGACCACGCTGTTCCACGAATACGGCCACGCCCTGCACGGCATCTTCTCCAAGACCACCTACCCGAGCGTGGCCGGCACCAACACGCCGCGCGATTTCGTGGAGTTCCCGTCGCAGTTCAACGAGCACTGGGCGCTCGACCCGAAGGTGTTCGCCAACTACGCCAAGCACCACCAGACCGGCGAAGCGATGCCGCAGGCGCTGGTGGACAAGATCGTCAAGGCGCGCACCTTCAACCAGGGCTACGCGACCACCGAATACCTGTCGGCCGCGCTGCTCGACATGGCGTGGCACACGCTGCCGTCCGGTGACGCGAAGAAGGACGTGGACGCGTTCGAACGCGAGGCGCTGGCGAAGTACAAGGTGGACATGGCCGCGGTGCCGCCGCGCTACCGCACCAACTACTTCAGCCACATCTGGGGCGGCGGCTATGCGGCCGGCTACTACGCGTACTTCGGCGCGGAAGTGCTCGACCATGACGCGTTCCAGTGGTTCCGCGAGAACGGCGGGCTGACGCGCGAGAACGGCCAGGTGTTCCGCGACAAGATCCTCTCGATCGGGCAGTCGCGCGACCTGGGCACGGCGTATCGCGAGTTCCGTGGCAAGGAGCCGAGCGTGGAGCCGTTGCTGGAGCATCGCGGGCTGAAGTAAGCCGCGGTTTCCACCGTCGCACCGAGTAACGAAGGCCCGCGATCGCGGGCCTTCGTTCTTTCAGGCGAGGCGGGCCGCACGCCCGTCGCGCCGCGGATAAACTGCCGCGACGCAGGGGGACGCGATGAGCGACGAGACCGTACCGCAGCCCGGCCAGGACAGCCCGCCGCCGGGCAGCCGCATCGCCTTCGAGCGCCGCGACCTGGGCATGCGCGGACTGGTCGGCTACGTGCCCATCGGCGCGCTGCCTCCGCTGCGCCGCCGCGAATACCGGATCCCGTTCTGGTTCACGCCGGGCATCGAGCAGGGCGTGCGCTGAGCGATGGCGCTGCTGTTCTTCCTCGTGCTGGTGGCGCTGTCCTGGGGGCTCGGTGCGCTGTTGCTGTGGCCGCGCACGCGCCGGATCGGCGCGGTGTTGCCGTGGCTGGGCGGCGCACTGGCGCTGGGCGTCGTGGCCTGCCTGGCCTGGGGCTTCGTGGGCATCCTGCGCCATGGCGACTGGCAGGCCCTGTCGAATGCGCAGGCCGTGCACCGGCTGTTTGGCGACGGCACCCTGTGGTTCATGGGCACCGGCTGGCCGCTGCTCGACCGGGTCGCGAACATCTATCTCTCGCTCGACATCGCCTTGACGCTGCTGGCGCTGTGCGCCGCCACGCTGCGCGGCTGGGTGTTCTGGGCCGGCGTGGCCGAACGCCGCAGGCAGGCGCGCGTGCGCCGGGGGCGCTGACGCGGCCGTAGCGCGGAGTCAGTCCGCCGCTTCAGGCGGACCGAGGCTGCCGCGGCTGTACATGCCGGAGCGGTCGAAGCAGCAGGCGCGGCGCTGGCCTGACGCCAGCTTGTCGCAGGCGGTGGCGATGCGCTTTACGCGCGTCTCGGCCTTCTTGCCCGAGGTGACCCACTGGATCCAGTCGCGGCGGGCGATCGGGGTGATGTCATCCCAGGTGGCCTTGGCGGCGGGCTGGGCGGACAGCGCGGCGCGGAGGTCGGGCGGCACCTTCGGCTCGGGCTCCCTGGCGACCGGTGCGATCTCCAATGCAGCCGTTTCGCCAGCCTTCACTCCGGCGGCGTCGAACAGGGCCTTGTCGATTTTCAGCCAGTGGCTGCCTTGGCCATCGGGCTCCAGGGTGGCCTGGAACGGCGCCGTGGCGAAGGTGCCCTCCACCGTAACCTGGCTGCGGGTCGGCAGCCTGGCGCTCGCGGCTTGGGGCAGCACGAGGAAGGCCCAGGCGGCGTTCTTCGGCTGCAACGGCCGGCGAAGGCTTGCCTCGAAGCGGACGGCGGCGGGCGCGTTGCTGGCCATACGGAAACCTTAGCATCGGGCGAGCCGCAGAGTGGCACCTCGGCGCTGTGCTAGAATCGCCGCTGTTTCGCGCATTTCGCCGCCAATCGCTTCGTTTTCAACGACGTTTCGGCCCATCCGGGCCGCCATTGGCGTGGCCCGCCGCGCGAACCCATGCCCGGTATCGGCAGGAACGGAGCCAGGCTCCGGTCGGAGTTCCGACGTGTTGTTCCTCGCGGTCCATCGCGCGCAGCCCGCTGCCGCCGGGCGCCTGTGCGCCTGCCTGCCGGCGCGACCCACCAGAGGAGATGACACCCGCATGACCCAACGCATCGCCGTCCTCGGCGCCGGCCCCAGTGGCCTGGCCCAGCTCCGCGCCTTCGACGCCGCCCGCCGCGCGGGTGCCGAAGTCCCCAAGGTCGTCTGCTTCGAGAAGCAGTCCGACCTTGGCGGCATGTGGAACTACACCTGGCGCACCGGCCTGGACCAGCACGGCGAGCCGGTGCACGCCAGCATGTACCGCTACCTGTGGTCGAACGGGCCCAAGGAGTGCCTGGAGTTCGCCGACTACAGCTTCGAGGAACACTTCGGCCGGCCGATCGCCTCGTATCCGCCGCGGCCCGTGCTGCGCGACTACATCATGGGCCGCATCGAACGCAGCAACCTGCGCCACCAGATCCGCTTCAACACCGCCGTGCACTCGGTCGAGTACAGCGAGGAGACGGGCAAGTTCACCGTCACCGTGCGCGAGCTCAAGGACGACCGCATGGTGAGCGAGGAGTTCGACTGGGTGGTGGTGGCCACCGGGCATTTCTCCACGCCCAACGCGCCCGCGTTCGAAGGCCTGTCGCAGTTCCCCGGCCGCGTGCTGCACGCCCACGACTTCCGCGACGCCTGCGAGTTCGCCGGCAAGGACCTGCTGCTGATCGGCAGCAGCTATTCGGCCGAGGACATCGGCACCCAGTGCTACAAGTACGGCGCCAAGTCGGTGACCTTCAGCTACCGCAGCGCACCGATGGGCCACGACTGGCCGGAGGCCTTCAGCGAGCGCCCACTGCTGCTCCGCGTGGAGGGCAACACCGCGCACTTCGTCGACGGCAGCAGCCAGGACGTGGACGCGATCATCCTGTGCACCGGCTACCAGCACCACTTCCCGTTCCTGCCTGACGAGCTGACCCTGCGCACCGCCAACCGCCTGTACCCGCGGGAGCTGTACCAGGGCGTGTTCTGGATCGACAACCCGAAGCTGGTCTACCTGGGCATGCAGGACCAGTACTACACGTTCAACATGTTCGACGCCCAGGCGTGGGTGGCGCGCGACGTGATCCTGGGCCGCACCGCGCTGCCCGACGCCGACGCCATGCGCGCCGACAGCGAGGCCTGGTTTGCGCGCGAGAACGCCTGCGCCGGCGCCAACGACGACATCGATTTCCAGGCCGCCTACGTGCGCGACCTGGTCGACCGCACCGACTACCCCGAGTTCGCGATCGAGAAGGTGGCCGAGATGCTCAAGGAGTGGCAGCGCGACAAGCAGGCCGGCATCCTCGACTACCGCGACAAGAGCTATCGCTCCACGATCACCGGCACGCTGGCGCCGCGGCACCACACGCGCTGGATGGAGGCGATGGATGACTCGCTGCAGGCGTTTCTTGATGACTCGCGTGAGTTGGAAGACCAGCCTGAGGTGAAGCAGGTGCCGGTTGCTGCGGTGGCTGGAGCTGTCGGCTTCGCCGAGCTGATCCGCCGCCGCGCCTGAACGCGGCAGCTGCAGTGGCCGGCTTCAGCGCTTGAGGCCGGCCACGATCTCCGACACGTCCACGCCCATCTCGAGCTGCACGCGCACGAAATCGCGCTCCTTGCGGGACAGGATTCGGCCGGCTTCGAGGCGCACGTCCTCCGCCTGGAGGATGCGCATGATCCGCGGCAGCGCCGAGCCGATGGCATCGGGGCCGTAACCGGCTTCGCGGAGGGCGGTGCGGAGGAGGGATTCGACTTCCATGGGAGATCCTGGTGGTGCGGGGCGGGGCATTGTGCGGCATGGGGGAGTGCCGACGCCGGGCTGTCCGCCCGAATAGGCCCGTGATCCGCTCGAATATGCCGGCGCTCCGCCCTAATAGGCCCGCGCTCCGCTCGAATAGGCCGGCGCTCCGCCCGAATAGGCCCGCGCTCCGCTCGAATAAGCCGGGGTTCCGCCCGAATAGGCCCGCGCTCCGCCCGAATAGGCCCGTGCTCCGCCCAAGTAAGCCGGCGCTTCGCCCTAATAGGCTCGCGCTCCGCCCTGCTAGGCCGGCGCTCCGACCAAATACGCCCGCTCGCCGGGCAAAGACGGCGGGGGTCAGTCCGCCGCAGTCGGCGGCCCGAGATTGCCGCGGCTGTACATGCCGGAGCGGTCGAAGCAGCAGGCGCGTCGCTTGCCGGAAGCAAGCATGTCGCAGGCCGTGGCGATGCGCTTCACCCGCGTCTCGGCCTTCTTGCCCGATTCATCCACTTGATCCAGTCGCGGCGCGCAACCGGGTGATGTCATCTCAGGGTCGCCTTTGCCATGGGGTGCGCGGTCAACGCCTCACGCAGATCGGGCGGCACCTTCGGCTCCGGCTGCTTCGCCACCGGAGCAAACTCCAGCGTGTCCGTGCCGCCAGCCCACGCCGGCGGCTTCGAGGATGGCTGCCTTGGCCGTCCGGCTCAAAGGTGGCCCGGAATGGCGTTGCAGCGAGCGCGCCCTCTACTGCCACCTGGCTGCAGGTGGGCAGCTTTGCGTTTGCCGCCTCGGGCAGGACAAGAAAGGCCCAAGTGCCGTTCTTGAGCTGCGCGGGTTGGCAAGGCATTGCATCCAAGCGAACTACGGAAGGCTCACGCCTAACTTGTGCAGCTCGAAACCAACGTAGTTCCTCTCCCACTATTTCCAGAGAGCAAAACCACGCGGCGCTAGCGAAGAGTTCTTCTTCTGGTACGGAGAGACAAAGATTGTCGCAAGTTCTTTCCCGTCCGAGGAAGTGATTTGATAGCCATCAATCGGGTGCTCGATTATCTCGGAGCCAAACGACCCGATCCGATTGTTTGTCACAGGATGGCCGTTCCAGCGCAACTGGGATAGATACGCGTTGCTTCCAATGATTGTGTCGCAAGGCACCGGATTGTCCACGGAGTAGCCAAACTCGCCGACGCCATCAGGAAATTGATCAGACGTGATCCCACTCTCGTTCATATTACCCATCATCTTCATGATCGAGAGCATAGCCTCCACCTCCGGGCTCCTTTGCTTGGGCTTCTCTCCACGCGAGTCTGACCTCCCTTTAAAGAAGTCGAAAATGCTCATACGAGTTCCCTTTCGTTCTATTCGCGAAAAGCGCTTTGTTCCAAAGTACTCGGAGTAAAATTTCCACCTGTTTGCCGCGTGAGGGTGTATTCAGCGGCTGAACTCTGCGTGTATTGGTTATACCCGTCAGATGTGATTCGTGTTTCAAAGGTTGCAGGTGTTGGATCTGCAGAAACACTCATGGAGTTGACGAATTCTAGGCACTTTCGGCTGAAGCCATCGCCAGTTGCAAACATCACTTGGTAAGTCCCATCTGGAACATCCTCGACAACGCCACGCTGGCCATTGCGTACATAGAAAGCAAGTGCGGTGCTGCCGCCTTGTCTCAACTTGATCAAGACGTCGCTTCCTCCGGCGTTCACTGCCAGGCTGTTGTTGCCATAACCAGAACGGGTGAGAACTTCTCCGTTATAGGGCGTTGAACTGTTTGCCACATCGCACACGACAGCACGTGCGCCCTGCGCACTGCCTTCGAAAAGTAGCCTTGATGAAATGTAACCTTGAACGGAGTTGGCCCCGCTGCCTGTTACAACCTGACTCCAGGTGCCCTCCTTCCCGATCACATAAACCGACTGCATTCGAGGCAGTGCGGTGACAACTGCGCCCCTTGTGCTTGGCTCTGATCGGACATTTGCTTGTTCAGCGACCACGTGCGCCTCGATCGGCTGCACAGTGCTCTCCGCAGCGGCTACAGCGTCTGCCGCCGCCAGTGCTTCAGCTGATACTTGGGCAAGGGCAGAAGACGAGCTGCTTGATGGGGAGTCCCTGAGCGCAATGCCAAACACGACTATCGCACCCAAACCACCAAGGGCCCACCACCCGCCACTGGAAGAGCTCGCTGGTGGCGGAGCCTGTGCGGGCTGCCGAGATGGGTTCGCAGCCGAAGGACTTGGCGACGACGGCGGCTGGGGGTGCCCGGGAACGCTTGTCTTGGCGGTCGTGCGTCCGTCGGACGCTGTCTTCTTGGCCGCCCTTGCTCGCTCTAGGTCAAGCGAATGATCTGATTTGTGGGCTTTGAGGCCGTCGAAGCCCGTCCCGGTAGTTTTTTCGGTCATGTCATTTGCCAAGAATTGAACTCAGGCGGTCGCCGCCCTTCTTCCAAAAGATGTCGATAGCTGTGGAGATCACTGGAGCATTTGGTGTCGTCCGAAGATCAAAACTGCCCCGCGCCTTGCCCGACTCACTTGTCAAACTAACCGAACCATTCTGCTTGGAGCGCCTTGCCTGACTCCAGGAAACAAATTCGGATTCGTTGGCGCGAAAGAGCTTCGGCACCGGCAGTGTGATGCCTGCGTCTGACATCACAATATCTCCAAATCGAAGCCGCCCACCTCGGCGGAGTTCATTCATGTGTTCCACCAAGAGACGAACGCCGATAGCGCGCCACACACGGTCAATAATTTCCCCGAACTTGCTTTGGTCCGTGAGTTCGACGTTGAGCAGGCCGCGATCTGAATGGAGGAATACGGAGTACGTAGTTGAGTACTGGCTTTTGACTCCGCCCCAAGAGACGCTGGATACAGACTCAAGCGGAGCCACAATGCCCTTCCACTCGACGCCAGCGGGTGAAATCTTGAAATGATCCTTGAAGATAAAGCCGATAGCCGTCTCGTAGGTAATCTCTTCCGCCAAGGCTCCTTTTTCTTCCGCTTCCTTCCGCTGGCTCTGCTGCCGCTGTTCAAATATCTCCTCTAGAGCATCAATGTCTTCGTCGACTTGATCAACAATGTCCGGGACCTCGGCAAACGCCTCCCGGAGAGTTGCACTGATCTTCTTGGCGATGTTCAGGTAGTCATGCTTGTTGAAAAGATGAACCGCCAAACTCCGCATTGTTGTCGCTAAATTGATGCTCCCATCGTGCGGAAGCCCTTTGCTCTGCTTGATCAACTGAATTGGCTGCGCAATGGAGTCCCAATGCTTAATTCGCTCGAGTATTCGGCCTGTTAGCTTGTCGATCGCAGTAGGATCGGCGCCCGAGTCGGCTGCTTCTTTGGTTTCAGCGATTAACTCAAGGATGCTCGCCGATTCGTCCTCCAAAAACGTGCCGGCTCGGGCCTCGTATGCCTCAACAAGGTCGCCTATCAGTGCCGGCGCCTGTGACTCTCCATTGTCTGTTGCGGTCTCTGTTAGCTCGGTTACTGTGCTGATCAACTCATGGGTTGGAAGCCTGTCCAGCGCAGCAAGCATCTGCACGATGTAGTGCCGACGCAGGCTTTCGATCTCAGCCTCGATGGGAGAATCATCGGCGATCTGTGGGAAGCCGGCGACTTGACGGTCTTCGTTTAGGTCGCGGCGTATCGAAGATGCGTCGAGCGACGCGAAGTGATCCGCGAGTTCCTCACAGGCAATATGAACATCAGCGTCTGTGCACTCCTGCATCTGATGCAACGCAGATGCGATCAGATTGGCCGCTGCAAGGGGCGGCACACCCAAGTCGCCATAGATCTCGCGGGGATCGGCTCGCAATTTGCTAATTAACGTTTTGGCGCGGCTTGGGCTGACGCCCAATAGCCAGGAGACCTCTGCCTTAAGCCGGCTTCTCGGGTTGGATAGGGCGCTTCGCGCATCCGCCACCTCCGAGTGATCTCCGGTGAGGGCGGCATCTTCCGCAAGCTCCGCAAGTTGCCCCTTGCTCGTTCTGGGGCTGGCGCCGAGTACGTAGAATGCGTTAGTCAGCAAGTCGCTCATACAAAACCAATTCTTCGTTTCTGGGGTGCGGCAGATCGATCAGACGTGACGGATAGCGCTGCAGACAGTTCATCCTTGCCGACGAAATCCTTATGATTTCTGGCAGCGAGCCGGCATGCCTCGCGAACAACGAAGCCGACGTCAGAGAGCGGGCGGCCGGCAAGAATGCACCCCACAGCATCGATGTCGATACTCGGATCTGTCGGCACGTTAGCCAGCAGGTTTCGCAGCGCGTCCGTGGCCTCCTGCGCTGAGGGCATCCCGACTTCGACGATGTGGTCGAAACGCCCTCGGCGCACGACCGCTGGATCAAGAGCGGACAACCGGTTCGTCATGCCAACAACAAGTACCCGGTGCTGCATGGCCTCAGGAATTCTGCGCAGAAACTCAGAGACTTCTTCCACCCGGTGCTGAGCATGGCCGCCATCTTCTCTGGCGGAAAGAAAGGCATCGATCTCGTCAATGACGACCAGAGAGGGCGCAACCTTTGCGGCTTCCTCGAAGGTTGTGGCGATCTTCCGTCCGGTCTCATGGATGTAGGGGCTACCAATGCTCCCACAGTCAATTGACATGCAGGGCCAGCCGAGATGACCTACAAGTTTCTCGACTGCAAATGTTTTGCCACTTCCCGGAGGCCCATGAAGCAGTATGGCTCCAGGGAAGCCGATTCCCATCATCTTGTATCTATCCTCATTTCTGAGGATGTCGACCACATGCTCGTTAAAAAATTCCGCAAGTGAAGGGCGACCCGCAAGCTCCAGCACCTGAAGGCCGGAACCCGCCGTCGCTTCGCTTTCCGAGTAGGTGGCGGGCTCCGCTGCGCGTGACTCACCCCGTCCCACGGAATGTTGCAGGCGAGCGATGTCGTCGCCGTCTAACCAAGGTGCAAGGGTGGCGATGCGGCGCGTGGAAAATATGGACACATCAACGCCGCCTGTTACCCATGCGCCGAGGACGCGCTCAGGAGGGATGCGTTCGCCTACAGACTGGGTAGGAAGCACGCGGCTAACGCGCTCGAAGTAGATGGCACTTCCGGAGTTGAGATCTGGGTGAATCTCTACCGTCGCCATCAAGGCGGCGGCAAACGCTTCGGCATCTGATGCATCGCCGATTGAACTGGGCAGGTCAATTTGCTCGACTCGGTATCCATGTCCGCCTTCGATCACAAGGATCTGTCCTTCGTCGGCGAGCGCAACTGCGAACATCTCCAGGTTAATCAAGCCGAGGCCCGCCCACTTCTCTGCAACGTCAAGCGTGCAAGCTAAGATTCGATTATCTGTACCACAATCGAAGATCTGCCAGCTTTCCCCGGCCGCAAGGCGGCGGCGCACAACACTTCCGTCGAGAGTGCGAAATCCTGGAGATAACCAACTATGGCCTTCCACAGGCTAAGCCCGGACGATGTTGGCATCGAGCAACATGTCGCTCTCGCCAGAAGTTGAAATTCTTACGGACATCAATGTTGCGACAACGCTCCGCAGCGCATCCATGCTGTCATTCTTAATCGCATCAACGCCCACTGCGCAAAGCTGGGCGTGTTCCGCCTTATCCGTGAATTGATGTGTTGCCTTGGCTAGCGCCTTGAACCTTTCGATGACGAACCAATCCTGGCGCCAGAGCACGTCAAAGTTGATGCCCCGCATCCGATCGAGTTGAATCTCAAAGTCCGACCCCTTGGCCTCGATGACGTTAAGCGCCCCTCTCGAGGCATTGTCGAACTGAGTCTCCTCTGAACCTTTGGCATGTTCACGGCAATGATCGTCGAAGAACGAAACACATGAGTCGAGATCCAAGCGGCGCATTAACGGAAGATTGCGTTTTCTGACGGAGGCAAGAATGCGTTTGATTTCGTGAGTTCGATCCATCGCGGACTTGAGGCTCTCAGAGTCTCCGTAAGCGCTCTTGCCTTTTGCGTCTTCTAGCTTTTCAAACGCATCAGCAAGTTCATCATCATCAACCTTCTCCTGAAGGGAGACGATGCGCTCTTCCAGTCGACCGACCTCTTCATGAACCAAGTCCAAGGCCTGCTCAAAGTTCAATTGACCCTCTTGCCGCGAATAGAAGTTGTGTCCCGTCCCCACAGTCACGCCCGCGTCGGGTGCTGACACTTCCATAGTGATAGTTCCGGCGTCGGACACTTCGTAGTCGCAAACAATTGTCGCCCCCTGAGGGATGACGCCGCTCTCAAGATCATTTCCCGTGATTCGCAGTTCGCCAACAAACAGATTATCGGTAACTGGGCTATCAATCTCACCCTGCCAAAGTTTGAAGAACAGGGCGCCCGAGCCTCCCGCACGAATGGATTTTCCCGAGCGAACCGTTACTTTCCCCTTCTTCGGTAGCGGGTCGCCCGCCTTGATGAGCGGCTCCAATACTGCTTGCCCGCCGAGCTTGTCGAGCACTTCAAGACCCACTGAGTGGGAAGCCGGAATAGCATCGATCGTGGCGGCAGTACGATTGATCACTAGTTGGTCGGATGGCAATCGAATCACTAATCCAGCTTGGTCAAATGCCGTCACCTTGAACGTGTTCTCACCGGCTTTTGTCAATGAAAGATCTACGCTGGCCCCGTTTGTCAACGGGATTCTTCCAGAGCTCCATCCCGTATCCGAACTGTCGACCTGAAACTCGGCGCCGGCAGGCGCGCTGCCGGAAAGCTTCACAACGAGCCTGGCCTTCGGCGATGGGGTCCTGGCGGTGTAATTGAATGTCAGGCCAAGTTGCATGGCATCTAGTGCGCCTTTGGCGGATTTTCGACCTCGCTTTTCGCTCGCCCAATCGATTGATTCTGCGAATACGGCGGCACCCTCAGCAACAGCAGTCATGGGATTGACGTCAAGAGCGCCAGAGATGCCGAGCTCAAACGCCACCCGATCACGTACGGTCTTGTACTGAGTGGGTCCGCCAACAAACACAACCCGATTCACATCATGCGACCCGATGTGGGCGCGCTCCATGGTTTCACGAACGGCTTGGATCGAGTCGAGGATCTGCTGCTCAATGAGCGTATCGAGAGTCGACTTTTCCAAAGGGGATTCGAGGTAGATGTCCTGCCCGTCGAGGTCCTGCATTCGGACCTCTGTCTCAGCCAGGGAAATCACGGCGTCTCCACGCGACGACAGTTCGATCTTGGCTTTTTCAGCCGCCCACTCGAGCAGGGCAACAAGCCGCTTATAGCTGGCATCAGTTCGCAGGGATTCAGGTAACGAAAATGTGTTTGATAGCCACGGTCGAACAACACTGTCCACGATGGAGCGATCCCAGTCACGTCCACCACACATTTCGATGCCGCCGTGTGCCTGGAGGCTTACTCGGCCTCCGGCGGAATCCGCAATCGCTACGTCCAGCGTTCCACCGCCCAAGTCGTAGACAATGAAAATTCCGTCCGAAGCCCGTGATCGCACGACGCTCATGACCGCGGCGACTGGTTCCTGTATCAGCGTCACAGCGCCGATCCCAGCCAACTCGGCCGCTTGCAACGTGGCGTCCTTCTGCATCTGATTGAATGCCGCCGGCACTGTGATCACCGTGCCGGCTACATCTTGACGAACTTCTTCGGGCAGATAACCGAAGAGCGTCTTAAGCACTTCGGCCGAGCACGCCTCCGGCGTAGTGGGCGACTCCGATCCCTTGACGTGGATCGGGGTGCTGGTTCCCATCAATCGCTTGAAAAGCCTTGCCGTACTCTCTGGCGCGGCGGGAGCCATGTCGTACGCTCGCTTTCCGACATACCGCCTACGACCGTCGTTGTAGATTACCGAGGGTGTTACGTCGTTCTGCTCTGGACTCTTCCAAATGCGCAGCTTCTCCCCATCGTAGGTGCAGATCGCGCTATTGGTTGTTCCGAGGTCAATCCCGACGTAAATGGCCATCACACAACTCCCAACAGAAAAGTGCCAGTTCGAATTACGCCATTCGGCCCAATGACGACTGGTTCGATCATCTGAGCCACGACAAGCCGATCATTTGATTCGGGGAACTCGTCTGCGTTGAGTGGCGTAGCCGCCAAGCCAGGCTCAAAAATTTGCCCTTCTAGTGACTCGAGACGGACATTGTTCTGCTCCAGCAGGGCATCGACACGCTTCTGAAAAAAACGTGCTTGGCTGATGAATCTGGACTGCTCACTTATTTCGAGTTTTCCGACGGCTCGCTGGAAGAGTCGGATGAACTTCCAAGCTTCAACTGACAGCGCAATGACCGTGTCGAGATCGCCCGTCTCGGCGTTAAGTCCGTTATCCATTTGCCCCTCGGCTTTGATTTCGGGGAGAGAAACGCTCGCAAGCTGGCGCGCTGCTGCCCCTGACTTCCTGTATACGCCCGCACTTGGCTGCGAGCAACCACAGGCGCGTCCTATCCCAACCAACGCTGCATGACGAGGTGATTGTGCTTGCGCAATTGCGACCTCTCAACGCGTGATATTCACCCGCCCTTGGGTTGAAGGAATAGTGGCAGCCGTTCGAAGGTGACGTGGCATCTGGCGTCAGCTTAGGACGGTGCAACGACAGCTGAGTCATTCTTGGGCATCCGCTTCGGGTGAAAGGAGCCGATCAACTACTGGTTCAATCTGAGCCGCAACGCCGACCACCGCCCCGCATGCCGCGCCAACGCATCGGCGATGACGTCCGCGCTACCCACCACATTCAACACCCTCCGCGCCCGCGTCATCCCCGTGTACACCAGCTCCCGCGACAGCACGCGGTTGAAGCGCTCCGGCAACACCAGCCACACCTCGTCGAACTCCGAGCCCTGCGCCTTGTGCACCGTCATCGCAAACGCGCTGTCATGCGCGGGCAGTGCGGCGGGATGGAACGGTCGCGGGTTACGCGCGTCATCGCCGAGGAACCACGCCATCAACGTGCCGCTGTCATCGCGCAGGCAGATGCCGATGTCGCCGTTGAACAGCCGATGCCGGTAGCTGTTCTCGGTCACCAGCAGCAGCCGGCCATGGAAGTAGCGGCTGGCCGCTGATGCGGGACCTGCGCCGCGCCGCGTACCGGCAAGCATTTCCTCGATGCGCGCGTTTAGGCCGCGCGCGCCCTGGGGGCCTTCGCGCACGGCGGTGAGGATGCGTAGGCGTCCGGCGCGAGCGAGCGCATCGGCGGGGTCGCTGGCATCGGCAAGCGACGCCCAGTGGGCCAGCAGATGCTCGCGATGCGACTGCAGCGGAGCGCCGTTGCCTTCGTGGAAATGCACGCCGGACAGCTCTCCGCCGCGCAGCAGTGACAGCGCGGTGGCGGTGTCGCCTTCGCGCACAGCCGCGGCCAGCGGGGCTAGGTCGAGCGCGGCGCTCTGGCGGTAGCCGCGGGTGAGATGGACGTGGCGGGCCGGGAAGGTGGCGGTGGGCGCGGTGGCTTCGGCCGCGCGCAGGATGCCGGCGAGCACGTCGCCCGCTTCCACCGAGGGCAGCTGGTCGGGGTCGCCGAGCAGGACCAGGCGCGCGCCGTCGGGCACGGCTTCGACCAGCTTGGCCATCAGCGGCAGGTCGATCATCGAGGCTTCGTCCACCACCACCACGTCGAACGGCAGCGGGTTGTCGGCGTGGTGCCGGAACCGTGGGCTGTCGGGGATGGTGCCGAGCAGGCGGTGCAGCGTGGTACCGGTGGTGGGCAGCCGTGCGCACAGGGCAGGTTGGACGCCGAGCGCGGGCAGCGCCTGCACGGCGTTGCGCACGCTCTCGGCCATGCGTTCGGCGGCGCGGCCGGTGGGCGCGGCCAGGGCGATGCGCGGTGGCGCGGCGCCGGCTTCGCGCGCCTGCGCGGCCAGCAGCACCAGCATGCGGGTGATGGTGGTGGTCTTGCCGGTGCCGGGACCGCCGGTGACCAGCAGCAGGCTGTGGTGGAGCGCGGCGGCGGCGGCCCGGGATTGCGGGTCGTCGCTGGTGGCGGCTTCGGGGAAGAGCTGGGCGAAGAGGGGCGCGAGGTGTGCGGGGACGTGCGCGCCGTCGCCATCGGCGGCGGACGCGCCTGTGTGCGGGACGGCGCCGCCGATGCGGCGCAGGCCGTCGGCCAGGCGGCGCTCGTACTCGCGGTAGCGGCGCAGGTAGACGAGGCCGTGTTCGTACACAAGCGGGACGTCGGCGGCGGATTCGGCATCGCCAGCATCCGGGCGGGCGACCCAGCGCGAGGCTTCGAGCGCGGCGGTCCAAGCCTCGGGCGTGGGCCAGTCGATTGCGGCATCGACCAGGCGCTGCGGCTCCGCAGGGTCGAAGCCGGCGTGGCCGGATGCGACCGCGAGCGAGGCCAGCGCCGCCGCTGCGAGCACGCTGTCCGGCGTGTCCGGGTCCAGCCGGCGCAGGCTTTGCGCCAGTGCGTGGTCGAGCGTGCGCAGCGCGCCGGTCTTGCCGAGTTGTTGCAGCAAGCCCATGCGGCGCGTGTCATGCGCCTGGTCCGGCGGCGGCGCATCGCGCACGTCTGGCGCGCTCGCTTCCGCGTCACCGACCGCGTCGACCTTGCCGACTGCGTCGCCAGCCTGGCTCTCAGGAAACAGCGGGAGCGTACTCATGCCGCAACCTCCGCGCCCTGGCCAGCAAACAACGCATCCAGCTCATCCACCAGCTCCGGCATGAACCGCCACGCCTGCACCCCCTTCGCGTCTTCGCGAGAGGCATCCAGCCCCCGACAGAACACGTACCGCACGCCGCCGAAGTCCCGCGCGTACTCATACGCATCACCCAGGCGGAAGCGCAGCCAGCGGTGCAGCGCCAGCGTGTAGATCAGCGCCTGCAGGTCGTACTCGCTGTGCGCCATCGCCTCATCCAGCTGCGCGGGGCCGTAGCCGGGCAGGCGGTTGGACTTGTAGTCGAGCACGTACCAGCGGCCGTCGTGCACGTAGGTGAGGTCGATCAGGCCGGTCATCAGGCCTTCCAGCCGGCGGCGCGCGCCGAAGCCCTGGCGCGCGGTGAGCAGGCCGTGGCGGTGCAGCAGCGCGAGCAGCGCGTCGACGCGCGTGGGCGCGAGCGCGAACTGGAACTCGATCTCCGGGCGGCGCCTGTCCGCGGGCACGTCGGCCAGGCGCACGCCTTCGGGCAGGGCGACGGTGAGCGTGTGACCGATGAGCGGGGTGAGCGCACTGATGCCGTCGTCGATGTCTTCGGCCGGGTAGCCGCCGGCGCGCAGGCGGTCGGCGATCAGCCTGGCGTCGTCGCTGTTGGGCGTGGGCGCGCCGGGCGTCCACGCGGCCCAGCGCGCGAAGTCGGTGTGTTCCAGCACGTCGTGCAGCACAACGCCGAAGCGGGTGCCGGAGAAGCGCGGGTCGAAGATGTCGTCGGCGGCGGCCGGGTCGGTACCCGACGCAAGCTCGGCATCGGCATCCACCGCAGGCTCGTCCTGGCCGCCGGGCGCGGGCTGGGTGGCGCTGGCAGAGGCGTCGCCCTGGCCTTCGGCGTTGGCGAGCTGGGTGAAGCTGTAGACCCACCAGTCGCTGGCGAGCGCGCGCGCGGCGATGCGCGCGGGCGGCACGCTGTCGGTGGCGTCGGCCGCGAACCACGGCAGCTTGGCGGGCGGAATGCTTTGGTCGATGGCGAGCGCGCTGCCGAGTGCCGCGGCCAGTGCATCGGGCGTGGCCACCATGTGCAGCAGCGGCGACTTGTCGTGGTTGCTGAACATGCCGCTGGCCAGCCACAGCGCGTGGCGCGCGCGGGTCAGGCCGACGTACAGCAGGCGCGCGTCTTCGGCGCGCTGCGCGAGGCGCCAAGCGTCTTCGGCCTCGTCCCAGCCGGACTGCGAGCGCAGCAGCTTCCAGTGCAGCGCGCGGCCGGCCTGGCCGTTCACCACGGCGCGCTGCCCCGGGCTGCGCGTGGGCGCGCCGATGGCCGCGAACGGCATGAACACCAGCGGGTACTCCAGGCCCTTGCTCTTGTGCAGGGTGACCACCTGCACGCGCTTTGCGTCGGACTCCAGCCGCAGCAGCTGGCTCTCGTCGTTGGCATTGGCATCGGCAATGGCATTCGCCAGCCAGTCGACCAGGCCGTGCAGGCCGAGCGCGCGCGCCTGCGCGTCCTGCAGCAGCTCGGCCAGCTGCAGGTAGTTGGTGAGCCGGCGCTCGCCGTCGAGCAGGCCGAGGAGCCGCCCGGCGTGTTCGGCGCAGAGGTCGTTGACCAGCGCGAGCGGGCCGCCGCGCTGCAGGCGGTCGCGCCAGGCGAGTGCCTTGAGCTGCCAGTCGCGCAGCGCGTCGCCGTCGTCATCCAGCACGGCGATCGCCGTGGCGTCCAGGCCCACCAGCACGGTGGACAGCGCCATGCGCAGGCGGCCGTCGTCGGCGCCGTGCAGCAGGGCGAGCAGCAGCGCGTGCAGGTCGCGCGCCTCGGGCGTGGCGAACAGGCTCTGCTTGCCGGCGGCGACCGCGGGAATGCCGGCCATCGCCAGCGCGTGGCGGATGCGCGTGGCCTCGTTGTGCGAGCGCACCAGCACGGCGATGTCGCCGGGCTGCACGGGGCGGCCTTCGATGCTGGCGTGGCCGTCACGCGCATCGGTGAGCACGCGGTGGATGGCGGCGACGCAGGCTTGCGTTGCGAGTTCACGCGAGCGGCCGGCGCTGTGGGGTTTGAGCTTGCCCTTGGCGTCGGCCTCGGGCGGCGGCGCGCGCCACAGGGTGAGTGCGGGGGCCGCGATGCCGTTGCGCTGGAAGTCGGCATCGGTACGCACGCCGCCGGGGAGCACTTCCTTGAAGGCGATGCGGCCGTCGATGAAGGGCGGCGGGACCTTGTCGTCGGCGTCGGACGCCGCCTGCGCCTGTGCGTACAGCGCGGACACCGCCCGCAGCACCGAGGGCCGCGAGCGGAAGTTGAGCGCGAGCGGCGGCGCCTCCTCGGCGGTGGCGCGCGCGGCGAGATAGGTCTCGACATCGCCACCGCGGAAGCCGTAGATCGCCTGCTTGGGGTCGCCGATCACGTACAGCGCGGGCGCACCGCTGGCAGCGCCGAACACGCGGTCGAAGATGCGCCACTGGCGCGCGTCGGTGTCCTGGAACTCGTCGACCAGGGCCACGGCGTACTGCGCGCGCAGCTTGGCGGTGAGCGCTTCGGCCTGCTGGCCGTCGTAATGCGCGGGGTCGATGGCATCCGCGACGCGGTCGATCAGGTCGTCATAGGTCTGCACGCGCTGCTGCTGCTTGGCGCGGGCGACGCGCAGGCGGGCGTCATCGCGCAGGCGGTGCAGCAGTTCGACGCGGCGCGCGTCCTTCCAATCCGCCACCGCGGTGAGGGCGTCGAGGTAGCCGGGTACGGCGTCGCAGATCGGAGAATCGGGCGTGCGGCCGGCGTGCTTCACGCTCGTGCGGATCTGCAAGGTGTCGCGATGCAGCTGCGGGAGCTTGGCGTGCTCGAACGGCGCGCCGCGCTCGCCGGCATGGCACCAGTGGTGCAGCGAATCGAACAGCGCGGTGATCCAGTCGAGCTTGTAGCTGCCGCCGTGCAGGATCTTGCCCTCCACCGCCGACACGAGTGCGGCGCGGAAATCGTCGCCGTGGGCGCGGAAGGCGGCGGCCAGCGCTTCGCCGGTGGCGTGCAGGCGCGGCGTGGGGTCGTCCGGCAACTCGGCCAGCGCCGGGCGGAGCAGGGGTTCGCGCACCAGTGGCGTCAGATCCGCCGCCAGCGCCTGCGGGCCGCCCGGCCACAGCGCCAGCAGGTCGTCGGCGGCGTCCGCCGTGCTGCCGTGCGAACGCCAGAGGTCGGCGGCGATGGCTTCGTACAGCGGCGTGTCGCTGGTGAGCAGCTCAGGCGCATCAAAGGCCTGGCCGACTTCGAGCGCGTGCTCGCGCAGCACGCGCGCGCAGAAGCCGTGGATGGTGAAGATGGCCGCGAGATCGATGTCGTTGGCGGCCGCGTGCAGGCGGCGGCGCAGGGCGTCGGCGGACTCGCTGCCGCGCGCGAGGTGGGCGTCGAGCACGGCGTGGGTGAGCGTGGCTTCGGGGGAGGCATCGGCCGCGGGCGCGGCGCCGACCAGCGCTTCGGCCAGCAGCAGGCGCGCGCGGATGCGGCTGCGCAGCTCCTGGGTGGCCGCCTCGGTGAAGGTGACGGCGAGCACCTGGCCCACGCGCAGCCCGCGCTCCACCACCAGGCGCACCACCAGCGTGGCCAGGGTGAAGGTCTTGCCGGTGCCGGCCGAGGCCTCGATGGCGTGGACGCCCTCGAGCGCAAGCTCGAGATAGGGATCGCGCGCGGATGCACGCGTGGCCCCATTACCGGCGCCCGTTTGCGTGATGCCGGGGCCGGGGCCCGCGTCTGCATGCATGGCGTCCTTGCCCGCGCTCATTCCGCATCCTCCAGGTCCAGCTTGGCAGCGATGTCGCGCAGCGCGCCGAGGTCGGTGCCGCCATAGACCTTGCCGGCCACCACCGCGGAATAGATCGCCATCGCCAGGTCCACGAACGCGACCTGCGTGGCCTCGTCGCTGAACGGGTCGCGGCCGCGCAGCGCGAGCCGCAGCGCTTCGCCCGTGCCCTCGCCCCAGCTGCGGTCACTGCCATGCCAGCGCCTGGCGGCGAGGTCCAGGCCGCGCTCGAGGCTGTCAGCGCGGTACAGCTCCCACCCGCTGTAGGGCGCGAACGGCAGCGGCCGGCGCAGGCCTTTGCTGCGCAGGTCGATGAGCATGCGCAGCACGTCGCGCGCTTCGTCCTGAGCGAGTGGCGCACGCACGTGCGGGCCGACGCCGTGTTCGCCGCCGTCGTGGAATTCGACCAGCGGCACGCGTTGGCCATCCGCGCTCGCCAGCAGCCAGTCGAGGCCGTTGCGGATCGCGGACTGCCCGGCGGGCGGGTCGAAGCGGATACGTGCGATGCCGTGCGGGTAGGCATCGGCGACGCGGCCCTGCAGCTTCAGGCGGCGCGGGACGCCACCGCTGTGCGGCAGCACCACGCCATCGAACGGGACTTCGATCGGCCTTGGCACCTCCGGTACCGCAGCACCTCGCCACGCGTCGAAGGCGGCCGCATACGCATCCACCTGCCCGCGCACGTCATCCAGCGTGCGCCGGCCAAGCGGTCCGGACGGCAACAGGCCGCGCGCGCGCAGCAGGGCGTGGGTCGACGCGTCGTCGTCACCACGCAGCACGGCGTCGAACACAGCCTTCTGCAGCTGCTGGCGCGCGAGGCCGCGCCCCGGCGCCAGCAGCGGCTCGACGTCCTCGTCGATCGCCTCGACCTCGGCCAAGCGCAGGCCGAGGCGCTGCTTCAGGAACACGTCGGCCGGCGCCTGCAGGAAGCGGCGCAGCTCGTCGAGCGACAGCGTGTGCTCGCGTGCGTCGCCGTCCTGCGCCGAATGCGTGGCGCTGCGCCCGTCGGCTTCACCAGCCGCCTTCGCGGCCATCGCCGCCAACGCGTCATCGCCAAACCACGCCGGCAACGGCACGCGCTGCTGCGCGGGCTGCGCGGCCGCCGGCCACCACTGCGCGTGGTACGAGAACCGCCGCGGCTCGTCACTGCTGCCGAACGCCGCCGGCGCGAACGGCTGCAGCGTGTGCCGCACCACCAGCGCGGCACCCGCTTTGGCTTCCGGCGCGTGCTGCGCATCGGCGGCCGTCAGCAGGTCCGCGACCAGCACCGACGGCTCGCGCGCGCTGCCGTCGCGCGGGTCGGCGCCCTGGTAGCTCACGTAGAACACGTCCTGCGCGGCGCTGAACAGCTGCAGGAACAGGAAGCGGTCGTCATCGCGCGTGGAGCGGTCGCCCTGGCGGCGCTGGCCGCTGGCGAGGTCGGCGGTGAGGCGGTCGAGGCCGCCGGCGGGATCGCGGCGCGGGAACTCGCCGTCATCCATGCCGAGCAGGCAGATGGCGCGGAACGGCAGCAGGCGCATCGGCACCATGCGGCCAATGCTGACGCCGCCGGTGAGCAGCGGGGCGCGGGTGTCGGCCTCGCCCAGCGCGGCGGCGAAATGCGCGCGCACGACGTCCGCCGGCACCGCCGTGGCCACGCCGGCGCGGCGGGCATCGGCGGCGAAGGCATCGATCAGCGTGCGCAGGCGATCCAGCGCACGGCGCGACGCCGGCGACGACGGCGGCTTCGGCAGCAGCGCCTCCAGCAGGCCGATCAGGCGCTCGCGCCAGTCCTCGGGCGGCAGTGCTTCATCCAGCGTGCGGGCGTGGCGCGCGAGCACGCGCAGCAGCCGCACCAGGGTGTCGAGGGCGTCCAGCGCGCTGCCTTCCAGCTCCGGCATCGGCGCGATGACCTGGCCGCCGGCGGTGGTGATGGGCGCATCGCTGCCGGTGGCGTGGCCGAGCAGCAGGCGGTCGAGTGCGAAGGCCCAGGTGTAGGCGTCATCCGCCGGCGCATCGAGGCGCGCGCGGTGCGCCGCATCCAGGCCCCAGCGCGCGCCGGCGGCGTGCAGCCAGGCGTGCAGGCGCGCGAAGGCGGCGGCATCGAGCGCGGCGGCCTCGGCCAGCGGCGGGCTGGCCAGCAGGTCGAGCGTTTCCACCAGGCCGAAGCGCGCCACCGGCAGTGCCAGCAGGCGCAGGAAGACTTCCGCCAGCGGCTCGCCGGCCAAGGGGCTGGCATCGGCGACGGCGTACGGAATGGAGTCCGCCCGGCCGCGGCCGCCGAACACGGCGTCGAGGTACGGCAGGTAGGGATCGATATCCGGCGCCAGCACCGCGACCTCGCGCGGCTGCAGCGGTGGGTCGAAGCGCGGGTCTTCGAACAGCGCGCGCAGCTGGTCGTGCAGCACCTGCAGTTCGCGCAGGCGGGTGTGGCAGGCGTGCACCTGCAGGCTGGGGTCGTCGCGGCGCAGCGCCGGCAGTCGGGTGCGCACGTCGTCCGCGGTCGGCGCCAGCGGCGGCGACGGGCGGCGGTGGAACAGGTCCGACTGCAGGCGCCGCAGCAGGCTGCCGTGCAGCGCGCCGCCGCCCTCGCCCGGGTCGGCATCGCCGCGGATCTCGATGTCCGGGTGCACCACTTCGTAGTTGCCCAGCACCGCCATGAAGTCGCGACCGGCCGCGCCCCAGGCGCGAAGCAGCGGGTTTTCGCCGGCAGCGGCCTCCGGGTCGCCGCCGCGTGCGCGCTGCAGGTCGCCCCAGTAATCGCGGCTGGGCGAGGGCACATACAGATGCAGCGTGCCGACGCGCGCCTGGCTGGCGATCACGCGCAGCACGTCCGGCGACACGTTGAGGATGGCGAAGGCGAACAGGCGCTTCGGCAAGCCGGCCGGCAGCGGCGTGCCTGCGTCTGCGAAGCCACGCAGGTAGGCATCGATGCGCCGCGCGCGGTGGTCCGTGCCGCCCGCCACGCGCCGCCACAGCGCCGCCTGCGGATCGCGCGGGGCATCGCCCGCCTCCCACGCCAGCAGCCATTCGCGGCGCCAGGCCTTGTACTTCTCGAAGGCCTGCGCGAGCTCGCCGGCCAACGACCAGGCCTTCAGCGGGTCGGGGGCGGTTTCGAGGTAGGCGCGCATGGGCTGCAGGGCGCGATCGCGCAGCAGCACCGGATCCGCCAGCGCGGCATGGATGCGCCAGCGCAATGCGGCGGCATCGAGGTCGTCACCGCGCCCCGGCACATTGCCATCCAGCGCGCGCTGCACGAACTCGCCCGGCGTGAGGAACTCCAGGTTGGCCGCCACGCCGTGCGCTTCGGCCAGCGTGGCCTGCAGCCAGCGGCGCATGGCCACCTGCGGGATCAGGATCACGTCCGGCTCCAGCAGCCCCTGGCCGGGCGCGGGCGTGCGCAGCTCAGCGGCCAGCAGGCCGGCCAGCACGTCGAGCGCATTGGAATGGTAGAGGCGGAAGTCGCCGGTCCGCTGGGTCATGCGGCCATGATGCCGGAGGGGCATCTCACGGGGGGAGACCGCCCACCACCAGCGTATCGGCCGTCGACGTGGCGACGATGCGCCGCGCCACGCTGCCGATGGCCAGTTCGTACACCGCGCCGCGGCCGTGGCTGCCGACCACCACCAGGCCGGGGGCGTAGGTGTCGACGTACTGCTGCACCAGGCGCGCGGGGTCACCGTGCTCGACCAGCAGCTCGAGCTGGTCGCCATCGGCCGCCGCAGCGCGCAGGAACGCGCGTCCTTCCTCGTGGAGTTGCGCCTGCGCCGACGCGATCGACGCGTCCGGCTCGGTGCCGGACAACCCCAGCATCGGCAGCTGGAATCCGTGCAGCAGCGTGACCCGGGCGGCAGGGAACAGCGCGCGCGCGCGGCGCAGCGCGGCGCGCGACGGTTCGGAGAAATCACTGGCCACCAGCAGGTGGCGGTACGGTGCCTGCGCGCGTTCGCGCACCACCAGCAGCGACGTCTCGGCGCGTCGCAGCAGCCGGTCGATGGTCGAACCCAGCATCGCCGGGCCGAGCATGCCGTCGCGCACCGGGCCGGTGACCACCAGGGTGTCGCCGCGCGCGTCGAGCAGGTGCGACAGCCGTTCACCGGGCTGGCCCTCGTCGACATGGATGTCCCAGGCGACCGCGGGATCGTCGAACTGCCGCTGCAGCCACGCGCGTGCCTGGTCCCGCGGCGACGGCGGGCGGTACCACGGAGGCGCATCGCGCCGCTGCACCTCCGTCAACAGCGTCTGTGCCGGATCAAGCACCGTGGCCGCGGTGGCCGCGCCGCGAAAGTCGCGCGCCAGCAGCATCGCCCGGTCGATCGCACGGTCGCAGCGCGGGCCAAGGTCGCTGGCCGCCAGGATGCCGGTTGCGCCGGCGGCGTCCGCGCCGTGTGTCGTCATGCCGTCCCTCCCGTCAGTGACGGCCGGTCGGCGGCCGCCGGTCTCAGCTCCTCGAACAGGTCCAGCCTGCGCAGCAGCCACTTCTCCACTTCCAGCAGCAACCCCAGCGCCACGCCGACCAGCACGATCACCACGCCTTCCAGCAGCGGCAGCGGGCGACTGTCGAACAGGTGGTGCATCCACGGAAGATAGGTGAACGCCAATTGCGCCACCACCACCGCCGCCACCGCCCACAGCACCGCCGGCGTGCCACGGAAGCCGCGCAGCGACAGCGAGCTGCCGTGCAGGTAGCGCACGCTGAACAGATAGAAGATCTCCATCACGCAGAACACGTTGACCACCATGGTGCGCGCGGTGGCCACGTCCAGCCCGCGGCGCTGCGCCCACGTGAAGATGCCGAACGCGCCGGCGCTGAACAGCAGCGACACCAGCACGATCCGCCACAGCATGAACGGCGAGACCAGCGGCGCGGCGCGACTGCGCGGCGGGCGCCGCATCACCCCGGGTTCCGGCGGCTCGAACGCCAGCGCCAGGCCCAGGGTGATGGTCAGCACCATGTTGATCCAGAGGATCTGCGGCGCGGTCATGGGCAGCACCCAGCCGAAGGCGATGGCGAGCGTCACCGCCAGCGCCTCGCCGCCGTTGGTCGGCAGGGTCCACGCCACCACCTTGCGGATGTTGTCGTAGACCGCGCGGCCCTCGTGCACCGCCGCCGCGATGGAGGCGAAGTTGTCGTCGGCAAGCACCATCCCGCTGGCTTCCCTGGCCGCCTCGGTGCCCTTGTTGCCCATGGCGATGCCGATGTCGGCCTGCTTCAGCGAGGGCGCGTCATTGACGCCGTCGCCGGTCATCGCCACGGTGTGCCCGCGCGACTGCAACGCGCGCACGATGCGCAGCTTGTGCTCGGGACTGCTGCGCGCGAACACGTCGGCGCGCTCGGCCAGTGCCGCCAGCGCGGCATCGTCGACATCGTCCAGCGCGTGCCCGGTCACCACCTGCGGATCGTCAGACAGCGCCAGCTGCCGTGCGATCGCGCGTGCGGTCGCGGCGTGGTCGCCGGTGATCATCTTCACCGCGATGCCGGCGCTGCGGCAGTCGGCCACCGCCTGGATCGCTTCGTCGCGCGGCGGGTCGATGAAGCCGGCGATGCCGGCGAACACCAGGTCGCGCACGTCGGCAACGGCGAACGCGCCGGGAACGTGCGTGAGGCGCGCGGCCGCGAAGCCAAGCACGCGCCTCCCTTCGGCACCGGCGGAGTCGACCTCCTGCTGCCAGGCGGCGGCCCGCAGCGGAGCGACGTTGCCATCGGCGTCCACCTGCCCGGCGCTGAGCGCCAGCACCTGTTCCGGCGCGCCCTTGACGCACAGCAGGGCACCCGCGCCCTCGACATCGGCGTGCAGGGTGGCCATGAAGCGGTACGCGGCATCGAACGGGACCTCGTCGAGCCGCGGATGCAGGCCACGCACGGCGGTGGCATCCAGGCCGGCTTTGCCGGCCAGCGCCAGCAGCGCGCCGTCCATGGGATCGCCATCGATCCACCAGCGCCCATCCTCGCCGTGCAGGCGCGCGTCGTTGCAGAGCAGGCCGATGCGCGCGATGCGCTCGCCACCGGCCTTGGCCTGGTCGCCCCCGCTGTCGGCCACCACCGTGCCGTGGGGCGCGTAGCCGCCCCCACCCACCGCCACGCGCCCGGCAGCCGAAACCAGCAGGTTCACCGTCATCTCGTTGCGGGTCAGCGTGCCGGTCTTGTCGGTGCAGATGACCGAGGTTGCGCCCAGGGTTTCCACCGCCGGCAGGCGGCGGATGATGGCGTGGCGCGCCGCCATGCGCCGCACCCCGATGGCCAGGGTGATGGTGATCACCGCCGGCAGGCTCTCGGGCACGAGGCCCACCGCCAGGGCCACCACGATCATCAGCGCGTCGAGCCATGGATAGGCGCGCACCAGCACGGCGAACGCGAACAGCGCCGCCGCCATCAGCAGCGCCAGCAGCGTGAACCGGCGGCCGAACTGCGACATCTGCTGCAGCAGGGGCGTGGTCTGCGCCTCCACCCCGCCCAGCAGCGTGCCGATGCGCCCGACCTCGGTGGCCTGGCCGGTGGCCACGACCACCGCGCTGGCCTGCCCGGACGCCACCAGCGTGCCGGAATACAGCATGCACGCGCGGGCACCGAGATCGGCGGTGGCCGCGACCGGCGCGGGCGACTTGTCCACCGGAACGGACTCACCGGTGAGCACGGCTTCGTCGACGCGCACGCCGCGGCAGCGCAGCACCCGCGCATCGGCCGGCACGCGGTCGCCAGCCTCCAGCAGCAGCACGTCGCCGGGCACCAGTTCCGCCACCGGCAGCGTCACGCGCGCGCCATCGCGGATGACGCGGGCGGTCGCGGCCAGCATCGCGCGCAGGGCGGACATCGCCTCCTCGGCGCGCCCCTCCTGCACGAAGCCGACGCTCGCGTTGATCAGCACCACCATCGCGATCACTGCCGCATCGATCACGTGCCCCAGCGCCAGCGCGAGCACCGCGGCGGCGAGCAGGAACAGGATCAGCGGGTCGTTGAAGTGGCGCAGCAGGCGCCGCCACGCCGGCACCGGGCGCGGCGGCGGCAGTTCGTTGCGTCCGTGCGCCGTGAGCCGGCGCCGGGCCTCACCGCCCGCCAGTCCCGCGGCGGAGGCCGACAACACCGCGAGCACCTCCTCGTGCGACCGCGCGTGCCAGGCGCTGCGCACGGAGCCGCCGTGGTCGTCTGCACGCATGGGCCTGGCTCCTCCGTTGCGGGCCCGAAACGGATGGATGCAGATGGATGCATCCGGCGCGACCCGTGCCCCGACCTTGCCATGTCGACCGTCGTCGGTCGACAGCGCCGCCTCGAGGGGCCGCCTCGCTACAATCCAAGCCCGCGCCGGGTCCACACTCGGGTGGCATTCAGCTGCCCGTTGAGAAGCTACCGGGCTTCGTGCCCTTTGGCATGCCGCAACGCCCGGAGTTCCAGGCCGATGTCGTCCCCAGCGCCCCTGCCGTGCCCGACCACGCCCCCTGCGGTGCGCGCGGCCGGCGTGCGCCTGGTGCGCGGCGACCGGACCATCCTGTCGGGCATCGACCTGGTGGTGCCGCGCGGCAGCATCACTGCGGTGCTGGGCCCCTCGGGCAGCGGCAAGTCGACCCTGCTGGCCGCGCTCACCGGTGAACTGGTTCCGGCTGACGGCACGGTGGAAGTCCTGGGCCAGGCGGTGCCGCGCAAGCAGCGCGCGCTGCTGGAGCTGCGCAAGTCGATCGGCGTGCTGCTGCAGGGCAACGGCCTGCTTACCGACCTTACCGCCGCCGAGAACGTGGCGCTGCCGCTGCGCACGCACACGCGCCTGCCCAGGCCGGTGATCGACCGCTTGGTGCGCATGAAGCTGCATGCGGTGGGCCTGCGCGCCGCCGCCGACCTCTACCCGCGCGAGCTGTCCGGCGGCATGGCGCGGCGCGTGGCGCTGGCGCGCGCGCTGGCACTCGACCCGCCGCTGATGGTCTACGACGAGCCGCTGACCGGGCTGGACCCGATCGCCTCGGGCGTGATCATGAGTTTGATCGCGCGCCTCAACGCCAGCCTCGGCCTGACCAGCGTGATCGTGAGCCACCACGTGCACGAAACCCTGCCGATCGCCGACCAGGCGATCGTGATCGCCGACGGCCGCATCGTGTTCACCGGCACGCCGGCCGAGCTCGCGGCCAGCCACGACCCGCTGCTGCTGCAGTTCCTGCGCGGCGAACCGGACGGGCCGATCGCGTTCGATGCCGCGCCGGCGCGCACCGCCCGGCCGATGGAGGCGCACTGATGCCATTTGTCGAAGCCACGCGCTCGCTGGGCCGCGCCGGGCTGTTCTCGCTGTCGGTGCTGCGCGCATCGAAGCCCACCGCCGACTTCTTCGTCGAACTGACGCGCGAGATCTACAAGATCGGCGCGCGCAGCCTGCCGATCATCGCCGTCGGTGGCGCGTTCGTGGGCCTGTCGCTGACGCTCTTGGGCTACCGCGCGCTGGAGACCTACGGTGCAGCCAACCAGGTGAGCGTGCTGATCGGCCTGGGCCTGTACCGCGAGCTGGCGCCGGTGCTGACCGCGCTGCTGTTCGTGGGCCGTGCCGGGTCGTCGATCGCCGCGGAACTGGCGCTGATGCGCGCCACCGACCAGATCCAGGCGCTCGGCCTGATGGCCATCGACCCGATCGCCAAGGCGGTGGCGCCGCGCTTCTGGGCGGCGGTGATCGCGGTGCCGCTGCTCACCGCGTTCTTCGTGAGCCTGGCGCTGACCGCGAGCTGGTTCGAAGCGGTGCAGGTGCTGGGCATCGACAACGGCGGGTTCTGGCAGACGCTGCGCGACGCGGTCGATTTCCGCGACGATTTCCTGGTCGCATTCATGAAGTCCGCGGTATTCGGCGGCACGGCGGCGCTGGTCGCGGCCTACGTGGGCTTCCACGCCGAGCCGACCATCGAGGGCACGTCGCTCGCCACCACCCGCGCCGTCGTCAACGCCTCCTTGCTGGTCCTGATGTTCAACTTCGTCCTCTCCGCTCTGCTGTTCCGATGAACGCGAACGCCCGCTTTTCCGAGGTTTCACAATGAGTACTTCACGTGGTCCCCGCGTCGAATTCGCGGTTGGAGCGTTCCTGCTGCTGGCGATGGCGTCGCTGCTGGTGCTGGCGTTCGCCTCCACCAATGGCCGCTTCGGGCTGTCGCGCGACAGCTACGAACTGACCGCGCGCTTCACCAACCTCGGGCAGCTGCGGCCCAACGCCGCGGTCAAGATCGGCGGCGTGAGCATCGGCCGCGTGTCGGGCATCACCCTTGATCCGGTCAAGTTCGACTCCATCGTGACCATGGAAATCGACAGCCGCTACAACGAGATCCCGGTCGACACCTCGGCCGGCATCCTCACCGGCGGCCTGCTCGGTGACAGCTACGTCGGCATGCAGCCCGGCGGCGACATGGAAGTGTTCAAGCCCGGCGAGGAGCTGGTCTACACCCAGCCCGCCGTCGACCTGATGCAGATGGTCGGCAAGTACATGTTCAGCGGCGGCGGCGATGATGCCGCGACCGACGCGACCGCACCGCCCGACACCACCACCTCCCCGCCCCCCCCGGAGACGACCCCATGACGGTCCGCCAGATCCTGCTTCCCCTTGCCATCGCCGCCGCGCTTGTCGCAGCCGCGCCCTCCACCGCGTTCGCCCAGGCCGCCGCGAAGCCGGCCGCCACCGCGGCGCAGGGCTCGCCCAGCAAGCTCGTGCTCGACAACAGCACCCGCGTGCTGGCCACGCTGGAGTCGCGCCGCGCCGAGTTCACCGCCGACCGCGGCAAGCTGCAGCAGTTCATCACCGGCGAGTTCGACCAGATGTTCGACCGCGAATACGCGGCGCGCCAGGTGCTGGGCCGCCACGGGCGCGGCGCCGCCGATGCCGACGTCAAGGTGTTCGCCGATGCGCTGGCCGAGAACCTGATGCGCCGCTACGGCTCGTCGCTGCTCGACTTCAACACCCGCCTGCGGGTGCGCGTGAAGTCCGAGACCGCGCTGCCGCGCGGCGCCGGCGTGCGCGTGGCCAGCGAGATGCTGCGCGCGGGTGGCGAGCCGATCCCGGTCGACTACCTGATGCGCAACGTCGGCGGCACCTGGAAGGTGTTCGACGTGATGGTGGAAGGCGTGTCGTTCGTGCAGACCTTCCGCCAGCAGTTCGACACGCCGCTCAGCCGCAAGTCGATCCGCGACGTGGCCGCGGACCTGAGCGCCGGCCGCGTGCAGGCCGATGCCGGCACCAACTGACGCCGGCGTACGCCGCAACGGCGACGCGCTGGTGTTCACCGGTGCGTTGCTGCGTGCGCACGTGCCCGCGCTCTGGCAGGCGGCGCAACCGCTGCGTGCCGGCGCGCGGCGGCTGGACGTCGCCGGCGTGCAGCAGCTCGACAGCGCCGGCCTGGCGCTGCTGGCGGAGCTGGGCGCCAGCGATGGCACCGGCCTCGCCATCGACGGCATGCCCGCCGGCCTCGCCGAGCTGCGCGCCGCGTATCGTCTCGATGACCGGCTCGCGTTCGCGCGCTGACCTGTCCCCTTCCTGGACGCCGTGATGACTCTTACCCCGACCCGCCTGCGCACCGGTGCCGTCCTTCTCGCCGCGCTGGTCCTGGCCGGGTGCGCCGGCACCCCCTCGCGGGGCGTGTCCGAGCCCGCCCCCGGGCCGCTGGTCGAAGGCGTGCCGGCGCAGGCCTCCATGGCGGGCGATGGCATGCCGGATGCCACGGCGGCAGGACCGCTGCCCGAGGCGGACGTCGGAGTTGGCGGTGGCGACGCCGCCGCTGCCGTCCCGGGCATCGCCGCGCCTGCAGTGGACCAGCGCACCGACGCCGAAGTCGACTACGACGCCATCTGGGGTGCCGCGCCCTACGACCCGGTCGCCGACGACACCCTGCCCGCACCGGCCGAGTCGCCGCGGGCGCTCGATCCCTGGGAGCCGTGGAACCGCAAGGTGCACAGCTTCAACAACGTCGTCGACCGCACCATCGCCACGCCCCTGGCGCGCGCCTACGTGAAGGTGGTGCCGCGCCCGATGCGGCTCGGCGTGTCCAATTTCTTCAACAACCTCGGCCAGCCGTCGAGCGCGGTGAACGCGCTGCTGCAGGGCCGGCCGAAGCAGTCCGGGCAGTCGCTGGGCCGTTTCCTGGTCAACGCCACCCTCGGCGTCGGCGGCCTGTTCGACCCGGCCTCGCGCATGGGCATCCCCAACCGCAGCGAGGACTTCGGGCAAACGCTTGGCGTGTGGGGCTGGAAGAACTCGCGCTTCCTGGAGCTGCCGCTGTTCGGGCCGCGCACGGTGCGCGACGCGTTCGGGCTGGTCGGCGACGGCCCGCTGTCGCCGGTGCGCCAGGTGGGCGAGGACAGCGTGCGCGTGTTCCTGCAGGGCCTGCAACTGGTGGACGTGCGCACCCAGCTGTTCGCGCTCGACCGCCTGCGCGAGGGTGCCGACGACGAGTACGCGCTGGTGCGCGACGCCTGGATGCAGCGCCGCGACTACCAGATCCACGGTGACCGCATCCGCGAAGGCGACGACAGCGGTGACGGCCTGCCGGACTACCTGTTCGACGACAACGATGCCACGGTGCCGGTGGACGTGATGCCGATCGTGCCGGGCACGTCCACGCCGTAAACCGCGCCGGGCCGCACTCCGCGGGGCGCGGCTTGCGCCTCAGCCGACCGGGTCGTCGCCCGTCAGCGGGAATGCGTCGGCTTCCGTGCCGGGAAGGCTCTCCACGCCGCGCAACTTGCGTTCGATGGCGCGCGTGCGCACGCCAGCCTGCTTGATGCTGTTCTGCACCGTGTCCAGCTGGGTGGTGGCACGCTCCAGAACGCCGGCGAACTTGCCGAACTCGCCCTTCACCGCCGCCAGCAGCTGCCAGACCTCGCTGGAACGCTGCTCGATGGCCAACGTGCGGAAGCCCATCTGCAGGCTGTTGAGCAGCGCGGTGAAGGTGGTCGGCCCCGCGAGGACCACGCGATGCTCGCGCTGCAGGACATCGGTCAGCCCGGGGCGGCGGATGGTCTCGGCGTAGAGGCCCTCCGTGGGCAGGAACATGATCGCGAAGTCGGTCGTGTGCGGCGGCACCACGTACTTCTCGCAGATCGACTTGGCCTGGATGCGGATCGCGCGCTCCAGCTGCATGCCACTGGTGCGCACCGCCTCCACGTCGCCCTTTTCCTGCGCATCGAGCAGGCGCTCGTAATCCTCGCGCGGGAACTTGGCATCGATCGGCAACCACACCGGCGCGTCGTCGCCGCTGCGGCCAGGCAGGCGCACCGCGAAATCGACCGCTTCGTTGCCGCCGGGGCGCACGCGCACGCTCTTGGCGTACTGCTCGGCGGTGAGCGTCTGCTCGAGGATGTTCTCCAGCTGCACCTCACCCCAGCCGCCGCGATCCTTGACGTTGCTGAGCACCCGCTTGAGGTCGCCGACGCCGGTGGCCAGCTGCTGCATCTCGCCCAGCCCGCGCTGCACCTGCTCCAGGCGCTCGGAGACGATCTTGAACGACGCGTCCAGGCGGGTGTTGAGGGTGGACTGCAGCTTTTCGTCGACGGTGGCGCGCATCTGCTCGAGCTTGCCGGCGTTGTCGGCCTGCATGTCCTTGAGGCGCGCCTCCAGCGTGGCGCGCATCTCGCCGATGCGCAGTTCGTTGCGCTGGGTGAGGTCGGACAGCCGTTCGCCCACCACTTCGGCACCGCGCTGCTGCGCCTGCGCGCCTTCGGTGCGCGCCTTGCGTGCGTCTTCGGTCAGCGCCTCGCGCAGCACGTCGAGGCGCTGGTCGGTGCGCAGGGTGAATTCATCCAGCCGCTTGTCCATGCCGGTGGCCAGCGCCTGCAGCTGCAGGCCGAACGCGTCGATGCGCTGCATCTGCGCGCTGGACGCGCTGTCGAGGTGCTGCCGCAGCTCGCCGCGGCCATCGCGCTGCTCGTCGCGCAGCGCGCGCTCGAGCTGCTCCGCGTGGCGCCCGTCGGGACGCCGGAACAGCAGCACGCACAGCAACACCACGGCCAGCAGCAGCAGGCCGGCGATCAGGATCAGGAGCGTCATGGAGTCCATGACGACAGTGTAGTGGCTGCCGTCTCATGCGCAGCGACCACCGCCGCGTGCAGGAAAAAGCACCACGTGCCCGCCGGCGCGTTGCCGCGGCGACGGGCACGTGGCCAAACACGGCGCGCGTCAGAAGTCCCAGCGCGCCGACAGCGTCACCGGCACGGAGAACCGGCTGCCGGTGTCGTTGATGCTCGCCAGGCCAAGCCCGCCGATGGCGCTGTCGTCGTCCTTGAGGTCGGCGACATAGCGCACGCCGCTGGCGAGCGTGACGCTGAAGGTGTCGCTGACCGGCATGATCACGCCGACATCCAGCCCGCCGGTGGCGGCCCAGCCGGAGTCGTAGAACGGCGCATCGGCGATCGTGATCGCGGCATCCGGGATCTCGAACGTGGCGCGGATCTCGTCGGTGCGCGTGGCACCGAGGCGCGCGCCCACGAACGGACGCGCGCTGCCCGCCGTGCCGAAGTAATAGCGGTAGCCGAGCTCGGCCGAAAGCGCCTCGTAGGCGCCGAAGGTGCCGTACACCGGCAGTTCGGTCGCCAGCGCCGGCACGTAGGCGCCGCCGACCTGCACCGTGCCTTCGCCGGCGCGCGTCTGCCGCACCTGGCCGAAGATCTCGGAGCGGTCGTCGAACGCGTACGCGAACTCGACGCCGAACGTCGTGGCCAGGTCGTAGATGCGGTCGTGCCCGCGCGCGCCGATGCGCAGCTCCGCATCGACGCCCGCGAGGTCGGGATTCAGCGGGCCGAGGTCGGGGATGGCGGCCACCGCCCCGTCGTGGACATCGCCACTCAGCGGCACATCCGCGCCTCCGGACAGCGACATCGAGAAGCGGCCCGCCTCGGGGCCCGCGGCATGCGCCGAAGTTGCAAACAGGGCGGTGAAGGGGACGATCAACCAGCTGCGCATGGGGTGCTCCGGATCCGGGACTGGGGGAAGTCGCCGCGATACGTGGACACCAAGATGAGGCCCACGGCGCGGCCCGCACACGCTAGGTACGGACCGGTTAGACGTGGATGAAGCGCCGGGTTGTACAAACCCTGTGCAGGCGGTCAGTCCAGCACGCGGCAGAACACCGCCTTGAGGTAGCGCGATTCCTGCGCGTGCGCCATGAACGGATGGTCGGGGCCGGCGCCGGACACCTTGAGCACCTGCACGGTGCGGTTGGAGAAGTACGCCGCGCGCCGCAGCATGTCGAGGAACTGCTCCTCGCTCACCAGCCCCGTGCACGAGAACGTGGCCAGCAGTCCGCCCGGCTTCACCACGCCGAGCGCGAGCTTGTTCATGTCCAGGTATTTCTTGAGCGCCGGGATCACCTGTTCGCGGTCGCGGGTCATCTTGGCCGGGTCCAGGATCACCACGTCGTACTGGTCGCCGGCGTTGGCGGCATCGCGCAGCCATGGGAAGATGTCGGCCTGCACGAAGCGCGGGCGCACGTTGTTGAGGCGCGCGTTGCCCTTGGCGAGCTCGATCACGTCGGCGTCGATGTCCACGCCCACGACTTCCGCCGCGCCGCGCACCGCCGAATACACGGCGAAGCCGCCGGTGTTGCAGCACAGGTCGAGCACGCGCTTGCCGCTGACCTGGCGGCTCAGCCACTCGCGGTTGTCGCGCTGGTCGGCGAAGAAGCCGGTCTTGTGCGCGCCCGCGGGATCGGCGCGGAAGCGGATGCCGTGTTCGGTGATCAGCGCGGGCTCGGTGGTGCTGGTGCCGTGGAAGTCGAAGCTCTCCTGCTTCTGCACGTGCTCGTCGGCGGAGACGTGGAAGCGGCAGCCCGGGAACTGCGCGCGCAGCGCGTCCATGATCCATTCGCGGTGGCGGAACATGCCGGCGCTGAACAGTTCGATGACCAGCAGGTCCGCGTAGCGGTCCACGACCAAGCCGCTGAGGCCGTCACCCTCGCTGTGCACCACGCGCCAGGCGTCGCCGACCTCGTCCAGGCGCAGCACCTCGCTGCGCAACGCCACGGCCGCGGCGATCTTGCGCGCGAACCAGGCGGCGTCGACCGTGACATCCGGGTCGATCTCGAGGATGCGCACCGCGATCCGCGAGTGGCCGTTGTAGAAGCCGCGGCCGATCCACTCGCCGTCGACGTTGAGCACGTCGACGAGGGCGCCGGGCTTGGGGCGCGGGTTGGGCTTTTCGACCAGCTTCTGGAAGATCCACGGATGGCTGGACCGCCAGGCGTTGCGCAGGCGGACCACGGGCAGGGCGTCATTCATGGCGCGATTCTACCGGCTCGGGCCGCGCCGCTGCCGTTCGCGGGTACCGCGGCGAGCGGCCCGCAGCCCTTGCGTTGACCGCAGGTGCCGCCATTGATGCTGCATGTACCTCCCCGACACCGACCCGCCCGCCGACCCCGCCGCCCAGCGCCGCGCCGACTGGCGGCGCTTCAGCCGCGCTGCCTGGTGCAGCGTGGCCGCGGTGGTGGTGCTGGTGCTGATGGACCTGGTGCAGGGCATGCTGGCCACGCGCGCGTTCGCGGTATCGCCGGGCAGCATGGCGGGCCTGATGGGCCTGCTGACCGCGCCGCTGCTGCACGGCTCGCTCGAGCACCTGGTGGCCAACAGCCTGTCGATCCTGTTCCTCGGCACGCTGGCGGGCGGCGTGTATCCGCGCGCCACCCTGCGCGGGCTGCCGCTGATGTGGCTGGGCTCCGGCGTGGGTGCGTGGCTGCTGGGCGAGCCGGGCTCGTTCCACATCGGCGCCAGCGGCGTGACCCATGGCCTGATGTTCCTGGTGTTCGTGCTCGGCGTGCTGCGCCGCGACCGCGCGGCGATCGCCGCGACGATGATCGGCTTCCTGTTCTATGGCGGCATGCTGCTCACCGTGCTGCCGCGCGAGCCCGGCGTGTCATGGCAGTCGCATCTGGGCGGTGCGGTCGGCGGCGCGCTGGCGGCGTGGTTGTTCCGGCGGCTTGACCCGATGGCGCCGCGCAGACGCTACAGCTGGGAGATCGAAGAGGAGCTCGCCGCGGAAGCCGAGCGTGCGGAGCGCGAGCAGTTCGAGTTGCCGACCCCGCACGACGTGCCGGTACTGTGGCACCGCGACGGCCGTGCTGAGGACGACGCGCGCGGCAAGGTGCTGGAGTTTCCACGTCGCGAGCGTTGAGGTGCGGCGCCCGGCGGGACCGCGGCGACCATCGCCGTCCGCGGCTAGAATCGGCCGATGCGCACCACTGTCCGGATTTGCCTGCTGCTCGCAGCCCTGTTCGCCGGCCGCGCCATGGGGAACGACACGATGACCGCGATCGACGGCCACATGCAGCGCTACGCCGGCGACGCCCCGGGCGCCGCGCTGCTGGTGGTGCGCGACGGCGAGACGCTGGTGCGCCGCGGCTACGGGCTGGCCGACCTGGAGCAGGGCATCGCCATCACGCCGGCGACCCGCTTCCGGTTGGCCTCGGTGTCGAAGCAGTTCACCGCCACCGCGGTGCTGTTGCTGATCGACGACGGCGTGCTGCGGCTGGACGATCCGGTGCGCCGCTGGCTGCCGGCGCTGCCCGCGCATGCCGACGGCGTGACCCTGCACCACCTGCTCGCGCACACCGGCGGCCTGCCGGACTACGAAGACCTGATGGCGGCGGATTTCAGCGGCCAGGTGCACGATGCCGACGTGGTGTGCCTGCTGGCCAACGGCCTGCCCTGCGATGCGGCCGCCGGCACGCCACCGGCCGCGGCCATCGCCCCGTACTTCGCGCCCGGCAGCGCCTACCGCTACAGCAACACCGGCTACGCGCTGCTGGCGCAGGTGGTGGAAGAAGCGTCCGGCCGCCGCTACGCGGACTTCCTGCAGGCGCGGATCTTCGCCCCGCTGGGCATGGACGGCGCGGTGGCGTTCGAGGACGGCGTATCGCAGGTCGCGCACCGCGCCTACGGCCATAGCGCGGCGGCGGACGGCTGGCAGCGCACCGACCAGAGCACCACCAGCGCGGTGCTCGGCGACGGCGGCATCTACGCCTCCATCGACGATCTCACCGCATGGGCCGCGGCGCTCGACGATGGCCGCCTGCTGTCGCCGGCATCACGCGCACGCATGGTGTCGGCGCAGACCACCACGCCCACCGGCGAGCCCGACGTCGACGCCTACGGCTACGGCTGGCGCCTGCATGGCGACCTGCTGTGGCACTCCGGCGAGACCATCGGCTTCCGCAACGTGATCCTGCACTGGCCGCGGCAGCGGCTGACCGTGGTGCTGCTCAGCAACCGCAACGATCCGGAGCCCTATGCGACGGCGCGGGCGATTGCCGCGCTGTTCCTGGAGCCGTGACCACAGCGGGTGCCGCAGGCTAGGCTGGCGGCCTTCGCATCGCCGGACGCCCCCATGCCGTTCACCGCCCGCCGCATCGCGCCGGCCCTGCTCGCCGTCGCATTGACCGTCGCACTGCCCGCCTGCTCGCGTGACACCGCGCCGGCGGCATCGGGCCAGATTCCCGTACCCAGCGCCCCGCGCTCGACCGATCCGGCTGCCCACCGCATCGAGGCCGACGTGCGCGCGCTCGCCGACGACCGCATGCAGGGCCGCGAAACCGGCACGGCCGGCTTCGACCTGGCGGCCGACCACGTCGCCGGGCGCTTCGCCGCCATCGGCCTCGCGCCGGGCGGCGACGACGGCAGCTGGTTCCAGCGCGTGCCGCTGCTGCGCGGCACGATCGCCGCCGAGGGCGCGCGCCTCGAGGTGCACCGCAACGGCGAGGTGATCGCGCTGGCGTTCCAGGACGAGTTCCTGCCGATGGCCAACTTCAACCAGCCGCTGGCGGAAGTGGACGCGCCGGCGGTGTTCGTCGGCCAGGCGGTGCACGCGCCCGAACTCGGCCACGACGACTTTGCCGGCCTCGACCTGCGCGGCAAGGTGGCGATGATGTTCGGCGGCGCGCCGGCGGGTTTCGACGACACCCGCCGTGCCTTCCACGGCTCGCTGCAGGAAAAGCTGCGCGGCATTGCCGAGCGTGGCGCCGTGGGCGTGGTGCTGGTGGGCACCGCCGACGACGAAGTGCGCCTGCCCTGGGCACGCAGTGCTGCCGGCTGGGAGAAGCCCGCGCTGCGCCTGCGCGACGACGACGGCCGCGGCATCGACACCTGGCCGGGTCTCAAGGTGGTGGCGCGCGTCAGCGCCGCCGCCGCCGATGCCCTGTTCGCCGGCCACGACCGCAGCGCCGCGCAGCTGCTCGCCGATGCGCGCGCCGGCAGCCTGCGTAGCTTCGACCTGCCGGGCACGCTGTCGCTCGCCGTGCGCACCCGGGTGGAACCGATGCAGTCGCGCAACGTGGTCGGCCTGCTGCGCGGCGCGGATCCGGTGCTGGCCGACGAGTACGTGGTGCACACCGCACACCTCGACCACATCGGCGTCGGTGCCGAAGTCGACGGCGACACGATCCACAACGGCGCCATCGACAACGCGCTGGGCGTGGCGGTGATGCTGGAGGCGGCACGCGAACTGCAGGCGGGCGAAACAGCGCCGCGGCGCTCGCAGCTGTTCGTCGCCCTGACCGGCGAGGAGCAGGGCCTGCTCGGCTCGCAGTGGTTCGCGCAGCGCCCCACCGTGCCGCGCGGGTCGCTGGTGGCCAACATCAACATCGACATGCCGGTGCTGACCGCCCCGAGCCGCGACGTGGTGTCGATCGGCGTGCAGCACTCGTCGCTCAAGGCGGTGGTGGATGCGGCGGCGGCCGAGATCGGCGTGGCGGTGTCGTCGGATCCCTTCCCCGAAGAAGCCGTGTTCGTGCGCAGCGACCAGTTCTCGTTCGTGCGCGCCGGCATTCCGGCGGTGTACCTGGACGGTGGCGTGGAGCCGGTGGATACCGCGCGCGACCCGCGGGTGTCGTCCACCTGGTTCATGCGCAACTGCTACCACCGCCCCTGCGACGACGCGACGCTGCCGATCCACTACGACGATGCCGCCCGTCTCGCCCGCCTCTCCGCGCGCATCGCCTGGCAGATCGGCGCCGAGGACGCGCGTCCGCGCTGGAACGACGGCGACTTCTTCGGCGAGCGGTTTGCCGGTGCCAAGCCGCAGGTCGCGGTGCCGGGCGCGCGGGCGCGGTAAGCGCGCGCCTATTCGGGTGCGATGTCGTGGTGGATCCCGTTCACCGCGATCAGTGCGCGTCGAAGCGGTGTGGAGTACCTGGTCATGGCGACTCCTGGAGGTGCTTGAGCGCGTGGGCCTTCAGGCAGACACGGGACGGGACGGACGCCAGCCAAGCAGGCGTGCGGGCAGGAACAGGATCGCCTGCAGCAGCGCGAACAGCGCGGCGAACGTGATGCCCACCAGGCGGAACGGCAGCAGCACCAGCCACGCGAGCGGCCACAGCACCAGGGCCAGCAGCGCCAGGGGCCAGCACAGGACAAACAGCAGGCACCAGCCCAGCAGCACGATGAACGTCTTCATTTGATGCGCCCTCCAGCGTCACGCTCCACGCCCTCCTGGCGGACGGGATACGACTGCGTGCATTGACGGCCCGTGGAGCCGACATGTGACACCACGCGCCATCCTCGAATTCAGCTCCAGAGGCCAAACACCAGCCCGAACAGCAGGAACTGCACGGCGTGGTAGCCGCCGTCGATCAGCCAGAGTCTGAACGAGCGCTGCGCGAACTGGTTGTCTCATGCGCTCACGCCAAAGAGCGCGCCAACCGCTGCCGTCATGCCCATGGCCAGCGTGCCCCAGAAGGCGACACGCAGCACCGAAGCCGCCACTGGCGAACCGCCCGCACGCGCCGCCACGAGACCCAGCAGCGCGAGGAACAGCAGCGAACTGCCGGCCACTCCCCACATCACTCCGGCCTGCGGAAGCACGAGCACCATCAGCAGCGGCAGCGCCGCGCCCGCGGCGAAGGTTCCAGCCGAAGCCAGTGCGGCCTGGACTGGCTTCGCTGCCAGCGTATCCGAGATGCCGAGCTCGTCCCGGCCGTGGGCGCCAAGCGCGTCATGCGCGGTCAGGCGCGTGGCAACGCGCGTCGCCAACTCCCTGTCCAGCCCCCGCTGCATGTAGATCGACACCAGCTCCTCGTGCTCCTCTTCCGGGTTGGCCGCCAACTCCTTGCGCTCGCGGTCCAGGTCGGCGCGTTCGGTGTCCGCCTGCGAACTGACCGACACGTACTCGCCGGCGGCCATCGACATGGCACCGGCGACCAGGCCGGCAACACCCGCGACGAGAATCGCGCGTGTGCCTGCACCGGCGGCGGCCACACCGAGCACCAGGCTGGCGGTGGATACGATCCCGTCGTTCGCGCCAAGCACCGCCGCGCGAAGCCAGCCGGTCCGATGGGTGCGATGTCGTTCGCCATGTCTCATGTCCGCTCACCTGCAAGTGGAAAATCGCGCGTTGATGCCAATCCTGGCACGGGTTCGGGCCGGACACGGGCGCCGGTGTACGGGGACATGATGGTGTTACGCCTCACACCCTGCGCGTCCAGCAGCTCAAGTGTCCGCACATCACGCTCCCCAGCGAAGAAGCGCTCAAGCGCCATTGCAAAGACGTGCTCGGATGGATCAGCGACCGAGAACAGCGTAAGACACGACCGGAACTTCAGCGCATCGAGGTCGCCGAGCACGGCGCTCGCGCCCAAGGTGTGATGAGCCAGCATGGCTCGTGTCGCTTCTCGGAGCCGGTGCCCCAGAATCGGATCTGCAAGGTAAGCGCGAGCCTCGGCCAAGCCGGCCAAGCCATACACCTCGGAGTTCGAACTGCGCCCAAGCCCCCTGAGCTGGGGAAAGACGAACCAGATCCAGTGCGACCGTTTCCTGCCGGAGCACAGCTCCTGCAGTGCAGCGGCGTAGGAATGTTCCTGGGCATGCAGGAACCGAGCGAGGCGGAACTCATCGGACTTCACGCGAACTCCAGTAGGCCCAAACGCCTCCCACGCGTCGGCAAAGCGAACAGTTGCAACTCATAGCCTTGACTGGCGTGCCGTTCGGCTCGAATGAGTTGTCAGGTGCGGCGCTCCAGGAGCTCCTTGAGCACCACCGCTTCATTGTGCAATTGATCCTTGGCCGCGTACACAAGAGTGAGATCTCCTTGACGGGCGAGCGCTTGAAGCTCGGACCATGCTGGATTGATCTGCAACTCAGCGCGATACCTTCTCTTGAACTCGGACCATTTCTCCGGGTCATGCCCAAACCATTGGCGAAGCCCGGTCGATGGCGCGACCTCTTTGAGCCAGAGATCGATTTCAGCTTTGACCTTGGCCAGGCCTCGTGGCCAAAGACGATCTACGAGAATCCTCTCTCCATCGTTCTTGGCCGGAGATTCGTACGCTCGCTTCAACATGACGTTCACGACAAACCCCCATGCGGACCTAGCGCCTGAATCAAGCAGCGCCGCGAAGCGGCGTCGGCTCGAATGAATGGACAGGCGCCGCAGGTTAATTCAACCCTCGCTGGCGGCACTTGGCTCGCGAGACTTCCGCTTTGAATTCACAGAGAAGTACAAAAGCGAAATCACGGTGGGAATGATAAATCCCTTTAGATATGAGAGTGGGTGTCTGCCATCCAAAAAAAGAAATGGGAGGTCAAAGAAGAATGCCCAGTAGTGAGTCGCTACCAGCGCAGATATTGCAGCCCACATTCCATATAGAGCGAATCGGCTGTTCATGACCACGAAAACCAGGCTGACGACAATCATCACGCGAAGAATAGATTGCGTGTGCTCAAACAAGGGGTATGCATGTCCGCTCCCACCTCCGTACAAATCAGTGCCTGAGCCAAAGTACAAGTCGAAGAGAGTGTACGTGTGGTAGAAAACAAGAAGACCGGCCAGTGCGCAAATGACCATTCGCCGTACTGGAAAGTGTCTGCGGACGAGCTGAACTACGCGCATGATTGACGGATACCATAGAGCGTGAGTGCGAGGCGTGAGTTAACAAAGTAAGTGCAACACCCGCGACACCGCCACCCGCTGGCTCTCCCTGAGGATACGCCAGGCCGATGATGTCCTTGAACGTAAGGCCATGCAGCTCTTTGCGGCAGGGGCTCAGGTCTGCCTGTCCGCCGACAGTCTCGTTAAGGAACGGCTGGCCAGCGGGTGGCTTGGTGGTCAGGCAGCCCTTGGGCGATAGGACTATCAGCTTCGCCTAGGACAGCAGCAACCGGTCTTCCGCGGAGAGTGCCGCAATAACGGCTGCATGACTGCGTTCAAACGCAGCTTGAGAACTGCCATCAATTCTTGGGGCAGAGCCACACACGATGGGATGGCCAGCGACGCCAGAGCGATGAATCCAAAGTAGCCGAATGCGTTCATGTGCCGCCTAACACCTGAGGTAAGCCGTGCCGCGCAGTGAAGCGGACCAGGTGGCAAGCTTTACCTGCCGCCTGGGCCGCGTAACCAAGCGGGCTCGGCTTGAACGCATTGATAGGCGGCAGACTCGAGTTGCCAGCCAGGAAAGACCAGAACGGCTGGATGGCAATGCAGCGCCACAGCCAAGGTCTTTGCGCGTTCCACTCCAAGGTTGACGCGACCGTTCTCGATGCTGGAAATCGTCGTCTGCGGAATGCCGCAAAGCGAGGACAGCTGCGTCTGACTGAAACCTTGGAGCTCGCGGATAATGCGGACAGACTCGCCGGGAGTCACGTCCACGCGCTTTTTGGCAGGAATGTAGTTGCGCATATCAGCGTTTCCGGTAGTCATGAGGTTCTCTGCGGCGGCGCGCTTAACGCCGTGGTGGACAGCAAGAGCGAAGTTGCAAGAGCGATCCAGACTCGCACATTACCTCCCACGGGGAGCCCTAACGCCTGAATTAAGCCGCGCCGCGAAGCGGGTTCGGCTTGAATGAATTGTTAGCCCCCAGCCGCGGTGCGCAGACCACTCAGGGCGCTTGCCTTGAACTTGAGTTGCGGCACGGTCATTGCCGGTTGTGTGGTACGCCCAATGAAAAGGACCGCAGGGACACGCCTCTGCCACGAAGGTGAGTGCACCTCACCGTCATCGAATAGATTGTGCTCGAAGCTGGCCAAAAACCTCTTCTGACCCTTGCCGTTTGAGTGGGCGATGTCTCGAATGTCCCAAGGATAGCCCCAGAACAAGGCATCGTTGCGCGAGCTATCACGAATCACGGGATATACGCGAATAATGTGCTCGTACGTATCGCTAGGCAGAAGCGTGTAGAAACTGTACTCAATCCCGTCCTCGTAGCCGTATGCCACAAAGCGAATGGATGGACTGGAGTTCAACAACCACTCGTAGCACATGGCCGATTTATCCTCCGCCCGGCCGCAAAACCCCGCGTCACTGGAGACGGCAGCCATCTCAGATGAATCGGCCGGAGGTACAAATATCAATAACAGCAAGCCGAAGAACTTTCTCATGGGGGCTAACACCTAAGTTAAGCCGACCCGCGCAGTGGAGTGGACCAGGTGGCAAGCTTTACCTGCCGCCTGGGCCGCGTAACGAAGCGGGTGGGACTTCCTTCGATAAAGTGGACACCCGTTGGTTAGGCGCATCTGCGCTCGTAGTCGGCGGGTGCGGTGTAACCCAGCGCCGAGTGTAGGCGCTGGTGGTTGTAGAAGTCGACGTAGCCGCGGATG